>NZ_VTTI01000001.1:0-60399 GCF_008641105.1 Halopseudomonas salina
CTTATTGAGGCCAATACGCTATCACCTGTTACCTATGTGCCCGGTTTGATCTGTAACCCATGTGCCCGGTTAGTACCCCCCATCCAGTCATTCCCGCGAAGGCGGGAATCCATTTTGACCTTGGGGTTTGGGGGTGAGTTTTTTTCTTGCAGCTTGCAGCTTGAAGCTTGAAGCTTGAAGCTTGAAGCTTGGCGTTTCGCTTGAGGCTACCGAGGACACAAGGCCCGATGTCATCCACATATAAAACCTATCTGGTCGGCGGTGCTGTGCGTGACCAGTTGCTTGGACATCCGTTCAGCGACTACGACTGGGTGGTAGTTGGCGCTACGCCAGAGATCATGCTCGATGCCGGCTTTCGGCCAGTCGGCCAGGACTTCCCGGTTTTTTTGCATCCGAAAACCGGTGAGGAATATGCTCTGGCACGCACCGAGCGCAAGAGCGGCCAGGGGTATGGCGGCTTCACCTTTCACACCAGTCCGGACGTCACGCTGGAACAGGACCTGATCCGCCGCGATCTGACCGTGAATGCGATGGCCATGGACAGCGATTGCCAGGTGATAGATCCCTATGGCGGCCAGCGGGATCTGGCTGCGCGCTTGCTGCGCCACGTCTCACCCGCCTTTGTCGAAGACCCCATGCGCGTGCTGCGCGTCGCCCGTTACGCTGCCCGTTACCACCGCATGAGCTTTACTGTCGCGCCGGAAACCATGGCGCTGATGCGTGAACTGGCTGAAAGCGGGGAGCTGCAGGCGCTGACGGCAGAGCGAAGCTGGAAGGAGATCAGCCGTGCGCTAATGGAACCCAATCCGGAAATTTTTATTCGGGTACTGCATGATTGCGGCGCCCTGGCTGAGCTACTACCTGAAGTAGACCGCCTGTTTGGCGTGCCCCAACCCAAGACGCATCACCCGGAGGTAGATACCGGCGAACACCTGCTGTTGGTGCTGCACACTGCCGCCCTGATGCAATTACCGCTGCCTGCCCGCTGGGCCTGCCTGCTCCATGACCTGGGCAAGGGCCTGACTGATCCGGCCCATTGGCCAAAGCACCATGGCCATGAGACCAAGGGCATAGCCGCAGTTAAAGCGGTCAACAAACGCTGCAAGGTGCCCCGCGACTGTCAGGACCTGGCTCTGCTGACGTGCGAATACCATACCCATTGTCATCGGGCACTGGAACTCAAGCCCGGCACCCTGCTCAAGCTTTTCAAGGCCTTCGATATTTACCGCAGACCGGAGCGATTCGAGCAGTTTCTCGGCACCTGCGAAGCCGACGCCCGCGGCCGCACCGGCCTGGAGAACGAGCCCTACCCCCAGGCAGATTACTTACGCGCGGCGGCCCAGGCAGCGCGAGACGTCAATGTCGAATCACTTTTGGCCCAAGGCCTGGAAGGAGCCGAACTGGGAAAGGGGCTGGAGCGAGAACGGGAAAAAGCCATTGCCGACTTCAAGGCAGCTTTCACCCACAACTGAATAACGCAGGTCTCGAAGCAGCTAGCCGCCGATCCGCGCCCGCAGAGCCTGCGCTTCCAGCAATGCCGGCGACGTGAGCGCCCGGCCCTTCCATTCAAAGGATACAGGCCACAATTGCTGCTCCCCCTGCCAGCCAGCCCAAAGCTCGGCATAACTCTGACTACTGCCGGGTAACACCGCGTGGGGCGCCAGCAGGGCCAACGGCCAAAGCACAAAGGCATTGCGCACCACCTCGGGACGCGGCAAGGTCTGGCCTGCGTGCACACCCGTCAGATCCCCAAAGCTGAGAATGTCGATATCCAGGGTGATCCGCCCGGGGGATGGTGAATCCCTCCGTCCACAGGCAGCTTCAATTGCTTTCAGAGCGGCATTCAGGTCAACCAGTGAAAGATGCGTCTCGGCACCGACCACCATATTGTAGAAACGCCGACCCAATACACCGACGGCATCACTTTCGAAAACAGGTGACAGATCCAGCGGGCCCAGCAACTGGTTCAGGGCATCCAGCCCACGGCGCAGATGCTGTTCCCGATCACTATTGCTACCGATGCCCAGGAAGATAACCGTCATGCGGTGCGCACTCCACGTTCGATCAATACACCGACGCCGCCAGACGCCTCGCTGACCGCACCTGGCTTGGTCACCCGCAAGCGCAACCAGGGCACCGAGAACTCCTCCATGATCAGCGCAGCCAGACGTTCAGCCAGCGACTCGACAAGTTGAAATTGACTGGTACCGACGTACTCCAGCACCCGCTGGCTGACCGCCGCGTAATCCAGAGTCGCGCTCAGGTCATCGCCGGCAGCCGCTGCGCGGATATCCCAACCCAGATCAAGGTCGAGCACCAGCGGCTGGAGAATTGTGCGCTCCCAGTCGTAAACGCCAATCACGGCCTCTACCGACAACCCCTTGATAAATACCTGGTCCACACACCACTCCACTGTCGACTACAATCGGGTTTTGATCACGGCCAAGGCCATGTCCATCGAACTCATACTGCTACTGTGCACCTCATATCTTCTCGGGTCGATATCCTTTGCCGTGGCATTCAGCAAGCTTGGCAAACTACCCGATCCACGCAGTTTCGGTTCCGGTAATCCCGGGGCGAGCAACATGCTGCGCATGGGTAGTCGCTCGTTGGCACTGGCCACCCTGCTAGGCGATCTGGGCAAAGGCGCACTCGCCATCTGGCTGGCCAGCCTCTGGAACATGGGCCCGGCCGCTCTCGGCTGGATGGGACTCGCTGCTGTATGCGGGCATATTCTGCCTGTATTCCATCGCCTGCAGGGCGGCAAAGGTGTCGCGACTGCGGCCGGAGTGCTACTGATGCTTTCCTGGCCGGCTGCGCTGATAGCTGCAGCACTCTGGCTAGGCGTATTCGCCTGGCGCCGCATCGCCTCACTCGCTTCACTGGCCGCCTGCGTCGGATTGTTGCCCTGGCTTGCCTGGCAGCAACCCGAACTGCTGCTACCCTGCGGCTTGATGGTCGCACTGATCATGCTCCGTCATCGAGTCAATATCGGTCGATTGCTCGATGGCAGCGAAAATCACTTCAAGCGTTGAGCGGCGGTAGCTGTTCCATAGGCCAGCGCGCTCGGGCTTCAATACCCGCCTGGTCATGCTGCCCGGCCATCAGGCGCTGGCAGCCTGCATAGGCAATCATCGCGCCGTTATCCGTACAGAACGCCGGTCGTGCATAAAACAATTCACCTTTAAGACCGCTGGCCATCTTATCCAGGGACTGGCGCAGTTGCTGGTTGGCGCTGACACCACCGGCAATCACCAGGGTCTTCAAACCGGTCGCCTTGAGCGCACGGCGGCACTTGATTGTCAGCGTATCGACCACTGCCTGCTCAAAGGCCAGGGCTACATCACAGCGCGTCTGTTCGCTGTCATCGGCATTGGTCACGCACTGCTGCCAGGCATTGAGGGTGGCTGTTTTAAGCCCGCTGAAACTGAAATCCAGGCCCGGGCGATCAGTCATCGGCCGCGGGAAGGTAAAACGTCCCGGCACACCCGAGGCTGCCAGCCTGGCGATCTCCGGCCCGCCAGGGTATGGCAGCCCCATCAGCTTGGCAGTCTTGTCGAAAGCTTCACCGGCAGCGTCATCCAGGGATTCCCCCAGAAGCTGGTACTGACCAATGCCATCGACACGCACCAACTGGGTGTGGCCGCCAGACACCAACAGTGCGACGAACGGGAATGCCGGTGGATTTTCCTCCAGCATAGGCGCCAGCAGGTGGCCTTCCATATGATGCACACCCAGCGCCGGCACACCCCAGGCAAAGGCAAGCGCGCGGGCGCATGCACCCCCCACAAGCAGCGCGCCCACCAGGCCGGGGCCTGCGGTATAGACCACGCCATCGACATCACCTTCCTCGACCCCGGCGCTGGCAAACACTTCGCGCATAAGAGGGATCAGCCGTTTGACATGATCGCGTGACGCCAGCTCGGGCACTACCCCGCCATAAACGCGGTGCAGATCGATCTGACTGAACAGGGCGTCAGCCAGCAGGCCTCGCTCGCTGTCATACAGTGCAATACCGGTTTCATCACAGGAGGTTTCAATACCCAGAACGCGCATAGGGTCCTTGCTGCAATCAGCTGTTGGAATGGCTGCGCATGATAATATTCCTGCCAGCTGCGGGCCAGTTTTTCCGGCCTGACATCGCACTCTGAACGCACCGCTCGTCCGGAAGCTGATCAACACTCCCTCGCTTTCATCCAATCTTGTTTTGCATTTCCCGTTTATTGGGGTTAACATCCGCTCCCCTTGAAATGCAATCGCTTCTGGCCAAGGCCCGGAGCATGACTCACAGTTAAACTTTGAGAAAAGGTACGAAATGCCTGCCGTCAAACTGAAAGAGAACGAACCCTTCGACGTAGCTCTGCGCCGCTTCAAGCGCTCCTGCGAAAAAGCTGGCGTGTTGGCTGAAGTCCGCCGCCGCGAGTTTTATGAAAAGCCCACTACCGAGCGCAAGCGTAAGGCTGCTGCCGCTGTAAAGCGTCACGCCAAGAAGTTGCAACGCGAACAGCGTCGCCACGTACGCCTGTACTAAGTACCGGACTATCCGTCTACGGGCCAGAACAGGCCCGCCGAGTCACAGCCCACGCGGCCTGATTCATACGGATTGAAAATATCTGGTTCTGCGCATCTGTCCGGCCTCCCGAAGCATAGGGAAATGGCTGGATTTTTGCGTTGCGCGGCGTTAATGCACTGCTATAGTGCTCCGGCCGGCTCGGGCGCTGCCTGCCTGGCATGCGCTACGACTACCAACTCGACGACTTCGCAGGGCAGCTCCGATGGCGGGATTGATTCCCCAAGGCTTCATTGACGATCTTCTCGGCCGGACTGACATCCTCGAGGTGGTTGGCTCGCGCCTGAAGCTCAAGAAGACTGGAAAGAACTTCTCCGCCCTCTGCCCGTTCCACAACGAAAAGTCACCATCGTTCAGTGTCAGCCCGGACAAGCAGTTCTATTACTGTTTCGGCTGCGGCGCAGGCGGAAACGCCCTGAGCTTCGTGATGGACTTCGAGCGCCTGGACTTCCCTCAGGCAGTAGAAGAGCTGGCGCGACAGGCCGGTGTCGACGTACCCCGCGAAGAAACCCGCCCAGGCTCACGCGAATCACGCAAACCGCGCCAGGATAATCCGCTCTATGCATTGCTTGAGCAGGCCGCGGCGTTTTACCGACAGCAATTGCGCCATCATCCCAAAAAGGAGCGCGCGGTCAGCTATCTGAAACAACGCGGACTCACCGGCCAGATCGCCAAGCGTTACGACATCGGTTTCGCCCCGCCCGGCTGGGACAACCTGATGGGACATCTGACCACAGACTCTACGGAGGTCAAGGCGCTGATTGAAGCCGGCCTGGTGGTCGAAAACCCCGACAGCGGCAAACGCTACGACCGCTTTCGCGACCGAATCATTTTTCCGATTCGCGACAGCCGTGGCCGCACCCTCGGGTTCGGTGGCCGGGTATTGGGTGACGACAAGCCTAAATACCTGAACAGCCCGGAAACGCCGGTATATCACAAGGGCCAGGAGCTGTACGGGCTGTATGAAGCTCGCCAGGCCAACCGGCAACTGGATGACGTATTGGTCGTCGAAGGCTACATGGATGTAATCGCCCTGGCCCAGCACGGAGTGACCAATGCGGTGGCCACCCTGGGCACAGCGACCAGCGAAGAGCACCTCAAGCGGCTCTTTCGGATTGTTAATGCAGTGGTGTTCTGCTTTGACGGCGACCGAGCTGGCGTGCAAGCCGCTTGGCGCGCACTGAATGCCTGCCTGCCGGTGATGGAAGATGGGCGGCACGTGCGCTTTCTTTTCCTGCCCGACGGCCAGGACCCGGATTCACTGATACGCAGCGAAGGTCAGGATGCGTTCCGGGCACGCATGGTGCAGCAGGCACAGCCGCTGACCGACTACCTGTTCCGACACCTGGCAGAGGAGGCCAACCCGGACAGCCTGGAAGGCAAGGCGCACCTGGCCACCCTGGCGTTACCGCTGATCGAGCAGGTCCCGGGCAGCATGCTGCGACGCCTGCTACGCCAGCAACTGGAAAAACTGACCGGCATGGATCTGGATACAGTGCCCCGGCAGCCGACCCCGACTGTCGGTTATGAGACGGGCAATTATGACAACATGCCCGATGCAATGATGGGCGAGCACGATGATGGGGATTATTACTCTCCGCAAGCCTGGCAACCGGCGCCCAGGCAACGCTCCCCTGAAACCCGACCCCCTCGCAAACGCGGTACCGAGCGCAGCGGGGTAGAAAGCCCACTGCTGACTGCCGCCCGCACACTGCTGCACCATCCGCAACTGGCAGGCCTGGTGGAAGGAGCCAGCCAGTTTGCCAATGAAGAGAGCGAGCAGGCGCAATTGCTGGTCGCATTAATTGATGCCCTGCAGAAAACGCCTACACTCAGTACTGTTCAACTACTGGCCCGCTGGCACGGCACCGAAATGGGAGAGCAGCTTGGTCAACTGGCCGAGAAGGAATGGCTCCTGAATATTCCCAGCGCCAACCTTGAACAACAGTTTTTCGACACCATTAACAACCTGGTATCGCAACAAACTGACAGACGTATCCAGAAACTTCTCGACCAGTCTGCGCAAATGCCGCTGACCACCGAGGAAAAGCAGGAACTGCGCGAGCTTCTGACACGAGGCTCCACGCACATCACCGACAAGTAAACCGGCACCCCAACTGGCTTTGCAGCTTGCAATCAGGGTATAATCCGCAGCTTGTTTTTTTGTATACCACGGCATCCACAAGGGTTGTTATGTCCGGAAAAGCGCAACAGCAATCCCGTCTCAAAGAGCTCATCGCACGCGGTCGCGAACAGGGCTTCTTGACCTATGCGGAAGTCAACGACCATCTCCCGGAAGATATTTCCGATCCGGAGCAGGTCGAAGACATCATTCGCATGATCAACGATATGGGAATCACCGTCTTCGAGACAGCACCCGATGCCGATGCTCTGCTTCTGGCAGACAACGACGCCGATGAAGCTGCTGCCGAAGAGGCCGCAGCCGCCCTCGCCGCGGTCGAAAGCGACATCGGCCGGACCACTGACCCAGTGCGCATGTACATGCGCGAAATGGGTACCGTGGAACTGCTGACCCGCGAAGGCGAAATCGAAATTGCCAAACGCATCGAGGAAGGCATCCGTGAAGTCATGGCCGCTATCTCGATGTTCCCCGGCACTGTTGACGGCATCCTCGCCGACTACCATCGCGTAGTCGAAGAGAGCGGCCGTCTGACCGAAATATTCAGCGGTTATATCGACCCCGATGACGACGGCTTGTCCGGCACTGGTGGACCTGCAGCCGAACAGGCTCCAGCACCAGCAGCCAAATCCGACAAGGATGACAAGGACGACGACGAGGAAGATGACGACAGCGCCGAAGAAGAAGGCGATGGCGGCCCGGATCCGGAAGTTGCTCGTCAACGCTTCACGGCGATTGGCGATCAACTGGCCAAAACCAAGAAGGCTCTGAAGAAGCACGGTCGCGGCAGCAAGCAGGCAACTGCAGAGCTGGAAGAGCTGGCACTGCTGTTCATGCCAATCAAACTGATACCCAAGCAATACGAGGCGCTGGTTCAGCGCGTACGTGGCGTCCAGGATCAGATCCGCGCCCAGGAGCGGGCGATCATGCAGCTGTGCGTTCGTGACGTTCGCATGCCGCGTGCCGACTTCCTTCGCGGCTTCCCCGGTAACGAAATCAATACCGAGTGGGTCGACGCATTGCTGGCTGACAAGCCGCGCTATGCCGAAGCCCTTGAAGAGCGCAAGCCCGACATCATTCGTGCTCAGAAGAAGCTGGCGGCACTGGCCCAGGAAGCCGAACTCACGATTTCCGAGGTCAAGGACATCAACCGTCGCATGTCGATCGGTGAAGCCCGCGCCCGTCGCGCCAAGAAGGAAATGGTCGAGGCCAACCTGCGCCTGGTTATCTCGATCGCCAAGAAGTACACCAACCGCGGCTTGCAGTTCCTCGACCTGATCCAGGAAGGCAACATCGGCCTGATGAAGGCCGTCGACAAGTTCGAATACCGCCGCGGTTACAAGTTCTCGACCTATGCCACCTGGTGGATTCGGCAGGCTATCACCCGCTCGATCGCTGACCAGGCGCGCACCATCCGTATTCCGGTGCACATGATCGAGACGATCAACAAGCTCAACCGTATCTCTCGCCAGATGCTGCAGGAGATGGGTCGCGAACCGACACCAGAAGAACTTGGCGAGCGCATGGAGATGCCCGAGGACAAGATCCGCAAGGTGCTCAAGATCGCCAAGGAACCAATCTCCATGGAGACGCCGATTGGTGACGACGAGGATTCGCATCTGGGCGACTTCATAGAGGACTCGACCATGGAATCGCCGATCGATATGGCGACCGTGGAAAGCCTCAAGGAAGCTACCCGCGACGTGCTCTCCGGCCTTACCGCACGGGAAGCCAAGGTCCTGCGCATGCGCTTCGGTATCGACATGAATACCGACCATACGCTGGAAGAAGTCGGCAAGCAGTTCGACGTGACCCGCGAGCGGATCCGTCAGATCGAGGCCAAGGCGCTGCGCAAATTGCGGCACCCCACTCGCAGCGATCACCTGCGCAGCTTCCTCGACGAGTAAGTGCTTAGCAGTAACCAAAACGCCCGGTAATGCCGGGCGTTTTTATTTCCATAGTGCATAACTATGGTCAGCGGCCGCCTCAATACGTATAATTCGCGGCGTTCGTACTTTAGTGGGCCCATAGCTCAGTTGGTCAGAGCAGGCGACTCATAATCGCTTGGTCGTAGGTTCAAGTCCTACTGGGCCCACCACTTTCTACGCTGTAACCCCTCCGTCTTGCCTTTGCAACCATTCCGATAGTCACGGTATCCAACGTCGTGCCAGCTTGGTAGCAGAACCAACGCACAAAAGGATCGGCTCACCGCGTGACGTCTGTCTGCCTGTAAAAATACAAGTCTGCTCTAATGGCCAACCAGCCCAACTGGATAGCTTAATGGACGCGCACTGCTATATTTGATCCAGACAGGCACCTACGGCCACCCCTCCTCCACTCTCCCAGGCCATACGATGAACACTGACGAACTCGGCGAAAAAGGCATCGATGGTAAGCGGGAGGCACTTGACCTCCGAAAGCCCTACAAAAGCTTCCAACTTGGGGCCTGCGGTGAAAAACACGCGCGCAAGAGTATTACGCGCCCCTTTAATCCGGGGACAGGAAAGGGCTTGAAGGCTGGATCTCTATTCGTGTTGCTACCCCTGATCGTGCTGTTGACAGCCTGTGGAGGACAGGCGCGGCTGCCGTCGCAAGCCGTTACCGGCGCCGGGCCGGAACTACCAGAGCCCAGGCCCAGGCTGATTCCTGTCATCAAGATCGCGCCGGCAGTCGGCTGGGAAGATGGCGCCACCCCAACCCCAGCCGCAAACCTGAAGGTGTCGGTCTTTGCCGAGGGCCTCGACCACCCACGCTGGCTGTACGTCCTGCCAAATGGCGACGTACTGGTCGCCGAGACTAATGCACCACCGGGGAAAAGCGGGATCGACGGCATCAAGGGTTGGATGATGAAACTGGTCATGAAGCGCGCCGGAGCGGCAGTACCGAGCGCCAATCGCATCACCCTGTTGCGCGATACAGACGGAGACGGCAAGGCTGACTTGCACGAGGTATTTCTCCAGGGCTTGCATTCGCCATTCGGTATGGCCCTAGTCGGGGACACCTTGTATGTGGCCAATGCCGATGCCTTGTTGAAAGTGCCCTATCAAAGCGGTCAGACGAGCATCACTGCAGTTCCTGCCAAGCTTACCGACCTACCAGGCAAGGGTAATGAGCTGAACCACCACTGGACCAAGAGTCTGCTCGCCAGTGCCGATGGGGAGCACCTGTATGTAGGCGTCGGATCCAATAGCAACGTCGGCGAAAATGGTATGCAGGTAGAGCATATGCGCGCCGTAATACTCGAGGTCGATACTGCTTCCGGCGCTACGCGGGTATTCGCTTCAGGGCTCCGCAACCCGGTCGGCCTGGACTGGGAACCCCACAAAGGCGAACTGTGGGCAGTTGTTAACGAACGCGACGAACTTGGTAGTGACCTGGTGCCCGACTACCTGACTTCAGTCCGTCGCGAGGCTTTCTACGGCTGGCCCTACAGCTACTTCGGCCAGAATATCGACGAACGCGTAAGCCCTCAGCAACCCGAGCAGGTAGCCCGTGCAATCGCCCCGGATTTTGCCCTGGGTACACACGTGGCCCCTCTGGGGCTGGCTTTCAACAACGGGAACGTCACTGGTTTTGATGAAGGTGCGTTCGTTGGTCTGCATGGGTCCTGGAATCGGCGGCCCTTGAATGGCTACGAAGTCGTCTTTGTCCCTTTCGCTGATGGCCGCCCCACAGGCTCCATGCAAACCCTGTTGTCGGGCTTTGTGGGCAACAGCGGCAATGCCCGCGGTCGGCCCGTAGGGGTTATAGCGGATGGACGTGGCGGTTTACTGGTCGCCGATGACGTTGGCAACGCAATATGGCGAGTAACGTCAAAGCTTTAGGCTGATTCCAACAGCCGGCATTCAGAAGGATGAACCAATGATATTTCGACAGTTATTCGAGCCCGTTTCCAGCACCTATACCTATTTGCTGGGCTGCGAAGCTACCGGTAAGGCCGTACTGATCGACCCGGTGATCGCGACCCTGGATCGCGACCTCAGAGAGGTCAGCAGCCTGGGTCTGACACTGGCATACAGTCTGGACACCCACATACACGCGGACCACATAACCGCCGCCCTGGAGCTCAAGAAGCGCGTCGGCAGCAAAATCGCCGCGCCGGCATTCGACAATCTGCCCTGCGCCGACATCGGTATCGAAGAAGGCCGCCCTTTCAGCGTCGGCAGCCTGACCATCGCTCCACTGCACACCCCCGGTCACACCGACGGCCATTTCGCCTACTTGCTGGGTGATCGCCTGTTTACCGGAGATGCCTTGTTGATCGATGGCTGCGGACGTACCGACTTTCAGAATGGCGACGCCAAATCTCTGTACAAGAGCGTTCGGGAAAAGCTGTTCATTCTGCCTGACGATTATCTGGTCTACCCGGCCCACGACTATCAGGACCGGCGTGTAACTACCATCGCCCAGGAGAAAAAGCGCAATCCACGCCTTGGCATGGACAAGACTCTGGAGGAGTTCATGGTCATCATGGCTGACCTGAACCTCCCCTACCCCAAGTTCATCGACCACGCGGTGCCTGGCAACAAACAATGCGGCGTCTGCCCCACCGACCTGCCGGAACACCTCGCACACTATTGCGAACAGATCGCGCAATCACCGCAGGGCTAGTACCCCCGGATCAGCTCATTTGCGGGGGATGAGGTTGCTTGATCGAAGCCGCTCGAAGACATTGAAAAAGGCCTCATCACTTGGCTGATAGGCCAGAAAACCGAGCTTGCGGCTTTTCGACATATCGGTCACTACTTCAATCGGGCGGCCCAGATCAGCATCTGTATGCCATGGCGATATGAGTCTCTGGATATCTGGCTCAGCCAGGTGAAACTGCTTTGACATGTCCTTCCATATGTCAGCGTCGTCGGCCATTTGCTGTTCAAGCGGTGCAGGTGTGCCGTCAAACGGCGCAGGGGCAATGCCGAACCAATCGGCGATACGCGCCCACATCCATTTCCAGCGAAATACATCACCGTTCACTACGTTGAATGCCTCGTTGGCCGCCGCAGGTGTCGTCGCGGCCCAGAGCATGTGTCGGGCCAGCTGTCCGGCATCGGTCATGTCGGTAAGACTGTTCCATTGCACGCCAGAACCCGGGAAGCGGAAGGGCCGCCCGGTGAAGCGGCAAATGGATGCGTAGACCGCCAGTGTCGTAGCCATGTTCATTGCGTTTCCCACCGCAACCCCTGTGACGGTGTGCGGCCGGTGAACACTCCAGGTAAAACCATCACGCTTGGCGGCGGCGAAGAGTTCATCCTCCTGGGCATAATAGAAATTCGGGACATCCAGGCGCCCCTGTTCTTCCCGGAACGGCGTTTGCGGAAGCGCGCCCTGGCCATAGGCTTCGAACGGCCCAAGGTAGTGCTTGAGGCCGGTCGACAGGGCCACATGACGAACCGAGCCAGACCTACCAACAGCATCAAGCACATTCCTGAGCATTTCTGCGTTGACCCTAATATTCTCGGCCTCACTCGACTGGCGCGCCCAGGTTGTCAGAAATACATGGGTCGGCTCAATATCTGCCAAAGCCATCTTCAACTGATGAGGATCCAACAGATCTGCGCTGATTGGTGTTATACCTGCTGCCACATCGGGACGACGAGCAAGGCCCGCGACGGCCCAGTGCTCTTCGGCCAGCAGGTGCGACACAGCGCTACCGATAATGCCACTCGCGCCTACAACCAAGGCTTGATTTTTCATGTTGCCAACTCCAAAAAGGATATAGGCAACCACCTTAACCACTCGCACTCGCCGATCCTAGTCGGCACCAAATGGTAACCACCCCCAATGCAGACCGGATCAGAAGAAGCACAATGGCGTGAAGACTGCGCACCACGGCGCGTTCTCGAGCTTTTCTCCACGAAGTGGACCAGCATGATATTGCATACGCTGCAGGTCCGACATGACGGGATAGCACGGACCGGATCCTTGCACCGATCCTTGCCCGGCATTTCCAAAAAGATGCTGATCCAGACCCTCCGTGAGCTGGAAGCCAGCGGACTGATCGAGCGACAAGTGCAGGACACCGTGCCGCCAGCAGTGAGTTATGCCCTATCGCCGCTCGGCAAGCTCATGGTCCAACCTATCGAAATGATTTACGAGTGGGCGCGAGCCAATTCGAACGCGCTGGACCAGTTGCAGGTGCGCCCAACGTCCAGGAGACGCCCCTGAATCGGGTCGGGCAGCGCTGTATCCGGGAAGCTGAAGCAGGCTCAGGATTTATTGACAGCGCCCGGATCTACCGAAGCGCCCGCGCCCAGCTCGGCACGCACCTTGGCCAGGCGGGTACCCTCGGCAGCAGTGATACTGAACAGGCGAGCAGGATCGGCAACCCGCATCTGCAGTGCGCCCAGCTCCATACCCTCGGCCACGACAATGTCGTGTTGTCGCGTGCTCAATCCGTCAAGAATGGTTTGCGCAGCCACGCCAGGGTCGATGCCGTTATCGATATTGGCGTCTGAGCGGCCTCGAGCCGCGCCGCTGCCTTCCAGCGCATTCGTAGCGATCGACGTACGCACAGAGCCCGGCAGAATAATACTGACGCCAATACCGTACGCATCCTCGACTTCAGCCCGTAGCGCCTCGAAATAGCCCACCACCCCATGCTTGGCACCGCAATAGCCGGTTCTGAGCGCTGTGCCAACCTTGCCCGCCACGGAACTGACCACCGCGAGCTGTCCGCTGCCCTGCTCCACCATGCGCGGGAGCAGCGCCTGGGTCAGCGCCAGTGGCGCCAGATAGTCGACTTCCATCAATTGCCGATACACATCAAATGAGGTATCCAACGCCAGACTGCGCTGACTGATGCCGGCATTGTTGATCAGCAGGTCAATACGCCCACGCCAGGTCCAGGCCTGCTCGACCAGATCCGGCAAGCTGTCGTATTCCGTGGTCTCAAAGGGTAGCACCAGTGTCCGCTCGGGAGCCTGCGCCGCCACAGCCTGCAAGGCCTCGGCGCGACGGCCGGAGAGTATTACCTCTGCCCCCTGGGCAAGCAATGCGTTGGCCAGTGCCTCACCGATCCCTGAAGACGCACCGGTAATCCAGACCACTTTGGATGCAAATGACATAGCTTGTATCTCCATTGTCGGCGGGCGACGGCTGTCCCGCGCAGCAATGCAAAATAGCCTTATCCGGGCGTTCTGTCTGTCTCGATTTTGACAGTCGGCCCGGCGACAGGCTTCTATCGGGAGATCAGAAGATTGTCCTGTGACCACTCGCCGAGAAAGGGCTGTTTCAAGAGGATATTGGCATCACCGACCAGCGGATAACGACTCTTGAACAGCGCAACATCACGCTCACTGCGATCGCGAATCTCTGGTAGCAGGTTGTTGATTACCGGTTGGCCGAGGACGTTCTTAGCCATCTCGACATGCACGTGCAAATTACCCAGATACAGGGCCTTGCCGGGCTCTACGATGAATTTGATTTCTGGAACGGGCTTGGCTGATGAATACTGCGTGACGCCATGGGTAAGCGACCAGTACGTCAGACTATTGGGCCCCACGGGAAGCTCCACGGCGATCAGGCGACCGAAATCTCCCTCAAGCTCACTGGGCTTGAGATTGAGACCTGCAATCTGCTCTTGCCGGGAATTTACAAAGCCGCCCTGGCTGAAGCTGAAGGTGGCGATGGGGGCATCTCCACCCTCAGCTCCGGTACTCAGGCTGGCAAACACCAGCCCGGTTTTGCTCAGCTGACTCGGATCAAGCCCCTGATTGGCATTTTTGGCCGCGCATCCGGCGAGTAACAAGATCGCCAGCAAGGCAAGGTACTTCCATGTAATACGGATCAACGGTGACCTCCAGTCAATTGCAGCGCACGCAAAAACGATGGCTGAGCAGCGGTTCATTCCACCCAGCAAGGGAGGTGCCTGCACATTCCTTTGCTTGCGGGAAGCTTAGCCAAACCACCCGGTACTGTCGACAGAATTCAGCTCTTTGCGCTGTATTGGCGGTGAGCTCTGGTGAGGGCGTTAATAGACGTCCTCCAGATACTGCCCACGACTTCTGAGGGTTTCGACATCGATACGTAACGGCCTGACGATTTCGTCCAAAACCAGCCTGACCCCCGACGCCATGCCCCGGCCACCACAGACCAGTATTTGTGCCCCCCTCTCTATCATCTGACGTACAGCGACCTGGTCTTCCATTAACTTGTCCTGAACATAGGCGTGCTCAACTGATCTGGAAAACGCCGTATTCAACCCTGTCAGTCGGTGGTCCTCAAGGTAGCACCCCAACTCGGGCTGATAGAGAAAATCCGATTGCGGACTGCGTCCGCCCCAGTACAAAAACATGGGGTTGCGCCGGGTATTCTTTCGAATGAACCCCGTCAGCGGACCTATTCCTGCACCCGCGCCTATCAGAATAACAGGGGCGCTTCCGACAGCAGGACGAAAGCCCGGGTTCTGACGGATAAAGCCCTCGATCCGATCACCGCGCTTGAGTTGGTGCAAGAAACCGGAGCACAAACCGTCGGGCTGCTTGCGAACACATATCTCAATGACACCGTCAGAAGTAGAAGAGGCCAGGGAGTATAATCGTGGGCTATGCCCCCCAGGCGGCATAACACCTAACAAGTCTCCAGCCTCAAAATCCGGCAAACTGCCGCGACTCGCTTTGAAAAAGGCTTGCCACCAGCTACGACCCAACCTGGACTGCCGGAAACGCAGAATACTGGTCGGCGCCTGCACCGCGACCCCGTAATCCGCCCGTTCAACAAGCTCCAGCGTCACCGTTGCCGGAGGCAATGGCTCGTAGCTCAGCGAAAGTGGCCTTCCAATGAGCTCACTGATCCTGCCTCCCCACTGGTTGAATTGCGTACCGGAACAACGATCTATCAGTTCGATCTTGTGTATGCGGGACAGCCCTTTGGCGGCGAGCGCGGCATCCACCTCCAGGGCAAACTGGCAGAACGTCGAGAACTGCTTGTCCCCAAAACCCAGCACGGCATATCTCAACGTCTCCCCACCCCTGAAATAAGCGAGTCTGGACATGAATCGGCGTGCTGAAGCCGGCGCGTCGCCGTCACCATAGGTCGAGGTGAGTATAAAAAGCATGGATGCCTGCGGATAAGTCTCAGCTAACGCGTTCATCTCGCTGCAATGCACCTGGATACCTGCCTTGTTCAGTCCGGATTGGAGTTCCCGGGCAAAGCCCCAGGTAGCATTGTTTTCGGATCCGACAAGGATAATGGCGTCAGCCCTGGAGATACTGACATTGTTCGCCAACTGCGCTGAAGAACGGCGTCGCCGCCACCAGACTGTTATGCCAGTCAGTGACAGGGCCGGAACCGTCAGCGCCGTTGCTCCGAGAACCAAGCCCAGCCACCAAAGGCCTTCGCCGGTGTGCAAGCGGACCATCCACTTCTGGAAAACGCTAGCGGCGGCCCGTGGCTGAAACTTCAGCAGCTCCCCGGTCGCCTGATCAACAAAACCGGCACCCTCGCTGGTGGTCAGCGAGTACGCGTCCTGCCGGTCATCGGGATAGGGAAACACCAGTTCCCGCAACTCGCCTAGGTCAATATCCGATAGGGCCGCCAGGGTCGCTACCGGAGCCGGTTGCCCCCCAGATACTTCAGCAGGGAAAGTCGGTCCGGTTTCGGGCGGTTCGGGCAGCAGGCCGAAACGCAATGCCGACATATAACCACCGGTCAACGCCGACAGCAGCAAGCCGAGTATGGCAAATCGGGCCAGTTCTGCGTGAATCCGTGTGCTGCCCGAGCCTGTGAACGGCCGCAACAACGCACGCCAGCCGCCTGTCCGACGGACCAGCAGCAGGGTGCCGGAGATACAGACAAGGAGCATTACCACCGCCATCAACCCGGCCAACATTCGACCAGGGCTATCCAGCAGAAACGAGCGATGCAAATCCTTGATCCAGATAAAAAAAGCCGATGGCTCGTAGGGCGCCATGCCCTCGCCGGTAAGAGGGTTGACCAGATCTGCCCCAGGCTGGCCGTCGCGATTGTAATAGACAATCACGCCGCCGGAAGCGCCACGCACAATCTGTTCGGCGCCGGGATAATGGTCAACGACACGCCCGGCCAGCTCAGCCACACTCACCTCACCAGCAGCGGGGATCAGCGTTGCTGCCCTGTCCATTGCAGGCACCAAGGACAGAATCGCGCCGGTGACTGCAAGCGTCATCAGAAATATCGCCGCGAACAGGCCGGGTAGGCCGTGAATTTTACGCAACATCACTTTTGCCCCTCCAGTTCGTCAAAAATCGTAGCGAAAGGAGCGAACATACCCATCACCGGCAACCGGTTTGCCGGAACCGTCACTCGTCAGTGGAACGGCGACTTCCGCCCGATGATCGCGCTTGTCTTCAACTGCGGTGTCGACCCGCACTACATAGCCCTTATCGATCAACGCATCATCCAGGTCCAGGGTGACTTTCAGAGTGCGCCCACTGGTTACGCTGGCCCCAGCGATGCCATCGTATTCAGCCGGATCCAGACCACTACCACGAGCCCAACCGCTCAGGTGCTTGTAATATTTGGATTTTTTCCCAGCAACCCAGAGTGTCTTCTCATATCTACCGGCAGCATCCGTCAGGTACAGCGCCACATAGGCGCCATCGCCTCGGTATTTGAGCAATTGGGTCGTGAAGGTCACCTCACGCGCCTGAGCCATGCCGGGTACAGCGATCGCCAGGCCCAAAGCAAACAGGAACATTTTCATACAGTCTCTCCAGTAAAAACATGAACAGCATCAGAGCTGAACGGGCTAGGTCGGCGGGTTACTCGATAGTTACGCTTGGGCGACCCTCGACGCTGTCGGAGCGTCTTACTGGCGCCGCGGCTGAGCCCTTCGTGTTCTTGCCCCTTTTAGTACCGTGACGGCCATCGTCATCGTCATCTTCGCGCTCCAGCTCCATCAACAGCAGGGAGGCGGGCGCAAAGGACGCCTCTGCTCGATACCCCTCCGGGGCCAGCCCCTTTACCTCATAGCAGCCGTCATCGACCTTGATGCGGTAAACAGTCCAGCCTTCGGCTTCCAATTTCTGACGCAGGTTTTCCCGGGGCTGCCAACTGGCCACCGGATCATCACAGTCGTCGTCTGCCAATACCGACGTACTCAAAAAAACGAGCACAAGGCTGACAAACAAGGGCTTGGTTTTCATGGCGTGTCTCCTGTTGAACTCTCACAGCGGACTCTATGAGCTTTTCCTGACACGGGCCTTAACGGGGTCAGAAGAAGATCAGAAAACCGCAGAAGTGTTTTTATGGACGCGCAGCCCACGGAAGAGAACAATGACCATGTCATTCAGGCTGTTGTCAGGAAGCAGCGGTAGCATCCTCAATTCATGACTGAAAAAGAGAGCACCATGCGAGTACTGCTGGTTGAGGATACGGTCGGACTGGGCGAGGCGGTGCGGGATCAGATCGCCGATGACGGTCACGCAGTAGACTGGGTGCAGACTCTGAGCTTCGCCGAGGCCAGTGTGCAGGCCACTACCTATGATCTCATCCTGCTCGATCTGATGCTCCCGGATGGGCATGGCATTGGCTTTCTTAGAAAGCAAAGGGCAGTTGGAAACTCGACACCGGTCATCATTCTTACCGCCCGGGATCAGGTATCTGACCGGATTGAAGGGCTGAATGCCGGCGCCGACGACTATCTGGTCAAGCCCTTTGACCTTTCCGAGCTGTCGGCCCGCGTGTCTGCAGTAGCACGACGTTACCGCGGCGATCCAAACCCGCTGATACGCGTTGGCGATCTGGAAATCGACCTGGGTGATCATCTAATCAATCGCTGCGGTAAACAGGTAGAGCTGACCGCTCGCGAGTGGGCACTGTTCGAAGGCTTTATCCAGCGGCCTGGCATGTTGCTATCGCGCGCACAGCTGGAAGATCGCCTCTATGCTTTCGGGGCAGAAATCGAAAGCAATACCATCGAGGTGTATATCAGCCGTATGCGCAAAAAGCTGGGGCGTGATGCCATTGTAACCGTCAGGGGTATGGGCTACCGCCTGGAAACACATGAGTAGCAGAGCCAGCCTGCAAAAAAGCCTGGGGATCGGCCTCACGCTGGGGGTCACTCTGCTCTGGCTAATGGGGGTGATCGCCTCGGGCCTGGTCGCCCAGCACGAAATGAATGAAGTTTTCGACAGCGCGCTTGAGGAAACCGCGCAGCGCATTCTACCCCTGGCTGTGACCGACATACTGAACCGGGAGAATCGCGCCAGCAATCTTCGGGCGCCGGCTCTGAAGGAGCATGACGAATATCTCACCTACCTGGTACGGGATGGCGAGGGCAACCTCCTGCTCCAGTCCCACGATGCCAACCCAGGTGACTTTAGGTCACACCCCAGTGAAGGCTTTTCGAACACGCCCTCGCACCGAATCTACGGTGTATCCGCAGTAAGCGAGACCATCTATCTTGAAATAGCCGAGCCCCTGGCTCACCGCCGTGAGGCTGCGCTGGAGGCCGGCGTAGCGCTGCTCTTGCCCTTGTTCCTGCTGATACCGGTCAGTTTTCTGGGTGTCTGGTGGATCGTTCGCTTTACCTTGCGCCAAGTGGTTGAATTCCAGAAATCCATAGAATCTAGAGGCGCAGGAGACCTCTCTCCGGTAGCAACGGATCGATTACCAGTCGAGTTCGAGCCTATTGCCACAGCGGTCAATCAACTGCTGGAACGACTACACCGCGCCCTCGAGTCCGAGCGCAGCTTCACCGCTAATAGCGCCCACGAGTTACGCACACCTTTGGCAACCGCACTGGCCAAGGTGCAGAGGCTTAAAGGTCAGATGGATGGCGATCCATTGAAAAAAACCGTTATTCAGATCGAGGATGCATTGCGCAGCCTGTCGACCCTGTCCGGAAAACTACTCGAGCTGGCAAAAGCAGAGGGCGGTGGGGCAATAGCGCAGAATCCTCAGAATCTCGTGCCGATACTGGAGATGGTAGTTAAGGATTTTGCGAGCCAGGCGCAAGGACGCATTGTGCTGAGCCTGCCAGATAATGCAGTGGATTCATTCCTTGATCCGGATACCTTTGCCATATTGGTCCGTAATCTGATTGAGAACGCGATCAAGCATGGTGACCCGGCGCAACTGATAGAAATCAGCATGCACGACAACGGCACCCTGAAGGTGTGCAATGGCGGAGGCATTGTTTCACCAGCCCAGCTCGACCTGCTCCGAAACCGGTTTGTACGTTCAACAACCGGTGCAAGCGGATCCGGTCTGGGTCTCGCTATTGCAGATGCGATTGCCAAAGGTGCAGGCATGACATTGCATTTGCGTTCTCCGGCAAGGGAACGGCAGGACGGTTTCGAAGCAGAGATCAACCTGAGGAACCGCCAGTGAGCAGTTTGAATACGTCACATTAAATGAGAATCAATTTCAACAAACGGTAATATCTTTGCCGCCAAGACGTCACAGCTCTTGCTGAATATATTCGCTCCGACCATTCCATATCGAGAGCAAAAATGACGTTACGGTATAGCTGTATTGGGATCCTTCTCGGCACCACCCTCCTAAGCGGGTGCCTGTCCAGTAGTAACAGCAGTTCAGATGATACTCCCGCCACTCCACCATCCACGCCTCCACCGGCGCAGGTTAGCAGTCTAAAAGTAGGTTTTTTACCAGATACCCAGGGTGGTGGGGCCAACACCTCCATTCATCCAATGCGCGCCTTGCTGGAGTTTTATCGTGAGCAAGCGGTGGACGTAGTGCTGGTCGTTGGCGACCTTTCAGAAACAGCAACCCCTGAAGAATACGCACAATGGCGCAGCGTGGCAGAGGATTACAAGAACGACTTTACCTTGCTACCGGTACAGGGCAACCACGACATCAAAGGTGCGGACCTTGACTGGGTCGAGAACGTGTCAGATCTGGTACCCGCTGATGCCACCCATATGCCAGGGCAAGAATACAAAACCTATGCTCTTGTGCGCGACAACGTTTTGATGATCAACATTTCCTATGGCCACATGCCATTCACCTACGACTTTGTCCGACAGACTATCGAGACAAATCGAGACAAGGTCGATCACATCATTGTTTCAACGCACAACACCATGGTGGGATCGCGCTACGGTTACATTCGTGAGAAAGCGGTCGAAGCCTATGATACCTCTGCCTCTGACCAGCAGTTTCTTCAAGTGCATGAAGACTACCGCCAGCTCTTTGCCGATAACGACGTTATCTACGTAGCCGGCCACGAGCATCAGTACGTACGTAGCCTGGTGGCCGGCAATTTTGGTGGCCATTACACCGAGATAGTCAGCGGAAACGCTTCCTATAAAGGGTACGACAGCCGCTTCGGAGAAAGTGAGCAGATTCAGAACGTACTGATGGTCAAGGTAAATGATTCAGGAGCCACCGGGCAACTGGACGTGAACGCGTCAATTCTCACCTTCAATGGTGATCTGGTCGATTACGCCTCCTATTTCGAGAATCACACAATCACTTCCAACGCAGATGGGATGAAGGAACTGGAACGCCCGAACTGGAAATTGATGGACCGCTTCAGCCGCACCACTGATCGTTGTGACAAGGTTGTTTTCCCCTCCAGCATTCCTGCGGGGAACCAGCTGAACATGACCCACGACAAACGCTACAACACCAGCGCGTGCGTGTCTGCGAACGGGTTTGAAGCAAAAATAATCGACGGTGAAAACAACATCTTCAACCGCTATGAGACTCGCACCCGGACCACCGACGTGGAACCCGGTGTCAATACGGCCACCAGTAATACTGCACTGGCGGCACGCTACTACCGTTGGTTGCATATCCCGCACGCCAGCTATAGCCCCAACCTGAACAACAATCAGCGGGTACGCCTGATTAATGCGGGAACAGCTGATGAAGAAGTGCAGATCCGCGAAACGACCATCGACCTGAAAAAGCAGGTATCACTGAGCTGGGTGGCTCCGATCGCCGGCGCACTGTCGGACGCCCTGATCATCAGCGGGATACAAGGTCAGGATGGCACCTACATAAACGCACGTGGTGTAGCGAAAAACATTCAGGCCGACATTGGCCTCCCAGGCAGTTTTGGCGACGGCAGTGAATCAGGCAAGCAACCAGTGACCCTGCCAGCCGGACGGGTCAACAGCAACTGGATTCTGGACGACGATAGCGAAGGCGATGACTATGTGTTGCAAATGAATCTCCCCGCCGATCTGGATCCGCAAACGCTTACACTGGGTCGCTGGAACGCCCAGACTGAACAGTGGACACCAGTGGCAGCAACTGAGTGCCTGAGCCAGCAGAGTTACGACCCAGGCTATATTAGTGACCTACCTGGCGATGTGGAAGCAAGCTGTCCTACGGCAATCGGTGTTGTAACGGTAGGCGTTCAGCATGTATGGGCAAGGCTCGATCAAGACGGCATCTATGCTTTGATTGAAAGATAAAACCCTGGCATCCAACGAAGACAGTTTACATGTGCACACACATGCACATATATTACTTCGATGAATAAGCCACTCACCCGAAACCAGGCAATTGAAGCCGCTATCGACTCTCTTGATAGCGGCTTTTTCAAAGCATTGTGCGAACCCACCCGTGTCGCTGTGCTCAAGCGCGTCATGCAGCTGGGTAGAGCAGACGTAAGCGCAATTGCAGCGCAGCTGCCGCAAGAGCGTTCGGTTGTGTCCCGCCATCTGCAAATTCTCCTTGAAGCCGAAATAGTCCGTGCCACCAAGGTGGGCAGACAGGTGTTCTACGAAGTTGACGGGGCAGCAATCATCGGGCGTCTTGAAGGTATTCTCAGCCACACCAAAAGCCTCACTCCACTGTGCTGCCCAAACACATCGAGCTGAAACATTTACCCAATTAGGTGCATAGGTGTGCATTTATGAACATGAATAGGGACCTATACGCTGAACCGGTAATCGGTGGCGACCTGGCAGGCAGTGGAATCGAGCCGATCACTGCAAGTTGGGGGACCCGATCATGGCCTTGAGCCTCGCCTCAACGCAAATCAACAGATTCAACCTGGTATGCGCACTGGGTGTTGCCCAGATTCTGGCCTGGGGCACCACCTACTACCTGCCAGCGGTTCTTGCTACTCCCATTGCAGAAAATACGGGATGGTCAATTACCTTCGTTGTTATGGGTCTGGCGTGGGGGTTACTGACTGCGGGAGCCTGCTCACCTCTTGCAGGCCGGCTGATCGACCGGCTTGGTGGTCGTTCGGTGCTCGCCGCCAGCTCAGGCTTGCTGGCCATGGGCTTGCTACTAATGGGGCTTGCTACTAATGGGGCTGGCCCCCAATCTGCCAACCTATTACCTGGCATGGACGTTTATCGGTGCGGGCATGGCTGCGGGCTTGTATGACGCGGCCTTTTCTACTCTGGGCCGTCTGCTGGGAAGCGACGCACGCGCATCGATCACAGGCCTCACGTTGCTTGGCGGGTTCGCCAGTACCCTGGGCTGGCCACTGATCACCGGAATGGAGCACCAGTTCGGCTGGCGTCATACCTGCTTTGTTCTTGCTACCGTTCATCTGGTCATTGGCTTGCCGATCCATCTTTTGGCAATACCCCGCAGCCCCTCACTAACAGCCGAGGGTGTATCCACCCCCGATAACCCGGCAGAATCAGGTGTACCGGATAAATCAGGCTCCCGGCTTCTGCTGTTACTCGCCGTGCTGCTGACCACTCAATCGCTGGTGGCTTCCACCATGTCAGTTCACCTGCTGGATGTGCTCGAACTGCTTGGCATCACTACGGCAACAGCTCTGGCGATCGGAATGATGGTCGGCCCCTCTCAGGTCGCCGCAAGGCTGGCTGAGTTTTCCATAGCACGTTATTTGCATCCTACCTGGTCCACGCGCATAGCTGTCGTGCTCTGCGGACTGGGTATCGGGTTGTTGTTGCTTGCCACGCCGTGGCTGGCCTTTGTGGCAATGGGTCTGTACGGGGCAGGTATCGGCATACTCACCATAGCGCGCGGTACGCTGCCCCTGGCTCTCTTCGGCCCCGCGGATTACGGCACGCGCATGGGCCTGCTTGCACGCCCCATGCTGCTGGCTCAGGCCTTGGGGCCTGTCGTCGCCGCGCTCATTCTTGAAAGGTCTGGCTCATCCCTCTTGCTGATCGTAATGTGCGCACTCGTTGCAGTAAGCCTGGCTGTAAGCTTTACCCTTCCGGACAAATGAAGCACCCCTACGGACCAACAGGCTATATTCGCTGACACTGCATATCACTAACAGCAGCGACTCAAGGCGCCAAGAACGGATTCTGAGGCAGCCATACGCCCAGGAACGGCTGTTTGGCAATGATGTCAGCGTCACTCACTCGAGAATATCGGCTTTTGAACATCGCCAGGTCCCGCTCACTGCGATCCCTTATCTCTGGCAGCAGATCTCCAACCACAGGCTGATTCAGGAAGTTGCTACCCATATCCACATTCATATGCAAATTGCCCAGGTACAAAGCCTTGCCGGATTCGACCGTGAATTTGATCTCGGGTACGGGCTGTGCGGGTGTGTAGCGGGCCATGCCATGGGTCAGTTGCCAGTATCTCAAGCTGTTTGGGCCGACTGGCATTTCCAGTACAACCAGACGACCGGAATCCTCTTCCAGTTCACTAGGCTTGAGAGTGGCGCCGGGGATATGCTCTTCCCGCGACTCCACATAACCACCTTCGGTAAAATAAAAAAGAGCAACGGGACCAAAACCGCTCTCGACTGAGGTACTCACGCTGGCAAACACGAGCCCGGTATCTACCATCTGGCCAGGATCAACACCCTGATTAACGTTTTTTGTGGCGCAGCCAACCAGCATCAGCATGGCTAGCAGGCAAAGGGACTTCCATGTACCAAGAATCACGGTGACCTCCTGTCGTAAATGATACTGCTTTCAAAATCATAGCCAGCATACAAAGTGCAGTCGACAAAAATGTGATGGCATGCATCGCACAGACTAAAACTCTTCAGCGCACTATTTCGTTACAGCAAGTCGACGTGAGGCGAACAGCAGAACACAGGTAATAATTATTTCCGCGGCAATCATGTCGGTCGCAAAGGCGGCGTCGTGAACAGCCCAAGCCAGTATTCTGCCAAAGGCTGCAATACCCAGCAGCATGCACGCCGGGTAATACCATGTGCGCTGCGAGGTAATCAAAGCGAGCAGAATCGATATTCCCAGGGCCAGGAAGAACGCAGTCATGTCACCAATCTGCGTACTGCGCCCCAAGCCGTCGAGCAGCGGCATACCCAGGGCTCCCGCCGCTGCGGCGGGGTCCACCAGCCAGCGCAAGCCGATTGCCAAGAAAAGCACACCGAGCAACGCAACAACAACGCTTAATACTCTATTCATTATTACCTCCGACGTTCAGGCAAGCGCTGGATATCGAGTCCTGCTTTTCCCGACGATCCCGGCGCTCGATGAATTTCAACCCGAAAAGCAGTAACGCACCAAGCATCATCACCGCGGCAGCGCACCAAAGCCCCACCGCATAGCCCCCGAAGCGGGTCGCCAATATACCCGTCAACGCCGGCCCGATAATCTGGGCCACACCGTAGGCCAGGGTCATGCGTCCCATCATGCGTGCCGGGCGCGTGGGGTAGTAGCGGCCAGCCATGGTCAGGACCAGACTGACCATGCCGATAAAAGTCGCGCCAAACAGCCAGGCGCCGCCCAATGCCGCCCAAAGGCCGTGATGCAGTACCGGCAGGAGAATGCCAACCACCTGCAGTAGTGCAGCCGTAATCAACGCGTTGAGGTCGCCGAACCTGCGCGCAATCAGGTCCCAGAGAATACAGGCTGGCGCTGCGCCGATGCCGAGCAGCAGAAACGCCAGGTTACCCCGCCCGCTCAGACCCGGAAGTTGCTCGACAATCGCCACTATGAAAGTAGCACTGACTACATAGCCAATACCGGCGCAAAAATACGCTGCCATGAAAACCTGCAAGTACAGACGACTGGGCGGACTGTCTGTCATCGCCATGCCACTGGTAGTCTTGCCACTGGTATCAGGCGGCGGCAACCAACGCAACGCGGGTACCGCCAGCAAAACGGCCAGCGCACTGAACGCAAGCCACTCACCGCGCCAGTCAAGCCACTGATTTAACAACGCGATCAGCGCAGCGCACAGGGCGATACCAATCCCGATACCGGAGAACTGGATGCCCAGTTCACTCCGCTGACCGTGGCGCATCAACCAGTTGAGAACCAGGGCGCTACCCAGCAGCATGCCTGCGGCGCTGGACAGACCAGCGACATAACGTGAAATACCCCATACCCACAGGTTGGTACTGGTAGCCATTATCACTGTGCTGAACACCGCAAGCAGGATACCAAGCCGGTACAACCGATCTTTGTATCGCAGGTCACTGATGAAAGAGGCCAGCAAGGCACCACTGAGGTATCCGGCATAGTTGATTGCCGCAAGCCACCCAGCATCAGCCACGCCAAGGCCGGCCTGGGCCTGCATTTGCGGCAACATGGGGGTATAGGCAAAACGCGCTACGCCGAGCGTCAGCATAAGGCTGAAGATGCCGGAGCAGAGCACTTGCAGGCGTTGGGTGGCAAGAGTCATGGCATGAGTATGCATGCCATGACTGCCGCCCGCCAGGGCATTGATGTGGGTGATAGGGTCAGTTGCTTTGCTGATGCATCTGGTGCAGCTCACGCAGGCGCTCGCTGCCGTCTTCGGCCTGGGCCAGGGTGCAGGTAAGTGCAGAAATGGAAAGCAGAATGGCGAATACGATTTTCATGTAATTAACCCTTTGTACAGTGATTAGCGGTGGCGAGTGCCGCCGCTTGACCTGCACAGGATATGAAAACCGTCCCGGCGCCAGCATGACGCGGTCATTACAAAGTTGTCATGTGCTTTACACCCTGGCCGGGGCTGGAAAATACAGCTCGAAACAGACCCCGTCGCTGATATTGGACACGCGAACGAATCCGCCATGCAGGCCCATGATTGCCTCAACGATCGCCAGTCCCAGCCCACCGCTATCACCCGGCTCACTTCTCGAGGGATCTGCCCGGTAAAAGCGCTCGAACAATCTGGGCAGGTGTTCCGGCGCGATGCCGGGCCCGCGGTTATGCACGCTGATAACGGTGTGCGCTGCTTCGGTCCAGCTGGTGATGTTGATCGCAGTACCTGTGTTGGCATGGCGGATGGCATTGGCAATCAGATTTGCCAGGGCCCGGGTCAGCATCTCCGGCTCTACCCACAAGACACCGTTGCAGCGATTTACCAGCGTCAGCTGCCGTTCCTCGGCCATACCCTCGAAATAGTCACAGAGCCCTTCAACGCTTGTATGTAGCTCGGTCAAGCGGCGCTGAAGGCTCTGCTTGGGCTGCACGCAGCGGGCCAGGAACAGCAGGCTATCGATCATCCGTGCCAAGCGCTCGAACTCCTCCAGATTGGACTCCAGCAACTGTTCATGCTGTTCGGCCGAACGTGGCAGGCTGAGTGTCTGCTGGGTTTGACCGATGAGATTATTCAAGGGCGTGCGCATCTCGTGGGCCAGGTCGCCCGAGAATCGCGACAGTTGCTCAAAGCCTTCTTCCAGCCTTCCCAGGGCCTGGTTGAAACTGCTGACCAGGGTATCCAGTTCGTTGTAGCGGTTGACGGTGTGCAGACGCAGATGCAGGTGTTGGCTGTCGATCGCCCCCGCCTGCAACGCCAGTCGTCTCAATGGTCGCAGACCCCGCTGGCTGATCCAGAACCCCAACAGGAACGACAGCACGCTACCGGCACTGAGCACAGCGATCAGGTTTGACCGGTACGCCGTCAGCATCAATTGCCGTTCAGCTAACAGGTGCCCGGCGATTAACGTCAAGGCTCTCCCGTTCACCCTGATCTGCTGAGTAACCAGGCGATAGGTCTGAGCTTCATCCTGATGAAAAATCGGCTCGCCGGTGACCGGCAATGCAGGCATGGGCAAGCCGGTCGGATTTATGCTGACCAACCTGCGATTGTTGTCATCGAGTACCCAGAGAAAATGCTGAGTATTGCCCAGCATGTTGGCGTAAAGCTCCGGCCGGTCGGTTGGTGCGGTCAGATCAGGACTGTTTTCCAGCAATAACTGCACCCGCTCGAGGCGCCCGAGCAAGCTTTGGTCATCGCGCCAGGCAATTTCACGCTGCAGTGACTGATACAGGTATAAACCGATACTGCCCAGCAGCAACGTGCCGACCAGAGCAAAAGCCAGGCCCAGTCGCAGGCTCAGGGAACGCATCAGAAAATTCACGGAGAGCCGTCCAGCTTGTATCCCATACCCCTTACCGTATGCACCAGCTTGTGCTGGAAGGGATCATCTACCTTGGCGCGCAGCCTTCGAATAGCAACGTCGACCACATTCGTGTCGCTGTCGAAGTTGATATTCCAGACCTCCGAGGCGATGCGACTGCGTGACATCACTTCCCCCGGATGACTGATCAGCAATTGCAACAGGGCAAACTCCTTGTTGGTCAACGTAATACGCTTACCCCCACGGCTGACCTGGCGACGCAGCACATCCACTTCCAGATCCTCCAGCCGGTGATGCTCAACCTCGCGCAGGGGTGCGCGGCGCAACAGGCTGCGCACGCGGGCGAGCAGCTCTGAATAGGAGAACGGCTTGACCAGATAATCATCCGCACCCAGCTCCAGACCCTTTACCCGGTCTTCAACGCTATCGCGTGCCGTCAAAAACAGGACCGGCGTCTGTCCGCGCAGGCGGATCAGTTTGATCAGTTGCCAACCGTCAATGCCAGGCAGCATGACGTCGAGAATAATCAGGTCAAAGTGGTCTTCTTCGATCAGATGCCGTGCATCCAGCCCATCAAGGGCCACTGCCACCTGATAACCAGATTCCCCCAAACCTCTCTGCAGATACTCGGCGGCCTTGCGTTCGTCCTCAACAACCAGAATGCGCATGTTCTTCTCCAGATGCATGCCGCCAGATTAGAGCCAAACTCCAGGCATGCCCATTACAAATACGTAATGAAGTAGCAATGCGGGTGACCGTTCCGGTAAAGCAACATGCAGCCGTACTCACATGCACCCCGGAACACGGAGATACCCACATGCTGCATAAACTTTCCCTAATGACGCTGTTTATCGGCAGCCTGGCGGCGGGCGCTGCCCAAGCCGATAGCGCCGGCATAGCAGAACGAAAGGACCTGACCCTCGCACTCGGTAACCAGTTGGCGGCAGCCACCCTGACTGCCTGCCATGCCCAGAATCGCAGCGCCGTGGTTGCCGTGGTGGATCGCTCAGGCCATCTGGTTGCGCTGCAACGCGATGACAACGTCGGCCCCCATAACACCCTGGCAGCCCAACGAAAGGCGTTCACCGCCCTGTCTACCAAGACCGCCACCAGCGAGCTGGCCAAGCGCGCCCAGAGCGACCCGAGCTCGGCCAACCTCAACACCCTTGATGAGTTGCTGCTACTGGGCGGCGGTGTTCCGGTGCTGGTTGATGGACAGGTAATCGGTGCCCTGGGAGTAGCCGGGGCTGGCGGCTCCAGTATCGACGAGGGCTGCGCCAACAGCTCAATAGAACAATTGATCCAATCAGATGAGTAAGGAAAAAACCATGAAGCTAATTCCGCGTTACACCCTGGCATTACTGCTGACTGGCATGGCCGGTATTGCGCTTGCCGCAGAAAACCCACTCAGCGTTCACGTGCTGAATCTGGAAGACGGATTACCCTCACCTCAGGTGCGTGTCACCCTGGAGCAGCTCCAAGGCGCAGGCTGGCAAGCCCTGAACGAAGGCGTTACCAACCAACAGGGCCGCATCACAGAATTGTTCCCGGCGGGCAAGACGCTGCAGAGCGGCACTTACAAGGTGACCTTCAAGACTGGTGACTGGTTTGCCATGCATCAGGCACCCACTTTCTTCCCGGAGGTGCCGGTGATTTTCGAAGTGGATGGTGGGGTAGATCACTACCATATTCCACTATTGCTCAGCCCCTACGGTTACTCGACCTACCGCGGTAACTGAGCCTCCGTAACGTACAGGCGTTGATTACCCGTTGTACGCCCTGTCGCCTGCAGCATTCAGGTTCTGAAATTGCTGTAGGCATGACAGTACATCCTCCGCCACTCATCACTGATACTGCCGCTGCTCCGACACTGACCTTTTAGCCACTGCTGTGCACCTTTGCGGCAATCACGGTACGAGAGCGAGCCTTTGCCCAGGTTCAGACAAAAACTGCTGTTATCTATACGGTTATTGTGAAAATCAAAGGTGGTTTTCCACCGGGATGTGTTTCCTCTGGCATCCTCCCAGAGAATGGACGCCGCCTTGGAGCCAGAGAGTCCTTGCGCTCGGGTTCTGGTTGATCGCCGCGTAGATTCAACAGGTACCGACTGAATGATATTGACCTGTTTAGGAGGCATGTAGTTGGTGTCGTTAAAGGTCGTCTGCCTGGCGACCACCTCGCGTTCAGGATCAGGGGGCACGGTTGTCGCTTGCCTCTTGCGATCCCGCTCTACATGCTCCCAAAACGTCATTTCTGCCGTGGGTCGCGGCGGCTGAGGCGCTGCCTCGACAGCAACCGATTGTGCCGGCTGACTGGGGGCTGGCCGTTCTGTTTCGACAACATTCTCCTGATGACCTGAATCAACCTGGCTTGGCGTCGGGTCCCGGCCGTTACCGTTCAGGTATAGAAGCAAGCCGCCCCCAAGCACGGCGGTAATAATGACTGCGCGCTTGGTGGAATTATTGCGCGCGCCCCTGTTGAGCCTGCGCGGCCCATCATCCCTGTCAGCTCTCATGACTTTCTCCTTGTCCTGCCGGCCCATTCACCGCCCCGGCAATCCTTGTAGCGCCCCTTTATCTGCTCAGGTCAACCACGACCCCATGAACATCATGGCATTCTTGCCCGCCCCTGGCTGCGTCCATGCTTTCCATCTGTGGCGCAGGTCACACTGTCGCAGCGGCACTCCATACGCCAAAAGCGGCCAGACTGTGTTTGGCAGAGAAGCATCGGCTGCGTGGAAACAAAATAGCTCAACGCCTGACCCACACCTCGACCCGACCGTTGCGCTTTGTACCGGCTTCCCCACCCGCAGAGCCCACGGGCATGTAATGGCCGTAGCCGGTGCGCCCCTGCACCTTGGTACCCAGCTCTCGGAGGGCCTTGCTGGCGGACAATGCTCGCAGCTCAGAGATCATTTGAGCCTGGAGCTCGTCCCCCTGCTGATCCGCAAAACCAATAAGCATCAGATCTCTGCCGGTTTTGCCAGTTTCCTTGAGATACGCCTGAATTCGCAGCAGGTCCCGATTAGCCTTGTTGTCGAGTTTGGTGCGTCCCTCAGCAAAGCGAATATTCACAGATAGCCGCTGATAACGCTCGGTCAGGCGCTTGAAGGTGTCGGGCACGCTAGCATCATGCACCGGGTCGACCGCAAAGGGGTTCTGGGAGAAAAATCCGGATTTGGCCACAATATCCTGTCCGGCCGGGCTCTGCGCGAACTCGATAAAGGCCTGGGTCAGCGGCTTGCCAGTGTTGCCAGTGGTGTAAAAGTACAACCGGCGAGATAGTGCATAGTCTTCAGTCGCCACCGACAGCTTGCTGGGCTTGAGGGCCGCCGCGTTACCGTCGGCAATAGCCAGAAGCTTGCTGGTCCCCGCCGAAGCGAAACCGGCAAAACCAATGGCAGCCGGGTCCTGGCTGACATCCGCTGACAACTGGTCGTTCGACTCGTAGCGCAGAGCTCGGTCGGTCAGCGTATAGGCCCCCGCCAGAACCAGCTCCTTGAAGGTGTCCCAGGTTCCTGACCGGTCATCGCGGGCGTACACGGTAATAGCTCTGTCGGGCCCACCAACGGAAGACCAGTTGATAATCTCTCCGGCAAAGATCTTCGCCAGGGACTCTATGCTGAGCTGCTCAACCGGATTTGACGGGTGAACCAGTATTGCCAGCCCGTCTATGGCAATAACATGCTCACTATCGGCATGAACCATGTCGGCCCGTGCCGCCATGGCAGTGACTTCGCTGGCTTTGACCCGCCGCGAAGCCGCCCATATATCTGCCCTGTTGGACACCATCGAAGTGAAGCCGGTGCTGGTACCGTGTGCCGCTACCAACACCGTCAATGGTGTGGCTTTGTCCGTAACGCTGAGTACGGTCTCGTTTTCGTTCCCTGTGGCGGTTGCGGTCACAGCCTCTCCGGTTAGTTGCTCCAGGAAACCTGTCATCAGCATGGGCGCGAGGGTGGCACCAATGGTGTTGGAGCCATGGATCTCCAGGTCGTGGGCAGAAACCAGGCCTGGAAGAATAGTCAGCGTGAGCCACAAGCGGCATAGTAGGTAACGGCAAATGAATGACATGGTTGGTCTCATTGAAATCGGACATGCAAGTTCGGGCGGCTAGAATGCGACCAAAAGATGTCAACTGGATTACAACAAGGTTACGCCCATACTGCGAAGAGCAACGCTCCCGAAGTGAAGCCCGGGACACAGATGGGGCTTTCAACCGTCGGATTTGTTGCATTCTTGCAGCCCGATCTGGCCTCTCACATCGTGCCAGAAGCAAGGCGCACAACTAAGCTTTCAGATTGCCATGCCACACCGGCAAATCGAGATCCTCGGGTTCCTCGACAGGGCCCCCTGTCCGGCTTTTGAAGGCCCCCTCCTCAATGGGTATCCGGAACAATGCGGTGGCCTTGCGCTCCTTCGCATTGGGTGCCCGCACCTTGTCCCAGCGGCCGGGTTCGATGTCGTTGATGACCGCTCTGAAAGCCGCATCAAAGTCATCCTCATTCACTACCCGCTCCGCCCTGCCAAACAGCACCAGTGATTGATAGTTGGCGCTGTGGTTGTAGGCAGACTTGCTCATCACCCACTCCTCGGTCACAGCAAAGGACAGACACAGTTGTATGCCCGCATCCAGCCGCTCTGCCAGCCTGCCACCGTTTAGCGTATGTACGTACAGGTCATCGCCCACGCGCCAGGCGGTGATTGGAATGATGCGCGGCTCACCCTCCTCAACGAAGGCCAGGTGGGCGGTTTTCAGCCGGTCAATCAGAGCATAGGCCGGTGCGCGTTCGTAACTCGCACGTTTGGCGGCTCGCTTGACCTTGCTGCGCGGGCAACAGCTCAGCGGATCTGAAGAGGTTGTGTTGTTGTCAGTCTGTGACATGGGAGCTCCATTGGAAGGTAACTGTCCTGGGCTCCATTTAAGGCTTTATCTGATACTCTCAAAAGATCCAGATTGTGAAATCTAACAGGACCAGTTGCCGTGATTGACGATATTCGCCTGGACGGCCCAGAGCCACTCCAGCAGCAGCTATACCAACAGCTTGCCGAGCGCATTATCGACCGCCGCTATCCGGCGGGCAGCCGCCTGCCATCCAGCCGGCAACTTGCGCTGGATATGGGCATCAGCCGCAATACGGTAAATGCAGTTTACGATCAGCTGAAAGCAGAGGGCTTTGTGCAAAGCCAGCCCGGCAAGGGTTTGTTCGTACATCAGCGCATCCACTCGGACACGCTCCAGCGCATCGGGCGGCCTGTCCTGCAACCCGATGGGGTGGCATTGCTGCCTCCCATACCGAAGCTGCAAGCCAGCAAGTACGACAGAGCTGGAGATGTCAGCCTGCCCTTTCAACCTGGCTTACCCGATCTGGATGCCTTTCCGATTCGCAGTTGGAATCGCATCCTGCATCATCAGGAAAGTCGCAAAAGGCTGCGCGGTTACGACAGCAGCCAGGGTTACCTGCCGCTGCGCCACGCCATTGCCGAGTACCTGCGCTCGGCCCGGGGCGTGCGTTGTCAGGAGCATCAGGTGATTATTACCAACGGCGCTCAACAGGCACTATCACTGGTTATGGATGTGCTGCTGAAACCCGGCGACCGGGTATTCAGTGAGAATCCCGGCTACCGCGGTGCCAGATACGCCCTCGCCTCCCGTGGCAACCCGGTAACCTCGGTGCCGCTAAAAAGACAGGTGCTGGACGTCGACGCGCTGCCCGCGTTGGGGCCGGCCAGATTGCTGTTCTGCACCCCCACACATCAATATCCCATGGGTGGCATTCTCGACATTTCCCAGCGCATGGCGTTATTGCGATGGGCGCAACAAAACCAGACGTGGCTTATCGAGGACGACTACGACAGCGAATTCCATTTCTACAACAAGCCCTTTGCCGCTATGCAGGGCATGTTCGACCACGCGCCAGTACTCTACGTCGGCAGTTTCAGCAAGACCCTTCTGCCTGCCCTACGCGTGGGCTATCTGGTTGTACCGGAACCGCTGGTTGACCATTTTGTGCAGGCCAAGCAGGTTAATGGCGGAGAGAGCCCACTACTCATTCAGGCGACCATTGCGGAGTTCATGGAGACCGGGCAGTTCACCCGCCACGTGCGCCGGATGCGTCAGTTGTACCGCGACAAGTGGCTGCACTTTCAGGCACGGGTAGCCGCAGAGCTGGACGGGCTGGTAACGCCGGTGGCCGAAAGCGCCGGCATGCATCTGGTGCTGGAAGGAGACTTCGACGATCAGGAACTGAGCCTTTGGCTCAGAACCAGAGGTTTTGGCAGTACACCGCTGAGCTCGCATTTCTTTGGCGAGGGGAATAGAACCGGCCTGGTCATGGGCTTTGCCAGCGCCAGCGAACATGAAATCGAAACATGCGTCGCTCTATTGAGGGAGCGACTCGGATCAAGCCCGGTCGCTCGATGACCCGGCAAAGGTCACCAGAGCATCGTTCACCTGCGCGCAGGCTTCGCTCTGCACCCAGTGTCCTATATCCGGCAGCATCACAATGTCCAACTGAGGAATGCGCGGAGCCATTCGCTTTCTCAGCTGTTCTTCACTGGCACCGCGTATGACGCTGTCGGCACTACCGACCAGAAACAGCACCGGACAGGTAATCTGCATATCGCGATACGGCTGCATCAGCCGCCAATTCTCGTCCAGGTTGCGGTAATAGTTGATGCCACCTGCAAAACCACTGCGGCGATAAGCATCAACGTAGTAAGCCAGCGCTGCGTCGGCAAGCCATTCCGGCTGCTCGCGCGGCTTGCCCAGCCGGCCTGTCCAGCCACCACCCTCCGTTATCGACCGCCCAAGCACGGGCGGATCGCGCGGCGTATCCGGCGAACAGTAAAGCGCACGCAAAATGCCCTCTGGATCGGCATCGAACTCAGCCTCGGCCACACCCGGTTTCTGGAAGTACAACTGGTAGAAGAAATCGTCGCCAAAATGCTCGCGCAAAAGGGTCATTGGCGGACGATCAGCAATGGGGTGCAGCGGGACGCTCATGTTCGCCAGCAGCGATACCCGATCCGGGTGGCGCAGCGTGAATTGCCAGCAATTGATTGCTCCCCAGTCATGACCAACCAGCAGCACCGGTTGTGCTCCACTGGCCTGCGTCACCAGATCGGCCATGAATTCGCAGATCCGCACCACGTTGTAATCTGCAATTGCCGGGAGGCCATCGGTCTCGCCGAATCCGGGCATGTCCGGCGCGATGGCGCGGTACCCTGCATTGGCCAGGGCAACCATCTGCTCTCGCCAGGTAAACCAGCATTCCGGCCAGCCATGAATGAAAAGCGCCACCGGCCCCTGACCGACACTAGCAACGCGGGTACGCAAACCGGTGACAGACCAGGATTCAAGGGTGATGTCTTCGAGTGCGAACATATTGACTCCCTGACAGGACAACTGATTGTGCTGGGGCTTGCTCAGCAGGTCAAAAGTAGAAAAGCATAGCAGCAGGCAATCAAACACCTAACCTGTACTTCGACATAAGACTATCCAGCAGGCTAATCAATGAACACACGTATCGAAATCGCATTAAATCCGGGGGACGCTGAACGCACAGCTATTCTTCAGCCTCTCAACGCTTACAACATAGCGCAGGCAGGTGACCCCAAATCGGAAGCAGTCGCCCTGCTGGTCCGCGACGAAGATACCAACGACATCCTTGGCGGCCTGTATGGCAACATTTTCTATCGCTGGCTATTCATCGAATTGTTGGCGGTGCCAGAGCAAACCAGGGGCCAGGGTACAGGGTACAGGCTCAAAGTTGCTTGAGATGGCCGAAAAACTGGCACTGGAGAAAGGCTACATCGGCATCTGGCTGGACACTTTCGATTTTCAGGCTCCCGAGTTCTATCCGAAACACGGTTTTACCCGGTTCGGACAAATCGACGATTTTCCTCCGGGACATCAGCGCTACTTCTTTCAGAAACGGTTGGACTGATGCGCAGGGGTAAGCCACAGTTTCGCTGTCTGGATAAGATCATCGAAGAGGAAAACTTCTGCGCAGAAAATAGATTTGTATTCTTTTAATCTATTCTCTCAACAACGCAAAAGGAATCAGATCAAGCTAGCGGATAACTTCTATCTCCACGCGCAACAAACCCTCCGAGGCGCGCCCTATGCTTTCGAAGGCCGCACGGGACAAGTCTATGATCCGGCCTCTGACGAAGGGGCCGCGGTCATTTATTCGCACCACGACACTCTTGCCATTCTTGAGATTGGTTACGCGAACCATCGAACCAAAAGGCAGAGTCCTGTGCGCGGCTGTATTCTCTCCGGCCTGATAAAGCTCGCCACTGGCGGTCGGCCTGGCAAGGTACCTGTCCGCGTAGTAGGACGCCTGGCCGGTTTCGGTATGGCCAACCCATTTATCGTTCGCACTGGCCTGACTGGTACTGCAGCCGCTGACCGCGAAAAGCAGCAATAACAGCCAGAACGTTCTGGTTAACCCTTGCATACGCCATCTCCCTATAGGTGGCACTTAAGCAGCAATCCCATGCAGGAACCGCCGTTCAGCATACGCGATACAGGCAAGAACGCAGAATAAAGCCGCCATTGTCAGATCGCAGCGGCCGCTGGGCTCCGCTCACCCTGGACATGCTGCGCCAGTATGGCGGCAAGCAAACCTGGAAAACGCTCATCCAGTTCGGCGCGGCGAAGTGAGTTCATATGCGTGGTGCCGACGCTCTTGGTGCAGACCAGACCGGCGTCGCGCAGCACCCGGAAGTGGTGGGACATACTGGATTTGGGCCGGCCACCGTCAAGCTCCCCGCAACTGGCCTCGTCCACCTCCGCCAGGCGCTGAACGACTTCCAGGCGCACGGGGTCACTCAAGGCGTAGAGCACGCGCTCAAGATTGAAGTCACTGACGGGGGGATGTTTAAAAGGTCGCATGGGCTGAATCATACACTCGGCTTTACTTATGATCCATAGTTCGAATATTATCGAACAACTGAACCAAGCCATCATTCACTATCACTTCACGGAAGCTCCCATGTCTGCACTGTTTCAACCCTTCAGCCTGAAAGACGTCACCCTGCGCAACCGCATCGCGGTTCCGCCCATGTGCCAATACTCGGCCACCGACGGTCTGATCAACGACTGGCACATGGCCAACTACACGGGCATGGCCCGCGGCGGCGCTGGTCTGGTGATCGTCGAAGCCACAGCAGTATCGCCGGAAGGTCGTATTACCCCCGGCTGCGCCGGCATCTGGAACGATCAGCTGGCCGAGGCATTCATTCCGGTAGTGCGCAGCATCAAGGCCCACGGCGCTGTTGCGGGCATCCAGATTGCCCATGCCGGCCGCAAGGCCAGTGCCAACCGCCCCTGGGAAGGTGACGACCACATCGGCAACGATGACGCACGCGGCTGGCAGACCATTGGCCCGTCCGCTATTCCCTTTGGCGCCCACCTGCCCAAGGTGCCCGATGCAATGACCCTGGACGATATTGCCCGGGTAAAGGCTGACTTCGTTGCCGCCGCAAAGCGTGCCCTGGACGTGGGATTTGAATGGCTGGAGCTGCATTTCGCCCACGGCTATCTGGCCCAGAGCTTTTTCTCCGAGCATGCCAATCAGCGCACCGATGCCTATGGCGGCAGCTTCGAGAACCGTAGCCGTTTTCTGCTGGAAACCCTGGCCGCCGTACGCGAGGTCTGGCCACAGAACCTGCCGCTGACCATTCGTTTTGGTGTGATCGAGTTTGATGGGCGCGACGAGCAGACGCTGAACGAATCCATCGAGCTGACGCGTCAGTTCAAGGCCGCCGGCATGGACATGATGAGTGTCAGCATGGGCTTCGACACCCCCACCGCAAATATTCCCTGGGCGCCCGGTTTCATGGGGCCGATTGCCCAGCGCGTGCGTGACGAGGCAGGTGTGCCGGTGTCTTCCGCCTGGGGCTTTGGCGAGCCGCATATTGCGGAAAAGGCAGTAAGCGATGGTCAACTGGATCTGGTGATGGTCGGCAAGGCCCATCTGGCCAACCCGCACTGGACCTATCTGGCCGCACGAGAGCTGAAAATCGACAAGCCTTCATGGACCCTGCCGGCACCTTACGCGCATTGGCTGGAACGCTACTGAGCAAGGCGCAAGCGGGTAACTGCTAGCGCCCCGGCAGCTCAAGCCGAAGTATCAGGCTTGCGCTGCTGGAGGCTGGCCAGCCATGCGGGATCCAACCGGTACTGGTCGATCGAAAGGCCCGTCTCAAGCATCGCCTGACGATGCTTTTCCAACGGCCCACTGAGCTCATCCGCTGCCTGTGGGTGGCCATCGAGCCGATGCATTTCCACCTGACCCAAGTGATAGAACCGGAGCAGCTTCATGGCCTCTGGCAAGCCTGCCTGCACGCCCGCTTCCACCTGATGCATCACGTTGGTAACGCTCATCAAGCTGCGCTTGAGCTGCCAGCCATATACCGCAGGCTGCATCCAGCTCTGATGCCAGAAAACGTAGCGCACCAGCACTATGGTGAGGGCCACACCCAGCAGCACACCACCCAGATTCCAGCGAAAATTACTGCCCTCCGTGCTACCAAACAGAGCGACTGCAAGCGCTGACAATGACATCGCCAAAACGGCAAAAATCACCACTATAACCAGCGTGCTCTTGCGCGTCTGCTGACGATAGCGCTGCGGGTCGAGATGTTGGATCTCAAACATGGGAGTTGACCTGATCCTGTGTCTTCGAGGCCCGGCGGGCAGCTAACCAACTGCGGGCGTTATCCCCCAGCACCAGCATGCAGGGGGTAATGAACAGTGTCAGTACGGTCGCGACGGTAAGACCGCCGGCAATCGCGCTGGAGAGCTGGGTCCACCATTGGGTGGAGGGCGCGCCAAAGCCCAGGCTGGGTTCCAGCAGGTTGACGTTGACGGCCAGCACCATGGGCATCAGGCCCAATACCGTGGTGATGGAGGTGAGCAACACCGGGCGCAACCTCAGGCAACCGGTCTCCCAGGCGGCATCGACAGCCGAGGCGCCGTCTGCGCGGATCTGGTTGTAGGTGTCGATCAGTACGATGTTGTTGTTCACCACGATGCCCGACAAGCCGATGATGCCCATCCCCACCATGACAATGCCGAATGGCTGACTGTTGACCAGCAGGCCCATCAATACGCCGGCTGTGGAAAACACGATCGCCGACATGACCAGCATGGCCTGGTACCAGCTGTTGAACTGCACCAGCAGGATCAACAGCATCAGGAAAATCGCCACCACAAAGGCAGTACCCAAAAAGCTGGCAGCTTCCTGCTGGTCTGCGCCTTCGCCAGCGGTATTGACCTGCACCCCTGGTGGCAGGTCCAGATCGCTGTTGAGCAGTGCGTTGAGGCGCTCGCCGACCTGGGCGTCGCCGGTCAGATCGGATTTGATGGTCACCGCACGATTACCATCGATACGGTTGATCACGCTCGTCTTGGGTGCAGGCTCGACGGTGACAAAGTTGCCGATGGGCACCTGCCCTCTGGGCGTCTGGACGGTGAGACGCGTAAGCTCCTCCACCGAACGCCAGCTCTCGGGAAAACGCACGCGTATGTCGACCTCATCACTGGCATACTCCGGCCGGAATTTCGCCAGCAATAATCCGTTGGTAACCATTTGCACGGCATTGCCCACGGTCATCACGTCGGCACCAAACCGGGCTGCGGCGGCGCGATCAACGTTCACTCGCCATTCGATACCCGGCAGACTGCGGTCATCTTCGATATCTACAAAGCCGCCCAGCCGGTTCATTTCCTTCACCATGAGCTCAACGGCCTTATCAATCGCGTCCTGGTCTTCTCCAGTGACCTGGAGCTCGATCGGTTTGCCCGCCGCAGGGCCGTTCTCCTGCTTGCGAAAATCCAGAATGATCCCGGGGATGTCCGCCGTCAGGTCGCGCATATCATCCAGAATGGCATTGGCGCGGCGTCTCTCGTCCCAGTCAATGAACTGGAACTGGATAGTGCCGACCACATCAGGTGGCAGCTCGTTGCTGGCAGAAACCAGGGAGCGCGCGTACAGCGCCTTGACCTCGGAAAGTCCGAGCAAACGCTGCTCTACCTGTTGCAGCAGATCATCGCGTTCATGAATAGACAGGTCGCCCCGAGCGCGCACCAGCACCTGAGCCGACTCCGGCTCGACCTCGGGAAAGAATTCCACGCCGTGGTTGAAGTTGGCATAGGTAATAAAGATCACCATCATGACGAGCAACATGCCGCCAAAGGTCAGGCCTGGACGCAGCAACAATTTTTTCAGCAATCGGCCGTAGGCTCTTCCCGTGCGGCTGCCCCCCTCTGCCGGAACGGCAGGCTGGTGGCGCTTGAGTGAACCCAGTACCGGCAGAAATATGAGCGCCATGACCAACGAGGCCAGCAGTGCGATGATCACCGTGGCCGGCAAATAACTCATGAACTGGCCGACCACACCTGGCCAGAACAGCAACGGCCCGAACACCGCAATGGTCGTCGCGGTAGACGCAATTATGGGCCAGGCCATACGTTCTGCAGCGTTACCCCAGGCCTCTTTCGGCGGCTGCCCCTCGGAGATATTCCGATCAGCCAACTCGCTGACCACAATCGCACCGTCCACCAGCATGCCGGCCACCAGAATCAGTGCAAACAGCACAATGATATTCATGGTGAAACCGATCAGGTAAAGCACCAGAATCGCAGCCAGAAAGGCGCCTGGAATGGTGATACCCACCAGCAACGCCGAGCGCAGACCCATGGTGGCGACAATCAGAATCAACACCAGCACCACGGCCGTCAGTACGTTATTGAGCAGATCCGACAACATGGTTTCGACCTGGTCGGACTCATCCATGATGTAGTGCACTTCCAGGCCTTCGGGGAAGTACTCACTGGCTTGCTCGATCAGCGCCCGGGTCTGCTCGGTGGTCGAGATGATGTTGGCGCCAGCGCGTTTTTTCACTTCCAGCACCATGGCGGGCTGGCCGTTGATCCGGGCAAACCCCATCGGATCCTTGAAACCGCGGTTGATGGTGGCCACATCGGCAAAGGTAACGACGGTATCGCCGTCTACTTTAACCGGCATATTCAGCACATCATCGAGATTTTCAATCACGCCAGGCACCTTGATGGACATGCGTCCCTCGCCGGTATCCAGGCTCCCTGCTGCAACCAGGCGGTTGTTGTTGGAGACCAGATTGAACAGTTCCGTATAATCCAGGCCGTAGGTCTCCAGGGCTTGGGGGTCGACGACGATTTCCAGCAGGTCCTCACGATCACCGCCGATTTCGACTTCCAGCACTTCCGGTATCGCCTCGATATTTTCCTGCAGCTGCCGGGCGATGAATACCAGTTCGCTCTGGGATATCGGGCCCGCCAGACCGATCGACATCACCGGGAACAGGGCGACGTTGATCTCGTTGACGGTGGGCTCATCCGCTTCGCTGGGAAGTTTGCTACGACCGGCGTCAACCTTCTCGCGCACGTCGGTCAGAGCCTTGTCTGCATCAAAGCCGGCATCGAACTCGAGCATGACCGAGGCATGGCCTTCGCTGGATACCGAGGTCATCTTCTTTATGCCTTCGAGTGACCGCAGCTCGTGCTCCATGGGGCGGACCAGCAATCGTTCGGCGTCTTCCGGGCTGATACCATCCAGGGTCATCGAGACGTACATCATCGGAATGGTGACGTCGGGGTTGGCTTCCTTGGGAATCGCGTTATAGGCGACCAGGCCACCGATAAACAGAAAGATCAGCAAGGTGATGACCGCCCGGCTGCGGTCTATCGCAGCGTGGATCATCGCACTCATTCAGCGGCTCCCTGGCCCGGCAGAGGTCCGCTTTGCGCAGCCCCGGGCTGAAATTCGTTACTGGCCTTCGCATCAGCTGTCTCGTCCTCGGGTACCACCTCGGTGCGCACCTGTTGTCCAGGATCAACGAATCCCGCGCCCTGGGTAATAACCTGGAGTCTCTCCGGCAAGCCTTCCACCGTCGCACCTTCGTTGGTGATAGCCACGACCCGGACCGGGTAGTTGATGACGCGTCCATCTTCATCCACAGCATGCACACCCAGATTGCCATCCGGGCCAAGACGCAGCAGCGCTGGCGAAAACTGATGAGCCATCACCTCCGGCAACTGGATCCGCAGCGTGGCGCTGCCACCTGCCACACGCCAGAGCTCGGGGTTGGCCAACTCTGCTTCCACGTAGAAACTGCGGGTCTGCGGATCGGCAGCCAGACTGATAAAGCGCACTTCACCCTCCAGTTCCCGGCCGTCGAGCAGGCGCAGTTTCACTGCCTGGCCTTCCGCTACGCGGCCCGCATCCTGCTGCGGAATCTGCGCGGTCGCTTTCAGGCGGGAAACGTTCACCAGCGACATCAGCTCGGCGCCTGGCTGCACCAGCTCGCCTATCTCCACATGATGGCGGTCGACCACCCCATCAAAGGGTGCAACCGGTGAGTTGTATTCCACCGCCAGTTGCGCCGCACTCAGATCAGCCTGGGCGCGCGCCACCTCGCCCTCAAGACGGATGATTTCATTTTCGGTGACGTAATTGGACGCGCGCAGTTTGCGTGCGCCATCGAGCTCTTTCTGGCGCAGGCGATAGATGGCTCGGGCCTGGGTCAGTTGCTGGCTACGCCCCTCGTCGGACAGCTCCAGCAGTGGCTCGCCAGCCGAGATAATATCACCCTGCTGCTTGAGCAGCTTTGCGACCCGACCGGATACCTGCGCCATGACCTGCACCTGCTGCCAGGGCAGTAACTGGCCCTGGAGCACCTGTTCACGGGTCAGCGGCTGGGCCTGGGACCAACGGGTTTCCACTTCATGCATTTGCTCCTCTGCCTGCTCCTCCGGCGGCGGGGCGGTGTCCTTGGCGCTCCGGGTATCACCCAGCAACAGCCATATGACCAGCGCTACCGCCATCAGGATGGCTAGCGCCACCGGTGAGATACCTCGACGGAGTTTGTTCTTCAAAGAAGCAGTCACGGACATTCCTTACCAGAGAGCCTGAATAATAAGCGGCGAATGCAGTTGGGGCGCCTGCACGCCCGGCAGTATATCCGCCAATAGCACTGCGTGCTTGAGCTCAGTTGACAGTATTGTGCAGGGAGAAGTTGCGATTCATGTCATGCGCAGGGCAGGACTCAGACGCAACATATCCAGAATACTGTCAGCCAGGGTTTCTGCCTTGGCATACAGATCCAGCCCTTCGGGCACCAGCAGGCACTGATCCAGCATGCCGGTGATAAATGCGTGCACACACCGACTGGCAACCGGCAGATCCAGATCGTCAGGCAACTGCCCCCTGGTTACCGCATTGCGCAAACTGAGCTCGATGTTGTGGTCGTATTCCCGGCGAAAATCCTGCATCCATTGGCGCATGTTGCCCAGATCTTCGGTGTATTCACATTTGTGAAACATGATCTCGCCGACTCGACGTACCTCCGGGTCACTCCCGGCGCGCTGAAACATCTTTATGAGCAACTCACGGAGGCGACCAAGCGGGTCTGGTTCATGGGGATCGCGACTGGCTTCACTGAGGGGCTGGAGTGGCATATGTACCCGCTCGAGCAAGGCGCCCACCAGCTCGGACTTATCCTGAAAGTGCCAGTAAATAGCGCCCCGGGTCACGCCCGCAGCGGTGGCAATTTCCGACAGTGAGGTACGGGAAATACCCTTGCGGTAAAAGCACAGCTCCGCTGCAGCAAGAATGTCACTACGGGTTTCCTGCGCTTCCTCTTTTGTTCGCCTGACCATCCGCCATTTCATCCAATCGGTTTCATGAATCGTGCGGCCTGACCGGGCAGGTCCGCGAATGCTGCTTATGTTAACTAATGTTATCTCTGTTTACAAACATTCATGAATGTAAGTATATTGTTCGCCAACCCGGTCATCTGCGCTCCCGACGCCCACGCACAATGACCAACGAAACCAGTACTGCGCTCTGCGAGGACCCTGTCATGCCCCATCTGAATACTGCGCGCTTCGCGCTACCCTCCCTATTGGCGTTGCTTACGCTACTAAGCGCCTGTGAAAAACAGAGCAGCGTCGCTCCAGACCAAGCTCAGGTGCAGCAGGTGCTTGAGGTGGGTGTGGTTACCCTGGCCGCGGAACCCTTTGAACTGACAACCGATCTGCCAGGGCGTACCGCACCCTTTCGCATTGCCGAAGTAAGGCCGCAGGTGAATGGGCTGATCGAAAAGCGGCTGTTCAACGAAGGTAGTGAGGTCAAGGCTGGCGAGCAGCTGTATCAGATAGACGACTCGGTGTATCAGTCAGCCCTCAACAGCGCAAAAGCTTCGCACCTGTCGAGCACATCTTTAAGTGATCGCTATGAGCAACTGATCGAGGATCAGGCCGTGAGCCGTCAGGCCTATGACGAAGCTCGTGCGACCAGCCTGCAAACCCAGGCTGCTCTGGAGCGCGCGCAGATCGACCTGCGCTACACCCAGGTCAGAGCGCCAATCGATGGCCGTATCGGTCGTTCAGCCGTCAGCGAGGGTGCACTGGTTACCAATGGCCAGGAAGCCGCAATGGCAACTATCCAGCAACTCGATCCGATCTACGTGGATGTAACCCAGCCGGCCCGCGACCTGCTGGCACTACGTCGTGATCTGGAAGAAGGCCGCCTGCAGAAGGTTGGGGACAATGCCGCCCAGGTTACCTTGCAACTGGAGGATGGTAGCGCCTATCCGCACCAGGGCACGCTGGAGTTCTCTGAGGTATCGGTGGACGCCGGGACAGGTTCAGTGACCCTGCGGGCCATCTTTCCCAACCCTGACAATATGCTGCTGCCAGGCATGTTTGTACACGCACAACTCGTGGCCGGCACCCGATCCGAGGCCATTCTGGCGCCTCAACAAGGCATTACCCGCACCCCTCGCGGGCAAGCCACTGCGCTGGTGGTTAATGCCGACGACATCGTCGAACTGCGAGAAGTTCGTACCGAACGCACTGTAGGAAATCGCTGGTTGATCAGTGATGGACTCAATGACGGTGACCGGCTGATCACCGAGGGTCTGCAGTTTGTTCAGCCAGGCGTCAAGGTCAAGGCTGTGCCAGCTGGCAACGTTGCCGAACCTGTTTCCACTGCCAGACAGGAAGGATAAATCCATGCCACGCTTTTTTATTGACCGCCCTATCTTCGCCTGGGTCATTGCCCTGGTGATCATGCTGGCCGGGGGGCTCTCGGTGCTGAGCCTTCCCGTGAACCAATACCCGAGTATCGCCCCGCCCGCGGTCGGCATCTCGGTCAGTTACCCCGGCGCTTCCGCGCAAACTGTGCAGGACACCGTGGTGCAGGTAATCGAACAGCAGCTTAATGGCATTGATGGCCTGCGCTATATCCGCTCGGACAGCAACTCCGACGGCAGCATGGAAATAACCGTAACATTTGACCAGGGCGTTGACCCGGACATCGCTCAGGTACAGGTTCAGAACAAGCTGCAACTGGCCACCCCCCTGCTACCCCAGGAAGTACAGCAACAGGGGATTCGGGTGACCAAATCAGTGAGTAACTTCCTGATGGTCATTGGCGTGGTCTCAACCGACGGCAGCATGAACCGCGACGACCTGGCCGACTACATTATTTCAAACCTGCAGGATCCGATCTCCCGGACCGAAGGTGTTGGCGACTTTCAGGTGTTCGGCGCGCCCTATGCGATGCGCATCTGGCTGGACCCGGCAAAGCTCAACAACTTCAAGCTGACCCCTACCGATGTCAGCGCTGCAATTCAGGCCCAGAATGTGCAGATCTCCTCCGGTCAGTTCGGTGGCTTGCCCGCCGTACCAGGCCAACAACTCAGCGCCACCATTGTCGGCAAGACCCGTCTTCAGAGTCCGGAGCAGTTCCGCGAGATACTGCTCCGGGCCAACCCGGACGGCTCCCAGGTTCGACTGAAAGATGTTGCCCGCGTTGAGCTGGGTGCGCAAAACGCGAACGTTTCTGCGCAGTACAACGGGTTGCCGGCCTCCGGGCTGGCGATCAAGCTGGCCACCGGGGCCAATGCGCTGGATACCGCTACCGCAGTCAAGCAAACCATTTCCGACCTTGAGCCCTTCTTCCCGCCCGGGCTGGAGATTGAATACCCGTACGAAACCGCACCGGTGGTCTCCGCTTCCATTACCGGCGTGGTGCATACCTTGCTGGAAGCTGTGGTGCTGGTGTTCCTGGTGATGTATCTGTTTCTGCAGAACTTCCGCGCCACCTTGATTCCTACCCTGGCCGTTCCAGTGGTCATTCTGGGTACCTTTGGCGTGCTTTCCCTATTCGGCTTCACCATCAATATTCTGACCATGTTCGCGATGGTGCTGGCTATCGGCCTGCTGGTGGATGACGCCATCGTGGTGGTGGAGAACGTCGAACGGGTGATGGCAGAAGAAGGACTCTCTCCGGTCGAAGCCACACGCAAATCCATGGACCAGATCCAGGGTGCGCTGGTTGGTATCGGCCTGGTGCTTTCAGCTGTATTCATTCCAATGGCCTTTTTCGGCGGCTCAACCGGTGTCATTTACCGTCAGTTCGCAATCACGATTGCGTCAGCGATGACGCTCTCGGTACTGGTGGCGCTGATATTCACTCCGGCGCTGTGCGCCACCATGCTCAAACCGATCCCCAAGGGCGGTCAGCATGAAAAGCGCGGGTTCTTTGGTTGGTTCAACCGGACCTTTGACCGCGGCGTAGGCCGATACGAGCGCGGCGTGGCCAGCATGCTGCGGCGCAAGACCCCTTACCTGCTGCTCTATGTAGTCATAGCCGCGGTCATGGCGGTGCTCTTTACCCGTGTACCTTCGGCCTTTTTGCCGGACGAAGACCAGGGGGTACTCTTCGCCCAGGTGCAGACACCAGCGGGCTCTACCGCAGAACGCACCCAACAGACCGTAGACCAGATGCGCGATTACCTGCTGGAAGAAGAAAGTGATGTGGTGAACTCGGTGTTTACCGTGACCGGCTTCAACTTTGCTGGCCGCGGACAAAACTCGGGCATGGCCTTTATTGGCCTTAAGCCCTGGGACGAGCGCACTGAACCCCAGCAGAGTGTATTTGCCTTGGCCGAACGGGCCCAGGCGAAGTTCGACACCTACCGCGACGCGATGGTCTTTGCTTTTGCACCGCCTGCGGTGATGGAGCTGGGCAACGCGACCGGCTTCAACCTGTTCCTGCAGGACAACGCCGGCGTTGGTCACGACACCTTGATGCAAGCGCGTAATCAATTGCTCGGCATGGCAGCGCAACATCCCGCGCTGATGGCCGTGCGCCCCAACGGGCTGGACGATGAGCCGCAATACCAGTTGACCGTGGACGACGAAAAGGCCCGTGTACTCGGGGTATCGCTGAGCGAAGTGAACAGCACTCAGTCGATTGCCTGGGGCTCCAGCTACGTCAATGACTTTATCGACCGCGGCCGGGTCAAGCGCGTTTATATGCAGGGCGAAGCCAGCGCACGCATGAGCCCGGAGGATCTGGGCAAGTGGTTCGTACGTAACAGCAGCGGCGAGATGGTGCCCTTCGATGCCATCGCCAGTGGTGAGTGGATCTACGGCTCGCCCAAGCTGTCGCGATACAACGGTGTGGCAGCGATGGAAATCATGGGTGAAGCCGCGCCCGGCTACAGCACTGGCGACGCCATGGCCGCGATAGAGGAAATCGCCCAGAAGCTGCCCCAGGGCATCGGCGTAGCCTGGACCGGACTGTCCTATGAAGAACGCATTTCCGGGGACCAGGCGCCCATGCTCTATGCGCTGTCCCTGCTCGTGGTTTTTCTCTGTCTGGCAGCACTGTATGAAAGCTGGTCGATACCTCTAGTAGTCATGTTGGTGGTCCCCCTGGGTGTGATCGGTGCGCTGATGGCGACCCTGGGCCGCGGGCTGACCAACGATGTGTTCTTCCAGGTCGGCCTTCTGACCACCGTGGGACTCACCGCAAAAAACGCCATTCTGATTGTCGAGTTCGCCAAGGATCTGCACGAGCAGGGTATGAGTCTGTTCGACGCTGCAGTGGAAGCCTGCCGCATGCGCCTGCGGCCGATCATCATGACCTCCCTGGCCTTCACCCTTGGCGTGGTGCCCCTGGCGCTGGCCAGTGGGGCTGGCGCTGGCAGCTCACACGCCATCGGGACCGGTGTGATCGGCGGGATGATCACCGCCACGGTGTTGGCAATTTTCTGGGTGCCCCTGTTCTTCGTGATGGTTTCATCGCTATTCGCAGGCAAGAAAGTCAAGACCGACGACTCCGATCCGACCACCAGGGAGATCACCCCATGAAGCGCAGCATGATTACCAGGAACATGATGGGCATCAGCCTGATTCTGGCGCTGACTGGCTGCTCAATGATCCCGGAGTATGAGCGCCCGGCCTCGCCGGTAGCCGACGGCTGGCCGAGAGGCGAGGCCTACGAGGCTACCTCTGCTGAATCCAGCGTCACGCCACCGGCGTGGCAAAGCTTCTTCCGCGATCCAGAGTTACGCGAACTGATAGCAGCTGCACTGGAAAACAACCGGGATCTTCGCGTGGCAGCCCTCAATGTAGCAGCCACCCGCGAGCTCTACCGGATTCAACGGGCTGACCGCTTGCCCACCCTCAGCGCGGACGGCAGCGGTAGTCGTGCGCGTACACCCGCCGGCCTCAATGGCAGTACGCAAAGCGGGATCAACAGCCAGTACAGCGCCACCCTGGGCGTTGCCTGGGAGGTCGACCTGTTCGGCCGCGTGGACAGCCTGCAGCAACAAGCGCTGGAAGAGTATCTGGCCACGGAAGCCGCGGAACGCAGCGTGCAGGTCAGCCTGATCGCCAGCGTAGCCAATACCTACCTGCGCTGGCAGGCTGATCAGGCGCTGCTTCAAGCTACACAGGAGACCTTGCAGACCTATGAAGACAGTCTGCGACTGACCCAGCGCAGCTTCGATGTAGGGATCGCCTCGACGCTGGAGCTGACCCAGGCCCGCACAGCGGTGGAAACGGCTCGCAGCAGTCTGGCCGCATACAGGCGACTGGTTGCTGAAGACCGCAACGCCCTGACCCTGCTGCTGGGCCAGCAGGCGCCGGCTTTACCCGGCGCAAAACCGGAGCTAGGGACCGACCTGCTCGCCGAGTTACCGGCGGGCTTGTCCTCGGAGGTGCTGTTGCAGCGCCCGGATATTCTGCAGGCCGAGTATGCGCTGCGCGAAGCCAACGCCAATATCGGCGCGGCACGGGCGGCGTTCTTCCCCAGCATCAGCCTGACAGCCAACGCCGGCAGCGCCAGCAACCAGCTGTCTGGCCTGTTCGACAGCGGCTCGGAGTACTGGAATTTCTCGCCGAGCATCAGCCTGCCGATCTTCAACGCTGGGCGCCTGCAGGCGAACCTGAACTACGCAGAGGTCATTCGTGATGTGCGTGTAGCCGAATACGAAAAGTCGATCCAGGTGGCTTTCAGCGAAGTCGCCGATGGCCTTGCCGCACGGGAGACCTACGTGGATCAGGTCGCCGCGCAACAGCGTCTGCTCAGCGCCAGCGAAGACTATTTCCAGATCGCCGAGCGTCGTTACCGCAGCGGCGTGGACAGTTACCTGACCTTGCTCGACGCCCAGCGCCAGCTCTTCACTGCTCGCCAGCAACTGATCACCGATCGGCTGAATCAGTTGACCAGTGAAGTGGAGCTGTTTCGCGCGTTGGGGGGAGGTTGGACCATGCCGACGGATCAGACTGAGTAACCAATGAAGGGCCGGGCAGCCAACCCCGGCCTTATGGTCCACCCATACAAGCACTGGCTTACTTATTCTTAATCGATATAACGTTATAACTATTAAACAGTTATGATTTATCTTAATTGAGTATTTCAAGCCCAGTAATGGAGTGTGATCATGCAACCTCTTGTAGAAGCTTTCTTCGACCAGGCGACCTTCACCTACAGCTATGTTGTGAGTGACCCTGCCACTAAACGCTGCGCTATCGTTGACTCCGTACTCGACTACGATCCAGCATCTGGCAGAACCTCCCACAACAGTGCAGATCGCCTGATCGCCCATGTGGGCGAGCAGGGCCTTCAAGTCGATTGGCTGCTGGAGACCCATGTGCACGCCGACCATCTCTCTGCTGCGCCCTATTTGAAGCGTGAAGTGGGCGGGCAACTGGCGATCGGCGAAAACATCACTGTCGTGCAGGATACCTTCGGCAAGCTATTCAATGCCGGCACCGAGTTCGCCACCGATGGGCGCCAGTTTGATCACCTGTTCAAGGACGGCGATACCTTTCAGATAGGTAACATCGAAGCCCGCGCCATCCATACCCCTGGCCATACGCCGGCCTGTATGACCTACCTGATCGGCGACGCCGGTTTTGTCGGCGACACTCTGTTCATGCCTGACTATGGCACCGCTCGCTGCGACTTCCCGGGCGGTGATGCGCGAGTGCTGTTCCAGTCGATTCGCAAGCTGTTTGCGCTACCCGATGAGACGCGGTTGTTCATGTGCCACGACTACAAGGCTCCTGGCCGGGATGACTTTCGCTACGAGACCACGGTGGCCGAAGAGCGCGCGCATAACGTGCACGTTCATGAGGGAATCCAGGAATCAGATTTCGTTACCATGCGCAGCGACCGTGATGCCACATTGGGTATGCCGACGCTGATTTTGCCGTCAGTGCAGATCAACATGCGAGCGGGCCAGTTGCCACCCGCCGAAGATAACGGCATCCGCTATCTGAAAATCCCCCTCGACGTGCTGTGAGGAGATAACCATGGACTCGCTCAAGCGCCTTAGCCCTTTCATTGCCGTGGCGGCCCAGTTGCAACCGGCGGATATGGGCACCCTGGCTGCCGCAGGATATCGCACTGTTATCAACAACCGTCCCGACAACGAAGAGGAGGGGCAACCCACCTCGGCCGAGATGCACGCGGCCGCCAGGGCCAGCGGACTTGAATACCATCACCTGCCAGTCACTTCGGGGCAGATCACGGATACCGACGTAGCTGGCTTTACCGAGCTGCTCAATCAGGTACGCGGACCGGTTCTGGCTTTTTGCCGAACAGGTACCCGCTCCATCTCGCTTTGGGCATTGAGTGAAGCGCACCATATTGACCCTTTGGCGCTATTGGCCGCCGCTCGGGGGCAGGGTTACGACCTTACCGGTCTTGCTCCCCGGCTGGAGCTGTATTCGCAAACCACCCCAGGCCCCACGCCTACCGCGAGCATCAGCGCTACCCAACGCTACGACGTACTGGTGGTCGGGGGCGGTGCCGCCGGCTGCGCCGTGACGGCGAGCCTGTTGAAGCGCGATCCACACCTGCGCATTGCGGTGGTTGAACCACGGGAGCAGCACTATTACCAGCCAGGCTGGACCCTGGTCGGCGCTGGCATTTTTGACCGGGCTCAGACCGAGCGACCCATGGGCAAGTGCATTCCCCAGGCTGCCCAGTGGATACGCTCGGCGGTGGCGGCTTTCGAGCCGGACCAGCAGCGGGTGGTGTTGGAGGACGGCAACCGTCTCGGCTACCGGACCCTGGTCGTGTGCCCCGGTCTCAGCCTGAACTGGGATGCCGTCGAAGGACTCAGGGAAACCCTGGGCAAGAACGGGGTGACCTCGAACTACAAGTTCGAACTGGCGCCCTATACCTGGCAGCTGGTACAGAATCTGCGGCGCGGCCGCGCCCTCTTCACTCAGCCGCCCATGCCGATCAAGTGCGCCGGCGCGCCACAGAAAGCCATGTATCTGTCCTGCGACTGGTGGCAGAAACAAGGCGTGCTGTCTGACATCGATGTGGAGTTCTGCTCGTCCGGGGCCGTGCTCTTTGGTGTTTCCACCTTCGTGCCACCGCTGATGAACTACATCGAACGCTACGGAGCGCAGCTCAGTTTCAATACCACGCTGACCGCAGTCGACGGCCCTGCGCACAAGGCCTGGTTCAAGCAGGTGGATGCTCAGGGCAACAGCCAGACAGTCGAGAAGTCATTCGATTTTCTGCATGTGGTGCCCCACCAACAGGCGCCCGCCTTTGTCAGTCAGAGCCCCCTGGCGAACGCTGATGGCTGGGTGGAGGCTGACCACGAAACCCTGCGCCACCCGCGCTATGGCAACATCTTCAGTCTGGGCGATGTGTGTGCCGCACCGAATGCCAAAACAGCTGCAGCTGTGCGCAAACAGGCCCCGGTAGTGGCCGAGAACGTGATTGCGGTTCTGGCGGGCAAAGGCCCTCGCGCCCTGTATGACGGCTACGGATCCTGCCCGCTAACCGTTGAGCGAGGCAAGGTGATACTTGCCGAATTCGGTTATGGCGGAAAGCTCCTACCCACCTTTCCGCTGGACCCTGTCGTCCCGCGGCGGCTGGCCTGGGACCTGAAAGTGAAAATGATGCCGGGCATCTACTTCGACATGATGCTGCGTGGCCGCGAATGGCTGGCCCACCCCAAGCACCTGCCCCACGAACCGCTGGCGGTTGAGGCGCCCCCGGCATGCGATTTTGGCAAGGAACAGGGCAAATGAAACTACGCCATTGGTTACCCTGGCTGGACTGGGGCCGCCAATACAATCGAACCACCGCCGCCCAGGATGGCCTGGCGGCGGTGATCGTAACGCTGATGCTGATCCCGCAGAGTCTGGCCTACGCCATGCTCGCAGGCCTGCCCCCGGTCACAGGTTTGTATGCCAGCATCCTGCCCCTGCTGGCCTATGCCCTGTTCGGCTCCAGCCGCGCTTTGGCCGTGGGCCCTGTCGCTGTGGTGTCTTTGATGACCGCTGCGGCACTGGGCCCGCTGTTTCCCGCAGGCAGCGCAGAATACATCGGCGCGGCTATGCTCCTGGCGTTGCTCTCGGGCGTGATCCTGAGTCTCATGGCGGTGTTGCGCCTGGGCTTTCTGGCCAATTTCCTCAGTCATCCGGTTATCTCGGGCTTTATCAGTGCATCCGGCATTCTGATCGCAGTGGGACAGCTCAAACATATATTCGGCGTTTCTGGTTCAGGCGGGAACCTGCTACAGATCTCATCGTCGTTATGGCAGTCGCTTCCGCAGATTCATCTACAGACGCTGCTGATCGGCCTTCTCAGCCTGGCATGGCTATGGTGGGCACGGAGCCGGCTCAAACCGCTGCTGCAACACCTGGGTCTGGGCGCCGGAATGGCGGGCAACCTGACCAAAGCCGGGCCTGTACTGGCCATCATCACCGCCATTTTGGTGGTGACTGTTCTGCAACTGGATGACTCCGGGGTAAAGGTGGTGGGAGTTATTCCCCAGGGTCTACCGGGGATGATGACCCCAACGCTGGATCTGCAACTGGCGATAGTCTTGTTGCCGGCGGCGCTCCTCATCAGCCTGGTAGGCTTTGTCGAATCCGTCTCCGTGGGGCAGACCCTGGCCGCCAAACGGCGCCAACGGATCGAACCCGATAGCGAATTACTCGGCCTGGGAGCGGCGAATCTGAGCGCGGCTTTCAGTGGCGGGTATCCGGTTACCGGCGGCTTTGCCCGCTCGGTGGTGAACTATGATGCAGGCGCCCAGACACCCATGGCAGGGGTTTTTACTGCTGCCGGCATTGGCCTCAGCGTCATGTTGTTGACCCCGTTACTGCACAATCTGCCACAGGCGGTGCTGGCGGCCACGATTATTATTGCGGTGCTGAGCCTGGTCGATCTCGAATCGCTGAAACGCACTTGGCGCTACTCGCGTCCGGATGGGGCCGCGCAGGCAGCGACTCTGTTGGGCGTGCTGCTCATCGGAGTGGAAGCAGGCATCCTGCTGGGCGTCGGGCTTTCGCTGATGCTTTTTCTCTGGCGCACCAGTCAGCCCCACATGGCGGTAGTCGGCCAGGTGCCGGGGAGCGAACACTTTCGCAATATCGAGCGTTTTGCGGTGGTCGAATCGCCCGATGTACTGTCGCTGCGGGTCGATGAAAGCTTGTACTTCCCCAATTCCCGCTATCTGGAAGAGCGCATTGCCGAGCTGATTGCTGCCCGGCCGCAGGTACGCCATCTGGTGTTGATGTGCCCCGGGGTGAATCTGATCGACGCCAGCGCGCTGGACTCGCTGGAAAATATCGTAGAGAGACTTCGCACCGCGGGGGTTCAGTTGCACCTTTCCGAGGTCAAGGGCCCGGTAATGGACCAACTCAAGCGCTCGAGTTTTCTGCAGGATTTTGGCGGCCAGGTATTTATCAGCCAGTTCCAGGCTCTGCAGACGCTTTCACCGCAAATCGCCCTGGATACCCTGAAGCAGGGAGCGCATATTGCTCATCTACCCACTCAACTCGAGAGGCAAGCGCCATGAAAAATGCACATGACCTGGTAACCGATGCCAAGACCCGAATTCAGGAGGTGTCCATACAGGACGCCGAGGCGGCAATTCGCGACGCGGACGCGCTGATTGACGTGCGCGAAAGCGACGAATTTGCTGCCGGGCATATTCCCGGAGCAGTGCACATCCCACGGGGCATGCTGGAGTTCAAACTGAGCAATGCGCCAGAGCTGTCAGCGCGCGATCTCAAGCTGGTGCTCTACTGCAAGACCAGCGGACGCGCCGCACTGGCCGCCTGCTCTCTACAAGAGATGGGCTACATGAATGTGCAGTCCATCAGTGGCGGCTTTGACGCCTGGAGCGAAGCAGGCAAACCGGTTGTAACGCCGAGCCTGCCCTCTTTCGACTGAGACCTCTCTCAGCACTGCAACAGCACCGCGTGGTGCTTAGAGAGGTACCCGCTCCCACGCCCAGACTGTGCCAGTCAGCGCGACGACGGCCACCCCGATCGGCATCACTACTCGCTGATAAATCCACTGATTGCGCAGCAGAAAAATCACCGGCACCACCGCTAGCACTACCGCCAATTGAGCCAGCTCAACTCCAACATTGAAGCTGGCCAGGGCGACTAGCCGAGATGACGTGTCACTCAAGAAATCACCCAGCACGCTGGCAAAGCCAAAGCCATGAATCAGACCGAAACCAAAACCGACGAGATATCTTCTGTGCCCCAGAAACGGCCAGATGATATTCACCGCAGCAGCAACGATGGACAATGCGATGAAGGTTTCCACCCAGGCGATGGGCAAGCGGACCACACCCAGGGTGGCGATGACCAGGGTCACCGAATGAGCAGCGGTAAAGGCGGTCACGATCAACGCCACGTCCTTGACTGCAGCCCCGAGCCGGTCTTCTACCACCCAATGGCCCTTTTCACGCCGCACCGCAGCGGGCAACAACAACGCCAGCAGAAATAGCATATGGTCGTAGCCGATCCACAGGTGCACCATCCCTTCCCAGATGAAGTCACCTGCGGTTTGCCAGACACTGGGCACTTCGGCAAAGGTCAGGGTGCGTTGGTCAGGGCTCAGTACCGCCAACCGGTCATTGCCCTCGATCCGCGTCATCACCAGAGCACGATGCAATGGGTCCTGATCAAAAAATACGTTGTATTTCAACTGTGACGGAGCGACTTCCGAATGCAGGCAGTCAGGACGAAATTCCACGGCCAGGTAATTGCCGTCGCTGTGACGGGTGATCCCCGCCAGGCGCAAATCCAGCGGACACTCCAGATCACCAGACATAACCTGTAGTCGCGAAGCGAGGTAATTTCTTACGCTGGCTTGCCGATCCACCACTTCGCCCCAGAGCACCTGACCGTCGCCATTGCCGTCTAGCGGAACGGCGCGCGCCAGGTCAACCAGTGCTATATCCAGCCGACCGGGAGCCTCGACGAAAGCCGGTTGCCAATACAGGAAGCTGTCGCTGGCCTTATGTGCATGTGCCGCGCCCGCCATGACGAAACTGAGAATCACCAGGATGATTGAGCTTTTCATAACGTACTTTCCCCATCACGCAGCTCAACAGCAAAATTGGGGCTCTTACCCGCTCTGGCCGCAGCACGTATCAGAAGTTCACGATCTGGATGAGCACGCTGAGTCTCCCAGTTGGCAAGGGCCATTTCCAGAGCCGCATCGGCATCGCCTTTTACGTCCAACAGAAAACGTGCGTATTCCCAATGGTGCAGGTTTTCTCCACGCCAACGCGCCTCCCTGAAACGCTCATCAAGCTCGGAAACCAGGCCAGGCTGCTGGGGATCATCGAGGCGGGTCAAGGCGATAGCCCGTAATACCGCAAGGGTGTCTATCTCATTGAATCCGTCCGTAATCACGAGAACTTCCGCGGGCCTGCCCTGGGCCAATAGCCAGTCGGCGTAGCGTGCCCGACGATACAAATCATCAGGGGCCTGCAGCAGACCGCGCTGCCAGTAACCATCGGCCTCGGGCAGACCGAGCCGTGAAGCCATTTCCGCCAGTGTAATGAGCGCGTAGTCACGCTCGATAGCGCCAGCAGAACCAGAGACATCGAGCCTCTGGCGTAAAAGATCATAAGCCTGACGGGGCTGAGCCCCGAGGCTGGCCAGCTCCTGAGTGCAGCTTGCAGACAACAGACCTGGCCGGGGCTGAGCGAGCTTGTTACAGGCAAGCTCAGCCGCCACAAGATCGTTGCGTACCATGGCGATGCTATAGCGGGTAAGCCAGGCTTGACGATTATCGGGCTGGGCCTTTAGCACCCGTGCGAGATCCGCTTCCGCCTGATCAAACCGGTGCAGCCGTTGGTGGATGGTTGCCCGCATGAGGTATACATCCGGGGTCCATCGATCCTGCGGCAGTTGGTTCAGCAAACCCACGGCCAACCCCAACGGGCGCGGACTGCCGGTAGTTCGGGACAGATCGATAAGGCCGCGTAGCTCCTTGGCCAACCTGTCCGGTGAGCGCAAGGCCACTGGCAATACAGCGCTGGCCGCGGTTGCCGCCGCAGTTTCCTTGACGGAGAGAACAACGGCATCACGGGCAGGCAGCTTGATCTCGGTACCTATCGCACCCGCCCATCCAGCAAGAGGAAAACACAGCATACCCAGGATGGGGAAAACGCCGGGGCGCAAGCCCCGGCCTCCCTTATTGCTGACTGAGAAGATCATCAAACGCTCCTTCGTTTTCCTGATCGTCATAGGTAATGGTGAGGTCGTTGATGGCAACGGGCTCTGCGGTCTCACTGGTGCCAGCAAAGATATCCTTGACCAGGGCCGTGAACGACTGCGTGCCTTGTCCCCCGCCCCCATCAACGCCTCCGCCCCCAGCAGAGCCGCCGCCACCACCGCCACTCAGACAGCCGGTGAGCAGCCAACCAGCCAGACTTAACATGCATAGTGTCTTGATCATGTCAGTCTCCTTAGTTGGGTGAGCCGGGCAGCGGTGTGCTCAGGTAAGGAAAGGATGACTGCAGACCGTTCGGATCTACCTGCACGCCATCGGTGAAGGGCGCCTGGTTGTTTGGCGCAACAGTCGAGTCGGCGATCAGCGCGCCCATGGCGACTCGCAGGGATACATCAACAACGTCGTCAATTGGTCTGCGACCATTGGGGAAGCCCGCGTTATCACCGCCGAGAACGCCAAGATCATTCTGGAAGCCCGGCTGTGTTACCTCGATCTCGGGATTGAGGCGCAGCATTTCCGAGGTAACTACACCCTGGGGCTGGTTGACAGCAGGCACGCCGGTGAGAAATGCGCTGACCAGATCGGTGCGCGGGAACATATTCGGAGCCACTGCGGTGCCCTGGAACAGGATCTCCAGCAATTCGGGCAGCGTTGGATGCGTTACATAGGTAGCAAACTGTCCATCGTCCTTCGGTTCGCTGGCGTTGAATGCGTCCTTGTCCTTGAGACCAATGACAACTTCATTGACCAGAGGCATGCCCAGACGGGAAACCTGAGTGAAGGCGCCGCCTTGGATACTCGCTCCCTTGGCGTTAGCCATTGGCTGAGGGTTCAACACACGGCCTTGAGGCAGGCTGGCAGTTGTCCAGGCGCCAATTACTTTCTGGTTGTTGCTATTGGCCGCGGTGCCGGTCAGGCAGGACGTGGGCACTTCCAGCGCCAGCGAGGTGACATTCTTGTCTGCCAGATCGTTGGCCTCGGCGTTACGGCCACCCAGCGGGTTGGTGTTGACCAGATCGAATATCTCGCCAAGGTTTACGGCAAAAGCTTCCTTGCGCTGACCTACAAATACCCGGGCAGTCCCGTTGCAACCGGGGATGATTGCATCGTAGACATGATCATTGGCGTAGGCTTCGTAATCACCTATCGACTTGTTGCCTATATTATCCACCGGCTTGCTGAACGTAGCGGACTGATCGAAGGCGTTCATCACCGTTTCGGCTGTGCCCGTGCGGCGGTCGCCACGAATCACCGTCAGTTCGTAGGTCTGTCTCATCTGCACTGCGGCGGTTTGATCAGCAGACGGTCCGATTCCACCAATATTCTTCAGCGGTACCGATACCTTTTGCGTAGCACCATCGTTACCGACATCCAGCTGCAGATCCTGCTTCACATCAGTCATCTTGAAGCGAAAAGTAATGTCTTCCTCTGCATTACCGGTGTTGTCGATATGAATTTCATAGATCGCATTGCCATCCAGATCAAAATAATTGGGGCCGCCGTAGGCGTCCTGAAGAGGCAGATAATTAGCAATCATTGTCACCGTATTTTCACGGCCGAGCTCATAACTGCGGAACATGTAAAAATCAGTGCCATCCACCTTGGGCACTTCAGTAATAAACGGTGCTTCGCGGTGACTGGAGGCCAAGCTGATGGCCGAGCCAAAACCCGCACCAATTAGAATGCTGGCCACGACGGATTTTGCCAAAAGGGAACGCGTGTATTGCCGGCTCATGTGAACCTCCTTCTCTGTTGTTTTTGGATACCTCAATGGATATACGCAACGAGTCGGAAAACGGACGCAGCACAAGTTGATTTTATTTCGGATACCACCAGATCCCGCGGAAGATGTCGCCAGAAGGCCGGGGGAGCTTTGCAGAGGAGCGCCGGCCAGGGTGCGTTGCGCTACGCCCGGCCGGTCGGATATTGAGGAGTCAGGTCAGATGTCTGCCAGTACGCCCTGGGCGACCACAGGCCCCGTGGGCAGTCCCGTTGGTGAGCCGCCGGGCGGTTCCAGGGATATGGCAAATACGCTGTTGGCATTGGCCAATGCCACAAGCTCTTCGGGGACAGCCAGACGCGCCGCACCATCAGCCGGCAACAGGCCAAGCGACTGCGGAGGGAGGTCACCGGCAATCAGCCAGAGCTCGGCATCGCGGCCTTCGAGCTGAATCTCTGCCGCCGGAACCACCACCAGGCTGCGCCGGCTGGCGTCCAGGGTAGCGGTATAAACCACCTGGCCGGTTTCCAGCTGCAGTGCCGCGGTCAGCATGCTGTCGATGGGCTGCAGGCTGTCTTCCCGGGGCAGCATGACCACCAGCAACAGCGCCATGAGCAGCGCTGCAGCAGCACTTCCCGCGGTAAGCCAGCGCCATGCATTCAGGCTTTCCCAAATGCTACCTCGACCTTCGGGTCGGGAGCGAACCGCCTCTTCGTGTCGCGGATTCTGACCAAGACTGTCGCGGATGCGCGCCCACACATATTCCGGTGGCGTCTGGTCGGCTATCTCTGCCAGCATGGGCGCGAGGTGCGCGTGCCACTCGGCCAATCGCTCAGCGTACCCGGCGTCCGCAGCAAGCTGCGCCTCGACGGATCTGCGTTCATCGGCTTCCAGCACGCCAAGAGCGTATTCTGCCAGACGCTGGTCGTCTTCTTCACTTATTAATCGGGTCGTATTCATTGCTCCAGGCACGCCTTGAGGCTCATCAAGCCACGTCGAATCCAGCTTTTCATTGTTCCCAGGGGCACACCAGTGCGGGCAGCCAGATCATGGTAGGTACAACCGTCGAAAAAGGCGGTTTTGATGACGGTGCGATGCTGGGTCTGCAGGTTGGAAAGGCAATTATCGAGCCGCTGCTGATCGCTGGCTAACTCGACTGGGTCGGTTTTTTCCGGCTCCGGCAATTGGTCAAGGTCAACCGGGTCCATATGCCGATCCACACCACCAAGACGTAAACGATCGATGCACTTGGAGCGCGCAATTGTGGTTAGCCAGGTAATCGGCTTGCCACGCTGGGCATCGAATTGGGCAGCCTTGGCCCAGACGGTTATATAGACTTCCTGAAGCACGTCTTCAGCATCGGTGCCTTGCAACAGCATGCGTTTGCAGATGCCGAAAAGCTTGGCGCTGGTCAGTCGATACAGGCGTTCGAATGCCTGTTGATCCTGCCGCGCGGTGGCCATAAGCAACCCAGCTATGTCAGAAGGGTCTTGCGCTTCGTCCATTAGGATTGATGTCCTTTTTTGTTTTCGACATTTCGGTCCGGGATTCTTGGAATCTAGCAGCTATTGCCAGGCCCGACTACTGGAACTATGGGTCGGTTGTTCCCGATCTTACTTGAACTACCCGCGGCCCTGTTACACTGCCGTTATTTACCGAGAGATTGCACCATGGCCTTGATCGGGCGCTACAACAGTTTGCAGATAGTCAGTCATGTGGGCTTCGGGCTTTATCTGGATGGCGGCGCGGAGGGCGAGATTCTGCTGCCCAACCGCTACATCCCCAAGGACCAGCCGACCGAAGAGGAAGACTGGCTGAATGTGTTCGTTTACCTGGACAGCGAAGACCGGCTGATCGCGACCACCGAGACGCCCAAGGCGCAGGTCGGCGAGTTTGCCAGTTTGAAGGTGAAGGAGATCAACAAGATTGGTCT
>NZ_VTTI01000001.1:60409-70163 GCF_008641105.1 Halopseudomonas salina
CGCCCAAGGCGCAGGTCGGCGAGTTTGCCAGTTTGAAGGTGAAGGAGATCAACAAGATTGGTCTCTTCCTGGACTGGGGTCTGCCCAAGGATGTGCTGCTGCCGCATTCCGAAGAAAAGCGCCCCCTCAAGGAAGGCGATTATGTTGTCGTCTATCTGTACCTGGACAAACACACCCGCCGTATTACCGCGACCGCACACCTCGATCGCCACCTGGACAAGACGCCCGCCCGTTACTCCACCGGGCAGGCGGTCGATCTGCTGGTAGTCGGCACCACCGACCTGGGCTTCAAGGCGATTATCAACGGAGAGCACTGGGGTCTGATCCACAAGAACGAGGCTTTCAAATTTCTGCGCGGCGGGATGCGCGAGCAGGGTTATATCCGTGAAGTGCGCCCCGATGGCAAGATCAGCCTCAGCCTGCAGCCCGTCGGCGCCCAAGCCGCCGATGCGCTGCAACAACAGATTCTGGACAAGTTACAGGCCAATGGTGGCTCACTGTCGGTCAGCGACAAGAGTCCTCCAGAAGTCATCACTCGCCAGTTCGGCGTCAGCAAGGGCAACTTCAAGAAAGCAATTGGCGGGCTCTTCAAGCAGGGCCGCATCGTGATCCACGCCGACCGTATCGAGCTGGTGTAATGCCCGCGGCAGCGGAGCGGACGCTAGCGCTGCCTACCCTGTTGATGGCAGGCATCGCCATGCTCGCCTTTGCCGGCAATTCGGTTCTGTGCCGCCTGGCACTAGCCGATACCCGGATCGATGCCGCGAGCTTTACCGTGCTACGCATTGTCAGCGGTGCGATAGTGCTGTGGCTGCTGCTGAGCCTGCGTAAACGGGCACGACCGGCGTCTGGTAACTGGGCAGGCGCACTGGCTCTGACCGTCTATGCTGCAGCGTTTTCCTTCGCCTATATACGCCTGGATACAGGCACAGGTGCATTGCTGCTGTTTGGCGCAGTGCAATTGAGCATGCTAGCGTTCGGTCTTTTCCGCGGCGAACGACTCAGCCCTGCGGCAACCGCCGGACTGGTGCTGGCGACGATTGGCGTTCTCGCTCTGCTACTACCAGGCAGCAGCGCTCCACCGCTGGGAAGTGCACTGATCATGCTGGTATCCGGTCTTGCCTGGGGCGCCTATTCACTTTTGGGCAGAGGCTCTGTGGATCCCCTGGCAACGACCGCCGACAACTTCCTGCGCTCCGTCCCCCTGGTGCTTCTCGCTGCACTGCCTTTTCTGGACCGGATCAACTGGGATACCGAGGGCGCTCTGTATGCGATCCTCTCGGGCGCCCTCACTTCGGCGCTCGGATATGCCATCTGGTACAGCGCACTGAGAGGCCTGGGCGCCATGCAGGCAGCATCCCTTCAGCTTTCCGTACCCATTCTGGCTGCGGTAGCAGGCGTGCTGCTGCTCGGTGAGCCGCTTTCCCTGCGCATGCTGGTTGCTGCCGTCGCGGTGATCGGCGGCCTGGCCATTGTGTTGAAAGCCAGGATGAGCCGAGCCAGAGCGTGAAATAGGCCCGGATGGTATGCCGTGTTTACGCCTTTTTTACGGGCATCATGCCCTTTGCAGCTCGTTTGTTTATGCCCGCAGACTCTAGTCTGGCCCTATCGTTAGGGAGCCAGACTCATGTTCAAATTCATACGGCCGATCATTTATGTATGCGGCATCCTGAGCCTCATCATGACCGGGCTGATGCTATGCGTCAGCGCGGCAGCCTGGGTATGGGCAGATCCCGAGCTGCCGGTCTTTCTCTACAGCGCTGCGGTAATGGCGACTCTGGGCCTGGCTATGGTCATGCTTTGCCGCGGCGGAAAATTCAATCTGGTGTCGCGCCAGCTTTACCTCCTGACCAGTGCCAGTTGGCTGATGATGTCGCTGGGCGGGGCCCTGCCGCTGTTTCTCAGCCATTATGACGTGGCCTTTACCGACGCCTGGTTCGAGGCGGTCTCCGGCATCACTACCACCGGCTCAACGGTTTTCTCGGGCCTGGAAACCTTGCCCGCCAGCCTGCTGCTTTGGCGGTCGATTCTTCAATGGCTTGGGGGTCTGGGGGTAATCGGAATGGCAGTATCTATCCTGCCCTTTCTGCGCGTGGGCGGCATGCGGCTGTTTCATACCGAGTCTTCCGACTGGTCAGACAAGTCCATGCCGCGCATCCAGACCCTGGCCAGAGCATTGCTCGTCACGTACCTGACCATCACCGCCGCCTGCACACTCAGTTACTGGCTAGCGGGCATGAGCCCATTCGACGCGGTAAACCATGCGATGACAACGGTGTCCACCGGCGGTTTTGCTACCGATGACCGCTCCATGGGTCGTTTCGGCAGCGCAGTACTGTGGATCGCCACCGGGTTCATGCTGCTGGGAGCGGTACCCTTCACCATGATCATCGGCTTTGCCCGCCGCCCCCGGCTTGCCACGCTGAATAATCAGCAAGTGATCGGGCTGTTGGGTATTGTTGCTGCGGTCACGGCCCTGCTTACGCTTTATCTGGTCTTTCAGGGTTCGCATTCAGCCTTTGAGGCCCTGACCCACTCGATTTTCAACCTGGTGTCGGTCATTACCACGACCGGATACGCCTCAACCGACTACACACTCTGGGGGCCCTTCAGCGTAGCGCTGTTCTTTGTAGTAATGTTCATCGGGGGTTGCTCGGGTTCCACTAGCGGCGGCATGAAGATTTTCCGTTTCCAGCTGAGCTATCTGTTTCTGCGCAGCCAGGTACGCAAGCTGGTGCATCCCAACGGCGTATTTGTTACCCAATACGCCGGCAAGCCGGTGGCCGACGACATCATCCTTTCCGCCATTGCGTTCTCCTTTCTGTTTTTCCTGTGTCTGGCCGGATTTACTCTGGTGCTGGCGATGATGGGACTCGACCTGGTCACCAGCCTGACCGCTACCGCTACGGCCCTCACCAACGTCGGCCCCGGGCTAGGCGACATCGTTGGCCCGGCTGGCAACTTTGCATCGCTGCCGGATGCGGCCAAATGGCTGCTATCCTTTGCGATGCTGCTGGGTCGTCTGGAACTGATGACCGTGATGGTACTGTTTTCTCCCATGTTCTGGCGGGGCTGACCAACTCAATGACACTGCAAAAACTGACCCGCAAGGATCTGCTCTGTTTCACTTTACCCTGGCTGACACCGTTGGTTGCCACTGGGCTGGCGTTGCTGCTGGCCAGCGTCATGCCCGCTGCCAACCTGGCGCTGATCTATCTGGCTGCAGTACTGGTGACGGCCATCAGCACCCGGGTATGGCCTGCCCTGGTATGCGCTCTGTTGAGCTTCGCAGCCTATAACTTCTTTCTGACCGAGCCTCGGTATTCATTGCGCATGCTGCACCGGGAGGACGCACTCACTGCTGCCCTGCTGGCAATGGTGGCCCTGATCACCGGACAGATGGCTGGCAGACTTAGCGAACAAGTCGCTGCGCTGCGAGCCAGCGAACGCTGGAATGAACAACAAATGGCTTGCGCCAGAGCGCTTTCCGTCTGCGTGGACCGGACGACCCTGATCAAGGCGTTTGCAGTCCAACTGGAAGAAACCCTCGACTGGTATGCCCGCAGCGTCGAGCCGGACGCCACAACACTTTCAGCATCCCCACGGACGGTCAGTTGGCATGAGGACCCGGGCGGTGTAAACGTGTTGTTCCATGGCTCCAGGGGAGAGGCAGCCAATACCATCAGGCTGTCTGCTACAGAGCCAACCAGCGCATGGCACCGCGAGCGCCTGGACGTATTGGTAAACCTGGCAAGCCTGGCCTGGGGCAGAATCGAACTGGGCGAATCGCTGAAACAGGAAACCCTGGACAAGGAGCGCGAGCAGTTACGCTCCGCCCTGCTTTCCTCTGTATCCCACGACCTGCGCACGCCGTTGTCGACCATGATTGGTTCGGTATCCAGCCTGATAGATCTGTCGGACTCCCTGGACGCCAGCCAACGGGCGGAGCTGCTGGACAACACCCTAACCGAGGCGCGGCGGCTTGATCGCTATATTCAGAAGCTGCTGGACATGACGCGTCTGGGGCATGGCGAGCTGAGCCTGGACCGGGACTGGATTGGCCTGGACGATCTGATAAGCGTGGTGATTCGTCGTAGCCGACCTCTGTTGAAAGATATCGAGCTCAAGATCGACATCCCACCTGATCTGCCACTGCTGCACGTTCATCCGGCGCTGATCGAGCAGGCCCTGTTCAACGTCCTGGAGAATGCCATCCGTTTCTCGCCCGCCAACGGGCATATTCGGCTCCAGGCGCTGCAAGACGATAACTGGCTGCATCTCGACGTCAGCGACAGCGGCCCCGGCATTGCTCCTGACAAACGAGCACAGGTATTCGACATGTTCCACACCTTCAGCCATGGGGATCAGTACGCCGCCGGCACCGGGCTGGGGCTTGCCATCTGCAGGAGCATCGTCGCCGCCCACGGTGGCCGCACGTCGGTAGAAGACAGCGCCCCGGGTGACGGCGCACGGGTGCGAATCAGCCTGCCCCTGGCGACTCCGACAACAATGCAGGAGGACGACCTTTGACGCACGTCCTGATCATCGACGACGAACCACAGATCCGCCGCTTCCTGACCATATGCCTGGGTTCGCAGGGTTACCAACTGCTCGAGGCTGAAGACGCCCGGCAGGGCCTCCAGCAGGCCGCCCTGCATCAGCCCGACCTGGTCATCATGGACCTGGGTTTGCCCGATATGGACGGGCAGTTGCTACTTCAGCAAATGCGTGAATTCTACAAGGGCCCGGTGATCGTGCTTTCGGTGCGTAATGGAGAGAAAGACAAGGTGCTAGCCCTGGACAACGGGGCCAATGACTACGTGGAGAAGCCCTTCGGCGCCAACGAGCTACTGGCGCGTATTCGGTCGGTTTTGCGGACCTTTGGTGACGTTGCAGTGCCACCGACCGGCTACGACGACGGCTACCTGCGTGTCGACCTGCTTGACCGACGGGTGAGCCTGGCCGGAGAAGATCTGCATCTGTCGAAAAAGGAATTCGAGTTATTGCGCAGTCTCATCGCCCACCCCGGGAGGATCGTTACCCAACAGCAGCTGTTGAAGGAGATCTGGGGGCCGCACCACACCCACGATACCCACTATCTGCGAATCTTCATCGGACGCCTGCGCAGCAAGCTGGGGGACGACCCCACGGCGCCACGCCATATCGAGACCGAATCGGGTGTGGGTTACCGGTTTATCGGCCAGGCCGACTGACGTATACGCAATTTTTACGACCCCGGGCGAAGCCTGGCATGGTTTGTTTACACACCACTGGCAAACAATGAACGCATGCAGCAACTCATCAGGAGTAGTTCATGCGCATCATCATTCTGGGCGCCGGCCAGGTCGGTGGAACACTGGCCGAACATCTGGCAGGCGAAGACAACGACATCACTGTTGTCGACACTGACAGCCGCCGGCTTCGCGAACTGCAGGACCGTCTCGACCTGCGCACCCTGCAGGGTTCCGGCTCACATCCGCAAATACTCGGCAAAGCCGGAGCGGATGACGCCGACATGCTGGTCGCGGTGACCAATAGCGACGAAATCAACATGATCGCCTGTCAGGTCGGCTACAGCCTGTTCAATATTCCTACCCGCATCGCCCGCGTACGCGAACCCGATTATCTGGCCCGGGACCAGTTGCTGTTCAGTCGCGAAGCAGTACCCATTGATGTATTGATCAGCCCCGAGTCGCTGATTACCCAGGGGATCAAGCGGCTGTTGCAATACCCTGGCGCGCTACAAGTTCTCGACTTTGCCGACGGCAGGGTGCAGCTGGTGGCGGTAAAAGCGCGCTACGGCGGTGCGCTGGTAGGCCAGCGCATAAGAACCTTGCGAGAACATCTCCCGGATATCGACTTGCGGGTGGCCGCCATTTTCCGCAAGGAGCAGCCGATCATGCCCGATGGCGATACCGTCATCGAAGCTGAAGATGAGGTGTTCTTCATCGCCGCCAGACCGGATATTCGCCAGGTAATGGCCGAGCTCCGGCGCCTGGATCGACCTTACAAACGCATCATCATCGCTGGCGGGGGCAACATCGGCGCACGGCTGGCAACCAGCATCGAAGGCCATTATCAGGTGAAGATAATCGAGCAGAACATGGCTCGCTGCGAGCATCTGTCCCAACAGTTGCACGGGAGCACCATCCTCCACGGCAATGCGTCCGACCGCGAACTGCTGATTGAAGAAAACATAGAAGCTACCGATGTGTTCCTGGCCCTGACCAATGATGAGGAGGCCAATGTGATGGCCTCGATGCTGGCCAAGAAGCTGGGGGCCCGCACCGTTATCACGCTTATCAACAATTCCGCCTACGTGGATCTGGTGCAAGGCGGCCTGATCGACATCGCCCTGTCACCACAGCAATCGACCATCAGCGCATTACTCACCCATGTACGCCGTGGCGATGTAGTGTCGGTGCACTCGCTCAGACGCGGAGCGGCTGAGGCGCTGGAGGCGATAGCCCACGGCGACATGGACAGCTCGCGGGTCGTCGGGCGTCGTGTTGACGAACTGGCCTTGCCCGCCGGTACCAGTGTTGGCGCAGTGGTCAGGGGGGAACAGGTGATCATGGCCCACCATGACACGGTCATCGCAGACGGCGACCACGTGATCCTGTTTGTCGCCGACAAGAAGGCCGTGCGCGCCGTCGAGAAACTGTTTCAACTCGGGATCGGCTTTATCTGATCCCGTCCCGTTGCGCTCAGTCGCCATGCCGGGCGCGCTCGGCGATCAGACCCAGATTGCTGAAATCGATATTGGCCCCGGAATTGATTCCTACCAGCACCTGGTCGCGGCAGCGCTCCCGGGCTACATAGGACCGGATCCCAGCGGCCGCCAAAGCGCCGGCAGGCTCGGCAATCGAGCGGGTGTCCTCGTAGATGTCGCGGACCGCCGAGCAGATCTGATCCGTGCTTACCGTGATCACCTCATCGACCAGGTGACGGCACAACTCGAAGTTCAGTTGGCCAATTTGCGCCACCGCCACGCCATCGGCAAAGCGATCCACCCTGGGCAATATCACCCGCTCACCGGCCGCCAACGCAGCTTGCAGACAATTGGAACCCACCGGCTCAACGCCGATGACCCGCACCTCCGGGCGCAGATACTTCACATAGGCCGCTATGCCGGCAATCAATCCCCCGCCGCCTACCGGTACAAATATCGCGTCCAACCGACCCTGGTGCTGGCGTAGAAGCTCCAGACCTACGGTGCCCTGCCCGGCAATCACATCCGCATCGTCATAGGGCGGCACGAAGGTATGGCCCCGCGTTTCGGCAAGTCCTATGGCGTAGTCCAGTGATTCGGCAAAGGTCTCGCCATAGAGCACCACTTCCGCACCACGTGAGCGCACACCCTGGAGCTTGATATCCGGAGTACTCAGGGGCATGACGATGGTCGCCTCGATGCCCAGCTTCTGCGCCGCCAGCGCCAGCCCCTGGGCGTGGTTACCGGCGGAAGCGGTGATTACGCCGCGATTGCGCGCCTGGCTGTCGAGCGCCGCAACCCGCGTGTAGGCACCGCGAATCTTGAACGAGTGAACCGGTTGCAGGTCCTCGCGCTTGAGCCATACCTGGTTGCCCAGGGCAGCAGAAAGTCGCGGTGCGTGCTGCAAGGGTGTTTCGATTGCAATGTCATAGACCGGCGCGCGGAGAATCCGGGTGACGTAGCTACGATGAAGCGAGGGAAAGCTCGTCTCCGTTTGCGGGAAAGCCTCAGAATCGGCGGCAGCTGGCTGCGCGAGTGCAAGGGACATACAGACTCCTGTCAGGTTGCAGGCCCCGGAGACAGAAACAAAAAACCCGCCTCGAGGGCGGGTTTTCAGAGCGACGTGAGTCAGCCCGCCAATGGTGGAATGGCGGTCATAATCATCTGGCTGGTGGTCACGTTGAATAGCTTCATGGCTTGAATCTATGTGCTCAGACGGTTTGCGTCAAGAAAACTTTTCCCGGCATTAACCATCGGACCTGATCAGCAGGTTTAATAGCAGCCAGTCGGTGACTACATCCACTTTTCAAATCCCTAAGCGGCTGACACGCGATGACCGGAGCTACTCTAACGGCGCGGTGCCCTGACAGTAGCGTCGCTGGGTACCAGCCAGAAGCGGAAGCAGACCAGCGTGACGACACCCAATGCGGCGGTGGAGGCGATATCCCACCAGCCATCACCGATCAGCGCGCCCGCCAGCCCAGCCGCGCTCAACATGCCGAGCAAGACCGGCCAGAGCCAGATATTCAATGCACTGCCCCTGCGTGGCCTGATCATGCTTTGCCCCCGGAGAGCTTAGTTGCATCACTGATTTCGACCGATTGCGCGGAGCGTCTGCGGCGCTTGGCGAACCACAGATACAATCCACTACCCAGCACCACGATGGTAAGAATATCCAGCACCGCCCAGAGAATCTGCACGCCGCGTCCGCCATAGTCACCAAAATGCAGTGGCTGCGATACCTGCAGTACCTTGAAGTACCAGGGCAATTCGCGGCTGTCAGTCACCTCGGAGGTGGTTGCATCGACCAGCACCGGTTTGGACAGGCGGGAGGTCAAAGGCTCGTTACCGCGCATGAACACACCGTAGTGATGCGGGCTGGAGAACGTGGTGCCGGGAAACGCGACAAACTGCACGCTCATGCCCGGCTCCAGTCTCCGTGCAGCCTGCACCGCCGCTTCAAGTGAGCCGATCTGCTCTGGCACCGGCTTGCCCGCGTAAGGCGCAACCATTTCGCTGAGCTGATCCTCCTGCCAGTAATCCACCAGCAGATCGGCCCAGGCATTGATCACACCGGTAGCGCCGACGACGAAGAACCAGACCAGCGTGACGATACCCAGCACGTTATGCAGGTCCAGCCATTTGATACGTTTGGTCCGCTCACGGCGCACTTCGCCGAAGCGCAACTTGCGCATGAAGGGGGCGTAGAGCACCGCGCCGGACACCAGCGAGATCAACAACAGAAAGCCCATCAAACCGAGAAACAGCATGCCGGGCAAACCGGCGAAGAGATCGATATGCAGACTGTTTATGACGTACATGAAGCCGCTTTCCAACTGCGGCTCCACCAGTATCTCGCCGGTGCGGGCATCCACTGCGACCTGCTTGAGGCCGTCGTGGGAGCGCGGCGTTGGTGACATCGTCAGATACCAGATGCGGTCATCGTCCATCTCCTGGGAGAGAAACATACCGCCCAGATCAGGATGCCGCTCCCCGGCAATATCGACTACCCGATCCAGGCTGATCCGCGGCGTATCGGCCGGCATTTCTGCCGGCTCGGCCTCGGTGCCCAGCAGGTGACCGATCTCGTGATGGAAAATCAACGGCAACCCGGTCAGGCACAGCAGCAGCATGAATACCGTACAGACCAGGCTGGTCCAGGTATGCAACCAGGACCAGACCTTAAGCGAACCTGCACTCAACATTACCCGCCCTCGCCTCTGCTCAGAAATCCAGCGTGGTAGAGACGATCAGCGTACGCGGCGCGCCAACGGTCAGATAACCGGAGCCCGGGTAGCCACCGGCCGACGCCCAGTAGTCGCGATCAGCCACGTTCTCCACGCGAGCACGCAGGGTCACCTGCTGCGCATCGTTGATGAAGGTGGTGTAGCGCGCGCCCAGATCGAAACGGGTCCAGGACGGGACTTCCTGGGTATTGGCCAGATCGGCGTACTGTTCGAAAAAATACGCCCGGTACCATCCAGTCAACGCCCAGATTGGCCTGGGTAGTCGGCGAGCCGATAGCTTCGTTGCCATCCACAT
>NZ_VTTI01000001.1:70173-83739 GCF_008641105.1 Halopseudomonas salina
GCCCGGGCATCCAGCGCCAGACCATTTACGCCCGGTACCATCCAGTCAACGCCCAGATTGGCCTGGGTAGTCGGCGAGCCGATAGCTTCGTTGCCATCCACATCTGCGTCCAGCAGGCTGATGCCACCGAGCAGCGACAGACCCGAGACCGGCTGACCGAAGGCGCTCAATTCGAGGCCGCGATTTTCCTGATGGTCGACAATCTTGTAGGTATTGTTCTCCACGCCGCCAATCGGCTTGCGGCTCTGGAATACGCCTACGCTGCCGCCGAACCGGCCACCGTCATACTTCAGACCAATTTCGCTCTGCCGAGTCTTGTAAGGCTCAAGCACTTCACCCTCGTTGTTCAGCGGCGGCTGACCGGAGCCGGCATTGGCCACATCACCCTTGACCAGGCCTTCAATGTAATTGGCATAGGCTGAGAACTCGGGATTGATCTGGTAAACGATACCGGCGATTGGCGTGACCGCGCTTTCCGAATACTCCGCAGTCTCAGCGCCGGAAGTCGCGTCATAGCTGTGGGTCTCGATGTTCTGGTGGCGGGCGCCCAGGGTGACCAACAAACGATCGTCCATCAGCGCCAGCGTATCGGCCAGGGCAACACTGCGAGTATCAACTTCTTCGGTCACCAGCGGACTGTCGAAGCTACCGCCGATAAAGGCAGTAGTCGGTGGCGCGGCGACGTCGGTCGGCGCGTACAGATTGCTGCCAAAACCGGCGAAATCGGAGAAACCGAACGCGTTGCGCGACTCGGAGGAAAACACCGCTGCCGACAGCGTGACCGTGTGACCTACAGAGCCGGTGGCGAAGTTGCCGCGCACGCCCGCTTCACCGGTCTTTACCTCGTCTTCGCGCACATTGTTGAAGCGATAGGCGTTGGTGTCACCCGCAGCATTGATCAACGTGGGGTTGGCGAAATCGCCGGACTCTTCCCCATTGCGCAGACCGCCAGCAATCCAGCCAGTCAGATTGTCGCGGAAATCGTATTCGGCGCGCAGGGTCCCGAAAGTGTCCCGGGCGCTGGAGTAGGTCCAGGGCTGGGCAATGCTTTCAGAAGCGTCCGGTGCGGACGGAATATCCAGACCGGGGGCGATGGTTATATTCGGCTGCGACCCGTCCAGACGATGATCCTGATAACCCACATCGGCTGAAACCCGCATGTTGCCCTCGCGGAAGTCGGCGCCCAGCGCGACCACATCCAGCTCGGTGGACTCACCATCAACGGCGGTATCGCCATCGCGACGCGCCATGTTCAAACGCAAACCGAAGCGGTCGTCCTCGGAACGGCGAGCGAAGTCACCAGCCACATAGGCCTGGCCGCCGGAGCGTACCCCGGCAGTGACCTGGCTCAACGGCTGGTTCGGCGCCCGCTTGGGCACGATGTTGATAGCGCCACCCAACCCGCTGCCGCCGGGCGCAGCGCCATACAGAAAGGCATTGGCGCCGCGCAGCACTTCAACCCGCTCGATGAACTCGGTACCCAGATACTGACGTGGCAGCAGACCGAACAGGCCGTTGTAGGACATGTCATCGGAGAAGATGGGCAGACCGCGTACCAGATATACCTGCTGGAAATTACCGAAGCCACGGGCCACGCGCACTGCTGGGTCGTTGATCAGCACCTCACCAACGCTGGCCGCCTGCTGGTCTTCGATCAGCATCTCGGTGTAGCTGGTCAGCGCAAAGGGCGTTTCCATGTAGTCCTTGTTACCCAGAATGCCAATCCGCCCGCCGCTTGCCACCTGACCGCCGGCGTAGGGTGCCGGCAGGCCTTCGGCGGAGGCATCCGCGCTGGCACTAACCACTGTGGTAGGCAGCTCGATTGCACTGGCCGGCTCATCCTGAGCAGATGTTTGGGCATGCGCCAGCGGAGCCAGTGCCGTTAGCGCCAGGGAAAGGGCGGAAAGCTTGAAATAAGGAGTCGGCATGGGAGGCAGCTCTGAAGGATAAGTAAGGGAAACCGTAACGACAGAACGCACGCGTGGCGCACAAATATGTTCGTCGTAATACAAACGGTTCGCATTCTACTTATCATGCAGAAACTTTCCCACCCCTTTTTGTTCAGCATTTACTCAGATGTAGAAACCGGCCCGGCGCACGCAGACATCGACGTCGAACGCTTCGCCAATGGCAACCACTGCAATGCTCTTGATCTGCGCGGGGTCCAGCTCAATGTCAGTACGATGAGGGCTGAGCTGCGAGTAGGGTATATTGAAACGGATCCAATACGGCTCCACCCGCAGAGTATGGCGATAGGATTGCCAGGGCCTGTCCAGTTGGCTGGTCTTGATATGCAGATTGTATTCGTGGGCGGGGCCGCACAATTCGATAAACAAGCCTTGGAAATTGGCCAGGGAATACGCCGGCCCGATATCCAGCTTCATCTGCACAAAGCCGCCATTGTTATCCAGACTGGTCTGCCCGGTCAGACAGCTAGCACTCGAATTGCTCCGCTCGCACTGACTAACCCGTGCATTGGACACGCCACCCATCACCTGATCGCTGATCGCCACCCAGGGCGAGGGCACATCACGCTGCGCTCGATAGACATCGATCAATCGATCCTCTTCGACTTGAGGACCGTGTACCTCCAGAGCCTCACTCATACGCCTGCAACACCTCAAGACTGATGATCTCGGTCGCCTTTTCGTGGCAGGCATCGAGCAACACCGGAGGTGCAACGCCCGCCTCGTAGGCTTCTTTCCAGCGACTGGCGCAAAGGCACCACCTGTCACCCGGCTTGAGCCCGGGAAAGTCCCACTCGGGCCGGGGCGTGATCAGATCATTCCCGCGCTCCAGGCTGTATTGCAAAAAGGTGTCGGTCACTACCGCGCAAACCACATGCCGGCCGAGGTCGGCATCACCGGTATGGCAAAACCCGTCCCGGTAAAAACCGGCTTTGATTTGATTGCAACATGGCTCCAGGGCGGTGCCCAGAACGTTCTTCGCACTGTTGGCCATTGCGTGTTCTCCTTTTACATTAAATTAGTCAGTACCCGGTCATCTCAAGATAGCCGACACCAGTGTGGCTACCAGTAACCTTGATGGGACCCTCCCAATAGGGGATCCCGGTGCCCATCCACGCCTGCTCGTTCAGCGCCTGCACTTCGATATCGAGCCCCTTGCCTGTCACCTGCAATCGCCAATGGGTCGGCAGAGTGCGTCCTGCGACCTCGGTTTGCGCCAGCGGGGTCATGGTGATGAGCTCCTGGTCCAGCGGCTCGCTGACTCCGTTCGGGGTAATCCAGGTGCCCGAGTAAAAATGACTGCCATCGTCACTGCGCAGGCGAAAAAGCATCAATTTGTTGCCATCGTGCAGATGCAGTGAAAACCAGTCCCACCCCTGCTGATCCTCTGCCAGCGGCTGACTGCTCCATTCCCGGTCGAGCCAGGCACTGCCGCTGACCTTGTGTTGTTCCCCTTGCCACTCGATTTCGCCTTCAACCTGATAGAACGGCTGGCTGTAGTACCAGGACGCTTGGCCACGATCCGATTTGCGGCTGAAACCGCGTTCACCATGCAATACCAGCGGCCCCTCTGCCTGCAGACTTAATTGGTATTTGAAACCCTCCGAGGCGGCGCTGACCTGCAGGGGGCTTAGCTGCCCGTCGGCATCACCTTCCAGGGACCAGTCATCAATCCAGGCTTGGAAAGGCTCGACCCGCACGCCAGCCTGACCTATACCTCCCCGGGCCAGGCGGTCGGCATGCTGATGCCCATCGGCATGGGTCAGGCCGGCGTGGCCAAGCCAGACCTGCGCACTTTGCCAGCCATCTTGTGCCTCTTGCTCGTTCTGCGGAGCCATGGCCTGACGAAAGAGTGTCCATTGTGCGCCCCACGCCTTGCCCTGCTCATCTGTCAGGTTGGCGGTGACGTACCACCATTCGATCCGATAGTCGGGGTGGGCGGCAAAATCGGCTGGAAAGCGCAGCGGCTCGCCCGGGGTAACGGCGCTGAAACCTTCCGCCTCACTTCCCAAACCGGCAAAGCCAGCAGGCGCGGTCGGCGGGGAGCTGTCACAGGCCGCCAGGGAGCTCAGAATCAATGCGCACAGCCATTTAGGCACCATGGGTAAAACTCCTCAGCAAGCGCGCGGGCCCGGTGCGCATGATGCGCCAGGCAGGGCCGATGCTCGCCAGCAATACCGCGGCCAGGGCCAGCAACACCAACAACAACCATTGCCGTGGAAACCAGTGCCAGGGCAGGCGCCAGCCGAATGCCTGCACATTGACCACTTCGACCAGACACCAGGCCAGCGCCAGCCCAAGCGGAATGGCCAGCGCGCAGGTAAGTGCCGCCAGAACGAGCATTTGCGCCAGACTCAGCAGGGCCAACTGGCCCGGCCGCAAGCCCATTGCCCAGAGCGGTGCAAGCTGACTTAGTCGGCTGTCGGCCAGGCCCAGCAAGCTGGTAAACAGCGCCACCGCGGCAACCCCCAGGGTCAAGGTGTTAAGCGCGGCTGTGGCAGAGAATGTCTGTTCAAATATCTGCTGCGAATAGGCTTTCAGGGCAGCCTGATCAATCACCCGGCTGTCGCCCAGATCAAACTCTGTGCGCAGGTCGGAAGCTATCCTGGGCGCGGCGGCGGGTTCAGTCAGTATCCCGATACTGGTCAGTGGCAGATCGGGCCAACGCTGTTGCAACCCGGCGGCAGATACCAGCATCTGGCCCTTGGGATTACCATAATCGGCATAGCGGCCCAGCACGTTCAACGGCCAGACCCCGGCAGGGGTGTCCAGCATCAAGGTATCACCCACCGCCAGATCCAGACGGTAGGCAAGTTGCTCGCTGACCATGGTACCTGTGCCTGCAACCAGCTGAGGCCAGGGATCCGGGGCGTTTTCCAATAGTGGCCAGGTGTCGGCGTAGAGCGGGTGGTCAATAACACCGCTCAGCTGGGTGGGCCAGCCGCCGACACGCGTGTCCAGCTGCCAGCTGGGTAGCTGTGCGTGCACCTGAGGCTGATGGTTCAGCCATTTTTCAATGACATCCGCCTGTTGCGAGTCCAATGGACGCACATAGATATCGGCAGCCAGACGCTGGTCCAGCCAGCCGGTGAAGGTCTGGCGAAATCCTTCGGTCATGCTGCCCACGCCAATATTGGCAGCCAACGCCAGCAGCAGCGCCATCAGGGCCACGCTCAAGCCTGATAATTGCTGCTGACTGTCCGCCCAGAACCACTGCCGCACCGGACCGCCACGGCGCAACTGGGCCACTCGCAATATTGCCTGCAGGCACAGTGGCAACAACCAGGCGGCGCCCAGCAACAGGCAGGCGAGCAGACCAAAGCCGGCAAGCAGTGAGTCGCCCCAGAAAATCAGCCCGCCGGCCACCAGCAAGAGCAGCACACCAAGTACCGTTTGTCTTTTGATCATTCGGCCCTGGGCCTCTCTCCACGCCTGCGGTCTGGCCCAGGCCAGCACCGGCAGACGCATCGCCGCGAGCACACTACCTCCACCGGCAATCAGGGTCCCGAGCAAACTCATGCCCAACCCGGTAAGCCACCAGAGTGCATCCAGAGATAACTGCCCCGCCACCTGGGCACCATACAAGCCTCGCAAACTGGCCGCCAGATCACCAACCAGTAACGCCGCGAGCGCAAAACCGCTGAGTACTCCGAGACTGCCGCCCAGCAACGCCAGTATCAGAAGTTCGAACAGAAGAACTGCGAGCAGTGTCTTGAGACTGACGCCGCAGGCGCGCAACGTCTGCAGCAGACCACGACGCTGCTCCATGGCCAGATTGGCCGCAGCATGCACGATAAAGAGCCCGACCACGAAAGCCAGCAGACCCAGGGCGGTGAGGTTGAGGTGAAAACTGTCGGTCAGCCGCACCAGGTCATCCTCACCGCGGGTCTCCCAGACCAGCGACACACTCTCCGGCAGCGGCGGCAGGTCAGCGGCGAAGCCAGCGGCAACCACCAGCTGAGTGAGCTTTTCAGTCTGTTCCAGCAGCCGCTGTGCCTGACCAATATCCACCAGCAGCATGCCCGGCGGCAGGGTATCCACGACATGCAGCGGCGGAAGCTGTTCACCACTGGCCAGAACCGGGGTGTCACCGGCGGCAAGACCAAGTTCGCTAAGGGTATCGCCTGCGATCCAGGTAAGGCCCGGCGCCAGCATGAACGCCTGTAGCTGGCTCTGATCGCCGGCCTGGGTGGCAATGGTCCCTTCGCCGGGCAATGTCAGCGGCTCAATCCCGGTCAACTGCAACCGCCGCGTACCCTCGACACCGACCAGCTCCACTGTCCCGCTCAACATCGGCGACACCGGCCACCCTGCGCGGCGCAGGGTGATGAAGTACTGCTGGGAAAAGGGCTGACCTGCCGGGTCTACCAGGGCGGTTTGGGCGCTGCCAGTGAACAATTCCGCAGCCCGATCATAGCTTTCACGCGCCTGACTGTTCAGTGCCTGCACGCCGGTCCAGAGTGCCGTAGCCAACCACAGCCCGACCAACAGACAGCCGGCCTGCAACGGATGCCGACGCCAATGGCTGAGCAGGGTGTGCAGTACCCAGCCCCAGTGTCGGATCACAAATCACTCCCGTGCACTCGTCCAGACTTGAGCATTACCTGACGATCCAGCCGCGCAGCCAGGGATGCACTATGGGTGACCATCAACAGGCTTGAGCCCGCTTCCTGCACCAGCTCAAGAAGCAAGGCCATGACCTCGTCGGCGCTGCCCTCATCCAGATTGCCTGTGGGCTCATCAGCGAGCACCAGCGGTGGCCGCACGGCGAGCGCACGACCAACGGCAACCCGCTGCTGCTGCCCCCCGGAGAGCTGTTCGGGGTAGCGCTGCAGCAGTGCACTCAAGCCCAGCCGCTGCGCGAGCCAGCCCAGCCATTGATCGTCGATACGACCGGCCAACCGAGCCTGAAAGGCCAGATTGTCGACTACTCGCAGGGACGGGATCAGGTTGAACTGCTGAAAAATGACCGCTACCTGATCGCGGCGAAAGGCGGCCCGCGCAGACTCATCCAGGCCGGCAAGCGATCTTCCGGCAACGTGAACAGCGCCGCTATCGGGCTGATCCAGCCCGGCAACCAGATGCAACAAAGTGCTCTTGCCACTACCTGACTCCCCCATCAACGCAAGGCTCCTGCCCGCGTCAAGCTGCAGGCTGACCCCGTCGAGTACCGGAAGCTGCCCTTGTGGGCCTGGATACGATTTTTTCAGGTTGGTTACTTCAAGCACGTTGCGATTCTCCAGAGCCGGGATGCACCAGCGCATTGATCAATGGCTCTAATGTCTGTGTCGGGCGTCGTCTGCGCCAATGGTCCGGCGACAGGCCAGACCAGCGTTTGAACGCACGTGAAAAACTGGCCGCTTCGGCGTAGCCCAATTGCCGGGCGATGCTGTCCAGCCCCAGAGCGCTGTCGCTCAATAGCCTTTCGGCGAGGTTACGCCTGACCCGTTCGTCCAGTCTCCGGTACGGATGCCCCTCCTCGGCCAGACGGCGATGCAGGGTACGCTCGGACAGGGCAAGATGGGCGGCAACAGTTCGCGCCGGAAGAATCTGCCCGGAACGACTCATAAGCAGCTGCATCACCTGGCGCGCTAACGGCGCGTGGATATCTTCAAGGCTGTCACACAGATGCTGACACAGGTTTGCGCATGTTCGCTGGGTTAACGCGTTGGCCAGAGGCAACTCGGCATCAAGATCCGCGTCCGATATAAGCATGGCGTTACGGGGCGCCTGGGTGTTCACGGCACAGCCGAAATGCGCAAGATACAGCTCGGAGGTGCCCGCGCCGGGCACACAGATATCCATTCGCAGTGGTATGAAGGGCCGCTGCAGCAACTCGGAGAAAAGGCACTGCCAGGCAGTCATGCCTCGCTCCACCACCAGGCATTGCGCGTCAGCTGGCAGGACACCCTGATCCATTGTCATCAACACACCCTCAGGGTGATTCTGCAGACTCACGGGACAAATCGATAAGGATAGAGCTCTGAACTGGCTGGTTACGTCAATCGCATCACGCAGGGTGCGGCTCGCCAGCATCGCGTAACCCAGCAGACCCAGACTGGTCAGGTGGTAACGCCGGCCGACCTGCAGCCCAAGACCCGGCATTGAATGTCGAGCGACAAGATTGCGGATCACCGCGAGCTCTTGCCACAGCTCCACGCTTTCAATGCACTCGATATCCTGTTGGGATTCTGCCGCACAAGGTAAACCCGTATTGGCCAGGCAGGCCGCCAACTCGACATTGTTGTCCACTGCCACGTCGAGCAGAAAACGCAGATTGGTGTTATCTCTTCGCTGCCGCCAGTCCACATCATGCCCCTCTTAAAATGGCAGTAACTATCATACGGTGGCACAGTTTATCATGGAGGCAGTATAGGACCTGAGGCATGCTCGGCGGGTATCAACCTATAACAAGAGGTAACTGTCATGCCCGAATTTTTCTACACCTCTGCGAGCAACAACCAGGCACGCAGCAGCTCTCATTTCCGTACCGAGCCCGTTTGTGGCGGGCTCGGTGCCGACATCCACGACATTGATCTGAACAACCTGTCCGAGGATGGCCAGGCGGATCTGCGTCAGGCCTTGCTGGACCACCAGGTGCTTTTCATTCGCGACCAGTCGTTAAGTGTCACGCAGCTCGAAGCGGTATCACAGCGCTTTGGCGAATTCGGCGTGGAACCCTACGTAAAACCCATGGCCGATCACCCCCACGTGGTGCATGTGGTGAAGGAAGCCAGCGAGGGCACGCCATTTGTGTTTGGCGGTGCCTGGCATTCGGACTGGTCGTTCCAGGAACGCCCTCCGGCCTTCACACTGCTCTATGGTCACGACGTACCCAAGGTCGGAGGCGATACCCTGTTCAACAATATGTATCTGGCCTGCGAATGGCTATCGCCGGCTATGCGCAAGATGTTGCTGGGGCTAAACGGTATCAACACACCGGAATATGGCTATGGCCCCAATGCCAAACACAATGCGGGCCTGGAAAGCATGCAGATTCTTTACGGAGAGAATATCGACCACGATGTGCGCAGCCATCCGCTGATTACCCGCCACCCGGAAACCGGCCGCAATGTGCTGTTCGCCAACCCTGCCTATACTCTGGGGATAGAAGGCATGAAGGCCGAAGAGGCGCGCCCCCTGCTGGACTACCTGTTCTCGGTCGCCAGCGCACCGGCGTTTACCTGCCGTATGCGCTGGACGCCGGGTACCCTGGCTATCTGGGATAACCGCTGCGTATGGCACCAGCCGGTGTCTGACTACTTCGGCCAGCGCCGTGAAATGTACCGAACCACTGTTGTGGGTGAAAAGCCCGAACGAGGTAGCCTGAATGAATGAAGAAACTCTTTTCGATCCCAGGGGTGCAGCTCGGCAGCTGTATCAGGCGCGCCGGCATGTCGAGCCCTGCGATCCGGTTGCGGGCACTTACGAGATCGGCATGCTGGAACAGGCCTATACGGTCCAGGACGAACTGATCAAACGGTTCAACACTGCCGGTCACAAGGTAGTGGGCTACAAGCTGGGCCTGACTGATCCCAAGGCGCAGGCGCAGATGGCACTGGATACACCTTTGTTCGGCAAGCTGGTGGAGGGCTGGAGTTTTGCGGCCGGCGCGGAAATACCTACGAGCAAACTGATCTCGCCCCGAGTGGAGGGCGAAGTCGCGTTCATATTCAGTGCCGGTATCAATGATCCCAAGGTGGACGAAGAAACCCTCAAGAACAGTATCAGCAAGGTATTACCCGCGCTTGAAATATGCGACTCGGCGTTCGCCGGTTGGCCGCGCAGTCTGTTTGATGCTGTCGCAGACAACCTGTCATCAGGCTTTTATATGCTGGGCAATGAGGCGAAGGATGTTCGGGAGCTGGACTTCGCAAACATGACAATGCAGCTTTACCGCAACGGAGAAAAGGCCATTGAAGGCGACGCTCGCCAATGCATGGGCAGCCCATTGACGGCGTGCCTTTGGCTGGTCCGCGAACTGGCGGAGCGCGGCACACCGGTCAAGGCTGGTGATGTCATACTCTCAGGCTCGCTGGGCCCCATGCAAAAGGTCGAGAATGGTGACTTGATCCGCCTGGAACTGACCCAGCTGGGCACACTTGAATGCAGCTTCGAGTAGCCTGGGAGGCTGGGGAGTCTGGTCAAATTTCAGACAAAGAAAACCCCGCCGAAGCGGGGTTTTGCAGAACGTTGTTCCTGATCATCCGTGGATCAAGGTGCCTCCAGGCACTGTCCCTATTCCATTTCAAACTTGGTGCGTCCCTGCGTTGCTCCTAGCAAGATCCATATTACGGATCAGGGCAGGGACTGCCCATAGCTGATTGCCACCAGCGCGTGTAAGCCTTTACCTACAAAGCGCTCAATTGCGCATCCCGGCAATCAGAACTGCGCGGCATCCAGCTCGAACAAGGGCTCGCTACCGGAGCGCACAGCTTCACTCAAGGAGTGAATGCGCGGTAACAGGCGCTTGATAAAGAAGCGTCCGGTGCCCAGCTTGGCAGCGTAAAAACCGTCGCTGTCCTGATCCAGCTTGGCCAGAGCGGCCTTGGCCATACGCGCCCACATGTAGCCGTAAACCGTGTAGCCAAACACATGCAGATACTCGACAGAGGCTGCACCGATTTCGTTGGGATTGGTCTTGCTGCGATCAATTACCAGCGCAGTGAGCTCCTCCAGATTGGACAGCGCTTTTTTTAGCGGCTGCACAAAGTCAGCAAGGGCCTGATCCTGGTTGGCGGCAATAAATTCACGAACTTCCTCGGCAAATACCTTGAAGAAGGCGCCGCCATTGGCAACAGTCTTGCGGCCCATCAGATCCAGTGCCTGAATACCGTTGGTACCTTCGTAAATCTGGCCGATACGGGCGTCACGTACCAACTGTTCCTGGCCCCACTCGCGCACGTAACCATGACCGCCCAGCACCTGCTGACCATGCACACAGCTTTCAAGCCCGATATCGGTGAAGAACGCCTTGGCCACCGGCGTCAACAGCGCCACCAGGTCCTCGCCCTTCTTCTTGATCTGCGGGTCGTCGGCAAACTTGCTGATATCCAGCTGCGAACCGACATAGGTGGAGAACGCGCGGCTGCCCTCGGTCATGGCCTTCATGGTCAACAGCATGCGGCGCACGTCCGGGTGCACGATGATCGGATCCGCTGCCTGCTCCGGGGCAATCGCTCCGGTGGGGGAGCGGCTCTGAATGCGCTCGCGGGCATAGGCCACCGCGGTCTGGTAGGACGCCTCGCCACAGCCGATACCCTGGATGCCGATGGACAAGCGCTCATAGTTCATCATCGTGAACATGGCGTTGAGACCTTTGTTCACTTCACCGATGAGGTAGCCTTCGGCGCCGTCGAAATTCATCACGCACGTTGCAGAGGCTTTGATGCCCATCTTGTGTTCGATCGAGCCGCAACTGACAGTATTACGTTCGCCCAGACTGCCATCTTCCTTGACCAGGATCTTGGGCACCAGAAAAAGCGAAATACCCTTGGGACCAGCGGGTGCATCGGGGAGCTTGGCCAGAACCAGATGAATAATGTTTTCTGTCAGGTCATGTTCGCCACCAGTGATGAAGATCTTGGTGCCGGTAACCGCATAGGTGCCATTGGCCTGGGGAACCGCCTTGGTCCGGATGATGCCCAGATCGGTGCCGCAGTGAGGTTCTGTGAGGCACATGGTGCCGGCCCAGGAACCGCCGTACAGGTTGGGCAGATAGGCGTGCTTGAGTTCTTCGCTACCGTGGGCGTCGAGCGCGAGGCAGCAACCTGCTGTCAGTGCCGGGTAAAGCGCAAAGCTGTTATTGGCGCCGTAGACCATTTCCTCTACTTGCACGCCCAGCGTCTTGGGCATACCCAGACCACCAAATTCAGGGTTGCCTCCCAGACCCACCCAGCCGCCTTCCGCGTAGGTGGTGTAGGCCTGCTTGAAGCCAGCCGGGGTCGTCACTACGCCGTCGTTCCATTGGGCGCCTTCTTCATCGCCGCTACGGTTTAGCGGGGCAATGGTCTGCGAGGTGATCTTGCCGGCTTCCTCGAGCATGGCTTCAGCGGTTTCGGCATCGATTGCGCCGTTCAGGCCGGGCAGGCTCTGCCACAGCTTGTCGGCTTCGAATACCTCGTTGAGTACGAAGCGGATATCACGCAGGGGGGCTTTGTAGTCGGCCATGGGACACTCCTCTAGCAGTGGTTGCGCCCGGAACAGTCCGGGAAATGTCACAAGTGTAGCCCGGCAACGTTTTTGGTCATAGCGTCTTTAAATGACTAAATTGTAATTTCCGGTCACATAGCCAATTCGTTGCTTTTGTTATCAAAGGATCGTGCCAGTAAGTATCACAATTGCGCCCTTCAGTCAGGAGCGAACTCTTTGCGACCAAACCCCGCGGCACTGTGACTTTCGCTAAAGCAAGAACATCTCACTTCACCTGGTTGAATGGCACTCCACGATGCCAAACCCCAGGCTCTTAGTCCTATTAGGGGTAAAAAACATGCTTAATACTAATCACCACATTCCTTTCGCCCTTTGCTTTGCGTTATTTGTAACCGGATGCTCAACCTCTCCAACCACTAGCGACCTGATGCGCGACCATGCTGCTGAGCTGAGTGATCAGGTAATACTGAAAAGACAAATAGCCAAGGACTGGGATACGGGGAACAAAATGATTATTGATGGCGAAAAAGCCGTCAAACGAGCAGATCGTGCTGTACGAAGGGCCGAGCGTGAACTTAGTCGCGCCCAAGCCGATCTAGAAAATGCGCAAAATCAAATCAGTGAGGGCGCGCAACTGAAATTTGATAGTGAACAACGCTTTCGCACGCATTTTCCTGATGACTCATTATCTCTCTAGGCTCGATAGTGCGTTGACGTCATAAACATGTGTTTATCTACGCATTAAAAACAAAAAGCCCCGAACCAGTCGGGGCTTTTTTACTTACAGCTTAAAGCTTAAAGCTTGCCGCTGACTCTTAGAACTGCTCGGCAGTCATCTGCATCAGGCTCTCAGCACCGGACTCCAGAGCCTCGACGTGGGCCTGGGCGCGCGGCAGCAGACGCTTGAAGTAGAACTCCTGCGTGGCCAGCTTGGCCTTGTAGTAATCCACTTCGCTGGTGCCGGCATCAAGCTTGCTCTGCGCGGCAATCGCCATCTTCACCCAGAAGAACGCCAGGGTGACGTAACCGGAGAACATCAGATAGTCCATGGCGGCCGAACCGATCTCCTCACGATCCTGCATGGCTTTCATCGCGATCTTCTGCGTCATCTCGCCCCACTGGGCGTTCAGCGCACTGACCTTCTTGATGTAATCACCAAACTGGGCGTTGCCTTCGTTTTCCTTGCAGAACAGGTGCACTTCCTTGGTGAAGGCACGCAGCATCTTGCCCTGGGTCATCAGTACCTTGCGGCCGAGCAGGTCGAGTGCCTGGATGCCGTTGGTGCCTTCATAGATCAGACCGATGCGGCAATCACGCAGTTGCTGCTCCTGACCCCATTCGCGGACATATCCGTGACCACCGAAGATCTGCACACCGTGGTTGGTTGCTTCCAGACCGGTTTCGGTCATGAAGGCTTTACAAATGGGCGTCAGGAACGCCAGCTGCT
>NZ_VTTI01000001.1:83749-600374 GCF_008641105.1 Halopseudomonas salina
CTTCGGCATTCTCGCGCTCGGCTGCATCCTTGGAGTAATGCGCCTTGTCCAGCAGTTGCGCGGTGTAATAGGCCAGCGCACGATTGCCTTCGTTGAAGGCCTTCATGGTCAGCAGCATACGGCGTACATCGGGGTGTACGATGATCGGATCGGCGGGCTTGTTCGGCTCGGCCGGGCCGGAAAGGGCGCGCATCTGCAGGCGATCCTTGGCGTAGGCCAGGGCGCTCTGATAGGACGCTTCACCGTGACACAGACCCTGCATACCAGTACCCAGGCGGGCGTGGTTCATCATGGTAAACATGCAGTTGAGGCCCTTGTTGACCTCGCCGATCAGGAAGCCCTTGGCATCGTCGAAGTTCATCACGCAGGTAGCCGATGCCTTGATGCCCATCTTGTGCTCGATCGAGCCACATTTGACGCCGTTACGCTCGCCCTTCTCGCCATTGGCGTCAGGCAGGAACTTGGGAACGATGAACAACGAAATACCCTTGGTGCCTTCCGGCGCGTCGGGGAGCTTGGCCAGCACCAGGTGTACAATGTTCTCGGCAAAATCATGCTCGCCGCAGGAGATAAAGATCTTGGTGCCAGTAATCTGGTAGCTGCCATCGGCCTGGGGTACCGCGCGGGTCTTGGTCAGGCCCAGGTCGGTTCCGCACTGGGGTTCGGTCAGACACATGGAACCGGTCCACTGCCCTGGTACCAGCTTGTTCAGGTACAGCTCCTTCTGCTCCTGACTACCATGGGCACGGATAGCTGCAGCGCAGCCCTGACTCAAACCCGGATACATGCTCCAGGCGTAGTTGGCAGAACCGATCATTTCAGCCACTACAAATCCGAGGGATGCCGGCAGACCCTGACCGCCAAACTCTTCGGGTCCTGTCATCGACGCCCAGCCGTTGTCCACGAACTGCTGGTAAGCTTCCTTGAAGCCTGCAGGTGTAGTAACGACGCCGTCGTCGATATGGCAGCCTTCCTCGTCACCGGTACGGTTCAGCGGTGCGAGCACTTCACCAGCAAACTTGGCGCTTTCTTCCATCACCGCGGAAATCAGATCCGGGGTCGCTTCGGTCAACTCGAAACGCTCGTAACCGGCGCCGAAGTTGTGCAGTTCTTCCATCACGAAGCGCATGTCGCGCAACGGAGCTTTGTAATCAGGCATGGTTCAATCTCCTAAAGAAACACCTGGCATGTGCCAGGCGTCAGAATTCATACAGTCGTTTGAACACTATGCCGCCAGGCCCTGTCGGTCAAGGCAAATGCCTGCCAATTTCATTGCTTGATACAAAGCCATAAGGCGCCAGCAGAACAGCGGGAGTCCTTATGCAGACTGCTGTGCTCTGTTCGAGACGATTGACCAGCGCTGCGCCGCACTCGTCCTTACCCGCCAGGCCTCTTATTCTATAAAGCTATATAAAAATCAGTTTTCGTGCTTGGACAATCTTAGCCATCCCTCTTAATGTGGCGGCCTGAAAGGTTCCGACCCGCGGAGCCACTGTTACAAGACAAGGTTCGGGTTGATGAACTGGGATTCCCTGCCAATGATTGGCGTCGCCGTTCTGCTGTGCTGGGTTTTTTACGCCTTTGCACGGGAAAAATTCAGCCCTGATGTAGTGGTCGGTATCGCTGTGGCGGTGCTGCTGGTCAGCAGCTTACTGAGTCCTTCCGACGTCCTCGGCATCCTGTCCAACAGTGCGCCTATTACCATTGCCTGCATGTTTGTGCTTTCCGCTGCGCTGGAACGCACAGGCTGCGTCGAGGCGCTGGGCAAGTGGCTGTCGCGCATGGGTGGCGGCAGCCCGTTACGCACCCTGTTCAGCCTGATGCTGACCGCCATGGTGCTATCTACCTTTATCAACAACACACCCGTGGTTGCCATTCTAACGCCCGTCGCTGTAACGCTCGCGGCCCAGGTTGGCAGCAAGGCATCCAAGATGCTGATACCGCTGTCCTACGCGACGATCCTCGGTGGCACCATGACCATGATCGGCACATCGACAAACATTCTGGTCGACGGCGTGGCTCGAGAGCAGGGCATGGAGCCCTTCGGCATGTTTGAAATATTCCTGCCTGGCCTGATCATGTCAGCAATCGGCCTGGCATTCATCATGCTGGTCGGTCATCGACTGTTACCTGACCGCGAGAGTCTGTCAAAGCAGTTGCGCCCGGATCAAAGCAGACCCTTCATGACCGAACTGCTGGTCCCCCATGACTCCCCCGTGGTCAATCAGACCATCAGCGATGCAAAGCTCAATGGCGATACCGGCATTCAGGTTCTGAAGATTTTCCGCGGCGATGAAGAGCTCTCTACTCCGGTCAATACGACTGTGCTCAATGCCGGCGACAGGCTTGTACTGCACGCCAACATGCGCGACTTCATAGAGCTACGTCAGACCGGCCTGCTTACCTTCAATCACCAGCAGCCAGCCAATTTCGAAACCATATCCACCCGGGATGTGGTGCTGGCCGAAGCCATCGTTGGCCGTAACTCGCGCTACAGCCATCGCCCCATGCGCGATTTGAACCTGACCGCCCGCTACGGTATTCACGTACTGGCGATCCATCGACATAACGAAAACATCCAGGACAACCTGGATGATTTTCAGCTGCAGTTCGGTGACGTGATGCTGGTGGAGGGTACCCCCGCACAGATCCGCAAATTTGCCGACAACGGTGATCTGATCAGTCTGAACACCGTGCAGGAGCGTGCCTATCGCCGCGACAAGGCGCCTATCGCGATTGCTGCCGTATTGGCGGTGATGGTGCTGGCAGCACTGAAAGTGATGCCTATAGAGGGTCTGGCAATGATCGCTACCGCCGCTGTGCTGGCGACCCGATGCCTGGATACCGAAGACGCCTACAAGGCCATAGACTGGCGCATTCTGACGATTATCTTCGGTATGCTGGCGATAAGCGTCGCGATGAACAAGGTCGGGTTGGTGGATAGCGTTGTCGATCAGGTCATGCTGCTGGCACCGTTGATGGGCCCGCTTTTCATGCTGTCTTTCATCTACCTGCTGACCTCGATCCTCACCGAGATTGTCAGCAACAACGCCGTCGCGGTATTGCTGACGCCTATCGCGATGGGTGTTGCCTATCAGCTCGGCGCCGACCCGCGGCCCTTTGTGGTTGCCGTGATGTTCGCCGCCAGCGCCAGCTTCGCCACACCAATCGGCTACCAGACCAACACCTTTGTCTACAGTGCAGGGGGTTACAAGTTCACCGACTTCATGCGCATCGGGATACCGATGAACCTGATCATGTGGGCCACGGCGACGCTGGTGATACCGCTGGTCTGGCCGTTATTTCCCGGCTAACGCAGCGGCAAGCTTCAAGCTTCAAGCTTCAAGCAGTTTGAAGTGGCTTTTATAATAAAGCCCGCCAATTACCACTTGGCAGGCTGAAACCTGCTCACTATCAACCAGCTCGGACAGCTTGAAGCTTACCGCTTACCGCTTACCGCTTGCAGCTTGCGGCTTGCGGCTTAGCCCTTCTCGCTTTTCTCAAGCGCCTGCTTCAGATCCGCAAGAATGTCATCGATATGTTCAATACCGATCGACAACCGCACCATATCCCTCGGTACGCCAGCCTTGGCCAGCTCTTCGTCATCCAGTTGGCGATGGGTGGTGGTTGCCGGATGGCATGCAAGGGATTTGGTGTCACCAATATTCACCAGTCGCACGACAAGATCCAGGGCGTCGATAAAGCGCGCACCTGCCTCCTGACCGCCCTTGATGCCGAATGACAGAATCGAGGCTGGAATGCCTCCCATGTATCGCTGCGCCAGCGCGTGTTCCGGGTGGTCCGGCAGTCCGGCAAACTGCACCCAGCTGACCTGCGGATGCTGCTGCAGGTATTGCGCGACCTTCATCGCGTTTTCACAGTGACGCTCCATACGCAAGGTGAGTGTTTCCAGGCCCATCAGGATCTGGAACGCATTCATCGGCGACAGTGCTGCCCCCATGTTGCGTAACGGCACCACTCTGCAGCGGCCGATAAATGCAGCCGGGCCAAAGGCCTCGGTATACACCACGCCATGGTAGGAAGGATCGGGCGTATTCAAAAGCGGGAAACGCTCTGCGTTATCTGCCCAGGGGAAGGTTCCGCTATCGATAACCATGCCGCCCAGCGTGGTGCCATGGCCGCCGATATACTTGGTCAATGAGTGCACGACGATGTCTGCACCATGCTCGATTGGCCGGCAAAGTGCTGGCGTGGCCACTGTATTGTCGACAATCAACGGTACACCATGCCTGTGGGCCGCTTCGGCCAGAGCGGTAATGTCGATAATATTCCCCGAGGGGTTGCCCACTGACTCGCAGAAAACCGCCTTGGTCCGGGCATCAATCAGGCTTTCCAGGCTGGCTATATCGGCGTGATCACCAAAGCGAACCTCGATACCCTGACGCGGCAGGGTGTGGGCAAAAAGGTTATAGGTACCGCCGTACAGCTTGGCAACTGAAACGATGTTGTCACCGACTTCGGCCAGGGTTTGAATAGCGTAGGTGATGGCCGCCATACCGGACGCCACAGCCAGACCACCCACACCACCCTCCATCGCCGAGAGCCTCTGTTCGAGTACATCGTTGGTCGGGTTCATGATGCGCGTATAGATATTCCCGGGCACTTTGAGATCGAATAGATCAGCACCGTGCTGGGTGTTATCGAACGCGTAAGAGGTAGTCTGGTAGATCGGGACCGCTACTGCCTTGGTGGTCGGATCCGGGGAATAACCGGCGTGTACCGCGAGTGTTTCGAGCTTCATGGTTATATTTGTCCGTCGAGGGGTGTGCCGACAAGCATGCCCATGCAGCAGGTGACAGGTCAATATCGGAAACGGACCTGAGAGCAAAGCTTGCTTTCGGTCAACTAATCACACAAAACAGGAGGGCATACTGGAGCAGTAAACCTCAAGGAGTGCTTGCCGTGTCACCGATCATCGTTGCCAGCGACCTCAGCCCCGAATCCGATCTGGCCATTAGCCGGGCATGCATGCTCGCCGGCCGTCTGGGCGCACCACTCATTGCCCTGCATACGGTGGATAATCATTTATCCCTGGCCCTTCAGGACAAGGCCTGTGCCGAGGCCAGGGTCCTGCTCGAGAAACAATTCGAACGATGCCCCGGTGGCACTGCCGACGTACAGATTGTCATTCAGCGCGGTCCTGTTGCCGAGACCATCCTGCGCGCAGCGAGTGAATGTGCGGCACAGCTGCTGATACTGGGTCGGCACCATCAACGCAATCCGGAGCTATTTGTGGGCACCACACTCGAGCGAGTGAGCCGACTTTCCTCGGTACCGGTGCTGTTAGTCGCCAGTGAGAGCAGCTCTTATGACAACGGGTTGCTGGCGCTGGATTTTTCAACCTGCGCCAGTGAGGCCTTGCGTTGTGCTGCAATGCTGCTGCAAGGGGGCAAGCTACATGCACTGCACATGTGCAATCCACCGCTGGGAGCGCGGCTGGCTGGGCCGGCTGCCCGCGAAGCATTCATGGTCGAGAGACAGGAAACGTTATCGTATCTACTGGAAGATGAGATGGAGACTCTGGATCTTATTGGTACACCCAGACCCGATACTGAGCTGAAGATGCGCAGTGGAGAACTCCGCGCCTTGCTTGAACTGGAAATAGCCCAAATCCATCCCGGATTCATCGCTCTTGGCAGCCATAGCCGCAGCAGCATGGGGGAAGCATTACTGGGCAGCCTTGCGCTCGCGCTGCTGAGAGAGCCGCCCTGTGACGTGCTGGTTGCTCGCTGAGGCCCTAGCCAGCCTCGATATGGTCGTGCAACGCGATGAACTGCTGGGTCAGCTTGTGCCGGCCATCGAGAAAAATCAGCGGTGTATTGACCTGATGAGACTCGCGCATTCGCACTGAACTGGAAAGATACACAGGCAAGACAGGCAGCCCCTCGGCGATCAGTTCGTCGAGCATCTGTTGTGGCAGCGATGCCCGCGCCTGGAACTGGTTCACCACAATGCCTTCAACTTCCAGGTCCTCGTTATGCTCTTCCTTGATATCCTCCAACTCACGGAGCAGACCATAGAGCGCCTGGCGGGAAAAGCTGTCGCAATCAAAGGGGATCAAGCAGCGGTTAGAAGCGATCAGCGCGGAAATAGTATAGAAATTGAAGCTCGGCGCGGTATCGATATAAATCCGTTCGTAATTGTCTTTCAGGTCGTTGAGTAACTTGCGCAACTTCTGGATCTTGTAGCGCGACTCGAGCTTATGTTGCAGCTCACCCAGTTCCGGGCTCGCGGGCATCAGCCAGAGGTTTTCAAAGGGCGTTTCGGTGACAAACTGCTCGGCCTTCTTGTTGAACAGACTACTGGACAGCGTTTGCGCGAAGAAGTCGGCAATGGTCAGGTCAACATCTTCGAGACCGTCGCCGAGCAGGTAGTGGCTGGAATTGGCCTGAGGATCAAGATCCACGACCAATGTCTTGTACCCCGCCGCAGCACTGACTGCGGCCAGATTGCAGGCGATGCTGGATTTGCCGACACCGCCTTTCTGATTGAAAATGACTCGCCGCATAACCTTCTCCCGGTCAGTCCTGCGTATGGCTGATTTGATTCAGACTACGATAGCAGAGGGGTCGTGATAGATCGCCGACAACTCGTGCACGGCCTCGATAAACGCACCCGCATGCGCAGGATCTACTTCTGGAGTGATACCGTGACCAAGATTGAATACATGACCATTGCCCTTGCCGTAGCTCTTTAGGATGCGCGCGACTTCTTCGCGGATAGCAGCCGGCTTGGCGTACAACACCGTGGGGTCCATATTGCCCTGCAGTGCGACCTTCGAGCCCACCCGCGAGCGTGCTGCGCCCATATCGATCGTCCAGTCCAGACCCAGCGCATCGGCCCCACTATCAGCGATACTTTCCAGCCAGAGCCCGCCGTTCTTGGTGAACAGAATCACCGGTACGCGGCGCCCGTCATGCTCGCGGATCAGGCCAGATACAATCTTGCGCATATAGGCCAGGGAAAACTTCTGATAGGCATCAGCCGACAGGTTGCCACCCCAGGTATCAAAAATCTGCACTGCCTGGGCGCCGGCCATGATCTGACCGTTGAGATAAGAGGTTACCGATTGGGCCAGTTTGTCGAGCAATTGATGCATGGCTTCAGGCTGGTCGTACAACATGGCCTTAGTCTTGCGAAAATCCTTCGAAGATCCGCCCTCGACCATATAGGTAGCCAGCGTCCAGGGGCTGCCGGAAAAGCCGATGAGCGGCACGCGACCATTGAGTTCGCTGCGAATGGTGCGCACGGCATTCATCACGTAGCCCAGATCCTGTTCCGGATCAGGCACCTTCAGTGCCTCAACATCGGCCGGGGTATCGATACGCTTGCGAAAGCGTGGGCCTTCGCCTGTCTCAAAATACAGTCCGAGCCCCATCGCATCCGGAATAGTCAGAATGTCGGAAAACAGGATCGCCGCATCCAGCGGGTAGCGCTCCAGCGGTTGCAATGTCACCTCGCAGGCTCGCTCGGGATTCATGCACAGCCCCATGAAGTCACCCGCCCGACTGCGCGCTTCGCGGTACTCGGGAAGATAGCGCCCGGCCTGGCGCATCATCCAAACCGGAGTCACATCAACAGGCTCGCGCATCAGGGCGCGCAGGAAACGGTCATTTTTCAGTTGGGGCATGTAGTAGCATCCAATAGCGGAATCAGCCGCCATTGTACCGGGAAATCGGCAGAAAGATCAGCGCTGGCCGGCCAAACCTCAGGGCATGTTGCCACATGTCATGTTTTCTAGAGCGCGACCACTGTCACAGGCATAAAAAAGGCGCCCGAAGGCGCCCTGTATTTCACGCTGGCGCGATCAGAGATCGAGATACTCGAGAATTCCCTCTGCAGCCTGACGACCTTCCCATATCGCAGTCACTACCAGATCGGACCCACGAACCATGTCGCCACCGGCAAAGATCTTCGGGTTACTGGTCTGGAACCGATACTGCGCCTGCTCGACTGCAACCACTCGACCCTGACTGTCGGTATCCACACTCTTGTCGGCAAACCAGTCCGCAGGACTGGGACGAAAACCGAAGGCGATAATAACCGCGTCGGCCTGCAGGATCTCTTCCGAGCCGGGAATAGGTTCGGGGCTGCGACGACCGCGGGCATCGGGCTCACCGAGACGGGTCTCGACCACCTTTACGCCTTCAACGCGATCTTCACCAACAATCGCAATCGGCTGGCGGTTAAAGAGGAATTTCACGCCTTCATCCTTGGCGTTCTTTACTTCCTTGCGCGAGCCGGGCATGTTTTCTTCATCACGACGATAGGCACAGTGTACCGACTTGGCGCCCTGGCGAATCGACGTACGATTACAATCCATCGCGGTATCACCACCCCCCAGCACAACCACCCGCTTGCCTTTGAGGTTGATGAAATCAGCTTCGGACTTCTCGAATCCGAGGTTGCGGTTGACGTTGGCGATAAGAAAATCCAGAGCATCGTATACACCCGGCAGATCTTCACCCGGGAAGCCACCTTTCATGTAGGTGTAGGTGCCCATACCCATGAATACCGCATCGAACTCTCCTAGCAGTTCGTCAATAGTCACGTCCTTGCCAATCTCGGTATTCAGGCGGAACTCAATACCCATGCCCTCGAATATCTCGCGACGGCGTGACATGACCATTTTTTCGAGCTTGAACTCGGGGATACCGAAAGTCAGCAGACCGCCGATCTCGGGGTTACGGTCGAACACCACCGGACTAACGCCGGCACGCGCCAGCACATCGGCACAGCCAAGGCCTGCGGGGCCGGCACCAATGATGGCAACACGCTTGCCCGTAGGCACTACCTGGGACAGATCTGGTCGCCAGCCCATCGCAAAGGCGGTATCGGTGATGTATTTCTCCACCGAGCCGATGGTTACGGCACCGAAGCCGTCATTCAGGGTGCAGGCACCTTCACAGAGGCGGTCCTGGGGGCAGACCCGTCCGCACACCTCAGGCAGCGTGTTGGTCTGATGACACAGCTCGGCAGCTTCGAGAATATTGCCTTCCGAGACCAGCTTGAGCCAGTTGGGAATATAGTTGTGTACCGGACACTTCCACTCGCAGTATGGGTTACCGCACTCCAGGCAACGGTGCGATTGATCGCCCGCCTGCTCTGGCTTGAACTGTTCGTTGATTTCGACGAACTGGGTTTTGCGCATACGCAGCGGACGCTTCTGCGGGTCCTTGCGGCCCACATCGATAAACTGGAAGTCGTTGTTCAAACGGTCAGCCATAAAAAACCTCTTAGCAGCAGCGGTGCTCCAACGGAGCACGGCCGCAAACATTCACCTTGGGCTCAGACCCGCTCAAACACCGCGAGCCTGATGCCAGACAGCCGCTTTATTGCGGATTGGCTCGGGTGCTGCTCAACAAGGCACCCAGACTGGCCGCCTTGGGCTTGACCAGCCAGAAGCGCCGTATGTAATTGTCCAGGTTGTCCAGAACCTCGGCACCCCACGCACTCCCAGTCTCGGCTACGTATTCGTTCAGAACCATGGTCAGGTGACTGCGGTAGGACTCCATGGATTCGCTGGAAATCCGATGCAGCTCCACCAGCTCGTGGTTCAGTTTGTCGAAGAAGCTGTTGTCCTGGTCAAGTACAAAGGCAAAGCCACCGGTCATGCCTGCACCGAAGTTGTGACCGGTATGGCCCAGCACACAAACCATCCCGCCGGTCATGTACTCACAGCAATGGTCGCCGGCACCCTCGATAACCGCGTGACAACCGGAGTTACGCACGGCAAAACGCTCACCGGCACTGCCCGCGGCGAACAGCTTGCCGCCAGTGGCGCCGTAGAGGCAGGTATTGCCGATGATCGCCGTCTCTTCCGAGCGGAACGGGCTGCCCTTGGGCGGCACTACTACCAGCTTGCCCCCTGTCATACCCTTGCCCACATAGTCGTTGGCATCACCTTCTAGGTACATATGCAGTCCGCCGGCGTTCCAGACGCCGAAACTCTGACCTGCGGTACCCTTGAAACGATAGGTGATCGGCGCCTTGACCATGCCCTGGTTGCCATGTACCCGGGCGATTTCGCCAGATACCCGCGCACCGATAGAACGGTCGCAGTTGGTCAGCTTCATCTCGAACTCGCCACCAGTCAGCCCGTCAATGCAGGAACGCGCCAATTCGACCATCTTCTCCGCAGTCAGGCCCTTGTCAAAGGGCTCGTTGCGTGGCGATTCACAGTACTGAGGCTTGTCAGCAGGTACATCCTTGCTGAACAGCAGTGGCTCGAGGTCCAGGTTCTGCTGCTTGCTGGTGTTACCCGGCAGAATTTCCAGCAGGTCGGTCCGCCCGATCAGATCCTGCAAGCGTGTAACACCCAGCTTCGCCATCCACTCCCGGGTCTCGGTCGCGACATAAGTGAAGAAATTCATCACCATTTCCACGGTACCGATGTAATGGTTGTCACGCAGGTGCTTGTTCTGCGTTGCAATACCGGTAGCGCAGTTGTTCAGGTGGCAGATCCGCAGATACTTGCAACCCAGGGCAATCATCGGCGCTGTGCCGAAACCGAAGCTCTCGGCACCGAGTATCGCTGCCTTGATTACGTCCAGACCCGTTTTCAGGCCACCGTCAGTCTGTACCCGGACCTTGCCACGCAAATCGTTACCGCGCAGAGTCTGATGCGCTTCAGACAGGCCCAGTTCCCAGGGCGACCCTGCATAGCGGATGGATGTCAGTGGCGAGGCACCGGTACCGCCGTCATACCCGGAAATCGTGATGAGATCAGCATAAGCCTTGGCAACGCCGGCAGCGATGGTGCCTACCCCGGGCTCGGATACCAGCTTGACTGATACCAGGGCCTGGGGGTTGACCTGCTTGAGGTCGAAGATCAACTGCGAAAGATCCTCGATCGAGTAGATGTCGTGGTGCGGCGGCGGCGAGATCAGCGTTACGCCGGGCACTGCATAGCGCAGGCGGGCAATCAGCTCATTGACCTTGCCGCCAGGCAACTGACCACCCTCTCCCGGCTTGGCGCCCTGGGCCACCTTGATCTGCAGCACATCGGCATTGACCAGGTATTCGGGGGTAACACCAAACCGGCCAGAGGCGATCTGCTTGATCTTGGAGCTGCGTGAGGTGCCATAACGGGCAGGATCTTCACCACCCTCACCCGAGTTCGAGCGGGCGCCCAGACGGTTCATCGCTTCAGCAATGGCTTCGTGGGCCTCCGGCGACAATGCACCCAGCGAGATACCCGCTGAATCGAAACGTTTGAAGATGCTCTCGAGCGGCTCGACCTGGTCGAGATCAATCGGCGTCTGATCGTCACGCAGGCGCAGGAGGTCACGCAGGGACGCTACCGGACGGCTATTTACCAGCCCTGCATATTCCAGATACTTGTCGTAGCTGTCGCCCTGAACCGCATCCTGCAATGCCCTCACCACATCAGGATTGTAGGCATGGTACTCACCGCCGAAGATGAACTTCAACAGGCCGCCCTGCTGTATAGCCTTGCGTGGATTCCAGGCTTCCTTGGCCAGCAGCCCCTGCTCCATCTGCAGGTCACTGAAGCGCGCACCCTGAATCCGGCTGACCACCCCGCGGAAGCAGACGTCGACTACCTCATCAGCCAGACCGATTGCTTCAAACAGCTGAGCACCGCGATAGGAGACGATAGTGGAGATACCCATCTTCGACAGGATCTTCAACAGCCCCTTGGAAATACCCTTGCGGTAGCTCTTGAAGACCTCGTACAGATCACCAATGACTTCGCCGGTACGGATCAGGTCGCCAAGCACTTCGTAAGCCAGGTACGGATAGACCGCAGTAGCACCGAAGCCAATCAGCACTGCATAGTGGTGCGGGTCGCGGGCGGTAGCCGTTTCGACCAGAATATTACAGTCGCAACGCAGTCCCACTTCAATCAGGTGGTGGTGCACGGCGCCCACGGCGAGGGCCGCGTGTACCGGCAGCTTGCCTTCTTCAATATAGCGGTCGCTGAGCACGAGCAGGGTCTTGCCCTCGCGTACGGCGGCCTCAGCCTGTAGTGCTATGTCCTTGACCGCGTCGGCCAGGGGCATGTCGGCTGGCACATTAAGCTCGATACGCTGAACGGCAAAACCCGGGCGTTCGAGATTCATCAATGTGCGCCATTTGGCAGGCGACATGACCGGGCTGCTCAGGATGGCGCGGTTGGCGTGCTCGGCAGTCTCTTCGAACACATTGCGCTCGGCGCCAACACAGGTTTCCAGCGACATCACGATGGCTTCCCGCAGCGGATCGATTGCCGGATTGGTTACCTGGGCAAACTGCTGGCGGAAGTAGTCGTAAACCGAACGTACACGGGTCGACAGCACTGCCATCGGCGTATCGTCACCCATGGAGCCAACTGCTTCCTGGCCATTTTCGGCCAATGGACGAAGCACCTGGTCCCGCTCTTCGAAGGTGACCTGGAACATTTTCATGTACTGCTTGAGCTGTTCCGGGCTGAGAAAATCCGAGCCATGATCGCGATCGTTCATCGTGGCCTGGATACGTAGTGCGTTTTCCTTCAGCCACTTGCGATAAGGATGACGGGACTTCAGTCGACCTTCGACGTCATCCGTGTGCAGCACTTCACCAGTCTCGGTATCAACCGCGAGAATCTGGCCCGGGCCCACCCGGCCCTTGCTAATCACGTCTTCGGGCTGGTAATTCCAGACACCGATCTCCGAGGCCAGGGTAATGTAGCCGTTCTTGGTAACCACGTAACGGGCAGGACGCAGGCCGTTACGGTCAAGCAGGCACACGGCGTAGCGGCCTTCGGTCAACACGATACCGGCCGGGCCATCCCAGGCTTCCATGTGCATCGAGTTGAATTCGTAGAATGCCTTCAAATCAGCATCCATGGTCTCAACGTTCTGCCAGGCTGGCGGCACCACCATACGGATCGCACGGAACAGATCCATACCACCGGCAAGCAGAAGCTCGAGCATGTTGTCCATGCTGGAGGAATCCGAGCCAGTCACGTTGACGATGGGCGAAATGCTCTCAAGGTCAGGTAACAGCTCATTGGTAAACTTGTTGCGGCGAGCGTGGGCCCAATTGCGGTTGGCGGTAATGGTGTTGATCTCACCATTGTGGGCAACCAGCCGGAACGGCTGAGCAAGCGGCCATTTGGGCAGTGTGTTGGTGGAAAAACGCTGGTGGAACACGCTAATAGCGGTTTCCATACGTTGATCGCTCAGATCTGGATAGAAGCGGCCCAAATCAGCCGGCATCATCAAACCTTTATAGGAGATGACCTTGTGCGACAGGCTGCAGACGTAGAAATCCGGGGCCGCCTGCATGGCAATCTCGGCCTTGCGTCGTGCGTAAAAGAGTTTGATGCCGAACTGCTGTTCGTCGAGGCCTTCGCCAGAGACAAACACCTGCTCGATTCGCGGCATGCTGCTCAGAGCCAGCGGCCCGAGGACACTGCTGTCTACCGGCACTTCACGCCAGCCCAGCGATACCAGACCCTCGCCTTGGAGCGCTGCATCAAAGGCCGAATGGGCTGCCTCTGTAGCGGCCTGATCAGCACCCATGAAGACCATGCCAACGGCATATTGTTCAGGCAGGGCGACGCCAATCGATTCCTGGGCTACGTCGCGCAGGAATCGGTCCGGTTTCTGAATGAGCAGACCACAGCCGTCACCGGTCTTGCCGTCAGCGTTGATGCCGCCACGGTGTGTCATGCACGTCAGGGCTTCAATTGCCGTCAGTAACAAGTGGTGGCTCGGCTCTCCCTGCATATGGGCGATAAGACCAAAACCACAGTTATCCTTGAACTGATCAGGCTGATATAAACCTGCTTTCATAGGCACACTCTCAAATGCTATTGAATTCAGACGCTTACGAGACTCAAACGAGACTGGATCTGGCTCGGCGCCGGACAAAAGGGGAGTAATTGTACACAGCGGTTTGTACAGCCACAATTTTTTTTCGGCTAGAAGTGCCGCATAAGCGTATCCAAATGTCGTAAATAAGAAAGCTTTTCAGTGACCAGACTACTAGCGGCGAAGTGAAAGCCTCACCCCGCCACCAGAACCTATGTCATTTCAGGGCTTTTTGAATATCACCCACCGAGCGTGGCCACGGGTTAGCGCTGCGCATTGAAGCAGGCAGTCCGGAGATTCCCTGCTGAGCCTGCTGACGACCAGCATAGTTGCCCTGAGTAACGACAAACCAGGGTTCACCCTGATGGGTCGTCTGGAAAAATCTCAACTCTGCCACGCCGGGATTATTACTGATGAAACCACTGGCTGCGCCACGACTGCGCGAGCCGAGCACCTGCAACACATATCTACCTGGTTGCTGCGCACGGTACCAGTCATCACCACTCGCACCAGCCGCAGCTGTTTGTGGTGCCGAGGGAGCTACCGGCTCGCGGGCAGGCTGAACCGGTTGAGCCTCTGACGTCGGTGTCGGCGCGTCCACCACCGGCGATTCGGGTACAGGCTGCACTGGCTGAGCTGGCATAGCTGGTGATTGTTCCGACCTCTCTACCTGCGCCTCAGCAGAGGCTTCCACGGGAACTTCTCCAGCACCGTTACTGGGAAAAAGATTGACCGTGGCAGAACGTTCGGAGTCCGCAATACGGGTATCTTCGTTATCAGACGGGACCTCGGCGAGCTCATCTGACCCTGGAGGTCTCTCTGATGGAGCAAGGCCGGGGGCAGCGTTTAATTCGGTGAGCTCGGCGAGCTGGGGGTCATTGGTTGCATCGACCGGTACTACCGGATCCGGCAACTCCAGCACCGTGGTGACCGGCTCTCCCTCGCGTTCACCCATGAACCAGGCAAAACCTATGCCCACAGCCACCAGAACCACCGCCACAAGGGACTTCAACGGCAGGACGGCACGGCGGGATGTGATGGGCGACTCCTGCTCAGCCATGGCTTCGCCCATGGATTGCCGGGCTGCGTCGTTGATACGACCAGGCCAGCCACCGCTATGTCGATGAATCCATTGCGTCTGATCTTCATCGAGCAACTCGATGCCTTGTCCTGCAGCCTCCAGACGCTGAGCAAGATAATCCCGAGTCTCGTCAAGGGTGTAGGGCTGCAGGGCAATCAGATGCAGCCATTCAGCACCCTCTTCATCGGCGCTGACGCTGTCCAGCATGGGCTGGATACTATCATCGGCAAACAGGAAGATACGCAGGGGAGAGTCCCCGCCGCTCACCCGGCTCAAGTCAACGAGCTCCTGTAGCGCATCCTGTTCCAGCAGATGCGCGTCGTCGATAATCAGATAAAGGTTTACGCCCGTATCATTGAGCTGGCCGGCCCGGAGCAACAGCGACCTGGAGTCTCGTCCACTGGCATTAACCGCCTGACAAAAAAAGGAAGTCAGTGCGCTGGCGCTCGGAAACTCGCGCGCGGTGGTCACCACGCATTGGGTAGTATCCTTGTTACTGCTGGCTACCAACACCTGGCGCAGTAGCGTCTTGCCACTTCCCTGCGGGCCGGTGACCAACAGAACCTGATCACCAAATCGGGCCAGATGGTGCAGTTGCGCCAGCACTGTCTTGCGTTGCGGCGTGAAAAACTTGAATCCCGGCGTACGCGCTGCAAAAGGATCATGGCTTAGCTGGTAATACTCTTCGATACTTTCAGCACCGCTCAACGCGTTCATGCCTGTTTCCTGTGAATCTGTCATGGGTGGCCCTGTGCAAGGGTAGCTTGCAATGTTTCAGTATCAAATTCGGCGGTAACCACCGCTTTGCCGATGGCTTCCAGCAAAACCAGGCGTAACTGTCCATCAAGAACTTTCTTGTCCACCGCCATCAGACGGACAAAGTCCTGCGGCGTCATTGTTTCAGGCGGCCTTACGGGGAGACCTGCCAGGGCAATTATCCGGATTCCGCGATCACAAGCTGCTGCGTCAATCCAGCCAAGCCGCCTGGACATATCCAGCGCCATGGCCATGCCGGCCCCAACCGCTTCACCGTGTAGCCACTGGCCATAACCCTGTTGAGCTTCGATCGCATGTCCGAAGGTATGACCCAGATTCAGGATCGCTCGCACACCTCCTTCTCGCTCATCCGCAGCAACAACCTCCGCCTTGATGGCGCAGGAACGCGCAATCGCCTGCGTTACCAGGTCATGGTCCAGGCCTCGAAGCTCCTGCATATTGGCTTCTAGCCAATCAAGAAAGGTCTCGTCGCGGATAAGCCCGTACTTTATGACCTCAGCCAGACCGGCGCTCACCTCACGAGGAGGCAGCGATCTCAGGCTCGCCGTATCAATTATGACCGCGCGCGGTTGGTAGAAAGCCCCCAACATGTTCTTTCCGGCCGGATGATTGATCCCCGTCTTGCCGCCGACAGAAGAGTCAACCTGGGAAAGCAGCGTCGTTGGTACCTGGATGAAATCCACACCCCTCTGATAACAAGAGGCGGCAAATCCGGTCATATCGCCAATAACGCCACCACCCAGAGCAATCAGGGTAGTGCGTCGATCATGCCGCGAAGCCAGTAAGGTATCGAAGATCTGCTGCAGGGTTGTCCAGTTCTTGTACGCCTCACCGGTAGGCAGCACGACTCGGGACAACTGGTAACCGTCGAGAGTGCGACACAGAGCATCAAGATACAGAGGAGCTACCGTATCGTCCGTTACAATACAAACCTGCTTACCTGCGATATAGGGAGCGAACAGCTCGCGCTGCTCCAACAGTCCGGAGCCTATGAATATTGGATAACTGCGCTCACCGAGCTCGACCGTCAGTTGCTGCATATAGTTTCTCCCAAGCGAATGCGGCAAGAATACAACAGACGATGGCATTATGGGCAGTCAGGTACGGAAGCGACCTGACAGGTAGACGGGAACGGATTCAGGAATCAGATTCGAGCAGCCGCGCAACAACGGTATTAACCACTACTTTTGGGCCCCGTTGATCCGTATCGATGATGATGTCGGCAATTTCCCGGTACAGAGGATCACGCTTGGCCATCAGATCACGCAACACTCGTTCGGGATCAGCGTTCAGCAACAAGGGCCGTTGCCGGTCCTTGGACGTTCTCTGCAACTGCTGGTCAACGCTGGTACGCAGATAAACAACCAGGCCGTTAGCTGCCAGAGCTTGCCGATTGGCTTCGCGCATGACTACCCCGCCGCCGGTAGCCAGAACGATACCGCTCTCCAGCACCAGCTCGGCAATCATAGCCTCTTCGCGCTGACGAAAACCCTCTTCTCCTTCCACGTCAAAGATCCATGGAATATCGGCGCCGGTTCGCGCCTCAATTTCACGATCAGAGTCTTTGAAAGGATATTTGAGCTCCTTGGCAAGGAGTCGCCCGATGGTACTTTTTCCTGCCCCCATCGGGCCTACCAGAAAGACATTACGCAAGGCGATTACCTGGCCACAGTGATGGCGCCGTTCTTGATAATCCGTGGAGTCAGGAAGATCAGGAGCTCGGACTTCGTCTCTGAAGTCACGTCGCGGCGGAATACCTTCCCGAGCACCGGCAGATCACCAAGGAAAGGTACTTTCATCTGACTGTTCTGGGTTTCACTGGAGAATACGCCACCAATAACGATGGTTTCGCCATCACCCACCAGAATCTTGGCGTTGACCTCATTCTTGCGAATGGTTGGCACACCGTTCACTTCATTGGTGAAGTCGGGCTCATCCTTGGTGACGATGACCTCCATGATCACCTGATTATCCGGCGTGATCTGGGGAGTCACTTCCAGAGACAGAACGGCTTCGGCAAAGGCCGTAGTCGTTGCACCGCTGGAGCTGGCTTCCTGATAAGGAATTTCCGAACCCTTGAGGATTTTGGCTGTTTCCTTGTCTGAGGTGACGACTTTCGGTTGGGAAATGATTTCGCCATTACCCGTGCTTTCCATGGCTGAAAGCTGAAGATCAAGGATTGCGTTATTGGTGATGAAACCGATACCAATTCCCGAGCTCGCACCAATCACACCCATGTCAACAAAAGGAGCATTGACCGCCGGAGTGGGCATTGCTGCGCCGCCGCCGGGGTTACGACCGAAGACCTCATAGCGGTCCCCAAGATCGATACTGCCGCCCCAACGCACACCAAGCGCCTTGTCAAAGCCGACGTTGGCTTCAACGATGCGTGCCTCGATCATTACCTGGCGAACTGGTATGTCAATTTGAGTAATGATGCGGCGCAGTTCGTCGATGCGCTCCTGGGTCAGGGTTACCAGAAGACTGTTGGTACGATCATCGAATATGACCGAGCCGCGCATGTCGTCCTTCAGAGTGCCTGCATTGGCAGTATCTTCATACAGCCCAGCCACATCGGACGCCTTGGCGTAATTGAGCTGGATAATCTCCTTGCGCAAAGGCGCCAGCTCGGCAACCTGTTTCTTTGCCTCCAGCTCCTGGCGCTCACGCGCAGCAATCTCATCAGCCGGTGCAACCAACAACACATTACCAATCTTGCGCTTGTCCAGGCCCTTGGTCTTGAGCACCAGATCCAGAGCCTGATCCCAGGGTACATTTTGCAGGCGCAAGGTGATGCTGCCCTGAACCGTGTCACTGGCTACGAGGTTGAGATCGGTGAAGTCAGCGATCAGCTGCAGTACCGAGCGGACCTCGATATCCTGAAAGTTGAGAGACAATTTCTCGCCGGTGTAGGCGAAGTCCTCGGCACGACGCTGCTCCGCCTCGGTACGACTCAAAGGTTTGAAGCTGACAATCAGACGATCGTCGGTCTGATAGACAAGGTGTTCATAAAAGCCGGTTGGTTCGATATTGATAACTGCATTGCCATTACTGCTGGATGCATTCACAAAGTTGACCGGTGTAGCAAAATCGGTGACGTCCAGCCGAACCCGCAGAGCATCCGGTAACTCGGTATTGGGGAAGTTCAACCGAATCTTGCCACCCTGCTCCTGCACGTCAACCCGTACCGAAGGATCGGACAAATCAATAACGACGTTACCCTCACCCTGATCACCACGCTGAAAGTCCAAACCCCGAATCGCCGATCCGCTGGTTCCGGGACTACTGACTACGGGCTCGTCTGAGGACCTCCAATTACCCGGAACTGCTGTAGCAGTCGCTGGCTGTGCCGCAGGTGCAGCTGCATAACCCGGGGCCGCACCTTCTCCTACCAGCACGTAAAGATCATTGCCATCGGTGCGAGTAGTGTAAGGGACCAGGCTGTCCAGATTGATAATCAACCGAGTGCGATCGTTGGCCTCGACGACCGTCAGACTTCGCGCGTTGCCCATGCCCAGCTCCCGATTACGGGAATCCAGCTGGTTGGTAACGCCCGGCAGGTCAATGGCAATACGCGCAGGCTGCTCGATTGTGTAGCCCTTCGGTGTCGAGAGCACCGGCTCATCGAAAGTCAGCTTGAGTTCAACCCTTTCACCCGGTAGAGAGGCAACATCTAGGTTCTGGAGGTTGGCCGCAAGGGCCAGAGGGCTCAGCAGCGCAATAACCGCGGCGAGCGTAACTTTCTTGGTAAGAGGCATTTGATTGCGTTCCACGCTTGACTGTTTACAGTTCATGATTTCTCTCCCTGGTTGTCCTATCCGCGCACAGGCAAGCTGAGCGTTCGCGGGCGCTCCAACCAACCGCCTTCACCGTCCGGGACGATCTCCATCACCTCGACACGACCTTCTTCGATTGCGATGATGCGTCCATGGTTACGACCCAGATAGTCTCCTACCTGCACCCTATGGACGCTGCCTGCACCTCGAATAAGCGCTTGCATGCCTTGTTCGTCGCTCAGGGTACCAACCATCTCGAACCCCTCGATATTGAAGCCTTCGAGGAACTGTTTGATTCTGTCATCATCTGGCTTGACGTCCTGGGATCCACGCTGCCTCTGAGTCACGTCAACTCGAATAGGTGGCTGGAACGGACTTCTCAATGAAGCTGCACTGTAGGTAAAAGCCTCATATGCCTTGAACCGTGGCAGTGGCTCGATACTTCCTGCAGGCTTGGCCCGCGTATCAGCCATGAATGCCTGCAGATCGCCGAAGCCGCTATCGCCACAGCCGGAAAGGAGCAGGGAGGAAGCAAGGGCCAAGCCCCATACACGCTTGTGCATGATCATTGCTCGCCTCCTGTATCGTTGTAGCGATAGGTACGGGCAAGAATACTCATTTTAAGCAGGTCCCCATTTCCCTCGGTTACCGGCGCGATGCTGAAATCATGCAGCGTAACAATACGCGGCAGGCTGGCAACGCTGCTGACAAAAGAACCCATGTCATGGTAACTGCCCTGCACCACGATCCTTATGGGCAACTCGATATAGAACTGTTTCGCCGTTTCCGGTTGCAGCGTAATGGATTCGAACTCGAGGCCGCTGTTGAGCCCCATCTGGGTTATATCTTCCAGCAGGCCCGGCACCTCGGTGTCGCTTGGCAGCTGCTTGAGCAGCGTACCGAAGCGCTCTTCTATTTCCACCAACTGTTCCTTGTAGGCTTCCAGATTGGCAGCGCGGAAGGATTTGGCTTCAAAGTCCTTGCGCAGGGTAACTTCCTGAGCCTCACTGCGCTCGAGGACCAGCTGTAGATCCTTGAGATGGAAATGGTAGCCGGCAAACAACAAGGCAATAAGTAATACCAGACCGACTATGAACTTCAAGGCACCGGGCCAGGAGCCAACATTATTGAAGTCGATATTGTTGATATCGATCTTCTTGAAGCTATCCATGGATTTAGACAGGCTCATGGCTGCTTCTCCCCAGCGGTACCGGCACTTGGTTCGGTTTGCTTCACTGAAAGCTCAAACACGTTAGCCTGATCCAGCCCACCGGAGGTAACGGCTCGTACCGCGGTCAAATTCGGTGAGGTGAGCCAATCGGACGCATCCATCTGACGCATGAGATTGGAAACCCGGCTGTTGGATTCGGCCCGACCCTTGATGCTGATTGTCGGCCCTTGCATCCCGAGCGAATCAAAGTGCACGCCATCCGGCAGTGTTCTGGCCAACTCATCAAACACTCTGACAATGATCGGCCGATTACCCTGAAGGTCCTGAATGATCTTCATCCGATCGAGAAGTTGCGTGCGACGCGCCTGCAGCTGCTCGATCTCCTTGATACGCGCTTCGAGTAAGGTGATTTCCTTTTGCAGGAACTCGTTACGGGCATTCTGGTGATCAATCTTGCCGTTGAGGAAACGATCCCCGAGAAAAACCAGGCCACCGGCAAAAATGATAATCAGCACCAGAACAGTCATGAATTCTTTCTTGCGCTCTTCCCTGAGCTGCTCGCGCCAGGGTAACAGGTTAATGCGAGCCATTAGTCGAAACTCCTCATTGCCAGACCACAGGCAATCATCAGCGCAGGAGCGTCATTGCTGAGCGCGACGGCGTTGACCTTGTTTGACAGGGTCATGTTTGCAAAGGGGTTGGCAACCAGCGTTGTGGTGCCTATTTTTTGCTGGATCAGTTGATCGAGCCCCGGAATGGAAGCGGTCCCCCCTGCCAGCAGGATATAATCCACATCGTTGTACTGGCCGCCGGCAAAGAAAAACTGCAGAGAGCGCGAGACCTGCTGCACTACCGCATCCTTGAACGGGCTCAACACTTCGCTTTCGTAGTCGTCCGGCAAGCCGCCCTGCTTCTTCGCCAGACCGGCTTCCTCCTGGGAAAGTCCGTAGCGACGCTGAATCTCGTCGGTCAACTGCTTGCCGCCGAAGAGTTGCTCGCGGGTATAGATGATCCGCCCCTTGCTGAGGACGCTGAGGGTCATCATCGTGGCGCCGATATCGATCACCGCAACGGTAACGTCGTCTCGGTCACCCTCAAGCTGATCGATGACCAGCTCGCAGGCACGCTCCATCGCATATGCCTCGACCTCGACTACCCGTGCGTTGAGCCCCGCCAATGCCAGGGCTGCCTCACGGATGTCGACGTTCTCCCGACGACAGGCAGCAAGCAGCACCTCTACCCTCTCGGAATTCCGGGGTGACACACCCTGCACCTCAAAGTCGATGGCGACTTCATCGAGAGGATAGGGAATGTACTGATCCGCCTCGAGCTTGATCTGCTCTTCCATCTCGTCAGGATCGAGACCCGCATCCATTTCGATGGTTTTGGTAATGACGGCGGAGCCGGCAACCGCAACGGCAGCCTGCTTCAGCGAACTGCGTGATCGGGCCAGGACTTTCTCCAGCGCCTGACCAACACCTTCGAGCTCGACGATATTCTTCTCGACGACCGCACTTGGTGGGAGGGGTTCAACCGCATAGGCTTCGACCTTGTAGCGGTTGCCGGAGCGACTGAGTTCAAGCAGCTTCACAGTAGTGGAGCTGATATCGATACCCAGAAGCGTATTCGCTTTTTTCTTTATGAGCCCTAGCACAGCCAATTTCCTATCAGCATCCGACACTTACGGACGGTTTATGTTTTCCTACATTAAATAACAGACCTAGCACAAGCGCAAATAGCTAAAACAAAAAAAATACGCTTATAATGGAGTCTGTTAACCCGTTCTCATCTGGCCTCATCCCTAACCATTTCATTTGACAGGGAATTCGCTTCTCCCCCATGCCATTTTTAAAATTTATATTCTGGTCAATAATTGCTCTCGTCAGTGCCCCAATCCTTGTTTTGAGCGGGGTAGCCCTGTATCTCAGCCCGGATTTGCCTGATGTCGACGCTTTACGTGACCTTCAGTTACAAACCCCTTTGCGGATATATAGCACAGATAATCGACTCATAGCAGAATTCGGTGAGATGCGTCGAATTCCAATAAGCTATGACCAGATACCGCCCGATTTCATCAATGCTTTGCTGGCCGCTGAAGACGACAATTTTCTAAACCATCGTGGCGTAGACCCGATGGGCCTGCTGCGCGCTGTTGTTGAACTGGTACAAACCGGCCAGATCCAAACAGGCGGTAGTACTATCACCATGCAGGTGGCAAAGAACTATTTCTTGAGCAGCGAACGTGTTTTTTCCCGCAAATTCAACGAAATTCTGCTTGCTCTGCAAATAGAGCGAAGCCTCGATAAACGGGAGATATTCGAACTCTACGTCAACAAGATATATTTGGGCAATCGTGCATATGGAATAGAGGCTGCAGCCCAGATCTACTTTGGCAAGTCGATTGACCAACTCGACCTTGCCGATCTGGCCATGATCGCCAGCCTGCCAAAGGCTCCATCACGTTACAACCCTGTCTCCAATCCGGAAAGAACGTTGATTCGTCGTAACTGGATTCTGGGCCGAATGCTCAGTCTTGGCAATATCGATCAGCAAACCTATGAAGACGCTGTCGCCAAGCCGATAAAGGCGACCAAGTACGAGGCAAAGGCCGAGCTCGAGGCGCCCTATGTCGCTGAAATGGCTCGCCTGGAGATGGTCGAGCGTTTCGGTGATGACGCCTACACAAGCGGCTATCATGTTTACACCACTGTCGATAGCAGCCTGCAGACCCTCGCCAACCGCTCACTGCGTGAAGGTCTCATGGAATACGACCGGCGGCACGGATACAAGGGGCCGGAGGCGAGCAACCCTGAAGCTACGCCCGATCAGTGGGAAACCCTTCTTAGGCCCTACCGGGAGATGGGCGGATTATTGCCCGCAGTCGTCACTGCCGTCAGCGCTGATAAAGCTCTGATTCAGATGCGCGGCGGCGCCCTCGGCGAGATACCCTGGGAAGGCATGCGCTGGGCCCGAAAGCACATCAACACCAACAGCCTGGGGCCAAATCCGAGGTCCCCTTCGGACGTGCTCGATGTTGGGGACATCATCCGGGTAATGCATGAAGAAGATGTTCGCTATCGGCTCGCCCAGATTCCAAAAGCCCAGGGGGCCCTGGTAGTGCTCTCTCCGGACGACGGCAGCATTCAGGCTCTGGTCGGCGGCTTCTCCTTCGAGCAAAGTAAATATAACCGTGTCACCCAGGCGAAACGTCAGCCAGGCTCCAGCTTCAAACCCTTTCTCTACAGTGCAGCTCTCGACCATGGCTATACACCCGCAAGCCTGGTGAACGATGCGCCTCTGGTAGTAGATGATGGCCACATGGAAGAAGCATGGCGGCCAAGAAACTCGGGGGGCGATTTTCTCGGCCCGATCAGACTGCGTGAAGCACTCTACCGCTCACGCAATCTGGTCTCTATCCGCCTGCTGCAGGACATCGGTGTGGATCGGGCGCTTACCTACATTGAACGCTTCGGTTTCAGTCGTCGCGAACTACCGCGAAATCTTTCAGCCGCCCTGGGAACACCGGAACTGACGCCGCTGCAGATTGCCCAGGGTTACACCACCATTGCCAATGGCGGCTACGCAGTCAAACCGTACCTGATCGAGCGGATTCAGGACCACCAGAGCGGAGTCATCGACTTTGCCAGACCCGCAGTTACGCCCAAGGTGATCGAAGCCCATCAGCTACGTGTAGAACAATACCGTGCAATATCGACAGTGCCGGATTTGGAGATACCTTCGGCAGAGCGTGTGATTGACCCTCGCACAACCTACCAGCTAACCAGCATGCTCAAGGACGTCATCACCCGCGGCACCGCTGCCCGGGCGCGTGCATTGCAGCGGCCTGACCTGGCGGGCAAGACCGGCACCACCAACGAGCAGAAGGACGCCTGGTTCTCCGGATACAACGGCGACCTGGTTGCCACGGTGTATGTTGGGTTCGACCAGCCAGCCACTCTGGGCCGCAGGGAATACGGCGGTACAGCAGCACTTCCAGTATGGATGACATTCATGGCCGAAGCTCTGGAAGACCGACCGGAGAGCACCCAACCCATGCCGGATGGGCTGGTGAACGCGCGGATTGATCCTGATACCGGCCGGACCGCCCGACCCGGAAGCGACAACGCCCTGTTCGAAGTATTCAAGGAGGAGGACGCCCCTCCCTCATTCAGCGAACTGGATGCCGGCGGCTACTCAAGCGAAGGCGCCGTCACACCTCTCGAACTGTTCTGAGCCAGAGCAGATACCTGCTGGCGCAGCCAGCGGTTCACTGGGTCGTGCTCCGCGGCCTCATGCCAGTACAGGTTGAGGCCGATAGAGGGCAACGGTAGCGGCATATCCAGCAAGCGATTGCCAAGTGCCGCATTTACCAGCTCTGCATGACGCCGTGACATGGTCAGCAGCAAGTCACTCTGCGCCACTACCAGGCTGGCGGCCTGGTAGTTCTGACACCGCTGCACGACCCGTCGCATCAAACCCATATGCCCCAGCGCCAGATCTTCATAGGATAACCCTCGACGCCATGACGCTACAGCAATATGGTCGCTTTCAAGGTATCGATCGGTAGTCAACTCGCCCTCGAAACCCGGTCCTGCAACCACGCAGAGGGGCTCCGACAGCAACTGCATCTGGCGCAGACTGGCCTCTACCGGCCGCGCGATCTGTACCGCCAGGTCAATGCGCCCGGCTGCCAGTTCCAACTTCAGCTCCGACCATCTCAGCCCCGCCGTGCGCACCCTGCATCCGGGAGCGCTGCGACGTAGGTGGGTGAGCAAGGGAGGCAGCAATACCATCTCCAGTTGCTCCGGCAGACTCAAGGTAAAGGTGCGCTCATCACGCAAGGGGTCGAAGTCCTGCAGCCCCTCCAGACTCCTCTGCAAGCGCGCCAGACTATCGCTGATCACTGGCGCCAGCCTCTGCGCCAGCACAGTAGGCATGACGCCTCGCCCCTCACGTACAAAAAGTGGATCCGCAAAATGCTCGCGCAGGCGTGCAAGGGAATGACTGACCGCAGACTGACTGACATGCAGTACCGCTGCCGAGCGCGTCAGACTGCGTTCGCGAAAAATCACTTCGAAAACCCTGAAGAGGTTCAGATCCATGCGCGCAAGCGATGGAATGCCATTCATTTCATTCATGTGAAGAAGCTCTGGATCGGTAGCGTGCGACACTCACCCCGCCGCCCTCCCAATATTATGAAATTGATTCATGATTATAGATGAATAACCTTCGCTTCACCCCGCGGCTTCCTGGGCCTAAGCTGCTCAGCACAAGATCAATAATCCACGGAGACAAGCCGATGCGGGAACATGAGTATCTGTCGACATTGCGTAACCTGCAGGAAGCAGCCTGGCCGAGGGGCGCACCCACCGAAGCTGTTTACCCCCTGGGCGAGCAGCCAATCACCCGCTATCTGCAGCACTGGGCAAAAAGCACTCCGGATAAAACCGCCATCCATTTCTACGGCCACCAGCTCAGCTATGCAGAACTGGACGATCTCAGTGATCGCTTCTCTGCGCTGCTCTACCAGCACGGTATCGGCGCCGGCGACCGGGTTGCGGTGTTCATGCCCAATTGCCCGCAATTACACATCGCCTTCTACGGCATTCTGAAAGCCGGAGCCATTCACGCTCCCGTCAGCCCGATGGCCAAGGGTATGGAGTTGGGCTATCAACTCCAGGACAGCGGCGCCAGCGCCATAGTCTGTTTTGATCAGCTGCTGCCGGTGATACGCGAAGTGCGGGCCGAAACCGACCTGAAACTGGTCATCAGTACCAGCCTCTCCGAACTGTGCCCCACCACTCCCTCGATACCCGTACCCGATCTGCTGCAGGCGCCCAAACTGGCCATTACCGACAGCATCGATATGCTGCCGGCCCTGGAAAAGCTCGCACCTGCAACGAACCTGCCGGAACTGCAGCTGGATGATATTGCCGCACTGAACTACACCGGCGGCACCACCGGCCTGCCCAAGGGCTGCATACACACTCATGGCGACATGCTTTATACCTGCGCCAGCTTCATGCCTGTCGCCCTGGGTCTGGATCTGGACCGTGTGAGCCTGAATTTCATGCCGGAATTCTGGATTGCCGGCGAAAATGCCGGCCTGCTGTTTCCCGTCTTTGCCGGAACCACCATGGTGCTGCTGGCGCGGTGGGATGCCCTTGCGTTCATGAGTGCAGTGCAGCATTACCGGGTCGGCCACACCGGCCTGTTGGTCGACAGCGCTTCGGAAGTACTGGATCACCCGAGGGTCAGCGAGTTCGACTTCAGCTCCCTTGCCGTCACCAGCTGCGTTTCCTTTATAAAAAAGCTCACACCGGAATATCGTCGCCGCTGGCGCGAGCTGACCGGCTGCACCCTGTTCGAAACCAGTTTCGGCATGACCGAGACGCATACCTGCGATACCTTTACCGCCGGCATGCAGGATGACGACTTCGATTTGCGCTCGGCGCCCACCTTTGTCGGCCTGCCGGTACCCGGCACCGAATTCAAGGTGTGTGATTTCGCCACCGGCGAGCTGCTACCCCTGGGTGCCGAGGGTGAACTGTGCGTGCGCACACCGTCACTGCTCAAGGGTTACTGGAACAAGCCCGAGGCCAGCGCCGAGGCCCTGCGTGATGGCTGGCTGCATACCGGCGACAGCGGCGTGATCACCGAACAGGGCCACATTCGCTATCTGGGACGACGCAAGGAAATGCTCAAGGTCAACGGCATGAGCGTGTTCCCCAGTGAGCTCGAAGCGATGCTCGGCCAGCATCCGGACATTCTGGCTTCGGCAGTGATCGGCCGGGCGGACGAACAGCGTGGTGAGATGCCTCTGGCTTTTATAGTCGCCAAGCCCGGCAGCGGACTGACTGCCGACGTATTACATCAGTGGTGCAAGAAAGCCATGGCGGTGTACAAGATACCCGAAATCCGGCTGGTCGAATCCTTACCCATGACAGCAACCGGCAAGGTCAAAAAACAGGAACTGCAGGAATGGATCTGATATGAACTTCAAGCGTCTGCTGATCGCCAATCGCGGCGAGATCGCCATCCGCCTGGCCCGCGCCGCGGCTGAACTGGATATCCCTACCCTTGCCATCTACGCCGAAGATGACAGCGAATCCCTGCATGTGCGCAAGGCCGATCAGGCGGTAGCCCTGAGCGGTCGCGGTGCCAGCGCCTACCTGGACGCAGCGCAGATCATTGCCATAGCACGTGAGCACGGCTGCGATGCGATACATCCAGGGTACGGTTTTCTCAGCGAAAACGCGGATTTCGCCCGCCGCTGCCATAGCGCCGGCATCGTCTTCATTGGGCCCGACGCCTCGGTACTCGACACCTTTGGCGACAAGGCCAGTGCCCGACGCCTGGCCAGCCAGTGCGGCGTACCGCTGGGCCAGGGCACCAACCAGGCAACCAGCCTCGAACAGGCCATGCAATTTCTGCAGGATCAAGGCCCGGGCGGAGCAGTGATGCTCAAGGCCCTGGCCGGTGGCGGTGGCCGCGGGATGCGCGCTGTATATAGCCTGGATGAACTCGACGAGGCCTATGCCCGCTGCACCTCGGAAGCCCAGGCCGCCTTCGGCACCGGTGATCTCTACGTTGAGCGACTGATTCGCAATGCCCGGCATATCGAAGTGCAGATCATCGGTGATGGCAGCAACGTTAGCCATGTATGGGAACGCGAATGTACCCTGCAGCGGCGCAACCAGAAACTGCTGGAAGTAGCGCCAAGCCCGAGCCTTGCCCCGGAGCAACGTGACCAGTTGCTGGAAGCAGCCCTGACCCTGGCCAAGACAGCAGGCTATCGCGGTCTGGGTACTTTCGAATTTCTGCTCGACGAAGATGCTGGCGACTTCGTGTTCATGGAAGCCAACCCGCGCATCCAGGTCGAGCACACCGTTACCGAAGCGGTCACCGGCCTGGATCTGGCGCAGATTCAGATTCGCCTGGCTGCCGGGGCGACGCTCAGCGACCTACGGTTGACCCAGTCGCAGATCCCGGCCCCGCGCGGATTTGCAGTGCAGCTACGGGTCAATCTGGAAAACATGTCTGCCGATGGCAGTGCCCGCCCCGCTGGCGGCACCCTTACCGCCTACGAGCCACCCAGTGGGCCGGGCATCAGGGTCGACGGATACGGTTACAGTGGCTACACCACCAGCCCCAGCTTCGACTCCCTGCTGGCCAAGGTCATTGTTCAGGCCGATGCCGATTACCCCGCCGTGCTGCGCCGCGCCTATCGCGCCCTCTGCGAGTTTCGGCTGGAAGGTGTCAGCAGCAATCTTGCCTTTCTGCAGAACCTGCTCGGCAATGCACAGGTTCAGGCCAATGACGTCACTACTGCGTTTATCGAGCAGCATGCTGCTGAGCTGGTCGACAGGAGCGCGCACCCAAACCTGTTTTTCCCACAGAAAACTGCGCAAGCCCACCAGAACGCCAGTCAGATCACCGCGCCCCCGGGTACCGAGCCGCTGAACGCGCCCGTGCAAGGTGTGCTGGTTGCTCTGTCAGTGCAGCCCGGTGATGCCATTGCGGTCGGCCAACAGGTCGCCGTGATGGAATCGATGAAAATGGAATTCGAGGTCAAGGCCACGCAAAGCGGTATCGTCCGCGAGCTACTGGTCGAAGCTGGCGCCAGTCTGTTCGAAGGCAGTCCATTGCTGTTCCTCGAACCCGCCGATGTGGCCGCAGGCGAGCAATCCAACGAAGAGCAGATCGATATTGCGCATATTCGTGCCGATCTCGCCGAAGTCCTCGAACGGCAGGCCGACCTGACCGACGAGCGCCGCCCTGCCGCCGTTGCAAAAAGGCGCAAGACCGGTCAGCGCACCGCCCGCGAAAATCTCGCAGACCTGCTCGATGACGGCAGCTTCAAGGAATACGGCTCCATGGCCCTGGCGGCACAACGCGGCCGTCGCACCCATGAAGAGCTCTTGGCCATGAGCCCGGCGGACGGCTTGATCAATGGCATCGGCACTATCAATGCCGACCTGTTTGGCGAGCACGTCAGTCGCTGCATGGCCCTGTCCTACGACTACACCGTATTCGCCGGCACCCAGGGCGCGATGAACCACAAGAAAACCGACCGCATGCTCGATCTGGCCGAGAAATGGAAGTTGCCCGTGGTGTTCTTTACCGAGGGCGGCGGCGGCCGGCCCGGTGATATCGACAAGGTGGGCGTTGCCGGTCTGGACTGCACCACGTTCATGCGCATGGCCAGCCTGAGCGGTCAGGTGCCGCTAGTGGGTGTGGTTTCCGGTCGCTGTTTCGCCGGCAACGCCGCCTTGCTGGGGTGTTGCGACGTAGTCATCGCCACCGAGAACGCGACCATCGGTATGGCCGGACCGGCTATGATCGAGGGTGGCGGCCTGGGCAGCTATACGCCGGAGCAGGTCGGGCCCACCAGCGTGCAAGGTCCCAACGGCGTGGTGGATGTGGTCGTCAAGGACGAGGCTGAAGCCACACGCGTGGCCAAGCAATACCTGGCCTACTTCCAGGGCGACATGAAGAACTGGGAAACCGCCGACCAGCGCGAATTGCGCCACCTGATCCCGGAAAATCGTTTGCGTGTTTACGACATCCGCCAGGTCATCGGGACCTTGGCCGATAGCGGCTCGGTGCTGGAGCTGCGCCGTCAGTTCGCCCCCGGCATGATCACCGCACTGATCCGTATCGAAGGCCGCCCGTTCGGTCTGCTGGCCAACAACCCCATGCATCTGGGCGGCGCGATCGATGCAGCGGGTGGCGACAAAGCCGCCCGCTTCATGCAGCTGTGCCAGGCCCATGGCCTGCCGATGGTCTCGCTGTGCGACACGCCCGGTTTCATGGTCGGACCGGAAGCCGAGCAACAGGCGACCGTGCGCCACGTCTCGCGCATGTTCGTCACCGCAGCCAGTCTGAAGATCCCGTTCATGACCGTAGTGCTGCGCAAGGGCTATGGGCTGGGTGCCCAGGCCATGGCCGCCGGCAGCTTCCAGGCGCCGCTGTTCACCATCGCCTGGCCCAGCAGCGAGTTTGGCGCTATGGGTCTGGAAGGCGCGGTACGCCTGGGTTACGCCAAGGAGCTGGCAGCTATCGAGGATGAAAACGAGCGTAACGCGATGTACGAGAAACTGGTCGCCGAGCTGTATCAGCGGGGCAAGGGCGTGAGCATGGCGAGCTTCCTGGAGATCGACGCGGTAATTGATCCGCTGGAAACCCGGGACTGGCTGCTGCGGGGTCTCAACTCGGCACCCACCGAGTCACTGCGTAAGGGGCTGCGCCCCTTTGTGGATACCTGGTAATGCGGTAGGTCCGCGACTTGATGCCTACAGGTCGGCCATCGACAATACTCGGCCGGCCTGGGGCAGCAAACCTGCATCATGCCCCAGCAGCAGTGCCGTTCGCCCGGCAAGCCAGGGTTCCATGCGGGCGATTACACGCTTGCGCGTCGCCGCATCCAGACCGCTGAAGGGCTCGTCCAGAATCACCACTGGCGCCTCCTTGAGCAGTACCCGGGCCAGAGCCAGTCGTCGCCCCTCCCCGCCCGAGAACTGCTTGCCTGATTCGCCGACCCAGGTGTTGATCCCGGCAGGCAAACCACTGACCAACTCGGCCAGGTCAACCATCTCCAACACCCGCCAGAGCTGTTCGTCAGTTGCGGCAGGATTGCCCAGTAACAGGTTGGCGGCGATGCTGTCGTGGAGTAATTCGGTCTGTTGCGTCAGATAGCCCACTTGCGCCCGCCATTGGGTCAGCGACAGTTGATGCAGCCGGGTGCTGCCCAACTGTATGCCGCCCAGCGGAGTGCCGCCCACAGTCATCTGGCCGATCTCCGGATCAATCAGACGCGCAGCCAGCGCTGCCAGCGTCGATTTCCCCGAGCCTGAGGGTCCGATCAAAGCCAATCGCTCTCCATGATGAAGAGTCAGATTGACGTTTTGCAAACCTGCGTACGGCACGCACACATCCTGCCATTGCAGGGTCAGATCAGTCGGTACTTCGGCGGGTTTTTCCGGGTCCACCAGAGCCGTACTCATTGCCGTCTGCTGGTTCAACCGTCTGGCCGCTGCCCGGGTGCTACCATATTGGGCAAAGGCCGCGGGCAGACCGGCAAATCCTTCGCTCAATGCCATCAGCGCCAGCGGGATCATCACCGCCACCGGGCCGGACAACAGCCCTTCGGAATACGCCTGGATGGCGCCGAACAGACCAACCACCACGGCGCCCATGACACCCAGAGTTGCCAGTGCCTGACCCAGCGCAATACGACCCTGGAGCGCCAGTTGATCGTCGAGCATCTGCTGGCTGCGTTGGAGCAGGTGCCGGCGGTGCAGCTCCAGGGTGCCCGCCGCTGTCAGCTCAGCCATACCCTGTAACTGCTCAACGGCCTGCACCCGCAATCCGTCCAGTTGCTCTACCCGCCGCGCGCTGTAGTGCAAGCCAATTCGCGCCATCCCCAACGTCAGAATCAACAACACAGCAAGCAGCACTACTCCGATCAACAACGCCAGGGAAAGATGAAAAACCGCGATCAGAGCGCTTACCAGCACAACGCCCAGCAGGGCCACCAGGGGCGGTGCCAGCAGACGCAGATAAAGCGTATCGAGAGTGTCGATGTCAGCCGTCAGACGGTTGAGCCACTGCGCTGCCCGCAGCCGGCTTAACGTAGCACCGTCCAATACCGCCAGTGCGGCAAAGTGCCGGCCGCGCAGATCCGCAAGCAGGCTCAGCACCGTGTTGTGATTGAAAACCCGCTCAGAGTACCGCGCCACCGTGCGCGTCAGGGCAAAAAAGCGGATGCCGCCACCCGGCATGTATACATCAAACATCACCCGCTGCCCGGCGGCCCACAATAAAGCCGTCACGCCGGTGGCGGTGATAAACCAACCCGAAAGCGCCAGCAGACCCACCGCACTGAACAACGTCAGCGCCAACAACAGCGCACCCACCCAGAGGCGGCCACGACGCTGCATGATCATCTGCAACCAGGGGCTGAGGTCAGACATCGACGAGTCTCCCCCGGGCGATCTCGATACGCCGCTCCGCCAGCGCCATCAGGGCTGGATGATGGGTAGCAATGATCAGGGTTTTTCCACTGCCTGCCAGCGCGCGCAGGGCTGCTATTACCTCGGCTTCGCTCTGTTCGTCGAGGCTGGCCGTCGGTTCGTCCAGCAACACCAGCTGCGCATCCGACAGCCATACGCGCGCCAGCGCCAGGCGCTGTGCCTGGCCACCGGACAATCCGCGACCACCTTCCCCCAGGTGCGTGTGTAAACCCTCTGGCTGGGCGGCCAGAACCGAGCCCAGGCCGACAGCCTCAACAGCGTGCAGCATGGCATGCTCATCGGCGTCAGGCGCAGTAAGACGTAGATTGTCGGCCCAGGTCCCCTGGATCAGAAAAGGCCGCTGCCCAAGCCACGCAACAGGTTGCCGACCGGGCAATAGACCGAACAGGCTGATGCTGCCGGCGTCGGGTTGCACAAAGCCGGCCATGCAATGCAGAAGACTGGACTTACCGGACCCCGACGGCCCCACCAGCGCAACAACCTGGCCACGGGTGAGCGTCAAGGTGATGTCGTTGAGCACCCGGCCCCGCTCAGGATAAGCCAGTGAGAGGTTCTGCAAAGATATGCTGTTGTCATCCGCACCGCGGCTGAGGCTGTCAGCCTGATCGAGGTCTGCCGATTCGAGCTGCAACGCGCCCAGGCTGTCTGCTGCCCCGAGTGCCGCAGCGCGATCGTGATAGGACTGCGCCAGGCTGCGCAGGGGCTGGAAGAACTCCGGCGCAAGCAGCAGGATGAACAGGCCGGAAAACAATGTCAGTTGGGCCGCAGGACCGTACTGGATATACCCCAGCAGGCCAAAGCCGATGTACATCGCCGCCACGGCGATGGCCACCGAGGCGAAGAACTCCAATACGGCCGAAGACAGAAAGGCAATGCGCAATGTTCGCATGGTTACCGCACGATAGCGTTCGGCTGCGGCCTCTACCGACAGCGTAGCCGCCCCCACCTGACCAAACAATTGCAGGCTGGTGAGGCTGCGCACCCGATCAAGAAAATGCCCGGCCAGACGGCCTGCTTCGAGCACGTGTTGCTGACTGACCCTCTCCGCGCTCATGCCCACCAGCGCCATGAACAGCGGAATCAACGGCGCGGCAAACAGCAGGAAGAGTGCCGCCAGCCAGTCAAGCCAGAACACCACCAGCAGAATCGACAGGGGGGACAACAAGGCAAGCCACTGTTGTGGCAGGTATCGGGCGTAATAACCGTCCAAGGCCTCGACCTGCTCAACCCATTGATTGGTCAGAGTCGCACTGGAGCGGTCAGCAAGACGCACGGGGCCCAGCAGGGCCCAATGGTTAGCCAGTTGGCAGCGCACCTGCTGACGTACCTGCGCGCTCGCATGCTGGGCGCAACGCTCCTGGGCATATTGCATCAAGACGCGGAAAACGATAGCCAGAACCAGGCCCACAGCCGGCCAGAACAACGCCACAGGGGGTACATCTGCAATCAGTAATGCATGCACTAACCAGGCAATCAGCCCCATCTGCACAACGATAGTCAGCGTGTGTAAAACACCCAACACCACCGCTGCGCGCAGCCAGGGCCTGATCGGCAGACCCTGTTGCCGCAACCAGTCACGGCTGCGGCGCCCCGACTCAGTGATAGCCTTCACCGACACGGACCTTGCCGCGGAATACCCAGTAGGTCCAGGCTGTGTAGGCCAGGATGATCGGAATCACAAACAGCATGCCGAGTAGCAGGAACAACTGTGATTCCGGCGCGGACGCCGCATCCCATAGGGTGAAGTTCGGCGGAATCACATAGGGCCAACGGGTCCAGAGCAAACCGAAATAGGTCGACGCAAACATCGCCATGGTGGCAATAAACGGGATCGCCTCCTTGCGCTTTCTCAGGCTACGCCAGATCTGGAAGGCGAAGAACGTTGCCAGCACCGGGAAGATCCATATCCAGCGAATCTCGGCGAACCAACGCTCGAAGGCCGCAGGATCGACCGAGGGAGTCCAGATGCTGATGATCGCAAATACCGCCAGCACCGCACCCAGCAACCAGGGCGCCAGACCGTAGGCCCACTCCTGAATGTACCCTTCCGTTTTCATGATCAACCAGGTGCAACCCAGCAAAGCATAGCCAGCCATCAACCCAAGCCCGGTAGTCACGGTGAAGGGCGTCAGCCAGTCGAACGCGCCGCCCGCATAGGCAAGACCCTCTGTTTCATAACCCTGAATGTAGGAACCCACTACCACGCCCTGGGCAAAGGCTGCGAGAAAGGAGCCACCGGCAAACGCCCAGTTCCAGAGGTAGCGTGAGCTCTTGGCCTTGAAGCGAAACTCGAAGGCTACACCGCGGAAAATCAGACCCGCGAGCATCAGAAAGACACCGATATAAAGCGCCGGCAACAGGATCGAGTAGACCAGCGGGAAGGCACCCAGCAAGCCAGCACCACCGAGCACCAGCCAGGTTTCGTTACCGTCCCAGACTGGCGCTACCGAATTCATCATCACATCGCGGGCATCCTCGTCCGGGGCGAACGGGAACAGCATTCCTACGCCCAGATCGAAGCCGTCCATCAGCACGTACATGATCACAGCGAAGGCGATGATCATTGCCCAGATCATTGATAAATCGAAGATTTCCATATCCATGCTCAGGCCCCCTTCTGTTCAAATGAGACGTCGCTGCCCGAAAGCGGACGTGCCGGACGATGCACCTCATCGGCGTCATCGGCGTGCCTGTTGATCTCCAGACCGTCCTGCAATACGCGCATCAGGTAATACAGCCCGGCACTGAAAATCATGGCGTAAACGAGGATGTAGCCAAGCAGGGTAAACAGCGCCATGGGACCGGTCAGGGAGGGTGTCACCCCCTCGGCATGGGTCACCAGACCGTAGACGAGCCAGGGCGCGCGGCCCACTTCCGTTACCACCCAACCAGCCAGCACCGCCACGAACGGCGTCACACTCATCAGACGCAGGGCCTGCAGAAACCACGGCGTTTGCCAGTAGCGCTGTTTACGGCGCAGAAGCAAGCCAGTCACGCCCACCGCGATCATCAGCAGGCCCAGGCCGACCATGATCCGGAACGACCAGAAGACAATGGCCACTGGTGGCTGCTCCACTGCCGGCACCTCGTTCAGACCAGGCACTTCGCCCTCCCAGTCATGGGTAAGAATATAACTGCCCAGTTTGGGAATACCGATTTCAAAGCGGTTGCTCTGGGTTTCCTGATCCGGCCAGGCGAACAACAGCAAGGGCATACCCTTGGTCGTTTCCCAGTTGCCTTCCATGGCCGCCACCTTGGTCGGCTGGTGCTCCAGCGTATTGAGGCCATGGAAATCACCGACAACTGCCTGGGTTGGGGCGATGATCAGTATCAGCCACAGGCACATGGAAAGCGCCTTGCGGTTTACCTCCACCTCGCGCCCGCGCAGCAGGTACCAGGCGCTGACACCCGCTACAACAAAGGCACCGGTGAGGAAGGACGCCAGGCCCATGTGCATGAACCGGTACGGGAAGGACGGATTGAAAATCGCCTCCGTCCAGGATGTAACGAAAAACACCCCTTCACGCAGTTCTACACCAGCCGGCGTGTGCATCCAGCTGTTGGCAGCGAGAATCCAGAAGGAAGAGATGAAGGTACCCAGAGCCACCATACAGGCAGCAAACAGGTGCACCCCTTTGGGCACGCGGTTGCGGCCAAACAGCAATACCCCGAGGAACGCCGCCTCCAGAAAGAAGGCAGTGATTACCTCGTAGCTGAGCACAGGGCCGAGGAAGTTGGCCGCCGCATAGGAATAGTTACTCCAGTTGGTACCGAACTGGAAGGACATGACAATACCCGACACCACGCCCATGCCGAATACTACGGCGAAGACCTGCACCCAGAACGCGGAGAGACGCTCCCATACCGGATTGCCGGTCTTGAAAAAGAGTATTTCCAGGAAGGCGATAAAGGAGGCCAGACCGATAGTAAATACCGGAAAGATAGCGTGAAAAGACACCACAAACGCAAACTGGATGCGCGACAGCAGGAGGGGATCGAGCTCCATGAGCACAGCTCCTTATGGAAATGGATGGCACCGACGGCCCGGCTCAGTCAGCATAGCAACCGAAACGAATCGTGGCTGTGACTGCAGCAGGGTCCTGAATGTTCCTGAATTAAGTGTGCTCCTTGATTCAGATCAAGGACAGGTGGTGAATTGCCGCAGCATTACGCCTAAGCCAATGCAAGCCAGAGAGTCACGCCCAGGGGCAACAGCAGCGCAGTGGCGGCGCCGAGCAGACTCATCGCCAGGGCCGAAAACGCCCCCTGTTCCTCGCCCTCTTCGATCGCGCGGGAGGTGCCGACCGCGTGGGCGGTCATGCCCATGGCCATGCCCCAGGCGGCGGGCTCGGTGATCTTGCATTTGCGCAACAGCCAGGGACCGAACAGAGGCCCGAGCACCCCGGTGAACATCACAAATACCGCCGCCAGCTCGGGAATACCGCCAATCTGTTCGGCCACCAGCATGGCTATCGGTGAGGTGACAGACTTGGGCGCCAGCGTCATCAACATCATCAGGTCAGCACCCAGCGCCCAGGCAATCAACAGGGTAATGACAGTGGCAAACAATCCGCCGAGCAGGATCGTCAGCACCACCGGCCAGAAATACAGCCGGATCCGTCGCAAATTCAGATACAGCGGAACCGCCAGCGCTACGGTCGCGGGGCCGAGCAGAATCACCAGCGGCCAGACTGCTTCGCGGTAAACCGCATATTCAAAACCCAGCAGCGACAGCAATACAACCAGAATAGCGACCGACACCAATACCGGATGAAAGACCGCCATACGCGTGCGCTCGTATAGAGCTAATCCAAGCTGGTAGGCCCCCAGCGTCAGTCCCAGGAGGAACAACGGATGCCCGGCAACCGCCTGCCAGGCCCCATGCAAGTTGCCGATCATCGTCCGCTCTCCGCGTTGCGTTGGCGCCTGATCAGTTTCTGCATCAGCCAGCCACACAGGGGTAGAGTGAGCACGAAAGACAACAGCAGGGCGATCATGATCGCTGTGGCGTCGGCGGCAATTTCCCTGCCGTAGGCCATCACCCCGACGGCCGGAGGTACGAGAATCAGGGGCAGATACTTGAGCAGTCCGGAGGCTGCCATATCCAGCGACTCGCCTGTTTCACCGCGCAGACAGAGAAAAAGCACCAGCAGCACCATGCCGATGATCGGCCCAGGCAGGAATGGCAACAGCAAAACGCTGAGGCCGCTACCAAGCAACTGAAAGACAATCAGCCAGGTCAGTCCGCGCAGTAACATGATCAAAGCCTCGAGTGGCCAGTGGAAGAAGTGCGAAGATTAATGGCTGGTCGCGGGTCTGACCACCCCTACCATGGTCCGCAAACGCAAAGACCGGTCAAATGACCGGTCTTTGGGTGATGCAGTGACAGTCTGACTGTGATCAGTAACCGCGGAGGCTGGCAAAGCGATCAGCATGGTAACGATAATCGCCGAACAGGGCCTGCACCGGCCGCGCCCGCTTCATGAACAGGCCCACATCGAACTCGTCGGTCATGCCCATGCCGCCGTGCAACTGCACCGCTTCATTGGTTGCCAGCTCGGCCACTTCACAACTCTTGGCCTTGGCCAAGCTAACCAGAACCGATGCCTCTGGATCCTGCTCGTCCAGCGCGACCAGCGCCTTGAGGACCACCGACTTGACCAGTTCGAGCTCGCTGAACAGGTGCGCACATCGATGTTGCAAAGCCTGGAAGGAACCCAGTGTCACACCGAACTGCTTACGCTCCTGCAGGTATTTCACCGTGACCTCGAAGGACTGCAGGGAGATGCCGAGCAGCTCTGCCGCCAACTGGGCATTGGCAATATCAAGCGTTTTCTCGAGCGTCGCGAACCCCTGATCAATGTCGCCCAGCAGCGCGTCGGCATTCACCTGCGCATTGTCGAAACGCACGATCGCCGCATTCCGACTGTCGACCATGATGGTCCGCTCAACGCTGACGCCGGCGGTATCGCGATCGACCAGCAACAGACTGATACCTTCGTGATCATTCAGCTCACCACTGGTGCGTACTGAAACGATCAGCTTGTCGGCAACGTGACCATCGATGACGAAAGACTTCTGGCCATCAATCACGAACATGTCGCCCTGACGGCGGGCGGTGGTGGCAACCCGACTTGGCGCATGTCGCGGGGTCTCGTCCACCGCCAATGCTGTGAGCAGGCGGCCCTCGGCGATAGCCGGCAACAGATCCTGCTTCTGCGCTTTCGACCCGGCCAGTTGCAGCACCGACACGCCAAGCACGCCGGTCGACAGCAGCGGTGAGGCGCTCAGATTACGACCTGCATATTCAAATACCTGACCCATACCCACGTTGCCAAAGGCCGACCCCCCAAACTCTTCATCGACCAGTGTGCCGACGAAGCCCATCTCTACCATGCCCTTCCACAAATCGGTGGAAAAGCCTGTTTCGTCACGCTCGTCGCGCAGCTTGCGCAACTGGCTGATCGGAGCGTTCTCGCTCAGGAAGCCCTGTGCGGCGTCCCGGAGCATTTGCTGTTCTTCATTGAGTACCAAAGCTGCCATGAATGCTGTCCTCGATTCGTTCTACTGGAGCCCGAGAATATTGCGGGCGATCACGTTGAGCTGGATTTCCGAGGTGCCGCCCTCGATCGAGTTACCCTTGGAACGCAACCAGGTGCGTGGTGTTGCACCCTCATTCCAGGCCTCACCCTCCCAGACCATTGCGTCGCTGCCGCGCAGCGCTACCAGCAATTCCTGACGGCGCTTGTTCACTTCGGTACCGTAATACTTGAGCATCGCCGATGTGTTGCCCACGCCCTGGCCCGCCTTGACTTCATCAAGCACGCGCTCGGCAGTCAGTTCGAACGCCTTGGCATCGAGTTCCCAGCGGGTAATATCGCTGCGCAGGTAACCGTCAGCCAGCTTGCCGTTTTCCAGACCCAGAGCTTCGACTGCGAACTCCGGAACGGTTTTCTGCCCTGCGGCAGTGCGACCCATACCGCCGATCATCTCGCGCTCGTGGGTCAGCAGATACTTGGCAATGGTCCAGCCAGCGTTGACCTCACCGACAACCTGATCCTTATCGACCCGTACGTCGTCCAGGAAGGTCTCACAGAACGGTGAGCTGCCCGAGATCAGCTTGATCGGCCGTGTGCTTACACCGGGAGTGGTCATATCGAACAGCACCAGGCTGATGCCCATCTGCTTCTTGGCGTCAGGGTTGGTGCGCACCAGACAGAACATCCAGTCGGCCTTGTCGGCGTAGGAGGTCCAGATCTTCTGACCGTTGACGATGAAGTGATCGCCCATATCCTCGGCTTTGGTCTGCAGGCCAGCCAGGTCAGAGCCTGCCCCGGGCTCGCTATAACCCTGACACCAGCGAATCTCACCACGCACCATTTTCGGCAGATGCTGGCGCTTGAGCTCTTCGGAACCGAACTTGAGAATCGCCGGGCCAATCATCCACACACCGAAACTGGACAGCGCCGGGCGCGCCTGAATGCGCGACAGCTCCTCACGCAGAACCTTGTGCTCCTCACGGCTCAGCCCACCACCGCCGTATTCCTTTGGCCAGTCGGGCGCTGTCCAGCCCTTGTCGGCCATGCGCTCGAGCCACTGGCGCTGCTCTTCACTCTTGAATTTGAAGTCACGGCCACCCCAGCACTGATCATTGTCAGCGGAAAAGGGCGTGCGCATGCTCTTGGGGCAGTTCTCTTCAAGCCAGGTACGAGCTTCCTGACGGAATGCGTCCAGATCGGTCACGGGATGGTCTCCTCAATGAATCGACAGCGTGTATCGGTGAATGTGTAATCAGGCAGCATAAGATACTCTCCGGGTGCCTCCAACACCCGTGCCTTGATCGCAGGAATAATGACCCATTAGTCACAGCAATATATTGCCCGGCGTTAGCGCCCGGACCTGACTGAAATCCCGCTATCGCTGGCCATTCAGCCTTCACCCTGTTCACTGCCAACGGGATAGGATAGAGCAGGCCGGTCCCCGGCACTGGAGGAGCTGTTAACAATGCACAACAACAAACAACAGGAAGCGCCACTCAGCGCCTTGATCATCGGCGCCGGGTTTGGCGGAACAGGTCTGGCAATACGTCTGGACAAGGTAGGAATCAGTGATTTTCTGATTCTGGAGAAAGCGGGAGATGTTGGCGGCACCTGGCGCGACAACAGCTACCCGGGGGCTGCCTGCGACGTTCCCTCGCACCTGTACTCATTCTCCTTCGAGCCCCGCGCCGAATGGTCGAGCCGCTATTCGCCGCAGGCCGAGATCCACGATTACATCCGCCACTGTGCACGCAAGTATCACCTTTACCCACGGATCAAGTTCGATACCGAAGTCAGCCAGGCCCGATTTGATGAAGACACCGGGCTATGGCATGTCACCACGACCGATGGACGTGAGTACCAGGCGCGCGCGCTGATAACCGCCTGCGGCCAGCTCAATCGTCCGATCTACCCCTCGATTCCCGGACTCGACAGCTTCAACGGCGAGGCCTTTCACTCCGCCCGCTGGCGCCATGACATTGATCTGCAGGATAAACAGGTGGCGGTGATCGGCACCGGCGCCTCGGCAATCCAGTTCGTCCCGCAGATAGCACCCAAGGTCAGCAAGCTCATGCTGTTCCAGCGCAGCGCACCCTACGTAATAGCCAAGTCGGACAGACGCTACGGCAAGCGTGAGCAGGCATTGCTGCGGCGCTTTCCAACTCTGCAAAAGCTCAGTCGCAGCGGCCACTACCTGACCCACGAAATGCGCGCTCTGGCATTTATCAGTTTTCCGTCGCTGATGAAAATGATGGAAGGCAGCTTTCGCAAGCATCTGGAAAAGGGCGTAAGCAATCCGCAAAAACGCGCCCAACTGGTGCCTGACTACCCCATGGGCTGCAAGCGCATGCTGATCAGCAATGATTTCTTTCCGGCCGTCGATCGTGACAACGTCGAGCTGATCACCACCGGCATTGATGCCATCACCCCGGACGGGATACAAACCGATGATGGCCAGGAACACAGAGCCGACGTGCTGATCTTCGGCACCGGATTTGCCGCCACCGACTTTCTGGCGCCGATGACGATACAGGGCCGCGGCGGCCACGACCTGAACGAGGCTTGGCAGGCAGGGGCCGAAGCCTACAAGGGCATCAGCGTCAGCGGCTTTCCCAACCTGTTCATGCTTTATGGCCCCAATACCAACCTGGGGCACAGCTCGATCATCTACATGCTGGAAAGTCAGTTCAACTATGTTATCAGTTGCCTGCAGACCCTGGCACGGCGAGGGCTGCGCTTCATTGACGTGAAACCCGAGGTACAGACTGCCTTCAACACCCTGATCCAGGACGATATCAGCACCACCATCTGGAGTCGCGGCTGTAATAGCTGGTACCAGACTGCAGAAGGCAAGCAGACCAACAACTGGCCGGGCTACACCTTCAACTATCGCCGCCTGACACGGACCCCGGAGCTCAACGATTATGAATGTGCACGCTGATTACACTCACCCCAATCCGGGCCAGCCAATACTCAGCTCGATTATCCGCGGAGTAATGCGGCTGTTATTCCGCGGCCTGATACGCCCAGGTGTACCTATCGCGATCCAGCGGGCGGTCATTCGCATCCTGACGGCCGCCATGCCGGTCAGTGGTGGAGTGCAGCGCAGCCGCGAACTGATTGCCGGCAGACCCTGCGAATGGCACCGTCTCCCGGCGGGTTCTGACAAGATTATTCTCTATCTGCATGGTGGCGCCTACCTGATCGGCTCGCCGGCAACTCACAGGGGGCTGGCTGCCGCCCTGGCCCGCACTGGCGAGCGGGATCTGTGTGTACTTGACTATCGACTAGCACCGGAGCATCCCTTCCCCGCCGCGCGGGACGACGCGGTAGCCGCCTACCAGGCCCTGCTACGCAGAGGCTACGAACCCGCCGACATCGTGCTGGCCGGTGATTCTGCAGGAGGACACCTGGCACTCATCACCGCCCTGGAGCTGGATCGCCAGGGCCAACATATGCCGGGCGCGCTGGTCTGCTTTTCACCCGTGGTCGACTTTACCGGCGAGCAACTGCATGCCCCCGAGTCAGGTGATCCACTGCTGAATGCAAGCTGGATCGAACAGGCCGCCGATCTCTTTTGTCCACCCGGGATGGACCGGCGCAATCCGGGGTTATCGCCGATCAACGACGATCTGACTCGCTTGCCACCTTTGCTGATCCAGGTCGGTGAGGACGAATTGCTGCTCAACGACAGCTTAAGACTGGCCGAAAAGGCCCGCATTGCGGGCGTGAATGTGCAACTGGAGCGCTATCCCGAGTGCTGGCATGTTTTTCAGGCCAACACCGGCATTCTCAAGGTGGCCGACCTCGCGCTGGAAAGGGTCGGCGTATTCCTGAACAAGCGCCCTAGGGTCTGAACAGACACGGTCTGTGGCAGGCACTGCGCTGCAGACCAATCAACCTGCCTCCATGCCAAGCACGCCGGTTCTTGTACAAGTCAATCGCACCCTCCCGCCTCGAATTGCTCAAACCGGATGAGCCCCGTATTACAGTGCTCCTGTGTGACAGAGAATATCAAAATGCCAGCACTTTCTTGTACGTCGGATAAAATGTGTATAAGATTGTCTCGAATTTACGGCATTCCTGTACACAACCAAGGACACAATCCATGTTCCGCCAGCTCACTATTGCGCAACGTCTCGGAATGGGATTCGGCGTTGTTTTATCCCTGATGATTATTATCGCGTTGGTCGGTATCAACCGCGTCAGCGTTATCGATTCCACCCTGACTCAGGTCAGCGACACTGACACCGTCAAGCAACGTTATGCGATCAACTTCCGGGGCAGCGTGCATGACCGTGCCATTGCAATACGCGATGCGGTGCTCGCGCCGGATGCTCAGTCGTTCAATGGTTTTTTGCAGCAGATCGAGCAGCTAAACGGGTTTTACCAGGAGTCGGCTGTCGCCATGGATCGCCTGTTTGCCCAGGGCAACCCGAACGCCGAAGAGCAACGCCTGCTAACGGCCATCAAGCAGATCGAAAGCCAGACCTTGCCCCTGACTGCCGAACTAGTTGCGCAGAGGCGCGCCAGTGATACCCTCGCGACGCGCAGCATGTTGCTTGAAGAAGTCTCGCCGGCTTACAGTGAATGGCTGCGTCGTATCAATGCCTTTATCGACTACCAGGAGGACATAATTGCTGCCGAAATTGGCACCGTTCGTGAAGTGGCTGGCGGTTTCCAGTTCCTGATACTGGTCCTTGCAGGGGTCGCCGTGCTGCTCAGCGTCAGCGTATCGATGCTCATTATCAAACAGATCCGTTCGACCCTGGGCGCAGAGCCCCATGAGGTGGCTGAAGTCATGCAGCGCCTGGCCAATGGTCAGCTCAATCAGCGCATCACAACGACCTATCCTGATAGCGTTATGGGTGCTGCCCGGGACACCGTAAAACACCTCTCGGACGTTATCGAGCAGGTACGCTCGGCTTCGGTAGATCTGAACGAAGCTGCGGAGCAGTTGCTTGGTACCTCCGACAGCAATAACCGGCAGATCCGTCTGCAATCGCGCGAGTCAGAGCAAATGGCGACTGCCATTCACCAGATGGCGGCCACAGTCAACGAGGTTGCCGGTTATGCGGCCAATGCCGCCAATGCCACCCGCAATGCCGACGCGGAAGTGGTCACCGGCAACCGGATTGTCGGCACCACGGCCAGCGCCATTCAAGACCTGGCCACAACACTGGAAGATGCTACCGAGACCGTAAAGAAAGTCTCCCGCGACAGCGCCAACATCGAAAAGATTACCGAAGTGATCAACGCCATTGCGGAACAGACCAATCTGCTCGCCCTGAACGCTGCGATCGAAGCGGCCCGGGCCGGTGAACACGGTCGCGGTTTTGCCGTGGTCGCCGACGAAGTCCGCTCGCTGGCCACCCGTACACAGGATTCAACTCGCGAGATTCGCGGCATGATCGGCACACTCCAGGAAGGAGCCAGCAACGCGGTAGGCGTGATGGAAACCAGCCGGGAACTGGCGCAGAAGACCGTAGATCAGATCCGCCAGGCCGAAGGCGCCCTGGGCAAGATCAGCCACGAGGTCAGCGCTATCAACGACATGAATGCGCAGATCGCCAGCGCCTCGGAAGAGCAGAGCGCGGTTGCCGAAGAAGTGAACCAGAACATCAACCGGATCCACGATGCGACGGTTGAGACCTCCGCCGGATCTGATCAAGTCGCCTCATCCAGCCGGGAGCTGTCGACCCTGGCAGTGCAGTTGAAGGAAAAGGTGCGTTTCTTTCAGCTCTGAACGCGTTCTTTAATCGCCCAACTCACCGGTGTTGCTCGATTTGCTGCCCAAGCAGATCGGCCACCGGCACGCGCAAACCCAAACGCGTCAGATTCCAGTAATGCCCTTCCAATGTTCGATTGACCAACAGCGTGCCCGGTGCGGGCTGCAGACTGCTCAGGGACGCCAGTGCATCGGGTATCAATCGCTGAATTTCCTGGTGTACCGGCTGGTCAGCAAAATCCCATAGCACGCCCGGCTGCAGCAGGGGACCGAGCAGCTGCGTCAGGTTGCGATACAATGCCCAGGGCGGTGCAGATTGCGGCTGACGCGTCCCCAGCGCCTGAAAGCCTCTTTCCAGCTGCTCAGCATTGCCTGACTGCAAGGCCTTGAAGGTACAGACGTAAGCGGCCAGCACCGCTGGGTCAACCGCCTGCACGCAGCCAAAATCATAGACCACCAACTCACCGGCAGGTGTATAAGCAAAGTTGCCGGGGTGCGGATCTGCGTGCAACTCGCCCAGGTCGAAAGCCTGCGCTGCCAGCCAGGCCGGCAGCGTATGCGCCAGCCGTTGTCGGACCTCCAATGGCGCCTGAGCGACCTCGGCGAAGGGCAAACCGGGCACTTCGGTCAGCACCAGCACACCGGGCCGGCAGAGATGCTCGATCGGGCGCGGCAACAGAACAGCATCCCAGTCGGCAAAAAAATCACCAAAGCGCTTGAGCCGCTGCATTTCTGCGGCGTAATCCAGCTCCGCGTGAATGGTCTGCTCCAACTCCCGGTAAATGCCCTCAAGCTGCGCAGCAGGGGCGCGAAAAAGTCGCCCCAAAGGCAACAGCCGCCGCACCTGCCTGAGATCAGCCGCACAAATCTCCGCGATCCCCGGGTACTGGATTTTCAGCACCAGGGCTTCACCATTCAGCCCGCGGGCGCGATGGACCTGCCCGAGTGACGCCGCCGCAAAAGGCTGCTCGTCGATAAACTCGAAATAGTCTGTGAGTTCGCCCTGATAAACCTTGCGCAAGTGAGCTTGAAGGCGATCGTAGGGCAGAGCCGGAACCCTGTTCTGCAATGCTCCAAGCGCACGGGAAATCGGCTCCGGCAACACGTCATGCCATTGAGAAGCCATCTGACCGAGCTTGAGCACCGGGCCTTTCATGTCCCCCAGCACGGCGGCAAGTAACTCGCCAACCGGTTGCCAGTCAATTCCCGAACGCCCGCGCAACACGCGCTGACCGAATACGCCACCGGCAATACGGGTGGCAGTGCCGGCCAGGCGCAAAAAACGTCGGGCGGCGGAGACGGAAGGCGGTCTGGCAGATGACAAGGCACGGAACCTATTCAAGATATGGAGTTCCGATACTGAGCCGAGCCAGCGTCACCCGCAATCAGAGCCCGGTAAGCAAAGATGACAACCTCTAGCATTCCGACGGTTCGGGCAAGACTTTTGAGCCGTGGAGTCGCATCTTCTAAGATGGAGCCTTATCCCAACCAGCGAAGAGCCAGTGGCGATCCCTTCCAGCAGAACACAGCAACAAGCCGGCGCCCGTGTTGGTACCGATAGCCAGCCGCCCTCTGATGAAAGATGGCTCGGCCCCTTTCTGGGTTTCTGCACCTGGCTGGCCCTGTGGGCGCTTTTAAGCCAGGGGCAGGGCTGGGCGTTCGGTGTGCCACTGGCGCTGATCGGGGCATTTGTCGGGTACCGCCTGCGGCTACACACTGGCAAATTGCGCCTGCAGGTCCTGCCCGCCTTTATCGGCTTCTTTCTGCTTGAGCTCTTTGCCGGTGGCTGGGATGTAGCCCGACGCGCACTGCACCCCAGACTACCGATCGCGCCCGCCTGGCAGACTTTCGAGCTCAAAGCCACAGATCCACGAGCCAAACTCCTTCTGTCTGCCTTGGTTGGCCTGCTACCGGGCACCCTCGCCTCTCACCATGAGGAACAGACGCTGCATATACACGCGCTGGATCAACAGCAAGACTGGCAGAGCACGGTAACCCGGCTGGAATCCCTGCTCGCACAACTGCTTGGAGACACGCCAATATGATGCTGCTCGCAACCCTGCTGCTTCTGAGTATAGCCGCCGGACTCTGGCGACTGGTGCGCGGACCGACCCGGGCGGACCGACTGCTCACCGTGCAGCTGTTCGGCACTACTGGTGCGGCAATTCTACTGGTCCTGGCCCACGCACAGGGTCAGCCTGCACTGATCGAGGCAGCCCTGGTGCTGGCCGTACTTGCCGCCGTGGTCAGCGCCGCGCTGGTCCAGCTGATGCGCCGGAGGCCCCATGCCTGAGCTGACAGTATGGATGAGTTGGCTGAGCTGGCCATTCCTGCTTGGTGGCGTGTTCTTTTTTCTGGCCGGGACACTGGGCCTGCTGCGTTTTCCCGATGTGTATAGTCGCCTGCACGCCGTCACCAAGGCCGACACCCTGGGTCTGGGTTTGCTGGTTGCCGGCCTTTCCCTGCGCAGCGACAGCTGGCAGAGCGTCGGCTTGATGATCATGGTCTGGCTGCTGGTCATGGCTTCCGGTGCAACTGCGTGTCAGCTGCTGGCCCGTTACCAGCGCGAAGCAGAGAGCAGCAAGGCGACGACCGAGCATAGGCAGGCAAACGATGCCCGCTGAGCTGATCTTCGATGGCATACTCATACTGCTGCTACTCATGCTCGCCGGTGGGGCCCTGCATGTGCGCAGCCTCTATAACGCAATCGTGCTGTTTATCGTGTTCGGTTTGCTTCTGGCGCTTACCTGGGCCCGGCTCGGAGCAGTCGACCTGGCACTGGCTGAAGCGGCAATCGGTGCCGGTCTGATCGGTGTCATGCTGCTTGCCGCCCTGGCGCGCAGCGATGCAGAACCCGGCCCGCGCTCAGGCCGGGCGGCGATAATCGTCAGCTTGGGTCTGGGCGGTTTGCTGGTTGCCATGCTGACCCGCGCGGTATGGCCCTTGGCACAGAACACTGCGGCACTTCCGGACATGGTCGAGATCCAACTTGCAGCGAGTGGCGTCAGCCACCCGGTCACTGCGGTGCTGCTCAACTTCCGCGGCTGGGATACGTTGCTGGAGCTGGTGGTATTGCTGCTGGCGCTGCTCGGGGTGCGCCAACTCGGCCGAACGACCATGCAGTTACCCACCGCCTGGCCGATACTGCGCGCCTGGAGCCGGCTGCTCGCGCCACTCACAATCATGATCGGCGGCTATTTGCTGTGGCGGGGCAGCGTGGCGCCCGGCGGCGCATTTCAGGCCGGCGCCGTGCTGGCGGCGGGAGCGGTGATGCTCAACCTGGCTGGCCTGTTGCCCAATATCCGCTGGGACAGCGGGCTAACCCGCTCTCTGATCCTGGGTGGCATAGCCGTATTTGCGCTGGTCGCCGTTGGTACCCACTGGTTTGGCGCGGGCTGGCTGGATTATCCGCTGAACTGGAGCAAGCCGCTTATCGTGCTGATCGAGATCGCCGCCACCCTGTCAATTGCAGTCAGCCTGACCGTTCTGGTGATCGGCGAAAATGAGCAACCCTCGCCATGACCCATGTATCTCTCTATCTTCTCGGCGGTATTGCCCTTTGGGTCCTCGGCCTGCATGCCCTGATGCTGCAACGTAGCGCACTTCGCCGCATCATGGCTGTCAATGTAATGGGTAGCGGTGTATTCATGGTCATGGTAGCACTGGCCAGTCGCGGCGCAGATATAGACCCGGTGCTCCAGGCGCTCGTGGTGACCGGCCTAGTGGTAGCCGCGAGCGCTACCGCCTTTGCCCTTCGGCTAGCGACCGCTGACGCGGGTGACAACGCTGACACCAAGCAGCCCGCAGACCAGGAGCGCAGATGAGCGCGGCATTACTCAGCCTGCTGGTTCCACTCTTCACCGCGTTACTGCTGTTGCTGTTGCGGCTGCGTGCCGGCGGCCTGGTGATCGCCGCCAATGCCCTGAGCCTGGGGCTGGCTGTCATGGCCCTGAGCACCGTGGTATCGACCGGCACACAGCAACTGAATCTCGGCGGCTGGGACGCGCCCCTGGGCATACGCTTCGAGCTTGGACCGCTGACCGCGTCCCTGCTCGTCTTCACCGCGCTGGTGCATCTGCTGGTCGCGGTCTATGCCGAGCGCAGCCGCCACAGCCAGACACGCGACACCGACTTCTGGCCGCTGTCCTGCCTGCTGCATACCAGTCTCGCGGCGCTCTGGCTGTCACGGGATCTGTTCAACTGGTACGTCACACTCGAACTGCTCGGCCTGGTTGCGGTGGCAATGGTCATCCTCTCCGGGCCCAAGGCACATGCACCCGCATTGCGCTATCTACTGCTGTCGCTCGCTGCATCCCTCTGTTATCTGCTCGGCGTCGCCCTGATCTATGGTCAATACGGCGTGCTGGATATTCGCCTGTTGGCAGACATGGTGACCGATGATCGGGTAACGCGACTGGCGCTGCTGCTACTCACCCTGGGCCTGATGCTCAAGGCCGCGCTCTGGCCTCTGCACCAATGGTTACCGGCCGCCCATGCGTCCGCGCCCACCGCGGTCAGCGCGCTGCTTTCGGCACTGGTGGTCAAGGGGCCCCTGTTCATCCTCTGGATGCTCTGGGACAACCTCGCTCCGGTCGAACTGGCCCGCCAGGCAGGTGTTTTCTTTGCCGTCGCTGGCATAGCAGCACTGATCAGCGGAGGCTGGGCGGCACTGCGTACACCCTGGATCAAGGTGCTGGTAGCCTATTCCACCGTTGCCCAGCTGGGCTATGCCCTGCTGGCGCTGGGCCTGCTGCTGCACTGGCAGGACCCGACCCTGTCCACCGCGCTCTGGCTGTTCGTCATTGCCCACGGCCTGGCCAAGGTATCCATGTTCCTTGCCGCCGGCGAGATGCAGGCGACCCTGGGTAGCCGCAAGGTAAGCGCACTCAAAGGGGCCAGCCAGACCATGCCGATTGCCATGTTCGCCTTTGCGGTGGCCGGCGGCAGCCTGGTCGGGCTGCCCCCCAGCGGCGGATTTGTGGCCAAGTGGGTGCTTCTGCAACCACTGTTCTCCCAGCCCTCGCACTGGCCCTGGGCACTCGGGGTGTTGCTCGGCACCCTGGCAAGTGCCGCCTATGTGTTTCGGGTGGTGGCCATCGCCTTCGACCGCGCCGACCCCAACCGCCCGGACTATGATCCGGATACATCCGCCCAATGGTTGGCAATGCTGCCAGCGCTGGTGGTCTGGGCCATGGCCCTGATGAGCGAACCCGTCATCCGCTGGTTCGGGGAGGCAGGCCTGTGACCGGCGCCTGGACTACCTTCCTGCCGCTCGCACTGGTGCTCAGCTCGCTGCTGCCCGGGCTGATTATTTTCACCCTGCGTGAAGATCAGGTCAGATTGCGCATCAGCCTGAACCTGTTGGCCGCCACTCTCAAGCTATGTCTGGTTGGCGTCATGCTCTGGGGCGTGGACAGGGGTCTGAGTTTTCGTTTTGCCATCGACTTTCTGCCCGGCGGCGGCCTCGTTCTGCAGGCTGACGCCACCTCCCTGCAGTTCATCACTTTGTCCGCCGTGCTCTGGCTGGCGACCACCGTTTATGCGATCGGTTACCTGGAAAACTCCCCACTGCGCTCCCGATTTTTCGGTTATTTCAGCCTGTGTGTCAGCGCCACCATGGGGGTGGCGCTGGCTGGCAACATGGTCACCTTCCTGCTTTTTTACGAACTGCTGACCTTGGCGACCTTTCCTCTGGTAGTACATCGCGGCAGCAAAAAGGCCCTGCATGCAGGGCGGGTGTATCTTGCCTACACAATGGGCGGCGGCGCCCTGCTGCTGATGGGTGTGGCACTGCTGCACAGCCTGATCGGCAGCCCCGAGTTCCAACCCGGAGGCTATCTGGGGCCCATGCTTGACGCCCATCGCCCCAGCCTGATTCTGGCCTTCGCCCTGATGATCGCCGGCCTGGGGGTCAAGGCCGCGCTGATTCCCCTGCATGGATGGCTGCCCCAGGCCATGGTCGCGCCAGCACCAGTCAGCGCGCTTCTGCATGCGGTAGCTGTGGTCAAGGCAGGGGCCTTTGGCATTATCCGGGTAGTGTTTGACGTATATGGTGTGGAACAGATGCAGGCGCTGGGGCTGGCGACCCCACTGCTGGCTCTGGCGGCCGCCACTATTCTCTACGGGTCGCTGAAAGCGCTGCAGCAGCAGGAACTGAAAAAACGACTGGCCTACTCTACAATCAGCCAGGTGTCCTACATTACACTCGGCGTCGCACTGCTGGGGCCTTTGGCCGCCGTGGCCGCGCTGGCGCATCTGGTGCACCAGGGACTGATGAAGGTCACCCTGTTCTATTGCGCGGGTAATTTCGCCGAGACCCTGGGTATCCACCGTATCCGGGAAATGGATGGCGTGGGTAAACGCATGCCCGTGACCATGACTGCCTTCACCCTGGGGGCCCTTGGCATGATTGGTGTGCCGCCGACGGCCGGGTTTATTACCAAATGGTACCTTGGCATCGGTGCGCTGGATGTCGGGCAGGATTGGGTGTTGCTGGTGCTGGTGGCCTCCGGCCTGCTGAACGCAGCGTACTTCATGCCGCTGATTTATCGCGGCTGGTTTTCTGCGCCCCCGGCGCAGTGGCCTGAAGAACGCAACCTGGGTAATGGCAAACCGGGGCTCGGCGAAACCCACTGGATGCTGCTAGCCCCCGTGATCTTCACCACCGTTCTCTCGCTCCTGGTAGGCATTTTTGCCAACACCGAACTCAGCCCGCTGGCCTGGAGCCAACTGATTATCGACAGGCAGTTCGATCCATGAGTGCGCTTCTCTGGCTCCTCATCCCCCTGGCACCGCTACTTGCGGGGGCGCTTTTGTGGCGCTGGCCTGAACGCCTGGCCCCCTGGTTATGGTTGAGCTGTCTGCCAGCCCTGCTGCTGAGCCTGTGGCCGGCGCCAGCGTTGGAGCCCGGCATATTATGGCCCGGTGCCGCCTGGGCCGCAGAGGACCTGCTATCGCGCGCCTGGCTGGCATTCAGCGCCCTGCTCTGGGGCTGCGCCAGCCGTTATGCATGCACCGACCTGGTGGACGATCAACACCAGTTTCGGTTCTGGTCTTGCTGGTTGTTATCCCTGACCGGAAATCTGCTGCTGGTAATAGCTCAGGACGCGGGCAGTTTCTACGTGGGTTTCAGCCTGATGAGCCTGGCTGCCTACGGGCTGATCGTGCACGAGCGCGGACCAAAGCCCCGGCAGGCAGGGCGCCTGTATCTGCAGCTGGCAGTCCTCGGTGAGATGCTGATCTTTGCCGGCATGCTGCTGCGCATTCACGAATCTGGTGGCGCGCTTGATCTGGCAACCTGGCAAAGCGTGCCGGTCGGTACGCTGACCGCGGCGTTGGTGATCATGGGTTTTGGCCTGAAGGCGGGATTCTGGCCATTGCATGTATGGCTGCCCCTGGCTCACCCTGCGGCTCCGGCGGCGGCCAGTGCGGTGCTGTCCGGCGCAATGATCAAGGCAGGCATTTTGGGAATGTGGCGATTTCTGCCGGAGCAGGACCCGCTCCTGCAGAGCTGGGCAATGCCCTTGCTTGCCATAGGCACGATCAGCGCCTTTTACGGTGTGGCTCTGGGTCTGATACAGATCAAGGCGAAAAGCGCCCTTGCCTACTCTTCGGTCAGCCAGATCGGCTATCTGCTGGTGATTGTGGCACTGGCCTGGCTACATCCTGATGCGCGCCCCGCGGCTGCCGTCCTGCTGGCTCTGTACGGCGTGCATCACGGCCTCGCCAAGGGCGCGCTGTTCATGGGTGCAGGCCTGGCAGCGCACTACCGCCTGGGTGCTATCCACTGGCTATTGATGACCTTGCCAGCGCTGGCATTGGCAGGCCTGCCATTTACTAGCGGTGCAGCGGTCAAGATCCTGCTCAAGGATACGGTGTATGCAAGCGACGTAAGTCACTGGTCTGTTTTGCTGACCCTGGGCTCTGCTGCCACCGCGCTACTGGTGCTGCGGGCCATCTGGTTGATGTGGCGCAATCAGCCCGAAGCACCAGCTGCCTCGCCTCCTGCTGGCCAATGGGTGCCCTGGGTTTTACTCTGCTCAATGCCGGCCCTGCTGCCATGGATATGGCCCGAGCTGCGCAACGCCCTGCTCGCCAGCCTGCCTCTCAAGCCCCTGTGGGCAGCCATGTGGCCGCTTCTTGGCGCAACGGTCACGGCCTGGGCGGTACACGTAAGCGGCTGGCAGCTACCCGCACGACTGCAGACTCTGCCGAATCCGGCACGGGCCTGCTCGCTGCGGCTAAAGCGCATGCTCCAGCGCCCCCCGGTGCCACAAGCTCACCCTGACATCCAGCGCCACCGCTGGCGCGACATTGAGCGGCGCTGGAATCATCTCTGGAGCGGCGGCGCTGTGGCGGTCAGCGCCTGGATCATTATTCTCCTGCTGCTTCTGGGTTGGCTGGACTGAACAGCGCCAACATACCTACCAGCGCCTGTGGCGGGATGGTCTCACCATTGAGTTCGATTTCGCCGTCAGCGTAGATCAGGTTGGTCACCAGATTATCGTCTTCCTTGCGGGCCAGATTGGTACTTTCAGCCATACCCGCCAACATCTCGACTACCACCTCGGCCTCCACGGCAACCGCCTCGGCATCCGCACCCGGATCGAACAGAGTCTTGTACGTGATCATGTCCCGCAGCATGGGCAGGGATATCTGCACATGTGAGTCGACCCTGGAAAACAATTGTGGGAGCATCTCGGGCAGCGCAAGATCGAAGGACTCCGGATTGGCCAGGTGCACCTCTGCTCGCGCCCTGCTCTCACCATTGGGCGTGCGGATCACCAGCAGATCCAGTGCCAGTTTTGGCTGCGCAGCCAACAGAGCAGTAAGTGCCTCTCTCCAGCGCTCGGATTGCTCTGGAGGCTCTTCACCGCGGTAAATACTCATGTTCAGCTCGTTGTACAACTGATTGATCTCGGCTGTGGCGTCCTGGTCGAACTGTGAAAAACTCCATTTCATTTCCGCCGACCCCAGCTCCTGACCGTCGTAACTGACCTTCGCCAACCCGAAATCAATGCCGCCTGCAAGATTACCGGCGTCTTCACCAAGCACAGCGTTCTGCGTCAGCCCTTCCAGCAACATGGTTCCGTCGTTCTCACTCACCAGCCGCAAGGTCTCTACCGCAAGACGCCCTTCACCCAGGTAAATGCCGGCAGAGCCACGCTGCTGATCGGTGAAAAGGGTGACCCCCTCCAGATCCAGAGTGAATGACGCCTCAAGATCCGGCTGCGAGGTCATGCGCATGCCGTCCCACTGCCCTTCCAACAACACTGCATTACCCTCGACGTCGGTGGCAAAGTCGAGCGTTACCGGCGCCAGCTCGGCCGTCACTTTCTCGTTCTGGAACACCAGCGGTGCCACACTGAAACTGCCGTCAACACTGTTGCCATAACCCAGGGTGCTGCTTATTTGCACGGGCGTCTGGTCGCCGCTGGCGGCAAACAGCGGTTCCAGTCTGTCGCTGCGTTCCAGTGTCGCATTGCTGGTCGCCATAACCGGCGTCAGTTTCAACCGGGCAAGGCGCGAGGCAGGAAACGGACCATGCTCCAGCCGGTCGATAACCGCGAGGGTAACCAACCCTTCCTCCTCTTCACCCGGGTAAGTGATTTCATACCGGGCGGCACTGGAAAACAGCCCGCGCTCGAATCGGGTCATCTCCATGGTCACCGAGGCACCGGGCATTGCCTCTTCAATCTGCGCGTTACTGCGCGCCACCGCGTCACGCAGCACCTCTTCCATTTGCGTGCCGGTGTACCACGCGCCCGCCGTGCCGGCCACGCCAAGTGCAACCACGACCGCGACGGCTATCCCTGCTTTTTTCATACATGTGTCCTTAACCAGTGATGGAGAATCAACGGGAACTGTAGGCCATAGCGCCAAGGCTGTCAGCCTCGCCGCATCGCATCACCAAGATGATCGGCCATTTGCGCTGCCTATCATGGCCGCCGCGACTTGCGATCCACCGGGCAAATGCCGATGCTTGAAGGCTGAACAAGAACCACGCACAGGATTACCACGTCGACATGAACGAAAATAAAAACACCTTTCACTGCAGCCTGACACCGCGCTTTACCGACCTGGATACCTGGCGCCACGTAAACAACTCGCGCATCTATCAGTTGCATCAGGAAGCAAGATTGCAGGCCCACCTGGACCTGTTTGGTCCTGATGCCTGGTTTTCCGACGAGGTTCGCCTGCGGCCGCTGCGCAGCATTACCGACTTTCGTCAGGTCACCTGGTATGGCAGCGAGGTAAAAGCGCAGGTGCAGGTGCAAACCTGTACCAATGACGATTACAGGGTGCGCAGCGATCTGTTTCAGAACGGTGAACATGTAGGCACCCAGCAGGCGCTCATGGGTGCCTACGAGAACGGCAAACGGGTTGACCTGCCAGCAGCAACCCGTGAGCGGCTGGAAGCCATCGTAAGTAATGATGCGCAGCTCCTGCCGACCCCGGATTATGTAGAGCGAGTCGGCCTGGTAACAAGCTTCCCGGTCATCCAGCAACTGACGCCCCGCTATGCGGATCTCGACGCTGACAGCCAACGCAGCGAAGCCGCTCTGGCTCGCTACATGGAACAGGCGCGCTTCGGCGCCATCCGCCATCTGGATCTGGGCGGGTTGGGCATACTGATCGCATCAATGGACGTCAGCTACCTGCACTTCCAGGCTGGCTGGAAACCGGTTGACCTGCGCGCCGGCATCAACCGCATTGGCAACAGCTCTTTCGTCTTCACCGGCTGCGCTACCAGCGAGCACGGTTTGCAGGCAGCGGCTAACAGCGTGATGGTGGTGATTGACCAGGCCAGTGGTCGCCCGGCACCCATTCCCGATGTCCTGAGAGAACAACTGCAAGGGCTGAAAATCTGACCTGATCAGTCCCTGCCCCGCTAGTTGTACATGAACGTCGGCCCGGGGTGCTCGCGGCCGTCGTCCACTCCGACCTCGGTGCTGACCAGCGCGTTGAGGCGCTGGTTGAGCCCGTTGATCAAACCCCACTGAGCGGGCGGATCCACCGCCAGATTATGCAGCTCATCGGGGTCGGCCTGGGTGTCATAAAGCTCCAGATCATTGTTGCGCATCAGGTCGTCAAGGCCCTCGGGCGTGTGGTGATTGCTCGGCGCAAAATAGCGGGCAAACTTGTAGCGTCCATCATGAATGCCGCGAAACAGTGCGCGGTTGTTACGCGACGGTCCGAGCTGACCCTGGCGCAATGACTCCTTGATGATCGCCCAGGGTGTAACCTTGTCAGTGTTGGTCATCACCGCCTCACTGAATTCCGGATCCAGATACATCACCACGCCATAGTTGAACAGGTGCCCGCGCTCGTCACGCAGAGAACGCAACGCCGCACCGCCCAGGCTCGGCGCCAGGCTGACCCCTGCCAGTTGCGGGTAGCGCTCTGCCTGCATCTGGGGGGTTATCCCCGCCAGCTCGAGCACCGTGGGTACGATATCAACTGCCGAGCCCAGCGCCGGGGTACTGCGAGACTGCTGAATATCGGGATGGCGCACAATGAAATTGACCCGGGTATTTTCCTTGTACATATGCGGCCCCTTCTGCCGCAGCTTGTGCGCCCCGGCCATCTCGCCATGGTCTGCGGTAAGGATAACGATGGTGTCCTGATCGCGACCGCTCTCCTTCAATGCCGCAAGCACCTGGGCAATGGACTGATCCACGTCGCGGATGCAGTTCAGATAGTAACTTTGCAAGCCCTGCCATGCCTGTTCATCATCCGGCGCAATATGCCCATACACCTGATTACAGATGGCCACGTCGGTACGCTGAGCCCAGGGCTTGGTACTCAGGTCATCGGCGTAGAAGCTCTTGGGCAGCGGCACGTCCCATTGCTTGGCATAGACCCCCGTGTTGGGGCCCGGAGATATCGGCCCCAGGTAATTCTGGCGCAGACGCGAGTTCTTCTGCTCCGCCCCCGAGCTGTAGAACATGATGTCGTGGGGATTGACGAAATTGACCGCCAGGAACCAGGGCTGCTCGTCATCCTTGTGATCATGCAACCAGCCTACGGTGTCACTAGCGGTCACCTTGTCAAAGATGAAACCGCTCAGGTGTGAACCATGTGGGTCGCCATTCAGATTGAAATCAGCGAAGCCATAGGGCATCAACTCGTCAGTGGTCGGCCTGACCAGACCATAGGTCAAATCGCTCGATTCAGGGATATGCGAAAGATGCCATTTGCCCTTGTAGGCCGTGTGGTATCCCTGGTCACGCAGCATATGGCCCAGGGTCGGCATGCTGCTTTCCAGCTCGTTGAAGGGGGGCAGACCGATATTGGCAATCACCCCGGTCTTTTGCGTGTGCTGGCCGGTAAACATCACCGACCGGGACGGTGAGCAGGGCGTGGTATTGACGTGGAAATTCTCAAGGCTTACACCCGAAGCCAGCAATTGCTCATGCCCAGGCAGGTGCACCACGCTGGGCAGGTCCGTAAAGGCCCGCTCCTGATCGGTCACAATGAGCAGAATGTTCAGCTTGCTCGCTCGCGGTCCGGGCGGTTGTGGCGCACTTTGAGCCGTGCCAGGCAGAGCCGCGCGGGCACTGATGGATGATGCCAGGCTGCCGGCTGAAAGCGCTCCAGCCCATTTCAGTAGTTCCCGTCGCTTCATCTGATGCTCCTTGCGTCTTTGACGCGGGCTTTTGTTGGTAGACGACAGTGGCAGGCTGACAAAAGCGGATGCATAATTCCAATGCATTTTATGACCTCATTCGATGCGGAGACCGCATGACCAATCTGCAGCAGTTACGCCACTTCGCCGCGCTGGTCGAGCATGGCAACTTCGCCCGCGCCGCCGAAGCGGCCCACCTTAGCCAACCGGCCCTCAGCCGCAGCATTCAGGCCCTGGAAGCCAGCCTGGATTGTCGACTACTGGATCGCCATACCCGCGGCATCAGTCTCACTGTGCATGGCCAAGTAGTGCTCGAACATGCTCAGCGCCTACTGGCCGGCAGCCGCGCCCTGGAGAACGCGGTGAGTCAACTGGACAATCTGGAGGCAGGTGAACTCTTGCTAGGCAGCGGGCCTTACCCCGCAGCGCGGCTGGTACCCCAGGCGCTGGGCCGCATGGCAAGCGACTGGCCGCGGGTCAGGGTAAAGCTGCTGATCGACAACTGGCAGGGCCTTCGTGAGCGGTTGCTGCGCGATGAGCTCGAATTGTTCGTCGCTGACATTCGTGATCTTTCACAGGATCCGTTACTGAGCATCCAAGCGCTGGGCGTGCACCCGGGCGTCATGTTCAGCCGTCCCGATCACCCCCTGGCAGAACGCAGGAATCTGGATATCGAGGAGCTCCTGGAATACCCCCTGGCCGCTACCCGATTGCCTGAAAGTGTCGAGCGTGAATTGAGCTCGGTGAGCGGTCGGGAACAGCCCGTGAGTATCCAGTGCGACAACTTCATGGTGCTCAAAGCCCTGGTGGCGCAGAGCAACGTGCTGAGCATGGCGCCCTGGGATGTCATTGCCGACGACGTCAGCGCCGGTCGACTGGTGATCCTGCCGTTAAGGCATAACAGCTTCAACCAGCACTCGGCGTACGGACTGGTGAGCCGTGCTGGACATACCCTGTCGCCGGCGGCGCAGGCGATGCGGTTGCAGATCCTGGCTGACGCCCCACCGTGAGGCCCTTGCTTTTACCAGTAGATTGATTATGGTGGCAGTAGCTTTTGCCGAGTAATTTTCTCGCTTACCCTACTTTTTATTTACTTTATTTCTTACCTTACAAAGTACCTTTCGCCGCCAATGGAATATTCGCGCACTCCATTTCGAACGCCTCAGGACTTCCTCGTCTAAGCCGGGGCGCTTTCGCGTACCCGGCCGTTTCACACTGCAATTAAACACCGTATCTGTCGCCCGCCGCGCCGCTATTGCGCGCCAGCGGACATATATCGTTTGAAAAGATCAAAAGGAATCGCGCTCATGAGCAGCAATCCAAGCATCGTTATCAGCAAGCTCGACTTACAGCGCCTGGACCAGGTCCTGGACCCGCTGAAATACCCCATGGATACCCTGGAAGCGCTGGAGACTGAAATAGCCCGCGCACGGGTCGTCAGCCACAAGCGCATCAAGCCCGACATCGTTACGATGAACTCCACAGTGCGTTTGCTGGATGAAACCACCGCACGAGAATTCCTGGTGACGCTGGTGTATCCACACAATGCAGGTGGGCCCGACACGGTATCTGTGCTGGCCCCGGTGGGCATGGCGATCCTTGGTCTCAAGATCGGCCAACGCATCGAGTGGTCATCTGCGCAATGCCGGCCACTCAAATTGAAGGTCCTGGACATTCCCTATCAGCCAGAGGCTAACGGGGAATATCACCTCTAGATTAAGCGCCCGAATTTGCTGGCAGGCACAACCGGCCCACTCCAGCAGCGCTCAGCAGGTAAACAACTTCTCGCTGAAATCCACCTCATCGAGGTAGGTGATCCGCGCGGTCTTGAAATTCAGATCCACCAGCAAATGGCAGTAATACTCACCGTGTCGCCAGGCCATGGCGACACTTGAGTCATTGGAGTAATTGAGCTCAAAACGTCCATCGAAGGCCGGATAGCTCGAGCGAAAACGCATGAGTTTCAGCAGCCGTTGCACTACAGGCTGTTCGATGGCCTCATCCATTTCCTCCAGGCTGTAATAGTGCCGATTGATATCACGCAGCTCGCCGGTGGCGTTCATCAGCTCCTCGTCATTGCAGCCGGCGAGCAGGCCGACGTAATACACCTGGGGAATGCCGGGCGTGAAAAACTGAATTGCACGGGCAGCAATGTAGCTGTCGTCATTCTTCATCAAGGCATCGTAAAAGGTACAGGTAAGCTGATATATGGCTCCCACACTGTTTACCCGGGCAGCAGAGCGCCGCAGGATCGGGTCGGCACTGCGCGCGTTGATGTTATCGATCAACTCGCGAATCTTGTCATGGGGTAGTACACCCTCGACATCAGGAATACAGATGCCATCGTGGGTGTCGAGCACGGTAATGCTGTTGCGCGGGCACATGCGCAACCAGTTCTTCAGATACACACTGTTGTTGTCGAGCAGCGTGTAGAGCAGCAGCGGTGGCAAGGCAAAAGCATAGGGGTGCATGTTGCGCCGGCTGATCGCGTACTGGAAGCTGGTGTGGTCGTGCACCTCCGGCAGGCATTCCGCGCCGTACCGGGCAGCGGTCTCGTTGACCCACTCCAGAATGCGATACACATCCGGCTCGACCAGAAAGCAACTGGTGCCGATGCGCTTGGTGGTATAGCCGAACGCATCCAGACGCAGAAGCTTGATGCCTTTGCTTGTAAGAAACTGGATGTATTCTTCCATCAGCCGATAGGTAATGTCCGCTTCATAGTTGAGATCAATCTGCCGTTCGGTAAAGGTGCACCAGACGCGGTCAGTGCTGCCATCGGCAAAGGTTATCTCGCGGAAGGGCTCTTTCTCCTTGCGGATATGAATCTTGGCCAGGTCGTCGGGAGTGATCTCGCCAAACCGGTTGACGTGTACGAAGAGCTCGGCATAGGGCGAGTCAAAACCATTCTGCAGGAAATCCTTGAACTGCTCGGACTCGTCAGAGATGTGATTGACCGTCAGATCCGAACAGATATCGTACTCGTCAGCCAACCGCTCAATGTCCTCCCAGGTCCCAAATGCAGGATCCACTTCCTTGTGCGTCAGGGGGGAAAATCCGCCATCGGCGTTGGAAGGAAAGAACGGCAGGATATGAATGCCACCGATGGCGTCGGATAGATGACGACTGATCGCGGTGTGCAGGTCATGAAGATTATTGCCAAGACGATTGGGGTAACAGATCAGTTGTACTGCGTTGCGTAACGCCAATGCGGAGCACCTCCGTCAGAATGAGAATCCCAGTCAAGCCCGTAACCAAGCATAGCACCTAGGCACAGTGGCGAAAAACCGAGACGGGCCGCCCCGCGTCCACCAATATGCCGCCAGCAATTCACACGCACAGGCCCCAAGTGCTACATACCCTTACCGAGCATCTGACCATTGACGGTCTTGCCATAAAGGTTTTCCCCATCATTGGCGTGATACTTATCGCGGGTTTTCTCAACCGAACCATCAATCAACCGGGGATCCTGTGGCCGCTCGTGGCTGTTCATATAGGCCGCCACATGCCAGGCTTGAGCATCTGACAAGGATCCACCCTTACCCAGAGGCATGCTTTCCTTGATAAACGCAGCGGCAGTATTGATTCGATGCATGCCTGCACCCCAGTTGAAGGAATCCGCGCCCCAGAGAGGTGGAAAAACATAGTCATCCCCGGATTTCTGGCCCTGGCCATTATCACCATGGCAAACCGCGCACTGGGACGCGTAGATCTGCTCTCCCTGCACAAGATCATATCCATCCGATGGCTCAGGCACAGCCGGGTAGCCCCGCCCGGGCAGCTCCTGACCGGTAGGCGCACCAGTAGCAAGCCAGTAGGAATACGCCGAAAGAGCAGCTATAACCGGTCCGTCGGCCGGCGGAGCTGTGCCGTTCATGCTGAATTGGAAGCAACCCTGTATACGCTCAACGTAGCTGTTTACCCTGTCGTTTTTGCTCCGGTAAGCAGGGTACATGGTGTACGCCGCCCAAAGCGGTGCGGAATTGGCTTTGCGCCCCTGCTCAAGATGGCAGTTGGCGCAGGCGAGACCGTTACCAACAAACTCCGGGGCACGGTTTCTGGTGTCGACAAACACCGCGCGCCCCTCCTGCACCAGCTTTCCATAGGCATTGTCTGAAAGCGCACTTTCCAGCGGTGGTCTGAAATCATGGACGCCTGCGCCCACAACTGCACCGGTGACAATCTGCGACTGATCCTCCATCACAATGTCTTCAGCTGACGCGGAAAGGGCAAGAGCGATCAGCAATAAAGGCTTTATGCGCATTCTCATTGGCCTGCTCCTTTTTCAGCCAAGCCGGCGAAGTACTGCGCTACGGCTCCCACCTCGGCATCAGTCAGTTTGCGAGCGATGTGGCCCATCAGGTCATTGGGATCGTTATTGCGCGCACCCTGGCGCCATGCATTGAGCTGCGCGGCTATATATTGAGTTGATTGTCCTGCTAGTGGCGGAAACGCCTCGCCTACGCCCACACCTCCAGGTCCGTGACAGGCTACACATTCCGGGATATTGCGTTCCCATGCACCGCGTAATGCCAGTATCTCACCGACACCCAAAGCCGCAGCTGCACGACCAACCCGCTCGACCGCGGGCCAGGGTTTGTCGGCAAGCATAGTAGACACAGCGTGAGCTTCTTCAGCGCTCAAAGCCGCAGCAATGGGTTGCATGATCGGATTGGCGCGCTCACCGGAAGCGAAATCAGTCAGCTGCTTTTTCATATACTCGGCAGACAGGCCACCCAGCCGGGGAAAGCCCGCGGCACCCATCCCTTCACCCTCAGCACCATGGCAGGTAATGCAAGCCATGGCCGCCGGGTTGGCTCCACCTTTTGTGTATACAGAAACCGAATCTGCAGCATGGATCGGAATGGATACCGCCAGAAGGAGCAAGCAGCTAGTCCAGCGCAAGACGTTCATATCAGAACCTTGTGGATTATTTTAATGTCGGCAAGGGTGCGGTCCCCTTGCCGTTACATTGAGCATAGCCGCAGAAATGGCTGTATGTAGCGAATGCGAGGAGAGAAAGGCGATTGAGATAGGTGATGCCAGATTGAGGCCGGCTGAGGCCGCAAAAAAAAGACCCGTTCCTTTCGGAACGGGTCTTTTCTCTTTCTGGTGCCGGCACCAAGAGTCGAACTCGGGACCTACTGATTACAAGTCGCTAGATGTTACCCTGAGGCCAGTAAAGTCTAGGCTAGTATTGCCAAGGGTACAATAGAGTTAACTAGTTGTTTATGCTTGGTTTTCATGAGTTTTGCCGAGATCGCAAAAACTGGGCACTGTACCACTACTGTACCTTTCTGGTGTACCTATTTTGTACCTTTTGAGCGCGTGAACGGCTTCCATGTCCTTGGCATTCCAGCCGCGCCTAGACCAGCAAATCCCTGACAGCTTTTGCTCAAGCAATCCAGACTCTCTTCATCGATGCCTAGACCGTAGACGAAAACAACAGGGCCATTTGAAAGGACTAACTTTCCCTCGCGGACATCTGCGTCAAAATCATCCGCCCACTTGATGTCCCGTCTCATCCGGCCGATAGATTCGATCCGAGCGCTGTTTCCGTTCACAGTCATAACGGCGTAGGTACCCATGCCATTATCTCCTGCATAGCTACCATCAAAATCACCTTTGCAGCCTGCCAGAACGCAGACCATACCGATAACCAGACATTTATAGAACATAAAACCTTTCTCCTTCGGTGGGTTCAGGCTTTACATCCTGCGTGAGGGCCCGAGGTGTCAGTAGCCCTTCAGACGACTTGAGGAGAGCTTCAAACTAGAAAATTTCTTCCACAGGGGTTTCGGGCGACAAGCCCAACAGTTCGATAATGCTATCCGCCAGCTCTTGGTTTATCTCTGTTACCCATTGAGTGATCAAAGATAAGTAAAAATCGTTAACGTCTTCGTCAGAGACGATCCAGCCAATCTGACTGTTATCGATTGCCGCTTGGAATAAACGTTCGGCGTCTTGTTTCGTCAGGGACTGCCGATATCGATTCAGGTTCGCCACTGCAAAATGAGTGGTAGCGAAACTTCCACTTTCCACCAACTGGAGGATGGCGGCTTCTATTTCTTCACGTGGCACCGCAGCAATAACCTCCTGCGGCGGCACACCGAATTGAAGTGCCGGAGCAGGGGTCTCAGGGACTTGCCGCTGACCGTCATCTTCCACCTCTGGATTTTCGGGCTCCTCCGGAATCCTGGTAGCCACATGCTCCCCGGCATCTGGTTGATTTTGAGTGTTCTTGTAGTAAGCCACTACCTCATTGATAGTCCTAAAAATAGTCAGATGTCCGCCCTGCTTTCGCTCGTTCCACTCCTCAGCTAAAAACGCAAGTGGGCGAGTATTTTTGTCCATCGTTAGAGGGGAAGCGTAGTCACCGTCCTTCGAGACGATAAATAAATCGCCGTTTGGCACCTGAGCCAGCAGTGTCTCCCAGATATACCGATCACCAATGCTTTGAGCTTTTCCGGGAGGATTGCCCTTATTCATTCGCACCAGCGCTTTTTGGTATAACTCATCGTCTTCGACATAACGAGTCGCTTTTTCAAACAGTCTCGAGAGCTTCTGATCAACCTCCAGTTCATCACTCAACGCAAGGGCTATAGCATTTGCGATCAATAGCTTCTTAGCCTGCTCAGCACTTTTTACGGCTTCATCATACTGCCTAGCTGCTTCAGACCCTCGCATATGGTGTGGCACGCCGGTCGGGAGTTGAGCCTTCTTGAAGTCAGACATAGCTACTTGCAGCTTCGCCTCACGATTACGTTTAAGCTCATTTTCAACCTGCTTAGGCAGGTGCAGAACAATTTGGCCCGGCGCCGTGAGCTCTTTGAGTTCATCAAGGATTTCGAGCTTGTCGTCTGAAAAGGAGTAAAAATTAAGAAAGATGTTTGTATCGATAAATAAATGCAGTGCTGGCATCGGCCATTATCCTTGAAGGTGATGTGCAGCCCGACCAAGTCGTCGGCCGCCACGATTGGGCCGTTTGCTCAGGGCTAATTAAAGCCTACTGCAATGTTTACCGCCCCTAGCTCTGTAGATATGTCGGAGAACCTACCTACCAAAATCGGACGACCAGAGTATTTACATACCGGGCCCGAATCACAATGCGAAATCCTAAGCGGGGCAAGCCAAACGAGATCCTGAGATGAGACAGCTCCCTAGCTTGCCAACTTGTAGAAAAACGCCCAAGGAACCCTGCCGGAGACAAACGTCACGCGAAACCGGACGGCGGAGGTTCAAAGTAAAGGTCAGTTGCACCTCCGAACCCCCCTAGACTGGAGACGTCCACGAAGCCATGGCCAATTCACCGGTCCGGCCGTAATCTCCGAGCCTAAACGAGGCGGCCCCCATAGAACGCGGTGTGTTACCGCGGGCCAATAATCTCAAGGAATATTCGATGACAGATGTGTATAAACTCGCGTGTCGAAGGTGAGACCTTCGGTAGAGAAACTAAGGCTTGGGCGTAGTATCGATGCCTTTGAAAATCTCTCGCATCGCCTGAACACTTATGGGAAAGGTTTCGGTTCCTTCCGATTGAAGGTTATCGTGATGATGAAAGTATCGCAGCAAAGCAATCAGTAGCAGGGTGGGCACCGTCGACAACGCGATGATAACTGGGATATCAGCCATTCCCAGGGATCGAGCCGCAAAGAAATGAAAACCAGGCCCTATGGTTAGCCTGAAAGGGCCAATGAAAATAAACCCTAGTAGAGCGGCATAAAATAATGCCACCACCCCTAGCGTCACCCAGGTAAGCCGTCTCTCCCATTTGAAGCGCCAAGCCTTAGTGTCCAGCGTCGCAGCTACGTCCTTTGTCTCCTCGCCCGCAAGTACCTGCTCCGCAGAGCCAGCTAAATCCTCTCCCCGCTCTATCATATGAGACCAAGATTTTTCAGACGGAACCGCATGGCGGCAGGGGAAACCCCAAATTTATCCGCCAGCCCACCTAGATCCCTCATTCCTTTATCCCGAACGAGGTACCTCACCACGTCGGCAGGCATCAACAATGCGGCGGCGAACTGATTAGCCGCCACCTCAATCGGACTAGAGGCAGCCGATGAAAAAGTTGAGCTGTCGTCACGTGGTGCGTGGAGATCTCCATTTACATGATGGCCAAGTTCATGGGCTACTGTGAATCGCAAACGCGGGACATACGCCTCAGGGCTATAAATGATCTCGGGAGCGCCGTCGTTAAAACGATAAAGGCCGCAGTAGCCTAAGTCCTGTTGCGCCTTAACAGTGATCCCCATATCTCGCGCAATAGCCGCCGGGTTCACGGGCAGCTTGCCGTCCCAATGAGCCTTGAGGACGTCGTTTGCTGAGTGATATTTCATGCGCCCTCCTTTTCGGACTGCCATGCAAATACCCGAAGCCAAATGGCGTCCGGGTTAGCGTTTGCTCATAAATATTAGCACGCTGGAATACAAAAAGGTGCGTTTAACGCACCTCAAACCGCAGCAAATAGCAAGGCTTAGAAAAACATTTGGGGAAATAAGGCCGTGCTGGAGTCGGCTCGGCACGCTCTCATACGCAAGCGCACTGTACCTTTAGCTAGCCAACCGTGGTTACGACCCCCTGAGCCAAAGCAACTCAACAGCGCGCCCTTCAATACCTACGTTGGGTAGCTTGAAATGACAGTGCTCCCAGCCGCCTCTAGCCTTAGGCGTCTACGAAACTAGGGCCGATACATAAGTTCTGAGAAATCTCTCAAACCGATTCGTTCAAGTACTTGAGCATAGGCTCAAACACTGCCGCCCAAAGCTTTTCTTCACCATCCCACTCCCCTTCCACACGAACCAAGTGCTCATAGGGTTGGCGTACTTGTCTATCTATCAGGGCTTTCCTTAGAAACCAGCGCGGTACGTAGAGGCTCCCCGAAATTTCTTTAACCATGGACGCGGGAATAGTAATTGTGTGCTCATGCACTAATTCAACTGGAACGCGATAGTCTTCGGGATACCCAACGTAGACTGCAAGGACCCGCACCTTCCTGCTTCTCTCGGTCGGGCCTTTGCCGGCTGGCTGAACTTTTGCTAGCGAAGACGTGCAGACTTTTATTCTGTCACACAACCGGTTATACGAAGAACGTGCCGTCTCCTCACATGAAAAGCTCTGCAATATCCGCCCATTTATCTCTCCGTAGCCGCCCAGCCAAACGTCGACGTTGGCAAACGGCAGCTCTAATTGCAGGCTGCGCGCAGTAGCTCTGATGGGCAGTTCTATGGAATGTATTCTGGTCCTGGTTTTCGTGACTAGGGAATAAATCATGGTCGTGGGGTGCATCGCGTATCTCCTGTAAATGAGTTGATACGATCGTGCACAAAAAATTATTCGCCCGCGACCCAATCGGGTGTCACAAACTGGAGTGGCTCAAAACCGATGCAGAACCTTGCTAAGTCATAGAGAGGCGCCTTATCAGCTTACAGCTCTCGCCTCTCAGGCTGCGCCCCCAGACTCTTCAACATCTGCAAGACCAGCAACGCAAACTTGCGGCCGCTGACTTCGTTGTCCAGCACGTCCAGCGACAGCTTTTCATGGTCCGTCATGGCGTCCAGCACCGTGTCCACAACGCGCTTGGGGAAAAGACCGTGCATTACCTGTTCTTCGCTGTGATTGCTTACCTGCGCCATTACATCGTCCTGCCGGCTAATGCGTTGGGCTATTCCGGTGAGAAACTGCAGCTGATCGTCGTCGCCAACCTCAGCGCCAAACAGATCATTCAAAGCTTCTATGATCTCCGCCAGGCGTTTCTTTTCTGCGTCGTGAGGTTTGCCTGAGCCAATACCGGTAGCAGGGTCTAGGCCCCATTCGCCTTTCTCGTCCTCCAGCCTCAACTGATGCTCAGCCGTTTTTGTCAGGCGGTAATGGGTAAGCTGCAGGTCGCCCACATCCACGCTCTCCTGCTCAAGCTGCTCAACGCTGAGCAACGGGTACAGATGGCGCGCGAATACACACAAGGCTTCCAGGTCCCGATCTTCGTAAGGGACTATCTGCGACAGAAACTCATATAGCCGCACGAAACTCTGCAGGTTTTTGCGAAACAACGTGAGCTGGTCGAGCTGCTCGCCGGCTTCCTTAAGATCGTACTCGGCCTTCTTCAAGCCCGTGCTGTCGCCATTGGCCTCAGCGTTGCGCTTGTAATCCAGTGCGTGTTGGCGGGCATCCTGGCTGAAACGGTATCGCTTGGCGAAACGGTCCTTGGCCGAGTAGCAGTGGTAACTCAGCTTGGAAGCTGGGGCCTTGGGATCAAAGAAAGCCAGCGCGAAACTCTCTACCTCAGAACGGTAGTAGATACCCTCGGCATCCAGCTTCTTTTGCAAATCGTAGAGGATCTGTGGATCCGTAACGTCGTTCAGTTCGGCCTTGGCATAGTAGGGCAGAAAGGCATCGAGAATGTCCTGCGGATCATTGAAGAAATCCAGGATAAAGGTCTGCTTGCTGTCACCGAACGTACGATTCAAGCGCGAGAGTGTCTGGACGCAATCGACGCCTTGCAGCTTCTTGTCTACATACATGGCGCAAAGCTTGGGTTGATCGAAGCCGGTCTGGTACTTGTTGGCCGCGATCATCACGTTGAAGTCCTGGGTATCGAATGCTTCCGCCAGATCGCGATTGTTCAGCCCGCCATTGAGCAGGCTGCTGTTCTCAGTCACCTCTTCTCGGATCACTTCATCAGGCAGTACGCTGCCCGAAAACGCGACCAGCGGGTGCACATCGTCGTAGCCTTGCTGTGTCACGTAGGCCTTGACCGCAAGCTGATAACGCACAGCCTCCTGTCGGCTTGCAGTGACCACCATGGCTTTGGCTTGCCCATTGAGCAGGTGCCGCACGTTGGCGCGGAAATGCTCAACAATAACCTCGACCTTCTGGTTGATGTTGTATGGGTGTAGCCGCACCCAGCGCGCCAGTTTCATACGGGCTTTCTTGCTGTCGACCTCCTCGTCGTCGGCATCGGGGTGAGCAATCTTCCAGGCGGTGCTATAGGTAGTGTAATTGCGCAGCACATCGAGAATGAAACCCTCCTCGATAGCCTGACGCATGGAATACAGATGAAAGGGCTCGGGCTTGTTGTCTGCGCTGGGGGGTGTTGAGGCATCAGGCGGGCGACCGAACAGCTCCAGCGTCTTGGCTTTGGGCGTGGCGGTAAAGGCGTAGTAGCTGATCCGCTCATTCGGCCCACGTGCGGCGACGGCGGCATCCAGCAACTCCTCGGCGCTAACTGAAACTTCCTCTTCGTCCTTCTCTGGCGCATCACTGCCGAGGATCTGTTTCAGCTTGCTAGCTGAGGAACCAGTCTGAGAGGAGTGGGCCTCGTCGGCGATAACTGCATAACGCCCAGCAGCCAGCTTTGGGTGTTTGTCCAAGGCAGCAAACAGCGCAGGAAAGGTCTGGATGGTGACGATGATGATCCGCGTTTGCTCAGACAGGGCATCAGCCAGCTGCTCCGATTTGCTCTGATTGCCAATATCCCTGCTGATCGGCCTAACTACGCCCTGGGCATGCTCGAACTGATAGATGGTGTTTTGCAGCTGGGTATCCAGCACGGTGCGGTCAGTAACCACGATCACCGAGTTGAACAGCTTGTTGCCCTGAGCGTCGTACAGTGAAGCGAGCTGGTGGGCAGTCCAGGCGATTGAGTTGGACTTGCCCGAGCCAGCGCTATGCTGAACCAGGTAACGCTGGCCTGGGCCTTCGCTACGCGTAGTATCGATCAGCTTGTTGACCACTTCCCATTGGTGGAAGCGGGGAAAGATCAGCGTTTCTTTGGTGATTCGCTTGCCGTCAAATCCTTCGCTGGTTTGTTTGTCCAGGTGCAAGAAGCGTCCCAGCACTTTGAGCCAGGCTTCTGGCTGGAAAACCCGATTCCATAGATACCCAGTAGCGTACTGGCTTGCATCTGCCGGCACAGGGTTGCCGGCACCATTCTCCTCTGTGCCTTGGTTAAATGGCAGAAAGAAGGTGTCCTTACCCGCCAGCTTGGTGGTCATCGCCACCTCACTTTGCCCCACTGCAAAATGCACCAGCGCGCCGCGCTTGAAAGTCAGCAGCGGCTCGGGCTTGCGCGTGACGGGGTCCACGGGTGGGCGGTCATAACGGTACTGCCGCTTGGCATTCTCTACCGTTTGCTTGAACTCGCTTTTCAGCTCCAGCGTCGCCACCGGTATGCCGTTGACGAAAAGCACCAGATCCAGCCTGGGATTGTATCCCTTCCCTGAGTCTGCACTTTCGCGGGCATGGGGCGAATAGGAAACCTCCTGCACCACACGTAGGCGATTGGCCCGGTAACGCGTGAGGGTGTCCGGGTTCATGCCGTGGTCAGGTTTGAAGCTACAGAGATCAATTTTGACCCCTGGCAACTTGAAACCATGCCGTAGCACATCCAGGGTGCCGTGCTGTTCAAGTTCGCGTACCACTTTCTGAATCAGCACTCCCTCCGGATCTTTGGGGTTGGCCTTGCTGAACTTGTCCCAACGCTCTGGCCAGGCTTGCTTGAAATAGCCGAGAAGGTCTTCGGTATAAAGTGCTGAACGACGATCGTACCCAGTGGCCGGCCCGGTGAGCCACCCTCGGGCGGTCATGGCAGTGATGATGTCCTGCTGTAACTGAGCTTCCTTGCTGTCTGCCATTACACGGCCTCTTGCGCGAGTTGAGAAGACGGGGCGATGGCCGAGGGCTGCCAATCCCGTACGTCGATTTTGCCAGTAACTGCAGCGGTGATGAGTGCAGAGCGCCGTTCTTGGATCAAGAAGATGCCCTCATTCGCAGTCGACAGTAAAGCATCCATCGTTTCAAACTGCGTCCCAATATTGCGCGCTATTTGAACCTGCTCGGCCAGTGGTGGTAGAGGAAGCTTTAACTGCTTGTAATCACCCAGACTGAATCTCTTTCGGGTTGACTCAACACTAACTGCATCTACCACCGCTCTTGCGTAGTTTGATTTGAGCAAAAAAACCAAATACTCTGCATCGACCACTTCCGATTTAACTCGAATGCGCACCACATCCTGGGTAACAATCCCATCTGGTTCTGAGCCTGGATAGATGCAGGCATCTCCAGGGGGCGAGCCGACCTTAGCAACTAATACATCTCCGGGCAGGACTCGGCATACACTGAGCTGCCGTGCTTTTTCTTTAGTTACGCAATCGGTACTCTTTCGAAAGTAACCGGTCGGTTTAACATCTCTAATGTAGACAACTGGCACCCCCTCGTGCGTCAGTTCACTTGACAGCAAATCACTTCCAAATGGTCCATTAACAAACCCGCCACGACGCTCATCAGCCATTGCTCCTAGCTTGTAGTTTTGGCGCCAATGCGCCGGCACTGGCCCCAGCCACTCCACTCCGGAGTCCATCGTGGGTACTGTCGGATCGAGACCTTTGGTGACGGCATGGGAGATCACTGCCTGGCGCTTTTCCTTGAGGAGCTCGATAAGGCGCTGCTGCTCTTGGATCAGGGCATCGATGCGGGCGATTTCATGGTTGAGGAAGCGAAGGACTCGCTCTTGCTCTGCAACAGGCGGTATTGGCAAAGCAAGACTCATAATATTACTTGCAGATATTGATGCTAAGTTCGTGCTTTGTTTCGAGTTTAGAAAAAAATATGTGCGCGCCGGCTGGCTACCAGTAAACGTCGCCAGCCACTCCGGCTTAAGTAGATGGTTTGTCCGGATTGCAAAAACGTGGTTCTGATGAAGGCAGGGATTTATTTGGCCTCGCCATACGGCGCCACGACCTAACTTGTCGTTGTCACCGCCCTCATTCATCAGCACGTCGTCAAGCTGGAGGCTGTAACGTTCAAGTTCGGATTCTAAGACGGAAATTTCTTTGACTTCAGTCAAGTCCAAGAAGCCATCCTGAACATTCGCGACGCGCAAATACGGAACGGAAACGGTATCGCGCCCCTGATAGTCCTTACCCTTAGCAATCCCGCCTTGGATTGTTGCGTACCAACGTAGCGTACCGGTAGTCCAATGTTCCGGCACATCACCCAACCAATCCACGCCGGACATCTTGTACTGCCGGTACGGCTCAAATCCACTCATGCTGACAACTCTTCAATCATCTGTTTGATACGGTCGGTACAGGCTTTCAGATCACGATCGATTTCCTCCAGCGGGCGCGGCGGCTGAAAGACATAGAAATGGCGGTTGAAGGGGATCTCGAAACCGACGATACCCACCTCACCATCTTGCGCATCTGTTTTGCTCTCGTCGATCCAAGCATCAGGCACATGGGGTATCACTTCCCGTTCAAAATAGTCATAGACCGACTCACCCAGCGGCACGTTCTCATTGTCGCGCAGGCCCGCGTCGGGCTCCGGCTTGCCCTTGCTTATGCAGATATCAGCTTCCGGATCACGCTCACTCAGGGCAGCGAGCAGTGCCTTCAGTTCTGCCGTTGCCGGGAATACATCGTGGTTGCTCAGCGCCTTTTTCAGCAGCTTCGTGAACTGTTCCCGGTTGCGGTGCTGCAGGCTTGCGTCCATTGACTCCAGGGCGCTTATAAGGCGCTGCTGGGCGGCAGCATTGAGCTTCTGGATAGCTTTCTCTTCCAGCACTAGCTCGATGCGTTCGGCAGTGGTCTGGAAATTCAGCCGCAGCGGCCGCTCGACAGTGATGCGCCGATAACCAAAAGCGTCGATGGGGAAGATCTTGCTCTGCGGCGTCTCCTCGAAACAACCATAGAGCCGTACTAGTTCATCGATCTGCTCGTCGGTAATGTACTGACGCTTGCTGCCGAGGGATTTGCGCATCTTGGCGTAGTACTTACTACCGTCAATCAGCTGAATTTTGCCCTTGCGCGCAGCAACCTTGTGGTTGGAAAGCACCCATACATAGGTAGCGATACCTGTGTTGTAGAACATGTCGGTGGGTAGCGCGACGATGGCTTCGACCAGATCGTTTTGCAGCAAATAGCGGCGAATCTCTGACTCCCCAGAACCCGCGCCACCCGTGAACAGCGGCGAGCCGTTAAGAATGATACCGATCCGAGATCCACCGTCTTTTGCTTCGCGCATCTTGCTGACCAGGTGCAGCAGGAACAGCAACGAGCCGTCAGATACCCGTGGAAGGCCAGGACCGAATCGACCATCGAAACCTTTGCGGCTGTGCTCCTCTGCGATCTGTTTTTGAACCTTCTTCCACTCCACACCAAAAGGCGGATTGCTAAGCATGAAATCAAAGTGGTTTTCGCCGCCGGGTAGCTGATCATCCGACAGCGTATTGCCGAGCTTGATGTTGCCTACCGTCTGCCCCTTGATCAGCATATCCGCCTTGCAGATGGCATAGGACTCGGGGTTCAGCTCTTGTCCAAACAGGGAGACTGTGACTTTGTCGCTGATGGACTGGATGTACTCCTCGCCTTCGGACAGAAAACCACCCGTGCCTGCTGTCGGGTCGTAGATAGTCACGATGCTGTTGGGCTTGAGCTTATCGTCCTGGCCGGTGATGACCAGGGAGGTGGTCAGGTGAACTATATCGCGCGGGGTAAAGTGCTCCCCGGCAGTCTCGTTCGAGCTCTCTGCAAATTTCCGGATCAGCTCCTCAAAAACAATGCCCATGCCGAAGTTGCTGATGCGCGCCGGGCTCAGGTCCGTGGCGGCAAAGCGCTGCACTACCTGATAGAGCAGATCGGCGGAGGCCAACTGCTGCACATAATCCTCAAAATGAAAATGATCGAAGATCTCCCGAGCGTCCTTACTGAACGCCTGGACGTAACTCATCAGGTCGTCAGCAGTCTGGGTATCCGACAGAGTGCCAAGTGACAGAGGCGAAGCATTGAAGAACTGCAGCCCACCCGCAGCGCGCAGCAGCATCTGCTCACGTACCAGATCTGGCCGGCCCTCCTGGGCTTTGGCCTCACGGATAACCTCCTGCCGCGTTGACTCAAGCACGCACTCCATACGCCGCAGGAGCGTGAAAGGCAGGATGATTCGACCGTACTGCGATTGCTTGAAATCCCCGCGCAAGAGGTCCGCAACGGACCATAGGAAGGCCGCGGTTTGGGAGTGATTTTCCGTGTTCATGGTACTGCTCCTGAAAATATATTCTTCTGGAGGCAGCTTACCTGCTGAGTTTTGCGAATGGTAGAAATAGCACTTTAGAGCGCCCAATGAAGGGCTTGAAGAGCATCCCTGCTCGAGGTAACCGCAGCATTGACGGAAGGGCGAGCGATCCCTTACGAATCAGTCATTTCTGGCTCCTGAGCTTTTGCGCGCAGGAATGCGACTTCCTCACGCATCGTGGCCAGCTCCTGACGCGCGCCATCCCTCGCCTCTTCCGCCGCTCTGACCAACGAGGCCGCATGATCTCTTTCCTGACGAACTCTGTCAGCATCCAGATGGGCACGGTCCAGCTCGGCTCTTAGCTCCAACGCGCGACGCTCCACCTCCTCGGCTCTCTGTTCTGCCAACGCTGTTGCGCGATCAGATGCAGCCATGGCTATACGTAGCTCGGCAAGCGTTTTTTCCTGAGCCTTCGCTGATTCATCCGCCTCCCTGACGAGCTCAGCCGCCCGATCCCTTTCCTCACGTAGACGGTCAGCGTTTGTGTGAGCCCGATCCAGTTCGGCGCGGAGCTCCCGTGCCAGGCGTTTAGATTCCGCAGCTTTTTGCTCAGCGTCTACGGCAGCTTCATTAGCCGACGCTAAGGCTGCTTCCATGTTCTCAACAAATTGGGCCTGCGCTCGCTCCACTTCCTTTGCAGACTCGAGCCCGGCCAGCGACGACTCCAACTCGCCGGCCTGCAGCTCGTAAGCCGTTGCCAACTCAGACCTCATCACCTCCAGCTCGGCGCGTTCCCCTTCCCAAGCTGCCTCGGCCGCCCGTAGAGATGCGTTCGCCAGCTCTTGAGCCTGCGCCCATAGCTGGGCGAGGGCTTGCCCATTCATAAGCTGAATAGCTTCCGGCACCTGTACGGCCAAAGGTGCCGCACGAACGGTCTGCGCTCGACGCCAGTCTTTCATTCCAGTTGAGCAATCGTTCATGTTCACGCGAGCGGCCTTCCTTACTGCATCAACTTTTGGAAAAGACTCCTTTCCGCCCTGCTCGTACAGCTCGTCTGCAGCAGTGTAAATGCGATCTCGGATTTCGGTACTTAGCGTCATCATTCAGTCTCATGTGGTTATGAATCTCCACGCTACCGTCAACCAAAACACGCCGCCACCGAACCCGGTGTAACTTTTGCAAATGAGCTGAGACCACGCAGCAACAGTAGTAATCGTAGGATTATTACTATTACTACTTACTACCCCATACCCATGCCGCTGAGGAGCGGGCCGAGTGAGGACCCTGCGTAAGCTCCCCAGAATAGACAGGTCAACCGCTCAATCTGACGCATCTCGACTAGTGGCTTGAAGCTGGCCAGCCCTGCACATACGACTAGGAGCAGCGCGCCAAGCAGCAGGGTATTGAGCAGCTGTCGGCTCATGAGGATTTCCAGGAAATTTGAACAAGGCCAAGGTTGTGACCTTGAGGCGAGAGCGCCTGGTATTGCAGCCAGCGCGCCCCCAATAGCACATACCACCATAAATTGTGACGGCGACATCGCGAGCTTGCCGATTTTGACCACTTTATTGCTAGATACATTCATGATGACGGCTCCTTCATTGGTTGGAGTCGTCATCATCAATCAGTGAAACGGTGTCACCAGCGCCGGATCATTAATCTTACAGATTTTGCGCGCGAACCAGAGCGACGATCGAATCAAACCTATACTCCTTTTCAGTTAGGCGGTATTGAATCAACGCTTCTGTTAACTGCTTCGGAAAGGGCATACCTTGCCTGTGCGCGTAGTTTTGTAGTCGCGTTTGCAGGCGCTTGGGGTTCAGTGAACAGATGTTCTGCCAGACAGCTGTTTTGAGCGCACAAAAACCGTCGTCTAAATAATCTCCTGCATTTGGTAAGGTGCCATTTTTTTCAGCTAAGGTCTTTGTAAACTGCTTCAGGTCCTGCGCGCTCATACCTAGTGATGAACGAGCGGCTTTGATTTGTGATGCCCTCTCCCTATCCTCACAGCAGATAAACCAGAACATAGCGACGTAAAAACTCTCTTTCCGGTTTCCATTTACAGCCATTTCTCGCATTGTACGAGCGATTTCCTTCTGCGATCCCCAATCCTTACGCCGATAGCGATAAATCTCGAGAACCTGCCATGCCATTTCATTAGAGCCCGCATGCTGCAGATAAATCGGCAAGCGAAGCCAATGCACTATGGATAGCTTGGATGCCTTCGGTGACCATAAGACGTCTTCCAGAATACCTACCGCGGCCAGCGCGTCCCCTAGCTTAAAGTAACTCGCAGCGTCATTAAGTATTTGCCTCATGTCGTAGCAGCTCACAAACCCAGGCTTAAAGCCGTTAGGGTTCGATACAGCGGTAACCGGGATTTTCATTGCGATTGTTTCAGTAAGGCTCGACATAGGTACTCCTCAACAGTGTGAGAAGAAACGCTACCAATAACGGCTGTCCCGTTCATCCGAATCAGGGGTCAAAAACATTGATCACCGCGGGCTATCATTTACTCAATTTTACCCATGCCCGACGGGACCAGGCGTTGGTAACGGTAATTCAGCTATCAAAGCTCGAAGACGCCTCGATTGCCACTTCTGAATTGCGCCATCCCAACCTGCGCGCGCATTCAGCTCCTCAACGAGAGCATCAAGCTTGCCGTCACCAATGGCTGGCGCGAAGAAAAGGATTTCCTCCGGCACATCTAGAAAAAATGAGCTCGCCGAAAGGACCTCATTGCCTAATTCTTCGCTGTAGCGACGCGTCCAAATGCGCCACTGGTAACTCGGATACTGACCGACCAATTCATCAATAGCGACTTCGTTACCCTTTTGCATAATGTAAGCCTCAGCCAAAAGCGTATTGTCTAGTGCAGTATCGGTGTCACAAGCATCTGAAAATGCGTTTCCCCGACACCAATACACATGGCCACTGCAGCTTGGCATTCGAGGCGCTGGCGCCAGTCAATGACTCCTGCATCACAAAGGCCGGATAAATACTCTTCTATCCACACAATGACTCCAATCGCTGACGACTCGTCTCGCATCAGAATTTTTAACTGAGCGCCCAAGATTGGGAACTGGTTAGCTAAATCGAACAACACCATTTCTACCCCCCCATTCGAGTTGGGCAAATGTTTAACATGCGTATTTTCATACACAGCAGGAGAACATCCGTCTCGAGATGTCTGGTGCTGCAGGTGATGACTATACGCACCCTGCAGCACGTGCCCCATTCCCCAAGAGCCAGTCCTACTTTGCAGCTACGGACTCTGTGTCAACACCTCACCTAATGGTTGGATTCGCGCTCCTTGCGCACGTGGATGACCCAACCACGTGCTGTGCGAGTACGACTCGCACAACCCAGCGCGACTACGTCGCGCTTCCGTGCGTAGCACGGCTATGTCAGCCTCAAAAACCGGCCTGACATAGCCGTGCTAGAGCCTTTAAGCAAGTTTCGCGCACAGAGTCCAACGCACGATTTCAAAAGGCCATATCCTACCCATCGCCGGCGCGCTATGATGACCTTGTTGAAATCGTGAGCACTTTGTTCACGCGTGCACCACCACGTTAATCTGAGGTGTTTCTGCGTCTTAGCTGCCATTCAGCGGCAGATACACTAGGGCCCGCTCCGGCTCATAATTTGGAGATCTAGTAACTCATCTAGCCAAAATGAGACGTCCTTAACCGAGCCATACCGCATCGCATGTTCGACGCGACGGCTGACTTAAGGACTGTTGTATAAGTGGTAGGGGCGAGACCAGTCCGAGCCCGCATGGGACATGCGAACAGGGGCGAATAGGCGACAAGCCGCTGAGCCAGAATTTGGCCAGTCATTCTTACAATGCAGTTGAACATCTCGTTTTTACACCCCACTTCGGTGGCGCGCCTATTTCCTGCTGGATATCGTGTTCCAATCGCTCTGACTGGAATACAACATGCCTCACGAATTCGACCCCAACGCTTTAGCTAAGCGCCTACGCCAGGATTCACTCGCTAGGCGCAAAAAACCCTATCGCACCTCCCGGCTGGACAAATACACCGGAGAGCTTCTGCGTTTGCATGAAGCAGGTGCGCGTCCAGCTGAGCTACAGCGCTGGCTGCTCGAGCAAAGGGTCCGAGTAACACATTCGACAGTAGCCCGCTGGCTCAAGCGCAAGGGGGCAACGAATGGCGAAATTTGCTAAGCCCGCCAAGCAGGCTCTCTCAGCGATTCGACAGGTCCAGCGCAGTGGCAATCTGAAAAGTGTCGGGACGGGTCGCAACTATCACCAGGCACTCACAAGAGCCGCAGAATACGCCAGCTCAGAGCGCGTCCCAGGTGGTCTCCACGGACTTTCCCGTGAGGACGCTATCCGCTTCCTGGAGACACGAGGCCAGGTTGTAGGACAAAAGACCCTGGATTTGGATCGTCAGGCTGTGCAGTCCTTTTTACGGTCCATTGGTAAACTGCAACCCTCAGAACGTCTGCCCGTTATAAAGTCAGAGCAGACGCAAGCACTGCAGTCTCGGGCTTACTCGAGAGAACAAGTGCGTCGAATTGCTTCGCATCAGCGAGAAGCCAATGCACTAGCGACGGAAATCGCCTACGCAGCAGGACTGAGAGCCCACGAGTTGATCACTCTGCAACCAGCCAAAGAACGAAGAGCTGACAGCCGACCAGCTAGGGATGAGAAGTTTCTGGGTAGATCAGGACATCGATACGTTGTTATCGGAAAGGGTGGTTTAGCAAGAGAGGTCCTAGTGCCGGCAGATCTAGCCAAAGCCCTGGAGACCCTAAGGCTGGAGGTGCCAGTGGTAGTTGCAGATCGCGGCGTCTATTACAAGCAGCATTACCAGCTACCTGGGGGACACGCGTGGAGCCAGTCTGTCACAGCGGCCTCCCAAAGAGCCCTAGGCTGGTCTACCGGAGCGCACGGGCTGCGGCATGCCTATGCCCAGCAGAGAATGGTCGAGCTTCAATCCAAAGGATTATTAAGGAACGAAGCACTGGAGACGGTGAGTCAGGAATTGGGGCATTTCCGGCCGGAGATCACCGAGATTTACCTGCGATGACGAGGGCTCGCAGGAGGCCTACCTCGTGAAACTCATCCAACCTCATGATGAATTACTTTGCCGTCCCTTACACACCCTTACCGGCCTTATCCCTATCCTTGCAATTCGCAGGATCCCTCCTTTTACTCCTAAAAAAACAGAAAACTGCTTCACGTGATCTTTTCTCAATCTCCCTGACATCCCTAACACCCCCTCTAAATGACTCAGAAAAACCCTGTATGCCTGAATATCTCCTTTCAGTACCTTAAATCTCCCCGCTTTTCTGGAATCTCGAAACCTTAAAAGGAGACGAGTTAAGACATGGGTTGATCGGCAAGCTTTGGGCGATGCCAATTTGGGGCTTTGGACGGCTAACGGCCATGAGTGGATAGTCAGAGAGTACTGGTAAGCGACATGAATCACACCGGTCTTTATAGGAGCTCTCTCGCTTCAGTGGTGTCACTATCAGGCAGGTTCGTTACCAGGTAGAGGTGGGTAGCCCCACCCTTTTGACAGTAAATGTCTGCTTCAAGTTGATAGTGATGGCCTGGCTTAGGCCGTCGCTATCGCTGGCCTGACCTAGGTCTGTTCTGCCAAATCAGGAGCGTCGTCCACGTCGATTCCCAGATAGCGGACCATGATTCCCAGCTTCGTGTGGGATAGTAAGTGCTGCATGGCCCTGAAGTTCTTCGCCCTGAGGCAGGTCAATGACGCGTTGGTACGCCGTAGGGAGGGTAGAACCCCTGGCGGGGGAGCGGTGAATCAAAGTGGCTAGGAGGTGACGCCAGCGATAAGGTAAGTCGGCAAAGACTAACTGTACGACAATACTGACAGAACTAATGAAACCTCCCAAGGGGTACCGTGTGACATGAAGCCTGTTGTTGGGGCTGCTGGGTCATAGTTGCCGACAGCCGCTTTTATCCCCCCGACCTTGAAGAGTCTGCTGACAATACTCGGGGTTTTAGGCGCAAAAGATTCGAGCGGCTTAACCTCAATATGACCCTCTTCCCACACCCATCACCCAAGAGCACGGCGAGCACAATGAGTACAAATCAGCACAAGGAGCACAATGAGCACCGAAATTAAATATAAAAAAGTATTAAAATCATACAGTTAAAGTATGATTTTGCGCGGTATAACGCAACTTAAGTCAATGGGATAGCATGATATAAAGAATTTGATTGGCCTGTATCGCTCATTCGGATGCGTAAAGATGCACGATATGAGCGTGTAATTACGGTTTGTTATCGTTAGCGGATAACGGGAAACTGGGCTCAGCAGAAATCGGATAAGGGCTTCAGAATGGCCAACGTAAAGCAGTCAGCAAAACGCCGCTTAAATATGGCTGAGCGTGCTCAGCAATTGATGGAGGTTCACTTCCCCAGCTTTCCCGAGCAGTGGATATGGACTCGCAAAACTAACCATGGCTTCAGCACGATTCCTCGAACCTTGCCCATTGCCATGCAGATCATCGACGCCCAATCAAAGGGACAGCCTGCCGGCCATGTGCTGTTTTGTTTATGGACGCGTATGCCGGATCATCCAGTCATCACGATCGAAAACCCCAGCACTTTTGCTGCCGAAGCGGGATTCCTCGGCGAGCGGGCTGTGGACACCTGGCGTCGCCGAATGAAGAAACTCCGGGAACTGCAATTCATCGTAACCAAGCCTGGAGCATCTGGCGAATTTCACTATGTGATGCTCACCAATCCTAATGCTGCGATTGAGTGGATGCGCAGCCACGGCAAGGTTCAGGATGGCTTATATGGCCGCTTCATTGAGCGACTGCCTGAGATAGGAGCCTATGGCGATATCGAGGCGCTCCGCGTGTATTGGGCAACGTGCAAGGAAGCAGAGACAGCAGCCATGGCTAAAGCTGCCAAACAGGCATCGAGCGTGTCTACGCCTCCTGATCCACCCACCAAGCCCAAACGTATCAGTAGGGCCAAGTCGAGTTCGTAGGAACGTCTGGGGCCCTCGGGTGCTAGCCCCTCCTGAATGACCCCAAATTTTTAGGGGCCCTTGCCGGCCAGAGTTCTTGCTGGCGAAGGCTGTAGTGGTATAACGCTAGAGTAAAGACTAAGGAGGCCGTATGCGGATCTCGAGGAGAAGAGTCTCGGGCATCGAGTGCCAGACCACCCAACTTGATGCCCTCAAAATGAAAGCCCTGAACCAGCCTAGGGTCGAGTCTTGACTGGTCAGGGCTGTGGTGGTGCAAGGTAGGGATGCTAGATCCCATCAGGAGTCTAGCATCCCTTTATCCTGCTACGACAGGGGGTAGATGATCGTTACGCGCCACATCTCCCACAAGCGTTTCGGCCACCGCAGTTGAATGTTTCACTTTCCCATAAGTCGCCGGCCTTTTCCGCCTGGAAGCCAGCCCGGTCCTTTATTGCTGCACTTTGCCCGCGGTGCTCTGTATTCTCTAATTGCACCACTAAGTCCTTTAACTGATTAGTCAGGGAAGACGGCCTATGATCTCTATCGGCGACATCTACAACCAAGACATCAATTTTCTATTCGGATCAGGCGCATCGTTCGGGCTGCTTCCAACCCTCCAGCTGCAGGTTCAGGCCGGTGATGGTAAGTCTCGCTATACACTCGAAGAACTAGCTACCAAATTTGAACATGACGAAGACAAGCGTCTCGTCCCATTGTTCATGCACTACTACGCCAGTTGCATACGTCCCGCAGAGCGCCTCAACCTAGAGCAGGCGCTAGCCGAAGAGCCCGGCGCCACCGTTATCAGAAACTACCGCACGTTCCTAACTACGGCACTTGAGATGGTGAAGCGCCGCAAAGCGCTGGATCGCCGCTGCAATGTGTTCACAACGAACTACGACGGCTGTTTCCCTCTCGTGGCTGACGCGCTTATTAAGGAGGGCAACATTGATTTCGTGCTGAATGATGGAACGCGGGGGTTCACGCAGCGCATCCTACAGGCCCGAAACTTTGGGTCTTACCTTTGTCAGGCAGGCGTCTTCGGTCGTTATCAGAGCAGTATCCCCCAGATCAATCTGATCCACTTGCATGGGTCCATCTATTGGAGCAAGCAGGACTCCAAGATCCAAGTTGACTATGACCTGTCTCGCCGCGAGAGCCTGCTGGATAACGATGCGATGGAATTGTTAAAGCCATTTTCGGAGGCACTTAACAATCCGGCATCGACCCTTGCCGACGTGCCAGGCACGGATTTTTCCGATCCAGAACTGGAAGCGTTCTGGGCAGCTTATGAGCAGATCCCTATCGTCAACCCTACCAAATGGAAGTTCCACGAGACGGTATACGAGGAACACTATTATCAGATGCTGCGGCTGCTCAGCTACGAGCTTGAAAAGCCCAACGCCGTCCTCGTCACCTTCGGCTTCTCTTTTGCTGACGAGCACATCCTCAGTTTAGTAATGCGGTCTCTTTCCAACCCCGGCCTGAAGGTCTTTGTCTGCTGCTACAGCGCGGCAGAACACGCCGTAATGGAAGCCAGGTTCAAGTTACACCGCAACGTCGAGTGCCTGATGTTGCAAGATGGAGAGATGGACTTTACCGCATTCAATGAGCAGGTCTTGGCTTGGCCAAGCGCAGCGGCTCCTAAACCGGATACTCTCCTGGCTTCAGCGCCCAATGTTGAGGACCCGGCATGAGCATTCGGGTTGGGGAGGTAATAGCAGTTCACGGTACCAAACTGGTTTTAAAGATCGATGAGCAGTCGAGCAAGGAAACGCTGTTCTATGAGGGCGAGAAATACAAGGGAGTCTCAATCCGCGAGTACCTGTCTATCCAGCGCGGCTTTCGCGATATCGTTTGCATGGTGGAGGGAGAGTTCTTGGATGAAGGCCGTACTGAGCTGCATGACGGCCGGCAAACATTTGTGCGGAAGGTAGAAGCGAGGCCTATCGGATACTTCGACAGCGCGGGCTTCACTCAGGGCATAAAGTATTTGCCAATGATCCAGGATGCGGCCTATCTGCTTTCTGAAGAAAAAATCAGATCCATCTTTGACCGCAAAATAGAAAGCGATTTCAGGATCGGCACCATGCTCAAAGAGGAGATAGCAATTGGGTTGCCATGGAAGCGCCTCTTCAATAGCCATATCGGTATCTTCGGTAATACCGGAAGTGGCAAATCTAATACGCTAGCGAAGTTATATACTGTTCTTTTCGATCAGAAGCTTCCTCTGATTACAGGCAAGAGCCGCTTCATTATTCTTGACTTCAACGGTGAGTATGGAGGCGAGCAGCTCGCGGCGGCAGATCACAAGGCTGTCTACACGCTGTCCACGCTGACTAACCCTGATTTGGATGACCCTTCATCCCGCTTTCCGCTGTCCGTGCAGGAGTTCTGGCAGCTGGAAACTATGGCCCTGCTTTTTCAAGCCACGCCCAACACACAAAAGCCCTTTCTCAACCGTGTCATCGCAGGCTGGGAACGCTATGGAGCGATCCCTGGCTCGCTTGAGAACTATACGAAGTGGGCTTTCAAGATTGCGTTTTGTGCCGGAGAGGTCAAGCCGGCGACGCTAGATCTGATGCGAACGGTCGCGAAGCTAATGGAAAACCAGCAGGTCCAGGAGATGTTGGCAAACATCACTTGGCATCGGACTGGTGGCCGCTTCATGTACAACAGAGCATTCATCGGAACCGATGGCGCGCAATACGCGTTGCACGTAGGTCCCACAGTGGAAACGCTCAGTGCCGATGGCCTCGACGTATTCGACCAGCTGGTATTACGCGTCAACTTACAGCTGATCTCCGACCTGAATGCTGGATACGTCCAGTTCGAGCACATTCAGCCGCTTCTTAAGCGCGTCGAATCCTCGCTCGCCAATCTACGTAAAGTATTGTGCGTATCAGATGTGCCGGCAGAGGAGCGCTTGCTGACCGTGATTTCCATGCGCCGCTGCAATAATGAGGTCAAGAAGGTTTTACCGTTGCTGTTCGCAAAGCATTATTACAACGATCACAAGGACACGGTTGCCAATCCGCCGGACCGAACAGTTCATCTTATCATCGACGAAGCTCACAACATTTTGTCCGCTCAATCGGCTAGAGAAAGCGAAACCTGGAGAGATTATCGGCTTGAGCAATTCGAGGAAATCATTAAAGAGGGACGTAAGTTCGGGATGTTCATCACTATCGCTAGCCAGCGCCCAGCAGACATATCGCCCACAATCGTCTCGCAAATTCATAATTTCTTTATTCACCGCCTGGTAAATGACCGCGACCTGTACTTGGTCGACAACACGATCTCTACGCTGGACGCGCTATCACGCAGTCTCATTCCTGGACTCTCACAAGGGTGTTGCGTGGTCACTGGCACCGCCTTTGAACTGCCAATGGTGATCCAGGTTGATCGGCTACCAGGTAGCAAGCAGCCCGCAAGCGAGGACGTCGATCTGGAAAAACTATGGAGCAATGATGTCGCAGACGGGTTGGAGTAGCTTGCGAACGTAAAACTAGGTAGCGGAGGTGAATGATCTGCGCTTTGAGACTCTCGGACAACGGTGCCGCACGGCTAGCCATAGCGAACGTCCACTTTTGGCCGAATGCAGTCCCTTTCTAGAGTAAGCAATTGGCCAGAAGCGGACGTTCAAAGCCGTCTATCGAAACGGTTAAATTTAGGAAGAAAGCGAGCTTCGCAAACAAGGGTTAATTTTCATGTGACCCCAGTTACCCTGCGAGCTGTGCCGTTTGAAACTACCGAGCAAATTCGCTTGCTCAACGCTACGACAGCGCAGTACAAAAACGTCAGCAACTTTCAAGCTCTGAACGTGGCCTAGCTGCAGATGGATATGGGGTCCTAGTCATAGCGAGAGGCTGCCTATCGTTTCCTAGTTAGCGCTCGCAAATAGTGGTTGTCATCATCTTCCGCGCGACGTCGGAAGTGCTCGTTAATTAGCTCTGGCGGCTTCTGGATCCGACCCGCTCGATCTTTAACCAAGATATCTCCCGAACCGTCGAAGCGACCTGCTTGGGTTAGCTCCATGCCATCGGGTATTCCTGCTCTAAACGTCTCTACATCCGATTCCCGAACAACGAATGCAATCGCCCAGTCCCCTACGCCAAACGCGAACCGCCAGAGTGGAACTCGGAGCTTTTCAGAGGCGGTTTTAGCTAAGGGATTCATAGGCAAGTTGGGCTCAGAGAGAGTAATTCCAGCCCCATCCGCACAAAAGATGCGAATAGCGTCGGCTAGTCCATCACTTAAATCGCAGGCGGCTACGACTTTGCAAGACTCGCGCATGTAGCGCCCCTCATTGATTCTGGCCATGGGGGACACGAGTGCATCAATCCAACTTTTAGGATATCCAGAGACACCATCCTGCGAATCCATTAATGCAAGACTGCTTGCAAATGCACCCAGCCGCCCAGCTATGAACAGAAAGTCACCAGGTTTTGCTGCCTCTCGACCGAAACCAGCCCCTCGGATGACCGTACCCCAAGCAGCACCAACCACCTGCGGAGACGTCCCCTCCTTGGTATCGCCGCCAACAAAGGCGATTCTGTGGGAAATGCATGATTCTTCACAGCCCATTACGATTTCCCGAGCGGCATCAGCCTCGAAGTTTCCCGGAACAACCAACGAAAGCATCATAGCCCTTGGCTCTGCGCCGACAGCGAGCAGATCACTGACATTGGCGGCAACCGCTAAACGACCCCATACCCTATAGCAACCGACTCCGCGTCCGATTGCCACCGGAAACGGAGCACGGTCGATTTTACACGCTAATAATTGCTCTAGTCCTATGTCTAGGATACTAGCGTCGTGCCCGAAACCATTCACAAAAGAGGGGTCGACCTTGAGGCTCGGCAACAACGATCGGAGGAAGGCCTTTTCCCCAAGATCACTCATTGAAGTCATCAGGGTGTTTCGCCCGTAATAGATTTCTCTGCCTCGGGTGAAGATGCAACGGAAGATGATCGTGACTGCAGCTGAGTCATCTGGACTCTAAGTTTTTCCGTTTCGAGCTTATTCAGCCGGAGTTCTTCTCGATATTGATCCAAGGCCACGTCCATGTTGTTGGACCGTTGCGTCTGATCCCCTAGACGGTCAAATAATGCGTTGTAGGAAAGAAGTCCCGGAATCGCTAGTATCGCGACAATGAGGGCGGCAAATATAACCATTTGCCCGCTAAGCCAAGCAACCTTGTCTTGCGCGTCTTTGGAAGAGTTTGCTATCTGACGCAAGCTACTGATCAGAGGCTGCCTAAGTTGCTCGACAAGATTATTGACTGATCGATGTGCCCTTAGATTAGTAACACCAGATTCGAGCCGCATAAATTCGATTGTCGCTATCCGCTCCCCGGATTTTATGCATACAGGAGACGAGGAAAAATTATGAAGCATGACGATGACTTTACCTGAATAACCTGGGTCAAAAGGCGGCTGCGTAGTCAGCATCATGCCGGCGTATATATGAGTCATGCGCAAAGATACTTTTGCTGTAACGTCAGCTGGCAAATTTATGGTTTCGGCGGCGAGCAAAAAACAAATAGCATGAGGTGGGATAATCAACGTCTGTTTTTTTTTCAGGTTTTGGGTCTCAACAGTAAGGGCACCATTACCTTCTTCGATGTAATATTCGTCGCCGACGGTCAAATCATAAGAGCTCGGCCGAAGCTGCTCATCACTAAACGGGTGAATCAAGCCGCCACCGGCACTAGGAGAGAGATTCTTAATGACTGTATTTGGAAGAATCATTTCGCGGAAATCCTTTTTCTGATTTCTTCTAGGACCAAACGGAGTTCCCCTATTTCGATCCCGATGGTAGCCACGCAATCCTCTGCGCAAGCATTGGCGCCCTTCAATACCAGCGCATCGTGCGAGCGCTGAAACCATGCGGACACGGTAACCGTACCAACTTCGACATCGCTCACATTATGTAATTCCTGCGCTGTCTTCGAATACACTTCATTTGGCCCCAGAACCCGGCTCGAGCGGAGCGATCCCTCTACATGACCGTTTGGCACAGCCACACTATGTCCGACGCCCTCATCAAAACGATATAGAAAGCTTGCTAAACTACTACCCTCGACCAGATTAAAAGCATTCTCTGTCAGCCTCCCGAATACTATGCGGGACGTAAAATCAGCGCAGTGTGAGTGAATGTCCTCCAGCACGTAGTGATCACGGTCCCAGAGATGCATACGAAGGGCTCTCCCTTCGTCATCTACCATCAGCACGTACTTCCAAAAGCCAAGCTGGTGCCTGTGGGAGCGTCTAGCAGTATCAGCTAGCAGATCCTCATCCGCCAACAGCCCATCCAAGCAGGCCAGCAATGATACGTTCGAGGCATCTTGAACCACCTCCGTGATGATTTCCGCTTGAGAGCGATCATGTCTCAGAGAAGCAGAATCTTTGCCTTTTTTCAGCGGGCGTATCGTCATCTGGGGGAAAGTCCTAGGCAGATAGTCAACGATGGTGACTTGGCGGATCCAGTCTGATAATTTCGTTCGCCTCGGTCAAGGTGCCTGGCATTTGGGTGTACTTTGAAGTCAAAAAATCGAATTTTGGGAAATTTTCGTGACTGCATTTGGCTTCTTATCTTTGGGTGCTAGCGCAGGTGTGATCACTGGGCTTCTGATGTCGAGAACGAGGAACGTGGCGGTTGGCCCGGGGTTCCTTATCGCGGCCATGTTACCAATCTTTTTAGCTAGTGCTGCTGTCCTCACGCTTCCGACTCTCGCAACCCACGAACTTTCTGGATTTTACCCGGTAGGTCTGCTGCTATCACTGATGCTGCAACAAGCGGGACAGTTGGTTATGGCAAAGCTCGAGGGATCTTTTGTCTCTGTACTTCTTGGGTACGTCTACGGTGTCGTCGCGATAGGTGCTACCGTTGCGGCGCTTGTGTTCGCTTTCATAACCCATTACTAAAGGTGCATAGGGTGGGCACTCTAAAAACCCTAAACTTGCGCGAGTAATTCGGGTCAGTTCAGATGAAAATTAACTATTATGATCCTATGCTGACTCACTTGATTTTCCTCATCTTATGGATTGCCGGCTCTGAAAAGTGTTTGTTTACCCTCCGTTATGCCCCAAAGGGTTGCTAATGTCGGCTTTTGGACGCTTTGAGCCTGTCGCATTAGCCTGAGATCAGCTAAAACCCACCTGATTATACAAAAATCAGCACACTCTTCTTTCAGGTCATCGGCCAATCCAGAAGCATTCCAAGTATCTGACGCATCCAAGTGGCAAACTCATGTAACGTCCTGGCTTAGCTCGAAATACTGTCAGGAGCGCGGTATCTCTGAGGCGACGGTTGCGCCGATTATTCAGCAAGCCATCTCGATGGTGCAGTAACCCAGTTGCATCTTCGTCGGGTAGGACATAACCTGAAGGCAGGTTCCGGGAGCCCCTGCCCTTCCCCAGCGCAATTTACGCCGCGGTGAATGCCTTCCCCTGTCCGCGTCAGCGGATCGCGTTAAACCATACATTGGGTCAATCCTACGATCTTTGAATCGTCTGGAACGGGGGAGCAGATGCAAACCAGATCTGAGGAAGCCCCGTATGTGCCTATCTCGCAAGCAAGTCCTTGAACTAGCCAAAATCCTGCATTCGACGACCAAAGCCCTTGGTCAAAGCAGCAAACTATCTACACATCAAGAAAAACTCAGCCACTTGCTGGGCTACCGTCATTGGAATGCGGCAAGTGCTGGCCTTCCAGAGACGATCCCTGAGGAAACTGCGGCAGCGATCGCCTTGTTGGAGGTTCCTGGCCAAACACCAATGACGTTTCTGGCACATGGGCGTGCCGCGCCTTGGAAAATGCCATTGGTGGTTCGTGATTACCTGATCGCCCAATCCTTGGACCCCGATGGGTTTGGGGTTACCAGCTACACAAGGCCTACCCCTGTGTTAGCTCAGAAGCCCAGATTCCTCACCATTGGCTTTAGCAGGGCTGTCGACGAGCACACCGAGTACAGAGAGCCGCTAGACCCCAACGACATCAGTTACTGTCATCATAACCACACCCCTATCGTGGTGACCTTCGCTGATCATACAGGGAGGTTTTCCTTCAAGCTGACCCTCTGGCTTGTGACTTTCTCCGCCCTGAGTGATTCACCGATTTACTTCAACGGTGCCTCGCACAAGCCTATGTACAACAGCATTGTTGAGACAGTTACTGGGGTAGAGCCCTTCAATCGCAAGGGTTATTGCTTGGTTAATAGTGATGATGCGCGGAATCCACATGCCGTTATCAAGTGCGATGAGCAGGGTAGGGAGATTGAGCACATCAGAAACCTCCCGCCCCTACCCGAGAGAGAGCTTTGGGCCGAACTGAAGACGTACAATAACCAACTCAACCTATCCCTCACGGACGCAGCAGAGATAACGCAATCTACGGTGTACATGTACGCCGAGTATGCTGGAGGAGAAACCTTCGACTGAGGGTGATAAAAGTGAAAAACCGCCTCCAGGGGCGGTTTTTTTGTGTCCTACGGAAAGTCGCTTCTTCGCGTAGAGGAAGATCTTTTTTACAGGAGAAGTTACAGGCTCAACAGGAATACCTCTGAAAGGCCCGTTCTTAAAGCCTTTGACGAAGGTCAGAAGGAGTAAATATGCGTGAAAAAGGAGTAAATATTCATTTAAATGGAGCAGTCATGTGCGGATATGCGGGAGTAAATATGCGTGGATAAATTGGCAGCTTAGCGACTGCGTCAGCTGGGTAGCTTAGGTTGGTTCTGAGACGCGTCGAGGTACTTGAGGTGCACAGGGCTTAAGAGTCAGCCCCTTTTTGGTGGGTGTCGCCTTTAGTTGCGGCCACAGCAACTTCACGGCATGAAGCGCTTTTCTGAAGTTTTTTTGAAAATCACTGCGCCCCTGGACGGTATCTGGGTAACCCGCTCCTATTTGGCTCTTCAAATCGGACCATGGTATTTCAGTCCACTTGGATAAATAGCTAACTCTGTAAGTCGCCCAGCAGTAGACGTCAAACGACATCGATGATTTTAAATGCCGTATAAAACGTTTATCGATGGGCACCGCTTTACTGGTAACGAGCTCGTAAAATCCCGATGAAAGCTCTATGTATGAGTCCTTTGTGCTATCGAAGGTCTTAGGCCACAATTCGAACCTATCTACTACGCGCAAAGGCCCCAAGCTGATAACAACCGACCCGGTCTCTCCTTGAATTTTAGTTACGCTGACCGTCACCGTAGCATTGAATAGCCTGTCCATTTGGTCGCGAAATGGGTATATCGATCCACTTTTCCCACCTGTAGCCCTAAGCCCCAGATCAGCCATAAACCGCTTTAAAGAAGCGCCCAAACTTAGCAGCCGAGCTTCGGAATTCGTAATTTGGCCACGCGCTAATTTAGCCGCGTTGCGCACGGCCTCGGTGGTTATCCAAACCAAGAGCAGCCGGGGATATCTCCCATAGGGTAAACCTACTGCCGGTTGACTCGTAACATGAAAAGTTAAATTTCCATTGATACGAGTCCAGGAACTGTCGGAATTTTTACTATGTGGTAGGTTAGCCTGCAGTAAGGTTTTCGCTAAAAAGCCAATTTCTCCCGCCTCCTGAGCAGTTTGGTTTTCGATAGCAAGCATTTGATCGATAGCGCGATCCATGCGCTTTAACTTGGGACCGCTCAACCCCAATCCGCTTGACATGGTCTCGTCATCATCAGCAGAAGTTTGTTCTTGCTCCATCAATCACGGCCCAGCCGAGCAGCCAGAATTAGAGCAAGCTCAGGCGCACTGTAATAGACGCGACGGCCAAATCGGACCATCGACGGACCGAGCTCTCGTCGAAGCTGAGACTCTTCCCGAGCAAGCTCCCAGTTCAGTCCGCCAATACGACGATCGAGCAAATCTGCGAGCTGTTCGCGACTAAGCATCATGCCGTAAGTCGCGATCAGGTTTTTTTCGATTTTTTCCGCAGCATGCTCGCGGTTACTAGGGTCAACCATGTGAAACTCCAATATTCTATGGGTTTCACTAATAGTGCGAAGAGGTGCCCCTTTTTCGGCCCTTTTTGGGGCCCCCTCGCAAAAAACTCAAAATAAAATCTTTCGCATGCGAAAGATGGCTGTATTTCTCTAGATTTGCCGCTGCTTGCGCAGCAAATCAATACGCTCCACGAGGTCTTCCGCCCGCAGGTGGGTGTACCTTTTAACCATTTGCATCGACTTATGGCCGCTAATGGCAGACACCTCTTGATCCGAGAGCCCAACCTCTACTAAGCGGCTAACCGCCTCGTGTCTCAGGTCGTGAAAGCGCAGGTCACGCATTCCCAGTCGGTTTCTAATCTGTTGCCATGTCTTATTGAAGGCATAAGAACGTCTGCGGCCGTTTGCGCCCGGCTCCCCAAAAAAAATCAGATCAGTGTCGATAGGTCGATATGGATGGTCGAGCGCCCGGCTGAAAACCGCAGTCGCGGCTTTACTGAGCGGTACCACGCGACGCTCGCCGTTCTTGGTGGCGCTTAATGTGATGATTCGGCGTCGGATATCTACCTGCGATCTTCGGAGATTAGTGATTTCGGAGGACCGCATCCCCGTCTCGATAGCAACCCGGACGATGTAGCCGAGAAATGGGTTCGAATGAGCGTCAACGGCAGCATAAAGACGACGCTCCTCGTCAGGCGTCAGACGTCTATCCCTCCCCCTTCCCGCCGCAGGCTTTCGGACATTCAAGACCGGATTGAACGGAAGCCCGACACCCCACTCTCTGATGCAGACGTTGAACATGTGACTGAGCAACGCCAGCTCAAGGCGAACCGAATTGTTGCTAACAGGTGTATTGCGCCGCGTTGCCTCATTTAGACGCTGATCCCGGTAGCCAGAGATCAGTTCTGCAGACAGGGCTGCTAAGGAATAGCCCCCAAGCCTACGAACGAGGTTCTTCGCGCTGCCTTGCTCGCTAATAAGGGTTTTAGGGGCTTTGGTGGGGCTGACTTCCGAGAGGTAACGTTTGAGAGCCTGTTCGAGCGTCGTTCGTTCCGAGGCTGTGCGCTGAATATAAACGCCGCGCACCATTTCATCCTCGACCCGCCGGGACCAGTCAAGGGCATCACGTTTTGTACGAAAGGTCTTCGAGGTAGTAGGCCATCCGTTTTTGCGGATGAGGGCTTTCCAGGTACCAGAGGGGGTTTTAACGAGTGTTGCCATGCCGTTCTCCGAGGTGGCGATCAGTACGACTGTACTGAAAATGTACCTCGGGAACATCTGAATGCGGTGTCAAAAACTGCAGCATCGCTGCAGCCCCTGATTTATATGGTGCCGGCACCAAGAGTCGAACTCGGGACCTACTGATTACAAGTCAGTTGCTCTACCAGCTGAGCTATACCGGCGCGGGGTGCATTATATCTAGGCTGTGTGCTGTGTAAAGACGTGAGAGGCCCTTGGAGTGAAATTTCCTGGTTTCAGGGGTTATTCATAGGGTTGGCCAGCTTGTGCATGAAATCTATAGCAGCACTTGACAAAGAGGCCTTAACCTCTTGTTTCTTCTCGGTTATCCACTTTGATTCATTTTTGATCAGATAGCTGAAAGCCGCATTCTGTGTGGCTTTCAGGGAGATACTAATAAGTCATCAACATTGTTATGCACAGACGCCGGGGATAAGTTACCAGACCGCGCATCTGTGGATAAGTCTGTGTGCAAGCCGTTCACAGACTGGTGATGACTTGTGCGCAAGGTCTTTCCGCAATCAGTAGAAAATTGCGCGGCGTCAGCTCCGATGGGCAGAACAGGCCGATCTCGACACGGTAGCCCGCCTCTTGCATGAACAGGGCCCGGTCCAGGAGCAACCACATCTCCAACGGCCTGCGAAAGAGTCCGCGCACAAGCTCGAGATTGCGCACCTCGGCAAGCCGTTGCCAGCCGCGCCGCTCCATCTCCGGCCAACTGTCAGGCTCTGGCAAATCCAGCTGGTGATAGTTGGCCAGCTCACGGCAGAAAGACGCAATACCGTTATTAGTGGCGCTTTCCGGACGCGAGGGGGTAGGCAGATACTGGTCCGAGTTCCGCGCTTCGCGCTGCCACAGATCAAATGCCAGACGCCATGCCATGGAGCAATCCCGCAGGCGGCGCGCCCGCTGGCCTGCAGTAACACTCTCCTGCATCGGCAGACCAAGATCGTCTTTGCTGAGTTTTAACTGCGCAATTCTGGCTGTGTCTGACAAGGGCTGATACTCCGGCCCCTCGATGCGGTTATAGCAGCAGGGCGCCAGCGCCACCTGAACGCATCTGCTGGCTGCTGCCTGCTGCAGTAGCGTCATATGTAACTGCCCACAGGCGTGCAGCGCCACAAGGCTTTGCTCGGGTGCCAGATGATGCCAGGTCGCTGGGCTGAGAACGTCTGCATCCTGATGCCGAGCGCTAAGGTGAAATTGCTCACTGAGCTTTTCACCATCGCGGTTGAGCTGTTCATTGTGCTCCAGACACAACAGAGGATGCCCCGTCTTCCAGGCAAGCACGCGACCCAGATGGCCCTTCCCCGCGCACCAGTCAACCCAGTGGCTGGCTGGCTGTTGCCAACGAGCCTGGCTTGCCTGGGCAAAGCGGGATATCTGCTGCCATTTGCGTCCGGGGATGTGACGGTACAGCGGTTCAGGAAGCTCGTCGTGCCGCTGTGAAGACCAGTCAGGCAACCGCGTCAGGGCGATACCTGCTCGCGCCAAATTACCAAAGGGCGCGGGTGCATCGAGCAGATGAAGCTGGGTATGCGCCTGTTCAGCCTGCTCCAGGCTGCGCCTGCGTAGCCAGATGGCAAGCTCGGGCCATTGGTTTTCCCAGGAGCACTGGTGCTCGGTAAAGGGTTTGGCTCGCCAAAGCTGTTGATGCTCAACGAGCCAGGCATCCAGTTGCTGGAAGCGCTCGGCAAAATTCATTGTTTGCCTCAGCGTTTGCGGCTGGCCTCAACCTTGAGCCAGCGCTCTACCAGCTTGAATAGCTGAGTGAAAACCACAGTGATCACCAGGTAAATCAGGCCAGCTACCAGAAAAAACAGCTCGAACTGATAGGTCCGGGCGTTGATGCCGCGCACCACGCCCATGATGTCCATCAGGGTGATGGTATAGACCACCGCACTGGCCTTGAGCATCAGGATCACTTCGTTGCCGTAGGCAGGCAGACCGATGCGAATGGCACGCGGCAGAATGATGTACTGCAACGCCTGCCGCCGGGACATGCCCAGGGCACGAGCCGCCTCCACTTCTCCCCCGGGTACCGACTGAATGGCACCGCGCAGGATCTCCGCGATGTAGGCAGCCGTGTGCATGGTCATGGTGATCAGCGCGCACCAGTAGGGTTCGCGCAGATAGGGCCAGAACATGCTCTCGCGTACGGCCTCGAACTGCGAGAGTCCGTAGTAGACCAGAAACAGCTGCAGTAACAGCGGCGTACCGCGAAAAAAGAACACGTAGGTATAGGGTAGCGCGCGCACGTACCAATGGCGCGATGCACGGGCGATACCTAGCGGAATGGCGAGGATCAGGCCGACGACCACGGCAATTCCTACCAGCTCCAGGGTCATCAAGGTGCCTTCGAGCAAGTCTGGCAGGAATCGCGCGATCATTTCCCAGCGTTCAGCCCAGCTCACAGTTCAGTCCTCACAAAACCCCGGTTGGCTCGCCGCTCGAACACATGCAGTGCAGCCATGATAATCACCGTCAACCCAAGATAAATGAGTGCGGCCATGAAGTAGAAGGTGAAGGGCTCCTTGGTGGCATTGGCGGCAAACTGCGCCTTGCGCATGATTTCTTCCAGACTGATCAGCGATACCAGAGCGGTGTCCTTGAGCAGAATCAGATACAGATTACCCAGGCCTGGCAACGCGACGCGCCACAACTGGGGCAGAGTAATACGCCAGAAGATTCGGGTTCGCGACATACCCAGGGCCAGTCCAGCCTCTTTCTGGCCGCTTGGAATGGCCAGCAAGGCGCCCCGGAATACCTCGGTAGCATAGGCACCAAAGCACAGACCGAGGGCCAGGGTGCCGGCAATGAACGGGCTCAGCGTCAGGTAGGGGTTGCCGAAAAAGCTGCCCAGGTAATTGAAAATGGAGGTGGTACCGTAATAGGCCAGCAACACCCAGAGTGTTTCCGGGATACCGCGCACCACTGATGTGTAAAATCCGCCTACACCTCGCACCAGCGTGTTATCGGATATTTTCGCACTAGCACCCAGCAGTCCGAGCAGCAACCCGAGTGCAACGGATGCGAGGGACAGGCGGATGGTCATCCAGGTCCCTTCAATCAGGGCCGGACCAAAACCGTGTAATTCAAACATGGGCGGGTATCAGTTCCGGGCCCCGAGGGGCCCGGCCAGTCAGGTCAATAAATGCTGAAGGGGAAGTACTTGGCGTTGATTTCGGCATAGGTGCCGTCGTCAACGATTTCCTGCAGGGCTTCGTTCAGACGCTCACGCAGTGGATCACCCTTGCGCACAGCGATACCGATCTTGTCGTTGCTGAATACCGGCTCACCCTTGAACTCGAAGTTTTCGCCAGCTTCGCTTTGCAGCCACTCGTACTGCACGAAGGCGTCAGCCAGCACGCCATCGATACGACCGGCGTTCATGTCCAGGTAAGCATTTTCCTGGGTGTCATACAGGCGAATATCGACTACGTCGCCCATGTTTTCTTCGAGCCACTGGCCCGCGATAGTTGCGCGCTGGGCACCAATGGTCTTGCCGTCGAGGCTCTCTTCATCCACGCCGAACTCGGACTTCTTCGGCGCAACAAACTGCAGTTTGTTGGTGTAGTAGGGCATGGTGAAGTCCACGGCCTGCTCGCGCTCTTCGGTGATCGACATGGAGGCCACCAGGAAGTCGAAGCGACGGGTATTCAGAGCTGGGATGATGCCATCCCAATCGGAAATAACCACGCTGCACTCAGCGCCCATCCGCTCGCACAGCGCCTTGGCGATGTCGAGATCGAAACCGGTCACTTCACCACTGCTGTCGATCATGTTGAATGGAGGATAAGCACCTTCGGTACCGATGCGCAGTTTGTCTGCCAGGGCCGGGGCACTGAATACCATGGCGGCAGTAACCGCCAACAGAACCTTCTTATAGCTTTTCATGGGTACGGCTCCTTACTTGTGGCTGGACATGAATTGTCTGCAGCGTTCTGATTTCGAATGTTCGAACACCTGCTCAGGAGTGCCGATTTCCTCGACCTGCCCCTTGTGCAGAAACACCACCTCACTCGACACCTGTCGGGCAAAGCCCATCTCGTGAGTTACCAACAGCATAGTACGACCCTCGTCGGCCAGCGCCCGGATCACGGAAAGCACTTCCTGCACCATTTCCGGGTCCAGTGCCGAGGTGGGCTCGTCAAACAGAATGACTCGAGGCTGCATCGCCAGAGTTCGGGCAATGGCAGCGCGCTGCTGCTGCCCGCCAGACAACTGCGCAGGAAAGGAGTGCCGCTTGTCGGCAATACCGACCTTTTCCAGAAACAGTTCGGCCGCGGCGATAGCGTCTGCCTTGGGCTGGCCCAGAACGCGGCGAGGCGCCTCGATAATATTGTCCAGAATGCTCATGTGCGGCCAGAGATTAAAGCTCTGAAATACAAAGCCGACCCGTGCACGCAGTCGATTGATCTGTTTATTATCCGCCGAAACCAGCGCGCCATCGCGGCCGGGCTTGAGTTTCATTTCTTCGCCGGCAACGATGATCTGACCTTCGTTGGGATTTTCCAGAAGATTGATACAACGCAGCAGCGTACTTTTACCCGAACCGGAGGAGCCGAGAATCGAGATGACGGCGCCATCATGGGCGACCAGATCAACGCCCTTGAGCACTTCAAGGTCGCCAAAACGTTTGTGCAGATTGCGGACTTCCAGTGCGGGCGGTGTCACGTATGTTTTTCCAGATCGGCGCCAGAGGGCGTCAGTAAATTTGGCCGGAGTGGTCCAGCGTACCAACACAGTTCCGTCTGTATAGGAGTAATGATCCTGTAATCAGGCAAAACTAGCACAGGTCCGCCACATGACCAAGAACCCTCTCCGGGTCATGTCCCGAATGTGCATGCAAAAGTCTGTCCAGATTAAATCTGTTGTCCACATTCATCCGAGAGCCTGCAGCCCCCTTCTAACGGTGCCAGGAAAAATACTCAATGAGCGAATGCGAACGAGAACCGCACGATTACGGTGCTGTTCAGGCAGGCTCGGTCGACGGTGGGGCGCCGTGGGCAACCAAGGAGGCGACTATCGCGAGCAGTGATTCCAGCTCACCACCTTTCAAAAAGGTCTGGTCGGCCAAATGATGATCAGGCAGATCCGTCGGAACAGCCGAACTCATCAACAGCACAGGAATGGCGCTGAGTCGGGCATTTCCGCGAATAGCACGCAAAAGCTCTGCGCCATCCATTTCCGGCATCATGTAGTCGGTAATGACCAGGCTCGGCGTGACGGTCAGAAGAATATCGAGGGCTGCAATCCCGTGCTGCGCGCACATGACATCGTAGCCCTCACTCTCAAGAAGAATTTCCATTACCTTCCTGATTGCACGCTCGTCCTCTGCCAGCAGGATAAGTGGCTTGCCAGACTTGCCAGCGGCTTCAGCCATCGGTGTTTTCCCCGCGGCCCTGCCGATGTGGGAGGCCTGATATGACACCCTCGGTCCCGCTCATTCGGCTATCAATCTGGAAGCCGTCCTGGCCTATGTGAAACTCGAAGACGTAGGGTGCAAAGGAACTTTCACGCATTTTCATTACCGCCAGAGTGCGATGCAGCGTGGCGTCCAGCTCCGCGTAGCGCAACAGCAGAATATTTTCGGCTACCGCCGAGATGGCGGTGAACTGCATTGCGTTCTCACCACCCATGAGCTCTGGGAGCTCGGCGGTAAATACGGTGGTCACACCGTCGGCGCGCAAACAACTGATCAGGGCCGATAGAAATCGTCCCGTGCGCAATGGGTAGACAGCCGCCTGGCGGAATCCGTCCACCCCATCGACAAACAATCTTTTCACCCCCCGGCGGCGGACGGCGTGAAGCATATCCTCAGCCAAGTGATCGACAATCTGCTCGGTCGGCGGGTAATTCAATATTTCTACAGCGCCCGACTCCAGCAGACTGGCCAGATCCAGCCCCAAAGCAGCCGCGCGGCGCTCCAGCCGAATGCTGTCTTCATAAAAGCCAAACAGCAGGCCTGGCTCCTCGACTGTACTCTGACAGATAAATGCCAACCCAAGGGAAGTCTTGCCGATACCGGTGGGGCCGACCAGAGCTGTGCTGGAGGAGTAGGGAAAACCACCCTCAATCAGCTCATCCAGACTCGGCACACCGCTGGAGACTCGCTCCTCCCGCATTGCCACGGCCCTGGCATCGCCAGCAACAGACTCAAGGCGCGGGTAGACGTGAAAGCCCTGCTGGTTGATTCGAGTCATGTGACGCCCGGCGACAAAGCCGCTACCGCGTAGCTTGTGCACGCGAATGTAACGAAAGCTCCGGCACTCCAGCTCGCCGCTATTGAGCTCTATCCAGCCGTCCACCATGGTGAATTCGGGACTGCCTGTGCTGCGCTCGCTGTTGGTTAACAACAAAACCGTAGAACCACTGATGTCAGCAAATGCCGCCAGATCATTGATGAACTCGCGGAAGCTGCGCTCCGTTTCAGCGGATTCTTCCAGCGCAAACAGGCCGTCAACAACGATCGTCGATACGTCATGGCTTTTGGCGTTGCGCATGAGAAAGCGCAGTACCCCCTCCAGCCCGTCCTGACGCAAGGTATCAAAGGCGCTCCCGTAAAATACCGATTGCTGATCGCCGGTATCCGCCATGAAATCCATTTTGCGCAGATGACGCAAGAGCCGGTTGTGAGTCTCAGCCAGGAGAGTGACGTACAGGGCGCGCTCGCCCAGCTTGGCGCGGTAATAGCAGAACTGGTTGGCGAGAATCGTCTTCCCCTCGCCGGGCCCGCCCTGCACGATATATACCGCCTGGGGCAGCAAGCCACCACAGAGGATTTCGTCGAGCCCGGGTACACCGGTCTGAAGGCGGTCGAATTGGGTATTGTCGATTTTGTCGGTCACTAGACTATATCCATTGTGCAAACCAGATCTTCTTGCGAGTCAGCAAGCGAAAACTCACCGACAGGACTCTAGACAATGGTGGGTGCCAAAGTTCCGCTGCCCACTACCGAGCCACATTCCCGACTGAGTTTTCCGGCGCAACAGGATGTAGCCTGCAAAAACCCGAGGCAAAAAAAAACTCGCCATTCGGCGAGTTTTTTAAAAAAAGATGGTGCCCAGAGACGGAATCGAACCGCCGACACGAGGATTTTCAATCCTCTGCTCTACCAACTGAGCTATCTGGGCAACGGGGCGCTATTAAACGGTTTAAGACCTTAGCTGTCAAGCGGCCGCACAAATTATTTGCCATTCTTTCAGCCGCTTACCCGATTGTCATTCCACAGGAGGCACGTAACCGTCGGCCTGGGCGTAATCTTCGCCGGCGAGAAACTTGTCCATCTCTCCCTGCAGGAAGCGGCGGTCCTCGGCATCCATCATGTTCAAGCGGCGCTCATTGATCAGCATCGTCTGGTGGGCCTGCCATTCGTCCCAGGCTTTTTTCGAGACATCCGTGAAGATCGCTTCCCCCTTGGCGCCCGGATAAGGCGGCCGATCAAGGCCAGGCAGTTCCTGCTGATATTTGCGGCACATCACCATACGGGTCATGGGCAATCCTCCACGATGAATTCAGATAATCGATTCGACCCGCTGAAGCAGTTTCTTGACCGGTGCGGCCAGCCCCAGACGGGAAGGTTGGCGCAGGTTATACCAGACCTGCCCGCTCTCGGCCACGCCATGACCATGCTCAACTCTGATCAGCAGTGGCTGGATATCCAGATGGAAGTGGCTGAAGGTGTGCCGTAATGGCTCCAGCACCTGAGGTTCGGCCGCCTGCCAGCCCTCACGGGCGATAAGAGCCTCGAGCTGCCTGTGATCATCCAGCTGCGGCGGACACCAGAGACCGCCCCAGAGCCCGCTGTCGGGGCGGCGTTGCAGCCAGACATCGCCCAAGGGATTAACCAGCAGGGGCATGAGGCACTTGCGTACCGGAATACTCTTGCGCGGCCGGCGTTGCGGATACGCAGTTTGCTCGCCCAGCATGCGAGCCTGACAGCCAGCCTGCAGCGGGCATATCAGACACGATGGTTTGCTCCGCGTACACAGGGTTGCGCCCAGATCCATCATCGCCTGGGTGTAGTGATTGACCCGGGAGTGAGGCGTGTGGCTTTCAGCTATCGCCCACAGCCGGTCGTGAACTGCCTTTTCGCCCGGCCAGCCCTGCACGGCATGAAAGCGCGCCAGCACCCGCTTGACGTTGCCATCCAGGATGGGGGCGCGCAAGCCCATACTCAGACTGGCAATCGCACCCGCTGTGGACGGCCCGATACCCGGAAGATCGATCAAGAGGGGCAGATCAAGGGGAAACTCCCCAGCGTATTCATCGACCACCCGCTTGGCGGCCTTGTGCAGGTTGCGGGCCCGACTGTAATAGCCGAGACCGGTCCACAGATGTAACACCTCATCTGCCGGAGCTGCAGCCAAAGCCTGCACATCCGGCAGCGCCTGCATGAACCGCTCATAGTAAGGAATCACCGTGGCTACCTGGGTTTGCTGCAGCATGATTTCTGACACCCAGACGCGGTAGGGAGTCATGTTCTGCTGCCAGGGCAGATCCTTGCGGCCGTGCAGGTCATACCAACCCAGCACGGCCTCGGCGAAGGTTGGCTCGGTCACTGGCCGAACAAGCCACGTAGCGCGTCACGGACGGCTGGCGCCTGCTGATCCAGCTTTTCTTCCAACTTGTCGCCCAGTTTGCGCTTTGCTTCATTGCCCAGAAGCTGACCAGCGAGCTGAGTAACCGCTTCGGTATCAACCCCGCAGCTGCTGGCAGCGTTATGCAGATAGCCGCTACAACGGATCGGCCACTCAACGCCGACATAGCGCTCATTGACCCGACAAGCCGAGTCAGGCATCTCGATGTTGTCGCCCTTGAGAACCAGACCCAGGCGGTAGTCCAGACGCTGAGTCGGCAGGACGATTTCACCGCGGCCCTTTGCGGTGATGCCCGGCAGATCGGCCACCAGGTTCTCATTGATAACTGTGCCGTCAACGATACGGAAATTACCCTTCAAGGCGCTGAACGGAGTGTCCTGTGAACCCACGGGGGCGCCCAGGGGCTCACGATTGACCAGTGCAATCGCCTGACAGAGCTGTTGTTCGAGATTAATCCCGAGTAATGCGCCGTCGTTCACATCGAAGCTGGCCCGACCATTCAAACTCGACATCCACTGCTGCATACTATTGCCAGTGGCGCGCACATCCATATCCAGGTTGATGGCTCCACGCAGCTGGGGTGCAACGTCATAGGCCTCCTGAATGGCTATCGAGTTCATACCTGCAAGTTTTTTCTTCGCGCTCAGGGTCACAGGTCGCGTGCGCGCATCAATTTGCCCGGTCACAGCAAAGTCGCCACCAAACACGCCGCCTTCGAACCGACTGATGTTCACCATGCCTCCCCGGGCCTGAACAGCAGCTTTGAATGGCCTGATGACCTGCTCGGTCAATACGACTTCCTGCATGTCCAAACTGCCATCCACATCCAGCTCTGCGATCAGCCCCAACGGCAGGACTGGCTCATCGCTCCAGGCCATAGGCGTAGACTCCGACTTGCTGCCCCCACTGGTGCCCGCTGGCTCCTGCGCGGCGTCCTCATCGACAGGTGGCAGGTAGTCGTCGAGATCAAGGCGATTGCCCGTAAGCCTGAACCGGAGCGCCTGACGCTCGAGATCTGCCAGCCCCATACTGCCGGTAAATTCGTTGCCGTCGACCTGCAACTGCAGGTCTTCGAACATAAGGCTGGTGGCCGAGCCAACCAGATTGGCTGCCATGGATACTTCTTCCAGCGCTCGCGGATTCGCCGTTTCCGGAATCTCCTGCCCAAACGCCTCAATCAGTGAGCGGGCATTGAAAGTTGCTACGTCCAGCCTGCCGGCCAGCTGCATATCCTGATCCAGCTGTGTAGCCTTGATTGCCCCCGTTGCGCGCAGATCTGCCAGCGACAGCCGAACCTGATTCAGTTCTGCCACCTGGGCGCCGAGATCGACCACGCTGTCGGCCTGCAGCTGCAGAGAAACTGCCCTACCCGAAAATGGCGCGCCACTGGCATCCAGCTTGAGATCGATGGCATCGAACTGATAGCGCTCAAGTCCCAGATCAAACTGCGCAACGGTCTGCAGGTCAATTCGCATGCGCATGGCAGGCTGCTCAGTCGTCAACAAACCGATAAAGGCGATATCGAACGGCTGCCCTTCAACCAGCGCACCTGTTTCCAGATTGACGTCGTTAAGCTGCACACTCTGGCCGGTTTCGCGATCCTCATAGAGAATCCGGGCGTTGGTGATATTCACACTCTGCACCGCTATATCCAGCTCTTCTCTCTGGGTATCAGGTGCCTCTACGGAGCCTGATCCGGTGTCGGCATGTTCTCTGGTCTGCGGACCTACCGTTTCCCAGTTGCCCTGGCCGTCAGCATTTCTGACCAGGTTGAGACTGACGTCGTTGAGGATGACATCACTGAAGCGCAGCTCCCGGCGCAGCAATGGCAGCACCTCTACTCCGAGCCCGAGACTACCCACCTCGGCCAGCGACTGATCTGGTTGATCAACCGGTGTTACCCCGACCTGTTTCAGCTCGATTCCCAGCCAGGGGAACAGGGACCAGCCAATGTCACCGCCAAGGGTCAGCTCGACGTTGGCCTTTTCGCGGGCGATTTCACGAATATTGTCCTTGTAATCGTTGGGGTCGAATATCCGGGTCAGGAAAAACAACAGAGCGACGGCGAGCAACAACACGCCGAACACAACCAGTCCCAGGACCTTGGCAAGCGCTTTCATGGGTATTCCTTGTAAACAGTTCAGGCCATCGGGGCCTTTGTCATAGGGTAGAGCTTGTCGAGACGCATGACCACTTCCCTGGCCAATGCCAGGCTTGCGGTCAGGCCGGGCGACTCTATGCCGAACAACTGGATCAGCCCCTCTATACCATGCTCCCGATGATCCTGTATGACGAAGTCGGCCGGGGCATCTCCCGGTCCGCTGAGCTTGGCCCGCACACCGGCATAGCCTGGCACCAGCCGATCCGGCTTGCAGCCTGGCCAGTAGCGCTGGACCGCCCGGGCAAACTCATCAACCAGCCCGTCTTCGACGTCGTAATCGATTCGCGTAAGGTATTTCACATCAGGTCCGAAACGAACCTGGCCGGCCAGATCCAGGGTGGCGTGCACGCCCAGACCAGAGGTGTTGGCTGCAGGCACGGGGTAGACCAGATGACTGAACGGCGAGTTCCCGCTGTAAGCCAGATAGCGACCCTGGCACAAATGCAGTGCAGGTACGGTGCTGGCTGGCAGATTCTCGATGCATGCAGCCAGTTGCTGGGCAAATACGCCGCACGCGTTGATAAGATACCGGCAGCGCAGACTGAACGACTCGCCTGCGCTACGTCCGCGCACCAGAAATCCGCTTGCACCTGGCGCCACTCCCGTCACCTGTGTGCGATAACTGACCATCCCGCCAGCTGACTGCAGAGAAGCCTCCAGCGATTGAAGCAGAGCATGGCTGTCAACAATACCGGTCAGGGGTGAAAAAAGACCGGCAACCGCCCTGACCTCCGGCTCGGCCCGCACCACAGCATCCGCATCCAGCCACTCAAGCCGGGTGCCGCAGTCCGCGGCATTGGCTTGTAGCGCCCGTAAAACCGGCACTTCTGCCTCCTCAACCGCTACCAGAAGTTTGCCGATTTGCCGATGCGGCACGCCATGCTCGACACACCAGGGGTACAAGAGATCGCGCCCCTGCACGCATAACCTGGCCTTGAGCGAGCCAGGTCGATAATACAGCCCGGCGTGAATCACCTCGCTGTTTCGGCTGGACGCATGCTGTCCCGGCCAGGCCTCCTGCTCGAGCACCAATACTTCGTGCCCGGCTTCTGCCAGTTTCTGCGCTACCGCCAGCCCCACTACTCCGGCACCCACAACCACTGTCTGTATATCGGTCATCAGGTTATTCTGCCCTGACTCGGATGCGGGGAGAAGAGCCATAGACCCGATACACATAAGCAATCAGTACGCGGTAGCCCCTCGCACTGCCTGCACGTATAATGCCCACCCTCGATAGATCACTCAGTGGAGAAACAGCCATGGCGGAGCGCAAGGCAAGCGTCGAGCGCAACACTCTGGAAACCCAGGTCAGAGTCGACATCAACCTGGATGGCACCGGGCAGTCGGACTTCGACATCGGTGTCCCTTTTCTGGAGCACATGCTTGACCAGATCGCCCGGCACGGGCTGATCGATATGAGCATCAAGTCCCGTGGCGATCTGCATATCGACGACCACCACACGGTGGAAGACGTCGGCATTACCCTGGGCATGGCGTTCGCCAAGGCGGTGGGTGACAAGAAAGGCCTGCGCCGCTATGGCCACGCATACGTCCCGCTGGACGAGGCGTTGTCACGCGTGGTGATCGACTTCTCCGGGCGACCCGGCCTGCACATGCATGTGGACTTTACCCGTGCCAGCGTGGGTGGTTTTGATGTGGATCTGTTCGGTGAATTCTTCCAGGGGTTCGTCAATCACTCGCAAACCACCGTGCATATCGACAACCTGCGCGGCGTGAATACCCACCACCAGATCGAGACCGTATTCAAGGCCTTCGGTCGCGCAATCCGGATGGCGGTCGAGGAAGACCCACGCATGAGTGGCATGATGCCCTCCACCAAAGGGTGTCTTTAACCCATGGCTGGAGGTCAGGTAGCAGTCATCGACTACGGCATGGGCAACCTGCACTCGGTCGCCAAAGCCCTTGAGCATGTGGGCGCGAACCGTGTGGACGTCACCAGCGACCCGCAAATCATCATGGCGGCCGACCGGGTTGTACTACCCGGCGTCGGCGCCATCCGCGACTGTATGAGCGAATTACGCCAACTCGGCCTTGATGCTGTAGTGCGTGATGTGGTGCGCGAAAAGCCGCTGCTGGGGGTTTGTGTGGGCATGCAGATGCTGCTCGAACACAGCGAGGAAAATGGTGGGGTAGAAGGCCTCGGCCTGATCCCCGGCAAAGTGAGCTTTTTCGGGAATGAGCTCTACGATGGCGAGCAGCGCCTCAAGGTGCCGCACATGGGCTGGAATCAGGTCAAACAGACCATAGATCACCCTATGTGGCACCGCATCGAACAGGATGCGCGATTCTATTTTGTACATAGCTATCACGCCCAACCACAACGCCATACCCATGTGGCAGGGCGATGCCATTATGGCACCGACTTTGCCGCAGCATTGATTCAGGACAACCTGTTTGCCACCCAGTTTCACCCGGAAAAAAGCCATACCAATGGCCTGCAGTTGCTGCAGAACTTTCTGGCATGGGATGGTCGCTGGTAGAAACCCGAGCGGCAAGCTGCAAGCTGCAAGCTGCAAGCAACCCCGCTTGAGGCTTGAGGCTTGAAGCTTGAAGCTCTTTTTCCAAAGGAAAAAGTCATGCTTATAATCCCCGCTATCGACCTCAAGGACGGCGCCTGCGTTCGCTTGCGTCAGGGCCTGATGGACGATGCCACCGTATTTTCCGATGACCCTGTGGCAATGGCCGCCAAGTGGGTCAAGGCTGGTTGCCGCCGCCTGCACCTGGTCGACCTGAATGGCGCCTTCGAGGGCAAGCCTGTCAATGGCGAAGTGGTGACTGCCATCGCCCGCGCCTATCCTGACCTGCCGATCCAGATTGGTGGCGGCATCCGCTCCCTGGAAACAATCGAGCACTACGTGCGCGCTGGCGTCAGCTACGTGATCATCGGCACCAAGGCAGTCAAGCAACCGGAATTCGTTGCCGAAGCCTGCCGCGCCTTCCCGGGCAAGGTCATTGTCGGACTGGACGCAAAGGACGGATTTGTAGCCACCGACGGCTGGGCAGAGGTAAGCAGCGTTCAGGCAGTCGATCTGGCGCGCCGTTTCGAAGCAGATGGCGTATCGGCGATCGTCTACACCGACATCGCCAAGGACGGCATGATGCAGGGCTGTAATGTCGAAGCTACAGCCGCACTGGCCAACGCCACATCCATTCCGGTTATTGCTTCAGGCGGCATTCATCACCTGGGCGACATCCAGACACTGCTGGATGCTGGCGCCCCAGGCATTGTCGGCGCCATCACCGGCCGGGCGATCTATGAAGGTACGCTTGATGTGGCAGAGGCCCAGGCGCTGTGTGATAAAGCAGCTTCAAGCGTCAAGCGGTAAGCCACAAGCTAGGGCGCGCCGCTCAATGGAATTATCTTGCAGCTTGAAGGGGACGGCCAACCGCCTTGCCGCTTGAAGCTGCTTTCGGAGAAAGTCGATGGGTCTCGCTAAACGCATTATCCCCTGTCTCGATGTCGACAATGGTCGCGTGGTCAAAGGTGTGCAGTTTGAAAACATCCGTGACGCTGGTGATCCGGTCGAGGTAGCGAGGCGCTACAACGAGCAGGGCGCAGATGAAATCACCTTTCTCGATATCACTGCCAGCCATCAGGAGCGGGACACCACCCTGCACACTGTCGAGCGCATGGCCAGCCAGGTGTTCATACCGCTGACTGTCGGTGGCGGCGTTCGCACCATTCAGGATATACGCAACCTGCTCAATGCCGGTGCCGACAAGGTGTCGATCAATACCGCCGCGGTATTCAACCCCGAATTCGTGGGCGAGGCTGCCGATCGGTTTGGCTCCCAATGCATCGTGGTGGCCATCGATGCAAAACGGGTATCGGATGAGGGGGCGGCAACCCCGCGTTGGGAGATCTTTACCCATGGCGGGCGCAAGCCAACTGGCCTGGACGCAGTAGAGTGGGCCTTCAAGATGCAGGAGCTGGGCGCGGGCGAGATCCTGCTAACCAGCATGGATCAGGACGGCATGAAGAGCGGTTTCGATCTGGGGGTCACCCGGGCGATCAGTGACAGGCTGCATATCCCGATAATCGCCTCGGGCGGGGTCGGTAATCTGCAGCACCTGGCTGACGGCGTGCAGCTCGGCGGTGCCGATGCAGTGCTGGCTGCGAGCATCTTTCATTTTGGCGAGTATTCGATCACCCAGGCCAAGCAGTACATGGCCGACCGCGGCATTGAAATGCGTCTCTGATCAACCGCCTGGAACGCTATCTGGCGCGCTAGCCTCTGGCGCGCGAGATATTCAGACCCTTGAGCAGATTGAGCGCCTGATTCAACTGGTAGTCGGCGTCCTGAGACCGCTCGGGACCCGCGGGCTTGCGCACAGTGGGCCTCTCGACACCCGTTTCGTTCGACAGATGTCCTGCCAGATCTGCCTCGCGAAATCCCATCTCCGCTTCATCCCTGGTCACCCTGGCCTGCTCCACCTTGATATCTGGCTCGATACCCTGCGCCTGAATAGAACGTCCGTCAGGAGTGTAATACAACGCGGTAGTGAGCTTGAGCGCGCGGTCGTTGTTGAGCGGCAAGACCGTCTGTACCGAGCCCTTGCCGAAGGTGTTGGTACCCATGATGACCGCACGGCCATGATCCTGCAGTGCGCCAGCAACAATTTCGGAGGCCGAAGCCGAGCCGCCATTGATAAGGACAACCATTGGCACGCCAATGCTCGGATCGGTGTTGGTGGCAGAGAAGCGCAGCTCTGAGTTGCTCAGCCGGCCCTGGGTATAAACAATCAGACCTGAATCCAGAAAACTGTCCGCCACCTCGACTGCGGCCTGGAGCACGCCACCGGGGTTATTACGCAGATCCAGTACCAGCCCTTTGAGATCGCCATCCGCGTTGAGCTTCTCAAGCTCGCGGCGCACTTCGTCGCCCGTGTTGACCTGGAACTGGGTGAGCCGCATATAGGCGTAACCCGGATCCAGCTGCTCAGTGCGCACACTGGCCACCTTGACCACCGCCCGCTCCAGCTCGACCTCGAATGGACGGCCGTCATCGCGAATCACGGTAAGAGTGATGGTGGTGCCCGGCTCGCCACGCATTTTTTCCACCGCGTCCATGATAGTCAAACCCTTTACCGGCTCGCCATCAATCTTGACGATCAGATCGCCAGCCTCGATACCAGCACGAGCGGCGGGCGTGTCATCGATAGGCGAGATGACCTTGATGAACCCATCTTCCTGACCCACCTCAATACCCAGGCCGCCAAACTGGCCGCTGGTTGCATCCTGCAGCCCACGGAATGCTTCTGGCTCCAGATAGGCAGAATGCGGGTCAAGCCCATCGAGCATCCCGCGGATGGCGTTCTCCAGCAGAGTCGCATCATCAACCGGCTCGACGTAGGCTGTGCGAATACGCTCCATTACCTCGACAAAAGTCCGCAGTTCGTTCAGCGGCAGAGGGGCTGCCGGGCTCTGCGCCTGTGCCGGCACAGGAGCAGGTGCGGTTGTTTCCTGGGCCAGCACGGGCCCAACAACAAATGCCAGGCTGATGCAGGCGGCAAGCATGGTACGCACAGCGGTCATCGATCTCTCCCAACACAGGGGCTTGTTTACGGACTAGGGCAGGAAACGCACTTGCAGGTCTTGGCCGCCGGCACTTCACCCCGACAGCATACACCAGGCCGCAGGGTCCAGTGCACGGCCCTGGTGGCGAATCGCAAAATACAGAGCTGGCATCGTGAGCCCCCCGCTGGCGCCAACTGTGGAAACGGCCTCACCGGGCTGCACCCAGGTACCAACGTCCTTGAGCACGCTCTGGTTATGGCCGTACAGACTCAGATAACCACTGCCGTGATCAAGTATTACCAGCAAACCCGAACCACGCAGCCAGTCGGCGAATACCACTCGCCCACCATGAACGGCATGTACCGCAGTGCCCTGGGATGCGCCGATCAACAGACCATCCCACTTCAGCCGCGCATCGCCACCACGCTGGCTACCATAACGCGCCTGAATAGGGCCCTTGACCGGCAATGGCAACTTCCCCTTGGCGCTGGCAAAAGGCAGGCTGCCGGCGGGAGTAGGGATGCTGGTTATGGTTTCATCAATGGACTTGATAAGCTTTTCCAGGCCCGCACGCTCAGCCTGAGCTGTTGCCAGCTTTTCACTCTGACTACGGCTCTTGCCCTGCAGATTTGCCAGCAGCCCGGTGCGCGCGGTCTGCTGAGACTGTAGCTCCGTGGCATTGGCAGCGAGCCGCTCGCGGCGCTCTTCAAGAAGGGCCTGCTGCTCGACAATCTGCGCGCTGGCCAAGCGTATCTGCTCAAGGGTATCGGTATAGCGCGTCACTTCGGTCATTCGAGCACGACTCAGATACTGGTAATAGCGCATCATGCGCGCCATGCGCGCAGGGTCGTCCTGGTTGAGCAACATCTTGAGATAATCCTGCTGCCCAGCCATATAAGCCGCGCGTGCCTGCCTGGCGATCTGATCCTGCTGCCCAGTCAGTGCGACCTGCAAACCGGCTGCCTGCTCGCGCAGATCGCGAACCCGGGTTTCGCCCTGGCGGATCTTTTCCTCGATCTGCTCGCTCTCGCGCTGCAACCTGCCAATCTCGCTTTCACTGCGCTTGAGTTGCGACTCCAGACCGGACATCTCCTGCTCGAAGCTCTCGAGCATTTTTTTCAGCCGTGCAATTTCCGCTTCGGTCTGTTTCAGCTCGGCTCTCGCCTCACGGGAGTCGGTCTGGGTCTCCTGCGCAGTCAACGGAGCGCTATACACCAGCGCTGCCAGCACTGCAGCGGTGCAAAAGTGCTGTGAAAGTGTGCGCAACGGCCTGAGCTTGAGCATGTCGGAGTCTCAGGAGGCCAATGTCAGAATCGATCGACCCGTCATCTCAGCCGGCTTGGGCAGACCCAGCAGAGTCAGCATGGTTGGCGCCACATCAGACAGTATGCCGCCTTCGCGCATGCTCACCTGCCGCGGCCCTACATACACAAAGGGTACCGGCTCGCAGGTATGTGCGGTGTGTGCCTGACCTGTATCGTGATCGGACATCTTCTCGACGTTGCCGTGGTCAGCCGTAATCAATGCCTCTCCGTCTACCCGGGCAAGGGCCTCGCAGATGCGCTTGATACAGGTATCAAGACACTCCACAGCCTTGACCGCAGCGTCGAAATCGCCGGTATGCCCAACCATGTCACCATTGGCATAATTGACGATAATCACATCATAGCGCTGCTGATCAATCGCCTCGACGATTCGATCAGTGACCTCTGGCGCGCTCATTTCAGGCTGCAGATCATAGGTAGCCACCTGGGGAGATGGAACCAGAATGCGCTCTTCACCTGCAAAGGGTTCTTCACGGCCGCCGGAGAAGAAAAACGTCACGTGGGCGTATTTTTCCGTCTCGGCAATCCGCAGCTGGGTCTTGCCCTGACTGGCCAGGTATTCGCCCAGCACATTGTTCAGCGAAGCAGGCGGGTAAGCACAGGGTGCCGGAATATCAGCCGCGTACCGGGTCAGCATGACAAAACCGGACATGTGCAGCTGACGCTGGCGAGTAAACCCCTTGAAATCAGGTTCGACAAAGGCGCGGCTCAGCTCCCGGGCGCGGTCAGCACGAAAATTCATGAATATCAGTGCATCCCCGTCAGCAACCGGTGCAGGCTCGCCAATGCGGGTAGCCTTGACGAACTCGTCGTTCTCTTCACGTTCGTAGGCGGCAAGCAGACCGTCCACAGCGGTTGCCGCGGTAAACTGCGCCTCACCATCAGCGATCAGGTTGTAGGCGGATTCCACACGCTCCCAGCGATTATCACGATCCATCGCGAAATAACGGCCGATCAGCGTAGCCGTCCGTCCCTTGCCCAGGCGCTTATAGGCCTGTTCGAGCATCTCGAGGGAGGGCTTGGCGCTACGCGGCGGGGTATCCCGACCGTCAAGGAAGGCGTGCACGGCAATCTTGTCGGCGCCGCGTCGCACTGCCAGCTCCACCATCGCTACCAGATGGTCTTCGTGGCTATGCACGCCGCCGGGCGAGACCAGACCCATGATATGCACGGTGCCCTGGGCTGCAACCGCCTTGTCCACTGCCTCGACAATGGCCGGATTGTCGAAGAACTCGCCATCGGCAATCGCCTTGGTTACCCGGGTGAAGTCCTGATAGACCACCCGGCCAGCGCCCAGATTCATGTGACCTACTTCGGAGTTACCCATTTGTCCGTCAGGTAGCCCTACGTCCATACCCGAGCCGGACACCAGCGTATGGGGAGCCTGCGCCCACAGTTTGTCCCATACCGGGGTGCGGGCGGCCATGATGGCGTTGGAGTCAGGCGATTCACTGTGGCCAAAACCATCGAGAATCATCAGAACCAGGGGTTTGGGGGCATCTGTCATGAAGGCGACTCACAAAATATTTGAATGATCGGATAGCAGCCCTGGCCGCATGACGGCCGGGCAGACGCGATGCCCACAGTCTACTGCGCCGGCACCAGCCTGTCATGCTGCAACGCCCCGCGTACCATTCGGCAGGGATGGTTCTGCCACCGCCGCCTGCTGTGTATACTGGCGGACTTTATTTATCCGGAAGTACTCGCATGCAACGCGTTATCGATTTCTTTACCCAGTTCGCCGAGTTCCTCGGCAATCATCCGTTTCTGGCGGTCGCCTTCCTGGTGGTAGTCACGCTGCTGATCGTTACCGAGGGCCGCAAAGCCGGCAAGACTGTTTCCACTCAGCAGGCCACCACCATGATCAATCGCGAAAGCGCCGTGGTCGTCGACCTGCGTTCCAAGAAGGATTATGCCGCCGGTCACATCGTGGACTCGATCAACATCCCGTACGACAGTCTGAATACTCGCCTGGGTGACCTCGACAAGTACAAGGGGCGCCCGATCATTCTTGCCTGCGCGAGCGGCCAGCACGCCGGATCCTGCGCCAAGCAGATCAAGGCAGCTGGACACGACAACGTCAGTCGCCTCAGTGGTGGCATGAGCAGTTGGCGCGCCGACAGCCTTCCAGTGGTGAAATAACATGTCAGAAGTAACGATCTACAGCAGCAACTATTGCCCCTTCTGTATCCGTGCCAAGCAGTTGCTGGATGCGAAAGGCGTCAAGTACAACGAAATTCGCGTCGATGGTCAGCCCAAGGTGCGGGCAGAAATGACCCGCCTTGCCGGCGGTGCGACCTCGGTACCACAGATCTGGATTGGCAAGACCCACGTCGGCGGTTGCGATCAGCTGCAAGCGCTTGAGCGCTCAGGCAAACTCGACGCCATGCTCGCCAGCTAACACTATTAACAAGACCACAATACAAGGACCCCATCATGGCCGAAGAAAACCAGAACACTCAGGGCGCCAACGGCGCTGCGGATCAGCAGCCCCAGGTACAGTTCACGCTGCAGCGTATCTACGTGAAGGATCTGTCCTTCGAGTCTCCCAAGGCGCCAGCGGTGTTTCAATCCCAATGGAACCCCCACGTCAATCTGGATTTGAACACCCGCCACAGCGAGTTGCAGGAAGGCGTACATGAAGTAGTACTCAGCCTGTCCGCCACCGTTACCAATGGCGAAGACGATGTCACCTTCATCGCCGAAGTTCAGCAGGCCGGCATCTTCGCTATCAGCGGCCTGGATGAGGCTGGCATGCGCCACACTCTTGGCGCATTCTGCCCGAACATCCTGTTCCCCTATGCCCGTGAAGCGATTGACAACCTGGTACTCCGGGGCAGCTTCCCTCCCCTGATGCTGTCACCAGTCAACTTCGACGCCCTGTTTGCCCAGGCAGAACAGCGCCGTGTGGCAGAAGCTGCCGAGAAGAACTGAGTCGCCCGGTCAGCCGCCCATGGCTGAAACGATCCGTGCCGCATAGCTCGATTGCGGCGCGGACCGCGGCCAGGCCCATCCACTCGGCGGCCCGGTGTTGTTACAACCCCGCCCTGCGACATCCTTGTCAGCCCGCACTCCTTGATCTACTGTAATTCGCCTGCCTATTCGAACAGACGGAAATTCCATGGCCCTACCTGCTTCCCGCCCCCTGTATCTGCTTGCGTTGATCACATGCGTTCTGTTGATGGGCGTTGCGCTCTATCTTGAACATGTTGTTGGCCTGATACCTTGCCCGCTATGCATCATTCAGCGCGTAATACTTGTTCTTGTCGGCCTGGTGTGCCTGGCCGCCCTGATACACAGCCCAAGCGCCGAGCCGACCTCCCGCAGACCCACAGCAGCTCGCCTCTATGGAGTCGGAGTGAGTTTGTTTGCCATCCTCGGCGCCGCCGTGGCCGGGCGCCAGGTCTGGCTGCAGCACCAGCCGTCCGACCAGCTACCGTCCTGCCTGCCGAGCCTGGACTACATGATTGACGTTCTGCCCCTCCAGGACATCATGCACATGCTGTTCAACGGCACCGCCGACTGCGCAAAGGTCGATTGGACTTTTCTCGGCCTCAGCATCGCCGAAGGTACGCTGCTAGCGTTTATCGCCTTCAGCCTGTTCGGACTCACACAGCTCTTTCGCAGTAACGACTGAAATGGAGACCCCATGCGCCTGATCATCGCTTTTGTCTTTGCCCTGGCCCTCGCGGGCTGCGCAAGCCCCGACGTGGAACACTATGCCAATGAAACCCCGGAGTTGCGCCTGCAGGATTATTTCAATGGCGAACTGGAAGCCTGGGGCATGTTCCAGAAGCGTGATGGCGAGCTGGTAAGACGCTTCCACGTGCGCATGGTGGGGAGCTGGGAAGGCGACACCGGCGTGCTGGATGAATATTTCACTTACTCAGACGGCTCCACCGAGCGTCGCGTTTGGACCCTGGTGAAGCAATCTGATGGAACCTGGCGCGGGACCGCGGACGATGTGGAGGGTGAGGCCGTCGGCGAAGTGTCCGGCAATGCCTTTCACTGGCGCTACACACTGAGGCTCAAGGTTGATGACAGCACCTGGCTGGTCGACTTTGACGACTGGATGTACCTGATCGATGACAAGGTCATGCTCAACCGCGCGACAATGTCAAAATGGGGCGTGGAGCTGGGCCAGGTAACCCTCAGCTTCATCAAGCCTTGATGCAGGCACCTTGGCTGACCTATGCTGTCCATCTACAAGGGATTGACGCCGTCTGGCATCGATCCAACCAGCCAATTGCAAGTAGAGGTGGATCATGCTGGAGAGCTGCACAACAGCCCAGGAACGTTGGGGCGGTGTACATAAACTGATTGACCGCTGGCTGGCAGAGCGCAAGCAACTGGTGCTGCAATACAACCAGTTACGCCAGGCTGCCGAAACCGGCAAAGCCAGCCAGGCCACCCTCGAATCCTTCTGCGACGTCCTCGTCGACTACGTTTCCGCAGGTCACTTCGAAGTCTATGAGCAACTGATCCACGAAGCCGAGGCTTTCGAGGACCAGGGCGGACTGGCGCTTGCGCGTCAGGTCTACCCCCGGATCGAGACCATCACCCAGAGTGCAGTTGAATTCAATGATCTGTACGGACGGGCCGGATCGGATGATGACCGACAGCAGATGCACGAACGCCTGCTTCGACTGGGCGGCCTGCTACATGAGCGTTTCGAGCTCGAAGACTGCCTTATCGAAGTACTACATACCGCCCACCAGGACATACTCAGCGCAAGCTGAACGCAACGGAGCTTGATGTGACAAGCAAAGAGAAAGATAACGGCAAGCAAGCTGCCCCCGTCATCACCCCACTGCACCTGCTGCAGACGCTTACCCGCACGCTGAACGAGCATCTCGCCGATGCGTGCCGCGAAGCGGAAAAAGATGCGCGCAAGGCCATGGAGAAATTGACCCGCCAGCATGCCAAGCTGCAGGAAAAGTTGGCCGAGGCCCAGGAAAAACTGAGCAATCGTCAAACGTCGGGAGCTGATCGCAAGGCTATCGAGAAGAGCGAACAGAAAGTAGCCAACCTACAGGCAGGGCTGAACGAATTGCAGGATGCGCGTAACGCCGCGGAGACCTATACCCGGCAACTTCAGGGTGACGTACGGCAGACACTGCGTATTGCCAAAGGCCTGGAGCGTATCGAGAGCCAGGCAGACCTGGCCATCGAAAAGCGCAACAACCCAAAGCCTCCGAGCAAAGCTGCCAGTCGACCCCGCAAGCCACGCAGCCGCAAGCCGGCCGCAACCCGGCCTGGCGAGCAAAAGACCGAATCAGGCAGTAACACCTGATCGATTGCAGACCGATCACGCACAATGCCTGAACCCTGCGGGGCTCAGGCGCTGATGCGTTTGGTTATATTCCCCAGATCAGTTGAAAGCACATGCAAACGCTCGCTGGCCTTGGCGGTGCGCTTAATGTTTTCCTGGTTAGCCATGCCAATCTCGGTAATCTCCGTCAAGTTACGCGAAATATCGTCTACCACCGCATTCTGCTCTTCAGCCGCGGTTGCAATCTGACGATTCATATCCCTGATCGCCTCAATGGCACGCGTCACGTCATGCAGCATCTCCCCCGCTTCGGTTACCAGGCGCACACCCTGATCACTGCGTTCCTGACCAGTCTCAATGGCTTGGGCAGCCTCGATAGCCCCGCGCTGAACGGCTGCAATAATCTCGTTGATTTCAGCAGTTGACGCGGCCGTTCGCTGCGCGAGGGTCCGGACCTCGTCAGCCACTACGGCAAAGCCTCTTCCCGCTTCACCCGCACGGGCAGCTTCAATCGCGGCATTCAGGGCCAGCAAATTGGTTTGTTCGGCAACGCCGCGAATGACGTCAAGAACCTTTCCTATGCGGCTACTGTCATCCGCGAGACGGTTTATGACGCCGGCAGTACGGGTTATCTCGCTCTGCATCTCGGTAATACTGCGCACTGTCGACTGCATAACCCCCTCACCCTGACGCGCAGCGTTATCCGCAGCATCCGCTGAGGTCGCCGCAGTTCCGGCATGGCGGGCAACCTCTTGCGCGGTGGCGGACATTTCCTGCATTGCCGTAGCCACCTGGTCGGTCCGATCGAACTGCTCGCGGGTTCCGCCGGCGATAGTTGTAGCAACGCTGTTGAGCTCACCGCTGGCCTGGTCAAGCTCGACCGTGCTACTGCGCAACTGGGCAAAAGTCTCGGCAAGGAAGTCGTTCAACGTGTTGGCGGCCTCGGCCAGATGACCCAGTTCGTCATCCCGTTTCAGGCTTGCCTTGTTGCCCGTTCGTCCGTGGCTGAGGGCGGTTACCTGGTCTATCAGTGTGCGAATAGGCGCGACAAGAGCGCGGTCGATCCGCCAGACACTGAGCAACGTCAGCAGGATTCCCGCCAGCAAGAGGGTCAGTGTACCTACCAGCCTTGCCCTGGCAGCTTCAGCAGCAATACCAGCCGCCTGTGTTTCGGCATGGGCGCGCAGATCAGCGACCAGCGTATTCATCTGAGCTGATGCAGCCCGGTCAACCCCTTGCACCGCGGTATCACCGGCTTGCGCATCCTGACCGGCTGCCATGAACGACTGATAGCCTCTGCGATAAGCTTCTCCCAGCTGTCGGTGCTCGGCACGCAGCTCGTTGACCGCGGCTGTGGTTTTCTCCTGCACACCCTCCAGAGCGACGAGCTCGGCCAGAATCGTCTGCACCTCCTGCTCTTGAGCCTGGAATGCAGTCCAGTATTTGTCGAGGGCCGCAGGATCCTGACCCCGCAAGAGCACGTTCTTCCATTCCTGCACCTGGGTCTTGAACTGACTATTGGCCCGCTCGATCAGCTGTGCGGCCTGAACAGGCCCATCAACAAGCGACCGATAAGAGCTCACGCCAGCCGCCAGGATGGCGCTACTGGCCAACGCGATGACGGTAAGGAGGAGCAGACTGCAGGCAATAAGTGCCAGCGTCTGAGCGCGTATGGAATGTTTGAACATGATGCACCGGAGCGTAGAAGGTAGGTCTGCAAAGTATCGACAACCAGGGAGCTGGCTGAAGGGCACCGCAACATTTATTGACACTTTAAAAAATGAACCAACAGGCACCGGCCGATCAGCAGCCCCGACAGGGAGCCTCCCTCAACCGACCTCAGCGGCCAGATCAGCAAGCTGCTGCAGCGTCAACCGAAGCTCTTCACTGGCCGAGACTCCCTGCCCCAGGCAGCAACTGATCAGATGCTGCAAACAGTCGGGCTCAGCGTCACCAGAAGGTATCAGCCGCAGACACTCAATCTGCAACCGCTGCAATTGTGACCACTCCGCCGCTTGTTCGCATTCTTTTATCTGCGAATACAGCTGCGCATCACCATCAAGCCCGCGCACCGCGATTCTCGCGGCTCGCAGGGGGCCAATGATCTGCCTGTGCCACGGCGCTTGCCAGTCACAGATGGCACGCCAATCTGCGACCGCCGCCGCTCGGCCGCTGCAGCCCAGCCAACAGGCTACCAGCAGAAGCAGTACATCCAGGTCTCGATCATTCTGTAACCGCAAAAGCAATGGCTCCACCCCGGGGTGGGGATAGAGACGGGATACGTAATCGGTTAGCGCTGTTTCGCGGAGCAACATGGGGCCAGCTTACTCCCTGGCAAAGGATGATCACAGTGGCTCGGGGCGCTGATATACTCGCGCCATGATCAAAATCGAATCTCTAACGCTCCAGCGTGGGCCATTGCGCCTCCTGGAAAACGCCAACCTCACCTTGCACCCGGGCCAGAAAGTCGGCCTGTTGGGCACCAATGGGGCAGGAAAATCGAGTCTTTTTGCGCTGATGCGCGGCGAGCTGAGCACAGACGCCGGCAGCTGTTCGCTTCCGGCAGACTGGCGAATCGCGCATATGCAACAGGAAATCGAGAACCTGGAACGCCGTGCGGTGGACTATGTTCTCGACGGCGACAAGCGCCTGCGTGATATAGAAACCCGTCTGCAAAGCGCGCAGGAACGGGAGGACGCCCACGCCCTCGGCACCCTTTACGCAGAGCTGGAAGCCCACGACGGCTTCAGTGCCGACAGCCGGGCCCGCACGCTGCTCGCCGGCCTGGGTTTTTCGAGTGAACAATGTACCGCTCTGGTCGGTGATTTTTCGGGTGGTTGGCGGATGCGCCTCAACCTGGCCCAGGCGCTGATGTGTCCATCGGATCTGCTACTGCTGGACGAACCAACCAACCACCTGGACCTGGACGCCATTCTCTGGCTGGAAGATTGGCTGCGAGCCTACCCGGGAACGCTGATTCTGATCTCCCACGATCGGGACTTTCTCGATGCAGTGGTTGGCCATATCGTGCATGTGGAAGGTCGACAGCTCACCCTGTACCGCGGTGGCTACACGCAATTTGAGCGCACCCGCGCAGAGCGCCTGACCCAGCAGCAGGCCGCTTTCGAAAAACAACAGGCTGAACGCGAGCACATGCAGAAGTACATCGCCCGTTTTCGTGCGCAGGCGACCAAGGCCAAGCAGGCACAAAGCCGGATCAAGGCGCTCGAGCGCATGGAAACGCTGACAGCGGCGCACATCGACTCGCCCTTCTCCTTCAGCTTTCGCGAGGCCGATCACCAGTCCAGCCCCCTGGTCGACCTCCACCAGGGCGTACTCGGTTATGCCGACACGCAAATACTCGAGCAGGTCAAATTGCAGCTCGTACCTGGCGCACGGATAGGTGTGCTGGGCCCGAACGGCGCAGGCAAGTCGACGCTGATCAAGACACTGGCCGGCACTCTGCCACTGATAGGCGGAGAATTGAAAACGGGCGAGCATCTGGCAATTGGCTATTTTGCCCAGCACCAGCTCGACAGCCTCGACGCGAAGGCAAGCCCCCTGCTACACCTGGCCCGAATAGCACCGCAGGAACGCGAGCAGGGCCTGCGCAACTTCCTCGGCGGCTTCGATTTTCATGGGGCTCGGGCCGAAGAGCCCGTACTGAATTTTTCCGGTGGCGAAAAGGCCCGTCTGGCCCTTGCACTGATTGCCTGGCAGAAACCCAATCTGCTCCTGCTTGACGAGCCTACCAACCATCTGGACATGGAAATGCGCCACGCACTGACTCTGGCGTTACAGCGCTTTGAAGGGGCAATGCTACTGGTATCCCACGACCGTGCACTGATTCGCGACACCACCGATGAGCTTTGGCTTGTAGCCGACGGGCGGCTGCAAACCTACAGCGACGATCTCGATACCTATACGAGGTGGTTGGCGCGCTTCCGCCAGCAACAACAGGAAGAACTGAGAGCCGCCAATGGCGACGCCAGCGTCACGGACGACAGACCTGACGCCAAGACCCAGCGCCGAGAAGCCGCTGAACGCCGACAGCGTCTTGCACCACTGAAAAAAGCGATCGAGAAACTGGAGAAGGAGTTGGCCAAAGCACAGACGGAACTCTCCAGTATCGAAGAAGAACTGTCTGATACCGATCTGTACGGCGCCGACCGCAAGGACCAGCTCAAGCAGGTACTGGCTCGCCAGGCAAACTGCACTCAGAAAGTCGAACAGCTGGAGGAGCGCTGGCTGGAAGGCCATGAAGAACTCGAGGTTCTCGAACAGGCCGAGGCCGGCTGAAGCGGCCTCGACAGCCTTCCTACCAGGGTATCGGCTCCCCATCCCAGGCGTAAAAATTACCGGTATCGGCCGCTGAGCGCTGGGCTATCACCGCCAGCAATCGCTCTGCGACGAACTCTGTGGTGAACAGCTTGCCCTCCGGCACATTGGCCTGGAAGGGGGCAGACAGCTCCGTATCGGTCGTGCCCGGATGCAGCAATAGGCAAACACTGTCGCGGTTCAAACGCTTCCATTCGACGGCAAAGGTGCGCATCAGCATGTTTTGCGCGGCCTTGCTGGCACGGTAGGCATACCACCCACCCAGCCGATTATCGCCAATTGAGCCTACCCGAGCTGAGAGCGAGGCGAACACACAATGGCGATGGCCACGTAGCAGCGGCAGCAGCGCCTGCGCGAGCAGAATCGGCACGCCGGCATTGATCGAGAAACTGTGTTGAAGTGCAGCCATATTCAGTTGCTTCAGGCTTTTCTCCGGCTGCTGGCCACCCGGCTCATGAAGAAACCCGACCGTGTTGATCACCAGGTCAAGCTGCTTGCAGTGCGTTGACAGCGTTAACGCCAGAGCGTCACGCGCGGCATCGTCAGTCAGATCCGCGCTGATAGTATGCAACCTGGAATCGGCTGGAAACGAGTGGCCGTCCCAGTTTCGTGCCACCGCAAACACACAATCGAAATCGTTGCGCTGCAACAGGGTTTCAACCAGAGCACGACCGATGCCCCTACTTGCACCGGCAATCAGCGCCCCGCGCGCTTTTACGTCTTGCCCACTGGAATCCATACTGCATACCTCGTAAGTTTGCGCCACAATATCCGGATTGCTGACGGAGCCTGATATGACCCTGTGGATTGATGCCGATGCGTGCCCGAGACCGGTTCGTGACGTGGTAGTACGCGCAGCACGGCGTCGCCAGATAGAGCTGGTGCTGGTTGCCAACAGCGCTCAGACCTTGCCGCCCGGACCGGGAATTCGCCAGGTAACGGTTGCCAGCGGCGCCGATGTGGCGGACCAGTACATCATCGATCATGCAGTACCCGGCGATCTGGTGATCACTGCCGACATCCCGCTGGCAGCAGGCCTGGTCGACCGCAATGTCACCGCGATCAACCCGCGCGGTGAGATATACACCAAGTCCAACGTGGGCGAACGTCTGGCCACGCGCAACCTGATGGACGAGCTTCGCGGTGCAGGGCTGGCAGGCGGTGGCGGGCCCGCCCCCTACAGCGATCGAGACAAGCAGGCATTCGCCAACTCTCTCGACCGGCTGCTGGCAAAACTCTGACGCTAGGACCGGCCCCGAGCGCCAGCAGTAGTCACGAACCCCAGGGCCTGGGATTCAAGCTCTGTGCGCAACCGGTCTACCTCGTTGGAAAGCCCATCGAGAGCAACCGCCTGTTCGGCATTATTCCGAGCAACGTCCTTGACCCCGACCAGGTGCTGCGACACATCATCACCCACGGTGGACTGCTCCAGCGTTGCCGTTGCGATCATGTCATTTAGACGCGAAATATGGCCCATCTCCTCGACCATATTGGCCAACGTAGAAGCGCTGGCGTCCGCGGAGCCCAGGCACCGCTGCACCGACTCCTGACTGCGCTCCATTGCCGATCGCGCAGCCTCAGAGGCATGCTGGAGGCGAGTTATCAGATCCTGTATCTCGGCGGTAGATTTTGCCGTGCGCTGCGAAAGGTTACGTACCTCATCGGCAACCACCGCAAACCCTCGGCCCTGATCACCTGCACGCGCCGCCTCAATCGCTGCGTTCAGCGCCAGCAGGTTGGTCTGCTCGGCCACACCGCGGATCATATCCACGACCTGATGGATTTCATTGGCCAGATTGGCGGTACCGTTGACCGCGTCACCCGTCACAGCGAGATCGCCGCTCAGTGAATCGATCTCGACCCGTATCTGCTGCATTGCCTCGTTCCCCTGACGGGCATGATTGTTCATATTGCGGGCCGCGCCCGCGGCCTCCTCGGCACTGCGCGCCACGTCTGTGGTCGCAGAGCTGAGTTCCTGCATTGCCTGGCTCATATATTGCGCTTCGCTAGCCTGACGGTCAGCGCCCTCGCGTACCAGACCTGACTTGTCCGATACCGCGCCACTTACGCCGCTAAGCTGCTTGAGGGTATCCTGCACACCTGAGATCAGATCATCAAGTTGACCGATCAGACGGTTGAAACCGAGCAGGACTGGCGTAGCGTCCGTAGCGCGATGGGTCAAGTCCATGGCTTCCGGATTTTTCATAATGGCACTGGTAAGCGAAGCGAGCATCTCGCCATCACGGGCGTCGCGATAACTTTCGCGCGCCAGGTAGACCAGCACCGCTGTCTCGGCCACCACATAGCCGGCATGCACGAAGACCAGACCCCAGGTTGCCTCTGCTGCAAGCCATACACCCGCGACGCGCGACTGCAAGTAGAAAAAAAGCAGGTGATGTACGGCAATGACCACGGCAGCAACAACAATTGGCAGCCAATCGCGATAGAAGATCAGCACAGCGAGCAGCACAAAAATCGAAAAATGCATTTCGACAGTGCCCATGCTCTGGTTGATGTGCAGCATCGACATCACCATCAGCGCGGCGCCCATCACGCAACGAAACAGGCGAGTTCCGCCGATCAACGCATGCAGACCGTGCATAACCGCCAGGGTGCCGCCGCCGACCAGCAGGGCCTGCAACCAGGTGCCGTACCAGACCGCCAGCCCCAGCGCGAAAACCTGACAAACCCAGAGCACCACTAGCATGACGCGGTCAGCCTTGAGATAGTGAGCTGCCAGGGAGCTGGATTGCATTGTATTCACGCTAGATGCCTCGTTTGAGGTCACACAGGCAAGCTACCGTATCCTGGGTGACAATATTGACCGGTCGTCCGGCCAACAGGGTTGTGATCACCGGCTCTATAAAACTGCTATCCCTGCTGCAGTGCGCTCCATCACTGTATGGCCCAACGTATGCCAGGTTTCCCGCCGCGTCCCAGATCGCCACAGAGGGCGCCCCTGGCCAGTCGTTCCATTCACTGGGTATCGGCCAATGAGGCAATTGCTTGAGTGCCGGCAGCAGGCCCTCAGTGCTCTGCGACCCGGCGCGAGCAAACATGACGCCAAGCTCCGAGAATCGCTCCGTCATGCTTTCCAGATAATCCTCATGACCTCCGTTGCAGGGGCAACCCGGCTGCCACACATGCAACACCTGAACCTGGCCGGGAGCGAATGGCGGCTGAACGTTCTGCGCGCTGAAATACACAGGCCGCTCGAAGGCTTTCACATATTGTCCTTCGAACCACCAGAATGCCCAGGCAAGTCCGGCAAACCATCCCAACAGCAACAGCCCGACCGCCATTTTTTTCGTCGAGGAATAACGGCTTTCCTGCCTGCTCAAGACTCAACTCCACACGCCAGCTATTTGTAAGGCAGCACATTATTATACACAGATTGTTTTTTGTACAGCTTCCGCAGAAGTGTCCGACAGGATAGTGCTAACTCATCCACAACTTGGAATATTGCTCTGGCATCTCGCTATCTCACCCCCACCATCGGGAGTATCCTTCAAGGGCTGAACTCAACGCATGCAAGGGATCCGGTTGCACCTGGCCGGACAAGGATGAAAACCCGCTATGCTCGGTCAATTGGACCTCTCTTCTCTAGGCGCGGCGCTCTCGCTGGTTACCCTGAGCATGACGCTGCTGCTAGCAGTTGCTGCCTGGCATTCGGGAGTTCAGACAGGGTTACGGCATTGGGCCGTGGGGAATTTTGCGCTGATGCTGGGCTTGTTGCTCAACGTCAATCAGGAACTGGTCCACCCGAGTCTGTCGATTGTCCTGGCCAACGGCTTGATGACTCTGGGTATCGGTGTCACCTGGCTTGGCATACGCGCCTTCAAGGGCAAGAGCCAGCCGCAGACATGGCCCATCATTGCCGCGCTACTGACAATGGCATTGCTGTGGGTATTCCGGTTTGAAATCGACAGCTTCACTGCCAGACTGGGCATCTCATCTATGATCCTGGCCAGCATGAGCCTGCTGTGTGCCCGCGAGCTGTTCGTGACTGCAGAGCAACCTCTGCGCACCGCCTTCTGGCTGACCGGTAGCATTGCCTTGCTTTGCGGTTCGGGCCTGATAATACGCGCACTTTTAAGTCTGACCGAATTTGCACCGACCACCGCAATCGCCGACAACGCGCTGCAGAGTGCCACATTACTGGGAGCCATGGTCGCCCAGATATGGCTGGCCAGCGGCTTCATTCTGATGACGCACTACCGCACCACCATGGCATTGCACCGCCTATCCGAGCGCGATTCACTCACGGACACTTTGAACCGCCGGAGCCTGCACGCCCGGGCAAGCGAAGTGCTGGTCAAGGCTCAGGAGCTGCAGGCACCTGTTACCCTGATCATGATGGATGCCGATCATTTCAAACGCATCAACGATGAATTCGGTCACCAGACAGGAGACGCGGTGCTCTGCCATATGGTCAGCCGGATTCGCCAGCATCTTCGGACCGACGATCTTCTCGGGCGCTTTGGTGGTGAAGAGTTCGTGCTCATCCTGCCAGGCCTGGATACCGACAGTGCCAGTCAGGTTGCCGAGCGGATTCGCGTAGGCCTGTGCAACCAGCCATGGCATTGCGAAAGCACCCCGGTGAACCTCAGCCTCAGCCTGGGCGTCGCCTGCTCGGTCCAGCAGGGCTATAACTTTGACGCTCTGCTTGGCGCTGCTGACGGCGCTCTTTACCAGGCCAAGGCGCTGGGTCGCAACCGCGTTGAGCTCGCCGCAGAACAGGGCGCCGACCCCGGCGACCAAATGGCATTACGCTTACTGTCGCAATTCCGTCATAATCTGGAGGTATAACGTCCCTTACAGACAGGTTATCGTGCAGACTTCTGTTACTTGTGAGGGCCACTGCATCCAAACCTGAGGAGTTCCAGTGAGTTTCAATCCTGCCAATCGACAGTTCCCCAACACCCGCTTGCGCCGCGCCCGTCGCGATGACTTTTCCCGCCGACTGGTGCGCGAAACCCGGCTCAGCGTAGACGATCTTATCTATCCGATGTTCGTCCTTGAAGGAACAGGTCAGCGCGAAGCCGTCGCTTCAATGCCCGGTGTCGAGCGAGTTTCCATCGACCTGTTACTCGAGGAAGCGGCTGAACTGGTCGAGCTCGGCATCCCGGCGATCGCTCTGTTCCCGGTCACACCAGCCCATTGCAAGTCTCTGGATGCGGCCGAGGCCTATAATCCCGAGGGGCTGGCTCAGCGTGCTACGCGCGCATTGAAAGCGCGTTTTCCTGGCCTGGGCGTGATTACCGATGTGGCTCTGGACCCGTTCACCACCCACGGCCAGGACGGCATCATAGATGATCAGGGATACGTCCTGAATGATGTGACCGTGGAGGCTCTGGTCAAACAGACGCTGTCCCATGCGCAGGCCGGAGCCGATATAGTCGCACCATCAGACATGATGGATGGCCGCGTCGGCGCAATGCGTCACGCCCTGGAAGCTGCGGGATATGTGAACACCCGTATCCTTGCCTACTCCGCCAAGTATGCCAGCGCCTATTACGGGCCTTTCCGTGACGCCGTGGGCTCTGCCGGCAATCTCGGCAAAGCCGATAAGTCCACCTACCAGATGGACCCGGCCAACAGTGACGAGGCGCTGCATGAGGTTGCCCAGGATCTGGCTGAAGGCGCCGACATGGTCATGGTCAAACCAGGCATGCCCTACCTGGATATCGTTCATCGGGTAAAAAGTACCTTCCGCGTGCCGACTTTCGTCTATCAGGTGAGTGGCGAATATGCGATGCATTGCGCGGCAATTCAGAATGGCTGGCTCAGCGAAGCCGTTATCCTCGAGTCCCTGACCGCCATCAAGCGTGCAGGCGCCGATGCCATCCTGACCTATTTCGCCAAAGCGGCAGCCAGACAGCTGCAGCAAAAAGAATAATCATTCGAGGTACCCATGCAGGAGTTGAAGAGCGTGCGTGACGAGACAAGTGAGACCGCGGACAACACCGTCGCGCCAGCCAGTCAGACCGACCAGACCAGCCCGAGTGGCTCAGCCAACGCACCCAGGCTTCCAGCGCCGACTGCGACGCAGACTGAGCCAGCCGCGCCCCTGGCCGACATCAATGCCCCGGAGCTGTACATTCATCGCGAGCTATCGCAGCTACAATTCAATATCCGCGTGCTCGAACAGGCGCTGGATGAATCCTACCCCCTGCTGGAGCGCTTGAAGTTTCTGCTGATCTTTTCCGGCAACATCGACGAATTCTTCGAGATTCGCGTGGCCGGCCTGAAGAAGCAGATTACCTTCGCCCGCGAACAGACCGGCCCGGATGGCCTCCAGCCCCAGCAGGTGCTGGCCAAGATCAGCGAGATAGCCCACCAGCAGATAAGTCGTCAATACGCCCTGCTGAACGATATGCTCCTGCCGCAATTGGCGGAGAAAGGCATCCGTTTCGTTCGCCGACACCAGTGGACGCATAAGCAGACCCTGTGGATTCGCCGATTCTTCCGCCAGGAAGTGGCGCCGATCATCAGCCCCATTGGTCTGGATCCCACGCATCCGTTCCCGCTGCTGGTGAACAAGAGCCTGAACTTCATAGTGCAGCTCGAAGGTATCGACGCTTTTGGTCGCGATTCCGGCCTGGCCATTATTCCCGCGCCGCGCTCATTGCCACGTCTGATCCGCATGCCCGACGAGCTGTGCAACGGTGGTGACAACTTCATTTTTCTGTCGTCGATGATCCACGCCCATGCCGATGATCTGTTCCCGGGCATGAAGGTGATGGGCTGTTATCAGTTCCGTCTGACCCGTAACGCCGATCTGATCGTCGACCCTGACGAGGTGGATGATCTGGCAAGGGCGCTGCGTGGCGAACTGCTCTCGCGCCGCTACGGCGATGCGGTGCGCCTGGAGGTCGCGGATAACTGTCCCAAGCCGCTTACCGACTTTCTGCTCAAGCAGTTCGGTCTGAGCGAGTCCGAGCTGTATGAGGTCAATGGCCCGGTCAACCTGACCCGGCTGTTTTCCATTACCGCACTGGAAAACCATCCGGAACTGCAATTCCCGCCCTTCAGCCCTGGCATTCCGAAGCTGCTGTCGAACAACGACACCCTCTTCCAGGCGATCGGCAAGCAGGACATTCTGCTGCAACACCCCTATGAGTCCTTCAGCCCGGTGGTCGATCTGCTGCGCCAGGCCGCGCAGGACCCCAACGTCCTCGCAATCAAGCAGACCCTGTATCGCACTGGAGCGAACTCGGAAATTGTCAACGCACTGGTTGATGCCGCCCGCAACGGCAAGGAAGTCACCGTGGTGATCGAGTTGCGCGCACGCTTTGATGAGGAGTCCAACCTGCAACTGGCCAGCCGCCTGCAGCAGGCCGGAGCTGTAGTGATCTACGGCGTGGTCGGGTTCAAGACCCACGCCAAGATGATGTTGATCCTGCGTCGCGAGGACAAAATCCTCAGACGTTACGTGCACATGGGCACCGGCAACTACCACGCAGGCAACGCTCGCCTGTACACCGACTACAGCATTCTCAGCTCCGACCTGGCGTTGACCGAGGACGTGCACAAACTCTTCAACCAGCTGATCGGCATGGGCAAGACCCTGCGCATGAAGAAGCTGCTGCAGGCACCCTTCACCCTCAAGAAACGCCTGCTCGAACTGATCAATCGCGAAACCATGAATGCCATGGCCGGCAAGCCTGCACATATTATCGCCAAAGCCAATGCCCTTACCGATGCAAAGATCATCAAGGCGCTTTACAAGGCCTCCCAGTGCGGCGTGAAAATCGATCTGATTGTTCGCGGCATGTGCTGCCTGCGTCCAGGGGTACCGGGGGTGTCACACAACATTACCGTGCGCTCGATTATCGGCCGTTTTCTGGAGCATAGCCGGGTCTACTATTTTCTCAACGACGGCCAGGAGCAGGTGTGGATGTCCAGTGCCGACATGATGGAGCGCAACCTGGACAAGCGCGTCGAGACCTGCTTCCCCCTCGAGGGCAAGAAGCTGATCACCCGAGCCAAGCAGGAGCTGTTGGTATTCATGACTGACAATACCCAGAGCTGGATTCTGCAAACCGATGGCACCTACGTGCGCAGCTCACCTACGGGTAATCAACTGGCGCGCAGTGCCCAGAGCACCCTGCTGGAGAAGCTCTCCAGTTCGCCTCAGCGCGCCGTCAACGTATAACCCGCCTTGGCCCAGAACTGGGCCTCATGGGCAAAGTCGGCGTTGGTCAGCGGGTTGGCGTCAAGCCAACCTTCGGGGAAGTGTAACTGCAGGTAGTCGGAGCCGGCCTCAACGGCAAGCTCCGGCATGGTCTGATTGCCGCGAATGTGGTGGTACAGAATCGCCAGGCGCAACAGCATGCATAACCTGAGCAGGTAGGTTGCCTCTTCACCGAATTCCGCCAGGCGCTCGGTACTGGGCAAATTACGTCGGTGGCCGCGCACCAGTTGCGCCAGAGCCTGCTGCTCCTGGCGACTGAATCCCGCCAGATCGGCATGCTCGATCAGATAGGCGCCATGCTTGTGATATTGGCTATGTGCGATATCCAGGCCTACTTCGTGTACCCGCGCAGCCCAACACAGCATGTCGGCGTGCCTGACTTCAGTCAGACCCCAGGCCCCAGCCACCTTGCCCAGCAGACTGAGCGCCTTGTGCTCTACACGCGATGCCTGGTCAACATCCACATGGCAGCGCTCCATCAGCGCGCTCAGGGTTCTTTCGCGCACATCCTCGTGCTGATGGCGGCCGAGCAAGTCATAAAGCACACCTTCCCGGAGCGCGCCGTCGGAGTGGGCCATATTCTGCACACCGAGTGCGTCAAAGATCGCTTCCAGAATCGCCAAGCCGGCTGGCAGGGTCGCACGACGATCGGCCTTCAGGCCGGGGATATCGATCTTGTCGACGTGCCCTGCCCGTATGACCCGGCGCTTGACCCAATTGAGACCCTCAAGCGTCAATCCCGGCTCCTTCTGTCCGGAACCCTGCATACATTGCCCAATGGTACGAATGGTCCCAGAGGCACCCACTGCCTCCTGCCAACCCATGCGTCCGATAGCCTGCTCGATGTTCATCAGCTCCAGTCGCGCCGTGGTATAGGCCTGGGCATAGCGACTGGCATTGACCTTGCCTTCGGAAAAATACGCACGCGTGTAGGACACGCAGCCCATCTGCAGACTTTCTCGCAACAAGGATTCGAAACGTTCACCCACTATGAACTCGGTACTTCCGCCGCCGATATCCACCACCAGACGCTTGCCCTGATCGTCCGCCTGAGTGTGGGCAACGCCAAGGTAAATCAAACGCGCTTCTTCACGACCTGAAATAACATCGACCTTGTGCCCGATTATCTGCCGGACCTGACGCATGAACTGACCCCGGTTGCGCGCCTCCCGTAACGCATTGGTACCGACTATACGTACCGCGCCATCAGGCAACCCATTGGTCAGTTGTGCGAAACGCCTCAAGCAATCGAGACCGCGTTGCATTGACTCTTCGTTGAGTTCACCCTTTTCATTAAGGCCCGCGGCCAACTGCACCTTCTCACCGAGTCGTTCGAGAATGCGAATTTCGCCGTGATCCACCTTGGCCAGAACCATGTGGAAACTGTTGGAGCCAAGGTCAATGGCAGCAACCAGCGGGAAATCGGACTGTTCTCTTTGCACCATGCGACTGCCTCCGGGGGTAAGTTCCCCGGATTCTAACACTGCATTGAAGCCTTTGGCCCGCGTGCACGTGTGCATAACTGCTTACCCGCCGCCTTCCGCTGTTTGCCGAGGTGATGCTATAGTGAAACCTGATTTGTCTTTGAACCCTGGAGAAACTAATGAGCGATTTGATCGTGCATGTCACAGACAGCAGCTTCGATAGCGAAGTGCTGAAGGCTGACGGCCCCGTGCTGGTCGATTACTGGGCAGAGTGGTGCGGCCCCTGCAAAATGATTGCCCCGGTTCTGGATGAGATTGCCAAGGAATATCAGGGCAAACTGAAAATTGCCAAGCTGAACATCGACGAGAATGCCGACACGCCGCCCAAGTATGGTGTACGCGGCATTCCGACCTTGATGCTGTTCAAGGACGGCAATATCGAGGCGACCAAAGTAGGAGCACTCTCGAAGTCACAGCTCTCTGCTTTCCTTGATAGCAACATCTGAACTACCTTCCCCCGGTTGTCCGCCGACCGGGGGAGTTCACTGCGTGCAGACTTTCTGCTATCTGACTATGGACGTTCCCAGCAAGCAGTGCTAGATTTAGCCCTCAATTCCTTGTCGCACCCTGCGATTGTGGCTTTCCAACATCAGCCAAACCCATCGCCCCATGCATTCATGGCGGCCTCTTACTAACCCGTCCTGCCGAAAAATTATATCCTACCGACTCTATGAACCTGACCGAACTCAAACAAAAACCTATTACCGAACTGCTGGAAATCGCCGAACAGATGGGCCTCGAGAACATGGGCCGGTCGCGCAAGCAAGATGTGATTTTCGCAACCCTGAAAAAACACGCCAAAGGCGGTGAAGACATTCACGGCGACGGCGTGCTGGAAATTCTTCAGGACGGTTTTGGGTTTCTTCGCTCTGCAGACTCCTCCTATCTGGCCGGCCCTGACGACATCTATGTGTCACCCAGCCAGATCCGGCGCTTCAATCTGCGCACCGGCGACACCATCGCCGGCAAGATTCGACCTCCAAAGGACGGCGAGCGGTATTTTGCGCTGCTGAAAGTTGACTCCATCAACTTCGATCGGCCGGAAAATACCAAGAACAAGATCCTGTTCGAAAACCTGACACCGCTGTTTCCGACCCAGCGTCTGGCGATGGAAGCGGGTAACGGCTCGACAGAAGATCTGATGGCCCGGATCATCGATCTGTGCGCACCTATCGGCAAAGGTCAGCGAGGCCTGCTAGTTGCTCCGCCCAAGGCGGGTAAGACGCTGATGCTGCAGAACATTGCGGCAAACATTGCGCGCAACAACCCCGAGTGTCACCTGATCGTACTGCTGATCGACGAGCGCCCGGAAGAAGTGACCGAGATGCAGCGTACCGTGCGCGGTGAAGTCGTTGCCTCTACCTTCGATGAGCCGCCGAGCCGGCACGTGCAGGTCGCCGAGATGGTGATCGAAAAGGCCAAGCGTCTGGTCGAACACAAACAGGACGTGATCATTCTGCTTGACTCGATCACCCGTCTGGCGCGCGCCTACAACACCGTAATCCCCAGCTCAGGCAAGGTACTTACCGGTGGTGTCGACGCCCACGCCCTGGAAAAACCCAAACGCTTCTTCGGCGCAGCTCGCAACATCGAGGAAGGCGGCAGCTTGACCATTATCGCCACCGCACTGGTCGACACCGGGTCGAAGATGGACGAGGTGATCTACGAGGAGTTCAAGGGCACCGGCAACATGGAGATCCACCTGGATCGCAAGATTGCCGAAAAGCGTGTGTTCCCTGCGATCAACATCAACCGTTCCGGCACCCGCCGCGAGGAGCTGCTGACCAGCGAAGACGAGTTGCAGCGCATGTGGATCTTGCGCAAGATTCTGCACTCGATGGACGAAATCGCCGCAATCGAGTTCCTGCTGGACCGCTTGAAAGACACGAAGACCAACAACGAGTTCTTCCAGTCGATGAAGCGCAGCAAGAACTGAACCGCAGCGACAAGTGGCAAGCCTCAAGCTGCAAGCAGATCTACACTGCTTGCAGCTTGTTGCATTTTACGCCACCCCCGCAAACAGCTTTACCGGCATAATGCGCTTCCAACCAGAAACCACAGGCTGAGGCAGTCTCCAGGATGCCTGCAGCTTGCCGCTTGAGGCTTGAAGCTGAGATGCAGTACTCCGATCTACGTGATTTCATCAAGGGCCTGGAGCAGCGCGGCGAGCTCAAGCGTATCCAGACTCCCGTTTCGCCAATACTGGAAATGACCGAGATATGCGATCGCACCCTGCGCAAGGGTGGTCCGGCTCTGTTATTCGAAAACCCGACCGGTTACAGCATGCCAGTGCTTGGCAACCTGTTTGGCACTCCGCAGCGAGTGGCCATGGGCATGGGCGCTACGGAAGTCAGCGAGCTTCGTGAAATCGGCAAGCTGCTGGCGTTCCTCAAGGAACCCGATCCGCCAAAGGGTCTCAAAGACGCCTGGTCCAAGCTGCCCATTTTCAAGAAAGTCATCTCCATGGCCCCCAAGGTTGTGCGCGACGCTCCCTGCCAGGCAGTGATAATGGAGGGCGAGGACGTGGATCTTTCCTCGATCCCGGTGCAGACCTGCTGGCCTGGGGATGCCGGGCCACTGATCACCTGGGGTCTGGTGGTCACCCGTGGCCCGAACAAGGAGCGGCAGAACCTGGGCATCTACCGCCAGCAGGTAATCGGTCGCAACAAGCTGATCATGCGCTGGCTGAGCCACCGGGGCGGCGCTCTGGACTTCAAGGACTGGTGTGAAAAACACCCGGGTGAGCCCTTTCCGATTGCCGTCGCGCTCGGCGCGGACCCGGCCACCATTCTCGGCGCCGTGACTCCCGTACCCGATAGTCTTTCGGAATACGCCTTCGCAGGGCTTCTGCGCGGCCAACGTACCGAGCTGGTCAAATGCCGGGGCTCCAATTTGCAGGTGCCAGCCAGTGCCGAGATTGTGCTGGAGGGCGTGATCCATCCCGGCGAAATGGCTGACGAAGGCCCCTTTGGTGACCACACCGGCTATTACAATGAGGTAGATCGTTTTCCGGTATTTACTGTTGAGCGTATAACCCAGCGTGAAAAACCGATTTATCACAGCACCTACACCGGACGACCACCGGATGAACCGGCTATCCTCGGTGTAGCACTGAATGAGGTATTCGTTCCCATTCTGCAGAAGCAGTTTCCGGAGATCACTGACTTCTATCTGCCGCCTGAAGGCTGCTCGTACCGGATGGCCGTTGTCTCGATGAAGAAACAATACCCGGGCCATGCCAAGCGGGTAATGCTCGGCGTTTGGAGCTTCCTGCGCCAGTTCATGTATACCAAGTTCGTGATCGTTACCGACGACGATATCAACATCCGCGACTGGAATGATGTGATCTGGGCAATAACTACCCGGATGGACCCCAAGCGGGACACGGTGATGATCGACAACACGCCGATCGATTATCTGGATTTTGCCTCCCCGGTATCCGGGCTCGGCAGCAAGATGGGCCTGGACGCCACCAACAAGTGGCCCGGAGAAACCACGCGCGAGTGGGGAGTAGCCATTGCCCAGGACCCTGCAGTAAAGAAGCGTATTGACGATATCTGGGCCGAGCTGGGTATTGACTGATGACGCCAACTCCAATGAGGCCAGAGAGCGGATTATGAAGGTAACACTGCAACCGGCGGGTCATGTACTGGACCTGTTACCCGGCGAGCGCATTCTTGATGCCGCGCGCCGGCTTAGCTTCGACGCGCCGCAAAGCTGCCGTAACGGTAATTGTCATGTATGCAATGCGCAGCTGCTGCAGGGCAGAGTCATGCAGAACGACGAAACACGTACCCAGGGTGAAATTTTCACCTGTCTGGCCACGCCGCAAGAAGACTGCGAGCTTTTCTGGGAGCATGTACTTGCGCCCGGCGAGCTGCCGCAGCACAGCGTTGCCTGCCAGGTAGTCGCCTGTGAGCCAATAGGGGCGGATGTATGGCAGATTGATTTACGCCCCCCGGCAGGTAAACCCCTGCGCTATCACGCCGGCCAGTATCTGCTATTGCAAAGACCCGATGGTGAAGCGACCCCGTTCTCTATCGCCTCTGCACCCCACCAGGAGCGGACGCTGGAACTGCATATATTGGCCAAGGATCCGGCGACCGAAGCCCTGATCGAGCAAATGCGGCGTGATCGCATTGCCCATGTTCAGGTACCCTTTGGTGATTGCCACCTTGCTACATTGCCGGATCGCCCGCTTGTGTTGATCGCCGCAGGCACCGGTCTGTCGCAGATGCAGAGCATGGTCGAGCACTGTCTCGAGCAGCGCTTCGCCTACCCGATTCACCTCTACTGGGGGGTGCGTCATGGCGATGATCTGTACGAGACCACCTACTGGCAGCGCTGGGAGGAGCAGGAGAACCTGATTGTGCACAAGATCGTCAGCGACCATCCCGACTGGTCAGGGCGCCAGGGCATGTTGCATGAGGCGATCCGCGCAGACCTCGGCGACCTGAGCGAGTACGAGTTCTACGTCAGTGGTTCGCCGCCTATGGTCTACGGCACCCTGGATGCATTGGTTGAGGCAGGCATGCCGGGTGAACAGATGCACGCCGACGTGTTTGCCTACGCCCCTCGCGATTGAAGGGCGCTGGCCTACTCAGCGAGCATCCGGCATCGGCAGCTCGGGCAAGTCGTGCACCATCAGGTCAAATCCCTGACGCAGCATTTGCTGACTGCTTTTCTGGTCGCCCATATGCTCCAGCAACCTAACCAGCTCCGCACAGGTTTGAATATCCCGCTTGCTGGTAAAGCTGGCATCGAGGTATTCCCTTGCCTTACCCCACAACTTGTTGCGTAACGCCAGCCGACCCAGGGCCAGCAACAGAGTAGCATTATGCGGGTGGTCGGCCAGCCAGTGCTCTGCGCTGCTCAATTGGCGAGCAGGATCCTTACCCTCCACCAGACCATAAAGATGGATCAGTCGTTCGTTGAAACCTTCGCGCAGGGCAGCGCGCAAAATCGTCTCCGCTTCATCGCTGCGACCCTGATGACGCAACTGAATGCAGTAGGCCTCGACCAGCGCCGGATCGTGCCGTAGATGCTTGGGCAGCCGCTCCCAGAGCGCTGTCAGCATATCGGCCTGACCGGGTTCCGTTTGTCGACGCTGGCCGGCCTCCCCGAGCAGGGCGATATAAACCTGATGCTCCAGGCTTTCCTGATCGCCAGGACTCAGCAGCTTGTGCCGGCGCAACTCCGGTAGAAGCTTCTCCAACCGGGACCAGTCTTCCAGTTTGGCGTAGAGCTGGCCCATCAGTTTCAAGGCATAAAGATGCTTGGGATGGTCCTTGCGCAGCCGCGTCAGCGAGGCCAGAGCCTGCTCCAGTTGACCGCGAGCGATCTGTAGCTGCGCCTGGGTCACCGCGATGGCAACGTCAGCCTGAGGAGTGGTCTCGTAAGCCTCGCGCAACAGGCCGTCGCACTGGGCATAATCTTCCAGCTCGTGAGCAGCCCGGGCCGCCACAAGGTAATTGATCAATGGCTGCTCAGCGTGGGGTGCCGAGCGCTTGAGTAATCTCATTGCTTCGGCCCAGTGGCCTTCGGCAAATTCCAGAAGGCCCCGGGTCGTGACCTGGTTGGCCCGACGCTGGCGGTTATGCCGGGACCAGGGGTTGATTCTACGACCCGACACATTAAGCAGACGAACCACTGCACGCAGCAAAGAAAGCACCAGCCAGAGCGCCAGTAGAAAGGCAATCCCGACCCAGATACTGGTTTCGATCGACATATTTCGCCAGGCAATCAACAGGTAGCCCGGGTCCTCGGCTACCGCCATACCCAGTAGAGCAGCGACCAGCAATATGGCCAGTACAGCCAGATAACTTTTGCTCATTGAGCGCCCTCCCCACTATTGGTTGGGCTACGACGACTCTGGATGTAGGCAGCGAGATCCTGTTGAACATCCGAAAGATCTGGCGCATCAAGATCGACCTGGCGTTCAGCCAATGCAGTGAGCTGACTCTGCATTGCCTTCACCTGCGGATTCTCCAGCTCGAAGAACTGCTGCAGAATATTCTTCGCCTGAGTCAGGCTAGCCTGGTATATGGCGCTTTCTCCGCGAAGAGCAGCCCACTGAGCCTGCTCCATGGTCAATTGCAGGGTACGACGAACCCGTTGCATCTCCGCCTCATCCAGCAGGGGGGTAATGACCTTGCCGCGCTGGAAATCCACACGCACATAGCGTTCCAGACGCATGAGTACGCGCTCGGCGCGAGTCCGGCGTGAGAGTCGATCCTCATATTCCTCCTCTGCGCTGATTGCGTCTGGGTCGAACTCCGGCACCGGCAACAGAACCAGCCGGTTGACCTGCTCGTGCAATGCCGCCAGTCGCAGATAGATACCCGAGCGATCAATTTCAGGTAACGCTTCGATAGATGCCTGAACCTGCGCCAACGCCTCGCGTACTGCAAATACCCCGCTGTCGGGTTGCTCGCGCAGGATGGAGTCAACCGCTTCCAACAACTCACGGGCTGACCTGACATCCTGGGCGGCCAGCAATCGCAGACTCGCCAGGCGCAGCAGATATTCCGCTTCGGCCAGTTTCCAGTCAGCACGAGCATCCCCGCGTATGACGTCCAACTCCTGACTCAGGGCTCTCTGGCTGCGTTGAAGCTCGGCGGCCAGGCTTTGCATCTGTTGCCACGTGGCGCCATCGGGAAGTCCCTCCAGCCGTGCCTGCATGGACTGCTGGCCACGGCGCTGCGCATTAGCCAACTGCTCCATCTGTCCGCTCAGTTCCTCTCCTTGCACTGCGGCCTGCTGGTTATCTGTTTGCCACTGCCAGGCTTGCAGGCCGAGGGCCGCGATGGCAACTATCAGCGCTACTGCAGCCAGACCCCGCCCCGATCCATTGTTACCCTTTGACGCTCTGGTCCCGGGAGGTGGTGTCTTACCCTTGCCGCCCAGACCCGCGTTAGCCGTAGAAGCGCTTGCAGACGGCTTCGAAATATCGGACTGGGCGCCAGTCACGGGTTTAGCGCCTGCAGAAGATTCCGGGTGCGCACCGACCGGCCCAGTGCCGGGGCCTTCTGCCCGGTTTTTTTCAGACTTGATGGAATCATCGCTGGCAGCGTGATCTGTGGCGTTATCCTTGCTGCCGCTCTTGCTCGGGTCGATCGGTTCCACGCTATTCCCCTTGTACTGTCAGCCGGTGGGCATTGATGGCGGTAACTAACGCGTCATCATCCGCACCGTTGCACATTATTATGTCTTCGCAGCCCAGCTCGGCAGCCCGTTTGGCCACCCGATTGCCGGGAACCCAGCAGCGCCAGAGACGTTGCTGCAACCATTCCTGTCCAGCAGCTGCATGCCAGTATTCCAGCGCCTGAACACTGAGTACCACTATGCCACGTACGCCGGCCTGGCGGGCAGCCTCGATCGATTGTGGCAAGCCGTCCGCGGGCAGGCGCTGATACAACTCAAGATAGTCTACCTGCCCGCCAGCAAAAGCTATGCGCGAAGCAAGGTGCTCGCGCCCACCCACGCCGCGCCAGATCATCACCCGCAGATTCGGCTCGGCAAGAAGTGCTTCCCAGCGCGGCAAAGCCAACAGCGCCTCACTGTCCTGGCCATCCAGCGGCGCCTGGGCCGGCAGGTCGTATTGGCGCAGAATACCTGCGGTGGTTTCGCCCACGGCAAACCAATCTATGCCCAGCGGAACCTGCGGCCAATAACGGTCAAGCCGCTCCAGGCCCAACCGCGCAGCCACAGGACTGACCGCTATCACCGCCTGATAACGATCCAGATCCAGCAGCAAACTTCGCTGCTCACTGCTTTCTTCGACCGCCCGGATCTGCAGCAGGGGCGTGCAATAACTTCTTATGCCCAGGGCATCGAGCCTTCCCGCCAATCGTTGGTTGTCCGCAGGTTGGCGGGTGAGCAGTATTGCGGGTGTCACCGACTCTCGGCTCCCAGATAGACCGCATCAAGAATCTTCTGTGCACCCTGACCAAGCAGATCTTCCGCCACGCGAATGCCCAGTGCCTCCGGGCTGGCCTCAGGACCGCGACCCTCCGCCGTCAGCAACAAGGTGCCATCGGGATCTCCGACCATCCCACGCAACCATATCTCGCCGTTCTGGCGCTCGGCATAGCAGGCAATCGGTACCTGACAGCCCCCGTTGAGGTGTGTATTCAACGCTCGTTCCGCGCGCACCCGCAAGGCGCTGTCCTCATCATTCAAAGGGGCAAGAAGCGCATGCAGTTCCTGATCGTCACTGCGACATTCAATACCCACCGCGCCCTGGCCGCCGGCCGGAAGGCTTTCCTCGGGGGGCATTGCATAACGGATGCGGTCGTGAAAGCCCAGACGCATGAGACCAGCAGCAGCCAGAATGATTGCGTCGTATTCTCCGGCATCCAGCTTGGCCAGACGGGTATTCACGTTACCGCGCAGAAAACGTACTTGCAGGTCAGGCCGTCGGGCCATGATCTGCGCCTGGCGTCTCAAGCTTGAAGTCCCCACAACACTGCCCTGGGGGAGGCTGTCGACATTTTCATATTGATTGGAAACAAAGGCGTCGCGCGGGTCCTCGCGCTCGCAGATCACATACAATCCCAAGCCTTCGGGGAAGGCCATGGGTACATCTTTCATGGAATGCACCGCCAGGTCAGCCTGGTCGCTGATGATCGCTGCTTCCAGCTCCTTGACGAACAGACCCTTACCGCCGATTTTGGCTAACGGCGAATCCAGTAGCTGATCGCCACGGCTGACCATCGGCACCAGCGTGACGGTAACTTCGGGGTGGAGTTGTTCCAGACGTGCCTTGACGTACTCGGCCTGCCACAGGGCCAGGGCGCTCTTGCGGGTGGCAATACGCAGATGTCGACTCATGGGATTCTCGCTCAAAACCAGTCTGCATGATACGCCATGCTCCGGCATGCATCCATGCGAGCTTCCCTGAAGCCGGCAATCACAGATGATCCATCAGTTTGCGCAAACCCGGTACGTGACGACGGCTGACCGTCAGATTTTCATCAGGCAGCCCTTTGAGGTGCAGATGGAAATGCCCTACAGAACTGCGCTGCAAGCGCTCGATGCGATGCCGCGCCACCAACGCGTTACGATGTATCCGGACGAAATAATCGCCAAATTCGTCTTCCAGTGCCTTCAACGGTTCATCCAGCAGGACCTCGCCGCCGGTATGACGGAGGGTGACATATTTGTGATCAGCGATGAAATACAGGACCTCGTCGATCGGGATCAGCTCCACACCCTTGCGGGTACGTGCGCTGATATGGCTACGCGCCGGGCTACCCTCGCCCTGACCGCTGGCGCGACCCAGGCTGCACAACTGCACTCGATTGAGTTTTTGCGCTTTGGCCAGTGCGTCGGCCAGGGCCTCGCTACGCACAGGTTTGAGCAAGTAGCCCACGGCACTGACCGCAAAGGCATCCAGGGCATACTCGCCATGGGCAGTGCAGAAGATAACCGCTGGCGCGTCAGGCATCTCACACAGCTTCGCCGCCGTCTGCAATCCATCCAGACCGGGCATTTTTATATCCAGAAGGACTATATCGGGATGCTCACGCTGCACCAGGTCGAGCGTCTCCTGCCCGTTGCTCGCCATATCCGGCAAGGGTTGGTAACCAGGCAACGCATCGAGCAAACGTGACAAGCGTTCCCGGGCCAGTGGTTCATCGTCGGCTACAAGTACTTTCATGCCTTCATGCCTTAATGACTTCTCTGCAAGATTGAGGACGTGTGACTAACAGGATAGACCAGCCTGCTGAAGAAGCGCTCCCCCTCGCGCCAGGCTTCCAGCTTGGCCTGAGGACCGAATAGCACATTCATGCGTGCACGGATATTGTCCAGCGCCATGCGACTGCCCTCATGATTGTTCGTCAATGATGGACAACTGTTTGACACCAACAGTTCGACTACCCCGCCATGCAGCCCCGCGGAGATGCGGATATTACCCCCCGTCAGACTGGGCTGGAGCCCGTGCAAGATAGCGTTTTCCAGCAAAGGCTGCAGAGTCAGCAATGGCATCGGAGTGTGCGCCGGCAAATCGCACTGCCACTCAACCTGCAACCGCTCACCGAGCCGGTAATGCTCGATGCGCAAATAGCCTTCGCAAAGGTGCCGCTCCTCCTCCCAGGTAGCAACACCCCCGACCTCAGCCAGATTCGCGCGAAACAGATCGGCCAGGTCGAGCACTGCCGATTCGGCTCTGTCCGGGGCACTGCCGATCAGACTGACGATACTATTGAGACTATTGAACAGAAAGTGTGGCTGTATGCGTGACTGCAGCGATTGCAGCCGAGCCTTGAGCTCGGCCTCATGCTGGCGTTGCCACTGCTGTTGCAGATAGAAATAGCGTAACAGCAAACCCGTCATGATCAGGGCGATGAGACCGTGGCGCAGCATCTGCCCGGCCTGCAACTGAGGCGCACCAAGCATACCCTGCTTGAGTACCCAGTCGGCCAGGACGGTAAATATGAGGGTGAGACCAACCACTACCAGCAGACAGACCGCGATCGCTATCCACAGAGCACGCCGCTGAATCCAGCCGCGCAGGCGGCATAGCAATGCCGCTGACAACAGCACAATCCATTGCACGAAAAGCGATGCCATGGCCAGGCTCAGCCAGTCAAAACCCTTGGCGGAAGGTACTGCCAGGACCCAGGTAAGTACCAGAAGCTCAGCCAGCACAACCAGAGTAAAAACGGCAACGGACGAGCACAGGTCGGGGAGAAAGAAATCTTCCCCCGAGTAGGGTTGCGCAAGCAGTGTCCAGAGTCCGTTCTTCATCACTCAAGTGTCCGCCAGCGGGGCGCCATCGCGCAAGCATGAAGTGGTATGCTATGGGCTTTTGCCAGCGGAACAACCCGACCTATGAGCCAAGATCAGACAACCAACCAATCCTGGGGCGGCCGCTTCAGTGAGCCCGTCGACGCCTTTGTAGCCCGCTTCACCGCCTCGGTTGATTTCGACAAGCGTTTATACAAACAGGACATCCAGGGCTCCATCGCCCATGCGACGATGCTTGCCCGCGTCGGCGTGCTAAGCGAAGAAGAACGCGACAGCATTATCGCCGGCCTGCACAGCATCCAGAGCGAAATCGAGGCCGGGCAGTTCGACTGGCGTGTTGATCTGGAAGATGTGCACATGAACATCGAGGCGCGACTGACCGCGCAAATCGGTGTTACCGGCAAGAAGCTGCACACCGGGCGCTCACGCAACGATCAGGTGGCGACCGATATTCGTCTCTGGCTGCGCGAGGAGATCGACGTGATTCTGGTCGAGCTGCAACGCCTGCAGACCGGACTGCTGGACCAGGCCGAACGCCATGCAGCGGTCATCATGCCCGGCTTTACCCACCTGCAGACCGCGCAACCGGTGACCTTCGGCCATCATCTGCTGGCCTGGTTCGAGATGCTCAGCCGCGACCGCGAGCGCCTTCTCGATTGCCGCAAGCGGGTCAACCGCATGCCCCTGGGCAGCGCCGCATTGGCAGGCACCACTTACCCGATTGATCGCAGCATCACCTGTGAGCTGCTCGGTTTTGATGCTGTCTCCGGCAACTCACTGGACGGCGTATCGGATCGCGATTTTGCCATCGAATTCTGCGCTGCGGCCTCACTGGCCATGATGCACATGTCACGCTTCTCCGAAGAGCTGGTGCTCTGGACTAGTGCCCAGTTCAACTTCATCGAATTGCCTGACCGGTTTTGCACCGGCTCCTCGATCATGCCGCAGAAAAAGAACCCTGACGTGCCCGAGCTGGTGCGCGGCAAGACCGGTCGCGTGTATGGCCAACTGATGAGCCTGCTGACCCTGATGAAAAGCCAGCCACTGGCTTATAACAAGGACAACCAGGAAGACAAGGAGCCCCTGTTTGACGCCGTGGATACCCTGCGCGACTGTCTTCGCGCCTTCGCCGACATGATCCCGGCAATCCAGCCGAATGTCGAGGCCATGCGTGAGGCGGCCTTGCGCGGTTTTTCCACTGCTACGGACCTGGCCGACTACCTGGTTCGCCGTGGCCTGCCCTTCCGTGACTGCCACGAGATCGTCGGACATGCGGTCAAATTTGGCGTGGAAAGCGGCAAGGATCTGGCCGAAATGAGTCTTGAAGAACTGCGCCAATTCAGCGATCAGATCGAGAAGGATGTGTTTGATGTCTTGACGCTGGAAGGCTCGGTCAATGCCCGTGACCACATTGGCGGCACGGCTCCAGCCCAGGTTCGCGCCGCCGTAGTGCGCGGTCGCGACCTGCTCGCCAGCTGAACTGCATGAACCCTGGTCCGCCGCCTGTTCAGGTGGCGGGCTGCTGCTGGGTTATGCAGTGGATATTGCCGCCACCAAGCAGAATCTCACGGCCCGGCACCGTCACTACCCGGCGGTCCGGGAACAGCTGCTGCAGTAGCTCGCGGGCCGGCTCGTCCTGCGGGTCGTCGAAACTGGGTGCAATAATGCCGTCGTTTACGATCAGAAAATTGACGTAGGAACCGGCCAACCGGATCGATGGATCCCGTGGTTGACTGCCTGCTACCCGGTCAACTCCGGCGCATTCTTCCGCGGTCGCATACAGTGGACCCGGAATCGGCATCTTGTGCACAACCAGCTCGCGACCCTGCGCATCTCGACTGGCCTGCAGCACCCGCAGCGCCGCCTGGCAGCGCGGATAATTGGGATCACTCTCGTCGTCTGTCCAGGCCAGCAACACCTCGCCGGGGCGTACGAAACAACAGAAGTTGTCCACATGGCCGTCGGTCTCGTCGTTATAGAGACCTTCCGGCAACCAGATCACCTTGCTGATGCCCAGGTGGTCGGCTAGAACCACTTCGATTTCCTCGCGCAGCAGGTGCGGATTGCGGTTGCTGTTGAGCAGACACTCCTCGGTGGTCAGCAAGGTGCCTTCGCCATCCACATGGATCGATCCACCCTCGAGTACAAACCCCTCGGTACGGTAGCGCGGGCAGCGTTCAATCCCGAGAATCTTGTCGGCCACCTGATCGTCACGCTGCCAGGGCCAGTAAAGACCACCGTTGAAACCGCCCCAGGCGTTGAACGTCCAGTCCACCCCGCGCAGACCACCCTGGCTATTGGTAACAAAGGTGGGGCCAGTGTCGCGCACCCAGGCGTCATCTGAACTCAACTCGATCACCCGGATGCCGGGGTGACTCAACTGCAGATTGGCGTTCTCATACTGCGCCTGCGAAACACAGACGGTGACGGGCTCGAACCCGGCAATGGCCTTGGCAACCTCGGCAAACGCGGCCTGGGCAGGCTTGCCGCCCTGGCGCCAGTTGTCCGAACGCTCGGGCCAGATCATCCAGGTCTGGCTATGCGGGGCCCATTCGGCGGGCATGCTGTAACTGTCTGCGCGGGGCGTGCTATGCAATGTGTACATCAGGACTCCAGTGAACCATCGAGGGTTTTCAGCGGACCGTACAGATTCGGCCGTCGATCACGGAAGCTGCCCCAGGCGCTGCGTATATGCTCCAGCTGATCCAGATCGAACTGCTGAACAAGCACAGTCTCGTCCGTTTCGTTGGCTTCCTGCACCTTTTCACCGAACTGATCGGCGATGAACGATGAGCCGTAAAAGGTGATCTCGTATCCGTCCTGCTCTTCGCGACCGATGCGATTACTGGCTACCAGCGGCATCAGATTCGCTCCGGCATGCCCCTGCTGCACCCGCTGCCAATGATCCCGGGAGCTGATCGTCGAATCATGGGGCTCACTGCCAATCGCCGTCGGATAAAACAGGATCTCGGCACCCATCAAGGCCATGGCGCGTGCGCACTCGGGAAACCACTGGTCCCAGCAAATGCCCACGCCAATCTTTGCATAGCGGGTCTGCCACACCTTGAAGCCGGTATCGCCAGGATTGAAGTAATACTTTTCGTGGTAGCCCGGGCCATCAGGAATATGGCTTTTGCGGTACAAACCCAGATTGCGACCATCGGCATCAAGGATCACCACACTATTGAAGCGCGCTCGCCCGGCCAGCTCAAAGAAACTGATCGGCAAAACGACCTCGAGCTCCTTGGCCAGCGCCTTAAAATGCGCAATAGCCGGATTACTGTCGACTTCTGTTGCCAATTGCAGATACTCAGCATTGGGCTTCTGGCAAAAATAGGGGGTCTCGAACAACTCCTGAATCAGAATGATCTGAGCGCCTCTGGCCGCAGCTTCACGCACCAGCTTCTCGGCTTTGGCTATGTTGTCCTGACGATCCCACGAGCAACTCATTTGGGTAGCAGCGACACTGACAAGGCGGGTCATGGCGGTCTCCTGATAGATTGATAAAACCTTATACCGGATAAATATCCGCTAAACAAAATAATTATCCTGTTTTACATCAAATACGGCATTCAGTACGACAACTATCGATCACATCAACGGATCCGTATCGGCTGCGTCACTCGCTCGCGGCAACACAGGCGGCAGATAGAGTCCGAGGTAGGCTACCATCATGCGCTTGGCCTCCCGCCGCATGGGCGCGGTCAACTCCCCATGCTGCTGGTGGTCTGCCGCCAGCAGTTTGTCCGCCGCCTGCATCGCCAAGGCAAAGATATCCACATCCTCCGGCAACGCTGGCAACTGGTAATACCGAGCCAGATAGGCGCGCAAACTCTGACCCAAAAGTCTGTCATGGTGGCGGTCGGCCTGGCGCACACCCGCAAGCTCATGGGCACCCAGAATCAGCTCGCGAGCTGCTGGGTGCGACTGATAATACTGCTGGAAGCGATCTTCCAGGCGCTCGATAAGCTCCATCCAACTCGCCGGCTCGAATCCGGCCGGCGCAGCTCCCAGAACGCCATCCAGCTCCGCAAAGACTCGCTCCGCCAGAGCAGCAAGCACGTCGGCAAGCTGCGGGAAAAAGTGATAAACCGAAGAAGGGGGAATATCGGCCTGAGCAGCAATGGCATAAATTGACAACTCGCCGAGCGAGCGCTGCGCCAGCAAGGTCACTGTCGCATCCAGAATGCGATCGATGCGCTCCTGACTACTGGCTCGGCGTTTGGGCAGAGGTTTGACGGCTGACATGATCTCTCGCATCCGTGGGCGCACATGGGTACCTGCATGGGGAAGATAGCACAGGTGTCCATCGCCCCCGCAGGTCGATGCCGAGATCCGCCGGCAAATTAATCGTCGCCAGGAAAGGTGGTGTTGCTGGTCCCGTCAAGATCAGTTTCGAACTCACTGCCATCGGCATTGGTCCGTTCATCGCCCCCTGTGCGGTGGATGGTGGAATCACTCTGATAACCGTTGTCGTCATCGGGATTCACCACGCGAGGACCTCCGCCGATCGAGCCGCTCCCACCAGCGTCATTATCCTGCTGGTGAATGCGGTGACCCGAACCGGTATGCGCACCCGTGGTATCGGCAGCCTGCACTTGAGTTGCAACCAGCAACGCACCCATGGCAATAGCCAGGATCCGGTATGTCAGACGGTTTTTCATCGAGCACTCCTGTCGTACGCGTGTTCTGCATTCGAGCATGACGCTAGCGGGAAGTTCGGGCCGTCCGTCCGAAGAAGAGCCTGAAAACAACAATCCCGCCTCAGGGGCGGGATTGATCTTCAGCCGCACATCGATCAGACCGTATGCAGGTACCACATGTACTCCAGATCGGAGATGGTGCGCTCGAACTCTTCCTGCTCGCTTTCCTTGCACAGGACGAACACGTCAAGATACTCCTCGCCGATGTATTCCTTCATTACCTCCGAGGTCTCCAGCGACCGCAGAGCATCGCGCAGGTTGGTTGGCAAGGAAGCCTCGTGCTGGTCGTAGGCATTGCCCTCCGTCATTTCCGGCGGTTCGATCTTGTTGCTGATACCGTAATGGATAGCCGAAAGCAGTGCCGCCATCAACAGATAGGGGTTGGCATCGGCGCCAGCCAGACGGTGCTCGATGCGCATCGCATCGGGCTCGCCACCGGGCACACGAACAGCCACAGTGCGGTTATCGATACCCCAGGTAGCTGCGCAGGGTACGAAAAAGCTCGGACTGAAGCGGCGATAGGAGTTCACGTTCGGACACAGGAAGGCCATGTATTCCGGCAGCGTCTGCAGCAGGCCGCCGACCGCCCAGCGGAGGGTCTCGCTCAGCGTACCATCGGCGTTGGGAGCGAAAATGTTCTTGCCCTGTTCGTCCTCCAGACTGATATGCACGTGCATACCGTTGCCGGCCTGATCGTAGTAGGGCTTGGCCATGAATGTAGTATCCATTTCATGGTCGTAGGCTACGCTCTTGATCACCCGCTTGAGCAGCACGTTGTAGTCACAGGCCACGACCGGGTCATCCACATGGTGCAGGTTGACCTCGAACTGGCCCGGCGCCGATTCCGCGACAATGGCGTCAGCGGGGATGCCCTGTTCGTGGGCAGCTTCGATGACGTCCTGGAGGAACTCGGCGTACTCGTCCAGATCGTCCATCGAGTAGACCTGAACGGAATTGGGGCGCTTGCCTGACATCGGCGAGCGCGGCGGCTGCGGCCGACCGGTAATGTTTTCCTGGTCGATCAGGTAAAACTCCAGCTCGAAAGCGGAGACCGGCTTGAGGCCCAGTTCGCTGAAACGTTGAACAATGCGCTGGAGCACATAGCGCGGGTCTGCGAAGAAGGGCGTCTTGCGGTCGACCTCATACATGGTCATCAGCAACTGCCCGGTGGGCCGCTTTTGCCAGGGCTCAACATTCAGAGTGCCGGGGATGGGCAGACATATCCGATCCGCATCGCCTATTTCCAGCCCCAGGCCGGTTTCTTCAACCGTAGTGCCCTGGATGTTGAGGGCAAAGATCGATGCTGGCAGTGCAATGCCTCTTTCGTAGGCCTTGAGCAGTGCCGACCGATCTATGCGCTTACCGCGGACGATGCCGTTCATATCGGCAATAAGAAGGTCAATAAAATGGATTTCCGGATGCTCGGCCAAAAAGGCCTCAGCTTCCTGGACACTGACGGGCGCAGCGATGGCTGCTGCAGAGTCCGCTCCGGGTTGGGATTGCATGGAATGTCACCTGTTGTTTGTAAAATATATCAATCACGTTGGCTACAGGGAGAGAGTAAATCTGAAAGCCTATGACGAGTCAATAGAATCACTGATGCACAAATAGGGTGCATGCCGCACCAAATAAGGCCGCAAACAGGGCTGCGAGGCATTTTTGAATGCCTGTATCGGAACCTTGATGGCGGGTTTTGTGTTAATTATTTTTTGTTGCTATTGTATGAAAAATTGAACAACAATGAATTCATGTATGTTATTCACTACAGGCTGCAAACCATGTCATCTACTCAAAAACCCCTGATTGGCATCACCTGCTGCACCGATCAGCTGGGCCTGCACCCTTTCCATATAGTAGGTGAAAAATACATCCTTGGCATCGTCGACGGTGCCGACGGCTTGCCACTGCTGATTCCGGCGCTGGGCGAACGTCTGGCTACGGACCAGCTGCTCGATACCGTCGACGGCCTGATGTTCACCGGATCACCCTCCAACGTCGAGCCCCATCATTACCAGGGCCCCGCCAGCGCGGAAGGTACGCGGCACGACCCCAAGCGCGATGCCACCACTCTACCGCTTATAAAGACAGCAATCGACCGAGGCATTCCGGTGCTCTGTATCTGTCGCGGCTTTCAGGAAATGAATGTTGTCTTTGGCGGCAGCCTGCATCAGCGTCTGCATGAAGTAGGCGGCTATATTGAACATCGGGAAAACAAGGAACAACCCGTGGCAGTCCAGTATGGACCGGCCCATGAGGTCAAGCTGGAACCGGGGGGCCTTCTGCAGCGAATTGCCGGTCGCAATTCGGCACAGGTCAACTCCCTGCATACTCAGGGTGTTGACCGGCTGGGTGCCGGATTGCGAGCTGAAGCTACCGCAGCAGACGGATTGATCGAGGCCTTTTCCGTTGTCGATTCCCCAGCGTTCGCGCTAGGCGTGCAATGGCATCCGGAATGGCAGGTTTGTGACAATCCTTTCTATCTATCCCTATTCCAGGCGTTTGGAGACGCCTGCCGCGCCAGAGCGGCGCGGCACTCCTGAGGATTTTATGAACAACATCGAAGCATGGCTGAAAGAACACAAGATCACCGAAGTCGAATGCATGGTCAGCGACCTCACCGGCATTGCCCGGGGCAAAATTGCACCGACAATGAAATTTATTTCGGAAAAAGGCATGCGCCTACCCGAAAGCATTTTGCTGCAATCGGTCACAGGTGATTATGTCGAGGACGACATTTATTATGACCTGCTCGATCCTGCCGACATCGACATGATCTGCAAGCCCGATTTCACCGGCATTTACCTTGTGCCCTGGGCGATCGAGCCGACCGCGCAAATTATTCACGATTGCTATGACAAGACCGGCGAACCGATCGAGATGTCGCCGCGCAACATTCTCAAGAAGGTTCTCAAGCTGTATGCCGACAAGGGCTGGCAGCCACTGGTCGCTCCCGAGATGGAGTTCTACCTGACCAAACGCAACGAAGATCCCGACCTGCCGCTGCAGCCGCCAATAGGCCGGTCCGGACGTCAGGAAACCGGCCGCCAGTCGTTCTCGATCGATGCTGCCAACGAGTTCGACCCCTTGTTCGAAGACATGTACGACTGGTGTGAAGCCCAGGGCCTGGATCTGGATACGTTGATCCACGAGGAAGGCACGGCGCAGATGGAAATCAATTTCCGTCACGGCGACCCACTGCACCTGGCCGATCAGATTCTGGTGTTCAAACGCACTATGCGCGAGGCGGCACTCAAGCACGACATGACTGCCACCTTTATGGCCAAGCCGATCACCAATGAGCCGGGCAGCGCGATGCACCTGCACCAGAGCATCGTCGACCGCAAGACAGGCAAAAATATCTTCTCTAATCCTGACGGCAGCATGAGCGAGCTATTTTTGCACCATATTGGTGGCTTGCAGCGTTATATACCCGAGGTGTTGCCGCTGTTCGCGCCCAACGTCAACTCGTTCCGTCGATTTCTGCCGGATACTTCCGCACCGGTCAACGTCGAATGGGGTGAAGAGAACCGCACTGCTGGCCTGAGAGTGCCGGATTCGACACCGCAGAACCGCCGCGTGGAAAACCGCCTGCCAGGGGCGGACGCCAACCCCTATATTGCGATTGCGGCCAGCTTGCTATGCGGTTACCTGGGTATGGTTGGCAAGATGGATCCATCTGCACCAGTCAAGGGCAGGGCCTATGAGCGACGCAACCTGCGTCTGCCGCTAACGCTCGAGTCGGCGCTGGAACGTATGGAGCAGTGCAGCGACGTGGAGGCAGTACTGGGCAGCAAGTTCTGCCGCGGCTACGTAGCAGTGAAGCGCGTCGAGCATGAAAACTACAAGCGCGTGATCAGTAGCTGGGAGCGCGAGTTCCTGCTGTTGAGCGTCTAGGCCGGCCAAGAGCCAGGCAAGCTGAGCGCAGGGCGCTCCACATGAACAGGTATCGGCGAGAGCAGAAATGTCTCGCCGGGGTTGAGGACAACACATGACTACACAGATCACATATAGCACCGCGCAACTGCAGGCAATGGACCACGCCCACTACCTGCACCCCTTTACCGATCACAAGGATCTGGGCGCGAAGGGTACGCGGATTATCGAGCGCGCCGAGGGTGTCTATCTCTGGGACAGCGATGGCAACAAGGTGCTCGATGGCATGGCTGGCTTGTGGTGCGTGAATATCGGCTACGGTCGCACCGAGCTGGCCGACGCTGCATACAAACAGATGCTGGAGCTACCCTACTACAACAGCTTCTTTCAGTGCGCCAACCCACCGGCTGTAAAGCTTGCCAGCGCCATTGCGCAGATAGCCCCCGAGCACATGAACCATGTGTTCTTTACCGGCTCGGGCTCGGAGTCCAACGACACCGTGCTACGCATGGTGCGGCGCTATTGGGATCTAAAGGGCAAGCCCGACAAGAAGACCATCATAGGACGCATCAATGGCTACCACGGCTCTACAGTAGCCGGTGCGAGCCTGGGCGGCATGTCAGCCATGCACGAACAGGGCGATCTGCCGATTCCCGGTATCGTGCACATCCCTCAGCCATACTGGTTTGGCGAGGGCGGCGACATGACGCCTGACGAGTTCGGGATCTGGGCGGCGCAACAATTGGAAGCGAAGATTCAGGAAGTAGGCGAAGACAAGGTCGCGGCATTTATTGCAGAGCCCATCCAGGGTGCCGGCGGTGTGATCATCCCCCCAGACACCTACTGGCCGGAAATCAAACGCATTCTGGCGCGCCATGAAATCCTGCTGGTGATCGACGAAGTGATCTGTGGTTTCGGCCGTACCGGTGAATGGTTCGGCAGTCAGCATTACGACCTCAAACCCGATCTGATGCCGATTGCCAAGGGCATGACCTCAGGCTATCTGCCCATGGGTGGTGTGATTGTCGGCGAGCGCGTCGCACAAACGCTGATCGAACATGGTGGTGAATTTTTTCACGGCTACACCTATTCGGGCCATCCGGTAGCTGCCGCTGTGGGCCTGAAGAACCTGGAAATCCTGCGCGACGAAAAAATTGTCGACTACGTGAAGGAGAAAGCGGCACCGTATTTGCAAAGTAAAATTGCCCAACTGGCTGAGCATCCGTTGGTGGGCGAAGTACGCGGTGTGGGTCTTCTGGGCGCGATCGAGCTGGTAAGCAACAAGGCCACGCGAGAACGTTTTGCAGAAAAGGGCATGGCCGGCAGCATCTGCCGCGACATGTGCGTACGCAACGGACTGGTGATGCGGGCGGTCGGTGACACGATGATCATGTCACCCCCGTTGATCATCAAGCCGGCAGAAATCGATGAGCTGGTCACCAAGGCCTGGAAAGCCCTGGACATGACTGCCGAACAGTTGGGCGTGGAGGTCTCTCCTCGCCAACCTTGACGGGCACTCACGACAACGCGACCCGGGCCGCATGGATAACAACGCAATGGAGAAGTCGGCAATGAGCAAATCCAACAGCAAGACACTGTTAGCCGCGGCCTGCATCATGGCCCTGAGTGGTACCGCATCGGCCGAGGGCGTAGTCAACGTCTATAATTGGTCCGACTATATAGCCGAGGACACCCTGGAGAAATTCCAGGAAGAAACCGGTATCCGCGTGGTGTACGACGTTTTTGACAGCAACGAGGTGCTTGAAGCCAAGCTACTCTCCGGCAGCTCGGGATTCGACATCGTCGTACCGTCCAACCAGTTTCTCGGCAAGCAGATCAAGGCCGGCGCCTTTATGCCCCTCGATCGCAGCCGCCTGAAGAACTGGGATAACCTCGATCCGGTGCTGCTCAAGGCACTGGAAAACAATGACCCGGGTAACCAGTACGCCTTTCCCTATCTCTGGGGTACCACAGGCATCGGCTACAACGAGGCCAAGGTCAAGGCAGTGCTCGGCGAGGATGCGCCGGTCAACTCCTGGGACCTGGTTTTCAAACCCGAAAACATGGAAAAGCTCGCCCAATGCGGCGTCGCCTTCCTTGATGCTCCAGCCGAGATCATTCCCTCTGCACTCTTTTACCAGGGCCTGAACCCCAACAGCACAAACCCTGATGACTACGAGCAGGCCGAAGCGCTGTTGCAAAGCGTGCGTCCGCATATCCGCTATTTTCATTCATCCAAGTTCATCACCGATCTGGCTAACGGCGATATCTGCGTGGCCGTCGGGTGGTCCGGTGATATTCTTCAAGCTGCAGCACGCGCCGAGGAGGCGGGGAATGGGGAAGAGGTCAAGTACAACATCCCCCGGGAAGGCGCGGCAATGTGGTTCGACATGATGGTTATGCCGATGGACGCCAGAAACGTCGATAACGCCTACGTCTTTCTCGATTACATACTCCGTCCCGAGGTGATCGCCGACATCAGCAACTACGTCGCCTACGCCAATGGCAACAAAGCCTCCCTGCCCATGGTGGACGAAGCAGTACTGAATGATCCGGGTGTCTATCCGAGCGACGAAACCTTGAATAAACTCTTCACACTGGCAGAGCTGCCAGCCAATATTGAACGGGTTCGCACACGCGCCTGGACACGCATCAAGTCCGGTCGCTGATACAGGTAACAGGAATCACCACCGGCCGGCGTCATTTGGGCGCCGACCTCCAGCAAGAAGACAGGCCAGATCCCCAGTGATATGCGCCTGCAATAGGAGAAGTCATGAAAGTTCCAGTGAAAATGCCAATAAAAATGACCCTACTGGCTCTCGCCACTTCCGGTCTGCTCAGTACCGCGGTTAATGCGCAGGATGCCGGTGAGCTCAAGATCTTCAATTGGTCTGACTACATTGCCGAAGACACCGTTGCCAACTTCAAGGAAGAGACTGGCATCGCGGTTACCTATGACGTCTACGATTCCAATGAAGTGCTGGACGCACGCCTGCTGACCGGTCGCTCAGGATTCGATGTCGTCGTTCCCTCCAACCACTTCCTGAGCAAGCAGATCCAGGCAGGGGTGTATCAGGAACTGGATCACAGCAAGTTGCCAAACATGAAGAATCTCGATCCCAAGCTGCTCACTCAGTTGGAATCGGTCGGGCTGGGTACCAAATACGCCATTCCCTACATGTGGGGCACAAACGGCATCGGTTATAACGTCGACAAGGTCAAGGCCATCCTCGGCGACGACGCGCCGGTTGACTCCTGGGATCTGGTATTTGATCCCGAAGTAGCAAGCAAGCTGTCCAGCTGCGGCATTTCAATGCTGGACTCCGGCGATGACATGATGACCTCAGCTCTGGGCTACCTGGGCCTGGATCCGAACAGCACCAGCAATGACGACCTGAAAAAGGCCGAGGAACTGTTAATGAGCGTGCGTGACTCCGTTCGCTATTTCCACTCCTCACGCTACATCAGCGATCTGGCCAACGGCGACATCTGCGTAGCGGTAGGCTTCTCTGGCGACGTATTCCAGGCTGCCGATCGGGCTGACGAGGCCGATAACGGTGTAAACATTGCCTACGCCATCCCGAAAGAGGGCACCCAGCTCTGGTTCGACATGATGGCGGTACCCAAGGATGCGCCGAACCCCGACAACGCCCACGCCTTTATCAACTACATATTGCAGCCTGAAGTCGTGGCACCAATTACCGACTATGTTGCCTACGCCAACCCCAACAAAGCGGCAAACGAGCTGATCGACGAGGAAATCCTCAACGATCCTGCCATCTATCCGACCGAGGAAGTGATGGACAAGCTGTACATCGCCGAGCCGCGGCCGCTGGCAGCACAACGTACAGTTACCCGTTCCTGGAATCGGATCAAATCCGGTCAGTAATGTGCAAGGGGCTGCTACCGGCAGCCCCTTTTTGGCAATACCCAAAATTGATCAGCCCTCGCGCATACAGCCGCGTGGGCCACTGAATTGTACTCGCGGAGATTACTATGGTTGGTGCAGCAGGAGCCATGAAACAGGCCATGGCCAAGGCCGAACCCGACGAATTTGTGCGCATTGATCGGGTGAGCAAACGTTTCGACGACGCCCTGGCGGTCGACGACGTCAGCCTGACCATCAACCGCGGTGAAATCTTCGCGCTGTTGGGCGGCTCGGGATCAGGCAAATCCACCCTCCTGCGCATACTTGCCGGTTTTGAACGGCCTAGTGAGGGTCGAGTGTTTCTTGACGGCCAGGATATTACCGATCTGCCGCCCTACGAACGCCCAATCAACATGATGTTCCAGTCTTACGCCCTGTTCCCGCATATGACGGTAGAGCAGAATATTGCCTTTGGTCTGAAACAGGACAGGCTCAGTCGCGCGGAGATCAGTGCCAGGGTCGCCGAGATGCTCAAGCTTGTACATATGACCGAGTACGCCCGGCGCAAACCCAATCAGCTCTCAGGTGGCCAGCGCCAGCGCGTCGCCCTGGCACGCTCATTGGCCAAGAGCCCCAAGGTGTTGTTGCTCGACGAGCCCATGGGCGCGCTGGACAAGAAGCTGCGCTCGCAGATGCAGCTGGAACTGGTCGAGATCATCGAACGGGTCGGGGTGACCTGCATCATGGTGACCCACGACCAGGAAGAAGCCATGACCATGGCCCAGCGCATCGCCATCATGCATCAGGGCTGGATTGCCCAGGTGGGCTCGCCGATGGATATCTATGAAAGCCCGGCCAGTCGGCATGTTGCCGAATTTATCGGCAGCGTGAACATCTTCGAGGGGCAACTGGTCGCGGATATGGAAAACCACGCGATTATCGAATGTGCTGAGCTGGACCGGCCGATCTATATCGGTCACGGCATCACCACCCGTGTGCAGGACAAGAACATCACCTACGCCCTGCGCCCCGAAAAGGTTTGGGTAACTGTGGAAAAGCCCGAATCCGAATACAACTGGGCCCACGGAGAAATCCACGACATTGCCTACCTGGGGGGCCACTCGGTGTTCTACATCAAGCTTGCCAGCAGTCATATCGTGCAGACCTTTTTTGCCAACTCAGAGCGTCGCCTGCCGCGCATGACCTGGGAAGATAAGGTCTACATCAGCTGGGATGACGACAGCGGGGTGATTCTGCAGTCATGAAAAACACTCTCTCCCGGCTGCTGCCCAGCGGACGATTCTGGGTAATCAGCGTTCCCTATCTCTGGCTGTTCCTGTTTTTCCTGCTGCCCTTCGCCATCGTGCTGAAGATCAGCTTTTCCCAGGCTGCCATCTCCATACCGCCCTACAGCCCCCTGTTTGATTATGCCGAGCAGTCGCTCACGGTCATGGTCAACCTGGGCAACTACATCTTTCTCAGTGAGGATTCACTGTACCTGGCGGCGTACCTGGGCTCCCTGAAGGTCGCCCTGATCTCGACCATTATCTGCCTGCTGCTCGGATACCCAATGGCACTGGCCATCGCCCGTGCACCGCGGGAGAAGCAACTGGTTTATCTGCTACTGGTAATGATGCCAACCTGGACTGCGATACTGATTCGCGTGTACGCCTGGATGGGCATTCTCAGCACCAACGGGCTGCTCAACAACTTCCTGATGTCGATCGGGATCATCAGCACGCCCATGGAGATTCTCAATACCAACACCGCTGTGTATATCGGCGTGGTCTATGCCTACCTGCCTTTCATGGTGCTGCCGCTCTACGCGAATCTCGTCAAGCATGATCATAGCCTCCTGGAAGCCGCCATGGATCTGGGCGCCGGCAGACTCAAGGCCTTCTGGAAAGTCACCGTACCCTTGTCGAAAACCGGCATCATTGCCGGCTCGATGCTGGTGTTCATTCCTGTTGTCGGTGAATTCGTGATTCCCGAGCTGCTTGGTGGCCCCGAGACCCTGATGATCGGCAAGATCCTCTGGCAGGAATTCTTCAACAATCGCGACTGGCCGGTGGCCGCAGCATTGGCGATCATCATGCTGGCAATCCTGCTGATACCGATCATCTTCTTCCACTACAACCAATCACGGGCCATGGAGAAGAACGCATGAGCAAGCGTCCCGATTTCTCCACCGTCGCCCTGTGGGCCGGGTTGGCATTCATATATATACCAATGGTCATCCTGGTCATCTACTCGTTCAATGCCTCACGACTGGTGACGGTGTGGGGCGGCTGGTCGGTGCATTGGTATGTTGGCCTGCTGGACAATACCCAGTTGATGAATGCGGTCAAACGCAGCCTGCAGATTGCGTTCTACACTGCCTGCGCGGCGGTCGCACTGGGTACATTGGCGGCCTTCGTGATGACACGAATCAAACGCTTTCGTGGCCGCACGCTGTTCTCGGGCCTGGTGACCGCTCCTCTGGTCATGCCCGAGGTGATCACCGGTCTTTCCCTGCTCTTGTTATTTGTGGCCATGGCACAGCTGCTGGGATGGCCAGCTGAACGCGGAATAATGACCATCTGGATCGCGCATACCACCTTCTGTACTGCCTACGTGGCAATCGTGGTAAGCGGCCGCCTGGGTGAGCTGGACCAGTCCATCGAGGAAGCCGCGATGGACCTGGGCGCACCACCATGGAAAACCTTTTTGCTGATCACTGTGCCCATGATTGCACCCTCGATCGCCGCTGGCTGGTTGCTGTCTTTCACACTCTCGCTGGACGACCTGGTTCTTGCCAGTTTCGTCTCGGGTCCCGGCGCGACCACTTTGCCGATGGAAGTATTCTCCGCGGTTCGTCTGGGCGTGAAGCCGGAAATCAACGCCATTGCCAGTGTCATCCTACTCGCAGTAGGTCTATTCACATTGCTGGCCTGGTTCCTGGTACGCAGCGCTGACAAGCGCAGCCGTACACCCCCGCCCGAGGACGACGAACACGTCACCTGGCAATCCGTCATCAACAGTCGCAAGAGCTGACGCTAGAGCGGGACTCAGGTCCCGCTCTCTCTTGTGCAACCTGCATTAGACAAAATCCTTGGCAGCGCCTCCCCAAAGTATTACTCTCAGCTACGGAATGAACGTTCATTTTATTCCGAACAGCCAATACATTTCGGGTCCAGCACGCTGCACCACAGGCACCATGGATTTCAGGGGTATTGGCGATTATGTACAGCAAGGCAATACCGGTTAAACTGGCCGAATGAATACCCATTCGAAAACTGCAACCGCACCCCGTCCACGCATCAAGGACAAACGTACTGCCATATTACAGGCAGCCTTGAAGGTGTTTGCCGAGGGCGGAGTCAACGGTGTGCCCATGCCCGTTCTTGCCGAGCAGGCAGGTGTGGGTACGGGCACCATTTATCGGTACTTCAGCAGCAAGGAAGTATTGGTCAATGAACTGTTCCGGGAAGAGAAACTGAACCTCAACAAGCGACTCTACGCCAATCTGGACAAGAGCCTTACCCCCAAAGAGAGCTTCGCTCTGGTCTGGGAACGGATGGTCGCTTATACCCGGGAGGCGCCTGAATCTTATCGCTTCATGGAGCTGCAGGACCATCGTCCCTATCTGGATGAACAGAGCCGCACCATGGAGCATGAGGCGATAGCGCCTATTCTGGCCTACTATCGCCGGTTGCAGGAACAGGGCGTCTATCGTGAGGATATCCGCGCCGAGGTATTGATGGCATTGATCTGGGGAGCTTTCGTGAACCTGATACGGGCCGAGCGGGACGGGCTGTTCAGCCTGGACCAGGCGGATATCAATGCTGCCCGTGACGCCTGCTGGAGCCTGTGTACCGGCTGAGCCTTGCTGTACCACGCAAAAAACAACCGTGGAGATCAGCAATGAGTAAAACCAACAAGAGCAACAACAGAAAAGTCCTCGGCGCCCTCATTCTGGGCGCAGCCCTCAGTCCAGGACTTGCAGGTCTGGCCATGGCCGGCGAAGTAGAAGACCGCTGGCTGAAGATGATTGAGAGTGGCAAGGCCTATCCGGCAGAGACCCTGCTTCCTCTGTTCGAACAGCTGGAGCCGATCGACACCGATTTCATGCTGGGTACCTGGAAGGGTGGCAAATTCGACGGCGGCACCGAGCCCGATCCGATCAACTGGTATGGCAAGCGCTTCAACTCAATCACAGACGTGGAGCCCCTGCTTGTGACTGATAGCGAGGGCAAGGTGCAGACCTTCGAGAAGCTAGGTGGCGCACAGATGCGCGAGATCAAGTACAAGGGCGTGAGCTCTGCTGCACTCATCTACGACACCCAGCCGATCATGGATTACTTTCGCAAGGTCAACGACAACGTAGTCATCGGCCTGGGCGATATCAAGGGCAAGCCGACAGATTTCGTTTTCCACCTGACCCGAGAATGAGACGTCAAATCAGGTTAGGATAGGGGCTTGAACTGCACCGGTCGCTGGCGGCCGGTGACACCAAAGCACCCAAAGGAGAAATTATCCGTGTCCAGCCTGGTTCCTGCCATTGATCCCGATGGTCTGCTCGAATATTCCGTGGTCTTTACCGACCGCTCGCTAAATCACATGTCTGCTGCATTTCAGCAGGTCATGCGCGACATTTCCGGCACCCTGAAGGATGTATACCAAGCTGCCGGGGTTGTGGTCGTTCCTGGCGGCGGCACTTACGGTATGGAAGCGGTCGCTCGCCAGTTTGCCCAGGACAAGCGCTGCCTAGTACTGCGCAATGGCTGGTTCAGCTATCGCTGGAGCCAGATATTCGAGATGGGCCGGCTGCCTGCCGAAGAAACCGTTCTCAAGGCGCGACAGGCCGAGCCCGGCGACCAGAGCCCCTTTACTCCAGCCCCGATTGACGAAGTGGTCGCAGAAATTCGCGCCAGCAAGCCCGACCTGGTATTTGCACCCCATGTTGAGACCTCCGCCGGCATCATGCTTCCTGATGACTACCTGCGCGCAGTGGCCGATGCGGTGCACGAGGTAGGCGGCCTGTTCGTACTCGACTGTATCGCCTCTGGTACCGTCTGGGTCGGTATGCGCGACTGCGGCGTCGACGTACTGATCAGCGCACCGCAAAAGGGCTGGAGCGCGTCACCCTGCAGCGCGCTGGTCATGCTCAGCACACTGGCCATGGAGCGCATCGCAGACACCACCAGCAACAGCTTTGCCTGCGACCTGAAAAAGTGGCTGAACATCATGCAGGCCTACGAAAACGGCGGTCACGCCTACCACGCCACCATGCCCACCGATGCCTTGCTACAGTTCCGCGACACCATGCTGGAAACCCGCGAATACGGTTTCGACAAGGTCAAGCACGAGCAGCTGGAGCTGGGTCGGGCGGTACGCACGCTACTCAAGGAGAAGGGGTTTAAGAGCGTCGCCGGCGAAGGTTTCGAAGCGCCGGGCGTTGTTGTCAGCTATACCACCGAAGACAACATTCAGAACGGCAAGGCATTTGGCGCCCATGGCCTGCAGACTGCCGCCGGCGTTCCCTTGATGTGCGACGAACCAGCCAGCTTCAAGACCTTCCGCATCGGCCTGTTCGGACTCGACAAGCTGCACAATATCGAGCGCACCGTTGGTAATCTGCGCAAGGCGCTGGAAGCGATCTGAAGCGCAGCGGCAAGCGGGTAAACCCAGCTGCAAGCGGCAAGCTTCAAGCCACAAGCAACACGTGCACATCCGGATATATGTGCCAGGTACCAGCGGCGCGGATTATTCTGTCTTGAAACAAAGCGCAGGACTGGGTTTGCTTGTAGCTTGTAGCTTGTAGCTTGCGGCTTGCGGCTTAGCTCTTGCCCTGCTGCACCATGATCTCTTCCATCTTCAGCCCGGTCAGGCCATGGATGGTGCGCCAGAGGTAGACCATGATCAGAATCATCATGATCATGGTGGGAATGGCGATCATGGGATAGCTGACCAGGGTCATCCGGCCCAACTCCTCATTGAAGGCCGCCGTACCCGCGGGGCTGACCACGATCCATTTGGCCAGAACGTAATTCATGCACGACGAAAAGAAGAAGGTACTGGCAAGAAAATAGGTCGCCTTGAGCAACCGCAGCTCGAAGATGTCCACCAGCCCGCGCTCGGCCAGACGGTCATGGATCAGATCGACGTTGAGCACCTTGCGGTTGTAGAGGATGGTGCGAATCAGGGGATAACGGGTTTTGGTCGAGACCAGCACAGCAATACCAATCAGGCCGGGTACCGCGGCTTCCTTGATCGCCAGCCACTGGGGATCCAACTTCATCAGGCCGATCCCGCCAGTCAGAAAAACACTGATCAGACCCAGTAACGCGATGAAGTTGAATTTACGGTAGCGGATCAGTTCGAACAGCCCCCAGCCCAGGGGGAACGCCAGCGCCAATACCAGCGCCTGGTTGGCGCCCAACTGCTCGGGAGCGCTGAACTTCATCAGAATGACCGAGGGGATCACGATGCTGACCAGCAGGTCTACCATTGGACGCGGTTTGTGTACGGGTCGTGCGGGGGTGGCTTCGGTCATAGGTCTCGACAATGGTTTGCAGGGTTCGTTGCCATGATACATGGCGACACTGTGATAGCTCCAATGGATCCGACCGACCGTTGTCGCCTGGTCAGACTGCGGAAATGATTGTCCATGCCAGATAGCCGGTATAACCGACGTAGGCGGTGACCAGCCCGACGCCCTCGATACGATTGATTCTGCCCGCGCGCTTTTTCGTGGTCATGGCCATCAGTAACAGAGCGACCGTCAGCGCGAACATCACTACCCAATCGCGATACAGCACAACCGACTCCACTGCCAGCGGCATGATGCCCGCCGCTATACCCACCACAGCCAAGGTATTGAAAAGCCCTGAACCAATCACATTACCCAGGGCCAGATCGTGTTCGTTCTTGCGAATCGCTGCCAGCGCCGACGCCAACTCTGGCAGCGAGGTACCAATGGCCACGACGGTCAGACCGATGATCAGGTCACTCACGCCCAGACTCTGAGCAATATACACCGCGCCCCAGACCAGCACCCGCGAGCTGATGATCAGCAGCACCAACCCCACAAACAGCCAGATCAGGGCCAGACGCAATGGCATGGCATTGGCCTTGAGTTCGTTATCGTAGTCAGAGGCCAGCGAATCAGCCTTGCCGCGCATGCCTTCAACGATAGACCAGCCCATCAACAGGAAAAAGGCGCCCAGAAGCACCCAGGCATCGTTGCGGCTAAGGCTGCCATCCATCAGTTGGTAGCCGGCGAGCAGCGTTACTAACAACAGGATTGGCAACTCCTTGCGCACCACCTGCGAATGCACACTGATCGGACTGATGATCGCCACCAGCCCGATGATCAATGCAATGTTGGTGATGTTCGAGCCGTAGGCGTTACCCAACGCCAGGCCTGGATTGCCCTGGGAGGCGGCAAGTGCCGACACCACCATCTCGGGGGCGGAGGTGCCGAAACCGATGATAAGCATACCGATCAGCAACGGTGGCATTCCCGCATGGGTGGCGGTCGCCGACGCACCATCAACAAACTTGTCTGCACTCCAGACCAACAGGACCAGACCGGCAACAACGGCAAGTAGCGCTAACAACATGAGCGTGTACACCCTGGCAAGAAAAGAAGGACCGCATTATCCGATAAAGCTGAGCCGGATAATAGGGCGCTGCAGCAGCAGCGCACAGGGGTCCTGCGCGGGTGGTTGGTTCAACCCGCGCTGATAGTCGCCGTACGCTGACGCTCCTCTTCGACCAGTTCTTTCTTGGAAAGTTTGCCTACCGGCGTTCGCGGCAATGCGTCACGTATCTCCATTGCCTGCAGGCGCTCGTGCTTGCCCAGCCGGGATTCGAGAAACACTTGCAGTTCGGCAAAATCAAACACCTGGGCACCGGCCTTGAGCTTGATAAACGCCTTGGGCGCCTGGCCGCGGTATGGGTCATCCACCCCGATCACCGAGACTTCCTCAACGGCTGGATGCTCGTAGATAGCCTCCTCGATAGTCCGCGGATAAACGTTGTATCCGCTGCACAAAATCATGTCCTTGGTACGGTCTACGATATACACCCAGCCGCCCTCATCCATGTAACCGACATCCCCGGTACGCAAGAAGCCATCCTTGGTCATAGCTTCAGCTGTTGCGTCCGGGCGCTTCCAGTAACCGGCCGTGACGTTCGGCCCGGCAATGCACACTTCGCCTCGCTCACCTACTGGCAGCTCCTGATCCGAACCGTCCAGCGGCATTATACGAATGCGCGAGCCAGGGACCGGGAGGCCACATGAGCCCGGATGGGGTTCGGCTTCCTTGGGCGTGAAGGTGCCGCTGGTCGTGGTTTCTGTCATGCCCCAGCCTTCACGCAGAGCGCAGCCAGCCACATCCTGGTAGCGCTGCTGCACATCGATCGGCAGGGGCGCGCCGCCAGAGTTGCACATTTTCAATGAAGTCAGATCCAGCTGACTGGTCAGCGGATGGGCAAGCAGCCCGATGAACATGGTAGGCACACCGGGAAAGGTCGTGATACGGCTCTCGGCGATCTCGCGCAATACGGTTTCCGCGTCGAATCGCGGGTGCAGATACACCTCCGAAGCCAACCGGAGACTGAAGATCATATTGATCATCAGTGCATAGATATGAAAAGGCGGCAAGACTGCAAGTACGCGCTCCTGACCGGCCTCGAGGGAGCTGTCCAGAATGGCTTCCAGTTGCGCGCAGGAGCCGGTGATGTTCGCGTGAGTGAGCATCGCACCCTTGGGCGCACCGGTCGTGCCACCGGTATATTGCAGTACTGCCAGGGCAGTGGCGGGGTCATCAATGGGATAAGCCTTATAATCGCCGGCGTTATCCAGCAGCTTACCGAACGAATGACAGGTCTCGTTGTAGGCAACCTCGGCAGCCGGGCCGAGCTGGCCCGCCTGAGATTCGCTGACCTCTGCGCAGAACTCGGTCAGCTGACCTACCACGAGCTGTTTCAGGCGCGTGCTATCCAGCAGTGTAACCATCTTCGGATAGAACGCCGCCAGATCGAGGGTCACCATGATGTCGGTTTCACTGTCTTCGATCTTGTGCGCCAGGGTGCGCTCTGCGTCCAGGGGTGAGTAATTGACGACAGTTCCCCCGGCGCGCAATACACCGAGAAAGGCGATGAAATAGTGGGGGCAATTGGGCAGGTAGATACCCACGTGGACGCCCGGCCGCACGCCGAGCTGCTGTAATCCGCAGGCAAAGCGCGCTACCAGTGAATCGAGCTGGCGATAGGTCAGCTTGTGGCCCAGAAAATCAATCGCCGGATTCTCCGGATAGTCCCTGACTGCCAACTCCAGCAGCTCCCAGACGGGCCGCAATGCCAGCGGCGCGTCCCACTTCACTGTGTCCGGATAAGACTTCAACCAGCGCATGTCGGTATTCACTATTACTTTCCCCCACTATTGTCTTTATGTGTCAAAGCTACCCCCTGCATGGCCCCACGGGAATACCTATCCACCCGACATATATCCAGTCATATCCCGATACAGGCAGGGCAACACTCTTTTGCAATCCAGGCCCTTGCCGTGAACAGCCCCTGCAGGCTATACAGGGCAGCTAAATACACCGCAGAGACACATCATGCGCAAGCGCCTCGTTCCCCTGCTGATCATTGTTATCGGCGTTATCGGCTTTATCCTCCTCAAGGCCACCCGATCAGTACCGGAACCGGTTACTCCGCAGGAGCGCACCTGGCGTGTCGAGACAATGGTGATCGATCCCGGGGCTCGCCAGCCGAGCCTCACGTTATATGGCCAGCTGGAGTCACCACGGCGCTTCACCGTGGTCGCGCCCATGGCTGGCCGCGTTGATCAGCTGCCGGCACGCGACGGTCAGACGGTTGAGCAAGGCGAATTGCTGGTCGCTCTTGACGAGCGTGACATAGAACCCATGACCCGGCAGGCCGAAGCGGACCTGGCTGACGCCCGCGCTCAGCTCGACAGGGAACAGATCGAGCACGCCAATGACCGCAAGGCACTGGCACTGGAACAGCGCATTCTGGATAACGCGCGCAAGGGACTGGAACGCGTTCAGCAACTGGTCGCGCGTGAACTCGTTTCGCGCACCGAGCTGGAAGGCGCCGAGGACCTGGCAGAACGGGCATCACTCACTATGGCTGTTCGCCAGCGCAGCATCCAGAGCCATGAAGCCCGGCTGGCCGCTCTGCAGGCACGGGTCGAGCGGGCTCGATCGAGCCTCGAGGCCGCGCAACGTGATGCCGAGCGTAGTCGCTTTACGGCACCCTTTCGCGGTGTTGTGGCCGAAGTCCAGGCCGCACCAGGAGATCAGGTGAACAAGAATCAGGCCCTGCTGGACTTCTATCCCGTTGAAGGACTGGAGCTTCGCGCTACCCTGCCACAGATCCACGCCATGGACTTCACCCGAGCGTTAGCGCAGGGGCAGAAACTGGTCGCCCGCAGCCTGGAAACCGAGTCAGAGCTGACCATGACCCTGCAACGTATTGCCGGACAGGCCGACGCTACCGGGGTAGAAGCCATCTTCGTGCTCGACCAGCCTGCACCTGGTCTGCGCCTGGGCAACCTGTTGGCGATCAGCGTACCCAAGCCCGCGGCCCCCGAGAGCATCGCCGTGCCTTACAGCGCCCTGTATGGCAACCGTACCCTGTATGCGCTGCAAGATGGACGCATGGCGCACATCGACGTGGAGCGCATCGGCGAGACGCTGATGGAGAACGGCGAGCGCTGGCTGCTGGTACGGGCTCCCGACCTGACCCCTGGGACGCGGATCATCACGACTCACCTGCCTAACGCCATGCAGGGCCTGAAAGTCGACACCACCTCCGATGCTGCAGCGGAGTCTGCGCAATGAGCCGGAGGACAGGCCCGATCGGCTTTTTCGTACGCCATAAGGTAGCTGCCAACCTGGTCATGCTGATCATGCTGATGGCCGGCGTGCTGGGTCTGATGCGCATGAACATCCAGTTCTTCCCGACCTTCGCGCTGGATTTTGTGACCGTCCAGGTGGTCTGGAGCGGAGCCGCCGCCGAGGATGTCGAGCAGGCAATCACCCAGCCTCTTGAACAGCGCCTGCGCAGTCTGGAAAATCTCAAGTCGATGACCTCGACCTCAGCCCAGGGCATTTCCAGCATTACCCTGGAGTTCAACGAGGACGTCAACGCCATAGTCGCGGTGGACGACACCCGTCAACGGGTCGACGAATTCCGCAACCTGCCTGCCGATGCCGAAGAACCCAAGGTATCGCGCGTTGCCCGCTACGACCCGATCGCGACCCTGCTGGTCTACGGTCCCTACTCCGACCATGAGCTTCGCGCCCTGGCCTATCGCTATGAGCGCGAACTGCTCAGCCGCGGCATTGACCGGATAGAGATCTACGGGCTGCCTGAACAGCAGATCAGTATCGAGGTCCCCAACCAGCAGTTGCAGCAACTGGGCATGTCGCTGGACCAGATCGCTGACCGGGTAGCCGCAGAATCACGTGACCTGCCGGCCGGCCTTGCGGGCGAGCAAGATGCTGCGCGGGAGCTGCGGGCGATCGAACAGCGTCGCGGCCCCGACGAGTTTGCCAACCTGCCGGTTGCCCTGGGCGGGATCAACTATGTCCGTCTGGGCGATATAGCGGAGGTACGCCAGGAAGCCAGACGCAACCAAGTTGAGCTCAATCACCAGGGCTACCCCGCCGTGGAGCTGGCGCTGCAGCGTGCCGAAGATGGTGACTCGCTCGCTTCTGCCGAGATTCTCAGTGACTGGCTGGAAGAGGTCGAACCCACGCTACCGCCGGGCATCAGCATCAATGTTTATGATCAGGCCTGGCAACTGATCAACGACCGGATTGGCCTACTGGTCAATAACGGCGTTGGCGGACTGGTGCTGGTCCTGCTGCTGCTTTATCTGTTCCTACCCGGCCGTGTTGCCCTCTGGGTGGCTGTGGGCATTCCGACTGCCTTTCTGGCCGCACTGGGCGTGTTCTGGCTAATTGGCGGCTCAATCAACATGATCTCGCTGTTTGCGCTGATCATGGCCCTGGGCGTGATCGTTGATGATGCCATCGTGGTCGGCGAGGATGCCGACGCGCACTTTCGCAGCGGCGAGAATCCCGATTACGCATCGGAAGGGGCTGCCAACCGCATGCTTTGGCCGGTGGTGGCATCCTCGCTTACCACCGTTGCCGCCTTCATGCCGCTGCTGGTCGTAGGCGGCATCTTCGGCAATATTCTGGGTGACATTCCGGTGGTGATGATCTGCGTGCTGATCGCCTCGCTGCTGGAATGTTTCGTTGTGCTGCCCCACCACCTGCGTTCGGCCTTCAAACCGGCAGTCGTCAGTACCGGTAACAGTGTGCTGCAACGTGGTGGTCGACGCGTGGACAGCATCCGTCAGGGCTTTGATCGCCACTTTGACCGCTTTCGCGAAGGTCGCTTCCGGCGTTTCTCTCAGCTCACGCTCAGACATCGGGGAGCCACACTGGCCTGCGCCCTCGTGAGCATCATTCTGACCATCGGCCTGATCAGCGGCGGGCGGATCGGCTTCAGTTTCTTCCCTACCCCCGAGCCGCAGGTTATCTATGCCAACGCCAATTTCGTCGCCGGCACGCCGCGGGCCGAGGTTGACCGCTTTGTCGACCACCTGCAGGAAACCCTCAACGCCACCGAGGCATCCTTTGACACGCGCATGATCGAAAACGCGATCGTGCGTCGCGGTGAGGCCATTGGCTCGGCCGGCGCAGGTCGCAAGGGTGATCAACTGGGATCCATTCTGGTAGAGCTGGTGTCACCGGACCATCGCGAGATACGCAACAGCGAGTTCATCCGCGCCTGGCGAGAGCGGATCCGCATGCCCGCTGGAATCGACCAGCTGGTCATTACCGAACGCACCTCCGGCCCGCCCGGCAAGGATGTGAATGTGCGGCTGACCGGCGACACGCCTACCCAGCTCAAGGACGCCGCGGACGCGGTCGGGGTCATGCTAGGCGGGATCGAGGGCGTCATCAGCACTCAGGACGACATGCCCTGGGGCCGAGAACAGCTGGTCTACAGTCTGACGCCCTATGGCCAATCCCTGGGACTGAGCACCCAGAGCCTGGGGCGTCAGTTGCGCGCGGCCTATGACGGTCGTCTTGCGCAGATCTACCAGCAGCAGTCTGATGAGATAGAAGTGCGCGTCCAACTGCCCCGCGAAGAGCGCGAGCACCTGTCCAGCCTGAATGATCTGGCGATCCGCCTGGATGATGGTCGCTTCGTGCCTCTGAACCAGGTGGCACAGTTCGATAGCCGCCAGGGTTTCGATGCGCTTCGCCATGCCGAAGGCCGGCTCGCGGTAGAAGTCACCGCTGACCTGGACTCCACCCAGACAACCGCTGGTGAAGTACTCGCCAGCCTGCAGGAAAATCTCCCGGCCCTGGCCACCCGGTACAACGTGCGTTACAGCTTTGAAGGTCGCTCGGCCGATCAGCGTGACACCCTGGCGGACATGCGCACGGGCCTGATCATCGGCCTGATTCTCATGTACGCCGTACTGGTCTGGGTATTCTCATCATGGAGCACGCCGCTGATCGTGATGGCGGTCATACCCCTGGCGCTGGTTGGTGCGCTGCTCGGCCACTGGGTAATGGGGCTGAACATGACAATTCTGTCGCTGTTCGGACTGTTCGGCCTGTCAGGCATCGTGGTCAACAACTCGATCATTCTGGTGACCTTCTATCAACACCAGCGCAAGACCGGGTTGGGTATCAACGAAGCGCTGAACGAGGCGGTCGTGCAGCGCCTGCGTGCGGTCCTGCTGACCTCGCTGACGACCATCGGCGGCCTGCTGCCCCTGTTGTTCGAGACGTCGTTGCAAGCTCAGTTCCTTATCCCCATGGCAACCTCGATCGCCTTTGGCCTGGGCTTCTCAACCGCCCTGGTACTACTGGTGATTCCGGCGCTGATGTCGGTTCTCGAGGGCTTCAAGCATAGGCGTAGTGCATCTCCCGTGTAAGACAGTAAACGAAAAAGCCCCGCAATAGCGGGGCTTCTGATGTTCACATGTCTGGCCCCACAGGGCACATTCAGAGCATGCTTACTTGACTGTTTCCATGGTCTTGGTAATCGCTGCCACAGCGGCGCCGATATTGCTCAATTCGGCCGGCAGGATCATGGTGTTGTTGGTCTTGGCCAGCTTGCCGAATTCGCGCACATACTGCTCGGCAACGCGCAGCGCGACCGCATCCTTGCCACCCTGGGTGTTGATCGCCTCCGCTACGCGGCGCAGGCCCTCGGCAGTCGCCTCGGCAATCAGCTCAATCTCGCGAGCACGACCTTCAGCTTCGTTTATCTGGCGCTGCTTGTCGGCCTCTGACAGGTTGATGGTTTCCTGCTTCACACCTTCGGAGACGTTGATCTTGGCTTCCCGCTCACCTTCGGATTGGGCAACAACGGCGCGCCTTTCCCGCTCGGCACGCATCTGCTTTTCCAGTGCATCAAGGATGGTGGCCGGCAACTCGATGTCGGCAATCTCGTAACGCAGCACCTTGACGCCCCACGGCTTGGCCGCTTCATCCAGCGCCAGCACCACCTGGGTGTTGATGGTTTCGCGCTCTTCGAAGGTCTTGTCCAGTTCGATCTTGCCCACTACCGAACGCAAAGTAGTCTGTGCCAGCTGCATGGCGGCATACCGATAGTCGTTGATGCCGTAGCTGGCCAGCTTGGCATCGACCACCTGCAGATACAGCACGCCATTGACTACCACCTGAATGTTGTCCTTGGTCACACACGCCTGGCTGGGTACGTCGATCGCCTCTTCCTTGAGCGTGTGCTTGTAGGAAACCCGGTCAACAAAAGGCACCAGTATGTGAAAACCGGCTTCCAGGGTCTTGGCATACTTGCCCAGCCGCTCGACGATAAACGCCGAACGCTGGGGCACGATCCTTGCCGTCTTGGCCAGTGCGATAACAACAAGGGCGAGAATCGCCAGTGAAATGATGGTGGTTATGTCCATATAAAATGCTCCTCAGGGTGTGAAAGGGGATGACAATACAGTCGGTTTCAAGGCTGCTGACGACTCAATTTGAGTACGATGCCATGGTGGCCAACGACCCAGGCATGCTCACCCGCGCGCAGGTGCTCGGTTGACTCGGCATCCCATTTCGCCCCGTTGAGCAATACATCGCCAAAGCCATCAGCGAAATCGGACAAAACCTCGACCCGCGCGCCGATAAAGCCGGCATCATCCTGGTCCGCTACAGCGAGGTCTTCTTCGGTACCCTGCAGCCAACGCTTGAAGTGTCGGCGCAAGGCGAACAGAGCCACCAGACTGAATGCGATAAACAGGCTCAACTGTACCGGAGTGGTTTCCACTACGCCCATCAGGGTCAGTAAACCGACCAACAGGGCTCCAATTCCGAAAAATGCGGCGATCAGGCCTGGAACGAAAAACTCGGAAGCAAGCAAGGCCAGGCCAAACAACAGCCAGAACCCATATCCGTTGATAAAAGTGCTCTCCAGCATGATACAGCTCCTGTGTAACTGTGTTGCGGTGGCATGAGATTATCAGATTGTGGCCAGCGAAACCCTCTGATCATGTTTCCGGGGAAAAGGAGTGTCGATCTACGGCCCGCATGCCTGTTCTAAGGCTCGGCCAAGAGACCCTTCCAGAGCGAAGTCGGCCGGGGTGGCCTGGGGGACTCGATTTGTTATGCTGCTTAAAGAGCCTCAAGGAACCCGCCCATGCCGTATAACCGTTTTTTGTTCGTTGTTTTCGCACTGTTGACCAGCTTCTCCATGCCGGCAAACGCACAGACCCAAGAGACTGTCCTGCGGGTTGGCATCACCGCAGTGCCGCCCTTTGTGATGACCGACGCCGATGGGAATTGGGAGGGCATCAGCATTGACCTGTGGCGCACCATAGCCGAGGACCTGGGGCAGGACTATGAGTTCGTTGAACTGAGCTTCGAGCAGCTTCTCGACGGCGTGGAATCCGGCAATGTTGACATTGCTGTCGGGGCATTGACCATGACCGCTGACCGTGAGTCACGCTTCGACTTCGCCCATCCGTTCTACCAGACAGGCCTCTCGATAGGTGTCCCGCACAACCCATCCGGAGGATTGTGGCAAAGCTTTCGCGCGCTGTTCACCTGGCAATTTGCCAGCTTGATAGGCAGCCTGGGCCTGCTGCTGCTCTTTGTCGGCGTCCTGCTTTGGCTGGTCGAGAGGCGTCGCAACCCCGAACAGTTTGGTGGCACGCCGATTGAAGGAATCGGTTCCAGCTTCTGGTGGGCAGCCGTCACCATGACCACCGTCGGCTATGGTGACAAGGCGCCCACGTCGCTTCCCGGTCGCTTGATCGCCCTGGTATGGATGTTTGCTGGCTTGATCATGGTGGCCAGCTTCACCGCGGCAATCACCTCTTCACTGACGGTGAGCAACCTGCAACGTCATATTGAGGGCCCCCTTGATTTGCCTGGCAATACCGTAGCAACCATTGCCAACACCGCCAGCGCCCGCTTTCTCAAGGAGGAGCGAATCCGCCACGAGACTTATCCTGATCTGACAACCGCCATGCAGGCTGTCGCCCGCGAAGAGGTCGATGCTGTCGTCTACGACCGAGCGCTGATGCAGTATCGCAACCAACAGCTTGGCAACCATCGCCTGGATATTCTGCCAGCCGTTTTCGAACAGCAGCTGTACGCCTTCGCACTACCCAGCGGCAGCCCGAACCGCGCGGCGATTGCCCAGCAGGTATTACGGGTAACCGAGTCACCGGAATGGGAAACCCTGCTACAGCGCTATCTGGGGCGTTGAGCGAGCTATAAAAAGGTTAAATCGATACTCTGAATTGCCATTCATCGGATAAATTCGATGAATGGTGGCGAGTCAGAGCCGTCGACTATTCGGTCATAAAAGATGCGGACAAGTCAGAAGCACATCCAGCGCCTGCTCACCTTCTGCTCCCACAGCCCAGTGTCTATGCTGCTCCAGCGATATGTCAGATGTTGTCGCTTACAAGAAAAACAATGCTTCAAGACACAGGACACAATCAATGCACAGAAAAACCCGGCTATCCATCGCCCTGGGTATCGTCGCCACCGTGGCCATTTGTGGTCAGGCACAGGCAGCGGGCTACACCCAGACCAAATACCCCATTCTGCTTACCCACGGCATGCTCGGCTTCGACAAACTGCTGGGCGTGAATTACTGGTATGGGATTCCTTCCGCCCTACGCAGCGGCGGCGCCAGCGTATACAGCACTACCGTCAGCCAGCTCGACACCTCGGAAAAGCGCGGTGAACAATTGCTTGCCCAGGTGGAAGACATCGTTGCCATCACCGGCAAGAGGAAGGTCAATCTGATTGGCCACAGCCATGGTGGCCCGACAATCCGCTACGTTGCAGCAGTGCGGCCGGATCTGGTTGCCTCAGTCACCAGCGTGGGCGCACCACATAAGGGCTCCAAGGCCGCGGATTTTATCCGCAATGTGCCTGAGGGTTCTGCCGGAGAAGCCATGCTGGCCGGCATCGTCAACGGTCTGGGCTCGCTGATCAACTTCTTGTCTGGCAGCAATACCAGCAGCCCACAGAATGCTCTGGGTACGCTGGAGTCACTGAATTCGGTGGGTGCGGCGCGGTTCAATGCGCGCTTCCCCCAGGGTCTGCCAACCAGTGCCTGCGGTCAGGGCGCCTATTCCGTGAATGGCGTGCGGTACTACTCCTGGGGTGGCACCAGCCCACTCACCAACGTGTTTGACGTGTCGGATGCACTGCTTGGGGCTACTTCCCTGACCTTCGGCTTTGAAGCCAATGATGGCCTGGTAGGGCGCTGCAGTTCGCATCTGGGCATGGTGATCCGCGACAACTATCGGATGAATCACCTTGATGAAGTCAACCAGATGTTCGGTCTGACCAGCATCTTCGAGACCAACCCGGTATCGGTTTACCGGCAGCACGCCAACCGGCTGCGCAACGCAGGCCTGTAAACCTGCGAAAAGCGGTCGGTCCACCCCGGGCCGGCCGCTACTCCAAACCCTTTCAGACTGTGCGGAGAGTCGATGCGATTCCTTATATATGCGCCCTTTCTGGTCGCCGCTTTGCTGCTGGGCTGGCATTATCTGGCTCCCAAACCATCCGTTGAACAGGTCGCGACCGAGATAGCACCCCCTGTATCCAAACCTGTAACACCGCCATTGCTTACTATACAGGCCGCTCAATCTCTTCCGCCCCCGGCCGCCGCATCACAACAGGGGACCGAAGTGGACGGCATGCTCGAAGTCGATCAGCAGGGCAACCTGTTAATTACCGAACAGCTTCGTCACCTGTTCGATTACCACTACACCACGGTGGGCGAAGTCAGCTTCGAGCAGGCCACCGCCAATATCCGTCAGCATCTGCGTGGCCAATTGCAACAGCCCGCATTAGCCCAGGCTCTGGCGTTGCTGGATGATTACATAGCGTACAAGACAGCACTGGTCGAGCTTGAGCAGGCCTACCCGGTCATCGCTGATATCGATGGAATACGTGCCCGCAGTGACGCGGTACAACGGCTGCGCGCCGAGATATTCAGCGCCGAGGCGCACCGGGCGTTTTTTGCCGCCGAAGAGATATATGATCAGTTCAGCCTCGCGCGTCTGGCCATCATGCACGACGCCAACATCCCTGCTGAAGACAAGGGCGCGATGATTGAAAGCCTGCGTCAGGGCCTGCCGGAGGATATGCAGGATCTACTGGTGCCGCAGATCCATCAGGTGTTGACCGAACAGACGCAAACGCTGCAAGCGCAAGGTGCCGATGCGGCCCGGATCCGCGAACTGCGCATGTCGCTGGTGGGGCCGCAAGCTACTGGCCGGCTCGAAACCCTGGATGCCCAGCGCCAGCAGTGGCGTCAGCGGGTGGATGAATTCAACGCCGAGCGCCGGACAATTGTCGAGCACCCCGGGCTGGCTGAAGCGGACAAAGACCAGGCGATCGAGGAATTGGCCGCACAGCGTTTTGCCCCAAACGAGCGACTGCGTCTGACATCCCTTGTGGACAACGCTGACAGCGAGAACCTGGACAGACCCTGAAACAGCTTGCAGCCACAATTTTTTACCGGGCGCGCATACTGAGTTTACAACCTGACCTGGTGGAGCAAGCCCATGCGCGCGGACGAATTTCTCAAGAAGTACGGTCTTGATGGCGACGATGATGACCTCAAGGACACCAGTCTGCGCGGCAAGTCACTCGAGCGCGCCCTGCATCCGGGTCGACCCCATGCCGGTACGCCACACGACTGGGAAGATTGGGAGAAATTCCGCGCCGAGGAGCAGGCCAAAGCAAAGCAAAACCCGCCGGCAAAAACCGACGAAGAGCCGGGCAGTGTTTAACCCTGCCCGGCCAACAGGCTGGCAGGGCCTGCTGCTGTTGACCAGTCTCTGCGCCGGTCTGGCCCATGGGATGACGGCTGTATCTCCGGCCGACATGCTCGAATGGGAACGCCGTGACTTTGCCGCACCCACCGAGTACCAACTAGGCCAATACGCAGGTACGACCGCACTCCAGGCAAGCTGTAGCAACGCTGCTTCGGCCCTCTATCTGGAGCAGTCCATTGACTTGCGAAAGACGCCGGTTCTGGAATGGTCCTGGGCAATTGAAAAGGTATTCACAGGGATAGACGAAACAAAGAAGAGCGGCGATGACTATCCGGTACGGCTCTATGTGGTAAAGGATGGCGGGTTATTGCCCTGGCGTACCCGCGCCGTGAATTACGTCTGGTCGAGCAATCAGGCCATTGGCGCGGTGTGGGACAACGCCTATGCCGGTCAGGCCAAGATTCTGGCACTGCGCAGCGGCGCTCCCAAAGGATCTGACCGGCAATTTGCTACAGAGCGACGCAATGTACGGGAAGATTTCGCGAACCTGCATGGCGTGGAACTCGACACCATCGATGGCCTGGCAATCATGACCGATTGCGATGACAGCGGCCAGCCGATCACCGGCTGGTACGGTGACATCAACTGGCTGCCCGAGAGCGACTGAATAGCCCTGGCTGTGCCCCCTACTTGGGCATCCAGACGCCATTTAGCTGAATATATTGACCCGAGGGAGTGCGCTCCAGCGCCTTCTTGCCGGCAATTGCTTCGACGTCCCGCAGCTTGATGCCGTTTTCCGCCGCAAGCCGCTGATACTCTGCTCGCCTGGCCTCGTTGATCAGCCGGGCAATCTCCGCCGCATCGCCCCCCGGGCTGACCACACCTACATAACCATCCGGGCGTTCGCCCAGCAAACCCGCAGCCTTGGCCTCGGGCAGAGCGCCCATCGCCTGATTGAGACTCAGGGCCCAGGTAGGAGAAGCCACCAGCAGGGCTGCGGCCAGTAGTAACAACCGAATACTCATGCGCATGTTATCGCCCTCTTAGAACAAGCCACTGGATTCACTGAACAGGTCATCCAGTTCACGATCTACCTTGATGTAGATTTCATGCTGGATCTTCACGTTCAGATTGATATTGATTGGCTCGGTGGGAGCCTGGACCTTGACGGTAGGGGTGCAACCCGCCAATAACCCGATCGTCAGTGCCATAACCGGTAACAGATGCCATCGCATGCTGGTGACTCCTTCGGACAATGGGTGTCATGGATCCGCGGGCTGCTTGAGCAGCCGCTGCCTGACCCGCTCCTGGATGATTTCACTTACCTTGCCGCTGAGCTGCAGGCTTGCCAGCAACGCGGGAATGTCTTCTTCCAGTCGAATATTCAGATGAATCGGTCGGCCGTCCTGCAACGCCGGATTACGTCCCTGCAACTCCAGACCCAATACGAGTATACCCCCTTCGCCATAAGTTACATCGGCGTTGAGGAGGTCATAGTGGAAATCGTCCAGCGCTAGGGCTACCTGCCGCATACCGGGTGTACTTTCGGCCAGATCCTCGAGTTTGGCCGATCGGTATTGCAGAAAGCCCCCCGGTTCGCGCGCGCCGAGCTGTCCCTCTTCGATCACCAACGCGCCATCGACCAGGGTCAATGGGAGGCGGCCATCAAGTGTCCCACCTCCGCGAAGGCCCTCGGCCGGATAGACCTCAAACAGACGATCGAGTTCCAGCCCACTAATGTCGACCATCATTGCATGCCGCTGTTCAGTCAGATCCAGCACAGCAGGCTCCAACCTTACCTGACCACCGAGCACATCCAGCTGCGCCTGTTCGATTCTCAGCAGGCCAGCCCCTACTCTGTCCATGTGCGCAGAGTAATGCAGGTCAGCGCTCAGCGGCCCCATGGCGATTCCCGGGTCCAGGGCAGCGAGCATCAGTGTGGGCATATCGAGTTGCAGCCTGTCCCCGGCAAGATCAATGTTGATCCGGGTGCTTAGGCTCTGAAAGGTAGCGCGATCATAGATACCGGCTGCGTTATCGAGCGTCAAGTGACCGTTGGCATGTTCCATAGCCGGATTACCCCGCAGACTGACCTCGCCCTGCAACCGCCCGCTACCGAGAGTGAGCAGTTCCGGCCAAAGAGCCAGGGTTGCCGAAAGGGGATCACCCGCGCGCAGAAAGGTAGACTCAAGCTTTACATCCGCTCGCCAGGGCTCGCTGACCGGCCAATTGAACCCCAGAGCGAGCCCAAGTTCGCTGGCGGAAGCCGCGGTGCCCTGCCAACGCAAGCCGGCGTTATCTCGGGCAAGGGTGCCTTGCAAGATCCAGCCCTGGGGTTTGAGCATGGCATGTTCGACCCGTCCGGCGCGGATGCTAACCGGCCCATTGGCGGCAACAGCGGCCGGGTCTGCAAGCAGAGCCTGCAGCGCGAGTCCGGCCAGATCAGCACGCACGTCGGTGAGTACAAACATGTCCTGTAGCCGCACGCGGCCCAGCGTCACCATTGCGCCCGAACCCAGCTCCAAAGCCAGCTCGTGAGCATCCAGGCGACCGGATATGTTGCCATCAAACATCAACTGATCCAGATCCAACGCATCCAGTTGATAATTCGGCACCTCTACACGTAAACGCATGGCATCCCACTGTGCCTGCCATTCCGGCAGCGAGGCAATGGTCACGGGACCCGCCAGTTGCGCAGTGAGCGGCCCCGCCACCTCCAATTGAATGACCAAAGGCAGATGGCTGGTCCAGGCCAGTTGGCTATCGGCCTGGGCTTCGACACTGAGATTGATGGCTCTGGGACGTACCTGCGCTGGCAGGGTCGCCAGGGCAGGCACAGTCAGCGCCTCCAGCATCAGCAGGCCAGTACCCTCGCGGAATTGCCAGAGGCCCGCATCGCCAAGCAGATCCAGAGTCAATTCGCCCTGCACCTCGCCCAGGTCCGGTATCTGCCACGCATCGGCAAGCGTTGCAGCCGCATAGAGCTCAACCGCCCCCGAGAGCATATCTGCCAGCGTCTGCGGCGGCTTCGTGGGCGCCATAAGCCAACGTATCTCGCCACGCAGCCCCGTCGGCAGCGAGCCTACAGGTAACTGAGCGCCTCCAAGCCAGGGCTCGACATAGGTCAGCAGCCAGTCCGCCTGTGGCCATTCAGGCACAGTCAACGTGCCCTGGGAACGGGGCACCGACGACTCACCGTAAAGCCACTCAGCCTGCAGTTCGGCGGCCTGCTGATCGGCTAATCGAAGCGTCAGATCCGCCTGCAAACCCTCTGTATCACTATTCAGATAGCCGTGCAGATGAACGCCGCCTTCCTCTGCCAACAGGGCAAGGTCAACCAGAAAGCCGGCCGCGGCTTCGCGCTCGATCGTCACCGCACCCTCGAGCGTGCAACGCCTTTCACCGCAAGGCACGCTCATAGCAAGCTGTTCAATCGCCAGCACGCGTGACGGCAGCCACTGCAGTGTTGCCGCCAGTTGTTGGACGTCAGGCATGCTGAGGGTGCGACTGGTGGAAGGCGCTGCGGTCGGCTGCCATTCCAACTGCAAATGGTCCGCCTGGAATGCAGCGAGGCGCGGCCCTCCCGACCAGGCTGGGGCGATGCGCAACGCCCGGGCGTGGATCTGCAGCTGTGCACCACTGGCGTCGGTATACCGCCCGGCAACACGTTCCAGTTGCAACCCTCCGTCTGACCAGCCGACACCCGCCCAGTCAAACTGGTCGATACCGGCAGCGGTGAGGCGTTGTTGCATCAACAATACCGCGGCAAACGCGAGCGCGAGCAACAGCACGACAAGGACTGCCAACAACCGAACTCCCAAACGCATGAAAGCAAATCTCCCTATCGAGCCTGTCTGCACATCTTGCCCCGCTGGCGAGGGCCTGAGCCGTTACCCTATACTGCCACCTGTAACGGAACAGACCAGCGTCGACTAACCGCAGGGTAGCAGCTCTTGCTCGATGCCGGCCCACCAACAGAATAATAACGAGCGCCAGATGCCAGATCCTTCGACGCAGGCAGAACAACCGACTTCAACCGTGACCGGCAATGGCAGTCATTCAACCCACAGCCATCCGCTGATCGGGGTTCTGCTCGCCGCGTTGTGCGCCTGGGTTCTCATGAGCCTGTTTCAGGCCTACAAGCCCTTGCCCGAAGGCCTGTCTGTCAGTACTCCGCTGCGCGAGGCCCGGGGACTGGAGCTGCTTGATGATCGCACCTTTGTTGTCAATGGCGACGAGCGGATCAGTGACCAGCAGGTCTTCAACAAAATTCTGCGGTTGATCGCCCAGGCCCGCCAGTTGGTCGTGGTGGACATGTTCCTCTACAACGAGTTTGCGGGCGAGTCCAGCTACCAGCCGCTCACCGCCCAACTCACCGATGCGCTGCTCGCTGCGCGGCAGCAACATCCCGATATGCCCATCGTGCTGATCACCGATCCGTTCAATACGCTCTACGGCGGCTTGCCCGCAACCCACCTGGAAAAACTGCGCGCCTCGGGAGTCGACGTGGTGATGTCCGATGTCAATGCACTGCCGGCATCCAACCCGGTCTGGTCTGGCCTCTGGCATCTATGCTGTCGACATGTCGGGAACAGCAGCGAAGGCGGCTGGCTACCCAATCCCGTCGGCGAGGGCGATGTCACCCTGCGCAGCTATCTGGCGCTGCTCAACTTTCGCGCCAACCACCGCAAGACACTGATCGTTGATGAGGGCGACAGCTGGGCAGGCCTGGTGACCTCGGCCAACCCCCATGACGCCAGCAGCCGCCACAGCAACAACGCTCTGGTGTTGCGCGGCGCCGCGGCATTGGACCTGCTGGCCACCGAGATGTCGGTAATGGCTTTCTCGGGAAACGCCCCGACGTTTGCAATACCCCAGCCACCACCCGCCCTCGCGAATCCGGAAGGCCCCCTGGTGCAGGTTCTGACCGAAGGGAAAATTCGTGATGCATTACTGACGCTGATCGACAGCAGCGTCGCCGGGGACCAACTGGACATGGAAGTGTTCTATCTGTCCCACCGTCCGACCATCGAGGCACTGGTGCGCGCCAGCGACCGCGGGGTCAAGGTGCGTGCGATGCTGGACCCGAACAAGGATGCGTTCGGGCGCGAAAAAGGCGGCGTACCCAATCGTCAGGCCGGCTGGGACTTGCATGAGGCCGGTATTCCCGTGCGCTGGTGTGCCACCCGCGGCGAGCAATGCCACCGCAAATGGATCCAGCTGAAACGGGCCGATGGCAGCGCGGAGATGATCATCGGCTCGGCCAACTTTACTAGGCGCAACCTTGACGACCTGAATCTGGAAACCAGCGCGCGGGTGGTAGCCGATTCACAAGTCCCTGTCATGCAGCGCGCACAGGCATTATTCGAGCGGAACTGGAGCAATCACGAGGGCCACCTATACAGCCAGCCCTACGCGGATTTTGCCGACCACTCACGCTGGCGCTACGCACTCTACCGATTCATGGAGTTCACCGGCCTGTCGACGTTCTAGCGCCCTCGGCGCAGCTGCAAGCTTCAAGCTTCAAGCGGCAAGCGGCAAGCTTAAACCCCAAACCCCAAACCCCAAACCCCAAACTCAGATCCGCTTTTGCTTTTGCTTGAAGCTTGTAGCTTGTAGCTTGCAGCTTGTAGCTTGTAGCTTGCAGCTTGTAGCTTGTGGCTTGTGGCTTGTGGCTTGTGGCTAGCTTGCGAGCTCCGCGAAACAGTCGGCGATAATATCCATACCCTGCTGGACCTCTGGATCCGTGGCGGTCAGGGGCACCAGAATGCGGATGACGTTGCCGTACTGGCCGCAGGACAGCAGGATAAGCCCCTTTTCCCGCGCGCGGGCGACCAATTGGGCGGCCAGGTTCGGATCTGGTCGGCATTGGTCGTCAAACAGTTCGCAGGCCATCATTGCACCCAGGCCACGGACCTCGGCAATACGCTTGTCATCCTGGGCAATCGCCCGCAGGCGTGAGCCAATCATCTCGCCCAGGGTGCGGCTGCGCGCCAGCAGGTTTTCCTCTTCAAACACCTCCAGCACCGCCAGGGCTGCAGCGCAGGCCACCGGACTGCCTGCGTAGGTACCACCCAGACCGCCCGGGCCAATGGCATCCATCAGCTCTGCCTTGCCACACACCCCGGCCAGCGGAAAGCCGCCGGCAATCGATTTGGCGAAGGTGGTCAGATCCGGCGCAACACCGCTCTGTTCCATCGCAAAAAAGGTGCCGGTACGCCCAGCCCCGCTTTGCACTTCGTCTGCCACCAGAACAATGCCGTGTAAATCACACAGCTGGCGTAACTGCCCCATGAACGCAGGACTGGCCACGTGAAAACCGCCTTCTCCCTGTACGGGCTCGATCACTATGGCGGCGATATCCCGTGGCTCGGCGTCGTTCTTGAAGATACGTTCGATACTGGCGATCGCATCAGCGTCACTCACCCCATGCAGCGCACAGGGGAACTGGGCCCGATAAACGCCACCGGGCATCAGCCCCATACCCGCGGAATAGGGCGCGACCTTGCCATTCATCGACAGGGTCATCATGGTGCGGCCGTGATAGCCCCCGGTAAAGGCAATCACCCCGGCCCTGCCAGTGGCAGCGCGGGCGATCTTGACCGCATTTTCCAGCGCCTCGGAGCCCGTGGTCACCAACAGGGTTTTCTTGGCAAAGTCGCCTGGCACCAATGCATTCAGTTTTTCGCACAACGCCACATAGGGCTCATACGCCAGCACCTGGAAACAGGTGTGCGTGTAATGTTCGAGCTGACGTTTGACCGCGTCCATGACCCTGGGATGACGGTGGCCGGTATTAAGCACGGCAATCCCACCGGCAAAATCAATATACTGCCGGCCCTCGACATCCCACACGGTGGCATTTTCCGCACGTTCGACGAAGACCGGATGAATCTGACCCACACCCCGGGCAACAGCTGCATTGCGGCGCTGCATCAGGGTTTCGTTGCTTTTACTCATCACTCACCTCACACACAGTCAGATGAAATCCCGGGTCAGATTCCGCCCAGGCACAGGTATTTGATTTCCACGTATTCTTCGATGCCGTATTTGGAACCCTCGCGGCCCAGACCGGAGGATTTCATGCCACCGAATGGCGCTACTTCGGTGGAAATAAGCCCCGTGTTGATACCCACCATGCCGTATTCCAGCGCCTCGGCTACCCGGAAAGCACGGCTCAGATCCCGCGCATAGAAATAGGCGGCCAGACCGAATTCGGTGTCGTTGGCCTGGCGAACCACATCGGCCTCGTCGTTGAAGCGGAACAAAGGCGCCAGGGGGCCAAAGGTTTCCTCACGCGCCACCAACATGCTGCTGTCAATATCAGCAAGGACCGTGGGCTCGAAGAAAAAACCGCCCAGGGCATGTGGCTGCCCGCCAACCAGTACGCGGGCGCCCTTGCCGGTGGCGTCTGCAAGGTGCTGCTGCACCTTGTTTACGGCCGCCGCATTGATAAGCGGGCCGGTAGTAACGCCATCGTCAGCGCCATTACCTACCTTCAATTTGTTTACTGCCGCAACCAGCTTCTCGGCAAAGGCGTCGTACACGCCATCCTGCACATAGATGCGGTTGGCGCAGACACAGGTCTGACCGGCGTTGCGGTACTTGGAAATCATCGCGCCCTCTACTGCCGCATCCAGATCGGCATCATCAAACACGATAAAGGGCGCGTTGCCGCCCAGCTCCAGAGACAATTTCTTCAGCGTAGGCGCGCATTGCTCCATCAACTTGATACCAACTCCGGTAGAGCCGGTGAACGACAGTTTGCGCACAATCGGGTTGGCGCAAAGCTCGCCACCCACGGCGATGGCCTGCTCGGCGTCCGCGGTCACTACACTCAAGAGTCCGGCGGGCAGACCGGCCTGCTCGGCCAGAGCCACCAGCGCCAATGCGGAGAACGGCGTCTGCGGCGCGGGCTTGAGAACCATCGCGCAACCAGCCGCAAGAGCGGGGGCCGCCTTGCGGGTGATCATCGCAGCGGGGAAATTCCAGGGGGTAATGGCCGCGGTAACGCCCACCGGCTCTTTCTGCACAATGATGCGCTTGTCCGCTTGATGACCGGGGATAGTATCGCCGTAGACACGCTTGGCTTCCTCGGCAAACCACTCGATAAAGGAGGCTGCGTAGGCAACCTCCCCGCGTGCTTCGGCCAATGGCTTACCCTGTTCGGCGGTCATGATCTGCGCCAGATCTTCCTGGTGCGTCATCATCAGCTCGAACCACTTGCGCAATACCGCGGAACGCTCCTTGGCGGTGCGCTTGCGCCAGGCTGGCTGAGCTGCTCGCGCAGCTTCAATTGCCCTGCGAGTTTCCGCCGCTCCCATGTTTGGCACGCTCCCCAGACGCTCGGCATTGGCCGGGTTGAAGATTTCGGTGCGCGCACCATTGTCAGCCTCGCACCAACGACCGTCGATATGGGCTTGCTGGCGAAACAGGTCTGGGGATTGCAGTTGCATGGAGGCTCCTCGCAGGGGTAAAACGCAACGTCAGGCGTAACGCATTTACCACATAGATGTTTGAAATTTCAAACATGCTAAGTCGCGCGAGAAGAACAGGCAAGAGGGCCTGGAAAAAAAGCTGGCGAGGGTCGTAACGAGTGTTTTACCTACGAGACAGAAGAGTCAAGAGAGACAGGTTCAGACCAGGGCGTCCATGCCCGCGGCAAGAGTGAAGAGAGCGTTACCGGTGCAATAGCGGCACCACTCCGACGTAGTATCGAGAGTCTGTCAGGCCGCCGTCTCGCTATCGAACAACTCAGCCGGCCCATGCTGATCAGCTTCAAGCAAACCAGCAACGCGCTGCAAACTGGCCAGCAGCATCAATTGCTCCCAATCTGCCAGTTTGCCGAATCGATCCAGGAACTCCACTGGCAGTAAAGCCGGCTCGGACTGGATTGCATCCACGCCCTTGGCGGTCAACGCCAGATGCACCTTACGCTTGTCGCTCTTGCTGCGAATTCGCTGAAGCAACTCTCGGCTTTCGAGGCGGTCAATGATAGTGCTTAGGGTAGCCTGGGAAACGCTGACCCGTTTCGCCAGATCGCCCAAAGTTCCCTCGCCCATCGCCTTGATGCTGTGCATGATCAGCAGCTGAATAGGCGTGAGGCCGCTGTGGCGGCCCAGGCGCTTGGCGTGTATCTCACTGGCCCGCTGCAGGCGGCGCAGGGAAAGATAGAGGTCGTGCATCATGTACATGTCTGGCTCCCGGCCGCACTCGAAGGAGTGCATTTTGCCATAAAGTCTAAATATTACAGTAGTAATGAATAATGCTGTTTTTTCATGACCCTGAAATCTGCTATGAACACCATTAACAGGCTAAATACGATCTGCTCATAGCTTGAAACAGGGCTAGAGTACCGCAGAATTACTTTTGGATCAAAATAGTACGCAAGGCAGATTCGCTCCTGCAACCAGAGCAAAGCCTTGACTCAATATTGTGACAACCGCATCGGGTCACTGAGTTCAAACCGGCCGCGGCGCAGGCCTATACTGCCGCCAGCGTCTTATTCGATAGCCAGAACCAACAAAACACGATAAAAGCGGCCTTATGAAAAATACAATTCCGACTACGCTGAGCGCATGCGCCACAGCCCTGACCTGCCTCTTCCCGACACTCACTCTGGCGCAGGACTCTCCTCTCAGCCTGCCAGCACAGGTGGTCCTGGGTAGCGAGGCAGCCGATCAGGACACCCGCGTGCCCCTGGCCCGCGATACCGTCAGCGGTGAGCAGATAAGCCCCCAGAGCCTGGGCGCCAATCTGTCCGAGACCCTGCAGCGCGTACCCGGCATAGTCGCGGTCAACCGGCAGAACTACGCCCAGGACCTGCAGATTTCCTCCCGCGGATTCGGCGCCCGCGCCCAGTTCGGTGTGCGCGGGGTACGCCTGGTGCAGGACGGCATCCCCCTGACCATGCCCGACGGCCAGGGCCAGCCCTCCCTGTTCGACCTGGATGGCATGCAGCGCATCGAGGTGCTACGTGGCCCACTGACCACGCTCTACGGCAATGCTTCCGGCGGGATCATCCAGGGTTTCACCGATGAAGGTGCTTTCTATCCGACCCTGGAAAACCGCACCGCCATCGGCCCCGACAACCTGCGCCGCTCACGGCTGCGCTACGGTGGCCAGCACGGTGATCTGAACGTCGCTGCCAACATCTCGCGCCTGGAAACCGATGGCTATCGGGACCACAGCGAAACCCGGCGGGACATCGCCAATCTGCGTCTGGGCTGGGACATCGACGACGCCTCCAGCCTGACGCTATTGATCAACAGTCTCGATCAGCCGGAAACCGAAGACCCGCTGGGGTTGACCCGGGCGCAGGTGCGGGAGGACCGACGCCAGGCCGTGGCCGGCACCCAGACCTTTGATACGCGCAAGACCGTACGCCATAACCAGGCCGGGTTGAACTACCAGCGCCGGCTGGCCAACGATGACAAGATCACCCTCATGGTTTACGGCGGCGAGCGCTATGTAGAGCAGTTTCTGGCATTTCCTGGTGGCGGCCAGTTCTCCGGTGGCGGTGTGATCGAACTGGATCGTCGCTTTGGCGGTGGCGAACTGGGCTGGCAGCGCGAGACTCAGCTATTTGGCCTACCGGTCGAACTGGCAGCGGGTCTGACCTATGACTACCAGGGCGAGCAGCGCAATGGGTTCGTCAACGACTTCGGCGACAAAGGGGCCCAGCAGCGAGACGAATTCAATACGGTCGACAGCCAGGACGCTTATCTGATCAGCACCTGGCAACTGGATCCACGCTGGACCCTGACCGCCGGCTTGCGTCATAGCCGTGTGGAGTTCGAGTCCGAAGATGATTATCTCGTCGACGGGCAGGACGACAGCGGCGGCGTGGACTATCAAAAGACCAACCCCGCAGTGGGTCTGAGCTATCAGTGGAATCCGGCACTAACTCTGTATGCGGCCTTGGGCCAGGGATTCGAAACCCCCACCTTTCAGGAATTGGCGTACCAGCAGCAGGGCAGCGGTTTGAACTTCGGCCTGGAACCGAGCGAGTCGCGCAACGCCGAGATCGGCATGAAGCTCCGGCATGAGCGAACCCGGCTGAATCTGGCCCTGTTCCACAGCCGCGTGGAAGACGAGATCGTCACCGGGCCCAACCAGGCGGTGACGGGTCGCAGCACCTTCGTCAACGCCGGCCAGTCGACCCGCAGGGGCCTTGAACTCTCGCTTGAGCAGGGCTTTGATCACGGCATTGAAGCTTATCTGGCCTACACCCTCCTCGATGCCCGTTTCGACAGTTACACGACGAGCGATGGCGACGATCTATCCGGCAAGGACCTGCCCGGCGTGCCCCGCCACAGCCTGTTTGCCGAGCTGAGTTGGCAGCCTCCGGGGACCGGCTTTACCACCGCCCTCGAAGCCCAATCCTTGAGTGAGCGCTTCGCCACTGACGACAATCAGGCCCGCGCCTCGGGCTACGCCGTATTCAACTGGCGTGCCGGTTATAGCCACGAGGTCGGCAACTGGACGGTCGATCCGTTCGTGCGCGTCGACAATATCGGTGACAAGGAATATATCGGCTCGCTGATCGTCAACGGACCCGGCGGCCGCTACTACGAACCGGCACCCGATCGCCAATGGCTGGTCGGTCTGGGCTTGCAGTATCAGTGGCGCTAGGGGCTGCCGGAAGGGCCGGGTACCACCCCGGCCAGCGGTGTATTGGCTTACCCCCCTCTGTCGAGATGGAACTCGACACTCCCAGGGTGCACGCCCGGGAGGGCTGGGTTCCATCCCGGCCAGCCGTGTATCGGCTTACCCCCCTCTGTCGAGATGGAGCTCGACACTCCCAGGGTGCACGCCCGGGAGGGCCGGGTTCCATCCCTGCCAAAGGGTGCGCCCGCGCCGGCGTCGGTGGAGGCATAATTCAATATATTTGACAAAATTTCAGATTATTGCGGTTATCGGGGTTTTTCGTTTGTTATTTTTGACATAAGATCGAAATACATTCTACCCAGTACACCGCTCAAGCAACGCCAGGACGACCCCCATGAACAGCATGCACGCCCCCGCCAGTCAGCAGGACCTCAGTCTTGATGAATTCTGGATGCCCTTTACTGCCAACCGCCAGTTCAAGGATCGTCCGCGCCTGCTTGAGAGCGCCGAAGGCATGTACTACACCGATGTGGAAGGTCGCCAGGTCATCGACGGCACCTCCGGCCTCTGGTGCTGCAACGCCGGCCACGGTCGCAAGGAGATCGCCGAAGCAGTCAGCAAGCAGATCGCCAAGATGGACTTTGCTCCAACCTTCCAGATGGGCCATCCGCTGCCTTTCCAACTGGCCGAGCGCCTGGTTGAAATTGCACCAGAAGGCCTGAATCGCGTCTTCTTCACCAACTCCGGTTCCGAGTCGGTCGATACCGCGCTGAAAATCGCCCTTGCTTACCACCGCGCCCGTGGTGAAGGCACCCGCACCCGGCTGATCGGCCGCGAACTGGGCTATCACGGTGTCGGCTTCGGCGGCATTTCCGTCGGCGGCATGGTCAATAACCGCAAGGCCTTTGGTGTACAACTCCCCGGTGTTGACCACCTGCCGCATACCCTGGATCTGGAGCGCAACGCCTTTACCCGTGGCCTGCCGAAACACGGCGTCGAATATGCGGACCATCTGGAGCGCCTGGTCAACCTGCATGGCGCCGAGAACATCGCAGCCGTTATCGTCGAACCCATGTCCGGCTCTGCCGGGGTCATTTTGCCGCCCCAGGGTTACCTCAAGCGTCTGCGCGAGATCACCGAGAAGCACGGCATCCTGCTGATATTCGACGAGGTGATCACCGGCTTCGGCCGCGTCGGCTCGCCCTTCGCTTCACAGCGCTGGGAAGTCACCCCGGACATCATGACCACGGCCAAGGGCCTGACCAACGGCGCTATCCCGATGGGCGCTGTCTTCGCCAGCGACCAGATTCAGGATGCGTTCATGCATGGCCCCGACGGCATCATCGAGCTGTTCCACGGCTATACCTATTCCGGTCACCCGGTGGCTGCTGCCGCCGCGTTGGCAACGCTGGATATCTATGCCCGCGATGGTTTGCTGACCCGTATCCGGGATCTGGAAATCTACTGGCAGGAAGGCTTGCACAGCCTGCAAGGCTTGCCCAACGTGATCGATATTCGCAACACCGGCATGGTGGGCGCTGTACACCTGGCCAGCCGTGACGGCGCGCCCGGCAAACGCGGCTACGATGTATTCGAGGGCTGCTTCTGGAATGGCTTGATGGTGCGCAACAGCGGCGACATTATCGCCATGGCACCCCCGCTGATTGTCGAGAAGAGTCATATCGACCAGATCATCAATACCCTGGGCGATGTCATTCGGCGAACGCCATAAAGGGCGGACGCAAACTCGGAGAACCACGAGGCGTGCTGGATCAGCTGTGGCGGACCGTCGGTGGCAGGGATGCCACCGTCGAGCTACAGGGACGTACTTGCTGCGTGTCCGCCATGGCTGGTCCAGCACGCCGCAGCACATAGTTTCGAACCAATACGACCTACATACTTTTACAGCACTGGTGACCCAATGACCCTGCAACTGACTCACTTTATCAATGGCAAGCGCACCGCCGCCAGCGAGCGCACCCAGCCCCTGTTCGAACCCGCTACCGGCGAGCAGCGCGGTAACGTGTCTCTGGCCAGCGTCAGCGAAGTCGAAAAGGCCATCGCGGTCGCCAAGGCGGCGCAGCCGGCCTGGGCAGCCACCACGCCACTGAACCGGGCGCGGGTGCTGTTCAAGTACAAGGCGCTGGTCGAAGCCCACGCTGATGAGCTGGCCGAGCTGATCACCCGTGAACACGGCAAGGTATTTGACGACGCCAAAGGCGAACTGACCCGTGGCCTGGAAGTGGTCGAGTTTGCTTGCGGCATTCCGCACTTGCTCAAGGGCGAGCATACCGAGCAGGTCGGCGGTGGCGTCGATGCCTGGTCAGTCAACCAGCCTCTGGGCGTGTGCGCAGGTATTGCCCCGTTCAACTTCCCGGCGATGGTACCTATGTGGATGTTCCCGATCGCCATCGCCTGCGGCAACACCTTCATCATGAAACCATCGGAAAAAGATCCCAGCGTACCCATGCGCCTGGCCGAACTGCTCACCGAAGCAGGCTTGCCTGATGGTGTGATGAACGTGGTTAACGGTGACAAGGAAGCGGTCGACGTACTGCTCACCCATCCGGACGTACAGGCTGTCAGCTTTGTCGGCTCGACCCCCATCGCCGAATATATCTATGCCACCGGGTGCGAACATGGCAAGCGCGTGCAGGCCCTGGGCGGCGCGAAAAATCATATGTTGGTCATGCCCGACGCCGACCTGGATCAAACTGTGAATGCGCTGATGGGTGCGGCCTATGGCAGTGCCGGTGAGCGTTGCATGGCGATTTCCGTGGCGGTAGCGGTGGGCGATGAAGTAGCTGATCAACTGGCTGCCGCGCTGGCACCCAAGGTCAAGGCACTGAAAATCGGTAACGGCCTGAGCGCCGGCATGGAGATGGGTCCGCTGGTCTCCGCTCAGCACCGGGACAAGGTTCGTGGCTATATCGATCAAGGCGTAAGCGAAGGCGCCGAGCTGGTAGTCGATGGCCGCGATGTCAGCGTCCCCGGCCTGGAAGGCGGTTATTTCATGGGTGGCTGCCTGTTCGACAAGGTCACCGCCGAGATGACCATCTACCGCGAGGAAATTTTCGGGCCCGTGCTGTGCATTGTGCGCGTACCGGATTACGCCACTGGGGTGAAACTGATCAACGCGCATGAGTACGGCAATGGCACGGCGATCTTCACCCGTGATGGCGATGCTGCCCGGCAGTTCTGCAACGAGATCCAGGTGGGCATGGTCGGCGTGAACGTGCCGATCCCGGTTCCCATGGCCTTTCACAGCTTCGGCGGCTGGAAGCGCTCGCTGTTCGGCCCACTGCACATGCACGGCCCGGACGGAGTGCGTTTTTATACCAAGCGCAAGGCAATCACCTCCCGCTGGCCCACGGGCATCCGCGCCGATGCTGAATTCAGCATTCCGACCATGAAGTAGGTGGAGAGATAACCATGTCTATCGAGAGCATTGTCGATTTTGCGACCGCACCCACCGAGGCCGAGCACTATCGGCCCGACCCCGAGAAGGTCCGCGATGGTGATCCGGCGCAGTCCGTGTGCAATCACTACAGCAGCCCTTGCGGGCAGTTTTCCACCGGCACCTGGGAGTGCGTTCCAGGGCGCTGGGACGTGAGCTACAGTGAACACGAGTACTGCGAGATACTGGAAGGCGTCTCGATTCTGCACGATGACCAGGGTGGCAGCCGCGACCTGGTGGCTGGCGACCGTTTCGTGATCCCTGCCGGCTTTGTCGGCAGCTGGGAAGTGATCGAGCGCACCCGCAAGGTCTATGTGATCTTCGAACCTTTAACCAGCTGAGGCGCGTCAAACAGAAGTCCAGCCCCCTGGCACAGGAAATCGGCTTGGTCTAAACGTGACCCAGCGGTTACAGTTCTCGTCAGCATATGCATTCGAAGAACACTCCAGCGCCCTGGTTGGCAAGAAGCTGCCAGAGCTGCCCACCGCTGGTGGGCACGGGCGCCTGGTACCTGTCAGGAGTCATGCCAGATGTCGCGTTTGCCGGTCATAGTCGGTTTTGGTGGCTACAACGCCGCCGGTCGCAGTTCCTTCCACCATGGGTTTCGCCGCACGGTGATCGAATCCCTGCCCGTCGACGAGCGTCAGGAGACCCTTGCCGGTCTGGCGGTTTTGATGAAACTGGTGCGGGTCGAGAACGACCAGTATCTGGATGCCGACGACCAGCCACTTACGCCCGCTGATATCGAGGCCCGCTTTGGCGAGCAGATTCTGCAGGGCACGCTCGTGCGGCGGATTGAAAAACGCCATCTGGATGTGGATGCCGCCCACTGGCAGAAGAACCTGACCATTACCGGTGAAGCCGGCAAACCCTTTTCCTTCATCACCCTGGCCAAGCAGCTGCCCGAGCCGCTACCTACCGACTGGGTCATTGAGCCGTTGAATGACACCGAGGTGATGGTGACCGTCTATGACGGCTGTGACATCAAGGTGGACAGCTATCGCTCGCTGCCAGTGAAGTCTGCCGGTCAACTGCCCTGCGGCTTCGAGCCCTCCGAGCACTACGCTTCACGCTTTCACCCGCGCGGGCTACAGATGACCATTGTGGCCGCAACCGATGCCCTGCGCTCCAGCGGCCTGCCCTGGCAGACCATCGTCGACAGCGTACAACCCGATGAAATTGCAGTCTTTGCCAGTAGCGCAATGAGCCAGCTCGACGAGAACAGCTTCGGTGGGCTCATGCAGTCGCGGCTGAAGGGCAACCGGGTCAGCGCCAAGCAGCTGGCACTGGGGCTCAACAGCATGCCGGCGGACTTTATCAACGCCTACATCCTGGGCAGCGTAGGCACCACCGGCGCAATTACCGGCGCCTGTGCGAGCTTTTTGTACAACCTGCAGAAAGGCACCGAAATGATTACCAGCGGCCGCGCCCGCGTGGTGCTGGTAGGTAATGGCGAGGCGCCGGTTACCCAGGAGTGCATTGAGGGCTATGGCGCGATGGGCGCCCTGGCGACCGAAGACGGGCTGCGCAATATCGAAGGCAAACCCGACGTCGACTTCCGCCGGGCCAGCCGTCCCTTCAGTCATAACTGCGGCTTTACTCTGGCCGAGTCGGCGCAGTTCTTCCTGCTGATGGATGATGAGTTGGCCATGCAGTTGGGCGCAGACATCCATGGCGCGGTGCCCGATGTGTTCATCAATGCTGATGGCTTCAAGAAGTCCATTTCTGCACCCGGGCCTGGCAACTATCTGACCATGTCCAAAGCGATTTTCAGTGCGATGCAGATCGTCGGTGAAGAAGGGGTGCGCAAGCGCAGCTTCGTCCACGCCCACGGCTCCAGCACGCCGGCGAACCGGGTGACCGAGTCCGAGCTGCTGGACCGGGTAGCTGGTGCGTTCGATATCGGTGACCTGCCGCTCACCGCTGTGAAGGCTTATGTTGGGCATTCGTTGGCCAGTGCCAGCGCCGACCAGATGGCTTCCGCGCTGGGCAGCTTCAAATACCAGATTATTCCGGGCATCAAGACCATCGATGCGGTGGCCGACGATGTACACCGCGAGCATTTGCGCATCAGCACCAGCGATATCAAACGCACCACCGATCCGCTGGAGGTCTGCTTTATCAATTCCAAGGGCTTCGGCGGCAACAACGCCAGCTGTGTGGTGCTGGCGCCCAGCGTGGTCGAGCGGATGCTGAAAAAGCGTTACGGCGATGCCGCATTTACCGACTACTGCAAACGCCGTGAAGACACGCGTGCAGCGGCCAGCGCCTACGACGGGAAAGCACTCAAGGGGCAGCTGGACGTCATCTATAACTTTGGCCAGAACATGATTGACGACAGCCAGATAGAGCTGAGTGATGCGCAGATACGCATTCCCGGCTTCAGTCAGCCACTGGTATTTCGCACCGATGACCGCTTCAAGGACATGCTCTGACAGGGGGGATCTCATCCCCGGACCTGCCGGGGATGAGCAGTACCATCAGCGTTTCGCGCGGGCGGCGGCGATAAATGCTGCCATCTCGGCGTTCTTGTCTGCCTCGATTTTCTGCACATTCGGGTTCTCGGCCAGCTTGGCCTGCAGCGCCCGGGCTTCCGGCAGATCAGCCAACAGATCCAGGTCAAACAACTTCTTTGCCACAGCGCTGGCCAGGTCGATGCTGTAGATGAACATCAGGTCGGCAATGGTCATCTCGCTGCCTGCCACGTAGGGAGCAAACTTGGCGTGGCGCTTGAGCGCTGCAACACCCGCCAGAAGATCGGTCTTGGCTTTGTCCTTCACCTGCTGATCGACCTTGCCACCAAAAAACACTTCCGCGTAGCAGCTACGGGCGGGCAGCTCTATATACAATTCGATTTCCTTGGTCAGCGCCCGCACTGTTGCGCGCTCGAAGGCATCCTTCGGCAGCAGCGGCTTGCCGCCCTGGGTCTCTTCAATGTATTCGAGGATCACATTGGTTTCGCTGACCAGGCCGTGCTCGGTTTCCAGGGCCGGCACCTTGCCGCGCGGGCTGATCGCCAGAAACGCTTCATCCTGGCTGGGGTGCACCACGTTCACTTCAAAATCGACGCCTTTCTCCAACAGCGCCAGCTTGACCATGTTGAAATAGTTGCTGACGGCAAATCCGTGAAGTTTGAGCATGAAATAGTCTCCTGCAGAGTGGGTGTTATTTTTCTGTGCCACTGTTGTAGCGCCGGGGGGACAAAATATCCAGTGGCATAAGCTGGGTGAATGCGCACGCAGTGGCGATGCAATGACCTACAACAACGAATATTGCCTATGCTTTTCACAGCCTTTTGGGGCTAGACTGAATACTGAACATCGAGAAACCGAATCCATAGAAGAGGTAGCGCCCAATGCTGAAACCCGACGAAATCACCGAAATCAACCTGCTTAACCAATTCAACCTGGCCAGCTCCCTCGAGGGCCTGAAAATCCATCGGCATGAGGCTACACAAGAGGTAGTCGCTGCTGCCGAACGGCTGCATGCCCGGGGACTTACCACTCAGCCCGATGGCGGCTACCTGACCAGTCTGGGTCTGGATGCAGCAGAGCACAGCCAGGCATTGCTTACCATCCTGCGCGCCGATTGATAACAGACCGAAAATCATGGCCCTGAGTGGAGAAATTCAGCCGCAGATAGCCGAGGGCATTGACCGCAAGGCCCTGACCACCCTGCGTAACCGCTTCACGGGTATCAACCGAAGCCGCCTGCAACGTGTGCTGCAGGCGTTACCGGCGCGCCAGTACAACGTTCTGCAAGTCATTCCCCTGCTGTTCGACGTCAATCATCCACTTTTACCGGGTTATGTTTCGCGTTCCACTCCCCACGGCCTTGCCAGCTACGTTCCTGATTCCAATGTACTGCAAGTCGCCCAGGCATTGACCCGCAGCTTCAGCTATCGCCGGCATCCGGCCGGATTCACCGGTGACATCCAGTCGCTGTATCTGATGGGTAGCGGCGGAACCATCGCTCAGTCCGACCAGAGCGACCTGGATATCTGGGTCTGCCACGCGCCGCACCTGGCAGCCGGAGCCATCGCCGAGCTGGCAGCGAAATGCCAACTGATCACTGACTGGGCCGCCACCCAGAGCTGCGAAGCGCACTTTCATCTGGTCAACCCAGCGACCTTCAGTCTGGGTGACCGTGACAACGCCCTGAGTGTCGAGGACTGCGGCAGCACCCAGCACTACCTCTTGCTGGATGAGTTCTATCGCACCGCCATCCTGCTGGGGGGTCGCTATCCACTATGGTGGCTGGTGCCAGACTATGAAGAAAAGCACTACGCCGATTTCACCCGCCAATTGATCGAAAAACGCTTTATCCGCGCACAGGAAAGCCTGGATCTGGGACATATGGCACGAATTCCGGCTGGTGAGTACGTCGGAGCCGGCCTCTGGCAACTGTTCAAGGGCATCGAATCACCTTACAAATCCGTGTTGAAGCTGCTGCTGACCGAGGTTTACGCAAGCGAACACCCCGAGGTGCGCTGTTTGAGCCTGGATTTCAAGCATGCCGTCTATGCCAACCATCTGGATCTGGATGAACTGGATCCCTATGTCATGCTTTACCGACGAATCGAACGCTATCTGCTCAAGCGGCAGGAAACCGAACGCCTCGAACTGGTACGCCGGTGTCTGTATATCAAGGCCGACGTCCGCCTGAGCCGACGCACCGGCACTTTGGGCTGGAAGCGCAGCCTGATGGAAAAGCTGGTGCGCGAATGGCACTGGGACACACGGCAGCTGCAGCAGATGGACAATCGTCAGGTATGGCGTGTGGGCGAAGTGACGCGCGAACGCCAGCAACTGGTCAGTGAGCTGACTCACAGCTATCGCTTTCTGTCCCAGTTCGGACGCAGCAATGGCGTGATAAACCAGGTCAACAGTCGTGACCTTTCCCTGCTCGGCCGCAGGCTATACGCCGCTTTCGAACGCAAGGCGGGCAAGATCGAAGTCATCAACCCGGGTATCGCCCCCGACCTCAGTGAACCCTTGCTGACCCTGGCGCAACGCACCAGCGGGGAGCCGGAGCAGAGCAGCTGGCATCTGTACCGAGGCACCCTGAGTCAGCCAGAACTGACTGATCACGCCCCGCTCAAGTACACCCGACATCTGGTTGAGTTGCTCGCCTGGGCACACCGCAACGGTCTGGTCGATGCGGCCACGCGCATCGCGGTACATCCTGGTGACAGCGCGCTGAGCGAGTTCGAGCTGAGTAACCTGCTGGCGAGTCTGCGCCAACATTTCCCGCAGCCTCTGCCGGTTCTGACCGAAACCGCGTTATCACGCCCCAGCCAACCGTGCCAGGCTCTACTGCTGGTGAATGTGGGGCTCGACCCGCTGCCGGTCACCAGCCAGAAGAACGTGCATCTGATCAGCAGCCATACCGACGCCCTGGGTTACTCGGGGCTGCGCGACAATCTGATTCTGAGTATCGACCAGGTCACGCTCAATAGCTGGAACGAGCTGCAGGTCGGCCGCTTCGAGGGTGAGCAGGCCTGTATCCAGGCCCTGTGCGATTATTTGAACAAGGCACACGAACATCAGCACCGGCCGGATCTGCAGGTAGTCTGTTTTTGCCGCAACCGCTCCAGCGCGATTGCCGAACGCGTAGAACAGCTGTTTCAGGACGCCACCCGGCAACTGCTAGCAGAGCCCCCATCGCGTTTTCTGCTGCAGGTACAAAACAGCTTCCAGGTGCTCGAACGCAAGGAGGGCCTGATCGACATTACCCGCCTGCCTGATCGCGAGCGACTGATGCGCTATCTGGGCAGTGGCCGGACCAGCTATAGCGCCCTGGCACTGGATCGCTTCGCACTGCAGGGGCACGATACCGCCCTGATGCTCCAACAGGCCCGAGGCGGCGAGATCCAGGTGTTCTATCGCCTTCTACCGGATCGCCAGGCCGAGATAAGCGTACTCGACGAGCTTGGCGCCCTGTGGCGCATCCGGCAGGCGTGCCGTGACGAGCAGACCCTACTGCTGCCATTGCTGCGCTTTCTGCATAGCATCCGTCTGCGCAGACAGATCAACCAGAGTCTCGAGTTGAGCCTGCGTGAAGAACCCCTGTCACTCTATGCAATCCGCCCTGCCGCCGAGGGTCTGCCGTTACGGCTCGAGGCCCAGCGGGTCCCCGGTCAGGGTATTGAAACCGATTACTACGCAGTACAGGCGATTGCCGAGCCCGGAGATGACCAGAGCCTGAAGGTAAGCATTTTTTGCGGGCAAAAGGAGTTTTCCGAACTCGATCACGGCGCTGACCTGTTTAGCGCGGCAGCGCGGCACATTCTCAATCAACGTGCCGGAACGGAAGACTACCCATGCTATATAACCGACCTGGACCTATCTGCAGTCGATCCTGCCGGCAACATGCAAACTGTCCATTACCTGCGTTATCGGCAACGACTCGAAGATGCGCTGAATGCGGCGATGGGTATTGCGCGCAGCTGATTACTGGGGCGAACCAAGCCGGGCGGCGCGGCTGGCAAAACGTTTCTTTGCGTCGGTGATGATCTGCAACTGACGCTCATCGGTGGCAGCTGCCCACTCGAGGATTTCCGCCATCAGCCGCCCGCAACCCAGGCATTGATCGCCATCGAGGCAACACTTGCGCACACAGGGGGATGGCTGACGACCGGCAACTGGCACCTATTCCTCCTCCAGATCCAGTTCCAGCTCTTCACCGGTCAGGTCATTGAGCACCTGGCTCAGCACCAGCTCCAGCGGCTCATCATCACTGTCGTGGAGCCAGCCCTCGCCGGGAAAATAACCAAAATGCCGGGTCGCATCCGGCGCCGTAAGCCAGATCTCCCGCGAAGCCGGCTGACGGCCGACCACCAGGCGCGGACCTTCGGCGAGGATCAGCACCAGTGATCCGTCAATCACCTCCATATCCAGATCCAGGTCGCTCGCGTCCAGCGCATATTCGATTCTGTCCTGCAGCAGGTCGACCTGCCGGTTGAAATCTTCTTCGCTCAATTCATGCATGCCTGTTCTCTTCTCCGGTCATCCAGCGCCGGTTCGGATGCGTCAGACCGGGCGGCTGGGTATACTGCCGTATATTGGCTGTTTTTCAATAAGGATTTCATTATGAAGTATTCCATTGCAGTGCTGTTTGCACTCTTCGTTCTTGCTGGCTGTGGCCAGAAGGGCCCGTTGTATATGCCCGCCGAGAAAATCGACGAGCCGCGCAACGAATCCGAGGAAGCCATGATCCAGCAGCCTTCCGAGCGCTGAAAAAGTCATCCTCCGCCTCCCGTAGACCCGCAAACGAAGCTTATAACATGACCGTTTTTGATTACCGCAATGGCGAACTGCACGCCGAAGACCTGCCATTGTCCGATATTGCCACACGCCATGGCACACCCTGTTTCGTCTACTCGCGCCAGGCAATAGAACAGGCCTGGCTGGCCTGGGACCAGGCTCTGGCAGGAACACCGCACCTGGTCTGCTTTGCCATCAAGGCCAACTCCAATCTGGCCGTGCTGAATATTCTCGCGCGCCTGGGTGCAGGTTTCGACATTGTCTCGGGTGGCGAGCTGGAGCGCGTACTCGCGGCAGGCGGGGAGCCCTCACGCATTGTTTTTTCCGGCCTGGGCAAAACCGCCGAAGAAATGCGCCGCGCCCTCGAAGTAGGCATCCACTGCTTCAATGTGGAATCCACCGCCGAACTCGAGCGCCTGCAACTCGTTGCTGCAGAACTGGGTGTACAGGCACCGGTATCACTGCGGGTCAATCCCGATGTAGACGCGATGACTCATCCGTACATCTCGACCGGGCTGAAGGAAAACAAGTTCGGTATCGATATTGCCCGCGCACCCGAAGTCTACCGGCGTGCAGCCGCGCTGCCGAACATTGATGTACGGGGAATCGACTGCCATATCGGGTCCCAGCTGACCGACGACACGCCGTTGGTTGATGCCCTTGATCGCCTGCTTGCCCTGGTCGATCAACTGGCTGCAGAAGGCATACAGATTCAGCATCTGGACCTCGGCGGCGGACTTGGTGTGACCTATCGCGATGAAACACCGCCCACGCCTGCCGAGTATCTGGCCAAGGTAAAGGCGCATCTGGGCGACCGTGATCTGACGTTGCTGTTCGAACCGGGCCGCTCCATCGTCGCCAATGCCGGCGTGCTGCTGACCCGGGTCAATCTGCTCAAGCCCACCGAGCACAAGAACTTCGCGATTATCGACGCGGCAATGAATGACCTGATCCGCCCGGCGCTGTACAGCGCCTGGATGGGTATCGATGCCGTGCGTCCACGTAGCGATGTAGCGGCGCAGCAATGGGACATAGTCGGTCCGGTCTGCGAAACCGGAGATTTTCTCGGCAAGGACCGTGAGCTGGCGCTGGCTGAGGGCGATCTGCTGGCCGTACGCTCGGCCGGGGCCTACGGCTTTGTGATGAGCTCGAACTACAATACCCGTCCGCGCGCCGCCGAGGTCATGGTTGACGGCGGGCAGTGTCATCAGATCCGCCGCCGTGAAACCCTCAGCGAGCTCTTCGCTGGGGAATCCCTGTTACCCGAGGCCTGAGATGCTGCTGCGATTCACCAAGATGCACGGGTTGGGTAACGACTTCATGGTCATTGACCTGGTCACCCAGCATGCCCAGCTCAACCCGCGGCTTATCCGTCAATGGAGTGACCGCTACACCGGTATCGGTTTCGACCAGTTGTTGGTGGTAGAGCCGCCGGGAGATCCGGACATGGATTTCCGCTACCGCATCTACAACGCCGACGGTAGTGAAGTGGAGCAGTGCGGTAACGGCGCACGCTGCTTTGCCCGCTTCGTACTGGACAAGCGACTGACAGCCAAGACCGATATCCGGGTCGAGACCGCTGGCGGGCCGATTGCACTGATTGTGCAAGACGACGGACAGATAACCGTGAACATGGGCCCGCCACGGTTTGTGCCTGCAGAGATTCCCTTTCAGGCGCAAAGCGAAGCCATCTCCTACGAGCTGGCCGTTGCTGATCAGATCCTGCAGGTAGCCGCGGTATCCATGGGCAACCCCCACTGCGTGACGCTGGTCGATGACCTGAACGTTTACCCGGTGAACCGCCTGGGGCCTCTTATCGAGCGCCACAGTCGTTTTCCGAACGGGGTCAATGCGGGTTTCATGCAACTGATCGACCGTCATAGTGCTCGCCTGCGAGTATTCGAAAGAGGCGTTGGCGAAACCCGTGCCTGCGGCACTGGCGCCTGCGCTGCTGCAGTCGCCGGGATCCGCCAGGGCCACCTGACATCTCCGGTAAGCATCGAGCTGCCCGGCGGCACACTGCAGATCGAGTGGGCCGGACCCGGTGAGCCGGTGATGATGACTGGCCCCGCCACCCGTGTTTTCGAAGGACAGATACGCCTATGACCGACAAGCCTGCACACCCGACGCAACAGCTGGACGCCCATACGGTCGCCGAGTATCTACGTCACCATCCGGCGTTCTTTGCCGAATACGACGAATTGCTACCGGATCTGATTATTCCCCACCAGTCCGGCCAGGCTGTGTCGCTGGTCGAGCGCCAGGTCAAACTGCTGCGCGAACGCAATATCGACGTGCGCCACCGCCTCGGCCAGTTGATGGACGTCGCCCGGGAGAATGACCGCCTCTTCGAGAAGAGCCGCCGGCTGATCCTCGACTTGCTGGAGGCGCAAAGTCTGGAACAGGTGATTGCGAGTATCGAGGACAGCCTGCGTGATGATTTTCAGGTGCCCTTTGTCAGCCTGATTCTGTTCAGCGAAGCACAGCGCTTCCCCAATGCCCGTACCGTGAGCCACGCGCAAGCCCGTGATGCCATTGGCCATCTGCTCGATAGCGGCAAAACCCTGAGTGGCGTGTTGCGCCCCAACGAATTGGCGTTTCTGTTCGGTGAGCAGGCCAGCCACGTAGCCTCTACCGCGATCGCGCCCATCCAGCACCAGGGCCTGCACGGTGTACTGGCACTCGGTAGCCGGGACATCAACCATTACCGCAACGCCACCGGCACGCTGTTTCTGGGCTATATCGCCGATGCCCTCGCTCGAGTGCTACTGCGTCAACGGCCGGTTGCCGACGAAGTCAGGTCGTAAGGGTGCATCCTGCCGCGCTGCAATCCGAACTGGAGGCCTTTCTAGGTCACCTTCAGCGCGAGCGGCAGCTATCGCCGCGCACCCTGGAAGCGTACCGACATGATCTGGAAGGCCTGCGTCATTTCCTCGATACCCAGCAGTGCACGCGCTGGCCGGATATGGACAGCGCACGGCTGCGGCTGTTCGTTGCGCAGAGACACCAGGCCGGATTGTCAGGACGCAGCCTGCAGCGTCTACTCAGCGCCGTGCGCACCTTTTACCAGTATCTGATCCGCGAGCGGCTGTGCAAGCACAACCCGGCGCTGGACATACGCGCGCCACGCTCTGCGCGCAAGCTGCCACGGGCTCTGGATGCGGACCTCACCGCCCAGCTACTGGATGACAACAGCGACGACGACTGGCTTCTGGTACGCGATCACGCGATGCTCGAACTGTTCTACTCCTCCGGACTGCGCCTCTCGGAGCTGGCCGGGCTGGATATGCACGAACTCGATCTGGCGCAGGGCGAAGTTCGGGTTCTGGGCAAGGGTAGCAAGACGCGACTGGTACCTGTGGGGCGTATGGCGCGTGAAGCGCTGCAACGCTGGCTCAAGGTACGTACGTTGAGCAGCACAACCGAGCAGGCCCTGTTCATCGGCCAACGGGGCCGACGCCTGACACCCCGCGCTATCCAGTTGCGAGTGCGCCGCTGGGGTGTGGCCAATATCGGACAGAATCTGCATCCACATATGCTGCGTCACTCCTTTGCCAGCCATGTGCTGGAGTCCTCGGGCGACCTGCGAGCCGTGCAGGAGTTGCTTGGCCATGCGGACATCGGCACGACGCAAATCTATACCCACCTGGATTTCCAGCACCTGGCCGAGGTGTATGACAAGGCCCATCCACGCGCCAGGCGCAAGACGAGCGACACATGATTCAACTACTGACTTTCGATCTTGATAACACCCTGTGGGAAACCATGCCGGTAGTCCTGGCCGCCGAAGAAACCCTGCTGCGCTGGTTTGACGTGCACGCTCCCCGGTTCACCCAGGAACTCGACAGCGAGGCACGCAAGGCCCTGCGTCACGACGTGCTGGCAGCCGATCCAGACCTGCGCCATCGGGTAACCGCGTTTCGCCTGGCAGTGATGGAACTGGGGCTGCGGCGCGCGGGCTATGGCGAAGAGCAGGCGAAGGCGTTGACCGAGCGAGGCTTCGAGGTGTTTCTGGAGGCGCGTCACGCGCTGGAGTTTTATCCGCACGCGGAGGCGTTGCTGGACGAGTTGAGCCGTAAATACCAACTGGCAACGATTTCCAACGGCAATGCCGATGTGCGCCGCTTGGGGCTGGAGCGTTACTTCAGTGTCATTGTGTCAGCCGACGAAGTCGGCTTGAGCAAGCCCGATCCCGCACCTTTTTTGCATGCGCTGGAGCGGGCCGGTGCCGAGCCCCAGAACACGCTACACATCGGCGATCATCCGGTGGATGATATTCAGGGCGCACAGGGAGTGGGGTTGCACACCCTGTGGTTCAACCGCCTGATGCTGGACTGGCCGGATCAGCCTCGGCCCAGTGGCGAGGTGCAATGCCTGAGCGAGATACCTGCCTGGTTGGCCAACTATAAACCCTGACGGTCGCTGCCCACCGGAGTCGGGGGCAGAACCTCAGATGGGCCGGCTGCCGTACTTGCCTTCGGGCTTCTTCGGTGGATCGGCCACCACGTTGGCACCCACCTCCTGAATTTTGCCACCGCGTGCCATGAACTCTTCCATCTGACGGGCGAGCATTTCCCGTTCACGTTCCTTGGCTTCAAGTGACAAACCTTCCAGCGCGTCAGTCTGCGCCGCGGCCTTCTTGCGCGATTTGACTACGGGCGCATCACTGTCGTCATCGTCGCCATCATCATGATCGGCTACTGGCAGATCATCGGTATCGTCGGCGTCGCTGTCATCCTCGCGCTCGATCTCGTCATTCTCTAAATCGTCGTCACTCATTACAGCCACTCCAACGGAAAAAACACGCTATTTATAGCCTAACGGCAGAATTTGGCTAGGGGTGACGCAAAGTTTTTTTGTTTCATGCTGCCAGAATCGAGCACGGCTCAGGCCTGCGCGCCCCTGGTCAAACGTTGCAGCTGTTCAAGATCGGTCTGTACTCCGGAAGTTTCCCGAATTCTTGACAGGATTTCTCGCTTGAGCCGGATGAACTCAGGTTCGAGTTTCATGTCCTGATGCCGCTCCGTCGGCAACGGGACTTCGTAGATACTGTCGATTCGTCCAGGCCGCGGCGCCATCAATACGATCCGGCTGCCCAGGTAGATCGCCTCCTCGACATCGTGGGTAACGAACAGAATGGTGCTCTTTTCCAGCCGGTGCACATGCCGGATAAGGTCATGCATGACTTCCCGGGTCTGAGCGTCGAGGGCGCCAAAGGGCTCGTCCATCAACATGATATCCGGGCGCGGCATCAGCGCCCGGGCGATCGCCACACGCTGCTGCATGCCACCCGACAGTTGGCTGGGATAAGCGTCGGCAAAAGGTTGCAGTCCCATGAGACTGAGCAGCGCATCGGCGCGCCCACTCGCCGTTTCAACATCAGACTGGCTGTAGACGGTGTCGGAAATCACCTTGAGCTGGCGGCAGAAGCGAATGTTCTGCATTACCGTTAACCAGGGATAGAGGCTGTAGTGCTGAAACACCATCGCGCGGTCTACGCCGGGGCCATCGATAGGCTCGTCATGCAGCAATATTTCGCCACTGCTATGCGTTTCCAAGCCGGCAAGAATGCGCAATAGCGTCGACTTGCCACATCCGGAGGCACCCACAAAAGTGATGAACTCATTGGGCCGCACGTCGAGATTGACCTCCGAGAGTGCCTGGATGCTCTGCTCACGGGTTTCGAAGGTCTTGCCTACGTCGCGGATACGAATGCATGGCTGATCCATGGGTTTACCTCTTCTGCCAGTGAAATGCACGGCGACCGATCCAGCGGAAAGCCTGGTCGGTAAGCAGACCGATCAGACCGATCAGCAGAATGCCGGCGAAAATCTTGTCGGTATGCATGTAGCGTTGAGCGCGCAGGATCGCGTAACCCAGCCCCGAGTTGGAGGCTACCAGCTCGGCTACCACCAGATAGGTCCAGGCCCAGCCACAGGTGATGCGCAGGGTATCGAGCAGCGCCGGACGGGCCGAGGGCAGTACCACCAGGCGAATGATCTCACTGCGATTGGCACCCATCGTCTGCGCTGCCTCGATCTGCGCCATGGGTACTCGGCGCACGTCTTCAGCGGCCATCAGGGCCATCTGGAAAAAGGTCCCGATGAAGATAATCAGGATCTTCGAGCTCTCGCCGATGCCCACCCAGAGCATGACCAGCGGAATGAACGCCACCGCCGGCATATAGCGGATGAAGTCGATCAACGGCTCCAGGGTCGCCTGCACTGGACGATAGGTACCCAGGTACAAACCCAGAGGCAGGGCAATCAGCGCCGAGACGAGGAATCCAACCATGACACGATAGACGCTGATCGCGGTGTCGTTGAGCAATCCCTCATCGGTCCACCAGTGCCAGATCCGTTCGGCTACAGCGCCCGGACCGGGCATGAACAGCGGGTCGGCAAAACCCATCAGCGTATACAGCCACCAGGCCAAAAAGGGCGAAGCAAGCCCGATAGCGGCGAGTATCGCACTGGTGCGCCCGCTCATGGTGCCGCGAATGACCCACCAGCGTGGGCGGCTCACACGTGAGACGGAGGCCGCTTTATTTTCCGGAACAGGGGCTTGGGCGTTCATCGGATAACCTCCTTCTCAGGCAGACTCGACAGGGGTAGCGGTGCGCATTGCCAGCCGCTGGAAGGCGGATAGCCGCCCAGGGTTGCCAGCCTCTCGACCGGCCACTGGCTCAGGCTGGCTTCTGGCGGGTCCAGCAGCAGGCAGCGGCCGGTGCGACCAGGCAGGGAAGACAGCGTGATTTCCCACGGCATGTCTCCCCCAGAGACACGACCGAAGGAAAACTCGCAGCCCATCATGAACTCGGCCTGATCAGCGCCCAGCCCGGTGATCTGTGTTCTCAGGGGCACACCTTTGCGCGCCGGCGTTGGCCTGTCGGCAACAAACATGAAGCAATCTCCAGCCTGCAGCAGACAGCCCTTGCGCTGCGGATTGTTCACTGCCTCAAGCCAAATCGCGTGGGTAGCTCCGATCGATTCCGGCAATCGCTGCCAGACCTCCAGATAGCTGCCATCCGGCGCGGCCTCATGCACTTCGTCGGGACTGATGAATGTCATAAGCCCAACATCGGTGCCGCTGTCAGGGTGAAAATCCACCAAGCGGTGCCACTGACAGCGATCACTCTCTACTTCGGTCAGCCCGGCAAATCCGGCCTGGCTGATACGTTGATCAACTGTCATCGGTGTTGGCTCGGGTATGCGCAGATCGGCGTGTACCGAGGCTGTCTGCAACCAGAAAACGCGGGTGTCGCGATCCTCATGACCGTCGGCGGTGCGCAGCAGCGTGCGCTGCCAACCCCCCAGATAGGAATCAGGTACGTTATTCATGCGTGGTACTCCGGAAAGCGTTTGAGGCCCCGCCAGAAGGCCATGTCGTGATTCGGCCACAGATGCGCATCGGTCTCGGCTGCCACGGATTTCAGTTTGCGGATGCTTTCCACAGCCATATCCTCGCGATCGCGCCAGCACAGCCCGGGGGCGATCTCGTCATCGATATTTTCCTGCAGATCGGCGGCGTCGCCGGCAAGAATGACCGGTGCGCCCTTGGGCAACTGGATCATCAGGGACATGTGGCCGGCGGTATGCCCCGGGGTATTCAAGGCATTCAGACCGGGCAGCAGCTCGTACTCATCCTGCTGCAGGCGCCAGCGCACGTTGCCGGCAAAGTCATCGGCAAAGTAGGCGTCATCCGCCGGTTCGCGGGCAGCAAGCAGTTCATCTTCATGCACGTGCACCTCCGCTCCGCACACCTCGCAGAGCCCTCCTGCATGGTCAAAATGCAGATGACTGAGGAATACCAGGTCAATATCCTGCGTCTGCAATCCCATCCGCGCCAAGTGGGCACCCAGGCGCTGTTCCTCGTCCATCTGCGGCGGACCCATCGGGAAATCCTGCGGGTCGTACCAGTGTTGACGCGCCACAGGGTCACTGAGCTTGTGATAGTCACAGCCCACGTCAAAAAGCACACGGCCCTGCCGGGTTTCGATCAGGTAGGCGAGAATAGGTGCCTCGATCGAGGTGCCCATGCCGCGACCTCGGGTCGAGTAGGACTTGTCATAGTGGTGCGTTGCGGTGAGCAGGGGCCACAGCTTCAATACGTCGGTCATGCTGCGGCCTCCAGCTTCCTGATCAGCTCGGCACTGCTGCACAGCTCGCCGAAAATGCCACCCTCGACACCGATCATCTGCAGGGCGGCCGCGTGCAACTCGGGATGGGGCGAAGCGCAGGCGTCACTGACGGTCAGGCAGCTGAATCCAAGGTCGATACCTGCGCGCAGGGTCGAGCTGACGCATACCTCGGTAGTAACGCCAGCAATCAGCAGACAACTGACCCCACGATTGCGCAGCAGCAGCTCGAGATCGGTATGGGCAAAGGCGCTGTAACCCGGCTTGTCGATGACCGGCTCGCCGTCCAGAGGCTGCAGTTCATCGATCAGATCGTGGCCGGGCTCGCCGCGAATCAGCAGCCGTCCCATGGGACCGGACTGACCTATTGGCGCACCGCTGCGTTCGGCCCGCCGGCGTTTCCAGTCCGGCAGGTCGCTCAGATCGGAGCGGTGCCCCTCGCGGGTATGCACCACGAGCAGGCCGTAGCTGCGTGCCGCAGCGAGCAAGGCTTGCTGCGCCGGGATGGGCGCGCGCAAGCGTTGAATATCCAGGCCTGCCTGCTCGGCATAGCCACCCGGCGCGCAGAAGTCACGCTGCATGTCGATCAACAGCAGGGCGCCGTTGGCGGGATGCAACTCCGACAGAACACTCATGATTCCAGCGCAAATTCATGGCGCACTGCTGCGGCGATACCCTCGGCAATGTCTCCGGCCATGCGTGCGCCTTTCTCTGCAGTCGACCCCTTGGCCGATGACAACACGCCCGATGGCGGCACCCATTCGGTACGGGTGGGATACATGTCATAGGGCGGGAAATCAGCCGGCAGATCGTCGGGGATCTTATCCAGCGCGACCATCTGCGGATGGTAATGCAGCATCAACGAGGTCTCGATGACCGCCGCGTGCTCCAGCGCAAAGCCTGGAAAACCGTCAGGGAAGATGTCTTCCAGGGTCTGCTCCTGGCAGAAATCCCAATGTTCCAGGCGCATGACCTCCAGATCGCAATCGCGACCCAGTTCGCGTAGCGCCAGTTGGATTCCTTCGGCAACAAACCACTGATTCTCGTAATGCCCCAGCACCAACACCAGACGCTTGACGCCGTGGCGGGCGAATTCACGAACTGCGTCCTGTACCAGGGCTGAAAGGGTAGCGCCATCCAGGCTGGTGGTACCGCAAAAATGTTGGCCCCCGCCGCACTTGGGCTGGGATTTGTAACCGTAGGCCAATGCCGGGGCCACTATCCCTCCCACCTTGGCCGCTACGTCTGCACTGATCGCCGTGGATAACAACGCATCGGTACCCAGGGGCAAGTGCGGCCCATGCTGCTCGGTTGCCCCACAGGGCAGAAATACCACAGCGCCAGCCTCGACCCGCTGCTGGTATTCCACCCAGCTGATCTGGTCCATGTAGAGGTTATTCATCAGGGCAAGCTCCTTGACAGTTCGGGTTCGATTTTTTCCGGCCAACCAGCCATGACAGCAGCGATACAGACCAGGGTTGCGCCTATCCACTCGCGCATGCCGATTTCCTGATCACCCAGCCAGGCCGCGGAGAGAACGGCGGCAATCAGTTCGAATACGATCAGCACTGCTGCCCGACCGGCTTCCAGGTGGGTAACGCCGTACTGCGCCGCCAGGGTAGCGACCAACAGCCAGCCGACCGCAAACAACGCCACCAGCAGCCAGCTACCGACCCCGAGCGTCGGCAACCACTGCCCAAGCAGATAACAGGCGGCACCGGCAAATAGTGCGCTGCCAATAAAGGCGGCGAAGGTTTTGCTCACCAGCGGCACCCGGTCAGCAGCACGGGTGGCCAGATTGTTCATCGCGAAGGCAAAGCCGGCGCTGAGGGCTAGCCAGTCGATGGTCGTTAACGTTTTGAAGGTGTCCTTGCCGGCACCCAGGGTTAGCGCGATACCAACCAGTGCCAGGGCCAGTGAGCCCAGACGCAAAGGCGTCAGTTGCTCCTTGAGCAGCAACCAGCCGCCGATCACCGCCCAGACTGGCGCGAGATAGAACAGCAGCATGATGCGCACCAAATCCTCACCCAGGGACAGGGAAGAAATCAGTGCCGCATTGGCCCAGCCGCCAAAACAGATAATCGCAATCACGCCCCAGATCTGGCTGCGCCATTGTTGCCGCTGGTACCATAAAAGCGGCACAGAGACGATCGCGATAAGGCCGTACGCGGCCAGCACCATGGGCATGCCGCTCAAGCCGATACCGGCAAATGCGTGAAGCGGCACCCAACTGGTGCCCCACAAGATGGTAGCTATGATCAGAATCAGTTCCGGGCGCAACATTAGCCACCCATCCAGGAGCCGCCGTTGGGCCCCAGTATCTGTCCGGTAAAAAAGCTGGCGGCAGACGACAACAGAAAGGCCACCGCTGCGGCAACCTCTTCCGGTTTACCAAAACGTTCAGCCGGTATGGCCAGCTCCTTTGCCAGCCATTCAGCGCTCATGTTCTCGCCGGTCAGCATCGGCGTTTCGATGGGGCCCGGCGCCACCGCATTAATGCGGATATGGGGCGCAAACTCCCGGGCCAGGGAGCGGGTCAGGCCGATTACCCCGGCCTTGGCTGTACAGTAGGCAACGTAGTGTTCGCGGCCGAGAAAGCCCAGGTCGGAACTGACATTGACGATACTGCCGGCCTTCGCCGTCTGCATCCCCGCCAACGCATGCCGGCAGCAGCGATATACAGCATCCAGATCGACCGACATGACCCGCTGCCAATCCTGTTCACCGGTATCCAGAAAGGGCTTTTCCAGAATGATGCCGGCGTTGTTGACCAGGCCATGCAGCGGCCCCTCGGCACAGACCTTCGCGAACATCGCCGAAACCGCCTCGGGCTGAGTAACATCCGCCTCGACCGCGTGGGCGAGACCACCGCTGGTACAGATATGATCAACCAGCTCGGCGGCTTGCTGGCCCTGGGCGTGGTGATTGATCCACACCTGTGCACCCTCGGCAGCAAGCTTCAAGGCACAGGCGCGGCCAATACCGGTAGTCGCACCGGTAATCAGAATGCGTTGACCCTTAAATGGGTAGTGAGTCATCAGTGCATCACCTCGCCGTGACTGACCACCAGCGCCTGGCCGGTGATCGCCTGGCTCAGCGGGCTGCCGAGAAACAGGAAAGTCCCGGCCAGTTGCGCCGGCGTCAGTAGCTCGGGAATCACCTGGCCAGCCAGAATCTGCGCCAGCTCCTGCTCCTCGCTACGGCCGCTCTCGCTGGCCATAACCCTCAGAGAAGCCATCGCCGCCTCGGTGCCAACCCAGCCCGGGCATACGGCGTTGACGCGGATGCGCCGGCTGCCCAGTTCCCAGGCCAGCGAGCGGGTCAGACCGATGACCGCATGCTTGCTCGCGCAGTAGGCGGAAAAGCCTGCCACCGCGCTGAGCCCCCAGATCGAAGACTGATTGATGATGCTGCCACCATCGCGCAGCAAAGGCAGCAGAGCACGGGTCAGCCGCACCATACTGACAACGTTGTTGTCGAGCTGGAACTGCCACTGCTGGTTGGCGAGCGGATCGGAATCGTCCAGCGGGGTAGGCAGTTCCATACCCGCATTGTTGATCAAGACATCGATGGGTGCGCCGTCCTCGCGCAACCAGTCAGCGCAGCGCATGACCTCGGTATCGTCGCCAAGGTCGACACAGAATGAACGTACCCGCTCAGGTGCCAGACCCGCCTCGACAGCAAGCTGGTGAGCAACGGTGGCCAGTGACCGAGCATGGCGGTCAAGTAGCACCAACCGTGCGCCTTGATGGGCAAAGGCCTGGGCCAGGCCTTTGCCAATGCCGCTGGCAGCGCCGCTGATGACGACGCATTGGCTGCGATAGTCGAGATTCTGCATGCTCAGACCGCCGTCAGGAAGGAGACGCCCACTGCACCGTAAAAGCCCTCGGCGCGCTTGGGGCCCTCGCCAAAGTGACCGTAATCGTCATCGGTAACCCGGCGCAGACGATAGCGGTGGAAGCTGCCGATCAGTTCCTTCATCGGCACCACTTGGCGATACCCATCGGAATACAGCTGCGCGTGCAATGCCGGCAGGCGGTACCAGGGTGCGACAGGCTTCTCGTGGTGGGCGTTGTGGTAGGTGAAATTGAGTACCAGCAGGTTCAGTACCGGCCAGCGCAACGAAACCAGATTGCTGAAGGTGTTCTGCTGCTCGTATGCCCGGTCGCGCAACTTGTCGGCGGGAATGTCACCATCCTCCAGCACCGCAAAGGCGTCATAAGTGTGCTGGTAGGCATCGGTGAAGCGCAGCACAGTGATCATCAGCAACCAGGCTACTGCGTAGAGCACCAGCGCGACCGGGGACAACCAGCCAAGCAGCGCGAACGCAGCGAGCCGGATCGCCAGCGTGGCCGCGACAGCCGGGCGGCGAGCACGCTGCTTGTCACTGCTCTCGAGAAAGGGTAGCAAAATAACATAGCCATGCAGCAGCAGCTCGACCGCCGGGATATAGGCCCATTCCAGCGCGAGGATGATCTTGCGCGCCCAGGTCGGCAGGCCGTTGATGAACTCCTTGCTGTCGAAAGTGAGCACATCAGCGCGGTCAACATGATGCCGCATATGCTTGTGACGCAGATCCTGGAATCCGGCGTAGCAGCCCCCGGTCATCCAGCTGAACACTTCTCCGGCACGGGCATTGTGCGCCGGTTTGCTGAAAATCGTGCCATGGGCAAATTCGTGCATCAGGTAGGCGCCGATGATCATGGCATGGCCCAGTAACAGGGTTCCGCCTGCCTTGAGTAACCAGGACTCGGCAAACAACAACGCGATACCCAGACCATAGCCGAGCAGGCTATAGGTCATAGCCAGCGAATTGGGCACCGGACCATCGGCATAACGAAACAACGGTTTGGCCTTGGGAGCAGCCTTCGGCTTGCTCTCGGGTGCAGATGTGGAATTGGGTGTGGACATAACGCCTCCGATTCGCAGCAATAACTGAAATGCTGCCGGCTACGGCAGCATCCGGCTTGCATGCGCCTGGGTTATTCGTTCAGTGATTCAACAAAACTGGCGTCAAAGGTGTCGCCAAAGTCGGGTGCTGCGGGGATTTGCTGATTCTTCACCAAAATGTCGGCAATCACCGCACCACTGCCGTAGAACGACATGGTGGAGTCGGACTCCTTGAAGATTTCAGCCATTTCCGCCAGGGGGATGTTGTACACACCGTCCATCTGCTCGGTGGCCTCGGGGCCGCTCACACCCAGCACCTTGCCGATGATGGTGGCGGACTCCTCAGGATTGGCCTGCATGTAATCCAGGCCAGCCTGATAACCCTTGATCATCGCGGTGATAGCCTGCTCCTGCTTGGCGATTACCTTCTCATCAAATACCAGCACATCAGTGATCAGACCCGGGGCCTGGGCAGAGGAGTACACCACGTGGAAACGCTCACCCTCGCCCATTCCAACGATCTGCGATACGTTTGGCTCATAGGTGACGCCCACCGGCAGGTTGCCTGACGCCATGGCACTGGGGATGGCCTCAGGGGTCATGTTTACCGGGCGGATGTCCTTCTCGGTCATGTCATTGACCTGCAGCGCGTAGGCCAACAGGAAATCCGATGGCGATAGCGGGTTGTAACCCACCTGCTTGCCCTTGAAGTCGGCGACTGAAGTGATCGACTTGTCGGCGACAATCGCGTCACCACCGTCGGAAAAGTCGATCGGCATAACCACCTTGTGCTTCAGACCTTTGGCTACCGAACCCACTACCTGGTCGTAGGTGAGCATGCCGCCGTCTACTGCTCTGCTGGCCATTGCCGAGGGAATCAAAGCTGGATCATTGAAAAACTGCAATTCGACATCTAGACCGAACTGGTCATACAGATCCAGCTCATCGGCCACGTAAAAAGGACCATAACCGGCCCACACAACGGTGCCGATGGTCAGCTTGTCGTCCGCTTGGGCGGCGAAGGGGGCAATCAGAGCGGCGGCGGCCAGACTGGCGCCAGCCAGGGACTTGCGGATCGAACGGATCAGAGGGGCGGTCATGGTCAGACTCCTGCACGGTTGAACAAAATTTCGGGACGCGTCGTCATGACGATCTCCCGGGCTTTTATCCCGCCGTGTAGCCCTCATCCTGAGAGCCGGAAAACTCTCGGACCAGACATCTGTAAACAGACCGGAACCCTAGTTCGCCTTGGTGTTACTCCACTGTGTGACGCGTCATGAGTCTTGAGGACTCATCCCGATTCGTTATCAACCAGTGCATAGTTGATGCCAGCTTGTTGAATATCAAAAAATCTGCAGTGAATTCAATTAATTAGGTTGGCCTGGAGAATACAGGCCAGGAAGGGCTAACTGCTATTACGGCAATACGCGCCCTATCCGGGTGCGAACACGCACACCGAAGGGCCATATGCTCTTAAAGCGCGCGTCCGTTATTGATCTGGTCCGACAGGTGTCTGATCTCATCCTTGTGCATGTCGTAAAGCTCCTGCATGACGACCTCCGCCTCGGGAATCGCTGCGCGCTCGTCCATGGAGCGGTAAAGCTCGATGATCTGGTTGTGAATATCCACAACCTCTGCACTGATTTGTTCGTACCCCCAATTGTCGAAGTCGATTTCACGATCATCCTCCAATGGCAAGCCCTCGCTCAGGTGCTCATAAAGCCAGGTCTTGAGGGCCTTCTCATCCGCGCGCTCACCGATCTTGCGCACCGTATCGGCGAGTGTCCGCTCGTGAGTAGCCAGATACGTCAACAGGCCCTTCGCGCGCTCATCACCGTTACGCTCGGAACCTTTCTCCATGCGTTCAGCAAGCATGTCGTGCACGCCAGAATTCCATTTAATCAAGTCTTCAAAGGTTTCTGCCTTCATCAGTTGCTCCCTGTTGTAGGTAAATGGTGTCGGTTAACAATAATGTCTGATACGCATCCGACTGCGTTTGAATCAGTAAGTTTAGCAACCAGTGTAGACGAGCCCCCATCGCTCTGAGCTCCCAGCGGCGAATCAGAACTTCAGGAAAACGTGTGTCGCAAACGAAACAGGGCGCCCGAAGGCGCCCTGTCTGTTACCGCTAAGAGTACTACCAGCTTCAGTTCTTGCTGCTGGTGAACTCGGGGTAGGCTTCCATCCCGCATTCGGACAGATCCACACCGCCGTACTCTTCCTCTTCGGTGACACGGATACCCATGACCGCCTTGAGGATGACCCAGAGGATCAAGCTGGTGATAAATACCCAGAGGAAGATGGTAACGATACCCAGCAACTGGCCACCGATAGTCGCATCACCATTGGTCAGCAGTACCGCCAGTACACCCCAGATACCTACTACACCGTGTACGGAGATGGCACCAACCGGGTCGTCGATCTTGATCTTGTCCAGAGCCAGGATCGAGAACACTACCAGCACACCACCGACCGCGCCGATCAGCGTAGCCTGGAATCCACCGGGTGACAGCGGATCTGCAGTGATTGCCACCAGGCCAGCCAGAGCACCGTTCAGCGCCATGGTCAAATCAGCCTTGCCGAACAGGATCCGGGCAACAATCAGAGCAGCGATCAAACCACCCGCCGCAGAAGCGTTGGTGTTGACGAACACCTGGGCAACCGCGTTGGCATCCTCGATGTTCGACACAATCAACTGCGAACCGCCGTTGAAACCGAACCAGCCCAACCACAGGATGAAGGTACCCAGAGTTGCCAGCGGCAGGTTGGCACCGGGGATCGCATTGATCTGTCCGGAAGAACCGTACTTGCCCTTGCGCGGACCGAGGACCAGAACACCAGCCAGGGCTGCAGAAGCACCTGCAAGGTGAACGATACCGGAACCGGCGAAGTCGCTGAAGCCAGCTTCAGACAGGAACCCACCGCCCCAGCTCCAGTAACCCTGGATTGGGTAGATGAAGCCCGTCATGACGACCGCGAAGGTCAGGAAGGCAAACAACTTCATACGCTCGGCGACCGCACCAGAGACAATGGACATCGCGGTAGCGACGAACACAACCTGGAAGAAGAAGTCGGCACGTGCGGAGTAGTAGGGTGCGTCATCACCACCAGCCAGAACGTCTTCGGGTGCATTTTCCGCACCAATCAGAACGCCCAGGTTCGGCATGATGCCGCCCTCGTCACCCGAATACATGATGTAGTAGCCCACCACCAGATACATAACACTGGCAATTGCGTACAACGTAATGTTCTTGGTGAGGATTTCAGTGGTGTTCTTGGCACGGACAAGGCCAGCTTCGAGCATGGCAAAACCAGCTGCCATCCACATGACCAGCGCGCCGCAGATCAAAAAATAAAACGTATCAAGTGCGTACTTGATTTGTACGATGTCTTCCATAATTAAGCCCCCCAACAGGCTTTTTTATACATTCAGTGGACGAACTGATCGCTCAGACTGCGTCTGTGCCTGTCTCGCCGGTACGGATACGGACAGCCTGTTCCAGGTTGACCACGAAGATCTTGCCGTCACCAATCTTGCCGGTGTTGGCTGCCTTGGTGATGGCTTCAATGACGCGGTCGAGCATGTCGTCACCGATAGCTACGTCAATTTTCACCTTGGGCAGAAAGTCCACCACATACTCCGCACCGCGGTACAACTCGGTATGACCCTTCTGCCGGCCAAAACCCTTGACCTCGGTTACCGTGATGCCTTGCACGCCGATCTCCGATAGCGCTTCGCGCACGTCGTCCAGTTTGAAAGGCTTGATAACAGCCGTTACTAATTTCATTTTATTTCTCCCGATTGATGGACTGCCCTGGGGGACAGGACCAGTCTATGCCGAGTTAGAGGCTTTTAGAAACGGACAATGCACAGATCCGATGCAGCTACCCGACGCGCCGGCAAAAGCGTGCATAACGAAAGCCACGTTAGCCATAGTCAACTGCTTCATGCTCCAATGCTCCTTAGTGGCTTTGCGCAAAGTCATTCAGCAAAAGTCACGCTGGCTTGAGGTGGGATGCCCAATTACGGTTATCTCGCCTGTCTCACCTGCTTTGGTGCATTGCAGAAATCCTGCCACTTTTAATTTTTTGTTAATAATCATAGTGTTGGCATACTTACCCTCCCCCAGGGCAATTGGCCAGCCCGCGCATACGCACCAGTGTGGTGCATACATGATTTGTAGCGGCCCGATATCGCGCATTAATTCGCGACGCCCTCAAGAGGACGAATCCAGGCGCGGGTGATAGACTCGGGGCTTAATCAGACCGAGCCAGGCCGGTCGACACAAACGATTACAAGGCAGGATCTTCCATGCTGCATAAAGTCTTGATCGAAGCGGTCAGTAACCAGGCAACTCGTCTGCTGATGAGCGAAAAAAGTTTGCCTGCGCCAGAGGTCGAGAAACACCTCAAGGCGCTGCTGCAGAGCGCGCTGGCAAAAATGGACGTAGTCAGCCGGGACGAGTTTGAAACCCAGCAGGTCGTATTGCAGCGCACGCGCGAGCGCCTCGAAGTGTTGGAAAGACGTGTAACCGAGATGGAGCAGCGCCAGCAACCAGCTGCCATCTGACACCACTCAACGCCGCCCATCAGGGCAGGCGTCAAATGGCCCGATCAAGGAGTGATCATGTCCCTGGCTATTGTTCACAGCCGCGCAAAACTGGGTATCGCCGCGCCTTCCGTCACTGTGGAGGTGCATCTGGCCAACGGCATGCCCAGCCTGACCCTGGTAGGCCTCCCGGAAACCGCCGTGCGGGAAAGCAAGGACCGGGTGCGCAGCGCATTGCAAAACGCCCGCCTGGAGTTTCCCAGCCTTAAACGCATCACCATTAATTTGGCTCCCGCCGACCTGCCCAAGGAAGGCGGACGTTTTGACCTGGCCATTGCCCTCGGTCTTCTGGCTGCCAGTGGTCAGATCCCCGTCGATTGCCTGGCTCACTGCGAATGCCTGGGGGAGCTGGCGTTATCGGGAGAGCTGCGCCCGGTGCAGGGTGTGCTGCCGGCCGCTTTGGCTTGCCGCGAGTCCCAGAGGACCCTCTTGCTCCCGCGTGCCAATGCGCCGGAGGCCGCGCTGGTTCGCGGCGTACATATCGTTGCCGCCGACAATCTGCTGGAGCTCTGTGAGCACCTGCGCGGCGAAAGGGAGCTGGAGGCCGTGCCCTCGGGCAGCATTCCACCGCCCACGCAGGATCTGGCTGACCTCGCGGATGTACAGGGTCAGGCACAGGCAAAGCGCGCATTGATTGTGGCTGCAAGCGGCGGCCACAATTTATTGCTCTTTGGCCCACCCGGCACCGGCAAGACACTCCTGGCCAGTCGCATGCCGGGCATTCTGCCGCCCCTCAGCGAAAACGAGGCACTGGAGGTGGCAGCCATACAATCGGTCTGCAATCACGGGCCTTTGCAAAGCTGGCCCCTGCGCCCTTTTCGCGCGCCCCATCATGGTGCGTCCGCCGCCGCACTAGTTGGAGGTGGCAGCCAGCCTCGTCCCGGCGAAATCAGCCAGGCGCACAACGGCGTACTTTTTCTCGACGAATTCCCGGAGTTTGATCGCAAGGTGCTGGAAATGCTCAGAGAGCCCATGGAGTCCGGTTCCATTCATATTGCCCGAGCCCGCGAAACCTTGAATTTCCCTGCCCGTTTTCAGCTGATTGCTGCAATGAACCCCTGCCCATGCGGATATCAGGGCGACCCCTCAGGTCGCTGCCGATGTACCCCAGAGCAAATCCAGCGTTATCGGAGCAAGCTGTCAGGCCCGCTGCTCGATCGGATCGACCTGCATCTGGCCATGCACAATGAACCCTTCAGTATGGCCGGCAAACCCCGGGGCGTTCCCGATAGCCAGGCCGCCGGCGCACAGGTACTGGCAGCCAGAAATCTTCAGCACCAGCGGCAAGAATGCCTGAATGCGCATATGGATCTGGCCGGCCTGCGGGATCATTGCCAATTGGAAGAGTCAGATGCTCGCTGGCTGGAACAGGCTATAGAACGTTTGGGGCTATCGCATCGGGCCAGTCACAGGGCATTGAAGGTTGCGCGCACCCTGGCTGACCTGGAAGCTACCGATCATATTGCCCGCAGGCACCTGGCCGAAGCTCTGCAGTATCGCCAACTCGACCGCCGCGCGGAACACTAGGAAACGCTGAGCTGCGAATCTTCACGACCCATGCTATAGGCATCCATGAAGTAGCAAAGCTCGTCGAAAGGTAGCGCCGGGCTGATGAAGAAACCCTGAACCTGGTCACAGCCCAACGCCCGCAGTTCTGCCAGTTGTTGACGATGTTCGACACCCTCTGCGACCACTTCCAGATCCAGGCTGTGGCCCAGCTCGATCATCGCCGCGACCAACTGGCGGTCAGAACGAGTATCGGAAATACCCTTGACAAAACTGCGGTCGATTTTCAGCAGATCGATCGGCAAACGCTGCAGGTGCATGAACGAGGAAAAACCGGTGCCGAAATCGTCCAGGGAGAAGCGTACACCAAGACCGGTCATACCCTGCATCGTCGCCAGCACCTGATCGGGGTTCTGCATAACTGCCGTCTCGGTCAGTTCGAATTCCAGCCAGCGCGGGTCGATGCTGGTCTTGTCCAGCAAGCGTTTGACGGTTGGCAACAACTGACTGTCCTGGAACTGACGGAACGAGACATTGACGGCCACATGGATGGGTGGATGGTTGCGACGATGCAACTTCGCCAGGTCGTGACAGGCGCGGGCAATTACCCAGTAACCCATGGGCACGATCAGACCGGTTTCCTCGGCCAGGGGAATGAACTCGTTGGGTCCCAGCAACCCGCGTTCCGGATGACGCCAGCGTATAAGTCCTTCGAGCCCGACGATCCTGCCGGTAGCCAGGTTAACTCGGGGCTGATAGTGCAGCTCCAGCTGGTTGCCGCGCAGCGCATGGCGCAGCGACGTCTCGAATTCGATCAGGTTGTTGGCCTGCAGATTGATGCGGTCGTCATAGAAATGGTAATTGCAGCCGCGCTGATTCTTGGCCTGCAGCATCGCCATATTGGCGTGCAAAGTCAGACTGTCGACGGTCTGACCGCCCTCCGGATAGGTAGCGATCCCGACACTGCACCCGAGCAGCAAACCTTCCTGCTCCACCAGAAAAGGCTCGGCCAGCTCGCCGACCAGTTTCTGGGCGATCTGCAACAGATTACTGGAACGGGCATAGTCCTCGATGATAATCGCAAATTCGTCACTGCCCATACGACCTACGGTGTCGGTGTTACGCAAAATACCCCGCAGTCTTGCAACAACTTCCTTGATGATGCTGTCACCCGCACCGTGACCCAGGGTTTCATTGACGTGGCGGAAGTTATCCAGGTCAACAAACATCAGCGCCAGCGGCTGGTTGGTCCGGAGGGCACGGCGCATACCAATTTTGAGTCGATCCTGCACCATGAAACGATTGCATACGCCGGTAAGAGGGTCGTAGCTGGAAGCGCGGTCGAGGGCCGATTTGAGCGCTTGCCGTTCGATTGCATAATGCAGGCAGCGAATGAGTTCACTGGCGCTGGACTGGTCCCAGAGACTGTCGCAGGTCGCTTCAGTGGAGCGGTGGAATTCGGGCTCGACAACCAGATGAATGACGGGGATGCCGCATTCGCAGGCATCGGAAAGAAACTCGCTGCGAGTCAGGATAACCTCGATGTCGCCTGTTTCGATCAGCGATCTGGCTTCTGACCAGTCATCAGCACGCACCAGCTCGAAAGGGCAGCCCGCAACGGACATGAGACGACGGCCAAGCTGTACCGAAGCACCTGCATCCCTGTCTAACAGCAGTACGCGCTGCATTTGGCGCTCGGAAATCACATCGTCTCCCCGGTTGCCTATATAAATTAGATATATAGAACATCTTTGTTAAAGTAAGTTATATCGAAAAAATGATCAACAACCAAGACTAGCTTTTAGCCATCACTCAAGGCGAGACTATTTTCGGGTAAACTCCACCGCCTTCAGCTCAGGAGTTCGTTACCGGTGGCAAAACTCAACCCCCGTCAACAGGAAGCCGTGAATTACATCAGCGGCCCCTTGCTGGTACTCGCTGGCGCCGGCAGCGGCAAGACCAGCGTGATCACGCGCAAGATCGCTTACCTGGTACGTGAGTGCGGCATAAAAGCCCAGAATATTGTCGCCCTGACTTTCACCAATAAAGCGGCGCGGGAAATGAAAGAGCGCGTGAACCTGCTGATCAAGGGCAACGAAGCGCGCGGCCTGACCGTCTCGACCTTCCACAACCTGGGCCTGAATATCATCCGCAAGGAGCACAAGCGGCTGGGCTACAAGCCAGGCTTCTCGATTTTCGACCAGCAGGATGCCCAGGCGCTGATTACCGACCTGATGCATCGTGATTACGGCGCCGATGAAGGAACCGAAGGCATCCAGGCGCAAATCTCCAGCTGGAAGAATGACCTGATCAGCCCCGACCAGGCGCTAGCCCAAGCCAAGACGCCGCAGGAGCAGACCGCCGCAAGCGTGTACATGCACTACAATCGCACGCTCAAGGCCTATAACGCGGTCGATTTCGACGATCTTATTCTTGTCCCTGTTGCACTTTTTCGCGAGCATCCCGATGTTCTGGAAAAATGGCAATTTCGTATCCGCTACATGCTCGTCGATGAATATCAGGACACCAACGCCAGTCAGTACCTCCTGGTAAAAATGCTGGTTGGTCAACAGGCTCGTTTTACCGTGGTTGGCGACGATGATCAGTCGATTTATGCATGGCGTGGTGCTCGCCCGGAAAATCTTGCCCAGTTGAAAGACGATTTCCCCGCGCTCAAGGTAGTCATGCTCGAACAGAACTACCGCTCGACCAGCCGCATCCTCAAGACCGCCAACACCCTGATCGCCAACAATCCCCACGTGTTCGAAAAGCAGCTATGGAGCGAACTGGGTTTTGGCGATCCGATTCGCGTGATTCGTTGTCGCAACGAGGAGATGGAGTGCGAGCGCGTTGCTACCGACATTCAGACCCAGCATCTCAAACACAAGCGGGCTTGGAAGGACTTCGCCATTCTCTACCGCGGCAATCACCAGTCGCGCCTGCTCGAACTCAAGCTTCAGCATCACCAGGTCCCCTATCACCTGTCCGGTGGCACCAGCTTCTTCAGTCGCCAGGAAGTCAAAGACCTGATGGCGTATTTTCGTCTGCTGGTTAACCCGGACGACGACAACGCGCTACTCAGGGTTATCAATGTGCCGCGACGTGAGATAGGCCCCGCCACGCTGGAGAAACTTGGCACCTACGCCACCCAGCGTGATGTCAGCCTGTTCAGTGCCTGCAGCGAAATGGGCCTGGCCGAACACCTTGAACCGCGCTACTGCGAGCGCTTGCAACGTTTCGGAAACTGGCTGGACGGCGTACGCAAGAAGTGCAGCGAAGGGGATCCGATTGAAGCCCTGCGCAGCATGGTCAATGACCTGGACTATGAAAACTGGCTGCGGCAGAACTGCTCGAGTGACGACGTAGCGGCCAAGCGTATGGGCAATGTCTGGTTTCTGGTCGAAGCCCTGAAAAACACTATCGAAAAAGACGAAACCGGCAAGACAGATATCGAAGATGCCATCGCCAAACTGGTACTGCGCGACATGCTGGAGCGCCATGAAGAGGAGGAAGACACCGACCGGGTACAGTTGATGACACTCCACGCCTCCAAGGGTCTGGAATACCCCCATGTCTTCATTATTGGTATGGAGGAAGAGATCATTCCCCACCGCTCCAGTATTGAAGCCGACAGCGTCGAGGAGGAGCGTCGGCTGGCCTACGTTGGCATTACCCGGGCGCAACGTACCCTGAGCTTTACCTACGCTGCTCGCCGCCGACAGTTCGGTGAAATCATCGACTGTCTGCCCAGTCGTTTTCTCGATGAACTGCCCGCAGAGGACCTGGAGTGGGAAGGCACCGACGATGCACCGCCGGAAAAGAAACAGGCTCGGGGAAACTCAGCGCTGTCTGACATTCGCAGCATGCTCGGACCCAAGGCCTGAAAAAAACCAGCAGGCACAAAAAAGCCACCCGTGGGGTGGCTTTTTCAGCTGACTGAAGCCTGTTACTGCAAACCGGACATGTGCTCGACAGCTGCATGAATCTCTTCACGCGAACAATCGCCGCAGGTACCGTTGGCCGGCATTGCGCCCACACCATTGATCGCAGAGGTCACCAGGTCATCGAAGCTTCCCGCCGCCGCAAGACGTGCTTCCCAGGCAGCGGCATCACCTGTTTTTGGCGCGTTCAGAATACCGGCGCTGTGGCAGGCCGTGCAGAACTGACCGTATACCGCTTCACCGGTGCGCGCCGCGCCAGCATCCGCTACTGCGGTTGGCATAGTGCCAACATCCGCGCAAGGATCACCGGCAACACAAACAACACCAAAAGGCTTGATACGCTCGGCAATGCTGTCGCTAGACACAGCAAACGCACCGCCTGCTACCAGAACCAGCAACGCCGCCGAGGCAGCCAGAAATTTTTTCACAGTCATCACCTAACATCCTCATCATGGCTTTATATTCGAGCCCAAGTGCAATGCCCGGACAATGTGCGCGAGTATACCGGCAAACCTGCAGCCAACAAAATAGCATCTGTAACCAGCGACAACGGGTCGCGGTGCCGCAGGAACAAAGCCAGCACCCGCAAGCATGGACGCAGCCCCAATCAATGGGTATTATTGCGCCCCTGAAACGCACCCGTAGCTCAGCTGGATAGAGTACCGCCCTCCGAAGGCGGTGGTCACAGGTTCGAATCCTGTCGGGTGCGCCAGTTTCCTGCCTACTTCGTCGATATTTCCCACCACGACTAACATGCACAGGGCGAATGTGGTCGACACCAGCCGCCCTCAAGCGCACCATGTTCTGTGTAACATGTTGTCCCATCATGCCGCGTTCAAAAGCTCAGAATTGTTCCCGGTGTATTGAAACAACCATCAGTTTTACGTCAAGAACCTGAAGGCTGCATTGCATAAAGTACCCGAAGCAGATTACCGCGTGTAATGTTGTCTTCGAGTGATGTCTTTTTCTAATACAGGTGGATCTCAAGCGGCGTGATTCGAAGATAAGACCAAAGTCTGTTTGGAGGCATCTTGACCGCACCCGATTTCCCCGTAGATGAAACTGAACGCCTGCTGGCGTTGCAACACACCAGGCTTCTCGATTCGCCCCCGGAAGAACGCTTTGACCGCATCACCCGGCTCGCCGCACATGTATTCGGCGTGCAGATCTGCCTGGTATCCCTGGTTGACAGCGACCGTCAATGGTTCAAATCCCGGGTGGGGCTGGAAGAGAAACAGCTCGGCCGGGACATTTCCTTCTGTGGCCACGCCATTCTGGGCAAGGATATTCTTGTTGTTGCTGACGCGACCCGGGATGCGCGCTTTTCCCATAACCCCCTGGTAACCGCTGAACCCTACATTCGTTTTTATGCCGGAGCGCCACTTCACGAGCCTGGGGGGCAACCTATTGGCACTCTGTGCCTGATCGACTCATCCATCCGTGAGTTCAGCCCTGAACAGAAGCACCTGTTACGTGAATTTGCTGGCATGGTTGAGCATGAAATCGCGGCGGTTGATCAGTCTGAGTTTCAACGCAAACTGACCGCCAGCATGAGCAGGATGTCGTCGATTATCGCAACACTGCCCGATATGGTCTTTGTGATCGATCGACACTTTCGCATTCTGGTATGCGCCGAGCATCCCGACCTGCCGCTCCCTCGCCACAGGATTCTGGGCAGGAGCCTGGAAGAGGTACTACCCGAGGAGCTGAGCAGAAAAGTCATTGCCCAGATCGAGCAGGCGTTCAATTCGAACGAACTGGTACAGCTTCACTACAGCCTTGCTGCTACCGACCAGTCCTTCGAAGCCAGGGCCAGGAAAATCGACCGCAAGGAAGTCCTGGTCATTGTTCGCAACACCACAGAACAGACCCGCATCAATGCGCAACTACTACGCCTTTCCGAAGTCGCCAGACAAACCACCAATGGCGTGATTATCACTGATACCGACGGCCTGGTGGTGTGGATCAATGAAGCCCTCACCGCCATTTCCGGCTACCGCATGGAGGAGATTGCGGCCAAGCGGCCCGGGGAACTACTGCAGGGTGAGGGCACGGACCCAGATACCGTAAGAATCATGGCCAAGGCCTTGGCCACAAACAAGGGCTTTAACGTCGATGTGCTGAATTACTCCAAGAAAGGGAAAGCCTACTGGACAAGAATCGCCTGCAATCCCCTGCGGGACGATTCAGGCGAGCTGATAGGCTTTATTTCGATCCAGTCTGACGTCACCCGGGAAAAGCAGGATGCAGATCTAATCAGTCGTAACGAGGGTCTGCTCAAAGCGGTTATTGATGCCAACACAATTGGTACCTGGCAACTGAACCTGCAAACCCGGGAGCTGCAGATCAATGACAAATGGGCAGCGCTTCTCGGGTACCGACGTGCCGAGCTGCTGCCTACCAACCAAAGCACCTGGGAAAATCTAACTCATGCAGACGACCTGGCCTATTGCCTGACCCAGATTCAAAAACACGTCACTGGACAAGTGCCCAATTACGAAGCCAACGTGCGGATGAAACACAAGAGCGGCTCCTGGGTCTGGATCAATACCCGGGGGCGTATGACGTCTCGCACCCCCGACGGCAAGCCTGAATGGCTTCTGGGTACGCACTTTGATATCAGCGCCCAGATCCAGGCTGAAAACACGCTGATCGAACAATCCAAACAAATGCAGGCCATTGTCGACAACATGCTCGACGGGGTTATCAGTATTGATGGCAAGGGTGTGGTCCTGACATTCAATCATGCCGCGGAACAGATTTTTGGTTACAGCGGTGAAGAGGTTGTAGGACACAACGTCAGCCTCTTGATGGGCTCGCCCCACCGCGAGAATCACGATACCTACCTGGCCAACTATCTCGAGACCGGTACCGGAAATGTTGTCGGTCGCAAGCGCGAGCTTGATGCAAGACACAAGAGTGGGACCGCCTTTCCGATCGAACTGGGCCTGGCCGAGGTGCACCAGGAAAGGGGTGTCAACTTTATTGGCATAGTCAGGGACATCACCCAGCGCAAGAAGGCTGAAGACGAAGTCCGTCAACTCGCGTTCTATGATCCCCTGACAACTTTGCCCAACCGTCGGCTGTTGATGGATAGGCTGCAGCAGGTACTCGCCAACTGCGGACGGCAGCATAGGCATGCCGCGCTGCTGTTTCTGGACATGGACAATTTCAAGGACCTGAATGACAGCTCCGGACACCGCAAGGGCGATGAGCTGCTCTGCCAGGTAGCCCAGCGCCTCATCAAATGTGTGCGTCAGAGCGATACTGTATCGCGACTCGGGGGGGACGAATTTGTTGTCGTGATAGAGGATCTCAGTATCGATGACCACGAGGCAGCCAACCAGGCGGAAGCGGCGGCCGAAAAGATTGTTGCGCAATTGAGCCTGGGATTTGATCTGGGTGGACTGGCGTACAACGGATCGGCGAGCATCGGCGTCACCATGTTCAACGACACCCGCTATTGTGCATCGGATTTGCTGAAACAGGCCGACATGGCTATGTACAAGGCTAAAGCGGCAGGCCGCAACGGAATCCGTTTCTTTGATCCGCAAATGCAGGTAGCCGTGAGTCTGCGCGCCTCACTTGAACAGGACCTGCACGACGCCATACGCCTCAAGCAGTTCGTGCTTTTTTACCAGAAGCAGGTCGATCTGCGCGGAGAGATTATTGGGGTTGAAGTGTTGCTGCGCTGGATTCACCCGACCAAAGGTCTTGTATCACCCGCCCAGTTTATCCCACTGGCAGAGGAATCCGGGCTGATCATACCCATCGGCAAGTGGGCCTTGCACGCCGCATGCGAGACGCTCGCCCAGTGGGCATGTGAACCGGCAAAGTCGCATCTGACCATCGCAGTCAACATCAGCGTGGTGCAGTTCAGGGAAAAGAACATTGTTCTGACCGTACTAGATGCACTGGCATCCACCGGCGCCCCCGCTCAAAGGCTGAAGCTGGAAATTACCGAGTCTCTGCTGGCCAGTAATTTTCAAGAAGTGAAAACCAAAATGCTCGAACTGCAGCAGCACGGTATCTCTTTCTCGATCGACGACTTCGGGACGGGATATTCCTCGCTGCTATATTTGAAACAGCTGCCGCTCAATCAGTTGAAAATTGATCAGAGTTTTGTTCAGGACATCCTTTCCAGCCCCAATGATCGAGCCATAGCGCAAGCCATAATTACGCTCGCAGCTGCCATGAAACTGAACGTGATTGCCGAAGGTGTAGAAACGCAAGAGCAGCGGGCTTTACTCGAACTGCTCGGTTGCGAGGCATACCAAGGCTACCTCTACGGAAAGCCGTGTGCGCTCGAGGAGCTGTTCCTGTAAAGATGGGGCGGCGGGCAAGTACTGCTGGAAAAGAGGGCGTTGGCAAACACCGCCGACGCCCTGCCCCGTAAACGCTATCAGGCCTTGTCGATGCCGTCCTTGATAGCGTCCTTGACATCACCTTTCAGGTTTTGAGCCTTGCCTTTGACTTCCTGGGCTGCGCCTTCGGTTTCAAGGCGGTCGTTACCGACAGATTTGCCGACAGCCTGCTTGCCCTTGCCAACGACTTCGTTGGCTGTGCCCTTGATCTTGTCCGTAGTGCTGGTCATGGTGTTACTCCTGGCGAGTGATCGGAATTCGACCTCACCCAGTTCAGACACCCAAGCATGACAACAGTTCAATCGCCGACCCCGCCGCGATATGCCAAAAAAGCGATCCTGTGCCCTATTCTTGCCTCGATCATTCGATAAACCAACGGGCAAAGCATTGCGTATAAACTAGCGTCATCACCCTTCATTTCGGCCAAGGATCCAACGCATGTCCGCTCCCAATGTTAACCGTCTCAATATTGTCCGGGCCGCGGCAATGCTGTTTCGCAAGAAGGGTTATTCCAAAACTGGGCTGAATGAAATCCTTGCCGAGAGCAAAGCACCCAAAGGCTCGCTTTATTACTACTTTCCCCAAGGCAAGGAGCAACTCGGCGAAGAGGCGCTGCGATACTCCGCGCAACTGGCGGTCCGCGCTCTGGAAGAGCTACGCACTGCAAACACCACCGCTCCGGACCTGCTAAAAGCCTTTGCCGCGCGTCTTTGCGAATGGATGGAGCAGTCTGCATTCCGCGACGGCTGTCCGATGGCCACCACTATTCTCGAAACAGTCCCTCAATCGTCCGCTCTCAGTATTGCCGCGCAGGACGGATTCAGCGCCTGGTGCCAGATATTCGAGGACCTGCTGCTCAACGACGGAGCAGCACCGGATGCTGCTCGGCGTCTGGCCAGTCTGACCATAGCCGCTCTCGAGGGCTCGTTGATCCAGGCCAGAGTGGAGCAGAGCCGTAGGCCCGTCATCGAGGCCGCGGAAGAAATTGCCGCACTGATGGTGCTGCGTTCCAAGCCTGCCTGATTGATTGCCCTCTGCTGAGCGTCTTCAGATTGCTTATTCAAGTAAAGCTTGTTAATTATAACAACTGGTCTATATATAAAAGCAGCCATAACCATTGAGGGTCAGCCATGGATAGCCACAAACCCCTACCCGCCGGATTTTCCCGCCATGACCGCCGCAGCGGTTTGACCGACCCGTGGGAACCCCTGTATGCCAAAGCATCGGCGAGCAGCTTCGCCCTCGGGTTATTTGCCGACTCACCCCATGTGAATAGTCGCGGCTTTGTACATGGAGGCCTGATGTCGGCCCTGGCGGACAACGCCATGGGACTGAGCTGCGCGCGCCAGATCGACAATATCGGCGGGTTGGTAACCGTCAGTCTGAATATCGACTATCTGGGCACAGCGCGCACCGGTGAGTGGCTGGAAGTCTGCGCAGAGCCCTCGCGCATCGGTCAATCCCTGTGCTTTGCGGAGGCGAAAATATTCTCCGATGGCAAGCTATGCGCAACGGCCAAAGCAGTATTCAAGGCATCACTACGAAACGACAATCGGGAGAACAGCGCATGAGTGATGCAGATGAGCTACTTGGCAAGATCCAGGCTATATCCCGTCTTGCCGAATTCAATAGCTGGCTGGCGCTGGAGGTTATCTCCGCGATTCCTGGTGAGGTAGAACTGGCGATGCAGTGGAAAAAGGAGATGGGGCAATACAGTGGCTTTTTGCATGCCGGTATCCAGGGAGCCTTGATCGATACCGCGTGCGGATTCGCGGCGGCGACGCTCAGCGGTAATGTTCTGGCGTCCCAGTTCACCGTGCGCTGCCTGCGTCCGGCAACCGGGCAGACTTTCAGGGTTGCTGCTCGGGTAGTCAAACCGGGCCGCCAGCAGATTTTCAGTACCGCGGAGCTGTTCGCCACCCACGACGGTGTTGAAAAACTTGTAGCTACCGGCGATGCCCTGCTGGTCCCGGTACAAACCTGAGCCACAGCTGGACACCTGGCCTCAGTGGCGCTGTTCGAAAGTCACATCAAAGCCCCGGGCATCCAGCTGGGTTATTTCGATGGGTCTGCCGGCCTGATCCATTCGCACCAAACCGATACCACTGCCGTTCCACAACCTTTCGCCGGCCTTGGCGCGGTCGGGATCCCGAGGGGTAACACGCATGCTGCGACGTTTGGTCAGCCAGTTGAGTGGAGACCAGGGGGCATAGAGCCAGCGATTGAGGCGATCGAACCAGTTCAGCAGGCTTTCCGGGAAGGTGTTTTTCAGGCCGCTGCTGGTGATCTGCCAGATACGCGGCCGGCGGTCACGATCACGATCGCGAATAGTGAGATCATAGGCGAAGGAGTAATGCACATCGCCGGACAGCACGACGAAGTTCCCCGGGGTGCGTGAGTGGCGAAAGATATTCAGCATGACACTGGCCGCGCCGCGATGGGCCATCCAGTTCTCGGCATCAACCAGCAGGGGCTTGCCTGCCAAGGTGAAGAGCTTCTGTATACCCTCGATCAACTTGACACCAAACATGGGCGCCGCTGTGACGATCACTACAGCCTCCTTGTCCAGCAGCATCTGCTGCATCTCGCTCAGCGCTTCCCAGTCCATCAGGCCCGAGGGGTGGCCGGGGCGGCGAGCATTGCGCCAGCGCCGGGTGCGCGTATCCAGTACCAGCAAATGCGGCGTGCCCGCCACTTCATAACCCCAGCACTGGCAACCAAGAGACTGTTCGATTGAGGCATCCTGCGCCGCCGCATCGAGCCAGCCACTCTCGCTGGCGTTATCCAGCAACCGGGCAAGGGACTGCAGCGGCTCGCGCAATTGATCCGGATCATTGCCCCAGCCCTGACACGCAAGATAAGCCAGCAAAGCGTTTCCGATAATGCGCCGGGAAAAGGGATGCCCGTAAGCGGTGCTCTCCCACTCGGCGGTAAGATTCCAGTCGTCGGTAACGTCGTGATCGTCGAATATCATCAGGCTCGGCAAATGCGCCAGCACCCGGGCTACCTGTGGCAGGCCGCTGACAAAGTCGTCAATGGCGATTTTTTCGCGCTCGTAGTTCTCTGCCTGGTCCGCCTCCAGCTCCGGCGCCTGTAACTCGACCAACCGCCAGGGTACCGGTGACCAGACCAGCAGATACATGGCGAACATCTCAGCCAGCGTCATCAGATGATTATGGGCATGGGCGGAGGTGAACACCGGTTTTTTCGCACCACCAAAAAAACGCTCCCTCAGCGGCGCATTCATCTGGATGTCGGGCAACAATTGCTCGCGCCGATAATAATTGTCCGCACTGTGATACAGCTGCTGACTGTCTGTAACGGTAGCGCCCTCGAGCTGCTCATCGAACAGGCCCAGGCGCTCGACCACCTGATGCACCGCGTGGAGCATCGGCCCGGCCACATCATCCACATACACCTGGTCACCACTCATCATCAACCAGGCGGGCCGCTTTTCGGGCTCATCCAGCCTTTCGGCGAGCCAGCTATCGGCGCGTACCAGGCCGTCGCCACAGGGAAAATGCGGCTTTCGACAGGAGCCATGCAGCAGTGTGCGATTAGTGGCCGCAATCATCAGTGAAGGCCGCTCTCGCCCCGCGTGCAACAGGTGGGGCAAAGCCTTGCCCAGATTTTGCTGTTCACTCGCTTCGCTCCAGGACAAGTCGTACTCAACCAGGGTATCGACCGGCAGGGGATCACCCAAAGTGATATCCAGAAGATGTACGAAGGCATATCGACCGATTGGCATTACCTGGCAGAGCGAACCGCCGGGCTCAATATGGATGTGCTCGTCGCCACCCTGGCGCTGTAAGGTCAGAACCAGGGGCAAAGGCTCCCGCGCCACCAGCCAGATAAGCAGGCGTGACGGTTCGAGTCTGCGGAGTATTGGGCCAGCGATGATGGCAGGCATGGATTGAAGGGCGTCTACGGGCATGGAGTCTCGGACTGGCATTGGCACCTTCGGTTCAACCGGGCGGAAACACAGAATATTACGCGGGGGCCACCGGCGCCACTTCGCAACTGTGTCGGCGCTTATGATCAGACAACACCATTGTTGTTGTCCGTTCCCAGCCAACTGCCACGCAGCTAGCCTGCATGCCTTGCATTCCCAGTCTGCTCAGGAGAGACCCGCCATGTTCGATCGTCACTACAACGTATGGCCCGATCAGGTACCGCATTTTCTCGAACTGCCCAAGACCAGCCTCTACAGCAATCTGACTGTCTCGGCATTGCGCTACCCGGACCATCCGGCGATCCTCTATTACGGCAGTGCGCTCAGCTATGCCGAGCTGGAACGCCAGGCCGAGGCGCTGGCCGGCTACCTGCAGCAGGCCGGAGTCAAATCGGGCGATCGCGTGCTGCTATATATGCAGAACAGTCCGCAGTTCGTGATCGGTTTCTACGCCATTCTGCGCGCCAACGCCGTGGTGGTGCCGGTCAACCCGATGAACCGTAAGGCCGAACTGGAATATCTGATCGCCGATACGCAAGCCTCAGTGGCACTGAGTGGCCTCGAGTTGCTGGATAATTTTGAAGGTCTGATTGGCGCGGATTCGTTACAGGAGGTCATTGTCTCTGCCTACGGCGAGTACGTTACCGAGCCGACCAACCTGGATCTGCCCGACGCGGTATTGCTCCAAGGCCCGATTCCCGCACGGCCGGGTGTAAGCAGTTGGCAGGATGCACTGGCAGCCGCACACCGGCCAGGCGCCCTGACCGCCGGACCGGACGACAACTGCGTGATCCCCTACAGCTCTGGCACCACGGGCAATCCAAAAGGCTGCGTGCACACCCACCACAGCGCCATGGCCACCACGGTTTACTGTTCTGTATGGGGCAACGCCCAGCACGACAGCGTGCAACTGGTATCAGTGCCGATGTTCCACGTGACAGGCATGCAAGTGTGCATGAACGGTGCGATCTACATTGGTGGCACCCAGGTGGTCATGACCCGCTGGGATCGCAAGGTGGCGGCGCAACTGATTCAGGATCATGGCATTACCGGCTGGCGCAACATTTCCACCATGGTCGTCGACCTGCTCTCCGAACCGACCATCGACGATTACGATCTGAGCAGCCTGAAGGGGATCGGTGGCGGTGGTGCAGCCATGCCCGCTGCGGTCGCCGCCAAGCTGGAGGCCAAAACTGGCCTGCAGTACGCCGAAGGCTACGGCCTGTCAGAAACCATCAGCGCCACCCACATGAATCCTCCCCAGGCACCCAAGCCGCAATGCCTGGGCATACCCATTATCGGGGTGGACTCGCGCATCATTGACGTCGACAACCTGCAGGAGGTCGGCGTGGGCAAGACCGGCGAAATTGTCATGCGCGGCGAACAGGTTTTTGGCGGCTACTGGCGGCGTGAAGAAGCCACTGCCGCCGCATTCGTCGAACTGGACGGCAAACGTTTCTTTCGCTCTGGCGACATCGGCTATTACGACGAGGATGGCTATTTCTATCTGGTCGATCGCGTCAAGCGGATGATCAACGCCTCCGGCTTCAAGGTTTGGCCGGCAGAGGTCGAGTCGCTGCTCTATGGTCATCCCGCGATTCAGGAGGTATGCATCATTTCGTCTCCGGACGAGCGGCGGGGCGAGACTGCCAAGGCTGTGGTGGTGCGTGCTGCCGGACACGAGACGGTAGGTGCTGAAGAAATCATGGCCTGGTGTCAGCAAAACATGTCCGCCTACAAATGCCCCAAGCAGATTGCTTTTGTCGACAGCCTGCCCAAATCACCCACCGGCAAAATTCTCTGGCGCGCGCTGCAGGAAGAGGAGTGGGCTGGGCACAGTTGAACGGAGCTGACCTCGAGAACTGGCGGTGCCAATGGTTGCCGCGGGGATAAAAGTGAACGGGCCGCTGCGCAGCCTGTCACTATGAGCATCCTTGCACCGCACACGTTCCGATGGAGCTGCCATGAGCGAACAATCGACAAAAACCCTGCTGATACTCGGCGGGACGGGATTGGTAGGCAGCATGCTGATCGAGCAGGCTCTGGCTGATCCACAGGTATTGCGGGTCATTGCGCCCACGCGCCGCCCCCTGAAGATCAGTGATCGCTTGCTCAACCCTCTGGTGGACTTCGACGAGCTTCCCCGCAATGCAACCTGGTGGCGAGTTGATGCAGTGCTCTGCGCCCTGGGAACCACTCGCAGCCAGGCCGGCTCACGCGAGAAGTTCTATCGTGTTGACCACGATTATGTATTACAGGCGGCCACGCTTGCGCAGCAAGCCGGGACACCGGTATTCGTGCTCAATTCGTCGATGGGGGCAGAGCCTCTTTCACGCTCACTTTATCTGCGTACCAAAGGCCAGATCGAGAAGGATCTGGAAACCCTGGGTTTCAGCTCCCTGACCCACGTGCGACCCTCACTGCTTGCAGGCGGCGTGCGCCCCGAGTTCAGGTTGGGCGAAAGTATCGGTCTGTGGCTGGCGCGGCTGCTGCAACCGGTTATCCCCGCGCGTTACCAGGCGGTGCAGGCCAGCGACGTGGCAGCGGTCATGCTGGCTGCCGCAGTGGAACCCCGCCCCGGCACGAGTATCGTCCAGTCGGACCAGATCAAATGTCACCATAGTGCGAAAGACACCTGAGCGTCTGTGCGAAAAGCCGCATCCACAAGCTCACTTCCTTATAATGGCACATTGCCTTACCCTGACCAGATGAGCAGCCAGCTATACTGAAGCACAAAGCCTGCAGCTGACCGAGTACCCATATGATCGATTACAGTAAAAAACGCTTCCTGGTAGTAGATGACTTCTCCGAGTTTCGCACCTCGGTGACCGGGATGCTGCGGCTGATGGCAGTAAAGCAAGTCGATGCCGCAGCGCGGGGTGAAGACGCCATCGCCATGTGCCGTAATACACGCTACGACGTGATTCTGCATGACTACAACCTGGGCGCTGGCAAGAACGGCCAACAGGTACTCGAGGAGTTGCATCATGCGGGCCTGATCAGTCCGCACTGTATTTTCGTGATGTGTACTGCCGAGAGCAGCCAGGCCATGGTAATGAGTGCCCTGGAGTGTGAGCCTGACGCCTACCTGACCAAACCGTTCAACCGCGCCAGTCTCCAGCAAAGACTGGATAAGCTGGTGGAGCGGAAGCTGGCCCTCAAACCCATCCTCGATGCCCAGGTAAAGAATGACCAGCAAGCCGTGCTGGCTGCCTGTGACCAGGTTATGGCTGCCAACAAACGCTTCGCTCCACAATGTCTGCGGCATAAAGCCGGCGCACTCAAAGCGCTGGGCAAGCATGCCGAGCTCGAAGCGCTGCTCAATGAACTTATTGCGGATCGTCCTCTACCCTGGGCCCTGATCATGCTGGGCAATCATTGGCTGGCCATCGGCGAGCTGGATAAGGCAGAGTCACTATTTACCTCCTCAATCAGCCAGTTCCCGATGTTGCCTGCCCTCTTCGATGGCCTGGCTGCGGTTCACGCAGCCCGCGGCGCGTCCGCAAAGGCTCAGGAATATCTTGAGCAGGGATTGCGCATTTCGCCCAACAGCCTGCAGCGCCAGCATGAGCTGGGCAGGCTCGCACGGGCCAATGGCGATTACGACAAGGCCATTCGCGCATTCCGCCAGGCCGTCGATCTGGGTCGCAATTCGCAGTTCCGCAACCCTGACGATCATCTAGGCCTGGCCTCCAGTTTGAACGAGCAGGCTGGAGACGAGGCGCCAAGCCCAAAGGCGCTACTTGAAATTCGCCAGACCCTGGGCGATCTGGGTAAAGCCTGGAAAGACGACCCCAAGGTCACTATTCGCGGCAATCTGGTGCACGCCAGCGCTGTAGCCAAAACTGGCGATCAGGCCGCAGCAGATAAACTGGTGGCTGAAGCCAGCGTTAGAATGGCTGATCTGCCCAATTTCTTTACTGCGCAAATAGCCCTGGAGGTGGCTGCGCAAATGCAGCATCTGGGGCATGCCGACAAAGCCGAGAGCGTACTGGCTACCTGTGCGGAAATGTACGGCGACGATGCCAGGATCATGGAAGCGATCGCCAGTCAGACCAGCAATCCCGAAATACTCAATGCCGGGCTCCAGGCCCAGACTCTCAACAGGGAAGGCATCAAGGCATACCAGCAACAACAGTTTCCCCAGGCACTTGATCTGTTTCGTCAGGCCCGGGACCTGCAACCGCGCAATATCAGTTTTGCGCTCAACACCGCACAGTCGGTATTGCGGTTGCTGCTAGCCGAGCCGAGCGCAGATCTCAAGGATGAATGCCTGCAATGTCTGGCGCAGGTCAGCAATATTCCCGCTACGGACTCACGCTATCCCCGTTATGAAAAACTCTGCAAGACGGTGGCAGGCCTGTGAGCGACGAGCAGCAGAAGCAGCAATCTGATCCGGAGGCGCCGGGAGGCCTGGATTTCTCCACGGTGATTGCGTCCACTGTGCACGACATGAAGAACTCGCTGGGACTGCTGATGCAAGCCTACGAAAGATGGTCCAGCGCACTGCCCCCCGAGCTGAGCGAAACCGCAGAGCGCGGAATGATCGAATATGAGTCCATGCGCCTGAACGGCATGCTGGTACAAATGCTGGGGCTCTACAAGCTGGGGGTCAATCAATTGCCCATGCGGCCGAACTGGCTCGAGGTGGAGGACTTTCTACAGGAACAACTAGCCCGCCACGATGAAATTCTGCGCTCCCGGCATATAGAGGGTTCCTACGAGGTCGAGGAAGACGGGCTAATGGCCTTTCTCGATACCGAGCTGGTCGGGTCCGTGGTCGGTAACGTGATCAACAACTCGATCCGTTATGCGCGCTCCGCCATCCAGCTGAAAGCCTGGGTCGCGGATAGCCAACTGGTCATAGCCATAAGCGATGATGGTCAGGGCTACCCGCCAAGCATGATCGAAAATCAATCAGAGTACGTGCTGGGCATCAACATGAGTACCGGCAGTACCGGATTGGGCCTGTATTTTGGGCAACGTATTGCGGAGCTGCACCACCGCGATGAGGTAAAGGGCCACATCGAACTGCGTAACGACGGCCCCTTGGGCGGAGGTGAATTCCGCATCTATCTGCCCTGACCGCAGACGTCCGTTCAGCGAGGCATCATCCGCACGCCCTCGATTTCCACCAGAGGCTGCGGCCGCCCCAGGTGATAGCCCTGAGCGTAATCCACACCCAGCTCTTTCAGGCAGGTAAGAATACCCTCGCTTTCGACAAACTCGGCCACCGTCAGCAAGCCCATCTCATGACCAATGGTATTGATCGCCGACACCATGGCCCGCGCTATCGGATCAGACTCGATATCCTTGACGAATACGCCGTCGATTTTCAGAAAATCCACCGGCAGGGTTTTCAGATAGGCGAACGACGACAATCCCGAACCAAAATCATCCAATGCGAACCGGCAACCGATGGATTTGAGGCGCTGCATGAAAATCACTGCCCGACTCAGATTGGCTATCGCGCTGGTTTCGGTCACCTCGAAACAGATGCACTCCGTTGGCACCCGGTGTCTGGCAAGCGTTTCCAGCACGAACTCGAGAAAACTGTCCTCTCCCAGGGAAGCGGCCGACAGATTGATCGAATAGTTTCCCGGATTATCCGGATGCCGCCGTGAATAATCGCCCACCCAGGCAAGGAAATTACCAATCACCCAGCGGTCAATCGCTGTCGCCAGGGCGTAACGCTCAGCTGCAGGCATGAACGCGCCCGGCGGAATCACGTTACCGTCATCACCCAACAGCCGCACCAGCACTTCATAACTGGGGCTGGTCGAATGCCCGGCCACCTGCATGATTGGCTGCACGTAGAGGCGCAACAGGTCCTCGTCCAGTGCCTGTCGTATCCGGTTTACCCATTGCATCTCGCCGCGACGCTCAAGCAGTTGCTCATCATCGGCCTGATAGATATGGATACGATTACGTCCTGCATCCTTGGCCGCATAACAGGCGCTGTCGGCTGCGCTAAGAAGTCTGCCGAGGGTTTCCCCGGGAGCAATCTGTACCAGACCGATACTTACCCCGATGGCGAATGCCTTGCCCTCCCAGCTGAAGCGGAATTCTTCCACCTGAGAGCGGATACCATCAACGATGGGCAGCGCCTCTTCCAGGGGGCAGCCAGCCAACAGGAGACCAAACTCGTCACCACCCAGGCGGGCCAGGATGTCACTACTGCGAATGCGCGCCTGGAAGATCTTGCTGAGTTGGCGCAGCAGCTCATCCCCCGCCGCATGACCGCATGTATCGTTGACGATCTTGAACTGATCAAGGTCCATGTAACACAACACCTGCTCACCCCGTTCGCTGGCGGGCAACGCCAGGGCAGCAGCCAGTCGTCGCTCAAACTCGGCTCGGTTGGCCAGGCCGGTAAGCGTGTCATGGGCTGCCTGATGGGATAACTCGCGGGCCAGACGGCGATTGACAGTCACATCACGAAAAGTCAGCACGGCGCCGATAATACGGCTCTCGGCATCGCGTATGGGCGCTACCGCATCCTGGATCGCCACATCGCTTCCATCACGGCGTCGCAGCGTGACACTCGCTCCATCCACAGATGCCAGCGGCTGTCTGTAGCGCCTCAACAACGCAGTAACGGGATTGCCAAGGGCCGTGCCGCTGGCCTCATCATACAATCGGTACACTTCTTCAAGGGGCCGGCCAGTGGCCTGACCGTGCTCCCAGCCAGTGAGCTTTTCCGCTACGGGATTGATGTACCGGATGCGACTATCAGGCCCCGTAGTGATCACGCCATCACCAATCGACGCCAGGGTCACCTGCGCGAGCATCTTCTCCTGATGCAACTGCTGTTCGATCCGCCGACGCTCGGTGATGTCGCGAATCATGCAGGTTACCGCTCGGTCATCAAAGGCGCCCCGGCTCACGGTCAGCTCTGCCACAAACTGTTCATGTCCGTTACGGCTGAAGAGAACCTCCTGCTTGAGCTCCCCCCCGCGTTCCGGTTTCGGCAAGCCTGGCCAGTTATCCTCTGCCACGAGCCGATGCAGCGGTTGGCCGAGCAAGTCGACCGAGGAGAGCCCGAAAAGCCTTTCGGCCCCCGGGTTACAGCTGGCCAGAACACCTTCGGGTGAGCAGGTGACGATACCGTCACGAATATCCCGGATGATCGACTGGGTAGTACCCACGGCACTTTGTAGCGCTCGTATGACCTTGTTGTACTGGCTGGCAATCTGACCTACTTCGGTGAACGGCTCAACCGGCACCTCGCGGGCAAAGTGTCCATCGTGCTGGTGCGTCGCCATGGCCTCCAGTAGTTCAATCAACTCGGTACGCGCACCGTGCTCCGAGACGTTCAGACCTACGCGCTCTTCCTCGGGCGTCACCCGCAGGGGCAGCCATCGATTGATCAGCTTGAGCACGATCCAGGTCAGGCCGAAAGCCCAGAGGCCCGCGACTATGACACCCTGGCCCTGCACCAGTAACTGCTCCCAGCGGCTCAATCCGGTGCCCAGCAGCTGCATATCGGCAAACAGTGCCACTGCAAGGGTCCCCCAGATGCCGCTGGCGAGGTGAACCGGCACCGCACCAACCGCATCATCGATACGCAGACGGAACAGCAGGCGGTCGGCCAGATACATGATGAAGCTACCGATCAGGCCAATTATCAGCGCTGATCCGGCGTCAACCACATGGGCGCTGGCTGTCACAGCAACCATGCCGGAGATCAGGCCATTGAGCGGATAAACGGGGTCCACCAGCCGCCAGCGCAGCCAGGAGAGCAACATACCTCCGAGAATGCCCGCCACCCCCGCCAGCACCGTGTTGGCAATTATGCCCGGCACGCTGTGATCAAAACTGAAGGTGCTGCCACCGTTGAATCCGAACCAACCGAACAGCAACAGCAAGGCACCCAGCATCGCCAGGGGCAAGTTCGAACCGGGCAGGCTGCGACCGTTACGATCCACGTCGAAGCGACCTTCCCGCGGGCCCAGTACCAGAACCACTGCCAGCGCAATCCAGCCGCCCACCCCATGAACAACAGTAGCGCCGGCAAAATCCACAAACCCCTTTTCGGCAAGCCAGCCCAGCCCCTCACTGAAGGTGCCGGCCCAGGCCCAATGGCCGTAAAGGGGGTAGATCAGACCCGCCGCCAGGGCAGTCACTATCAGATAGGCACTGAAGCGCATGCGCTCGGCTGCAGCTCCGGAAACAATGGTTGCCGCCGTGGTACAAAACATCGCCTGGAAGAGAAAGAAGGCCGAATGCCAGGTATCGGTGAATGGCAACATGGTAAAGCCACCACCAATCCAGCCCTGCTGGCTCGCACCAAACATCAGGCCAAAGCCAAACAGCCAGTACAGCAGGATTGCCACGCTCAGATCGGCCATGTTCTTGACCGCCACGTTGATCGCGTTCTTGCTGCGCGTCAGACCGGCCTCAAGGCACAGAAAGCCCAGCTGCATGTTGAAAACCAGCCCGGCACAGAGGACTACCCAGAGTACGTCCAGCATTTCTAGCGGCATCGCGGCACCTGCAAGCCAAACCAGCTATGGCACTTTGATGGCGCATTGTCGTCCTGAACGCACCAATCAAGCGCATGATTGATGCGCCAGACGGCGCATCGGCTCGATACAGTGCAGAAGAATGCAGAATATGTACCACTTTGGCCGGGCAGCAGAACGCCACCCGGCCTGAGGGAAAGAAGAACGAATCAGTCGGCGACGTGGACCAGTTGCTTGCCGAAGTTCTTACCCTTGAGCATGCCCTTGAATGCGTCAACCGCATTGTCCAGACCCTCGGCAACCGTCTCGCTGTATTTGAGCTTGCCGGAGGCAATCTGCTCAGCCAGGTGAGCCGTGACTTCCTGGTGCTGGTCCTGCCACTCGGTGACCAGGAAGAAGCGGTGCTCGGGCTTGTTCTCGCCCATGGCGCCGAACACATGGAAGGGCGTCTCGACCTTGCTGGCATCTTCGGCGTTATAAGCTGAAACGTAACCGCAGACCGGTACCCGTGAGCCCTTGTTCAGCAGCTTGGCTACCGCACGGGTGACTTCGCCGCCAACGTTTTCGAAATACACATCGATACCGTCCGGGCAGGCGGCCTTCAGATCCGCTTCCAGGTTACCGGCCTTGTAGTCCACGCAGGCATCAAAGCCCAGCTCTTCAACCACGTACCGGCATTTCTTCTCGCCACCGGCGACGCCGACGACGCGACAACCCATCTGTTTAGCCGTCTGGCCAACTACAGTGCCTACAGGCCCGGATGCGGCGGAGACAACAACAGTTTCGCCCGCCTTGGGCTTGCCGACATTGGTCAGGCCGCAGTAACCGGTGCGACCGGGCATGCCCGCCACGCCCAGATAGGCCTGCAGAGGCACACCCTGGTCCTTGATCTTGTAAACCATTGGCGCGTCGCCGGGAATGATTGAATACTCCTGCCAGCCCGAGTAACTGGTGACAACGTCACCCACTGCATAATTGGGGGACTTGGACTCGACAACACGGCCAACGCTTTCACCCACGATAGGTGCACCGATTTCAATCGGATCCATATAGCCCTTGCTGTCGTTCATGCGCGGGCGCATGTAAGGGTCAAGAGACAGCCACAGTGTCTTGAGCAGGACTTCACCGTCCTTCAGATCACGCACCGGCTCTTCGCGGATTACCAGATCATCATCGGCAATTTCACCTTGGGGGCGCTTGTTGAGTACTACTTTGCGATTGGTGTAGGCAGTCATGAAAGGCCTCGAATTGACATAAACAGAAAAGGGCACGATAAGCCCAGACGGCACGATAATAGACCAGCATGTGCGGATGTCACGGCTGCAAGGGTACTATTCATCGGGCTGATTTCGGACTAGTTGGCAGCCCGAAACAAAAGCCAGGCCGCGGGGTTATTGTTCGTCGCAGGCAACCAGCTGGTTACGACCACCGTCCTTACCGCGATAAAGCCTGCGATCAGCTGCGCGATATAACGCCAGCAAACTGTCTCCATCCACGGGCCACTGGGCAAGGCCGAAGGTGGCGGACAGTGCGATGTGATGGTTTTCGTGTACGAGGTAACTGTCAGCAATTCGTTCACGCAGGCCTTCCACCAATTGGATGGCCGCTTCGATTTCGGTGTTGCCAAGCACGATGCCGAACTCTTCGCCGCCCAACCGGCCGATGAAATCAGTTGCGCGCAGACGGCCTGCCAAACAGGAACAGATATGCCGCAGCGCCGCGTCTCCCGCATCGTGCCCCCAGCGATCATTGACCTCCTTGAACAGGTCAACATCCAGAACAACCAGCACAAAGGGCGCCTGAGTTCGCCTGGACGCCAGAATACTGCGCTCGAGATAGGCCTGAAAATGACCGCGATTGGCCACCCCGGTCAAGGCATCGGTTTCGGCCATACTCTGCAGGGCACGCTGGGCCGCAGCACGACGGCTCTCGTATAGATGAACGAAAACCAGCACCAGAAAACCACACAGCAGCGCATTGCCCAGATCGATCCAGCCCAGCGGAGTGTCCGGCATGCCATAGCGCACCAGATAAGCCAGCGTAACCAGCAGCATCACCGGCACAGCCAGCACGAAACCCGCTCTGCGTCCGAGCAACAGATAGGACAGAATCGGCACCAGATAAACCCAGACAAAAGCGGTGATCGACGCTCCCGGCATGATCACGATGTAAACGAGAAAGCAGAACAGCGGCACAAGGTAGACATAGACCCACAGGACCACATTGCGCGCGCGAGAAATGCGTCTGGCCGCCCAGAGCAATGCCAGCGCCGCTAACAGCTCGACCCCGGCAAGCAGATAATGGCTTTGAAAAAGCTGCAACAGAGAAAAGAGGCCGAGCGTGAAGCCGGTTGTGGAAAATGTCAGCCGCAACAGGGAGCGCTGATCCGCGTCGGCCAGACCACTGGTTTCCAACAGCTGTCCATTTGCACCAGGGGGGTCAATTAACCCTTGCATAGATCCTTTCCACTTTTCCAGGCTTTCTGTTTCACCTGAGTGTAGCAGCGCGCATCGGGCTTCATAGACGAATCAGACAGCGTCGAAAGCAGCTATGTGCTCATCCTTGAGGCGGACATAATTCCCCGCCGTGTAGGTAAAGAAGCTCAATTCCTTTTCAGTAAGAGGTCGAATCTGCTTTGCCGGGCTACCCATGTACAGATACCCGGATTCCAGGGTGCGCTGGGCAGGCACCAGACTCCCTGCGCCAAGAATGACCTCGTCTTGAATTACGGCACCATCCATGACGATACTGCCCATCCCGATCAATACCCGGCTACCGACGCTGCAACCGTGCAGCAATACCTTGTGGCCTACCGTCACGTCATCACCAATCTGCAGCGGGTAGCCGTCGGGGTTGAAGGGGCCTGCGTGGGTGATGTGCAGCACGCTGCCATCCTGGATGCTGGTTCGCGCGCCAATACGTATACGATGCATGTCGCCGCGGATGACGGTCTGCGGCCAAACGGAACAGTTGTCACCCAGTTCAACATCGCCGATGACCACCGCAGTCGGGTCGATGAATACCGCCTGGCCGAAAACCGGCTGCTTGCCGCGGAAAGGGCGTATCTTCATGGTTTGATCTCCATTGGGGAAAGCTCTTGATACTATTAATAAAAATGACTGGCCGTGCGTAAGCACGGGATGTCTCATATCATGATAGCCATTGACTCAAGACGCACCCAACAGGATACCCAACATCATGTCCAATCCTCTGCTGCAATCCTACGACCTGCCGCCCTTCAGCAGCATCCGTGCCGAGCACGTGAAGCCTGCCATCGAGCAGGTACTGGCCGACAGCCGGGCCCAGCTCGCCAGTCTTCTGGACAACCCACCGGAGAAATGGACCTGGGCAAACCTGATCGAACCTCTCGATGAGATGGGCGAGAAAATGTCTCGCGCCTGGTCCCCGGTCAGCCACCTGAATGCGGTGATGAACACGCCGGAACTACGTGACGCCTATAACAGTTGCCTGCCACTGCTGAGCGAGTTCAGCACCGAACTGGGACAGAACCAGAAGCTCTTCGAAGCTTACCGGCAATTGGCTGACAGCGCAGACTTTGCCGCGCTGGACCAGGCGCAACAGACCATCATCGAGCACGCCCTGCGCGACTTCAGGTTGTCCGGCATCGCGTTACCAGCGGCCCAACAAAAGCGCTATGGCGAGCTGCAGTTACGCCTGTCCGACCTGCAAAGCCGTTTTTCCAATCAGGTGATGGATGCCACCCAGGCCTGGAGCCGGCATATTACCGATGCCAGTATACTCGGCGGCCTGCCCGAGTCGGCTATGGCTCAGGCACGTCAGACAGCACAGAGCAAAGAGCTGGAGGGCTGGCTTATCAACCTGGAGTTCCCCAGCTACTACGCGGTAATGACCTATGCCCACGACCGCGCCCTGCGCGAAGAGGTATATACCGCTTACAGCACACGTGCCTCCGACCAGGGACCCCATGCCGGCGAAAACGATAACGGCCCGCTGATCGACGAGATTCTTGCCCTGCGCCAGGAACTGGCCGAGCTCCTTGGCTACGCCAATTACGCAGAGTTGTCCCTGGCGACCAAGATGGCCGAGAACACCGATCAGGTTGTTGGCTTTTTGCGCGATCTGGGCCACCGCAGCAAGCCCTTTGCCGAGCAGGACTTGCAGGCATTGCGCGATTTCGCCGCTGAAAACGGCTGTCCTGACTTGCAGAGTTGGGATGTCGGCTATTACAGCGAGCAGTTGCGTCAGCATCGCTACGCAATTTCCCAGGAAGAGCTCAAGCCCTACTTCCCGATCGACCAGGTGCTGCAGGGCATGTTCGGTGTAGTAGCAAAACTGTATGGCATCGAGCTGCGCGAAACACAGGATTTTGATCGCTGGCACCCCGATGCACGGCTATTTGAAGTGATCGAGCAAGGCGAGGTAACCGGCCGGTTCTTCCTCGACCTGTATGCGCGCAGTCATAAGCGCGGCGGGGCCTGGATGGACGGTTGTCGCGACCGCCGCCGCCTGCCCGGCGGCGCACTGCAGCGTCCGATCGCCTATCTGGTATGCAATTTTACTCCGCCAGTCGGTACTGCCGCCGTGGGCGGAAAGCCGGCGCTACTGACCCACGATGAGGTCACCACGCTGTTCCACGAGTTCGGTCATGGTCTGCATCATCTGCTGACGCAGGTCGACTACCCAGCCGCATCGGGTATCAATGGCGTGGCCTGGGACGCCGTCGAGCTGCCAAGCCAGTTCATGGAAAACTGGTGCTGGGAGCCGGAAGGTCTGGCATTGATTTCCGGACACTACGAAACAGGTTCCCCGTTGCCACAGGATCTGCTCGACAAGATGCTTGCCGCACGCAACTTTCAATCCGGCCTGGGTATGCTGCGCCAGATCGAGTTCTCGCTATTCGACTTCCTTTTACATCGTCGTGACGATCCGGAGCTGGGCGTGCAACAGGTGCTCGACAAGGTGCGTGACGAAGTTGCCGTATTCCGCCCACCAGCATTCAACCGGTTCCAGAACGGCTTTAGCCACGTCTTCGCCGGTGGCTACGCCGCGGGCTATTACAGCTACAAGTGGGCGGAGGTGCTTTCGGCCGATGCGTTTTCGCGCTTCGAAGAGGAGGGCGTACTCAATACCGATACCGGCCGGGCTTTCCGCGACAATATTCTCGCCCGCGGTGGCAGCCGCGAACCGATGGAGCTGTTCGTCGCGTTTCGCGGTCGCGAACCGACAATCGATGCGCTGCTGCGCCACAGCGGTCTGACCGGGAAGGCAGCATGAACGAGCAGCCGGTAATCAAGCGTTTTATCGCGGGCGCGGTATGTCCCGCCTGCACCGAGATGGATACCATCCGGACCTTCGATGAGGACGGCAGGCCGGCGCGTGAATGTGTCAGTTGTGGCTATGCCGATACCCTGGACGAGCGCGGCAATGCAGTGCCGCGCGAGGTACCCACCCGGGTCAACAAAGCCAAACCCACGCCGGAGAAAAAGGTGCAAACGGTACAGTTTTTCCCCAATCCGAAGCTGAAAAAGAAATAGCCCTGCCTGTTCACCTGTTCAGGGCATGTCGCGCAGACGGATCTCCACACCCAACTGCGCTGACATGCAGGGCCACTCCTGCCAGAGAGACCGTTTTCCCTCGACATTCATGCGCTGCTTGTATTCGCTGAAATCCGATCCGTGGAAAACGCTATCCGGGGCCAGGCCATCAACAGCTACCTGAACCATTGCATCCAGTTCGTTGGCGAACTCCTCTTCGAGCAGATGATGCACGATCAGGTTTGCGCGGGTGGTATCCAGAGGCACCAACTGGCCACCGCCGTGGGCCAGATAACGATCGTTGACCTCCTCCAGCAACCGGTGCGCCAGATAGGCTTCGTCCAGCAATGCCAGCAGGCCACGATGATCGGCAGGCAGATCCGGCGGCTGCAGAAAAAAAGTCTCGGCCACCTTCATTACCGGAAGCAACTGGGCGCCAATCCGCGCCTGGGTCGCAACCCCCATTGCAGCCTCCAGCACATCCGGAACCTGTCCTATATACCCACTTACAAAGCCCATGAAAGCATCTACATCATGCTCATCAACCGCTGCGATCGCTGGATGCAGCGTCGGTAATCGCTCCTGTAACCAGCCTCGCAGATAAGATTGAGTTGTCTCGTGCTGTTCTGCCAGGCTGATGCGCTCACGCAATGCGAGTATGTTCATCTGGGGCTCCGTTTATGCCGGCCGGATGCAGGCTGGCAAGGAAGGGTGAGGGGGTAGCTGGACAAACTAGCAGAGCATATTGATATCGTCAAAGTGACTCGCAAACGAGCCAATAGAATAGTTTGCAGAGTGTCTGGCAGTGCGTTGGCAGCGCATTTCCACAGAATGGGTAGTAACACAAATTCACTTCCGGATAATTGACAAAGAACAAAAAAAGAGGCCTTCGGGGGATTGCCATGAGACCTGTCAGGTCTATACTCAAGCGGTCTGGCAGTTTTTGGGGGGCCAGTCGTTATATCCACCTTCGCCCAGCGAGGGGCCGGAAATAGCGGCATTCGTGTTTATCAAGTCCTGATGACGGCATAAATACCCTTCCCTCCGCTCCAGAACAGATAACAAAAAAAAGGGGAACCGGGAATGTTGCGACATGCAAGCGCCTGGCTGGGTGGTCTGCTATTGCTGACACTCAGTGGCACCGTAAGCGCCGGGTGGGCATTTAATATGTCCGAAGGTGTGACCGACATCAGTCGGTCGGTATTCGATCTTCACATGCTGATCTTCTGGATCTGCGTCGTCATCGGCGTGATTGTTTTCAGTGTGATGTTCTGGTCGATGTTCATGCACCGCAAGTCCCGGGGCGCAGTACCCGCGACTTTTCATGAAAACATCTCGGTCGAGGTACTCTGGACCGTCATTCCACTACTGATCCTGATCGGCATGGCAGTGCCAGCCACCAAAACCCTGATTGAAATCTATGATGCGGAAGAATCCGACGTCGACATCATGATCACCGGATATCAGTGGCGCTGGCAGTACAAGTACCTTGGCGAGGACGTAAGCTTTCTCAGCAACCTCACCACCCCCCGCGACCAGATCAACAACCAGACCGACAAGGGCGAAAACTATCTACTCGAAGTAGATGAGCCCATGGTTGTGCCGGTTGGCAAGAAGATCCGCTTTCTGATCACCTCCGCAGACGTAATCCACTCCTGGTGGGTACCTGCGCTGGCGGTCAAGAAAGACGCCATACCCGGCTTCGTCAACGAGGCCTGGACGCGCATCGAGGAGCCCGGCATCTATCGCGGTCAATGTACCGAACTTTGTGGTCGCGACCATGGGTTCATGCCCGTCGTCGTCGACGCCAGAACCCAGGAAGATTACGACGCCTGGCTGGCAGACAAGAAGGCCGTAGCCGCGGCAGAAGCCGAACTGCGCGACAAGGAATGGTCACTGGCCGAGTTGATGGAGCGCGGCGAGCGTGTTTACAACACCAATTGCGCAGCCTGTCACCAAGCTGACGGCAGCGGTCTGCCACCGGCCTTCCCTGCACTCAAGGGTAGCGACATGGCTCTGAACGACATACCTGGCCACATCAATATTGTCGTCAACGGCAAGCCCGGTACATCAATGGCCTCATTTGATGGCCAGCTGTCTGAAGTGGATATTGCAGCGGTGGTCACCTACGAACGCAACGCGTGGGGTAACGACACCGGCGACATCGTCAGTCCGCTGGATATTCTCAACTTCAAAAACGGCCAATAGGAGACCATCATGAGTGCAGTGATCGATCATCATGCCGACCATGCCCATGGTCCGGCCAAAGGTTTGATGCGTTGGGTACTTACCACCAACCACAAGGACATCGGCTCGATGTACCTGTGGTTCAGCTTCGCCATGTTTCTGCTTGGCGGCACCATGGCCATGGTTATCCGCGCCGAACTATTCCAGCCCGGTCTGCAGCTGGTGCAGCCGGAATTCTTTAATCAGATGACCACCATGCACGGTCTGATCATGGTCTTCGGTGCGGTCATGCCGGCATTCGTGGGCCTGGCCAACTGGATGATCCCGATGATGATCGGGGCTCCGGACATGGCTCTGCCGCGCATGAACAACTTCAGCTTCTGGCTGTTGCCTGCCGCGTTCGGCCTCCTGGTTTCGACGTTGTTCATGGAAGGTGGTGGCCCCAACTTTGGCTGGACTTTCTATGCGCCACTGTCCACCACCTACGCACCACCCAGCGTGACCTTCTTCATTTTCGCCATTCACCTGGCCGGTATCAGCTCGATCATGGGCGCGATCAATATCATCGCCACCATTATCAACCTGCGCGCGCCGGGCATGACGCTGATGAAAATGCCGCTGTTCGTATGGACCTGGCTGATTACCGCTTTCCTGCTTATTGCGGTCATGCCGGTACTGGCGGGCGTGGTGACCATGATGCTGATGGACATCAATTTCGGCACCAGCTTCTTCAGCGCCGCCGGTGGCGGTGATCCGGTCATGTTCCAGCACATTTTCTGGTTCTTCGGGCACCCCGAGGTGTACATCATGATCCTGCCGGCTTTCGGTGCGGTCAGTGCGATCATCCCGGCCTTCAGCCGCAAACCACTATTTGGCTACACCTCGATGGTCTATGCCACCGCCGCGATCGCGTTCCTGTCGTTCGTGGTCTGGGCTCACCACATGTTTACCGTGGGCATACCGCTGACCGGTGAGCTGTTCTTCATGTACGCCACTCTGCTGATCGCGGTACCCACCGGCGTCAAGGTGTTCAACTGGGTCAGCACCATGTTCCGCGGCTCCCTGACCTTCGAAGCCCCGATGCTGTTTGCGGTAGCCTTTGTGATCCTGTTTACCATCGGTGGTTTCTCTGGCCTCATGCTGGCGATCGCCCCTGCGGACTTTCAGTATCACGATACCTACTTTGTAGTGGCGCACTTCCATTACGTGCTGGTACCGGGCGCGATCTTTGGCATCTTCGCTTCCGCCTACTACTGGTTGCCCAAGTGGACCGGCCACATGTACGACGAAGTCCTGGCCAAGACGCATTTCTGGATGTCTTTCGTGGGTATGAACCTGGCGTTCTTCCCGATGCACTTTATCGGCCTGGCCGGCATGCCGCGCCGGATTCCGGACTACAACATGATGTTTGCCAACTTCAACATGATTTCGTCAGTCGGCGCCTTCATGTTCGGCGCAACCCAGTTGTTGTTCCTGTTTATCGTCATCAAGTGCATCAAAGGCGGCCCCAAGGCGGCAGCCAAGCCGTGGGACGGCGCAGAGGGTCTGGAGTGGACGGTAGCGTCACCTGCTCCGTACCACACCTTCAGCACGCCACCGGAAGTGAAGTAAGAGGATGAGCGCAATGGGCGAAGGCATGAGCACAAAACGTCTGGTAGGCCGCCTGGTAATTCTGGTGGCCGGCATGTTCGGCTTCGGCTTCCTGCTGGTACCGATATACGACGTGATGTGCGATGCCTTTGGCATCAACGGCAAGACCAATAGCTCCGCCTATGAGGATAGGGGGCAGACAGTGGACGAATCACGCTCGGTGCGTGTGCAGTTCCTGTCGACCAATGCTCAGGGCATGGTCTGGTCATTTGGTCCGCAGGGTAATGAGCTGGTCATGCACCCCGGTGAAACCCGGGAAATGATCTTTACCGCGCACAACCCGACCGACAGACCCATGGTCGCCCAGGCGGTACCCAGCGTCTCACCGTCAAAGGCTGCCGCCTATTTTCACAAGACCGAGTGTTTCTGCTTTACCCAGCAGACGCTGCAGGCAGGTGAAACGGTGGAAATGCCCGTGCGCTTCATAGTCGATCCGGAGTTGCCGCAGGAAGTCCACAGACTGACCCTGTCCTACACGTTATTCGATATCACTGATCGCATGGCCGGCCCTGATGTGGCGGCGGTGCACAGCAACTGATTTTGACTGCCTGACAAGGAGAACAAGAGATGGCGAGTCACGAAGCACACGAAACGCACGAAGCTTATTACGTACCGGCCCAGAGCAAGTGGCCGATAGTAGGTTCCATCGGCCTGCTCACCTCGGTCTTTGGTGGCGGCACCATGATGGTCAGCAGTGGCGAAAGCGGCTACCTGATTCTTATCGCCGGCCTGTTGATTCTGACCTGGATGATGTTCGGCTGGTTTGGTGATGTCATCAAGGAGAGTCATCAGGGCCTTTACAGCGCACAGATGGACCGTTCGTTCCGGATGGGCATGGGCTGGTTCATCTTCTCGGAAGTCATGTTTTTCGCCGCGTTTTTTGGCGCACTCTTCTATGTGCGTACCTTTGCCGGCCCGTGGCTGGCAGGTGAGGGCGACAAGGGCGTCACCGGTATGCTGTGGCCCAACTTCGAATACGTCTGGCCGCTGATGACCAATCCCGACCCGGGCCTGTATCCCGGCCCCCAGGAGACCATCAGCCCGTGGCAGCTACCGCTGATCAACACCATCATCCTGATCACCTCCAGCGTTACAGTGACCTTTGCTCACCACGCCCTGCGTGCCGGCAAACGCGGCGCACTGAAAGCCTGGCTGGGGCTGACCGTCGCGCTTGCCGTGGTGTTTTTGGGCTTGCAGATTGCCGAATATTTTCACGCCTACAACGATCTGGGTCTGACCCTGGATTCAGGCATCTACGGCGCGACATTCTTCATGCTGACCGGCTTCCACGGCGCCCACGTGCTTATGGGAACCATTATTCTGTCGGTCATGCTGTTGCGTGTATACAAGGGACACTTCACTCCGGAGCAGCATTTCGGGTTTGAAGCGGCCAGCTGGTACTGGCACTTTGTTGATGTGGTCTGGGTGGGACTGTTTATCTTCGTCTATATTTTCTGACGCCAGGCGGCGGCCCAATGGCCGCCGGTCCTTTGCAGCCTGTGGTCTAGTGTAGCCAGGGTGTATTCCAGGTGAACTGACCGGACCAGAAGCCATAGGCAATCACCAGCATTACAGCGATAGTCAATCCGATGCGCACACTCAGGGCAGTCACCAGGCGGCCCTCACCGTTGACGTCCTTGACGAGAAAGAACAAGCCACTGAAAAGGCTGACGACAATAGCCAGCAGCAAGGCCAGAATGACCAGTTTTAACCACATAATCGAACATCCATGCTTATGAAGGGTTTGGCCATTATAGCTTCTGCACATGCTCAAGGTTGCCATGTCTGATATTTCCTCTGCTGCACGACGTTTCGCCCCGGGCTGGGCAATGACCGCGTTTGTCGGGTTCTTTCTACCGATCCTGGTGCTATTGGGATTCTGGCAGCTGGATCGCGCCGAAGAAAAGCAACTGCTGCAAGCGCGAATGGACCAGAGTCGCAGCGCTGTGGCTGTGCCCCTGAGCACATTACAGGGCGTCGAGAACGTTGCATGGCGTCCCGTGCAGATGCAGGGCATTTTCGATCCCGAGCTGATCTGGCTTCTGGATAACCGTACCCGTGGTGGCAATGCCGGGCTTGAAGTTCTGCAGGTGTTTATCGATGCCGACTCAGGCACAAGACTCATAGTCAATCGTGGCTGGCTTCCCTGGCCCGACCGACGCCAGATCCCGGAGGTCCGCACACCGCGTGGCACCCAGCGACTCGATGCAGAGGCCCTGCCCCCCACTGAAGCGGGCTTCACCCTGGGCACCACCCACGTAACGCCAGGCTGGCCAAAGCTGATAACGCGTGTGGATGTGGATGCCATGCGTGAAGCCAGTGGCGAAATTCTGCTGCCCTGGGTAGCTCGATTACGCACCGGCAGCGACGCCGCGTTGACGCTCGACTGGCCCGAGCTACCGATGACGTCCAGCAAACATACTGCCTATGCCGTTCAATGGTTTGCATTGGCACTGGCCCTGCTGGCACTCTTTATCTGGGCTGGACTGCGGCCCGAAACCCCGGAGAAAAACAAGAATGCATGACAGGGAACAAACGTCCGCGATCAGATCCAAGCCACGCGGGCAACTCAAATTACTGGCCATAGTGGCTATTGTCCTGGGGCCCATCTTACTGGCAGGCCTGATGGCCAAGCTGGGTGTAGGTATTCCGGATTCGCAAACCAATCGCTCGGATCTCATCGAGCCCGCCATCAGCGTTGACGACTGGCAACTCGACATCGAGCCGGTAGGTTACGGCGCGCCATGGCGACTTCTGGTCACCTCAACCGGCGACTGCGAGGCGACTTGCATGGAGCTGGTGCATGAAGCCCGACAGATCAATGTTGCCCTGGGCCGTGAAGCCGGACGGGTCGAGCATGTGATTGCACTGAGTACACCCGCCACTGGCGCGCTACTCGAACGGCTTGAACGCGAATATCCCCGTCTGCAGCAGGCCAATCTGGTGCCCGACGCCTATGACAGCAGCCTGACAGCCCATCCAGTGGAATGGCGCGAAGGGGCTCAGTTGTGGCTGATCGACCCGCTTGGCCGGGTCGTACTGCATCAGGCTCCGGATGAGCCTGGCAAACAACTGCTTGATGACCTCAAGCACCTGTTGAAAGTATCCAAGGTAGGGTAACGACCATGCGCAAACCCGGTTATGTCTTTGCCCTCTGTGCCCTGGTATTTGGCTTTGTTGTGGTCATCCTCGGCGCTTACACCCGTCTTGTGCATGCCGGCCTTGGTTGTCCCGACTGGCCTGGTTGCTACGGCTTTCTTGGTGTCCCGCAATCACCCGAATCGATTCAACTTGCCGAAACACGCTTTCCCGATGAACCAGTAGAGGTATTCAAGGCCTGGGCCGAGATGATTCATCGCTATGTGGCCGGTATTCTGGGCCTGATCATCCTGGGTCTGGCGCTTTACAGCCTGCGCCAGCGCAACGTTCCCGGCTATCCCGTCAAATTGAGCTTCGGCCTGCTTCTGCTGGTAGTCTGTCAGGCCGCATTCGGCATGTGGACGGTGACGCTGAAGCTCTGGCCGCAAATTGTCACGGCGCACCTGCTGGGCGGCTTCGCTACACTGAGCCTGCTTTTGCTCCTGTCGCTGCGCCTGTCAGGCCGCCTGGCACCCCTGTCACCGCGCAAGGTAGTAGTGCGCTTGCGGTATTTCGCCCGATTCGCACTGGTGGTAGTTATTGCCCAGATCATGCTGGGTGGCTGGACCAGCACCAACTACGCTGCGCTCGCCTGCGTCGATCTGCCCACCTGTCATGGCGTCTGGTGGCCCGAGATGGACTTCGCTGCCGGCTTTCATCTGTTCCACGAAATCGGCCCGAACTATCTCGGCGGTATCCTTGAAGGCGAAGGACGCACGGCAATCCATGTGACCCATCGTATCGGCGCGGTTATTACCAGTGTCGTGTTGCTACTCCTGGCCTGGCGGATGCTGGAAGTCGGTCTGGGTCGGCTGGCTGGCCTGCTGGTTGCGGTGCTGGCCGTACAGATCAGCCTGGGTGTCAGCAATGTGTTGCTGCATCTTCCGCTGGCTGTCGCCGTGGCACACAACGCCGTAGGTGCCGTGCTCCTGTTGGTCATGGTGGCGATCAACTACCGTTTGCGCGCGCCGGCCAGGAATGCGTTTTTCAGTACCGACAGCTCGTCGGGGCTACTGGCCAGCCATTGAACCCTGGCGCATACTGGCTGCCAGAACAATAACTCGAACAATAACAAACGCTGCGGCGTTCTGGGGAAGCACTGATGACGACCTTGACCAATACCGCACAGGCCAGCGCCCAATGGCGCGACTACCTGGAGCTGACCAAGCCCAAGGTGGTGGCCCTGATGATCATCACCTCGGCCATCGGGATGCTGCTGGCAACCGAAGGCATGGTGCCCTGGACAGTGCTGCTGTTGGGTAACCTGGGCATCGCGTTATGCGCCGGTTCAGCCGCAACGGTGAATCACCTGGTTGACCGCCGCATCGACATACACATGGCACGCACCCAACGGCGTCCGATGGCCCAGGGCCGGGTCAACCCGATCAGCGCCATGTTGTTTGCACTGGTGACCGGCGTCACCGGGATGGCCATCCTGCTGATCTGGATCAACCCGGTCACTGCGTGGTTAACCCTGGGTTCACTGCTGGGCTATGCCGTTGTCTATACCCTGTTCCTCAAACGCGCCACGCCCCAGAATATTGTCATTGGTGGCATTGCCGGTGCCGCACCGCCGCTGCTTGGATGGACCGCGGTAACCGGTCAGATTGATGCCGAAGGCCTGCTGCTGGTGTTGATCATCTTTGCCTGGACGCCACCGCATTTCTGGGCGCTGGCCATCCACCGCAAGGCAGAGTATGCCAAGGTCGATATACCGATGTTGCCGGTGACCCATGGCGAGCGCTACACCAAGCTGCACATTCTGCTCTATACCTTCATTCTGCTGGCAGTCAGCATGCTGCCATTCGTTATTCACATGAGCGGCCCGATCTACCTGGCCGCCGCCCTGCTGCTGGGTGCGCGCTTCATAGACTGGGCCTGGGCCCTGTGGCGCGACAGTCGTCCCCACGCGGCGATCAAGACTTTCAAATTCTCCCTCTGGTATTTGCTCTGGTTATTCGTGGCACTGCTGGTTGATCATTATGTCGGAGTTGCCGGATGGCTATGAGTGGTGTGCAGAAAACGGTACTGGTCACCGTTGCGGCAATTGCGCTGGTGCTGGGTGCAGTGGTGGCCAAGGTCAACCGTCAGGCCCCGTTGGACCGGGAAGTGCTTTCCAATTCAGGCATCTTTCTGTTCGACAGCCCACGCAACCTGCCGGATATCGAGTTACAGGCTGCCACAAGTGACCTATGGACCAACCAGGACCTGACAGGGCAGTGGGATCTGCTCTTCTTCGGCTACACCTTCTGTCCGGATATCTGCCCGACCACCATGGCGGACTTGCGCTCAGTGGTCGAATCGCTAACGCCGGCTGCACGCGAGCAATTGCGCGTCACCATGGTCAGCGTGGATCCGGAACGCGACACACCACAACAGCTGACCGAGTACCTTGCGTACTTCAAGGCCGGCTTCAAGGGCGTGACTGGTGAGCCCGCTGAGCTTGCCAGGCTGGCTCAGGCCCTCTCGATTGCCTATATTCCGCCCGATACCAGTGAAGAAAATTACCTGGTCGACCATAGCGGGCAAGTAGTCATGATCAACCCGCAAGGCCAGTATGTCGGTTTCATCCGACCGCCATTCAAGATCGCCGAACTGAGTCTGTGGCTGCCGCGCATCATGAATCCCCAGTAGATGAGTGGTTGCTGAGCGCCTGAGTTGTTGCGGGCCCGCCGGCAGCAACCCTGTCTTTCATCAGCCTGATCACCTTTCCCGTCTTGCCCGCAACTCCCACTGCCTGCCCATCCTTCTGGGAGCCCGCGCGCGCCTGGCTGAGTAACACCGGGATCAACTTGCCCTCGGTCAATCCCTTCCAGAAACGCAGCGGCATATGGCCCTGCATGACCTTGCGGTTCAGCCGTGCAGGATTGAAGATACTGGCATAGTAGGTTTCCCAGAGCGCGTCGTCCTTGCCCCGTACTGCCTCCGCCCGAGCCAACCACTCCGGCGGACAGGGTTGGCGATAATGCAATTGCTTGCCATCGAACCATACACCGTCACGTGGCGTGGCAATCAGCCAGCGCTGACGTCCGAGCCGTTCAGCAAAATGCATGCTCGCACTGGCGAGGATGTCATGGGCAGGCTCGTGCCAGGCTACATAATCGAGCTGCTCATCCGCTGGCAGAGGATGGAAACGCAGGAACGCATGCAGGTGATGCGCCTCGCGGCTGGCCGACTTTATACGCCGGTGCATTTCACTGCCATCCGGATCTCCGGCCAGCATCGCCTGACGCTCACCTCTGACCACCCGCCAGAGAATCCGGTAAAGCAGATTCCAGCGCCCCGGCGTGCGATAACGCGCAGCGCTTTTTAACTGGCCAAGTAACTCCGCAGGGACACGGTGGGTCGACGCCGTAGCGGCGTAGGCTGGTGCCGGCTCTGCTGCAAACAACTGCGGAATCCTTTCATCCTCCCACACCACGTCATGGGGCGGCACGTTCTGGGCCAACAACTGCCGGGCCTGGCTTCGCCAGCACTCAAAATCATCGTCACAGCACAATACCTGCATGCGCTTCCCTCAGGCCCAAAGCGCCATCTGCGCTGGCTGATCACTCAGCTGCCGGCGAAGCTGACTGGATTCGACCGTATCCTGGCGCGGACGGTAATCGCTGGTGATGATAAATGGCCGGGCCTTGTCTATCACGCAGCGCATGCGCACCAGGTCCTCAAAGCGGATACGCTTGAGACGACGCAGACTGACGATACGTTGAGCTGTCCTGATTCCGATCCCGGGTATGCGCGCAATCATTGCCGGCTCAGCCAGATTCAGATCGACCGGAAACTGCGCCCGGTTGACCAGTGCCCAGGCCAGCTTGGGGTCGATATCCAGGGGCAGATTGCCCTGCGCGCCAATCAGCTCACCGGCCTTGAAGCCGTAACTGCGCAGCAGAAAATCGGCCTGATAAAGTCGATGTTCACGCAGGAGCGGAGGCGCCTGAAAGGGGACCGAAGCGGGGCTATTGGGAATGGGGCTGAACGCCGAATAATAGACCCTGCGCAGCCGGTAATCGCCGTACAGGGATTCAGCCGTGTGCAGTATGCGGCTGTCGTCGCTGGCGTCAGCTCCAACGATCATTTGCGTGCTTTGCCCGCCCGGGGCAAATTTGGGCGCGCGCTTGTCCGCGCGGGACTCATTGGAAGCGCTGTCGATCGTGCCCATGGCGCCGGTAATACTGCCAATCTGTTTTTCGGGTGCCAGGCGTATCAGGCTGTCCGGACTGGGCAACTCGATGTTCACGCTAAGCCGGTCGGCATAACGGCCGGCCTCCTCGATCAACGCCGGGTCTGCCTCCGGGATCGTCTTGAGGTGAATATAGCCCCGGAACTGATGCTCCTTGCGCAGTAGTCTGGCTACGCGAATCAACTGCTCCATGGTGTAGTCAGGCGACTGAATGATGCCCGAACTGAGAAACAGCCCGCTGACGTAATTACGCTGGTAGAAATCCAGAGTCAGCTTGACCACTTCTTCGGGCATGAAGCGCGCCCGCGGCACATCACTGGAGCGCCGATTGACGCAGTACTGACAATCATAGAGGCAGAAATTGGTCAGCAGAATCTTTAACAGGGATACGCAGCGGCCGTCCGGCGTATAGCTGTGACATATACCCATCCCGTTGGTGGCGCCAATGCCATCCTTGCCCTTGGAGCTACGCTTGGGTGCACCACTACTGGCACAGGACGCATCATATTTCGCCGCATCAGCCAGGATGGTGAGTTTCTCGATGAGTTCCATGGCACAACCTTATACTGTATAGATACACAGCATAAGCGCTGCTCGGTCGCTACTCAACCAGTCTGCATCCATGGTTACAATATGCCTGGGCGTCGCTATCAATCTGGCCCCTCGAACAGCTCACCTTCTACCACCAGCACCGTTTGCCCCGGCGATTTGCGTGGCAGATCCCAACCGCCGGTCAGAGCACCAAATGATGGTAATACGCTTACCTGGTCACGAAACCAGAATACCGGAGCACGCAGGCGATCGGCCGCGACCTGCAGGGTCAGAACCGGGTGAAGGTGCCCGGCCAGCACATGACGTCCCGTCACTGGTTCTGGCTCGTGGCGTAAACGAAAGGGGCCGAGATCCAGATGCTCATGCCAGTCAATGCCCAGCTCCACGCCCGCGGCGTGCCGGTCGTGATTGCCCACCACGGCTTCCATTGATACAGCCCGATGCCGAGCCCGCCAGATGGGAAACAGATCGAGAAAGGGCTCGCCGGAAAGGGGCCGGTGGTGGAAAAAATCACCCAGCACAATCAGCCTTTGGGGTTTGAATTCGTCCAGCAAAAGGCTCAGGCGCTGCAGGTCATCGCGGCTCTGGCCGCTGGGCACCGCCAAACCACGGCGACGCATCAGCGCTGCCTTGCCAAAATGGGTGTCGGCTACCAGCAATGTCGACTCGGCGGGATAGAAAAGTGCGCGCTCACCGTGAAGCACCACATCAGCTCCTGCCAACTGCCATTCCAGAGTGCGACTCATGGATGCCTCCCAGGTTTGCGCGCTGCGTGTTTTTCCAGGCTGTCCATCATCCGCTGTACCCTTTCGCGCCAGCCTTCGGTACTGATCCGGTTGCGCTGGCGCTCTACCCAAAGCGGGAAAGCGAGGGGTGAAAAGCGCTCCAGCGAAACCAGGACCAGCTGCTGACCAGCTGCGTGCTCAAGCACACTGCGTAAACGCTGGATTTCCAGTTGATCTTCGAGCACTTCACGGCTGGCCTGGGCCAGCAGTCGATGTTCGGGATCATAGCGCTTGAGGGTATCGTAAAGCAGTCCGCTGGATGCCTGCAGCTGGCGGTCACTCTTGCCACGCCCGGGGAAGCCCTGAAACACCAGACCACTGACCCGGGCAATATCCCGGAACTGGCGGCGGGCCAGCTCACCGGCGTTCAACGCAGCCAACACATGATCGAGCAGATCCTCGGGATCAAGCAGTGCATGCCAGTCGGCATCGGTCATTTCAGGGAAGGTGGTGGAGGTAAGCAACTCGAGCCCGTAATCATTCACTGATAACGAGAACGTGGCCGGCATTATTTGCCCCAGGCGCCAGGCAAGCAGTGCCGCCAGACCTTCGTGGGCCAGCCGTCCGGCAAAGGGATAGATAAACAGGTGATGACCTTCGCGGGAGGTGCAACGTTCGATCAACAGCCGGTTACGCCCGGGCAAAGCCGACTGCTGCTTCTGCAGCTCCAGCACCGGAGCGATGGCGGCCACTTCGGCATCCTTATACTGACCCGCCTGCACCTCTTCGAAAATGGCCAGCACGCTATCGGCCAGCTCACTGGACAGCGGCAAGCGTCCACCATACCAGCGCGGAACGCTATGCCGCTTGGTCTTGGCCAGGCGCACGTAGGCGACCAGATCTCGCACCTTGACCAGCTCCAGGGCACGGCCTGAAAACAGAAACACATCACCGGGCTTGAGCCGGGCAATGAAAGTCTCCTCAATGCTGCCCAGGCTACCGCCCTTCATGAAACGTACCTGAATCTGCGCGTCGCTGGTGATGGTACCTATCGCCAGCCGATGACGACGGGCAATACCGGTGTCTTCCACCGTATAGCGACCGTCCTGCACCACCACGCGCTGAAACTGGGGGTAGTGCTCCAGCACCGGTCCACCCCGGGTGATGAACACCAGGCACCAGTTAAAGAGGGTTTCGTCCAGTTCAGCGAAGGCATGGGTGCTGCGCAACTCGGCCAGCGCCTGTTCGGGAACGAAGCCAGGCCCCGCCGCCAGGGTGACAAGATGCTGCACCAGCACATCCAGGCTCAATCGTAGAGGCCGCCGGGCTTCCACACGACCCGCCTCCCAGGCGCGGCGCACTGCGGCGATCTCTACCAGCTCCAATGCGTGACTGGGCACACAGAGAATTTCACTGGCCGCGCCCGGCTGGTGCCCGGAACGCCCGGCGCGCTGCATCAGGCGGGCCACACCCTTGGGGCTGCCAATTTGCACAACCCGATCCACCGGCGAAAAATCCACGCCCAGATCCAGGCTCGAAGTGCAGACAACACAGCGGAAATCCCCTTGGCGCAAACCCTCTTCGATACGGCGGCGCACCTTGCGATCAATGGAGCCATGATGCAGCCCGAGTTCGGTTACCCATTCCAATCGCGCCTTGATGATCGCCTCGAACCAGAGCTCGGCCTGGGAACGGGTATTGGTAAACAGCAATGCCGTTTTTCCCTCCCCCAGATAATCGAGTACACCCTCAAGCTGTGACAGACCCAGATGCCCGGCCCAGGGGAAACGTTCGACATTGGCCGGGCACAGGCCCCGAATAGTGATAGGTTTACTCTGCGCCCCGGCAATACGCTCTCCCGGTGCAGCGCCCTCGCCCAGCAATACCGACATGGCCTCGTCCAGGTTGCCCAGGGTCGCCGACAATCCCCATACCGACAGCTTGGGCTGTCGAGCGCGCAACCAGGCCAGGCAAAGCTGCAGTTGGACGCCACGCTTGTTGCCGAGCAACTCATGCCACTCATCGACAACAACCGCGTCAAGATGTCTGAAGCTTTCCTCGGCATTGCGGTAAGAGAGCAGCACCGACAGGCTCTCGGGGGTGGTGACCAGAGCTTCCGGCAGTTTGCGTCGTTGCCGTGCTCGTACGCTGGCAGTGGTGTCGCCGGTGCGGGTCTCGACTGCCCAGTCCAGCCCCAGGCTGTCGACCGCCTGTTGCAGATGGCCTGCGGTATCACTGGCCAGGGCGCGCAAGGGTGTAATCCAGAGCACACGCAGGCCGCCAGTGCGCGCAGGTTTTTCCAAGGCAGCTGACACCGGGCCCAGCCAGGCTGCCAGGGTTTTGCCCGAGCCTGTTGAAGCATGGATCAAACCACTGCGTCCGGCACGAAATGCCTGCCAGGCCTGACGCTGGAAAGGCGCTGGGGTCCAGCCCTGAGCGGCAAACCAGGTTTCGATCAGCGCCAGACCGTCACCGGCGCTTTTAGCTGCCACAGGCTTAGCCGCCATACAGACGCAGCAGGTCTTTCACCTGCTCCAGGGTATCGGCCTCGGCCACGGGCTTGTCCTGACGCCAGCGAGCAATGCGTGGAAAGCGCAAGGCAATGCCGGACTTGTGCCGGGGAGAGGGTTGAATGCCCTCGAAGGCAATTTCCAGCACATGCTCGGGTTTCAACGAACGCACCGGCCCGAACTTCTCGACGGTGTTGCGACGGATCCAGTGATCAAGCTTCTGGATTTCCTTGTCGGTCAGGCCGGAATAGGCCTTGGCGATAGGCACAAAGGCATCGCCATCACGCACTGCCAGGGTGTAATCGGTGTACAGATTGGCGCGCCGGCCGTGGCCGGGCTGGGCGTACAGCAATACAGCATCGATCGTCAGCGGCTCGATCTTCCATTTCCACCAGTCACCGCGTACTCGACCACTGCGATAGGGGCTGTCCAGCCGTTTGAGCATCAGCCCCTCGACCATGCGCTCGCGGCTTTCCTCGCGCAATTGCGCTAGCCCATGCCAATCGCTGGCGGTGACACTCGGGCTGATACGCACTGCGGTTTCGCCGCTGCCGGCAAGCAGCTCTTCCAGCAAGGCACGGCGCTCACCAAGCGGTCGCTCGCGCCAGTCCTGTTGCTGATATTCCAGCACGTCGTAGGCAAGAAAGATGACCGGCACTTCGCGCAGCATTTTCTCGCCAATTGTCTTGCGCTGAATGCGTCGCTGCATCTGCGAGAACGGCAATACACCGCTATCCCAGGCGAGAATTTCCCCGTCAAGGACTACCTCCGGCAAGTCCGTTGCGGCTAACTCCACCTCCGGGAAACGGCCATTCATGGGCTCCTCCCCGCGTGACCATAGCCAGACCCCACCGGGTCGGGCGATCAGCTGCGCGCGAATCCCATCCCACTTCCATTCCGCCAACCAATCCTGCGCTGCGCCCAGTGACTCCGGCTCACTTTCAAGAGGCGAGGCCAGAAAGAACGGATATGGCTGACCTTCACGCTCCTCCCGTTGCTCCTGGTCGAAGAGCGCTGTGAAGAACTCAGCTGTGGGTTCGAATTCGCCGATCAGCCGCCTTGCGATCAGAGCCCTTGGCAAATCACCCAGCGCGGCCAGAGCGCGCTCGACCAGACCGCGGGATACGCCTACCCGCAGGCTGCCGGTCAGCAGCTTGTTGTAGAGGAAGCACGCCGGTCGCGGCAGGCTGCGCCAATGGGCCAGCACATGGGCTTTCTGCTCGGGCTCTTCGAGCTTGCGCAGGCCCAGGATTGCCTGTTCGATCCATTCAGCCAGGGAGCCATCCACCGCCCGACGCTCACCCTCATCCTCCATAAGCAGGCTTATGGTTTCGGCCAGATCGCCCACATGCTGATAGGTTTCCTCCACCAGCCAGTCCGGAAGCCCGCTTGCCTCGGCCAGCCATTCGCGCAGCTTGCGCGGGCCGATCAGGCGTTTCATCCGTCGCCCGGCCAACATGTAAACAGCCCAGGCTGCATCACCCGGTGGCGCAACACGGAAATAGTCGATCAGTGCGTCCTGCTTGACCTGGGTGCGGGTGGTGGCGTCGAGCTCGGCATACAGATTGGCAAAGGCCTGCATCAATCGTCCTCGCCGCCGTACAGGGTAGTCAGCGCCCGCGCATCAATTCCCTCGTGCTCGCGCAAATAGCGAACCAGGTCATCGCTGCGGCCATGGGTCGTCAGTACGGTGCTGGCACCGCAGTCACGGATGGTATTCAACAGGGCCGGCCAGTCAGCATGATCACTGAGCTCGAAGCCCTGATCATAGCCCCGTCGCCGGCGGTTTCCGCGTATACGCATCCAGCCCGAGGCAAAGCCGGTACTGGCATTCTTGTATCGGCGCATCCAGGGCGATCCGGCGGCGGAGGGCGGTGCCAATATCAGTTTCCCATTCATGCTTTCCGAGCGAGGCAGTTCGGATACCGCTTGCGTGGGTAGCATGGCGACATCCGCGTCCCTATATAGCCCGGTCAGTGCCACCATCGCGCCATGCAGATATACCGTGCGATCGGTGTGCGCGGTCAGCGCCGCCAACACTCGTTGCGCCTTGCCGAAGGCATAGGTAAACAGAACACACGGCCGATCCGGGTTGCCTGACCACCAGTCCCAGATCTGCTGGCCAACCTCCTCTACCGGTGGCCAGCGATAACAGGGCAGAGCAAAGGTGGCTTCAGTAATCAGGGTATCGCAGGGCACCACTTCAAAGGGTGCACAGGTGGGGTCGGCATCGCGCTTGTAATCGCCACTGACCACCCAAACCCGACCATCATCATGGGCGACGCGGACTTGCGCCGAGCCCAGCACATGGCCTGCCGAATGCAGGCTCAGGGTGATGGGGCCGAAGCGCCGTTGCTCGCCGTATGCCAGACCGATGAACTCATGCTCGCCCAGGCGATGGCGCAAAATGGGGACGCTCAGATGCTGGGCGTAATAAAGCTGATGGCCTGAACGCGCATGATCGGCGTGGGCATGGGTAATCACGGCCGTCGCTACCGGCCTCCAGGGATCGATATGGAAATTGCCGGCTGGGCAGTAAAGCCCTTCATCGGTAGGAATAACCAGGGGATCATGCATGCAATGGGGTACGTGTTGTCCAATTCGGCTTCAGCCTATCCGAGAAATAGGACAACGGGATCCTCGAGCTGTTACAGCGCGTGTAACAGCTCGATCACTGTTGGCAATACACCTCGGCTCAGGCGCGACGAGGTACAACCACTGCCAGCAGAAACAGCAGGGCAGCGGAAACGACAATGGATGGACCCGCCGGGGTATCGAGATTCCATGACAGCGTCAGTCCGCCAAGAACCGCAAGACAGCCCAACACGCTGGCCCCCAGCGCCATCTGCTCAGGCGTGCGAGCATGCCGCTGCGCCGCGGCAGGGGGAATGATCAACAGGGAGGTAATCAGCAACACGCCGACGATCTTCATCGCCACGGCAATCACAATGGCGATCAACAGCATCAGGGCCAGTCGTATGGCCGTGACCGGCAGCCCTTCTACCCTGGCCAACTCCTCATGCACGGTGATCGACAACAAGCGGCGCCATAACCAGGCCAACAGAACGCTGACCAATGCAAGGCCGCCCAGCATCCAGTACAGATCCGACCGGGCGATCGCCAGTAGATCGCCGAACAGGTAAGCCATCAGGTCTATCCGCACATTATCGGACAAGGCCAACACCACCAGCCCGAGCGACAGAGTACTGTGCGCCAGAATGCCCAGCAGCGTATCGCTGGCCAGCCATTGCTTGTGCTGCAGCGCAACCAGCAGCACCGCGAGGAGAACGCACCCCAGGGTGACCGAAACGGTCAGGTTGATTTCCAGGAGGATACCAAGCGCTACCCCCAGCAGTGCGGAGTGCGCGAGGGTATCGCCAAAATAGGCCATGCGTCGCCAGACCACGAACGACCCCAGCGGCCCCGCAGTCATGGCCAGAGCGAGCCCGGCAAGCAGTGCGTAAAGCAGAAAATCAGGCATGGTTGCAACCGGGTCCATGTTGGTGGGGCGCGCCGTCGACTACTTCACCGTGCAGGTCGTGGGCGTGGTCATGGTGATGGCTGTATACCGCCAGCGCGCTGGCGCGTTCACCAAACAGAGCCAGAAAAGCGGGGTCGGTACTGACCTGCTCGGGGTGGCCGGAACAGCACACATGGCGATTGATACACACCACCGTATTGGTGGTGGCCATGACCAGATGCAAGTCATGGGAAACCATCAAAACGCCACAGCCATAGCGATCACGCAGTCTGTTGATCAACTGATAGAGCTCGACCTGGCCATTGACATCCACACCCTGCACCGGCTCATCAAGTACCAACAGGTCCGGCTGACGCAACAGCGCCCTGGCCAGCAACACCCGCTGCAATTCACCGCCCGAGACCTGCTGCAACGGCCGATCACTCAGATGAGGGGCGGCAACATCCTCCAGGGCGGCCAACCCCTGCGCCCTGGTAACGCCCGGCGCCAGCAGCAGAAACCGCAATACCGTCAATGGCAGGCTGGCATCCACTTCCAGCTTCTGTGGCATGTAGCCAATGCGTAAGCGTGGCTCTCGTAGCACCGAGCCCGAGTCGGCCTTGAGCAGCCCAAGCACGATTCTGACCAGGCTGGTCTTGCCTGCACCGTTAGGTCCGATCAAGGTGACGACCTCACCCCGACGGACGCTCAGGCTGACATTTTCCAGGATGGCATTGCCTTGCAGGCGCAGGCTGACGCTCTGCAGATCGAGTAACCGCTCGCTCATGCTGCCGCCTGACACTGGGCGCACACACCGGTAATTTCCACAGTTTCGGACTCGATCTGAAAGCCCGCCGCATCGGCGCTGTCAGCAATGGCGCGGCGAATGGCGTCGCGATCCAGCTCAATGGCGATGTGGCACTGCTTGCAGATCAGAAATTGGCCCTGATGGCTATGCTCGGGGCTCGGACAACCGATAAACGCATTGAGTGAGGCTATCCTGTGCACCAGACCCTGTTCGAGCAAAAAGTCCAGTGCACGGTACACCGTTGGTGGCGCCGCACGGCGACCGTCCGCCCGGGCCAACGTATCGAGAATATCGTAGGCTCCCAGCGGTTTGTGGCTGGCCCAGACCAGCTCCAGCACGCGTTTGCGCAACGCGGTGAAGCGCACACCGGCGCGCTCGCACAGGTGTTCGGCAGACTCCAGCGCGCCACTCACGCATTCGCTGTGGTCATGGGGCTGATGGGGATCGTTGAGCATGCTTGTGTCTGGCATGAGGGCCTGGCCTTCAAAGTGGGTCTGTGCAAGGGCGAAAGTGCTGTTATCATATAACACTTTTCACCTTTGGAGGTATGGCCCATGCGGCTACGTCTGTATTTCTGTCTGATATGCCTGCTGGGCGCCAGCCATGCGCTGGCTGCCGACAATTCCCGGGTACTGACCACGATCAAACCCCTGCAACAGATAGCCGCGGCCGTGATGGATGGCGTAGACAGCCCGGCGCTACTGATGGAGCCTGGCGCCTCACCGCACACTTATGCGCTTCGCCCCTCCGACCGCCGCGCCCTGGCTGCGGCCGAACGTATCTACTGGGTCGGGCCGGAACTGGAACTGTTTCTTGAGGACCTGCTTGAGCGGCAGGAAAATTCCGTCGCACTGCTGCATCTGCCGCAGATGAGCGTTCGCGAGCAACTGCAGTCGCATAACTTTCAACAGGAAGAGCCTTCCGGACATGCTGGCCACGACACCCATGGGCAAGAGCATGACCACGGGCATGACCACGGCAGCTTGGATCCGCATATCTGGCTATCGCCGACCAACGCCAGGGCCATAGCCCGTTACATGGCAGAGGATCTTGCCAGCGTATATCCACAGCAGAGCGACCAGCTGCAAGCCAACCTCGCCGTATTCGAGCAGCGTTTGGCAGCGGTGGATGCCAGCCTGCAGGCAAGACTGAATGTGCTGCAGGACAAGCCCTATTTTGTCTTTCACGATGGCTACGGCTATTTCGAGGATCACTACGGCATACGCCCCCAGGGTATCTTCAGCCTGTCCCACGAGGTACAGCCCGGGGCGCGACACGTCAACCAGTTGCGCCAGCAATTGCAGGCAGCAGGGCCGAGTTGCGTGTTTACCGAGCCGCAATTCACTCCGCGTCTGGTCAACAGTCTGACCGAAGGTCTGCCTGTCAGCGTCGGGGTCCTGGATCCGCTGGGTAGCGCGATCGAAGTGGGGCCAAAAGGGTACGAACGCACGCTCGAAGACATTGCCGGGGCACTTGCCAGCTGCCTGGAAACGCTCTGATCAGAGCGCCATGGGCAGTTGCACGGCCACTTCACGGTGGCCTTCGAGAACCCGCAGAAAATGCGCCGGATCCTTGATCAGTACGCCGGGCTTCTCCTGATGATCAGCCGCCGCGATCCGGCGCGAGAGCCAGAAACGCAGCGCTGCCAGGCGCAGCATATCCGGCCAGTGGGTCGCTTCCACGGTCAGAAAGCGCCGTTGGCTAGCGTAACCGGCCAGCAATGCCTGGGCTCGCTCCGGATCAAGGCGCGCATTGTCGTCCAGACACCAGTCATTCGCGCAGATCGCCAGGTCATAGAGCGCCCAGCCAGTGGCCGCGTTGTAGAAGTCGATCAGCCCGGTCAGATTGGGGCCTTCGAACAGCACATTATCGCGAAACAGATCACCGTGGAGCACCGCCTTGGGCATGGGCGGACGCTCGGCCAGCAGGCCGTGCATCAGCGGCAACAGGGGCTCGATCAGCGCACGCTCTGACTCACTCATATCACCAAGCATGTTGCTGGTCTGTGTTTCCATCCACGCCAATCCGCGGTCGCTCTGACGCACCAAATCACTGGAAAGGGTTGCCGCGTGCATCTGCGCCAGCACCTTGCCCAGTGCCTGGCAGTGCCTCTCGTCGGGCTGCTGTATGTGCTTGCCGGGTAACCGCGGCTGCAACAGGGCTGGCTTGCCGTTCAGCTGGTGCAGCTTGCGGCCCAGCTGATCCGGCACCGCGAAAGGTACCGGCAAATCAGCTCCATGCAGGCAGTCAAGCAGGCTGACGAAGAACGGCAACTCATCCACGGGGCCACGCTCAACCAGCGTTAGCACAAACTCGCCCTGCTCGCAGCTGACAAAAAAATTACTATTCTCGGTGCCCGCGCTGATGCCCTCGAAGGCCACCAGGCGGCCAAGGTCGAAGGGCTTGAGGAAGGCGCTCAGCTCATTCTGGCTGAGTGGGGTAAATACAGACATCGGCTCAGGCTACCATTCGAAGATTTTCCAGGACGGTATGCGCATGCCTTCGGGTTGATCCGAGCGCATGAAATTGCCTTCGTCATCCACCGCAACCAGGAAGTAGGGCGGTCCGTTGTTGGGTATCACCTTGATGGCGTAGAGAAAACCGTTGACCCGGTATTCCTCGACGGTGCGATTACCCTCCTGACGAATAACGACTTCAGGCTCGCCCGTCAGCTCTTCCTGAGCCAGAGCAGCCGAGCCAATAGTAAGTACCAACCCGGTAACGGCCAATGCACGGCCAAGCATGCGTATCATGATAGTCTAGTCCCTTGATGATATGACCCCATCATTCTAGCCTCTTTTTAGCCATGGGAAGTTGACCTGAAGCATGACTGATCAAGCCCCCCTCGTTCTGGTGGATGGTTCCTCGTACCTATACCGGGCATTCCACGCGCTACCACCATTGATGACCTCGACCGGAAAACCCACAGGAGCGGTCAAGGGCGTGCTGAACATGCTCAACAGCTTGCGCCGGCAGTATCCGGACAGCCCTTTCGCGGTAGTGTTCGACGCCAAGGGCAAGACCTTCCGCGATGAGCTGTTCGAGGACTACAAGTCCCAGCGCCCGCCGATGCCTGATGATCTGCGCGTTCAGATCGAACCCTTGCACGCCAGCGTGAGGGCCCTGGGCCTGCCGCTACTTTGCGTGGATGGTGTCGAAGCAGACGATGTTATCGGCACGTTGGCCCGCCAGAGCGCAGCAGCAGGCTGCCCGGTAGTCATTTCCACCGGCGACAAGGACATGGCGCAGCTGGTGGATGAACACATTACTCTGGTCAACACCATGAGCGGCACCGTGCTGGACATTGCCGGGGTGAAGGAAAAGTTCGGTGTGGGCCCCGAGTGCATCATCGATTTTCTCGCGCTGATGGGCGACAAGTCGGACAATATTCCGGGTGTCCCCGGGGTTGGCGAGAAGACCGCGGTTGGCCTCGTAGCTGGCATCGGCGGCGGCCTGGACCTGATCTATGCCAACCTCGACAAGGTGCCGGAGCTGCCAATCCGCGGCGCCAAGAAGCTGCCGGAGAAGCTGCTGGAACATAAGGAGATGGCGTATCTCTCCTATCAACTGGCGACTATCAAGATCGACGTCGAGCTGGAGTTGCGCGCCGACGCGCTGATGCCGGGCGAGCCCGACCGTGATGCATTGAAAAAGCTCTACCAGGAACTGGAATTCAAGAACTGGCTGGATGATCTGGTGCGCGAGGAAAAAGCCGCCGGAGTCGCGCGAGCTGCGCCTGACCAGGCCGAAACCCTCGAAACACGCTATGCAACCGTCCTTGCCTGGGATGACTTTGAAAGCTGGCTGGATAAACTCAAGGCCGCGCCGCTGTTTGCCTTTGACACCGAAACAACCAGCGTACACGCCCAGCTTGCCGAGCTTGTGGGGGTTTCGCTGGCAGTCAGCCCCCATGAAGCCGCGTATATTCCGCTGCGTCACAGCTATATGGGCGTGCCAGAGCAACTGGATCGCGATCAGGTGTTGGCCGCGCTCAAGCCGCTGCTCGAAGATGCAGAAAAACCCAAGGTTGCGCAACACGCCAAGTACGATATCAATGTACTGGCTCATTACGGTATCAGCGTACGCGGCGTCGCCTTTGACACCATGCTCGAGTCCTATGTGCTCGACTCCACCGCCACGCGCCATGACATGGACAGCCTGGCGCTGAAATACCTGGGCCAGGGCACCACCCGGTTTGAAGACATTGCCGGCAAGGGCGCCAAGCAGCTGACCTTCGACCAGATTGCCCTTGAGCAGGCAGCTCCCTACGCCGCCGAAGACGCCGACGTGACACTGCGATTGCATCAGACTCTGTGGGCCAGACTGGCCGAGCAGCCATCGCTTGCCAGTGTTCTCCAGGATATCGAGATGCCCCTGGTACCCGTGCTGGCTGACATTGAACGCTGTGGCACACTTGTGGATGCACAGCTGCTGGGTATTCAGAGCCGCGAGCTGGGCGAGAAAATGGTTGCACTGGAGCGCGAGGCATTCGAGCTGGCCGGCGAAGAGTTCAACCTCGGCTCGCCCAAGCAGCTTGGCGTCATTCTGTACGAGAAGCAGGGCATCCCGGTTATCTCCAAGACCGCCAAGGGCCAGCCATCAACCGCCGAGGCGGTGCTGGCCGAATTGGCCGAGCAAGGTTATCCGCTGCCCCAGGTGATCATGCAGTACCGCACGGTAAGCAAGCTCAAGAGCACCTATACCGATCGACTCCCAGAGCAGATCAATCCGCGCACCGGGCGTATCCATACCAGTTACCACCAGGCAGTTACCGCCACTGGACGGCTGTCCTCATCGGACCCGAACCTGCAGAACATTCCGATCCGCAGCGCCGAGGGACGTCGCATCCGTCAGGCATTCATCGCGCCCAAGGGCTACAAGCTGATGGCCGCCGACTACTCGCAGATCGAATTGCGCATCATGGCCCATCTGGCAAAGGACGAGGGCCTGCTGCACGCATTTCGTCATGGCCTGGATGTACACAAGGCCACTGCAGCTGAAGTATTCGGTGTGGAACTTGACGATGTTTCAGCAGACCAGCGACGTAGCGCAAAGGCCATCAACTTCGGCCTGATCTATGGGATGAGCGCATTCGGCCTGGCCAAGCAGATCGATGTCGACCGCAAGCAGGCCCAGGCCTATATCGATCGCTATTTCACCCGCTACCCCGGCGTACTTGCGTACATGGAGCGCACCCGGGCCCAGGCCGGCGAGCAGGGCTATGTGGAAACCCTGTTTGGCCGCCGCCTGTATCTCCCGGAAATACATGCCAAGAATCAGGCCATGCGCAAGGGTGCGGAACGCACCGCGATCAACGCGCCCATGCAGGGTACTGCCGCCGATATCATCAAGCGTGCAATGGTCACCGTGGATAACTGGCTCCGCGAAACGGGTCTGGATGCCCGCGTTGTCATGCAGGTACACGACGAACTGGTTCTGGAGGTTCGTGAGGACCTTGTCGAGCAGGTAAGTGCCGGATTGAAGCAGCATATGGCCGGCGCCGCATCACTGGAGGTGCCCCTGGTTGTTGATGTCGGCGTGGGGAATAACTGGGACGAGGCGCATTGAGCAAAAATAATGGTGATATTCGTGAAAGAAACTGGAACTAAACAAACACGGGCCTAGTCAGAATGTGTGAATGGCCAGTCAAGCCTTTCATGTTCCTAGATGTGATTTAGTGTTGGCAGAACGTCGGGCAGTCCTTCCCTAGCACAGCCCGATGCTTGAATCCCGGATCTTCCCTCCCCATATGAGGTCCGGGATTTTTTTTGCCTGCCATTCAAGCTCTGGGGCTTAGTCTTCGCCTTCGCTCAAATCCGGGGCCTGATCATCCTCGGGCTCCTCTTCGGCAAACAACCAGCTCTCGAGAATCCCATAGGCTTCCTCCAGACCCTGACGCTTGGGCGCAGAAAACAGCTGCACCGTGGCGCGGTTGCCGTACTCCTTGCGCACGATGGTCTGGACCTTGAGCAGCACGTTCTTGGCCGCACCATAGGCAAGCTTGTCCGCCTTGCTGAGCAGAATATGCGCAGGCAGGCCGGTCACATCACTCCACTCGAGCATCATCCGGTCAAAATCCGAAAGCGGATGGCGGATGTCCATTACCAGCACCAACCCGGCCAGGGAGTCACGCCCGGTCAGATAGGCGTCCAAATGCTCTTTCCAGTGCTCTTTCAGTGCCAGAGGCACCTTGGCATAACCATAACCCGGCAGATCCACCAGGCGGCGCTGCTCATCCAGAGCAAAGAAGTTGATCAGTTGCGTACGGCCGGGCGTTTTCGAGGTTCGCGCCAGCCGTGCATGGGTCAGTGTATTCAGCGCGCTGGATTTGCCAGCGTTCGAGCGACCGGCGAAAGCGACTTCATAGCCACGGTCGAGTGGACACTGTTCGACCTGGCTGGCGCTTTTGATAAAGGTGGCTTGCTGACAAAGAGATACAAGGGGTGTTGCTGAGGGCATGGGAAGATCCGTTATGCTACTGTCGATTGGCCGATGACATTCACCTTGACCGTCACCTTAGTATATACTGCTGCGGTTTTATATCGCGAAAGCTTACTGCGACATTTTGGACATTGCATCGCCCCGAGGCGACGGCTAGCATGGGCCACCAGGTCCGAAGTGCGATCTCCAGGTGTTGTCTTCGGGATAAACGAGGCAGGCTGTTCCGCATAACACGGCGATAACGCCGGAAGGACAGACCAGGCCCCTCTTTCAGCCGTAATTGGATTAGCCGATGAATAAATTACTCATTAGTCTGGTGTTATCTCTCGGCATGGCCGGTTCGGTCCATGCAGCGCAGGGTGATGCTGAAGCCGGTGCTGGCAAAGTTGCAACCTGTGCCGCATGCCATGGTGGCGATGGTAACAGCGCGCAGCCCAGTTTTCCCAAGCTGGCCGGCCTGGGTGAGAAATATCTGTACAAGCAGCTGCTCGACGTCAAGGAAGGCCGCCGTGTGATTGTCGAAATGACTGGCATCCTGGATCCGCTGAGCGATCAGGATCTGCTGGACATCGCCGCCTACTACGACGCTCAGGTTCCCTCGATGGGCGTAGCCGATGCAGATCTTGCTGCCCGTGGCGAGGAAATCTACCGCGGCGGCAACCTGGCTACCGGCCTGCCGGCATGTACCGGCTGCCATTCGCCAACAGGCAAGGGCAACGATCCGGCAGGCTATCCACGTCTGGCTGGTCAACATGCTGCCTATACTGCCAAGCAGCTGACGAACTTCCGTGAGGGCGTGCGCGACAATGATGGCGAAGGCATGATCATGCGTACTATCGCCGGACGTTTGAGCAACAAGGACATCGAGGCCGTTTCCAACTATATTCAGGGCCTGCGTTAGGTCATTATGTTGCCAGGCATTTCTCGAGCTTCATTTCAAGGGTGACTTAGGTCACCCTTTTTATTGGTTGGCACATGTTGCCGCTCAGGGAACTTTTAACCAGCTTACCTGTTCCAAGTGGGTTGGCTACACACTAAATTCATTAGGGAAAAAACATGCGCGTATTGATGACTGCAACCCTGGTATGGCTGCTTGGCAGCCTGAATGCTGCTCAGGCCCAGGAGGCCATTCCATCGGCAGACTTCAAGGCCGGAGAACATTACATAGAGCTCACAACACCAGCCCCTACCCAGGATCCCGACAAGATCGAGGTAGCCGAGCTGTTCTGGTATGGCTGCGGCCATTGCTTCCAGTTCGAGCCGGTGCTTCAGGATTGGAAAAAAACGCTACCTGAAGATGTCAGCTTCCGTGAAGTACCCGCCCTCTTCGGTGGCGTCTGGAATACCCACGCGCAACTTTTCTACACCGTACAGAGCCTGGGCAAGCTGGAAGAAACGCATAAGGCCATCTTCAATGCGATCCATGTGGAGAAACTCCGGCTGGCCAACGAAGCCGAGATGATCGAGTTCCTTGAGCCATACGGCATCAGCGAAGAGCAGTTCGAGAAGGCCTGGTCTTCATTTGGCGTACGCAGCAAGATATCCGAGGCGGGCCGTCTGGCCAAAGCCTACCGGGCAACAGGGGTTCCAACGCTGATCGTGAACGGTAAATACCGGATTGAAGGCGGCATGGTAGGTGGCTTTGATGGCATGCTCGAGGTGGCAGACTACCTGATCGCCCAAGAGCGTCAGGCACGCTGAAGCATGCCTGAGGCCAAGCCAGTCATCCAGACTCGCCGGCGTTCGCTGCACGGCCAGATGCTGCCGGGAAACCTGCAGACCAATGACTTATGCCCAGCCGGGGCGATAGGGCTGCCGGAGGTGCTCAAGCTCCTGAGTTTCAATATTCAGGTGGGCATCAACACGCAGAAATATCACCACTATCTGACTCGCAGCTGGCAACACCTGCTACCAGCGACCGGCCGGCACAATGTACTCGGGCAGATCAGCCGGGTGCTGAGTGACTTTGATCTGGTCGCCCTGCAGGAAGTTGACGGTGGCAGCATTCGCTCCGGCTACGTCAATCAGGTCGAACATCTGGCCCGCGAGGGTCAGTTCCCCTTCTGGTATCAACAGCTCAATCGCAACCTGGGGCGCTTTGCTCAACACTCCAACGGTTTGCTTAGCCGCTTTGCCCCCGACTACCTTGAAGATCACAAGCTGCCCGGCATTCTGCCTGGCCGCGGCGCGATACTGACCAGCTTTGGTGAGGGACAAAATTCTCTGCTTGTGGTCATGATGCACCTGGCACTGAGTACCAAGGGCAGGGCCAATCAACTGGCCTACATACGTGACCGCATCGCCGATCACAAGCACGTGGTGCTCATGGGCGACATGAATACCCATGCCGAGGATCTGCTCGATCACTCGCCGCTCAAAGGCAGCAAGCTGCATACTGCCACGCTGCCCGGCACCTACCCCAGCTGGAAGCCCGCCAGGGTCCTGGACCACATTCTTATCAGCTCCAGTCTCAGCATCGAAAAGGTAGATGTACTTGCCCACCCCATCTCGGACCATCTGCCCGTAGCAATGCATATCCGTTTGCCTCCCGGGATTTGCACATCATCGCGCAAACCCCTGGACAACTGATTCAATAGGGCTCTGGCCAGAAGCCCCCTTTTCCATATAATCTTCTGTATCACCGTGTGCAGGAGCACTCATGATCGATACTCGTAACACCTCCCGGCCAACCGACAGCGCAGACACGAAGTCGCCTGCCGGGGCCTCTGACCAGCAGGAGCTGCTCAGGCGCGGGTTGGTTCGCGTAAGTATTGCAGCAGACGGACTCGACCCTCTGCTCGACAAACGCCTCAAAGAGCTACGCAGTGCCCTACGCAACGATGCCCCGCCTCACTTACTGACCGAGCTGATGCCCGAGCTTGAAAGGGCAGTACTGGCCGCTGACAGCGCCCGCGAAGAACGCATGCGCAACATAGGCGCCTCCCTGCGCACCCTCGTGAAGCAATTGCAGCAGCGCAGGTTGTCGGGCGAGGTTGGCACCTCGCTCAAGGAACTCGCCCAGCGTCTGAACGCCCCCATCGAATACGCCTCGACCGTAGAGAGATTGATTGCCGACATTGCCAGCTCCCAGGCCCAGGTACTGAACGCGGCACCAGGCGAAGCACCATCCGGTTTGCTGGCCCGGCTGTTCGGCTCGGGCAGCACGCCCGGTGTCAAAAAGACGGCCGAAGAGCAAGAAACACCAGAAACACCAGAAACACCAGAACCGATCATTATCGAGCAACCGGCAACCTCGACAGTAAAGTCAGAACCTGATGCCCTGATACCCGAGCTTCCTGCAAAACAAGAACACAGCATTGACAGTAGCGCTGAGAAGCCTGACGAGGATGCAGTGGTAGGCAATCTGGGGGGCGAAGAACAGCAATACTCCAAGGCCGCAGCTCACATTGAAACCGTCCTGCTTAACCTGATCTCGGAACTTCAGGTACTGGACAGCCAGCGTATCCAGACCGAACAACTTCGTGAACGTATTGCCGGCGGGCTGAATTGGTATGAGCTGGCGGCAGCTCTCGATGAGCTGGCCCTCCTGGTGCTTGGCGCACAGCAGAACCGCCAGCAGGATTTCGAGCTCTACCTCAAGCAGCTCAACAGCCGGCTTGCCCAGTTCCAGGGCAACCTCGAAGAAGCCCATGATGCCTACACCGGGTCTCTGGAAGTCGGGAGGGCTCTGGAAGGCACCATTCGCGATCAGGTCCAGGACCTGCACGGGGAGGTGAGTTCCGCCACTGACCTGGACACCCTGAAGGCCAACGTGCAGAGCCAGTTGGACGCTTTGCTGGTAAATGTCGAGCAATCGCGCACCTTGCATTTGGATCGCGAGCAGCAAGTGGCAGGGCGATTGAAGTCCATGGTCGACCGTATCGCGACCATGGAGGTAGAAGCGACCACGTTCCGCAACCACCTGGAAGAGCAGCGCAAACAGGCAATGATCGACACCCTGACCGGGCTACCCAACCGGGCCGGACTGCAAAAGCGGATGAATGAAGAGTACGAGCGCTGGCAACGCTATGGCGGTCAACTGCTGCTGGTGGTTCTGGATGTGGACCACTTCAAGCGCGTGAATGATCAATTTGGCCACCTGGCAGGCGACAAAGTATTGAGGCTGATTGCTCAGCAGTTGTCGCGTCGGTTGCGCAAGTCCGACTTTATCGGACGTTTCGGAGGCGAGGAATTCGTCATACTGATGCCGGGTACCAGTATCGAACACGCCGCGGTGGTGCTGGAAGAGCTCCGCGCCGGCATCGAGGAAAGCCCGTTTCATTTCAAGAAAGAACGCGTAACCATCACCATATCGATTGGTTACACCGACTTCCGGCAGAGTGACAGCCTGGAGGAGATCTTCGAGCGCGCAGACCAGGCGATGTACCGTGCCAAGGACAGTGGTCGCAACAGCCTGGTCCGGGCTGACTGAGCAGGATCACTCCGCCCACGTCGCCACGTAAGCTCCCTGCGGATCATGCCGCTCGGCCTGCATCGCGACGTTAAACGCCCTGCCGCCTCGCGGATCGTGTCCGACCCCGGCAATATATGCCCAATTTCCCCAGTTACTGGCAACGTCGTAATCAATCAACTGCTGCTCAAACCAGGCTGCGCCCAGGCGCCAGTCCTGTTTCAGATCGTGTATGAGATAACTGGCAGCGATCTGACGCCCTCGATTGGAGAGAAAGCCGCTGGCGTTAAGCTCGCGCAGGCAAGCGTCTACAAAGGGCTGACCGGTGTTGCCCTCACGCCAGTCCAGCCAACGCTGATCAGCACCACGCGGCGGCGTGCCGTTCTGCAAACCGCCAAAACGGAAAAAGGCTGAGCCCTGTACCCGCAGGCTGAGACGGAAAAACTCCCGCCAGAGCAGCTCGAACCATAGCCAGTAGGTCGAATCATTGGCGCCGTGCTCGACCTCATGGGCTCTGAGCTCCTGCACCACCCGCCGTGGCGAAAGGCAACCATGGCTGAGCCAGGTCGACAGCTTTGACGAAAAGTGTTTGCCCAGCAGCTCATTACGGGTTTCCTTGTAATGTCGTACGGACTGGCTCCCCCATAAATAGTCATCCAGCCATTCGCGACCCGCCAGCTCGCCACCGCCAGCGGGGAGAGCAGATCTGTGGTCCGCGCGGCAGGGCTGCAGACCCAGATCGGCAGGACCGGGTATGCCCCTGATCAGATCCAGCGCGCCGACCGGGAGCGGCGCCATGACGGTGGTCTCAGAGATTGGCAAATGGGCCGGCGGGTGCTTCTCTATCTTGTTACGGAAACGGGTAAATACGCCTGGCATGGCTTCCAGAGAGAAGGGCAGTTCGGTAGGCTCAAAGAGCCCGTTGCTCTCCAATACTTGCAGATCAACGCCGTTGGGCAAAGCACTGTGAAGCCTGTCCATTAGTGCCTGTTCATCCGGAGCATGCTCAGCGTGGGTGTACACAGCCTGAATGCCCATATCAATGCATAGCGCTGGCAGTAGCTCTTCGGGCTTGCCCTGCAACACCAGCAAATCCGAGCCTAGCGTGCGCAGGGAACGTCTCAGGTCGGCGAGACTCTCCAGGATGAACTGCGCTCGCCTCGGACCACAGGGCAACAATCCAAGGTGATCAGGCTCGAACCAGCGGGGATCCAGGCAGTACACCGGGAGGCAATCAGTGCCCCGCATGGCAGCAGCCAGCACCGGGTTATCGTCTACACGTAAATCCTGTTTGAACCACAGCAGGTTGGTCATATGCGGGCAGCGCCTATACAAATTCGATACAAGGATGATAATCTGCATAACTATTAATTGCCATGGGACATCAACGTGAATCAGCCAACTCCCCACACATTGCCCTGCCGCGGCTGTCAGGCCGACTGCCCCAACCGGGGACACTGTCAGGGCAAACCCTGGCGAAGCGATTTTAAGGGCCAGACCCGTCAGCCCCAGACCCCGCGACATTGATACGCTGCAACCGGTAAGGCGGCATGCTAGGCTGCTGCTTTTAACTAGCAGAGCCTGTCACCATGCCGCGCCGCGTTATTGCTCTTTTGTGTCTGTGCCTGCTGGTAACGCTGGGAGGCTGTACCCGCAGTCTGGATATTGATACCCGTTACACTTCTACAAATCACGACAGCCGGGTGCAGTACATCGTCGTGCACTACACCTCTTCAGGCTTTGACCGAGCCCTGCAACACCTGACCCATGGCTCGGTGAGCAGTCATTATCTGATCAGCAAGAAACCCACCATTTACCGACTGGTCGACGAAAACCGTCGCGCCTGGCATGCCGGCGACAGTACCTGGCAGGGCCGCACCTGGTTGAACGCCAGCTCGATCGGTATTGAAATTGTGCATCCGGGCTATACCGACACCCCGGAGGGCCGAATCTGGCACCCATGGCCTGCGGAGCAGATCGACGCGCTGATACCCCTGCTGCAAGATCTGCTGAAGCGTCATCAACTGACCCCGGACCGGGTTCTGGGCCACAGTGATATCGCACCGCAACGCAAGGTGGATCCGGGCCCCCTGTTTCCGTGGCAACGTCTAGCGGCCGCTGGTGTAGCTACCTGGCCAGACCCCAGCAAAGTCGCCCGAACTCAAACAGCGCTTGCGGGCCAGGCCCCACCCCTGATGTGGTTTGTTGAAACCCTCATCCGTTTTGGCTATGAGCTCAAGCCCGACTCCCAGCCTTCCAAAGCCACAACCAATGTTCTGGCTGCCTTCCAGATGCGCTTCAGGCCGAGCCAGTTCAATGGCCAGCCTGACGCGGAGACAGCAGCCATTCTCGCCACACTGGTACCTGAAGCTACGCAGTCGCCCCTATGGTGCCGTCCGCTCACAGCTTCAACCACTAACCAACTACCCCTTTGCAGTGACACCGACGCCCCCTTCGGAGCTGTTCAGCCATGATCGGTCGACGCATCAACAGGCGGCAAGATGCTTAACGGAATCTGGCTGGGGTTCTTTCTGGCCGCCTTTGCCGCAGCGCTCTGGCAATGGCTCGGCATGGGCGACGCCGAGGTATTCAGCCGGCTGGTAGGCTCCATGTTCGACATGGCGCGTCTCAGCGTCGAGATCATCCTGGTGCTGGTCGGCACCATGACCCTGTGGCTGGGCTTTCTCGCGATTGCAGAAAAGGCCGGGCTGATCCGTGTGCTGGCCCGGGTGCTTGACCCGTTGTTTCGCCGCCTCATGCCTGAAGTACCCAGTGGGCATCCCGCCCTGGGGCATATCAGCATGAACTTTGCCGCCAATATTCTCGGTCTGGACAACGCTGCCACGCCAATCGGCATCAAGGCCATGCACTCGCTACAGAGTCTCAACCCCAGCCCGAACACCGCCAGCAACGCCCAGATTCTGTTTCTGGTGCTCAACTCATCGTCCTTGACCCTGCTGCCGGTGACCATTTTCATGTACCGCGCCCAGCAAGGCGCAGCGGAGCCGACAGCCGTCTTTCTGCCCATACTGCTGGCAACAACCGCGTCCAGTCTGGTCGGGCTGTTCAGCGTCGCCTTCATGCAAAGGCTGAAACTCTGGCATCCGGTGGTATTGGCCTATCTATTGGGTGGCGGGCTGGCACTCGGGCTCTTGCTGACCACGCTGGCGGGCATGTCCGCACAGGCACTGGCCGCCACCTCCAGCCTAGTTGGAAATCTCACCCTGTTCGGCATCGTGATTGCGTTTCTGGCCATTGGCGCACTGCGCAAGGTCAACGTCTACGACACATTCATAGAAGGCGCCAAGGAAGGTTTCAGCTTTACCATCTCGCTGCTACCCTACCTGGTCGCCATGCTGGTTGCCGTGGGCGCACTGCGCGCCAGCGGCGTTCTGGATGCCGGGCTTGATGGTATGCGCTGGATGATCGAAGGCCTGGGTTGGGACACCCGGTTTATCGATGCATTGCCCACCGCCTTTATCAAACCTCTGTCAGGCAGCGGGGCGCGCGCGATGATGATCGAGACCATGGACAACTTTGGCGTCGACAGCTTCCCGGCGCTGCTGGCCGCCACGTTTCAGGGCAGCACGGAAACCACCTTCTATGTGATTGCCGTGTATTTCGGCGCAGTCGGCATTACCCGTATACGCCACGGCCTAGGCTGCGCCTTGCTGGCCGATCTGGCCGGGATGCTCACCGCCATTGCTGTCTGCTACTGGTTCTTCGGTTAGTCCGCGCGCCGGCGTTATCCAGCGGGACAACACGAATCACTATTTTATCCCGTGTAACAAAGTTGTCACACAGAGCCATTACTGTTCTCACATCGGCAAAGCAAACCCGGTACATAACGTCATAATGGAGAACACGTGATGAAATTGAAGACAGCTCTTACTACTGCGGCACTGGCAGTTAGCATCGCCGCCGTATCTGCCCCTGCAATGGCCCGCGACACCATCAGCATCGTTGGCTCTTCCACTGTTTACCCGTTCGCTACCGTGGTTGCCGAGCGTTTTGGTGCCAACAGCGACTTCCCGACTCCCCGTATGGAATCTACCGGTTCCGGCGGCGGTCTGAAAATTTTCTGCCAGGGCGTTGGTACTCAGCACCCCGACATCACTAACGCTTCACGTCGCATGAAGACCAGCGAATTCGAGCTGTGCGCCAGCAACGGCGTGAACAACATCACTGAATTCCGCATCGGTTCTGACGGTATCGTAATCGCCAGCTCCAAAGAAGCCGAGCACATGGACCTGACCCTGGAGCAACTGTTCCTGGCCTTGGGCGAGAAAGTGCCGGTTGATGGCAAGTGGGTCATGAACCCCAACAAGACCTGGAGCGATGTTGATTCCAGCCTGCCGAACAAGGCAATCCAGGTAATGGGCCCACCGCCCACTTCCGGTACCCGTGACTCCTTCAACGAACTGGCCCTGATGGGCGGCTGCGCCGAACTCCCAGAAGCCAAGGCCATGGAAGAGTCCGAAATGGAAGCTACATGCATGAGCATTCGTGAAGACGGCGCGTTCATCGAAGCCGGTGAAAACGACAACCTGATCGTTCAGCGTCTGGTCAGCGACCAGAACATGTACGGCGTGTTCGGTTACAGCTTCCTGGAAGAGAATGCCGATCGCCTGCAAGCTGCCAAGCTGAACGGTGTCGAGCCGACTCAGGACAACATTGCAGAAGACAAGTATCCGGTAGCCCGCTCGTTGTTCTTCTACGTCAAGAAGGATCACGTTGGTGTTGTTCCCGGTATCCAGGAATACACTGCCGAGTTCGTCAGTGCCGGCGCCATGGGCCCGAACGGCTACCTGAAGGACGTAGGTCTGATCGTTCCTACCCGTGATGCTCTGGTGGAACTCAACAAGAAGTCGCAAAACATGCCTAATCTGAAGCTTGAAGAGCTGAAGTAAAGGGCCTCGCTGGCGCCTGCTGGCGATGAACAAGTGCGGGGCCGCTGGCCTCGCACTTTTTTGCGTTCTGAATGCAAGACGAAACACGTGCTGTAAAGCCGGTTAGCCGGTAGCATTTACAGACTCATGTACGGTCGACAGGAAACGATATGCAACCCGGTAACCTGCTAATTCTCACCTGTGTGCTGGCGCTGATTGCGTATTGGCTCGGCTACACGAGGTCACGCGCCCTGGCCAAGCCACTGGGCGGTATCAAACATCTCAAGTCCCTGCCTACTTACTACGGCGCCAGGGCAGCCATATGGTGCGGCGTACCTGCACTGATCATATTGGCACTCTGGGCCGGCTTCGAAGGCAAGGTCATCCAACTGATCGTCATCGGCACCCTGCCCCCGGAAATGATTCCGGATTCCCTGGGCCAGGCCAGTCTGATGATGAGCCAGATCAGTAACGTGGCCAGTGGCGCCCTGCCAGCCGGATTTGTCGATCCGGAGCTGGCTGAAGCTGCCGAAGTCCTGCTGCAGATGCGTGCAAACAGCACCCTGTATATGAACGCACTGGTAATCTCGATTGCGGCACTGGCCGGCTTTCTCGGCTGGGTACGAATTCGCCCGCTGCTGAATGCCCGCGAGCAGGTAGAAACAGCACTACGCTGGTTCTTTTTCAGCTGTGCCGGCGTGGCCATTCTGACCACCATGGGCATTGTATTTTCGGTGATCTTCGAAACGGTGCGTTTCTTCAACCGCGTACCCTTCTGGGAGTTTTTCCTTGGTACTTCCTGGAGCCCGCAATTAGCGCTGCGCGCGGACCAGGTCGGCTCAGCAGGTGCTTTCGGGATGATCCCGCTATTTACCGGTACCTTGCTTATCTCCCTGATCGCCATGCTGGTAGCGGTGCCCGTGGGCCTGCTGTCGGCTATCTATCTGTCCGAGTACGCCAACAAGAATGTCCGCAACGTGATCAAGCCGATGCTCGAGATGCTCGCGGGTGTGCCAACGGTGGTCTACGGCTTTTTTGCGGCATTGACTGTGGCTCCCTTCATTCGCGATGTAGCCACCTCCGTCGGGCTTGAAGCCTCATCCCAGAGTGCCCTGGCAGCGGGACTGGTAATGGGCATCATGATCATCCCCTTCGTATCCTCATTGTCGGACGACGTCATCAACGCAGTACCACAAACCCTGCGTGATGGCTCCCTGGCACTAGGTGCTACCCAGTCCGAGACAATGAAAAAGGTGATCTTCCCCGCCGCACTACCGGGGATCATGGGCGGCATTCTGCTGGCTGTGTCACGGGCGATCGGTGAAACCATGATTGTGGTCATGGCCGCGGGCCTGGCTGCCAACCTGACAGCCAATCCACTGGAAACCGTAACCACCGTGACAGTGCAGATCGTCACCCTGCTGATCGGCGACCAGGAATTCGACAGTGCCAAGACACTGGCCGCGTTCGCCCTTGGCGCAATGCTCTTCCTCACGACACTGGTGCTGAATGTCATTGCACTGAAAATTGTCCGCAAATACCGGGAACAGTATGACTAATCAAACCTCCCAGGCGGACATTGTCCGCAAATCGTTGAAGCGTCGGTATCGCAAGGAGATGCGTTTCCGTGCCTATGGCATCCTCGCGATTGCCATAGCCCTGACCTTTCTCTTCATCCTGTTCGCTGACATCATCGGCAAGGGCTATACCGGTTTCATGAAAACCACCATTACCCTGGATGTCACCATGGATTCGGAGGTGTTGTTCCTTGACGACCCGACTGATCCTACGCAGGTGCAAATGGCGGATTTCGTGGCGCCATTGGTTGCGGCTCTGGCCGAAACACTTCCCCAGGCGACCACCGAAGATCGCAACGCTCTGCGAAAGCTGGTCAACCCCTACGCCTCGAACCAGCTGCGTGATGAGTTGACCGAGAATCCCGAGTGGATGGGCACTACGCAGACCATCACCTTTCTGGCCCACAGCGACGTCGATGTTTACGTGAAGCACCAGGGTGACAGTGCCTACTCGATCAAACTCACCGAGGAGCAGCAAGGCTGGGTGGATGACCTGCAGGAACGGGGCATGATCGAAAGCAGCTTCAATGACGTGTTCTTTACCAGTGGCGACTCACGTGATCCTGCCCGGGCCGGTGTACTCAGTGCCATCGTCGGTTCCTTGCTGACCATGTTCATTGTTCTGGTGCTGTCCTTCCCGATTGGGGTTGCAGCAGCAATCTATCTGGAAGAGTTTGCTCCACAGAACAAGCTGACTGACTTTATCGAGGTCAACATCAACAACCTGGCGGCCGTGCCCTCGATCATCTTCGGTCTGCTCGGCCTGGCGGTATTCATCAACCTGTTCGGCATGCCCCGGTCTGTACCCTTTGTCGGGGGCCTGGTGCTGACACTGATGACACTGCCAACCATCATCATTTCCAGCCGCGCGGCAATCAAGAGCGTTCCGCCCTCGGTCAAGGAAGCGGCAGAAGGTATTGGTGCCTCCAAGATGCAGGTGACCTTGCACCACGTTTTGCCACTGGCCATGCCAGGCATGCTGACAGGTTCGATCATCGGCATGGCCCAGGCGCTTGGTGAGACCGCGCCGCTACTGCTGATTGGCATGGTGGCCTTTATCGTGGAAGTCCCCGAGGGTTTCTTCGATGCATCCACGGTACTACCGGTTCAGGTATTTCTGTGGGCAGGCAGCCCCGAGCTGGCCTTTATTGAACGCGCGTCTGCAGCCATCATGGTGCTGTTGGCCTTCCTGATGAGTATGAATGCAATGGCAATCTGGCTGCGTAAGCGGCTCGAGCGTCGCTGGTAAGGAGATAGACATGACCACTATGAACCCAAGCATTGCAGCTGACGAACTTGCTCTACAGGAACACGAACAGGAACACGCAGTGGACAAGAGCAACCCCCAGGATACGATTATCGAAGACGGCAAAACCGTCGGCGCTCCCTTTGCTGATGACCCGAAGTACAAGCTGCGGAACGTGGAAGTTTTCTACGATGACGCACGGGCCATCAAGAACATCAGCCTGGACATTGGTCGCAACGAGGTGATTTCGTTTATCGGGCCCTCGGGTTGCGGTAAGTCGACCTTCCTGCGCTGCCTTAACCGGATGAACGACAGCATCGACATTTGCCGGGTAAAGGGCGAGCTGCTGCTGGACGGCGAGGATATCTATCGCTCCAAGAACGATGTTGTAGAGCTGCGGGCGCGTGTGGGCATGGTATTCCAGAAGCCCAACCCGTTTCCCAAGTCGATCTATGACAATGTCGCCTACGGCCCACGCATTCACGGCCTGGCCAATCGCAAGGCCGATCTGGATGAAATTGTCGAGAGCAGCCTGCGCAAGGCAGGCCTGTGGAACGAAGCCAAGGATCGTCTGCATGGCATGGCTACCGGCATGTCGGGCGGTCAGCAGCAACGCCTGTGTATCGCTCGCGCCATCGCTGTGAGCCCTGAGGTCATCCTGATGGATGAACCCTGTTCGGCCCTCGACCCGATCGCCACTGCCAAGGTGGAAGAGCTCATCGCCGAGATGTCGGAAAGCTTCACTATCGTAATCGTTACCCACTCCATGCAGCAGGCTGCCCGGGTGTCGAATCGGACTGCATTTTTCCACCTGGGGCACCTGGTGGAAGTCAACGAGACCACCAAGGTGTTCACTGCTCCCGAGCATCAACTGACTGAATCCTACATCACTGGTCGCTTCGGCTAAGCTTGAGCTGATTAAACATTGGAGAGCGTTATGACAGATAAAAAAGACGATGTTTACGGCGATCACATCTCGAACAAGTTCAATGATGAACTGATGGAGTTGAAAACCGAGTTTCTGAGAATGGGCGGCCTGGTCGAGTCCCAGGTCGACCAGGCCATCCAGGCACTTATCAACGGTGATGGACCGTTAGGCGAAGAAGTGCGCGCCGGTGACAAGCGCGTCGACCGCATGGAAATGGATATCGACGAGGAGGCGACGCTGATCATCGCCCGTCGACAGCCCACCGCACGGGACTTGCGTCTGGTTATTGCTGTTATCAAGATGGTCGCCGATCTGGAGAGGGTAGGTGACGAAGCGAAGAAAATTGCCAAGTTCGCAATCAAGCTGGCTGACGAAGGCCAGGCACCCCGGGGCTATCTGGAAGTGCGGCACATAGGCGATCATGTGCTGAGCATGTTGCGTGATGCACTGGACGCCTTTGCCCGCCTGGACTCGAATCAGGCACTGCGAATCATGAAGGAAGACAAGCGCGTGGACGAGGAGTACCAGGCTGCTACCCGCACCCTGCTTACCTTCATGATGGAAGATACCCGTAATATATCCCGCTGCATGTCGGTGATGTGGGTTCTGCGCGCCCTCGAGCGCGTCGGTGACCATGCCTGCAATATCGCCGAGAATGTGATCTTCATGGTCAAGGGCGAAGACGTACGCCATACCCCAGTGGAAGAAGCAGAGAAAGTCGTAGGTCGTTGAGCAACGCAATAGCCTGAAGCATCAACATACCGGCGGACCTCGCCGGTATGTTGGTAGCCACCAGATCACTCCCCGTTTGTTGTAGCGCCTGGAAAGTAATTGCGCGTTCCATTCGCAATTCTTACCAACATCAGCATCACCGGCACTTCTACCAATACCCCGACCACCGTCACCAAGGCTGCGCCCGATTGAAGCCCAAAAAGGCCGATAGCGGCGGCTACCGCAAGCTCAAAGAAATTACTGGCGCCAATCATGGCTCCCGGAGCTGCGACCTTGTGTGGCACACGCCAGGCCTTCGCCCACCCGTAAGCGATGAAGAAAATCAGAAAGGTCTGTAGCGTCAAGGGTATGGCAATGAGCAGAATATGCAGGGGATTGTTCACGATAACCTCGCCCTGGAACGCGAACAACAGGACCAGGGTAATGATCAACCCGATAGGCGTCATCGGCGCAAGACGCTTCATGAATACACCGTCGTACCAGTCCTTGCCCCTGCGCTTGATCAGCGTTCGCCGCGTTATATATCCGGCCGAAAGGGGGATCACGATGTACAACACCACCGAGAGAATAACGGTGTCCCATGGCACGCTGATGTTCGATATACCCAGCAACAGCACCACAATCGGCGCGAAGGCCACCAGCATGATCAGATCATTCACTGCCACCTGAACCAGGGTGTAAGCCGCGTCTCCCCTCGTCAGATAACTCCACACGAACACCATGGCTGTGCACGGCGCAGCGCCCAGCAGAATCGCGCCAGCCAGATACTGGCTCGCCAAATCGCTGGATATCCATGGTGCGAAAACAATGGTGAAGAAGAACCAGGCAATCAGGAACATGGAAAACGGCTTGATCAGCCAGTTGACGCTGGTCGTGATGACCAGCCCCTTGGGCTGCCTTCCAACGCCTTTGACGGCGCTGAAGTCCACTTGAGCCATCATCGGAAAGATCATCGCCCAGATCAGAATGGCGACGGGAATCGACACCTGCGCATATTCGAAGCGCGACAGCGTTTCCGGCACTACCGGCGCAAGCTGCCCCAGCGCCACGCCCGCCATGATGGCCAGTGCCACCCAGATGGTTAAATAACGCTCAAAGAACCCCATGCTCGCAGAGGGGTTTTCGTGTTCCGTGACGGTATTGTTACCCACGTGATGACTCCTCAGATGGCTTTCTGGTTGACCCGGCTGGATAGCTCTTCCGCGCTTTCCTTGCGCTCGGAGTACCTGTCGGTCAGGTAGGCACTTCGATCACGCACCAACAGGGTAAACTTGACCAGCTCCTCCATCACATCAACCACACGGTCATATAGCGCTGAAGGCTTCATTCGATCGTTGTCATCAAATTCCAGAAACGCTTTGGGTACCGACGACTGGTTGGGGATAGTCACCATTCTCATCCAGCGACCCAGCACGCGCATCTGGTTCACCGCATTGAAGGACTGGGACCCACCGGAAACCTGCATCAGGGCAAGCGTCTTGCCCTGTGTCGGTCGCACCGCGCCCACGGACAAGGGTATCCAGTCAATCTGCACCTTCATGATACCGGTCATGGCTCCATGCCGCTCCGGCGAGCACCAGACCATGCCCTCGGACCATTGAGCCAGATCGCGAAGCTCCTGCACCTTGGGGTGGGTTGCTTCTTCGGCGTCTGGAAGTGGCAAGCCGCGCGGATCGAAAATACGTGTCTCGGCGCCCATGGCTTGCAGCAGTCTGGCGGCTTCTTCTACCGCTAGCCGGCTGAACGAACGGGCTCTCAGTGATCCATACAGCAGCAGGATACGCGGCCGATGCGTTGAGGGCCGGTCTGCGAATACAGACTCTGACGAGGGCGCCGAGAAATGCTCCGCATCAATGTTCGGTAAGCTTTGATCTTTCATGTTCTGGTCACTTTTCAGATAAATATGCGTCTGCGCCAGCCGGAAGACTTCATCAGGGACAATGGCGAGGATCTTCATTGTACTCATCAACTGCCTATTGCCGAACGCTCGCCACCGGGCAGCAGTATGCCACTTTCAATTTGAAAGCAAGAAACGGCATGTCTCCTGCTCGCCCGGTCGCTAGAATGAAACTGACACCAGGCAACCGGCTGCTCACGCAATGAACGAACCCCATCCAGGCGGGCCCATCAGCACCGCCGACGACCCCAGATGGCAACAAGTGCTCGCGCGGGATTCCGCGGCTGACTCCCTGTTCTGGTACTCGGTAATTACTACCGGTATCTACTGCCGGCCATCATGCCCATCACGGATGGCCAACCCGCAGAATGTGCGTATCCATGATTCCCTTGCAGCCGCCAAGGCCACCGGTTGTCGCCCATGCCTGCGCTGCAGCCCTGACGCCCCCACACGGCGCCAACAGGATAGCGCCCTGGTCACCGCAGCTTGTCGTCTCCTTGAGGGCAGTGGGGCTTCATTGACCCTGGATCAGCTGGCATGCGAGTTGAGAATGAGTGCCAGCCATCTTCATCGCACCTTCAAGGCCGTCACCGGCATTACACCCAAGGCTTATGCCCGGGCTTGGCGTGAAGCCCGCTTGCGACAGAAGCTCGAACAGGCTCCATCCGTCACCGAAGCAATGTTTGCTGCGGGCTTCAATTCCTTCAGTGGCTTCTACCAACAATCAACCAGAGCTCTTGGCATGACCCCCATGACCTATCGCGCCGGTGGCCCCCGTGAACAACTGCACTTTGCGGTCGGTGACACCTCCCTCGGAGCGATTCTGGTGGCTTCCAGTGCCAGAGGTATTGTTTGCGTGACGCTGGGTGATGACCCCGAGCAACTGATCCGCGATCTGCAGGATCGCTTCCCCGCAGCCAGCCTGATTGGTGCGGACGAAGACTATGAACGCGTTGTGGCCCAGGTAGTGGGTTTGGTAGAAGCCCCGGCAAAAGGCCTGGATCTGCCCCTGGACGTGCGCGGCACCGCCTTTCAGCAGCGCGTTTGGCAGGCTCTGCGCGCCATTCCATGTGGCCAGACAATGAGCTATGCGGAGGTGGCCCGCGATATCGGCCAGCCCACCTCGGCACGGGCGGTCGCCCGGGCCTGCGGTGCCAACGCTATCGCTCTTGCCATACCCTGTCACCGCGTGGTCCGCCAGGACGGTGGTTTATCAGGCTACCGCTGGGGTATTGAGCGCAAGCGCGTGCTGCTGGAACGCGAGACAGATTATGCCTCCTCATCCGGTGCTCCAGAGGCGCCATCAGGGACCTGAAGACCCCAGCGCTCGGTGTTTTATCGGTGATCTGTACCTGTACGTGGCGCGCCCGGCCTGGCTATGATCGCAGGCCAGAAGCAAACCAACCAGGTGACTTGCATGCCCCGCTCTTTTCCTTTCCAACAGGTCGATGTCTTCGCTGAAAAGCCGCTGGAAGGCAACGCCCTGGCTGTTGTCAGCAATGCCGATGATCTGACCGACGCCCAGATGGCGGCCTTCGCACGCTGGACCAACCTGAGTGAAACGACTTTTTTGCTGCGCCCAACCACAACGCAGGCTGACTATCGAGTACGGATCTTCACTCCTCAACGCGAGCTGCCCTTCGCGGGCCATCCAACCCTGGGTTCCTGCCATGTGTGGCTGAGTGACGGCGGCAAACCGCACGGAGACCGGATCATTCAGGAGTGCGCTGCCGGGCTGGTAGAGATCCGCGATAACTATCATCGCCTGGCGTTCGCCGCCCCGCCGCTGGTCCGTAGCGGGGCTGTCGATAGCTCCACTTTGCAGCAGATCGCCCGGGGGCTGGGTATCGACGAGGCACGCATTATTGCCAGCAACTGGGTAGACAATGGCCCTGGCTGGGTCGCCATAATGCTTTCGTCACGGGACGAGGTACTGAGTCTGCGCGCAGATTACCCTACACTGGACGGGCTCAATCTCGGCGTCATAGGACCCTGGGGCGGCGCGGATGCAGAAGCCGACGTCGAAGTACGTGCATTCATGGGCGGCGAATACGCCGAAGACCCGGTCACTGGAAGCCTCAACGCCAGTCTCGCCCAGTGGTTGATCCCCGAGGGGATACTACCGGCACGTTATAGCGCCAGCCAGGGAACGGTCATTGGGCGGCGCGGCCGAGTCTGGATAGAGCGCGAAGCGGAAGTCACCTGGGTAGGCGGGCAGGTTCAGCCGATCATTAGCGGCGCGGTGTGCATCTGATAGTCGCCACGCAAGCCACCTTGCAACAGGCGTGGATGAATCAGCGCTTGTATTGCGTAGGACAATAAGCGCGGCTGACGGAGGGGTCACGCAACGCCGCATGCTTGGTGACACGGCCACCAACGCGGGCTCGCCAGAGTCGGAATGAGGCGGGCTTGAGCTCGCGTCGCATCAGACGTATGACGCCCGACTCGTTGAGCCCGTAGAGGGTTTCAATGGCTTCAAAGGGTGTGCGGTCTTCCCAGGCCATTTCGATGATGCGGGAAGAATCAGCGGGCTCGAATGATCTGGTAATTGGTTCTGCAGACTGCGACATTGTGGCTCTCAAGGCACGGATTGACTACGTAGGATTGAATCACCAAAGGCCCAGATACGCCACGCCAAGATATGTCAAAAGGCTACATACCCAAGCGCTGAAACCTGTCGATTGTTGGCAGTGAAAAATCCTGCCGCAATCGTGCCGCCCTTCGCTGGCCTGCCATCGCCCGAGGCTGTTAAGCTCAATGCACATGCCCCAGCGGAGGACTCAATGCCCAGCCCCACCTTTGACCAACTGCACCGTCAGCCCGGTCCATTCTTTCTGGCACTGGGTGGGGCCGGAATGTTTGGCGCCAACTTCTACCTTTTCGGCTCTGCAGGCCAGTGGATTGCCGTAGATTGCGGTTTTGCTCTCTCAGCTGCACCCGGGGGCAACAACATGGTTTCAGTGCCCAGCCTGGCAGCGCTGGAGCAGTACGACATCACGTTATCTGCACTGCTGATTACCCACGGTCACGAAGATCACATTGGCGCTATCGCGCACCTCTGGCAAAAACTCGACTGCCCCCTTTACGCCACCCGATTTACCGCCCGACTGATTCGTAACAAGCTCGACCCGAAGCAGCAATGGCCGCGCCTGCATGAAATCAAGCCTCTGGAACCTGTCGGTATTGGTGCCTTCCAGGCAGAGTGGATTCCGGTCACACACTCGATTCCCGAATCTAACGCCATCGTTCTGGATGTGGCCGGCAAGCGCCTCTATCACAGTGGCGACTGGAAGCTCGACTCCAAGCCGCTGGTTGGCGAGCTCACGGCCCAGGCCCGGCTCCAGGCCCTGGGCCGTGAAGGGGTGGATGTGATCATCGGTGACTCTACCAACGCGCCCAACAGGGGTGCCAGCCGCTCCGAGGCCGAGGTGCAGAACGGACTTCAGGATGCGATCCGCCCCTGCAGCCAGCGTGTAATTGTCACCTGTTTCGCCAGCAATCTCGCCCGCCTGCAAAGTCTCACCCATATTGCTTTCGACGCCGGACGCTATGCCGCCTTGCTGGGCCGCAGCCTGCTCACGATGCAAGCGGCCGGGCGTGCAGAACGATACCTGGAAACCCGCCCGGGTTTCATCTCACCCTGGGAGCTTGGTTATCTGCCCCGTGAGCAACAGCTCTGGATCTGCACCGGCAGTCAGGGCGAACCCGCCGCCGCACTCGCCAGGCTGGCCAGCGGTAACCACCCGCACCTGACCCTCGATCCCGGCGACACCGTGCTGTTTTCCTCGCGTCTGATTCCCGGCAACGAGGAAGCCCTGGCACGCATCAAGGCGGGCCTGAAAGCCCAGGGCGTGAACGTAATCGACGACGATATGGCGCCGATCCATGCCTCCGGCCATCCGCCCCAGGAAGATCTGCGTCAGTTATACGGTTGGCTGAAGGCAAGGTATCTGCTGCCTGTGCATGGTGAGAATTATCACCAACAGGCGCATCTGGATTTCGGCCGCAGCCTGGGCCTGCAGGGCCTGCTGCCCTCCAATGGCGATTTGATCGACCTGAGCGGACAGCCGCGCAAGATCGGAACCCTGCCTTGGGGGCTGGTGGAAATACAGCGCTAGCTGCAAGCTGCAAGCTGCAAGCTGCAAGCTGCAAGTGTTAACAGGATCGCGTTGGGGGCATGGCCGTCAAGAACTTGCCCCACTACGGCTACAAAAAAATCGGATGGACTCGGACTGCTTTAAGCTTCCAGCTTTTAGCTTGAGGCTTGCCGCTTGCCGCTTGCCGCTGCTCTAGAACACCTCTTTCATCTGCTCCCACGCCATACCCAGCGCCAGCAAGGGTGCGCGCAAATGCTTGCCACCGGGAAAGGTCATGTGCGGCACCCGATCAAACAGCTCGAAGCCATGACTGGCCTGCCCGCTCACTGCTTCGCCAAGCAGTTTGGCAGCCAGGTGGGTGGCGTTGATACCATGGCCTGCATAGGCCTGGGCGTAGAAAACGTTGGGGTGATCAGCGAGTTTGCCGACCTGTGGCAAGCGGTTGGCACCGATGCCGATCATGCCGCCCCACTGGTATTCGATTCTTGTCTGCGCCAACTGAGGGAAGACCCGCAGCATCTTGGGCCGCATATAGCCGGCTATGTCCTTGGGGTCGCGCCCCGAATAGTGGCAGGCGCCGCCAAAGATCAGCCGGTTATCTGCAGACAACCGGTAATAATCCAGTGCGACACGCTGGTCGCACAGCGCCATATTCTGCGGGATCAGACTGCGGGCCAAGTCTTCGCCCAGGGGTTCGGTGGCGATCACGTAGCTGCCCGCAGGCAACACCTTGCCACTGAGTTGCGGCTGCAGATCACCCAGGTAGGCATTGCCGGCAAGCACCAGTTGGCCGGCTGTTACCGTCCCGCCCGCGGTGTGTACCTTGACCCGCGATCCATGCTCGATGCGCGTGACCCGAGAGTTTTCGCACAGTTGCACGCCCAGTTGCTGGGCAGCCGCGGCCTCACCTAATAGCAGATTGAGCGGGTGCAGATGCCCCGAGCCCATGTCGGTCATGCCACCGACATAGAAATCCGAATTTACCACCTGGCGAATATCCTCACGGGCAATGAGGCGCATCTCATGCTGGTAGCCCAGGGACCTGAGTTCCTCCTTGTCGGCCTGAAAGTCATCCATATGCTGGGCCTTGTTGGCCAGATCGCAATAACCCCAGACCAGATTGCAGTCGATGGCGTACTGCTCGACCCGGCCCTTGACCAGTTGCACCGCCTCCAGGCCCATCAGCTTGAGGTCGCGCACGCCCTGGGCGCCGATCACATTGGTGAACTGGTCAAGCCCGTGGCCCACGCCGCGGATCAGCTGCCCACCATTGCGACCACTGGCGCCCCAACCGATGTGGCTGGCTTCCAACAGCACCACGCTGAGCCCGCGCTCGGCCAGCTCGATTGCAGTGTTGACCCCGGTAAAGCCGCCACCCACGATACAGACGTCGGCCTCTACCGCACCGGCGAGTGGCGGGCAGGTCAGGTCGACATTGGTAGTGGCGCGATACCAGGAAGGGACTGGAGTGAGTTGCGGCGATTGGGAGAGCATGGCGGCGTCCGTTTGATATATTACGAAATAATGTAAATTAAAATTGACACTAGCATAAACACTAATCGGCGTCAGGTACAGGGATCGCCAGGCTCTCCTTAAGCTCTTCCATGACAATATAACTCTTGGACTCGCGCACCCCTGGCAGCTTGAGCAGAATGTCACCCAGCAGCTTGCGATAGGACGCCATCTCGGAAATCCGGGCCTTGATCAGATAGTCAAAGTCGCCTGACACCAGATGGCATTCCAGCACGTGGGGCAGTTTGATAGCCGCCCGGCGAAACTCATCGAAAATATCCGCCGACTTCGAAGACAGGCTGATCTCGACAAACACCAGCAGGCTCGCTTCGAGCTTTTGCGGATTAAGACGAGCGCCGTAACCGAGAATGAATTTCTCCCGCTCAAGCCGCTTTACCCGCTCCATGCATGGCGTGGTGGACAAACCCACACGCTCACCAAGATCCACATAGGACATACGCCCCTCGTTTTGCAGCAAACGCAGGATATGCCGATCGATCTTGTCCAGCTCCCGGCTGGAGGCTCTGCGTGTTTTCAAGATTAATTCCTGTTATTGAGGTGTCAGACAGAATATTACTCTGCAAACTCATGATTATTCGAACCAAGCCTGCAGGTTGATGCCCCTAGAATAGCAATATCGTCCATGTGGACAATGACTATTTGACGGTGGGACAGGAGGCGGACATGCACGTAATGGTTCTGGGTAGCGGCGTAATCGGGGTTACCAGCGCCTGGTATCTGGCGCGCGCCGGGCATCAGGTCACGGTGATCGATCGCCAGCCCGGCGCCGGCCTGGAAACCAGCTTCGGCAACGCGGGCATGATCTCCCCTGGTTATTCGTCCCCCTGGGCGGCGCCCGGCGTCCCGGTCAAGGCCTTGAAATGGATGATCGCCAAACACGCGCCCCTTGCCATCAATCCGACTGCAGACCCACACCAGTACCGCTGGATGATGCAGATGCTGGGCAACTGCACCCAGGCGCGCTATGCGGTCAACAAAAGCCGGATGATGCGCCTGGCCGAATACAGCCGCGACTGCCTGGTGCAACTGCGCCGTGATACCGGCGTGGAATACGAGCACCGGGAGCAGGGCACACTCCAGCTGTTTCGCACTCAACAGCAACTGGATGCGGTGAGCAAGGATATTCAGGTGCTGGAGAACTGCGGCGTACCCTATCAACTGCTCGACCGGGCTGGCTGTGTAGCCCATGAGCCCGGACTGGCAAACAGCGCCCACAAGATCGTCGGTGGGTTGCTGCTACCCAACGACGAGACTGGTGACTGCCATCTGTTCACCACACGGCTGGCCGACAAATGCCGGGAGCTGGGCGTGGTGTTTCACTTCGACTGCACGATCAACCGATTACTCGACGATGGTGAGTGCATCACCGGTGTGGCAACGGGCCACGGCATCATGCGCGCCGACAGCTATGTGTTGGCCCTTGGCAGCTATGCGCCCCAGCTGCTCAAGCCGCTGAACATTGCCCTACCGGTCTATCCGGTCAAAGGCTATTCCCTGACCTTGCCGGTAGCCGACGCCGACAAGGCACCCGTTTCCACCGTGATGGATGAAACCTACAAGGTAGCCATGACCCGCTTTGCCGACCGCATTCGCGTGGGTGGAATGGCCGAACTGACCGGCTTTGACGCCAGCCTGCAAGGCAAGCGTCGGGCCACATTGGAGATGGTGGTAAGTGACCTGTTCCCCGGCGGCGGCCACCTCGAGGAGGCCACGTTCTGGACTGGTTTCCGACCGATGACACCCGATGGCACCCCAGTAATCGGCGCCGCACCGCGGCGCAACCTGTTTCTCAACAGCGGACATGGCACACTGGGTTGGACCATGTCCTGCGGCTCCGGCCAATTACTGGCAGACCTGGTCAGCGCACGCACACCGGCCATCAGCACTGAAGGGCTGGGCCTTTTCCGTTACACACCCAACAGAGAGATTCGCCGGCATGTCGATACAGCGTCAGCACACTAACAAGCGCATGAGCCAGATTGTCATTCATCAGAACACCCTCTATCTGGCAGGCCAGGTAGCTGCCGACGATTATCTGGACAGGGATGCCGGCGCCCAGACCCGGAGCACACTCGGCGAAATCGAGAAGCTGCTGGACGCGGCAGGTACTGACAAGACCCGAATTCTGTCAGTCACCATCTACCTGAAAGACATCGATGCTGACTTCGAGGCCATGAACACCGAGTGGGACCAGTGGTTACCCGCAGGCACAGCGCCGGCACGGGCCACCGTCGAGGCCAAGCTGTGTGAGCCGGAGATACTCGTCGAAATGTCCGTTATTGCCGCCGTGCCGTAAGCTACCCGGGTCTGATAATCTACACCTTTGGCGGGGCTGGCCAGCCCCGCGACTGCCGACAAGAAGCTCCCTATGCGCCCTGCCCACGCTCTCATCGATCTTGACGCCCTGCGGCATAACTACCGACTCGCCAAGGGCCTGTCAGATGCCCGTGTTTTTGCTGTGATCAAGGCCAACGCCTATGGCCACGGCGCGCTGGAGTGTGCCCAGGCTCTGGCCCCCGAGGCTGACGCGTTCGCCGTGGCCTGCATCGAGGAGGCGCTGGAGCTGCGGGCCGCCGGCATCAGCCAACCCATTCTGCTGCTCGAGGGCTGGTTTGAAGCCAGTGAGCTACCGCTGATCGCCGAGCATCGCCTCTGGGCGGTGGTTCACGACCAATGGCAGATAGAGAACCTGTTAACCACAACGCTGACTGAGCCGCTGCATATCTGGCTGAAGCTCGACAGTGGGATGCATAGAGTTGGTTTTGCACCTGAAGAGTATCCGAAGGTCTGGCGCCAGCTAGCGTCGAGCGCCCAGGTTGCAAGCCTGACCAGGATCAGCCACTTTTCCCGGGCCGACGAGCCGGACACCGGTCGCACCGAAGAACAGCTGGCGACCTTCATGCGTGCCACTGAAGGCCTCAAAGGGCCCGCCAGCCTGTGCAATTCTCCGGGCGTACTGGCCTGGCCCCAGGCACACAATGACTGGCTGCGCCCAGGCATCATGCTTTACGGGGCCACGCCCTTCGGTTTTCCGCAGGAGTACGCGGACCGGCTACAGCCAGTCATGCAGTTGGAGTCCAGGGTCATTGCTGTGAGAGAGCTGCCCCCGGGCGAGCCTATCGGATATGGCTCGCGCTTTATAACGGCGAGGCCGACGCGCATGGGTGTAGTTGCCATGGGTTATGCCGACGGCTATCCGCGACACGCGCCGGACGGCACACCAGTACTCATCGATGGCCAGCGCAGCCAACTGATCGGCCGGGTATCCATGGACATGCTCACCGTGGATCTGACTGACCTGCCAGGCAGCGGACTGGGAAGCGCGGTGCGGCTTTGGGGCACGGGATTGAATGCGAGCGAAGTGGCGGCTCAGGCCGGCACCATCGCCTATCAGCTTTTCTGCAATCTCAACCGTGTACCGCGGCGCTTCACTTCTTCTTTTTCTGCTTCCGCCACTTGAGGCTGAACAGGTCGGTACGACGGTCCTTGAGATTGGTCACCGAACCCTCGTTGCGCACCAGCTTCAACCGGGTGTAGTCCAGGTCCGAAAAGAAGATCATCTCCGTATTCGGCGTGGTTTCGTTGAGCACCGCATCGTGGGGGAAGGGGAAGTCAGAGGGCGAGAATACCGCTGACTGCGCGTACTGGATCCCCAGGTTCTCGATCGAGGGCACGTTGCCGACACTGCCGCAAAGCACCACGTAGCATTCATTCTCGATTGCCCTTGCGTGGGCGCAGTGGCGCACCCGCAGATAACCGTTCTTGGTATCGGTCCAGAAGGGCACGAACAGCAAATCCATATCCTGATCGGCCAGCAGACGGCCAAGCTCGGGGAATTCCACGTCATAACAGATCAGGACCCCAATACGCCCGGCGTCTGTCTCGAACACGGCGAGATCATCGCCCCCTTCGATGACCCAGTCACGACGCTCCTGGGGTGTTATGTGCAGCTTGGCCTGACGCTCTTCCGTACCGTCACGGCGCAGCAGATAGGCCACGTTGTACAGACGGCCATCTTCACCTTCCTCGATCATCGAGCCGGCAATGATGTTGATATTGTAACTGACCGCCATGCGCAGCATTTCCGTGCGAAAACGCTCGGTAAAGCTGCTCAGGTAGCGAATGGCTTCGATATCGTCGGACTGATCGCGCAGGCCCATCAGCGGGGCATTGAACAGCTCCGGAAATACCGCAAAATCACTCTGGTAGTCCGACAGCGCATCGACAAAGTACTCGACCTGTTCGAGTACAGCTTCCACCGAAGAGAACCGACGCATTTGCCACTGCACCGCACCCACTCGTACCTGGTTACGGTTGGTCTGGAGCAGCCGTTCCTCGGGTTCGTAAAGAATGTTGCTCCACTCCAGCAAGGTCGCGTAGCCCATGGATTTCTTGTCCTCGGGCAGATAACGACGCATCAGACGCTTGACCTGAAAATCGTTGGCCAACTGGAAGGACAGAATCGGATCATGAATTTCCTTGCGGTCCACGGCCTCGATGTACTCGGTCGGTTTGAGCTCGTCGGCATGCTCGTGGTAGCCCGGTATACGCCCGCCAGCCAGAATCGCCTGCAAATTACGCGACCGACACAGCTCCTTGCGCGCCTCGTAAAGTCGGCGGCCCAGACGGTGGCCGCGATACTCCGGATCAATCAGCACATCCAGACCATAGATCGCATCGCCGTCCTCCTTGTTCGGAATGATCTCGGTCTGACCAATCAGATCGGCGTACTTGTGCGGATCGGAAAACACGTCGTAATCGACCATGACACTGAGTGCCACACCAATGAGCTTCTTGCCATCGGCAATGGCCAATTGGCCATCGGGAAAGTCCTTGATCAAGCGGTTAATGGTCTTTTTCGGCCAGGCACCGCCGATGTCGTCGTAGACCTTGTCCATCAAAACCTTGAGCTGCGGGTAATCGCTGGGTTTCAGGGTCCGCAAGGTCAAATGCAGGTCTTCAAGATCCATATTGCGTGCCTCTCTTTTCATTTGTCATTGGGTCAAGCATAACAGGTGTTCAACCATCCCTTTGGGTCCGTTGTAAATTCTGAACAGTCATGCAATGATTTGGTTCATTTATTGCCACGATAATTATCCGGAGGATCCGCTATTGGACGTAGGTGCGCGCCTGAAAACAATTCGCAAGCTCAAGGGCCTGTCGCAGCGTGAGCTGGCCAAACGCGCTGGTGTCACCAACAGCACTATCTCAATGATCGAGAAAAACAGCGTCAGCCCCTCGGTCAGCTCGCTGAAAAAAGTGTTGTCAGGTATCCCCATGTCCCTGGTGGATTTCTTTTCCCTCGAGGTTGATGAGGACAGCCCACGCAAGGTGATCTACCGCGCAGACGAGCTGCTGGATATCGGTTCCGGCGAAGTCACCATGAAGCTGGTAGGCAAGGGCCATCCCAATCGGGCCTTTTCATTCCTCAACGAGATCTACCCGCCCGGCTCGGATACCGGCCCGGACATGCTCAACCACGAAGGGGAAGAGGCTGGCACGGTAGTGGCGGGCCAGCTGGAGGTCACCGTGGGCAGCGAAATCTTTGTGCTTGATACAGGTGACAGCTACTACTTCGACAGCAGCCAACCGCATCGCTTTCGCAACCCCTTCGAAGTACCCTGCGTACTGGTCAGTGCTACTACCCCGGCCAATTTCTAGCCGCCAAACAGTCAGCCGGCGCGGCTGTAAAAAGTGTGTCGCACCGGTTTTTCTTCACCCTGGCCATCGGAGGCTGAATCATGTCCGGGCATGCCACACCTGAACTGCTCATTGGAGCCAGTGCCGAGCGACCGGTTGCCATCAGCCCGAAAATGGCCAATCGCCACGGTTTGATCGCCGGCGCTACCGGTACCGGTAAAACCATCACCTTGCAGGTTCTCGCCCAGGGGTTTTCCGATCTCGGTGTGCCTGTGCTGGTACCCGACATCAAGGGTGACTTCTCCGGTATCGCCCTGGCTGGCAAGATGAGCGACAAACTGGCTCAACGCGCTGCCCGAGTTGGTCTTGATGACCTGCAGATGCGTGGCGCGCCCACGGTATTCTGGGATGTCTATGGCGAGCACGGCCACCCGCTACGCCTGACCATGGCCGACTTCGGGCCGATCATGCTGGCGCGCCTGCTAAACCTCAACGAGACTCAGAGCGGTGTACTGCAGATTCTCTTCAGGGTCGCAGACGATAACGGCTGGTTGCTGCTGGATCTCAAGGATCTGCGTGCCATGCTGTCGCATCTCAACCAGCATCGTGCAGAGATCGGTCCACGCTACGGCAACATCTCGCCCGCCAGCATCGGGGCGATCCAGCGCTCATTACTCAATCTTGAAGGCCAGGGCGGAGAGCGCCTGTTTGGCGAGCCGGCGGTAACGCTGGAGGATTTTCTGCAGACCGACGACCAGGGTCGCGGCGTGGTAAATATCCTGCACGCTGCCAGGCTCTACCGGGATACGCCGCTCGCCTATTCGAGCATTCTGCTATGGCTGCTATCGGAACTCTTCGAGCAGTTGCCGGAGGTGGGCGATGCCGAAAAGCCACGCTTCGTACTGTTTTTTGACGAGGCGCATCTGCTATTCAAGGACACGCCAAAGAGCCTGACAGACCGGATCGAACAGGTAGTCCGGCTGATCCGCTCCAAGGGTGTGGGCGTGTATTTCATTACTCAGAGTCCGCTGGATGTGCCAGAGGCGATCCTTGGTCAGCTTGGCAACCGTGTGCAACATGCGCTTCGTGCGTTCACCCCCCGCGACCAGAAGGCGGTCCGCAGCGCAGCACAAACCTTCAGGGCCAACCCAGGGCTGGATACCGAACAGGTAATCACTGAACTCGGTGTCGGCGAGGCACTGGTGTCGGTTCTGGACGACAAGGGTGTGCCCACTCCGGTGGAAAAAGTCATGGTCAGGCCGCCAGCCAGTCAGATGGGCCCCATTACCGACCCCCAGCGCAACAGCCTGCTCAATGAATCCTTTCTGGCGGGGATCTATGATCAGGAGCTGGATCGCGACTCGGCCTATGAAATCCTGCTACGCCAGACAGAGCAGGCGTTATCGGAAAAAACCGCCAGGACCAGGACCCAGCAGGAGGCCCGGGAAGAACAGCGTCCCGCCCGTTCCCGACGCAAGTCGGGATTGGAGAGCATGGCCGGGACGGTAGGGCGCAGCGCGATGCGCACGCTCGGCAGTCAACTGGGCAGGGCCATCGTGCGCGGCCTGCTGGGTTCGTTCAAAGGTCGCTAGCGCGCGGCATCAATAGGGGGGATAAGCAGACAGGATGCGATTGACCATCTCGCGGATCTGCTGCTCCCGTTCAGCCGGAGGCACGGCGGTGTCCCACAGCTGCTGCTGATCGCTGCCACGCCATACCAGTTGGCCATCCCGCGCATCGCGCAGATCCACCTGCAAGGTCAGCACCTGATAATCCACCGAGCGTGACTGGGTGTAGGCGGGCCCACCACCCCAACCCCAGCCCCAATAACCGATAGAGCCGCCGAAGGTCGTGGTTACCTCATCCTCTTCTTCCTCGCTGATGACGTCTACCTGAACCTCAAGGTCAGCATCATCAGCCGTACGCAGCCCTCTGGCGTCCAGCCCCTCGCTGACCGCCTGAAGAATCCGCTGGCGTGTCAGGTCACTACTGACCCGGGGATCATTCTGCGGCGTGAAGGTCACGGCCGGCTCCGCCCAGTCCCAGGTTCGATATTGGTTGAAATCCCGGCTGGTATCGTAATCACGCTCCACCGGCGTGCTTTGACAGGCGATCAGCAGCAACGCAGAGCCTGCCAGAAGGGCATGACGAAAGAGATGTGCCAGGGGGCGGAAAGCAGGTACTTGCATGGACTGCATGAGCGTTTCCTCGGTTGACGGAATAAATCTTTAGACCCGGATTCCCCTGGTTGGTTCGTGCCTCCACACCCCTGGTGCTGGGTGTGATGGCCCTATATCGGCAGGGAGATGGTGAATCTGGTGCCCTTGCCCGGAGTCGACTCCATGCCAATGGTGCCACCGTGCAGCTGCACGATTTCCTTGCACAGGGCCAGACCCAGACCAACCCCGCCGCGCTTGTTGCCTACCTGGGCGAAGGGCTCGAAAACCCGGGACTGCTGACTGTAGGATATACCTTCGCCGTCATCTTCGACATGGATCAGCAATCGCTCACCCCTGCGTACGGCTTGCAACTTGATATGTCCATCAGGGCTGGTATGCCGCAGCGCGTTGCCGATCAGGTTGTCCAGCACGCGGCTGATCTTCAATTGATCCATTTCCAGCTCGGGTAATGGCCCCTTAAGTTCTACCTGCAAATCCACCTCCTGATCGAGCGCCTGGCTAGCGAAGCGGTGATGAGACTGCAGGAGCAGGGATTCGATATCGCAGGTACCCGGCTCGATCTTCTGCAAGCCGCTCTGATAGCGCGAAAAATTCAGCAGATCGTTGATCAGGCATACCAGCCGGCGCATTTCTTCATCCACCGTCTGGGCAAGGTCTGCCTCGCGGCCCTGGGCTGGCAGCTTCAGGCGCTCGCGTAGCAGGGCGAAGGCCATATGCATGCCGGCCACGGGAGTCCGCAACTCGTGGGAGGCTCTCAGTACGAACTCGCTACGTACCCGCTCGAATGCCCGCTGCGTAGTGACATCGCGCAATACCATCACCGCGCAGATCACCTGGCTTTCATCGTTGCTGACCGAGGACAGGCTGTAACTCAGCACCCGGGTTTCGCCCCCGGCCACTACCTGCAGATCCTGCTCCCCCTCCTCACGTGTCTGACCCTGAACCACCCGTGACAACTGCTCGTCGAGTTCCGGATATTCGAGTACCGCACCCAGGCGCTGACCGAGATGCGACTCATCACAACCCAGCTGCCGGCGTGCCACCGGATTGATGTGCTCCAACTCGGCGTTGCAATTAAATATCAGCAGGCCGCCATCCATACTGTCGAGCACTGCCTGCAGACGCTTGCGCTCAGCCTGTAATGCGGCCACATCGCTGTTCCTGAACTCCTGCAGCGAGTCAGCCATCAATCCGAAGCGCCTGCTCAGGATACCCAGCTCGGCAATCGGAGAAATCGGCAGCATGACCCGAAAATCACCCCGCCCTATCCGGTCCGCCGCCCTGGCCAGCGCCTCGATCGGACGGCCGACACGCTGGGCAATGCTATTGGCGGTAATCAGCCCGATGAGCAATACCGCCACAATGACCAGGCCGAGCAAGGTGGCAATCAGGGTCGCGCGATCCTCAGTTTTGGTAGTGTCACGGTGGAATCCCTCTACATAGCGCGTCTGCACCGAACTGATGTGACTGCGCATGGCCGCAATCGCGGCACTGAGCTCATCATCGCGCAGCAACGCACTACGTTCTGTAAAAGGTCTGTCGAGAATTCGTCTGAACGTGCTGTAGTCACGCCGAATCGCCTCGACAGCTTGTTGATCGCTCTGATTCGTCGCGCTGCTGGCGGCAGTGTCGAGCCACCGCTGAAAGGCCTCATCCGATGCGGTCAATGCCGACCGGTCGAGGGTCTCGGCAAGCAACAGGGTCACCTGTTTGCTCAACTCGTGACCCAGACCCTGACTGTTCTCGATGACCCCCAGATTTCTGGTCATCTCGTCATTCTGGGTTTGAGTCAGATGCAGCACGCTGTAGAGCCCCAGCACAAGACCCAGCAACGCGACGGCCACCAGGCCACTGATGCTGAGAAATAGCCGGCTGCGTAATTTCACAAAGCCAACTGCTTACGCTTTCTATACAGCGTCGAAGCATCGATGCCCAGGGTTTTGGCGGCCTGGTCCAGCGTCTCACTGTTGGCCAGCACGTTGGCAATATGCGCCTTTTCCAGTTCCTCCAGGCTCATTTCTGCCCCGATTCGTGGCGCATTGGTGACAGACTGCCCGGTAAAGCCAAGATGATTGACCCCGACCAGCTTTTCCGGACAGATGATGCTCGCCCGCTCCATGACATTGCGCAGCTCCCTTACATTGCCCGGCCAGGGATAGCCGCGCAGCGCCACCTTGGCCTGATCGCTGAGCGCTTTGGCAGGCGTGCTGTAATCTTTGACAAAGCGCGACAGAAAACGTTCTGCCAGGGGCACTATATCGTCCTGACGATCGCGTAAAGGCGGAAGGGTCAGGGTGATGACATTCAACCGGTAGATCAGATCCTCACGAAACTCGCCAGCGCTGACCATCTCTGGCAGGTTGCGGTTGGTCGCAGCCAGAATCCGCACATCGGCGCGACGGGTCACCGGATCACCCACCCGCTCGTACTCCTTGTCCTGAATAAAGCGCAGCAGTTTGGGTTGCAGTGCCAGGGGAAAGTCCCCTATCTCGTCCAGAAATAGCGTTCCACCATCGGCCTGATTGACGCGCCCCAGGGTATTTTCGCTCGCCCCGGTAAAGGCGCCGCGGGTGTGACCGAACAGCTCACTCTCCATCAGGTCTGCACTAAGAGAGGGGCAGTTGATGGTCACGAAGTTCTTTTTCGCCCGTTTACTCCAGCCATGCATCGCCCGCGCAAGTTCACCCTTACCCGTTCCGGACTCACCAAGAATGAGAATATTGGCATCCGTCATGGCTACCTGACGCGCCGTATCAAGCACGGTCATCATGGCCGGGCAGTGAGATTCAATTACATGTTCTGGCTGGCCGATCTGGCCTTCGAGCAACTCCAGACGAGCAGCAAGGTGCCGTACCTTGAGCTGCTTGGCCGCACTCATGCGTAACTGATCGGGACTACAGGGCTTGACCAGATAATCCGACGCACCCGCCTGGATAGCATCCACGGCGGTGTCGATGGCCGAATGCGCAGTGACGATCACCACCACCATCCATGGGGCCTGGGTGCGCATGGTGGCAAGCAGCTCCAGACCGCTGTCCTCGCCAAGACGCAGATCGAGGAAACACAGATCAAAAACCTGCTGGCGTAGAACGGTTTCCGCATTGGCTGCGTTGCTCGCCGTCGCTACCTCATAACCCTCATCTTCCAGGCAATAACGAAAAGTGCGCAGAATCGCCGCTTCATCGTCTACCAGAAGAATGCGCCCACTATTGTGATCTGCCGTTTCCATGCTGCCCGCTCCGGAATGAATATTGCCGGAATCAGTGTATCACTCATGCAAATTGCACGTATTGCGCCTTATCCAATTAAACACAACAGTTACAGCCATGTTCACCTCCCTGGTCTAAGCTCAAGCCCAAACGTACACAATGGAGACCCCTGATGAACAAGTTCAAGATGCTGGCGTGCGCCACTGCCGCCGCTGGAGTGCTGGCCCTGGCACCCATGCCCGCCCTGGCCCAGGAAACACCCCAATCGGACGTGAGTAACGCCCGTATGGAGGGCTCGGTCGCTACCGCCTTCGCTCTGAATCGGCATCTCAACTCCGACCCCATCCAGGTAAGGGTTCAGGGCCGCACCGCCATATTGACCGGTAGCGTCGAGAACGGAGTCAACCGCGACCTCGCCGGACAGGTCGCACTGAGCATTGAGGGCATTGACGAGATCGATAACCAGTTGACGGTAGACTCCGATGCCAGTGACAGCGATGCCGAGCGTACCAGTCTTGCCAACAGCCTCAACGATGCCACCACCACCGCGACAGTGAAATCCAAACTGCTGTGGAACCGCCATACCCAGGGGCTGGATATCGACGTTCATACCAGGAACAACGTCGTCACCTTGAGCGGCAAGGCCGACAGCGAAGCCGCTCGGGAACTGGCCGAACGGTTGGCCGAGAATACCCAGGGCGTACGGGAAGTTCTCAATCAAATAGCGGTCACGGGCGAGGCGGGGACTGCCAAGCGGGCCCAGGACGCCGCAGCCCAGGCTGCGGATGAGGCGGCAGATGTGGTCAGCGATGTCTGGATCACCAGCAAGGTCAAATCCAGCCTGTTATTCAGTCGCAATCTCGATGGCACGGATATTTCGGTAATGTCTCGAAACGGCGAAGTGACACTCAGCGGACAGGTAGACAGCCAGGCGCGCAAACAACTGGCGATCGAGACGGCGCGCAATATACGCGGCGTTTCCTCGGTAGACGCAGGGGCGCTCAAGGTTACCAGCGCAACTGAATCCTCAAATGAGGGCCAGATGTGACATGCATGGAAACAGGATGTGAACATCCATCACTGGTCAATAACAGCATTTCAGCGAGCTAGCCGGTGCAGAAGTGCGCGTGAGCACGCTGGAGAAGACCGAAGATCGTATCTTGCACGCCTTCGAGGAGGCACTGGTCATGGGCCGACGACCCAAGAACTAGAAGCTCTAATCGCGCCACGAAAACCGCTGCCCTCCGGTGGCGGTTTTTGCGTGGATGGGCTCCGCATTGCTCTCAGCCCATGGGCGGTGCGCCTGCCAGTGAACGGTAGACATTAACCATAGCGAGGGCCATTTCGGTCCGGCTCTGCACCAGGTTGTCACGCATGGAGGTCAACTCCTGCTCTGCAGCAAGCAGCTCGAAATAGCCGATAAACCCTTGATCATAACGATCACGTGCCTGTTCCACTGCCTGGATAGCCGCATCGGTGGCACTTTTTAGCAAGGCCGCGCGCTCATGGGATTGCTGGTAGCGCAGCAGCCAGGTTTCAGTCTCTTCCAGGGCCAGCAGCACCGTCTGCCGATAGTCAGCCAGCAACTCGGCAGACTGGGCATCAGCCGCATCGATGCGCGCCTCTACCTGCGCTCGGTCGAGAAAACTCCAGTCGATTCCCAGCGCCACCCGTCCAGTCTGCGCCCCGCCGGTAAACAGGTCCGAGCCACTACCGGCCAGCGAGCCAAGTAGACCCTCCAGGGTAAAGTGTGGGAACAGATCCGCCGTGGCCACACCAATACGCGCGCTGGCGGCCGCCAACCGTCGTTCCGCGGCCTGGATATCGGGCCGTCGACGCAACACATCGCCAGGACTGCCCGCGGCAATTGACGGACGGCTTCGCGGCAACTCAGCTGGCTCACCAAGCAGTGGTACCAACGCCGTGGGTGGCTGACCGGTCAATACACCGATGCGGTGCATGGCTGCCCCGATATCCGCTTTCAACTGGGGAATCACTGCTCGCGTGGCGTCCACCTGGGCCCGCGCCCGAACCTGATCAAACAACGTACCACGGCCGGCCTCAAGCCTTGCGCTGACAATGTCCAGCGATGCCCGCTGCAAGCTGACGTTTTCTTCCACTACCCGCAATTGCTGTTGCAGGCCGCGCAACTGGAAGTAGCTACTGGCCAGTTGGCCGGCCAGCGCAACCTGCAATGTCTCCCGGTCCGCACCGGCTGCCTGCAGCTCTGCTTCGCTTGCCTCGGCCGCCCGCTGCAACCGCCCGAACAGATCCAGTTCCCAGCTCAAACCCAGACCCGCCTGGTAAAACTCGACGCGCTCCTGGGCCGGATCAATGCGCTCGACCTCCGCCAGCCGTTGTCCTGATACCCCGGCGCCCGCTGTCACACTCGGTAGCTGGTCGCGGCGAGCCCCGCGCAGCAGTGCTTCGGCCTGTTGATAACGCGCCAGCGACGCCTGCAAACTCTGGTTTTCGGCCAGGGTTTGTTCAATCAGCTCAGCCAGAAGCGGATCCTCGAAGCCGTGCCAGAACAGCTGCTCGTTGTCGGCAGCGCGTTTGACCTGTGCGCCAGTGGCCGTCTGGTCGTGGACGAATTGATCCAGTGGCGCCGGCTCCGGCGCCTGGTAATCCGGCCCTACTGCGCAGGCACTCAACAGCGCCGCCAGGGTAAAAATACCCGCCAGCTTATTCATGTGGCTCTCCACTCAGTTCTACTTCGGACTTTTCTGACTTGGCTGCCAAGCGTTTCGCCAGCGTTCTCAACGCAACGTAAAACACCGGTGTCAGCAGCAGGCCGAACAGGGTGACGCCGATCATCCCGGTAAACACCGTGATACCCATGGCGTTGCGCACTTCAGCGCCGGCCCCGGAGGCGATGACCAGCGGCACCACGCCGGCAATAAAGGCCACAGACGTCATGATGATCGGGCGCAGCCGCAGACGGCTGGCTTCCAGCGCGGCGCTGACGGTGTCGCGACCTTGCTGCTCCAGCTCACGGGCAAACTCGACGATCAGAATCGCGTTCTTGCACGCCAGGCCCATCAACACCACCAAGCCGACCTGCACGAAGATATTGTTGTCGCCGCCGACCATCCACACACCAAATAGCGCGGCGAGCAGACACATCGGCACGATCAGAATCACCGCCAGCGGCATCACCCAACTTTCGTACAATGCAGCGAGCACCAGGAATACCAGCAGCAATGCCAGCGGGAATACCACCATCGCGGCATTGCCCTGGGTCACCTGCTGGAAGCTCAGATCCGTCCATTCCAGCGTCATGCCGGCCGGCAACACTTCATCCGCCACGGCCATCACCGAGGCCAGCGTCTGCGCCGAAGAAAGTACGGACGGATCGGACTGCCCAATCAGGTCGGCCGCCGGATACCCGTTGTAGCGGATCACCGGATCCGGCCCGAAACTTTCGCGCAGCGTGACCATGGTATTCAGTGGGACCATCTCGTTATTCGCATTACGCGTATACAGGTGGTCGATATCACTGGGGTTATCGCGGAACTGCGCATCCGCCTGGGCCATGACCCGATAGGTACGGCCGAACAGATTGAAGTCGTTGATGTACTGCGAGCCGAAGTACAGCTGCAGGCTGGCGAACAGATCATCCAGCTGCACGCCCTGCGCCTTGGCCTGCATGCGATCCACATCAGCATCCAGTTGTGGCACGTTGGCCTGGTAGGAGCTGAACGGGTAGAACATGCCTGGCGTCTGGCTCAGGGCCTGGGCCAGCTCGTTGGTCGCGGTCTGCAGTTCGCCATAACCAGCGCCGCGACGATCCTGGATATACAGCGAGTAACCCGATCCCGCCCCCAGACCGAATACCGGCGGTGGCATGAAGGTAATCGCGAAGCCTTCGTTGATGCCGCCCAGCTGGGCATTGAGATCATCGGAAATCGTCTGCGCCGTACGATCGCGTTCGTTGAAATCATCGAAAACCACGAAGACCGTACCCACGTTCGGCGTATTGGTACCCTGCAAGGCGTTGAAACCAACAAAAGCCAGCGCATCGGAAACCCCCTCGGTGTTCAGCGCCAGCTCACTGACCCTGCGCGCGACTGCCTCGGTGCGATCCAGCGATGCACCCTCGGGCAAACGGATGCTGCCGATCAGATAGGTTTTGTCCTGGGTCGGAATAAAACCGCCGGGCACCTGGGTGAACATCAGCGCGGTGCCGCCCAGCAGCAGAAGATAGACCCCGAACACCAACCCGCGCCGGCTCAGGCTGCGGCCGACCAGAGATTCATAGCGCTGGGCATTGCGCAGGAAAAAACGGTTGAATGGCCGGAATATCCAGCCAAACAGGTGATTGATGATGCGTGCCGGCAGATCCGGTGTTGCACCGTGCGGCTTCAACAATGCCGCCGCCAGCGCGGGCGACAGGGTCAGCGAGTTGATTGCCGAAATCACCGTCGCAATGGCGATGGTCATAGCGAACTGACGGTAGAACTGACCGGTAATGCCATCCAGAAACGCCATCGGCACAAAGACCGCGCAGAGCACCAAACTGATCGCCACAATCGGCCCACTCACCTCACGCATGGCCTGATGCGCTGCCGCCAGTGGCGCCAGACCTTGCTCGATATTGCGCTCGACGTTTTCCACCACGACGATGGCATCGTCCACCACAATGCCAATCGCCAGCACCATGGCAAACAACGTCAGGGTATTGATCGAAAAGCCCATCAGCAGCAAGACTGCAAAGGTACCGACAATCGACACCGGCACAGCCAACAGCGGAATCAGCGACGCACGCCAGGTCTGCAGGAACAGGATCACCACCAGCACCACCAGAGCGACCGCCTCCAGCAGGGTGATGATCACGGCCTTGATCGACGTGCTGACAAAGACGGTAGGATCGTAAGCCACTTCCCAGCTCAACCCTTTCGGAAAATCCGCTTCCAGCTCGGCCATTTTTGCCCGTACCGCGGCTGACACATCAAGGGAGTTGGAGCCGGGGGCCTGAAAGATCGGCAATGCCACCGCCTGGCGATTGTTCAGCAGCGCGCGCAGGGCATCCTGCGAGGCCGCCAGTTCGACCCGAGCCACGTCCTTGAGCAGTGTCATCTCGCCCTGTTCACCGGTCTTCAGGACGATATTTTCGAACTCCTCCACACTTTCCAGACGGCCCTGGGCGTTGATCGAAATCAACATGTCCGAGCCCTCCGGCATCGGCGGAGCACCGATCTGACCGGCCGACACCTGAATGTTCTGCTCACGTACTGCAGCGCTGATATCGCCCGCTGTTACGCCCAGCGCAGCAGCGCGCTGCGGATCTATCCACAGCCGCATTGCGTAGTCACCGGAGCCAAACAGGCCAGCCTGACCCACACCGGGAATGCGCGCCAGCTCGTCACGAATATGCAGTACCGCATAGTTGCGGATATAGGTGGCGTCCAGGCTGTCGTCCGGCGAGGTCAGGTGCACCGCCATCATCAGGTTCGGCGACTGCTTCTGGGTGGTCACGCCAAGTTGGCGCACATCCTCGGGCAGACGCGGCAGCGCCTGGGAGACCCGATTCTGTACCTGCACCTGGGCCTGATCCGGGTCAGTGCCCAGGGCAAAGGTCACGGTCAGCGCCAGGCTGCCATCACTCCCGGCGACCGACTTCATGAAGATCATGTCCTCGACGCCGTTAATGGCTTCTTCCAATGGCGTCGCCACGGTCTCAGATATGGTCTTGGGGTTGGCGCCCGGATAGCTGGCACTGACCAGCACGCTGGGCGGCACCACTTCGGGATACTCGCTGACCGGCAGCATCGGAATACTGATCAGCCCGACGACGAAGATAATGATCGACAGCACCGACGCAAAGATCGGCCTGTCTACAAAGAAACGCGAAAAGTTCACGGCAACAGCCTCCCGGAACGCGTCCGGAAGACGCGCCCGTATCAGTCAGAGAAAGGAAATAAAGCTATAAAAAGCGCTACTGCCTCACGGCGCCGTCGCGACGACCACCGGCTTCAGGGTGCGGCGCATATCAACCGGCTGCGGCACCACTTCAATGCCGGGGAACGCGATCTTCTGCAAGCCGTTGACCACCACACGCTCGCCTGCAGCCAGGCCATCGGTAATCACCAGCAAGCCATCGACGCGGCGTCCGGTTTCGACGATGCGCCGCTCGGCGTGGTTGTCGTCAGTCAGCACATACAGATAGCGCCGATCCTGATCGGTCATCACCGCTTTCTGGTCGACCAGCAACGCGGCACTGGCTGCGGCCACCGGCATTTCTACCCGGGCAAACTGGCCAGGGCGCAAAGCCCCGTCGGGATTGGCCACCTGAGCGCGGTACTGCAGGGTGCCGGTCCGGGGGTTGTACTGGTTGTCGATAAAGTCCAGCTTGCCCTGATAGGGAAAGTCATCCTCACCCGCCAGCCCGATACGCACCGGCACGCTCTGGCCGTGGGGGTTGTCCTGCACGGTCTGCTGGTCGCTTTCGAAGTAAACGTAGAGCGGGTCGACCGATACCAGGGTTGAAAGCAAGGTAGTGTCTGCCGTGGCCAGGTTGCCGCGGGTGACCTGGGCACGACCGATACGGCCACTGACCGGCGCCTTGACCTGGGTATATTCCAGATTCAATTGCGCGCTCTGCAGCGCCGCAGCCGCCGCATTGACCGCTGCCTGAGCCATGGTTCTGGCGGCGTTGCGCTGTTCGAACTCCTCGCGGGAGATGGCCCGGCGCTCCCACAACTGCTCGGACCGCGCGGCCTCGCTACTGGCCAGCGTCAACTGGCTACGCATACGCGCCAGCTCGGCCTGGGCCAGCTGCTCACGGGCTTTGTAAGGACGCGGGTCGATGACAAAAAGCACATCGCCTTCGCTGACCAGCTCGCCTTCTTCAAACCCCACCTTATCTATATAGCCGCTGACGCGCGGCCGCAGTTCCACGGTTTGCGGCGCCTCGACGCGGCCGCTGAAGGCGCCCCACAGGGTTACCGGTTCAGCATGAACTTCGGCAACTTCAACCTCTGGCGGTGGGGGAGCAGCGGTGTTGTCCTGCCCCTGAGCATCGCAACCGACCATCATGGCCAGCAGCAGGGCGCCAAGCAGGGTCACTTTGGCGTCCTTGAATGTGAGTGTATGCATGTGGCTCTCGCTTTCCGTTGAGGATCACTGGTCTGGTGGTCAGCCGAAGTCGCGGGGCGTCTTCGGCAATGCTGCACGATAGGGCCAGCTCTCTCGTATCCGGTAGCGTATTACTGCCGCATGATTGCCTGATTCTGTAAACGCCGAAATAATAGCTGTAAGACTGCGTACCAATATAGGGCATTTGTTCAAGCGAACGCACCCCTAAAGCACCTGTAATAGCAAGGTTTGCGCGATTCTGCTGGTTTATTGCCTAATCCTGCAAACGTCATGCGGGCGTCATATTCCTTACCTAATCCTGTATATACTGCTGGCACGCCCCTGGAGGTCAATCATGCATACACTCGACCAATCTACCCCCGTATCTGAAGCTCAACCGAACTGCATGACTCCGCACTACTGCGCACCAGCATGCCTGGAGCTCGCGAACCTGGTGTCTGCCAGAGTGACTCAGGAGGGCGTCTACGAAACGGATATTCCGGGTCTGGATCTGTTTCGCGTCGACACCCCCACACCCTGTATGTCCACGGTGTATGAACCGTCGCTCTGCGTTATTGCCCAGGGCCGCAAGGTGGTACAACTCGGTGACCGGGAAATCGTTTATGGCGCGCTCAGTTATATTGTTTCCAGCGTCGACCTGCCGGTAAATGGTCAGGTGGTGGATGCATCCCCCGACAACCCGTTTCTTGCAGTGAAGATCAATATTGACCCGGCCGAAGTCGCTGAACTGGTGCTACAACTGGGCGAAACTGCGCCCCGGGGGCCGATCGACTGCCCCTACTCAGCCTGCGGGCTCTACGTTGCCCAGGTTGATCTGGGCATCCTAGATGCGATGACGCGGCTGGTGCGACTTCTCGACTCTCCAACCGACGTGCGCATTCTGGCGCCGCTGATCCAACGGGAAATAATCTACCGCGCGCTGGTTGGTGAAATGGGCGCACGCATGCGCGAGTTCGTGTCCGCGGACAGTCAATCCCACCGCATCTCCCGGGTGATTTCAGTGCTGAAGGACAGATTCGCCGAGCCGCTTCGAGTCCGCGAGCTGGCAGAAGACGTGAACATGAGCGAGTCGACCCTCTACCACAGCTTCAAACAGGTAACGCGCATGTCACCGGTGCAGTTCCAGAAGAAGCTTCGGTTACACGAGGCACGGCGACTGATGCTCAGCGAGGGCCTGGAAGCGGCCACCGCAAGCTACCGCGTCGGCTATGAAAGCCCCTCGCATTTCAGCCGCGAGTACAGCCGCATGTTCGGCGCCTCACCGCGGGCAGATGTGATCAAGTTGCGCGGGGAAACTCGCATACATGTGCCCGCCTGAGACTCCACAGGGTGGGCCGGAAAAATAATCCGGGGTCAGGCGGGAAACTCGACCCTCACCAACAGCCCGCCCAGGTAGCCTTGGTGCAGGCTGATGTCGGCACGATGGGCGCGACAGATTTCACCCACAATCGACAATCCCAGTCCGGTTCCCTGACCGCGGTGATAAAAGCGCTCGAATACCCGTTGCCGCTCGCTTTCGGGGATGCCGCTTCCGGTGTCTTCAATTTCCAGTCTGCGCGGCGCACAGAGCCGCAATACAACCTGCCCACCGGATGGCGTGTGCTGCAGTGAGTTGGTAATCAGGTTACTGATCAACTCCTGCAACAGGGTTGACTCGCCCCATACATCGAAGGGCTGCTCGTCCTCCAGCACCAGCTCGATACCCTGCGCGTAGGCCAGCGGCACCATACTGATAGCCAACTCCTTGACCAGCGGTTGCAATGCAATGCGCTCGGCACTGCCTTCAGCCACGGCCCGTGCGCCCCGCTCGATGCGCGCCATGGAGAGCAAGCGGTTAGCCAGCTTGATGGTGCGATCAGTGCTTTGCTCCGCTTCATTCAGTGCCCGTTTCCAGGCATCCGGTTCGGCGGACCGCAGGCCCAGCTCGATCCGCGCCTTGAGTGCTGCCAGTGGGGTGCGGAGTTCATGGGAGGCTTCGGCAATAAAGTCCCGCTGACGCTCGAAATTCTCGCGCAGACGGCCGGTGAAATGATTGATGGAGTCCACCAATGGCGCCACCTCACGCTGCAGACCATCGGTGCTGATCGGCCGCAGATCATCATTGGCGCGGCCGGCCACCTCTTCACGTAAAAGCCGCAGCGGCCGCAATGCCGCGCTAACAGCCAGCCAGGCGAGAAGCAGGGCGCTGATGGCCAATAACCCCAGATTGATCAAAGACTGGCGCAGCAGGGTATTGGCCATACGCTCCCGCGCCTCCAGGGTTTCCGCCACACGGATCTCGGCCATTCCGCGACTGGTCGCACCGCTGATGGGCTGCAGAAGACTTACCAGGCGCACACCGGCACCCCGATAATCAGCGTCGTAGAAGCGGGCCAGGGCAGGGTAGTCGAGGGTCATCTGCACGGACTCATCGGGAGCGGGCAGATCTTCATAGCCGGAAATGGACTCACCCTGCAGATTGAGAACCTGATAGTAGAGGCGCCCGGTGATGTCATAGGCGAAGTTGTCCAGGGCTATGTAAGGCACCTCGACAACCAGCTTGCCATCTTCATCATGGAGCCGCTCGGCAATGGCCCTGGCCGAAGACAGCAAGGAGCGGTCATAGGCAGTATCCGCCGCCCGGCGGGCATTCCAGTAAGCTGCAGTGCTGGCCAGTACCAGCAGGATAGCCAGCATCAGCGCCAATCTGCGCAGCAAGCGGCCGCGCAGACTACCAGCAGCGCTCACGGGCTGGATTCCAGCAGGTAGCCCAAGCCGCGGAAGGTGACAATACGCACCGAGCTTCCTTCGAGCTTGCGGCGCAGGCGGGATATGTAGATCTCGATGGCTTCCGGATTGGCATCCTGGTCCAGCCCGAAGACCTTGCCGGCCAGCTGCTCCTTGCTCATCAACCGGCCTGGACGCGCGATCAGGTTTTCCAGTACGGCATGCTCCCTTGAAGGCAATTGCAGCGGCTGGCTATCCAGCGTGAACCGCCGGTCATTCAGGTCATATACCAGAACGCCGCAATGCTGTTGACGCTCGCCACCCATCAAGCTGCGGCGCAGGAGCGCATTGACGCGCGCCTCCAATTCACTCAGCTCAAAGGGCTTGGCCAGGTAGTCATCGGCGCCGAGATTGAGGCCGCGCACCCGATCGGCTACTTCAGCACGGGCGGTCAGCATCAGTACCGCCAGGTTCTGGCCTCGTTCGCGCAGGTGCCTCAACACCTCGAATCCATCCATGCGCGGCAAGCCGACGTCCAGTATCGCCAGCGCGTAGTCCTCGTTACGCAATGCCTGATCGGCGGCTACCCCGTCATGCAGGGTGTCCACGGTCCAACCCCCCGACTTGAGCGTGCGAGTCAGGCTATCAGCCAATTCAGGATCGTCTTCTACCAGCAGAATGCGCAATGCCGGGCCTCTTCAATGACCGCTTTTTAGAAGAGTGTACACCGCCGAAACGCTGCGATGAGCATGAAAGGTTGGCGAAAGGTTCACGTTCTAGGATCTGTCCATGCTCACCCAACACCCGGGTGCAGTAGGACTCAGGGCGCAAAGATCGCCCGTAGAACAACAACAATGGAGTTACTCTGATGCAGACAAGATTGCACTTCACGCGCCGTATTCCGGCAGCACTATTGCTGGCTTCATCACCTGTTTTCGTAGCGCCAGGTGTCTCGGCGGCGGGATTCGTCGATAATACTACTGCCACCTTGAGCACCAGCAACATCTATTTCAACCGTGATTTCCGCGACGGCGCAGGCCAATCCAAACGCGAGGAATGGGCACACGGCTTCATCCTGAATGTAAAATCCGGCTATACCCCAGGTACTGTTGGCTTCGGCATCGACGCGATGGCCATGCTGGGTCTCAAGCTGGATTCCAGCCCCGATCGTACCGGTACCGGCCTGTTGCCAGTAAACGATGATGGCCGCGCACCCAGCGAATACAGCAAGTTGAATCTGACCGCCAAGGCACGAGTCTCTGAGTCCACACTGCTGGTCGGCAGCCTGCTGCCAAAGCTGCCCACGCTGAACCCGAACACCAGCCGCATTCTGCCGCAGACGTTTGAGGGCGGCATGGCCACGATCAATGAAATTGACGACCTGAGCATCAGCATGGGCCGTCTGACCAAAACCAAGTACCGCAACTCCACCGACGCCGAGGACCTGACCTCGAACAACAAGAACAGACGCTTCGGCGGCTCGTTCACATCAGATCATTTCGATTGGGTCGGGCTGGACTACAGGTTCATGCCCAGCCTGGCGGGCAGTTACCATCTGGCACAACTGGATGATATCTACCGCCAACACTTTATCGGCCTGAGCCATCAGTTAGCACTGGGCGAAGGCAGCCTGAAAAGCGAGCTACGTGTCGCTGATTCAAGCGAGCAAGGCACCGCCAAGGCTGGCGACATCGACAACCAGGCCTGGCAGGCTCTGCTCAGCTACGCCATCGGCGGTCATCGTTTCGGCTTCAACCTGCAGAAAATGCGCGGCGACAATGCCTTCCCGTATATCAATGGCAGCAACCCGACCCTGGCCAACTTTGTACAGATCAACGATTTCGCCGAAGCCGGCCAGCGCTCTGCGCAGGTGCGTTACGACTACAACTTTGCCGAACAGGGACTACCCGGCCTGAGCTTCATGAGCCGGTACACCAAGGGCGATCAGGCCGAACTGGTAGCCGGTGGTGAAGGCTCTGACTGGGAACGCAACACGGAACTGATGTATGTGGTTCAGGCTGGCCCGATGAAAAACCTCGGTCTGCGCTGGCGCAATGCGTCCTACCGCTCCAGTTACGCCCGTGATGTAGATGAAAACCGTCTGATCGTCAGCTACAGCCTGCCCCTGCTGTAATTGGGCTTGCGCCAGCCACGATAAAGATATCGCCTAGAATAAGAACACGAGGATCTACCCATGAAATCAGCACTTCGTTCTACCCTGCTGGTCATCGCCTGTCTGGGCCTGGCCACCTACACCCTGGCCGACGAACCCAGCCGGCCCGAATGTATCGCCCCGGCTGCCCCTGGTGGCGGTTTCGACCTGACCTGCAAGCTGGCGCAGAGCGCGCTGCTCGACAGCAACAAGATCAGTCGACCGATGCGCGTGACCTACATGCCCGGCGGCATTGGCGCCGTCGCCTACAACTCCGTTGTTGCCCAGCGCGCATCGGAGGGTGGGACCATTACTGCTTTTTCCAGCGGCTCGCTGCTCAACCTGGCCCAGGGCAAGTTCGGCCGCTTCGATGAGAGCGCGGTGAAATGGCTGGCTGCGGTAGGCTCCAGCTATGGCGCTATTGCGGTGCGCGCCGACTCAGAGTTCAAGACCCTGGATGATCTGATCGCGGCCATGAAGAAAGATCCGTCCAAGGTAGTCATCGGTTCCGCCGGTACTGTCGGCAGCCAGGACTGGATGCAAACCGCCCTGGTGGCCCGCACCGCGGGTATCGATCCGCGGGATCTGCGTTACGTCGCCATGGAAGGGGGTGGGGAGCTGGCCACTTCACTGCTCGGTGGTCATATTCATGTAGCCAGCACCGACATTTCCGACTCGGTACCGCATATTGAAAGCGGCGGCATCCGGATTCTGGCTGTGTTGTCCGACGAGCGCCTGCCAGGCGATGCGGTGGCCCACATTCCCACAGCCAAAGAACAAGGCTACGACGTGAGCTGGCCGGTGATTCGCGGTTTCTACATGGGGCCGGATGTCAGCGACGAAGATTACGCCTGGTGGAAAGGCACCTTCGAAGAGATCCTCGCCTCCGAGCAATACGCCACCCTGCGTGAACAGCGTGAACTCTTTCCCTTCTCGATGACCGGTGATGAACTCGATACCTACGTGAAACAACGCGTAGCCGAGTACAAGCAACTGGCCAGCGAATTCGGCCTGACGCAGTAAACCAACCAACCCTGACAGCAATCTGACCCCGATGGCCGGCGGCGCAATGCCCCGGCCTGCGCCTGCGAGGACTCCACCATGTTGTATCACCGCCTGTTTGCGGGGTGCATGCTATTGGCCTGCATCGGCCTTGGCATCACCGCCTGGGGCTATCACGCGCCCTACTCCTACGAACCGGTCGGGCCCCGCGCCTACCCGCTGATGCTGCTGATGCTGCTCGGTGCCGGAGCGTTGCTACTGGTGTTCAAACCCGACCTGGAAACTGGCGGTGAAACCGAGCCGAAGATAGTCCCCGAAATGCTGCGCAAGATCCTGATTTGCCTGGCGCTGCTGCTGGCACTGGCTGCGCTGTTCGAACGGGTCGGCTTTATCGTCACTGCCGCTCTGTTCGGTTTCGGCATGGCGCGGCTCTTTGGTGGCCGCTGGCTGCCCAGTGCAGTGCTCGCCCTCGTATTGGCCCTCGGCCTGTATTTCCTGTTTGACCGCATTCTTGACGTCCCGCTGCCCATGGGCGTGCTGGCCGCACTGGAGAACTGATCATGGAAACGCTGCAATATCTCGGACAGGGTTTTGGCGTAGCCCTGAGCCCGAACAATCTGATTACCGCGCTGGCCGGGACCACACTCGGCACCATCGTCGGCTTGTTACCCGGCCTGGGCCCGATCAACGGGGTCGCCTTGCTGATTCCAGTGGCATTCGCGCTGGGCTTGCCACCGGAAACCGCACTGATTCTGCTTGCCTCGGTTTATCTGGGCTGCGAATACGGCGGTCGTATTTCCTCGATTCTGCTCAACATTCCCGGCGAGGCCTCGGCAGTGATGACCACCCTGGACGGCTACCCGTTGGCACGCCAGGGCAAGGGCGGCATTGCGCTATCCATCTCCGCCTGGAGCTCGTTTATCGGCGGCATGATAGCCACCATCGGGGTGGTCGCCTTCGCACCCTTGCTGGCCAGTTGGGCGGTGTCGTTTGGCCCGGCTGAATATTTCATGTTGATGGTCTTTGCGATTGTCTGTCTGGCCGGGATGGCCGGCGACAAACCGGTCAAGACCGCAATCGCTGTGCTGATCGGTCTGCTGCTGTCCTGTGTAGGTATCGACGCCAACAGCGGCGTCTATCGTTTTACCTTCGGCAGTCTCGGGTTGTCCGACGGCATTCAGTTTGTCGTGCTGGTACTGGGTCTGTTCAGCATCAGTGAGATACTGATGCTGCTGGAGCGCACCCACCACGGTCAGACGGCGGTGAAGGCCAGCGGGCGGATGCTGTTCAACTTCAAGGAAGGTGCCTCGGTCTTCGCTACAAACCTGCGCAGCGGTCTGCTCGGCTTCATTTTCGGCATCCTGCCCGGCGCCGGCGCCACCCTGGCCAGCGCGGTCGCCTATATGTCGGAAAAACGCATTGCCGGTAGCGACGGGCGTTTTGGCGATGGCGATCTGCGCGGTCTGGCTGCGCCGGAAACCGCCAACAGCGCATCGGCCTGTGGCTCCATGGTTCCCATGCTGACCCTGGGTATTCCCGGCTCGGGCACCACGGCGGTGATGCTTGGCGCGCTGACGCTATACAACATCACACCGGGCCCGTTGCTATTCCAGAACCAGCCGGAGATCGTCTGGGGCCTTATCGCGTCGCTGTTCGTTGCCAACGTGATTCTGATCATCATGAACATTCCGATGATCAACGTGTTCACCCGCATTCTCTCGGTACCCAACTGGACGCTGGTACCGGCGATTGCCATCATCACCTCGATCGGTGTTTACGCGGTGCATGCCACCACCTTCGATCTGTTTCTGATGACCGCAATCGGTGTATTCGGATATGTGCTGCGCAAACTGGACTTTCCGCTGTCGGCACTGCTGCTGGGCTTCATTCTGGGCGGCATGATGGAGAGCAACCTGCGCCGCGCGCTGTCCATATCCGACGGCAATCTGGGCATTCTCTGGAATAGCCCGATCACTCTGGGGCTGTGGGTTCTGGTGGTTTTCATGGTGGCGCTACCCTTCTGGCGCGCTTACCGCGGACGCCGCGCGGTTCCCTTGCCCGATGCCTGACACGGCAACGCTATTGGACCGGGCAAAGCTCTGGTCCACGCCGCTGGTAGGTCTGGTGGGAGGCTGGTTGGCCAGTCTGGCTGACTGGCCCTTACCCTGGATGGTCGGCTCCCTACTCGCGGTCATTCTGGTGCGTTGCACCGGCTGGATGCTGGTAGAAATGCCGGGCGGTCGTCAGGCCGGGCAATGGATAGTCGCCAGCTCCATTGGCCTGCACTTTACCGCCCCGGTATTGGAGCAAATCCTCGGCTACTGGTGGGTCATCATTCTCGGCTCTTGTCTGACCGTGATGCTCTGCCTGATCGGCATTGGCGTACTCAGGCGCAGTGGTGTGGATCGCGCTACCGCCTATTTCGCCAGCATGCCGGGCGGCGCCAGCGAGATGGTGGTGCTCGCCCTGCGGCACCAGGCAGAGCCGGCCAAAGTTGCCGCTGCGCACAGCCTGCGTCTGTTGATGGTGGTGCTGATCATCCCCGCGCTGTTCACCTTCAGCTTGCCGGAGACCCAGGCCCCCGAGCCGGGGACGACAAGCTGGGGCTGGTTGGCGCTGCTGATGCCCCTGGGCGCGGCCCTGGCCATGCTATGGCGCCGGCTCGGTCAACCCAATCCATGGATGCTCGGCCCATTGATCGTTTGCGCTGCTGCCAGCCTGTGGTTTGATCTGGATATAGCACTGCCAGCCGGCGGGGGCGAGCTGGGCCAATGGCTGATTGGCTGCGCGCTGGGCTGTCATTTCGATCGCAAGTTCTTCCGCAGTGCGCCTGCCTTCATGCTCAGAGTAGGGCTGTTCACCCTGCTGGCGATGATCGCTGCGGCACTGGGCGCGGAAATACTCAGCTGGTTTGCCGAGGTCGATGACACAAGTCTGATGCTGGGCATGATGCCCGGAGGGATTACCGAACTGTGCCTGACCGCCGAAGCCCTGCAACTATCGGTGGCGCTGGTGACCGCCCTGCAGGTCCTGCGGCTGTTTATGGTGATGTTCCTGGCTGAGCCGGTTTACCGCTTATGGAACCGGCTGCAGCCTTGGAACGGGCCGTTCAGTTAAAGCAGCTTGAGTAGCGCTTTGGCGGCCTCTTCCGAGGAAGCGGGATTCTGCCCGGTAACCAGCTTGCCATCGACCTTAACGTAGGGAGCCCAATCGTCACCCTTGCTGTAGGACCCGCCGCGCTCGCGCAATACGTCTTCAAGGAGGTAAGGCACTACCTTGGTCAGACCCACAGCTTCTTCTTCCGAATTGGAAAAGCCAGTTACCTGACGACCCTTGACCAAGGGTTCGCCGCTGGCCGTGCGGGCCTGCAGCAATGCCGCTGGGGCGTGGCATACCGCACCAATCGGCTTGTTCGCCTGGAGGAAAGACTCCAGCAGCGCAACCGAGTGGATATCACGATACAGATCCCACATGGGGCCGTGGCCACCGGGGTAGAAAACCGCATCGTAATCCGCTGCCTCTATTTCGGTCAGCCGGTGAGTGCTGGCCAGTTGCGCCTGCGCCTCCTGATCCTGGGCAAAACGACGGGTTGCATCGGTTTGCGCATCGGGCTCGTCGCTCTTGGGATCCAGCGGCGGCTGACCACCAGCCGGGGAAGCCAACACCACCTCGGCACCCGCATCGCGCAACACGTAATAGGGCGCCACAAACTCTTCCAGCCAGAAGCCGGTCTTGTTACCGGTATCACCCAGTTGATCGTGCGATGTCAGTACCATAAGTATCTTCATGTCATTCCCTCCGCGGGTTTGTTGACTGTAGCTGTTCGACCCATTCTGGGGTAGTTTGTTCAGCTCTACCAAGGACACATGTATGAAGACGTTACTGCTCAACTGTGACATGGGCGAGAGCTTTGGCGCATGGCAAATGGGTATGGACGAAGAGGTCATGCCGCATATCGATTGCGCCAGCATCGCCTGCGGATTCCATGCCGGCGACCCGGGCGTAATGCGCCGCACCGTCAGGCTTGCGGTCCAGCATGGCGTGCGCATTGGCGCCCATCCGGCATACCCCGACCTGGCCGGCTTCGGCCGACGCTCGATGAGTTGCTCGCCGCAGGAAATAGCGGATCTGCTGCATTACCAGATCGGTGCGCTGGATGGCATCTGCCGCGCCCAGGGCGCGCGGGTGACCTACGTCAAACCCCACGGCGCGCTTTACAACGACATGATGCGTGACGCCGAGCTGCTGCAAACAATCATGCGTGTCGTGTCTGCACACGAAGGGGATCTGCAACTGGTGTTGCTGGCCCGCCGTGACAATAGCGAAGCGCAGGCCATGGCCGACGAATACGGCCTGAGCCTGCTGTTTGAAGCCTTTGCGGATCGTGCCTACGACGCCCAGGGTCACCTTGTTTCGCGCCAACTGCCCGGTTCAGTCCATCTCACACACGAAACCGTGGTTGCCCAGGCACTGAGTATTGCTGCCGAGCGGCCCATAATTGCAGCCGACGGCAGCCCGCTTGTGCTGCAGGCCGACACGCTCTGTGTGCATGGCGACAACCCGGCCGCACTCGCCGCGATACAACAGATCCGCGCCGCCATGCAGACTGCCCCTGGCAGATGAATTATCGTCTCGAGACCGTCGGGCTGGATGTGCTGCTGTTGCGCCTTTTCGAGAAAATTGAGGAAGCCAACATACCCTGGCTGCTTGGCGCTGCGACCCATCTGCGCAGGGAGTTCGGTACCTGTCTGATCGACCTGGTGCCGTCCTATACCACCCTGATGCTGCACTACAACATGGAGCAACTGGACGAGCGCGCCGCACGACAAAGGGTGCACCGCGCGATGCAAGACCTGCAGCCGCAGGAAGCGCAGGGCGAGGGCTCCCGGCATGAGCTGCCCGTATGGTACGACCCCAGCGTCGGCCCGGATCTGCCTCGCATCGCCACACTCAAAGGTATCAGTGAAACCGCTGTGATCCAGGCCCACTGCAGCCGCGACTATCGGGTATTCGCCCTCGGATTTGCTCCGGGCTTCGGTTATCTGGGATTGCTTGATGCCGAACTGGCGGCACCACGTCTGAATACCCCTCGCAAGCGCGTGCCGGCGGGCAGCGTCGGCATTGCCGAACAGCAGACAGCCATCTACCCGTTGGTATCACCGGGTGGCTGGAATCTGTTGGGGCGAACCGCAACCCGATTGTTTGATCCGGACCGTGATGGCTACAGCCTCCTGCAACCGGGCGACTCCGTCCGCTTTGTACCGATAGACCGCGGCGAGTTTATTCGCCAAGGCGGTGATGACACACCCGTGAAGGCTGACGCATGAGCGGGCTACTCGTCGAACACACGCTCGGGCTAGCACAACTGCAGGACCGCGGCCGCTTCGGCGTACGGCATATTGGCGTTACCCAGGGCGGGGCGCTGGACTGGGTGGCAGCGCACTGGGCCAACCACCTGTTAGGGAACAGCCCCGATTGTGCGGTAATGGAAATACCCCTGGGTGGTCTGACCCTGCGCTGCGAGCAGGACAGCACCCTGGCCATTACCGGGGCGGACCTGGCGGCGACCCTCGATGGCATACCCGTTTATGCCTGGCAGAGTTTTGCGGTACAGCGCGGCCAGCAGCTGACATTCAATCCACCGCTTAGCGGAGTGCGTGGCTATCTGGCGGCACCGGGTGGCTTTGCTGCACCGCAAGTGCTTGGCTCGCGATCCACCGTTGGCCGTGAGAAGCTCGGCGGATTTGGCGGAGAAGGTCAGCCGCTGAGGCCGGGCGATCGTCTGGAGTTCGCTGGGGATGTTCGCCCGCTGGTCAGGGTGCCGGAAGCGCTGCTACCGGATTATTCCCGGCCGGCTGTTCTCGAGCTATTGCCCGGTTCACGGCTTGCCGGCTTTTCCGGCCGCAGCCTGTTTGATGCTTTCAACCGCCCCTGGCAGGTCGACCCCCGCGCCGACCGCATGGGGGTTCGCCTTAGGGGCCCGGTACTGCGCTACCAGGGGGCAAGCTTAGTGTCCGAAGGTATACCCCTTGGCGCGATTCAAGTGCCACCTGATGGCCAGCCCATCATATTGCTCAACGACCGCCAGACCATCGGCGGCTATCCGTGCATTGGCACCCTGACACCTGAGTCCGTAGCGCGTCTCGCGCAATGTCCGGTGGGCGCGTACTTGACGTTTAGAGCCATTGGCGTGGAGCAGGCCCAGCGTCAACATCTTGAGCTCCTCAACCAATTCGGCGCACCGCTAATGCCATATCGTGTTGAGCATTTAAGCTTCCGTTAAGTTTTCTCCGATATGTTCCTGGCCTCAGCCGCTTGATTCCCCGCCTGAAAAGCGACCGGGAACGTCCGAGGGTATTCAGTTGCATCAGATTTCATACCGCCACAGGCCTCGCAACCTCAAATTTGTGCGACTGCGATTTCCCGGCCCGCGGGCAAGTACGGTGCTAGGTTTATTGCTGCTGTTAGCGCTGATCGTGTTGGCCGATTACAAACAATGGGACCGCAGGCTGTATTTCCATTTCAAGGCTGCCATCAGTGCGGCAGAAACCAGGGCGCCGGGAGTGTGGCTCTCTTACTATCAGGTAGTGACGCAGGGTAAAACCGTAGCAGGTATAGGCCGGAACCTGTCGTCGATCGTGCATGACTGGGACGCGGACAGCCTGCTGGCCGTATCCAATGGCCCGGCATCCCTGATATCGCTGGATAAATCAGGTAATACCCTGGCGACTTATCCCCTTCAGGGTTTTGGCGACATCGAGGCCATTACCTACCTCGGTGCCGGGCTACTGGTTCTGGTGGAGGAGCGAGCCCACCGGCTGAACATCGTCCGGCTGCCTGACAACCCTGGCCCCATCAACGCCGACCAGGCGCAACACTTCAGCATTGGCATCAACCTGAACGGCAACAAGGGCTACGAGGGTATCGCCTTTGACCCGGCGAGCGATCGGCTATTCATTGTGAAGGAGCGGGATCCGATGCAGCTCCTGGTGATCACCGGCCTGGTTGCCAGCCTGGGCACTGGGCTGGCAATTGACATCACTGACCTGAGTACCTGGATTGACGGTTTTTTCGGTACCGATCTGTCCTCGGTGCATTTCGACCAGCAAACCGGACATCTGCTGCTACTCAGCGAGGAATCCAGGTTAGCAATTGAGCTTGATAGCGCCGGAGAGCTTGTCAGCTATCGCAGTTTTTCCAGCTGGACCAGCGACCTTGATCAGTCAGCACCGCACCCGGAGGGGATCACCCTGGATGCCCAGGGAAATATGTTCATGGTGAGTGAACCCAACCTGTTTTATTCCTTTGCAAAGCCTACCGAATCGCAATCAGCCACTTCAGGTACCCCATGAATTCACACATCCATAAGTGCAATAGCGCCAGCCCCCTCAAGGGCGGCAAAGGGCTCGCCCGTATTCTCATCTAGCGGTTCACCAACCAACAAAGCTTTCCGCCTAATCTTTCCGAGACGTATCCCATTCATGAGCATCAATCCAATCTCTGCAGCCCGCAGCGCAAGCCAGCCCAGGCTGATGGAACATCTGGCATTTCTGACGGGCAGCATTTTTTTCATTCTGCTCCTGATGCTGCTGTCCCGGATCAGCCTGCTTGCCTACAACCACGAGCTGATCGGCGATACGCCTTTGGCGGACTGGCAAGAGGCGTTTGTGAACGGTTTGCGCTTTGATCTGCGCGTTGCCGGCTACGTGGCGATACCCCTGCTGTTGAGCATCCTCAGTCCCTGGCTGATGGCTCAGCGCACATGGCAGCGTATCTGGCTGACGTTCGCAGCGTCACTGATTGCACTGCTGGGTATCCTGGAACTGGACTTCTACCGCGAGTTTCACCAACGGCTGAACAATCTGGTCTTCCAGTATCTACGCGAGGACCCCGCAACTGTCATCAGTATGCTCTGGCACGGATTCCCGGTAGCCAAACTGCTACTGGCCTGGGCAGGGCTGACCCTTCTCTGGTGGTGGTTTTTTTCTGTCATTGACCGATCGACACGTGAATGTCCAACGCTCCACAAAAGGGAATGGTTGAATACCTGGGGCATGCGCGCGGGCGTATTTGTACTCTGCTTATTGGTGACCGTAGTGGCCATGCGTGGCACGCTGCGTCAGGGGCCACCGCTACGCTGGGGTGATGCCTACACCACAGAAACAGTGTTCGCCAACCATCTGGGACTGAACCCTGTGATTACGCTGTTCGATGCAGCGAAAAGCCATTTTTCCGCAGCTCGCGACAATGTGTGGCAACCCGTCATGTCCATGGACAAGGCCCAGAATGTCACCCGCAAGATGCTGCTGACCGAGCGTGATCGGCTGGTTGATCCCAACACCGCTGCAGTGCGTCGGGATTTCACTCCAGCCGCCGAAGGTCAACTGGCGATCAGAAACGTGGTCGTCATTCTGATGGAAAGCTTTGCCGGCCACTATATCGGTGCCATGGGCAGCCCCCTGGGCATCACACCCTATTTTGACCAGCTAGCCGAAGAGGGTCTGCTCTTTACCCGATTCTTTGCCAATGGCACACACACTCACCAGGGCATGTTCGCGACCATGGCCTGCTTTCCCAATCTGCCGGGGTTCGAATACCTGATGCAAAGCGCAGAGGGCGGCAATGATTTTTCCGGGCTGCCCCAGCTACTCAGCAGCCGCAATATGGATGATGTCTACGTGTACAACGGCGACTTCGCCTGGGACAACCAGCAGGGCTTTTTCAGCAATCAGGGCATGACCCGCTTTGTCGGGCGCGACGACTTTATCGACCCGGTGTACTCAGATCCCACCTGGGGCGTAAGCGATCAGGACATGTTTAACCGTGCCGTGCCGGAACTGGACGCGCTCGCCAGCGAAGGTCCCTTTTATGCATTGCTGCAATCGCTATCCAACCACGTACCTTACCCACTGCCCGCCTCCCTGCCCACAGAAGCGGTCACCGGCCAGGGATCACAGGACGAACATCTTACCGCGATGCGTTACTCGGACTGGGCGCTGGGTCAATTTTTTGCACAGGTACGCAACAAGCCGTATTTTAATGAGACTTTGTTCGTCATCGTGGGGGATCACGGGTTTGGCGCTCCGGATCAACTCACAGAGATGGACCTGCACCGCTTCAATGTGCCGATGCTGATGATCGCACCGGGCATCCAGGACGCCTTCGGCACAAGCACCGATATGACCGGCAGCCAGGTGGATGTAGTTCCGACCATCATGGGGCTGCTCGGCGGGAAAACCCGGCACCAGTGCTGGGGGCGTGATCTGCTGAGCCTGCCTGCTGACGAAAAGGGGCGGGCGGTGATCAAGCCTTCGGGGGGTAATCAGACGGTAGCGATCATTGAGGGTGATCAGATTCTGATACTGCCCAAGGGGCAAGCGCCCAGCCAGCATCGCTACCAACTGGGCGCTGCGCCGCTGGCGCAGCGGCTGGAAACGGTAGATCAGGAGCTCTTAACCCAGTTGCAGGCCTTTATCCAGGTCGCAACCAACAGCTTGTTAACCAACGCAGCTGGGGCGACTGCTGATCAGTCCCGCATCAAGGTGAACACTCAATAGCATCGTCATTCACTGGCTGAGCGCCCGGCTCTGTAACGCGCCGGGGTCGTGCCCTGCCAGCGGCGGAAGGCGCGTACAAAGGCGCCCTCGTCGGAAAATCCCAGCTCTTCGGCGATGGCGACCACCCGCTGATCTCCATCTAGCGCCCGGCAGGCCATCTGCTGCAACACGCTCTCGCGCAGACTCTTGAAAGACAGGCCTTCCTCAGCCAGACGGCGATTGAGATGACGGCCACTCAGCTCCAGTTCGGCGGCGACCCGCTCCTTGCCCCAGCGGGGATGCTGACGCACCAGCCGCTGCACCGCCGCATTCAGACTGTGCTGGCCCAGATTGGCCAGCGTCTGGTCAGCCAGTTGCCGCAGATGCTCGCGCAGGGCACTGTTGGCCTGAATCAGCGGCAGGTGCAACTGATCGGCAACAAACCCCAAGGCGTTGTGCCCAGCATTGAAATGCAGCGGGCAACTGATCAGCCGGGCGTAGTCTTCCGGCTGAATGAGCGGCGCATGGGTCAACCAGAGCCCGGCCGCCTGAAAGCGCCCGCCGGTGGACCAGCGGGTCAGATTGAGCTGACTGGCCAGCACCGCCTCGACCCGCTCGGCGCGGCGCACGGAATAGTCTGGCAGATAATCGATAAATACCAGATCGTCGGCATGTCGCACGCTGAACTCACCGCCGTCGCCGATCACCGGCGCGTACTCGATCAGCCCCTCAAGGGCCTCGCCTAGAGTATCGGAAGTGACCAGCAGCATACCGGCACTGTCCAGATGCCCGATCTGCATTTCCAGACCCAGGCGCAAGCCGGCCAGGGGATCATCGCTGGCAGAGCAAAAAGCTTCCCAAAGCGCATCCTGCGTGGCCAGGGGCACACGTTGCCCAGGCCGCAGTTCAGCCAACAACTCAGCGGGCAGAGCCAGGCCGAGGCGCTGCGCGGCCTGCACTATGGCCTGACTGTAAAGCGGCGTAACGCTGTGTTCGGAAGTCTCGCCCATGGCCTGAATTGCCGGTCCTTTGTCCTGTTTGGTGCGATACGCTTGCAAGCGCATCCACTAGACTGGCAAGCATAACAACAAAGACACCCGAGGTAGCAGCCATGTACGCCGTGATAGGAGCGGGCCCGATGGGTCTCGCCGCAGCCCGCAATCTTCAGAAGCTCGACATCCCCTTTACCGGCTTCGACCTGCACAGTGATGTGGGCGGGTTGTGGGATATCGACAATCCGCACAGCACCATGTACGAGACTGCGCACCTAATCTCGTCCAAGCGCATGACGGAATTCAAGGAATTCCCCATGGCGGATGACGTCGCGGCCTACCCGCATCACAGCTCGCTGAAAACCTACTTCCAGGATTTCGCCAGCCAGTTCGATCTGCGTCGTCATTACGAATTCAGCACCCGGGTACTCAGCGTCGAGCCCGCGGGTGAACAATGGAAGATCACCACCGAACGCGATGGCCAGCAGCAGACGCGCACATTTGATGGCGTGCTGATTGCCAACGGCACTTTGCACAAGCCGAACATGCCGACACTACCCGGCGAGTTCGACGGCGAGCTAATGCACTCCTGCGAGTACCGCACGCCCGATGTGTTCAAGGGCAAGCGGGTGCTGATTGTCGGTTGCGGCAACTCCGGCGCGGATATCGCCGTGGATGCGGTGCACCATGCAAAGTCGGTGGATATCAGTCTGCGTCGCGGCTATTACTTCCTGCCCAAATTCGTCAAGGGCCGGCCTATCGATACCCTGGGCGGCAAGGTCAAGCTGCCACGCCCGCTCAAGCAACGCATCGACGGCGCGATGATCCGCATGATCATCGGCAAGCCCTCCGATTACGGCCTACCCGATCCGGACTACCGGCTGTATGAATCCCATCCGGTGGTCAACTCGCTGATTCTGCATCACCTCGGGCATGGCGACATTCAGGCGCGCCGCGATATCAAGAAAATCGAGGGCAAGCAGGTCACCTTCACCGATGGTCAGCGCAAGGAATACGATCTGATCCTGATGTCCACCGGCTACCTGCTGGACTATCCCTTCATTGATCGTCAACACCTGAACTGGCCGGCCAATCAGGATGCACCGCAGCTATACATGAACGTGTTCCATCCCGCGCACAACAACCTGTTCATGATGGGCATGATCGAAGCAGCGGGGCTGGGTTGGGAAGGGCGCAATCAGCAGGCTCGGCTGGTGGCGTTGTATATCCGCCGGCAGCAGCAGAAAGCGGAGGCGGCCAAGGCTTTCGACACCATCAAGCGCGAGCGTGCCGGCGTGACGCTGGATGGCGGCTATGACTACATCAAGCTGGCGCGTATGGCCTACTACGTCAACAAGGACGAATACCTGCGAACGCTGGCCGAGCATATTACCGAGCTGCAAAGCGGGCTCGAAGTCGAGGAACCCACGCCGGTACCTGCAGCGTGAGCGGCGCCTTGCCGATGGAATTCGACCCGGCCAGCCTGATCCTGCTCAACGTCATCATGGCCTGCATGATGTTCGGCGTATCACTTAGCCTGCGCCTGGAGGACTTCAAGCGTATTGCAATGGCGCCGATCGCACCCCTGGCCGGCCTGTTCGCCCAGTTCCTGCTGCTGCCCCTGGCGACCTGTCTGTTCACCTGGGCACTGGAGATTGATCCCGAACTGGCGCTGGGGATGATCCTGGTCGCCTCCTGCCCGGGCGGCAGTTTCTCCAACATCATGACCTGGCTGGCCCGCGGCAATGTGGCGGTCTCCGTCAGCATGACGGCCGTCTCCAGCCTGGCCGCCACGGTGCTGACACCGCTGAATTTTGCCTTCTATGGCTGGCTCAACCCGCACACCCGCGAATACCTGACCCAGATCACCCTGGAACCGGGCGGCATTCTGCTGCTGGTGCTGCTGGTGCTCGCGCTGCCACTGGTGCTGGGCATGGTCACCGGCCGCAAGCTACCGGGGCTGGTTACCCGCAGTGAAAAACCCCTGCGGATCATCTCGCTGCTGGTGTTTCTGGGCTTTGTGGCTATCGCCTTCTCGAACAACTTTGACCTGTTCCTCGAGCGTTTCCACAGCTTTTTCTGGCTGGTGGTCGCCCACAACCTGATGGCGCTATCCCTGGGGTATGGCATGGGCGTGCTGCTCAAGCTGCCGGTGGCAGACCGCCGAGCCGTGACCATGGAAGTCGGCATCCAGAACTCCGGGCTGGGCCTGGTCATTCTCTTCACCTTCTTTCCCGAAGCGGGCGGCATGATGCTGATCACCGCGTTCTGGGGCGTCTGGCACCTGGTGTCGGGCATCACTCTTTCACAGATCTGGGCGCGCACCGCACATGACTAAACGCATATTGATCACCGGCGCCGCCGGCTATATCGGCCACCAGTTGGGCAACCGGCTGGCTGACCACTTTCCAGTCATCGGCACCGATCTGCGCGGGCGCGACGACCTACGCTTCCCCCTGGAGATCGCCGATGTACGCGATCCGGCCCTGGCCGACCTGCTGCAACGCGAGCAGATCACCCACGTCGTGCATCTGGCCTCGATACTTCAGGCGTCGCCGGATCGGGCGCGGGACTATGACATAGACGTCAACGGCACGCGCAACGTGCTTGAGTGCTGCATCAAGGCCGGCGTTCAGCATTTCACCGTCACCAGCTCAGGCGCGGCCTACGGTTACCATGCCGACAATCCCGCCTGGATCGACGAGCAGGACGCACTGCGCGGTAATACCGAGTTCGCCTACTCAGACCACAAACGGCTGATCGAGGAGATGCTGGCCGACTACCGTCAGCAGCATCCGCAGCTGCAGCAACTGATCTTCCGCCCCGGCACCGTGCTGGGCACCGAAACCCGCAACCAGATCACCAACCTGTTCATGGCCCCACGCATTCTTGCGCTCAAGGGCAGCGATTCACCCTTTGTATTTATCTGGGATCAGGACGTGATTGGCGCAATGGAAATGGGCATCCGCGAAGACAAGACCGGCATCTTCAATATGGCCGGCGACGGCGCGCTGACCATGAGTGAAATCGCCAGACGGCTGAACAAACCGCTGCTGACCTTACCTGTATGGCTGGTCAAAGCAGGATTGCAGGTAGCAAAATGGCGCGGCAAACCCACCGGCCCCGAGCAGGTTAATTTTCTGCGCTATCGCCCGGTACTAAGCAATCGGCGGCTGAAGGAAGAATTCGGCTATCCGCTGGCCAAGACCTCGGCGGAGACGTTCGAGTATTTTGTCGAAGCCAACGGGTTGAGGCGCTGACGCGCAGCTTCAAGCTTCAAGCTTCAAGCTTCAAGCTTCAAGCTTCAAGCTTCAAGCAAATCAGCATGCACCCGGCAGCCAAAACAACAACAGCCAGACACCGATATATGACTCACCCAAATCAACTTGCCGCTTACAGCTTGAAGCTTGAAGCTTGCCGCTGGCGACCAACGGGAGCCCTCATGCACGTCACACTGATCACCGGCGCCGCCTCCGGCCTTGGCTGGGCCATGGCGCGCCACTGGTTCGCTGCCGGCCACAGCCTGGTACTGGCCGACATCGATGCGGCAGGCCTGGCCGCCCGCGCCGAAGAGCTGGGCGAGGCCGAGCGGGTGCTGACCGTCACCATGGATATTACTCAGGCTTCTGACATCAGCTACCTGATCGATGAAGTGCAGCACCGCTTTGGCCGCCTGGATCTGCTGGTCAACAATGCCGGCATCACTCACCGCTCGCCCGCGCACCAGACCAACCCGGCGGTATTCCGCAAGGTCATGGCCGTGGACTGGCAAGGCCCGGTGGAGTTGACCATGGCAGCGCTACCCCTGCTGCGCGGGTCCGCCGGCAACATAGTCTGCATCGGCTCCATGGCCGGTTGGATGCCCGTCCCCGGCCGCGCCGCCTACTGCGCCGCCAAAGGCGCGTTGACCCAGTTCTTCGAAGTGCTGCGCCTGGAACTGGAAGCCGACGGCATCCACATACTTATGGCCTACCCCAGCTTTCTCGACACCCCAATAGAGAACCACGCCCTGGGCCGCGACGGCACCACCGCCAAGCATCCAAGATCGATGGTCGGCGGCATGCGCAGCGCCGAATGGATGGTCGAACTCATCGACAAAGGCCTTAAGGATGGCAAACGCTGGATACTCCCCGAACCCGTCTCAAGATTCGGCAGCCTCCTCTGGCGCATTGCTCCATCGCTATACCTACGCCAAGTACGCAAACGCTTCGCCGGCGAGTTACGCTAACGCATGCCAGAACAACACTCCCCTGGGAAGGTCGAGTTCCACCTCGGCCAACAGCGCTTCAGAACCCACCCCTCATCGAGATGGAACTCGACGCTCCCAGCCGCCACCACCTACGTGCTAAGGCCCACCAATGCTGATTGACCCCTGGATCTGGCTCGGCATCTTCATCCTCCTGGCCTACACCGTAGAAGCCATCACCGGCTTCGGCAGCCTGGTCATCGCCCTGTCCCTCGGCGCCCTGTTTCTCCCCATCCCCGCCATGCTCCCCGTGGTCGTACCCCTCAACGTCCTGATGACCGGCTACCTGGTCTGGCGCAACCGCCGCCACATCTACTGGCCGGTCCTATTCAAACTGATCCTGCCACTGATGCTGCTCGGGACTCTGGCCGGCTACGTACTGCGCCCCTGGCTAGGCGCCGACCTGCTCAAACTCCTTTTCGGCATCCTGGTCCTCTGGTTCGCCACCCGCGAACTCTGGCGCATGGCCCGCGGCATCGTCATCACCCCGCACCCACCGATGCTCAGCCGCGCACTCACCTTCGGCGCCGGCATCACCCACGGCCTTTTCGCCTCCGGCGGCCCACTGCTGGTTTACGCCATAGGCGGCATCCAGCTCGACAAAAGCCGCATGCGCGCCACGTTGCTGGTCGTGTGGTTCACCCTGAACAGCTGCCTGACCACGCTGTTTCTGTTCGACGGCAGTTTGATTCCGAGTTTGCCCAGATTGGTGGTGTATTTGCCGCTGCTGGTGATTGGGGTGTTGCTGGGGGAGTACCTGCATCATCGGTTGAATGAGCAGCGGTTCCGGCAGGTGGTGTATGGGTTATTGGCGGTGACGGGGGCGCTGTTGATTTTTAAGGCTGTTGGGTGAAGGCCTGGTAGCGGAGATATGCGCTGAACCGTTTGGCCTGGCTGGAAAAAGAAGGTTGGCACCCCAGGCAAAAAGTATCACTATGCCAGTAACTGCCAAATTGCAGTCCCCCTCCTCGGTGGCATGGATGCCTGAACTACTCTTTTAGACATCCTGATCCACCCGCTGTTGTTGGCTGGAGTAGGGTGCGGTTTAACGTGCGTTCGCTTGGATGGGAGAAAAGCAAGCATATGAATATGTTCATGAAGCCTCGCTGCAACAGCAAAAAGCTAGGTCACGTCTTCACAGCGCGTACGGGCGAATTACTGTTATACGTCATAGACGCACAGTAGCCGTATGAATCTTAGCCCAACATCTTTGGAAAAACTGCGGGAACTCATTAACGAGGAGACCGAATACCGTTCGGGCCCGAAGCTTGTGCAGTTCTTCAATCGTCTCGGCTTCCACGATTCCTATGGCCAAGGCTTCCCTTCCCGATGGGTTTATACCGATCAGCGCTTGGAGGCAATCAACGGAACGCCAGAGCTGGATAAATGCATTCGGGCGGTCTTGAATCCGGCCAATTTCATCGGACGATTTCCCGATCTGGATGCCCACATCATCTCATTCAATCAATTTCTTACTTTCGATAAATGGAAGATTATTCGGGAGGGCGCAGAGATTAATTTTCGAAGGCTCGAGAAGGTCGAGATTGACGAACCCCAGCCGAACGACGACGGTGATACCGAAAGTGAGTTTCTGAAAAAAGAATTTACTAACGTGTCCATTGCAAGGCTCGGGCTAGAAGGCGCGGTTAGTGACGTCCTTGAGCAAAGAATTAGAGAAATTGAGAAGTGCTTCTTTGGCAAAGCCTACCTGGCTGTGATCCTAATGGCCGGGAGCACACTAGAGGGAACATTGCTCGGCGTGGCGAACCAACACCCCAGATCGTTCAATTTAGCTGCCGCATCACCAAAAGACCGCGCCGGAAAAGCTAAGCAATTCCAGGACTGGACCCTCAGCGCTTTTATCGACGCCGCCTACGAACTCAGGCTTGTCCAACATGACACCCAAAAGTTTAGTCACACTCTCCGAGATTTCAGAAACTACATTCATCCTTTTCAGCAAATGAGTACAGGATTTCGCCCGACGGAGCACACAGCGAAATTATGCCTTCAAGTGTTGAAGGCAGCGGTTTACGAGCTTGGCGAAAACGTTAGTAGAATCAGGGACAAATGAAACCATATGAACATTAAGCGAAAAACTTCATATGACCTCGACTTCTCATTTCCAGGCGGGACAAAATGTTGAAGTGGCTACAGTTCAATCAAAGGCTCGCTGCTCTGGAGCGCGAAAAAAGTGCTCTCTTGCTAAAGCAAAGGGAGCAGATCGAGAGAGCGCGGAAGAACACTATAAGTGAGAATGATATACAGGGGATATATCAGGACCACTACTTTGATCTGACACAGCTAGACTCAGAAAGAATGTATCTTGTGACAAGAAATCTTATGGCTTGCGCCTCTCGAATGATGATCCCTACTCCCGAAGAAGATCAATGGGAGCGCTGTGGGGTAACTGGATATAGATTTTTGACCACGCGCGGAATACATGAACTACGCAAGGCTATCCGGGGTGAGCGAACGGCAAGGCGGGAAGCCGCACTGTCTTGGATAGGGGCGACTACCGGACTTGTTGGGGCGCTAACAGGTTTAGTAGCGGTACTGTTTTTTGGCAGTTGAGTTATTTGGGACCAGATGAACATTAATCTGAAGCCTTCATCCGACCCCAAGACCTGTTAATGAAAGAGGGCAGATATGGAAATCGCACTTGTGGAGGGAACTAGAACACGCCCGGCTCCAGGATTAAAGGGATCATGCCCACGTTGCGGCCAAGCTGCCGTAGCAAAGTGTGGCTCGCAACTAATATGGCATTGGTCACACAAAGGTAGACGACACTGTGACCCCTGGTGGGAAAACGAAACAGAATGGCACAGGGCTTGGAAAGCACATTTTCCTGATCGCATGCATGAAGTCGTTCTCTTCGATGAAGCAACCGGGGAAAAGCATATCGCAGACCTAAAGACAGACAGAGGGATGGTCATAGAAATTCAGCATTCCGCTATGCCAGTAGAGGAGCTGAAAGCACGAGAGGCCTTCTATAAGCACATGATATGGATTGTCGATGGTCGCCCTTTCAGGACACAGTTCGAACTGCGCCCAGAGCCTCTGCCTCATCCGGACTCACAGCTTCTTGACGATGTTGTATTTTTCGAGGGGCTAGGCACGGTGTTCTGGCGGCGTTCTGAAAATGAAGCGAACCCCGCAATGGTCCTCATGCACAAAGCAGAGGAGATCGGGAGCCAAATTCAAGAGCATTACCAAGGGCATCACTTCTTCAAATGGAAACGACCAAGAGAGGTTTGGCTTCAAGCTACAGCGCCCGTCCTCATAGATTTTGGGGGTCATGAAGTTTATAGAATCTGCGAATATCAGAATCCAAGCAGGCATTGTGTACAACTCATTCAGAAGCGAGCTCTCATCGAGAAAAACGGCGGTTCTTACAACGAATCGTCAATCGGGGTCAAATAAAAATTGAACGAAAAATTCGTCTGACCCCATTTTTACTCGCCCGATGCAAACCGGTTGATGTCGCAGCCGAGCACACACTCAGGGTCAGGTCTCGCCTTTTGCCTAAAGCTAGAAGCAAGCGAGAGAGCATATGGTCTATAGAGGAATCCGGCCCTTACTGCGTGTAATTGGGGTTAGTTCAAATGAAAATTAATCAGAACCTTTCATCTGACCCTGAATTTGCCCCAAGTCTAATCACCAGATTCGCTGAAATTCTGACTGCGGCGAGCCTGCAGTTGATAACGCATTGTCCTGATGCACAGGCAGATCGAGCCCCTGCTGCGAATCTTCGATCGCTTCTATAGTAATCACCGGTAGCGCGGGGTTTGTTGCACCGAATACCGTGGCGAAGGACACATCGGCCGCGTCCCTGCCGGTGCCGAGGCGCAGAAGCCCCATGACGGGAGACACGCCGCTGGGGTCAAACAGATACCAGCGACCACTGAGAAACACCTCGACGTAGGCATGAAAATCCGCCGGCCGGAAAGCAGGGTTTGCGCCGAACTCGATGCCGGAAACAAAGCGTGCCGGCATGTTCAGGGCGCGGCAGGTGGCAATCATCAGATGGGCGAAGTCGCGGCATACACCCACATGGTCGGTCAGTGTATCCACGGCAGAGGTACTGCTACCCGAGCTGCCCGAGGTATATCGGGTTCTCTGGTATACCCAGTCACGGATGGCCAGCACGCGGTTGTAACCGGGCGGCATTTGACCAAATTCATGGTTGGCCAGAGCCTGAAAGCGGTCTGATTCACAATAGCGACTGGGATAGATGTAGTTGAAGAGATCCATCGGCAAGTCAGCAACCGCCATCTCTTCCAGGCTCCAGGGGTCCGCCACCGTGTGGTAGATCTCTACCAGTCCCTCGTAGCGCACCACTAGCTCGCCGCTGTTGGCGCGTAACTTCAACCACCGCGTGCCGTCGTCGTTCTGCATGAACAGTTGCTGTTGCACTGGCTGGTTGATGCTCAGGGATTCGCTGAGCACCTGTTGGCTGGACGTGAGAGCCGGATGAATGTTGAACAGGAAGTCACAGGTCGCATCCAGCACGCCATAGGTGAGTTCGATGGAAAATTTCAGCCGCACCATGGCAGTGTATCCTTTGATGAACATGAAAAACCGGCAGGGCCGAGGCTCGGCCACGATGGCAGGACGAGCCGCTGACCCTGCTTGTAGGCGAGAATGATAGCGTTGGACTGCGTGAGGTGATTGCGTCCCGAACGCCAGCCTGCCCATCTTGACAGAGAAACCGTAGGAAACTAAGTGGAGGCAGATCAACCGTCATATATTTTCGCTTGATCCGGTCTACTTACCATCTTGTATAACGTTAACAATTTGCTGCCCTACTGACTTAACGGCAAACAAGGCGCTAGGCCTCACCACAAGGACTCAGGTATGACGGTACCAATAACTGGCGGTTGCGCATGCGGAGTGATTCGCTATACGTGCAAGGAGCAGCCTATCGCAATGCTGAACTGTCACTGCCAGGACTGTCAGCGCTCAAGCGGGGCTCCTTTCGCATCAGGCATCGTTGTCGCCGTTTCGGCTACCGACATTACAGGTGTGCCCAAGACGCATACCGTACGCGGCAATACCGGTGGAGAAACGACTCGTAGCTTTTGCGCTGAGTGCGGGACTCCACTATTCACCCGGGGGGAAGCGGTGTCAGAGTTCATGTCCATCCGTTTCTCAACTCTGGATGACGCCTCCTGGTTCAAGCCCGAGCTGGATATTTGGACTTCACGCTCACAGCCTTGGGTTTGCCTCAACCGAGAAATTCCGCAATTCCCTGGGTCGCCTTCTGTATAAACCCAGCCGTGCCATCCATCTGGGCAAAAAGATCAGCGGCAAAAAATTCAAGTATGCGGTGATTCCGGGTATTGGATTCGCCGACGGTATGTTCGGGCCCGGCACCGGTTCGTTCTTCACCCTGGCCAGTGTTCTATGCCGAAGAGCGAAGCTGGTGGCTGCCACCGCTGTGGCCAGGCCCCTGAATTTCGCGACCAACCTGTCATCACTGATCGTCTTTGCCGCCTATGGCAACGTCGTGTGGCATGCCGACCTAGTCCAGCGGCTGGATCGCTTGGTAGAGTCGTGGCCTTGCGGTGATTGACCCCCTCGCTGGATGCTCTCAATAGCAGGAGTTGGGGGTGCTCATCGGATTGATGTCTCCGGCGACCTCATCGGGGTCTATCCCATGGGTTATCAATACCTCGCGTACGAAATTGATCTGCTCAAGAATCCTGCTGGCATCGTCGCCATATTCGAACCGGGTTACTTCTACTGGCTTGGGCATGAATGTGAACGCTGTTTTCAGGGCTTGCAGGGTGTCGGTATCAGACATGGTATTTCTCCTGGGCAATGGGTGCAGATCGATGGTATCGCGCTGATCCTTGATGGGTCGACCCGCTTTAACGCGGGTTTCCTGTTGGCGGTGACACAGCCTTGCTGATAACCAGAACCGCCCCGTAAGATGCCCAGGCATTTACCCGACCGCCCCGGGCGGCACAGGAAAAGGATGACCACCGATGTACCCACCTAACCGAACAATAGCTCGCCTGCCATACGTGCTGCTTATGGCATTGCTTGCGCTGCTGACCAACGGCTGTGAGGCGCCATCCGATAATCGTGATTCGGCCCTGGCGGAGCTGGCTCAGCGCGGGATCAGCATCGATATGGACGGCTTGAAAGCGTCGACGAGAACCCGCAGCTACGATGGTGCCTTTCTGTTTGATGAGATCGGTTTTTTCGACGATATCAGTGATGCGGATCTGAAGGAGACCTTGCTCCATGCTGCCAAGTCTGACAACTTTGGGCTCGCCCGTGTTCTGGAACGCCTCGACAGCCGCGTTCAGTTCGACGCAAGTGAATTGCAGGAGAGTCTTGATATAGCTGTCCGGCGTGGCTCTGGTGAGCTAACTGCGGCACTACTCAGACATGGCGCCCGGCCAGGCCCTGAGACCCTGTTTCAGGCAGCCTATGCTGATGATTACCAGCAGGCGGAGATGCTACTGCAGCACGACACTGACTTTACCGGCGAGCCCAACAATGAAGCTGTGAGGATGGCGGCGCGCTTGGGCAATCTGCAAACACTCAAGGCGTTTGTTGATAGCGGTAAGGCCCCTGACGAGCAGGTCTACCAGGCACTTCGCTTCGGGGCGCTGACCGAGCAAGCCGCAGTGGTCCGATATCTGGTGGAGTGGGGTGTTCCGGTGGATCACCCCGACAGCGATGGCTGCACTGCCTTGCATTACCTGGCGCAGGACGGTTTGGTCGAGGATGTACGTTATCTTGTCGACCAGGGTGCGGCGGTCAATCAGACCTGTCGGGGTAAGGAAACGCCACTGAAGTGGGCCCACTACGGTAAGAATCAGCCTGTGATTGATTACCTGCTCAGCGTTGGCGGTACCCAACTCTGAACACTTTCGCGTCGGGCACGTGCCTGGCACCCCTTCCCACCAACTAAAGTCGAGCAACCCATGCCTACCGATCCGCTGAAAACCCTCTCCGATCTGGTCAGCGAAGCCCATGCGCAGATTCAAGCGGCGCATGAGCACATCAACCCGGTGGTGGAAGTGCGCCAGGGCATGCGCAATGCCGGTATCCCCGCCGACGTGCTCACCCTCGACTGCCTGCGCACCCAACGCCGCATTACCCTGATCCTGCATGACCAACAGCCGGGCGTGGTGCTTTACCAGTTCGTGACGCGGGCAGAGGAAGTCGGCGGTGACTTCAAGCAGATCCCGCTGGCGGATATGAGCAGCGAGACTCTGGTTGGGTGGATGGAAGATTATTTCGGCTGAGTTGAGCCGAATGCAGCCCCTTAGCCACCGACCTTGATGGTGCCCTGTGGCAGGAGGGTGTTGGCCCCCGGCGGACAACCACAAGCCACATAATCACCCGCTCTGGCGGCTGGACCTGCTGGTAGAAAGGCGGTGCGGGGGCCGACTGCGACAATGGGGCCAATGCCTTTCTTGCAGGCCGGGCAGGTGGCTTTGTGGCCGACCGATGTGGCGACCAGCCCATCAAACATCACTCCGCCGTTGCCTTCGATAACGGCGCCGCCGGTTGAGGTTTTCGAGCCTATCCCTATGCTATGCATGTGTGCCAACGCTCCCTGTACGTTTCAGTCCGTCCGGTATCAGGCGAGGATCATAGCGAATTGGCGATATCGGGGCTGATACCTGCGTCACGTTTCTAGAAACGCTGAGGTGTGGCGGCAGCTATTCGGCTCACCGGTTCCAGTAGCTACACCCCTGCCGACCGAAAACGCTCTGTCAGCTGCCGCATCGACAACGACTCCTGGCGCAGGGATTCGCTGACTTCCCGGGAGTTTTTCACGCTGCCCATCAGCACCTGGGAGCTTTCGCGCAGCATGGCGGAGCGCTGCTCGATAAGATCCAGGGCATCACGCTGAAGGGAGACTGAATGCGATACCTGCTGGCTGCTGGATTCCATTTCAACGAACTGGTCCCCCAGGCGCGTCAGATGGGTTTTCAGTTGGTCCAGATTGCTGCGGTTGCTGGCACCGGCTGCGCGCATTTCGTCCAGTAGCGAGTCTACGCTGCTGACACCTTCCACCAGATCGAGGACCCATTCGCGAATTTCCCGGGTGGAATCAGCGGTGCGCTGGGATAGAGTCCGCACCTCATCGGCTACCACTGCAAAGCCGCGGCCATGCTCGCCAGCGCGCGCGGCTTCAATCGCTGCATTCAGCGCCAGCAGGTTGGTCTGGTTGGCGATGGCAGCAATAACGCCAATCACCTGCTCGATCTTGTTGGTCGATTCACTCAGTGCGTGGATCGAGCCGGACACACGTCCAATCACATCGTTCGCATTGTTCGCCGCCGCCTCGCTGCTTTGCAGGCCCTGTTGTACCTGCTCGTTAGCCTGCACCGCTTCGCGGATGGTCGCCGCTGATCCTTCGGTTGCGGACTCTATCTCCGAGGCCTGACCGGCAATCGCGCCCATGGAAAGGCTGACTTTTTCGATCTGTTCGCGGGTCATTTCCGAGGCGGCCTGCAGGGCTTCCGCTTCCTCGTCCAGGCTGGCAGAACGCTGATTAAGGCCTGCGGCTGATTGGCGGATGTCACCGACGAACTGGTCAAAGCGACCGACCAGACCATTCAGCGCGCGCGCCACACCGGCGACCTCATCCTGGCCGGTTACGGCCGGTGTCAGGCTCAGGTCGGATGTTGCATCCATCTGTTTGATATCGCTTTCGATATTCTGCAGGCGCACGATAACCGTGCGCCTGAGCCAGAGGGTCATGAGGATGATTGCCACCAGAAATACCGCAGAACCAATAATCAGAAACGTCTGTTGATTGTCCAGGTAGGCGAGCAACTGCGAGGAATCCTGCTGAATCATGCTACGGCTGTTGCGCTTTCGCTCCTCGATCGCCGCGAGCATCGGGTCCAGCGCTGGAAACAGGTCAAAGTCCACGACCTGGCCAACCCGGTAATAACTTTTTTCGCCGATACCGGGTTCAAGCTTGCCAAGCAGGTCCAGCACGCTCTGAAACTCTTCGCGGTGAGCCATGGCCCAGTCACTCAATTGCGCGCTCTCTTCGATTACCTGCCAGCGCTGCGGCAGGGACACCACCAATGCTTCGAAAGTGGGCACAATCTCATCCCAGAGCAGCAGTTGCGCCTTAATCTTGTAGGTCAGGTCCTGCAACTGTCGGTGATCCTGCTCCAGGTCCTCGAGCATCCAGGACTCCTGCAAGCCAGCGGTGATCAACCGTTTGGAAGCGGTTTCCGTCTCTTTGATGATCAGCAGGGACATGATCGCCAGCGCTGCAAGGGCGCTTATGGACAGAAAGGAGAAGAACAGGATGCGGGTACGGACGGTGGACAGCATGACTACCTCACAGCAGGGTCGGCATCCGGAGGCTATTCCCATGATGTGACACTGCCATTACAACAGACTTATTCTCGCTTCAGGTCAGCAACCCTACCGACTTGATAAGTGCGTAGACCTTCTGGCCTGCTGCCAGATCCAGCTGCCTGACCGCCCTTGGGGTCACTTCCGCCAACAGCAGTTGACCTTCGGTGGTGCGACAGGCGACCAGGGTCCGAAAGTTGTGCGGCGGATAAATACACTCGATGCTCACCTGCAGGTGATTCTGAATACTGATCTGCCGGGGCTCGACCAGGGACAAGCTGACATCTTTTGCCAGTACGCGCAGCCTTACGTCATGCGCATCGGTGTTCAGGCCCGACCCCGGCACCCAGAGTCTGGCGCCGACTGGGCCGAAAGGTCGCATGCCATCTTCCTCGGCATCCCCCAGGCTACCGACCAGGATGGACGCCGCCCCGGCATCGGCAAACAAGGGCGAATCGGGGCGACTGAGCGCCTCCTGCAGGGTCTCGATACGTTCAATCTGCCCGTCGTGCATGAATATGATTCGATCCGCCAGGCGTTCTACTTCTTCCGGGGCGTGACTGACCATGATGATCGGTACCTCCGCCTGTGCGGCCATGCGCGAAAGAAAGGGCATGATCTCGCTTTTGGTGCGGGTATCGAGCGCCGCCATCGGCTCATCGAGCAGTAACAGTTGCGGGCTGATCAGCAGGGCGCGGCCCAAAGAGATACGCTGGCGCTGCCCCCCGGATAGCTGATTGATACGACGATCAAGAAGCTCCTCTATATCCAGCATGGCCGTTACTTCAGGCAGATGCAGGCGGCGCAGGGCGGCTGGCGTTCGTTTGTAGCCATAGAGCAGGTTATCGCGTACCGACAGATGCGGCAGCAGGCTGGGTTCCTGGAATACCAGGCCAATGCGGCGCTGGTGCAGCGGCACGAACTGCCGGCTCTGCTGCCAGGCCTGATCGCCAAAGCACACCTGCGCATCGGGCACACGCTCAAGTCCGGCAATGATCCTCAGCAGGGTCGTCTTGCCACATCCGGAGCGGCCGAACAATGCCGTAACGCCCTGCAAGGGCAACTCGCAATCCACCTTGAGCTCAAAACCACTGGCGTGGCGCAGGCGGGCCTGAATCTGCAGAGTCATACCTTGGCCACCGCAAAGCGCCGGTTGATGCTGTAGACCACAAACAGGGTGACGAAAGCGAATACCAGCAGCATCAGCGACAGACCGTGGGCGGCGGGGTAGTTCATGGCTTCGGCGTGGTCATAGATCAGCACCGACAGCACCTTGGTTTCGCCGGGAATGCTGCCTCCGAGCATGAGTATCACGCCGAACTCACCGAGGGTGTGGGCGAAGGTCAGGGTCGCTGCCACCACGAAGCCGCCACGGGTCATGGGCAGGATAACCGTGAGAAAGCGATCCACCATGCCCGCGCCCAGGCTGCTGGCCACTTCAACCGGTCGGCGGCCCAGATGACTGAAGGCTTCGGTCAAGGGCTGCACCGCGAAGGGCATGGAATAGATTACCGAGGCGATCAGAATACCCTCAAAGGTAAAAGCCAGGTGGTGTAAACCCAGGTTTTCCAGCGTCTGCCCGACTACACCACGCGGGCCCAGCACGATAAGCAGATAAAACCCCAGAACGGTGGGCGGCAGCACCAGCGGCAGCGCAACAATGGCCTGCACCACCACCCGGCCGGTTGAACGCTTCTGTGCCAACCACCAGGCCAGTGGCGTAGCCAATATCAGCAGAATGATCGTGGTATACAGGCACAGCCTGGCTGTAACCTCGATGGCCTGCCACTCCGCTGGCCCCAATGAGAACATGCGTCTTCCTCGCTTTAATTGCTAACTCACTCGGGTATCACAAAACCGTAATGGAGCATGCTGGCATGGGCCTGATCAGTGGCCATGAAGTCGGCAAACGCCCACACTTCCGGCTTTTTAGCACCACGCCGGGTGACTACATAGCCCTGGGTCAGCGGCTGGTGCAGGGTGTCGTCGATAAGGTAATAGCCGTACTTTTCCAGCTCTGGAAACCTGGCCAGCGACAATGCAATGATGCCGACTTCGGCGGCGCCGGACTGGGTCATCTGCGCGGCATGGGCAATATTCTCGGCAAATACCAGCTTGCCCTGCACCGCCTCCCAAATACCTGCTGATTGCATCGCTTCCCGGGCGCGCAAACCGTAGGGAGCGTGGGCCGGCTGTGCGATGGCAATCCGCTTGATGGCATCAGAGGTAAGGTCTGCCAGGGTCAGACCGGCGGCATCCAGCGTATTGCTCCAGAGCACGATACGGCCGATTGCATAAACAGCCGGTTCCGTCGCCGCCATCCCCTTTTCCTCAAGCTTATGCGCAAAGGCAATGTCGGCAGAAAAAAACATATCGTAGGGTGCGCCGTTGATGATCTGCGTGGTCATCTTGCCTGATGAGCCATAGATCACCTCGATACGGGCATCGGCATGGGCCTGGTGGTACAGCTCGATAATGTCGTCCAGCGCGTAACGCAGATCGGAGGCGGCAGCGATGCGCACAACTTCACTGGCCTGTACTGACGGAATCAACAGCAAAAACAGTAGGGCGCCGAGTAGCCGGAGGGGTGGGGCGTAAAAACGATCGAACAACGGCATTGTCTCTCCAGCCTGATTGCCAGCCTCTTCACCAGACAATGATCCTGGATTGTGGTGCCTGACGGTTGACTGGAGACTATACCAGCCAGGCTGCAGGATACCGATAGGCGGCAATCTCGCGCAGGCGCTGCTGATTTACCGCGCAGCTCAGGCCTGCTCTGGCTCGGCGACAGCACGCTTCTGGTTACCCAGCGTATTGAACGCGATATGCGTACTGGGAAACACTTCACCCACCTGTTCATTGATCCAGTCCGTCTCGCCCAGGTGGTCCATTACCGGGCCTTTGACCTCGGCCAGATGGAGATGAATGTCTCTCTCGGCCAGACCCTCGGTGAGTTCGCTGAGCATGTCCAACCCGGTACTGTCGATGTGGTTCACCGCGGACAGAATAAGCAGCACTTCGCGGGTATCGGGATAATCACGCAGGGCCCGATAAAGAGCGTGCTCGATCGCCTTGGTGTTGGCAAAGAAGATGTTTTCATCAATCCGCAGGGCCAGCAGATGGGGCTCTATTTCCACCAGGTGGCGCTTGGTATTACGAAAGTCCTGGGTGCCCGGTACACGCCCGACGACCGCAATGTGCGGCCGGCTACCCCGCCACAGCTGCGCGGCAATCGACAGACAGATTCCCAGTGCGATGCCGCCCTCGATTCCCAGCAACAGCACCCCGGCGGCCGTACTGAACAGGGTCAGGCCCTCGGCACGGTCGTAGCGCCAGGCCCGTCGCAGACTGGCCACATCAATCAACGGGGTGACGGCCACAAGAATGACAACCGCCAGTATCACCAGGGGCAGATGCGCAAACAAAGGGGCAATCGTCAGCAGAATAAGGCCAATTATCGTCATGGCAATGACGCCTGCCAACGGCGTGTTGGCCCCTGCCTCGATATTCACCACAGAACGGGAAAAGCCACCCGCGACAGCAAAGCCGCCGGTCAGGCCCGCACCCAGGTTGGCGGCGCCCAGTGCCAGCAACTCCCGATCAGCATCAATGCTCTGGCGCTTGCGCCGGGCCAGGGACTGGGCGATTGCCACACTCTCGACAAAGGTGACCAGGCTGATCAGCGCTGCGGGCAACAGCAGTGCTCGTATATCTGAAAACTCCGGCGTAGCCCAGAAAAAGGCAGGCAGCCCCGCAGGCAGAAAGCCCACTACCGGCACGCCCCGCGCGGCCAGATCACCGCTCACGGTAACCAGCAGCGCGGCAATCACCAGGACGATGGGGGCCAGACGAGCAAGCAGGGTCGCGGCTACCGGTGGCAGGCCCAGACCGCGCAGGTGCCTGGCCAGCATGCTGCGGGCATACATCAGCCACGCCAGGGAAACGAGGCCAATCCCGAGCACCAGGGAGTTCGCCAGGGTCCAGCTATCGAGCAGTTGCTGCGGACCGGACGGCAGGGCGGGCACACCCAGCAGGTGCGGCAACTGGCTGATGGCAATAAGAATAGCCGCGCCACTGATAAACCCGCTGATCACCGGATGGCTGAGAAAGTTGGCCAGAAAGCCCAGACGTAACAAACCCACTGCAAACAACATGACACCCGACAGCAGCGCCAGCCATATCGCCATTTGCAGATAGGCACCGCTGCCTATGGACGCCAGGGGCGCCAGCAGGGTCGCGGTCATCAGCCCGGTTACCGCCACAGGGCCCACCGAGAGACTCATGCTGCTGCCAAACAGCGCATAGGCCAGAAGCGGCAGCAGGCTGGCATAGAGGCCAATCTGGACGGGCAGACCAGCGAGCATCGCGTAGGCCATGCTCTGGGGAATGATCATCACGCTGACCACCAGGCCAGCGGTCAGATCGCCACTGAGCCAGGCCAGACGGTAGTGGCGTAACCAGCCCAGCAGGCCGGAATCACCCGGTGGCTGAAGCCGCGGATTATCGCTCATGCACTCACGCGGCGGTCATACACCTGGAACGCGAGCATGCCCGCCAACATGGCCAGCACGAACAGCAACGCCTGGGGCATCCCGGCGCCGACTGCAACAATGGCCGGCCCAGGACAGAAACCCGCAACGCCCCACCCTGCGCCGAACAGCAGACTGCCAAGGATCAGGCGTGGGTCAATTTTCTGCTTGCCGGGGAGTGTCACTGGCTCGCCCCTCAGACTGCGACCCGAGCGCTGCACCCACTGCATAGGCAGAAAAGCCGCACCAATCGCGCCGATCATGACCAGTGCCAGAGAGGGATCCCATTGACCGAACAGGTCGAGAAATCCGAGCACCTTCGCTGGATTGGCCATGCCCGAAATAACCAGCCCCAGGCCGAATACCAGGCCAGCCAGTAACGCGGTCAGAATGCGCATGTTCAGATCCCCCACAGGTGCCGAAGCACGAAGACGGTAACAAACCCGCTACCCATGAAGCACAGCGTTGCCACCAGAGAACGCGGGGATAACCGGGCCAGGCCACATACGCCATGTCCACTGGTACACCCCGAACCCAGCCGCGAACCGAATCCCACCAGCAGCCCGGCAATCACCAAGGCCACCGGCCCCGCCTCAATCTGAATCTGCGGGCGGTGCACAAAAACCCAGTACAGCACAGGGGCGATCAGCAACCCGGCCACAAAGGCTGCCCGCTCGCCACTGCCGGGCATCAGCGGCCCCAACAGGCCACCTACCAATCCGCTGATACCGGCGATTCTGCCATTGAGCAAAATCAGCATACTGGCAGACAAGCCAATCAGAACACCACCGAGCAAAGCGCTCCAGGGGGTGAAGTTTACCCAGTCAATGCTCATTCGGCCTCCTCACTGCAATACAGTTGATACAAGGTGGTGATCACCGCCAATGCTTCGGGACTGGCAATACGATAGTAGACCTGCTTGCCGTCACGTCGCGTTGCCACCATGTTTTCCCGGCGCAGGACGCCAAGCTGCTGGGACAGGGTCGGCTGGACGATACCCAGAATTGCTTCCAATTGGCCTACATTGCGCTCGCCCTCGACCAATTGGCAGAGCAGCATCAAGCGGTCACGGTTGCTTAGTGCCTTGAGCAGGGCCTGGGCCTTGTCAGCAGCACCGTGCATGCGTTGCAGATCAGGTGTTTCGGTGGTGTGTTGCATTGGGTCGTCCGTCTTGCGCTGAGCTGATCACAATATATATAAAAATATAATGTTTCAAGTTTGCCAGCCTGGTAATTCTGGTGTTGGCGCGTTAGATGACGCCTTAAGTTTCTCTTAAGGTACACCTGCGAGCATCAGGCCTTCTATTCCGTGGGAAGTCTGACATGCAAACCCCTATTTCGTTACCTTTCGCTGACAAATACGACAAGCAACATGCCCAGGACTACTGGCAGAAACATCGCCGCGGCCTGGCCCGTAAACTGTCCAACTGGCGTGACCAGCAAATTGCACGCTGGGCATTGGAGCAAGCCTGCCAACCGCAACAGGTACTGGATCTCCCCTGCGGTGCCGGTCGTTTCTGGCCGACGCTGCTGGCCAACGAAACCCGCTCCCTGATAGCCGCGGACAATGCAGCGGCAATGCTGGACGTAGCCCAACAGGTGCACTCGCCAGCTACTCTGGCACGCATCCAGCTGTTGCAGACCTCCGCGTTCGCCATCGACCTGCCTGATAACAGCGTAGACAGCATCTTCTGCATGCGATTGCTGCATCATATCGAACAGAATGATCACCGCTTGGCGATGTTGAAGGAATGCCGGAGGGTGACGCGCGACAGCCTGATCATTTCGCTCTGGGTAGACGGCAATGTCAAGGCAGAACGCCGTAGGCGCACTGAAGCCAGGCGAGCAGCAAGAGGCCCCGGCAATAACACCAACCGATTTGTGGCCCGGCGCGACGAGATAGAAAAACTGTTTCTCGAGGCGGGCTTCACCATCCAGAGCCATAAGGACTTCATTCCAGGCTACGCGATGTGGCGAGTCTACGTACTGCGCAGCGCTGATCGCAGCAAGCCCTTGCCATGAGCTCCTCCTCCCTGAACAAGTGGCCGATAACCCAGACGCAGTCCTTCGCCTTTTGGTGGGAGGCGCCCGGTCAGTGGGTAGAGCCGCCCAATATCCGACGCGGCGGCTGGAGCGGGGTGTTGCGCTGCCGGTGGCAGAATCGGGCGGTCTATCTTAAGCGCCAGCATCAGCACTTCTGCCGGGAATGGCTACACCCCCTCGGATGGCCGACCCTGTGCCGTGAATACCGGAATTTGCTTACCCTGCAAAAACTCGGCATTCATTGTCCTGCGCCGGTCTACTTTGCCAGAGAAGGTGCTGCAGCCGTACTGGTAGTGGAGGCGCTCGACGGCTTTGTCGCCCTCGACCAATTACATCTCGAAGCCGGGCCGCAACGGGAGCAGCTGGCCCTGAACCTGGGCCGGTGTCTGGGCCATATGCACAGACACCATCTGCAGCATGGCTGTCTGTACGCCAAGCATATTTTCGTACGACAGAGCGCAGAAGCCTGGCAGATCGCACTGATCGACCTGGAAAAGATGCGCTGGAGACCCGCAGCAAAAAAGAGCGCCCAGCACGATCTGAATCAGTTGCAGCGCCATCAGTCCCTGCTTGATGCCGGGGACTGGGAAAAAATGCTGCAGGCCCATCAACAGTCTTTCACCGCTTAAGCGAATCTTAAGTTTCACCGGGCAAGCTTCTCTCCATCACTGGAGAGAAGCCCATGTCAAACCCGCTTACCAACACACCGTCACCGCTGGCTACATTCGACAGTCAATACGTTCTGGAACTGAACACCGATCAGCCCGCCACCGGCCTGCAGCGCACTGAGCTGGAAGCCTTTGTATACCAACGCTTTGCCGACACTTACGGGGCCTGTGTGAGGCAGTACATGCCGCAACTGCTGGGTATCCGACACAGGGGGACATTGCAGGCCGTCGTCGGCTTGCGACCGGCCACTACCAGCGCGCTTTTTCTGGAGCAGTATCTCGACATGCCTGCCTGCACCCAGATCCGCATTCGCAGTGGCATGCCCACACAACGCGAGCACATGGTGGAAGTGGGCAACCTGGCTGCCCTGGCACCGGGCGCAGCGCGGGTGCTGATTATCGCCCTGACCCATTACCTGGCCGCCCAGGGTTACACCTGGGTGGTTTTCACCGGCACTGCCATGCTGTTAAACAGTTTTCAGCGCCTTGCCCTCAGCCCCATTGACCTGGGTGAGGCCAAGCCGGAACGCCTCGGCGACCGGCAAGCGGAGTGGGGAAGTTATTACGCAACCCGGCCGCGGGTGATGGCAGGGTACATTCCCGAGGGTCTGGTTCAGCTTGAGCAGCGCGGCGTTTTCCGGCGACTGGGTTACCGCCCGTTGTACGCACACCAGCGGGAGGCCTCCCATGTCAGCGCTTGAGAATTTCTGGCTGACGCTGGCCAAGCATGCCGAGAACAGGCAGGACCAGGTTGCCCTTGCCGGTGACCAGGACCAATGCACCTACGGTCAACTGCCCGCAGCCATAAACGCCAGAAGCAGGGCGCTCGAAGCCAGCGGTTGCCGCAGGGTTGCCCTGTCCATGGCGAACGGTAGCGACTGGCTGCTATGGGATCTGGCTTTGCTGCGCAGCAATCTTGTCTGCATACCCGTGCCGCCGTTTTTCAGTGCCGAGCAGGTTTGCCATCTACTCGACAGCGCCACCGTGGATGCCGTTATCGGCGAGTTGCCGGGTGACGTAAATATAACGCCGCGGGGCTTCAGCCGGACGAGTCTGGGCTGGCAACGCCTGATGCCCGAGAAGCAGGAAGCCGCAGCAGTCGCGCTTCCCGAAAATACCTGCAAGATCACTTTTACCTCCGGCACCACCGGCCAGCCAAAAGGCGTGTGCCTGGCGGCGGAGGCCCTGATGACAGTCGCGTCAAGCCTGCAGACAGCCTGCTCCGAGGTCAGGCCCGAACGCCACCTGGTGCTTCTGCCTCTGGGTGTGCTCCTGGACAACATCGGTGTCTACGCTGCGCTGTTGGCGGGCGCCTGTATTCATCTGCCCGAACACACTGGCGTGAGCAATAACATGCTGGATATTCAGCTCCTCATGCAGGCGTTACATCAGGCCCGGCCCCATACGCTGATACTGGTTCCGCAACTGCTGCAGGGGCTCCTGCAGGCGGCCGATGCCGGCTTGCTAGCGCCGGACAGCTTACGATTTATCGCCGTTGGCGGTGGCCGCGTAGCGCCTGCCCTGCTCGAACGGGCCGCGCAGTTGCAGTGGCCAGTCTACGAGGGCTACGGCCTGTCCGAGTGCGCTTCGGTGGTCTGTCTTAACCGACCGACTCGGCACCGCGCGGGGACCGTGGGGCAGGCTCTGCCCCATGTGCAGATCAGCATTGCCGAAGATGGCGAAATTCTGGTGCATGGCAACTGTCCGCTTGGGTATCTGGGTAGCGCCATACGCGCTCCCGGGCCATGGCCTACCGGAGACATCGGGCACATGGACGAAGGGTACCTGACCATCCTCGGGCGCAAGAAGAACCAGTTCATCACTGCCTTCGGTCGCAACGTCAATCCGGAATGGGTCGAGGCCGAGTTGACTGCTGAACCGGCCATCGCCCAGGCCTTTGTGCATGGCGAAGCCTTGCCTTGCAATCTCGCCCTGATCGTACCGCGCCATGAACAGGTCACCAGCGTCCAGATCGCAGAAGCCGTGGCCCTGGCCAATGCCGGGCTGCCCGGCTACGCACGGGTCCATCACTGGCTGGTCATCGCCCAGCCATTCACCAGCACCGACGGCCTCCTGACCAGCAATGGTCGGCTCCGCCGTGCTGCCATTTTCCAGCATTACCGTCAGGCTCTTCAGGGCCTGCTACCCCAGGAGTTAGCCCATGCGTTTTTTTGATCGTTTACACCAGTGCACGCAAGCCGAGCGTGAATACCTGTTTGCCTCGCCGCTGATTGAGGCGGCACTGGCAGGGCAGGTGCAGCGTCATAGCTACATTGCCTTTCTGACGGAAGCCTTTCATCACGTCAGTCATACCGTGCCGCTGCTCATGGCGTGTGGGGCAAGGCTGAGCGCCAGGCAGGAATGGATTCGCAACGCCATGGCCGAATATATCGAGGAAGAGCTGGGGCATCAGGAATGGATTCTCAACGACCTGCGCGCCTGTGGCGCCGATTCCGAAGCGGTGCGTCATGGCCAACCGGCCCTGGCAACCGAATTGATGGTCAGCACCATGTATGACCGAATCAACCGGCTCAACCCGGTATCGATGCTCGGCATGGTCTTTGTGCTCGAGGGCACGAGCATCGCCCTCGCCACGCAGGCCGCGGGCAGCCTGAAAAAGGGGCTGGGGCTGCCAGACAAGGCATTCAGCTACCTGACGTCCCATGGCGCACTGGATCAGGAGCACATGAAGTTCTTTGAACAGCTGGTCAACCAGCTGGATGATCCGGAAGACCAGCAAGCCGTTATGCATACTGCCCGGGTCATTTACCGGCTATACGCCGATATGTTCCGTAGCCTGCCCGGCTCGCTGGAGGTGCCCCATGCGCTTGCGCGATAGCGTTGTGGTACTGACCGGCGCCACCGGTGGCATGGGTCAGGCCATGGTCGCCGCATTATGCCAGGCCGGGGCGCAGGTGTTGCTGGTCGGGCGCCAGACGCAGGCACTCCAGGCCATGGAGCGCGAATTCGGCTCTCGTGTTTCCTGCGTGCAGGCCGACTTGCGGCAAGCCGATGACCGCGCAAGAGTGGTTGCAGCCGCGCGCAAACTGTCCGGTTTCAACCTGCTTGTAAACGCGGCAGGGGTGAATCACTTCGGGCTGTTTGAATCCATGGACGATGCGGCGATAGCCGATCTGATCGACACCAACCTGACCGCCAACCTGCAGTTGACCCGCGCGCTGCTGCCTCTGATGAAATCTGCGCCGCAGGCCTGTGTGGTCAATATCGGGTCGACCTTTGGCTCGATCGGCTATGCCGGCTTCAGCACCTACTGTGCCAGCAAGTTTGCCCTGCGCGGTTTTTCTCAGGCCCTGCGCCGCGAGCTCGCGGACACGCGAGTAGGGGTGCTGTATCTGGCTCCCCGGGCAACCCGTACAGAAATGAACAGTACCCGGGTGAATGCAATGAACAACGCTTTGCAGGTCACCATGGACAGCCCCGAGCAGGTCGCAGCCCAACTGATTCGAGCACTGCAGCAGGACCTGCGCGAAGTGCATCTCGGCTGGCCGGAGCGCCTGTTTGTGCGTCTCAACAGCCTGCTGCCTTCGCTGCTGGACAAGGCTTTACGCCGCCAGTTGCCGACCATTCAACATTACGCCGGTACCGAACCCGACATCGCCCCATCCACAGCATTGGAGCAAAGACCATGAACATCATCAGACAGCTGGCCCTGACGGCGTCTTTCTGGGGTCTGGCCTTGGCCGCCCAGGCGGCGGACATCACACCGCTACAGGAGCGTTGGGCACAGATCCATTACCAGACGCCTGCCAAGGAGCAGCCCAAGGCCTATTCGCTACTGGCCGAGCAGGCACGGCAATTGACCCGCGCCAACCCCGAGAGCGCTCAGGCACATATCTGGCAGGGCATTATTCTCAGCAGCTGGGCCGGAGCCGAGGGTGGGCTGGGCGCACTGGGCAAGGCCAAGGAGGCAAAGGCGGAGCTGGAGCAGGCCTTGAGTCTGGAGCCTGAGGCCTTACAGGGGTCTGCCTACACCAGCCTGGGCGTGCTCTACTATCAAGTGCCCGGCTGGCCGATCGGATTTGGCGACGACGACAAGGCCGGCGAGCTGCTGCAGAAAGCCCTGGCGCTCAATCCCGAGGGTATCGACAGCAACTATTTCTGGGCGGATTACCTGATAGACCAAAAGCGCTATGCTGAGGCTCGAATAGCCCTTCTCAAAGCCCAGGCGGCACCGCCCAGACCCGGGCGCGAGCTTGCAGACCAGGGTCGGCAACAGGAGATTCGCGCACTCCTCAATACACTCGAGTAACGCCCATGCGACTGTTGCTGGTTGAAGACGACAAATCCCTCGGCGAAGGCATAATCACTGCGCTCAAAGCCGAGGGCTACACGCTTGACTGGTTACAGGATGGTGCCAGCGCGCTGCACGCCCTGAGCAGCGAACCCTTTGACCTGGCCATCCTCGACCTGGGTCTACCGCGCATGGACGGCCTGCAGGTGCTCAAGGCATTGCGCGACCGCCATCATGCGGTGCCGGTACTGATCCTTACCGCACGCGACGGCGTCAGTGACCGCATAGCTGGACTGGATGCAGGAGCCGATGATTACCTGACAAAACCATTCGACAGCGCGGAGCTCAAGGCGCGCCTGCGCGCTCTGCTCAGGCGCAGCAATGGCCGTGCGGAGCCGCTGATCAGCCTGCGCGGCGTTATCCTTGACCCGCAGAACCAGCAGGTAACACTGGACGGGAAAATAGTGAGTCTGTCACGCAAGGAATTTGTACTCTTGCACGAATTGATCGCCCAACCTGACCGGGTGCTGACCCGCGACCGACTGGAGCAGGTACTCAACGGCTGGAACGAGGACGTGGACAGCAACACGCTGGAAGTCCATATCCATCATTTGCGTCGCAAACTCTTCCCGGAGCTGATCCGTACGCTGCGCGGGGTCGGTTACATGATTGAGCGCCAGGTATGAAATCCATACGCCAGCGCATCTTGCTGCGGGTACTCGGTTTGCTGTTGATTGGCTCGTTGATCCTCAGTGCAATCAGCTACGGGGATGCGACCCATGAAATCGAGGAGCTGTTCGACGCCCAGCTCGGTCAAAGTGCTAGGGTGCTGCAGGGTCTGCTACGCCTGCCCCAGGCGCAGATAGATCACCAGCAGTTGGCTGCGGCGCTAAACGAATCCGCGGGGCAGCAGCCTACCCTGGGGCATCGCTACGAAAGCAAACTGGCCTATCAGGTGCGCGATGCTGATGGCCAGATTATTGCCCGCTCCTTCAATGTGCCAACCATCGGCAAGGATACCTGGCAACCCGGCTTTGCCAGTCTTGGCGAAGGGGAAGACCAGTGGCGACGCTATGTACTGGTGGATCCCGAGCAGCAGTTGGCCATCTGGGTCGGGGAGCGCGCCGATGTGCGCGGCGAGCTGGTGGGCAAGATTGTGCGTTCCACCCTGATTCCCGACCTGATCGGCATTCCCCTGATGCTACTGCTGGTCTGGTTGGCAATAGGCTCCGGCCTCAAGCCACTGGAGCGTATGGCCAGGCAGATACGTCAACGTGATCCCGACAGCCTGCAACCGATGCTGATCAGCGATCTACCCACCGAGCTTGAGCCCATGCAGGCAGCGCTCAACCGCATGCTTGATCAGTTGGGGCAGCTCCTGGCCCGAGAACAGCGTTTTATCGCCGATGCGGCCCATGAGCTTCGAACGCCCCTGGCGATACTGCAGATCCATGCTGAAAATGCACGGGCGGCCAGCGACCCGGCCGAGCGCGACGCCGCTCTTGGCCATCTGCTCAATGCAACCGAGCGCGCCACGCGCCTGGTCAGTCAGATGCTGACACTCGCTCGCCTAACGGACGAGCAGCAACTGCAACGCCAGCCAGTCAACTTGAAGCAGGCATGCCGCGCCGAGCTGGCACAGCTTCTACCCCTGACGTTAAAACGGCATCAGGATCTGCAATTCGACATCGACCCGAAGCTTCCCGAGACCCTGAAAATGGAGCCTGGCAGCCTGGGCATGTTGTTGCAGAATCTGCTCGGCAATGCCATTCAGCATTGCCCGGATCACGGTACTATCCGGCTGCATCTGCAACGGGAGCAGGTGTCGACGCATCGTCTATTGCTGAGCATCGAGAACAGCGGTGAGCCTGTGCCAATAGTCGAGCGGAGTCGATTGCTCGAGCGCTTCTATACTGGCAGCAATCATCCAGGCGCCGGATTGGGCCTGTCCATTGTGCAACGGGTAGTGGAGCGTCACCACGGCACAATAGAGCTCGATGACAGCAGCCTGGGAGGCCTGCGCGTAAATATTCGTCTGCCTCTTTAATGCGCCTGTTGATGGCGGATTATCACCCCTGCATAACCTGCTGGAGCCTGAGCCTCGCATGGTCGATACTGCGCCAAACACGACTCGCAGGGGACTCAGAATATGACCGAACAACGCTTTGACATGACCGGTAAAACCGCACTGATTACAGGCGCTTCCAGCGGGCTTGGGGAACACTTCGCCCGTGTGCTGGCCGCCGCAGGTGCGCGTGTTGTGGTAGCCGCCCGCCGCGCTGAACGCCTGGACAAGTTGGTGCAGGATCTGCAGGCCCAGGGTTTTGCAGCCCTGGCAGTGACCATGGATGTAACCGATTCCGACAGCATCGATGCCGGCTTCCGCCAGGCCGAGCAGCAGTTTGGCGGTGTGGATGTACTGATCAACAATGCCGGCATTGGTGAAGGTGTGCCCTTTCTGAAAATGACCGAAGGCAACTGGCGCAGCATGCTCGACACCAATCTCGACGGCGCCTGGCGTGTCGCCCACCGGGCTGCAGTAGCCATGGCAGAGTCCGGCCGGGGCGGTAACATCGTCAATATCGCTTCGATTCTTGGCCTGCGCGTAGGTCAGGGCCTGAGCCACTACGCGGTCGCCAAGGCCGGTGTGGTGCAACTGACCAAGGCCATGGCCATTGAGCTGGCTCGCGACAATATTCGGGTCAACGCGATCGCCCCCGGCTATTTCCGTACCGAGATGAACAACGATTATTTCGAGTCGGAAAAAGGTCAGGAATATATCAAGCAGAAAGTACCCATGCGTCGCCTGGGCCTGCTCGAGGAGCTAAGCGGGCCCTTGTTATTGTTGGCCAGTGAGGCGGGCTCGTTCATGACCGGTACCGTTATCAATGTGGATGGCGGCCATCTGTGCAATAGTCTGTGAATAGATAACCAACAGGGCTCCAAGAGGACTCACAGGCCAATGCTCCGGATTGATTTACGCCGCAACGAGCGTCCCTTGCTGGTGACCGGGGTCATTCTGCTCGCTCTGTTTTTTTCCTTTCTGGCCTGGTCAGACCGCAATCAACGTGACTCACTGTGGCAGCAACAATTACATGCCCAGTCCGAGATACAGCGCATGGCCGTTGAACAGTCGCAACAGGCTGTGCGACGCCAGGCCCTTATGGCGGCCAACAGTCTGACGGAAGACCCCGATACCTTGCGGCTGATACGTCGCATTGCCTTGCTCAAAGAGCGCAACGGTCTCGACGACCCTGTGTTGCATCTTCTGCGTGCCCAACTGCGTAACGACCTCTCCGGCTTCTGGCGGATACTCGAGGAGGCAGGTGCCAATCAACTGCACGTGCATCTAGCACCAGGTGCGGTCAGCTTGCTGCGTATGCACCAACCCGACCATTGGGGTGATAGCCTGGAGGGCATACGCCCCATGATAGAGCTGGTGCAAGCCCAGGGGCAGGCACTGAGCGGCATGGAAACCGGCCGCCACGGCTCAGGCATGCGCGGCATTGTGCCCATTAAAAACAGAGCCGGTCCCGACGCAGAAGTCATCGCCAGCCTGGAGGTTGGCTTTGGCATGCTGCCGGAATTGCAATTGCTGGATGAAGAGTTGCAGGCCAGCCTGGCGCTCCTACTCAACCGGCACTTGCTGGAAGATGTCGTGCTCGACCATGACGAGGCTGGCCTGGTCGAACTGAAGGGCAGCCCCTGGTGGCTGAATCAGTCGTCACGTACTGAAGCAATGGATTGGCTCTCCAGCGACTCGGTTGCAAAGGCCCTGGAGCAGGACGGCAGTGCCGAGTTGGCGCTCAATGGCCGCTACCATCTACTCACGAGCATCCCCCTGGAAGACTTTCAGTCGCGTCTGGATGGCCAGGGTAATCCCTCGGCGCTGGTTCTGGTCTGGCGCGATATAAATCCACTCTGGCAGCAACACCTGACAGAAAAAAGTCGGGCTTTACTCACCTGGCTGACTGCCTTTATCGCCGCCATGCTGTTACTCGGCAGTCTCTTGCTGGCCACCCGTGAAAGTGTCCGGCGGCGCGAGCATGACCACCAGGGTCGTCTCAAGCAAGAGATAAAGGAGCGCGAGCAGACCGCGCATCTACTGAACATTGTTTCGCAAACCCAGTCTGCCTATATCAAGGCCAGCAACCTGAATGATAGCTTTGATCAATTACTCGCCCAGATACTTGATCTGACCGGAAGCCGCTTTGGTTTCGTAGGCCAGCTATTGCGCAACGGGGACGGCAAGCCCTTTCTGCAGACCTATGCCATCAGCAATATCGCCTGGGACGATCAAAGCCGTGCATTTTATGAGGAGCATCAGGCCACCGGCTTGCGCTTTACGCGCCTGGACACCCTGTTTGGCCAGGTACTGCAAAGTGGCGCTGCATACATAAGTAATGATCCTGTGAATGACCCTAATCGCGGTGGCTTGCCACCGGGCCACCCGGCCCTGGAGAGTTTTGCCGGACTGCCTATCTTATTCGGCGATCGGATGGTGGGCATGATCGGGCTGGCTAACCGGGAGGGTGGATACAACCTTGAGCAACTGGCCTATCTAACGCCTCTGCTCAATTCACTCGGCCAACTGATACACGCTCTGCGCAGGGATGAAGAAGAACGGGCTTCCACCCTGCGCATCGAGCTGCAGCGCCAGGCGCTACGCGCCTTGAACGAGATTGCAGCTCTGTCCAACCTGCGCCTGGAGACCCGCCTGAACAAGGCCCTGGAGCTGGGCTGCCAGTACCTGCGAATGAATGTGGGTATTATCAGTTCCATCACTGATGATGATTACCGGGTAGTGGCCCAGTATAGCCCCGATAATAATATTGCCATCGGTCAGTATTTCACGCTTGGAACTACCTATTGCGCCCTGACACTACAACAGGCCGATGTGCTGGCCATCGAGTTCATGGGTCAGTCACGATTCAGCGGCCATCCCTGCTACAACCTGTTTGGTCTTGAGAGCTATCTGGGTGTGCCTTTGATAGTCGACGGTGAGCGTTACGGGACGCTCAACTTCACCTCCGAGGAGCCACGGCAACAGCCGTTCGCCGATACCGACCTGGAGTTTATCCGGCTGATGAGCCGTTGGGTGAATTCCGCTCTGAGTCAGGACGCCGCCAATCGTGAGCGCGAACAGCTGCTTGAACGTTTCAACCGCCTCACCGAGCAGTTACCCGGCGTAGTCTACCAATATCAACTCAACAGTGAGGGAGAGACCTGGTTCCCGTACAGTAGCCAGGGCATCATCGATCTTTATGGGGTCACCCCCGAGCAGGTCCGAATGGATGCCGATGCAGCCGTGCAGGCTATCCACCCGGAGGACCAGCCGCAGATACTTGAGAGTATTGCCGACTCTGCCAAGCACCTGTCGATCTGGCGCAGTGAATACCGGGTCAACCATCCTGTATTGGGGGAAATTTGGGCAGCTGGCAGCGCCGTGCCGGAACGACTGGAAAACGGCGATACCATCTGGCACGGCTACATCGGCGATATTACTGCCCGCAAGCAGATTGAACTGACCCTGGAGCACGAAAGAACGCGCCTGGAAAGCATTATTCGGGGCACCAACATTGGTACCTGGGAATGGAACGTGAGCACGGGAGAAACTCTGTTTAATGAACGCTGGGCCAATATTATCGGCTACACGCTCGATGAACTGGCCCCCATCAACATTGATACCTGGGGCCGTCTGACCCATCCGGATGACCTGGCAGAATCCGAGCGCAAGTTGAAGCAGCACTTTTCCGGTGAGGCGGACTACTACGACTGCAAATGCCGCATGCGCCACAAGGACGGTCACTGGGTATGGGTACACGATCGCGGCCAACTGATCAGCCGTACCCCTGAGGGTCAGCCCCTGTGGATGAGCGGTACCCATGCGGACATCAGCGCAGAGATGGATCGGGATCAGAAAATCAGCCAGGCCAGGGCTTTCCTGCGGGCAGTCATTGATGCCTCTACCGAGGTTGCGGTCATCACCACCGACCTGCAGGGCACCATCACCCTGTTCAACAGCGGGGCCGAAAAGCTACTCGGTTACAAGGCAGAGGACATCGTCGACAAAACCACTCCGGCGGTATTCCACCTGGCCAGCGAAATAGAACGGCGTAGTCAGAAGCTCAGTCAGGAAAAGGGCATTGATGTCACTGGCTTCGAGGTATTCACCAGCAATGTTCGTGACGGTGGTGGCGAAACCCTGCACTGGACTTACGTGCACAAGGACGGCGGCCATCGTCTGGTCAATCTGACGGTTACCGGCATTCGCGAGGAAAACAACGAGCTGACCGGCTTCCTCGGGATCGCTACCGATATCACCGACCTGATTCAGGCCACCCGCGCGCTGCAAAAAAGCGAATCACGCTTCCGCAGCATGGTCAGCAACCTGCCCGGCGCAGTGTACCGCTGCAACAATGACCTGGACTGGACGATGTCGTATATGAGTGACGAGATTCAGACCATTACCGGCTATCCGGCTTCAGATTTTGTTGATAACCGGGTACGTAGCTTTGCCAGTATTGTGCATCCCGAGGATCTGCATCTAACCTATGCTACCGCTGAGCGTATTCAGCGCCAGGAAGCTTTTGAAGCGACCTACCGGGTTGTTCATGCCCTGGGCCACGAGGTCTGGGTCAGGGAGAAGGGCCGTGGCGAATACAATGCACAGAACGAACTGTTGTGGCTGAGTGGTTTTATCTGGGACGCTACCGAGCAGCGCCGGATAGATCAGCTGAAGAATCAATTCGTATCCACTGTGAGCCATGAACTGCGCACACCATTAACCGCTATTTCAGGTGCGCTTACGCTGATTACCAACAATGTGCTGGGGCCAGTGCCCACCGGGATGCGCGAGATGCTGCAGATTGCGCAGAAAAACAGCCAGTCGCTGAACAATCTGATCAACGATCTGCTGAATATGGAAAAGCTCGAAGCTGGAAAAATGCATTTTGATCTTCAGCCCCAGGCGCTTGCGCCGCTTTTGTTGACAGCCATCCAGGGCAACGCCGGCTATGCGGCGCAATTCCAGGTACAACTGGAGCTAGGACATGTTGATGCCGTAGAGGTGACAGTCGATGGCCAGCGCATGGGGCAAATACTGAACAATTACCTGTCCAACGCGATCAAGTTCTCCTACCCGGGCCAATCCGTTTTGCTTGAAGCCCACTATGCACAGAGCAAGGTGCGTATACGGGTGACTGATAAGGGAATCGGCATCCCTGAAGCCTTCCATGAGCAACTGTTTACCAAGTTCTCCCAGGCAGATGCCACGGACACCCGTCAGCGGGGCGGCACCGGTCTGGGTCTCGCCATCTGCCGTGAACTGGCGTCACACATGGCCGCCGAGGTCGGCTTTGAGTCATCTCCGGGGAAGGGCTCGAGCTTCTGGATATTGCTGGATGCCAAGTCCGCATCAGATCAGGTAGGCTGAAACCAAGGAATGCCAGGGGAGGGCTGTAGCGCAGAGCAGAGACGAAATTCGGTTATAGGTCGAACATGTACAGCGAGTCGAATAGATGAAGATACTGATCGTCGAGGATGATCAATGGATAGCTGAATTGCTCAGACAGGTGCTGGAAAGCCTCACCAGCGGGGCCGAACTGAGCCTGGTGGGTACAGTTGGCAATGCGCTCAACGAGATAAAAGCCAACCCCCAGGATCTGTTGATTTGTGATCTGAATCTACCCGATGGCAGCGGGCTGGAAGTGATAGAAGCCTGCCGACGGAGAAACCCGAATAGCCACAGGGTGCTTATTACCTCACAGATTGACCGGGCAACCGTCATTGCCGCTCGCCGGGCTGGTATCACCAGTTTTATAGCCAAGCCTTTCAAGGTGGAAAGTCTGTTTGAACGATTGCGCGAACTGGTCAACCAGGGGGCGATTGAATGCGCTGCCGGCGTGGACGGCGTGAGTGACTTGCAGGACTTCCTGACCCAACAGCTGCAACAAAAACTGTTTATTCCCTGGAGCGCGCAGGTCGCTCAGTCCCGGGTGCTCAACCTGGAACGCACCTGCAGCCGGCATGAGATGGTTCGCCTTGCGCGCCAGCAACCGATACTGCTGGCAGGGTTGATGCATCAGGCAAACCTTGATCAGGGGGGAGAAGGTACCTTCAACTGCATCAGCGTCGAGCAGGCCATTGACCAGTTGGGGTTAGTCAGTAGCATCGAGTTGGCGATTCAGCTTGCACGCACGGGGCCGGTACTGCGTGATCCCTTACTGCTTGAAAAAGCTCTTCAGTTGATGAAACAGCAGGCCGCTCTGGCAAAAGCTCTGACACGACTGGCACATCATCAATCCATCGCGTCCGAGCCAGTGAGGTCGGCAGTCAGTTTATGCCTTCTGGGGGAAATGGCGACGCTCTGTGCAATACAGAATTTTGTCGACTACGGACAACAGTTCGATCCCCTGGATGTCGATCGCTTGATGCTGAAGTTCGCGCCTGAGTTCGGCAATCGCATCAAGGTGGGTCTGAAGCTACCTTTCATCACCCGGGAATTGATCGGTGCCGTGTTCAAGTTGCCCCAAAACAGTCTGCGCAAAGACCTCGTCATAATGCGTATTGCTGCATTGGAAACCGAGCTGGACGATGACCCGATTGAATTGGCACGGTTGCGGAAATGGGTAGGCCTATCCAAAGGGTAAACGCGTCCACCTTCTCTGACTCGTTAGCTGGAGCCGACTCTTGCGAAACTGCTCACTTGATATCAGTCGGCCCCGCCCAGTTTACGGGTCAGCTCTTCGGCGGATATGGCCTGGCAGCCGCTGGCGTTCTGGCCTGACCACAGCGGCGAAAAGTCACCATTGCCACATGCCTCAGCGGCCTTGCGCAACGGCATTATCGCGGCGCCAGCCAGGGGAAAGGCTGGCGCCGAAGGACTAATCGGCCCCAATTCGCGTATCACCCGGTTGACGATGCCCCTTGCCGGCCGGCCGGAAAATACATTGGTCAAGGCTGTGTGCTCGACTGCTTTGCTGATCAGCGCGTCACGATGAACTTCACTGGTCGTAGCCTCGGGGCATAACAGAAAGGCCGTACCGATCTGCACGCCAGCCGCGCCCAGCGCCATGACGGCGCGGATACCTGCGGCATCGGCAATGCCACCAGCGGCGATAACCGGCACATCAATCGCTGCGATAACCTGGGGTAGCAGGGCGAAGATCCCCAACTGTGTAGTGATGTCATCGCTCAGAAACATACCCCGGTGGCCGCCAGCTTCCAGGCCCTGGGCAATCACTGCATCGACTCCGCGAGCCTCGAGCCAGCGGGCTTCTTCCACAGTCGTAGCGGACGAGAGAATGACCGTACCCCAGCTCTTGAGCTCCGCCATCAGCTCGGGGGCCGGCAGGCCGAAGTGGAAACTGACAACCGGGGGCTTGAACTCGCGAAGGATCTCCAGCGTACCGGTATCAAAGGGTCTACGTCCGCCACCAGCCGGGACATCAGTAATGTCTAATCCCCACTCCTGATAATAAGGCGCCAGCGCAGCGCGCCACTCCAGCTCGCGATCCTCCTCGGGCCTCGGCGGGGTATGGCAGAAGAAATTCACATTCCAGGGACCCACGCTGTGCTCGACCATCGTCTGCAATTCGGCCCGCAGGGCATCCGGCCCGAGCATCGCCGCAGGCACTGACCCCAACCCGCCGGCGCGGCATACAGCCAGCGCCAGATTGCTGTTCTGCACTCCGGCCATGGGTGCCTGGATGATCGGCAAGCGAGTTCCAAGTAGAGCCTGAAGGGTCATTGGTGAGTCCTCATATAGTGATGGTGAGCGGCTTCACAGATTAACGCCTCACCGAGCTCACTACCACGGCGACCTCGTCGTGGTCTAAGGTGTAGGCAGCGAACTCACCAACAATCAGGAGCAAAGTGCATGGGCATTCCCACGATCGGATTGGGTACCTACCGTCTGAAAGGGCAGGAGGTCATCGACTCTGTCAGCCAGGCGTTGCAACTTGGATACCGGCATATAGATACGGCGCAGATCTATGAGAACGAAGCGCAGGTAGGTAAGGCAATCGCTGATAACGGCATACCCCGGGATGAGCTGTTTATTACCACCAAGATCTGGATATCCAATCTGGCACCACGCAAGCTGATTCCCAGCCTGGAAGAAAGCTTGAACAAGCTCGGTCTCAAGCAGGTGGATATGACGCTGATCCACTGGCCCTCGCCAGATGACAAGGTGCCAATGGAAGAATATCTGCCGATGCTGCTGGAAGCACGAGAGCAGGGGCTCACCAAAAAGATCGGCGTGTCCAATTTCACCATCGAGCATCTGGGCAAGGCCATTGACCTGGTGGGGGCCGAGAATATCGCCACCAATCAGGTGGAGATTCACCCCTTTCTGCACAATCGGAAAATAGCCGAATTCGCCCGCGAGCATGGCATTCAGCTCACCGCATACATGCCGCTGGCAGTAGGCGCAGTGATGAAGGATCCGGTATTACAGGCCATTGGGCAGGCGCATGGAGTCACGCCCGCGCAGGTGACGCTCGCCTGGCTGATGCAACTGGGCTATGTGGTTATTCCCTCTTCCACCAAACGCGGACACCAGCAGGACAACCTGCGGGCGGCCGATCTGCAGCTCAGCCAGGACGATATGGCGGCTATTGCGGCACTGGAGCGCAATGAACGGATTGCTGACCCCGACTTTGCGCCACAGTGGGACTAAGGCAACTCAGAAGCCTTCCAGCACGATCTTGCCGCGTGACTGATGGCTTTCCAGCAGGCGGTGGGCCTTGAGCAGGTTGGCTGCGTTGATGCGGCCGAAGTGTTCGCCCAGGGTGGTCTTCAGGGTGCCCTGGTCAATCAGGTCGGCCACGCGGTTGAGCAAGCGACTCTGTTCGTTCATGTCCGGGGTCTGGTGCAGGCTGCGGGCGAACATGAACTCCCAATGCAGCGACAGGCTCTTGGGCTTGAGTTTGAGTACATCGAGACTCTCGAAGTCGTCGATCAGCCCCAGCTTGCCCTGCGGCGCCAGGCATTCCACGATTTCTTCGTAATGCTCGACCGTGTGGGTCAACGAAGCAACCAGCTCCACCTGTTCGATGCCCTTGCCCTGCAGCTGAGCCAGCATCGGCTCGTGGTGGTTGATCACATGCTGGGCGCCCAGGTCGCTGATCCAGCGCGCGCTTTCGGGCCGGGAAGCGGTGGCCACCACGGTCAGTTCAGTCAGTTGCCGGGCCAGCTGCACCAGAATGGAACCCACACCACCGGCGCCGCCGATCACCAGCAAGGTTTGGCCCGCCCCGCCGCCCTCGCTCACACCAAACCGGTCAAACAGCAACTCCCAGGCGGTAATGGCTGTCAGGGGCAGGGCCGCCGCCTCGGCATCGCTGAGGCTCGCAGGCGCACGGCCGACGATGCGCTCATCGACCAGGTGGTACTCTGCGTTGGTGCCGGGGCGGTCGATAGCGCCAGCGTAGAACACCCGGTCACCCACCTTGAAGCCGGACACCTCAGCGCCTGCCGATTCGACCGTGCCCACCGCATCCCAACCCAAGACATCAAATTTGCCCGTCAGTGGCGCTCGGCTACTGCGGATCTTCGCGTCTACCGGGTTGACCGAAATCGCTGCGACCTTGACCAACAGATCACGCGGGCCGGGCTCGGGGCGCGGCAGTTCGATATCCACCAGTGCATCTGACCGGCTCACGGCACCGGCTTCCTGATATCCCACAGCTTTCATATTCTGGCTCCTCGATTGAATCAACGTGGAGCATTCTGACCCCTGTGAAGCCGGCGCGAAAGCCGATATAGGTCGCAGGCTGTTGCAGGATTCGCCCGCCAAATGATCTTAAGCTAGCGCCAGAGCGCGGGATTCGCGGCTATCTGGTCCAGAGCCTCGGGATTGGCGATGGCTTCGCGATTACTCACCACTTCTCTGCGCAACAGCTTGGCCACCGCCAATTCGACTTTCTTGCCACTGCGGGTATAGGGGATCTGCTCGACCACCTCGATGCACGCCGGTACATGCCGTGGGCTGGCATTATCGCGGATACGTTGACGAATGCGCTGGCGCAGGGCTTCATCCATCTGATGATCGGGGTTCATGACCACCAGCAGCACCACGCGCACGTCGCCTTCCCAGTCCTGCCCGACCACCAGACTGTCGGCGATTTCCTCCAGGGTCTCCACCTGACGATAGATCTCGGCGGTACCGATACGCACCCCGCCCGGATTCAGGGTGGCGTCACTGCGGCCATGGATAATACAGCCGCCCTCGTCATCGAACTCGATATAGTCGCCATGGGCCCAGACGCCATCGAAGCGCTCGAAATATGCGGCGCGGTAGCGGCTACCGTCCGGGTCATTCCAGAATCCGATCGGCATGCACGGCGCCGGCTGCAGGCAAACCAGCTCACCCCGTTCGCCAACCACCGCCCGACCTGCATCGTTGAATGCCTGCACATCCATGCCCAGCATGCGGCACTGGATCACGCCCCGGCGCACCGGCAACAGCGGCGAGCAGCCAACAAAACAGGAGACGATATCGGTACCGCCGGATATCGAGCCCAAGAGCATGTCTTTCTTGACTGCCTCGTAGACCCAGTCGTAATCCTCGGGCAGCAGAGGCGAGCCAGTCGACAGCAGCACGCGCAGTGGGCTCAGATCAAAACTGCGCCCTGGCTGCAGACCAGCATTACGACACCCACCCAGAAACTTGGCGCTGGTACCAAAATGGGTGACGCGATAATCCTCGGCCAGCTGCCATAGCCGGTGCATATCGGGGTAACCCGGATTGCCATCAAAGAGCACCAGCTCTGCGCCGGTAACCAGGCCCGAAGCCAGCCAGTTCCACATCATCCAGCCGCAGGTCGTGAAGTAGAACAACACATCCTCAGGGCCCAGATCACCGTGCAACATCAGCTCCTTGCTATGTTGCAGCAACGTGCCGCCGGCACCATGGATGATGCATTTGGGTACGCCGGTGGTGCCCGAGGAGTACAGGATGTATAGCGGGTGATCAAAGGGCAGGGCTGTAAACTCCAGAGGTGCACCGGCATATTCGCTCTGCACGGCTTGCCAATCGATCACGCCATCCGGCAGTGCGATATCCGGTACATTGCGGATCATCAACAGTTGTTCCACCGAGGGCATACTGGCTCGTAGCTCCAACGCCTGGGCTGTGCGATCGAAGACCTTGCCCCCATAACCATAGCCGTTAACGCAGATCAGCAGTCTGGGCTCGATCTGGCCAAAGCGGTCAAGGATGCCGGCGGTGCCGAAATCTGGCGAGGCCGAAGACCACACCGCGCCGATACTGGCAGCCGCGAGCATACCAATGATCGCTTCGGGGACATTCGCAACAACCGCGGCAATACGGTCACCTGGCTGTATCCCAGTCTCACGCATCCAGGCTGCCAGTGCTGCAACCTGGGCAAGGAGCTCACTGCGACTGAGGGTGAAATCGCCACGGGTTTCGGAACGGGCATGTAACGCTGGCCGCGTAGCGTCACTAGTCAGGGCGTGGCGCAGCAGGTTCTCGGCAAAGTTGAGGCGCGCCTGTGGGAACCAGCGCGCGCCAGGCAGCGCGTGACTCTCCAGCACGACACTCGGATCGCTGGCGCTGACCACATCGGTGTAATCCCAGATGCTGCGCCAGAATCGTTCGATGTCAGCGATGGACCAGGCGTGGAGGTCCGCGTAATCGGCACCTGGCATTTCACTAGCGTTCTGTAACCAGTCTCTATAGCAGGCCATGCGACTGCTTTTCATTGTCCGGGCGGTGGGTGTGTGGAGAACTGCGGGCAAATTCGTCATGGCACACTCCGACGGCAATGCGTCATGTATTCGATAAAGGCATCGGCCGGTAGCGGCCGGCTGTACAGGTAACCCTGCACAAAATCGCAACCGGACTGGCGCAGGAAGTCGCGCTGCTCTTGGGTCTCGACTCCCTCGGCGAGGGTCTGCATGCCCAGGTTCCGGGACAACGTGATGGTCGCATTCACAATGGCGGCGTCATCACCATCGACACTCAGATCACGGATGAAAGATTGGTCTATCTTGATTTTTTGCAGGTGAAAGCGCTTCAGATAACTCATGGACGAGTAGCCGGTTCCGAAATCATCCAGAGCCAGATTAAGCCCCAACCGGTTGAGCCGGGCAATGATCTGTATGGCGGACTCAGGGTCCTGCATGGTCATGCTTTCGGTCAGTTCCAGCTCCAGGGCCTGCGGCGGTACGCCGGTGCTTTCCAGCAGGGCTTCGATCTTGCCCAATAGCTGTCTGTCGCGGAACTGCACGGCTGACAGATTGACGGCTACACGCATATCGGTAAAGCCCATGCCATGCCATACCAGCAAGTGCTTGAGCGACTCGGCCAGCACCCATTCACCAATCGGAATGATCAGCCCGCTGTTTTCCGCCACCGGAATGAATTCGGCTGGCGAAATATTACCCAACTCGGGATGATTCCAGCGCAACAACGCCTCGGCTCCCACCAGATGGTCGTCCGTCAGGCGATGTTGCGGCTGAAAATGCACACTCAACTGACCCCGGGCCATGGCATGGCGTAGCGCGTTCTCGATCTGCAGAGTACGCACGTAATGGGTCTGCAGCTCCGGCTTGAAGAAGCTGTAGCCATTGCGTCCGTGCTGCTTTGCCCGATACATCGCAATGTCGGCATTACTCAGCAAATTGACCAGGTCCTGCGCATCATCCGGATACAGGGCAATACCAATCGAAGCCGTCACAGTCAGCTCGTGACCCGCAACGAACATGGATTCAGTCATCGCATTGGCAATGCGCTGCGCGGTATGTGCCGCACCATTGGCGTCCGTCTCGGGCAAGATCAGCGTGAACTCATCGCCCCCGGTCCGGGATAAGGTGTCCTCCTCACGCAACAACCCCGATAAGCGCTGTGCAAAGGCCACCAGCAACGCGTCACCGACCTGGTGACCCAGTGAATCGTTGACATTCTTGAAGTTGTCCAAGTCGATAAACATCAGCGCCAGGTGCTTGCCATGTCGCTCGGCCAGACTCAGGGCGAGCTCGGCACGTTGCTCGAACATGCTGCGGTTAGGCAAGCCGGTCAACACATCAAAATATGCCAGCTTGTGAATATGCTGTTCATCCGCCTTGCGTTGGGTGATGTCACTGAGGACCGCCACGTAATGGGTAGCCTCCCCATTGTCATCGAGCATACGACTGACGCGCAGCCACTCCGGGTAAAGGGTACCGTCCTTGCGCCGGTTCCAGACCTCGCCCTGCCAGTGGCCCTGACTTTCGATGGCAGCCCACATGCTCTGGTAGAACGCCTTGTCATGCTGACCCGAAGACAGCAGGGTCGGCGTGTGACCCATCGCATCAGAGGGACTGTAGCCGGTGATGTCGGTAAAGGCCCGGTTGACCTTGACGATGCGCTGCCGGGCATCTGTTATCAGGAATCCTTCGCTGCTTTGCTCAAACACCCGACCGACCAGTTTCAGCTCCTCACTCGCTCGCACTGTTTCGTCAATGTCGATATGGGTGCCTACGATGAGGTCGGTAAAGTGTCCGTCCCCATCGCGCAGAAAACGGCCCCGTGCCAGAATCCAGATCCATTCACCCTTGGCGGTCCGTACACGAAAACGGTTTTCGTACAGTCTGTCAGAGGGATTGCTGAAATAGTTCGTGAAGCGCCGGGCCGCCGACTCTCTGTCGTCTGGGTGGAGCAGGTCGATCCAGACCTGCAGCGAACCGAACTGAGGATCACGCTCCTGCGCCACCGGATCGAAACCCAGCATCAGAAAATATTCGTCACTCAACTCCAGGCGACCTGAGCTGACATGATATTCCCATGCCCCGGTGTTGGAGGCGCTGACAAAGGACTGGTAACGCGCTAACAGTTGCCGATTCAGTTCTCCAGCCCGTTTACGCTCGGTGATGTCACGGGACAACACGATAAAACGGTCGGTTTCATTGGGCCTCGCTGCCTTGCGTGCCACCGACAACTCGAACCAGCGCTCACCCTCGGCACTCCCTGGATCGCCCAATGGAAAGCTGTAACCACCTGCCCAACCCTTTTGTGCTGCCTCTGAAATAGCAGTCATGACCTGGCCCGCAGCTGCTCTCGGCAATGCTTCGTGTACCGTTCTGCCTTGCATCGAATGGAACGGCATTTTCAGCAGGTCAATACGCTGGGAATAAAAACGGTAATAGCGTCCTTCGGCATCCAGTTCGAACAAGAGATCGGGTATGGCGTGGATTACCGCGGCCATATCATTGCGCGCCGCCACTTCAGAGCGCGTGCGCTGGGCAACCAGGCTGGTGAGATTCTGCCGCTGCCAGCGCATAGTGAGCACCTGAAGAACCGAATAACCCAGCGCCAAGCTGGTGATGACCCCGATCAACAACATGATCAAGGCCCGCAACCAGAGCTCGACGCTAGGAGGTTGCTCAACGCTCAGGATCCAATGGGCGTTGGCCAGCTCCAATGACACTTCATGGGAGCGTTGGAAGTCTCCCTCGTCAGCAACCGGCAGCAGCAGATCCCGCTGGGCCGTATTAGGATCGAGGCGCCATAGACGAAAGCGCAACTGCTGTTCTCGCAGAGCCTGGATCTCCGGCAATGACTGGATAGTTGTCAGGTCGAGAATTGCGACTACAAAGCCCCAGAATCGCTCGGAACCACTGGCATCGCTGACGAATACGGGCAAACGACCGGCCATCACGCGACCGCCCCGAGTCTGGTAAAAGGGCCTGGACAAGGTAAGACTCTTGTTCTGCAGGGCCATCATGGCGTCGGCACCGCGCTCGGGATCCAGCAGCAAATCGCGTTGCAGCTCCCCTTCATTCCCCGCAAGCGGCCACACCTGACTGATCACACCACCCTCTGCCATGGCGAGAGCGGAGGCGCCGGGGAAGTAGGTACTCAGCTCGTCTCCGAGCAGTTGAAAATCATCTAGCTGTCCATCGGACACTTGAACCAGGGTGCCCAGGGTATAAACAGCTCCCAGACTACGCAGCACAAAATCGGAAATACCCTGTCCGTATCCCTCCACTCGTTGGGCAAACTGCTCCTCCTGCAGCAAACGACTGTGGTGATGGAGGCTGTAGCCGATGATAAAAGCCAGAACGCCGGTGATCAGACCAGTCAATAGTGCAACCAACCAGTAGGCCCGGGGCGGCTTGAGCAATTCAGCTTCACTCGGTTGTTCATGATCCGTCATGGATACCCTTCCCTGGTCCAGATACGGTTATCGGTGCTCTTGGGTGCATCCTGGCTCTCTTGTTTTTATTGATTCTGCAGATGAAACAGGCCGATGATCCATTCTTGAATCCAAGCTGGCCTCACCCTTTTTTTGCGCCGCCTGCAGCAGTGCGAGCAGCGCTTGCTCACGGCCCGCCGAGGTCGAACTCCCCATTTCTTCTACTGCCTGATAAAAAGCCTGCCAATCTTTTCCAGTCTGTTCAAAGAGCATAGCAAAAGCCGGCACCCACTGATCATAAAGTCCAAAGGGTAACAGGCTGGCATTGTTCAGCTCTTGCGCGAACCAGCCGTCAAATCGTGGGCTGCTTTCCCAGCATTCTGTCTTCCACTGCCTGTAGTCCGTTTGCAGACGGAAAAACGCCTTTTCCTTTGCTATCCGTTTGGCCACATCAGGTTGTTCGCTGGCGTAGATCTCCCGCAGGCTTTCCCGTGTAGCCATGACCAGCCGGGTAAACTCAGCCTGCTGCTGCTCGAGCTCGGGATCCGGTGGCGCCAGCCCCCGACTGGCTCGCCACTGGCGCAGACCTTCACTGCCAACGAAATTGGCAAATGATTCGTTGAAAGCAGTCTCGTCCTTCACATAAAAACGCTGATGCGCCAATTCGTGAAACAGCGTCAGGGCAACATAATCATCATCCCAGTTGAGCATGGAACTGAGCAGCGGGTCGTCATACCAGCCCAGGGTCGAGTAGGCTGGAATGTCACCAATAAAAACGTCCATACCCTCTTGCCGCCAATGCTGCGCCGCGCCTTGCGCCGCCTCGGGAGTAAAATAGCCCTTGTAGGCCAGGCATCCGGTAAACAGATAGCAGTGCTGAACAGGCTCTAGCGAGAGTTCCGGCGTGACGAACAGATTCCACAGCACGTAATCCCGGGGCAGGGCGCTGTACCGGGTGTAACTGGCATTGTCCGGCAACCCGAGCACATTGCTGGCAAACCGGCGTGCGTCGAGCGCCTGGGCCAGGCGCATCTTGAGAGCGGGATCGGTGCCGGGACTTTCCAACAAGTCGACAATGGGCACACTCAGCGCCATCACGTTGCGCTGGCCCTGCCAAGATTGCTGGACGAAGGCGATACTGCTACACCCACCGAGCAGCGCAACGGTGAGTATCGTCAGATAGAGGCTCTTCACAGATTGACCTTCAGCCAGTTCGCCAGCTCGCGGACCTGTGCCTGCGGTTGTCGTGAAGGGCTCCATAGCGCCAGCTGATTGGATGTTTCGGTGAACCCCCAGGGAGCGAGCAAGCGGCCATTGGCAATGTCATCAGCTACCAGCAACTCAGGGGCGATCGCCACTCCCAGCCCAGAAAGGGCCGCCTCAAGAAGGTAATACAAATGCTCGAAGCCCTGGCCCTGGCGCAGGGTTTGTGGTTCGAGCCCCAGCGCCCGCGCCCAGTCAGCCCAGGCGCCGGGGCGCGAGAGGGTATGTAACAGGGGTTCGTTCACCAGTGCACTGGGGGGCTGCTCGGCAATCGACGCCGCTCGCCCATAGCGCGGACTGAATACCGGTCCGATACGTTCAGCGATCAGCGGATACACCTGCATGTCTGCAGGCCAGGGCGGCTCGGCAAACAGCAACGTTGCGCTGACACCCGGCTTGCGCGGATCCAGCTCACCTTCGCTGGCGGAGAGGTGCAGATTCAGCGCTGGAAGCTCAGCGTTCAACCGGTCCAGACGCGGAATAAACCAACGCGCCAGCAAGCTGCCCGGACAGGCAAGAAGGAAAGGTGCACTCACCTGACTCTGACTGATCTCTGCACACACCGTGCGCAGACTATCCAGCGCTTCGCGACTGGCATCGCGCAGCCGCCGGCCGGCGTTGGTCAATTGCACGCCACGACCCGCCTTCTCGAACAGGGCTACTCCCAGCTCCGCTTCCAGGGTGCGGATCTGGCGACTGACTGCGCCGTGGGTCACATGCAGCACTTGCGCCGCCTGGCTCACGCTTTCCAGCCGCGCAGCCGTTTCGAATACGCGCAATGCGTTGAGTGAGGGTAGATCTCGGCTCATGGCGATACGTCACTTTTTCTCACAGGTTTCAGCTATCTTATCGGTTTTTTTCCTATGCCGCCTGCCCTAAGGTGGGTGCATTCCAAAACGTATTCCAGATGAAGGTACCGATCATGCAGAACACCAGCACCTTTACCCGTGGGGCAGATGCCCAGGGCCAGTTTGGCTCCTTCGGCGGGCGCTTCGTTGCCGAGTCCCTGATGCCGCTGATTCTTGATCTTGAAGAGGCCTTCAACACCGCACTCGCGGAGCCGAATTTTCTCGCCGAGCTGGACCGTTTCCAGGCCGAATTCGTTGGCCGTCCCAGCCCGCTGTATTATGCGGAGCGGCTGACCGAGCTGTACGGCGGTGCGAAAATCTATTTCAAGCGCGAAGAGCTTAACCACACCGGTGCGCACAAGATCAACAACTGTATTGGTCAGGTGCTGCTGGCCAAGCGCATGGGCAAGACCCGCATCATTGCCGAAACCGGCGCCGGCATGCACGGCGTTGCCACGGCCACTGTCGCCGCACGCTTTGGCTTGCCCTGCGTGGTCTACATGGGCGCAACCGATATTGACCGCCAGCGTGACAACGTCTCGCGCATGCGTTTGATGGGCGCCGAAATCATTCCCGTCACATCCGGTACCGGCACCCTGAAAGATGCGATGAACGAGGCCCTGCGCGACTGGGTCACTAACGTCGACAACACCTTCTACATGATCGGCACCGTAGCCGGGCCACATCCCTACCCCACCATGGTCCGTGAGTTTCAGGCCGTGATAGGTCGCGAGGCTCGCGTGCAGATGCAGGCCCGCGAGGGTCGTTTGCCGGACAGCCTGATTGCCTGCATTGGCGGCGGGTCCAATGCGATGGGACTGTTCCACGCGTTCCTCGATGACCCGAGCGTGCAATTGATCGGGGTCGAAGCGGCCGGCGAAGGTCTGGACAGTGGCAAGCACGCGGCCAGCCTCAAGGGAGGTATCGCTGGTGTGCTGCATGGTAACCGCACCTACCTGTTGCAGGACACCGATGGTCAGATCACCGATGCGCACTCCGTGTCTGCCGGTCTGGATTATCCGGGAATCGGCCCTGAGCATGCCTGGTTGCATGAGCAGGGCCGCGTCGATTACGCCGCAGTGACCGATACCGAAGCCCTGGAGGCATTCCACGTCTGTTGCCGTCAGGAAGGCATCATTCCTGCACTGGAAACCGCCCACGCGCTGGCCGAAGTAGCCAAGCGTGCGCCGCACCTGCCCAAGGATCACATCATGGTCGTCTGCCTGTCCGGGCGTGGCGACAAGGATATGCCAACCGTATTGCGTCTGATGGAGGAGAAGGCATGACATCCCGTTTAGCTGGTCGCTTCGCCGAACTGAAAAGTGCCAACCGCGCCGCACTGGTGACCTACATCTGCGCCGGCGACCCCGGCCATGATGCCAGCCTGGCACTGCTCAAGCAGTTGCCCGGCGCCGGCGCAGACATTATCGAGCTGGGCATGCCCTTCAGCGACCCAATGGCTGACGGCCCGACCATCCAGGCCGCCGCCGTGCGCGCCCTCAAGGCCGGGCAGACGCAACTGAAAACCCTGGAAATGGTCCGGCAGTTCCGCGTCGAAGACCAGACCACACCGATCGTGCTGATGGGCTACTACAACCCGATCTACCGCTATGGTCCGGATAACTTCATGCGCGATGCGCGCGAAGCCGGCGTCGATGGTCTGCTGGTGGTCGATCTGCCCGCTGAACACGACAGCGAGCTGGGGCCCCTGGCCCGTGAGGCCGGTCTGGACATGATTCGCATGGCCACGCCGACCACCGATGCGAAACGCCTGCCGGCAGTGCTCGACCATGCCAGCGGCTTCCTCTACTACGTGTCGCTCAACGGCGTGACCGGCGTTGGCCAGGCGGATAATGCCACCGTGCGGGATGCGATCGGCGCGATTCGCCAGCAGACCGAGATTCCAGTGTGCGTAGGCTTTGGTGTGCGCACGCCGGAGCAGGCGGCGCGTTTTGCCCTGGATGCCGAGGGAGTGGTAGTTGGTTCGGCGCTGGTGGATTGCATAGCCAAGGCAGAAACCCCTGAGCAGGGAGTCAATGACGTGCTGAACCTGGTCTCAGACCTGGCTAACGCGGTACGCCACGCAAGAAACTAGCTCAACAGAAAGGCTGAGTTCCATCTCGGCCAATGGTGTTTGCGGCTGACTCTCTGTCGAGGTGGAACTCGACATTCCCGGGAGGCCCCTGGGAGTGGCCGGGCTCTGCCTCGGCAGGGTGGTAGCAGCAACGCCGCTGGTCGAGATGGAACTCGACGCTCCCGGAGTGCACGTCGCCGCCTGGGAGTTGCCGAGTTCCATCTCGGCTGTGGGTGTTTCTGACTGGCACTTTGTCGAGGTGGAACTCGACATTCCCAGCCCACCAGCCCACCGGCCCGGACTTTAGCGTAGGGCTTTGAGCACCGGCGCGGTATCGGGCCGCACGCCGCGCCAGAGCAGGAAAGCTTCAGCGGCCTGTTCGACCAACATCCCCAAACCATCCAGGCACCGCGCTGCACCTTGCTCGGCAGCCCAGCGATTGAATGCGGTCGCTTCACTGGCGTACATCATGTCGTAACACCAGGTATGTCCCGGGCGAATCAGGTTGGGGGAGATATCCGGCAGGTCACCGGCGAGACTGGCTGAGGTTGCGTTGATGATCAGATCGACCGGCTCCTCAATCCACTGAAAACCAGCTGCGCTGATCGGGCCCTGATCGGCGAACAGCGCAGCTAGTTCCTCGGCCTTGCTCACGGTGCGGTTAACGATGCACAGCTGTGAAGGCCCGGCGGCAAGCAGCGGCTGAATCACTCCCCGTGCCGCACCACCAGCGCCAACCAGCAGTACCTTGAGCCCTGCCAAAGCCAATCCAGCGTTGTGCTGGATATCCCTCACCAGGCCTTTACCATCGGTGTTATCGCCCAACAGTCTACCGTCATCCAGACGCTGAATCGTATTCACCGCTCCGGCGCGTTCCGCGGCAGGGGTATGCTGATCAACCAGCGCCCAGGCCTGCTCCTTGAACGGCACTGTGACGTTGACGCCCAGCCCCTCGGCCAGAAATTCGCGCAGCGTTCCGGCAAAGTCATCCAGCGGCGCCAATAATGCTTCATAGGCAATGGGCTGACCGGTCTGTTCGCCGAACATGCGATGGATTTGCGGCGACTTGCTATGCCCGATCGGATTGCCAATTACCGCGTAACGGTCCATCAGTGCACCTCTCCGAGCCAGTCCCGTGCCACCAGAAACTCATCGGTCAGGCGCGCTTCCGGTGTGCCCGGTGCGGGATGCCAGTTGTAGTCCCAGCGCACCACTGGCGGCAACGACATCAGAATAGACTCGGTGCGACCACCGGTTTGCAAACCAAACAGGGTGCCACGGTCATACACCAGATTGAACTCCACGTAACGACCGCGCCGGTACTCCTGAAAAGCCTTCTGCTCGGCGGTGTATTGCGCGCCGCGCCGGCGCTCGACCACTGGCAGGTACGCTTCGATGTAGGCGTCTCCCACCGCACGGAGAAACTCGAAGCTGCGTTCGAATCCCCATTCGTTGAGGTCATCGAAAAACAACCCACCCACACCACGTTGTTCCTGGCGATGCTTGAGATGAAAGTACTCGTCACACCAGGCTTTGTAGCGTGGATACACGTCATCACCAAAAGGCGCACAGGCGTCGCGAGCGACCTGATGCCAGTGTCTGCAGTCTTCCTCGTTGGCATAGTAGGGTGTCAGATCAAAACCGCCACCAAACCACCAGACCGGATCCGCGCCTTCCTTTTCGGCAATGAAGAAACGCACATTGGCGTGAGAGGTCGGCACATGGGGGTTTTCCGGATGCATTACCAGGGAGACGCCCATGGCCTGAAAATGCCGGCCGGCCAGCTCCGGTCGGTGGGCCGTGGCCGACGGCGGCATACCATCGCCAAACACGTGGGAAAAGCCCACGCCGCCTTTTTCCAGCAGCGCACCCTTTTCCATTATCCGCGAGCGACCACCGCCACCAGCCGGGCGGTCCCATTGTTCTTCGGCAAAGCGACCTGCACCATCGGCATTTTCCAGGGCAGCGCAGATGCGGTCCTGCAGATCCATCAGGTAATGCTTGACGGCTGCGACGTCGCTGGCATCGGGCATATCTTTCACGGGTAAACCTCAGGCGGGACGGATAATCTGGTCAGTCTGCAAGTCGCGGATGATACTGGGATTGTGCTGCCTGCCCAAGGGGCCGGGAACTACGGCATCCAGACACTCATGGAAATACTGCTCGATACGCAGTCGCGAGCGCGCGGGAGGGCGACCTCCGGGATTGGCCGAAGTGGATACCAGCGGGCCGGTCACCTCGCACATTTGTTGAATAAGGGGATGATCGCTGACGCGCAGCGCCACGGTCTGATGGACGCCGGTGATCCAGTGCGGCAGACGATCGCGATGGGGTACCAGCCAGGTATTGGGACCCGGCCAGGAAAGCCTTAATTTGGCGAGCAGCCCGTCGGGCAAGTCCCAGAGCAGAAAATCAAATTGCTCGATGTCGCCGGCAACCAGAATCAGACCCTTTTCCACCGGGCGATCTTTCAAGTCCAGGAGGCGTTCTACTGCATCGGCTTTCCAGGGATTGCAGCCCAATCCCCACACCGCCTCGGTGGGATACGCAACCACTCCCCCGGCATGCAAAATCCGGTTGAGTTGTATCAATCGCCAACGTGCCAACATGCCACCTCCCCCCGATAACCACCGCAACCCCACAGGCGTTGCCGGCTTTGGAGATGCATTGAACAAGCATACGAAAGAAGACAGTAGCCGAGCGGCGCTTCAGGCTCAAGGGCTACAGATCACGTCAGCCGGGAATACCCGTGCGGGGTATGCTGCACAAGACCATCAAGTTCCAGCTCCAGCAACTCCTGCATTACCCGCTCCACCGGCAGACCGCTGCGCTCACCCAGCCAGTCAACGCTCACGGGATTATGGTCCAGCAATGGCCAAAGCAGGCCAGGCGGCGCAGTATCGACGCTCTGCGATGAATCGGTATACGCCTCGATAGCTGCACGCAGTGGCAGGCGCAGTACCTCAAGCACGTCTCGAACGGTCTCGACCAGATGCGCGCCATCACGCAACAACTGGTGACAACCCCGTGCCTGGGTGCTGTGGATCGAACCAGGCATCGCAAATACCTCGCGATTCTGCTCCAAAGCCAGGCGCGCGGTAATGAGCGACCCGCTGTTCAGGCTGGCTTCCACCACCAGCGTGCCCAGACTTAGCCCACTGATGATTCGGTTGCGCCTGGGAAACTGACCGGCGTGGGGTGGCGCGTCGGGGGGTTGCTCGGAAACCAGCAAGCCGCCACGCTCGACAATAGCGCTGGCAAGCGTTCTGTGACGTTTCGGATAACAGTTGTCCAGGCCTGTTCCCCAGACCGCTATGGTCTGCCCGCCTGCATCCAGCGCGCCCTGGTGGCAGGCGCCGTCGATACCCAGCGCCATGCCGCTGGTCACTACCAGACCACTCTCCGCAAAGCTGCGGGCAAACTGACGCGCGGTGGCCGCACCGTGCGGGCCGGGATGACGGGTGCCGACCATCGCCAATTGAGGGTCATGCAACAGCTGCGCATTACCCTGCAGATAAAGCAGCGCGGGAGGGTCGGGAATGTCGCGCAACAACGCGGGATACTCTGGTGAACTCAGACATACCACCTGACAGCCTGGACCTTCGAGCCAGCGGTAGACAGCATCAAGCCTGGTGCCCAGCTTGGCTTCCCCCTGCTGATAGCGCTGGATGATGTCCAGCGCTGCAGGTCGCAGCCCAAGTGATTGCAGGGTGAGCAGATCGGCAGCAAGTGCATCGGCCGGATCAGGGAAATGCTGGAGCAGACGTGTCAGGGCGTGCGGCCCGACTCCTTCCAACAGGGAGAGAGTAAGCCACGCCTGCAGGGAGGACGGGGTAGCAACTGACATTGATCATCCTTGATCAGGGGTAGGCACCGCCAGAGGGCGGTGCCGCAAAGGTTCAGGGGTTACGAACCTTGTCCATGATTTCCATCTGACGGCTCGACTCGAGCACAATGCCATAGCTGGTTTTTTCGTACGGCCGGAAAACCATCAACATGCCGGCACGCTCATCGGGCAGCTGCACGCGCTCGTTCTGAATGCGATCACGCACCATTTCACCCGTCTTGTAGATGGTCAGAACGCTACCCTGCTCAAGGCCATCACGCAGGCCCTTGTTGATCACCACTACATCGTACTGACCCACCTGGGTAACGCCATTGGGCACATCGATGATCAGGCCATTGATTTCGCTGGCCGGCTCGCGGGGGAAAAACGTCGAGTTGATGGGGCGCTCTTCAGTCTGCAGCAGACGATCGTTGACGCGTACTTCCTGATTACTGCGCGTCACGTTGAGGCTGACAATATCGTCCTCGGTACCCACCACATCGCCGTTGCCGATTTCCTGTGCGTGAATCCCCAGGAATTCTCCGGTAATCGGGTCGGTATAAGCCGTTCCACGCCGGAAGATACCCATTGCGCGAATATCCGGATCGACTTGACCGCGGGCGTAGGCACGGCTACCGGCACCAACCACCACGCTTTGTGCTTCACCGCCAAGAATATAGGGGGCATTTTCCAGCACACTGGGATCGTCAATAATGCGGCCGGCCTTGAGAAAGGCGTTGATCGCTTCGAGTGGAATAGTGGGTATGGCTTCGGCGATAGGCTGGAATCGCACGGTAGGGGACAACTTGATGGTGCCTCCCTGGCCCCGGCCAACGGTGAGACGTGGCTGGCCATCAATGTAAACCAGCGAAATCAGATCGCCGGGATAAATCAGATGCGGGTTGCTGATCTGTGGGTTGGCGTGCCAGACTTCCGGCCACTTCCAGGGCAGATTCAGGAAGCGCCCGGCGATGTCCCACAGGGTATCGCCCTTGACGACCTCATAGGTTTGCGGATGGCCATCCCTGAATACCGGCTCCTGTGCCTGCACCCAAAAGCTCATCGAGAGCAACAGAAGGCCGACTAATGTTTTCCTCATGACATGAATCCCTTTATTATAGAGGCCAGCATTCGGTCTGAAGGCGCATTAGACATGCCAGACCTGTGTTATTTCCTAGCTGCTCATCATCTTAGCAGCACAATTTAGCTTTATTCCACAACTGCATCACAAACTGACATGGCCATATTAAACATTCTGGAATTTCCCGACCCACGCTTGCGTACCGTAGCCAAGCCCGTCGACAAGGTTGATGACCGAATCCGCCAACTGGTGGATGACATGTTCGAGACCATGTACGAGGCTCCCGGCATCGGTCTGGCTGCCAGTCAGGTCAATGTGCACGAACGTGTAGTGGTGATCGACTTGTCCGAAGACAGGAGTGAGCCGCGGGTTTTCATCAACCCCGATCTGGAACCTCTGACCGAGGACCTGGAAGAGATGCAGGAAGGCTGTCTGTCGGTCCCCGGCTTCTATGAAACCGTCACCAGGCCGGAGCGAGTGCGAGTTCGCGCCCTGGGGCGTGATGGTGAACCCTTTGATGAGATTTGCGAGGGCTTGCTTGCGGTGTGCATTCAACATGAATGTGACCACCTCAACGGCAAGTTGTTCGTCGACTATCTGTCCAACCTCAAGCGCGACCGGATTCGCAAGAAGCTGGAAAAATTGCACAAGCAGCAGGCCAGTGCCTAAGGTTTTGTTCGTAGATCCAAGGGCTTGCTTCGGCAAGCCTTTTTGTTTGCCCGCAGCGGGAGCCGCATGAACTCTTCAGATCTTCGCATCGTTTTCGCCGGTACACCGGAATTCGCCGCCGCCCACCTGCAAGCCATGCTTGATGCGGATCTCGACATTATCGCGGTGTATAGCCAGCCAGACCGGCCGGCAGGACGCGGCCAGAAACTTCAGGTCAGCGCGGTCAAGGAACTGGCGTTGCAACACGGCCTACCGGTGTATCAGCCGGCGAGTCTGCGCGACCCTCTTGCACAACAGGAGCTGAGCACCCTGGCACCGGATCTGCTGGTAGTGGTGGCCTACGGCCTGATTCTTCCGCAGGCAGTTCTGGACACGCCACGCCTGGGCTGCATCAACAGTCATGCATCCCTGCTACCCCGCTGGCGCGGCGCCGCGCCCATTCAGCGGGCAATAGAGGCTGGGGACAGCGAAAGCGGCGTGACCGTCATGCAAATGGAGGCGGGACTCGACACCGGTCCCATGCTGCTCAAGGTGATGACACCGATTTCGGATACTGACACCGGCGGCAGTCTGCATGACCGTCTGGCCGAGCTGGGTCCGAAGGCCGTTATCCAGGCAATTGACCTGCTGGCCAAAGGCACTGCCAAGCCCGAATCACAGGATGACAGCCTGGCAACCTATGCCCACAAGCTGAATAAATCCGATGCCCGGATCGACTGGCAACGGCCCGCCATTGAGCTGGACCGAATGATCCGGGCCTTCAACCCCTGGCCACTGGCCCATGCCCTGTGGGAAGGCCAGACGCTGAAGGTGCTGGCAGCCAGCCCCACCGAGGATCATGGCGCGCCGGGTCGGATTCTCGAGTGCAGCAAGGCCGGGCTTCTGGTTGGTTGCGGTAGCGGTGCGCTGCGCCTTACCCGGTTACAGATCCCCGGCGGTAAGCCGCTGTCGTTCAGCGACCTGTATAACGCCCGCCGCGAACAGTTCGCCCCCGGCCTGCAACTGGGCAACGGCCAATGAGCCCGCGTCTGGCTGCGGCCAATGCACTGGCCACAGTAATGGCCGGCAAGGCCTCGCTGGGTACCAGTCTTCCCGCTCAGTTGCAGCACGTAAATGACCGTGACCAGGCCTTGGCCCAGGAATTGGCCTTTGGTACCGCACGTTGGTTCCAGCGTCTGGATGGTCTGGCAAATGCTCTGCTGGAAAAGCCGCTCAAGGCTGCAGACCGCGATCTGCACGCATTGCTTCTGGTAGGTCTGTACCAGTTGTTGTTCACCCGCATACCAGCCCACGCGGCGATCGACGAAACTGTCACCGCCGCCAAAGCTTTGAAGAAACCCTGGGCCAGGGGCATGCTGAATGCCGTTCTACGCCGGGCGCAGCGAGAACATTCAGAGCTGTTCATCGCACTGGAGCGTGACCCTACCATTCGACTGTCCCACCCCCGCTGGTTACAAAAACGTCTCAAGCAAGCCTGGCCGGAGCACTGGGAGGCCATCTGTAACGCCAACAACGCGCACCCACCGATGACCCTGCGGGTGAACCAGAGTGTCATTGCTCGTCAGGCCTATATGACCAAACTGGCAGAGACAGGCCTGCCGGCCCATGAGACCCCATTCAGCGACCAGGGTATTACCCTGGAGCAATCCTGCGACGTACACCGCCTGCCCGGTTTTGCAGAGGGGGAGGTGAGCGTGCAGGACGAAGCAGCGCAATTGGCTACACCCCTGTTGGATCTGGCTGCCGGGCAGCGCGTACTGGATGCCTGCTGCGCCCCCGGGGGCAAGACCTGCCATATTCTGGAACAGGAGCCGGACCTGATGGAGCTGGTTGCTCTGGATCTGGAGCCCAAAAGACTGGAACGGGTAAGCGACAACCTGCGGCGTCTCGGATTGCGCGCGCAACTCAAGGCGGCTGATGCCCGGGAGCTTGCAGCCTGGTGGGACAGCAAGCCGTTCCAGCGTATTCTGCTGGATGCCCCCTGTTCTGCCACGGGCGTGATTCGTCGCCATCCGGATATCAAACTGACTCGTCAGGCCGAAGACATACCGGCGTTGGCGGCGTTGCAGGGCGAATTGCTCGACGCGCTCTGGCAGACGCTGGATGTGGGCGGCATCCTGGTTTATGCCACCTGCTCGGTGTTACCCGAGGAAAACAGTCAGGTGATCGGCGCTTTCCTGGATCGACAACCCACTGCCAGGGAACTGCCTGTTGCAGGCCCCTACGGATTGGCGCAACCCCACGGTCGCCAATTGCTACCTGATAACACCTGCCATGATGGCTTCTACCTGGCCAAGCTGGTAAAAATGGGCGCCGACTCTGCAGTCACCGGCTACACTGCGCAAGACAAGGGGACGTCCGCAATATGAAGATCATCATTCTCGGCGCCGGCCAGGTGGGTGGCAGTCTGGCTGCCGAGCTGGCCAGCGAAGCCAACGACATCACTGTGATCGACACCGACAGCACCCGCCTGCGCGAATTGGGTGACCGCCTGGATATCCGTACCGTGGTGGGCCGCGGGTCGTTCCCGACCGTTCTGCGCCAGGCCGGCGCGGATGATGCCGACATGCTCATCGCGGTCACCAGCAGTGATGAAACCAACATGATTGCTTGCCAGGTCGCCTACACCCTGTTTCGCACCCCGACAAAAATTGCCCGCATACGCGAGTCCGCTTATCTGACTCGCGGTGGCCTCTTTCATAACGAATCGATACCTATTGATGTACTGATCAGCCCGGAACAGGCCGTCACCACCTATGTGAAACGCCTTATCGAACATCCAGGCGCCCTGCAGGTACTGGATTTCGCCGAGGGCAAGGTTCAGTTGGTGGCGGTGCGTGCCTACTATGGCGGCCCCCTGGTTGGTCAGGAACTGCGCTTTTTGCGCCAGCACATGCCCGGTGTGGATACCCGGGTCGCGGCAATATTCCGCAAGGATCGGCCAATCATCCCCCGTGGCGACACCATTATCGAAGCTGACGACGAGGTGTTCTTTCTCGCCGCGACCCACGACATACGCGCGGTGATGAGCGAACTGCGACGCCTGGAGAAGAACTACAAGCGGGTGCTTATCGCCGGCGGCGGCAACATCGGCGAACGCCTGGCTGAAGCGATCGAGAATCGCTACCAGGTGCGTATTATTGAAAAGAACAAGTCGCGGGCCGACTATCTGTCGCAGAATCTGGACAAGACCGTCGTCCTGCACGGCAGTGCTTCGGACAAGGAATTGCTGCTCGAAGAAAATATCAAGGACGTGGATATATTCTGCGCCCTGACCAACGATGACGAAGCCAATATCATGTCTTCCATGTTGGCCAAGCGACTGGGCGCACGCAAGGTGATGGCTCTGATCAATAATCCCGCCTATGTAGATCTGGTCCAGGGCGGCGAGATCGATATCGCCATCTCGCCGTCCCAGGCAACGATCGGCACGCTGCTGACCCATGTGCGGCGTGGGGATATTGTCAACGTCTACTCGCTGCGCCGCGGTGCCGCCGAGGCAATCGAAGCTGTGGCACACGGCGACTCCCGCTCCTCAAAAGTCGTCGGCAAGATGATCGGTGAGATCGACCTGCCGCCGGGTACGACCATCGGCGCGGTAGTGCGCGGCGAGGAAGTTCTCATTGCCCACGACAACACCCTGATCGAGTCCGAGGATCATGTGATTCTGTTTGTGATCGACAAGAGACATATCCGCGACGTCGAGCGCCTGTTCCAGGTCGGCCTGACCTTTTTCTGATGACTCCCCTGACTCCGACTCGCAGGTAAACGCCGCATGCAGTACACCCAGATCCAGCGCATTCTCGGCATACTGCTCATGCTGTTTTCCACCAGCATGCTGCCGGCGGCGGCGGTCGGCCTGTATTACGGCGAACAGGCGCTAGAGGCCTTCGTCGTGGCATTTGCGATCACTGCGTTAGCTGGTCTGCTGATATGGATACCCGCACGTCATCAGCGCAATGAACTGCGCATCCGGGATGGCTACTTGATTGTGGTGATGTTCTGGCTGGTTCTGGGGTTGTTCGGGGCAGTGCCGCTGTATTTGCTCGAAATGCCGGAACTGACCATTGCCGACTCGGTGTTTGAATCCTTCTCGGGGCTAACCACCACCGGGGCCACCGTTATCACTGGCCTGGATACGCTACCGCGCTCGCTCTTGTTCTACCGTCAGCAACTTCAGTGGTTCGGAGGCATGGGGATCATCGTGCTGGCCGTGGCCATACTGCCGATGCTCGGGGTTGGCGGCATGCAACTGTATCGCGCTGAAATGCCCGGACCGCTAAAGGAGAACAAGCTCACGCCGCGGATTGCCGAGACAGCGAAAGTACTCTGGTACATCTACGCCGGCCTGACACTAGCCTGCGCTCTGGCCTACTGGGCCGCAGGTATGACGTTGTTTGATGCGGTGAGCCACGCTTTTTCGACAGTAGCCATCGGCGGCTTCTCGACTCATGACGCGAGCATTGGTTACTTCGACAGTGCCCTGATCGAATTCATCTGTATCGTCTTCATGTTCATCTCCGGGATCAACTTTGCACTGCATTTCCTTGCTTGGCGGTTCCGCTCGATTGCCAACTATTGGCTCGATCCGGAATGCCGGGCCTATGTGCTGATTCTTGGCGCGCTCTTTATTGCCTGCTGCGTGGTGCTGATCCACTTTCAGACCTACGACATCTGGACGTCGATCCGCTTTGCCGCCTTCCAGACGGTATCGATAGCGACCACCACAGGCTTCGGGGTGACTGACTTTTCCGCCTGGCCAACGGTTCTGCCTTTCCTGCTGCTCTATGCAAGCTTTATCGGTGCCAGTGCCGGCTCGACTGGTGGCGGGATGAAGGTGATTCGCGTGCTACTGCTCTACAAACAGGGCACCCGAGAGACCAAGAAGCTGATCCACCCCCACGGGGTCTTTCCGGTCAAACTCGGCAACAAGCCCGTACCCGACCGGGTCGTGGAAGCGGTCTGGGGGTTCTGTGCCGTTTATGTGTTCGCGTTTGCGGTGCTGTTTCTGATTCTACTGAGCACCGGGCTGGATTTTGTTACCGCCTTTTCGGCCCTGGCAGCCTGCATGAATAACCTGGGCCCGGGTCTTGGCGAGGTTTCAACCCACTACGGTGAGTTGAGCGCTACGGTGAAATGGATTCTCAGCTTTGCCATGCTACTCGGGCGTCTTGAAGTGTTTACCCTGCTGGTCCTGTTTACTCCGATGTTCTGGGCCCGTTGAAACAGGAGGACCATCACAGGTCCTCTTCATCATCCACAAATGCCAGACCGGCACCTTCGCCGGCAATACGGCGCTGGATGATCATCTTCAGGATCGGGGCCTCGATGGGCATATCCTGCACCTGACCCTCAACGATGGTGCCTGCGGCCAGAGCGGCAAGGTCCGGATTTTCAACGAACACACCACCATCTGAAAGATCCCGGGTCTGTCCGTACACATCACCGATGTCCGGATGGCTTATCCGGATTCTGCATTTCATCGGGGTACGCGGGTGCTGCCGCTGATTTGACATGTTCTAATCCTGTCTTATGACTGCAAGGTCAGTACCATTTTTTCTCACCCGGCGGGCGTTTCTTGAAACGCTTCATGCTCCACATGTACTGGCTGGGCCAGCGCCGCACATAGCTCTCAATCATTGCGCTCATGCAGGCAGTCGCCTCGGTGACATCGCTACTGTAAAGGGCATCGGGCGCGGCTTCCACAATCACTTTGAACCCGCGGCCACCGGGCAGGCGCACACAGTGCATGAACAGAGCCTGTGCATCGCCACCCCGCAGGAGATTGGGAACGAATTTGCTGGTTAGCGCAGACACCGCAAAAAAGGGCACAAACTCGCCGCTCTTAACCGCAGGTTCAGGATCGGCTGGAATGCCCACCACACCGCCACGGCGCACCTCCCGCATGATCATCGCGATGCCTTCCCGTGTCGAGGGCGCTACCCGATTACCCAGTTGCGCGCGCTGACTGCGCAACAGCTCGTCCACAGCGGGCTGTTTGGGGGGTCGAAAGAAGATGACCGGTGAGCATTGCGAACAAAACCAGTGATTGAGCACTTCCCAGTTGCCCAGGTGGCTGGTGATAGCCACTACCGCTTTGCCCGCCTCGAGCGCTCCATGCAGCAATTGAGCGCCTTCCACTTCGGTCACCAGCCTGACAGTGCGCTCGGGCTTCCACATCCAGGCGCAGGCGCTTTCAGCGAAGCTGCGGCCTGTATCCAGCAGAGTTTGGCGTATCAACTGTTGGCGGTCGGTTTCAGCCATTTCCGGCATGCAGTGGGTCAAATTGATGCGCACCACCTCTTTCGAGCGATTGGGGAGCTTCCACAGCAGCCATCCGGCTGCGGCGCCCAGGCCCTGAGCCAGCTTGAATGGCAGCAGGGAAAACAACCTGAGAAAACCAACGATGATTGCGCCCTTGAACCGCTCCACAGATACCTCGCTTGAGAGAAAATTGTATTGTAGCCGCATAAACCTGAAGGCAATAAGCACCTGAGTCCGCTTTGCAGGCGAACAGGGCCAGCGCCCGGTGGGTTTCAGGCCCCGGCCAGCTCGCAATAACGGAAGCAATCCCTGGTGTGGTCCATCACCATGCCGGTGGCCTGCATAAAGGCATAACAGATAGTTGGCCCGACAAAGGTGAAGCCGGCCCGCTTCAATGCCTTGCTCATCGCCTGAGCCTGATCGGTCGTTACCGGCACCTCACTGATATTGGCAAACGCGTTGATTCGAGGTGCGCCGCCAACAAAAGCCCAAAGCCATTCACCCGGGTCGGTCTGTTCGGCAAGCCGCAACCAGGCCTGGGCATTCTGCCGTGCACCCCGAACTTTCAGGCGGTTGCGGATGATCCCCGGATCTTCAAGTAGCTCAAGCAGGTCATCTTCACTCTGTTGCGCCATGAACTGGGGGTCGAACCCCTGGTACACCTGACGGTAGCGGTCGCGCTTTTTCAGCACGGTGATCCATGACAGACCGGCCTGAAAACCATCAAGCAGCAGTTTTTCGAACAGCCGCTGGGCGTCGTACTCCGGCACGCCCCATTCCGCGTCATGGTAACGCTGGTATATCGGGTCATCCGAGCACCATGCGCATCGGTGTTGCACCGCTCTGGTGGGCGCTTTTTCTGAATTCATACTCACTCCCTGGGCTTGCAACACGTGGTCAGACAGTGAAGTTACGCCACGCGGCGGCTGCACTCCTGTATGTACAGGCCCGTCTGATTGTATACTGCGCCCTTTCTTAAAATGCCAAATCGGACAGACAACGTGACTCAGACCAACCCAGCCACCCAAAGCTTCCAAGGATTGATCCTTGCCCTGCAAAGTTACTGGGCCGAAAAGGGCTGTGTACTGCTCCAGCCCTACGATATGGAAATGGGTGCCGGCACCTTCCACACGGCCACCTTCCTGCGTGCGATCGGCCCCGAAGCCTGGCACGCCGCCTACGTCCAGCCAAGCCGTCGTCCAGGTGACGGGCGCTATGGCGAAAACCCCAATCGCCTGCAGCATTATTACCAGTTCCAGGTCGTGCTCAAGCCCAATCCGGCTGATATGCAGGAGCTGTATCTGGACTCGCTGAATCATATCGGCATCGACACCAGCGTACATGACGTGCGCTTTGTCGAGGACAACTGGGAGTCGCCAACGCTGGGCGCCTGGGGCCTGGGCTGGGAGGTATGGCTGAACGGCATGGAAGTGACCCAGTTCACTTATTTCCAGCAAGTGGGTGGTGTCGAGTGCTATCCGGTTACCGGCGAGATCACCTACGGTCTGGAACGTCTGGCAATGTACCTGCAGGGCGTAGACTCGGTGTACGACCTGGTGTATTCCGATGGTCCCTTCGGCAAGGTGACCTACGGCGACGTGTTCCACCAGAACGAAGTGGAGCAATCGACCTACAACTTCGAGCACGCCAACGTCGAAAAGTTGCTCGAACTGTTCGACTTCTACGAGAGCGAGGCCAATCGCCTGATGGCCGCCGAACTGCCGCTGCCAGCCTATGAAATGGTGATCAAGGCTTCACACACCTTCAATCTGCTCGACGCCCGCCGCGCCATTTCGGTGACCGAGCGTCAGCGTTACATCCTGCGCGTGCGTACGTTGTCACGCGCCATTGCCCAGAGCTATCTGATGGCCAGGGCGCGTCTGGGCTTTCCAATGGCGACGGCGGAACTGCGCGATGAAGTACTGGCCAAATTGAAGGAGGCCGAATAATGCAGCAGGATTTTCTGGTTGAACTGGGCACCGAAGAGCTGCCCCCAAAATCCCTCAAGCGACTGGCCGAAGCGTTTCTGAGTGGTGTCGAAAAGGGTCTGCAGGACGCTGGGCTTGGCTATAGTGCAGCACGCTATTACGCTGCGCCCCGGCGCCTGGCAATACTGGTGGACGCACTCGAGACCCAACAGCCTGATCGCAACAATCAGATGGATGGCCCACCGCTACAGGCCGCCTTTGACGCGGAAGGTAAACCAACCAAGGCCGCGGAAGGCTTTGCCCGCAAGTGCGGAGTTGCGGTATCCGACCTTGATAGCAGCGGTCCCAAACTGCGTTACGTTCAGAGCATTCCAGGCCAGGCTGCCGCCCAGCTACTGCCGGGCATCGTCGACAGTGCCCTGGCTGCGCTGCCGATTCCCAAGCGTATGCGCTGGGGCGCTCGCAAGACCGAATTTGTCCGTCCTACCCAGTGGCTGGTCATGCTCCAGGGGGACTCGATCGTCCCCGGCGAGATTCTTTCCCAGACCGCTGATCGCAGCTCGCGGGGGCATCGCTTCCATCATCCCGATCAAGTACGCATCAGCACGCCGGCAAGCTATGTTGAACAGATGCGTGACGCCCACGTGATTGCCGATTTTGCCGAACGCCGGGAAATGATTCGGGCACGTGTTAATGAGCTGGCGGCTGCAGAGCAGGGCACGGCAATCATGCCTGACGATCTGCTCGATGAGGTCACCGCACTGGTGGAATGGCCCGTGCCTCTGGTATGCAGTTTCGAGGAGCGCTTCCTTGACGTTCCCCAGGAAGCGCTGATCTCGACCATGCAGGACAACCAGAAGTATTTCTGCCTGCTGGATAACGCTGGCAAGCTGCTGCCACGTTTTATTACCGTGGCGAACATCGAGAGTAAGGACCCGGCGCAAATCATTTCCGGTAATGAAAAGGTCGTGCGTCCACGCCTGACCGATGCCGAGTTCTTTTTTCGCCAGGACAAGAAGAACCCACTGGCTGAGCGCAATACGCAGCTTGCCAATGTCGTTTTCCAGGCCCAGCTCGGCAGCGTATTCGACAAGGCCCAGCGGGTCTCGGCACTGGCAGAGTACATCGCAGCACAGATTGGCGGCGACGCTGGCCGTGCAGGGCGCGCGGGCCTGCTGAGCAAGTGTGATCTGGCAACAGAAATGGTCGGTGAGTTTCCAGAGCTTCAGGGCATTGCCGGGTATTACTACGCATTGCATGACGGCGAGCCCGAAGACGTAGCGCTGGCGCTAAATGAACAATACATGCCCCGTGGCGCAGGCGCCGAGTTGCCAACTACCCTTACCGGCGCTGCCGTTGCACTGGCAGACAAGCTGGATACCCTGGTCGGCATTTTTGGTATCGGTATGCTGCCCACCGGCAGCAAGGACCCTTACGCCCTGCGCAGGGCCGCGCTGGGTGTGTTGCGGATTCTGATCGAGAAACGCCTGGAGCTGGACCTGATTGCCACCATCACCGTAGCTGTTGAGCAATATGCTTCGCAGATCAAGACCACACCGGACCTTGGCGCACAGGTGCAGGAATTTGTGTTTGATCGTCTGCGTGCCCGCTATGAGGATGAGGGGATTGATGTTGCGGTGTATCAATCCGTAAGGGCAGTAGCCCCCGCCTCGCCGCTGGATTTTGATCAACGTGTTCAGGCTGTGCAGCATTTCCGCCGCCTGCCGGAAGCCGAGGCTCTAGCCGCTGCCAACAAGCGGGTTTCCAACCTGCTCAGCAAGGCAGGAACGGAGGTCAGCACTGACATCAATCAGACATTGCTCACCGAGCCAGCCGAGCAGACACTCGCCAAGGCGATAGTCGAAGCCGAAGAGCGTGTTGCACCCCTGGCCACGGAAAGACGTTACAGCGACGCCCTGGAGCGTCTGGCATCATTGCGAGGCCCAGTCGACGGCTTCTTTGAACAGGTGCTGGTGAACGCGGATGACGAGCAGCTAAAAGCCAATCGCTACGCCTTGCTGGCCAAGCTCCGTGGGCTGTTTCTTGGTGTCGCTGATATCTCGTTGTTGAGCTGATGGCTGGAGCGGGCAAGGGCATGGATAAGCTGATCATTCTCGACCGTGATGGCGTGATCAACGAGGACTCCGATGCTTACGTGAAGAGCCTCGACGAATGGATACCCATACCGGGCTCCATCGAGGCCATCGCCAGATTGAGCAAGGCCGGTTGGCTGGTTGCCGTAGCCACCAACCAATCGGGTCTGGCGCGGGGGTTTTTCGACCATGACGACCTGCAACTCATGCATGACGCCTTGCAGCAAAGGGTGGCTGGGCAGGGTGGTCGCGTTGACCTGATACGTTTCTGTCCCCATGGCCCGGACGATCTATGTGACTGTCGCAAGCCCCGTAGCGGATTGTTCAGACAGATTGCCGAGCATTTCTGCCTGCCACTTGAGGGCGTGCCCGTTGTTGGCGACAGCCTGCGTGACCTGGAGGCCGGCGTTGCCGTCGGTTGTGAACCCTTTCTGGTAAGAACCGGAAAGGGAAGCCAGACCGAGCTCAAGGCGCTACCGGATGGCACTCGTATATTCGATAACCTGGCCGCTGTGGCCGATCATCTTCTGGATAATTGAACCATGTCACTGATGCCCCTGCGCGTCGTTCTGTTCTATCTACTGTTGGCCATCAGCGCAGGCATCTGGGGTTTGCTGATGCTGATAATAGCCCCCTGGCTGCCCTACCGCTGGCGGTTTACCCTCATCGTCGGCTGGTGGAGCCGAGTGGCCATCTGGCTGACAGTGCATATTGTCGGCATCCGCTACGAAGTGACGGGGCAGGAAAATATTCCCGATCGGGCTGGCGTGATTCTGGCCAACCATCAGAGCACCTGGGAGACGTTTTTCCTGCAGCAGGTATTCCGTCCGCAGACTCAGTTGATCAAGAAAGAACTTCTTTATGTTCCTTTTTTTGGCTGGGCTTTTGCCCTCGCCAAACCCATTGCTATCGACCGGGCCAACGGGCGGGACTCACTCAAGCAACTCAGCCAACTGGGCGGCAAACGTCTGGCTGAAGGCATCTGGATTCTGGTTTTCCCCGAAGGCACTCGCAAGTTACCCGGAGAGCCTGTGAAATTTTCCCGCGGCGGCGCCGCCCTGGCCTGCATGAACGATGCGCCGGTGGTACCTGTGGCACACAATGCCGGTGAGTTCTGGCCAAAGGTGGGGTGGGGCAAGAAACCGGGTACTATCCGCGTGATGATTGGCCCGGCGCTGTATCCTAAGGGCAGGGATCCACGTGCTATTGTGGAACTCAACAAGCAAACCGAAGCGTGGATCAATCAGGCTCTCGCTTCAGTCGTTCGAGACTGAATCCAGATCTGCCAGTTATTGTCAGGAGACCGTTCACTATGGGTATTAATGATTATCTGCGTCGTCTGGCAGAACTCAAGGGATCGGACCTGTTCCTGAGCGTTGGTGCGCCACCTACCGCCAAGTGTGAAGGCTCCTATGTACGTCTGGGCTCAGAACCGCTACCCAAAGGCTCAGTCAAGGCTATGGCCTACGAGCTGATGAGTGAGCGCCAGGCCCAGGAGTTTGAACGGGATCTGGAGATGAACCTGGCTGTCGGCATTGCCGGTGCAGGGCGTTTTCGCGCGAACGTGTATTTGCAACGTGGTGAAGTAGCCATGGTGGTGCGTTATATCAACGATCAGATACCCAGTTTTGCCGAACTGGGCTTACCGCCCGTACTGGAACGCCTGGTCATGCTGGATCGGGGCCTGATTCTGGTAACCGGCTCAACCGGCTCGGGCAAATCCACGACACTGGCTGCCATGCTGGATTACCGGAACACCAACCGCGCCGGTCACATTGTATGCATCGAAGATCCCATCGAATTCCTGCATCATCATAAGGAATCGATCATTGATCAACGGGAAGTCGGCCTCGACACCCACAGCTTCAAGGATGCCTTGCACAACGTGCTCCGCGAAGCTCCCAATGTGATCATGATCGGTGAAATACGTGATCGCGAAACCATGCAGCACGCCCTTCACTATAGCGAAACGGGTCACCTTGTGCTGGCAACCATGCATGCTACCAACACCGTACAAGCGGTGGACCGCATGGCCAATATGTTCCCCGAGGATGCGCGGCCGCAGATCCTCGGAGATATCTCGATGAACCTGGCAGCAATCATTGGCCAACGCTTGGCCAAAGGTATTAACAAACCGAGGATCCCCGTTGTTGAGGTCATGGTCAGAACACCCTACATCGTGAACCTGATCGCCCGTGGAGAAATTCAGGATATTCGCGATGCGATGTCCAGAGCGACCGACGACAAGGCACTGCAGACGTACGACCAGCACCTTTTCCAATTGATTACCGAAAAAGCCATTACCCTCAAGGAAGCTGTGCGGCTGGCAGACTCACGGAACGATCTTATTCTGCGCACCCGAATGGAGGCATCAAGTAGTACGCCCACCCCGGTCGCCAAGCCTGTATCCGCCCCAAACTCGGCGGAGCTCAAAGAAAAGCCGGCTCAACCCGCTCAGTCCACCTCGTTTGACTCTGATTTGACGGATGATTTCCGCTGAAAACCAGCCAACGGTAAGCGGCAAAACTGCATCAGAGCCGGAAATCACTCGTAACTTACTGATAGTAAAAAAGAAACCCCCGGTAGCACGATGCTACCGGGGGTTTCTTTTTTGACAAGAACAAGCTACAGATTTTTACACATCGAGATTCGAAACGGCCAAGGCATTCGTCTCAATGAACTCCCGCCGGGGCTCCACATGGTCGCCCATGAGCGTGTTGAATATCTGATCCGCTGCGATGGCGTCTTCGATGTTCACACGCAACATGCGACGGCTATCGGGATCCATGGTGGTTTCCCAGAGCTGATCCGGGTTCATCTCACCCAAGCCCTTATAGCGCTGAATAGTGTGCCGACGAGCCGTCTCACTCATCATCCATTCCAGGCCTTCCTTGAAATGGGTGATCGGTTTCTTCTTCTCGCCGCGCTGCATGTAGGCACCCTCTTCAAGGAGGCTCTGCAGCTTCTCGCCGAGTTCGGCCATGGTGCGGTAATCATTACTGGCGAACAGGTCGCGGTTGAACGTCACATAGCTGGAAAGACCGTGGGAGATAGACTCGACCTCGGGCAGCCAAAGGTGGCGCTCGCGGTCTTCACGCAGGCTTACGTTATATTGCTGGCCGGATTTCTCGCCTGTCTTGACCATGGTCTCGAATTGAGCAACCCAGTTATCCATAAAGGCCTTATCGGCCAGATTTTCCTGGGAAAGACGAGGCAGGTAGATAAAGTGCTCCATCAGCTCCAGTGGATAGAGGCGAGCAAGACGCTTGAGGGTCTTCATTACCGCGCGGAACTCCTGGACGATACGCTCCAGGCCTTCTCCTGTGATGCCTGGGGCATCTTCGTTGACGAACAGGTAGGAGTCTTCAAGGGCCGACTGGGTCAGGTATTCTTCCAGAGCCTCATCGTCCTTAAGGTACTGCTCCTGCTTGCCTTTCTTGATTTTGTAGAGCGGTGGCTGCGCTATATAGATATAACCACGCTCGATCAGCAATGGCATTTGCCGGAAGAAGAAGGTCAGTAGCAGTGTGCGAATGTGCGAGCCGTCAACGTCGGCGTCGGTCATGATGATGATGTTGTGATACCGGAGCTTGTCTACGTTGAACTCATCACGACCGATACCGCAGCCCAGGGCTGTGATCAGAGTGCCCACCTCGGCGGAGGAGAGCATCTTGTCGAACCGCGCCTTTTCCACGTTGAGAATCTTGCCCTTGAGTGGCAGGATTGCCTGAGTCTTGCGGTTGCGGCCCTGTTTGGCAGAGCCGCCCGCAGAATCACCCTCCACTATGTACAGTTCTGAGAGTGCTGGATCTTTCTCCTGGCAATCAGCCAACTTACCGGGCAGGCCTGCAATGTCCAGAGCGCCTTTACGGCGTGTCATCTCACGTGCCTTACGAGCGGCTTCACGCGCACGAGCGGCGTCGATCATCTTACCCACTACGGCCTTGGCTTCGTTTGGACGCTCGAGAAGATAATCAGAAAATGATTTATTCATTTCCTGCTCTACAGCAGTCTTGACCTCGGAGGAGACCAATTTGTCTTTGGTCTGGGAGGAAAACTTGGGATCGGGAACCTTGACCGAGATAATTGCGGTCAGGCCTTCACGGGCGTCATCACCTGACGTACTTACCTTGAGTTTTTTTAGCAGGTTCTCCTGCTCGATGTAGCTGTTAAGCGTACGAGTTAGAGCACTACGGAAGCCAGCAAGGTGCGCTCCACCATCACGTTGGGGAATATTGTTGGTGAAGCACAGAATGCTTTCGTTGAAGCTGTCATTCCACTGCATCGCTACTTCTACCGCGATGCCGTCTTCACGTTGAAAGTTGAAGTGAAAAACGGAGTTGATTGTGGTCTTGTTGACGTTGAGGTAATCAACAAACGCACGTAACCCACCCTCATACTTGAACAGTTCCTTTTTCCCCGTGCGCTCATCCGAAAGGTGAATACCTACGCCAGAGTTCAGGAAAGAAAGTTCACGCAGGCGCTTGGCCAGAATATCCCAGCTGAAACCAATGCTGGTAAAGGTCTCGGCTGATGGCTTGAAGTGAATCTGGGTGCCCGTTGTTTCGGTATCACCGACAGCCTTTAGCGGGTGTTGAGGGACGCCATGGACATATACCTGCTCCCATACCTTACCGGCACGGCGAACAGTCAGAATAAGCTCCTCGGACAGAGCGTTTACAACCGAGACGCCAACGCCGTGCAAACCACCAGAGACCTTGTAGCTGTTATCGTCAAACTTACCACCCGCATGCAGAACGGTCATGATGACCTCCGCTGCAGACACACCCTCTTCGTGCATATCCACCGGTATTCCACGGCCATTGTCCCGAACCGTGATCGACTCGTCGGTATGGATCACAATGGTGATATCGGTACAGTGACCTGCAAGGGCCTCGTCGATTGAGTTATCTACTACCTCAAATACCATATGGTGCAGACCAGTACCGTCATCCGTGTCGCCGATGTACATGCCAGGGCGTTTTCGCACTGCATCCAGGCCCTTGAGGACCTTGATGCTTGATGAATCGTAGGCTCTTTCTTCGGTCATAATCTCGTCACTCCAGACAACTTTCGGTCTGCACAATGTGTCCATGTTCCACGTGGAACATGGTCAGTAATGTTTCTTTTTGCCAGGACCGGGCGAGCTGTTCAGCCTCTACACCGGTAATAAATACCTGGCAATTCAAGCCCTCAAGTAATGCACAAAGGGCTTTTCGGTGATGCTCATCAAGCTCCGAGGGCAGATCATCCACCAGAAAAATGCAATCCTGTTGACGCCCCCGCTCCTTGAGCAGGTAACCCTGGGCGATCTTCAGCGCGCATACCACAAGCTTTTGCTGGCCTCGGGAAAGAACCTCGGCAGCGTTCATACCTTTGATGCGTAGTCTCAGATCGGCTCGCTGAGGGCCTGCCTGGGTATGCCCTAACTGACAATCGCGCTCAAACTGAGAGTCGAGCACCAATTGCAAATCACGCTCTTTATCCCAGCCACGGTAATAGCTAAGTGTTAAATCTTCCAGGCTGACGAGCTGGGCGAGGACGTCCTCAAATACCGGCTTCAGCTTGGCAATGTACGCGCGCCTATACAGATCAATTCTTTCACTTGAACTGACCAGCTCCGCTTCCCAAGGAGCCAATTGTGAACGCTCAATTCTACCACGTCGGAGCAGCGAATTCCGTTGCTTGAGGCTTTTTTGCAGCCGCTGCCAGGTGCTCAGAAATTGATGTTCCACGTGGAACACACCCCAGTCGAGGTACTGACGTCGCTGTTTTGGAGCACCTTCGAGCAGCCTGAAACTATCAGGATTAATCAACTGCAAGGGTAAGGTGTCTGCCAGCTGGGCCGTGCTACGTACAGTTTGGCCATCAATACGGATCTGATAATCCGCCGCCTTGCTGCGTGTAATCCCCATAGTGGTTTGCACGCCATTATTGAGCAATAACTCACCAAAGACTGTGCAGGCGTCATGTTCATGCTGGATAACGGGCTGCAGACGCGTGCTACGAAATGAGCGGGCCAGGCCAAGAATATGAATAGCTTCAAGCAGGCTGGTTTTGCCGCTGCCGTTATCGCCGTAGATGAGGTTGATATGTGGGGAGGGGTAGATCGTCACCGGGTGCAGATTACGCACCGCGGTGACTGACAATCGCTTGAGGGGCATGAAGTATCGAGTTACCTACAGACGCATCGGCATGACAACATAAACACTGTCATCAGTTTCGGATTCCTGTACCAAGGCACTACTGTTGGCGTCAGAAAGAATCATCTTCACTTGCTCGTTACTCAAGACGTTCATCACGTCCAGCAGATAACTGACGTTGAAGCCAATTTCGAGAGCACTGCCGTTATAATCAACAGCAATATCTTCTTCGGCCTCTTCCTGTTCAGGATTGTTCGCCTGAATCTTCAACAGTGAATCACTCAGCATCAAACGAATACCGCGGTACTTCTCGTTGGAGAGAATCGCGGTACGGCTGAATGCATTGCGTAACACCTGACGGTCAGCAAGAACAATCTTGTCACCACCACGGGGCAGAACCCGTTCGTAGTCGGGAAATTTTCCGTCAACCAGTTTGGACGTAAAAGTGAAGTCGCCAGTAGTCGCGCGTATATGATGGGTACCCAATACGATAGAGACCATGTCGTCAGCTTCTCCGAGAAGCCGAGCCAGTTCGAGTATGCCCTTACGCGGGACAATCAACTGATAGCGTTCCTGATAGTCAATGTCTGCGTCCAGAGTACACATGGCCATACGATGCCCATCTGTGGCAACGGCGCGCAGTTGTCCTTTGTTGATTTCCAGTAACATGCCGTTGAGGTAATACCGCACGTCCTGTTGCGCCATCGCAAAACTGGTTCGCTCAATAAGACGGCGCAATTTATTCTGGTTGACCTGGAAGGTCATGGAACCCGGACCTTCTTCCACATTAGGGAAATCCGAAGCGGGCAGGGTAGCCAACGTAAAACGGCTGCGGCCGGCCTTGATTACTGCCTTGTTGTCTTCAACCTTGAGCGTTATGGCAACGTCGTCAGGTAATGACTTGCAGATGTCCATGAGTTTGCGCGCGGGTACAGTTATCTCACCAGCCTCCGCAGGCTCATCCAGCTGGATCCTTCCGACCAGCTCAACCTCAAGGTCAGTGCCGGTCAGCGACAGCGTGTTTCCATCCACTACCAGCAGAACGTTCGAAAGGACCGGTAGGGTCTGACGACGCTCCACGACCCCGGCTACCAGTTGCAAGGGTTTCAACAGGGCTTCACGCTGAATGGTAAATTGCATTGTCTTCCTTCGACCTCGTGCAGTATGAAAACGGTTACCGGGTAGTCAACCTCAAGTGGTCAACGTCCTCAGCAGATTTTTGTAGTCTTCCCTTATGTCTGCATCCATCTCGCGCAGCTCGGCAATCTTTCTTGTGGCGTGCAGTACCGTGGTGTGATCACGGCCGCCAAAGGCATCGCCGATTTCAGGAAGACTATGATTAGTCAGCTCCTTGGACAGCGCCATGGCTACCTGGCGTGGCCTGGCAACCGACCTGGACCGGCGCTTGGACAGCACATCCGACACCTTGATCTTGTAGTACTCGGCCACGGTGCGTTGAATATTGTCGATACTGACCAATTTGTCCTGTAACGCCAGAAGGTCCTTGAGCGATTCACGAATCAACTCGATCGTGATGTCCCTGCCCATGAAGTGAGCGCTGGCGATAACACGCTTCAATGCCCCCTCCAGCTCACGAACGTTTGACCGAATGCGCTGGGCTATAAAAAAAGCGGCATCATGGGGTAAATCCACTCGGGACTGCTCGGCCTTCTTCATAAGAATAGCGACCCGTGTTTCCAGCTCAGGTGGCTCTACAGCAACCGTCAGCCCCCAACCAAATCGGGATTTGAGACGCTCTTCAAGGCCATCGATTTCTTTCGGGTAACGGTCACTGGTGAGGATTACCTGTTGCCCACCCTCAAGCAACGCATTGAAGGTGTGAAAAAACTCTTCCTGGGAACGTTCTTTCTTGGCAAAGAACTGGATATCGTCAATAAGCAACGCATCGACCGAGCGGTAATATCGCTTGAAGTCATTGATCGCATTCATCTGCAACGCTTTAACCATATCGGCGACAAAACGCTCGGAATGGAGATAAACGATCTTGGCAGCAGGATTGCGTTTGAGTAGGTGATTGCCGACCGCATGCATCAGGTGGGTCTTGCCCAGGCCAACTCCGCCATAAAGAAACAACGGGTTGTAGCCGTGTTTGGGATTATCAGCTACCTGCCAAGCTGCAGCTCGGGCCAACTGGTTGGACTTGCCCTCAACAAAATTCTCAAAGGTGAAGCTGCGGTTCAGATAGCTGGTGTGTTTGATAACGGGGGAGCTAGGGCCACCCTGATCCGCGCGTTGTGGCGGGCGCGGATCATCTTCCTCGATCCTTGACCGTTGACCCTGCTCAGGTTGAAACCCCTGGGCAATAACCTGCGTGCGAGGCATCACAGGGGCGCTTGCCGAGCGAAGGGTATCTTCGGAAGCAGCCACAGACTGCGCCGGCTGAGCACGCGGTGTAGGCGCCGCAGAGGCTGCCCTGCGGCTGCCTATAAGAAGAGATACCAGTGGCGCTTGCCCCTGAGACAGATCATCAAGCAGCTCTTGGACCCTGTTCAGGTACTTATCGTTAACCCAGTCGAGAACGAACCTGTTAGGCGCGTAAAGTCTCAGCTCAGCCTGGTCACCATCAACCTGCAACGGTCGGATCCAGGTATTGAACTCTTGGGATGGTAGCTCATCACGCAAAAAATCGATGCATTGCTGCCAGAGTACAACCGACACGTATTCCCCCGGTCCTTCCGTCTGGAACGACATTATTATTGGTCTGACAGGACAGCGCCAAGGGCTGACCTACCGGCTAAATTAAGGGTTCATTCTAGCCTCTAAAGGCCCTACTTATCCACACTCTTACCGCTGGCGTGAGGCACGTGAACCCAGCAACCTGAGGTTATGGTTGGACCGCCAAAGTCCCCGAATAGTCAATGACTGGCGGCATAAGCCGTGTGTACAAGTCATGGTGAGACCTGTTGAAAAGATGCCCAAAAATCTGTGGGTAAAACAGCCTGTGGATATAAAGGCAGGTTATCCACACCCTCCACACACGACTAGCACCCATCCGAACACTGTTTATCTACAATCTTTTAACCTCGCCAAGACAATGAAAAACAAGGAGAAAACTGGGTTACCCACAGAAAACCTGCTGACCATTAGCATTAACATCATCAGTCTTTAAGAAAAGATCTTTTATATATTGTTTTTAATGACATGGAACGCCAAATCGAATTGACCTGCCAAGGGTTATTCTCTAGAATTGCCGGTCCCTTGAAGGGGCTCACTGCTCTGACGCGAATCAATCAGGTATCCCAAGATGAAAAGAACATTTCAACCCAGCGTTTTGAAGCGCAAGCGTAACCACGGTTTCCGTGCTCGCATGGCTACTTCCAACGGTCGCAACGTACTGGCCCGTCGTCGTGCCAAAGGTCGCAAGCGCCTGTCAGCTTAAGACCGGTTGTACTGGTGGACCGCGGATTCAAACCTGAATACAGGCTACTTACGCCTGGGCAATTCAAGCTTGTATTTGATGGTGCCACTCGCAAAGCCTCCGGGCCCTACGTGCTGCTGTTGGCCAGGTCTAACGACCTGGGCCACCCGCGCCTGGGTCTGGTCATTGCCAAGAAAAGTGTCAAACGCGCTGTTGATCGCAATCGGGTCAAACGCATTGCCAGAGAGTCATTCAGGCTGAACAAGTCAGAACTCGGCAATCTCGACATTGTTGTCCTGGCCCGCAAGGGCCTGGGCGAACTTGATAATGCCGCGCTACACGATATGTATAGAGGCATGTGGCGCAAGCTGGCAAAGTCTGCTGACAAGCCACCCCGTTCACGCCATTCCGGACCCCCATCATCCAATGCGTAATCTCGCAGTCGGACTGATCAAGGTTTACCGTTACGCTATCAGTCCCCTGATGGCTAGTCATTGTCGTTTCTATCCTTCCTGTTCCTGCTATGCCCAGGAGGCCATCGAATCACATGGTCTGCTACGCGGCAGCCTGTTGAGCGCGAAACGACTTGGCCGCTGTAATCCCTGGGGCGACGGGGGTTATGATCCCGTACCACCCGCCACTGCCAACCATTCTTCCCAGATGAACAAGCCATGAACATGCAACGAAATATCCTGATAGCTGCTTTGCTCGTGATTACCTATCTCATGGTTCTGCAGTGGAATTCAGACTACGGCCAACCTGAGCTGCCTGAGGCGGTTACCAATCAGCAACCTGCTGATCAGAATCCAGGCTCGGACGTACCCGCAGCGATATCCAACCAGACTGCGGCGGCTTCGGCAGATGATGTGCCCACGGCAGTCGAACCCGGCACTGCCGAAATACCCGATGCGCCTGCCTCCTCACAGGCAAACGGAAACCTTATCAAGGTAGCGACAGATACCTTGCTGGTGGCCATTGACCCACGTGGCGGTGATCTGGTCGATCTGTCCTTGCCCCAATACCCGGTGCGCAAGGATCGTCCAGACCTGCCATTTCCGATTCTGGAACGCTCCGGCGGCATGACTTACGTAGCGCAAAGTGGTCTGACCGGCAAGAATGGCGTTGATGCGCGACCTACAGGTCGCCCTCTGTATACATCCGAGAGTCAGAACTACAGCCTCGGTGATGACGATCAGGTAGTAGTTGACCTGAGCTATGAAGATGCTGGCGTCAGTTATATCAAACGTTTCACCTTTACTCGCGGTCAGTACCTGGTTGATGTCGACTATCTGATTGATAACCAGAGCGGTGAGAGCTGGAGCGGAAATCTCTACGGCCAGATCAAACGCGATGACAGTCCTGATCCCTCAAGCTCCAGCGCCACAGGGATGGCGACTTACCTGGGTGCAGCTTACTGGGCAGCTGATGAGTCCTACACCAAAGTCGATTTTTCCGACATGGACAAGCGTGCTCTGAAAGAAACCGTTGAAGGCGGTTGGGTTGCCTGGCTACAGCATTATTTCGTCAGTGCCTGGGTTCCGCCAGCTGGCCAACAGCATGTGTATCAGACCCGCAAGGATAGTGCTGGCAATTACATCGTCGGCTTCACCAGTCCTGCAACAGTGGTACCAGCCGGCCAACAGGCAAGCATTTCAGCCGATTTTTACGCCGGTCCGAAAATTCAGGATCGATTGGAGGCAATTTCGCCCGGTCTGGAGCTGACCGTTGACTACGGCTTCCTCTGGTGGATCGCACAGCCGCTATTCTGGGTTCTGAGTTTCATTCACGGTTTCGTTGGCAACTGGGGCTGGAGCATCATCCTGCTCACCCTTTTGATCAAACTCGTATTCTTCCCGCTATCGGCCACCAGCTATCGCTCCATGGCCAATATGCGCCGTGTAGCCCCAAAACTGGCCGCGTTGAAGGAACAACACGGCGATGATCGGCAGAAAATGTCCCAGGGCATGATGGAGCTCTATAAGAAGGAGAAGATCAACCCGCTGGGTGGCTGCCTGCCTATCCTGGTTCAGATGCCGGTCTTCATTGCCTTGTACTGGACGTTGATGGAAAGCGTAGAGATGCGTCAGGCCCCCTGGCTTGGCTGGATCACCGACCTGTCACTCAAGGATCCCTATTTCATTCTGCCGATCCTGATGGGCGCGACGATGTTCATTCAACAGCAGTTGAACCCAACGCCGCCTGATCCGATGCAGGCCAAGGTACTCAAGATGCTACCCATAGTGTTTACCTTTTTCTTCCTGTGGTTCCCGGCTGGTCTGGTGCTGTACTGGGTGGTCAACAACATCCTGTCCATTGCACAGCAGTGGTACATTACCAGGCAGATAGAGAAAGGCGCTGCCGCAAAGAACTGACCTCGCAATGGTCCAAGCAAACGCCCCGTAATCGGGGCGTTTTGCTGTAAGCCCAAAAGACAACATATTGGAGATCGCACATGGGCCCCAGTTATCACGTAGATACTATCGCTGCGATCGCAACCCCTCCTGGGCAGGGTGGTGTTGGCATAGTCCGTGTATCCGGGCCTGCAGCGTTACAGATCGCACAACAGATCAGTCGTCTGCAGCCAAAACCCCGACATGCCCATTACGGCACTTTCTGGCAAGGTGACACAGCTCTGGACCAGGGACTGACCCTGTTTTTTCCAGGTCCAAACTCCTTCACTGGCGAAGACGTTCTCGAGCTACAGGGTCACGGCGGTCCCGTGGTGCTGGACCTGTTACTCAAGGCTTGCTTTGACGCTGGTGCCAGACCAGCCCGGCCGGGCGAGTTCAGTGAAAGAGCATTTCTCAACGACAAACTCGACCTGGCTCAGGCAGAAGCCATTGCAGACCTTATCGAAGCCAGTTCAGAACAGGCAGCACGTAATGCCCTGCATTCACTTCAGGGCGCATTTTCAACCCGGGTTCACGGATTGACCGAAGCGTTGATCGGGCTGCGTATCTACGTAGAAGCAGCTATCGACTTTCCTGAGGAAGAGATCGATTTTCTGGCTGATGGCCACGTGCTCGACCAATTACAGGAGATTCGTCAGAGGCTCCGGGAAGTACAGCGTGAGGCGGGCCAGGGCGCCTTACTACGAGACGGGATGACAGTGGTTATTGCGGGGCGCCCCAACGCTGGCAAATCCAGCTTGCTCAATGCACTGGCGGGAAAGGAAAGTGCGATTGTCACGGATATCGCAGGTACCACGCGGGACGTGCTTCGTGAACATATCCACATTGACGGAATGCCGGTGCATATCATCGATACCGCCGGATTGAGAGATACCCAGGACCAGGTAGAGCGCATCGGTGTGGAGCGCGCGATGCAGGCCATCGGTGATGCCGACCGCATTCTGCTGATGGTAGACGCATCCCAACCCGAAGCACGACACCCGGATCAACTCTGGCCTGAATTTCTGACCACTCCACCGGACCCTGCGAAAGTCACACTCGTATTGAACAAGATAGATCTCACAGGACAACCCGTTGGTGAAGAGACATCCCCTGACGGCAGTGTCACCCTGCGTATGAGCGCCCGCAGTGGTGAAGGTGTGGATCTGCTTCGCGAGCACCTTAAAGGCTGCATGGGCTTCACACAGACCAACGAGAGTCTGTTCAGTGCCCGCCGACGACACCTCGAAGCCCTGGAGGATGCCAGTGAGTTGCTAGAGCACGGTCATGCTCAGTTGACCCTGCTTGGAGCAGGCGAACTGCTTGCGGAGGATCTGCGCATGGCTCAGCAAACGCTTGGATCCATAACGGGTGAATTCAGCGCAGATGATTTATTGGGACGGATATTTTCCAGTTTCTGCATCGGGAAATAGTCCATAGGGCTGAAAAGAACCGTTTTCTCACACTTATATTCCTCCATAAAATGCCTATGAGGCCTGTGTATAACTGCCCTTGAGAGGGGGGTCGAAAACTGTGCACAAACGGTCTTTAAAATACCCTGTGTATAAGTCACCTACTTGTACACAGGTTGATCACCGCCCAAGGACCCATCCAGACGCAGGATGCACACAGAGTTTCTTCTTCCTGAAATTACTGTAATAGAAGGGTTTTACGCACTTATCCACAGATATTGGCTTCACCATTAGCATTAACAACATAAAGCTTTTAAAATCTTTTCTTTCTATATTCTATTAATGGATCAGTTGAGCGGAACTACAAACCAGCTGCTCAAAAAATAGCCAATGCAAGGCTGCATTTTTCTGCTTCAGGCCCTATAATCACCGCCCTTTTCCCGACGCCGGCGATTTGCCCGGAACGAGGTCAGCTGTGCAATTTCCAGATAGTTTTGATGTGATCGTAGTAGGTGGTGGTCATGCCGGTACGGAGGCTGCGCTGGCGGCTGCCCGGATGGGCGTGAAAACCCTACTGCTGACCCATAACGTCGAAACCCTCGGACAGATGAGCTGCAACCCGGCGATCGGTGGAATCGGCAAGAGTCACCTGGTCAAGGAAATCGATGCTCTTGGCGGAGCCATGGCCAGAGCAACAGACCTTGCCGGTATCCAGTTCAGAGTATTGAACAGCCGCAAAGGCCCTGCGGTCAGAGCCACGCGGGCTCAGGCAGATCGAATCCTGTACAAGGCAGCCATTCGCGAAATACTCGAGAACCAGCCCAATCTGTGGATATTCCAGCAGGCCTGTGATGACCTGATTGTCGAGAACGATCAGGTGTGCGGCGTTGTGACCCAGATGGGTATGCGTTTTCACGCCAGCAACGTAGTGCTGACCACGGGCACCTTTCTGGGTGGACTAATTCATATTGGTCTGGACAACTATTCCGGCGGTCGCGCCGGCGATCCGCCAGCCACCACTTTGGCCAATCGGCTGCGTGAACTACCGTTACGCGTCGACCGACTCAAGACTGGCACACCTCCTCGCATCGATGGTCGCTCGGTCGATTTCAGCAAAATGACCGCGCAACCGGGTGATTCCCCCTTGCCGGTGATGTCGTTCCTGGGCAAGGTCGAGGAGCATCCGGAGCAGGTCAACTGCTGGATCACCTACACCAACGAGCGGACCCACGAGATCATTCGCAATAACCTCGACCGATCGCCGATGTATACCGGCGTGATCGAAGGTGTGGGCCCACGCTATTGCCCCTCGATCGAAGACAAGATTCACCGTTTCGCTGACAAGAACCAGCATCAGGTGTTCATCGAGCCAGAAGGTCTGACTACCCACGAGCTGTACCCGAACGGTATTTCCACGTCATTGCCCTTCGATGTTCAACTTCAGGTCGTACAATCGATCGAGGGTATGGAGAACGCACATATCCTGCGGCCCGGCTACGCGATCGAGTACGACTACTTCAACCCACAGGATCTGAAGTACTCGCTGGAAACCAAGGTCATCGGGGGGTTGTTTTTCGCCGGGCAGATCAATGGCACAACCGGCTACGAAGAAGCGGCCGCCCAGGGCTTGTTGGCCGGTATGAACGCGGCACGGCGGGCAACTGACCAGGAGGCCTGGTGCCCGCGCCGGGACGAAGCCTACATCGGTGTGCTGGTGGATGATCTGATCACCATGGGTACCCGCGAGCCCTATCGAATGTTTACTTCACGGGCCGAATACCGTCTGGTGCTGCGCGAGGATAACGCGGACCTGCGCCTGACCGAAAAGGGCCGTGAGCTGGGCCTGGTTGATGATCATCGCTGGGCTGTATTCAGCGCCAAGCGCGAAGCGATTGATCTCGAGCATCAGCGCCTGCGCAGCACCTGGGTTCAGCCTACCAGCGACGTTGGCAAGGCCTTCGCCGAAAAATTCGCGACACCCCTTACCCACGAATACAGTCTGCTTGATTTATTGCGTCGCCCTGAAGTTGACTACCACGCCCTGTGCGAACTGACAGGCAAGGTTGATATTCCTGCTGACGCTGCGGAACAAGTCGAGATTCATACCAAGTACGCCGGTTATATCGAGCGTCAGCAGGACGAGATCAACCGTCTGCGTCAACATGAACAGACCACTATTCCCGACAGCCTGGATTACCTTGCACTGAATGGGTTGTCCAACGAGATAAAACACAAGCTCGCAGACATACGGCCCCAGACACTGGGGCAGGCTTCGCGTATCCCTGGTGTCACACCCGCTGCCGTCAGCCTGTTGCTGATTCATCTGAAAAAGCGCAGTGCGGCTGGCAGCAGCCTCATGCGCGAGGCCTGATTGCGATGACTGATCACGCTACAGAGCTGGCCAATGGTGCCGCCGAGCTGGGCATAGCCCTGAGTGATACCCAGAGTCGCCAGCTGCTTGAATATCTTGCGCTGCTGCACAAATGGAACAAGGCCTATAATCTCACTGCGGTACGTGACCCGGATGAAATGGTCAGTCGGCATCTGCTTGATAGCTTGAGTATTCTTCCCTTCGTTGACGGTCAGCATTGGCTCGACGTAGGGAGCGGGGGCGGCATGCCCGGGATCATATTGACCATCATGAGACCTGATATTCGTTTCATGCTGCTCGATAGCAACGGCAAGAAAACCCGTTTTCTTACCCAGGTCAAGCTTGAGCTGGGGCTGGAAAATCTGAAGGTGACCCAAGGCAGGGTTGAAGCCTTTCAGACCGATACCGCCTTTGATGGTATTGTTTCCCGAGCTTTCAGTTCGCTGGCGGATTTTACCCAGATGACTCGGCACTTGAGTCACGCTGAAACCCGCTGGCTGGCGATGAAAGGACAATACCCGGAAGAGGAGCTAGCAGCCCTGCCGGTCGATTTCGAAGTGGATCGCAGTAGCCGCTTGACGGTACCTGGTTGCCAGGGGCACCGTCACCTGCTGATACTGCGGCGCCTGGTTCAGGCGGTGAACGGATAGGAGGTCGTTGTGGGCAAGGTATTGGCAATAGCCAACCAGAAGGGCGGTGTCGGCAAGACCACCACCTGCATCAACCTGGCTGCTTCATTGGCAGCAACCAAACGCAAGGTTCTGTTGGTGGATCTCGATCCACAGGGTAACGCTACCATGGGTAGCGGCATCGACAAGGCTGGGCTGGAAAATTCGGTATACGAACTGCTTACCGATCGTTGCGATTTCAAGCAGGCGGTACAGCGCTCGGATAATGGTGGTTATGATCTCTTACCGGCCAACGGTGACCTGACAGCCGCTGAAGTCGAATTGCTGGCAATGAAAATGAAGGAAAGCCGATTGCGCTACGCGCTCGCTTCCGCCCGCAACGACTATGACTTTGTACTCATCGATTGTCCGCCTTCGCTTAACATGCTGACTGTCAATGGACTGGTCGCTGCCGATGCGGTGATCATTCCGATGCAATGTGAGTACTACGCCCTGGAAGGTCTGTCAGCTCTGGTCAATACCATTGAGCGTATCGCGTCAGTGCTCAACCCCAGTTTGCAGATCGAGGGACTACTACGGACCATGTACGATCCGCGCAACAGTCTGACACTCGACGTATCGGCTCAATTGACCAATCACTTTGGTGACAAACTCTACCAAACGGTTATTCCGCGTAATGTGCGTCTGGCCGAGGCACCCAGTTTCGGCATGCCTGCATTGAGCTATGACAAGCAGTCCCGGGGCGCCGTCGCCTATCTTGCCCTGGCAGGTGAGGTGGTGCGGCGCAACAAGCAGGCAGCCCGGGCAGCAGCCCTGGCCAACGCGAACGACTAATCGAAAAAGGACAATAGACGCATGGCGGTCAAGAAACGCGGCTTGGGGCGGGGACTCGATGCATTGCTGGGCCAGCCTGGAAATACCGGGCAGGAAGCAGAAAGCAAGGAACAGCAACTCAAGGATCTGCCGGTTGATCTGATCCAGCGCGGTAAATACCAGCCGCGACGGGACATGGATCCACAGGCACTTGAAGAGTTGGCCAACTCGATCCGCGTCCAGGGCGTCATGCAGCCTATTGTGGTGCGCCCGATTGCCGATGGCCGTTATGAGATCATTGCTGGTGAGCGCCGTTGGCGCGCTACGCAGCAGGCTGGACTTGATACCATTCCAGCGGTAATCCGCGATGTGCCCGACGAAGCTGCCATAGCCATGGCTCTGATCGAGAACATCCAGCGTGAGGACCTCAATCCGATCGAAGAGGGTATCGCCCTCCAGCGCTTGCAGCAGGAGTTCGAATTGACCCAGCAGCAGGTCGCCGACGCGGTGGGTAAGTCTCGCGTCACCATCACCAATTTGTTGCGGCTGATGTCTCTTCCCGATGAGGTCAAATTACTTCTCGAGCGTGGTGACCTGGAAATGGGGCATGCTCGCGCACTGCTAGGCCTTCCTGCCGAGCAGCAGACCCAAGCCGCACGCCAGGTTGTAGCCAAGGGACTGACTGTAAGACAGACCGAAGCACTGGTGCGGCAATGGCTCAACCCCCGCCGTGAGCCCGGTGACACTCGAGTAAACCCCGACATAGAGCGTCTGGAACAGGACCTGGCGGAACGTATTGGCGCCTCTGTCAGCATCCAACACGGGGCCAAGGGCAAGGGCAAGCTGGTAATCAGTTACGGTTCCCTGGACGAGCTCGACGGCGTTCTTATGCACATCAAGTGAGGCCTAACCGGCCAACCTTGGCGGATACCGCGGCATTTGGCCGGTTGCTGTTGAACCTGATCTTTTTTCAACCTATACTCCTCGCGCTATTTTAGCTGGTGTAAATGCACCAGTGTGTTGCACACAGCGACTCGAAAAGAAGCGAGAGGTAATCATTGCGAGGCGGGTGGATGGACGCAAGAACGCCCAACAAAACGCCGTTTCGCCAGTTACCCGCCTTTCCGGTGCTGAGTATGCAATGCGCGGTTGCCTTGATGGCAGCTCTGACCCTGTGGATTTTCCAGGGTTATGTGGCCGGATATTCCGGTTTGCTCGGGGGGCTTGTTGCTCTGCTCCCCAATGCCTATTTTGCCTACCGGGTGTACCGCTACAGCGGAGCCCGGTCGGCGCGGGTCATCGTCAAGGAGTTTTACTCCGGCGAGGCCGGCAAGCTTATTTTGACAGCCGCACTTTTTGTGCTGGTGTGGGTAGGTGTTGAGCCCCTTGAGCCGACCGCGGTTTTTGCCGGTTATCTCGCGGTACTGGCAGTAGGGGCCAGCGCTCTACTCATCGTCCGACGTTTTCAAAAGCATTGAGTTAGAGGCAAATATGGCAACTTCTTCAGCGGATTATATCCAGCACCATTTGCAGAACCTGACTTACGGCAAGCTGCCGGCCGGGTATGAGCGATACGACGGCAGTGTTGTGCAGGAAGCGACGTGGACGCTGGCCAAGAGCGGCGCGGAAGCGACCGATATGGGCTTCATGGCTTTTCACATTGATACCCTGGGTTGGTCGGTATTCATGGGTCTGGTCTTTCTGTTCATCTTCCGTAGCGTTGCCAAAAAGGCTACCGCGGGTATTCCCGGCAAGACCCAGAACGTGGTCGAAATGGTGGTTGAATTCGTCCAGGGTGTGGTGAAGGATACTTTCCACGGCCGCAATGCTCTGGTCGCGCCTCTGGCCCTGACGATTTTTGTCTGGGTATTTTTGATGAACTCGTTGAAGTGGATTCCGGTTGACTACATACCGGGTCTGGCCAAGGCCCTGGGTCTGGAATACTTCAAGATCGTTCCAACAGCAGATCCTAACGGTACTTTTGGTATCTCCCTGGGTGTGTTCATCCTGATTATCTTCTATAGCTTCAAGGTGAAGGGCTTCGGTGGCTTCATCAAGGAACTATCATTCACGCCGTTCAAGCATTGGGCTCTGATTCCCTTCAACCTGTTCCTTGAAATTCTCGGCCTGCTGACCAAGCCGTTGAGCCTGGCGCTACGACTCTTCGGTAACATGTATGCCGGTGAAGTGGTGTTTATTCTGATCGCTCTGTTACCCTTCTACCTCCAGTGGGGGCTGAACGTGCCATGGGCCATCTTCCATATTCTTGTAATTCCGCTGCAGGCCTTCATCTTCATGGTGCTGACTGTGGTGTATCTGAGTGCTGCTCATGAGGATGCTCACTGACGCACTCGAACCGTGTTCAATCAATAACTAACCTTGAACTGCAACCTTGAACTTTAGGAGTAATTATGGAACTCGTAATCATGTCTGCCGCTATCATGATCGGTCTGGGCGCACTGGGTACTGGTATTGGCTTCGCCCTGTTGGGTGGCAAGCTGCTGGAATCTACTGCACGTCAGCCTGAGCTTGGCCCGCAGCTGCAAACCAAGACCTTCCTGATGGCCGGTCTGCTCGACGCCGTGCCGATGATCGGTGTTGGTATCGCGATGTACCTGATCTTCGTTGTTGCCCCTGGCGTTGCCGCTTAATCCAGTTTGATCTTCGGCGAGGCTGCTTCTGGTAAGTGCCTCGCCGAAAAATCATCTGGATCGACACATCCGGGACTCAACGAATAGCACGAGGTAAATCGCTGTGAATATTAATCTGACGCTGTTTGGTCAAACGATTGCCTTCGCTATTTTTGTCTGGTTCACCATGAAGTATGTATGGCCACCGATTACGCAGGCCATGCAGGAACGCCAGAAAAAAATCGCCGAAGGCCTGGATGCGGCTGGCCGCGCCCAGCGTGACCTGGATCTAGCCCAGGAGAAAGCTTCCCAGACCCTGCGTGAGACCAAGGAACAGGCTACTCAGATCATCGAGCAAGCCAACAAGAGTGCCAACCTCATTGTCGAGGAAGCGAAAGACACGGCACGTTCCGAAGGTGAACGCCTGATCACAGCCGCCAAGGCTGAGATCGAACAGGAAGTAAATCGCGCCAAGGATGAACTCCGTGCCCAGGTAGCCGTGCTGGCTGTCAAGGGTGCCGAGCAGATTCTGGAGTCCGAAGTGGATTCCAAGGCACACAGTGAGCTGGTTAACAAACTGGCCGCACAACTCTAAGCGAGGCGAGCGATGGCTACTATCAACACGCTAGCTCGACCTTATGCGAAAGCAGCGTTCGAGTTCGCTTCTTCCGCCAACGCGCTGGATGCCTGGTCGGGCATGCTGGCGTTGGCGGCTGCGGCGGTCGAGGATGAGGCTTTTGCTCAGAGGATGCGCAATCCCGGTTTGACCGATGAGCGCAAGGCGGAAGACCTGCTCATGGTGTGCGAGGGTCATATCGACGAAGGGTTTGGCAATTTTGTCAAAACCCTGGCCGAGCATGACCGTTTGCCCTTGATCCCGGTAATTGCCGAGCTTTATGAGCAACACAAGGCAGAACACGATCGGAGCATAGTGGTCGAGGTGGAATCCGCCTTCGAGCTGAGCGACGATCAACAGAAAACGCTGGCAACCGCATTAACCAAGCGGTTAGACCGGACAGTAACTCCTCATGTGACCATCAACCCGGCCTTGATCGGCGGTGTGTTGATTCGTGCGGGTGACCTGGTCATCGACGGTTCGGTCCGCGGCAAGCTGGATAAGCTGGCCGAGGCGTTGAAATCCTGATTTGAGGGACATGGCATGCAGCAATTGAATCCTTCCGAAATTAGCGAAATTATCAAGCAGCGCATCGAGAAACTCGATGTGTCTTCGCAGGCCCGGAACGTGGGCACCATCGTCAGCGTTTCTGACGGTATCGTGCGCATTCACGGCCTTGCTGATGTGATGTACGGTGAAATGATCGAGTTTCCCGGTGGTGTATACGGTATGGCACTGAACCTGGAGCAGGACTCCGTGGGTTCGGTGGTACTGGGTGACTACCTGGGTCTCGCCGAGGGCATGACCGCCAAATGTACCGGTCGTATTCTTGAAGTCCCTGTAGGTCCGGAATTGCTCGGGCGCGTTGTTGACGCTCTGGGCAACCCGATCGACGGTAAGGGCGTAATCGACGCCAAGTTGACTGACGCAGTCGAGAAAGTGGCGCCGGGCGTGATCTGGCGTAAGTCGGTAGACCAGCCGGTTCAGACCGGCTACAAGTCAATCGACGCCATGATCCCGATCGGCCGTGGCCAGCGTGAGCTGATCATTGGTGACCGTCAGACTGGTAAGACGGCGATTGCGATCGACGCGATCATCAACCAGAAAGATTCCGGTATCAAGTGTGTGTACGTGGCTATCGGTCAGAAGCAGTCGACCATCGCCAACGTGGTGCGTAAGCTGGAAGAGAACGGCGCGATGAGCAACACCATCGTAGTCGCGGCATCGGCTTCCGAGCCGGCAGCCCTGCAGTTCCTGGCTCCCTACGCCGGCTGCACCATGGGTGAGTACTTCCGTGACCGCGGCGAAGATGCACTGATCATCTATGATGACCTGTCCAAGCAAGCTGTGGCTTATCGTCAGATCTCCCTGCTCCTGCGCCGTCCGCCAGGTCGTGAAGCCTATCCCGGTGACGTGTTCTATCTCCACAGTCGTTTGCTGGAGCGTGCATCGCGCATTTCCGAAGACTATGTAGAGAAGCTCACCAACGGTGAAGTCAAAGGCAAGACCGGTTCCCTGACGGCTCTGCCGATCATTGAAACGCTGGCTGGTGACGTATCTGCTTTCGTTCCGACCAACGTGATTTCGATCACTGACGGTCAGATCTTCCTGGAATCCAACCTGTTCAACGCGGGTATCCGTCCGGCCGTAAACGCTGGTGTATCGGTATCTCGTGTAGGTGGTGCAGCGCAGACCAAGATCATCAAGAAGCTGTCCGGTGGTATTCGTACCGCTCTGGCACAGTATCGTGAACTGGCAGCTTTCGCCCAGTTTGCTTCGGACCTCGATGAGGCTACCCGCAAGCAGTTGGAGCACGGTCAGCGCGTTACCGAACTGATGAAGCAGGGCCAGTACGCGCCCATGTCGGTTGCCGAAATGGCTATCGTGTTGTACGCAGCTGAGAAGGGTTTCCTGACCGACGTCGAGATGAACAAGATCGGCTCGTTCGAGAAGGGTCTGCTGGCCTACTTCAAGCGCGACAAGGCTGATCTGGTTGCCAAGATCAATGAGAAGGGCGACTACAACGACGAGATCGAAGCCGGTATCAAGTCTGGCATCGAGAACTTCAAGGCGACCCAGAGCTGGTAAGCCGATTGCGGGGTCTGACATCGTCAGGCTCCGCTTCGTGCGATCTGGCCGCAGGCTAACCTGAAAGGTGAGACATGGCAGGCGCAAAAGAGATACGCGGTAAAATTTCGAGTATCAAGAGTACTCAGAAGATCACCAGCGCCATGGAGAAAGTGGCGGTAAGCAAGATGCGCAAGGCACAACAGCGCATGGCTTCCAGCCGTCCCTACGCTGAGCGTATCCGTCAGGTTATTGGCCATCTGGCCAATGCCAATCCCGAGTATCGTCACCCCTTCATGCAAGAGCGTGAAGTGAAAAGGGTGGGTTACATCGTGGTAAGTACGGATCGTGGTCTGTGCGGGGGCCTGAACACCAACCTGTTCAAGGCTCTTATCACGAACATGAAAGAGTGGCGTGACCGTAACGTCGAAACCGAGTTGTGCGTGATTGGCAGCAAGGGCGCGACGTTCTTCCGTAGCTACGGCGGCAATGTGGTCGCGGCGATCAGCAACCTGGGTGAACAGCCCTCGCTGAACGATCTCATCGGCAGCGTCAAGGTAATGCTTGACGGCTACAACGAGGGTCGTATCGATCGTCTGTATCTGGTCTCCAACGCATTCGTCAACACCATGGTGCAACAGCCCAAGGTGGAGCAGATGATTCCGTTGGTTCCTGCTGACAAAGAGGAACTCAAAGGGCATTGGGACTACGTTTACGAGCCTGACGCCAACGAGCTGCTCGATGGGTTGTTGACCCGTTATATCGAGTCGCAGGTGTATCAGGCAGTGATCGAGAACAACGCCAGCGAGCAGGCGGCACGTATGATCGCGATGAAGAATGCGACTGACAATGCGGGCGATATCATCGACAGCCTGCAGCTTATCTACAACAAGGCTCGTCAGTCAGCGATCACCCAGGAAATTTCGGAAATCGTCGGCGGCGCCGCCGCGGTCTCTTGAGACCCGGCCAGACGATAGCGGTTTCATACCACTTTAGAGGAACCAAACATGAGTAGCGGACGTATCGTTCAAATCATCGGTGCCGTCATCGACGTGGAATTCCCACGCGAAGGCGTGCCGAAGGTGTATGACGCGTTGCTGGTTGACGACAAGGGTCTGACCCTGGAAGTTCAGCAGCAGCTCGGTGATGGCATTGTACGTACCATCGCCATGGGTACCACCGAAGGTGTCAAGCGCGGCCTGACCGTAAGCAGCACCGGCGCAGCCATTTCCGTACCAGTTGGGGTCAAGACCCTGGGCCGGATCATGGACGTGCTGGGTAACCCGATTGATGAAGCCGGCCCGATTGGCGAAGAAGAGCGCTGGGGTATTCACCGCCCTGCACCTTCCTACGCGGAACAGGCCAGCTCTAACGAACTGCTGGAAACCGGCATCAAGGTTATCGACCTGATCTGCCCGTTCGCCAAAGGCGGTAAAGTAGGTCTGTTCGGTGGTGCCGGTGTAGGTAAAACCGTAAACATGATGGAGTTGATCCGTAACATCGCGATCGAGCACAGCGGTTATTCCGTATTCGCCGGTGTTGGTGAGCGTACTCGTGAGGGTAACGACTTCTATCACGAGATGAAGGACTCCAACGTACTGGACAAGGTAGCTCTGGTTTACGGTCAGATGAACGAGCCGCCGGGTAACCGTCTGCGCGTAGCCCTGACTGGTCTGACCATGGCCGAGAAGTTCCGTGACGAGGGTCGTGACGTACTGTTGTTCATTGACAACATCTACCGTTACACCCTGGCCGGTACCGAGGTATCTGCACTGCTGGGTCGTATGCCTTCAGCGGTAGGTTACCAGCCGACTCTGGCCGAGGAGATGGGTGTTCTGCAGGAGCGTATTACCTCCACCAAGCAGGGCTCCATTACCTCGATCCAGGCGGTATACGTACCAGCCGACGACTTGACCGACCCCTCCCCAGCCACCACCTTCGCCCACCTTGACGCGACCGTGGTACTGTCCCGTGATATCGCCTCCCTGGGTATCTACCCTGCGGTTGATCCTCTGGACTCCACTTCCCGTCAGCTGGATCCCCAGGTGATTGGTCAGGAGCACTACGATACCGCTCGCGGCGTACAGTATGTTCTGCAGCGCTACAAAGAGCTGAAGGACATCATCGCGATTCTGGGTATGGACGAATTGTCCGAAGAAGACAAGCAACTGGTAGCCCGCGCTCGTAAGATCCAGCGTTACCTGTCACAGCCCTTCTTCGTTGCCGAAGTCTTTACTGGTGCACCGGGCAAGTACGTTTCGCTCAAGGACACCATCCGTGCCTTCAAGGGCATCTTGGATGGCGAGTTCGACCACCTGCCCGAGCAGGCGTTCTACATGGTCGGCACCATCGATGAAGCCATCGAGAAAGCGAAGAAAATGTAATGCTAGCGCCCGCGCAAGCGGGCGCAGAATCGAGGCAATGAAATGGCTATGACAGTGCACTGCGATATCGTTAGCGCGGAAGAAGAGCTGTTTTCAGGCCTGGTTGAAATGGTCGTCGCACACGGCAATATGGGTGATCTGGGCATTCTGCCAGGTCACACGCCGTTGCTCACCGACCTCAAGCCGGGCCCGGTTCGGGTGATCAAGCAGGATCGCAGCGAAGAGGTGTTCTACATCTCTGGCGGGTTCATCGAGATTCAGCCGAGCATGGTCAAGGTGCTTGCCGACACGGCTATCCGTGCTGGTGACATCGACGAGGCCGCAGCAGTAGAGGCGAAAAAAGCCGCTGAAGCAGCTCTCAGTGACAAGGGTGCCGAGTTTGATTATGGCTCAGCCTCCGCACGTCTTGCCGAGGCCGCAGCCCAGCTGCGTACCGTGCAGGAACTGCGCAAGAAATACGGCGGACCAGCGATCAACAATCGCTGAGTCAGTCGGTAATAAAAAAGGCAGCTTCGGCTGCCTTTTTTTTTAGCCGCAAGCCGCAAGCCCCAAGCCCCAAGCTTCAAGCTTCAAGCAGTCCCGGCGAATCGGGTTCTTTCGCGTTGTCTGCCAGAAAGAGCTTGACGGGGACAAGCGCAACCCCAAACTGTTAACGCTTGCAGCTTGCAGCTTGCAGCTTGCAGCTTGCAGCTTGCAGCTTGCAGCTTGCAGCTTGCAGCTTGCAGCTTGCAGCTTGCAGCTTTGCTATCATCTCCTTACTTTTATCCAGCTATGGTTCCCCTATGATATTGGACATCGTCATTCTCGCTGCCGGACAAGGCACCCGTATGCGCTCTGCGCTTCCCAAGGTTCTTCACCCCGTGGCAGGCAAGCCCATGCTGGGGCACGTCATTGACTGCGCCAGGGCGTTATCGCCACGCCATATTCACGTGGTCATTGGTCATGGCGCGGAGAAGGTACGCGAGACTCTGGGCGCTGACGATCTGAACTGGGTATTGCAGGGTGAGCAGTTGGGTACCGGCCACGCGGTAGCACAGGCGATACCCCATACGAAAGGGGCAGATCAGATACTGGTGCTCTACGGAGATGTACCCCTGCTCAGAAGCAGCACTCTGCGTCGCCTCAGTGAGCAAGCCGGTCAGAACACCCTGGGTCTGCTTACAGTGACCATGGATGACCCTACCGGTTACGGTCGTATCGTGCGCAATCCCGCTGGGGAGGTTCAGTCGATCGTCGAGCAGAAGGATGCCAGCGCTGAGCACCTGCTGATTACCGAGGCCAACACCGGGATCATGGCATTGCCGGGCGCCCACGCGGCAGACTGGCTTAACAGTCTCTCCAACGACAACGCCCAGGGCGAATACTATCTGACCGATGTGGTGGCGCTCGCCGTTGGAAGCAAGACAGGGATCGAGGTCGCGCAGCCAGAGGACGAAGTCGAAGTCATGGGCGCCAACAATCGTCAACAGCTGTCTGTGCTTGAGCGCGCCATCCAGAGCCGCGAAGCGCTGCGACTGATGACAGAAGGTGTCACCCTGGCGGACCCCGGCCGTCTGGATGTGCGCGGAACGGTGACTGTAGGTCGCGATATTTTTCTGGATATCAATGTGGTGCTGGAAGGCCAGGTGACCATCGAGGATAACGTTGAAATCGGGCCGAACTGTGTGATCCGCAACAGTGTGGTACGCAGGGGCACAGTGATCAAGGCGTTCAGCCATCTGGATGGCGCAGAGGTTGGCGATGAATGTGACATCGGACCTTATGCGCGCTTGCGGCCGGGTACCGTCATGGAGCGGGGGGCCAAGGTCGGCAATTTCGTTGAAACCAAGAAGACCACTATAGGCACTGGCTCGAAGATCAATCACTTGTCCTATGTCGGTGATGCCTTGATTGGCGAGCAGGTGAATATTGGCGCGGGCACTATCACCTGCAACTATGATGGCGTGAACAAGTTTGTGACCGAAATAGGCGACCGGGTCTTCATAGGTTCCAATACCGCATTGGTGGCACCTGTCAAAGTGGGAGCCGGTGCCACGACCGGGGCAGGGTCGACAATTACGCAGGACGTACCTGCAGGCGCACTGGCGGTTGCCCGTACCCGCCAGCGTGCCATCGAGAATTGGCAACGTCCGGTAAAAAAAGCCGACTGATTCTGGTCAGTACTCTCTGGTCGGAAATATGACTACACATTTCCCCATGCTGTCCTATAGTCAAGAAATAGGACATGCGGGGGAGACTTGTCATGCTGACGCAACTTTCCAACAGCCTGAGCAAGATGCAGCTGCCATTACGGCTCGCGCTCCAGAATGGTCCCAGTCTGGATCTGGGTCCTGATCCAGCAGTGACTTTGAAGATTCTTGATAGCGGGCTACTGGCGGAACTGACCCACCCGACGCTGGATGTCCTGGGCGAAGCCTATATCGATCGGCGCCTGGAAATACAGGGGCCGATCATGCAGGTGATGGAGATAGCTGACAAACTCAGCATGGCCGCGCCCAGCGACCTCTCCGCATCACCTCTGGAGCGTACCGCCCACGACAAGGCATTAGACGCCGAAGCCATCTCTTATCACTATGACCTTTCCAATGATTTCTATCGACTCTGGCTGGACCCGGAGATGGCCTACTCATGTGGCTACTTTCATAGTTCCCAAGACAGCCTGGCCCAGGCGCAACTGAACAAGTTCGACCACCTGTGTCGCAAATTACGTCTCAAGCCGGGCGAGCGCTTGCTGGATGTGGGCTGTGGTTGGGGCGGTCTCGCTCGTCATGCGGCAAGGCATTACGGCGTTACTGTCTGTGGCATCACCCTAAGCCAGGCTCAGTTGGATCTGGCGCGACAGATGAATGCTCAGGCAGGGCTTTCCGAGATAATTGATCTACAGCTTCAGGATTACCGTGATCTGCCAGGTGAGGAACAATTCGACAAGGTAGTCAGCGTCGGGATGTTTGAACATGTGGGGCATGCGAATCTGGGCGAGTATTTCCGTATTCTGCAGCAGCAGGTCAAGCCTGGGGGGCTTGTCATGAATCATGGCATTACCGCAAAACACACGGATGGGCGACCGGTGGGTCGGGGAGCAGGCACCTTCATTGGCCGGTATGTTTTCCCCCACGGGGAATTGCCGCACCTGGCCACCGCCGTCGCCGAGATGTCGGAGCAGGGACTGGAGGTGGTGGACGTCGAGAGCCTGAGACAGCACTACGCCCTGACGCTGGAGCATTGGAGCAGCAACCTTGAATCCTCGCTGGCACAAGCCAGCACACTGGTTTCTGATAAAGCCCTGCGCATCTGGCGCATCTACCTGGCTGGATGCGCCTATGGCTTTCGCAAGAACTGGATCAATATTCATCAGATTCTGGCAGTCAGGCCGCACGCCGATGGCAGCCATGAGCTCCCGTTGACCCGGGCTGATATCTATTCCTGAAATGCATGCCTGGTGACCTAGCGCATTGGCGGCACTGTGCTACATTGACTGCCTACTGCTTGCAGGTGACGGAGTACCGGGTGACCTTGATACCTCTGACGGAAAAAGACATTCATATTGGCAGCCCCTTGCCTTGGGATCTGATGGATTCTGAAGGGAAGGTATTGATGGAGCAGTCGCGGATCGTCGACAGTCAGCCCCTGCTTGATCAGTTGTTCAAACTGGGTATTTATCGGGCTGCGCCGGAGCGCAATGCCGCAGAAGACAAAAACGCCGAAGGTGATGCGCCTCTGGCCAACGAAATGCAGATATCTACGCTCGCCCAGATACAGTTGGCTCCAGGCGATATGGTGCAATTGCAGACGCTGCATGCCACGCATACCGAGCGCTATCAGGTAAAAATGCTCGGTTTTCATGCGCCAGTCAGCATCATGGTAACCAGCCCCACGGCTCAGGGAAAACTGGTATTTATCAAGGAAGGGCAACAGTTTCTGGTTCGCGGTTTTGTTGGCAAAGACGCTGTCGCCTACAAGACACGGGTTCTCAAATCCAACCTCTCGCCATTTCCCTACCTGCATCTTGCCTATCCCGAATCCGTTCAATCAATGCGTATTCGTGGCTCGGCGAGGGTACCGGTGGAACTGGTTACGTCTGTTGTCGCCCCGCAGGGTAAGGGCGCAGCTAAGATAGTTGATCTGAGCTGGGGTGGCGCGCGAATGTTGTCGCCGCAGTCAGTGGCCGACAAGGACGACGATGTGACACTCTCCTTCCGGATTAACCCATCGGGTCTGGACGTCTATCTGAGTATCAAAGCCAAGGTGCGTGCGGTGAGCAAGGACGAAGGCAACAAGGGTCTGGTGGCGACCGGGGTCGAATTCGTTGATCTTAACGAACAGGATCGGCTCTACCTGACCAACATGGTTTATCAGAATTTGCTGAAAGATAATCTTTGATGAGTTGTTCTCAGAGGGTATACCGCTGGAGAGGTGTGGGAGTCTGGATCTGCGGTCTTGCTCTGCTCTTGAGTGTTTTTGTAGCCAGTGCTGCCGCATCTGTCGAGCGCATTGAGTTGATGCTGGCCGACCAACGCTTTGTAGTCGAGTACGTCGCAGACCCTGACAGCCGTCGGCAGGGATTGATGGGGCGCAAGAACCTGGCCTCCGGTACCGGTATGTTGTTTGACTTCCCGCAAGGCACTCAGCCGGCGATCTGGATGCGCAACATGGTGATCAGTCTGGACCTGTTATATGTTGATGAAACGGGCGAAATAGCGCAGATCTTCCCCAATGTGCCGCCTTGCTCTTCGATGCCGTGCCAGATATACCATGCCGACCAGCCGTTGCGCTTTGTACTTGAGGTGCCAGCTGGCACCGCGCGGAATCTGGGGCTTGAAGAAGGTCAGATACTGGATCTGGGCGATTTGCTCGAAGAACCTGCGCCAAGATGGTAAATCCAGTTTCTCAGGGGTTAACGCCCGGTGATACCAATTCGCTCGACTCTCGAGGGGGCTCTTGCCAGGTTCCTTCACTGATTCTTTCACAATAGGCCTTCAGTACCGGCGCATCTGTGGCATCACTGTAATAGTGAATCGATTGCTCATAGGCGACACCCTGGGCTTTCGCTCCTTCGCATATTCCGTAAGCCCCAGTTGGGCACTGGTCCATAAAATCGATATTGAAGGTCCGGTCGGAAATCTGTGGCTGACAAAAGCTGCTGGAAAATAGGGTATCTGGAATACTGATGTTCTGCTGACACATTCGAATCGGCAATTCAGCATCGCTCGAGGTAATCAAGCAGGCCTGCTGGGCTAAAGCCTGTGTGCCGATGGCGCAGAGCATCATTGATATAAAGGCCTTACGCAGTTTCATGGCAGCTCCCTCTGGCTATGGGTAGACGGTGTTGCAACGGTGGCACGCAGGGCAGACTCCAGCTCATGGCCATCGAATGGGCTGCTTGAAATCAGCTCGAGACGATTGTCACGACGCCATGCACTGGGGTGCCAAACCGGCTTATCTCCGGCCACTGCATTGAAGGACATCCAGCCGTCAGTGGTATGCAGTACGCCCTTGGCACGATGGCAGGAGAATCGATCCAACCAGGAACGCACTTCATCAAGATGAAATATCTGATGGGGGTGAATTACCCAGCCAATGCTGTGCTGATCTGTCTGTTGATGTCTATGACAGTGCCAGTCATCAACGTTACGCCAGAGTTTGCCCGGGGGCAGCGTTGCGTCGGGCAACTGAGGACTGAAACCGTGCCCGGTAAATGTCACAGAGACGGGCAGTTGCGAGAGGTCCAGTACGCCCTGGACGGCACAGACTGTGGGTACCGGGCGTACTTTCAGTATCAGTGCCGTGCATTGCTCGGATGTCAGCTCTTCGGTTTTATTCAGAACCGCAAGCCCGGCACTTTCCAGGGCCAGTTGCTGGGGCTCACTCAGCTTCCCGTCTGCCAGGAGCCGGGGCGCATCGATCACCATGATCAACGGTTGCAACGCCAATACGCTCTGCCATGGGTCGGCAGCCAATTGACGCATCAGAGCCTGCGGATGCCCCAGCCCGGACGCCTCGATAAATAGCCGGTGCGGTCGGGCACGACGTAAAAGCCTGTTCAGCCCGACCTGAAAAGGTACACCATTAACGCAGCACAGGCAGCCGCCAGGGATTTCTGCGAGCTGCACCCCAGCAGCGTCGGTATGCAACAAAGCCGCGTCTATGCCGATCTGACCGAATTCGTTGATCAGGACAGCCCAGCGCTCATGCGCCGGACGTTGTGCCAGTAGACTCCGAATTAATGATGTCTTGCCAGCACCCAGAGGACCAGCGATCAGGTGGGTGGCCACGTGCTCAATTTTGGAAGAAATAGTCATCAGGCAAGCATACCGCCAGGTCGCGGGCAGTTCCACGTGGAACCGAAGATGACCGATCAGTTCAGACGTTGTCCGAAGGATTCCTGAACGTTGTCCGGGCTACCGCCTGGGAAAGGATGGGGAGCCAGCTCGATATGTCGGAGCCGGGGCCCGTACAACTCGACATACCCATGGTAACGACGCTCGCCGGTGACGGTAAATTCGAATCCGTAGCGGCGTACCAGGGCAAAGCGCAAACCTTTGCTGCGACCTATCCGTACCTTGTTCAGATAGATACTTTCATCCAGCAACTGTACGTCAGCCTGGCGGCAATGCTGCCTGACCAGCGCCAGTGCCCGATCGCGCAACCCCAGAGTGCGCCATAACCAGAAACCGATAGCGACGGCCAGAATCAAAAGGCCAGCATGACGAAGATCGAACATCGAGCCACTTCCTCGGGAAATACAGAGCGTCAAGCCTAGCACAGTTGTCGGTTTTGCCTGTCGTGTCTGGGCGGGCCGATAGGGCCCCGGTCAGATACCGGTAGCACCCTCGGGGGTGTTGGCTGTCCAGAGTACAACACGGTTGCGTCCGCTCGTTTTTGCCGCGTACAGTGCCTGGTCTGCCCGCTTGAACAAGCTCTCCATGGTGTCTCCAGGCTCCCAGCCCGCCAGACCGGCACTGACCTGTAAGCTGAAGGGCTCGCCAGCATGTTCCAGGATCAGCCCATTCACTGCTTCTCGCAACCGCTCAAGCAACTGCATGGAAGCAGTCGTGTCGGTCTCGGCCAGTAGCAGAACAAACTCTTCGCCTCCGAAACGCGCGAAGATATCTCCTTCACGCAAGACCGCGCGGCACAGATCGGCGAAACGCTGGAGCGCCTGATCGCCGGCAAGATGTCCATGGTTGTCGTTGATAAGCTTGAAGTGGTCCAGATCCAGTATGGCAAAACTCAACGGGCGCTTATAGCGGGTCGCCCGTTTGATTGCCAATTGGGCCTCGGCGTTGAAAGCGCGGCGATTGAGAGCGCCAGTCAGGGAATCCTGGGTAGCCAGCAGAAGCAGCTGCTCTTCCAGTGCCTTGCGATGGCTCACATCGCGGATTTCAACGACCAGATCATCGCTTTTCTCGCCCAGGGGCGCGATGCTGATTTCCGCGGGAAAGTGTTGACCGTTGGCATGCACAGCGTCCACATCCAGTTGGCTGGCATGGGTACGAGACAAGTGCTTCTGGATCAGGTCGTGGCTGCTTTCGGGAAACAGGGCCAAAACCGATTGGTGAACCAGACGATCCCTCGACAGACCACTAAGCTGTTCCAGGCGTAGATTGGCGTCCTGGATCAGACCGGCTTTTACAATCATGACTGCCGAGGTAGAGGCGCCCAGTAAGCGTTCGAAGCGCATTGCACTGTTACGCGCCTGCTCGGCGTGTTGCTGGCTGTTGGCAAGAATGCGTTGCATGGTCATCAGCGTGACGCCGATAAACCCCATGACCAGCGCGGGAATGGCGAAGTTGTATGGCAACAAATAGCTGAACGACTCATAGGGGTTGACGTAGGGCGCGCCGTGCCACCAGTCGTGGTAACCCAGGTATCCGCGCAGTAGCGTAACGATCGAATATATCAACAAACTGAAGCCTACCAGCAGGCGGGCGGGCCGGGTGGCAGGATCGGACTTTTCGCGCAATAAAAGCACTATCGCCTGGACAGGCAGCAGCCCGGCAATCGTCGAATAGATACCCATCAGAAAATCCGAATTGCCTTCATACATCCAGTAGTGGATGTTGAACAGGACCATCAGGCTGACGCTAAGTGGCACTATCCACCAGGGCAACGGGCGGCCCATGAAACGGAAAATACCCAGGAGGAAGAGCGCCTCACCCGCCAGCTGACCGGCGTTGCCAAGCACATTCAACGTCGGGCTACCGGTGAGAATGAACCCGATAAACAGGATGATCCCACCGATCAGGGACCAACTGCCGGCCATCCAGAATCCGGGGCCGGAGTAAGGCCGAGACATGTGCCACAGGGCAGTTGCTGCAATCGCTACGGCAACCAGTAGACATAATCCCAGGAGCATGGGGGAGTAGTACAACAAAAGGCGTCGTCCTGCTATTGATCAAGGTTCGAGTATAGCCGGTGATGGGGGGTGTTGTATGTGCGATCAGGCCTTGGCTGTGGGCTGTTTCTCGACCACCAGAACCTGGATGCAACCCGCTTGTGGATAGTGCCAACGCACGTTCAGATCCCAGAAACGGACACCGTATTCCCGTTCTGGCCCCGGCTGTTGATAGGCTGGTTTGGGGTCCTGAGCCAGGCATTGCTCGATCAGCTCGATAACCGGTTGCTGCAGGCGCAGTGCGTGTTCTCTCGCAGATTGCCAGGCAGCCGGTTTCCAGGCGACCGGCACCAGGGCGGGTGCACTACTCGCCATATCGTTGCGGGCATCTGCTACATGGTCGGCGTAGGGTACATAGGGCTTGATATCCAGTATCGGTGTGCCATCGAGCAAGTCTATGCCCGAAATCAACAGCTTTCCCGGCTCTACGGCGTCCAGGCGAACCACTGATTGGCCCAAGGGATTAGGCCGGTGGGTCGACCGGCTGGCAAAAACCCCTACACGCTGATTACCGCCCAGACGAGGAGGTCGCACCCGCAGGTAATCGGGACCCGAAGGGGCTGCGTGAAACACAAATAGCAGCCACAGATGGCTGACATGTTCCAGTCCTGCCAGCGCTTCGGGTTTGTCATAGGGGGCCAACAGCTCGATCACACCGCGCGCGGCAGCGGCCAGGCTGGGCTGCCGGGGTATGGCAAACTTTTCGTGGAAACACGAATGCACCACGCCTACGGGCTCGAAGCTATAGGCCATGCTTTAACCCAGCGACAATGGAGGTATCGAATCGGGATGGTCGGGAACAACGAAATGGCTCCCGCCCTCGATCTCGATCACCTGAAGACTCTCCGCCTGTTGGGCGCTTGCGCGCATGGCATCGGTTTGCAACACCCGATCCTTACCTGGAACCAGAATGGCTCCACGCTTTACATGTCGGTAGATCTCACTTCCGGTTGCGTCCATCCAGCCTGCCATGTCCTTAAGATTGGTGACCATGGTGGAGCAGTGCCGTGGATTAAATGGCAGACCCATGATCAGCTCCCGTTTACGGGAGTCGTCCAGTGGGCCCCAGATGGCGCGATTGCGTGCAGAAATCGGTTGCTGCTGCCACATCGGCAGGTAAAAAGGCACAAACCAGCGCGCCAGGGGGGGCATCGGGGCATATGGCTTGCCCTGGGGCAGTACGGGGGCCTCCAGAATAACTTCAATGTTCTCGAACAATGCAGGCTGTTGCCGTGCCGCTTCCAGGGTAACGGCTCCTCCTCTAGAGTGGCCATGGACCCGGACATTGTCGGTAGTAACCAGATTGCGCAGTGCCAAATTCATAACTTCGGCATCATAGGCGATGGTACCTGGGGCCGTATCTGGAACTCTGCTCCAGGCTGGCACACCGGGACGGCAATCGAGTACGGGGACGTGATAGTCCGCGCTGGTAATCAGAATCAACTCGATGGCCGGGTCTTCGTAATACGCGGTGAAGTACAGAAAATTCTCCATGAAACCCGGCATCACAACGACACTTGCGCTGGGTGGCTGCCCGCTCGTTCTGCGCGTTATGCTGGCCTGTCCTACCGTAAATACCTCTCCCTTGAAGGAGGTTGCCTGCTGCTGGGGGATCTCGCGTCTCAGCAGCCAGCGCCGCAAGTACACAACAACCAATATTGCCAGGCCAACCAAACCGATTAGCGATTCCATCTGAACAACTCCATCAGAATTCCCTGTGACCATGTGGTCACGACCTCTAGCATAACGGAATGCCGGTAATCGTGACCCACCCGTAAGGGCGATGGCCAAAGGCTATTTCACTCGCCGTCGTAGGTCCATACCCTGTCGGCAGTAAAACGGTAACTGGCATCTGCGAGCTCGTTACTGGTCTGGTCTATCAGCAGGTTGCCGCTGATCCAGAAGGGCTCGTAGATATCCTCGATCGCGATGCCCTGGGGGTATTCCACCAGAATTATCTGGTTGGGCGGCGGGGGTGGAACATGGATGCACGCACCGGCGTATGGCACCAGGAAGAAGCTGGTGTAGAGTCCGCGCTCATTGCTTTCCAGTGGCACAGGATAACCGGCAATACGCAGTTGCTGGTTATTCAGTTCTGTAACCACGTTTGTAGAGTACATGACGTCGGGCAGGCTTCGGTCGCGCTGGCGCAGCCCGGTACTGAAATCGCCGGGGGCCTCCTCACTGACGTCATGCCCGATCTCGGGCATATCCAGCATCGCTTGATAGTCTTCCTCCGGCAGGAGATCGAGCCAGTCAACGGTTTGAGGGGTCGCATGGACCGTGGCTGACAGGCTGAGGCATAGAGCGATGAATAGAGGCAGGCGCATAATGATACTCAGGAGCGAGAGGGTATTGGCGGGCCGGGAATGCTTCCCGCAAAAGGAATATCCCGCAGTGCACGCGCTTTACAAAGACCGGATTTTTACAGGTCCCGCTGGGCAAAGCTAGCTGGCGTCAGGACTGTTCGTCCTGCAGGAAACGGCCAAGGCGCTGCCGCAGATAGGTATTTTCTGCCCTGAGTTGCTGTACCTCCTCAAGCAGACCAAGCACCAGAGGCATGTCGCTCCAATCAACAGCAAGGTCGTGACATATGCGTTCTGCCTTGTGAACAAGGCTGACGCTGGTGCTGTCAAATTCCCACTCTTCGGGACCTTGACCGGTCCTGGGGTTGAGAATCCCTTCAGTAACGAGCTGAAGCAACTGGTCTTCGCTGATGCTCACACACTGACGCAGCTCTGCAAAGTTGATATGTACATGGGTCACGGTGCTCATCATGCCTGGCTCCATTCTGCTCGCGGGTCGAAACCGGCTTTATCAGCTAGCTGTGCCCACAGTTTGCGCGTGGCTTCGTCTGTCTGGCGAGGCATGACCACCTTCAGCACTGCGAAGAGGTCGCCAGGGCCACTCTTGCCTACCAGCCCTTTGCCCTTTATACGCAGGCGCTGTCCAGATTGACTGTCCGGCCGGATGGTCAACTGGATTTTGCCAACCAGTGTCGGGATTGTGACCTTGGTTCCAAGGGCCGCCTCCCAGGGAGCCAGTGGCACGGTAATCACCAGATTATGCCCCTCCACATCGAACAGCGGGTGCGGTACCAGCCTTATGTGCAGGTACAGGTCACCATTAGCTGCATTGCCGCTGCCAGGCGCGCCCTGGCCCTTGAGGCGAATACGCTCGCCATCGCGCACTCCCGCAGGAATCTTTACCTTCAGGGACTTCTTGAGCTCCTGCATGCGGCCCTGCTCGTCACGGTATGGCAGCATGAACTCGACTGGCTTGCTGGTGTTTTCGAGTGTTTCTTCCAGAAACACCGGCATTTCAATTTCCACATCACGCCCTTTCTGAGCAAATCGGTTGTCGTCAAAGGGCGTTTGGCGTGCACCTGCAGAGCCAAACATGGACTCGAAAAAGTCCGCAAAATCCTGATTTGTCTCGCGGGAACCGGAGGCACCCGGTGGTGCGCCGCTGTAATGCTGTCGCTGCTGCCGAGCCTGGCGCAACTCATCGTACTCGGCGCGCTTCTCGACGCTGTGCAATACCTCGTAGGCCTCGGCCACTTCCTTGAATTTCTCTTCCGCGCCGGCAAGACTGCTGACATCCGGATGATACTGGCGTGCCAGCTTGCGATAAGCCGTTTTGATTGTCTTATCGTCCGCATCGGGTTGCACACCCAGCGTGGCGTAGTAATCCTTGAAATCCATAAGGGGCCCGTTTTTTTCGATGAGGCAGGCTGCCTGCATCTGGCAACTGATTACCTCGAGCATAGAGCATGTTGCTCGCCAGGGGTAATCGCAGCTGTCACTTGCCCGGGCTAGCGACCACGCAGCCTATAGCCGCGCGAGTTGCCTCCCGGATCAGACGCCGATCAGTGCCTGCAATTCGGCGATTCGGGCGTCCAGAGCCTGGTTGTCAGTGCAACGCAGCGTAGCGTGTCCCACCTTGCGTCCTGCCTTGAATGCCTTGCCGTAGTGGTGCAGATGGCAATCGTCGATCGCGGTGATCTGCTCGATAGGAGGCACTTCGCCAATAAAATTCAACATCGCGCTTTCGCCGACCTTGGCAGTGGAGCCCAGCGGCAAACCGGTTATGGCACGCAGGTGATTCTCGAACTGGCTGCAGCGGGCGCCTTCAATTGTCCAATGCCCTGAATTGTGCACACGAGGGGCGATCTCGTTGGCTTTAAGACCGCCATCAATTTCGAAGAACTCGAACGCCAGTACGCCGACATAATCAAGTTGCTTGAGCACCCGGTGGGCGTAGTCTTCGGCCAGAGCCTGCAGCGGGTGTGCAGCGCTGGCCACCGACAGGCGCAGAATACCCTTGTCATGAACGTTGAGTACCAACGGGTAGAAGGCTGTCTCACCGTTACGACCGCGCACCGCGATCAAAGATACTTCTCCCTGGAACGGCACAAAGCCCTCAAGAATACAGGGCACACTGCCGAGTTCAGCGAAGGCCCCTGTCACATCCTCGGGATGCCGGAGCACCTTCTGACCCTTGCCGTCGTAGCCCAGGGTGCGTGTTTTCATCACCGCAGGTAAACCGATGCGAGTAACTGCCGCTTCCAGATCTGCCTGCGACTGAATATCGGCGAACTCGGGTGTGGGAATGCCGAGGTCCTGGAACATTGATTTCTCGAACCACCTGTCCCGGGCAATGCGCAGAGACTCTGCGTTGGGGAAGACGGGTACGAACTGGGACAGAAAAGCGACCGTGTCGGCAGGCACACTTTCAAACTCGAAGGTGACTACATCACATTCATCAGCCATTTGGCGCAGATGATCGCGGTCGCTGTAGTCGGCGTGGATGTGCTCGCCCAATGCCTGGGCGCAGGCGTCCGCCGCAGGGTCAAGAAACACGAATTGTTGCCCGAGGGGAGTCCCTGCCAGTGCGAGCATACGGCCCAGTTGGCCACCACCGATTACGCCGATCTTCATATATATGTCCTCAGTCCTGTCGGGGGTCCGGGTTATCCAGCACCTTGTCAGTCTGGCGTGTGCGGAACTCCTGAAGCGCCTGATGAAATTGCGGGTGTTTGGCACCAAGAATGCTTGCCGACAATAGCGCGGCGTTGATTGCTCCGGCTTTGCCTATCGCCAGGGTGGCAACCGGCACACCAGCAGGCATCTGCACGATGGACAACAGTGAATCCACACCCGAGAGCATTGACGACTGCACTGGTACGCCAAGTACCGGCAAATGGGTTTTGGCGGCGCACATGCCTGGCAGGTGCGCAGCACCGCCGGCACCCGCGATAATGACTTCAATACCCTTGCCGGCAGCTTCTTCGGCATACTGGAAAAGCAGGTCCGGCGTACGGTGCGCGGAGACGACCTTGACCTCATGGGGTATGCCCAACTGCTCGAGCATATCCACCGTATGACTCAGGGTGGACCAGTCTGATTTGGAGCCCATGATTACGCCAACCAATGCGGTCATCTATCGGTGCCTCGCTTTCTGTTGTGCCGTGCGGTTACGGCAAAAACCAACAAGCCACGGCAGGGTTACTGACGTGGCTTGGCGGAGCAGATCGGGTCCCGGTGTCCGGGTGCGGCCTGCTGACTGTATGAAGCCGCGTAGTATAACCCGAATTGAGGAATATCAGAACTTCTGCGGCCTGAGCACCTCAACGTCTGACAAATAGCAGATCATGGCGTAGTCGTCGTAGTAACGTTCCTGCAGGTGATGGACGATCTGTTCGGCACGCTCCCTACCGCAGACCACCTCCAGGCGGATGTTGCCGTCATTGTCCCAGCCAGCGCTGCGCACGCCTCGGGTGCCACTGCCCCGGGCATCAGAGAGAGTCCAGCCGGGCGCTCCAAGGCGCTGCAGGTCCTTGATGAGCCTGGGTTCCAGGGCTGCTTCGCAGATCAGCGTGAGCAGGGTGCGGGTTGACATGCTCATGGTTGCTCCTCAGGCGGCCAGCCACTCGGCCAGTGAAAGATAAAGGGGAATGCCCACCAGTATATTGAAAGGGAATGTAATGCCCAATGATGCCGTCAGGGACAGCGCCGGATTGGCTTCGGGCAGCGCCAGACGCATTGCGGCAGGCACCGCGATGTAGGAGCCGCTGGCTGCCAGGGTGGCGAGAACAGTAACGCCCCCCACCGTCAGTCCCAGGGCGGTGCCCAAAAGCGCTCCGGCTAGTGCGCCAACTAGCGGAAACGCCAATGCGAACGCCACCAGCCGCGGACCAGTAGTGCGCAGGCTGCCCAGGTGGCGCGACGCAATCAAGCCCATTTCCAGCAGGAAGAACGCCAGTACCGGTTTGAACATGCTGGTATATAGCGGTTCGAGCGGAGCAATCGCTTCCTTGCCGGCGAGTACCCCGATGATCAGGCCGCCGAGCAGCAACATGATGCTCTTGCCCAAGAAGACTTCGTGGCTGAGCGCTTTCCAGTCAGTATCCCGGCGAATGCCCTTGGCCAGCAGAATACCAACAATGATCGCAGGCACTTCAAGCACCGCCACGAAAAGCGGCATATAGCTTTCGAACATGATGTCGCGCGCCAGCAGATAGGCGATTACCACTGCAAAGGTACCGGCGCTGACCGAGCCGTAGTGGGCCGCGATGCTCGCGGCATCGACCCGTGGGAAGCGCAACATGCGGAGCAGCGGAAAGGCTATCAGGGGCAGGGCGATACCCAGCGCCAGGACCGCCAGCGTCTGCCCGAGCAAGGCCGGGCTGGCCTGTTCGGCAAGCTCCACACCCCCATGCAGACCGATCGCCAGCAACAGGATGATCGACAGGGTGTCATACAGCCCCGGTGGAAGTTTCAGTTCGCTCTTCACCAGACCGGCGATCAGACCGAATACAAAGAACAGTACTACCGGATCAAAACCCATGCTTTCCTCCAGGAAAGCAGCTTCAAGCTGCAAGCTTCAAGCTGCAAGCGATCCGGAGTGGTGTGGGGCCTTAGTGCCCGTCAACGACTCCGATCAATCTTGCGGCTTGTAGCTTGGGGCTTGCCGCTGCCCTTATTCTATCTCGATCAATATCTCGCCCGGATTGACCCGGTCGCCCTTGGCCACGTTTACGGCTTTGACGGTACCGCCGATGGCGGCCTGGATTTCGCTTTCCATTTTCATGGCCTCGCTGACCAGTACAGCCTGGCCGGCCTTGACCGTGTCGCCGACCTGGACCAGTACATCGACGACGTTACCGGGCATGTTGGTGGTGACGTGGCCGGGTTGACTCGCCTGCTTGCGCTGGCTGCCCCCGCCGCTACCGGCAAAGGAGTTAAGCGGTTCGAACACGGCTTCCTCGGGCATGCCGTCCAGGCTCAGGTAGAAGTGGCGTTTGCCGTCGCCCTTGACGCTCACACCGGTGATATCAACACGGTAGCTTTCGCCGTGAACGTCAATGATGAACTCGGTCGGTGCGCCGTCTTCCACCATCGGCTTGCCTGGCGCACCTGATACGCTGGGTACGGGGAGCAGTTCTTCGGGCTTGAGTGTGCCGGCGGCGCGCTCTTCCAGGAATTTGCGGCCCATGTCGGGGAACATGGCATAGGTCAGCACGTCCTCTTCGCTTTGCGCCAGGCTGCCGACTTCCGCGCGCAGCTTGTCCATTTCCGGCTTGATGAGATCGGCCGGGCGCACGTCTATGACCTGTTCGTTGCCGATGGCGCGGCGCTGCAGGTCAGCGTCGACCTGGCCGGGGGCCTGACCGTAGCGGCCCTGCAGGTAGAGCTTGACCTCGTTGGTGATGGTCTTGTAGCGCTCGCCAGCCAAGACGTTGAACACCGCCTGGGTGCCGACAATCTGCGACGTCGGGGTCACCAGGGGCGGGAAACCGAGATCGGCGCGTACGCGCGGAATTTCCTCGAAGACTTCCTGAATCCGGTTCAGCGCGTTCTGTTCCTTGAGCTGATTCGCCAGGTTGGACATCATCCCGCCAGGCACCTGGTTGACCTGCACCCGCGTATCCACGCCGGTAAACTCGCTTTCAAACTGGTGATACTTCTTGCGCACGGCATGGAAATACATGCCGATTTCCTGCAATAAGGCCAGATCCAGTCCGGTGTCGTAGGGGGTGCCCTTGAGCGCCGCGACCATGGATTCGGTGCCCGGATGGCTGGTGCCCCAGGCCATGCTGGAAATCGCTGTGTCGATATGGTCCGCACCGGCTTCGATTGCCTTGATCTGGCACATGGCAGCCATGCCGGCGGTATCGTGGGAATGGATGAATACCGGGAGGCTGAGTTCGGCCTTGAGTGCGGTGACCAATTCGGCGGTCGCGAACGGGGTCAGCAGACCGGCCATGTCCTTGATCGCAATGGAATCGATACCCATGGCCGCCATGGCTTTGGCCTGCGCCACGTAGCCTTGCACGTTATGCACCGGACTGGTGGTATAGGCGAGGGTGCCCTGGGCATGCTTACCGGCATCCTTGACCGCTTTGATCGAGGTCTCGAGGTTGCGCACATCGTTCATCGCGTCGAAGATGCGGTACACATCGATGCCGTTCTCTGCCGTTTTGGCGACGAAGGCCTTTACTACGTCATCGCTGTAGTGGCGGTAGCCGAGCAGGTTCTGGCCGCGCAGGAGCATCTGCAAACGGGTATTGGGAAGCGCTTCACGCAACTGGCGTAGACGCTCCCAGGGGTCTTCCTTGAGAAAGCGCACGCAGGCATCGAACGTCGCGCCGCCCCAGACTTCCAGCGACCAGTAACCGACCTGATCGAGCTTGTCGCAGATCGGCAGCATGTCTTCGGTGCGCATGCGGGTGGCCAGCAACGACTGGTGCGCATCGCGCAGGATGGTGTCGGTAACGGTAATCTTGCGTGTGGTGCTCATTTCTTTATCTCCTGATGAGCTGGAAGCCTGAAGCTGGTAGTCGGCTCGCGCGCGGACTGCTTGCAGCTTGAAGCTTGCGGCTTATAGCTGAATTTATAGTCCGGCGTGCGCGGCAATTGCGGTGGCAATGGCCAGCGCCAGTTCTTCGGGTTTGCGTTTGACCGAGTAGCGGGTCAGCTCCGGGTGGCTTTCGACGAAGCTGGTGTCGAATACGCCGCTGCGAAACTCGTCGTTACCCAGAATCTCTGCGTAATAGGCCGCGGTGGTTTTCACACCCTGCAGGCGCATGTCGTCCAGCGCGCGCAGCCCGCGGTCCAGGGCTTCTTCCCAGGTCAGGGCCCAGACGATCAGCTTCAGGCACATGGAATCGTAATAGGGCGGAATGCTGTAACCGGTATAGATCGCCGTATCCACGCGCACACCGGGACCGCCCGGGGCGTAGTAACGGGTGATCTTGCCGAAAGAGGGTAGGAAGTCGTTCTTCGGATCTTCCGCATTGATCCGGAATTGAATGGCGAAACCCCGGTGCTGGATGTCTTCCTGCTTGACCGAGAGCGGCAGACCGGAGGCAATGCGGATCTGCTCACGGACTATGTCGATACCGGTGATCTGTTCGGTGATGGTGTGTTCCACCTGCACCCGAGTGTTCATTTCCATGAAATACACCTCGCCGTCGGCGAGCAGAAACTCCACGGTACCGGCATTTTCGTAACCCACCGCTTGCGCAGCTTTTACCGCCAGATCACCGATGTAGGCGCGCTGCTCGGGAGTCAGCTGCGGGCTGGGTGCAATCTCGATCAGCTTCTGGTTGCGCCGCTGGATCGAGCAGTCACGCTCGAACAGATGCACGGTGTTGCCGTGACTGTCGGCCAGAATCTGCGCTTCGATATGCTTGGGATTGACGATGCACTTTTCCAGGAACACGTCCGCCGAGCCAAAGGCCTTGGTGGCTTCGGAAATGACCCGCGGCCAGGCCTGCTCGAGCTCTGCCTGGGTGTTGCAGCGGCGTATACCGCGGCCGCCACCACCGGAGGTGGCCTTGAGCATGATCGGGTAGCCCACGCGCTCGGCTTCCTTCAGAGCCTCCTGCAGGTCGGCCAGATTGCCTTCGGTACCCGGTGTTACCGGCACGCCGGCCTTGATCATGCTGCGCCGAGCTTCGGTCTTGTCGCCCATGCCGCGGATGACCGAGGCGGCAGGTCCGATGAACTTGATCCCGCGCTCACTACAGATCTCCGCCAGTTCGGCGTTCTCCGACAGAAAGCCATAGCCGGGATGCAGTGCATCACAGCCGGTCTCCACTGCCAGGTTGACCAGTTGCCGGGCATTGAGATAGCCGGAAAGGGGATCGCTGCCAAGACTGTAGGCCTCGTCGGCGCGTTTGACGTGGAGCGCGAAGCGGTCTGCTTCGGAATAGATAGCCACAGAGCGAATGCCCATTTCGGCGCAGGCGCGCACGATACGAACGGCAATTTCGCCACGGTTGGCTATGAGGATTTTCTTGATCACGTCCTGGTTCCTCCTGATGGTGACCGGATACAGGCAAAGTACGCCAGAGAGAAAAGCAAGAGAAATGAATAATAATTGGATTATCCATTAGTAATTGCTTATACATAGGTGGAACAGTCGCAATACAAGGGTAGACCAGAGTGCGTAAGACACTTTTGAGGATGACGCTACGGCAGCTTCAGGTATTCCGCGCAGTATGTAGTTGCCACTCCTTCAGCCGCGCAGCGGAGGACATGGCCCTTACCCAGTCGGCAGTCAGCCAGCAGATCAGGCAACTGGAAGAGCAGGTCGAGCAGCCGCTGTTCGAATATGTAGGCCGCAAGCTGTACCTCACCGAAGCGGCTAACAGTCTGCTGGCGGCCAGCGAAGATATATTTGCGCGTCTGGAAAGTCTGGATATGAGTCTTTCGACTTTGCAGGGCAATTTGCAGGGCGAGCTGCGTCTGGCCGTGGTCAGCAGCATTCAGTACCTGACACCTCACCTGCTCGCTGCCTTTCGTGAGCACTATCCGGGAGTGTCATTCCGGCTCGAAATCGCCACCCGGGGCCAGGTCATTCAACGCCTGCGCGACAATCTGGATGATGTAGTGCTGATGGGGCTGGTGCCGGAGGACCGGGCTCTGGAGTTCTTTCCATTCCTTAACAACCCGATTATCGCCGTGGCCAATACGGATCATCCGCTGGCACGGCGCAGCGACCTATCGCTTGCCGAGATCGAGGGAGTGATGGTGCTGCAGCGTGAGCCGGGCTCGGGAACACGCAAGGCCAGTGATGATTTTCTTCAGGAAAAACGGGTGCATCTACAGCAATCAATGCAACTGGGCTCAAGCGAAAGCCTGATCCAGGGAGCAATAGCTGGCCTGGGTATCGCTCTTGTGTCTGGCCACGCGGCTTCGGCATTTATCCGCAGTGGCGCTCTGGTGCGCCTGGATTTCACCGAGCTGCCGCTGTATCGCAGCTGGTGCGCTGTGCATGCGCGTGGCAAGCGACTCAGCCCTGTGGCCCAGGCTTTTCTGGCATTTCTCCGCTCCGAACGGGCTCAGATACGGGGCCTGGCAGAGCAGTTCAATGCCTGATAGCGGTAAACCGGATAATCAATGCATCCAGATACCCGGACGCCTCGCTTCGATGATGTCCGGGAAGTCGCATACTTGGGCGTGCAGCGCCTGACTTTCCCGATACTCCTCGATCGCCCTGCGATAGGCCATGCGCTTGCGATCTTCATTCTGCCGGCGCTGTTTACGTACCGAGCTGCTGCCATCTTCGAAATCGGAATCAAAAGACATTGTGGTTCTCCGCTGTGTGAGTACCTGATCAACTTGCGCGCCGAGGATGACGGGATGGTTACAGAACGGTGAAACAACCTTGAATTTGAGGCTGAGTAAAGGAAGGGGCCGATTCCAGAGGAGGAGCAGTCGACTTGCTCACAGAAACACATCGGGTATGGAGGGGTGCAGGATCAAGAAGCAGAGGGGAGTTTCGAGGATATGTCTCCTCCCTGACCTGCTTGCACTTCGTCCATTTCCCGGGCCGGATAGTAGCGGATTGAAAGACGTGACTGCCAGTTGCCCTGGTTCTCATGCTGACAGTCTTCTTCAGTATCGAAGTGCACGTTCACGGCTATGTCATCCACTTGCATATGCGCCTCACGCAGTGCGGTTGCGGTCAGCTGATACAACAGCCTGCCGCTACCTGCTTCCAGAGCGTTCGTGAGGCTGGCGCGCGTATTGAAAACCCATACAACATGAATCCCCGTCGGATCGAGGTAACCCTCGGCTAGCGGTATAAGCCATGCCAGACCAGGCACTTCCGGCTTGGCGAGCTCAAGCGACCGGTGTAACGCCGCAAGCAGGCGCTTCGACGTTATCTGATGGTCGGGGTTCACTATGGAATACTCCTGCCGGCTGTGCCGGTCCTGTAAAAGGTCATACTTCGCGAACATGGCGCTCGAGTTGCTCCTGGCGTTGCTTGGCTTCGATGCTGAGTGTGGCAGTCGGGCGCAGTAGAAGCCGACGCAGCCCGATAGGGTCACCTGTTTCCGCACACCAGCCGTATTCCCCGCTGGCAACACGATCAAGCGCCTGATCGATCTTGTCGAGCAGCCGTTTTTCGCGCTCCAGCATATGCAGCTGCGATTGACGCTGTTCCTCGGCACTGCCCACGTCTCCAGGATCGGAAGGCATTTCGTATTCACGCAGCCCCTGAAAGTCGCGATCTATTCTTTCGCGCAGCTCTTCACGCTCTGTGGTCAGCAGGTGCTTGAAGAATGCCAGCTGGGATTCGCTCATGTACTCATCGGCTGGTTGCGCGAGAAGTTCTTCCTTGGTCAATAGAGATGTTCCCATGGTGAATGGCCTGTGTTGTCCTGTGGCCTAATTCAGAGCGCTTTCAGCGGGTAAAAGTTCCGTATCGTGGGCCTGGGAGCCAGTAACGACTTTCCGAGAGCAAATGTGAGTTGAGCGTGCGCTGCTTTCGCAATGGGTGAAGCTGACGCACAATATCCTGACCGCAACTGGCAGCCAGATGGAAATGAGTTGATGGAACAACGGGGCACGTTATCGAGTTGGGATGACAACAAGGGCTTTGGCTTTATCCAGCCGGAGGGCGGCGGCGCAAAGCTTTTCGTGCATATCTCCGTGATGCGTGGCGACGCGCGGCCAAGTCAGGGCGACACTGTTCTTTATCTGGCAGGCAAGGATGAGCAAGGCCGTCTGCGAGCGACGCACATGCGTGGTGAGGGGCTGAGTATTGATATGGCATCGATCCGTCGCAAGCCTCGGGAAGCGGGAGCTGACAAGCGTGAAAGACCGGCTCCGGTCGCTGCGAGGAAACCGCAGAGCAAAAGTATTCCGCGCACTGCCGGTATTCAGAATCTGCCACTCAAGTTGATGATCTGGGTCGGGCTCTGCGCCCTTCCAGGGTCCGGCTCGTTGATGCTGTACCTGCAACAGGGCTGGATAGCGCCGCTGGCAGCGTACTTGGCAATCAGCGTGATCAGTTTTCTGATGTACCGATCCGACAAGCGCAGTGCCCGCGAGTCAGGTCAGCGTACCCCTGAGAATCTGCTGCACCTGTCCGAGCTGTTAGGGGGGTGGCCCGGGGCCTTGATTGCCCAGCAGCGTTTCCGGCACAAGACCCGGAAGACCTCGTACCAGACTATCTTCTGGCTGATAGTGGCAACCCATCAGCTGTTCTGGGCTGACAGGCTGCTGCTGGATGGAAAATACCTGGCGCGTGTACTGGGCAACTGAGGCTTATACCGCCACACCCAGTTCACGCAGGTAATCATCATAGGTGCCGTTGAAGTCGGTCACGCCGTTTTCGTTCAGCTCGATGATGCGGGTTGCCAGGCTGGATACGAACTCCCGGTCATGGCTGACGAAGATCAGCGTGCCGGGGTAGTTTTCCAGTGCCAGGTTGAGCGCCTCGATGGATTCCATATCCAGGTGGTTGGTCGGTTCGTCCATGATCATCACGTTGGCTTTCTGCAGGATCAGCTTGCCAAACAGCATGCGGCCCTGCTCACCGCCGGAAATCACTTTCACCGATTTCAGAATGTCATCGTTGGAAAACAGCATACGGCCCAGGGTGCCGCGCACCAGCTGCTCGCCACCGGTGGTCCACTGCGACATCCAGTCGAACAGGGTCCAGTCGTTTTTGAAATCGTCGGCATGTTCCTGAGCGAAATAGCCCAGGTCGGCACTTTCGGCCCATTTGACGGTGCCGGACATTGGCGGTAACTCGTCCACCAGTGTGCGCAGCAAAGTGGTTTTGCCGATGCCGTTGGGCCCGATGATCGCTACCCGTTCGCCGGCTTCGATTTGCAGGCTCAGGTTCTTGAACAGTGCCTCTCCGTCGAAACCCTGGCTGACCTGATCAAGGATCACCGCCTGGCGGTGCAGCTTCTTGTTCTGATCGAAGCGGATGAAGGGGCTAATGCGGCTGGAAGGCTTGACCTCATCGAGCTGGATCTTGTCGATCTGCTTGGCGCGGCTGGTCGCCTGCTTGGCCTTGGAGGCGTTGGCGGAGAAGCGGCTGACGAAGGTCTGCAGCTCGGCGATCTGCGCCTTCTTCTTGGCGTTGTCGGAGAGCAGACGCTCGCGGGCCTGAGTTGCGGCCATCATGTATTCATCGTAGTTGCCTGGGAACAGGCGCAACTCGCAGAAATCCAGGTCCGCCATGTGCGTACATACGCTATTGAGGAAGTGGCGATCGTGGGAAATGATGATCATGGTGCTGTTGCGCATGGTCAACTGACTTTCCAGCCAACGAATGGTATTGATATCCAGGTGGTTGGTCGGCTCGTCCAGCAAGAGCACTTCCGGATCGGAAAACAGCGCCTGGGCCAGCAGCACACGCAGCTTCCAGCCGGGGGCGATCTCGCTCATCGGGCCGCTGTGCTGGGCTAACGGAATGCCCAGGCCAAGCAGCAGCTCGCCAGCACGGGATTCAGCGGTATAGCCGTCCATTTCAGCGAACTCGGTCTCCAACTCGGCGACTTTCATGCCGTCTTCTTCGCTCATTTCCGCCATCGAATAGATGCGGTCCCGTTCGGCATGCACCTTCCACAGTTCTTCATGACCCATGATGACGGTGTCCAGCACGCTGTATTTTTCGTAAGCGAACTGGTCTTGACGCAATTTACCCAGGCGCACATTGGGCTCGAGCATCACCTGACCGCCCGAGGGCTCCAGATCACCGCCAAGGATTTTCATGAAGGTGGATTTACCCGAGCCGTTGGCGCCGATCAGGCCGTAACGGTTACCACCGCCAAACTTGACTGACACGTTCTCGAAAAGAGGCTTGGCCCCGAACTGCATGGTGATATTGGCGGTGGAGATCAAAAGAATGTCCTGCGGGAAAAGAATGGGTGGTCATCGGGCGCTGTACCGGGCCAGAAAACCGGACCGCGTATTCTACGGGCAATGCTTGTTTATTGACAGGGGCGTCCGACGAGCGTAGGGCACACCCGCCAGCACCGCGCAATCAGGAGAAAGGCGTCTGCCTCACGGCTCCAGCAGCGGCAGTGTCAGACAGAAATCAATCGAGCCATCCGCCTGATCGGCGCATACGGAACCCTCGTGCGCCTGGACGATTGCCGCACAGATGTACAGTCCCATGCTCAGGCCGCTTTGCTCCGGCATGGCGCTATCACTGGTCACGGGCTGAAAAAGTCCTGCCATCTGTTCTGCGCTGAGCGGGTCAATCTGACTGCTGACGGTCAGCTTGCTGGTGTCATTCTGCCTTTGCAGATTAATAACAGTGGGTGTATGGGGTTTACTCTGCTGGCTTGCGTTATTCAGAAGGTGCGCAACAACCTCGGTGTAGCGTTCGGCGTCAACCATCGCATGTATGCCGGGTTCGATCCGGGCTTCAATGATCAGATCCGCATATAGCTTCTGCTCGTCTTCCAGAACCGATTTGAGCAGAGCCGACAGATTGGTCGCTACCGGGTTGATACTGATCTTGTTGCCTGACTGCAACTGGTTGAGGTCGCGTACCTGAGCCAGCATGCGATTCATTTTCCTGCCCGCAGCAATAATGTGCCGGTTCAGCTCGATGTCACGTTCGTTTTGCGGGCGAAGCAGGGCAGCGGACATGGTTATGGACTGCAGCGGATTGGACAGGTCGTGCCCGAGCCTGGCGATAAGGCCCTGTTGCACGCGGTTGGCCGTCACGGCCCGTTGCAGGCAGGCTTCGAGTAAATCGCCACGCAGCGCATTGGCTGCCCCAATGTCGACTTCGCTCCAGCCCTCGGCCTGATCCGGTTGCTCATCGCGGAACCACATGATCCAGCCGTCTTCCGGAGGACAAAAGCAGATAGCCAGCACGGGATTTCCAGCGCCGCTATCCAGGTTCTGCATATCGCTGTTATAGGTGCCACATACGCCGGCTGCATGCAGGGAGGCAAGGGTTGCAAGTGCCCGTTGCTCGCAGCCGCCCCTCAGGCTGGCTACCTCCTGGTTAACGACGATAGCCGCTGAGTCGCAGACAACGGTGCCCGCAAGATTCAATTGAGGGTTACTCAGACAGTTTAGTAACTCTTCAGAGCCTTGAACGGCGAGAAGCAGAGAGGGTCGAGTATCGGGCGGGTTCCCGGCGGCTGGTAAATCCTGAGGTGGGTTGGTTTCGGGAGTACTCGACGTCGTCATGCTAGGTCCTGATGATGTAGGGTCTTGGCGAAATGCATTAGTCGTGCTGAGTCCGGTTTGCCCGTTGGGGCCGGTTTCCATGGGGTACTACCGTCTCGCCATGTTCAGTCAATTGTGATCATAAGCTGCAAAATGGGAAGTTTTTTTTGCTTTATGCAGCCCCGTGAGTCAACTGCGCAAGGGTCTCGGCCAATAACTCAATATCGTAGGGCTTGCAGAAAACGGGTCGGTTCACCCACTCAGCTGGCAGCCCCAGGGACCCGAAGCCGGTAGTGAACGCAAAGGGTACGCCCTTTTCTTCGAGCAACCGCGCCACCGGATATACTTCCCGCCCACCCAGATTGACATCCAGTAGTGCTCCATCCAGATCGAGGGTTTCGGCCAGGGATCCAGCCTGTTCTATGGTCGAAGCAATGGCAACTATGCTGAATCCATGGTCTGTCAGTACTTCCTCTAGCAGCTCTGCGATAACAGGCTCGTCTTCTACAATCAATATTCGGGGCATCGGGTGAATTTACCTTGTCTTGACGTGCTGCGAACGGCCCGCAGCGCTCATCGATAAGCGATGGCTAACAGTGTCTGATTGCTACAAACACAAGTCGTTCCAATCAAGTCGTTCCAGTCACGCATGTCTTGAGCGTTGGCAGGCCGATAAATGCCTCGCGTAAGCAGCCCGGAAGTCTTGGCGCAAATCAATCGTTGTTGTCGAGATTGCGCTGCCCAGCCTTATGGGTCAGGCGAAGTCCGCGTAAACTGCGTTTGACATTCTTCAGGTGATTGACCAGCGCCGGCCCTCGGCGCATCGCCATGCCCATGGCGAGTACATCGATAACCACCAGGTGGGCGATGCGCGACGACAAGGGGGTATAGATATCCGTGTCTTCGGTCACGTCGATTGCGATGTGTATCTGCGCGAGCTCAGCCAGCGGGGTGTGGCTGGGGCACAGACTGATGAGCGTAGCGCCGGTTTCTCTGACCAGCGCGGCTGAATGCAGCAAGTCCTTGGTGCGGCCGGTCTGGGAAATGGTCACGGCCACATCCTGTGGCCCCAATGTAACGGCTGACATCGCCTGCATATGCGGGTCGGAATAGGCGGCAGTGGACACCTGCAGGCGGAAGAATTTGTGCTGCGCATCGCTGGCCACGGCGCCTGATGCTCCAAAGCCATAAAACTCCACCCGCCGGGCATCGCTCAGCGCTTCGATCGCCCGCTCCACCTTATGCGGGTCCAGACGTTCACGCACGTCCATCAGCGTGGCCAGCGTAGTATCAAATATCTTGTGGGCGAGCTGACCGACATTGTCGTCCTCACTGATGGAGAACTGACCGAAACTGGCCCCGGCAGCCAGGCTCTGGGCCAGACGCAGTTTGAGATCCTGAAACCCGGTACAGCCTATAGCCCTGCAGAACCGGACGATGGTGGGTTCACTGATACCCACTTCCCGCGCGAGATCGGCCATCGACGAATGCATGACGTCGGCCGCGTGACCAAGCACATGGTCGGCGACCTTGAGTTCGGATTTGCGCAGTTGCTGACGGCTGGCGGCAATGTGCTGGAGCAGGTTCACGTGGGCTTCATAGGTTTTGGCTTCGTGGTAGTCTGGGTTCGACAACATGGGATTTCTTGTAGTTATACTACAAATCCTTTCCCCCTGCCTCCATCCGGGAGAATGAGCGTGTCGGTGCAATACAGCGAACCTTGCGACATAGTGGTGTTCGGCGGAACCGGAGATCTGGCCCTGCGCAAGCTCTTGCCGGCGCTGTATTACCTTCACCGTGACCGCCATCTGCACCCAGACAGCCGAATTCTTGCACTCGCGCGCGCGCGACACGATGACAACGGCTACCGACGTCTTGCGCAGCGGCACCTGGGGCAATACCTTCCCCCTGGTGATTTCGAACAGGCTACCTGGGACACTTTTGCTGCACGCCTGGATTACATGACCCTGGACGCCAGCCAACGTGTGGAATTTCCGCGTCTGGCCAAGGTACTGGCAACCCGTCCGGACCGGATCAGGGTCTTCTATCTGGCGACTTTCCCGGAGTTGTTTGCCGCCACGGCGCAGCACCTGGCATCCGTTGGCCTGGCCGACAAACAGGCCCGCATCGTGCTCGAGAAACCCCTTGGCCAGAGTCTGGAAACTGCCAATCAGATCAACGATGGCATCGGTGCAGTCTTTGACGAGTCCAGGGTATTTCGTATCGACCACTATCTGGGCAAGGAAACCGTGCAGAACCTGCTGGCATTGCGCTTCGGCAACGCACTATTCGAGCCCCTTTGGCGCAACGCGCATATCGACCATGTGCAGATCAGTGTTCTGGAAACCGTGGGGGTAGAGAACCGCGGAGCCTACTACGATAACGCTGGGGCGATGCGCGATATGGTGCAGAACCACCTGCTGCAGTTGTTGTGTCTGGTCGCGATGGAAGCACCTGTGCATTTTGAACCCGAAGCAGTCCGTAACGAGAAGCTGAAGATCCTCGACGCCCTGCGGCCGATCACCGGTCTGGACGTGCAGGACCGTACGGTACGCGGTCAGTATTCCCGCGGCGTGCGTGCCGGGGAGAAGCTCCCGGCCTATTATTTTGAGAAAAATGTGGATCACGACAGTAACACCGAAACCTTCGTCGCACTCAAGGTGGAGGTGGATAACTGGCGCTGGGGTGGTGTGCCTTTCTATCTGCGCACCGGCAAGAGTCTGGCGCAGCGCAAGTCCGAGATTGTCATTCAGTTCAAGCCGGTGCCTTACCGGTTATTTGGTCAGGGTAGTGATGCGCCGGAGCATAATCGCCTGGTCATCCGCCTGCAGCCCGACGAGAGCATCCGGCTGTCGTTGATGGCGAAGAGCCCCGGGCGGGGCATGAGCCTGCAGGATGTGGATCTGGATCTGAATTTTGCCGAGGCATTCAACAAGCGCCGCTGGGATGCCTATGAGCGGTTGCTGCTGGATGTGATCAGTGGCGATGCGACGCTGTTCATGCGCCGTGACGAGATTGAGGCAGCCTGGCGTTGGGTAGATCCGATTATTCAGGGCTGGGACGACTGCTATCGCTCGCCCAAGCGCTATGCCGCCGGCAGTTGGGGGCCTGTAGCGGCTGACAGCCTGCTCGATCGGCTTGGGCATCGCTGGCTGGATCAGCGCTAGAGCAAGCCACAATGCGGCTTGTCAGCTCGTTATACCTCTGTGCTTTCAGTCAGCAGTGCAGTGAAGTCCGCAGCGGACACGGGCCGGCTTATCAGGTAGCCCTGTACCTCATCGCACAGGTGCTCCTTGAGAAACTCCAGCTGACCATCATGCTCGACGCCTTCGGCCACCACGATCAGATCCAGGCTATGTGCCATGGCGATGATCGCCCGAATGATCGCCGCGTCCTGGCTGCGCTCGCTTTGCGGAACCTGTTCTTCCAGTTCGCCAATAAACGCCCGGTCGATTTTCAGGGTCGAGATAGGGAAGCGCTTCAGATAGGCGAGGGAAGAATAGCCGGTGCCAAAGTCATCGATCGCCAGACGAATACCCATCTGTTGTAGCTGGGCTATATTTTCAGCGACGGCATCCACGTGCTCGAGCAGCATACTTTCGGTCAGCTCGAATTCCAGCAGGCTGGCGGGCAGCTGGGAGTGGTCGAGTATCTGCTGCACCCGCGCTGCAAAGTTGGATTGACGCAGTTGCTGGACCGACAGATTGACGGCCACGCATATCGGCGCTGGGCCGCGGTGATACCACTCGCTCGCCTGCAGACAGGCTTTGGTGAGCACGGCGTCGCCCAGGGCGACAATCATGCCTGTTTCCTCGGCAATATCGATAAAGGCGCCTGGTAACAGCAACCCCTGTTCCGGATGCTGCCAGCGTACCAGTGCCTCGGCGCCCTGTATGCGGTCGCTGGCCAGATGCAATTTGGGCTGGTAGTAGACAATCAGCTGGTCTTCGTCCAGAGCCTTGCGCAGTTGATTTTCCAGCTGCAGGCGTTCGAGGCTGTAGCCGGGTAGTTGTTCGGTAAAGAACTGGAAGCTGTTACCGCCCAGATGTTTGGCATGCTGCATTGCCTGGTTGGCTTGAGTGATCATGACCAGGCTGTCACGTGCCGAATTGGGGAACTCGCTGATCCCGATGGAGGCTGTGACTACCAGCTCGTGTTCGCCGATACTCAGCGGCAGGCGCAGGAATTCCAGCACTGTGCTGGCGCGATATTCCAGGCGCTCACGGCTGGTGTCCTGCTCGACAATAATGACAAACTCGTCAGCTGAAAGCCTCGCCAGGGTGTCGTGCTCCGGGGTGATCTCGCGCAGGCGCAACGCCACCTGACGAAGAAGCTCGTCGGCAACGGTGTGACCCAGGGTATCGTTGATGTGCTTGAAGCGGTCCAGGTCCACATGCATCAGCGCGAGCTTCTGCCCGTGCTGCCGGGCCCTGGCCGTGGACTCCTGCAAGCTTTGGGTAAACATACTGCGATTCGCCAGCTCGGTGAGGCTGTCGTGGCTGCTGAGGTATTGCAATTGCTCTTCGGTCTGCCGGCGGACACTCAGATCAGCAAAGAAACCGACATAATGAGTGACGTTGCCGTTGACGTTGCGCACGACGGTCAGCTGCAACCATTGCGGATACAGCTCGCCGCTTCGCCGCTGGCTTATACGCTCACCTTCCCAGCGATCATTGTTCTGCAGAATGTCACGCAGTGCCTTGAAGCTCAGCTGGTTCTTGGTGGTCTTGTTGGTGTCCGCGATGGGCAGGCCCAGCACTTCTTCCGCGGCATAACCGGTGATAACGCTGAATGCGTTATTCACCGTGAGAATGCGCAGATCCGGGTCCAGAATAAAGATACCTTCGGCTGTTGCCTCGAACACCGTTGCTGCCAGCTGCGCCTGTTCATCCTGGAGCTTGCGCGCACTGATATCGCGGCGGGTGCCGATCATCCGACGGACACGGCCGTTGGCGTCCCGCTCCACAGCCCGACCACTGTCCTCTACCCAGATCCATTGGCCGTTGGCGTGTCTGACACGGTATTCGATACGGTAGGATCCAGTACGCATCTGCATGTGGCTTACCAGGGTATCGCGGACCATCTCGGTGTCATCGGGGTGCACTCGCGGTGATAAATGCGCGCGCATGGAGGTAACGGAGCCTGGCGGCAGCCCGAAAATTTCCTCGAGGTGGGAATGCACTACCTCGTCGGTTTCCAGATTCCAGTCCCACAACCCCAACTGACTGGCATTCATCGCCAGTGTGAGTTGAGCTTCGCTGGATTTGAGGGCGGCGCTGGCCTGCTCCAGTTCAGCGGTTCTCAGCGCGACACGCTCCTCGAGCACGCCGTGGCTGTCGCGCAGACCCTGTTCGGCTTGTCTTCGTTGCTGGATTTCCTGCGTCAGCTGAAAATTGAGGTCTTCTGCCTGGCGACGTGATTCCTCGAGGCGGGCTGCCAATTGCTCGTTATGCAGGCTGGCTTGTAATGCAAGACCCAGGGAGCGGTTGATAAACGCCGCACCCATCAACAGACAGCAGAACAGTATGCTACCCATGAGTCCCCAGTAGGGGCTGGACGCATCATTCTGCAGCAATAGGTACAGGCTCGGCATCAACCAGGCGGGCACGGTGAAGGCCAGGAAGGCAACATAGCGGAAGGCGTAGATAACGCTGACGCACAGCGTGATGCCCGCGGTCAGAGCATAGGCCGGCGCCTGCAGCATGAAGTTGTCTGCGGGCACCAGGGCGATATGCACCCAGCCCAGACACAGGCCCGAGGCCACATTTCCCAGGATCAACATGGCCGGCCAGCGCAGACGCACGCGTTGCGAATCGGACGCGCTCTGGTAGCGGCGTACCAGCATCACACGCAGTAATGTCAGGGCCCCCAACACAGCAGCCCAACCGAGCAGTCCAGCGTGATCCGTATGCGCCCACAGCAAGGGTATCATTGCCACAGCGTTGAACATGATCAGCCACTGGGGCAGCCGCGCAAAGGCGAACAGCATATCCAGCGCGCGCAGACGCAGATGCTGGCGGGGCACAGCCGGTTGTGTGATTGGCGCAAACGTCATTGTGACGTGATTCCCTCGGGACTCGATGACTCTTGTTATATTTCAATCGAATGCAACCTTACACCACCACCCTGGCCTGGCACAGCCCCAGACCCCTTGATAATTTTAAAACAACCCCTCTGGGCTGGTCATTGCAGCCATTTCTTCCGGCTTCGCTGTGGGGGCTGATAGAATGCTGCGATGGATATCTCACATCTGCTCAATTCCCTGAATGACGCCCAACGCCAGGCGGTGACCGCTGCGCCCGGCCAACAACTGGTTCTGGCTGGCGCCGGCTCCGGCAAAACCCGTGTTCTGGTGCACCGCATTGCCTGGCTGGTCGAGGTCGAAAAGGCCTCGCCCTGGAGCATTCTGTCGGTCACCTTTACCAACAAGGCCGCCCACGAGATGCGTCACCGCATCGAGCAGCTGCTCGGCATCTCGCCACAGGGCATGTGGGTGGGTACCTTCCACGGTCTGGCCCACCGGCTGCTGCGCGCCCACTGGCGCGAAGCCGGTCTGGCCGAGCAGTTCCAGATACTCGACAGCGATGACCAGTCGCGGATCGTCAAACGGGTGATCCGCGAGCTGGGGCTGGACGAGAATCAGTGGGCACCACGTCAGGCCCAGTGGTGGATCAACGGCCAGAAGGATGAAGGCTTGCGGCCTCAGCATATACAGCCTGCAGGTGATCTGTTTCTGACCAACATGCTGCGGATCTACCAGAGCTACGAACAGGCCTGCGCCCGCGCCGGCGTGGTGGACTTTGCCGAACTGTTGCTGCGCTCGCTGGAGCTTTGGCGCGACAACGACTCCCTGCGTGAGCAGTACCAGGCACGGTTCCGCCATATGCTGGTGGATGAGTTCCAGGATACCAACGCTGTGCAGTACGCCTGGCTGCGCCTGATCGCCGGCAAGACCCCCAGCCTGATGGTTGTGGGCGACGATGATCAGTCGATTTACGGCTGGCGCGGCGCCAAGATCGAGAACATCCATCAGTTCCAGCGTGACTATCCCAACTCCGAGCTGATCCGGCTTGAGCAGAACTACCGTTCCACGGCCACTATTCTCAAGGCAGCCAATGCCTTGATCGAACAGAACGCTGGTCGCATGGGCAAGGAGCTGTGGACCGAAGACAGTGAAGGCGAGCCGATCGCGCTCTATGCCGGTTTCAATGAGCAGGACGAAGCGCGTTTTATCGTCGAGCGCATCGATCAGGCCGTGTCCGAGGGCATGTCGCGCAGCGAGATTGCCATTCTTTACCGCTCCAACGCCCAGTCACGTGTGTTGGAAGAGGCGTTACTGCGCGCCGCTATTCCCTATCGTATTTATGGCGGCCAGCGTTTTTTCGAGCGCGCGGAGATCAAGAACGCCATGGCCTATATGCGGCTGGTCGCCAACCGCGGTGATGACGGCGCCCTGGAGCGAATCATCAACCTGCCCACCCGCGGCATTGGCGACAAGACCGTCGAGGCTTTGCGTCAACACGCGCGCCAGCAGGACGTGTCCATGTGGCAGGCTGCCTGTGACCTGCTGGATAACAAGGGCTTACCCGGTCGCGCTGCCAACGCCGTCCAGACGTTCTGCGAGTTGATCGAAGAAATCACCGTGCGGGTCGAGGGCGTACCCCTCTACAGCATGGCCCAGCAGGTCATCGAACAGAGCGGGCTGCTGCGCTTTCACGAGAACGAAAAGGGCGAAAAGGCCCAGGCTCGCGTCGAGAACCTTGAAGAACTGGTCTCCGCCGCGCGTGCCTTCGAGAACGACCAGGCCGACGAAGAGGCCGAGGGCGACACGCTGCTCGCATTCCTCGCCCATGCCTCCCTGGAGGCGGGTGAGACCCAAGCCGACCGTTTCGAGGACAGCGTGCAACTGATGACCCTGCACAGTGCCAAGGGTCTGGAATTCCCCCTGGTGTTCCTCGCGGGTGTAGAAGAGGGCCTGTTCCCGCACAAGATGAGTCTGGAAGAGCCGGGCCGTCTGGAAGAAGAACGTCGCCTGGCTTACGTGGGTATTACCCGCGCGATGCAGCAACTGGTGATTACCTGGGCGGAAACCCGCCGCCTGTATGGCAGCGAAACCTTCAACAAGGTCTCGCGATTTGTGCGTGAAATTCCGGCCGAACTGATTCAGGAGGTCCGCCTGGGAAGCCAGGTAAGCCGCCCCTTCGGACCAGCCAAAACCGGTATGTTTGCCGCAGAAGCCTCGGAAAGCACCGGCTTTGCCCTCGGCCAGCGGGTGCTGCATTCGCTGTTTGGCGAAGGCGTGGTACTCAATTACGAAGGCCAGGGCGCCCAGGCCCGCATCCAGGTCAACTTTGACGACGAAGGCAGCAAGTGGCTGATGGTTGCCTACGCCAAGCTGCAGGCACTCTAGGCTCGTGAGCTCGCAGCGGCAAGCGGCAAGCGGCAAGCCGCAAGCCGCAAGCCGCAAGCTTCAAGCAGATTGTCGAGGCGAAAAGTTCCAGATTTGTCCGCTGCACTGCAGCATTAAAAAAGTTGAAGAAGACCACCATCAAAAATGCAGAATGCACGGCCAGCTTGTCGCTTGAAGCTTGCCGCTTGGAGCTCAAATAATGAAAAGACGCCAACTCCTTACCGCCGCCGGTCTCGGCCTCGGCGCCGTTGCCTTAACTGGCTGTTCAGACCAGACCACCCCCACCGGCGAGCAGAGCAGCCAGCCCGAACAACGCTTCAAGTGGAAGATGGTCACCTCCTGGCCGAAGAACTTCCCGGGTCTGGGCACGACCGCCGAGCGTTTTGCTGGCACCGTCAACGCCCTGTCCAATGGCCGTCTCACCGTGCAGGTGTTCGCCGCAGACGAACTGGTACCCGCGCTGGAAGTGTTCGATGCAGTCTCCAGCGGCACCGCCGAACTGGGCCACAGCGCAGCCTATTACTGGAAGGGCAAGAGCGCGGCAGCCCCGTTCTTTACGGCTGTCCCTTTCGGCATGAACGCCCAGGAAATGAACGCCTGGCTATATGAAGGCGGCGGGTTGCAGCTCTGGCAGGAAGCCTATGCCAGCAGCGGCGTACTGCCGCTGCCCTGTGGCAATACCGGCGTGCAGATGGCGGGCTGGTTCAACAAGGAGATCAACAGCCTGGAAGACCTGCGCGGCCTGAAGATCCGCATGCCCGGCTTTGGCGGTGAGGTATTGGCCCGCGCGGGTGCGACCACAGTTAATCTACCCGGCAGTGAAATTTTCAGTGCACTGCGCAACGGGGTGATCGACGCTACCGACTGGGTCAGCCCCTACAACGACCTGGCCTTCGGGCTGCACCAGGCCGCCAAGTACTATTACTACCCCGGTTGGCAGGAGCCCTGCGCGGTGCTGGAACTGAGCATCAATCAGACCGCCTTCGAGCAACTACCGGATGATCTGCAGACCATCGTCCGCGAAGCCGCACGTGCCACCAACCAGTACATGCTGGATGAGTACACCCGGCGCAACGCCGATGCACTCAACACGCTCGTCAACGAGCACAAGGTTGAGTTGCGCCGCCTGCCGGATGAAGTACTCGACCGCCTGCGCGAACTGTCTGCCCAGGTACTGGAAGAAACCGCCAACGCCGATCCCCTCAACCGTCAGGTCTGGGACTCGATGGAAGCCTTCCGCGAGAAGGTATGGGCCTATCACGCCATCAGCGAACAGGCGATGTACGGCCTGCGCGGCTGAAGCCTCTGGCGCTCAACCTCCCTGGACGAGCGCCGCTCTGGTTACTTTCCGGTAGTGGCAATCTGCGATAAAGCGGGGCAGTATGGCCTGAACAGCAGGCATGGATGCCAACCCCATTTGTGCTCTGCAATGGAGTCAGCGCTTTTGCGTTGGGGGAACAAGGAGGAGTCACTAATATCATGCTGCATTCAAATTTTCGCGTTTATCTCACAGCACCGACCCCTTGCCTGCGTCGCTAGAAAGAACCAGGGTTCAGGTCTTGCCTTCTGCCTCTCTGCTGAGGTCATCGCTTGAATTTCAAGAGGGTATCTGACCCCTCGGCGTTACCGCGAGCAAAATGCTGCTATTTGCTTGGCATGCCTACTAACTGCCTGATATGCATACCTGGTTGCGACCACTCGCCTTTGCTCGATACAAGGCCTCATCTGCGGCGTTGGCGTAGGTCAGATTGCTGTCCTGTTCTGTGGGTATCCAGGCAGCAACGCCGATGCTGATGGTGAAGCTGAGATTGCCTTCGGGAAGTCTGATTTCCAGCTTGGCGATAGCCGAGCGAATCTGTTCGGCCACAGCAGCGGCGCTGACAGCAGGCATGCTGTAGAACACGGTGGCAAACTCTTCGCCACCAATGCGGGCGGCACACTCGGTCTCACGGCGGCTGTACTCGCTCAGCGTCTGACCTACCGCTGCGAGGCATTCGTCACCGATACTGTGGCCGAATTTATCGTTGATGTGCTTGAAGTGATCGACATCCAGCATCAGAAAAGCAACTGGTACGCCATTGGTACGACCTTGTTCGATGGCGGCACTGACTTGCTCTTCAAATCCGCGTCTGTTGCTTAACCCCGTCAGAGAATCGGTGTTACTCAGCCGCTTGAGTTCCAGGTTGGCCTGCTCAAGTTGTCGGGTGCGTGAGGCAACGCTGGATTCCAGTAGCGCGGTGTTTTCTTCTTGCATGAGCAGCAAGGCGTCCTGTGCCTGCAAGCGGGAGGCCTTTTCACGGTTGATACGTTCAGCCAGTGCAACAGACAGCAGCAGAAACTCCAGGATGAATCCCGCCAGCTGTGTGGAGCGGATTGAGTTGGTCATGGGTATTATCCCGGCCATTGCCAGGGTGATGCCCAGGGTAGCGCACACCAGTCCTGTCCAGGCCACCAGAAAATAGCCGGCGGAAATACTGCCACGCCGCCAACATACAACAGCAATAACGATGGCCGCGACGCAGGTGAGAGAACCGCCGTGCTCAATATGCACATACCCGATAGCTTGGGGGGCGAAGGCAGAGACCAGGGCAGCACATAACCAATAGGCCAGCACTACATGGCTTAAATGCAGCAGCCAGCCACCTTGGCGACGGAGTTCTAGAAACTGGCGTTCAAACAAAGCGGCGCCGAAGAAGCCGAGGCTTACCGATAATACCGTGGCCCGCGAAACCAGCCAGGGGGAATCCCACCACAGAAAATAAGGCCCAAAGCTGAACACGCTGGCGACGTAAAAGGCCCCGCTCAGCACATAGGCACAGTAAAAAAGATAGGCCGCGTCCCGGGTAAAAATGAACAGCGACGCGTTGTACAACATCATCACTAACATGGCGCCAAAGAAGGCGCCCATCAGCAGATTGTTGTCGCGCTCTGCCTTCGGCAGTTCCGAGGGGGCAAGCAGGCGAAATGGCAAGAGCATGGGCGCGTTGGTTTCAAGCCGCAGGTATACCTCGGCTTCACCAGGAGGCAGGCTCAGCGGCAAGACTTGAAGCGGGCTGTTGACGGCGCGCCTGTGGGGTGCCACGCCGTCACCGGTATGAACGCCCGCAGACCATTCACCGTGCGTTGTGTCCAGAATCCGAGCTTCGATCTGGGTGAAGCTCCAGTCCACTAGCAGCAGTCTTTTGACCTCATCTGCTGCATGGTTGGTTATATGAAAACGCACCCAGGCGCCTTCGGGCCGATAGCCTATGTTGAGGGTAGGTTGATCAGAGGTCTGCCAGCGTGTCGCAAAAGCCTGCTCAGTTACTGCGCTGAAAGACGCGGAACTTGGAGCGAGCAGGTATTCTACCGCGTTGATCTCCGTGGTACTTGCGGCGTTAGCGACCTGCGCGGGCAGACAGAGTGCCGCCCACACTACAAGCGTCAGAATTACATTATTAAAAAGGCGAGTAGCGGTTAGCTGCATCGGTTTTTAGGTCTTATTGGATGAGCAAGCTTTTGCCTAGTCTAGAAATAAAGCACTGACGTTGCACGCACTTGCTATCTTTAGTTGTAACTGGAGCCAGGCAGTCGAAGTCGTCGCCGAGGCTCTGGCGCGGCATTCTTAAATTCGAACGATGGTGGGGTTAGGGAAATTCTGATGTATCTCATTGCCTACAACGCCAGCAGACTGCTGATGAACAATGCGGGCAAGTCAGCGAATCTAGCTAGGCGTCAAATCAGTTTCAAGGCGAGCGTGCAAGCCCTGAGGCAATGGGAGCCAGCGCTGAACCGGCGGGGAGTGGGCTGCAGAGAAAAACGTCGCTTGATGGCTGAGCTCTATAAAGCGATTACACGGAATCTGCTGATAGAATGACCCGGACGACAAGAGCCTCGATGTGTGAAACGAAGGCCAAAACCATATGGCTTATTGACGAAGCACAGGCATGAAATGACCGATACCCTTCATCGAAACCGATATCGCGCAAAAGCTGCTTAACTTAGTGCCATTCTCATCCGACCCCAATTACTCAGTTATTTTTCATTGATTATGCCTGGGTATGGCTGTCTTAACGCAGCTCTCCTCCACCATCTATACATGACTGTTTAAAGTAAGAATTGTCTGAATAGTAGGCGTAAGAAATCTTTAAACCCAAAGAAGTCCTATAGGAGCAACTTGGAGTTCCCCGCCTACATGATGCTTCTACATTACCAAATGACTGGAAACACAGTGTTTTCATATCATCTATTTGTTCTTTATCATCCATTATGTACTCATCACACTGATTTTTAGAATAAAAAGTACATGAAAGAATACTAGGGCCAGGTCTTGCCTTTTGCTCGAGACCGCCCGTCGACACGAGCAGGCACAGGGTCAAAATGCTTCCTGCGCTGCAGTTTTATCCGTGCTGATGGCCCCTAAGTCCTGACTGCCGTATTGCTTGGGGTAGTATTTTGGGCCCTTTCTTTTCAGGATCGGCCGACAATTTGCCTACCTTTGTCGGTTCGGGTTACCTTCAATTGTGGCCGGAGCATCGGCCAGCAATACTGTTTTCAAAAAGTTGGAGGGATCCTCACTATGTTTCGGTTCGTATTTATTCTGTCCGCCATGCTCTTGGCTACTACGACTATTATTCACGCAAACCCCATGATTGAGGAGTTTGAAGCTCAATTAGAAGAGGCGGATCGCCAGGGGGTGACCGGCCCGGAAATCGAGCAACTCCGACAACTTCTTGAGCAGGTCAAGGCCGATGAAGCAAAGGATGCCGCCTATGCCGATTCCATGGATGACAATTCGTCTGGGGCGAGTATGGATGAAGGAAGCTCGGCGCCCTCGGCTGAAAATGCTGCAAATAACAACACGCTCACATACACCTCATCGGAAGGTGAAGATAAGTCCGTCAACGTTGACAAGTCCCAGCTGGAAAATTATGCAGGGGTGTATGCAAACGAACATCGCGATCCGGCTGTGGCTGACTTTCGGTATACGCTTCGGGCTGATGGCAGCGCAATGTTGGAACACCGCGTTTGTGAAAATTGTACACATGAACTCTCCGGCGAGGCCTCTTCAAGGGACTGGCAAATACAGTATGAAGCGATCGAGTGGGCGCCCATGGTGACGGAGACGGGCAGTCCAATGATGCGGAGTACCGAAGACATGAATGGTGAGGCGTTTGACGCTCGGGTTCTGATTGTCACGTTGCAAGGTGGAAAGGTGATGAGCTTGAACCACTATCGGGATGCAAAGGGTGATGCGTTGGGTGGACCTTATGGTGTGCCTCGCTATCGCCAGTAATTTCACATTGGGAAAAAACGAATACTAGGGTCAGGTTTTGCCTTTTGCTTTGAGCTTGCCTCTGAGCTCTGACCCTCTAAGTAAGCACTACCCGCCAAGGCCCTCCGGCAATATTCAATTTAAGATGCTAGGGTCGGGTCTTGCCTTTTGCCCCTCAGTTGAAGTGTTTCATTTGGCGAGGGGAAAGGGCTGATCCCATCGGTGCTTGGTGAGGGGGAGGGTTCCAGGACACAAAGGCAGAGTCTCACTTCGCAATGTACCCGCGTTACTAGCTCAGTTGGCTATCGATGACAAAGGCACGGGTTGATTATTAACCAATGGCCCGCTAGTATCTCCCAAAACGGGAGAGTCTTTGATGCGCGTGATAGCCAAGAGGTCATTGGTGCTGTTCTGGCAGCAGCCGGGGCAGGGTGACGCCAAAGGTCCGCTTGAAAGCTGGTATGAAGAAGTCACGCATGCGGTGTGGAGTTCACCGCAGGATGTAAAGAATCGCTACGGTACGGCAAGTTTCTGTGGCAAAAACCGTGTGGTTTTTAACATCGGCGGTAATAAATACCGCTTGGTTGTTGAGGTGCAGTACAGGGCGCAGATTGTCTGGGTGAAATTCATAGGCACTCATGCCCGTTACGATCAGATAGATGTGGAGACAGTCAATGAATGTTAAACCGATTCGCAATGATGACGACCTGACTGCTGCCTTCCAGCGTCTTGAGCATGTGTTCCAGGCTGAGGAGGGCACGCCTGAAGCGGATGAAATGGAGGTGCTGGTGACGCTGATCGAGGCGTACGAGAACAAGCATTATCCGATCCAGTCCGCTGACCCTATCGCGGCGATCAAGTTCAGGATGGATCAGGACGGCCTTACGCCGCGTGACCTGGAGCAATTCATTGGTCCGAGCGGCCGCGTCTCAGAAGTCCTTAACGGCAATCGAAGCCTGAGCGTTCGCATGATCAAGCGACTGCACGAGGGCCTACACATTCCATACGAGAGCCTGATGAGTGGTGTGGCTGCTTAATCTGCGGCGGGCCCGGATCGGTTGCTGATGAACGGTGCTGGGGTCCGGTGCTGGGGTCGGGTCTTGCCTTTTGCCTCTCGGTTAAAGGTAGCTTGGCAAAAGCCAAGACCTGGCCTTCTCGTTGTTAGATGAACCTTTCCACGATAGATCTCATTCTGTTTCCGGCTCCCGTGTGTGCCGTGGCTGAGCCGGGATAGTTGCCTCCGCATTCATTAGCCATTCAATCGTCTCCTGCCACAGTGTTTTCTCGAAACGAGGTTTGAAAAAACCTGCGTGCCTTACTGCGCCCTTTTGAAAATTAGAGACGTCCAGATGTCGACGGGTGACCTGGGCGTTCGGAAAATGGGTCAACAGATGGGCGACGTTGGCGTCGGGTGCCATGTCATCGTCGCTGAAGCTCCAGGAAAGCAGGGGCTGCTCAAGCGCTTGATAGCCGCTCAGGTCGAGTCCGAAGCGGGGATCGAATAGGTAGTCGGGGCTCCGCATCCACCGTGCCCATTTTCTGCTAACGGAGGCAGGTATATCCACGCCGCCCAGCCCCAGCCGGCGCGAAGGAAATTGATCTCGGAACGCTGAAAGGTAGGGTATCAGCACGCGAGAGACAGCGAGCATTCTGGCGTTCAGCGGAAAAGGCCAGCGGCGCCAGTAGGGTGCGGAGGCAGCCACATGAACAATGCGGGTGAGATCGCGTGAAGAGGGGGCCAGGCCGACCAATTGGCCGCCTATACTGTGGCCTAGCAAATGAATGGGATGGTGTTCTGGCAGGCCTCCTCTACGTTCTGTTGCGAAACGGATAACGGCCTCGATGTCCTGTTTTCCCCAGTCCTCAATGGCGACGGCGTAGGGCTCTGTTTTTGCGAGGGAGTCGCCCGTTCCGCGATAGTCAAATGTCAGGCAGTCAAAATGCTGAGATGCCAGATAACCTGCAAAATCGGCATAGAAAGACCGGGTAGCTGCCAGGGCAGGCGCGATGATTATGGTTCCACGTGGAGCATTCGCTTGATAGAGGGTTGCCTCGATCGGATAGCCATCCTCGCATAGCAGGTGTTGCGCACCGCGTTTGTCAGCGATGTCCTTGTCCATAAGTAGCTCCCCTTTTCCCAATTTCAAAAGATGCACAGGATTTTTATCGCCTGATCCCATAGGAACCTCGGCTTTATCGAACGATAATCCATGGCTTTAATACTTTTAGGATGTCACATACCTTTGGTATGTGAAAGCAGGGTATGCCTACAATTTATGGAGCTTCAAGCATGGAAACTCAGACCAGACGGCAGGCATACGCAGAAGAAACCCGCGAAGCTATTCTAGAAGCAGGTCACCGGCTTTTTAGCCGTCAGCGATTCAGTGGTACTTCCCTTGAGGCGATTGCGAAGGAGGCGAACGTAACCAAGGGGGCTGTGTATCACCATTTCAAGGGCAAGCGTGCTGTATTCAGCGCGTGTTTTGAGCGCCAGGCAAAGCAGGTGTCTGAGGTCATTGCCGCTGTCCCACAGCAGGATGACGACTGGGCTTACGCATTTGCCCAGTGTCGCGCCTTTCTGGATTATGTCGTTGGCCATGGCAAGCACACAATTGCACTGCAGGAAGTGATTACCGTACTGGGATGGGATGCTTGGCGTGCGATCGACTGCCATTACGCCATGGGCAATATCGAACGGGTCGTGGCGCGCCTGCAGGACAGCGGACGTATGAAACCTTATTCGCGAGAGCTGGTGGTTAATATGATTTATGGCCTGATCGTCAATGCCTCCATGAATCTGAATAGCCTGCCGGACGTTCATCAGGTCCACCAGGACTTGAACGGAATGCTGAGGGACATGTTGAATGGCCTAAAGCTTTAGTAATTGGAGCGTAATTAGGGTCAGATCAAGAGTAATGGGGATCGGATGAACTGAAACTGTAAGACCTGCCCCTTGCCCGGTGGGTGACACTCCTCTGCATCACAGTAACTACGTCTCCGCCGCTTCGCGGCTATGAAAGCCTACGTAAAGCTTTGCGTTGTACCGTAAGAAGAGGGCCGTTGATTCGGCGCGAGGCAGGAGCATGGTATTGTCATATGACAGCCATACAGGAGCACTCGCCATGAGCATGCACCGCAAAACCTATACGCTGACTGAACAACAAGACGGCTGGGTGGAAACCCAGGTTGAAAACGGGCACTTTGGAAACGATAGTGAATGCATCCTTGGTCTTGTTCTAAAGGACAAGCAGGCCAAGGAACGTTTTGCCATGTTGAGGCAAGCACTCGTTGAGGGAGAGTCAAGCGGCGTCCCGAAGCCGCTGAATATATTGGCTATCAAGGCGGTCGGCGGCGCAGTAATTGGGGTCCAGTAGTTGCGGTCAGATCAACGTTATGGCGACCAAAATCAATGAATTCAGTGTCATTGGTGCTTCCGCGCCTATCACGAAAAAATCTAGGCCATCCTGGAATCCCGCTATTCAGTCCCGGGAATCAACAGTCGTGATTGATGTCAGATGAACATCAATCTTATGCCCGGTTCTTGCGACGAATGACCTCCAGCACGGGCATCGCGAAAGACAAAGACCTGGTCCCATCACGCTCTTCGGAACACAGCTAAAGGTATGGATACATGTCATTAACGCGTTGGTTTTTCATCTCTTTTTTGCTCCTGTCCCTGGCCGGCTGTCAGTCGGCTTATTACGGCGCCATGGAGAAAGTGGGTGTCCACAAGCGCGATATCATGGTCAATCGCGTGGAGTCGGTTCAGGAGGCGCAGACCGATGCAAAGGAACAGTTTGAATCTGCCCTGGCGGAATTCCGCGCCATTGTTCAGATCAAGGATCAGGACCTGGCAGCACGTTACGACAGGCTGAATGACGAATACGAAGACAGTAAGGCCGCAGCTGAAGCGGTGTCAGAGCGCATCGATGCGGTCGAAAATGTATCCGAGGCATTGTTCGATGAGTGGGAAGATGAAATCGAGCTGTACAGCAGCGCCAACCTCAAGCGCGAAAGTGCAGCCAAGTTAAGCCAGACCAGACGGCAATACCAGGGGCTTATCAGCGCGATGCGCAGTGCAGAGTCACGCATGGAGCCGGTATTACGAGCCTTCCAGGATCAGGTGCTGTTTCTGAAGCACAACCTGAACGCGCGTGCCATCGACTCGCTGCAAGGTGAGCTGGGGGATATAGAAACGGATGTCGCTCAGTTGATCTGGGAGATGGAAAAATCCATTGCCGAATCGGAAGCCTTTATCGGCAGCCTGCAGGATTGAGGGGCAGGCGCTGGAGCCATCCGACTCCAGCGCCCGACAGTGGCCTTGCGGCCAGGGGTTGAACCTCAGCTCTGTGGCTTGATCAGGAACTTCTCGCCGGTTGCCTGCTTTCCGTAAACCGCCATCGAATCCAGCTGTAACGCGCCGGCCAGGGAGACCTCGTGGGTGTAGTGGCTGGCGAAGGTGGTCTTGATTTCGGCGGCTACGCGCTTGCGCATGGCGGCGGCGGTGTCCTTGCCCAGTTTTCCGAGCGCATTGAACAGCAAAAAGCCGTTTACACCCCAGGCAAAACCAAAGGTGCGGTTCAGCGTGATCGGGCCGCGATCCAGGCCGCCATAGATATACACCTGTTTGAAGATGGTCGATCCATACACGCTGTATTCCGTGATGTCCCGAGAAACAGCAGCTTCCATGCAGGTGAGAATATCACTGGCCAGACGACCGCCACCGATAGGGTCGAAGGCGATGGTCGCGCCGGTCTCGATCAGAGCCTGGGTCAGGTCTGCCATGAAGCTGTCGCTGCTGGAGTTGACCACGTACTTGGCACCCTGGTCGCGCAGCAAGGCTTCCTGTTCCGGCTTGCGGACAATATTGACCAGGTCGATGCCGTCGGCGATGCAGATGCGGTTGAGCATTTGCCCCAGGTTGGAGGCGGCGGCCGCGTGAACGATGGCCTTGTGACCTTCAGCGCGCATGGTTTCTACCATGGCCAGTGATGTCAGTGGATTGACGAAGCTGGAAGCGGCCTCGATTGGGGTGGTACCCGCTTCCAGTTCCAGACAGCTTTGCACGTTGGCGCGAAGATACTTGCGGTAACTGCCCCCGCCAATGAACGCAACGGTTTTGCCCATCAGGCTTTGCGCGGCTGCGGATGAGCCAGCGGCGACAACGATACCGGCGCCTTCATTGCCCACGGGTATAGCCTTGCCCACGCGCTTTTTGACGGCACCCATGAACTTGGCTGGCACGTCGGCCTTGATGACCGGACGCTGGGCGCTGCCGGATTGCTTGGCAGTCGTCATATCCGCCGCGCTGAACATCACGCCCAGGTCGGACGGGTTGATAGGGGCAGCTTCGATGCGGATGATGACTTCGTTTTCGCCGGGCTGCGGGATGTCGATCTCGCGCAGGGCGAGCTCCAGTGTGTTGTCTTCGCTGATGGTGGAAATAAGTTCGATGTTGGTGTCAGTCATATTTTTCTCCTGGAAATGGTAAGAGTTCTGGTCCTGAGGGCTTGCGTGACCCGCGTTGCTGAACGCTCTGATCATAACGCTGATTGTGGCTAAAACATCGCCATGGCAACCGATCACCGCCGTTTATGCCTCCTGAAACGTCGATTTTAGCCGCTACTTTTGCGTTTTCACGCTATTGGCAAAACGCCATAAGTCACGCAAGATCAACAGGCTGCGAGAATTTTTCGCACCCCCTCGGCAAGGATGCCCGATACGATGCTTTTTCGATCTATCGCCGCCCGCGCGCCCGGGCCGGCGTGCGCGATCTGTCCGCGGTAACCCACTAACTACCACGGAAGACCTTCATGAAATTGATCAAATTGCTGATTGTATTAGCGGCGACTACCTACCTGTTCGGCTGCGCCTCGGGCGCGAAACAGGAGAACATCACCTATCAGTCCATGCAGAAAGCGAAATATGCTCAGGAGCTGAACAAGAATGTTGCTTTGGATACGGTATCTGGCGGTCGCGAAACAAATCCAATGTGGACGTCCGAGATCAGCAACCAGTCTTTCCTGGGCGCACTACGCAACAGCTTGAGCAATCAGGGTCTGTATAGCGATAAGGGTCGCTACAATCTGCAGGTAGCGATGGTCGGCGTCGACAAACCCCTGGTGGGCTTTGATATGACGGTGACGACTCGCGTTCGCTACACGCTGGTGGATACGAAGACCAATCAGAAGGTATTCGAGGAGCTGGTGGTGGCGCCGCATACCGCGACGGTGGGTGACGCCTTTGTTGCGGTTACACGGTTGCGTCTGGCCAACGAAGGTTCGGCAAAAAAGAACATCGAGAACTTCCTGCGGCGCCTCGCTCAGCTGAAGATTGAGCCCCAGCAGGTTTCATTGGTGAAGTAATGGCTCAGGCCGTGTCTGTCAGGCACGGCTTTGCACTTGCTGTAATTGCCGCCCCACGGGCTCGGACTTGCTCTTTTCTGCCGGATGCTCCATAGCGAAACTTTTTAGATAATCACGGAGCCCCTGCGGCAACTGCTCTTATTGACTGAAGCGCGGTTGCCATAGCAGGCTCCGGCCCCCTTTGTGGGCCGGAGCCTTTGGTATACCGGTTTGCGGTTATTCAGGCTAGGATTTGAGTTACAACCGGTCATAAGCAGGACACTTACGTGAGCTACCCGTTAAACAAGACCATCGACGAGACCTTTCTTCTGCAGGCTGTCCGATTGGCCGTTGAGTCCGTAGGCAAGGGAGGTGGACCCTTTGGCGCGTTGGTGGTTCGCAATGGCGAGGTTCTCGCTCAGGCGGCGAACCGGGTGACCCTGGACTGCGATCCCACTGCACACGCCGAGGTGCTGGCCATACGTCTGGCCGCCAGCGATCTGGCCAGTCCGCACCTGGAGGACACTACGCTGTATGCCAGTTGTGAGCCCTGTCCCATGTGTCTGGCCGCCGCCCACTGGGCACGTATTCCGCGTATTGTTTTCGCCGCATCCCAGGAGACGGCGAACCTTGCGGGCTTTGCTGACGGGAATATTGCCGAGCAGCTTTACGGCCAGACACACCCGGTGCGTATGCAAGAGTTGGGGCTGTCCCAGCTGGAGGTCGAAGACCCGGGCGCGCCTTTTCTGGCCTGGTTGGTCAAGCACGATCGGCAACCCTATTGATTGCCTGGCTGCGGCCGCGCGGATAAGCAGGGTGCAAGGCCTGCAGATCATAGCTGGCGCGGTAGCGGTTCTGCGCTGAGATCTTCCTCCCGCGTGTCCTTAGGCACCGCATCTGGTTCCGGTTTGTGCGGTTCCTGGTCAGTATTTTCTTCAAACTCGGTATACCGTGGATCCAGCTCCGCCAGACCCAGTGCCGCCTCGGGTGAGAGGGTAATGAACTGTTGCTGATCGACGACAGCCGGGCGCTTGCGACTGGGGCCGAACAGCATGAACAGGATCAGCCCGCCGAGAATCAGTGCATTGCTGATAAACAGACCGCGGGGGCCGAGCAGCTCCATGAAAAGCGCACTGAGTGGCGCACCGATGCAGCTGCCGACGCCGTAGCTCAGGAGCAGGGCGGTGCTGGTAGCGGTGATCTGGTGGCTTTCCATCAGGTCGTTGGTAATGGCCACGGCAATAGGGTAGAGCGTGGCGGTAATGCCCATATACAAGCCGACAAAGATCACCAGCAAGGTCATGTTGAAATCGCCAACCAACGCCGCTGCCAAGCTGCAGATGGCGGCCACGCAAGAGGCCACCAGCATGACCTGGTGGCGGTCGTAACGGTCGCACAGGCGGCCCACGGGCCAGGCCAGAATCATTGCGGCAATGATGGATGCGGCCATGAAATTCGAGAGTTGCTTGATGTCCAGACCGATACGATTGGCAAACACCGGCCCCATGGCGTAGAAAGCGCTGATCAGCAGCCCGGCCACCAGTGCTCCCAAGGCGCCCTGTGGAGACGCCTTGTACAGTTTGCGCAGTGACATGCGCTCGCTCTGGGCGATGGTCGGGGAAGCTTCGCGCGTCAGGGACAGGGGTACCAGCGCAAGGGCGATCAGAATGGCCGCCAGGGAGAAGGGAATGAAGCCGCCCGGATCACTGACCCGTATAAGCACCTGCCCGCCAGCTGTGGAAAGAAAGAACACCAACTGATATACCGCGAACAGAGTCGCGCGATTGCGGTTGTCGGCCTTGCTGCTGAACCAGCTTTCCATGACGATCATCAGGCCGGCCATGACAAAGCCGCCCAGCGCGCGTAGCAGCCCCCATAGTTCAGCCTGCACGGCCATCGGATACACCAGGATCGACGCGGAGAGGATGGCGGCAAACACGGCAAAGGCACGGATGTGTCCGACCTTTTCGATGATACGTCCAGCCCATAGGGTTCCGGCGACAAAGCCGAGGGAGTAGAACACCAGAATCCAGCCGATCAGGCTGGCGCTGAACTCCTCCATGCTCAGGCGCAGGCCGAGCAGAGTCATCAGGAAGGCGTTACCGCTGATCAGCAAAATGATACTGGTAATCAGCGATGACAGGGTCAGGGCGGTTCGTTGCATTGAAACTCCGGGGACGTGCTGGGCGTATAGACATACCTTGAAGCGGTATCTCGCTGCCTGGGACAAACACAAAACGTTGCCGTTCCCCTTGCAGGATAGCTAAGCCTCAATCGACCGGATTTTGCTCCGTTCTGACGTAAAAAATGGCTAGAGAACGCCCGGCAGCCAGGTGACCAGGCCAGGCCACAGGGCCACGATCACTAGCATCAGGATCTGGATGGCTATGAACGGCAGCACCCCGCGATAGATTGCCGAGGTCGGCACGTCGGGGTGTGTGACCCCGCGCAGGTAGAACAGGGCAAAGCCGAAGGGGGGAGTCAGAAAGGATGTTTGCAGATTGAGGGCGATCATGACCCCCAACCAGATAGGATCGATGCCCATCATCAACAGCACCGGACCGACAATGGGAACGACCACGAATGTGATCTCGATAAAATCAAGAATGAAGCCGAGCAGGAAGATGACCAGCATGACCAGCAGCGTTGCGGTAAAGGCGCCGCCCGGTAGCTGTTGAAACAGGTTGTGGATCATCTCTTCGCCACCAAAGCCGCGAAACACCAGGGAGAATATCGAAGCGCCGATAAGGATCATGAACACCATGGCACTGATCTCGGTAGTCGCGCGGCTGACCTCGCGAAGTCGTGCAATGGACAACTGGCCGTTGGCCAGCGCCAGCAACATCGCGCCGATGGCTCCTACCGCCGCGGCTTCTGTTGGTGTGGCTATGCCGGCAAGTATCGAGCCGAGTACCGCAGCGATGAGCAGTAGGGGTGGGAACAGGCTACCGAGTAGGCCGATGATACTCACCTGGCCACGCTCTTCGACCGGTAGTGCCGGCATCTTTTCGGGTTGCCAGAGCGCTACGGCGATCAGGTACAGCAGGTAGAGTCCAACCAACAGCAGCCCGGGCAACAGGGAGCCAATGAACAGGTCGCCTACCGTGACTGTTTCGGGTGAGAAGATCCCCATGCGCAGCTGTGCCTGTTGGTAGGCATTGGAGAGCACATCGCCGAGCAGTACGAGAATGATCGAGGGCGGAATGATCTGACCCAACGTACCAGTAGCGGCCAGGGTTCCTGTGGCCAGGGCAGGATCATAGCCGCGGCGCAGCATTGTTGGTAATGCCAACAGGCCGAGCGTGACCACAGTGGCGCCGACAATACCGGTGCTGGCCGCCAGCAATGCCCCGACCAGCAAGACAGAAAACGCGAGACCGCCGCGCAGGCCCCCGAACAGTTGTGACATGGACTCCAGCAGCTTCTCGGCCACCCGGGATTTCTCCAGCATGACCCCCATGAAAACAAACAATGGCACTGCCAGCAGTGTCTGATTGTTCATCGTGCCGAACAGTCGGCTGGGCAGTGCGCCGAAGAAGCTTGGGTCAAACAGGCCGAGCATTACGCCGGCCCCGGCAAACAGCAGGGAGATGCCTCCCAGGGTAAAGGCGACAGGGTAGCCGAGCATCAAAGCCAGGCAGAGACAGACAAACAGCGCGATGGCCATCAGCTCGGGCATTACAGGTGCTCTCCGTGCTTCGCTGGCAAATGGCTGGGTAGTGCTCCGGTAAGTACGCAGAGCGTTTTGATGATCTGTGCCAGAGCCTGGAGCAGCAAGGTGGACACCAGTAGCAGGATGATGCTTTTTTGCAGATACACCCAGGACAGGCCTCCGGCATCAGCCGAGCGTTCCTGGCGTGCCCAGGACACTGCTACGTAATCCCAGCAATTCCATGCCAGAAACAGACAGACCGGAAGCATAAAGAACAGACTGCCGGTGAGATCGACCAGCGCCTGGCGCCGCGGCGACATGCGCCTGAAGAAAATGTCGACCCGCACATGGGCATCGCGCTGCAGAGCCCAGGCTGCGGCGCCCATGAAAACCAGGGCGTGTGCGTATAGAACCAGCTCCTGCATGGCGGTGGCGCCAACGCCGAAAGCATACCGCAGCAGCACTACCGCACCGGTCAGCAGAACCATCAGCAGGGTCAGCCACGACAGGGTGCGACCCAGCCAGCCTGTCAGGTGATCAATGGCGCTGGCTATCGTCAAACAGCGGGTTGCAGGGCGGCCTGGCATGGCTTGTCCGTGGTTGGTGCGCCGGAAAACCCGGCGTATCAGGAAGGGATTACCCGCGTCCGGCCCCGATCATCGATAGCAACGAACACAAAGATTGCTTCGGTGACCTTGCGACTGCCCTCATGTGCGAGGTCCTCACTCCAGACCTCCACCAGCATCTTCACCGAACTGCGGCCGACTTCGAGCACATGGGAGTGAAAGGCCAGCTGGGCGCCCACAGGCACCGGGACCATGAAGCCCATGCGGTCTATTGCCACTGTGGCTACCCGACCCCGGGCCAGCCGCGAGGCGGTGCTGGTGCCGGCCACGTCCATCTGGGAGACCAGCCAGCCGCCATAAATGTCACCAAAGCTGTTGCTGTCGCGTGGCAATGCGGTGATTTTCAGCGCCAACTCCCCCGTTGGCACCGGATCCTTGTCTATCTCTTGCATGGGATACTCGAATAAGGGTCTGTTGTAATTGTTTTATCCGCTTGCGTGCTGCGTCTATTGACATTCGCAAAGCCTGTCTATGGTAAGAGATTGCGGGCCGTGTCTCAATGCTTGTGTGCCGGGCAATGTGCCACAGACCGGCACGGGCAGAGGGTTCTCTGCAGGCGACTCGCAAGATGGTCACACAATTGTCCTATTCCGGCAGTACGGTTGACGCATGTCTGTTATGTGGTGGCAGGTGAGCCTTCGCCGCCTGATGACGGTTTTCTCGACAATCAGCAGGAAGACAAAAGTGATGAAGGAAGACAACGAGGTCTTTACCCAGCACATATCCACGCAGTTCAACGAGGATCTGGAGGGCATCCGCACCCAGACGCTGGAGATGGGCGGTCTGGTCGAGAAGCAGATCAATGACGCCATCACCGCGCTGATTGAGGGAGACGCGGTCCTCGGTGAACAGGTGCGCGCCGCTGATGATCTGGTTAACCAGATGGAGCGCAAGATTGACGAGGAGTGCATGCGCATACTCGCGCGGCGCCAGCCCGCCGCCAGCGATTTGCGCCTGATAATGTGCATAACCAAGATCGTTGTGGACCTGGAGCGTATTGGTGATGAAGCGTCGAAGATCGCCAAACGGGCCCTGCTGCTGGTTGACGAAGGCCAGTCGCCACAGGGTTATGTCGAATGCCGCCATATCGGTGCCCATGTGCGGCAAATGGTACAGGACGCATTGAGCGCTTTTGCGCGGCTCGACAGCGACCAGGCTTTATTGGTGGCCCGCGAGGACAAGATCGTGGACAAGGAGTACAAGAGCGCCATGCGCGAGATGGTTACCTACATGATGGAAGACCCTCGATCCATAAGTCGCGTACTGAGTATCCTCTGGGTGCTGCGCTCACTTGAGCGGGTGGGTGACCATGCGCGAAACGTAGCAGAGCAGGTCATATTTCTGGTCAAGGGCACCGACGTGCGTTATCAGGGACTCGAGCGCATGCAGGAAACGGTCAGGAAGGATTAGGAGAAGCTTTTCTCGCGTTTGGGGCATAGACGCGACGCCCGGTTTTGGGTATGTTTTGGGACACTGAAGCTAACTGTATCTCTGCTGGGCAGTAGAGTCATGTGACGCTTGCGATTCCTCTTCCCAACTCTGGAGCTTCCATGGAGATCACTTCCTACAGTATGAATTGGCACTACCCGACCGCGATGCGTGTGGGTGCAGGTCGCATTCGTGAACTCGGCAAATCCTGTAAACAGCTGGGCATGAAGGCACCATTGCTGGTCACCGATCCAGGCTTGGCGGCGATGACCATGGTTGAAGAGGCATTGCAGAATTGCCGCGACGCTGGTTTGCAGGTAGGACTGTTCAGCAGCATCAAGGGCAATCCCACCGGTGGCAACGTGGCCGACGGGGTAGCAGCGCTGAAGGCCGGGGGGCACGATGGCGTGATTGCCTTTGGTGGTGGCTCCGCCATCGACGCAGCCAAGGCCGTGGCGCTGATCGCACATCAGACCTGCACCCTGTGGGAAGCCGGTCCGGCTACAGTGGACGCAAGCAAGATGCTGCCGGTAGTTGCCGTGCCCACCACTGCCGGTACCGGGTCGGAAGTCGGCCAGGCGGTAGTGATCACCGACGATGAGAACCACGTCAAGCGGCCCATTTTTCACCTCAAGATGGTTCCAGGTATCGTTATCCTTGACCCGGAGCTGACCCTGGGCCTGCCGGCCAAGCTCACTGCAGCAACCGGGATGGACGCCCTGGCGCACAACCTCGAAGCCTATTGCACACCGGTCTACCATCCAATGGCAGAGGGCGTAGCTCTGGAGGGTATGCGGCTGGTCAAGGAGTTTCTGCCCCGTGCAACGGCCAACGGTCAGGACGTGGATGCCCGTCAACAGATGTTGGTGGCGTCGAGCATGGGGGCGGTTGCCTTCCAGCGGGGCCTCGGCGCCATTCACGCGGTATCGCACAGCCTTGGCGCTCTGTATGACAGCCACCACGGTTTGTTGAACGCTATTGTCATGCCCTATGTTCTGGTAGCCAATCGAGCGGCCATCGAGCCGGAAATGCAGCGGTTGGCACGTTACCTGGACTTGCCTACTGCCGGTTTTGAGGGCGTTCTGGAGTGGGTTCTGGCACTGCGCGCGGAACTGCAAATCCCCCACACGCTGGCCGAGATCGGCATGGACGACACCCAGGCAGAACTGGTCGGCAAGATGTCAGCCAAGGATGTCGCAGCCAGAACCAACGCTCTCAAGTTTGATGCCGGCCAGTATCAGCAGCTGTTTCTCAATGCCCTGCGCGGGGTGCTCTAGGATATTTCTCAAACTTCACTATCAAGATGCAAGCCGCGGCATGGACCAGTTCCTGCCGCGGCTCGTCCTCAGGCCAGGGTAACCTCAATGCCGGCACCGACCATAACTATGCTGCCTGCTTCCGGCTCCTGCATGGTGATTTTCCTCTTGGCTGCAGGTGCGTCTACGGCGTTGCCCTGTTTGTCTACGGCCGAGAGTTCCTGATCCAGCAACTCGGCAAGCTGTAGTGCCTCTTCCCAATTTTTGTCTATCAGGGCGGGTACCACACGAATCTCGCTGGCGCGTGCCGGCGCGGGCACCGGCACGATCTTGAAAGTCACCTTGGCGGCGGCACTGGACTGAAAACCGTAGCGATTGGTCAGGTCCGCATTGACTGGTGCCGCATAAAGCCGTGCTGCCGGCAGCTGGGAATGTACCAGCCTCGAGCTGTTCAGGTCGCTCAGGTTCAACTGCGCGATCTTTCCCTTCGCTGGTATAGGGGCGGGTGGCTGGGTACGGGTGTCGCCGCTGATGCTCAGTGCTACCTGAATCTCACCTGTGGTTTCTGGCAGGGCATAGAAAGTTGGTTGATATCCAATCTCCTGCAGCAAGCGCAGTTCAGCATCCCCCCCTTCGCTGTAGATCGCCAGTACCTTGGCCAGCGAGCCCTGGTCCAGAGCTTCCTGGGCCTGGGCGACCCCCTGCCCGACGGCTGCAATTATTTCACCGATGGGTGCTGCCATCACGTCGCTGACCAGATTCTTGATGGTTGTCATTGCGTTTATCCTGTGTGCTTAGGCTTGGGTGAAAACCACCATGATGCTCTCGCCGGGGCTTACCTGCGTGCCCTTGGCGGGTAGCTGACGTATGGCCTGACCAATCGGCAGGCTGGAGTTGGTAACGCTCTGATAGGCAGCATCCATGTTCAACCCCATATCTCTGGCCAGACGTCGGGCCAGCGTTTCGGTGAGTTCGGTGAAGTCGGGTACGCTGATCAGCCCCTCGTCTTCGCTCACGGCGGCGTCGGGCAAGAACTCCAGGTTTACATCGGTGAACATGCCTGCTGCGCCCTTGTTGTTCAGATCCGCCAGGGTCGGCATGGTCAACTGGTTACCCGAGACCAGGGTCTTGAGGTTGAGGGACACCTTGCCCAGTCGGTATGGCACCGCTTCGTTGTTGAGTGCCATCTGCGCCTCCTGCAACTGTTTACCGATATTGGCATACAGCTCACCAGCACCTACCTGGGTATTCATCTGCTGCTTCAGCTGTTCGGCTTCGTCCTTGGCCTTGGCGGCTTCCTCCATTGCAGCACTCGACACCTTGGCCATTTCCTTCAGGCGCTCGGTATAGCTGGTCAGTTCCAGGTTCTTGGCATTGATGGTCTGTTGCAGTTGCATTGCACGTATGTCGTAGTCTGCTGCCTGACGGATGATCTGCTCGTTCAGGTTTAGCTTCATGGTTTCGGTAGCCAGGGTGAATTGCTCGTTTACCGGTTTGCTCGAGGCAGTGGTGGCGGGCTTTGCCTTGAGCTCCCTCTCCAGCGTCGCAATCCTGCTCTGCGCCAGACGCAGCTCCTGTGTGGTCTTGAGGTTGTTCTGCTCGAGCTGCACCATCTGCATCTGTTTCTGGTTCAGCTCGGTATCCTGTAGCTCTATGCGCTTGGTCAGGTCGGCATTCATGCGCAACTGCGCGGTGCTCGGTTGTTCCACAATCTGCGGCTTTACGAAGGCTGTAATAGGCGCGCCAGCCATGGTCATGCGGGCGGTCGCAGCGCTAACTTGGGGTGCAGGCGGACGGGGTACACCGGCTATCAGGTAGTCATCTGTCTGGCTGAAGGGAGCTGTGTGGTCGCTGCGCGCGATGGCGTTATTGGCCAGACGTTGTATCTGTCCGAAGGATAGGTGAGCGGAGGTAGCCGACGCGACCTGCACCAGGCCACCTTCAGCAAGGACCCGGGCAGGCTGCCCCGAGACGCTGGCTTCACACAGGCGCATGGCCGGCAGTATTTCACCGCCGGAAGTCAGTTTGGTTTTCAGAGAAAAGCGACCCTGGGCGTTCAGTGCAGCCTTGGCCTGGGCGCGCCAGGCCTTGCGGGTCAGATCATAGATCTGCACCTGTACTGTACCGGTGGCGGGTTTGCCGTCGGCTTCCAGCACGACGCCAGTGATACTCCATTGCATGAAGGTGTTCCTACGGGCTGAGAATGAGTTGGGTCAGGGTTGGGCCGCTGCTGATCAGCAGCACGATATTGGCGTTCGCCGGGACCTTGTTGGTCAGTTCGACATCAACCTCGGCATTGCCTTGTTCGTCCGTTTCTACCACACGCTGGCTGAACTGCACCGCCGTTCTGATCTTGTCTTCGCTGAAGCTGGCTGGCGCACCAGCCAGCTCGCTAAGCTTCTGACTGGCTTCAATATCCAGATTGAACTCGATCATCGCCCCGCTGATCAGGTCGCCGGCAGTATTGCTCAAGTTGACCAGGATTTGGCGGATGCGCGGCTTGTCGGTGTTGCTCATGGCTCGCGTAACCAACCGGTTCGTGGGCAGGTTGTTGCTCGGCGGTACCGACACCAGCCGACCGCTGAAGGTACTGGTCAGCTCGGTGGAACTGCTGCTCGGTTCGGAGTTGGCGTTCAGGCTGGGCATTTTCAGACGCAGCATGGGGATTTTCTGAATCTTGGCACTGGTCGCACCCATAGCCCGCGTTGGCGCAGCCGGAGCGGCCTGCTCGGTGGTCTCCATGGTCGCCTTGATGGTGAAGTCCAGATAGGGCAGGTGGTAGCTGCTGCGCGGTCGCCCATAGTTGTCGGTGGGCGGCATCTCGTCGAGTACGGCCTGGGCATCGCGCAGTCCCCGGGCCAGCCCGAGTAATACCTGTTCGATGGAGCTGGAAACGAATTGGCTGGATTTGCTCATGGTCAGTCGGTACTCAATTGAGGTCGTTGGGCGCGGCGTTCCTGGGCTCGCTCACGCTTCATCATGTCCTGGCGTTCAGCCTGTCGTTCGGCCCGGCGCGCTTCCAGGCGCTCTGCGCGCTGTTGCTCGCGTTGTCGGTCACGGCGCTGCGCCAGGTCGTCGGTGGAGCCCGGGGCGATACCAAGCAGTTTTTCCGTGCGTTGCTTATAGCGCTGGTCGAAACTCTCCCGCGTGGTGGCGCGTTCGGTCCGGGTAGGATGCCGGGCCGCATCCAGCCGCTGTGTCAGGGGTGCCTCGACGGGTCGGGAAAGGGGTGCCTGGATGGTCTCCCTACGGCTGTTTCGCAGACGTTCCTGCGCCTTGTTGCGGGCATCGTTGACGCGCTGATCGAGGCGCTGCATCAGGCTTTGCTTCTGGGCGAGCAGCTGGCGTGCCCGATCCTCGGCCTGGCCTGCCTGGCTGTCGCGCAACGCTTGCCAGCCATCGCGGGGGGCTTGCCGAGGCCGTTGATCCAGAGCTGCGGCAGGTTCGGTCTTGCACTGTTCGTGCTGGCGCGCCCAGCGTTCCAGCTCGGCGCGGCGTTCAGCCATGCTGGCAACCGGAAAGCGCGGATCCTCCCCGGGGGTTTGCCCTGCGCGTGTGGGGCTCGACCCCAGCTCTTGCATGCGGGCCTCCAGCGCCTTGCGCTTTTCCAGCAGTGACTGCAGAGCAGGCAGCTGCTCGGCAACGCTGGCAAGATCGGCTGGTGGGGCGCGCTGTGCCTCCCGCGTGCGTCGCCCTCCAGTCTGTTGCCGGGCCAGGTCGCGCCAGGTCTTGCGACTCATTCTTCGCCTTCCTCCTCAATCATCTTGCGGATGCGTTCCTCGAGAATCGCCGGAGGCGGCACGGTTACCAGCTTGGTCCGCATGACCGAACTGCCCTCCGCGGAATACTGATACTTGCTGGCGAAACTGGCGGATACCGAGCTGGCTGTCATCGAGCCGGCGGCGAAGAAAGGCAACGCGCCGCCCTTGGCACTGGCTTTGACCTGATTGCGTTTGAAGGTCGAGCTGCGTTCACTGCTGACGCTGATCGATATCTTCAGCTCGATGACGGTGTCGACGAACTGATAAAACGTTGGCATGAACCCGAGTTCGAGCAGGCTGTAGGACTTGCCGTTACTGAACTCGACCTTGTAGGTCTGCTCGCTGCCACCGTCTTCGTCCTCATCAGTGCCGCTGGCGTAGCCGGCCATCATGCGCGCGATACGCAGGGACACCAGGTCCAGTTCGAGCTGCGCCTCGGCAATACCCACGCCCAGATTGCGCACCATCATCGGAAACGGGACGTTCATTAATTCCGTGCCTACAGACATGGTCGATCCTCCTGTTCAGGCTGTGGGCACTCAGGCGTCTTCTTCCGCTTCGGCCGGCTGACGGCGCGCTGCGGCTTCTTCCATCATCGCGCGGATTCGTTCTTCCAGAATCGGCGGCGGCGGGACCGGCGCCAGCTTGGTACGCAACAGGCTCGACCCCTCGGCTGAATAGGAGTACTTGGACGAATAGGTGGCGTCTACCTGGCTGGTGGCCACGGTCGATGAACCACTATTCTTGCCGCCGAAAACCTTGCCGAACAGGCCGCTGGTCTTGTTCTTCTTCGAGTTCTCGGTTTTCTTGTTGCTGCGGGTGCTGGTGAACTCGCGGGTGCGGGTGATCTTGATGGCGATCTTCACCTCGATGATGGTGTCCACGAAGTTGTAGAAGACCGGCGTGAAGCCCAGCTCCAGCATCGACAGTCGCGTCGGCACGCGGACCATGCCGTCAGCGTCCTTGTGCTTGACCGCTTCGGTCACGACCTTGGCGTAGCCGGTATCAATGGCAGCGAGCGAATTGGCCGCGTTTTCGGTCATGTATTCGTGACCAAAGAAGATCCGGCTGTCATCGAAGGTGATGTTGCCTTCGTCATCGTAAATGGTGCGCAGGCCGCCCATCATTTCGGCGACGTCAATCGAGGCTTCGTCGAGCTTGACCTGGGCTTCGGCGATGGCGAATGCCATCTGCCGGATCATGTCGCCCATGGGGACATTAAGTAGTTCCTGACCGATACTCATTGTGCAGCTCCTTTGAACTTAGTCATCCTGATTCTGCAGGCCCTTGTCGTGCAGCCGGCGCAGTACTTCGCTGAAAGCCTCCGGGGCGGGCAGCGATACCAGCCGGGCGGCGATTGAACTGGTGCCCTCGGCGGACACCGAAAATTTGCGCGCATAGGACACATCCACGCTTGCCGCAACCATGACCACGCCGTAATTGACCCGTGCCGTCACGCCGGCTGAAACCGAGGTCTCGGTGGTTTCCGACATGCTGAATGACAGCTTTGCCTCCACTGTGGCCTCGGTGAAGGCGTAGAAGCTGGGCGCAAAGCCCAGAGTCAGCAGGTTGTAGGTTTCACCGTTGAGCTCCACCGGTGTCTCGGCCATCTGTTTGGCGACCTCGACCGAGTTGCTGTCCAGCGCCGACTGGGCCTGGGCAATGGCCAGACCGAGCCGCTCGATGATCTGCGGCAGCGGCGCACTGACCAGGGAGCGGGTAACACTGACGGTTTCCGACACGGTCTATTCCTCCAGGAAGGTGCGGATGGTCTCGAGAAATTCCGGAGGGGCCGGAATCGAGACCAGCCGTGCTGAAATCGACGAGTTACCGGTCACGTCCAGCTCGAATTTCTTGCTTTCATGCATGCTGAATGTCGCGCCTACCGCCACGGTATGGTTGCCGGTACGTCGTTGCGTCTCACGCTGGGCGGAGGTCCGTTCGAACTGTTCGGTAACCGTGATGCTTTCGCTGCTACTGACGCGCACATCACGGCTCGAGCGGGTGATCAGGCGCAGGCTGACGGGGTCGGTTTCGCGGGCCAGGTTACAGATGGCGCCGCTGGCCGATGCGGCGATCTGGCTGGCGCTATCGGCGTTGATGCTGTTGCTCAGGTTCTTGGCGAAGGCCTGGGGGCTGTCAGCCTCGAGGCCGTCTATCGCAGCCCCGGACAACTCCCAGGTTTGTCCTTCAGCGGTGACGGTCTTGCCATTGACGCCTGTCAGGGTCTGGCTATCGAAGGTATGTATCCATCCATTGGTACCGGGCTCGGAGCCATCCCGTCGGTCCGGGCTGACGCCGCTGATGGGCTCGCCATTCTCGGCATCGACCCGGATCATCTCGATATCCAGCAGAATCTCCACTCTGCGATGGGCCTGGTCGTAAGGCAGACCTTCCCGATCCCCGGGGTTGGCGCTGATTTCGCCCTCGCCGGTGGTGGTGGTGATCTGGCTTTCCTGCACACCCATGCGGATCATCTGACGCTTGACCTCGTTGGCGCGCCGCTGGGACAGATCCAGGTTGTAATCAGGCGTCGCCGGCGGGTCCGCATGCCCGACGATCTTGAAATGCAGTGAGCTGCGCGCCAGCAGAAGGGCTACTTCCTGGAGCTTGTCCAGTTGATCAGCACGAATGTTGGCGCGGTTGATGTCGAACAGAATGTTCTCGATCGGGAAGCCAGGGGGGAAAAGCTTGGCATTGAACCCAGCGTCCTCAAAATGGGTTTTGACCTTCCGTGCATAGTTGCGGATGCTGTTGGAAACGGGCACCTGGACGGTGATGTCTGGATTGACCACAAAGTCGGTGGCTGAATTGGCTGCTATGCGAATGAAACCGCAGGCGTAGCCGAAGGCCTTGAAGGCCACCGCGTTGGCTGTGCATTCGACCAGCGCGGCACTGGCGTTGGAGGTTGGATTGATGGGGGTTTCCGTGCGGTCGAAAGCCACTGCGTCGATATCTGCATTGCCTGCCAGGGCATCCACCAGATTGTTCAGACGCGCTTCGAGATCGGGGCCGTTGACGCCAATGCGCTCATTGTTGACCACGACTTCACCGGCTGACTGGCTGGTGATCTGCAGTTTGGCCTCGCGGGTGCGGGTTTCGTTGCTGGTGCCACTCTCGCTAGTCGTTTCGCTGTTCTCTGACGACGCCTCGTTGCCGAATGTGCCGTCGTAGGCGGCGTTTACACCCAGGTCCCATCCTGAGTTCTCTTCGACCTTCAAGCGCAGGTTCATCGAGCAACTGATGTCGGCATGCTGATAGTGGTAAAACGCCGGGCTGAAGCCCATTTCGATCAGCGTCTTGCCTCCCAGGCCGGGAATGGGCGAGATAAAGCTGTCCAACTGTTCGATGGAATTGGCATCCAGTGCCTGTTGCGCCTTCGCGATACCCAGGCCGAGACTGGAAATGAACTCGGCGACACTGGCATCGGCGAGTACCTCGCCCGGCTTTAACCCATTGTATTGACTCATTTGTATAGCTCCTTTCAGAGAGGCGAGGCCATGCCGCTGGCGTGCAGGCGTTCGGCGGGTAGGGCAATGGCACGGGCCGGATCAACCAGCTCCTTGCGAACGATGTAGTAGTGGTGACGGCGCTGGGCTTCATCCAGTTGTCTGACTCCCACGCTGAGTCCGCGACGTATCCAGCCGAGGACCTCACGAGCCATGGGTAGCGGATGATCCCCGGCGGTAGCCAGGGCCTGCTCGATTGCTTCAACGGCGTCGTTCTGACGACCCATGCGCAGCAGAATGCTTGCGCGTCGCTGGTGGTTTTCGGCGCGGTCCCGGGCTACCAGGGCCAGCGGGGAGGCAATACGCTGGTAGTGGGACTCTGCCTCGTCGCAATAACGCAGCACGGCTTCCAGGCTGCCACTGCGTTCCAGGCTTTCCATCACGCATTGGGTGTAATGGCGGAAGAAAACTTCCGGAGCGGAGCTGCTGACGGCCATGCGCAGGGCTTCCCGGTAATGCGCGAGAGCGGACTCGTGCTGGCCTTTGAGCGCGAGCAGCTTGCCCTGTTCTGCAATTCCCAGATGCATTCCGACGTTGGCTGCGTTGGCGCTCATGGAGAGGTCTCCTCGAATCGGTACTCGGCTTCCAGGGCGTCGAGGCCGCTTTGCAGCCAGCGTGGCAGCAGTTCGCCGAAGAGCATGTCGGAAATCCAGGGCAGGGTGGCTAGCTGCCCGGCATGCTCGATCAGCCCGCCGGTCTGCAGCAGCTCGCGGCAGCGCTCAGGTTGGGGGCAGCTTTCAACGATCAGGCGGCAGCAGCGCAGGCTTGCAAGTTGCGGCCGCACTGTCATGCCTGCTGCGGACCAGGCAGCCAGCCGGTGTTGCAGCGAGTGGGCTGGCACGCCTTCTTCGACCACTATGGGCAGGTTCTCGATAACACAGGGCACCAGATCTGCGGGAAACCCGGCCAGGGCTGGTAGCTGTTCAAGGCAGCTATCGGAGCTGATTTGCTCCAGATTCAGGTCAAAGCGCATAAAGGCCTTGTCGACCAGCCGCAGACCACCGGCCGACTGATGCCGACGCCAGAGGTACTGGCCCTGCTGGTAATCCAGCTCGGCGCCATCCAGGGTCCCCGTCGCGTCCGCATTGATGCCCATGCGTTGCAAGTCGCCGAGCAGGCTGCTCAATGCAGTACCGCGTTGGCGACTGATAAACAGTGCGTAGCGCGCTTGTTTACGTGCTGAACAGATCAATTCCACCGGTAGACCATCCAGCAGCTGCTGCAAGGCGTCGGCCGTGGCCTGGCTGACGTCGCCAAGAATAACGCTGGGGGGCGCCAACAACATGTTCTGTATGGCGGCGGCGGGGCAGCCGAGAAAACGCGACAGCCGCTCACAGCATGTAGCGAGGCAAGCCGGTTCACGCAGATACAGGGCAATATCCAGGCTATCTGCAGCTGTTGGTACGGGACTTTGACTGGGCTCTATACGGATGCCCAGGCCGGCCTGGCTGAGAATCTCGGCGAGACCCTGTGCATGGGGCATGGGCAGCTTGTCGAGCAATATTGCTGGGGCCTTGTACAGAGCGCTGGCCACCTGCGAAGCTGGCATGCCCAGCTGGCTCGCCAGGACACCCGCCAGACCGGGGCTGGCTGAGCCGATGGACTCAACGATCAGACGTTGTTCGGCAGCTGGGCTGCGAAGGGTGGCTTCCTGCATGTTGGCCTCCTGCCATTCAGTCCGGTACGCGCCCGAAACCGAGCAGATTGTTCATCCGTGAATAAACGTAATCGAACACTTTTACCGGCGCCGGGAACGGGCCTTTATTGCCCTCGATCACGTAAAGAATGCCGCCTTCGCTGAGCTCGACAACCATGCCGATATGTCCGGCGTGGGGGTTCCCGGGTACATCTCGGGTCCAGACCACGATATCGCCAGGTTCCGGTAGCTGCCCTTTGCGTGGGTCTATGCGCCAGCCGCGGCGGGTAAACTGATTAAGTATGTCGCGGGCACCCAGGCTGTAGTTGTACGGGCAACCCTGGGGGTGCTGGCTATAGCACCAACTGACGAAGCCGGCACACCATGGAAGGGGTGATTTACCGTTGGGATGCAGATACTTGCGCACGAACTCGCCGTTGTTATTGCTGCCGATTTCGCGGGCACCGGCTTCGCGCTCTTTGAAAGCCATTTGCAGTGCTAGGCGGCCCCGAGCCGAGCCTCCACGTGCAAGTGTCGGGGTGCTGGCCACTGCATCCAGTGGTTCAGCCTGCGGTACAGGATCTTCGATGTGCACCAGGCGCCACGCTGTCAGGGCGCCAACCAGTCCGTCCACGGCCAGAGGTCTGCCGCGTTCGTCCAGCTGTGAGGCTTGAAAGGTGCGCACCGCGCGCTGGGTTGCCAGGTCGAATATAGCGCCGGGCTTGTCTACCAGGCCCAGGGTGTGGAGACGCTGGTTCAGATAGCTGACCATGTCGCCCCTGGAGCCACGACGCAACAGATTGCTGCGCACGTGATCGAGGAAAGCCTGGGCTGGCTGATCGATTTTGCGAGACTTCGTCATAATACCCCCACTCCGTGTGACGGGTATCGACGACTGCGACGCCAGACGGCGTCCTGACGATATAAAGGTCGCGAAATGCGACCTTGGAACATAAGATCAGCCAAGTTTTTGAGGCTGTCAATGATGGCCACAATGATGGCAGAGACATTTTTTCAGCTTTATCTCTCCTGCCTTCGCCGGAATGTGACCAAAAGGTCATTTATTCATGGGTATGGTTTGCACTCGGTCTGAGCTAAGCTAGCCGAGTAACCAGGCGAAGAGAAACGAGATGGCTAGAGTGTCGGCCCTGGTAGTGGATGACGCCCCTTTCATCCGCGACCTGGTAAAAAAAGCATTACGCAGCCAATTCCCCGGCTTGCAGATTGAAGAGGCCGTTAATGGCCGCAAGGCTCAGCAGGTGCTGAGTCGCGCGGCCTTTGACCTGATTCTGTGTGACTGGGAAATGCCGGAGATGAGCGGGCTCGAGCTGCTGCAATGGTTCCGTGGTCAGCCCGGTTCCGAGAAGACGCCCTTTATCATGGTGACCAGCCGCGGCGACAAGGAAAATGTCATCGAGGCCATTCAGGCCGGTGTGAGCGATTTTATCGGAAAGCCCTTCACCAACGAGCAACTGGCGGCCAAGGTTAAAAAGGCGTTGCATCGCAGCGGCAAACTACAGGTGCTGCAGGGCCGTCAGGCTCCGGCCAGCGGCGGAACTGCGCAGGATTCGGTCGCCAACCTGATGGGGGGGCGCAAGCCTGATAGCGGTTCGAATTCTGTTGCGGCCTCACCCGCAGCTCCGCCGGAGATCAAGCCCGCAATCAGTGAAACCGGCGCTACGGACTCCGATACTACCGATGTGCAGGACCGCCCGGCCACCCAACAGGTGCGTGGCCAGGCGCAATTGCGCTTGGCCGGCGGTCAGTTTGCCTGTGTGGTCAAGACCTTGAGCCTGCGCGATGCGCTGGTAGTGGTCCGACGCAGCGAACATATGCCGCAAGTATTCGAGAGTGGAGTGCTTGATCTGGAGCAGGACGCGGACAAGAGTGTCGCGCGCATCAACGCCTACGTGCACGCGGTAGCGTCGATGGAGCCGACAATGGATTGCGAATGGATCAAGGTTACCCTGAAGTTCGTCGATCAGGATCCGCAGAAATTGGACTACCTATCACGCCTGATCGCGTCCGGCAGTGCTCAACGGCACTATTCGCCAAGCGCCTGAATGAGCGGCCGGGCGGCTCAGGCGTCCCGGCTTGCGGGGAAATGACAGGTGAAGACGCTGCCCGTGCCCAGGGTACTTTTGATCTCCAGCCGCGCCCCATGGCGTAACAGCACATGCTTGACAATAGCCAGCCCCAGACCTGTTCCGCCGGTATTGGTGCTACGGCTTGAATCCACGCGGTAGAAGCGCTCGGTCAAGCGGCTGATGTGCTCGGGGGCGATGCCCGTCCCGTTATCACTTACGCTTACATGGGTGCCGTTCTGATCCTGCCAGCAGCGAATACTGATCTCGCCCTGGTCGGACGTATATTTGACCGCATTGAAAACCAGGTTGGAAAATGCGCTGCGCAGCTCGGCATCGGCGCCAAGCAGGCGTATCGCCGGGTCTGTGTCCAGGTGAATCTGATGCCCTCGCTCCGCTGACAGGGCCTGAGCGTCCTGGGATACCGACTTGAGCATCTGACTGATATCCACAGACTTTTTTTCGACAGCGCGATCGTCGTTTTCCAGGCGGGCCAGCATCAACAGGTCGTTGAGCAGATTCTGCATGCGCTTTGACTGCTGTTCCATCTGCTGCAAGGCTCGCTTCCAGCGCGGATTGATAGGTTCATCGGAATCCTGAAGGGTTTCCAGATAACCCACCACAACGGTAAGCGGGGTGCGAAGTTCATGGGAAACGTTGGCAACGAAATCCTTGCGCATCTGTTCAAGGTTATGCAGCCGAGTGGTGTCTCTGACCACTATCAGGCGTTCGCCCTGACCATAGTGCGTAATGGTGTACTGCAGCCAGGCGCTCGCGTTCAGATGGGATGCAATGTCCAGCGGCTCGCGAAAATGATCAGCTTCGAAATATTCGACGAATCGCGGATCACGCAACAGATTGGTCACGTGTTGGCCACTGTCATCAGGGGCACGAAAGCCCAACAGGCGTTCGGCCGCATGGTTCCACCATTCCAGCCGGCCCTTGGCATCCACCATGACCACAGCGTCACTCAGTGCTGCAGTTGATGCCTGAATCCGGTCGATCACCAGCTGCTGTTTTGCTCGCATGCGACTGTCGCGGCGTTGTATTCGGTAGATGTTATCGAATATCTCTCCCCACAGACCCCGGGTATCCGGTGGGGGATCATTGCGCTGCACACTCAACCATTGCACGAAGCGCGTCATCTGTCGCAGATGCCAGGCTACATACAGGCTCAGTCCGACTACCAGGCCCCAGGCAATCTGACCGACCAGCATGCCTCCCAGAACACCTGCCAGTAACAGCCAGAACAATAATTTGAACACGCTACCTGTCAAGTGTGTGCGCAAGACTTACATCCCCTTTTTCAACCCATTGCACTACTGCGCGGAGCGGTAGGCGTTGCACATCACGATACAGGATTCAGGTCTTGGTCGAGAAGCGGTACCCGGTGCCACGTACAGTTTGCACCAGAGACTCATAATGTGTGCCCAATGCCTTGCGCAGGCGCCGGATATGCACGTCAACGGTGCGTTCCTCGACATAGACATTGCCACCCCATACCTGGTCGAGCAATTGACTGCGAGTATAAACGCGCTCCTGGTGAGTCATGAAGAACTGCAACAGACGGTATTCGGTTGGACCCATCTCTGCGGGGCGATCATCAATGGTGACCCTGTGGCTGGCTGGGTCCAGGTGCAACCCGTCGACCTCCAGTGGGGCATCATTGTCCGGAGGCCCGGCGCGACGCAGAACGGCCTTGAGTCGGGCTACCAGTTCCCGGGGTGAAAAAGGCTTGGTGATGTAATCATCCGCACCGACTTCCAGACCCTGGATCTTGTTGTCTTCCTCACCCTTGGCGGTAAGCATGATAATGGGGATATCAGCCGTCAGTTCATTGCGCTTCAGCCGTCTGGCCAGCTCTATGCCGGTAGTGCCGGGGAGCATCCAGTCGAGCAGAATGAGGTCGGGCTGCCGATCAATAATGCTGGCGTGGGCCTGCTGGGTGTTTTCTGCCTCGACACAATCGTATCCGGCCATTTCCAACGCAACAGCGATCATCTCGCGGATCGGCGCTTCGTCATCGACTATCAGTATGGTCTTGCCTGCCATGAATCACCATCCGTTGCTGAATCTCAGGTGCAACGATTAGATAACACTTTTATTGCAGTTGTGTGACTTTACGGTGGCAGCTCGGTGAATCAGTGCATTCTTCAGTCCAGCATGGTGTCCAGAGCCAGACCGATAAACACCAGCATACCGAGCCAATGGTTGGAGAGAAACGCGCGCAGGCACTGATCAGCCTCGCGATTGCGTATCAGGCGTTGCTGCCAGACGAACCCACCCAGCATGCCGAGCAGCCCAAGATGGAAGTACAGACCCAGGTCGAAGCGGGCACCGACCATGAGCAGGCACAGCAGGGTGAGGCCTTGAAGTAGCCCGATGATTGTCCGGTCTGCTTCACCAAAGAGTATTGCGGTGGATTTGACCCCTATCTGCAGGTCATCCTCCCGGTCGCACATGGCGTATTCGGTATCGTAGGCCACTGTCCAGATCAGGTTGGCAAGATAGATGAGCCAGAGTATGTGGGGCAGCTCGCCGGTCTGCGCGGCGAACGCCATGGGGATGGCCCATGAAAACGCTGCACCCAGCACCAGTTGCGGATAAAAGGTAAAGCGCTTGCAAAATGGATACAGCGCGGCGAGCGCCAGCCCGCCGAAAGCCAGGAGAATGGTCAGTCCGTTGGTCAGCAGTACCAGAAACGCACTTGTTGCGACCAGTATGCCGAAGGTGATCAGCGCCTCGCGCGGGCTGACCTTGCCGGTCGCCAGTGGGCGGGTGCGGGTCCGGCTGACGTGGCCGTCGATATTGCGGTCCGCGTAGTCATTGATGACACAGCCAGCGGCCCGCATCAGGAAAACGCCGAGTACGAAAACAACCAGTACGCGCATGTCAGGCAGACCATCAGCTGCCAGCCATAGGGCCCACAAGGTCGGCCATAGCAGCAACCAGGTACCTATGGGGCGGTCCAGGCGCATCAGTTGCACGAAGTCGGGACCGCGGGGGTGGATGCGGGCGGCAATTTTCATCGTCAGGCCTGGCACGGGGTGGGTTCTCCTTGATGACATGAGCTCAGGCTGGCGGCCAGCCTGGTAGAAATACTTCGCAAACCAGCAGTCGGAATTCGCCGTCACAAAATAATGATCGTCTGGCCCAGCAGCTATTGAGCTGGGCTTCTGGCGACACCTGGGATGGTAACCAGGAGGTCGGATAGAGGCTGATTTCTATGCTGCCCCGGCTGATCTCCGGCTTCCCAAACAGCAACTCGCCCAGGCTTCGTGTTCCCAGTTCCTGCAATTCCAGGGTCGAACGCTCCAGGGCGGCGAGTGGAGCTATGCTGCGCGCAAATACTCGGGCTTCGCCCGCGGTGTGCAGCAGGACCTCGCGCACCCAGACCAGCTCTTCACACTGCAAACCCAGGGCCAGGACCTCATCTGGCCGAGCTGGTTCGCGCCCCTGGTGCAGAACCTCTACCGCAAAATCAGCGTTGCCGGCAGCGTCAAGGCGAGCCGTCAGCGAGCCTTCATCACTCAGCCAGTCAAGCAGCGGAGTCGGAGGTGGCGCAGGGTGAAGTGAAACAGCGTACCAGTCAGGCAGGGTCACGGCAGGGCATCGTCGCAGAGCAGTTGATCGGAGGCGCAAGGTTAGCATGAATGGGAGCTGGCCCGCTGCGGGTTGCAGCTTGGCGTATCGAGGCAATTCCGGTAGTGTCCATGTACTCTTTCTATACCCTTTTCCAGGAAAACTGCATGAAGAAGTGGCAATGTGTTGTATGCGGATTCATCTATGACGAGGCCGAAGGCTGGCCTGACGAAGGCATAGCCGCCGGTACCCGTTGGGAAGATGTCCCGGCTGATTGGCAATGCCCCGACTGTGGCGTAGGCAAAGAAGATTTCGAAATGATCGAGATGGGCTAAGCCCGCCATGAAGGAGTTCGAACGTGTCTGATACCGGTCCGTTGATCATAGTTGGAACCGGCCTGGCCGGTTATAACCTGGCCAAGGAAGTGCGCAAGCTGGATAACCAGCGTGAGCTTATTCTGCTTACCGCCGATGACGGCCGATTCTACTCCAAGCCGCTGCTGTCCACTGGTTTTGCCAAGGGCAAACAGGCGGATGAGCTGGCGATGCAGGATGCCACCGCCATGGCCGCCCAACTGAACGCGCAGATAATGCCGTATACCCGGGTGCTCCAGGTCGATCCTCAGTCGCGCACCATCCGGACCCAGAACGGCGAGTTGCATTACGGCGATCTGGTGCTGGCTTGTGGTGCCCACGCAAGACCCTTCCCGCTGGCCGAGGAAATGCATGAGCGGGTGCTTTCGATCAACGATCTTGGCGACTATGGCCGGTTCCGGGAGGCACTCCAGGGACGCAAGCGCATAGCTATCATCGGTGCTGGATTGATCGGCAGCGAGTTTGCCAATGATCTGGCATTGGGCGGACTGGAAGTGCAGGTGATTGCCCCGGATGAGCAGTTGATGCCTGGCCTGATCCCTGATCAGATCGCCGCTCCGGTACAAGCTGCTCTGCAGGAACTGGGCGTGCAGTTCCATCTGGGGCGATCGGTTGTTGCCGTGCATCCAGCCGACGCAGCGCTGAGTCTTGAGCTGGATGACGGCAGTCGTATCGAGGCTGATCAGGTATTGTCGGCTATCGGCCTGATTGCCAATACCACACTGGCACACGAGGCGGGCCTGCTCTGTGGTCGCGGCATTCAGGTGGATCGCTATCTGCGCACGTCTGATCCGCATGTCTACGCGCTGGGCGATTGCGCCGAGGTCACGGGCATGCAGTTGATGTATGTGATGCCGCTGATGAGTTGCGCCCGGGCGCTGGCGCGGACCTTGGCGCAGGACCCCACCGAGGTCAGTTATCCGGTGATGCCGGTGATGGTCAAGACGCCTGCGTGCCCGCTTGTCGTTGCACCGCCAGTCACTACGACTAATGGACTGTGGACGGTCAGTGGCGAAGGTCAGAATATGAAAGCACTTTTCCACGACGCCGATGGCATGCTCCACGGCTACGCGCTGACGGGTACCGCAGTGAGTGAGAAATTGCAGCTGAATCGCCAATTGCCGGCCTGGCTAGTCTGACAAATCGGGCAAACTGGCGGGCCATATTGCCTTTTGTCGGGAAAACGGTGAAACACCGCACAGGCCGCAGGCTATACGACTGGCACAACATGCCAAGTCATGCGATGCTGCCCGAGCACTAGACGCCCTGCCAGCCAGCTCTGGTCGGCGTGGCAATCGTTGCGAGGAAGCAACGGTGAAAAACAAAAACAACATGAAGAGGCTTCATATGCGTAAACCGGATCTCGCTGCAGCTATCGCTGACAAGGCTGACCTGACCAAAGACCAGGCAAATCGAGTACTTAACGCTGTTCTTGATGAAATCACCCAGGCACTGAGCCGCAAAGACACCGTTACTCTGGTGGGCTTTGGCACTTTTCTGCAACGCCACCGTGGTGCCCGCACGGGTAAAAACCCGCAAACCGGTGCTCCCGTCGATATCAAGGCCAGCAATACTGTTTCCTTCAAGCCGGGCAAGAGCCTGAAAGAATCAATCAACTGAGATATGGCCGACGTGTGGGTGGCCCCTTTTTTGCGGGGGCCGCCTGCGCAATCAGTGCGCCATGGCCAAACTTTGCCCGGTCAGGGCGTTGGGCATAACGCTCATTGCGGCTACATCAGCCGTGCTGGTACTGGGTGACCAGCAGCCGCAGCGCTTCCCGCGCATCCAGAACCTTGTGAACCACCTCAGACGCTTTTTCGCTACTCAATTCCAGACGCGCCAGTAACGCTTCAGGTATCGGCATTGGCGCGCCTTCGCCAATATTCTGCTCCTGGAGAAGCGCCTGGGCGAGATACACGAGGTTGGCATACACGTGATCCTCACCAGCGTAATCGGGATCGTGCTGATAGCGCATCGCTGTGGAAATTTCCGAAGGCATATCCCAGAAACGCATCAGCCAGCTACCGATCTGATCGCGAGTCACACCCAATAGATGCTGGTCGATCAGATGTGGCTGCACATGTGGGTTGGCTTCCTGGTGGCGACAGATGGTATGGAAATAGGGCGGAAAGATATAGGCGAGAACCAGGTAGCCGAAATTGTGCAGCAAACCGGCAAGGTAATTCAGGCCTAGCTCGGGCCGCTTGTTGCGCGGTATGGCCTTGGCCAGTCCTTCGATCACTGCCGCGCTATAGATCGCCTGCTCCCAGTAGCCGGTAGCGCCCTCAGGTGCGTCCTTGGGGAGCGTGAAAGTCTTGCCTAGCGCAAGGCCAACCGCCAGGTTGATGACGAGGTCGAATCCAAGCACCCGTCCGATGGCATCCTCCACAGAGCGTATCTTGCCGGGCGCCGCGTAGAAGGGCGATGAGGCCCAGCTGACGACCTGAGCAGCAAGGCTGGGGTCGGTTTCCACCAGATCCGCCAACTCCATGAGATCGGCATCGGGTTTGCTGCGCAGTTTCATGATTTTCTGTGCGGTGGCAGGCAGCGGGGGGATCTCGATGGTTTCTTCCAGCCGCTGACGCATGCGCAGGGCGGTGAAGTTGCTGACCGCACGGCTCAGATCCTGTCCGTCCTGGGCAGGATCCGCAGATAGGCTGTTCAGCCCATCCAGGGGTACTGCAAAATGGGCTGCGCTGGCTTTTGACAATAGCAGGTGCGCGGATTTCTGGTCGAGCTCAAGGCTCCAGCCGGCCAGCCCACTATCCAGCCACAGGCTTTGCTGCGCCAGTAGACTCTGCTCCACGATGCAGGGGGAACTGAACAGAATGGGCAAGCCGGGCAGCTGGTTGAGCTGATGCTTGGCGAGAATCCGCTGCAGTTGGGCCGCGCGCACCGGCTCAAGCTCCCGGCCGAGAAGTGCTCCGGCTTTTTTCAGGTCCAGCAGGTGGTCAGTCGGAAAGAGCGCCAGTACGGTACCTATCGAATCGCAGAGAAGGCAGGCCTGTACCTGTTGCTTGCCGGGAACTGTGTGTGGTGTCGGTCGCAACTTGTAATCTATGGCCTGTTGCTGAAGTAATTTCTCGATCAGGTGGGGCAGGCCTGCGCTGGTTTCCGGGGTAGGAGCAGAACTGTTCATCGGCAGGTTCCTTTATTGTTCAGCGTTCACCGACGCGAACTGCCTTGGCGTCTTGGTGAACCTGGATCGTCTGTTTAGGCTATCGGGATATTAGCACGGGCGCATACAAGGTGCTTCTTACAGGGGCGTGCATCGGATCACACTCGGGCGAACTGCTGGCCCACAGCCAGCCATCGATCAATCAGCGGCTGACACTGTTGCGGGTACTGCTGTTGCATCAGACTGGCTGCTTCCTGCACCCGTGGTAGTAGATCGGCATCGCGTAGCAGGTCGGCAACCCGGAACTGCACCACCCCGGTTTGACGGGTGCCCAGTACTTCACCAGGTCCGCGCAGTTGCAGATCCTTTTCTGCGATCACAAAGCCATCGGTGCTTTCACGCATTATACCCAGCCGCTCGCGACCAAGATGTGACAGGGGCGCGTGGTAAAGCAGAACACAGTGGCTGGCCGTGCTGCCCCGTCCAACTCGGCCACGCAGCTGATGCAGTTGCGCCAGCCCGAGTCGCTCGGGATTTTCGATTACCATCAGGCTGGCATTGGGAACATCCACCCCGACCTCAATGACAGTGGTGGCCACCAGCAGGTGCAGATCACCACCTTTGAAGGCTGCCATGATCTCGGCCTTTTCCATCGGTTTCATGCGACCGTGAATCAAACCGATGGAAAGTTGCGGAAGGCTTTCACAGAGCATCTCCCATGTGCCTTCGGCAGCCTGAGCTTGCAACTGCTCTGACTCCTCGATCAACGTACAGACCCAGTAGGCTTGGCGTCCCTCGGCGCAGCCCATCTTGACCCGCTCGATTACTTCCTCGCGACGGCTGTCGGACACCAGAACGGTATTTACCGGCGTGCGGCCGGGTGGTAACTCATCCAGTACCGAGGTATCCAGGTCTGCGTAGGCGCTCATTGCCAGCGTGCGTGGTATTGGTGTGGCGGTCATGATCAACTGATGGGGTGAGAACTGTCCGGCAGCACCCTTGTCGCGCAAAGCCAGGCGCTGCTGCACGCCAAAGCGGTGCTGTTCGTCGATGATTGCCAGCCCCAGGTTGTGGAATTGTACTTCCCCCTGAAACAGCGCATGGGTACCAACCACCATGGCTGCATCGCCGGTCTCGATCATCTGCAGCTGGTTCTGACGCGTCTTGCCCTTGAGTTTGCCCGCCAGCCAGGCTACGGATATACCCAGCGGTGCGAGCCAGGCGCTGAAATTGTTGAAATGCTGCTCGGCGAGAATTTCGGTAGGTGCCATCAGCGCTACCTGCCAGCCTGCTTCCAATGCCTGCAGTGCGGCCATCGCCGCTACCAAGGTCTTGCCGGAGCCAACATCGCCCTGAATCAGGCGCAGCATGGGTTGGCGCTGTTGCAGGTCGCGGGCAATTTCGCTGCCTACGCGTTGCTGGGCGCCGGTCAGGTTAAAGCCCAGTCGCGCCAGAAACAGCCCAGCCAGCTCCTTGCCGGGGGGCATCGCCGGAGCCTCGTGGCTGCGGATCTGAGCGCGCAGGTTGAGCATGGCCAACTGATGGGCCAGCAGCTCTTCAAACGCAAGACGATGCTGGGCCCAGTGCCGGCCCTCTTCCAGTGCTTCAAGGTCAACTGAGGGTGGCGGGCGGTGCAGGGTATGAATGGCCTCGCGCAGGGGGGCCAGCTGATACTCTTCGAGTATGTTCGCAGGCAGTAACTCGGTGAGGCTGTTGCCCTGGTCCAGCCAGGCCAGTGCGGCCTCGCTCAGGCTGCGCAAACGTTGCTGTGACAGCCCTTCGGTGCTCGGATAGATGGGCGTCAGTGTTTCGGCGACCGGTAGCGGCGTTATGGAGTCGAGGCTCTGCAGTTCCGGGTGATAAATCTCCAACCCCGACGCGCCAGGCCTTACCTCGCCATAACAGCGCCACTGGCTGCCTCGCTCCAGGTTGGCTTTCAGCGCACCGGAAAAGTAATAGAAGCGCAGACTCAATCCACCGGTCCCGTCATGCAATCGGCAGAGCAGACTCCGACGCCGCCCCATGACCACGTCGGTACCCTGCACTGTGCCCTCGACCACGGCATCCATGCCTGGGCGAAGGGCGCCGATGGGGGTGACGCGTGTACGGTCCTGGTAGCGCAGTGGCAGGTGAAAGAGCACATCCTGCACGGAGCTGAGCCCAAGCTTGTGCAGTTTCTCGGCCAAAGCCGGGCCAACGCCCTTGAACACCGTCAGCGCGGTTTTCTCGGGCATGTTCAGGGGGCCTGGCACGGCTTACTTGCGCGTTTTCGGCTGGCCGACCGAGCACAGCCGGATGGAATCGCTGAGAATTTCGATCGCCTTGGGTCGTGGGAAACTGGCGCGCCAGGCGATGGCCACGGTGCGGTAGGGCGCGGGCGTCTTGAATGCCTTGGTGACCAGCAGCTCGGAACTGTAATAGCGATCGTCCGCCGCGGACATTGGCAGCACTGTCATGCCAATGCCGGATGCGACCATATGCCTGATGGTCTCCAGTGAACTGGACTCGACTGTGGTATGACGGGTCTGTTCATCGCTCTTGCGTATGGTCGGGCAAGCCTCGAGTACCTGGTCACGGAAACAATGGCCCTCGCCCAATAGCAGTAACTTGTTGTCGTCCAGTTCTTCCAGGCTCACGCTGTCACGCTGGGCCCAGGGGTGATTGGCTGGAATAAGCAGGCTGAAAGGTTCGTCGTACAAGGGACGAGTCAGTACATCCGGTTCATTGAATGGCAGTGCGATGATAATGGCATCCAGATCACCGTTGCGCAGCTTGTCACGCAGGACGTGGGTAAAGTTTTCTTCGATATACAGCGGCATTTCCGGTGCCACGTTATGTAGCTGTGGTACCAGATGCGGGAACATGTATGGCCCGATAGTGTAGATTGCCCCTACCTTCAAGGGTGCAGAGAGCTGATTCTTGCCGGCAGTTGCCAGTTCCCGAATGGTCAGCGCCTCTTCGAGCACCTTTTGTGCCTGGGCGACAATGCGCTCGCCGATCGGGGTAACCCGCACGGCGCTCTTGCTGCGCTCGAAAATCATCACGCCTAGCTCGTCCTCCAGCTTCTTTACCCCCACGCTGAGTGTCGGCTGGGATACATGGCAACGCTCGGCGGCGTGGCCAAAATGCTGTTCCTGGGCCAGGGTAACGATGTAGCGCAGTTCGGTCAGGGTCATGGCGTATATACTGTTCCGGTGTTTAATCTGCCCAGCATAGCGGGTTGATCGATAGAGGAAAACAATCAGATGAAACAGGTAGTGATAGCAGGATGTGGCGATCTAGGTACGGCTCTGGGCCTGCGCCTCAGGCAGCGTGGCTGGAAGGTGTTCGGCCTGCGCCGTGATACTTCGGCGTTGCCAGAGGGGATCGAGCCAATCATCGGCGATCTGACCTGCGTCGACAAACCGGAACAATGGCCAGACAAGGTCGATTATCTGGTCTACTGCCCGGCTGCGGGCAAACGCGATGCACAGCTGTATCAACAGCTCTACGTCCAGGGTCTGGAGCATGTCCTTGGCTGGTTGAAGCAGGGTCGCAAGTTGCCGCGGCACCTGCTGCAAATCTCCAGTACCGGGGTCTATGCCCAGAAAGACGGCGAGTGGGTAACCGAGAACAGCCGAGCCCTGCCCGAATCCGCTACCGGTCAGGCGCTGCTGCAGGCCGAGGACGTGGCTCTGCGCTGTGGCTTTCCCGCGTCAGTGGTGCGCTTGGCAGGTATCTATGGCCCTGGTCGAAACAGGTTGATCGACCAGGTGCGCAACGGCCTGCACGTTCCGCTCGAGCCGCCCCAGTACAGCAACCGGATTCACCGCGACGACGCAGTAGCGCTGCTCGAGCATCTGTTGTTGGAGGCTGACAAGGACGAGTTGTTGGCACCTTGTTACCTTGGGGTGGATGACGAGCCGGCAAGCATGCATGAGGTGACCAGCTGGCTGGCTGAGCGGCTCGGCACGACGTTGCAGGAAAGTGGGCCGACGCCGGGTCGGGTCGGTAGCAAGCGCTGCAGCAACGCGCTGGCTCGCGAGAGCGGCTGGGCGCCCCGTTATCCGACTTTTCGCGAGGGGTATGGGGAGATGTTGCAAAGCGCCAGGCCCGACTAGGGATCAAAGCCGCCTATCCGTTGTCCGAATACTGTAGGTAAATCACCTGCTGCATCGACATACAGGAGAAAGCGTGATGAAAATCAACAAGACAGCTTCGGCACACTGGGAAGGCGATCTCAAGCAGGGCAAGGGCAGCATTTCTACCGAAAGCGGTGTGCTTGATGCGCAACCCTACGGTTTCAATACCCGGTTTGAAGGCGGCAAGGGCACCAATCCCGAAGAGCTGATTGGTGCAGCCCATGCTGGCTGCTTCTCGATGGCCTTCTCCATGCTGCTCGGTGAAGAGGGTTTCACGCCCGATGGCATCGATACCAAAGCGACAGTTACCCTGGAAAAACAGGATGACGGATTTGCCGTTACCGCAGTCCATCTGGACATGCGAGCGCGTATACCGGGTATCGACAAGGGGAAGTTCGAAGAGATCGCCAACAAGGCCAAGACGGGCTGTCCGATTTCCAAGCTGCTGAAAGCGGACATTACCCTGGATGCGGTTCTGGAAAGCTGAGTATTACTCAGCTGACAACCATAATGCCATCCATCTCTACCGGCACGCCCTTGGGCAGTGAAGCTACGCCAATGGCTGCGCGTGCCGGATAGGGCTGGCTGAAGTAACGCGCCATCACTTCGTTGACCAGGCTGAAGTGGCCCAGGTCGGTGAGGAAGATATTCAGTTTGACGATATCCTGCAGCGTACCGCCAGCCGCTTCGGCTACGGCGGTCAGGTTGTCGAACACCTGACAGATCTGCTGTTCCATTCCCTCGACCACTTCCATGGTCTCCGGGTCCAGTGGGATCTGACCTGACAGGTATACCGTGTTGCCTACCTTGATGGCCTGGGAATATGGACCAATGGCAGCAGGTGCCCGGTCACTGGTAATGACTTGCTTGTTCATTGAATCTCCGGAGTCGGATCAGTTTTTAAGGCGGGTGATGCGCATCACGCCGCTGAGGGCCCGTATGCGCTTGATCAATTGTGAGAGGTGCAGGCGGTCGCGGACCCGTACGACCAGTTGGACAACGCTGACACGCCCATCGCGCTCGTCGACACTTATCTTGTCGATACTCGCATCGGCCATGGTGATGCCGGTGGCCAGTTGAGCGATGATGCCGCGCTCGTTGACTAGCTCGACCTTCAATTCCACAGTGAATTCGCCGCTGACGTCCTTGTCCCACGTCAGGTGCAGAGTTTTTTCGTTGCTGTGACGATTCTCGGCCAGGTTGCTGCAGTTCTCCTGGTGGATCACCATACCCTTGCCAGATGACAAGTAGCCAACGATCGGGTCGCCGGGGATAGGATTGCAGCAGCGGGCAAAACTGACGACCAGGCCCTCGGTGCCCCGGATTGCCAGGGGCTTTTCCGCGGTGGACTCGGGCTCTGTGGCAGCCGGCTTTTTGGAAGCTGAGTCTGCAGAATCCACCGTGGGCTCGGTTGCCAGTAACCGACGGCCGACCACATAGGCCATGCGGTTTCCCAGTCCGATATCAGCCAGCAAGTCTTCCATCAGCTCCATCTTGCAGTCCTTGAGTACCTGCTTGATGTTGCTTTCGGGAATCGCCCCCAGGTTGGTATCAAAACTGGCCAGGACCTTGTCCAGGAGACGCTCGCCCAGAGCAATCGACTCGGAATGGCGCTGGTGCTTGAGAAAGTGGCGGATGTTGCTGCGCGCCTTGCCGGTAATCACGAAGCTCAGCCAGGCGGGATTGGGTCTGGCTCCGGGGGCGCGGATGACTTCGACCGTCTGGCCGCTTTCCAGAGGCTCGGACAGGGGCGCCAGGCGTCGATTGACCCTGCAGGCAATGCAACTGTTGCCGACATCAGTGTGCACCGCGTAGGCAAAATCGACCGGTGTAGAGCCCTTGGGCAATTCCATGATGCGACCCTTGGGGGTAAAGATGTAAACCTCGTCAGGGAACAGGTCGATCTTTACGTTCTCGATGAACTCCAGCGAATTGCCGGCATTCTGCTGCAGTTCGAGTACGCCCTTGAGCCATTGACGGGTGCGGGCATGGTGACCGTTGATCACCTCGTCCTTGGACTTGTAGACCCAGTGTGCGGCAATACCATTGTTGGCCATCTCTTCCATTTCCTCGGTACGGATCTGGATCTCGATGGGCACACCATGCATGCCGAAGAGGGTCGTGTGCAGCGACTGGTAACCGTTCGCCTTGGGTATGGCGATATAATCCTTGAAACGTCCCGGGAAGGGCTTGTACAGACTGTGAATCGCACCGAGTACGCGGTAGCAGGTGTCGGGCTTGTCGACGATGATCCGGAAGGCATATACGTCCATGATCTCGTGGAACGCCTTACGCTTGCCGCGCATCTTCTGGTAGATACCGAACAGGTGCTTCTCGCGGCCCATGACCTTGCCGGGCAGGCCCTCGCGCTCCAGGCAGTTCTGCAGGGAGTCGAGAATCTTGTTGAGCAGTTCCTTGCGATTGCCTCGGGCGGCACGCACAGCGCGGTGAATCAGGTCCGAACGCATCGGATGCATGGCCTTGAAGCCCAGATCCTCGAACTCGGTACTCAGACTATGCATACCTAGGCGATTGGCAATCGGCGCATAGATCTCCAGGGTTTCCTTGGCGATCCGCCGGCGTTTTTCCGGGGCCAGGGCGCCGAGGGTGCGCATGTTGTGCAAGCGGTCAGCCAACTTGACCAGGATTACGCGAATGTCGCGGGCCATGGCCAGCGCCATCTTCTGGAAGTTCTCGGCCTGGGCTTCAGCCTTGGTCTCGAAGGTCATTTGCGTGAGTTTGCTGACACCGTCGACCAGTTCGGCTACGGTTTCGCCAAACTGGGTAACCAGAGCGTCCTTGGGTATGCCGGTATCTTCAATCACGTCGTGCAACATGGCGGCCATCAGGCTCTGATGGTCCATGTGCATATCGGCCAGGATGTGGGCTACAGCCAGGGGATGGGTGACGTAGGCTTCACCGCTGCGCCGTGTTTGCCCATCGTGGGCCTGCTCGGCGTAATAATAAGCACGGCGGACCAGATTGATCTGGTCCGGCTCAAGATAGTTCTCCAGGCGCTCGGCGAACGCCTCGATGTCGGTCCCCATGCCGCCTGCGAGGTGCTCCGGCTGAAAACGCTCAGCGGAGGTCTCCACGCCCTTGGCGGGCGTGCGGGTCTGGCCTGACATCGACCGGCCCAAGGAATTACTCCTCCAGGTCGGATTCCATCGAGTACAGCGGCTCCTGCTGATCCTGAATCGCTTCCTGCGCCAGTATCTCGTTGGAAATCAGACCTGCAGCAATCTCCCGCAGTGCGACCACTGTGGGTTTGTCATTTTCCCAGGCAACCTTGGGCTCTTTGCCGCCGGTGGCTAGGAGGCGCGAACGCTTGGTGGCCAGCATGACCAGCTCAAAACGGTTTTCTACATTTTCCAGGCAGTCTTCAACGGTAACGCGGGCCATGGTGTACTCCGGTACGGCTTGACGATCAAAAACGACGGGCGCCCATATTATGAACGCAGGACCACGTAGTGTACTGAATCGGTCAGCACCATGACAAGAACTATGACAGCAGCGCTGTCAACAATCCCTTATGCAGCTCTTCCTGGTGGGCCACGCTCAAGCGAGCGCAGCGCAGAATTGATTTGAGATCGTCCAGGGCGGTATTGAAGTCATCGTTGATGACCAGGTAATCATATTCGACGTAATGGCTGATCTCGTCCACGGCCAGTGCCATGCGCCCCTCAATCACGCTTTCTTCATCCTGCCCGCGGTTGGTCAGGCGCTCACGCAGTGTTGCCCGGGAAGGCGGCAGAATGAATATGGAGCGCGAATCGGGCATTGCCCTGCGGACCTGCTGCGCGCCCTGCCAGTCGATTTCCAGAATAAGGTCGTTCCCCTGCGCCAGGGTTTTCTCTACCGTACTTTGCGAGGTGCCGTACAGATTGCCGAATACCTCGGCGTGCTCGAGAAAGTCGCCCTGGGTCACCTGGGCAAGAAACTGATCGCGACTGGTGAAGTGGTAGTTGACGCCGTCTATTTCCCCCTGGCGCATGGCGCGCGTGGTGTGGGAGACAGATACCCGCAGATTGTCGAGCTGGTCGATCAGGGCCTTGACCAGGCTGGTCTTGCCGGCGCCAGAGGGGGCGGAGACGATATACAGGGTGCCGGTGGCATGAGTCATTGGTCAGGATGTCCTGAAGATTAACGGCTAGAATGGATGCCACGATTATAGGGACATTGAGTCCTGCCGTCATGTTGCGTTGCTGACGGCCCCGAGGAGAAACAGCATGTTTTCGAAGTGGCAGTGGTTGGTTACCCGGATTGCCCACACACTCTGGGTGCGCGCTGCACTGTTTGCTTTGCTGGGTATTGCGGCAGCGCTGATTGCCGCGGCGCTGCAGGGTAGCCTGCCGATCCAGCTGGATCTCAAGCTTGGCGAGAACGCGGTGGGAACCATTCTGGAGATCCTTGCCTCCAGTATGCTTGCGGTAACCACCTTTTCACTCAGTGTCATGGTCATGGCCTATGGAGCAGCGACCAATAATGTGACACCACGGGCAACACGCCTGTTGATGCAGGACACCACCACGCAGAACGTACTGGGTACCTTCATCGGCACCTTCTTGTTCAGTCTCGTGGGCATAACCGCCCTGAGTACCGAAACCTACGATGAGCGTGGCAGGGCGATCCTGTTTCTGGTCACCCTGGTGGTGATCCTGCTGGTGGTGGTGACTATCCTGCGCTGGATTCAGCATTTGTCCCATTTTGGCCGGGTCGGCGATACCACCGGGCGGGTCGAGGCCGTGACGCTGGAGGCGTTGAAAGATCGCGTATGCCACCCGGGTCTGGGTGGCATCCCAATGAAAGCTGCCGACTTCTCGCCTCCGGCCTCCGCTCGCCCGATCCATACGCAATCCACGGGTCTTGTGCAGCACCTGGACATGGTCGAACTGTCTGAACTGGCAGAGGAGAACGATTGGGAAGTCTGGGTGGCGACATTGCCTGGTGCTTTTGTCAGCAGTCCGCGGCCGCTCGCCTGGGTGGCGGGAGCCGAAGGGGATGCGGCAGACGAAAAGATACGCAAGGTATTTACCCTGGGCAACGACAGGTCTTTCGATCAGGATCCGCGGTTCGGTCTGTCCGTGCTCGCGGAAATCGCTTCCCGGGCGCTCTCGCCAGCGGTCAACGATCCTGGCACCGCTATTGATGTGCTGGGCCGTGCGGTGAGAATTCTGTCCTACTATTCGCAACAGAGTATGGGTGAGCGAGAGTGCGCGCCTATTTATTCTCGGATCAAGGTACCCCGGCTCGAGCTGCACGATCTGTTCGACGACATGTTCGCACCTATAGCCAGAGACGGCGCAAGCCTGATCGAAGTACAGCTACGTCTGCAAAAGGGCTTGCTACTACTGGCAGGGCAGGGCCCGGAGCTGGCTATTTGCGCGCATCGCCAGGCTCTGCTGGCATTGAAGCATGCCGAGGCGGGAATGACTCTGGAGGAAGATCGGCAACGTCTGCGCGAACTGGTGGCGGGTTACCAAGGGGGCTGATGGGCCCCTCTGGCGTTATTCTATGTTCTGGACCTGCTCGCGCATCTGCTCGATATAGACCTTCAGATCAACGGCTGCCTGGGTGCTGCGACTGTCAATCGCCTTGGAACCGAGGGTGTTGGCTTCGCGGTTGAATTCCTGCATCAGGAAATCCAGGCGTCGTCCCATGGCCTTGGTGCCAGACAGTATATGACGTGCCTCCGCGACATGGGTGTCGAGCCGGTCGAGCTCCTCGGCAACATCCATTTTCTGCGCCAGTAATACCAGTTCCTGCTCGATGCGGGTGGTGTCCAGTTCCAGGCGGGCCTCGTTGAAGCGATCGATCAGCTTCTGCCGATACGCTGTGAGCAGGCCGGGCATCATCTCACGCAGGCTGGCGACCCTCTCACTTATTGCCTCCAACCGTTCTTCCAGGAGTCTTTTCAGCTCGCTGCCCTCCCGTGCTCTCTGCGTCTTCAGGGCGGTCACCGCGTCCTCGAACAGGGCGCTGGCCTGAGGAATCAACTGGCCGTCGTCCATCTTGCTACCGGCGAGCACGCCGGGCCAGGCGAGCACCTCAAGCGGATTCACCTGGCAGGGGGCGTCCATCTGCTGGCTGATGCGTCGGGCTGCGGTGAGCAGTTGGTCAATTAGCGGCTGGTTGACCTGCAATGTGCTGTCGCTGCCCGCTGACGGATTGAAGCGCAGGGTGACTTCCAGCTTGCCGCGGGCGAATTCCTTGCGCAGACGTTCGCGCAAGGGCCCTTCAAGTGAGCGAAAGCTCTCTGGCAAGCGCAGACTGGGCTCCAGAAAGCGATGATTGACCGAGCGAATTTCCCAGGCGAGGTTGCCCTGATCTGTGCTCAGCTCGCAGCGTGAGAATGCCGTCATGCTGTAAACCATCGGTTGGCCTCCTGGCGCACTAGAATAATTGAAGCCGCATTCTACTCCGGTGGAGACGCAGGTGTCGCCCGCTTGGCTTGACCCGTATAATCCGGGGACACATACCCGCAGTACAAGGATTCCAAGATGAAACGACCCAGTGGCCGCGAAGCCAACCAGATGCGTCAGGTAACACTGACCCGCCATTACACCAAACATGCCGAGGGGTCGGTTCTGGTCGAATTTGGCGATACCAAGGTGATCTGTACCGTGAGTGTCGAGGCTGGCGTGCCACGCTTCCTGCGCGGCTCAGGTCAGGGCTGGATAACCGCCGAATACGGCATGCTGCCGCGTTCAACCGGCTCGCGCATGCAGCGTGAAGCCAGCCGAGGCAAGCAAGGCGGGCGTACCCTCGAGATCCAGCGGCTGATTGGTCGCTCCCTGCGCGCCGCGATTGACCTGAAAAGCCTGGGCGAGAACACCCTGTATATCGATTGCGATGTCATCCAGGCCGACGGTGGCACCCGCACAGCCTCGATCACCGGCGCCTGTGTGGCTCTGGTCGACGCCCTGCGCATCATGAAGCAGCGCGGCGCCATCAAGAAAATGCCTGAAGTGCAGATGATCTCTGCAATCTCCGTGGGTATTTACCAGGGTGAGCCCGTGCTCGATCTGGACTATCTTGAAGACTCTGCCGCGGAAACCGATCTGAACGTCGTGGTCACTGACAAGGGCGGTTTTATCGAGGTGCAGGGCACCGCTGAGGGCTCACCCTTCAGCCCTGACGAACTGAATGCCATGCTGGCGCTCGCCAGGCAGGGCGTTGATCAGTTGTTTGCCATGCAATTGGCGGCGCTGGAAGACTGAGGTCGGCCGATCAGGCTGGCAGGTCCTTTAACGGAACAGGGAGTAGCGCAACATGATTGAACCAACCCAGCCTATCGCAGAGCCGGGCATCCCCGGCCCCGAAGCCCGCAAATGGGCTCTGATTGCTCATCTGTCAGGTTTTCTCGGCTGTCTGATCCCGTTCGGTAGCCTGATCGGCCCACTGCTGGTGTGGCAATTGAAAAAGGATCAGGACGTTTTTATTGATGATCAGGGCAAGGAAGCCATGAACTTCCAGATCAGCGTGGCGCTTGCCTCGCTGCTTTGCGTATTGCTGATGGTCATCGTGATCGGGTTCTTGTTGATCTGGGTAGTCATCATCGGGGCAGTGATTCTGATGATCATTGCGGCGATCAAGGCCAACGAAGGTAAGGCTTACCGGTATCCGTTCTGCTGGCGGATCATTAAGTAGCGGCAAGCGGCAAGCGGCAAGCTACAAGCAACCCACGTGGACGCAGCTTTCGACTTCGTTCTGGCACAGGCTTGATGGGATGCAGGTCCAGGCGCCAAGCTTTATTCCCTTGAAGCTTGAAGCTTGAAGCTTGAAGCTTGCGGCTTAGATGCTCAGCGTCCAGTCGTAATCGATAATCACCGGCGCATGCTGTGAAAAGCGTGCGTCCCGGGGTATACGTGCGTCTCGGACGAAGCGGCGCAGGCCCGGGGTGAGTATCTGATAGTCGAAGCGCAGACCGAGGTTGAGACTCTCCGCCTGTTCGCTATCAGGCCACCAGCTGTACAGCTCGGCTTCGCGGGTGACTTCACGTAAGGCATCCACGTAGCCCAGGTTGCCGAAGATCTCATCCATCCACGCCCGCTCAGGTGCCATGAAGCCGGGCTCGTTCTGGCAGTCGCGCCAGTTCTTCACGTCCAGTTTCAGGTGTGATGTATACAGCGAGCCACAGTAGATGAACTCCCGGCGCTTGCGGCGCTGCTTGTTCAGATAGCCGGTGAAGTCGTTCATGAACTTGAATTTCTGGTTCAGTTCGGCGTCGCCGCCCCGTCCGGAAGGCAGCAGCAGGCAACCAATGCTGACCTTGTCGAAGTCGGCTTGAACGTAGCGGCCGTAGCGGTCGGCCAGTTCGAAGTCCAGGCCCATGATAATCGCCTTCGGGGCTGTACGGGTGTAGATCGCCACGCCGCCCTGACTGGGAACCTCGGCTTCGAAACAATACTGCCAATAGTCGTCCAGCCAGTATTTATCCTGCTCCAGTTCGGGCGCGGTGACCCGGATATCCTGCAGGCAGATCACGTCGGCATCCTGTGTGCGTAACCAGTCGAACAGGCCCCGGGCTGCCGCCGCCTCGATGCCGTTGACGTTCAGACTGATGATTCGCATACATAGCTCCCCCAAAATCGAAAGTGTATGATACCCGAGCCAGCATTTATTTTGTAAAGAAGAGGAACCGGATGCACGAATTTCAGCGCGAGTTCATACGTTTTGCCCTGGACCGCGAGGTTCTGCGTTTTGGTGAGTTTACCCTGAAGTCCGGCCGCAAGAGCCCGTACTTCTTCAATGCCGGTCTATTCAACACCGGATCGGCGCTCAGCCGGCTCGGGCGATTCTATGCGCAGGCTTTCGTGCACAGCTCGGTTGGTGAGGTGGACGTCATATTCGGACCTGCCTACAAGGGCATCCCATTGGCAGCCGTGACAGCGGTGGCGCTTGCTGATAGTTTTGATCGCAATATGCCATACTGCTTCAACCGCAAGGAAGCCAAGGATCACGGCGAAGGCGGGAGTCTGGTTGGCGCTCCGCTCAAAGGACGGGTATTGATCATTGATGATGTGATAACGGCGGGCACAGCTGTGCGCGAGGTCATGCAGATCATCAAGGCAGCGGGTGCCACTCCGGCAGCGGTCATGATCGCGCTGGATCGCCAGGAACGGGGTCAGGGCGAACTGTCTGCCATTCAGGAGGTCGAGCGCGATTTCGACATTCCGGTCGTCAGTATCGTTTCCCTGGAACAGGTTTTGAGCTTCCTCGAAGAGGATGCCGAGTTGCGTCACCATCTGCCGGCGGTAGAAGCCTATCGTGCGGAGTATGGTATCAAGGCGAAGTAGTCCTGACGGATTCGACCTTCGCCAAGTAACCGGAGTTATCGGCTCCAAGCAAGAGTTACCGTTTATGCTTAGGTCGTTTTGTTTGATTGTCGTCGCAACTGTCGGGCTTTCGCTACCGGCACAGGCTCAGTTGTACCGCTATCTGGATGAAAATGGCGTGACTGTTCTCGACAGTCGTGTGCCGGCTGAGTACGTCAAACACGGTTATGAGGTGCTCGATAGTCACGGTCGGGTTGTGGATACAGTAGCTGCGGCGCCCACTCCCAAGGAGTTGGCTGAGGTGCGTGCGGCACGGGCGGAGCAAGAGCGCCAGCTGCAGGAAGATAAAACCCTGTTGCGACTGTACAGCAGTGTGCCGGACCTGAAGCGTGCCAGGGGGCGTCAGCTGGAGCAGATCGAGAATTTGATTGCTGCTACCCGAACCAACATAGCGGTCCTGCAAGGTCAGCGCGAGGAGCTACAAAGTCGCGCAGCCGCCCAGCAGCGTGCCGGTCGTGAGGTGGAGGAGTCGATACTGCTGGAAATCACCCATGTGGATGCCGAGATGGACCGACTGGAGCGTCTGATTGCCGCAAAACAGCAGGAGATCGAAGCTGTTCATGCAACTTTCGAGCAAAGGCGCGCCAGACTCGAGCAACTGCTGAAGCGCTGATCCCCTGCCTCTTTCAGGCGGTTACACCCTCCGGCATCAAGCGTTCAAAAGAGACGACCGCCTCGCGGAATACCTGCGGGATTGGTGAAGGCCGGCGAGTGCTCTGGTCAGCATGTACGTAGACAATTTCCCCGTTGACCAGCAGTTCCTCATCGCGATAGATCCCGATCAGAAACTGCATGCTCGAATTGCCCAGGCGCGCAATGCGTACATGAACGTCGAGCATATCGTCGAAGCGGGCTGGCGAGCGATACTCCAGCAGGGTCTTCACAGCAAAGAAATCACTGCCATTGGCCCCTGTCTCCCCGCTGTAGGTCTGACCCATGGCGCGAAAGTACTCAGTGATGCCCACATCGGCAAAGGTCAGATAGTGTCCGTTGAAAACGATGCCTTGCATGTCGGCCTCGGCCCAGCGAACGCGTAGCGCGTGGCTGAAGCGGAAATCATCCGGTTGCATGGGTTATATGGCTCCCTTGTTGTTGGTAATCAGCGTACCGACACCGGTATCGGTAAAGATTTCCAGCAGAATGGCATTGGGAACCCGCCCGTCCACGATAATCGCGCTGCTCACGCCACCCTGCACTGCATCAAGGGCGCAGCGGATCTTTGGTAGCATGCCGCCATAAATGGTGCCATCAGCAATCAGAGCGTCAACCTGGGCGGTAGTCAGCCCTGTCAATACGTTGCCCGCCTTATCCATCAGCCCGGCTATGTTTGTCAGCAGCATGAGCTTTTCAGCCTGCAGCGCCTCGGCGACTTTGCCGGCTACCAGGTCGGCATTGATATTGTACGAGGCGCCGTCGGCGCCAACGCCTATAGGGGCGATAACCGGGATGTAATCATCGGAGACCAGTCGGTTGATCAGCCGCGTGTTGATCTCGACCACCTCGCCAACATGACCGATATCGATTATTTCCGGCTTGTCGAGCCCCTGGGTGTTCACGCTCACCTTGAGTTTGCGTGCCTTGATCAGCCCTGCGTCCTTGCCGGTGAGGCCGATGGCGCTGCCACCATGCTGATTGATCAGGTTGACGATGTCCTTGTTGACCTGGCCGCCGAGTACCATTTCTACCACATCCATGGTCTGGGTATCAGTCACGCGCATACCGTCGACAAAGCGGCTTTCGATATTGAGCCGCTTGAGCAGGTCACCGATCTGCGGGCCGCCCCCGTGGACGACGACCGGGTTGATGCCAACCGTCTTCATCAGCACGATGTCACGGGCGAAGCTGTTCTTCAGCTCGTCGCTTTCCATCGCGTTTCCGCCGTACTTGATGACAATGGTCTTGCCAGTGAAGCGCTGAATGTAAGGCAGTGCTTCGGTCAATACCCGGGATACCTGGGTGGCAGCGTCGCGACTCAACATGGTGTAGGGCTTCTCCTTGTATAATCAGAATGTCGGTTGCAGATCGCTGGCTACCTGCGCCAGCTGATCGCGGAATAACTGCTGGATTCGCTCCAGCTCGTCGGGCTTGTCAGCTTCAAACCGCAGTACCAGCATAGGTGTGGTGTTGGAGGCACGTATCAACCCCCAGCCATGGGGGAAGTCGACTCTAATCCCATCCAGCGTGGACACGCGCCCAGCACCCCAGTCAGCCTGTTTTTTCAGTGTCTCTATCAACTCGAATTTGCGCTGTTCACCCACCTTGAGGTTGATCTCCGGCGTGACTAACCCGGCGGGGTATTTGCTGAAGATATCTTTCTCGGGATCTTCTTCGGGTGGCTGGATCGAAATCAGCTCCAGAAGTCGGCAGGCGCTGTAAAGGCCATCGTCGAAACCGAACCAGCGCTCCTTGAAGAACAGGTGCCCGCTCATCTCTCCGCCGAGCAAGGCCCCGGTCTCGATCATCTTGGCCTTGATCATGGAGTGCCCTGACTTCCACATGACCGGACGTCCGCCCATGCGGCTGATCAGCGCGGGCAAGCGACGGGTACATTTAACGTCAAAAACGATATCCGCACCGGGGTGACGCGTCACGATATCTTCGGCGAACAGCATCATCAGGCGATCCGGATAGATCATTTCGCCGCTGCGGGTAACCACTCCCAGGCGATCGCCGTCGCCATCAAAGGCAATACCTATGTCAGCTCCGCTGCGCTTGACCTCGGCAATCAGGTCCTGCAGGTTCTCGATATGCCCGGGGTCTGGATGGTGATTGGGGAAGTTGCCGTCCACCTCGCAGTAGAGCGGAATGACTTCGCAGCCCAGATCCTCCAGCAGGCCCTGGGCTACCACGCCTGCAACGCCGTTGCCGCAATCCACTACCACCTTGAGTGATCGCACCAGCACCACGTCCTCGGCTATCTGGCGACGATAGGCGTCCAGCAGTTCCAACTGCTGTCGGCCGCCTGAGCCTTCGCTGAGATCGTTTTCCCGCAGACGCTGGTGCAAGGCCTGGATTCGCTGGTCGGCGAGGGTCTCGCCGGCTATGACGACCTTCAGGCCGTTGTAGTCGGCCGGGTTGTGGCTGCCTGTGAGCATCACGCCGGAGGTGGCCTGTGTTGTGTGGGTCGCGTAGTAGAGCACGGGTGTCGGGACCATACCCAGATCAATTACCTGGCATCCGCTTTCCATGAGGCCGCGGATCAGCTGTTCCACCAGCACCGGGCCGGACAGACGTCCGTCACGGGCCACGGCAACCTTGGCTTCGTTACGGGCGATGCTTTCGCTGCCGATTGCACGGCCCAGCCAATAGACGGTTTCCGCCGTCAGCGTGCGGTCAACCACGCCGCGAATGTCGTAGGCGCGGAAAATTTCAGCTGGAATCTCGGGTATCGCAGAGGTACCACTGGCAGCGTCTGCGGTTCCGAACATGTCATCACCGAGATCGTCCATGTTGTCGACAATATCGATATCGAGAATATCGTTGTCGGATAGGGCTGCTGTTGAAGGTGCTGGTGCTTTTTTACCCGGCCGGGCCTGCACGTCCTCGCGTTCTGGACTGGGCCCCAGTTTACGGCCATGGCCGGAGGCCAGCTGCATGATTTCCTGACCTACCGGAGTCAGCGGTCCGAGTCGCAAGCCGGCCACCTTGTGACCCTGGGCGAGCTGGCTGAGTACCGATGCATCTGATTTGACGTCGGCGCTCCAGCTGCGGTGCAACCACCAGAGTGCGATAAGAATGCCAAAGAGTGCGAGCAACACTGACCCCAGCAGGAGCAGCGGATTGGCCACGCCAGCGACCAGGGCGACGCCCGGCTGAAATTCGATACGCCAGGCAGGATTGTTCGAGGCTAGAGTCACGGTCTCGCCAAATCCGCTGCCAACCTGATACAGCGTTTGTACCGGAGCTCCCGGAAAGTTTTGCACCAGCTTCAACTGACCTGCGTCTTCATGCAGGGGTGGCAGGGCGCTCAGCACACGCTGCAACTCGAAGGCTGCGACCAGTGTGCCGCCAATCGGAGCGTTATCTGAAACGCGCAGTGGAGTCACCACATGCAGTCGCCATTCACCATCCACGGGATGCGCTTCCATGGGTACCGGCATGTTTCGTTCGGCCCTGCGAATCATGTCCAGCACAGCGAAGCTGGGTACTGCCTGCCCGTCTGCGGGGCTTTCCGCCTCACCAACGGCAAAAATGCGCATGGATTGGTTGTCAGCCAGGTAGTAGCGCAGCATGCGTTGCACGCTGGCACTGCCGCCCTGTTGCAGGGCGACCTGAAGTTGCGGGTTGGCAGCCAGCCGGGCCAGGTCGTTGCGCAATTGTGTTGTCGCCTGATTCAGCGCCCCGAGTTGCTGTGTGGCGTAGGCCTGAGCCAGATCGTCGCGGTAGCGGTCATTGTTCTGGGCAAAGACTGCCACCCAGATCAATCCGGCAGCCAGAGCCAAGCCGAGCAAGGCTATCAGCAATGGAACCAGTGTACCTGGTAGCGCCGAGGGGGATTTGGTCGGATCCTTGGTCTTGAATTTCATCACTGCTGCCTCCTTGCCATTAGCGTCAAGTCCTGCTTAACGACTGCCTGTATGACCGAATCCGCCGACACCGCGCAGGCTGCCTTCGAACTCATCCACCACTTCCAGTTGTGCCTGTAGCACCGGCACCAGTACCAACTGCGCAATCCGCTCGCCTGGCTCTATGGTGAAGGGGCGGGCGCTACGGTTCCAGCAGGATACCATTAGCTGGCCCTGATAATCAGAGTCGATAAGACCCACCAGGTTACCCAGGACTATGCCATGTTTATGGCCCATCCCCGAGCGCGGCAGAATCATCGCTGCCAGACCCGGATCGTTGATATGAATGGCCAGACCGGTCGGTAGCAATTCGGTCTGACCGGGCTGCAGGGTCAGTGGCTCCTGGAGCAGAGCTCGCAGATCCAGCCCGGCAGAACCCTCGGTCGCGTAATGGGGCAGCGGCCACTCCTGACCCAGGCGAGGGTCGATTATCTTGGCTTGCAGTGTGTGCATGGTTGTTCTCGTCAGAGTTTTCCGTTCACGGCCTTGTCAGTGGCAAGACGACCGGCTACATGACTGATTATCTGCCGGGCAAGCTTGTTCTTGCTTGCCATGGGCAGGTGCTCCTCATGCAGGCTCCGGTCGATCAGCGTGACCGCGTTGTTATCGCTGTTGAAGCCGATGCCGGGCGCGCTGACATCGTTGGCGATGATCAGGTCCAGATTCTTGCGCTCGAGCTTGTCTGCAGCATACGCCAGTACATCATGGGTCTCGGCTGCGAAGCCGACACACCAGGGGCGCTGCGCATGGCGGGCAATACCGGCCAGAATGTCAGGGTTGGGTATGAGTTCGAGGGTCAGTCCGTTGCTGGACTTCGGGTCTTTTTTCATTTTATGGGTAGCACAATCTGCCGGGCGGTAATCGGCGACCGCTGCAGCGGCAATAAACAGATCGGCTGGCAGTGCAGATTCGCAGGCCGCCTGCATTTCCAGTGCGCTGACCACGTCGATTCGATTGACCCGGGGCGGGGTAGGCAGGTTGACGGGCCCGGCTACCAGAGTCACACGTGCACCGGCTTCGGCTGCCGCTTCGGCCAGGGCAAAGCCCATCTTTCCCGAGCTGTGATTGGAGATGTAGCGTACCGGGTCGATGGCCTCGCGTGTGGGGCCGGCGTTTATCAGTACGTGTCTTCCGGTCAACAGTCCATGCTCGAAGCACCCGCTGGCCAGCAGCGCAATCTCGGTAGGATCAAGCATCCGCCCGGGGCCTACGTCACCGCAGGCCTGTTCGCCGGAATCGGGGCCAAAGATTCGCACGCCACGATCACGTAATTGAGCAAGGTTGGCCTGGGTTGCCTGGTCGCGCCACATTGCCTGGTTCATCGCCGGTGCGAGCGCCAGGGGTGCATCAGAAGCCAGAACCAGGGTAGTCAACAGATCGTCTCCGCGTCCCTGGGCCAGCCGCGCCATCAAGTCGGCGGTGGCCGGCGCAATCAACACCAGATCGGCCCAGCGGGCCAGTTCGATGTGCCCCATCGCTGCTTCAGCGGCGGGGTCGAGCAGGTCACCGTGAACCGGGTGCCCGGAAAGGGCCTGCAGTGTGAGTGGGGTAATAAACTCCCGGGCTGCGTTGGTCATTACTACCCGGACTTCTGCTCCTGCATCGCGCAGGCGGCGTACCAGCTCTGCGCTTTTATAGGCGGCAATGCCGCCGCTGACGCCCAGAAGGACTCTCTTGTTCACCAACCGCTGCATGCTGACTCCCGACAACTGCGCCCGGGGCGCTGTGTGTGCAAAACCCGATTAAAATAACATAGCATGGCCATGGTGCCTTCTGCCTCGACCACCGTGTTTGAAGCTTCTATACTAGCCGGCCATATTACACCGCACGAACAGGAAGTACGTGCGCTAACGCAGGGATTTGCGCATGCCCATCACCGACTGGCCGGAGGCTGAACGCCCCCGGGAAAAACTGCTCAAACAGGGTGCCGCGGCACTCTCTGATGCTGAACTCCTGGCCATATTCCTGCGCACCGGCTTGCCGGGCATCAGCGCAGTGGATCTGGCCCGGCAGTTACTGAGCGCCTTCGGGAGTCTGCGCGCGTTGCTGCAGGCCGAACAGGTTGAATTCTGTCTGCATGCCGGCCTTGGTCCTGCCAAGTACGCGCAGCTGCAGGCGGTCATGGAAATGGGCCGACGGCATCTGTTCGAGGATCTCAAGCGCGGTACCGCGCTGACCTCTCCCGGCGCCGTTCGGCACTATCTGCGCAGTCGCATGGCGCATCTGCCCCACGAAGTCTTTGCCTGCCTGTTTCTGGACAACCAGCACAGGGTCATTACCTTCGAGGAGTTGTTCCGTGGCACCCTTGACAGCGCCAGCGTGTATCCCAGAGAAGTGGTCAAGCGTGCTTTGGCATGCAACGCTGCCGCATTGATTCTTACCCACAACCATCCGTCGGGTGTCGCCGAGCCGAGTCAGGCGGATCAGATGCTTACCCGACGTCTGAAAGAGGCGCTGGCGCTCGTGGATATCCGCGTTCTTGACCACTTGGTTGTAGGGGACGGCGAGCCGGTTTCATTCGCCGAGCGGGGGCTGCTCTAAGTAACCGGAAATTAAAAGTCGTTGCTTGCCGGAGCGTGTTTTGGTATAAAGCTCCGCTCTTCTCGGGGCTGCGCCTGTACGGATTCGTTTGTCAGGTCTGCACGATGCTCGCCCCGGCTGGAAAACAAATTATTTTATGGCTTCCAACCAGTTCGGGTTGGGCAAGTGGTTGGAGAGGGTTAACCATGTCTCGAGTATGTCAGGTGACCGGTAAAGGTCCAGTGACTGGGAACAACGTTTCCCACGCTAACAACAGAACCAAACGTCGTTTTCTGCCTAACCTGCAGCACCATCGCTTCTGGGTTGAGTCAGAGAAGCGTTTTGTACGTCTTCGTACGTCCACCAAGGGCATGCGTATCATCGACAAGCGCGGTATCGATGTTGTGCTTGCCGAAATGCGCGGTCGTGGCGAAAAAGTCTAAGGAGCAGTCCCATGCGTGAATTGATTCGTTTGGTTTCTTCTGCCGGTACTGGTCACTTTTACACTACCGACAAGAATAAGCGTACTACTCCCGATAAGATCGAAATCAAGAAATTCGATCCGGTGATTCGCAAGCACGTGAACTACAAGGAAGCCAAGATCAAGTAAGGTCTGGCTTGCAACAAAAAACCCGCTTCGGCGGGTTTTTTGTTGTCTGCATTCCGGCTGGTATCTATTCGCCGCCAACCGCAAAGTTCGGCAGGCTGTCGACCGGCTGGGTGAAGGCGAATGGAATGGAGATCGTATCCAGCCCCACATTCTTCTGAACAACGAAGTGCAGGTGCGGACCGGTGCTGTTGCCGGTGTTCCCGGACTTGGCCAGCAGGGTGCCGGTGCGCACCCGCTGACCTTCGCCTACAACGACTGAGCGGTGCTTGAGGTGCAAGTAGACACTCATGGTGCCGTCGTCATGCAGCACCCTGACAAAGTTTCCCGACGGATGAGTGCCGCGGCCGTTCTGATTGTTCTCGATCTTGACCACCACACCGGGCCTGGCTGCCAGGATAGGCGTACCCTCTGGCATGGCCACGTCGATAGCGTGCCGTCCCTTCGGTCCGGTATGGCTATAGCGGCCCCCAGGGCCCTGCGTGACGCGGAATGGTCCGCCCTCCCAGGGCAATGGGTAATCCACCAGGGCATGCTTGGCGCGTGGATCTCCCAGGGCATGACGCAGTTTGTAGCTGTAACTGGGCGCACCGTTGCCTGTGGGGGAGAGCGTAAGCAGGCGAATGGTCTCGCGGGGCTGCAGAACCCAGCGCACCGGTTTTTCCGGCACGCCAACAAGATTGCGTGCGGATTCGATACTCAGTTCCACTTCCACCGGAGCATACAATTCATTGTGCACTATGAGAGTTTCGCCACCGGGATGCTTCTGGGTTGTGACATACACCTGCTTGTCGAAGGTTTCGACCATGGTGTCGGTAAAGACAAATACCTGTGCGCCCTTGACCTTCTGGTCGGTGTAGGTCACTACACCGTTGGCATCCGTGTATTTATAAATGGTGGAGGCAGACAGAATCGGGCTCGCCAACAACAGCGTCAGACCCAGCAAAAAGGTTCGCATCCTTTGCAACCCCTATGGTGAATTTTTGATCGATTCACAATCCTACCCGGATGTGTCGGTTCTGGCGAGCCGCACATCCGGGTTAGGTTCACTGCGGCGTCAATGTACCAGCGGCGCGGGTTGCAGCGAGTAGGTACGCAGGGTTGCAGCAAAATCCTGCAATGCCTTGATGCCGCTGGCCTCAGCCTGGCTGCACCATTCCCGCAGGGCATGCAGCATGTCGTGGCCGTTGGCACTGGTTCGGGTCCAGATCTGCTGCAGCGCCAACCGTTTCTCGTAAATGATGCGCAGGCGCTGGCTGTGCTCAAGTACTTGCTGCAGGTTCTTCTCGTTATGGCTGTCCAACAGGCTGGTTTCACGACTGAGCAAGCGTTTGGCGCGGCGAAACAGATGCCGCACCGAATCATCCACCCGGTGCATCTCCTGGGCGACCAGAGGTTTTATCACCAGCTTGCGATATTGCGCCATGATCTGAAAGCGATTGTTCAGCACTGCCATGGCGGTATCCATGTCCAGCGTCTGCTTGTCTTCAATCCGGTGGGCGATAGGTGCTGTGCGGCGCACCTTGGCCAGGCCCAGCAGGCTGAACAGACGTATCCACATCCAGCCCATGTCGAACTCCCATTTCTTTACCGACAACTTGGCTGAATTGGGATAGGTGTGGTGATTGTTATGCAGCTCTTCTCCGCCGATCAGAATACCCCAGGGCAGTATATTGGTAGCAGCGTCGCGGCATTCAAAGTTGCGATAACCCACCGCGTGACCCAGGCCATTGACCACGCCGGCGGCAAATACCGGAATCCACATCATCTGGACTGCCCACACTGTCATGCCCAGTACGCCGAACAATGCGAGATCAATCAGTGCCATCAAGGTCACGCCGCCGATCGGGTAGCGCGAGTAGAGGTTACGCTCCATCCAGTCATCCGGACAGTTCTTGCCGTAGATACGCAGGGTCTCCTCATTCCGGGCCTCGGCCATATATAGCTCGGCGCCCTTGCGCAGCACGGTGGAAAGGCCCTTGTGAACGGGGCTGTGGGGGTCATCCGGCGTTTCGCATTTGGCGTGATGCTTGCGGTGAATCGCGGTCCACTCGCGGGTGTTCATGCCGGTTGTGAGCCATAACCAGAAACGGAAAAAGTGTTTCAAGGCGGGGTGCAGCTCGAGCGCACGATGGGCCGAATAACGATGCAGATAGACAGTCACGCTGACGATGGTGATATGCGTCAGCAGGAGAATCACAGCCAGGATCTGCCAGCCGGATAATTGAAGTAAACCTTGGTACCACATGGATCGTTTGCACCTCTGTAATGAAACTTGAAGACAGGCTCGGCGGGTAACCGGTCCCTGATTATGGACCAGCATTGCCGGGAATAACACGACCACCAGTCACTTCGACCTTACAGGCCCATGGTCTGGCCTATCTGGTCACGAGCAGGTGTTTTCGGGTAAGGGCAGTGTGTAACTTGAGTTGTACAATTGAGACTATCCTGTATAAGTCATGTATTACTAATAGGGCAACCCACATAACGATCCTTTGGAGGATTTCATGTTTGCATTTACTCAGAACTTCACTCGCAGTGCCCGACATCTCATGCTGGCCGTCCTCGGCGCCGGGATGCTTGCAACTGTCCCAGCCCATGCCGATCATCATTCCGGTATGGCCAAAAAAGACATCGTCGACACAGCCGTCGAAGCAGGCAGCTTCACCACGCTGGTTGCAGCAGTACAGGCAGCAGGCCTGGTCGATACCCTGAAGGGTGAAGGTCCCTTCACTGTATTCGCACCTACCGACGAAGCCTTTGCCAAGATTCCAGCTGCAGATCTTGACGCACTGCTTGCCGACAAGGAAAAGCTGACGGCAGTCCTCACCTATCACGTGGTACCGGGTAAGGTAATGGCTGCAGACGTGGCCGGGCTTACCAGTGCTGAAACTGTGCAAGGTAGTGAGTTGAAGATTGATACCAGCAATGGCGTTATGGTCGACTCTGCCACTGTCGTCAAGACTGATATAAAAGCCAGCAATGGTGTGATCCATGTGATCGATTCGGTGCTAATGCCGGGCATGTAATCTGTTGTCAGGGCAGCAGGAGGCAGACTTCGGTCTGCCTTTTTTATGACTGCACCATACCTTTGTCTAGCCATCCGGTTGCCGCATTTCTTGATCCGTATCAAAACGTTATCCGTTACAGACCCTAGAATGACCGCCCTTGTCATACTTGCGGGAGCGGGTAATGCAGCTACAGCGTCAACTTCCGCTGCGCTATAAATTCTGGGCGGTCAATGGCGTGGCTTTTTTCAGCATTCTGGTGCTGGTGATCGTTGCCATGATTCTCGAGCAGCGCAGCGTCAATCAAACCCGCCAGCAACAGGCTCACAGTCTGCTGCAACTATGGCATGGAGAGTCCGCCTTACACTTGGAAGGTCCGCTGCAACCGCTGATTTTGCGTCCCGATGCCATGGCGGGTGTCGAACGCGAGCTGCTCGACGCCGCTGGCCCGGAAACACGCTGGGTAGAGCTGGGCGGTTTCACGCTGTGGGGTATTGAGCGTCCTGTGGGTGCCTGGGTTCTGGGGAGGGCCGATCCGGGTGCGCTTGCCGTCCTGGTTAGCGGCAAATCCTTCCAGCAGATATTCCTCGAGCGAGCGCCGATCTATGCTCTCGCCGTCCTGGTATTGATGCTCGTCGTTCTGACGGGCTCGCAGCTACTGATCAGATTCGTCGATACCTATCAGAACCGTTTACGCACCCTGGCGCACTTCGATCCGCTGACCGGGTTGCCGAACAGGGTGTTGGCGCGTGACCGCCTTGAACATGCCAAGGACCGGATTGATCGCCGGGGCGGCTGGTTGGCCGTCCTTTTCATCGATCTGGATAGGTTCAAGACGCTCAATGACAGCTACGGCCATGATTTTGGTGATCTGGTTCTGCAAGGCGTTGCCCAGCGCCTGCAGGAACGTTGCCGTAGCGAAGATACCCTGGCGCGCCTGGGAGGCGACGAGTTTCTTATGATTCTCGAGCAGTTGCCCAGTCCCGGCGCAGCCAGTCAGGTGGCACGAGGCCTGCTCGATTCATTGAAGGTTCCGCTGCTACTCGATGAGGCTCGCGAGCTGTACGTCGGCGCAAGCATCGGTATCGCGCTCTATCCCAAGGACGGCAGCAATGCCCATGAGCTCATTCGCAATGCTGATGCGGCCATGTACAGGGCAAAGGCTCAGGGCCGCAATACCTATAGTCACTATCTGCCCTGTCTAACAGAGGAGGCAAGGGCTCGCTTCGAGCTGGAGCGTTCCCTGCGCGGCGCTCTGCAAAATGATGAGCTCAGGCTGCACTATCAACCCCTGGTCGATCTGGCCAGTGGTCGGTGTATCGGCGCCGAAGCATTGCTGCGCTGGCAAAGCGCCGAGCATGGCACTGTGGGTCCGGATCGCTTTATTCCGCTGGCGGAGGAGAGCGGGCAGATCGTTGCTCTCGGGACCTGGGTTCTGCACCAGGCTTGTCAACAGGCGAGCCAGTGGCGGCGCGAAGGGGTCCTGCTCGATACGATCGCGGTTAACCTGTCGCCTATCCAGTTCATGCAGCGCAATATCGTGCAGATTGTTCGCGATGCGCTGGATATCAGCGGTTTGCCTGCAGCATGCCTGGAACTGGAAATCACCGAGGGAGCTCTGATGCAGCATATTGCCCAGGCGGAAGAGACGCTCAAAGCGCTGAGGACGCTGGGCGTACGCATCTCCGTGGACGACTTCGGAACGGGCTACTCCTCACTGGCGTACCTGCGTCGTTTTGCGCTGGACAAACTGAAGATCGACAAGAGCTTTCTGGCTGGTTTGCCCGAGGACCCCAGTGACAGTCAGCTGGTTCAGACCATTATCGCGCTGGCCAGAAACATGCAGTTGTCGGTGCTCGCCGAGGGAGTAGAAACCGGGGATCAGGAGGTCTGGCTGCGGCAGCATGGCTGTGACCAGTGCCAAGGCTACCTGCTGGGTCGGCCCATGGCGGCTGCAGCATTCAGTGATCATTGGCAGGCACAGCAGCGTGGCTGAGCGATCCGGAGTCGCTCTGGCACCCATCCTGTTTCAGGTTCTTGTCATGTTTTGGTCAGCAGGTTCTCCTCATCGGAGGACCGTAGCTCAGCAGCCACCTGACGATCGATAGTGTTATCAGCAGCCACATCCTCCGCTCTGGTAGGTGTTACCAGGGCAGGCTTTTGCTGAGCTGCTTCTGGGGGCCGGTCAGAGGGCTCCGTCGACCGCTCTATGGCCGACGGGTTGCGCAGGTGTATGCGGTAGATTGGCTCGGGCATTTCGATGCCGGCCTTGTCATACGCCGCCTTGATCTGGCGAATGGCTTCACTGCGGGCCTTGAGAAAGTCACTGTCGTGTTGATTGATCCAGGCCAGAAAACGCAGCTGTACGGTGCTGTCGCCCAGTTCCGCTACCAGTACCTGGGGCCCGGGATCGGCAAGAATGCCGGTCATGGCTTGCAGGGTTTCGATACCCAACTGGCGGGCCTGCTGCAGGTCGAGATCAACCGATACGCCGACTACGAACTCCAGCCTGCGTAGCGGATTGCGCGTGAAGTTGGTCATGGCCGAGGTGATGATCATACTGTTGGGAATCCGCAGATGGTTGCCGTCGCGGGTCATCAATACCGTGTCGCGGGAGGTCAGCCTCACTACTGTCCCGGTGAAGGTACCTACCTCGATAACGTCGCCCACATCGAATGGGTTGCGTGCACTGAGAAGCACCCCGGCAAGATAGTTTTCAACGATATTGCGGAAGGCAAAGCCGACAGCGATACCTGCAACGCCGGCGACACCCAGCATGGCACCTACCAGCGCGGTGGCGTCGAGTATTTCCAGGGCAATCAAGATGCCAAGGCCGGTGATGGCCAGCCGTACAATTCGTTTGCCCAGATTGGAAGCCAGTTCGGACAAGCCGATTCGCCGTAACCAGGCGCCCCGCGAGCCAGCCCAGCGGCCGAGCAACCAGAAAGCGACAACCACCACCAGCGCAACCAGTACGACTGGCAGCATCTGCACCGCTGCAGCGCCCATCTCCTGGAACTTACGGGTAGCCGGGCGCACGCGGGCGGACACATCGGTTTCCTCGGTGAGTCGACTCTGTACATGGATCACGCCCTCGACTCGATTGGCGATCCCTTCCAGTTCACGGGCAGAGCGTGCATTGGGTACATTGCCCTTGAGCGTGACTACACCCTGCTCGACGCCCACCTCTATTGCTGCGCCGCCGTCGAGTGCCGCCAATACCGCCTGTAACCGTTCGCGAATGGCCGTGTCACTGGGCACATCGGTGACCTGAATGATTGCCGCGGTCTCGGCGCTATCCTGCGCCAGCGCCTGATTAACCGAGCCTGGTAGCCACAGAAATAAACACAGGATTGCGTAAACAAGCGGTTTGACCATCGGATGTTCCTTGCTCTGAGCCTTGTGGGTGTATCGACTCCGTGTGGCCGGGAGTAGTTCATGCGGCTATGTTATGGTCATCGAGTAACCTGTGTCGCCTACTACCCAACAGCTGACGAATGATCATGCAAACCGATACCGCTGCAGCGCCAAACTTCACGCCTCTGAACATGGACCGTTGTCTCAAGGTCTGTATCCGCCCCGGCGATCAGCGTTGGCAGGACGCTCCCCAGGCCCCAGTGCGGCGTTGGCCGCTGGAGCGCGAAGCTCCTGAAAGCGGCCAAGTGACCAGCCTGGTTGAATACCTGCCCAAAGCGCAATTCCCGCAGCATGAGCATCCCAATGGCGAGGAGATCTACGTACTTGAAGGTGTTTTCAGCGATGAGAGCGGCGACTACCCGGCTGGCAGTTACCTGCGCAGCCCGGCGGGATCGCGGCACAGTCCTTTCTCCGAAGAGGGTTGTCTGATTTTCGTCAAACTGAATCAGTTTGCGCCAAAGGACAGATCCCAGGTACGCCTGCGCCCCACCGAGCAGTCCTGGGGCAAGCGCGCAGATGGGGCCGTCATAAGCGTGCTACACCGTTTTGCCGGCGAAGAGACAGTGTTGTACAGCTGTGCCGCCGGCCAGGGCCTCGACTTGCCGGCTGGTCCGGGCGAGCTGTTGGTGCTGGCAGGCAGCCTGCAGAGCGCCGGGGGTGACCTGCCAGCATTGACCTGGCTACGCCATCCCGAGCTTGCCGATCACGGTCTGGCCAGCCGCGAGGGCGCCGTGCTGCTGGTCAAATCCAGGGCGTCTGCCAGCGCTCTCTGATTCAGGCAAAGAGCCAGATCAGCGCAATACCCAGAATGATCCGGTAGATAACAAATGGCTGCATGCCGATCCGGTTTATGAATACCAGAAAGAAGTGAATGCACAGAAAGGCGCTGATACCGGACATCACCACGCCGCCGGCCATGAATGCCCAGTCGATAGGTACCGTGGCGTTATACAGATCCCAGGATTTCAGAGCGCAGGCGATAACGATGACCGGAATGGAGAGCAGAAAGGAAAACCGGGCGGTGGCTTCACGGCTCAAGCCGAGCAGCAGCCCGGCTGTCATGGTGATGCCCGAGCGCGATGTACCAGGAAACAGGGCGAGCGCCTGCGCCAGGCCGATCAGCAGCACATCCTTCCAGTTCATCTGATTGACCTCGCGCTTGCCCCGATGCCGCCAGTCCGCCCAGCTTAGCACCAGACCGAATACGATCAGGCCCGCTGCGATATACAGCGGTGACCGTAGCTGCTCTTCAATCGCATCCTTGAAGAGCAGGCCCGCCAGGCCCACCGGAATGGTGGCGAACAGCACGCCCCAGGCCAATCGCGCGTCATCGTTCACCTCACGGTGGGTGACCGACCGTGTCCAGCTGACGGTCATGGCGATCAGGTCGCGACGAAAATACAGCACCACTGCACTCAGGCTGCCCAGGTGCAGGGCAACATCGAATGCCAGCCCCTGATCCACCCAGCCGAATAGCACCGGGGCGAGAATCAGGTGGGCAGAGCTCGAAATCGGGAGAAATTCGGTGAGACCCTGTATTACTGCCAGAACCAAGACTTGCAGCCAATCCATGAAGAGCTATCCATGTGCGAATGTGTCAGGCGGCAATTAAACCATGCCAGGATTACTCAGGCGACTCCTCGAGCGGCTCAGAGAGGAGAATTTTCCGCCTGCTCGGGGAGATAGCGCAGCAACAGGCCGAAAGCTATCGAGCCTTTTCCCTGCAGAGGTATTCTCACAATGTGCCCGTCGCCCGGAGCGACCTTGATCGGCTGGTTCCGGTCATTGTGCATCAGGTCAAGCTTGAAGATATGGTTACCCTCGGGCGTCATGAGCTCCAGCTGGTCACCAGGTGCGAAGCGGTTTTTCACCTCGATGCGCAACCAGCCATCGACGGTTTCCAGCACCTCCCCTACGAACTGATGCCTCTCCATGCGTGAGGCGCCGTGCTCGTAATTCTGATACACCCCTGGCGGATGCCGACGATAGAATCCCTCGGTATAGCCGCGGTTGGAAAGGCTCTCAAGGTCGTCCATCAAGCTCAGGTCAAAGGGTAAGCCGGCAACGGCGTCATCTATCGCACGACGATACGTCTGTACGGTTCGGGCGACGTAGAAATGCGATTTGGTCCGGCCTTCGATCTTCAGTGAGTCCAGCCCCATATCGACAAAGCGTTGCACGTGCTGCACCGCCCTCAGGTCCTTGGAGTTCATGATGTAGGTCCCGTGCTCGTCCTCCTCGATTGCCATGGGCTCATCCGGTTTATCGCTCTGGTTGATCACATGGACAGGGCGGGCAAGCGGCTCGATGTTGCCCTCAGGGGTTTCCACCGCTGGTTGCAGATCATATTTCCAGCGGCAGGCATTGGTACAGGCGCCCTGGTTGGCATCGCGGTGGTTGAAGTAACCGGATAGCAGGCAGCGGCCCGAATAGGCGATACACAAGGCGCCGTGCACAAACACTTCAAGCCCGATATCCGGGCATTGGCGGCGGATTTCTTCCACTTCATCAAGGGACAGTTCACGGGAGAGAATGACGCGTTCAAGGCCCATCTTCTGCCAGAATTTGATTGTCGCCCAGTTCACCGCATTGGCCTGTACCGAGAGGTGTACCGGCAACTCGGGCCAGCGTTCACGGACCAGCATGATCAGGCCCGGATCGGACATGATCAAAGCATCTGGCCCCATTGCCACCACCGGTTCAAGATCGCGCAGATAGGTTGCAACCTTGCTGTTGTGAGCGGCGATGTTACTGGCAAGGTAGAAGCGCTTGCCCAGCGCATGTGCCTCAGCAATGGCTGCGGCCATGACCTCGGGGTTGTGAAAATCGTTCTCGCGGACTCGCAGGCTGTAGCGGGGCTGCCCGGCGTACACCGCATCGGCGCCGTAGGCGAAGGCATAGCGCATGGCTTTCAGCGTGCCGGCAGGGGCAAGCAGCTCTGGGGCGTTGGGCATGGTTGGGCTCCGTCAGCGGGCAATAAAAGGCCGCAAGGGTAGCCTCGCGGTGCTGGGGCCGCATTGATCAAGATCATGTTTGCTTTCTGCAGATGCTCTCGGGTCTATGCCTCGCCAACAGCGGCAGTGATCTGGATGACCAGACTTGTGGGGCATGGCATCTTAACGACTCCAACAAGAACAACAGGGTGGCTGCCATGCGCTGGAAAAATCGACCGGAAGGCTCCAACTGGGGCGACTTTGGCCCCGATGATGAACTGGGTCGGCTGAATCTGCTGACCCCGGAAAAGGTACTCCAGGGCGTAGCGGAGGTCCACGAGGGGCGGAGCTTCTGTCTCAGCCTGCCTCTGGACTATCCAGGCGGTAACGCTCTGAACAAGCTGCGCCACGCGCCCCGGCGCTTTACCTCCGGACGCGGCGACAAGCTCAACTATAACTTTGCTCTAAACCGCCTCAATCCTGATTTTACCGACGTGGTCAGTGACGATGCAGTCCTGCTCTATACCCAGTACTCCACCCAGTGGGACGCGCTGGCGCACGTCGGCGGCCTGTTTGATGCCGACGGCGATGGTGAGGCGGAGCCTCTCTACTACAACGGTTGGCGTGCTGGGGAAGATATCCAGGGTCCCGCCGGGCACGAGGATGCACTGGAGGGCGTAAATGCCAGACGCCTGGGTATCGAGAAGATGGCCGAGACCGCCGTCAGCGGCCGGGCGGTGCTGATCGATCTGCAGCGTCACTGCGGCCACGAGCGCGTGCTGGTGGACCATGCGCGGCTGCAGCAGATCATGCGCGATGACGGTGTTACGGTAGAACCCGGCGACATGGTCTGCCTGTATACCGGCTTTGCCGATGTAATCCTGGGTATGCAGCAGCAGCCTGACGCCGAGGTTCTCGCGTCCAGCTGCGCAGTGCTGGACGGCCGCGATCCCGCGTTGTTGCAGTGGATCACCGATAGTGGCCTGAGCCTGCTGATCGCCGATAACTATGCGGTAGAGGCCTATCCGGCCCGTGAAGGGCAGGGCTGTTGTGCGGCGCTGCCGCTGCACGAGCATTGTCTGTTCAAGCTCGGCATCCATCTGGGTGAGCTCTGGTACCTGACTGAGCTCGCCGAGTACCTGCGGGCGGCCAAGCGTTGTCGCTTTATGCTGATCGCGCCACCGCTACGCCTGCCGGGAGCGGTGGGCTCACCCCTGACTCCGGTGGCGCTGGTCTGATCAACGGTCGGCGCTGACCTGGAAACTGTCGGACAGCTGGTGCAGGCGAGTGGCTGTTTCCTTCACCTGACCCGAACTGGAGCGCAGCGTGCTGATGACCTTGGCCATGGACGCGGTCACTTCCGCCACGTGGCCGGCCTGGCGCCCGTGCTCCTTGCTGTTGGTGTCCATAACCGCAATCACTTCGAATAACTCTTCGACCGTCTGATGCAGGGTGTTGTTGTCATTGGCAGCGTTGTCAGCCTGGGTCAGTTGCTGGTCGACATCGCTGACCCCCTGCTCCATCAGATCAACCGCCTGGTGAGTGGCATCGCGTATCGCGTTGATGCCCTGATTGATTTCCGCCGCGGCACTGGCAGTGCGCGAGGCCAGCGCGCGTACCTCGTCGGCTACAACAGCAAAGCCCCGGCCATGCTCACCTGCGCGTGCCGCCTCGATAGCGGCGTTCAGGGCCAGCAGATTGGTCTGGCTGGTGATGTCGGTGATCATCGACACCATGCCGGCAATCTCGTTGGAGCGTTTGTCCACCTGCTGCACACTGGTGGCTGAGGTTTCAACAATATCGCGGATCTTGCGTGTGCCGTCGGATACCGTTTCCAGTCGGCGCCCGGCCGACTCCACTACCTCGGCCATGGTGCGCTTCATCTGCGCCGCGGTATTCGAGGCGCTGTCGATCGTCTGCACCTGGGCCTCGATCATCCCCAGCATCTGCTGGATGGTCACCGTTACCTCCTCGGCGGTGTCGCTGGCCTTCTGGTTGTGATCAAGCATCTGCTCGCTGTTTTGCAGGGCATGCCGGCTGGCCTGCTTGACGCGGCCAACTATGGTATCCAGGTTGTCGATAAAGCTGTTGGTCCAACGGCCCAGCTCACCGGTTTCGTCGGCCACCAGCCGGCTGGTATCCATGCGCTGGCTCAGGTTGCCCTCGCCCTCGGCGATATTGCGGATGATTTCGGTCATGCGCCCCATGCGTCTGGCCAACTTGCGCGTCCCCAGGCGCCAGAACCAGAAGGCGGAGAACGCCACCACCAGCACATTAAGCGCACTGGCGGCCGGCTGACCCAGGCCGGACCAGGCAATCGCAATCTGGCAACCGCTGATCACCAGCATCAGCAGCAGGAAAAGTTTCATCAGGCTGTAACTCAGTGAACGATAGCGGTACACCTCTTCCAGATCCGCCTCGCACATCATGCCCCAACGATCGGGGGAGCCGGTCAGGCTGAAGGTCACGCCCTTGCCGATCACCGGTATATGCCGATAATCGGAGTAGCCAGGGTAGGTAACAAACAGGTTCTGCCCCTTGCGGATGGTTTCGCGTACCCCCGGGTGCAGCTGCTTGGTGGCAGGGTCGGTGAAGCGCACCTCGAATTCGGTATGCTCGCGCACGCTGACGGTACCGTAGCCGGTCACGATACCTTCCTTGAGATTACCGCCATGGCTGAAGGTGTTGTCTTCGAAGCGCGAGCGTGACAATGCACGACCCGGCTCGATGGCGGGGTCGAAGCGCGACTCCACCATGAACACGTAGTTGTCGCCGGATTCCTGATAGATGTGGCCGGCCTCGCGCTGGATCAGATCACCGAGTACATCGTTGGGTATCCGTGCGCACAGGCAGCATGGCTGATTCAGGTATTGCAGCGGCTGATAGAACATCAGCGTCACTGCATCGTGAAAGCTGGACGTTGAAGGCCCGAGCTCCCTGGTGCGCTGATCGATATAGGGGCCATGTAGGAACGGCGCTTGCAGGCCCTGCTGCATGGCCTTGGAGTCCATAGGTGAGGCAGGTATTTGCTGTGCTGTGCTGATCAGGCAGCGGCCACTCGCGTCGACCAGGAACAACTCGCTGGCGTCGCTGATCTTGCGCATCAGCTTGAGCATTTGCTGGCGCTCGAGCGGGTTGCCGCTGATCTCCAGATCACGGGCGATGCTGTCCAGAGTGGTCCACTGGTTGTCGCACCATTGCTGCAACAGGCGCATACGGGTGTCAGCCACGTTGTTGAAGATTTCTTCCAACTGCGCATAACGGTTGCTGTTGATCCGGCAGGCCCAGCCCATGCCGATCTTGCTTGCAGAACCGAACCAGGGTAGCCAGTTGCGCTCGGCCTCGGTGAGAGCCATTTCTTTACTACGAATGGTCACAGGGAATCTCTCTGATGCAAATGAATAGTACTTCTCTTTGCAAGAAGCGCACCGATCAGAGTCATTAATGCAATTGTTACGAAAAAAGGACCTCTCTAAGCCGCGGGTCTGAGTGCAGATTGCAGGCTATGGTCCATTATGGTGCGAATACGCCTCTCGCAAGGCGGATGTTCGCACCAGAATAATGCATGTCGAGATACGATTTTGTCAGGCGGGGGCCAGGCGGCGGTGCACCCAGGTCAGCCCGATTGCTGCAGCAATCAGCCCAAAGGAGAGAACAAAAAGCATGGTCTCGGTAATGGGCACATAGGGATTGTATGGCATGGCCAGAAAGAGTCCGCCGATCACGAATAATGCGCGCAACGGCCAGTGCAGCAGTCCGCGCTCACTGAGGTCCCCAAGCTTTGGCAAATACCCTTGCAATCCGCCCGCGATCAGAATGATGCCACCGACTGCACAGGTAATAGCCACGATGATCTCCAGCGCGCTGCCCTGCAGCAGCAATGCCGGCTCGAGTACGAAGAAGAAGGGAATGAAGTAGATGATGCTGCCCATCTGCATCGACACGAAGCTGGTTTTCATAGGACTGCTACCGGCCACCGATGCCGCAGCAAAGGCGCCGATTGCCACTGGCGGGGTGATAAAGCTGAGCATGCCCCAATAGAGAATGAACATGTGCACGGCCATCGGATTCATGCCGCCGTTGATGAGCGCGGGGGCCAGGGCGATAGCCAGGAAGATATACGCAGCCGTGACCGGCATACCGATGCCCAGGATAAAACTGGTCAGCGCACCCATGATCAACAAGACCAGCATGTCGCCGCCGGCGATGAATAGCAGGTCGTTGGCGATAGTGCCAGACATGCCGGATACAGCGAGCGCGCCCATGATCAGGCCGACGCCAGCCATCAGGCCGGTCAACTCTGCAAACAGGGCGCCGCAGGCCTCGGCAAACTCCTTGAAGTCCTTCCACTGCCAGCGACTGTGCTTGCGCAGCTGGTTGATCACCAGCAGCAAGGCTGTCGCGTAGAAGGGCGCTATAGCCTCCTGCTTCATGAACAGCAGCATCCAGATCAGAAACCCGAATACAAAGATGTAATGCCAACCCTCCTTCATGGTCTGCTTTATTTTCGGCAGATCTATCGCGGGCAGGCCCTTGAGGCGATTGCGCGCCGAATAGAAGTCGATCTGGATAAACAGGCCGAAGAAATACAGCGCCGAGGGGATCGCGGCAGCCAGTGCGATTTCACCGTAGGGTATATCCAGAAAGGTGGCCATCACGAATGCGGTTGCACCCATTACCGGAGGCATCAACACACCACCGGTGGACGCACAGGTTTCCACGCCTGCGGCGTAGGTCTTGCTGAAGCCGACCTTGCGCATGGCCGGAATCGACAGGGGTCCAGTGGTCAATACGTTGGTGACCACGCTGCCGGACATGGAACCCATCAGGCCGCTAGAGAAGATTGATACCTTGGCCGGACCGCCACGCACCTTGCCGAGCAGGGCGAAGGCCAGATCGATAAAGAACTTGCCGCCACCGGTACGCTGCAGCGCGATACCGAATAACAGAAAGCCGATAACCAGATTGGCGAATGCCTGAGAAGGAATGCCCAGCAGGCTTTCATCGCTGTTGGTGTGATAGATGGCGACCAGGTCGATCGGCGTGGAAATGCCGGCAAAGCTGTCCGGCAGATAGCCCGCCAGCATGGGAAACAGCGAGGCCGCGAATACCACGACGAAAATCGGCCAGCCACCGCAGCGACGGGTGGCTTCCAGGGCGATAGCCCAGGTCAGCAGGCTGATATACACCACGTGCTGCGGTGCCATGTACTCCCAGCCCTCATCAACCGCCTCATTGGAATGGACAATAAAGAATACGCAGCAGGCGATACTGGCCAGACCTAGCAGCCAATCGTACCAGGGTGTGGGATCCACCCGCCGTCCACGGCCAGCGGGAATGGCCACAAAGACCATCGGCAGCATCATCGCCAGCAAGCCATAGATGTATTGGCTGGTCAGCATGGTAAAGCCGGTATAGGCACCCAGATTGAATATCTGGTAGATCGCCAGCGCCGCCGTGGCGACGGCGGTGATACGCAACAGACTGCCAGCCACTGGGTGACGGATGGATTCTTGTTCTTCGGACATGAGCTGCCTCTTGTGCAATCTTGATCGGTTCGGCCGTATAAGGTCGGCGTCGGAGGGGTGTCAGGCTAGCGGCTGAAGCCTGGATCGAATCCGGCGGCTGTCAGTGCCTCCGCCCGCCGCGCCATCCAGCTGCCCTGAAAGGATTGATCGGATTCCAGGGACTCAGAAAGCTGTTGCTCCCACGCATCGGCGAGAATTTGTTGACGCTCCAGCAACCGCTGGTTGTGCGCCTCATACTCCTCACTCCACACGCCCTGCTCGCGGAAATAGCGCACAGCGCCTTCGTGGTAAGGCATGACCCAGTCGAATACCTGGCGGCTCAGCTCCCAGCCTTCGGCACCCGGGGCCAGGGTCTTGAAGCTGGCGTAGTGGTCCTCGACGAACTTGGTCAGGGCATAGACCTCATCGATGCTCCTGTCAGCATTGGTCACCAATATCGGCAGCGCATAACCGCCGCCATTCCAGGGATCCTGTTCTGACACGCCTGCTCCACGGGTTTCGAACTGGGGCAGATAATAGGGGATAACGTTCTTGGCCCGAGCCCAGGCCGCCTTCTCATCGGCAGTTTCATTGGGCATGTCCAGCCAGTTGATACCCCGCGGACTGGCGGCAATACGCTCCATCAGGGGCGTGCGAGTTGACATGGGCATTACATCGGCATGACCGTTGATGATGGCCTCAATGGCTTCATTGGTGCCTGATGCATCCACGCGGCGCACGTCGTCCCAGGTCAGGCCACCATAGGCAAGAACGGCCGATGTGATCATGTTGATGGAATCAGCGCCGCGGATGAATATCACCTTCTGGCCTTTGAGGTCTCGGGGGTGCTCGAGATCGGTATCGGCTGCGGCGGCCAGACCAAAGCTCTGGGTTCCCTGAGAGGCGAGGACCATCCGGATAGGTTGGGGCCCCCAGTCGGGCTTGTTAAACAGGAAAATGCCTTCCTGGCCGAAGTAGCTTGCGATACCGCACAGGCAGTATCCGGCGCGCCCAGTCTTGAGGGGGATCATACGGGACACATCGTTGCGTCCAGGCAGAATACGAATATTGCTGCCTTCTTCGAATTTAAGCAGACCACCCAGGGCCGCGGCCTGGGCATAGCCGGCGGCGCCAGTACCGTAGGCAGTCCAGACCATGACGCGGGGAAGGGCAGATTCAGCTGCGGCACTTGCGGGTAGAGCCAAGGCCAGAGCTAGGGTGGTGGCGAATCGGTATAGGGAGAATCGCATAGATTAGACCTTTTGTGTTTCGCTGTGCGGAACATTGTTGTATTTGTGTTTCGCTCATCAGAACAACATTTTACTTGTGGGGAGACACAATGCAAAAGGCTGTACGTAATGAAAGGTTAACCAGGCGGGGGAGAATGTTAATAAATGATACAGGCTGTTGCTGTCAGCAAGCTGCCAGCCGCAAGCCGCAAGCCGCAAGCCGCAAGCCGCAAGCTACAAGCTACAAGCTAACCCCCAAATCTAAATCCAAATCCAAATCCAAATCCAAATCCAAATCCGGAATTCAGGTCAAAAAAAACCCCGACTCTCGCGAATCGGGGTTTTCTTGCAGCTTGAAGCTTGTCGCTTGCAGCTGATCCTTACACCTTGCTTTCCAGTTCCGGAATCGCTTCGAACAGGTCGGCAACCAGACCGTAGTCGGCAACGCCAAAGATAGGTGCTTCTTCATCCTTGTTGATCGCAACGATTACCTTGGAGTCTTTCATGCCAGCCAGGTGCTGAATGGCACCGGAGATACCAACGGCGATGTACAGCTGCGGCGCAACGATCTTGCCGGTCTGACCAACCTGCATGTCGTTGGGCACAAAGCCGGCATCGACGGCGGCACGGGATGCACCTACGGCGGCGCCAAGCTTGTCAGCGAGCGTGTAGAGCATCTCGAAGTTTTCGCCGTTCTGCATGCCGCGGCCGCCGGAAACGACGATCTTGGCACCAGCCAGCTCGGGACGGTCGGACTTGGCCAGTTCTTCGTTGACGAAGCTGGACACGCCTGCATCCTGCGCGCTGGATACGGCTTCAACGCTGGCGCTGCCGCCTTCGGCAGAAACCGGATCGAAACCGGTAGTACGTACGGTGATGACCTTGATCGCCGCATCGGACTGCACGGTAGCGATAGCGTTACCGGCATAGATCGGACGCTTGAAGGTATCGGCGCTTTCCACGTCGGTGATCTCGGAGATCTGGTCGACGTCGAGCAGGGCAGCAACCCGCGGCATGTAGTTCTTGCCGTTGGTGCTGGCCGCGCAGATTACGTGGCTGTAGTTCTTGCCCAGTTCGGCAACCAGCAGCGCGATGTTCTCGGGCAGCTGGTGGCCATAGGCAGCGTTGTCTGCCAGCAGGACCTTGGTAACGCCTTCGACCTTGCCTGCTTCGTCGGCAACGGCTGAGCAGCCTTCACCGGCTACCAGCAGATCGATATCGCCGCCAATGGCCTTGGCCGCAGCAACGGTATTCAGGGTCGCAGCATTCAGCGCGGCGTTGTTGTGTTCGGCAATAACCAAAATTGTCATTTAGATCACCTTGGCTTGGTTCTTCAGTTTGTCGACCAACTCGTCCACAGAACCTACTTTGATACCGGCACTGCGAGCGGTGGGGGCTTCAACCTTGATAGTCTTGACCGTGGAAGCGGTGCTGACACCCAGATCATCGGGCTTGAGCACTTCCATCGGCTTCTTCTTCGCTTTCATGATGTTCGGCAGCGAAGCATAACGCGGCTCGTTCAAGCGCAAATCGGTAGTCACAATGGCAGGCAATTTCAGATCAACTGTCTGCAGGCCGCCGTCGATTTCACGGGTAACCTTTACGCTTTCACCGGAAACGTCTACGGCAGAAGCGAAAGTGCCCTGACCGTAACCGCTCAGTGCAGCGAGCATCTGACCGGTCTGATTGTTGTCAGAGTCGATAGCCTGCTTGCCGAGAATGACTAGCTGAGGCTGTTCCTTGTCGACTACTGCCTTGAGCAGTTTGGCAACCGCCAGCGAACTCAGGTCTTCGGCGCAATCAACCAGTATGGCGCGATCGGCACCCAGGGCCAGGGCGGTACGCAGCTGCTCCTGAGCAGCGGTCGGACCAATGGACACAGCGATAACTTCAGTCGCTACGCCTTTTTCTTTCAGGCGTACGGCCTCTTCCACAGCAATTTCGCAGAAGGGGTTCATGGACATCTTGACGTTGGCGAGATCGACACCGGTATTGTCCGCTTTGACGCGAACCTTGACGTTGTAATCAACCACGCGCTTAACGGCGACGAGGATTTTCAT
>NZ_VTTI01000001.1:600384-752206 GCF_008641105.1 Halopseudomonas salina
GGACGCTAGTCCTCCACAAGTCTATGGGACGCCCGGGGGCGCATGACAATTAAGGGGTTGCATAGGATACCGAGCCAATACACAGCCCGATAGTGCCAATTTGCTAAAATACATGGCAAAAGTGCCGGAATAACGGCGAAATTGCCGTTATTCCGGTAGAGATGTCGCTTAGGCCACACTCATCAGCTTAGCGTAAGCTTCGAGATGATGGTCGTCATCACCCAACTGATGGCTAATCATTACCAGACGCTTGGCGTAGTGAGCGAGGGAATATTCCCAGGTCATGGCGATACCACCATGCAGCTGGATTGCCTCTTCGGCAACCTTGCGTGCAGAACGGTTAACCAGGAACTTGGCTGCGGTCAGGGTACGGGTACGCTCGACACTGTCTTCTTCGCTTGCAACGCAGGCAGCAAGAATGGTCATCGAGGTAGCCTGCTCCAGCTCTGTACGCATATCTACCATACGGTGCTGCAGTGCCTGGAACTTGCCGATCGGTACGCCAAACTGCTTGCGCTGCTTGAGGTAATCAAGCGTCACATCGCAGGCGACTTCCATGGCGCCGATAGCTTCAGCACACAGGGCAGCGATCGCGCGGCCAGCCTGGTAGGTGATAGCCGGGAAGGCTTCGCCAGCTTGGCCGAGCAATTCGCCAGGAGCATTGTCCAGGAACAGCTCACAACCTTTGCGGCCATCAACAGTAGCGTATTCACGGCGGGTGACACCGGCGCCCTTGGGGTCAACGATAAACAGGCTGATGCCTTTCTCGTCACGAACATCACCTGCAGTGCGCGCGGAGACCAGGATCTTGCCAGCGGTGTGACCACCGATGACTACAGCCTTGCGGCCGCTCAGGGTCCAGTCGCTGCCGTCTTGCTTGGCAGTGGTCTGTACATCGTTGAGCAGGTAGTGGCTGCTCGGCTCGTCCAGTGCGACGGCGGCCTGCAGTTCACCGCTGGCAATGGCGCCCAACAGCTCGTCCTTCTGGCTGTCCGAACCCAGTTGGGTAATCAGACCGCCGGCCAGGATGACCGACTCCATGTAGGGCTCAAGGGTAATACCGCGACCCAGCTCTTGCATGATCAGCATGTTTTCCACACCGGTACCGCCAAAGCCACCGAGTTCCTCGGGGAAGGGAATGGCGGTCAGGCCCAGCTCACCCATCTGTTGCCAGAATTCGGGGCTGAAACCGGTTTCGCTGGCGCTGAACTTCTCGCGCTTGTCGAAGGTGTAGGCGTCGCGTACCAGACGCGCCGCGGTTTCCTGCAGCATCTGTTGCTCTTCTGTGAGTTTGAAGTCCACGACTAATCTCCTACAGTTCCAGAATCATTTTAGAGACGATATTCTTCTGGATCTCGTTGGATCCGCCGAAGATCGACAGTTTACGCATGTTGAAGTAATCGCCTGCCAGCGCTGGGCTGGACTCGCTGTTCAGCATGTCGCCGTCAAAGTCATATTCCAGCTCTTCCGGCAGGAAGGGCAGTGCGTACGGCCCGATAGCCTTGCGCAGCAGGTTGGTGATCGCCTGACGGATTTCGGTGCCCTTGACCTTGAGGATCGAGCTCTCTGCACCGGGGACGCCACCTTCCTTCGCTGCTGCAATGATACGCAGCGTGCTCATCTCGGCGGCCATCAGTTCGATTTCCACCTGGGCAACCTGGGCGCGGAAAACCGCATCATCAATCAGCGGCTTGCCGTTCTTGTGCTGCTGGGTAGCCACTTTTTTCAAGTGGGTCAGGGCAGCCTTGGACGCGCCAATGCCGGCCAGGCCGGTGCGCTCGTGGGTCAGGAGGTACTTGGCGCAGGTCCAACCCTTGTTCTCTTCACCAACCAGGTTCTCTACCGGTACCTTGACGTCGTCGAAGAACACTTCGTTGACTTCATGGTCGCCATCCAGGGTGATGATCGGACGTACGGTGATGCCCGGGGTGGCCATGTCGATCAGCAAGAAGGAAATGCCACGCTGCTGCTGGGCTTCTGGGTCGGTACGAACCAGACAGAAAATCCAGTTGGCGTGCTGCCCCAGAGTAGTCCAGGTCTTCTGACCGTTGACGATGTAGTGATCGCCTTCACGGACCGCACGGGTTTTAAGCGACGCAAGGTCAGAACCAGCACCTGGCTCGGAGTAACCCTGACACCACCAGTCTTCACCTGACAGGATGCGCGGCAGGTAATGTTGCTTCTGCTCTTCGGTACCAAACTTGATGATTACCGGAGCAACCATGTTTACGCCAAAGGGAACGGTGCGCGGCGCGCCGTAGGCGGCGGACTCTTCATCGAAAATGTGCTTCTCGACGGGGCCCCACGTGGTGCCGCCGAATTCAACCGGCCAGCCTGGCGCGTACCAGCCACGCTTGGACAGAATTTTCTGCCAGCGCTCGTGGTCTGCCTTGGACATGTTCTTGCCAGTTTTGACTTTGGCAGCAATGTCCTCGGGCAACTCGTTCTTCAGGAACTCCCGCACTTCATCGCGGAAAGCGAGTTCTTCTGGGGTGTAATGAATGTCCATGTCAGGTCCTCGTTGAAATACAGTTCCGGGCCTGCGGCGGATGCCGTCGGGCCCAGGTCATTAAATAACAGCTGTCAGAGGTCGGCGAACTTGCGTCCTTCTCTGGCAAGCTTCTCCAGCAATGGAGCTGGTTTCCACCAGGCGCCATGTTCCTTGTGGAAAGCGCTGATCCGGGCATATACCTGATCCAACCCAAGGCTGTCAGCATAGAACATCGGACCGCCCTGATGTGCAGGGAAGCCGTAACCATTGATGTAAATGACGTCGATGTCGCTGGCGCGCTGGGCAATACCTTCCTCGAGGATCTTGGCGCCCTCGTTGATCAATGCAAACAGAGTGCGCTCGAGAATGTACTCGTCGGACAGTTGGCGGCGTTCCACGCCCTGTTCTTTCGAGGCAGCCTCGAGAATAGCTGGCAAGGCAGGGTTATCAAGCGGCGTACGCGAGCCCGCTTCATACAGATAAAAACCGCGGCCGGTCTTCTGACCCAGCATACCCGCCTCGGCCATGCGATCAAGGATCGTTGGCAAGGTGTACTCGGCCGGCAGAGTTTCGCGCTGGCGGGTGCGGATGCTCAGGCCGATATCCAGGCCGGACAGGTCACGCATGGCGAAGGGCCCCATGGCCATGCCGAACTTGCGCAACGCGCCGTCGACCTGGGCCGGTGTGGCGCCTTCCTCGAGCAGGAATTCCGCTTCGCGACCGTACTGGAAGACCATGCGGTTGCCGACAAAGCCATCACAGACGCCGACCGGCACCGCGACTTTCTTCAGCTTCTTGCCGATCGCCATGGCGGTCGCCAGAACGTCCTTGGCGGTTTTTTCGCCGCGCACCACTTCAAGCAGACGCATCACATTGGCTGGGCTGAAGAAATGCAGACCCACCACGTCCTGGGGACGCTGGGTGAATTCAGCAATCTGGTTCAGATCAAGTGAAGAGGTGTTGCTGGCCAGAATCGCGCCGGGCTTGCAGTGCTTGTCCAGAGCCTCGAACACCTTCTGCTTGACGCCCATGTCTTCGAACACGGCCTCGACCACCAGATCCACGCTGGACAGATCGGCGTAATCGATCACGCCTTCGATCAGGGCCAGGCGCTTGTTCATGGCGTCTTCGGTCAGGCTGCCGCGCTTGACGCTCATCATGTAAGTGTCACGGCAGCGCTGCATGGCCTTGGACTTGGCGTCTTCGCTGATTTCCAGGATCTTGACCGGGATGCCCGCGTTGGCAAAACACATGGCGATGCCGACACCCATGGTGCCGCCACCGATGACGCCTGCGGCGTTAATTTCGCGGGTCGGGGTGTCCTTGGGTAGATCGTCAATCTTGGACGCCAGGCGCTCGGTGAAGAACGCATGCACCAGGGCACCACGCTGGGGTGATACCAGGCACTCGGCAAAAAGCTCGCGCTCGCGCTTTAGGCCCTGCTCCAATGGCAACGTGAAGGACGCTTCGACAGCGGAGATGCAGCGCTGGGGAGAAAACAGGCCGGGCATCTTCTTTTCGATTTCGGCGCGCTTGGCTTCAACCAGGGCAGCGTTATCGACGCCATCCAGTTTGTCGGTGCGCTCGCCAGTGCGGCGGGCACCCTTGCCCTCATCGATGAGCCTTTGCGCGTAGGCGATGCCGGCAGCAGTCAGGTCACCCTCGATCAGCTCGTCGATAACGCCCAGTTCCTGTGCTTCGGTTGCGCCAATCGGGTTGCCGCTGACAATCATGTCGAGGGCTTTCTGTACACCGACCAGGCGTGGCAGACGCTGGGTGCCACCCGCGCCAGGCAGCAGACCGAGTTTGACTTCCGGCAGGCCGACCTTGGCGCTTTTCAGCGCAATGCGGTAGTGGCAACTGACGGCGACTTCCAGACCACCGCCCAGGGCTGTGCCATGGATGACCGCGACGCTCGGCTTGTTGCCGGCCTCGATGCCGTTCACCACTTCAGGCAGACCTGGGGATTTAGGCGGCTTGCCAAACTCCTTGATGTCGGCACCGGCCATGAAGGTCGAGCCTTCGCAGACCAGCACAATGGCTTTTACTTCGGGATCGGCTTCGGCGGCCTGGAAGCTATTCTGCAGACCTTCGCGTACCGCAATACCCAGTGCGTTGACCGGAGGATTATTGACTCGGACAACCGCTATGGCGCCCTGTCGTTCCAGTGTGACCACGTCCGACATGCTCGTTCTCCGTCTGTTGTGATGACTAAAACAGTTCTGAAGGGTGTTTCACCCCAGTTTCGCTATGCGAAATAATGAAATTGTATTCCGCCAGGCAAAATACAAAAAAATAAAGCGGTTGTCGATGCCCCGTACGGATGAAATGCGGCCCGATCACTCAGCGTGATGGGAAAGGCTAAACGCCCAGGCGCTCGATATCACGTGCCAGCATGGCAAGCTGATGGGCCAGCTGGTTCTGCACCTTCTCTTCGGAAACCAGATACGAAGGAGCTCCGCAGGTCAGTGCCATCAGGGTGCCGTCCTGCAAATGCAGTGGCACACCCGCGGCATTAACGTTGCGGTCCCAGTCCCCCAAAGATAGACAAAACCCGTGGCGTGCATAGTCCTCGAAGGCCTTTTCCAGTCGCGCTGCCGTCTCTGGCCAGGTGTCCGGGCTGCGGGCGGCCAGGGCGGCGATCACGTGGCTGCGCTCTTCTTCCTTCATCGCGGCCAGATAGGCGCGGCCAGCGGCCGTGGTGCCCAGCGGCAGGCGCACGCCCACATCCATGCGCAATGACGTCGTTTCCGCAGGTCGGCAGTTTTCCACGTAGATCATCGACAACCGGTCGCGGCAGGTCAGGCCCACGGAGGTATTGGTCGAGCGCGCGAACTCATCCATGTAGGGCTTGGCCAACTGGCGAACACGGAGGTTGGAAACGTAGGCGTAGCCCAGTGCGAGTACGCCGGAGTCGAGCTGGTATTTTTCCAGTTGCGGCGAATAACTCAGATAACCCAGTTTGGTCAGGGTATAGGTCATGCGTGAGACGGTAGGTTTGGGCAGACCGGTGATCCGGGCGATATCCTGATTACCCATGACTACCGTGCCCTGGCTGAAGGCCCGCAACACATCGAGCCCGCGCGATAGCGCCTCGACAAACTTGCGATCCTTGGCCGGTGTGGTTTCACTGAGAGTACTGAGGTCGTCGTTCATGCCGGTTACCTTGCTAAAGCGCAGCCTGCATCCATGACCAACCTTCTGTGGTGACGTGGAGCGGCTTTGTTCTGTTTTTATTGTGACGCAGCCGGTTTGTTCCGGTTCTGCCTGGCGGTATCAGTTTACCTGCGTCCCAATGATTGCACAGCAAAAGGGGATAGAATAGCATCTTTTTGGTATTGTATTTCGCTGTGCAAAATAACGATTCAAATAAGAGGTTTTCATGTCGACACCCGTTCATTCCACCGTTGGCGACCAGTTGGCCCAGTTGGGGCACACCAATCTCAGTGATGTCCTGGCCAAGGCCTGCCAGGATTACGGCGACAAGCCGGCTTTCTCCTGCGGGGCTGATACGCTCAGCTTCAATGAGCTGGAAAAGCGCGCCGATGCCTTTGCCCGCTATGTGCGGGGTCCGGCCGGGCTTGAGCCAGGCGACCGTCTGGCCATCCAGTTGCCCAACCTGCTGCAATATACGATTACCATTTTCGGCGCGCTGAAGGCAGGGTTGGTCATCGTCAACACCAATCCGCAATACACGCCCTACGAAACCCGTCATCAGTTTGCCGACTCAGGCGCAAAGGCGGTCGTGGTGCTCGACAAGCTGGTCCCTCTGGTCCGCAAGATTCAGGGTGAGACCGGAATAGAGCTACTGATCGTCACCAGTCTGGATGATTTTGCCAATCCCGAGTACTCCTGTGCCGAGGATGACGAGGTGCGCTTCATGCAGGCCCTGCGCGAGGGCGAGAAGTTGCCCGCAGTCAAACCCGAGCGTGATCTGGATGATCTGGCGCTGCTGCAGTACACCGGGGGCACAACCGGCGTATCCAAGGGCGCCATGCTGTCGCACCGAAACATCCTCAGTAATGTACTCCAGGCGACCAATATCATTCGTCCGGGCGACGTGGAATATGGCAACGAAGTGCGGGTCTCTCCGCTGCCGCTTTATCATATCTTCGCTTTCACCGCGAACTGCATTGCCTCGGTTGCGACTGGGTTCCACAGCGTGCTGATTACCAATCCGCGGGATCTCGACAGCATGATGGCCGATCTCAAACGGCACCGGATAACCCTGCTGACCGGAATCAACTCGCTGTTCGTTTCGCTGATGGCCCATCCGGAGTTCGATAATATCGATTTCAGCCATCTCAAATGGGTCAACTCCGGCGGTGCGCCGCTGAATACCGAGATCGCCAAGCGTTGGCAAGCCCGCACTGGCAGCGTGGTGCGCGAAGGCTACGGCCTGACGGAAACCTCGCCGGTGGTGGTCGCTTCCACCGCGTTCACCCCTTACAAGGAAGGTTTCATCGGGCGTGCGGTCATCGATACCGAAATGCGCACAGTGGATGACGCCGGCAATGAAACACCGCGTGGTGAACCCGGTGAGCTGCTGATCCGTGGCCCGCAGGTGATGCAGGGTTACTGGCAGCGCCCGGAGGCCACGGCCGAAAGCATTACCGATGACGGCTGGCTCAAGACTGGAGACGTGGGCGTAATAGACGAGGAGGGCTTTCTCAAGCTGGTCGATCGCAAGAAGGACATGATTCTGGTCTCCGGCTTCAACGTGTACCCCAACGAGGTTGAAGATGCAGTGATGGTGCATCCGGGAATCCGCGAGTGTGTGGCTGTAGGCATCCCGGACGAGAAGAAGGGCGAAGCAATCAAACTCTTTGTCAGTCTCAATGATCCTGCCCTGGATAAGGACGCGATCATCGCCCATTGCCGCGAGCACCTGACCGGATACAAGGTCCCCAGCACCGTTGAGATCCGCGATGACTTGCCCAAGTCGACAGTCGGCAAGCTGCTGCGTCGGGTACTGCGCGATGAAGCACGCGCGGCGGCGGGTGCAGCATGAGTGAGTGGCTGACGTTCAATATGAGTGATGGACTGGCCGAAATCACGCTGGATGACGGCAAGGTAAACGCCTTGTCCGAGGCCATGCTGGACGCGTTGCTCGAGGCTATCGCCAAAGCGGCCGACGGAGATGCTGCGCTGTTGATCACCGGCAGGCCTGGCTGCTTCAGTGGCGGATATGATCGCAAATTGATCCAGGCAGGCGGCTCGGCCTGTGACGCCATGCGCGCTGCAGGTGATCGCCTGACCCTGGCCATGCTGGATTATCCCGCACCACTGGTCGCGGCCAGTAGCGGCCACGCCATGGCCAAGGCCGCTTTCATGCTGTTACTGGCTGACTACCGGGTAGGAGCTGCTGGTGACTGGCGCGTGGCGCTGAATGAGGTGGCGATTGGCATGACCATGCCCCGGGCAGCCATGGCCATAGCCCGAGACCGGGTAACGCCGCAATGGCTGTCACGTTGCGCTTTGCAGGCGCAGGGGCTGAATCCGGAGCAGGCTCAGGCGGCCGGTTTCTACGATGCACTGCAGCCGCCGGAGCAGGTTATCGCCTGCGCCCGGGAACAATTGCAGCGGTTGGCAGCTCTGCCGCGCCAGGCCTATCGCGAAACCCGCCTCCTGTTGAATGCGCCGTTGCGCGCCGCAGTACTGCCCTGGCTCCAGGCCTGAATAACGACGGACTTGCCACCCCTGTGGGTGGCAAGGCATTGCTATTCCCTGGACACTCCTTGCCTATTCCTTGAAGTAGGCCACCTGCGTGCTGGTGAGCAGCAGGGTGCCGTCGGCTGCCCAAAGATGGGCGATCTGGTCGGCGTAGTTGTGGTGATAGCGGCTGGCGCCAGCCTGTCCGAGCAGAAAGTCACTACCGGTGCGCTGCAGGTCATCCAGGCTGGCATGAAAATAGTGCGTCATGCACACGGTACCTGCGGGGGTGAAACGCTGGCGCCGGCTGAAGATACGCGGTGCGAAGATGTCACCAATGGCCGTCAAGGCAGCGAAATCCAGTGGCCTGGGTGGTTCATCACGCACCCATAGCAGGCTGTCGTGTGTTTCTTCAGCCTCGCCCGGTTTGAACATCCCGCTTATGTAACGCATATCGTAATGCCTGAACCAGGCGCGCTCGTTGCGCTCCATGCGCGGTAGCTCATCCACCGCCGGCGCTGGTGGGCATTCCGCGGCCTGCTCCGACCAGGTTTCGCGGCGGCTGGCAAAAAACGCAGTTGCGCTGGTCATCACTTCGCCGTTCTGGCGCAACAATAGCAGCCAGTGCTGAGTGGAGCGGTTGGTTCGCAGGGGAGTGGCTTCGATCTCGAAATCACCCAGGCCTACTGGGCCAGCGAAGTTGACGGTCAGGGAAACCGGGTCTCCGAGTCGCTCGGGGTGCAGCAGAGCTGCGTTCAGCAAGGTCGCAGCGGTCATGCCGCCAAACGGGCCGACCATGTTCAGGTAGGTTTCATCGCAATGACCGCCAAAACGGTTTGGCGCAGTCATCTGCAGGCTGATCGCCTGATCAAGGGCATGGGAAGTGGGGGTAGTCATCGGGGTTTCCGAACTGCGTTGACGGACAGAAGGGCACGGCATGACACCGTGCCCTCACTTGGATAAACGGGCGAGATCAACCGCGCTGGTAGGTGCCAATCAGACGATTCATGGCCAGGGCGTGGGGCTCGACTTTGGCCAGCAGGTCCCAGAGGCTGAGGTTGGCAGGCAGATCCAGTTCCTTGTCCAGAGCAATGACCCAGAAATAATATTTGTGTTGGCCGTGGCCTTCGGGCGGCATCGGTCCGTTGTAACCGGTCTTGCCAAAGTTGTTCTTGCCCTGGGTAAACTCACCGGTGCCTTCGGACAGTTTGGTTACCGAGCCGGGGATGTTGTACAGCGTCCAGTGGACGAAACCATAGGTGCCATTGGCCGAGATCAGTGGTGCATCCGGGTCATGGCAGATAACAGCATAGCCCTTGGTGCCCTCGGGCGGATTGGTCCAGCTCAGCGCAGGAGAAACATCTTCTCCCTCGCCGGTGAAACGAGCAGGGATAGCACCATCGTTGCTGAAGGCGCTGCTGGTCAGTTGCATGTCGTTGGAAAATGCGAAACCCATACTGTACTCCTTGATTATCAGCGATTGAGTGGTCCAGACAAAACCGGTCTCAGTTGATCAGGGCGCTGAGCAGCCACAGGCCCAGCAGTAGCCAGATTACCGCCCCGAAAAAGCGCCGGTTGATAAGGGAGCGCACGCCGGCGTAGATCAACAGCAGCCCGATAATGACAGCCACAACGGTAAATACATTGCTGTCGACCCCCAGAGCTCGGGAAAAGCCGTTAACAAAAGCGGTGCTTGCTCCGCTCAGGATCTGAAAGACCCAGGCCAGGCTGTCGACAACAAAGCGCACCAGCGTGCCTAAGGCTTCTCCCAGCCATTCAAAGGGATTGGACGATACTTGCATCAATTGTTTCCAAGGTGAATTCAGGCTTTAACGCAGACATACCTTAGCAGAACTCTGCGCAAGCCATACCCAGGTATAGTCGTGCGGAGCTCGCTCCGGCAAGCGAGCGGTGATCGCCCCTGGCGCCAGGCAGCTGAGCCTGGGCCAGGCCGGGGCGATCATGATGCCGTGTTCAGACCCGCTCGATGACGGCGGCAACTCCCTGGCCGAGACCGATACACAGACTGACCAGTGCATAGCGCTTGCCGGTACGTTCCAGCTGGCGCAGTGCAGTGAGAGTCAGGCGCGCGCCCGACGCCCCCAGCGGGTGGCCCACGGCGATGGCGCCGCCGTTGGGGTTCAGGCGCGGATCATTGAAATCCAGGCCGAGCATCTTCGCGCAGCCGAGCACCTGTGAAGCAAAGGCCTCGTTGATCTCGATCACATCCATGTCGTCCAGGGTGAGGCCGGCGCGGGCCAGTGCCTTCTTGCATGCTTCAACCGGACCGACGCCCATCAAACGCGGTTCAACACCGGCTACCGCTCCGCTGAGGATGCGCGCCCGGGGCTTGATGTCGTACTTCTTGCCGATCTCTTCGTTACCAATCAGCAGGGCGGCGGCGCCATCGTTTACGCCCGAGGCGTTACCGGCGGTGACCACGCCGCCTTCGAACAATGGACGCAGCTTGCCCAGAGCTTCCATATCGCTCTGCGGGCGGGGGTGCTCATCCTGATCGACCAGCTTGGCTGGCTTCTTGCGGCCCTGGGAGACTTCGATCGGGTGGATCTCTTCGGCAAAAAAGCCGTCAGCGCGGGCCTGCTCGTACAGCGCCTGGCTGCGCGCAGCGTAGGTGTCCGCTTCCTCGCGGGTGATACCCAGTTTTTCGGCGACGTTGTCAGCAGTTTCGGGCATGGTGTCGCAGCCGTATTCCTTCTCCACCTTCGGATTGGGGAAACGCGCGCCAATGGTGCTGTCGAACGCGCGGAATTCCCGCGAGTAGGGGCTTTCGCTCTTGGCGATCACGAAGGGCGCGCGACTCATGCTCTCCGCGCCCCCGGCGATGATCAGCTCGCCTTCGCCGGCGCGGACCATGCGGTGGGCGTCCAGCACTGCTGCCAGGCCGGAGCCGCACAGGCGGTTGACCGTGAGGCCCGGTACTTCCTGTGGCAGGCCAGCCAGCAGGGCGGCGTGGCGAGCGATATTGCGCGCGTCTTCACCGGCCTGGTTGGTGCAGCCCATGACGACGTCTTCATATTCACGCTGGTCAAAGGGGTTGCGCGCGATCAGCGCACGCATCACTTCGGCGAGCAGGTCATCCGGCCGTACGCTGGCCAGAGCGCCAGCGTGGCGGCCGAAGGGTGAACGCAAACCATCATAGATATAGGCAGTCATCTGCAATTACTCCTGGAAGTCGGGTGTGGTGAGCGGCAGATCGAGCTGCACGCGGCGACGCAGCCAGGGGCTGGGGCGGTAGCGCGGCTCACCGTAGGTCTGCTGCATGTTGTTCAAGATGCTGAGTATGGTTTCTTTACCATAGTGCTCGCCAAAGGCCAGTGGGCCCTTGGGGTAACCGAGGGCCAACTGGATCGCGCGGTCCAGCGTCTCGGGTGTGGCGATGCCTTTCTGGGCGATCTCACTACCCAGGTTGACCACGCCGGCGATCAGCCGCTGAATCACGAAGCCTGGAGAGTCGTTGATGACCTCCACCGGTACGCCATCAGCCGCTAGCGCCTGGCGTGCCTGGGCGACCAGAGCGGCGTCGGCGGCGGGTTGACGCATCAGTGTGCGGCGTTTGTCCCAATTGGCCAGGCTGTCCAGCGCGAGGGTGCGATTGGCTGGCAGCTGCAGGCGAGTGAGCGCCGCGGTGCAGTCTTCGCCCAGGGGTGTGATCAGGCAAATGGCTTGGGCCGAGGGTTGTGCGCCGTCCTCCAGCGTGGCGCCGGCGGCGTCGAGCGCGCTGGCCACCTTGGCACGCAGTGCGTCGTCTTCGGTCTGCAGCCAGAATGGCCGGTTGATCATCACGGTGTCCGGCGTGCTCTCCTGCGGCTCTATCTTCTGGCCGTCTTCATAGCGGTAGAACCCCTGGCCGGTCTTGCGGCCAAGCAGGCCCGCGGCCACGCGCTGGGCCGCAATGAACGAGGGGGTATAACGCGGATCGTGGTAGAACTGCTCATACACCGACTCCATCACCGCGTGGGAGACATCCAGGCCGGTTAGGTCGAACAGCTCGAAGGGACCCATGCGGAAACCGGGGCCGTCGCGCAGGATGCGGTCGATCTGCGCTGGCGTGGCGACGCCCTCACTGAGCATGCGCAGCGCTTCGGTGCCGAACGCGCGGCCCGCATGGTTGACCAGAAAGCCGGGGGTGTCAGGGGTGATGGCGGCAAAGTGCCCGGCCGCTTCGGCCAGTGCCACCAGGCCTTGTACGACCGTCTCGTCAGTGCGTTCACCACGCACCACTTCGACAATCTTCATCAGCGGAACAGGGTTGAAGAAGTGAAAACCGGCTACCCGCTGCGGCCGCTGGCAGCTGCTGGCAATCCGGGTCACGGACAGGGACGAGGTGTTGGTGGCCAGCACGCACTCATCGCCCACCAGAGCCTCGAGCTGGTCGAACAGCTTCTGTTTGACCTCAAGCAGCTCGACGATCGCCTCGATCACCAGGTCGCAATCTTTCAGCGCTTCGAGTTCGGCTGCCGGCTGCATCCGCTGCATGGTCGCGTCGAAATCAGCCTCGCTGAGTTTGCCCTTGGCGACAGAGCGCTTGAGCAGGTTGCGATTGAAATCGATCGCATCGTCGATGGCTTCTGACCGTGTGTCATAGATCAGTACCTGCTGACCGCTGCTGGCAAACAGCTGAGCTATGCCGCGGCCCATGGCGCCCGCGCCGATCACGCCAATTCGATTGAACATGCAGTGCCTCCTCGGTTATTCTTGTTCCGCTGTGCGAAACAGTATTTCGTTCATAACCGTGCGAGATTAAATCCTGCGCCGAGCGAGCGCAAGTTCGTCGACGGCGGAGCTGTGGCATACTCTGCAGCCGACTCCAATGCCAAGATCTGCATCAGTGTAGTGAATAAAAGGTGACCTAGCCGTGAACCCCGACCATCGCCAGGCAGTAGCCCAATCCGTAACCGGTTTTTTCCAGGACCTGGGCTGTGAACTGCTCGAATATTCCGAGGGCCGTGCGGTCGTCGGTCTGACGCTGACCGCCAAGCATCTTAACAACGCCAGTAATCTGCATGGCGGCGTCACTGCCAGTCTGCTCGATATTGCCATGGGGTTGTGCGGCACCTGGGCGCCGACTGCCGATGAGCGTCGAGTGGCCATTACCCTGTCGATGAACGTGAACTTCTCGGCAACTGCTGCTCTGGGCACCCGGATTCGGGCGGTAGCCACTCGGCGCAGCGGCGGCCACAAGATCTTCATGGCCTCCTGCGACCTGCTCGACGATAACGACACTCTGCTCGGCTTTGGCGAAGGTGTATTCAAGAAGGGCGCCTTCCGCAAGGATCTGCCGTGAACACTGTCTGGTGACACTCATGCCCATGGCTAAAATGACCGTCGTGCTGCTTCCCTTGGGCGTTGCTCTGGAGCTGGGCGCATTGCTCAGTCAGGTCGCGTGGCTCAGCTGGCTGGCGGCATTGGCGTTCCTTGGCTACTTCATGCTGCATTTCCGGCGGCTCAATCCGTATCCGCGCTGGTTGGGTATCGTTACCCTCGCGGTGCTGGTTGCGACCGTATTGAGCCCCCGGACGGATGCGTCGCTATGGCCGAAGCTGGCCAGTTCCGCTGCCTACTACACGAGTTTTCTCGGTGCCCTGGGTCTGATGCAACTGCTGGCCAAGCGCTTGCCGCAACTCAGTGAGTTGCACAAGGCGCTATTGTCGGGTTCCAAGGTGGTGCTCTATCCGCGCTATGTACTGACGGCTGGCAGCATTGGTTCGATCCTCAATTTCGGCATGATGAATCTGCTATGCGGGACCCTGGCCACGCACCTGCGCCGTTATCCGCTAACCGATCTGCAACGCCGTGAAGGCTTGCGCAGCGTTATGGTTACCACCCTGCGGGGTTTTGCCCTGGTGCCGCTGCTGGCGCCGACCAGTGTGACCATCGCGATTATTTCCAGGGAAATGCCTTCGCTGTCCTGGAGCGCCATGGTGCCCTACGGCGCCGTCGCTGCGGTAATGATGATCCTGGTCGGTTGGCGTCGCGAAACCCGCGGGCTCCTGGCATTGCGCGACGACATCGGCGACAGCACTCGGGCCGAGGGCATGTGGGGGTTGCTTGGCGGCAGCTTGCTGGGGTTGATGCTGATCGGCTTGCTGGCTTGGCAGACGGTGCTCAGCGCGCCGCAGTCAGCCATGCTGCTGGTCCCTGTTGGCGTGACCCTGTATCTGCTCTGGCGTGATCGGTCACCCAGGCAGGCGCTGGATGAGATCGCTGACAACATGTCGAGCATGCACAACGAGATGTTTATTTTCGGCTGTGCTGCCCTGCTCGGCGGCGCCCTTGGCGCGATTGCCCCGCTGGAAGAGATTGCCGCCTGGTTGGCGGCCGAGCCCAAATACAATCTGCTGCTGGCGGTGGTCAGTCTGTTCAGCACCATCACCCTGGCGGTGATCGGTGTGGCGCCGATCGTCTCCTTGTCCCTGATTGCCGGCCTGCTATCCCAGCTGGCCCTGCTGGGCGTGCCTATCATGACGCCAGCGGTGGGTCTGATGTGCGGTTTCTCCCTGGCGATGATCTGTTCGCCATTCGGGCCGTCGACACTGATCCTGGCGCGCTACAGTGGCGAAACGCCGTTTCGCGTCGCCTTCGGCTGGAACGGTCGCTTCGTCGCCAGCGTGATGCCGCTGCTGTTGCTCTTGCTGTTCGGCACCTACTGGTGGCATAGCTAGCAGAGCCGCAAGCCGCAAGCTTCAAGCGGCAAGCCGAGCGCCCAAAGGTTCAAGAGGGCGGGTTCAGCTGGCGCAGAGATATAAGGCGCCGGTCAGCAGTCTCGCTTTGCTGTACCGTCGGAGCCCATGGATGGGCGACGCCGAGCGCCCAGGGATGGGACAGCGTGTCAGCAAAGCGAGACTGCTGACCGGCGTCCCACACGGACTAATGCTCAACATGTCGTCACGCATCATTTTTACACGGGCCCCAAAATGCCGGAACTACCTGAAGTAGAAACCACCCGCCGGGGTATTGCTCCACATCTCGAGGGCCGCACTGTCACCCGACTTGTAGTGCGCGAGCGCCGTTTGCGCTGGCCGATCCCGGAGGACCTGGCGATCCAGATCGAGGGCCAGACCTTCAGCCAGATCCGCCGCCGCGCCAAGTACCTGCTGATGGATATCGGTGGTGGCAGCGTGATCAGCCACCTGGGTATGTCGGGCAATCTACGCCTGGTACCTGTCGGAACGCCGCCACTCAAGCATGAGCATGTGGATATCGAACTGGATTCAGGCCTGGCCCTGCGTTACACCGACCCCCGACGTTTTGGCGCCATGCTCTGGATCAGGTCAGGGGAGGTTCATCCTCTACTGTCGAAGCTGGGTCCGGAGCCCTTATCGGATCTGTTCGATGGCGAACGCCTCTATCAGTGCTCACGGGGCAAGAGCATTGCGGTCAAGCCATTCATCATGGATAACGCGGTGGTGGTTGGCGTCGGTAATATTTACGCCAGCGAGGCCCTGTTTGCAGCGGGTATTGATCCCCGGCGCGAGGCCGGGCGAATCAGCCGTGCCCGCTACCTGCGCCTGGCAATCGAGATCCGCCGTATCCTGGGCTACGCAATCGAGCGCGGGGGGACGACCCTGCGCGACTTTACCGGCGGCGACGGCCAGCCCGGATACTTTCAGCAGGAACTGTTCGTCTATGGTCGGGGCGGCGAACTGTGCAAGGTATGTGGCAATACTCTGTCGGAAACCCGGCTGGGGCAACGCAGTTCGGTTTTCTGCCGCCAATGTCAGCGCTGAGTCCGGTCCAGGGGGCTGCCAAGGCCCATGTATTGTGCTTGACGACCGGTTCTGGCTTACTGTCATGGAGCTCTCGTGCAACGGAGGGTGCATAAACCCTGCGCCCGATTTCCCGATTGAGCGATTACGCCTACAATGAAGCGTGAAGGCTGTCCGGGACGGATAGCTCAACAAGACCAAGGGCCTGCCGGGCCACAACCAGGGATCTTAATTATGCGCCTGTTACGTCACTCCACAGCCTTGATGGCTGGTCTGCTGCTCAGCGCCGCTGCGCACGCTGCCGAACCCACTCAAACCGGAAAGATCGGATACACCGAAAAGCCGGGTTACTATGCAATGGTCGGTGACCTGATTATTGCTCGGCCCCTGCTGGCTGGCGTTACCGCAATCGGTGCGGCTGCTTTTGTGGTCAGTTTGCCATTCACCCTGCTCGCAGGGAATACCGCAGAAGCCGGTCGCGAACTGGTTGTTCGGCCGGGCGAGGCAACATTTGTTCGCTGCCTGGGTTGCACCAAGAGCGGTTACGGTCGCACGCACGCCGACGAAAACCGCTGATTGTTCTGGTCGTGGGTCGCTGACGCACGATCGCAGCCCGCAGCCTTTTTACGAGTAGTAGGCTGATGCGCAACATGTTCAAACCCCTCTGGGTGCCAGTGCTTCTGCTGGCGCTTGTCGTATTGTTTGTCTGGAAATCAGACCTGGCCACCCTGGCGGCCGGCATAGCCCTGTTCATGCTTGGCATGTTCCACCTGCAGGATGGTTTCCGGGCTTTTACCGGTGGCGCGCTTGAGCGCTGGTTGAAGCGTAGTACCAATCGCCTGTGGAAAAGTCTGCTATTTGGTGTGGCCAGCACGGCCCTGGTGCAATCCAGCTCACTGGTTACTCTCCTCACGATGGCCTTCCTGAGCGCCGGCATGATCAGCTTGGTGGCAGGCATAGGTATTATTTTTGGTGCCAACCTGGGAACCACAACGGGCGCCTGGCTGATTGCCCTTGTGGGCCTGAAGGTCGACCTGTCCGTAGCGGCAATGCCCCTGTTGGTATTCGGCGTCCTGCTTGGTCGCCGTGCCGAGAGTCTGTGGAAGGGGCTAGGCCAGTTACTGCTGGGTATGGGCCTGCTTTTTCTGGGTATTGACCTGATGAAGGCGGGATTTGTCGGCTTCGAGGGTCTGCTGAGCCTGGACGGTTTGTCCGTATCCGGCTGGGTTGGCGTGCTGATTTATGCCTTTATCGGCCTGTTGGCTACGGTACTCATGCAGTCCAGCCATGCGGCGCTGATGTTGACGTTGGCTGCGCTGGCCAGTGGTCAGTTGCTGTATGGCAACGCACTGGCGATGGCGGTGGGTGCCAACCTGGGCACCACGGTCACCGCGGTTATCGGCGCCGTGGGTAGCAACAATGCCGGCCGCCGGCTGGCTGCTGCGCATATCCTGTTCAATCTGATCACCGCAGTGGTGGCCCTGGCAATCCTCCCCACATTGGTCAGATCGGTCGACTGGACCGCGGATCTTCTGGGCATTGCGGCCGAGGCCCATACCCTGAAGCTGGCATTATTCCACACCCTGTTCAACGTGCTGGGACTGTTGATCATGTTGCCGTGGATCCCGCTCCTGGTGAAGTACCTGATGCGCTGGCTGCCGGATCAGCCTGCGGTAGGGGATACCGTGACCGGGTCTGCGACCCTCAGCGAGCAGCCACGGATGCGTGCCCAGTTTCTCAATGACAGCGCGCTGCTGCATGCCGATACGGCACTCAAGGTGCTGGATCAGGAGGTGCGTAACCTCGCTGCACTTGCCCGTCAGGTCGTAGCTGCGGCGGTGTATCTGCCGCCGGGCGGTTTGCAGGATCTGTCCCGAGAGATGTTGCACCGGATGGTGTTGCGCAAGGTGCCCCTAGAGCGACGGGAGGATGCAGAGGCGTTGTACGAGCGGCACGTCAAGGGTGTATACGCGGACATCATCGACTTCAGTAGCCGTATCGACCAGTCACTGCAGCCTGAGCAGCAGCAGTTGCTGCTGGATGACAATGCCGCCGCCCGCGAGTTGATCGAGGCAGTAAAAGCAGCAAACTATCTGCAACGGAACCTGCGCAAGCAGGTCGACAGCCAGCAACCTGCCATTCACCAGTCCTACGACATGTTGCGCGAACAATGTGGCCTGGCGATCGTCGAACTTGCCCGGTTGCTGGACATGCGCGGCGACCGCGAGGCGCAGACTGATGTGTTCGAGCATTACGAGGAAGAGGAAGCGTTTTTTGCCGAGCACTATCAGCAGGAGGTGCAAAGGCATCTGCGTAACCGGGAACTGGACGGCTGGCAGGCGACGTCACTGCTTAACGACCTCCATGCCGTGCTACGTATCCGCCGTCATCTGTATCGCGCACATGTCATATTGGCCGAGAAGCCGTTGGCATCCACCGGTGAGGCCCTGGGTGAGCCGGGTGGCCGAATAGAACCGACCTTTACTCTGTCATGACTGCGGGCTGAGGCTCTGACTTGAACTCCGCCTCAGGTACAGTCTGGATCTGTGCCTGACCGACACCCCGGGGATCACTGGCAGCACTCAAGGTGCCATTGGTCTTGTCCCAGCGCACCGCATGCATGTCCCCGTAATCCCGGCCGACGGGCTTGATCTGGTGCCCCATGGCTTCCAGCTCGGCACGCTGTCCTGCATCCAAGGCAGCATCTTCAACCTGGATGTGGTCAGGCAGATACTGGTGATGGAAGCGCGGGCGGCTCACCCAGGCGTCAGGCGTCTGGCCCTCGATTGCCTCCAGCGCACCCAGTAGCACCATGGTAATGATGCGGCTGCCGCCAGGCGTGCCAAGTACCGCCAGCTGCTGGCTGTTTTCCAGCATGGTTGGCGTCATACTTGACAGGGGACGCTTACCCGGAGCGATTGCGTTGGCCACGCTGCCGGCCAGGCCGTAGGCGTTAACGCCCTCGGGGTCGGCAGCGAAGTCGTCCATTTCGTTATTCAGCAATACGCCGGTCCCCGGTACGGTGAAGGCGGCGCCGAAGGGCAGGTTGATACTGAGTGTCGCCGACACTGCGTTGCCTTGTCGGTCGATCAATGAAAAATGAGTGGTGTTATTGCCTTCGTTGAAGGGAGTCAGAGGGCCGAGTTCGGCGCTGGGCGTGGCGCGGGCAGGGTCTATATCGGCGGCCATGTTGCGGGCATGTTCCACGGATAGCAGCTGTTGCACTGGAGGCGTGACGAAGTCGCTATCACCCAGCAGCAGGCGGTCGCGGTAGACCCGGCGCATCAATTCCACCAGTTGGTGGGTCCATGCGCTAGTGCCAGGCTGCGCCTTTGGCAGTGCTTCCAGGCCCTGCAGCATTCCCGCCAGGGCAATGCCCCCGGCTGAGGGTAATGGCGCGCTGATTATCTCGTGGCCATGGCTGGAAAACCGCACTGGTTGACGGGTAACTACCCGGTAAGCATCCAGATCGGCCTGTTGCCAGGCGCCGCCAGCGTCCCGCACCGCATCCAGCAGATGGTTGGCTACCGGGCCCTGGTAGAAGCCGGCACGGCCCTGGGTCGCCAGTTGCCTCAGGGTGATGGCCAGCTCCGGTTGGCGGATGACAGTGCCCTCGGCGGGCAGCTCGCCGTCGCGTAGAAACAACCGGGCGGTTTCTGCGTCGGCGCGCATGGCTTCGAGCCGGAAGCTGCCCAGGGCCCGATACCGGCTGGTAACGGCAAAACCTTGCTCTGCGGCGTCAATAGCTGGTTGTAGACTCTTGTGCAGGGGTAGATTGCCGTACTGTACGCTAAGCACAACCAGCGCGGCTGGCAGGCCCGGTATACCCGCAGCCCGCGGTCCATTGATGGCCGGATCCCGTTGTACCTCGCCCGCACTGTCACGGTAGAAATCGCGACCAGCGGTCAGCGGCGCAGTCTCGCGGGCATCCAGGAAGGCATATTCGGCCCCAGGCTGGGCATTCTTGCGGAGCAGAAAGAAAACACCGCCGCCGAGCCCCGAACTGTACGGCTCCACTACGCCCAGAGTAGCGGCAACCGCGACGGCGGCGTCAAAAGCATTACCGCCCTGATCGAGGATCTGGTGGCCGGCTGCGGTGGCCATCGGGTGGGCGCTGGCTACGGCCTGTTCTTCCAGGGCTGCGTGGGCAGGCAAGGTACTGCCAAGCAGAATGCATAACAGCAGGGGGATGGCCGCCAGGCGGGGTCGGCGCAGTCTGTATTGCATGGGCTTATTGGCCTGTCAGTATGTGGTATTTCTCCAACAGCTCTTCCTGGCTCTCGACGTGTTCCGGGTCAAGTGGGATGCAATCTACCGGACAGACCTGCTGACATTGGGGCTCGTCAAAATGCCCTACACACTCGGTGCACAGGTTGGGATCGATTACATAGATCTCTTCACCTTGGGAGATCGCATTGTTGGGGCATTCGGGTTCGCAAACGTCGCAATTGATGCAATCGTCGGTGATGATCAGGGACATGTATCGGGAGCTCCGCGTGAAAAACCCGGCGGTCTATTCGTGGTAGCGCTTGATCAGCGCTGCGTTGACGGACGGGTGCACAAACTTGGTGACGTCCCCGTTCAGCGCGGCAATCTCACGCACCAGCGAGGAGGAGATATAAGAATACTGCTCCGATGGCGTCAGGAACAGGCTTTCTACATCTGGAGCCAGGACCCGGTTCATGTTGGCAAGCTGAAATTCGTACTCGAAATCCGATACCGCACGCAGGCCACGTAACAGCACGTTGGCATCCACCTTCTTGACGAAATGCGCTAGCAGTTCGGAGAAACCCACCACTTCCACGTTGGGAATGTGTGCAAGCACCTCGCGGGCCATGTTGACTCGCTCTTCGAGCGTGAACGCGGGGTTTTTCTTGGTGCTGGCAGCAACAGCCACCACCACCTTGTCGAACAGGCGTGCGGCGCGCTCCACCAGGTCGGTGTGCCCCTTGGTGATGGGATCGAAAGTGCCGGGATAAAGAACCGTGTTCATTGCGACTGATCCTGCAACAGTGATTGATGCGCCGATGGTAGCCCAATGCTGTCCCCAGGGCCAACCGGAGCCCTTCCGATAGGCTAGGTCGGGCTCTGCATCCGGGTAGCCAGACTGCTGGCCAGCCTGGAAACCAGGCCATAGATCGATAGCTGCGGGTTGGCGCCGATGCTGGTGGGGAAAAGTGAGCCGTCAAATATCGAGAGATTCTCTATCTGGTGGTGGCGTCCCAGACTGTCGGTCACCGCCCGGGTCGGGTCTTCACCCATGGCGCAGCCGCCCATGACGTGTGCACTGGCCAGGCGTACGTCATAGATAGCGTATTTCAGGCCCTCCACTTGCTGCTTGAAATCTGTCCAGTTGCGGCTCATCTGTCCCTGGCTGTGTACGGGCATCACTGCCTTGGCCCCGGCGGCGAACTGAATTTCGCCCATGGCAAGCCAGGCGCGGCGGGCGCCGTCCCAGATATAATCATCAAGCGGGTAGTCAAGCACCGGGTTGCCATCATCGCGCAGTGCCACGCTGCCGCCCTGGCTGCGCTCATCGAAGCCGTCACGCATCAGCGCGATCAGAATGTTGCTCTGCGCGAGCTTCTGGTTGCGCTCGAAATTGGTCTGTCCATGACCACCGAGCAGCGCCGAAGTAATACTCGGCTGCATGGGCGGTACCTCGAGCTTGAAGCCGATCGGCCCGGTGGTGCCGTTGCTCCACTGGAACTCATCCGAATAGATCGACTGTGGCGCCCCGTAAAAACCATTGATGTCGTTATCGTACTGGGCGACGTTGAAGTTCACCGGATGCAGAAAGGTGCGCTTGCCCAGGCGGCCGTGCGGGTCGGGAGCGCCGGAGCGCATAAGCAGTGCGGGACTGTTGATAGCACCACCAGCCAGTACCACATGGCGGCCGCGCAGGGTAAAGCCCTGGCCATTGGCGAGCGTTAGCCGGTCGTTCATGGCGCGGCACTGGACACCTGTTATCAGGTCACCCTCGAAGACCAGCTTTTCCGCCCGGGCCGTATGGATCAGGGTGGCCCCCTTTTCCAGCGCCGCAGGTATGGTGGTCACCAGCATCGACTGCTTGGCATTGGTCGGGCAACCTGTACCGCAATAGCCGAGGTTCCAGCAGCCGCGCACGTTGCGCGGAATCACCTGCCAGTGCCAGCCCAGGCTCTCGCAGCCAGCACGAATCACGTCGTTGTTGGCATTGGCCGGCACCGCCCAGGGCGCAACGCCCAGGCGCTCCTCCATGCGTGCAAACCAGGGAGCCATACTCCCCGAGTCCAGGTTCTTTACGCCGTGCACATCGGCCCAGTGGGCCAGGGTCTGATCCGGGGTGCGAAAGCTGCTGGTCCAGTTGACCGTGGTGGTACCGCCTACCGTACGGCCCTGCAGAATACCGATACCGCCGTCAGCCGTAGCGCGTGCAGCGCCTTCCTGGTAGAGCTCGGCATAGGCCTTGGCCTCGTCGTTCTTGAAATCACTGGAGGTTTTCAGAGTGCCTTCTTCCACCAGCAGCACCTTCAGCCCGGCCTGGGCAAGAATCTCTGCGCTGGTGCCTCCGCCGGCACCGGTGCCGATGATGATGACATCGGCTTCAAAGGTTTGCTCGGAGTCGAATTCACTGGCATCCAATACCTGCCAGCCGCGGTCAATACCTTGTAGAAATAGATCGGGAACGGGCATGTCGATTTACCTGCAGAGAATCAGATTTGCGGCGGGCCGGGATAACCGGCGGCGGCCCAGGAAGCGGGGGTGGCGTACCAGGCCATCAGAAGCAACTGGCTGAGGGCGTTGTGGCCCTGGCGCAGCATGTCCAGACGGCTATCGCGCCAGCGTTTCAGAAAGGCCTGCACCTCGGCAATTGACGCCTTGTCCCAACTGCCCCAGATGCCGGTCATCGGACCACGTGTAATAGGCATCGACAGCATGCCAAGCAGGTCGGTGACCTGTGTCTGTACCGCTGTGGAGGTCCAGGCCAGAGTGGTGTCCAACTGGTCTATAGCGGCTTGCAGCGTATCCTGGCTGAGCGCTGGATGCGGCCCTACCAGGCCACTCATGATCGCCGCCACCACCGGAATATCCGTATCGCGCAGTACTGAATAACCGACGCCGGGTTGGCTGCTGCTGCAACCGGAAAGGGTGGCTGTCATGCCCACTGTGGCCAGCGTCGCGCTGGCACCCAGACCGAGCTTCAACAGATCCCGCCGGTTGATCCGGGCGGAGTTGATAGAGTTCATTTTCGGCTCCCCGCCATTAACGGATGAACAACTTGTAGACCAGCTTCAATACCGCACCACCATAGGGAGGATAGATAGGCCGCGCGCCATTGAAGCGTTGCTTGATATATATGCCCTTGGCCTTGCTGAAGGTCAGAAAACCTTCATGGCCATGGTAGTGCCCCATGCCCGAGGGGCCGATACCACCGAAGGGCATGTCATCCTGTGCCACGTGGAGGATGGTGTCGTTGATACACATGCCGCCCGCATGGGTCTGATTCATCAGCCGCTCCTGCTCGGGCTTGTCATAGCCGAAGTAGTAGAGTGCCAGTGGCCGCGGGCGGTCTGCTATGTATTCCATGGCATCTTCAATGCGGTCGTAGGGCAGAATCGGCATCAGGGGACCAAAGATCTCTTCCTGCATGATTTTCATGTCGTCGGTGACATCCAGCAGCAGGGTCGGGGGCAGAATCCGCGTGTCGCTGAACTCCTCGTCCTTCGGATTCAGCTCGATGACCCGTGCGCCCTTGTCGCGAGCATCCTGGAGATAACCCTGGATGCGCTGGTGCTGACGGGGATTCACCACCTGGGTGTAGTCGGTATTGTCACGCAGGCTGGGGTAGAGCCGCGCAAACTGCATGCGCAGGGCTTCGATCAGCTCATCAACACGTTCTCGGGGGCACAGCACATAATCGGGGGCCACACAGGTCTGTCCGGCGTTCACGCCCTTGCCGAAGGCGATGCGTTCTGCCGCGTCGGCAATGGGCACATTCTTGGAGACGATGGCCGGTGACTTGCCGCCCAATTCCAGGGTGACAGGGGTCAGGTTCTCCGCTGCTGCGCGCATAACGTGCTTGCCGATACTGGTGGCCCCGGTGAACAACAGGTGATCGAAGGGCAGTTGGGAAAATGCCATGCCCACCTCGGCCTCACCGGTCACCACGGCGACCTGATCCTCGGGGTAGATATCCGCGAGCATCTGCGCAAACACCCTGGCTGTCTCGGGGGTGGATTCGCTCATCTTGATCATCACCCGGTTGCCGGCCGCCAGCGCGCCGGTCAGCGGCCCCATGGCCAGATACAGCGGATAATTCCAGGGTACGATAACGCCCACCACGCCCAGGGGCTGATAGATCACCTTGGCCTTGCCGGGCTGGAAGGCCATGCCAACGTGCCGGCTGGATGGCTTCATCCAGCGGCGCAGGCGCTTGCTCACGTATTTGATTCCCTCAAGGGCGGGCAGTATTTCCGCCAATTTGGTCTCGTCAGCAGAGCGGCGGCCAAAATCGGTGCTGATGGCCCTGATCAGCGGTTCCTGATAGCGCAACAGCGCTGCCTTCAGGGATTGGAGAGTTTCGATCCGTTTGTCTGCCGTGGGCATGGGATCATGACGAAAGGCCGCACGCTGTTGCTTGAACAATAGCTGCATTCGCGAAATCGACTGTTGCTGGTCCTGCATATAAGCAATATCGGCTACCATGGCAACGCTCCGGCAGACCTTTATGGGCCTGTTTTATTTGAGAAAGGGTATTTTTAGAGCAATTGCTCTAAGCTGTCAATGCAACTGCCCGTTCGGTGGGACATCCGAAACATTTTGACACTGAGAGAAGGCATGAAAACCCGCGATCGCATACTCAACGCAAGCCTCCAGCTATTCAACGAGCTCGGCGAGCGCTCGGTAACCACCAACCATATCGCGGTGCATCTGGGTATGTCGCCGGGCAACCTGTATTACCATTTTCGCAATAAGCAGCAGATCATTGCCGAGCTGTTCAGCGCCTATGAGCAACAGGTGGACGCTTATCTGAGTGTGCCGGAGGGTCGGTCGCTGGTCATCGCTGACAAGGCGCATTACCTGGAGTCGATCTTTGCCGGGCTTTGGGATTACCGATTTCTGCACCGGGATCTGGAACACTTGCTCAACAGCGATCCGGACCTGGCTCAGCGGTATCGGGTGTTCTCCCAGCGCTGTGTCCAGAGCGGCCAGAGGATTTACCAGGGCCTGGTCGACGCCGACATTCTCTGTAGCGAGCGCACCGATCCACAGGCATTGGCGACCAACAGTTGGCTGTTGATGACCGGCTGGGTGGGCTATCTGTATACGACGGTGCTGGACCCCGAGCAGCCGCAGCTGACGCCAGATCTGTTGCGGCGGGGCGTCTACCAGGTGCTGGCGCAGGAACGCGGGCTGCTGACCGAGAGCTCGCGAGAGGCCGTGCAGGCCATGCTGGATGATTATTACGTGCCGCTGTGAGGCTGATTACCTACTGCTCAGCAAACCATTGCGGCAGGCGCCGCTCCAGGTAGAAGCGCGGATTGAATGGGGAGCCCTCTACAAAACCGACATGCCCGCCGCCGGGATGCAGCTCGAACCGGGTGCCGGGGGCCAGCTCGCTCTGTTCGGGCAGGCTGTGGGGATAGACAAAGGGATCGTTCAGCGCCTGGATGAGCAGCGTGGGTACGCTGATGGTACCCAGGAAAAAGCGGCTACTGCAGCGACGATAGTAATCCTCGGCGCTGGCGTAGCCATGTAACGGGGCCGTGACACGATCATCGAAATCCCAGAATGAATCCATGCCCTCCAACGAGCCGAGCGCGGCCAGACTGGCTTGCTCGGCTTCGCGCCCCTGGTGGGCAAACAGGCGTTGCTTGTTCCTGACGTAGGCCAGCATGTCGCGCATGAAGCGCGCCTGATAGACCCGTGAAAATCCCAGTTGCAAGCGGTCCGCGCACTGGTCCAGGCGAAAGGGCACAGACACTGCAGCGGCGGCCTCAAGGAGCGAGTCGTTGCCGCGCTCGCCCAGGTATTTCAACAGCACATTGCCGCCGAGGGAGTAACCCGCTGCATACAGGCGTCGGTGCGGGGCGGCTGCGTGCAAGTGGGTAATAACCTCGGCCAGGTCCTCGCTGGCGCCGGAGTGGTAGCCACGGGCCAGGTGATTGGGCTCCCCGGAACAGCCACGCCAGTTCACAGCCACGCTCGGCCAGCCCATCGCGGCCAGCGCTTGCTGCTGACCGAGGATATACAGCGAGCTGGAGCTGCCGGTCAGACCGTGCAGGAGAATCACGCAGGGCTGGTCCGCTGTGTCCGGCCCGTACCAGTCCAGATCAAGAAAGTCGCCGTCGGCCAGGGTCAGACGTTCGCGGCGCCGCTCCAGCGCAGGGGCAGTGCGGCACAGCGGGCCATACAGAGTGGGCAGGTGCCCGCCAGGCAACCATCTGGCGGGGCGGAACGGGGTCATGCGTTGCGTTGCCAGAGGCTGTACCAGACTTGTCCGGCGCGCTTTTCCCGGTGCAGTGACCAGGTGGCAGGCCGTGGCAGCTGGCTTGGCGGGCATTCGCTTTCGGTATAGATCATTGCGTCAGCGCTCAGCCAACCGTTGTCTTCCAGCGCCGCACAGGCTGGCGCTAACAGGTCCTGGCGAAACGGTGGATCCAGAAAGGCGAGCTCAAAGGGCTCCGCAGGCGGGGTAGACAGCATGGCCACAGCGTCCTGCTGGCGTACTTCCGCCCGGTCGCAGTCCAGGGTCTGTAGATGCCCGCGCAAGGTATTGACCACTTCCCGGCTGGTGTCGCCGGCAAGGACCCAGGCGGCACCGCGGGACAGGGCTTCCAGGGTCAGAGCGCCGCTTCCGGCAAAGGGATCCACGCAGCGCGCCCCTTCGATATGGCCACTGAGCCAGTTGAACAGGGTCTCGCGCACCCGGTCCGGCGTTGGCCGCAAGCCGGGCTGCTCGGTGAAGCTGAAACGGCGGCTGCGCCAGTTGCCGGCAATGATGCGCAACTGGCTCTGACGATTGGTTCCGGGCTTCATTGTGCGGACTCCGGCGGCGCATCCGGCACAATAACCTCGTCGGTCGCTTCGGCGTCTTTCAGTGCATTCACTTCGGCCATAACGGGTTCAGGTCCGACTGTCACGATAAGCCGACGCTGCGGATCGATGTGGCGCTGAAAGGCCGCGCGCACGTCCTCAACCTCAAGCTTCTCCACCTGATCAAGAAACAGTTGCATGTGGTTGAGCGGCAATCCGTAAAAACCGATCATGCCCAGTTGGCCAACGATGGCATCATTGCTCGCCGTGGACAGGGGAAACTCCCCCATGATCTGACGCTTGGTGCGGATCAGCTCCGCCTCGGTCGGCCCCTCACTAACGAACTCTTCGAGGGTTGCATCTATCACTTCCAATGCCAGTTCGACCTGATCGTTGCGCGTCTGCATGCCAATCTGGAATGGGCCTGCGGCCTGCATGGGCACCAGGCTGCTGCTGACCGAATAGGACAGGCCACGCTCTTCGCGAATCTGTTCCATCAGGCGTGAACCAAAGCCGGAGCCACCGAGAATCTGGTTGCCCACGTAGAGCGCCGCGTAGTCGGGGTCGTGCCGGCTGATACCCAGTTGGCCGAGGAGAATGTGGGTCTGCTGCGAATTGAACACTACATGCTCATGCCGGGACGTCACCTGATCGGGCTGGGCCACCGCGGCCACTGCCGGGCCCTGGGGTAGGGTGCGGGAAAGGCGACTGGCGATACGCTCCGCCTCTGCTCTGTCGATATTGCCCACCATGGCGATCACCGCATTGCCGGCGGTGTAATACTCTTTGTGAAAGGTGTCCAGGATGCCCGGCGTCAGCAGAGCCAGGCTCTCTGGCTCGCCCGAGGGCAGGCTGCCGTAGGGGTGCTCGGGGTAGAGCCCCGCCCAGAAGGCTTCGCTACCCAGCGCGCCAGGGCTCTGCAGACGCATCTGCAGACTGGCCTGCAGCTGATTGCGCAGACGTTCGAAGGCGTCGGCGGGGAAGCTCGGCTGGCTAACTACACGGGTAAACAGGTCCAGGGCCGGCTGCAGCTTGTCGTGGGCGGTCAGCGTCCGCAGGCCGGTCAGCGCCATATCGCGGTGGGAGCTGTTGTCGTACTGGGCGCCAAGTTTTTCGAAGCCCGCGGCGATTGCGCCGGAATCCATACCCTCGATCCCCTCGTTGAGCATGCCATTGGTAACCATGGCCAGGCCCGGGAGGGTGCCATCGCGGCTGGCGCCGGCAGCGAAGAGTAGCTGCACGTCGAGCATTGGCAGCTCGACGGCCTGCATGAAATAGACACGCGCGCCTTCGTCCGTGGTCCAGTGCTGCAGGTCCAGGCTGCGACGCGCGGGCGCCTTGTCCAGGTTGATGCGCTGCAAGGAGTCCAGCTCAGGTAACGTATCGGTGCTGGCCTCCGAGGGCAGCGCATCGTTCGATTCGGCCGCGGGTGCCTGCTCTGCGGCGGCGGTTTCAATAGCCGGTTCGTCTGGCTTGATCGATTTGCTCAACAACAACGCGAAAACGAGCACCAGCACAACTACGGCCAGCACCCAGCGAACCATGGGTATGGGTTTTGCCGACATCAGTTGGCTCCTTGATTGGCGGGTGCTGCAGATTGCGCTACCGGTGGTGTGGGCAACACATGACCCCGGGTCAGGCGCTCGGGTACCAGGAATTTGCGGGCCACGGCGCTTATCTGCTCTGGCGTCACGGCCTCCAGTGCGTCGGCATCCTGTTCGATCAGTTCCCACGACAATCCGACGCTTTCAAGCTGGCCTATCAGGTTGGCTTGGTGGGTAATGCTGTCCCGTGCGTAGACGTCCTGGGCGATCAACTGGGTCTTGACCCGTGTCAGCTCGGCGGAGTCGGGCGGGTTGTTCTTGAGCTGATCAATTTCGTCCCATAACGCGGCTTCCAGATCGGCCAGGCTCACTTCACGTGACTGGTTGGGCAGGCCGCTGAGCGTAAACAGGGTGTCGCCACGGGTAAATGCGCTGTAACTGGCATTAACCGAGGTGGCCACCGAGCTGCCTCGTTCCAGGCGGCTGGGCAAGCGCGCGCTGTAACCGGCATCGAGTACGCCCTCCAACAGGCGCAGGGCATGAATCTCCCAGGCTTCCTCTGCGGTGCTCAGGCTGGGCACATTGAAGCTCATCAACAGGCTGGGGAGTTGTACGTCGACTTCGATGGTCACATTGCGCTGGGCGCCGCCCGGCAGTTCCAGGGGTGCTTTCTGGGCGGGTAGCTTTCCGGCGGGGATGGGTCCGAAGTAAGTTTCTACCAGGGGCCGGACTTCCTCCAGGGTTACATCGCCGACTATGACCAGAATCGCATTGCCCGGTTGGTACCAGGTGCCATACCAGGCACGCAGATCCTCGATGGTCAGGCGTTCGATGTCATGCATCCAGCCGATTACCGGTTGCTGGTAGGGGCTGGCGATATGGGCCTGGGTCAGAAAGCGTTCGTAGGCAAGGCTGTTGGGGTTGTCGTCCACGCGCAGGCGACGCTCTTCCTTTATCACTTCCATTTCACGCAGAAATTCGTCTTCCGGCAGCCGTGCGCTGTGCATGCGCTCGGCTTCCATCTCCAGGGCAATGGGCAGTTGCTCGCGGCTAAGCACCTGGTAGTAAGCGGTGTAGTCGCGGCTGGTGAAGGCATTTTCCTGGGCGCCCAGGCTGCCCAGCAGTTTGGAGGCTTCCCCCGGCTCGAGGTTCTCGCTGCCCTTGAACATCATGTGTTCCAGGGCATGGGAAATACCGGTCTGACCGGGCGGCTCGTGGCTGCTGCCGACCCGATACCATAGCTGGGAGACCACCACCGGTGCGCGGTGATCTTCACGAACTATCACCTTCAGCCCGTTGTCCAGATGGAACGCGTGGGTGGCCTGGCGCGGCTCCTCGGCAACGGCCGGGAGGCAGGTGAACGCCAGGACAAGTGTCGTAAAAGCGGTTTTCAGCCGTAGCATGCAAGCATCCTGTAGGAACGTACCGCCTGTGGCGGAAGTGGGGTAGGATAACCCAACCTTCAATGCGGCGGTCAAACACCCGCTGCCCGATCCTAGATAGTGAAAGTCAATGTTTGGTTCCAAAGACAAGTCTGATCAGTCCGCTACCCCTAAAGCCGCCCTGGATGGCAACAAGCCCGAGAAAAAGGGTCTGTTTGGCTGGGGCAAGCGCAAAAACGAGAACGCTGAAGCCGAGCCGGCGGCACGGCCAGAAGCTGTCCCGCAGAACAGCGATGAGGCCGCCCGCCAGGTAGCTCAATCGCTGTTTTCCGGCCTGGGCCAGGCGGAAGCCAAAGTCCAGCCCGAGCCTCAGGAGGCAGAGCCGGCGGCCGGCAGCTTCTTCGCGCGGATGAAAGCCGGTCTGTCCAAGACCAGCGGCAACCTGGGCGAGGGCATGGCCAACATGTTCCTCGGCGAGAAAGACATCGACGACGAGCTGCTCGAGGAGCTGGAAACCCGGCTGCTGATGGCCGACGTGGGTATCGAGGCTGCGACCCTGATCATGGAGTCGCTGCAGCAGCGCGTGCGTCGTCGCCAGCTGTCCAATCGCAAGGCGCTGTACAGGGCATTGCAGGACGAACTGGAAACACTGCTCGCTGATGTCGCCAAGCCCATGGTCATTACCCCCGAAAAGCAGCCCTTCGTGATTCTGGTGGTGGGCGTCAATGGTGTGGGCAAGACCACGACCATCGGCAAGCTCGCCAAGCGCCTGCAGAACGAGGGTCGCAGCGTCATGCTGGCCGCCGGTGATACCTTCCGCGCGGCGGCCGTTGAACAGCTGCAGGTGTGGGGTGAGCGCAACAATATTCCGGTGGTGGCGCAACACACCGGCTCGGATTCGGCCTCGGTGGTGTTCGATGCCCTGCAGGCGGCCAAGGCTCGGGGTGTTGATGTGTTGATTGCCGACACTGCTGGCCGGCTGCACAACAAAGACAACCTCATGGACGAGCTGAAAAAGGTCAAGCGGGTAATGAGCAAGCTTGATCCCGACGCGCCCCATGAGATTCTGCTGGTACTCGATGCCGGCACCGGTCAGAACGCCATATCCCAGACCAAGCTGTTCGATCAGGCGGTGGGTCTCAGTGGCCTGGTGCTGACCAAGCTCGACGGCACGGCCAAGGGTGGGGTGATCTTCGCCCTGGCCAAACAGTTCGGCCTGCCCATCCGTTTTATCGGTGTGGGCGAGCAGATAGACGACCTGCGGCCCTTCACCGCACCGGAATTCGTCAAGGCACTGTTTGGGCGTGAGTAGACCATGATTCGTTTCGAGCAGGTCAGCAAACGCTATCCCAACGGCCATATGGGTCTGGATAACCTGAGCTTTCATATAAAGGTTGGCGAGATGGTTTTCATCACCGGCCATTCCGGCGCGGGCAAGAGTACCCTGCTCAAGCTGATCATGTGCATGGAGCGCCCCAGCTCCGGCCAGGTGCATGTGGGCGGGCAGAACCTGCGAGAGCTGAGCGGTGATGACATCCCCTACCTGCGCCGGCAGGTTGGCGTGGTCTTCCAGAACCACCAGCTGTTGTTCGACCGCACGGTGTTCGACAACGTCGCCCTGCCGCTGATCATCAACGGCACGCCACCGGGTGAAGTCGGCCGGCGCGTGCGCGCGGCGCTGGACAAGGTTGGCCTGCTGAGCAAGGAAAGCCTCTATCCCATAGCCCTGTCCGGCGGCGAGCAGCAACGCGTCGGCGTGGCCCGTGCCGTGGTGCACAAGCCAGCACTACTGCTCGCCGACGAGCCGACCGGTAACCTCGACCCGGCACTGTCTGCCGAGATCATGGGGCTGTTCGAGGACTTCAACCGCGTAGGGGTCACGGTCATTATTGCCAGCCACGATCTGCCGCTGATCGCAACACTCGACCACCGCATGTTGACCCTGGATCAGGGTCGATTGCTTCGGGATGGTGAATAGCCATGGCTGACGACAAACAGAAAGCCCCGGCCAGACGTGGTGCAAAGGTGCCCAGTGGTGCGGCGCGTTCAGGCCACAGCTGGAAACATACCCTGCGCAGCTGGTTTGGTAGCCACCGGGACAGCGCGCGGCAGGCTCTGGAGCGTCTGCGTCTCAATCCACTGAGCAGTGCGATGACGATTCTGGTCATGACCATCGTCCTCGCCCTGCCCATGGGTCTGGCCGTGTTGATCGGTCAGGTAGAACGGTTGGGCGTGGACTGGCAACGGGCGGCGCAGCTGTCGGTGTATCTGATCGAGGATGTAGAGACGGCAACCGCGGCGTCTTTGCTGGCTGAGGTGCGCGCTCTGGAGCAGGTTTCCGAAGCTCATCTGCTCGATCCCGAGTTGGCTCTGGCTGAGTTCAAACAGCATTCGGGTATGGGCGATGCCCTGGATCAGCTGGCCTATAACCCCTTGCCGGCAGTGATCATCGTGACGCCCTCGAGTATCGAGGGCGGCGCCTCGACACTCGAACCGTTACGCGATCAGCTGACTGCCCTGTCAGGCGTTGATCAGGTGCAGATTGATCTGCTCTGGATCGAGCGCCTGACCGGTATTCTGGCGCTGCTGGAGCGTTTTACCGGCGGTCTGGCCGTGTTGCTGGTGTTGGCCCTGTTACTGGTCATGATCAATACCATCCGTCTGGCGATCGAAGGTCGCCGTGACGAAATCGTGGTGATCAAACTGGTGGGGGGGACGGATGCCTTCGTCCGACGGCCATTCCTTTACATCGGGGTGCTTTATGGTCTGCTGGCCGGGTTGCTCGCCTGGTTGCTGCTCGCGATTGGCATGGGCTGGCTGAACAATACGGTGCGCGATCTGGCAGAGCTCTATCAGAGCGATTTTGCCCTGACCGGCATGCCGGTTATCGACGGTCTTACCCTGGTTGCCGGCGCAATGCTGCTGGGCCTGGTTGGTGCCTGGCTTGCTGTGGGTCGACATATTGCTGATATTCAGCCGGAATAATTGCAAGACATTGCAGACTGGGGCCCATTCAGCCGCCCGTCGGAGCTGCCCTGCGCGTCGGCTCAGCACGGAACTAGGCCGGGGTTTCATAGTCTTATCTGGCAGTGATACACTCGGCTGTCAATTTTTTGGAGTACAAACATGAGCACTGCCCTGCAGCCCATACATAATCTGGTCCCGGGTGCGAACCTGGAGGCTTATGTTCAGACGGTGAGCAGAATTCCGATCCTCAGTGTTGAAGAGGAGCGGGAGTTGGCTGATCGTTTGTTCTACAACGAAGATCTCGAAGCGGCGCGTCAACTGGTCATGTCGCACCTGCGGTTTGTTGTGCACATTGCGCGCAGTTATTCCGGTTACGGCCTGGCTCAGGCAGACCTGGTACAGGAAGGCAACGTCGGTCTCATGAAGGCGGTCAAGCGCTTCAACCCGGAAATGGGTGTGCGTCTGGTGTCCTTCGCAGTGCACTGGATCCGTGCCGAAATACACGAGTTCATCCTGCGCAACTGGCGCATCGTCAAGGTGGCCACCACCAAGGCGCAGCGCAAGCTGTTCTTCAACCTGCGCAGCGCCAAGAAGAAACTGTCCTGGTTGTCAGAAGACGAAGTCAATGCCGTTGCCGCCGACCTGGGCGTGGTTACCCGCGAAGTACGCGAAATGGAGAGCCGGCTGTATGGCCAGGATCTCGGCTTCGATGGTGCCCAGGACGACGACGATGATGCTGTGGCCTATGCGCCGGTGCACTACCTGGAAGACAAACGCTACGATCCGGCTACCCAGCTGGAATCGGCTGACTGGACTGACAGCTCTGTTGCCCAGCTGCAGAATGGGCTGGAGCAACTCGATGAGCGCAGCCGCGATATTCTCTATCAGCGCTGGCTGGCTGAAGAAAAGGCTACCCTGCACGAACTGGCGGCCAAGTACCAGGTGTCGGCTGAACGTATCCGCCAGCTGGAAAAGAACGCCATGAACAAGTTGAAGAAGAATCTGGACAGCGAAGACGCTGCCTGATTCTGTTATCCGCCTGACCGGTCACGTCAAAGGCATCCCTAGGGATGCCTTTTGTGTTTCTGGCCCCCCAGCGCGGCAACCGGCATAATCCCGGCATAAATAATAATCTGTCAGGAGCATCGAATGAGTTTTCGCCCCCGCGCCGGCATGGCCACCCTGTTCAGTCTGGTAGTCATCGCCCTGTTTTTCCTCGTCACCTGGGTCATGGATCAGCGCGAGCCTGAACCCATGCAGTGGCAGGAGCGTTACCAGCAATCGATCTGGACTCCCCTGCGCGAGGGTGACCTGACCCTGGCCGGTGTCGACAAGCCGTTAGGCGTGGGCCGGTTATGGATGGTCAGTGTCGAGGATGAGCCTTTGCTGGTCAGCCGCTATGTGATCCAGAGCGACGAGCTGAACTGGCGCGTGCAGGCGGTAATCGAGTTGGATACTGAGCGCATGGCCAGCCTGATCAAGGCGCAGGACTGGACGGCCGGCATGCGCGATCAATCTGTGTCGCCTTCGGTCGGTGCCGCCCTGGCTGGTCAGCCGGTGGAGCGGATCAGTCTGATTCCCTCCGAACCGGTAGCAATCAAGCGCATTGTCGGCACTCTGGGTGAACCCGATATGCGCATGGATGTGAGTGAGGGCAACCAGGCCTGGGTTTACGGCCGCATGGGCGCCGTGGTTGCTGTCAGTGGTGACCAAGCCCATTCGATCATGTTCGGCTTGCAGGGCGCCCGCTAGGGCAAGTCAGGCTTTATCCGCTTAGACGTCCAGGCGGTTGCGCCAGTAACGCAGGGTCAGCCATTGCGGCAGTGGCTGGCCCTTCTGCATCTCGCGCAGATAATGGCTGCCGCCCAACTGTCTGGATTGGTTTTGAATCCAGGACGCCCGGCGCTGTACGTGTGCCGGCGGGCTTGCAGCACGCCACTCCCGTGGATTAGGCAGCACCGCAGCCAGCAGGCTCGCCTGGCGATCAGAGAGGTAGCTGGCGCCCACGCCGAAATGCTCACGGGCTGCTGCATCCACACCAAATACGCCGCGATCCCATTCGGCAATGTTGAGGTAGACTTCGAGAATACGCTGCTTGGGCCAGAAGACTTCGATCCAGAGGGTGAACCAGACTTCCAGACCCTTGCGGACCCAGCTGCGCCCGGACCAGAGAAACTGATTCTTGGCTACTTGCTGGCTGATAGTGCTGGCGCCGCGCACACTACCGCCCTGGCGATTGTGCTCTACTGCGGCCTTGATGGCCTCAACGTCAAAACCGTAATGCTCGGCAAAGCGCTGATCTTCGGCGGCAATCACCGCCATTTTCATGCTGTCGGGTATGCTGTGGTACGGCACCCAGTCTCGCCGGATCTCATAGGGGGTGTCATCGCCACGGTGCTCGATCCAGCGCTCGACCATCAGCGCCGAGCCGGGAGAGGGTATCCAGCGCAGTGCGATGACCGGAAGCAGGCTGACCAGCATCAGAATCAGCACCCACTTGGCGATTTTGCGCAGCACTAACTTGATCATTCACGGGCCCTTCACAGCGTTGGCCCGCAGTATAGAACGGAGTATTCAACCATGGCCAAACTATTGCTTTTACTGGCGTCCTTCAGTGGTTTTACCGGGGTGGCCCTCGGTGCATTCGGCGCCCATGGCCTGCGTGACAAACTCCCGGAGAATCTGCTCAATGCCTTCCAGACCGGGGTGCAATACCAGCTCTGGCACACCGCTGCGCTGATGGGCATTGCATTGTTACTGCTGCGCTGGCCGGAAAGTACCCTGTTCAAGGTCTCAGGGGGGCTCTTGGTGCTTGGCATTTTGCTGTTTTCCGGCAGTCTCTACGCCATGGCACTCAGTGGGATCGGCAGGCTCGGCATCATCACCCCCTTTGGCGGCTTGTCCTTCCTGCTGGCCTGGTTGTGCCTGGGTGCCGGAGTATGGCGTCATCTGTGAGGCGTTGAGCATGGTCAGCCCCGCCGTGATCACGTTACAATAGCGCTTTCCCGATGACCCCCAGCCCCCGAGAAGCCCATGCAGATTCAACTGAATGGCGACCCTTTCGTCCTTGACCGCGCAATGACCCTGACTGACCTGATCGAGCATCTGGGTCTGAGCGGCAAGCGTCTGGCCATCGAGCTGAATCTGGAGATCGTGCCGCGTAGCGAGCACAGCCAGACTTTCCTGGCCGAGGGTGATCGGATCGAAATCGTCCATGCCATTGGCGGCGGCTAGGCTGCCCTGCGGAGAACCCATGACAGATCTGAATCAGGACGCCTTCACCATTGCCGGCGTGCAGTACGGCTCACGGCTGCTGGTTGGCACCGGCAAGTACAAGGATATGGAAGAGACCCGCGCGGCCATCGAAGCCTCGGGTGCAGAAATCGTCACCGTTGCCATCCGGCGCAGCAACATCGGCCAGAACCCCGATGAGCCCAATCTGCTGGATGTGATCCCGCCAGACCGTTACACCATTTTGCCCAATACCGCCGGCTGCTTCACCGCCGAAGACGCCGTGCGCACTTGCCGCCTGGCCCGTGAGCTGCTGGATGGTCGTAACCTGGTAAAGCTGGAAGTACTGGCCGACCAGAAGACCCTGTTCCCCAATGTGATCGAAACCATCAAGGCGGCAGAAGTGCTGATCAAGGACGGCTTCGATGTGATGGTGTACACCAGCGATGACCCAATCATTGCCCGTCAGCTGGCGGAAATGGGCTGCGTGGCTGTAATGCCACTGGCCGGCCTGATTGGCTCGGGCCTGGGTATCTGCAACCCCTACAACCTGCGCATCATTCTCGAAGAAGCCACGGTGCCGGTGCTGGTCGATGCGGGTGTGGGCACTGCCTCCGACGCAGCCATCGCCATGGAGCTGGGTTGTGCAGGCGTATTGATGAACACCGCGATTGCCCACGCGAAACAGCCCGTGCTGATGGCCGAAGCCATGAAGCATGCGGTACTCGCCGGCCGCGGTGCATTCCTCGCCGGCCGGATGGAACGCAAGCTTTACGCCAGCGCCTCTTCGCCGCTGGCCGGCACCTTTTTCTGAACGAGAGCTACATGTCCGAGACCCCAACCGATAACCCGTCCGACGATCTGGCAGATGATGCTGAAAATGAAATGATTGAGGGCGCTGAAGCCGTCGAGGAGGGCGCAGCGCCCCCCCGCCGCGCGATTCGCAGCTTCGTGATGCGCGCCGGACGTATGACCGAGGCGCAGAAACGCGGTATCGATCTCGGCTGGCCGCGCTTTGGCCTGAACCTGAATCAGGGCCCACTGGATCTGGACACCCTCTTCGGTCGCCAGGCCCCACGTACCCTGGAAATCGGCTTTGGCATGGGGCAGTCCCTGCTGGAAATGGCGCAAGTTGCTCCCGAGCAGGACTTTATCGGCGTCGAAGTGCATCCCCCAGGTGTGGGCTCGCTGCTGAACGGCGTGCTCACTGAAGGCGTCAGCAACCTGCGGGTATTTGACTGTGACGCCATTGAAGTGCTCAACCAGTGCATCCCCGATGGCAGCCTGGACCGGGTGCTGCTGTTCTTCCCTGATCCCTGGCACAAGAAGAAGCACAACAAGCGCCGCATCGTGCAACTAGCCTTTGCCGAGCAACTGCGTAACAAACTAAAGATCGGCGGCATCTTCCATATGGCCACCGACTGGGAAGCCTACGCTGAGCACATGCTGGAAGTCATGAGCGCCGCGCCGGGTTACCGCAATCTGGCCGAAGACGGCACCTACGTTCCCCGCCCGCAAGAACGACCCATCACCAAGTTCGAGCGCCGCGGCGAGCGATTGGGGCATGGGGTCTGGGATCTGAAGTTCGAGCGGGTGGAGTGAGTCCGCGTCTGCCCTGATTGTCATGGGGCAGGAATTTGCGCGTATCGCAGCTGGATGCGCGCCAGCTCTCCCGCCTCGCGTAGCTGCTCCAGAGCCTCGGCCCAGGCAGCTACTACCTCATCCTCACTATCCCGGCTGAACGCAATGTACAGCGAGGCGCGATAGATCTCGATGGGAATCTGGCGCAGGGTGTCGGGCGCGATGTCCAATTGGCGAGAATAGTAGTCCACCCCGCCATCGGTGTCGCCGATGATGATGTCGGTGCGTCCGGCTATTAGCATGCGGTAAAGCTGTTGGTTCTTGGTGGCGCTTTTGTCCAGATTGTCGAACCCCAGAGACTCCAGTAAATCTGGAAGCAGGCCAGCATTGCGCGTGGTGATCCGCGGGGCGTTCATCAGTTGTGCCAGGGAATATATCTGCTGCGGGGCGCTGGCCAATTGGTAGGGATGAATGGAATCCTCGACGATAGGTCCCACCCATTTGTAGAGCGGCTCGCGTTCTGCCGTGCGAAATAGTGAATACATGATTGTGCGCGGCTGCTCGTTTAAGGCGCGTGTGGCCCGCATGCTGGGCAATACTTCCACCTTAAAGTTATCACCGGTCAGCGCCATGATTGCCTGCACGATGTCCGTGGTTATACCCGCGAGCTGATCGTTTTCCAGGTAGTTGTACGGCGCCCACTCCTCGGTAACGATCTGATAATGCTCAGCTCTGGTAATGGTGCTGATTACCAGAACGAGTAGCCCTGCTGTAAGTGTTGAAAATTTCACAGGTTCGGCCTGGTCGTCTGTGAGTTGTTGAAAGGGGGCTTTGACCAAAGTGATAATCCAAGCATAGACCCTGGAGCAAGCCAGAAAGGCCCTCTGATCAGTGGAAAGGAGACAACTTGTAACGTCATGGCCTGAAAATGATTGATACGACGGCTAAATGTTGCGGTCAATCTCCCTTGCCCACCTGATTTGATGCCAAAGACGAGCGCATCAGCGATGCCGACGAGATCAAGCGCCTCAACGCTCTAGCGGTACCTCCGGCTTATACCGTGGTCTGGATCTGCGCCGACCCGCGCGGCCATCTGCAGGCCACCGGCCGCGACGCCAAGGAACGCAAGCAATACCGCTACCATCCGCGCTGGCGTGAAGTGCGCGATATCGACAAGTACTCGCGCCTGCAGGAGTTCGGCAAGGCGTTGCCGAAACTGCGCAAGAAGCTGGAAACGCAACTCGCCGATCCAGGCTTCAGCCGCGAAAAGGTCCTTGCCGCGGTCGTCATGCTGCTGGACGCCACCCTGATTCGTGTAGGCAACAGCCAACACGCCAAGGACAACAAATCCTATGGCCTGACGACTTTACGCACCCGCCATGTGGACGTCGCCGGCAGCGAGATTCAGTTCCATTTTCGCGGCAAGAGCGTTATTGAGCACGAAGCCAGCGTCAAGGATCGACGCCAAGCCGCGAGGGCGCAAGGGACTCAAAGCCGAAGAGGTGGCCTTGGCGACTTTTCTGGAGTGGCCGAGGCTGATTTGGCGGGGGAGGCTGAGGCGGGGTAGGCCGATAGGCGGCAAGTATTCCACTGGTGCTATAGCCCGCTGTCTCTTCTGAATGACCCGTTTTTCAGAAAATGTACGGTTTGCTCAATAGCTGTTTCGTTTCTCATCAGAAAAGGGTGGGTTGCCGGTAAAGCGATAAAGTCGGTCATGCCTTCGACTTTGGTGGCTTCAACCGACACCTTGCCATCGTTCGGATTGGGCAGGAACGTCGACAGTATCAAATTGATGCTCTGCGTGCCGGCAATCACCCCGAGCTCGAATTTCACCGGCCCGAGGGACTTGGGCGCATCAGTGCGGTCGGTGCCAAGCTGCATGCCGGCAGGGCCGTTCAGCCACTCGAAGCCCGGCGTCTCCCGCAAATTATCCACCACCTCGCTACCCTGGTTTGGCGGTCCCAACATGACTACGCGCCCTATCTCGGCGTTTTCATGCTGCGCCATATAGGCGCGTACAAGAATGCCGCCAAGCGAGTGGGTGACGAAATGGATCCTGGTTGCGCCCGCTGCGGTGCACGAGCCAAGGCCTTCTCCCACAGCCTTGTTGGCCAGTTCCCCAACGGAGTGCTTGCGAGACGGGTAATCTATGTTTTCAACCAGATAGTTTTCGGCCAACAGCGCCGCTTCCAGCTTGCCCATGGAGTCAGCGGTGCGCGCCAGGCCGTGCAGCAGAACCACACATTCCACCGCCTGAGCTGAGCCGCATAGCAGGCACAGAGTAAGGAGAGAGCAAAGCTGCTTCCAACGATCTCGATTCATCGGTTTATAGCGCCCAGCGTACCGGGCGGTCCTCTAGTGTGATCGGTCCTTTGAAAGCCATAGTATCGCGCCTTTCGATCCCCACAAGCGGCCTCGCCAAGCTCCGCTACTTTTCTAGTGCCATTGCGCGTGCTATATCTACCCCACTGGCCAAGCTCGCTTGACAGCACTCCCTCCTATTTTGGCAAGGACTGCCGACAATCTCGCTTGTGTGTATTTTTATCGTCCGGACAGACGTGGTGCGTGTGCTTGTGCGCGTAGGTCGGGCGGTAGCCTGCCAGAGGCCCACCATGGGTCGTTCTGAGCGCCTTGCCCGGGCAGTAGTACAGGAATGTAGAGAATAATTAAAAAAGGGAAATGAGATGAGTGACTCTGCTATAGACAGCTTTCAGGTGGTGTATTCAGGCGTCCTGCCCGGTTTTAGCCATACGGACGTACGCACGGCAATGGCCAAACTGTTCAAGACCACCGAAGAGAAAGCCGAACGGATTCTTGCCAGCAATCGCGCCGTGATCAAAGCGGGTATTGATCAGGCCATGGGGGAGAAATATCTGGAGAAGCTGTCGAGTATTGGTATCGCTGCCCAGTTGAAACCCGAGCCTGCGATAGTAGCTATAACCTCAGACGCTGCAACCACTTTCACGGCGGCTGTAGCTGGGGGCGGTGGCGAGCGAATCTCCACCAATGCTGGTGCTGCAACAAAACATAAAGCCGAAGAGCACGTGCCTTTTGTCTTTACCGGTAACGGCTTCGAGTACTTCAAGATCTGGATCGTCAACATTCTGCTATCCGTTATCACCCTGGGTATTTATTCTGCCTGGGCCAAGGTACGCAACAAACAGTACTTCTACGGCAATACGCTGCTTGATGGCGCCAGCTTTTCCTATACGGCCAATCCGGTCAAGATTCTGATTGGACGCATCATCGCCTTTGTCTTTTTCGTTGTTTACGCCGTGGCGGGGGAGCTGAGTATTGTCGCGGGTATCATAATGGCTGGGTTGTTATTGGTGATAATGCCCTGGGTGATCTGCAAATCGCTGCGCTTCAATGCCCACTACAGTCGATATCGCAACGTGCCTTTCGTGTTTCACGGTCGCATGGGTGAAGCCGCCATGGCGTTTCTGCTTTGGCCGCTACTCGGCGCTATTACGCTTGGCATCTTGATGCCCTATGCCTATTACCAGCAGCAGAAATTCATCTATAACAACCACAGTTACGGCACGGCAGATTTTGATTTCAGGGCCACTGTGGGCGCGTACTACGGTATTTTCCTGTTGATACTCGGCATTTTCGTGGTGGGAGGCATCGCCGCCTTTTTAGCTGGCATGGTGCTGCCGCCGCTGGCGTTCCCGGTGATTGCAGCGATGTATCTGGTGGTTTTCGCCTACTTTGTCGTGGCCACCAGCAACCTTAACTACAACAATATCCATGTGCGCGAGCACCGCTTCAAGGCCCGGTGGAAGGTGCAGTCCTACTTCTGGCTGATGTGTACCAATACCCTGGGTATCCTCTTCACCCTGGGCTTTTTCATTCCTTGGGCTCGTGTGCGCACTGCTCGTTACAAAGCCAGGCATACCAGTGTGTTGGCAGTGGGCGACCTGGATAGCTTTGCCGCTGCCGAGCGCGATGCGGTGGGTCCGGTGGGTGAGGGTATGGGCGATCTGTTTGATATCGAGGTCGGCTTCTAGTGAGTTCTGCAATGCAGCCTATAGCGGGTAGCTGGTTTATGGCGGGCCAGGCTCGCCGTGAACCGGCCGAGTTGGCGGTGGATGGATCCGGTGTGGCGCGCGTTGTCTCTCAGGGAGAAGGCCGCGAGCTGGCGCGGGTGAACGCCGCCGAGCTGGATGTCAGCTCGCGGCTCGGGCAGACGCCACGGTTTGTGCGTCTGCCCTGTGGCGGCGTACTGGAAACCGATAACAATGATGCGGTAGACGAGCTGATGCATCAGTGGCAGCCCCGCCGTTTCCTGGGCTGGATTCACAAGCTGGAAAGTCACTTGCCCTTTGTGATCGTCACCGCATTGCTTGTGGCGATCTTAGCCTGGGCCAGTGTTTTTCACGGCTTGCCGGCTGCCGCTGAGCGCATGGCCCACGCTCTGCCAGCTGAAACACTCAACACCATTTCCCGGGAAACCCTGGCGCTGATGGACAGGCTGTACCTGAAGCCCAGCGAACTCTCCGCCGCAAAGCAGGCTGAACTGCAGGCTGACTTTGCCCCGGTCCTGGCCGCCTATCGGCAATTGCCGCTCAAGGTTCTGTTTCGCCAGGGTGGCGAGCGCGTAGGCGCCAATGCCTTTGCCCTGCCCGATGGCACCATGATCTTTACCGATGAAATCGTGACACTGGCACAGCGCAACGAGGAGCTTGTGGCGGTGTTAGCGCACGAAGTGGGTCATATTCATCATCGCCATAGCCTGCGCGCCATGATCCAGAATAGTGTGATTGGTATTGCCTATCTGATGGTGGTGGGCGACGCCTCGGCAGTGGGCGACCTGTTTGTCGGCTTACCCGTAGTGGCGGCGACCCTGGCCTATTCCCGCGACCACGAACTGGAAGCGGACCGCTTTTCCGTTGCCTACCTCGACCGTCAGGGCATCGAGCGCCAGGCGTTCGTAAATATTTTGCAGCGGATGAACGACAGTGCCCAGTGCCGCGAACTGCTCAGTGAGCAGGATGGCATAGCTGTTGATGAGCTGTCCGAGAGTGAGCGCCTGGCATTGTGCGGGGAGTTGCTAGCTGAGGGAGGTAAGTCCAAAGACAGCATCTGGAGCGACTACTTTTCCACTCATCCGGCCATGCAGGAGCGGTTGGAACGGTTTGTTGAATATCCATTCGTGGATAGATGATGTGGGAAAATGGTGGTCGGTAGAAATGCTTACCAGGCCCCGTGCATAAATGTGTCCGGTTCGTCCGAATCAGAATCGATAGTCCCAACCCATTGCCGGGCCTTGCAGGGCGGCGTCGAAGGCAAAGTCTGATGAGGTATAGTCCACCGCAAGCCTCCGGTAAGCTAGCAACAGTGCGCTTCGATCAGTGAGCTTGTAGCCAAGCGCTCCCATTAGATCGGAGCTGAATCTGGAGCCAACATCAAAACCGCCAATCATTGCCCAGCCGGTAAAATAGGTTCGTTCACCAAGATGGTAGGTGCCTTTTATCCCCACGATGGGGTCGATCCAGCTTTCCTCGTCGCGTCCGTCTACAGAAAACAGATTGCCGAGACTGACATTGATGTCTGTTTGTAGCCCCCAATAACGGGCGCCACCGACGACGTCCATGTATCCGTGGTCGTTATCGATCGCGCGATACTGCCCCGCAAGCATGAATGTCGCCGCCTTGACCTTGGCTTGCGCATCAACCTCAATGCCGACAGGCGTGGGGATACGACCTGATTCGCTCAGACTGACATACAGCAAGTCAGTCAACACACCGTAGCGCCCACGTCTTGCTTCGAATGCCAGCATTGCACCGGCATCCAGGCCTTCAAGTACGTCGCTGAAGTTTTTGCTGACATCTGCGCGGCGCGAAAATTTGCCCACCTCACCCTCGAGCCCAGCGCCCCAAAGGTATGGTGTCACGCGATAACGCCATTGGCTCTCATCGATACGCTCATGTTCTGTTGTCACAGCCGCTGTGGCACTTAAAGAAAGCGCAGAGGCCAGTACGCCACCGAGTAATCCGCGTAAAACTGTTGTTTTTTGCATAGCTTACTTCTGCCAACAAGTTAATGGAGTTGAAGCCTGGTTGTTCCTGAAAGGGATCTCTGGGCGCATGCACGAGTCAGGGTAAGGTCTTGTTATCTGCCGATTAAATTTTGTAATAGGCAAGCAATTCGCGCAGTTTTTCTGCCAGTAAGGTGAGGTTTTGGCTGGCATCTTGCGTCTGTTGAACCAAGTCGCCATTCTTGGCTGCCTCGTCACTGATGCTCAACACGTTGCGATTGATGTCCTCGACAACATGGCTCTGCTCTTCAGCCGCGCTGGCAATTTCAGTGTTTACCTGGCTGATACGGGTGATAGCTTCCAGAACATCATCGAAAGCTTCGCCTGCATCTTTCGCCGCCTCGGCATTGATAATAGCTATCTTGCTGTTTTCTGACATCATTTCGGAGGAGCGATTCACACCCTGTTGCACCCGTTCGATCATGCTGCGGATTTGCTCGGTGGAGGCTTGCGTTCTTTGCGCAAGCGAGCGGACCTCATCAGCTACTACGGCAAAGCCCCGCCCCTGTTCGCCTGCACGCGCAGCTTCAATGGCGGCATTGAGCGCCAGTAGGTTAGTTTGTCCGGCAATATTTACAATAACTTCCAAGACTGTGCCAATGTCCGTGCTAGCGGAAGCAAGGTCATCTATAACTTTCATGGAAGATGAGATGTCATGTGCCTGGTTTTGAATGCTCCTGATCGTCGATTCGAGGGAGTTCCTGCCTTCCAGTGCCTGTGAGCTGGCCCGGTTCGCAGCATCTTCGCCAGTTGCTGCGCTTTGCGCGACACTTTGTGCGGTCAGGCTCATCTCATGCATGGCCGTGGCCACCATTTCGGTTTCACGATTTTGGTTATTGATTGATTCATTCGAGCGTTCCGCTACTGTCGCCAGCTCGTTAGCCTGCACCAGCAGGGTATTGGCTGATTCAAGAGCTGCACGCATTGTGTGCTGCATGCGATCAAGCAGGCGATCAAAGGCACGAGCTAACACACCTAATTCATCCTTGCTGGTACTGTTGAACCGTACGGTCAGGTCACCGTTGCCATCGGCAATATCTTCGATCGTTGCAATGGTTGCATTCAGGGGGCGACTTATAATCAGTGTCATCATCAGACTGATGCAGAGCGCCAATATGAGGCCTGCTAGCGTGATCATAACGGCCATGGAAAGGGAGCTGGTGAGCACCAGTTGGCGTAGCTCGGATTTGGAATAGGCTGTAATGATCTCGTAGCCCCAGGGTGTATAGGCATGGGTTTCAATGTGCCATTGCTGGCTGGCCTCCCCGATCGCTTTGGTAATAGCATCTTCAGATACGTGATCAGAATGCATCCTCAGCGTGCCTTTCGGGTCACGCAAGGCCACAAAACCTTGCTCCAGAATTCGTGAGTTCGATATCGCTTCAGACGAGGCGCTCAAGTCAGCGGAATAGCCGACGTACCAGATTCCGAGTGTATTGCCTTGCGCATCTTTGATGGGCTCATAGCCGGTCAGGTAGGGCATGCCCAATATGTCAACCTGGCCATAAAAAGCGTTGCCTTCCAGAATGGCATTAATTGCCGCACCGTTGGGATCGAGTTGCGTACCTATGGCGCGCTGCCCATCTCGCATCACGTTGGTAGAAACTCGTACGAAGTTGTTACCTTGGCGAGAAAAGAGAGTTGCAGTCCCGCCCATAATTTCCGTAACCCATCCACCAGCGCGAAGTTGTTGGCCTGTGGTTGACCGCCCAGCTGTAACTCCGGTGGCGAAGCAGTGCCCACACTGACAGGCTGACCAAGCGACGGGTCGCCTATGGTCATGCCGCGTTGAATCAGTAGCTGCATGCTGTTTTTTACGCGCTCACTCATGATTGAATCAGTCAACCCCAAGAGCCTTGCTGCCTCATTCTTTCGGTGGGTTGCTTCAGCTAGTGCTTGATCATGAATCCACTTGCCTTGCGTTACAGAGCTGAAAATCACGGTAGCGGCGATGAATGAGAGCAGTACCACTGTCAGAGTCAGGACGAATTTTTTTCTGAGTGTCATTTGTGAGCGTCCCTGGTTGGAATAGCACTGATTATTACCCCGTTCACCGTATTCACAACGTTCTAATAGAATTAATTTGCGCAAAAGTGTTTCTCACCTTGCGCTGCACAAATACCTCATGGAAAAAATGGCCTGGGGTACTTGGGGAGCAGTTCAGATGAATATCAATTCAGGAGGGGTGAACGTTAGACATGTCTATCAACCTTTGTTTGTATTGCGCTTCCGGTTTTACTCGCCGTCCGCCAAGTTATTGCCATATCAACCGATCACCCCTATCTATTGGCCCAAATGCACCCGCCGAGAACCTGCGCTCTCCCCTAAGATAGGCATACAAAAATAAGGGGGTAAGCATGAAGAAGTGGATTATCTCGATCGTCATTTTGCTGTTGGCGGGAGGCGGCGTTTTTTGGGCTACGGCTGACCAGGACATGCGCAGGCTGGTGCTGAACCTGCCTACCAATTCCGATGTGCTGTTCTGGTCTACGCCAGAGCGTGATGCTGCTTTTCGGGCTATGGACCGCTTGCCTGTTTTATCCGAGTCGCGCGTTATCGCCGCCGGTAACAATGCCTATCCGTTGCCTGAGGGTGCGCCGCTGGATATTGGCATGGACGTGGATGCCTTTATGGCCTCGCAACGCGCCGCGGCGCTGGTGATTGTGCATGACGGCAAGGTACGCCTTGAGCAGTATGGCCTGGACTTCGGGCCCGATGGCCGCTGGACCAGTTTCTCCGTGGCCAAATCCTTTACCTCGACCCTGGTCGGCGCCGCTATCAAGGATGGCCATATCAAGAGCATCGATGACATGGTGTCGGCGTACATTCCCGGCCTTGAAGGCTCTGTTTACGACAATGTCACCATCAAGCAGTTGCTGACGATGACATCCGGTGTGAAATGGAATGAGGATTATGGCGACCCCCAGTCGGACGTGGCCCTGTTTTCCGACCACAAGCCCGAGCCGGGTGTCGATGTCACCGTGAGCTACATGCGCCAGCTGGAAGCCGAGGCGGAGCCGGGTACCAAGTGGGTGTATAAAACCGGTGAGACCAACCTGATTGGCGTTCTGGCCAGTTCGGCCGCCAACAAACCGCTGGCGCAGTACCTTTCCGAGAAAGTCTGGAAGCCCTTTGGCATGGAGCAGGACGCGACCTGGCTATTGGGGTCCACGGGGCATGAAATCAGTGGGTGCTGCATCCAGGCTGCCACACGCGACTACGCTCGATTCGGGCTGTTCATCATGGGTGGCGGCATCGCTGATGGCGAGCAGGTACTGCCGGAGGGCTGGATCGCCGAGGCGACCACCAAGCAGGCGGACATTGGTGCCCCGGGGCATGGCTACGGTTATCAGTGGTGGACGCTGGATGATGGCGCCTACATTGCGCAGGGTATCTTCGGCCAGGGTATTTTCATCGATCCCCAGCGGAAGCTGGTAATTGCCTCGAACGGCAACTGGCCCCAGGCTACTGATATGCAGGGTGGTACTCAGGGTGAAGAGCGTCTGGCGTTTTTCCGGCAGGTGCAGGCGGCTATTGATCGGGAGCTTGAGCGCTAGTTCAGGCATATTAGTGCGCCCGAGGAGGGGGCGCAGGAGACAAGCTTTGCTTCCCTGCGCCTCTCGCAAAAAGGAGATAGATTTATTGAGTGCTAATTGACCGGCATCAGCTCATCAGACCTTCGCATAGATCAACCAGCTTATGAAAGCCGCAAACGGCGCAAGCAACACGAGGCCGCCTACCAACAAAGCAAAGCCCCAGGCATAACCGCTTTCGCCTTCGAATCTGCCGCCGCTGAAAAGCTTCAGCACGCCAACGCCGATCCGATGGCATACAACGTTGACTAGAAAATCGAAAATAACGTCCATTGCTTGTTTCAAGACCTCTCGCTTCCTGCATCCACCCCAACAATACCCCCACATACGCTTTCGTAACACAACTGGTGGCTGTGACCGGTCGGTTCTACACTGGGCGGCACATGATCAACAGGGAGTACCCGCATGTCTTATGAAACACTCGATTACCAGGTAGAGGACGGCATTCTGACGCTGACCCTTAACCGCCCCGACCGCATGAATGCATTCAATGGCGCAATGTGTCGCGAGTTGATTGCGGCCTTTGATGCGGCCGATGCTGACGATGCTGTACGTGTGATTGTGGTGACGGGTGCGGGCAAGGCGTTTTGCGCCGGAGCGGATCTGGAGAAGGGTGGTGATACCTTCAACCGTCACAAGCGCCAGGGCGAACCGGAAGGCGATACGCTGCGTGATGGTGGCGGCACGGTATCGCTGCGGATCTATGAGTGCACCAAGCCGGTGATCGGGGCGTTCAACGGTGCGGCGGTGGGTGTGGGCGCGACCATGACCTTGCCGATGGATATTCGCATGGCGTCGACCAAGGCGAAGTTCGGCTTTGTGTTTGCCCGTCGCGGGATCACCATGGAGGCCTGCTCCAGCTGGTTCCTGCCGCGCCTGGTAGGCCCGATGCAGGCAGCCGAGTGGGTGTATACCGGTCGTGTTTTCAGTGCCGAGGAGGCGCTCAAGGGTGGTCTGGTCCGCAGTCTTCATGAACCCGACGAGTTACTGCCGGCAGCCTACGAGCTGGCGCGGGAAATTGTCGATAATACCTCCGGCATGTCCGCGCTGCTTAACCGTCAGTTGATGTGGCGCATGATGGGCGCGGATCATCCGATGGAAGCGCACAAGGTAGATTCGCGGGCGATTGCCTTCATGGGCGAGTCTGCAGACGCCCAGGAAGGAGTACAATCCTTCCTCGAGAAACGTCCGCCGCAGTTCAAGTTGAGCCCGAGCAAGGACCGCCCCCCATTCTACCCCTGGTGGGACGAGCGCCCCTTCAAGTAAGGGCCGCCACTCACCCAGGTACAGAGGAGTCCGCCATGAGCCGTCATTTCGAATCCGCGACCGGTCTGTGTGAAAACCGCGATCCAGCGACCGAAGGCTTTGTGTTCAACCAGACCATGCTGCGCATCAAGTCACCGGAGGTCACTCTGGATTTCTACACGCGGATCATGGGCATGACGTTGGTCAAGAAGCTGGATTTCGAGCAGATGCAGTTCAGCCTGTATTTTCTGGCTGCGATCGACAGTAAGGATCTGGGATTGTGGTCGGATGATCCGCAGGAGCGGCTGGTACAGACCTTCGGCCGCCCGGCCATGCTGGAGCTGACCCATAACTGGGGCACCGAGAGCGATGCGGACTTTGCCTACCACAATGGTAACGATGAACCGAAGGGCTTTGGCCACATCGGTTTTGCGGTGCCCAATCTGGAGGTCGCCTGTGAGCGTTTCGAGGGGCTGGGTGTCAGCTTCGTCAAGCGGCCGCAGGATGGCAAGATGAACAACATTGCCTTTATCCGCGACCCGGACGGCTACTGGATCGAGCTGTTCACGCCGGGGGATTTGCGGGGAGCTTTCAGCTGACAGCTCGGATGAAATCTCGCCTGACTTTTCCATAGGCATAAAAAAACCGGGCGCTGTAAACAGCGCCCGGTTTCGTTTGTCGCTGGATCAGACCAGATCGAAACGATCTGCGTTCATCACCTTGGTCCAGGCTTTGACGAAATCCTTGACGAATTTCTCCTTGGCATCGTCTTGGGCGTATACCTCTGCGTAGGCGCGCAGTATCGCATTGGAACCGAATACCAGGTCGACCCGGGTGGCGGTCCACTTCACTGCACCGCTCTTGCGATCGACGATATCGTAGGAGTTCCGGCCGGTGGGCTTCCAGGTGTTGCGCATGTCGGTCAGGTTGACGAAGAAGTCGTTGCTCAGCACACCCTCGTTATCCGTGAACACGCCATGCTTGCTGCCACCATGGTTGGTGCCCAGTACGCGCATGCCACCCATCAGCACGGTCATTTCCGGCGCGGTCAGGCCCATCAGCTGGGCGCGATCGAGCAGCATCTCTTCAGGCGTGACCTCGTAGTGCTTCTTGGTCCAGTTGCGGAAGCCATCGTGCACTGGCTCCAGATACTCGAACGAGTCGGCATCGGTCATTTCTTCGCTAGCGTCGCCGCGGCCGGGGGCAAAGGGCACGGTAATATCGACACCGGCGGCTTTGGCTGCCTGCTCCACTGCAGCAGTGCCGCCCAGGACGATCAGGTCGGCCAGGCTGACTGGCTGAGGCAGACCGGCCCGGATGCCTTCCAGCACGGCAAGTACCTGTTGCAGCCGCTCGGGCTCGTTACCTTCCCAGGCCTTCTGCGGGGCCAGACGAATGCGAGCACCGTTGGCGCCGCCACGGAAGTCCGAGCCGCGGAAGGTGCGCGCACTGTCCCAGGCGGTGCTGACCAGATCCGCCACACTCAGGCCACTGGCCAGAATGGTGCGTTTGAGGTCGGCGACTTCGGTCTCGTTCAGCATGTAGCCGGGAGTCGGGATCGGATCCTGCCAGATCAGGTCTTCTGCCGGTACATCCGGACCCAGATACCGGCTCTTGGGGCCGAGGTCGCGGTGCGTCAGCTTGAACCAGGCACGGGCGAAGACTTCCGAGAAGTACGCATGATCCTTGTGGAAGCGCTCGGCGATCTTGCGGTATTCCGGGTCCATCTTCATCGCCATGTCGGCGTCGGTCATCATCGGGTTGAGGCGGATGGAGGGATCCTCCACGTCGACCGGCTTGTCTTCCTCGCGGATATTGATCGGCTGGTACTGCCAGGCACCGGCGGGGCTCTTTGTCAGCTCCCACTCGTAGCCGAACAACAGGTCGAAGTAGCCGTTGTCCCACTGGGTCGGATGGGTAGTCCAGGCACCTTCGATGCCACTGGTGACGGTGTCCCGGCCAATGCCGCGCGATACGGTATTGTTCCAGCCCAGGCCCTGCTCGTGTACATCGGCGCCTTCGGGGGCTTCGCCTAGGTTCTCGGCGCGGCCGTTGCCGTGGCTCTTGCCGACGGTGTGACCGCCTGCGGTAAGCGCAACGGTTTCTTCGTCGTTCATGGCCATGCGTTCAAAGGTGACGCGAATATCGTGGGCGGTCTTGAGCGGGTCGGGGTTGCCGTCGACACCTTCCGGGTTGACGTAGATCAGGCCCATCATCACCGCGGCAAGCGGATTTTCGAGGTCGCGTTCGCCGGAGTAGCGGCTGTTTTCGCTTCCGCTGGGTGCGAGCCATTCGGTTTCGGCGCCCCAGTAGATGTCCTTTTCCGGGTGCCAGATGTCGGCGCGGCCACCGGCGAAGCCGAAGGTTTTCAGGCCCATGGATTCATAGGCCATGTTGCCGGCGAGAATCATCAGGTCGGCCCAGGAGAGCTTGTTGCCGTACTTCTTCTTGATCGGCCAGAGCAGGCGACGAGCCTTGTCGAGGTTGGTGTTGTCCGGCCAGGAGTTGAGCGGGGCGAAGCGCTGGTTGCCGGTGCCTGCGCCACCGCGGCCGTCGGCGATGCGGTAGCTGCCAGCCGCGTGCCAGGCCAGACGAATCATCAGGCCGCCGTAGTGACCCCAGTCCGCCGGCCACCATTCCTGGCTTTCGGTCATCAGGGCCTTGAGGTCGGTCTTGACGGCTTCGAGATCAAGCTTCTTGAATTCTTCGGCGTAGTCGAACGCTTCGCCGAGCGGGTTTGTCTTGCTGTCGTGCTGGTGAAGGATGTCGAGGTTGAGGGCGTTCGGCCACCAACTGATGTTCGATTTGCTGTTTGCGGTGTTGCCGCCGTGCATGATTGGGCACTTGCCCTGACTGTCACTCATGTGTATCTCCCGCATGTACTAATTAAATGATGCTGCACGGGGCGGCATCCTGTTCTGTTCTTGCCGGGCAGTTATGCCGTTCTACAGCTTGGCGTTTGGATCCGGCTGGATGATTTCGACTGCCTCTGAGTAGCATATTGGCAACGATTGTAAATTGAGAACAGTGATAATTAGAAAAGAGCTTGATAGCTCTTCTCTATTAGCCCGGCTGGCGGCGATGCAAGAACCTATGCGTGCCCGGGTTGTACATCGGAGTGGCTAGGGCATGTAACTCAGGGGATCAGGCGGGACAGGGCAGCCCGTGGTCCTTCAGGGATGGCACAGGAACGGTTACTGCTGCGCTCGACAAATACATGCACGAAGCGGCCAACCGCACAGGCGGCTTCCGTCCCTGCCTTGAAAACAGCCAGCTCGTAATGTATCGAACTGTTGCCGAGCTTGGCGACGCGCACGCCAATCTCGATGGCATCGGGGAAAGCGATCGGCGCCAGGTAATCGCAGCCGGAGCTGACCACGAAAGCAATCTGTTCACCCTGGTGAATATCTAGCCCACCCTGCTCGATCAGCCAGCTGTTCACTGCGCTGTCGAAGTAGTTGTAATACACCACGTTATTCACATGGCCATAGACGTCGTTGTCGTGCCAGCGGGTGGTGATGGGGTGCAGGTAGGGGTAGTCGTTACGTGTGGGTTTGGTGCTCATATCGAAGTGTTCTCTCGGGAAATTCGGTTCTACCAATGCCGCTGTGACCTATGGGTGACTCTGGATTCGCTGCTTGCTGCCTTGAGCGACACCCTCCGCAGACACGCCGTGAACCCGTCCTTGGGGGCTCCCTAAGCCCATCCCTGGGCATAAAGGGTCTACTGCGGATGTCCCTCAAGTCAGCCCAGGCATAGGAGTGGCCTGCGGACTGAATTCTGTAAGTTCAAAACGCCTTGCGATAGATCGCCAGGGCGTCGGCTTCGGTCAGCTCCCGTGGGTTATTGACCAGCAGTCGCTGTTGCAGCATCGCGTCCTTGGCCAGTTGTGGCAGCATGTCTTCCGGTACGCCGGCATCGCGCAGGCGCGTGGGTAGCTTGCAGCGTGGGCTCAGGGCGGACAGCTCGGCGACCAGTTGCTCGGTCAGGCTGGTAGCGTTGCCGGCTTTCAGATCCTTGACCAGCAATGGCGCCAGCTCGGCGTACAGGTCCTCGGCCGCGGAGGAATTGAACTCGATCACGGCGGGGAGTACCAGGGCATTGGACAGGCCGTGGGGAATATGGAAGTGACCGCCGAGCGGGTAGGCGAGGGCGTGTACCGCAGCGACTGGGGCGTTGGCGAACGCCTGGCCAGCCAGCAGGGCGCCAAGCAGCATGCCCTGGCGCGCTTCGCGGTTGCTGCCATTATGCACGGCTTCATCCAGGTTGGCGGCCAGCAGGCGCAGAGCCTCACGGGCGAGCATGTCGGACAGCGGGTTCTTCTTGATCTTGCTGGTATAGGCCTCGATCGCGTGCACCATGGCATCAATGCCTGTGGCGGCGGTAACGGCCGGTGGCAGACCGACAGTCAGATCGGCATCGAGCAGCGCCATATCGGGCAGCAGAACCGGTGAGACCACGCCCATCTTGGTGGTTTCGCCTGTGGTGATAATGGAAATCTGCGTGACTTCCGAGCCGGTACCGGCGGTGGTCGGTACCTGTATCAGCGGCAGGCGCTGGCCCTTGGCATTGCCCACGCCGTAGATGTCGGAAAGCTGCTGATTGCAGTCGGGGTGTGCGAGGAAGGCGACCAGTTTGGCCACGTCCATGGAGCTGCCACCGCCAAAGCCGACGACCAGATCAGCGCCCATGGCGCGGCCCTGTTCCACGGCGGCCATGACGACCGCTTCCGGCGGATCGGCCTGGACCTCATCGAAGATTTCATAGGCGACGCCAGCCTTGGCAAAACCGGGGGTGATGCTGTCGAGCATGCCCAGTTTGGTGATGCCGGGGTCGGTCACGATCATCACTCGGGAGGCGCCACGCTCCTTGCAGAGCTCGGCTAGACGGACAGCGGAACCGGATTCACAGAGGATCTGGGCAGTGGTGGCAAACAGGAACGGAGACATGGGTACCTCGGTCAATGAGACAGTTCGGGATACTGTATGGAAGCTGGCGCCAAGCTGCAAGCTGTAAGCCTCAAGCCTCAAGCCTCAAGCCTCAAGCCTCAAGCCGCAAGCCACAAGCCACAAGCCACAAGCTTCAAGCTTCAAGCGGCAGGCGGTAGGCGGTAAGCCAGGAGCTGGAAGCTAGAAGCGGTGCGGCAGCTGCGGGTCTCGGGTCTCGAACTTCAAGCTTCAAGCTTCAAGCTTTAGGCTTCCAGCTTCCAGCCAAAACCCAGCCCAGCCCCTCCGCCAAGGGACCAGACCACACCGCGCTGGGTCTTAGCTTGTGGCTTGCCGCTTGATGCTTGCGGCTGGGTTTGGCAGCTTGCGGCTGGGCTAGAGAAACATCTCCAGCAGATCATTCAGAAACAGGCGACCCCGCTCGGTGGGGCGTAGCTGTTGCTGCCAGGGCTCGAGCAAGCCGCGCTCAACCGCACGATCCAGCAGCGGTGCGATGCTGTCCAGGGACTGGCCGGTGCGTGCCTGGTAATAGGTGGCGGGTACGCCGTCGCTCAGGCGCAAGGCATTCATCAGAAAATCGAAGGGCAGATCGTCTGGCTCGATCATCTTGTCGCCAGCGCGAAAGGGCTTGGCTGGGTCCAGATAGTCTTTAGGCAGACGGGTTTTCCAGTTGCGTTCCACGCGGCCGTCGGCATGGGTTGTCTTGCCGTGTGCGCCGGCCCCGATGCCGATAAAGTCACCGTATTGCCAGTAGTTCAGGTTGTGCCGCGCCTGGCGGCCTGGCTGGGCATAGGCTGATATCTCGTATTGCACCAGACCCGCTTCGGCCAGTCGCTGCTGCCCGTCCTCCTGGATGGTCCAGAGTATGTCCTCCACTGGCAGGGTCGGCGGCTTGTTGTAAAACACCGTGTTGGGCTCCAGCGTGAGCTGGTACCAGGACAGGTGTTCCGGGGCCAGCGCCACCGCCTGCTCGATATCGGCCAGTGCCTGTTCCACCGATTGGCCGGGCAGGCCATGCATCAGATCCAGGTTCAGATTGTCGAACCCGGCGCGGCGGGCCATCTCGACGGCGCCCAGCGCTTCGCGGTCGTCATGGATGCGGCCCAGGGCCTTGAGATGTTCGGGGTTGAAGCTCTGGATGCCGATCGACAGGCGATTGATGCCGGCGCTGCGGTAGTCGGCGAACTTGGCCTGCTCGAAGGTGCCGGGGTTGGCTTCCAGGGTGATTTCGATATCGTCGGCAAAGTGCAGGCGGGCAGCCATGGCCTCGAGGATTCGACCCAGACTGGCCGCGGAAAAGAGACTGGGCGTGCCGCCGCCAAAGAAAATCGAACGCAGCTTCCGTCCGCCGACCAAGGGCAGGTCCTGTTCAAGGTCGGCGATCAGCGCCGCTACATATTCCTGCTCGGGCAGACCGCTATCACTGACATGGGAGTTGAAGTCGCAGTAGGGACATTTGCGCACGCACCAGGGTATGTGCACGTAAGCTGACAGAGGCGGGAGTTGCAAGCGGCAAGCTTCAAGCTGCAAGCTGTCCGAGTGGTTGGCTGGGCTTGCTTGAGGCTTGAGACTTGTGGCTTGCGGCTTGGTCAACTGAGTCCCAGACGCTTGCGCAAATCAGCCATGGCCTTGGCTCTGTGACTGATACGGTTTTTGTCCGCGTAACTCAGTTCAGCGCTGGCGCAGTACCTTTCGGGTACCCAGAACAGGGGATCGTACCCAAAGCCCTGGCTGCCGCGCGGCTCTTGCATGATCCGGCCGTGCCAGGCGCCTTCGCAGATGATTGGCGTGGGATCTTCTGCGTGCAGCATCAATACCAGCACTGAAATGAAGCGCGCACCGCGTTTATCATCGGATACGTCTTGCAAAGCTTCCAGCAGCTTGGCGTTGTTCGCCTGGTCTCCGCCGCCGCCGGCATAACGCGCAGAATAGATACCTGGCGCGCCGCCAAGGGCATCCACGGCTAGGCCGGAATCATCGGCCAATGCAGGCAGGCCTGAAGCTCGGGCGGCGTGCCTGGCTTTGAGGATTGCGTTCTCGACAAAGGTCAGGCCGGTTTCCTCGACTTCTTCCTGAACGAAGCGGCTTTGCGGTATGACCTCAACCTCGTTGCCCAGCATGGCCTGTAGCTCGGCCAGCTTTCCTGCGTTGCCGCTGGCCAGCACCAGTTGGCTGAAGGGGAGTCGTGACGCTTCACTCATCCGGGAAGAACTCCTTCTGGAAGTTCAGAGTATGCACGGCGCCGCCTTCCTCGGGCTGTATATCGATTTCAAAACGCAGAATAGAACGTGTTGGTGCGCCATAATTGGCAACGAAATACAGGGCGTCCTCTTCCTTTACGCGGATGAAGTTCAGGGGTGTTTCCTGTTCTATCAGCGTTTTCACCGTGCCGGTCACGCGAGCGTCGACGGGTACTGCCCCATCAGGAGTTTCCCGCTGCACGGCGATATTCAGCACGCCCTTGTCGGGTGCCCGTTCCAAGCCCACGTTGGCAGCGACTTGCGGTGCAACGTAGCTGCTGTTGAAGGGGCTGAAATAGACAATGATGTCACCAAAGCGTTTGGGGCTCTGATCCTGGGCCATGGCCAGAGGGGCGGCGACCAGCATCAGTGTGCAAAGCAGATTGCGTAGCATAGTGTTCTCCTATCGGGTAACCCGGTAGATGGCAATTTCACCCAACAGGTTTGGCCAGAGCCCACTCAACCAGGTGCTCTGGTGTGACTGGTCTACCACAAGGCGATCAAGAATGCGTATGGATCGCTCGCGGCATAGCTCCTCAAAGTCCTTGAATGTGCAAAAGTGGATATTGGGTGTGTTGTACCAAGTGTAGGGCATGAACTCCGATACAGGCATGCGGCCCTTTGTACCCAGATATAAGCGGCAGCGCCAATGGGCAAAGTTGGGGAAGGTGAGAATCGCTTCGCGGCCGATGCGCAGCATCTCTTCCAGCACTTGATCAGGGTAATGGACGGCCTGCAGCGCCTGGGTCATGAGTACGCTGTCGAAGGTGTTGTCGCCAAAGTTGCTCAGGCCGGCATCCAGGTTTTGTTCGATCACGTTGACGCCGCGCTCGATACAGGCGTTGATCTTCTCCGGGTCGATTTCCAGACCATAACCGGTGACCTTGCGGTGGTCGGACAGATAACGCAGGAGCTCACCGTCACCGCAGCCCAGATCCAACAGACGACTGCCAGGCTTGATCCATTCCTGGATGATTTCCAGGTCCGCGCGCATAGTCATCAAGCCACCTCGATCTGGTTCATATAGGCCTTGAAGGCCTGGACGTAGCGGGGGATCGGCAGCAGGAAGGCGTCGTGTCCCTGGGCTGCTTCGATTTCCAGATAACTGACCTGCTTGCCCGCTGCAAAAAGAGCGTCCACCAGCTCACGGGAGCGGGCAGGTGAGAAGCGCCAGTCAGTCGTGAACGACATCACCATGCAGCGTGCCTTGATGCCTTCGAGACTGCTGGCCAGATTGCCGGAGTGGGCACCCGCCGGGTCGAAGTAGTCCAGCGCCTTGGTCATCAATAGGTAGGTATTGGCGTCAAAGCGCTCGGAAAACTCCTGGCCCTGATAACGCAGATAGCTTTCTACCTGGAATTCGACACTGGTGAAATCGTAGTTGAGCACGTCGGTACGCAGCTCACGGCCGAATTTCTCGCCCATGGAATCATCCGACAGATAGGTGATGTGCCCGACCATGCGGGCCAGCATCAGACCGCGCTTGGGGATCACGCCGAAGGCTGCGTAGTCGCCATTATGAAAATCTGGATCATTGATGATCGCCTGGCGCGCGACTTCATTGAAGGCGATGTTCTGCGCAGAGAGCTTGGGCGCAGTGGCAATCGCCAGACAGTGTCGAATGCGGTCGGGGTAGCTGATGGCCCACTGTAGGGCCTGCATGCCACCGAGGCTGCCGCCCACGACGGCAGCCCAGCACGCAATCCCCAGTCGGTCGGCGAGCAGTGCCTGGCTGTGGACCCAGTCTTCGACGGTGAGCACCGGAAAATGCGCGCCGTAGGATTTACCCGTGGCTGGGTCGATGCTTGAGGGGCCGGTTGAGCCATGGCAGCCGCCCAGGTTATTCAGGCTGACGACAAAGAAGCGGTTGGTGTCGATCGCCTTTCCAGGTCCGATACACGCATCCCACCATCCGGGCTTGCGTTCGTCTACCTTGTGAAAGCCCGCTGCGTGATGGTGGCCGGACAGCGCGTGGCAGATGAGCACTGCGTTGCTGTGGTTGGCGTTCAGCTCCCCATAGGTCTCATATACCAGTTCGAACTGGTTCAACGCCTTGCCGCAAGCCAATTGCAACGGCTCGGAAAACGCCTGGCGCTGAGGTGTCACCAGACCGACAGAATCGGCGGGGAATCTGGACATGGATATACTGTTCCTGTGTGGTCAGGCGGTAGCCCGCTGCGGCCTCGCCAACAGACGAGGCGCCAGTCTAAAGAGCGTCGGAGTCCGGCGCAATATCTGCGCTGCAGCCCGGCAAGCGTGGCTTGCGCTGTGGTTGCCGGGAGCTTTATGGATGGTGCTGTCGGCCAGGCGCTGTGGTTACAACGCCAGGGTCAGGCCTCTGGGCATACCGGTGGCAGCTGCGATGTTGGCAATCACCAGCATGTCGATCAGACGCAGAGCAATAAAGGCAAAGATGGGCGACAGGTCCAGACCGCCCATCGACGGCAGTATCGCACGCACGGGGGTCAGCACCGGTTCGCACAACTGATGCACCAGGATAGCCGCAGGGTTGCCGCTTTGTGGCGCGACCCAGGACAGAATTACACTGATGATCAGGGCGAAGAAGAATATCTTCAGAAACAGCGCAGTCACGGCGATCAGGGACCAGACCAGAATCTGCAGAATGTTCGGCAGGGCCGCGCCCATCAACTTGATGATGATGGTCATCAGGATCATTTGCAGGATCAGGGCCAGCACCAGGGAGGCGAAATCAATCCCCCCGTAGCCTGGAATCACCCGACGCAGGGGCATCAGCAGCGGCTTGGTGGCCGTGACGATGAACTGCGAAATCGGGTTATAGAAGTCGGCCTTGACCAGTTGCAGAATGAAGCGCATCAGGACGATGACCAGGTACAGGCTGCCCAGAGTTTGCACCAGGTAGATCGCGGCCATATTCAGGTTGTTCATGTGGCCTCCTCAGGCGAGTTCTTTGGTCATTTCAGCGCCGCGGGCGGCAGCGGCTCGCATCGCGCGCTCAACGATAGCGGGCAGATCGTCGCTGGCAAAGCTGTTGATCGCCTGTTCGGTGGTGCCGCCGGGGGAGCAGACGCGGCGGCGCAGCTCGGCGGCGTCTACATCGCTGTGCACGGCCATATCGGCCGCGCCCAGGGCGGTAAAGAGCGTCAGGCGTTCAGCCGTATCGCGGGGCAGGCCGAGCTTTTCGCCGGCGGCGGTCATGGCCTCCATCATGTAGAAGAAGTATGCAGGGCCGCTACCGGACACCGCGGTGACAGCATCGATCAGCTCTTCCTGATCCAGCCACAGGCTGATACCCACGGCGTTGAGAATATTCTCCGCCTGCTCCTTTTGAGCCTCGGTAACTGAGGCGTTGGCGAACAGACCGCTCACGCCCTGGCGCCGTAGCGAGGGGGTGTTGGGCATGCAGCGTACGATCGCCGTGCCCTCACCCAGCCATTGCTCCAGGCTGGCGCAACTGATGCCGGCGGCGATCGAGACGATCAATTGGCCGGTTTTGCGCTCGCGGGGCAGGTCGCGGCATACCGCCTGCATGACCTGAGGCTTGACCGCCAGCACCAGTACATCGCACTCGTTGGCGAGCACCGCGTTATCCAGACTGGTGCCAATCCCGAACTGCTTGACCAGGCGTTCGCACTGCTCGGCGGTGCGGTCGCTGGCAATGATCTGCGCGGGCTTTATGTTCTGCTGCAGCATGCCGCCGATCAGGCTGGTAGCCATGTTGCCTGCGCCGATAAAACCAATAATGGGGGCGGTCATGGGGTGTCCTCTGTCTTGGTGTGGGTGGCGGGTGGTGTGGCAGGGTCGTCAGTCTTCTCGCGTTGCCCGAACAGCGCAGTGCCTACGCGCACCATGGTGGCACCTTCCTGCACAGCTTCGCCTAGGTCGTCACTCATGCCCATGGACAATGTATCGAGCTGCATAGGCAGGCTCTGCAGGCATTCATGCAGCGCTCGCAGGGGCTGGCGCCGTGATTCGCTGTCCTCTGCGGGTGCCGGGATGGCCATGAGGCCGCGCAGTTTCAAACGCGGCAATGCCGCTACTGCGGTAGCCAGTTCGGCAACGTCTTCGGGCAGTACGCCCGACTTGCTCGGCTCACGGCTGATATTCACCTGCAGGCAGATGTTCAGCGGCCCGAGTTCCGCCGGGCGTTGCTCGGACAGGCGTTTGGCAATCTTTAACCGATCGACACCGTGCACCCAGTCGAAATGCTCGGCTATCGGTCGCGTCTTGTTCGACTGAATCGGGCCGATAAAGTGCCAGGTAAGGGGGAGTTCGGATAGCGCCTCGATTTTCTCCAGGGCTTCCTGTAGATAATTTTCGCCGAAGTCCCGCAAACCCGCGGCACAGGCGTCACGTACTGCGCTGGCAGGCCGTGTCTTGCTGACCGCAATGAGGGTGATTTCGGAGGGATCGCGGGCAGCACTGACTGCCGAGCGCGCAATACGTTCACGAACGTTTGCAATATTCTCTGCTATCGTAGACATTACCAAGATAACTACCTAGCCAATATCGGAAAAGACCTTCAGGCATTCTACATGCTTGCCGGTTGCAATGGGGAACCCAATGGATATAACCGAGCTGTTAGCCTTCAGCGCCAAGCAGGGCGCGTCGGACTTGCACCTGTCGGCAGGATTGCCGCCCATGATTCGAGTCGATGGCGATGTGCGTCGTATCAACGTACCGGCAATGGACCACAAGATGGTGCATGGCCTTATCTACGACATCATGAACGACAAGCAGCGCAAGGATTTCGAAGAATTCCTGGAGACTGACTTTTCCTTCGAGGTGCCTGGTGTGGCCCGCTTTCGGGTCAACGCATTCAATCAGAACCGGGGTGCCGGTGCGGTATTCCGTACCATTCCGTCCAAGGTTCTGAGTATGGAAGATCTTGGCATGGGCGACGTGTTCAAGAAGATCTCCGATGTGCCGCGTGGCCTGGTACTGGTGACCGGCCCGACCGGCTCGGGCAAGTCCACTACCCTGGCGGCGATGCTCGACTACTTGAACTGCACCAAATATCAGCACGTGCTGACCATCGAGGACCCGATCGAATTCGTTCACGAATCGAAGAAGTGCCTGGTCAACCAGCGTGAAGTACACCGCGACACTCTCGGCTTTGCCGAAGCTCTGCGCTCGGCGCTACGCGAAGACCCGGACATCATTCTGGTCGGCGAGATGCGCGACCTGGAAACCATACGCCTGGCCCTGACTGCTGCAGAAACCGGTCACCTGGTGTTCGGTACCCTGCACACGACCTCGGCAGCCAAGACCATCGACCGTGTTGTCGACGTATTCCCTGCAGAAGAGAAATCCATGGTCCGCTCGATGCTTTCCGAGTCGCTGACCGCGGTAATCTCGCAGACCCTTTTGAAGAAGATCGGCGGTGGTCGTGTGGCTGCCCATGAAATCATGATCGGCACGCCAGCTATTCGTAACCTGATTCGCGAGGACAAGGTGGCGCAGATGTACTCGGCGATCCAGACCGGTGGCAATCTGGGTATGCAGACACTGGACATGTGCCTCAAGGGCCTGGCTGCGAAGGGTATCATCACTAAGGAAAGCGCCAGAGAGAAGGCCAAATCGGCCGACTCTATCTGATCTAGAAGAGAGGCATCATGGAGTTCGAGAAACTGTTACGGCTGATGGTCGAGAAAGGCGCCTCGGACCTTTTCATCACCGCGGGCGTAGCCCCCAGTATGAAGATGCACGGCAAAATCCTGCCCGTGACCAAGACCGCGCTATCTCCGGAGCAGACCCGCGAGACCGTGCTGGGCGTGATGACCGAGGCCCAGCGCAGGGAGTTTGCCGAGAACCGTGAATGCAACTTCGCGATCAGCGCCCGTGGTATCGGCCGCTTCCGGGTCAGTGCGTTTTACCAGCGCAACCTGGTGGGGATGGTGCTACGCCGTATCGAGATCAATATCCCGACAATGGAAGAGCTGCGGCTGCCGGAGATTCTCAAGAAGCTGTCCATGACCAAGCGGGGTCTGGTGATGTTTGTCGGCGCCACGGGTACTGGTAAGTCCACGTCACTGGCGTCGATGATTGGTTACCGTAACAAGAATTCCAGCGGCCACATCATCACCATCGAAGACCCGATCGAATTTATTCACCAGCACCAGAACTGCATCGTGACCCAGCGCGAGGTGGGCATCGATACCGACTCCTTCGAGGTGGCGCTGAAAAATACTCTGCGTCAGGCTCCCGATGTGATCCTGATTGGTGAGGTGCGGACCAGGGAAACCATGGACCACGCGGTGGCGTTCGCCGAAACCGGTCACCTCTGTCTGGCTACCCTGCACGCGAACAACGCCAACCAGGCGCTGGACCGTATCATTCACTTCTTCCCTACCGAAATGCATCAGCAGGTGTGGATGGATCTGTCGCTCAACCTGAAAGCGATCGTTGCTCAGCAGTTGATTCCGACCCCTGACGGCAAGGGGCGTCGCGCGGCTATCGAAGTGCTGCTCAATACGCCCTTGGCTGCAGACATGATTCGCAAGGGTGAAGTGCACGAGCTCAAGCCGTTGATGGCGCGCTCCAACGAGCTGGGTATGCAGACTTTCGACCAGTCGCTTTACAAGCTCTACAGCCAGGGCGAGATCACCTATGAAGATGCGCTGGCCCACGCCGACTCGGCCAACGACCTGCGTCTGCTGATCAAGTTGGGCTCGGAAACCGATGGCAAGACGCTGATGATGGGTGGAAAGAACGATTTTGCTCTGGAAGGCAGCGACGAGGATCACAGGCGCTGAGCAAGGCTCAGTCAGTGCCTATCTCATCGGCGCGTGCCAGACGGTTACGCCCTGATCTTTTGGCGGTCAGCAGGGCCCAGTCAGCCTGGTTGATCGTGTCGGAGTAGGTGTCTGCATCCCTGTGGGACGCTACGCCAATACTTGCTGTGACGGTTATGGACTCATCACCAACGCGCATACGCAACGCCGCTATTGCTTCCCGAACCCGATCCAGCACCTGACAGGCGCTGGAGATATTGGTCTCGGGCAGGATAATCAGAAACTCTTCCCCGCCCCAGCGTCCGCACATATCCTGATCACGAATCTGTGCGTCCATGACCCGCGATACTTCCATCAGCACCTGGTCGCCCAGCTCATGACCGTGGTCGTCATTGACGCGCTTGAAGTAGTCTATATCGAGCATGGCGATGCTCAAGGGTCGGGCATAACGATGCGAACGATCAGTCTCCTCTTTCAGACGCTCGAGCAACAGTCGCCGATTGCCCAGGCCGGTAAGCGGGTCATGGGTGGATGCCTCGCGAAGGGCAAGGTTCAGGTCGTGCATCATCTTCTGGTAATGGTCGGAGATGCGTGCGACCTTGCTTAGCTGGCGCAATTGCTTGTCCAGCCGCTTGGTCAGATGCTTTTCATTTTCCTTGGTGAGGCTCTGATAGGCATCGGATATGCGGCTGATACGCTCGATGCGGCGTGCGAGATCCCTGTGTGCCGCCCACAATTCTTCGAGGGGCTGAAACAAGGGGTCGTCGCGCAGCGAATCGTTCTCCAGCAACTGCTCGATACGTTCTTCGAGGGGCTCGTCCGGCGCGCCCATGGTCAGGTGCCCAGAATGTTGAACGGAAAGCTGCAGTCTTCCTTGAACTCTTCGGCCAGCTCTGCGACGCGCTCATTGCGCTTGTCGTAGTGCCAATCAACGCTGACCGCCTTGCCTTCGGCGTGAGCGGCTTCCAGTACATCAAATATGTCCATCATGGCTTTGATGCTGCTGGTGTTGAGGTAAAGCAGTTGTAGATCGAGCTTCAATGCTCTATCTGCTTCACGCAGGAACGTCTCGATCCATTCCACTACCTGATTGAACAGCTCGTAGGAGTTTTCTGGATAGGAGTCGCCCTGCAGGTGCAGAATGCCGTTGACCCAGTCACTGCGGATCTCTGGGGTGGACTGGGTACCTGCAATGGAAAAATCAGTCATATCAGTCTGGCTCATGAGTCGTTCAGATAACGGCGCGCAAGCTGAAAAAGCTGCGGTCGTCGCTTATGGGCTGGAGGTGGGCACGCAGAGGCTGGCTGGCCTTGCGGGCGATGTCGATCAGGCCGAGGCCCGCGCCACTGGTTTTTTCTGCGTCGCGGGGCTTGCGCAACTGCTCCTTGTAGGCGGCCTTGAGCTGAGCCTTGTCCAGACCGGCAAGGCTGTCTACGGCCTCGAGCAGGCGCTGACCGTCACTCTCCAGAATGATATTGCCCGCCGATACCACGTAGTGCCCGTCGTTATCGCGTGAGACTACGACGGTCGCCCCCGATTCCTGCTCGCTCCAGCCATGGGTCCGCGTGTAGTGACTGATGTTCTGGGTCATCTCGATGTAAACCGCAAATACGTCCATGGCCGCCGAGGGATGGGCATGGTCAGCGGACAGATAATTGCGCAGGGCGTTGCCTATTTCCTCGATCAGGCTGCGGGAGATCGGCCCGTTGAAACACAGCATGATCTGCTGACTGTTGAAACGCTCGCGCATGGCGAATAGATCGATGGATTCCATTACAGCTCCTGTCAGCGGTCGTGACCGCTGGAGTTGACCGCACAGGGCGGGTTCAGTCGAAACGAAAGCTTAACATCGTGATGTCGTCGCGCTGAGGATACGTCCCCTGATAGGCGGCCAGCGTGTCGCTGAAAGCGCGACTCTGTTCCTGCAGGGGCAAACGGGCATGATCGCGTAGCATCTGGCCAAACCGGCTGTTGCCGAAGCCGAAGCCCTCATCGCCTCCCGCCTGATCAAGGAAACCATCCGTGCACAGGTAAAAGGTATTCTGGCCCAGCGCCACTTGCCGGTTGTGATACTCACCGATCTTTCTGTCGCCCAGGGCACGCTTGCCGCCAGGTACATGGTCTACCTGCACACCATCGCTGAAGTACAGGGCAATCTTCGCACCGGAGAAGGTCACCTGTCGCTGATCGAGGTCAATATACGCGAGTCCGACATCCATATTAGTGGCCAGCGATTTGCTTTCACCCGAATTGCCGAGCATGTTGCGCAGTATATGGTCGGTGCGCGTAAGTACCGCCGCGGGGTCATGCATTCCGCAGTCGGTAATTGCCTGGTCCAGTGCGGCGTGGGCGAGCATGGTCATCAGGGCCCCGGGAACGCCGTGGCCCGCGCAATCCACTACCCCCAGCAGGCAGCGTCGGCCCTCGCTGCGAAATACGTAAAAGTCGCCGCCTACTACATCCCGCGGGCGCCAGAGCACCGAGTGATGCTCCCCCAGTACGCTGAGTAGCTCGCGGTCGGGCAGAATCGAGCGCTGGATCAGGCTGGCATAGTCGATCGAGTCCCCGATCTTCTTTTGCGCAGTGGCCATTTCGCGGTTGGCGTCTTCAAGATCACTGGTCCGTTCCTGAACGCGCTGCTCCAGTTCCAGCGTGTGGCTTTTGACCTTGTTGGCCATGGTGCTGAAGGCGGCGCTGAGCTCGCCGATTTCGTCGTCACGAATGGGCGGCAGAGCTACATCGTAACGTCCGGACGCCATGGCCTGAGCGCTGTGCTTGAGTTGGCGCAGGGGGCGCATGACCAGGCGCTCTACGGCGAAGGCGAAAAGCAGAATAAGCACCACAACCAGTCCCACCAAGGCAGCCAGCAAGGGGGCCAGCCACTGGTTGTCGAGCACCTGGGCGCTGTCCAGATCGATGGCATTGACCACGAACCAACCCAGTTCAGGGATAAAGGTCAGAGCCAGCAGTTGGTCGGTGCCATTCAGGCCGACATTCAGGCTTTCGACACTGCCGGGGTTCTGCGTGGCACGGGCCATGGCGCCCCGCAGCAGGTCGGTCTGCACGCTGTCCTCGAGCATGCCGAACAGCCGGGCGTTCTCGCCGCTGGTGTCGTCTGCCCCGGAATTGAGGGCGATCAGAGATGAATCCTGGTGGGCCTGGATGGCGCCCTTGGCGTCGATAATCATCGGCGTGACGCCGGGCTGATCGCTGGCGATGAAATCGTTGATGAAGGTAGACAGGTCCAGGCCGGAGCCCGCGAGTCCAAGGACCTCGCCTGCGCTGTCGGTCACCAGAATATTGAACCAGACCTTGGTAGTCTGGAGTTCCCGGTTGTAATCGACATTGATGTTGTAAGTGTCGGTGTCGCGCAGACTGCTGAAGAACCAGCTGTCGGCGTCGTTGGTCTGATCGAGGAAGTAACGGGCCTGTTGGCTGGGAGGCTCTTCGTTGCTGTTGAAGTAATAGCCCTGGCTGCCGACGCTTCCGATGAAGTAGGCGTGATCGCGGAAATCCCCGCGGTAACCCTCGGCTTCACGGAAGAACAGGTCACGTTTGGCAGGATCGTCTTCGTCGGTGAGCCACTGGCGGGTGACCTCGGAGTCTGCCAGGCGCAATGACAGAGCAAGTTCGCGGGATATTGGAGCGCGAATCTTTTCTCGACTCAACAGTGTCGCGTTGCGGGCGTAGGCATCGGCGAAATGCTCGTGGATACCCTGCAACACCAGCCAGCCTATGAGGGCGGCGGGTACCAATGCCAGGAGGCAAACAAGCAACAACGCCAGAATCGACTTGCCACGTAGGCCGAAGGCTGCCATGAAAACTCCCTGTAAAATGCGCCCTTGTCAGGCCTGATAAACCAGTTTGCCATTGCATACGGTGTGGGTAATCTTACAGGGCACACCTTTGCCGATAAAGGGGCAATTGGCACCCTTGGATATCCAGTTGTGGCCCACCAGGCTTGCTTCGGCGGGGTCGAACAGCGTTACGTCGGCATGCGCGCCGATGCCCAGATGGCCGGCTGGCAGGCCCAGGGCGCTGGCCGGCCCACAGGTCAGACGCGACAGCAGTGCGGGTAATTCGAGTAACCCGTCAGCCACCAGTGTCATCGCCAGGGGCAACAGGACCTCAATGCTGCTGATCCCCGTCGCCGAGGCGGCGAAGGGCACCCGCTTGGCTTCCTGTTCGTGGGGCTGGTGATGTGAGGAAATGGCCTGTACCACGCCTTCCTGTACTGCCTGACGCAAGGCATGCCGGTCGCTGCTGCTGCGCAGTGGCGGCAGCACGTGGAGCAGGCTGGAGAAGCCTTCCAGGTCTTCATCGCAGAGCAATAACTGATACATCGCCACATCGGCGGTCACACGCAAGCCGCGCGCCCTGGCATCAGCCAGCATATTCATGGCGCGGGCACTGCTCAGTCCGCTGAAGTGCGCCTGCACGCCAGTCTGCTCGACCAGCAGCAGGTCACGGGCCAGGGCAATGGTTTCGGCGCTTTCGGGAATGCCCACCAATCCCATGCGGGTTGCGGTCGGACCCTCGTGGGCACTGCCGCCTTGGGCCATTTCCGCATCCTGGGACATGAATACAACCGGCACGTCGAAGCCGGCTGCATATTCCAGGGCGCGGCGCAGGATGCGATTGCTCTTCATCGGCGCCAGTCCCTGGGTGAAAGCTATGCAGCCAACGTCCCGCAGGGCCACCAGTTCGCTCAGATGCTCGCCATCCAGGCCGTGGGTCAGGGCGCCGAAGGGGAACACCCGTGCGTGGCCGGCACGTTCACTGCGCTCCAGAATCAGTTCGGCCACCGCAGGGGTGTCCAGTACGGGCCGGGTGTCAGGCAGGCAGCACAGACTGGTCACGCCGCCTGCTGCAGCGGCGCGGGTTTCGCTGTCGATGGTGCCCTTGCGGGTCTGGCCGGGCTCGCGCAGGCTGACGTTCAGATCGACCAGTCCGGGACTGGCGATCAGACCGCGGGCATCAATTGTCTGATGGGCTTGAAAACCCTCTGGGGCGGCTCCTATGGCGTGGATACGACCGTCGTCGATGTGCAGGTCGGTGATCTGGTCGAGCTGGTTGGCCGGATCGATGACCCGGGCACCTTCAATGGTCAGTCGCATGCTGGGCTTCCTGGTTGTACTGGCGCTGGGCGTTCTGTCCGGCCATGGCCATGGACATCACGGCCATTCGAACGGCAATGCCGTAAGTAACCTGATTGAGAATGACTGATTGGGCACCGTCGGCCACCTCGGATTCAATTTCAACGCCCCGGTTGATCGGCCCCGGGTGCATCACCAAGGCGTCTGGTTTGGCCAGCGCGAGGGTTTCGCGAGTCAGGCCGTAGAGGCGGTAGAATTCGCCCTCGCTGGGTAGCAGGCCACTTTGCATGCGCTCTTTTTGCAGGCGTAACATGATGACCACATCGACGTCGCGCAGGCCGACACGCAGGTCGTTGAACACCCGCACGCCGTACTGTTCGATGCCGGCGGGGAGCAGCGTACGTGGTGCGATCACCCGAATGTCGGGGCAGCCCAGTGTGTGCAGCGCCTGCATGTTCGAGCGTGCCACCCGTGAATGCAGAATGTCTCCCACGATGGCCACGGACAGGTTCTCGAAATTGCCCCGGTGACGGCGGATGGTCAGCATGTCGAGCATCGCCTGGGTCGGGTGCGAGTGGTTGCCGTCCCCGGCGTTGATGATGGCCACATCGGGACAGACCTGCTGGGCGATAAAATGCGCCGCGCCGGAGTCGCCGTGGCGCACCACAAACATGTCCGCCGCCATGGCCTCCAGGTTGCGCAGGGTGTCGTAGAGGGTCTCGCCCTTGCTGGTCGAAGATGTCTGGATGTTCAGGTTGAGCACGTCGGCAGACAGTCGCTTGGCCGCCAGCTCGAAGGTGGTGCGCGTGCGGGTGGAGTTCTCGAAGAATACATTGCACACGGTCTTGCCGCGCAACAGAGGTACCTTCTTGACGGCGCGCTCACCCACTTCAAGGAAGGAGTCGGCGGTATCCAGCAGCTCTGTGAGCAGTTCCCGCGACAGGCCTTCGATGCTCAGAAAATGGCGTAACTGGCCCTGATGGTTGAGTTGCAGATGACTGGGTATCGGGGTCATTGGGCTCTCTATTTGGCGACGGGGTTCAGGGTCAGTTGCAGGGGCTGCGGACCGGTCAGCTTCACGCGCTGACCTTCAGGCAGGGTCAGGCTGGTGCCCAGCACGTCTGCACGGATCGGCAATTGCCGCGCCTCAATGTCAATCAGGGCGACCAGTGTTACCGAAGCCGGGCGACCATAATCGAAGAGTTCGTTGAGGGCTGCGCGGATAGTGCGGCCGGTCATGAGCACATCGTCGACCAGCACCAGATGCCGGTCATCGACGCTGAAGGGCAGCTCCGAGGGACGTACTCGCGGTGGTAAGCCGTTCTGCTCGAAATCGTCACGATAGAAAGCAATGTCCAGTGTGCCGAGGGGGGCGTCGGGCAGACACTGATTGCGCAGGTGCTCGGCGATCCACACACCGCCAGTGTGAATACCCACAAAGGCGGGGTTCTGGAAATTGCGGTATGACAGATACTTGGTCAGGTCCGCGGCCATGCGTTCGAGCAACGGGGCCACATCGGGCAGGGCACTCATGACATCTCCTTGGGCAGGTTGCCAAGCCAGGTTTCCAGCAGCAGTGCGGCGGCCAGGCTGTCGACCGGATTGTCCCGGTAGCTGGCCGGCGTGCGGCCGCTGTCGCGCAGGCTCTGCTTGGCTTCAAAAGTGGTTAGGCGTTCGTCGATACAGTCTACGGGCAGATTGAATCGGCCATGCAGGCGGCGGGCAAACTTCTGGGCGCGTGCGCTCATCTCGCTGGGGGTGCCGTCCATATTCAGTGGCAGGCCGACCACCAGGGTATCGGGTTTCCATTCGCTGATCAGGCGCTCGATCTGGCTCCAGTCTGGCACGCCATCACGGGCTCGCAGGACGGCAATCGGTTCTGCCCGGCAGGTCAGGCTTTGGCCAACGGCCACTCCGATCTGGCGCGTGCCGTAGTCGAAGCCCATGGCGCGTTGCAAGGTACTCATCAGGCGTGACCAGCCTGGCTGGTCAGCAAATTCAGGTCGATGCCCAAGGTGCGGGCGGCTGCGGCGAGCCGTTGGTCGCTGGGGAGCTCGAACAGGATGTGATTGTCGGCAGGGCAACTGAGCCAGACGTTGTCGACGAGTTCCTGGTCGAGCTGCCCCGCGTCCCAGCCGGTGTAACCGAGCATGATCAGCACATCCTGTGGGCCGTGTCCGCGAGCCATATCCAGAAGAATGTCCCGCGAGGTAGTCAGCTGCAGCGTGCCCAGGTCCATGGTTGCCTCCCATTGTTCCGGGCCACGGTGCAATACGAATCCGCGCTCAGTCTGTACTGGGCCGCCGTTATACACGGGTACGCTACCCACTGCATCGGTCAGGTCGATCTCCGGCTGCAGCTGTTCGAGGATGTCCGCCAGGTTCAGGTCGCCCGGCTGGTTGATCACCAACCCCATGGCGCCATGCTCATCATGGTCGCAAAGGTAGATCAGGCTGTTGACGAAACGAGGATCAGCCATGTGGGGCATGGCGATCAGAAAGTGATGCTTGAGGTAGCTCGAGGTGATTTGGCTCATGCGCCTAGTATTGGGGTTTGGCTTGCAAGCTTCAAGCATCGGCGCTGTTAAGCGCGGGGTCAGAAGCTGGAAATTGTATCGCCAGGCTCGAAACGCCAGGTGCGGATGATTTCCAGTACATCCACATCCATCAGGTCGCCGGTGAATGGCGCGTAGGGTGCCGCCAACCTTACGATGCGTTGGGCCGCATTATCCAGCACCTGGTGGCCGGAGGACTCGAGGATCTGCACTTCGCGCAGGGTGCCATCGCGGTTGATCGAGACCAGCAGGCGCAGACTGCCGTAGATTCGCTCGCTGCGAGCCTGGGCCGGGTAGTTCTGGTTGCCGACGCGCTCCACCTTGCGCCGCCAGGCATCCTTGTAATAGGCGCCCTTGTCCTGCATGGTCGAAGCCGCATTGAGCCGATGAACCCGGGGCCGGTTGGCGTAGAGCTGCTTTTCTTCGGCGAGCTGCGCTTCGAGACTGGCGATTTCCGCCGACAGTTGGCTGCGATTGAAGCGCGGCAGCGACGGATTGACCTTTTCTTCCGGTGGCGGAACATCCCGAGCGGTAACGGCTTTTTCGGGCTGGCGCGTGCTGGTTGTGACAACCTGCTTCTCTACTATGGGAGCAGGTGGCGGGGCGCTGGCTTCCTGGGGCGGGGTGACGGTGTTGATTTCGGCGTCCTGGAAGACGGTTTCTTCCGTGGTGCTGGGCGCGGCCTTTTCATCCAGGGTTCCACTGCCTTCCTGATTGAGTTGCGCCAGATAGTCTGCCTTGTCGGGCACCTTCTCGCTGGGCTGGGTGGCCAGGGTGATCTCCAGTGTCTTGGACAATTCGCTGGGTGACGGCAGATCAAAGGTCACGCCCAGAATGACCAGGGCGTGCAACACTGCCGCGATAAACAATGCAAACCCCAGGCGGTCGCGGGAAGTCACCTCAACGGGTGCTGGGGCGGCAGATGGAGGAGTCGGTTTGGCGGCTTTTTTCATGCTGTCCGTGGCGGGCTGCGGCTGACGTTCCTGCGCAGTCTGCCGCGCATTCCGGAAAATGTCTACGCGACTGGCCGGGCCTCGAGCAGTTGCTGGATTTTATCCATCAGTTGGCCGCCTATATCTGTCTGATAGGCGTTGTCGATTTCGCGGATGCAGGTAGGGCTGGTGACGTTGATCTCGGTGAGGTAATCGCCGATCACATCCAGACCGACAAACAGCAGCCCGCGCTGGCGAAGGGAAGGGCCCACCTGTGTGGCTATCCAGCGATCGCGATCAGTCAGCGGGCGGGCCTCGCCGCGTCCGCCGGCAGCCAGATTGCCGCGGGTTTCGCCTTTCTGTGGAATGCGCGCCAGGCAATAGGGTACTGGTTCACCATCAATCATCAGGATGCGCTTGTCGCCGTCCTTGATCTCCGGCAAATATTTTTGCGCCATGATCTGCTGTTGGCCGTGGCGGGTCAGGGTTTCGATAATCACGCTGAGGTTGCTATCGCCCTCGCGAATGCGAAAAATCATTGATCCGCCCATTCCTTCCAGCGGTTTGAGAATCACGTCACGGTGCTCGGCGATAAAAGAGCGCAGAATATCACCGCGACGGCTGACCAGGTTGGGGGGCGCGCACTCGGGGAATTGGGTCGCAAAGAGTTTTTCGTTGCAGTCGCGCAGGCTGGCCGGGCGATTGACTACCAGCACGCCGGCTCGCTCCGCTGCTTCGAGAATGTGCGTTGCATACAGAAATTCATCATCAAAGGGCGGATCCTTGCGCATCAGGATGACGTCCAGATCGGCCAGCGGCGCATGGGTGGGCTCGCCAAGGTCGAACCAGTGTTCGGGATCGGCGTGCACGCGCAGTGGTCGCACATGCCCCATCGCCTGGCCGTTGGCCAGATAGAGGTCCTGTGGTTCGAGGTAAAACAGCTCCCAGTCACGCATCTGGGCGGCCAGCAGCATGGCCAGTGAACTGTCTTTCTTGTAACTGATCGCATGGATGGGATCCATAACGATGCCAAGGCGAATATGCATGGGGAGTCGGTCCGCTGAGTGGGGCATGGTGCGAAGGGAGTGTAACCTTGCGTAGCCTGCGGTGAAAGGTTGACTAATGCTGCGAGATGTCTCATATCTGACGCCTCGCATTAGAAAAACAGATATACCTTGTTGCCAAATAGATTGGCTACGGAAACTGTGATAAAAGTACGCAGAAAGGGACAGAGTGTTTTGGCGCCGCCATATTGACGTAGACGCCGACGACTCACCATTAATAACAAGGGCTGGTCAAATGGAAGAAAACTTCGAAAGCCTGAAAGTCATGGTCATTGACGACAGCAAAACCATTCGCAGAACCGCAGAAACCTTGCTCAAAAAGGTCGGTTGTACGGTTATCACAGCAGTAGATGGTTTTGATGCGTTGGCCAAGATTGCCGACAACAACCCGGATATCATCTTCGTCGACATCATGATGCCACGACTTGATGGCTATCAGACCTGTGCCCTGATCAAGAACAACAGCGCCTTCCGCGGTACGCCAGTAATCATGCTGTCCAGCAAGGATGGCCTGTTCGACAAGGCCAAGGGGCGCATCGTCGGCTCTGATCAATATCTGACCAAGCCCTTCAGCAAGGAAGAGCTTCTGGGTGCCATCCGCGCTCATGTTCCGCAATCCGACGACCTAGCAGGTGCTTCGGAGGCCTGAGCCTTCGCACCGTCAGCCATACCGGGGGAGCCATATGGCCCGAATACTTGTAGTAGATGATTCACCGACCGAGTTGTACAAGCTTACAGGCATGCTGGAAAAACACGGCTACGAAGTCTTGAAAGCAGAGAACGGTGCCGACGGCGTGGCACTGGCTCGTCAGGAAAAGCCTGATGCCGTATTGATGGATATTGTCATGCCGGGCCTCAACGGTTTTCAGGCGACCCGTCAATTGACCAAGGATGCCGAGACTGCGCATATCCCGGTGATCATCGTGACCACCAAGGATCAGGAAACTGACAAGGTGTGGGGCAAGCGTCAGGGCGCCAAAGATTACCTGACCAAGCCAGTCGAGGAAGCCACCCTTATCAAGACGTTGAAGTCCGTGCTGGGAGCCTGAGGGCTCCTGACACATGCCGCATAACAACCAGAACAGGCCCGGCATGGCAGAATCAATTCATCCTTTCGATACTCTCAGGCAGCTTGCGCAGCATTGCCGTAGTCAGGCCATGGGCCTGCCTGCGCAAGACGTTGTCAGTGAAACCTGGAGCGGTGTGGGCTTTCGGCTCGCCGGGCAAGCGATGGTCGCAGCCATGGGTGAGGTCGCCGAGATACTTCACGAGCCTCGCTACACCGCCCTTCCGCGGGTCAAGAGCTGGGTTCGTGGCGTTGCCAACGTACGTGGTCGGCTGCTGCCGATCATCGATCTGAGCCGTTTCTTTGGTGCCAGCGTCAGTGCTCCGCGCAAGCAGCGGCGGGTGCTGGTGCTTGACCGTGACGGACTTTTTGTTGGCCTGTTGGTCGACGAATTGCTAGGTATGCAACATTTTCCAGTAACCAGCTTTACCACCGATGTGCCTGCAACGGATGAAGGGTTTCGGCCCTTCGTGGTGGGAGCGTATGTCCAGGACCAGGTCTCCCTGGTTTTCAACTTCAGGGCATTGGCGCGGGATCAGGCGTTTCTCGACGTAGCGATTTGATCAGGGGGCGACCGGATATTCCGGTAACGCGACAGACAAGAGCAAAAACAAGAACCATGCGGTAGGCCAGGTAGGGGCCAGATGATGAAAAAGTTCGATACCCAGATTTTCTCCGCAATGCGAAGCAATCGCACGATTACCGGTCTGTTCGCGGCCCTGGTACTGTCGCTGCTCTTGCTGTTCGTCAACTTCCTGTATCTCAACATTCAGAGCGGCTACGACACGGAATACATCGGCCACGCCGGTGAGCTGCGGGTACTCTCCCAGCAGATTTCCAAGTCGGCCAGTGAAGCCGCCACGGGAACGCCCGAGGCTTTCGGTCTGCTGCTGGACGCCCGTAACGACTTCCAGCGCCGCTGGGACTTCCTGACTCTGGGGCGCTCCGAGACCGGGCTGCCTTCAGCGCCGGCCGTGCTCGATGAGCAGGTCGCGCAGGTTCAGGGTAACTGGAACCGGGTGCGTACCAACGCCGACGAAATCCTGGCCAGCCAGCGCACCGTGTTGTCCCTGAACGATGTAGCCCTGACCCTTTCCGACACCATTCCCCAGCTGCAGGTGGAATACGAGGAAGTGGTGGATCTGCTTATTGCCAACCAGGCGCCGGCCGACCAGGTGGCGGTCGCCCAGCGACAGTCTCTGCTTGGTGAGCGGATTCTGAACGCGGTAAACCGCGTACTCGCCGGTGAAGAGGACGCGGTAATGGCGGCCGACAGTTTCGGCCGTGACGCCAGTTTGTTTGGTCGCGTTCTGCTCGGCATGCTCGAGGGTAATGCCAGCATGGGTATCACCCGGGTGTCGGACCCTGAGCTGGTGGGGCGTCTTAACGAGATTGCCGATCTGTTCCGCTTCGTATCCGATTCAGTCGACGAGATTCTGCTGACATCGCCTGAGTTGTACCAGGTGAGTCTGGCGGCGAATCAGATCTTCGCCGACTCGCAGCTGCTGCTCGATAACGTGTCTGTACTGACACAGGGCTTTGAGGCGCGCAGCGATGCCCGCTGGATCAACACCCTGTTTGGTTACTTCCTGGGTATCGTGGCGTTGGGGTGTATTCTGTTGATCGGCCTGCAAATGACCCGTGAAACCCGCCGACGTCTGGCCGAGACTGCAGAAAAGAATGACAGGAACCAGGCGGCGATTTTGCGCTTGCTGGACGAAATCGCCGATCTCGCTGACGGTGACCTGACAGCTGAGGCCACGGTGAGTGAGGACTTTACCGGCGCCATCGCCGACTCGATCAACTATACCATCGACCAGTTGCGCGCACTTGTCGGCACAATCAACGACACCGCTCTGCAGGTATCGACCGCCGCCCAGGAAACCCAAGGAACAGCGATGCATCTGGCTGAGGCGTCCGAGCACCAGGCTCAGGAAATCGCCGGCGCCTCGGCAGCGGTGAACGAAATGGCCGTCTCGATTGACCAGGTATCGGCCAACGCCGCCGAGTCCTCCGCGGTAGCGGAGCGTTCGGTAGCCATCGCCAACAAGGGTAACGAGGTGGTGCAGAACACCATTACCGGCATGGATACCATTCGCGAGCAGATCCAGGACACCTCCAAGCGTATCAAGCGACTAGGTGAATCCTCCCAGGAAATTGGCGATATCGTCAGCCTGATCAACGACATTGCCGACCAGACCAACATTCTGGCTCTGAACGCCGCAATCCAGGCCTCCATGGCCGGTGATGCGGGCCGCGGCTTCGCGGTGGTAGCGGATGAAGTACAGCGACTGGCGGAACGTTCCTCGGCTGCGACCAAGCAGATCGAGGCTCTGGTGAAGACGATTCAGACCGACACAAACGAGGCAGTTATCTCGATGGAACAGACCACCTCCGAGGTAGTGCGCGGGGCTCGTCTGGCGCAGGACGCCGGTGTCGCACTGGAAGAAATCGAAAAGGTATCGACCAGTCTGGCAGCACTGATCCAGAACATCTCCAACGCGGCCCGTCAGCAGGCATCGTCTGCCGGTCACATTTCCAACACGATGAACGTGATCCAGGAAATCACTTCGCAGACATCCGCCGGTACCACAGCAACAGCTCGCAGCATTGGCGACCTGGCAGCCCAGGCCGAATCGATGCGCAAGTCGGTCGACGGCTTCACCCTGCCACAGCAACTTTGAGATGGAGGCGCGGGTAGCCTTCAGGCTATCTGCACCCCGCAATGAGCAAGGGATACACAGTGCAGAGAACGCCGAACTGGTCATTACAGCAACTGCCGGAGATGGATACGCAGCAATTCCATCAATGGCAGGCGTTGCTTGAGGCGCGGACCGGGGTTTGCGTCACCGACCAGCGTCGGGTTTTTCTGCAGACCAGTCTGGGCACGCGTATGCGCGAACTGGAGATCGAGGATTACCAGAGCTATTACGAGTACGTGACCCAGGGACCAGCCGGGGCAATCGAGTGGTCTGCCCTGATCGATCGTCTGACGGTGCGCGAGACCAGTTTCATGCGCCACCGTCCTTCCTTTGACCGTGTTCAGAGTCACCTCGAAGGACTTCTGGCCGCACGGGCAGCGGACCAACCGTTGCAACTGTGGAGTCTGGGCTGCGCCAGTGGCGAAGAAGCCTATTCCCTGGCGCTGATTACCGAGCAATGTCTGGTGGATGCTGCCGGCACGGTACCCGAGTATGCAATCTGGGCTACTGACATCAGTCTCAAGGCTCTGGAACAAGCGCGTGCTGCGCGTTATCCGGCCAGTCGAATGGGCGGCCTCACCGAGGCGGAAAAAAATCGCTGGATGCAGCCTGTCGACGGCGACAAGCTGGAAATCCTGCCGGCACTGCGTGACCGAATCTGCTTTACCAGGCTGAATATCCTGGAACTGGCCCAGGCCCCCATACGGGACCTGGATATCATATTCTGCCAGAACCTGCTCATCTACTTCCGACGCTGGCGCCGCCGCGACCTGCTCAACCTGTTGGCCAAAAAACTGGCGCCAGGTGGCATGCTGATCATCGGATTGGGTGAAATAGTGGACTGGAACAACCCCCTGCTCGAGCGGGTACCCGATGATCGGGTACAGGCGTACGTGCGGCGGGTTTCTCACGAAAGTCTGGAGTGACTATGGGTGATCGGCATGATTATGTCGCCCTTGACTGGGTAAAAGGGGAGATTTCCGAGACGCTGAATCAAGCGCGTCAAGCCCTTGAAGCTTTTGTCGAGAATCCCGGGGATTCAACCCGGCTGCGTTTCTGCCTGACCTATATCCATCAGGTTCACGGCACGCTCCAGATGGTCGAGTTCTATGGCGCGGCGTTGCTTGCCGAAGAGATGGAAAAGCTGGCCCAGGCCCTGATGCACGGGACTACCAGCCGTGAGGGCGAGGCCCTCGACGTGTTGATGCAGGCGATACTCCAACTGCCCACCTATCTGGACCGCGTGCAGTCTGGACGCCGTGATTTGCCCCTGGTGTTGTTGCCGCTCTTGAACGATATGCGCACTGCCCGTGGCGAAAACCTGTTGTCGGAGAACGCGCTCTTCACCCCGGATGTGGATACAGGCAGTCCGGCGGACGGCGCCGAGCGCCTCGACAACTTTGCAGCCGACGAAACAGTGCGGCAGTTGCGCAAACTGCGTCAGGCGATGCAGATAGCCCATGCCGGGATCATTCGAAATCAGGATATTGAGGCTAATGCCCGCCAGCTCGGTAAAGTATTTGCGCGTCTGCAAGGCCTTTGTCAGGGTTCTGCCCATGCCGATCTCTGGGCGGCCTATGCGGGCGTGGTCGAAGGCGTTGAGCATGGCACCATCGATGCGGGTGCCGCCATCAAGCAACTTTTACGTCAGGCTGATCGTGAAGTTCGACAATTGCTGGACCAGGGAGCGGCAGCGCTGGACACTCCGCCAGCTCCGGAATTATTGCGAAACCTCCTTTTTTACGTGGCGAAGAGCCCTGGTGGAAGCACGCGACTCGATGGCCTGAAGCAGCGCTACCAGCTCAAGGCCCTGCTCACCGAGGATGACATTGCCAACCAGGCAACGGGTTCTCGGTTGGTCGGTCCGGACCGCAGCGCCATGCAGTCGGTGGTAGAAGCTCTTGGGGAGGAGCTGCTGCAGGTAAAGGATAGTCTTGACCTGTTTGTACGCGGCGATCGCGCCCAGACCAGCGAGCTTGCGGCCCTGGTGCCGGCCATGAAGCAGATTGCTGATACCCTGGCGATGCTTGGTCTGGGCCAGCCCCGGAGAGTGCTGCTGGAGCAGATAGAGCTGGTCGGACAGTTGGCCGGGGGCATGTCGACTATTAACGACTCGTCACTGATGGATGTGGCGGGAGGTCTGCTCTATGTAGAGGCAAGCCTGCACGGCATTCTCGGGATGGAACGAGAGCGCAGTGACGGGGCCGGCGCATCGCAGGGCAACGACATGCAGCGTCTGGCTGCCGCCCAGGATATGGTCCTGGTGCACCGGCAGGTGGTGCAGGAAGCGCGTAATGCGCTGGAGCAGAGTCGCGAGGCTATCAATGCTTTCATCATCAGCCAGTGGGACCATTCTCAGCTTGAGCCCGTAGCTGGGCTGCTTAACAGCGTGCGTGGTGGCCTGGAGATGCTGCCATTGACGCAATGTGCAGCCATCATTGGCAATTGTCGGCGCTACGTGGTCGAGCAACTGCTCACCCCGAAAAAGATACCTGACTGGCCGGATCTTGATGCGCTGGCCGACGTGATAACCAGTGTGGATTACTACCTCGAGCGTCTCGCCGAGGACGACAGTGAGCGCGGTGACAATATTCTCGCGGTGGCGGCAGAGCGACTTGTCGAACTCGACTACGGTCTTGGAACGTTAAGGCCTGAAGCCGCGGCCGTGAGCGTCGAAACGCTGCCCGAAACTGCCGCTGCAGATGACGGGACTGATGCCGAGCAGTCTGACCTGGTTGTTGCAGAAACACTCGAAGCCCCTCCCGAAGAGCTGGATAGCATCGAAACCTCGCCAAGTCACGTGCCGCCTGGCATTGACGCCGCAGATCAGCCGCTGCCCGCTGACGAGGCTACCGACACAGCAGAGCCTGCCGGTGTCCAAGTGGCTGAAGAGGCCGAGGCCGAGGATGACGATTTCGATGCCGAACTGATCGAGATCTTTGTCGAAGAGGCTGGTGAAGTACTTGAGACGCTGACCGAATACACGCCGGTCTGGCAGGCGAACAATGATGACCAAAAGGCTCGGGCCGAGGTGCGCCGTGCTTTCCATACGCTCAAGGGCAGCGGGCGTATGGTCAAGGCCGGCATCATGGCGGAGCTTGCCTGGTCGGTCGAAAACATGCTCAACCGGGTCATTGATCGTAGCATTGACCTGACGCCTACGGTATTTGACGTCATCAATGCTGTCCGCGCCCTGATGCCTGAGTTGGTTGAGGACTTTGCTCTCAGCAAGCAGCAGGATCTGCCGGAGGTTTCCCGTCTCGCCAGTGTGGCCGATGCATTGTCACGTGGTGAGTCGGCGGAAGAAGCCATGTTGGCCGGGCAGGAACAGGCGGAGAGCCTTGAAGAGCCGGACGAGAGCTCGTTCGAAGAGCCTGTTGAACAGGCGTCGGAGGCTTTGAGTGATACGCCATCCGATGACGAAGTGCTCGCAGATGCTTTGCCGCTTGCCGACGTGGATCTGGAAATCGAGCCCGAGCCCGAGCCCGAAGCTGATCACAATCAGGAAGTGGACCCCATACCCGCGAGCTCAGCGGGAGAAGAGTGGGACTCCGAGGCTGCTGCAGAAACGGCACAGGGTGGGCCAGAGGATTCGGATCAGACTGCGCCCGCTTTGCAGGCGATTGCGCTCGAGCACGGCCTGGATCCGGTATTGCTGGAGATTTTCAACAATGAAACCCAGTCTCATATTGAACAGATAAATGCGTTTATCGACCAGTGTGAGCAGGGCCTGCCTCGTCCGGTTAGTGATGCATTGCAGCGCGCGTTACACACCCTCAAAGGCAGTGCGCACATGGCAGGCATTCAGCCAATTGCGGTGCTTGCCACGCCACTGGAAAAGCTCGCCAAGGACTTCAAGGCCAACCTGATTCCTGCCGACCATGCCCTGGTAGATCTGCTCAGCGCAGCGGTAACGCTTTTCGAAGCTGGTGTAGCCCAACTCGAGACCAGCCCTGAACAGTCCCTTGAGGGCACCGATGCATTTTTACAGCGCCTTGACGATGTGTGGCGTCAGGGTCTTGCTGCGCGTGACAGCAGTCGTACCGACCTCGATGAGGGTGCGGCCCACGTCGGTCTATTGTCGATATTCCTGACCGAAGGAATCGACCAGCTTCTGGACGTTACCGATACGCTGGAGCTCTGGGAGAATGGTCAGGGCCCTGCTATCGACAGTCGCGAGCTGTGCCAGAGTCTGCGCGCGCTGGGCGAAGTGGCTGGCGATGTGGATCTGGGCATGATCGAGTCGCTTTGCCAAAAGCTTGAAGATACACACGAAGCGCTGATGACCGGTCGGATCGAACTGGGTCAGCGTGAAGTTGATGCGCTATTGGCTGCACATGAGCGCTTGATTGGCATGATGGATCAGGTGGCGGCCCACCAGCATATTCCGCCGGCTGATGAAGAGATTGCGGCGTTGCAGGCTTTACTGCCCGGTGCGCCATACACCCAGAAGCAGGTTCCTGAAGCCTCCGTGCAACCGCGCGCCTCTGCTGCGCCGCAAGCCACCTGGAATCCGCAGGCCGCGGGCACCGATGCCGAGCTGGTGGACATCTTCCTTGAGGAAGCTCAGGAAATTATCGACAGCGCTTCAGCGAGCCTGCAGAAGTGGATCGCCGATCCGGCTAATACACTTGCGGTCGAGTCCCTACAGCGCGACCTGCATACGCTCAAGGGCGGCGCCCGTATGGCGGAGATCCCGCCGATTGGCGACCTCGCCCACGAACTGGAATTTCTCTACGAAGGCCTGGGCAATCAGCGCTACCAGCCCAGCTCCGGTCTCAATGACCTGTTACATGCCTGCCATGATGATCTTGCCAACATGGTTGAAGGCGTTATGGCCGGCCGCCCGATCAGCGACGGTTCGGCATTGATCGCTGCCATAAAGGGCTATCGTGCACGGCCCGACCAACCGCCTCAGTTACCCGGTCACGGTGAGGTGGCTGCGTCGCAGCCAGAGCCGGAATCGGCGCCCGAGCAAGGCGCTTCAACCGAGACGCCGACTACCGACCCGCTGTTGGGCATGTTCCTGGAAGAGGCCCGCGAACTTGTTGCGCCCTGTGGTGAGCTGCTTGAGCGCATACCGGAAGACCCCGCGGCCGCCGATGAACTGGTACGGCGAGTCCAGACGCTCAAGGGCAGCGCACGTATGGCTGGCCAGAATGCATTGGCCGAGCAGAGCAAGGCACTGGAAAGCGCCCTGCAGGGCGGCAGCACCCAGCAGGAACAGCTGAAAACGCAATTGCAGGGCCTGCATGAAGCTCTGGATACCCTGGGCGGCGGCGTTGAGCCCGGCCCGGCGGACTGGTCGATGCCCAATATGCCCGCCGTGGCCGCTTCTGCACCTGCGCCTGTGGATGCTCTGGGTGCGCCGCAGGAAGCACCGGCAGCGCCCCGCCAGACACTGGCAGCGGTAAAAGACATATTGCAACAGGCCATGGCGGCCAGCGAAACCAGCGACGAAGATCAGTCGGCCCGCATCAGTGGCCAGGAGACGGTAAAGGTCTCGGCCAAACTGCTTGAGGAGCTGGTCAACCTGGCAGGTGAGACATCGATTTTCCGCGGTCGTATCGAACAGCAGGTCAACGATCTGGCGCATACCCTGCAGGATGTCGACAGCACAATTGAGCGGGTTCGTGACCAGTTGCGGCGGCTCGATATGGAAACCCAGGCGCAGATTCTGTCGCGTCACCAGGAGGAAATCGAACAGGCATACGAGGACTTCGACCCATTGGAGATGGACCGCTACTCCCAGTTGCAGCAGCTCTCGCGCTCACTGTTCGAGTCCGCATCCGACCTTCTGGATCTGAAGGAAACCCTGGCAGCCAAGAGCCGTGATGCGGAAACGCTCCTGTTGCAACAGGCGCGCGTGAATACCGAGCTGCAGGAAGGTCTGATGCGTACGCGCATGGTGCCGTTCGAACGATTGCTGCCACGTATGCGACGGGTGGTGCGCCAGGTCGCCAGTGAAGTGGGCAAGCAGGTGAGTCTGGAGATCGGCAGCGCAGAAGGCGAAATGGATCGCAGCGTGCTCGAGCGCATGATCGGGCCGCTGGAACACATGCTGCGCAACGCCGTGGATCACGGCATCGAATTACCCGAGGTTCGCCAGGATAAAGGCAAGCCTGAGGTGGGCCGCATAACTCTGGATCTGCAGCGTCAGGGAGGAGAAATTGTTCTGCTGCTCTCTGATGATGGTGCGGGTATCAATCTCGACGCTGTACGACGCAAAGCTATCGAACGGGGTCTGATGGATGCGGATGCCGAATTGACCGATCAGGAGGTGCTGCAGTTCATCCTCGAGGCCGGCTTCTCGACGGCGGACAAGATTACCCAGATTTCCGGCCGCGGTGTGGGCATGGACGTGGTCAACTCGGAAGTCAAACAGCTCGGCGGTAGCATGAGCCTGGATAGTCGTTCGGGCAAAGGCAGCACCTTCACTATTCGCCTGCCCTTTACCGTGTCGGTCAACCGGGCACTTATGGTGTATTCCGGGGACGACCTGTACGCCATACCATTGAACACCATCGAGGGCATCGTGCGGGTATCCGGCTATGAGCTGGAAGCCTATTACGCCCCCGATGCACCGCCATTCGAGTACGCCGGCAAACAGTATGACCTGCGGTATCTCGGCGATCTGCTCGTCACGGGTCAGCAGCCGCGCCTAAGTGGGCACAGTCTTCCTCTGCCCGTCATCCTGGTGCGCGGTGCAGAGCATACCGTGGCCGTTCAGGTAGATGCGCTGGCCGGTTCCCGCGAGATCGTGGTAAAGAGTGTCGGCAAGCAATTTGCGGTAGTTCCGGGTATCGCCGGTGCAACCATTCTGGGTGACGGACGGGTGGTGGTGATTCTCGATCTCCTCGCGATCATTCGCGCCCGGCAGGCATTGCAATCTCAGCAACGTCTGGCCGCCGAACGTGCCCAGAGTATTGCCGAGAAAGAAGACGAGCGCGCTACGCTGGTCATGGTGGTCGACGATTCGATCACCGTGCGCAAGGTCACTACACGCTTGCTCGAACGTCATGGCATGGAAGTGGTCACCGCCAAGGACGGGATCGAAGCAATCGCCCGTCTCCAGGATGTGCATCCGGATATCATGCTGTTGGATATCGAGATGCCGCGTATGGACGGCTTTGAGGTAGCAACGCTGGTACGCCATGATGAGCGGCTCAAGGATCTGCCCATCGTGATGATCACCTCACGTACCGGCGAGAAGCACCGCGAGCGCGCGAAGACAATCGGTGTGAACGATTATCTGGGCAAACCCTATCAGGAAAGCCAATTGTTGGAAGCCATTGGCAAGCTGGTCAAGGTTCGTGATTGACCCAGTGGTGCCAGCTATCGCGCTACTGGCAGGTAAAATGCAAAAGCGCCAATTGCTGCAGGAAGTGCTCGAGGAGTTCGGTTATCGGGTGATTTTTGCCGGAGAGCCCGACGGTCTGGATTGCGATGCGCTGGAAGCCATCCAAGCCGATGCATGGCTCCTGGAGTTGGCAGATGAGTCGGATCTCGCCGACTGGCTACTGGAGCACAGCCCGGTACCGGTGCTACTGGGCGCCGGTGAAATTCCTCACCACGAGAGCGAGGACTATCCGCGCTGGAAGCGCCGGCTGGCGGCCAAGCTGTTGCCTCTGCTCGGGCCGCCCCCTGAGCGTCAGAGCCAGGAAGCTGTTGGTGTTCCTGCGCCGCCTGAGCTGCCGCCTGCCCGTTGTGTCTGGTTGCTGGCCGCCTCCCTTGGTGGTCCGGCTGCGGTGAAGCGCTTTCTTGACAGGCTGCCAGCGGATTTGCCGGTGGCGTTTGTTTATGCCCAACATATTGATGCGGGTTTTGAAACGCAGTTGCCTACGATCCTCGGCCGTCAGAACGCTTGGCGGGTGCTCAATTGCGTCAGCGGTGCACATCTGCACGACGGTGAAGTCCTGGTGGCGCCGATCAGGCGTAGCCTGGGTTTCGCACCCGAGGGGCAAGTCCGGCTCAGTGACACACCCTGGCCAGGCCCTTACCAGCCCTCTATCGAGACATTGCTCGATGCAGTTGCCGGCGTCTTTGCACCTGCCTGCGGGGCCATCATCTTCAGTGGTATGGGTGAGGATGGAGTTGATGCCTGTGGGCGGCTGCGAGATAAGGGAATTCAGGTTTGGACCCAGGATGCCGAGAGTGCCACCTGCTCCGTCATGCCCCAGGCAGTAGCTGACGCGGGCTACAGCAGCCGCCAGGGCTCGCCTGAGATGCTGGCTGATGCGCTGCGCTATTGGGTGGCACAAGAATGGCCGGTTGCGCTCTAGCGACGGCAAAACAGAATACCAGAGGACGCGCTATGACCGACGCATTGGAAAGCCTGAATGGACTTATCGTACCCCTCGCAGATCAGGCACTTCTGTTGCCCAACGTGGCAGTGGCCGAGCTGGTAGGGTTTCGTCTCAGCAGCGAACCCGAGAATGCGCCAGAGTGGTTTCTGGGTTGGACCACATGGCGGGACCAGCAGGTCCCGGTAGTTGATCCCTACGTTTTGCTTGGCCAGCAAACGGATGAAACCGGCCGACAGCCTCGCACGCTTATTCTCAACGCCATCGGCGAGCGCCCAGGTGTGCACTTTATCGCTATGCGCGTATGGAGTATCCCCCGTTCGCGCAAGATTACCCGCGGTGAAATTTCCGCGGCCGAGGCTAGCGTCCCCTATGTTCTGCAATCGGTCAGGCTTGGCGATGAGCAACAGGCCCTGTGTATTCCCGACCTGCTGAGTATCGAGCAGACGCTGGATTCTGCTGGCCTGCTCAGAGCCTGAAGCACGAGAGATTCAAACCGGAAAACTCAGGCGCGCCTCAGTGCCACCGCCGCTGCGGTTTAGCAGCTGCACTGTGGCGCCGTGGCTTTCGGCAATACGTTTAACGATGGCCAATCCCAGTCCGGTACCCTTGGTGGTTCGCGCACGATCGCCGCGAATAAAGGGCGTGAAAAGTGCTTCGCACTCGGTAGGATCAATTCCCGGTCCGCGGTCCAGAATTGACACTACCAGATAGGGCTGCGCCGCAGCGCGGGTGATGTAAGTACACACCTCGATACCTGAGCCGCCATGATACAGAGCATTGTCGATGAGATTGCCAATTACCCGTTTCATCGACAGGCGTCTGAGTTTGATTCGAGGCACCGGCTCAAGGCAGAGTCTTACTCGCTCTTCACCGGTATTCAGCGGTGCAACAACCTCGCGGATGATGTCGTTGATGTCTTCCGGTTCGGTCGCTTCGGTGCTGCCGTCGCGCATGAAGGACATGAATTGATCGAGGATTGCATCCATATCCTCGATATCGCGAATCATGCCATCGGTCAGGTCTGGATCAGCGCTGGAGAGCAGTTCCGTGGACAGGCGCATGCGGGTCAGGGGGGTTCGCAGATCATGGGATACACCGGCCAGCAGCATTGCCCGATCGCGGTTTGCTTCCTCTACGTCGTAAGCCATCTGGTTGAAGGCACGGTATACCTCGGCGATTTCCGCAGGGCAGTTGGTGTCCAGCAGACGCACGCTATGGCCCTTGCCGATCCGGCGGGCGGCACGCTCCAGGGTTTTCAACGGATTGTTCAACTGGCGAACAAAAACCCAGGCTGCGGCGGTCGATAGTAACCCTATCAGGCCAAGCCAGAGCACCACCATCCAGATTCGCTGACCGCGCAATGGGTGGGCGTAGAGGGGTACCTGAAGCCAGTTGTCGCCGTAACTGGGCTGATGCACCCACAATAACGGCTGGCCCTGGATGCGTACGCGCACCTGGGTCATGTCGCCCAACTCTTCACGTAATTGGCTGGTAAAGATACCCGAATAGGGCCAATGAACCTCGCCTTGGGGCACCATTCGGGAGGGTATCAGGCGCAGCCCTGTGACCTCCTCGATGTCCTCCCGCGCAGTTGGGTCGCTGGCCCAGTAAGAGGTGACCAGCATGGCCGTACCGTGGCTGTACTGCCGATCAACGAGTAGGTCCTCGTTGGCCAGCAGGTACAGCATGGTAAGAATCTTCGAGAACAGCGTAACCAGCAGCACCAGGGTGATAGTGCGGGCAAAGAAGCTGCGTGGCATCAAAGGATGCCAGCCGGGACCACCTTTCACGAAGGCTTGCCGTCCGGAACGAAGACGTAGCCAACACCCCAGACAGTCTGGATGTATCGTGGCTTGGATGGGTCGGGTTCGAGCATGCGGCGCAGGCGCGAGATTTGTACGTCGATTGATCGCTCCAGCGCATCCCACTCTCGGCCACGGGCCAGCTGCATGAGCTTGTCGCGGGTGAGCGGCTCGCGCGGGTGTTGTACCAGCGCCTTGAGCACGGCGAACTCGCCGGTAGTCAGCATGTGGACTTCTTCGCCACGGCGCAGTTCACGGGTAGCCAGGCTGAGAACAAACTCGCCGAAACTGACTTCCTCGTCTTCGCCGCCCGGAGCACCTGGCACCTGGGGAGCCTGGCGGCGCAACACAGCCTTTATACGGGCTACCAGTTCGCGGGGATTGAAGGGTTTGGGCAGATAATCATCCGCGCCCTGTTCCAGGCCGAGAATCCGGCTGGCTTCATCACCCTTGGCGGTGAGCATGATGATAGGAGTTTTATTTTCCTGATCGCGCAGGCGCTTACAGGCGGTAAGGCCATCTTCGCCGGGCAGCATAAGGTCAAGTACGATCAGAGAGTAGAGTTCACGGGCGAGGAGCCGGTCCATCTGCTCGGTATTTTCCACTGCCCGGACGCGATAACCCTGCTCGGTCAGGAAGCGTTCAAGCAAACGGCGCAGACGCACGTCGTCATCAACAATCAGGATTTTTTCACCTTCACTGGTCATACCGGCTCCACCCTTGTTCAGTTCGTAGCTATTGTGTCTGAACCCGCTTGTTCACGGGTTTGCGCATTGTTACAAGAGGTTTCTTTTGTACAAGTTTTTTGCCCCCTTGGCTCTGCTATCTGTCTTTTGTCGATCCGCCCCGCAAGCGAATCTGTCGGTTATACTGCCCGGCTTGTAAAACTGAACCGGAAATCGTGCCCATGGAATCTATCGCCTCACGCATCGCCACCGAACTCGCTGTTCGCTCCGAGCAGGTCGACGCGACCGTGAGATTGCTGGATGAAGGCGCCAGCGTACCCTTTATCGCCCGTTACCGTAAGGAAGTCACCGGTAGCCTGGATGACACCCAGTTGCGCTACCTTGAAGAGCGATTGCGCTACCTGCGTGAACTCGAGGACCGCCGCTCGACCATTCTTGCCAGTATTGGCGAGCAGGGCAAGTTGACTGCTGAGCTCGAGCGCGATATCCGCGGGGCTGACAGCAAGACCCGTCTGGAAGACCTCTACCTGCCTTATAAACCCAAGCGTCGGACCAAGGGCCAGATCGCCCTGGAGGCTGGTCTGGGACCGTTGGCCGAGAGCCTGTATGCCGATCCTTCCCTGACGCCTGAGCAAGAGGCGGCGGCCTTCGTCGATGCAGAAAAAGGCGTGGCTGACGTAAAAGCCGCCCTTGATGGTGCCAAGTATATTCTCATGGAACGCTTCAGCGAGCAGGCAAGTCTGCTCGAGCGGTTGCGCGGTGCACTGCGCCAGGACGGTCGGGTGGTCTCCAAACTGGTGGCTGGCAAGGAGCAGGAGGGCGCCAAGTTCCGCGATTACTTTGATTACTCAGAAGACCTGCGCAAGGTGCCTTCCCATCGTGCGTTGGCCATTTTGCGTGGGCGCAATGAAGGCATTCTCAGTATTGCCCTGGAGTTGGGTGAGCCTGATCAGCCCGCCGGTACTCCCCATCCCTGCGAAGGTATGATCGCCCAGGCGTTCGAGATTCGTGATCAGGGTCGCCCGGCGGACCGCTGGCTGGCCGAGGTAGTGCGCTGGACCTGGCGGGTCAAATTGTTGGGTCAACTGGAAACCGAGCTGCTGGGTGATCTGCGCGAAAGCGCAGAAGACGAGGCCATCCGCGTGTTTGCCAGCAATCTCAAGGATCTGCTGTTATCCGCTCCAGCCGGTCCACGTGTGACGCTGGCGCTGGACCCGGGTCTGCGTACCGGGGTCAAGGTGGTGGTCGTGGATGTCACTGGCAAGCTGGTGGATTACACCACCATATTCCCCCATGCACCGCGCAACCAGTGGCAGGAATCCCTCGCGGTGTTGGCTGGCCTGTGCGACAAGCACAACGTGACGCTGCTGGCGATTGGTAACGGTACCGCCTCGCGCGAGAGCGACAAGCTGGCGGGTGATCTGATCAAGCTATGCCCAAAACTGCCCATGCAGAAGATCATGGTGTCGGAAGCGGGTGCCTCGGTGTATTCGGCGTCCGAGCTGGCAGCCAAGGAGTTCCCGGAGCTTGACGTCACCTTTCGCGGCGCGGTGTCGATTGCCCGGCGCCTGCAGGATCCTCTGGCCGAGCTGGTCAAGATTGAGCCCAAGGCCATCGGGGTTGGCCAATATCAGCATGATGTCTCCCAGGTCAAGCTGGCTCGGAGCCTGAATGCAGTGGTGGAAGACTGTGTGAACGCCGTTGGCGTGGACCTCAATACCGCATCCGCACCGCTGCTGACCCGCGTCTCAGGCCTGAATCCGACCATTGCCCAGAACATCGTCGACTACCGTGACCAGCATGGCGCCTTTGGCAGTCGCCGAGAGTTGCTCAAGGTGGCCCGCCTGGGCGACAAGACCTTTGAACAGGCTGCAGGCTTTCTCCGGGTGATGAGCGGCGATAACCCCCTGGATGCCTCCGCGGTTCACCCCGAAGCCTATCCGCTGGTTGAGCGCATAGCCAGCGAGACCGGCCGTGATGTGCGTAGCCTGATTGGCGACTCGGCCTTCGTTCGCAAGCTCGATCCGAAGAACTTTACCGATGCCCACTTCGGTATTCCAACCATCAGCGATATCCTGCTCGAGCTGGACAAGCCGGGTCGTGACCCGCGTCCGGAGTTCAAGGCAGCTGCGTTTCAGGAAGGGGTCGAAACCATTCGCGACCTCACACCAGGCATGCAGCTCGAAGGGGTTGTCAGCAATGTTGCCAACTTCGGCGCTTTTGTGGATATCGGCGTGCACCAGGACGGTCTTGTGCATATTTCCATGCTCGCCCACCAGTTCGTCAAGGATCCCCGGGACGTGGTCAAAGCCGGCGATATCGTCCGCGTGAAAGTCATGGAAGTGGATATCCCGCGCCAGCGCATCAGCCTCAGCATGCGCATGGATGACGAGCCTGGCGCCGCGACCCAGGGCCGGACTGGTGACTCGGATCGACCGGGCAAGGCGCAGGGCGATCGTGCCAAAAACACTGGGCAGGGCCGTGGCCAGAGCGCTGGTGCTGGTGCGCAGCCAGCCGCCGGTGGTACCTTTGCCAACCTGTTTGCCAATGCCAAAGACCTGAAGAAGCGCTGAGAATGAGCCCACATCCCACATTGAATCGTATGAGCGCCTTTACCCGGATGCTCGGCCTTGAGTTCAAATCCATCGAGGTCGGCACCTGTACTCTGACGCTGCCGATCCGCGAGGATCATTTCAACTCTACCGAGCGGGTGCATGGCGGAGTTATCTTCTCGCTATTGGATTCGGCCATGGGCGCTGCTGCGTTCAGCGTACTGGAGCCCCACGAATCCACTGCTACAGTGGAGTGCAAGATCAACTACACCCGTGCGGTGGTCGGCGGTGAGCTGGAATGCATCGGCAAGGTTGTGCATGCCGGTACCCGTACCGTTGTGGTCGATGGCGAGATCCGTCAGGACGGCGCCCTGGTCGCCAAAGCCCTCGGCACCTTCGCGCGGATCTGATCCGGTATTCATCAGCATGCCATGCGCGCATTGCGCAGCGGCCCGTAAGGCTAAGGAGTGACAACCTTGTCACCAGCATTCAGCGACACCCTTGATCTGTTCTACACCACGGCTGGGCGCGAGGCCCTGCGCGGTTGCCGCCACGGTATCGAAAAGGAAAGTCTGCGCACAACCCCGGACGGCACGCTGGTGCACACGCCGCACCCGGTTGCCCTGGGCTCTGCACTGACGCACCCGAGCATCACCACCGACTATTCAGAGGCGCTGATCGAGCTGATTACGCCGGTCAATACCAGTCTGAAAGGGTTGTTTGACAGCCTCGATATGACCCACAGATTCGTTTATGCCCAACTGGGCGATGAGTTGCTGTGGACCGAGTCGATGCCCTGCCGCCTGCCCGCGGATGCCGATATTCCGATTGCCTGGTACGGCACTTCCAATGTTGGCATGCTCAAGAATGTCTACCGCCGTGGCTTGGCGATTCGCTATGGCAAGGCGATGCAGTGTATTGCTGGTATTCATTACAATTTCTCGTTGCCGTCCCAGCTTTGGGCGACACTCCAGCAGCGCGCGGGTGATCAGCGTTCGGCTCAGGATTATCAGTCCGACCGCTACATGGCGATGATCCGCAACTTCCGTCGTTATGCCTGGCTGTTGATGTACCTGTTCGGCGCTTCACCGGCGGTCTGCGCGACCTTCCTGCAGGGGCGTGACCACAAGCTGCAGAAGCTGGGCGACAACACACTTTACCTGCCCTATGCCACCAGCCTGCGCATGAGTGACCTGGGTTACAACAACAATGCCCAGTCCGGGTTGAACGTCTGCTATAACACCCTGGAAAGCTATATCCACAGTATGCAGGAAGCTATCGGTCTGCCCTTCGCGGCCTATGATCGCATGGGTACCCACGACAGCAACGGTCAATGGCAGCAGCTCAACACCAATCTGCTGCAGATCGAGAACGAGTTCTACAGCCCGATTCGTCCCAAGCGGGTAACCCACAGCGGCGAAAAGCCAGTGCATGCGCTGGCCTCGCGGGGGGTTGAGTATATTGAAGTGCGTTGCATGGATATTGATCCGTTTGTGCCGATGGGTGTCGAGCCGGCTACCGCCCGTTTTCTGGACAGTTTCCTGCTTTATTGCGCCCTGCAGGAAAGTCCCCCGCTCACCGAGGAAGGTTGCACAGAGACCGGCGAAAACTTTGCGCTGGCAGTCAAGCGCGGTCGTGAGCCCGGCCTGCAGCTGTCCGATAGTGGCGTGAGTCGCGAGCTGACTGCCTGGGGTGAGGAGCTGCTGGAGCGCATTGGTGAATGCGCAACCTTGCTCGATGGCGTGCATCAGAGTGAGGCTTATGGTGAAAGTCTGGCTGCGCAACGGGCCAAGCTGGTCGATCCGGCCCTGACTCCCTCGGCACGGGTGCTTGAGGCTATTGCTGGACACGGCAACAGTTTTTTCCGCTTTGCCCTGGAGCAATCCAAGGCGCATCAGGCGTACTTTGCGGCCCGGCCGCTGGATGAACAAACGCTCGCAGCCTATCAGGCAGAGGCGGCTGCCTCGCTGGCCGATCAGGCGGCAATCGAAGCAGCTGACACGGTGGATTTCGACAGTTTCGTCGCCAGCTACCTGAGTCAGGGTATCGACGATTAGTTGAGTGCCTTCACCTAGCCCGCTCTGGTTCGGTGAAGGCCGAGCAGCCTACTGGGTGACCAGGTTGGTAAACAGCAGATCGTCTACCAGGGGCGTGCCTTCTTCTTCCTCAAGCACTTCACGCACTGCAGCCAGCGCCTTGCTGCGCAGCGCCTCCTTGCCTTCCAGGGTCGCGACGCTCTCCAGCGTCTCGTGGGCAAACAGACTGACCAGCGCATTGCGGATCAACGGGTCGTGATATTCGATGCGCGGAACTGCTGTTGGATCGTTGGCCCGCAGTGCCACGTCGACCTTCATGTACTGGATCTTGGGCCCCGGGCCAACGGTACCGACAAAGGACGGCTTGAGCTCGACGTATTGGGCTGCTGCCACAGGGGTATCCTGAGCCTTGGCGGGCAGTGCCGCAAACAGGCTCAGCAGAAGGGGCAGGGCGAGGATCATGCGCATGGGATAGACTCCTTGTAATTGCCCACAGGATAGCCGAGCGCGGTCCGCCAGCCAACCGGCGCCGCAGCCGATCTTATGAATGGCAATCAATCAAGGGTATGGTCATTGACCCGGTTGCCCTGCTTGCGACTAGACTGTCTGAAAATCTGATAATGGAGTCATCATGAAAGCCGTATTGTGCAAAGAATTTGGTCCTGCCAGCTGCCTGGTACTGGAAGAAACCGCCGATCCCGTAGCCAAGGCCAATGAAGTGGTCCTGGACATCCATGCCGCAGGGGTCAACTTTCCCGACACGCTGATCATTGAGGGCAAGTACCAGATCAAACCACCGTTTCCGTTCTCCCCGGGTGGCGAAGCGGCTGGCGTGATCGCCAGCGTCGGCGAGAAGGTTCGCCATCTCCAGCCCGGCGACCGGGTCATGGGTCTGACCGGCTTCGGCAGTTTTGCTGAACAGATCGCAGTTGACGCGATGCGCGTATTGCCGATTCCCAAGGATATGGATTTTGTTACCGCGGCCGGTTTCAGCATGACCTACGGCACCTCGATGCACGCCCTCAAGCAGCGTGCCGACCTCAAGCCCGGCGAAACCCTTCTGGTACTCGGTGCTTCGGGTGGCGTAGGCCTGGCAGCCGTGGAAATCGGCAAGGCAATGGGTGCGCGCGTTATCGCCGCCGCCTCAAGCGCTGAAAAGCTCGAAGTGGCACGTGCTGCTGGCGCAGACGACCTGATCAACTACAGCGAAGTCAGCCTCAAGGACGCCGTAAAGGAACTCACCAAGGGGCAGGGCGCGGACGTAATCTATGATCCGGTCGGTGGTGATCTGTTCGACCAGGCCGTGCGCTCGATCAACTGGAAAGGCCGTTTGCTGGTAGTAGGCTTCGCCAGCGGCCGTATTCCGGAGTTTCCGGTTAACCTGGCGCTGCTCAAGGGATCTTCCATTGTCGGCGTATTCTGGGGTTCTTTCGCCGCACGTGAGCCACAGACCAATCTGGAAAACTTCCAGCAGTTGTTCGCCTGGTTCAGTGAGGGCAAGCTCAAGCCATTGGTCTCGGAAAAATTCCGCCTGGACCAGTATGAAGATGCGCTGAACATCCTGACCTCACGCAAGGCTGTGGGCAAGGTTGTGGTTCAGGTACGTTAAACCCAGCGGCAAGCTTCAAGTTTCAAGCTTCAAGCTTCAAGCTTCAAGCGGTTCAGTTTGATCGGGAAAATAGTGCTCTTGCCGAAAGAAATAAGTTGACTGGCATGGCGCACCGACCAGGCTGATCATGCTTGCAGCTTGCAGCTTGCAGCTTGCAGCTTGCAGCTTAGAAGGCGCCCTCATACCCCTGCTGCCGCCAGGCTTCGAATATCAGCACCGCAGCACTGTTCGACAGGTTCAGGCTGCGGCTGTCTGGCCGCATCGGAATGCGCAGCACCTGATCCTGCGGCAGGCTTTCGCGAACAGCTGCCGGCAGGCCCCGGCTCTCGGGACCGAACAGAAACAGATCCCCCGGCTTGAACGCCACCTCACTGAAATTACGCGTGCCCTTGGTGCTCAACGCAAACACCCGCTCCGGCTGCACGGCCGCTAAGCAGGCCTCCAGATTCCCATGGGTCCTGACCGCAGCAAACTCATGATAATCCAGGCCCGCTCGACGCAATCGCTTGTCATCCAGCTCGAAACCCAAAGGCTCGATCAGATGTAATTGACAGCCGGTATTGGCGCACAGGCGAATGATATTGCCGGTATTGGGCGGGATTTCCGGTTCGAGCAGGGCGATGTGGAACATGGCGGCGCGCGCTTTCAGAAGTGGGGAGCCGCGCAGTTTAGGGGGTGGCGCGCGCAGCGGCAAGCCACAAGCTGCAAGCTGCAAGTAGTCCGAGCAGATAGGCGAATTTGCTGTATCGGCAGAATTGGGTAGACAGGGATCAAATGGGCTTCACTCTGAATCGCTTGCAGCTTGCAGCTTGCAGCTTGCAGCTTGCAGCTTCTTTCCTTTCGCCCATAAAAAAAGGCAACTCCAGCCTGCCTGAACTGGAGTCACCCCAAATACACCCATAGTTACCTTTGCATCAAGCGTGCCAAGGCTTCCCCGGTGCTCGGTTACTCGGTTTCGTCCTCGTCGTGGCCGTCGATATTCATCCCCAGTTCCTTGATCTTGCGGGTCAGGGTATTGCGGCCCCAGCCCAGCAACTGCGCGGCGTCTCGGCGTCTGCCGGCAGTGTGCTTGAGAGCTGTTTCGATCATGATCCGCTCGAAGGCAGGGACGGCGGTTTCGAGTAGGCTGGTGACACCGCGGTCCAGCTCCTGGTCGGCCCAGATGCGCAAACTGTGCTCCCAATGGCCGTCGGCTGCACTGTCCTGGTGCTGATTGAGCATTTCCGGAGGCAGATCTTCAACTAACACCTCGCGGCTGGAGGCCATGACGGTGATCCAGCGGCAGGTGTTTTCCAGCTGACGCACGTTGCCCGGCCACGGCAGGCTGCGCAGGTAGTCGCGGGTTTGAGGCTTTAGTACCTTGGGTTCGACGGCTAGCTCCTTGGCGGCACGGGCGAGGAAGTGCTGGGCCAGAGCCGGGATGTCTTCGCGGCGCTCGGCGAGCTTGGGGATGTGAATGCGGATCACGTTCAGGCGGTGGAACAGATCCTCACGGAAGTTGCCGGCTTGTACCAGGTCCTCGAGATTCTGGTGGGTGGCAGCGATGATGCGCACGTCCACCTTGATCGGGACGTGGCCGCCCACGCGGTAGAACTCACCATCGGCCAGCACGCGCAGCAGACGGGTCTGGGTTTCCGCCGGCATGTCGCCAATTTCGTCGAGAAACAGGGTGCCGCCATCGGCCTGCTCGAAACGGCCGCGGCGTTGCACTGCCGCGCCGGTAAAGGCACCTTTTTCATGACCAAACAGCTCGGATTCCATCAGGTCCTTGGGAATTGCCGCCATGTTCAGCGCGATGAACGGGTTGCGTGACCGCGGGCTGTGGCGGTGCAGTGCGTGGGCTACCAGCTCTTTGCCAGTACCGGACTCACCATTGATCAGTACAGTGATATTGGAGTGGGACAGTCGGCCGATGGCACGGAAGACTTCCTGCATCGCTGGCGCTTCGCCGATTATCTCCGGCGTGCGTGCGGTGCTGAGGTCGGGCCCCTGGCCTTCCTGCTCGCGGCTATGGGCCAAGGCGCGGCGAACCAGCGCCACGGCTTCGTCCACGTCGAACGGTTTGGGCAGGTATTCGAAGGCACCACCCTGGTAGGAGGCAACTGCGCTGTCCAGGTCGGAGTGGGCGGTCATGATGATCACTGGCAGCTTCGGCAGTCTGTTTCTCAGCGTGGATAGTAACTCGAGACCGCTGGTCCCGGGCATGCGTATATCGCTGATCAATACGTCTGGTTGTTCGCGTTGCAGGCGGGCAAGAGCTGCGTCGGCATTGTCGAAACTGACGGACTCCATGCCCTCCTGCTGCAGCGCTTTTTCCAGCACCCAGCGTATCGAACGGTCGTCATCGACGATCCAGACGTTTTCAGTTCGGCTCATGGGTTTTGTCTCCGGGTACGGGTTCAAGTGGCAGGAACATGGTGAATACAGTGCGTCCAGGCTTGCTGTCGCATTCGATCAGGCCCTGGTGTTGACTGATGATGTTCTGGGTAATGGAAAGCCCCAGGCCGGTGCCCTCGGGGCGCCCGCTTACCATGGGGTAGAAAATGCTGTCGACAATGTCACGGGGGATGCCCGGGCCGTTGTCGATGACCTGCACCAGACAGACCAGGCGGTGGCGCACCTGTCCGATGGTGAACTGACGTAGGGCCCGGGTGCGCAGGGTAATGCGACCCTTTTTCAGCCCGCCCTGTTCAGCGATTGCCTGCATTGCGTTGCGCACTATATTGAGCAGGGCCTGGATCAGTTGCTCGCGGTCGGCCATTATTTCCGGAATGCTTGGATCGTAATCCCGGCGTAGCGTTAGTTCGTGTTGGGTCTCAGCCTCCACCAGGCTATAGACTCGCTCGGTGATCTCATGAATGTTCAGGGGCTGTAGTTTTGGCGGGCGATAGGGCCCGAGCATGCGATCAACCAGATTCCGCAGCCGGTCGGCCTCTTCAATGATCACATCGGTATAATCCTTGAGCGATTCTTCCGGCAATTGGCGGGCCAACAATTGGGCCGCGCCGCGTATGCCGCCCAGAGGGTTCTTGATCTCATGAGCCAGGCCGCGCACCAGAACCTTGGTGACCTCCTGCTTGGAGAGCTGGGCCTCCTCCTTGGTGATGCGCAGCAAGCGGTCGCGGGGATGCAGTTCCAGTAGTAGCCAATTTGTGGGAGCGTTGACAATGGGCGTTACTGAGTAGTCGACCATGAGACTCTGGCCGTTGTTCAGGTTCAGCTGTGCTTCGCGTTTGGTGAAGGGATCTCCGTCCGCCACCGCATGCTGCAGAGAGTCGATCGCTGCCTGATTATCATGGAAAAGCTCGCCGACCGGTTGTTGCGAAACACGCTGACCGCTGACCTCCAGCAGTATCTCAGCGGCTGGATTCATGTACCGCAGACAAAGGTGGTCATCCAGCAACAGCACAGCTGTGGTCAGGTTATCGAGTATCTGGCGTAAAAATCGATCAGGCAGCATATGAAGTCCCGTAGTTTGTGCAGACAAATGCAAGAAGCGAACCAATACGGGGCGTAAAACACGCCCTGGGTACTGGTTCGGCCGGCCGGACTATCCTGGGCCAGTACTTGTTTTGGTGCGAAGGCCTGTTCGTGAGCGCGCAAGTCGCTTGCATCGGGCTCTAGGGGCGTTCGATACACCGGCGTGGATGACCGGCGCGAGGGTGGTCGGCATGCGTCGATGATCAGTTAGCGCGATCAACGTCAGGATTCATGCACGAAATCCGGCGCACCAGCAATCAGTATGCACCAATATGGTGCGCCGTATTGACGCGGTTCAATCAGGGTGCTGTGCCGCCGGGTGCAGGAATCTGGGGAGCCTGGGGTGCGCTGTTTGGGCCGGTACGTCCGGGCTGCAGAATGGACGTGCGTTGAATATGTACGGTAATGCCCTGGCTGCGTTGTACTTCTTCGCCACGGGTGTTGGTTACTACAAGGGCAACATTGTGTGAGCCTCGGTCGAGTTCGCGCAGCGTCAGACGCTGGGTTGACTGCCCATTGCCGGCAACCGCCTCCTGTCGCATTTCGCCATCGACGTTGGCCCGCAATATGTGGCCGGGTGAGAGGGGTGGGTCAGTATTGATCGTCAGGGTGAGGTTGCCATCATTTGCACGTATGCCTTCGTCGTTCTTGGGACTGGCAATTTCGAGTGTGCGATAGCCACTATTCAGCTGGCCTTGGCGATCTTCATTGCGGTTCTGGGCACCTTGTCGGGCTTCCGGTGTCTGGGGCACTACCGACTCCAATGTATTGGTTGGCGGTAAATCAACCTGGCGGGAATCCGGGTGGGGCTGGTCGGAATAGATCTTGTTGCCCTGCGCGTCAGTCCAGGTATAGATCTGCGCGTTGGCGAAGCCGGCCAGCGAAGCGAGGAGGGCGCTCAGGGCCCAGCACAAATGAGTTCGCAGCATCGTTGTCACTCCTGTGATTCGAGGTCTCAGCCTTGCACCTGCGCGCTGATCTGGCAAGGTCCGGCGGACGGGCGAAAAAAAAGGGCGCCTGAAAGGCACCCTTTTTTCGACCGCAGCTACAACATCGGGTTCATACGCTGTAGTACAGATCGTACTCGAGGGGGTGAACGAAGGTGCGCACCTTGATTTCCTCGGCGGCTTTCAGTTCGATGTAGGCATCGATCAGGTCGTCGGTAAATACGCCGCCCTTGGTCAGATACTCACGGTCAGCGCTCAGGGACTCGAGTGCTTCTTTCAGGCTGCCACATACCTGCGGGATCTGGTTCGCCTCTTCAGGCGGCAGGTCATACAGGTTCTTGTCTGCAGCATCGCCAGGGTGGATCTTGTTCTGGATGCCGTCCAGACCAGCCATCAACAGTGCGGCGAAGCACAGGTAGGGGTTGGCAGCCGGATCAGGGAAGCGTGCTTCGATGCGACGCGCCTTGGGGCTTGAAACGTATGGAATACGGATCGAGGCCGAGCGGTTGCGGGCCGAGTAGGCAAGCATGACCGGCGCTTCAAAGCCAGGAACCAGACGCTTGTATGAGTTGGTAGCCGGGTTGGTGAACGCGTTCAGCGACTTGCCGTGCTTGATGATACCGCCGATGAAGAATAGGGCAGTGTCAGACAGGCCTGAGTAGCCTTCGCCAGCGAAGGTGTTCTTGCCATCCTTGGAGATGGACATGTGTACGTGCATACCGGAGCCGTTGTCGCCATACAGGGGCTTGGGCATGAAGGTAGCTGTCTTGCCGAAGGCATCGGCGACGTTGTGTACGCAGTACTTCAGGGTCTGTACTTCGTCAGCCTTGGCTACCAGTGTGTTGAACAACACGCCGATTTCATTCTGGCCGGCAGTGGCTACTTCGTGGTGATGGACTTCAATGGTCAGGCCCATCTCTTCCATCGCATTACACATGGCAGTTCGGACTTCATGATCGTGATCGACCGGTGGAACGGGGAAGTAACCACCCTTTACGGCGGGGCGGTGGCCCTTGTTACCGGTTTCGAAGTCGGCATCAGTGTTCCAGGAAGCCTGCTCAGAGATGATCTTGAACATGGAGCCGGAGATGTCCGATTTGAACTTTACTTCGTCGAACACAAAAAACTCGGGCTCTGGTCCAACAAATACGGTGTCACCGATACCAGTGGACTTCAGGTATTCCTCGGCGCGGCGAGCAATGCTGCGGGGATCACGCTCATACCCCTGCATGGTGGACGGCTCGATAATGTCGCAGACGATGATAACGGTTGGCTCTTCGGTGAAGGGGTCCAGTACCGCAGTGCTGTCGTCGGGCATCAGGATCATGTCGGAGGCTTCGATACCCTTCCAGCCGGAGATGGAGGAGCCATCGAACATCTTGCCTTCTTCGAAGAAGTCATCGTTCACATCACGGGCGGGCATGGTGACGTGCTGCTGTTTGCCTTTGGTATCGGTGAAGCGAAGATCAACCCACTTCGCGTCAAATTCTTTAATCAGTTTAACTGTCTTCGACATGGTTTCCTCCAGAAGGAATCATTAGCCAGGCATCTGACCCAGCGTTACAAAATTCGAGCGGAATACATCTACGCTCCGCTTGTGGTATTGAGGAGCAAAAGGTGTGCCATTTCAGAGCATGCCCTGAAACACCCGTTCCGTAAGCCTTGCATCAGTTGCTGCCGATTAATGCACCTAATAAGTGCGCCCTAAAATGGTGCGTATAAAGAGGCGACGATTCATTATGGTGCAATGCTGGCCAGTGTTTGATAACAACTGACCTACGAAATTCACACAGCGGCGCCTATGATGCTCTGCTTTACTGTTTCTTGCACTCGTCGACACGGAAAACTGCCGTTTCGTACAAAAAACATACACTGTCATGCGTGGGTCTGTATAATACCCCCCTCTTTTTTCAGTTAGCCGGGCTACGCCTGGCCACCCAGGATGTCCATAGTGATCGAGAATCTCCGCAACATCGCCATCATCGCCCACGTTGACCACGGTAAGACCACGCTGGTTGACAAGCTTCTGCGCCAGTCTGGCACCCTTGAGCGGAACGAGCTCGACACTGAGCGCTTGATGGACTCCAACGACCAGGAAAAAGAACGCGGCATTACTATTCTGGCCAAGAACACCGCCATCAACTGGCATGACCATCACATCAACATCGTTGATACCCCCGGCCACGCCGATTTCGGTGGTGAGGTAGAGCGCGTGATGTCGATGGTTGACTCGGTGCTGCTCCTGGTTGACGCGGTTGACGGCCCGATGCCGCAAACCCGCTTCGTGACCCAGAAAGCCTTCCAGGCTGGCCTGCGTCCGATCGTGGTCGTGAACAAGGTAGACCGCCCCGGTGCCCGTCCTGATTGGGTCGTAGATCAGATGTTTGATCTGTTCGACAACCTCGGTGCGACCGAAGAGCAGTTGGATTTCCCCATCGTGTTCGCTTCGGCGATCAATGGCATCGCCGGTCTGGCACATGATGATCTGGCCGAAGATCTGACACCCCTGTTTCAAGCTATCGTCGACAACGTGCCACCGCCGGCCGTTGACCGTGATGGTCCGTTCCAGATGCAGATCTCCGCACTGGACTACAACAGCTTCCTTGGCGTGATCGGTGTGGGTCGTATTGCCCGCGGCCGGGTCAAGGCAAACACCCCAGTGGTTGCCATTGACGTTGATGGCAAGCGCCGCAACGGTCGTATTCTCAAGCTGATGGGTCACCACGGCCTGCACCGCATTGACGTTGACGAAGCCGCCGCCGGCGATATCGTCTGCGTCAGCGGTTTTGACCAACTTTTCATCTCTGACACCCTGTGTGATCCGCTGAACGTTGAAGCCATGACCCCGCTGTCCGTTGACGAGCCGACCGTGAGCATGACCTTCCAGGTCAACGACTCCCCGTTCTGCGGCAAGGAAGGCAAGTTCGTCACCAGCCGGAACATCAAGGAGCGTCTGGACAAGGAGCTGCTGTACAACGTGGCTCTGCGTGTGGAAGAAGGCGACAGCGCTGACAAGTTCAAGGTGTCCGGTCGCGGCGAGCTGCACCTGTCCGTACTGATCGAAACCATGCGCCGTGAAGGGTTTGAAATGGCCGTAGGCCGTCCTGAAGTCATCATCCGTGAGATCGATGGCGAGAAGCAGGAGCCCTTCGAGAACGTCACCATCGACCTGGAAGAGCAACACCAGGGCGCGATGATGGAGCAGATGGGTCTGCGCAAGGGCGACCTGACCAACATGGTTCCGGATGGCAAGGGTCGTGTACGCCTGGAATACACTATCCCGGCACGTGGCCTGATCGGTTTCCGCAACCAGTTCCTGACCCTGACCTCCGGCTCGGGCATCATCACCAGCATCTTCAGCCACTACGGGCCGATCAAGTCCGGTGAAATGTTCGGTCGCCAGAACGGCGTACTGGTCTCCGTTGCTACCGGCAAGGCGCTGACCTACTCGCTGGAAACCCTGCAGGCACGTGGCAAGCTGTTCCTGGGTCATGGTGACGAGGTCTACGAAGGTATGTTGGTCGGCATCAACAGCCGTGACAACGACATGGGTGTTAACCCGACCAAGGGCAAGAAACTCGACAACATGCGCGCCTCGGGCAAGGACGAAACTATCGCCCTGGTCCCGCCGATTCGCTTCACCCTGGAGCAGGCGCTGGAGTTTATTGAAGACGACGAGCTGGCAGAAATCACGCCCAAGTCGATCCGTCTGCGCAAGAAGTTGCTCAGCGAGAACGAGCGTAAGCGCTCCAACAAGTAATCGGCTACATCTGTATTAAAAAACCCGCCCTTGTAGGCGGGTTTTTTATTGCTCTGATATCGGGGCGTCGGCTAATGGCTACTGCCGACCGTTTAACGCGCGTTTTGCACCTCGAACCCCTGAATGACCTGGTCGAGGTCATCTTCCATCAGTTCTCGCAAACGGGTTTCATACTGGTCTGCGGCCTCGGCCAGATCCACGACAATTTCCACTCGGCGGTTCAATGCGCGGGTTTCCGGCCATTCGTTGCTGGCTCGGGGCCGAGTGTCGGCATAACCCTGAACCTTGAGGCGTTGAGCTTCTACTGCGCCGGTTGCGAGCAGGGCATTGGCGACTGACGAGGCCCGCGCTGCGGATAGATCCCAGTTGGAGTTGAAGCGTGCGGTATTGATCGGTACGTCGTCGGTGTGGCCTTCGACGGTTATCTCACCCGGTAACTGACTGATGACTTCAGAAATTTTGAACAGAATATCCTCGAAGTCTTCAGTCATGACGGCCGAGCCCGATTGAAATGAGCCCCGCTCTTCGATCCGTATAATAACGCGCTTGCGGTCCTGTTCAAGCTGCAGGCGGCCTTCGGTCAGTTCCTGTTCCAATACATTCTTGATGGCTTCCAGGTTGACCTGAATTTGCTTCTCGGTTGTTGATGCGACCTGTTCCTGGAGGTCCGCCTCCATTTCTGCCCTCAGGGTGTCTATCTGCGGCAGTTCCTCGGTGGTTTGCTGCCGGACCTGATCTATCGGTGTGGGCTCGGGCTTGCCGGGTGAAAAGTTGTCGAAAATCGGACTGGTACCCATGGGGATCTCGAGTGCAGGCACGTCTCGCTGCACACCGAATGCCTTGCTCAATTCCCCGGCGATCTGCTTGAACTTCATGGCATCTATTTCAGAGAAAGACAGCAATAATACAAAGAAGCACATCAGCAGGGACATCAGGTCGGCGAAGGTCACGACCCAGGCGGGGATACCGGGTTTATCCTCTTCTTCTGGCAGCTCCATCAGGCTTCTCCGGGCTCGCCGGCGGTCTTGCCCCGCTTGTCGGGTGGGAGATAGCTGGCCAACAACTGTTCAACAATACGCGGGTTGGTGCCCTCCTGGATTGCCAGAACGGCGTCGATCCAGAGGCTCTGCATGCGCGCTTCCTCTGTCATTCGCAAGGACAGTTTATCGGCGATGGGATTACATATCATGGTGGCCAACATTGCGCCGTAAAGGGTTGTCAGCAGCGCTACTGCCATGGCAGGACCGATCGACTTGGGATCTTCCATATTCGACAACATCTGCACCAGGCCCACCAGGGTGCCGATCATGCCCATGGCGGGTCCTACATCGCCCAGAGCGGTAAACACTTTTGCGCCCCAGCGGTTGCGGTCCAGGGTTAACACCCGCTCCTTTTCGAGGATGGCTCTCACGGTTTCCTGCGGATGCCCATCAATCAACAGCTGAATGCCGCTTTTAAGAAAAGGGTTGTTGATTTCCTGGTCTTCGAGGGCCAGCAGGCCCTGCTTGCGAGCGACAGTCGAGAGGGCGACGAGCTCCGCAATACTGGCTTCGGTGTCGGGCAGGCGAAACTTGAAGGCTCGGCCGGCGACTTTGAATGCGCCGAAACACTGGGCAAAGCTGAACTTGGCCAGGACTACGAGCAGACTGCCGCCCAATACGATCAGTAGCGAGGGAACGTTCATAAATACCAGCGGGGATGCGCCAAGGGCAACAGCCGAGCCTATGATTCCCAGTGCGCCTAACAAGCCTACTAAAGTAGCTAAGTCCAAGAAAAACCTCCTTGTAGAAATAATGGCGCAGCAGTTGGGCGCAATGGCATGCGAATTCTAAGGCAATCACACCTTGCATTCCACAAACTAGCAGAGGGTAGCCCCCCTTTAGACCCCGATATAGACACATCCTGGAACAATATAGGGATCCTGTGGAGGCTGGCTTCCACTGTGCGGAATACATCGGTTCCGTCAGCGGCTCACTTCCGGGCGAAGAGAGACGGCCGGTGATCGCTGTGGATTTTTTCTTTCTGGCATTGGTTGGCAACTCTGAGGTTTTTCGGTTGGCAGTCACTCATGGGTATCGCAGTCTTGCCCACTGGTTACCCCCGTGATGAGTCGAGAGCCCGGGTGCAGCTTGATGCCCGGTCAGTGAAAAGGATGTCACCATGCGTCACATTATTCTGTTCTGCATCTGTTTTGTTGTATCAATCGTGGCATATGCCGCCATGGCGTCGGGTCCAGCCCATCAACCCATGCTGGCTGGCATTTATCCTGGCACCGCACCCGTTACTGAATACTGGGTCAGTGAAAAGCTTGACGGTGTGCGTGGTCATTGGGATGGCACGGCCCTCTGGACCCGAGGCGGCAATCGCATCAATGCGCCCATCTGGTTCACGCGGGGCTGGCCCGAGACGCCTATGGATGGCGAACTATGGATCAGCCGTGCACGATTTGATCAGGTCAGCGCCATAGTGCGCACCGCCGAACCGGATGAGACCGACTGGCAGAAGATCAATTTCATGGTATTCGATCTACCCGCGCACCGCGGAGAGTTCAGCCAGAGAGTGCTTGCCATGCGCCGCATCACAGCTTACGCCATACCATGGCTGCAACCGATCAGACAATTCAGGGTCGAGGGCGTCGAAGACCTGGATCGGCGCCTGGATAGACTGGTAGGAGCAGGAGGGGAAGGCTTGATGCTCCATCACCAGGAAGCTCTGTATTCAGCTGGACGCAGTCAGGGTCTGCTCAAGTACAAACTGCATGAAGATGCCGAGGCGCAAGTTGTGGGCTACACCAGAGGTCAGGGTAAATATGCCGGTATGGTGGGCGCGCTGGAAGTGGAAAGCGAGGACGGCAGGCGATTTCGTCTTGGCAGTGGGTTGAGCGACGATGACAGACTGCAACCGCCCCCTTTAGGTAGTTGGGTCACGTATCGTTTCAACGGGCTCACTTCAACCGGCCTACCGCGCTTTGCGCGGTTTGTACGTGTGCGCATGGAGTCCATTACGCCAGATTGAAGGTGGCGAGTTCGCCACGAGATCCAGCCACGGAACCGAATTGAAGAAATACGCTCCAATAAAGCAACGGAACTGCATTCATTCGGCAAGACATGGAGTAGTGCAGATTTCGGGAAGAGACGCAGTGGCATAACCACGGCGATATTTGCTTCACTCTTTTGAAGCGTTGGATAAGGAGCATGTTATGAGCCTGGAAATTAAATCGATTTTGCTGGGTATGGCCTTGCTGTTCGGTGTGGTTGGCTGCAACACCATGGAAGGCGCAGGAGAGGACATCGAAAGAGGTGGCGAAGCCATACAGGAAGGTGCTCGAGGCTGATTATTGCCTGGCGTCAGTGAAAGCTGGAACCGGTTGACTGGTCCCAGCTTTTTTTAAGTCTGCAGCATCCCGTCGAGCTCAATCAGCAAATAGATCAACGGTCCTGGAGATCTTCCAGCATCGCCAGAGCCACAGCTTCCGCAACCTTGATACCATCCACTCCGGCCGAGAGAATCCCCCCTGCATAGCCGGCTCCTTCCCCGGCAGGGTAAAGCCCTCGCGTATTAATGCTTTGCAGCGACAGGTTATCGCGCTTGATGCGTATCGGTGACGAGGTGCGGGTCTCGATGCCAGTCAGGATCGCATCCTGCCGATCAAAGCCACGAATCTGCTTGCCGAAAGCGGGTAGAGCCTCGCGTACGGCTTCGATCACATAGGCGGGCAGTGCCGAGGCCAGATCCCCCAGCAGAACACCGGGCTTGTAGGATGGCTCCACTTCGCCAAATTCAGTGGAGGCCTTACCGCGAATGAAATCTCCCACCAATTGCCCGGGTGCACAATAGTCATGACCGCCGAGCTCGAACGCGTGGGATTCCAGTTTTTCCTGCAATTCGACACCTGCCAGGGGGCCGCCAGGAAAGTCTGCTTCGGGCGTTATACCGACAACAATACCCGCGTTGGCATTGCGCTCATTGCGCGAATACTGGCTCATACCGTTGGTAACAACCCGGTTGGGTTCGGAAGTAGCCGCTACGACGGTACCTCCGGGGCACATGCAGAAGCTGTAAACCGCTCGGCCGTTTTTCGCATGGTGGACCAGCTTGTAGTCAGCTGCGCCGAGTTCCGGATGACCGGCGTATTTACCCAGGCGCGCTTTGTCGACCATCGATTGCGGATGCTCGATCCTGAAGCCTATTGCGAAGGGCTTGGCTTCGATATAGACGTCCCGCGCGTGGAGCATGCGGAAGGTATCACGGGCGCTGTGACCCAAGGCAAGTACAACGTAGCGGCTGCGTAGTTGCTCGCCATTTGCCAGTGTGACACCTTCGATCCGCCCATCCTCGATCAGAAAATCGGTGACCCGGCTATCGAAACGTACTTCACCACCCCGTTCACGAATCTCTTCGCGCATGGTCGAGACAACGCCGGTCAGCCTGAAGGTGCCTATGTGCGGCTTGCTGACGTACATGATCTCCGCCGGTGCACCGGCGCGCACAAACTCGTGCATGACTTTGCGGCCGTAGAACTTGGGATCCTTGATCTGGCTATACAATTTCCCATCGGAAAACAGCCCGGCGCCGCCCTCACCAAACTGCACATTGGACTCGGGAGTCAGCACCTTGTTGCGCCACAGTGCCCAGGTATCCTTGGTGCGCGTACGCACATCCTTGCCGCGTTCCAGCACGATGGGCTTGAAGCCCATCTGCGCCAGACTCAGTGCAGCAAACAGGCCGCAGGGCCCGAACCCAATTACCAGGGGGCGCTCGCTCAGGTTGGCTGGTGCCTGCGCCACCGGGTAATAAGCGGTATCCGGGGCGGGACGGACATTGCGGTCCTGGGCGAAGCGCGCCAGTACCTTCGCCTCGTCACGCACCTGGGCATCAATGATGTACACGAACGTAATTTCACTGTTCTTCTTGCGCGCATCGTAGCTGCGTTTGAATACGGTGAAATCGGTCAGGTCGGTATCGCCGAGGTTGAGCCGTGCAAGGACGGCCTTGCGCAGGGCGTCGACAGGATGGTCGAGGGGGAGCTGCAGTTCGTTGATACGGATCATGGTGGGTCCTGGCCGGTGTCTCCGGCAGAGGGCCAGAGCGACCGGTTGGCGTTGGCCAGCGGGTCGCCCGGGGAAATCAGTCTGGGCGCACATTGTAGCGGTGCACGCCCGGGCTGTCATGCGCTCCTGCGGCCAGCAGGACTACTGGTTGCTCTCCGGTTCCAGCTTGTCCTGTGTACGTGTCTGGAAGTCGCTGGCGTCGTGTCGCTCGTGCAGTTGCTCGCGCGGGTCACCCCAGGCCCGGTTAACCATGCGTCCGCGCTGGACCGCGTCGCGCTCCTCCAGCTCCTGAGTCCAGCGTAATACATTCTTGTAGGTGTGGGTCTGCAGGAATTCGGCGGCCTCGTAGACCTTGTTGGTTACCAGGGCGCCGTACCAGGGCCAGATGGCCATGTCTGCAATGCTGTACTGGTCACCGGTAATGAACTGGCGGCTGGCCAATTGGCGATCAAGCACGTCGAGCTGGCGTTTGACTTCCATCGCATAGCGATTGATCGGGTATTCGTACTTTTCCGGTGCGTAGGCATAAAAATGACCAAAACCACCGCCCAACATGGGTGCGCTGCCCATCTGCCAGAATAACCAGGACAGGCATTCAGCCCGCTCGGCGGGTTCGGTGGGCACAAAAGCGCCAAACTTCTCAGCCAGATACAACAGAATTGCGCCGGACTCGAATACGCGAATGGCCGGATCGCTGCTGCGATCGAGCAAGGCTGGAATCTTGGAGTTGGGGTTGACGCTGACAAACCCGCTGCTGAACTGGTCACCCTCGGTGATTCTAATCAGGTGGGCGTCATATTCGGCGCCTTCAAAGCCCTTTGCCAGCAGCTCCTCGAGCATGATGGTGACTTTAACCCCGTTGGGGGTAGCAAGCGAATACAGCTGGAGGGGATGTTTGCCAACGGGCAACTCTTTGTCATGTGTAGGGCCGGCAACCGGACGATTGATACTGGCGAACCTGCCGCCGCTTTCGGCGTCCCAGGTCCACACCCGTGGCGGTGTGTAAGTTGGATCAGTCATGTCTGTGGTCTCCTGCAGGGGCGGCGCGACCCGCGCGCGGTGCATTCATAGTAGGCCAGGTCAGACCCCGCACGCACAAACGAGTTGTATTGTGAATGTGCAGCGACAGGTGTCAGGATTGTTTCTCTACCCATTTGTCACCGAGCTTCTCGTACTTTTGCTTCACAGCTGACCAGGCCACCTTGTGAGCCACCGTTTCCCGGTCGTCGTCTCCCTTGCGCTCGCGTGGGTCTTCATATTGCTTCCAGGCGTTATCGAATGCTTCCTTGTAGATTTCCTGCGCATGCCTGGGCAGGCTGTTCCTCACGCTGTCGGGCAACTCCGAAATGCTGTCGTAGGGCATGTGACCTCCGTTTTTGCAATGCGCGAGCATGGCTTGGCTGTACCTGAAGCTTCGACCGCGCCGGAGGTGACATGTTTCCTGTAGTGCCGTAACTCAGTCCTGTATCTCGCTGATCTGCACCTGTGCATTGATGTCGGTGTAGTTGGGAATATCTTCGGCAAACTTTTTGGCGTTGGGTGCGAAGGCCTGCTGAAAGCTATCCAGGCTGTCGAAATACAAATTGGCTATGGCCACGAAAGGCGCCTGTGCACCGGGTGTCCCGCCCGCCACGCCTTTCTCTACTTCCGCCTTGAGACAGGCCGCGCCGAGCGCGCCGGTTACCATTGGCATATGTGAATGCAGGTAGTACTGCATGTCGAAACGGGCATTGGGGCTGTTGGGATACATCACGCTTGCCTTGATCATGGTACGTCTCCAGATGAGTATGTAATCAAGGTAGCTCAGGGCATGTCTGGAGGCGAACGGTAATTGCGTCAGCCAATGCGCTATTTACTGTATGAATCAGGTGGGATGCATTGCGCGGGTGCCTGGAAACATCTTGAAATGGCTAACCATAAGGTTAAAATATCTCCAGTTGACCATCAGGTGACAGAGCCTGATCGCAGCGCCACAGCATCCAGGAAGCACTACCGACATGAAGTCGCTGGCATCAAGAAGTAGTCAGTTGTTGTTGAAGGTCTTTCGGACAAGGAACGATTCCGGAACCTCGACAGGATCCGGGTCAGAAGAAACGGAGCACAACCCATGACTTTTCCCAAGCCGACACTACTTGCCACCCTCATCAGTACCGCCGTCGCCAGTACCACACTGCATGCCGCATCCTCGTTGGATATGGTCGTTGCCATTGATGAATCGGGCTCCATGTCCGGTGAGCACAATGCGTTTATCGGCACCTACGTAAAGAATCTCGATAGTCTGCTAAATGACCAGAACGTGACCCTCAACCAGTTTGGTCTGGTGGGTTTCGGCGCCAGCAGCAGTCAATCTGCAACCACCAACGAAGCAGGTCGAGAAACGGGCACGGCGCTGTATCGTCATTTCAATCTCAATAGTGGGGCCAGCCCGCTTTGGGGTAGCGCAGCCGAGTTTGATGCGATAACCCCCGAGCTCAGAACCAGTGGTGGCACAGAGGATGGCTACCGGGCTATCGATTACTTGTACCGGTATTTCCAGTTTCGTCCGACGGCAGGTTCATCGATCATGTTGATCACAGACGAAGACCGTGACAACGATACCTTTGACCTGGACTTGAACAACCTGCCCACGGGCATGACCGAGATCGACAAGAACTACATTCAGGATCAGCTCGCGCAATACAAAACCGTGGTCCATGCGGTAGTCAGCCAACGCTTCACGGACAAGGATGGCAACACGGCCATCGCTGTTGTGGGTAGCGATCCTGATACTGGCTATGCCTACGTGAAAGACAGTTCGGGCGTCATTACCAAGGTGCAGGGTTATATATTGGCGTCGGCCGACGGAACTACGGAAACGGATTACACCGAGTTGGCGCTGCTCAGTGGTGGCACCGCTATGGATATTGACGGGCTGCGCAGCGTCTACACCGATGCGGCTGCGCTGGCAGCGCTCAGTGGCGAGTTGGCCAAGCTGGTAGCGGACATTGCAGTGGGTCAGGTGCCTGTTGTGGGCATTGACTGTAATGCGGCCACAGGTATTGCTGCTCAGATATGTTCTGCTATCGCCGGCTCGAGCAATACCCAGCTCCAGCAGATTGGACAGCAGATCAATAATCCGCAGCAATATCGCCAGTTGAGTCAGTACCAGGTCAATCAGATGCTGCAGACCGCTGTTTCCAATGCGCGCAACGTGCGCAGAGTGGTACTCGGTCGCCTGGCCGATTTGCGTCGCAGCGGTATGGCCACCACCGACATCAATGTGATGGATTATTCCAATGGCAACATTGCCCTGTCTGCCGATATGACTGAGCAGTTGCAATATGCCCGGGGTGGCGCTGCCTCGGCGGATCGCGGTGACGTAGGTTACTTTATCCGCGGTATCTATACCCGCGGCGATTACGAAGACACTGCAGAGGCCAACGGTTTTGATTCCACCACCTACACCTTTGTGGCAGGTGTCGATAAATTTATCAGCGATGCAACGCAGATTGGTGCGGCCATCGCCTACGCGGCTTCCGATTCGGATTTTTCTGGTGCCCGCGGGGGGACAGAGGCTGATACCTACGGCATAACCGCCTATGCTTCCCATGAACTGGGTCAGGATTTTTATCTGGAAGGCAACCTGGGATTCAGTCGGGCGAACTTTGATACCGATCGCGATACCGGTTTCGGCATGGTCGAGGGCAAGACCAAAGGCGACATCTGGAACCTCTCTGCCGGGGTTATCAAGTCCTACCCGATGAATGCATTAGTGCTCGAACCCTTCGCCTACCTTCATTACACCGACGTATCTGTGGATGGCTTTACCGAAAAAGGTGGCGCGGCTGCGCTGCGGGTTGGGCACAGCAGCTTCGACTCCCTGGTCTCCGAGCTCGGCTTCACCGCAGCCTATCAGCTCAGCGATAGCGTTACCGGTGATTTGCGCCTGGCATGGGAACACGAGTTTGAGAACTCCGGCACGTCGGTAGCCTCATCCTTTGTGAGCGCCCCTGGCAATGTGTTTGACAGCAAGACGCCTTCACAGAGTTCCAACTATGGACGCGTGGGTCTGGGGCTAACTAAGGCAATGGCCTATGACCGCAGTATCGCTTTGCGCGGAGAGACTCTGGTAGGGCATGATCGCTACGATGAGTACTCCATTGAAGTACGCTTCCGTCAGAATTTCTGACCCTGGCTTAAGTGCAGCAGGTTTGCTTTGCGTGTGAGTAAGCGTGCGGTGAAGGGGCTGGCCGCCTTGCGGCCGGCCCTTTTTGCATTTCTTTCGAGCGCTGTGCTGTTGACAGGCTGTGCGTCGACATCCGGCGGCCCCGACGCCCAGGCAAGCCAATCTGGTTTGAATAATCTTGTACTCATGGGTGGCCCTTTCACCTTGCAGGCCTTTGACCGTGCAGGGCCTCAATCCCATGCTCATGTGTTCATAGAGGGTGATGGTCGGCCCTGGCGGGCCGGCGGCAGGGTGGTTTCCGAGGATCCTACCCCCAAGCGTCTGCTGGCGCTGGGATGGATGCGTGAGGTTCCGGGCCCGGTGCTTTATCTGGGTCGCCCCTGTTATTTCACAACGGAAGCAAACCCATCCTGCGATCCACTCCTGTGGACCTATGGCCGCTACTCGGAGCTTGTGGTGCAAAGCATGGCAGCAGGGCTGCAGGATTGGTTGCGCCATCGACCGCATATCACTTCGGTGACATTGGTTGGGCACTCAGGGGGCGGGGTGTTGGCCCTGTTGCTGGCTGAGGGTGTGCCGGTGGTGAATGAAGTGGTCGCCGTCTCGACCCCGGTAGATATTGATGTCTGGACCGGCATGCATCGCTATACACCCCTGTTTGCCTCTCTAAATCCCGCGCGGCAGCAAAGCTGGAGGAAGGGCGTGCTGCGTCGGTTGTACTTTGGTCAGAATGACCGCCAGGTCCCCCCAGAGGCTTTTATACGGGCTGCCCGGGATTTGCCGGGCGCCATGGTCAGGGTTGTGGAGGGTGCTGACCATGACTGCTGTGGGCCGTCAGTATGGCTTGCACCCAGGCAGTTGGATGCCGCTCACTCATCCCGGCCCGGAGGCTCTTGACCGGGCGTGTGATGCTTCCCATGCGCCCTGAACCAATAACGTTTCGCGATGCTGCCCAGTACCAGTAACACACCGAGTATGAAGAGGGGTAGGAGGGCTTTGAACTCCAATGCTTCTTCGGCCTGGGTAGCTGACACCATGCCATGCACTGTATGCGCGTAAACGGACCATTTGACGGTCAGGCCGAGAATCGCAGCACTGACGAAGGTGATCAGCCGCAACCTCAGCATGCCTGCTGCAAGATTGATCAGCGAGTGGGGGACCCCAGGCATTATTCTCAATGCGCACTGGGTCAATAAGTCGCTGCGCCTGGTCAGCAGTTGCAGTAACCGACTCGAAATGTCTTCGACATGCCACGCATGGCCCAGCCCCATACCCAGGCGGTAGGCTCCCAGAGCACCGCCAACACTGCCCAGCAATAACATGCAAACGCTCAATAACAGGGGGTGAAAGGGGGCAATTATCCAGAAGCAAAGGCTGCCGGGCAGACCGAAAGTCATCAGCGCGGCCATCAGCAGGACAACGCCGAGCATGGCCAGCGGGTGCCCCGAAACCCGCGCCCCCCATTCCCACAGTTCGGCAATGGTCAAGGGTGACAGCCAGCCCGCTATGAACAGTAGCGTAATGATACCGGCGACCAGGGTAGCTTTTTGACGACGGGAAAATCTGGGCACGTGGCTCCAAACTGCGGCTGAAAAAATTAACTATGACATATGACGACGCCATTACATTCTCAAGGTCGACCATTAATGCGGGGAGAGCTTGAATTTCTCAAGACGCCGGGCTTGAGTATGCCGAATACAGGGTTGAGCGGATGCGCTGGCCAGCCTCCCCGGCTATAGTGTCGCTTCTGCCGTCAGTTAACGGTTCAATGATAAAAAGGATATTGCGATGCTGGTTCTGGTGATAGGTCTGCTGGTGTTTCTTGGGGTGCATTCCACCCGCATGTTTGCTCCACAGTGGCGCGCGACAACCATCGACAAAAAGGGGCTGGGGCTGTGGAAGGGGCTGTATTCCGTTGTCGCCGTCATTGGTCTGATCATGATCATCTGGGGTTATGGTCAGGCACGACTGGACCCCGTCCTGTTATGGGTGCCACCTGTATGGACCCGCCATCTGGCCGCGCTGCTGACAATCCCCGCGTTTATTCTGCTGGTTGCTACTTACGTGCCCCACACCCATATCAAGGCGCGGGTCGGGCACCCGATGTTGTTAGGGGTCAAGTTCTGGGCTGTTGCCCACTTGCTGGCCAATGGCATGCTGGCTGACCTGTTGCTGTTTGGCGGATTCCTCGCCTGGGCAGTACCGCTCTACATTGTCTCGCGCAAGCGCGACCGCATGGCTGGTGTGCGTTATCCCAAGGGGCAGATCAGCCGGGACGCGATCACGGTAGTGGTTGGTCTGGCGCTCTGGGTCGTGTTTGCGTTGTGGCTGCATGGCATGTTGATTGGTGTGAAGCCATTTGGCGTCTGAGCCGGATGACATAATGTCTGCCGGGAAGTAATGTTGTATGGGTAATACGCCGGCTCACCTTGCTGGCGTTGTCACCCAGGAGTTGGCCCCGCGGGGCTGTCATTCAGGCCAGGAGCCTTCGCCATGCAGCTGTTGTACCCCGAGATCAAGCCCCACGCCCGGCACGAAATAACAGTACAGGCACCACATGTCCTGTACGCAGACGAGAGCGGTCAGCACGCTGAAGGGTTGCCCGTCGTGTTTATTCACGGAGGACCAGGCGCCGGGTGCGATAGCTTGAGCCGGCGCTTTTTCGATCCTTCAGTCTATCGGATCATTACCTTTGATCAGCGCGGTTCTGGACGTTCGACGCCCCATGCCAGTCTGGAAAACAACACCACGCAACATCTTATCGAGGACCTTGAGGTGCTGCGCGAGCATCTGGGGATCGAAAAGTGGGTGCTCTTTGGTGGTTCCTGGGGATCGACGCTGGCGCTGGCCTATGCCCAAGCCCATCCGGATCGGGTAATGGGCATGATCCTGCGGGGCATTTTCCTGTGCCGCGATCAGGATATTCAATGGTTTTATCAGAAGGGTGCGAGCCATATCTTCCCGGACTATTGGGAGGATTATGTTTCGATGATTCCAGAGGCCGAGCGCGGTGACATGGTAGCTGCCTACTACCGGCGGCTGACCGGAGACGACGAGATCTGTCGCATGCATGCTGCCAAGGCCTGGTCATTGTGGGAGGGCCGTTGCGCTACACTCAGGCCCAGTCCGCAGGTGGTGGACAGGTTCAGTGACGCACGGCGCGCCTACGCGATTGCACGCATCGAGTGTCATTACTTCGTCAATCACGCTTTCCTGGCACCGGATCAGTTACTGGATAACATGCACCGTATCGCCCACATTCCCGGAATTATCGTGCATGGCCGGTACGACATGGTCTGCCCGTTGGACAACGCTTACAGCCTGCATCACAAATGGCCCGGCAGTGAACTGCAGATTATCCGTGACGCCGGTCATGCGGCCTCGGAAACCGGCATCGCTGATGCGCTGGTCAGAGCCAGTGAAACCCTGTCGCGGCAGCTGCTGGGTCTTCCTCCGCGGGTGGAGTAGCGGGTGAAAGCCTTATTGCAGAGGGTCAGTAGCGCCCGTGTCGAAGTGGTCGGGGAAATCCTAGGGTCGATCGACAGGGGGTTGCTGGTGCTGGTGGGCGTGGAGCCCGAGGACAACCAGGCCGCGGCCGACAAGCTGCTTAAGAGACTGCTGGATTACCGGGTATTCAGCGATCCGGAAGGCCGTATGAATCTGTCGCTGCGGGACATTGATGGCGGGTTGCTGCTGGTGTCGCAGTTCACCCTGGCGGCTGATACCCGTAAGGGCCTGCGTCCGGGGTTCTCCACCGCCGCCCCCCCGGAGCAGGCGGCTGCGCTGTTCGATTATCTCCTCGAGCGCGCCCGGACTCAGCATGCGGTTGTCGCCAGCGGCCGCTTTGGAGCGGACATGCAGGTGCATCTGGTCAATGATGGTCCGGTTACTTTCCTCCTCGAGGTCTAACTGCTGGCGCTCAGTTTTTCCTCCACGAAGTCCAGGCGATCCTGGCCGAAAAACATCTCGCCATCGATAAAAATCGTAGGGGCACCAAACACGCCGCGACGCACGGCCTCTTCAGTTGTCTCCTTCAGCCCCTGCTTCACCTTCGGATCGCTGAGGCGTTCCATTAACTCTGAAGGATCAAAGTCCGCGGCTGCCAGAACCTTGCCTACCACTTCGGGTTGCCCCATATCCTGCTCGTCTACCCACATCGCGGTGAACACAGCGGTCAGATAAGGTTGCAGCTGATCTGTTTCGCGCAGGGCTTCGGCTCCACGCATCAGCTGCAGGGTGTTGATCGGGAAATAGGGATTGTGGTTTAGCGTGACGCCATAGCGGCGAGCAAAACGTTGGAAGTCGAGACGTGTATAGGCGCCCTTGGCTTCGATGCTGGCTGGGGACTGGTTACCTGTCGCCTGAAATACGCCGCCCAGTAACATGGGACGATAGACCAGGGTCGCGTCATGACGCTTGGCCAGGGCGGCAAGTTGTGTCCAGGCCAGATAACTGGCAGGACTGCCGACATCAAAGAAGAACTCGATCTGTTTGCTCATGTGGGTATCTCCAGTCAGGTGGTGCGGTCAGATGCTGGTCAAAAGGTTTCCATCCACGGGCGCAGATCCAGTTCATGGGTCCAGGCGTCGCGGGGCTGGCGATGCAGTTGCCAGTACTGCTCGGCTATATGCTCCGGGTCGAGAATGCCGTCCTGGTCCTTCAGTGCATAGCGCTCGGGAAAGGTATCGCGGATGAAAGCGGTGTCGATAGCTCCGTCGATGATCGGGTGAGCAACGTGGATCCCCTGTGGGCCCAGCTCCCTGGCCATGCTTTGAGCCAGTGCACGCAGGGCGAATTTGGCGCTGGCAAAGGCTGCGAACCCGCTTGATCCGCGTAATGACGCGGTGGCGCCAGTGAAGATGATCGTGCCCCGGCTGCGCGGTAGCATGACTCTGGCTGCTTCACGACCAGTCAGAAATCCGGCCAAGGCAGCCATTTCCCACACCTTGCGGTAAACGCGCTCGGTGGTTTCGGTAATCGAAAATCGTACATTGGCGCCGATGTTGAATACCACCACTTCGATCTGGCCGACATCGCTCTCGATATGCTCGAACAAGTCGACCATCTGTTCCTCGATGCGGGCGTCACAGCCGAAGGGGTGGGCAGTACCACCCGTGGCGCGGATTTCAGCCACCAGTGGGTCCAGTTGGTCCCGGTTGCGGCGGGTTACGCATAAGGTGTAGCCCTCACGGGCAAAGCGTTTGGCAACGGCGCTACCCGTAGCGTCGCCGGCGCCGATAATCAGCGCAACAGGTGATCTGGACATCGGTCTTTCCTCTTGGGTTCTTTTTTGGAACTAACTCTATAGTCAGTTTCTTTTTGGAACCTGTCAAGCTACTCTTGGTGTGACTGTTTTCGAGGATAGACCATGCGATGGGAAGAACTGGACCAGCAGCCATGTTCGCTGGCGCGCACCCTAGCGGTGATCGGCGACAAGTGGACGCTGCTCGTACTGCGTGATTGTTTTCTCGGTGTTCGCCGCTTTGACGAGTTTGAACAACGTCTGGGCATCACCCGACATCTGTTGGCGGGACGCCTGAAAAAGCTCGTGGAGCATGGTGTGTTGACCAAAGTGGCTTACCAGCAACGTCCGCTGCGTGAAGAGTATCGCCTGACCGAGAAAGGGCTGGATCTGCATCCGGCGATGCTTGCGCTGGTGTCCTGGGGGGATCGGCATATGGCGGACGAGCGGGGGGCTCCGGTGCTGCATGTCCACAAGGGTTGCGGCAAGGTGATGCACCCAGTAATTGTCTGTTCTGAATGCGGCGAAACGGTGGGCGCGCGGGATGTAAGAGTTGAGGCCGGTGCGGGTTGGGCGGAGGAAGCTCAACTACCCCGCCAGGCCTGATGACAGCTATGCAACCACATCGCTAATGGGCGTTCAGAAGAGTCTTCCAATCAGGGCTGTAACGGCGGTTTCGACTCGAAGGATTCGCTCGCCAAGCTGCACTGGTTGCAGTCCGGCCTCCAGCAGTTTGTCTAGCTCATAGGGAATCCAGCCGCCCTCTGGTCCTATGGCCAGGGTAACCTGGCGGGTAACCTGGTGGGGGCAGGGCGCGTAATCGCCAGGGTGTGCAACCAGCCCGAGGGAGCCAGCTGCGATTGCCGGAAGCTGATCCTCCACGAAGGGTTTGAACCGCTTTTCGATACGTACACGGGGCAGTACCGTGTCGCGTGCCTGCTCCAGACCCAGAATCAGGTTCTGCTCGATCTGCCCCGCTTGCAGAAAGGGGGTCTGCCAGAAGCTTTTTTCCACCCGGTAGCTGTTGAGCAGAACGATCTCGGGCACGCCGAGGGTCGCGCAATGTTGAAGAATACGCCGGAACATCTTGGGACGGGGCATGGCCAGCAGCAAGGTCAGGGCTAGCTTGGTCGGGGGCGGCTGGTGGAAGCTGACTTGCAGTTCCGCGCTTTTTTCATTCAGGCGTAGTATGCGCCCCTGGCCCATCAGTCCGCCGAGGCGGCCCACCCGGATACTGTCGCCCTCTTGCGCCTGGAGCACGTCTCTTATCTGCTGCAGGCGGCGATCACCTAGCAGTACCCGGTCATCGGAAAGAAAGTCGGCTTCCTGCACGAGGACCAGGTTCATGCTTCAGGTTGGTCTTCCGGGGGGTGCTCGGCCTGCGTACGCTTCTTGATGAGCATGCTGAAGAGAATGCCGAGCTCATAGAGCAGCCACATCGGGATTGCCAGCAGCGCCTGGGAGATCACATCGGGTGGAGTCAGAACCATACCGATAATGAAGCAGCCGACCACCACATAGGGCCGAATCTCCCTCAGCTTGGCTACGTCGACCACTCCGGCCAGAACCAGCAGAATGGTGGCAATCGGGATCTCGAAGGACAGGCCGAATGCCATGAACAGCGTCAGTACGAAATCCAGATACTTGTTGATATCGGTCATTACCGCCACGCCCGCCGGCGCGGTGCTGGTAAAAAAGCCGAACACGAGAGGGAAAACAACGAAATACGCGAACGCCATGCCTGAGTAGAAGAGCACGATGCTGGAGGCGAGCAGCGGGACCGCCAGGCGTTTTTCGTGTTTGTAGAGCCCTGGTGCGATGAAGCTCCAGAATTGATGGAGAATGAATGGCATGGCCAGAAAGAGCGCGCTCACCAGCGCCAGTTTGAATGGCGTGAGAAAAGGTGACGCCACGTCTGTGGCGATCATGCTGGTGCCTTCCGGGAGGAATACCCGCAGAGGCTCGGATATGAACGTGTAGAGATCGTTGGCAAAGTAGAACAGGCCAGCGAAAATCAGCAGCCAGATGCCGACAATGCGCAGCAGGCGGGAGCGCAACTCGGTTAAGTGCGCGACCAGGGGCATATCTTCGGCCAGTTGACTGGGTGTGCGTTTATCCGTCATTGCGAGGTTTTTGCTGGGTGGCGGCACTGGCGTCTACGTCTTTTTGGTCGGTGTTCTGGCCGGAGGGCTCAGCTGAAGTAGCAGTTTCCTCCTGTTCCGTGACAGCCGGATGACGGCTGGATTTGACGTTTGATGCGGGTGGGCTTGTCTCCTTGGCCTGTTTTTCAAGGTTGCCCATCACGCGCTCGTTGTGCAGTTGCTGACGTATCTCATCCGCCCCGATTTCGCGCTCCACCTGAGATTTTACGTCGGCAAAGCCACGCTTGATGCGGCCGATAGTCAGGCCAACCATGCGCACAGCGCCAGGCAGCCGCTCAGGTCCGAGCACCAGCAGGGCGATAATGCCGATAATCAGCAATTCGAAGAATCCAACGTCAAACATGGACGATCACTCTCCGGACCGTGTTTCCTGTTTTTTACGTTCGGATTCGGCATTGATGGTATCGCCGCTGCTCTTGTCCTGCACCGAAGGTTTTTCATCTTCCGTATTCACTGACTTGCGAAAGCCCTTGATCGCCTCGCCCAGATCGCTACCGACACTCTTCAATCGTTTTGTGCCGAAGAGCAGGATGACGATCACCAGAACGATCGCCAGTTGCCATATGCTGATGCCACCAAAACCCATTTTAAACCCCCAGGGCTATGCCCTAATTAGTTTGGCGAGATGCCTTTTCGGTTAGACCGGACAGATCAAAGCGTCGTTCCAGTTCTTTGAGAATATCGTCGGGACCCAGTCCCAGATGGCTGAGCATGACCATGCTGTGAAACCACAGGTCGGCCGTTTCGCCAATCAGTTCGGATTTGTCTTCACGGTGCTCGCAATCCTTGGCAGCGAGCAGCGTCTCAGTACACTCCTCACCGACCTTTTCAAGAATCTTGTTCAGCCCCTTGGCGTGCAGGCTGGCCACATAGGATTTGTCGCTGCTGGCCTGTTTGCGCTGCTCCAGGACCACCGCAAGACGACTTAGAGTGTCATTCATGTTTGTGCTCATAGATCTCATCGGGGTCTTTGAGAACGGGGTCTGCGATTTGCCATTCGTTGCCGCGCAGAACCCGGTAGAAGCAGCTTTCTCTTCCGGTGTGGCAGGCCATGCCGCCAATCTGCTCGACCATCAGGATGATGACGTCGGCGTCGCAGTCAAGCCGGAGTTCGTGCAGAACCTGAACGTGTCCGGATTCTTCGCCCTTGCGCCAGAGTTTTTGCCTTGACCGCGACCAGTATATCCCTCGGCCTTCAGAGGCAGTGAGCTGCAACGCCTCGCGATTCATCCAGGCAACCATCAGCACGCGCTGGGTGTGAATGTCCTGCGCAATGGCGGGTATCAGGCCATCAGGCCCCCACTTCACGGTATCTAGCCAATCGGTACTTTCAGTCTTGTCAGTCATACGCAGAAGTGTGCCAGTTAAGGGTCCGGTTGCGCCAGCAGTAAGTAAGCTAACCGCGGCCGAGTACCAGCCAGCCGCCAATGGCCAACAAAAGCCAGTTGCTTGGAGCTGCATCGCTCCACATGGCAGGATCGCCGCCCAACTGGCTTGCCCCCAGTAGCAGCAGTAGCAAGCCTGCCAGCCGCAAAACGGTATTGCCTTTTCGAACCACCACGGGCGGCTGGCGCTCGGCCAGGTTGTCCAGTGCATGACGGGCGCTGTGCAGCAATGCCGGTACCTGGTCCAGCTGTTGCTGCCAGTGCCGCAGTTGGTGCGCAGGCATTGCACGTTCGCGCATCCAGCGCTCGAGATAGGGTTGGCCGGTACTCCAGAGGTCCAGGTCGGGATACAGCTGACGTCCCAGCCCTTCGATATTGAGCAGCGTCTTCTGCAGCAGTACCAGCTGTGGCTGGACTTCCATATTGAAGCGTCGCGCGGTCTGGAACAGGCGCAGCAGCAGCTGACCAAAGGAGATGTCTTTCAGTGGGCGCTCGAAAATGGGCTCACAGACGCTGCGAATGGCGGCTTCGAATTCATTGACCCGGGTTTCGGCGGGTACCCAGCCGGAGTCGATATGCAACTGAGCCACCTGGCGGTAGTCGCGCTTGAAGAATGCCATCAGGTTGCGTGCCAGATAGTTCTGATCCTCCGGCGTCAGGCTGCCAACGATGCCGAAGTCAACAGCCAGGTACTGCGGCTCCCAGGGGTGACTGCGCGAGACAAAGATATTGCCGGGGTGCATGTCTGCATGGAAAAAGCTGTCACGGAAAACCTGGGTAAAGAATATCTCGACCCCTCGCTCCGCGAGCTTCTTCATGTCGGTGCGCTGGTCCAGCAGGCCAGCCATGTCAGTAACTGCCAAACCATTGATGCGTTCCATAACCAGGACCTTGTGCCTGCTCCAGTCCCAATAGATCCTGGGTATGTAGAGTAGCGGTGAGTCCTCGAAATTGCGCCTCAATTGGGAGGCGTTGGCGGCCTCGCGGTACAGGTCCAGCTCGTCAAAAATGGTGTTCTGGTAGTCGCTGACAACCTCGACCGGACGCAATCGCCGCCCTTCGACCCACACCCGTTGAAGTAGCTTGGCGGCCAGGAAAAGCCATTGCATGTCCTGGTGGATGGTCTGGCCGATGCCAGGACGGATGACCTTGACGACGACTTCACTGCCGTCATGCAGGCGTGCTGCATGTACCTGGGCGACCGAGGCAGAGGCCAGCGGCTCGTCGCTGAAGCTGCTGAACACCGAGTCAATTGATTGCCCGAGCTGTTCCTCGATGCGTTTGCGCGCCTGAGCGGCCGGGAAAGGCGGCACCTTGTCCTGCAGGCGTGCAAGTTCCAGGGCAATGTCGTCTGCCAGCAAGTCGCGCCGGGTAGACAGAATCTGACCGAACTTGACGAACACCGGGCCGAGGTCCTCGCATGCCAGACGCAGCCGGGCGCCACGGCTCAGGTCTTTGGGGGCGGGGCACAAGCGCCACGGGCCGATACGAAGCAACAAGCGCGCGAACCAGGGTAACGGAACGGCCCACAATAGCTGGTCCAGCCGATAACGAGTAAATATCCGGGCGATGCGAAAGAGGCGCAGCAGGGCAATCGAATTCATGCTTCGGGGGTTTCCGGGTGATGGTCGCTCAGCTGTTGTACCCGCGCTTCCAGGCGGTCCAGGTCCAGGCGTAGCTGATAAAGCTGGTCCGCGGAGACTTGCGCTTCAGCATTGCCGACGAGTTGGCCACTCTCTTCAGTCAGGTATTCAGCCAGGCTGCGTCCCAGCGTCTGTCTGGCTCCGCCGCCCCATTCCCAGCTTTTGCGCGCAACCTGTGCAACAGCATGGGCCGGCACAGGCCCAAGCCAGCGAGAGAGCTCTGCTTCACCGTCCAGCTGCAGATCCGCCATGGCGTTTTGCAGGCTGACTAGCACCTGGCTATCGCCGCTGAGATGTAATTCCGGATCCTGTAGCAAAGGTTGTCGCTGATTGCTGATCAGCAATTTCGCGAGCAGGCTGCTGGGGGCGCTCAGAGTGCAGTCAGGCTCGTGGGTACTGTCTGTGGTCAGGCCGATACCGTTAGAACCTGGCTGCAGATACAACTGCCAATCCGGATTTCGCCCCTGTACCAGAACGGTCTTGTTCTGCAGTGCCGCCAGGCGACTCGCCGTGAGCGGATCCCGCTCCAGCGCCAGTCTCAAGCTGCGCTCAGCCGCACCCAGCATGGCGCGGGTCAGCATCAGGGCTTGATTCCCCGGTGCAGTGCCACCACGCCACCGGTCATGTTGTGGTAAGTCACGCGCGCAAAGCCGGCTTCTTCCATCATCGCCTTGAGCGTTTCCTGATCCGGATGCATGCGGATCGACTCGGCCAGATAGCGATAGCTCTCGGAATCGTTGGTGACCAGCTTCCCCATCAGCGGTAGCAGGGTGAAGGAATATTGGTCATAGGCCTTGGACAGTAACTTATTACCCGGTTTGGAGAACTCCAGAACCAGGAGCCGACCGCCGGGCTTGAGCACACGCAGCATCGAGGCTATCGCACGATCCTTGTGGGTAACATTACGCAGCCCGAAGGCGATGGTGATGCAGTCAAAATGATTGTCCGGGAAGGGTAGCGCTTCGGCGTCGGCCTGCACAAAGCGCACATTGCCGGCAATGCCCTGATCCAGCAAACGGTCACGCCCGACCTTGAGCATGGAGTCGTTGATGTCGGCAAGTACCACCTCGCCCGCGGTGCCCACCAGTTTGGAAAATTTGCGGGTGAGATCACCCGTGCCGCCAGCGATATCCAATACCCGGTTACCCGGCCGTACACCCGAGAGCTCGATGGTGAAGCGCTTCCACAAACGGTGGACGCCGCCGGACATCAGATCGTTCATCAGATCGTAACGCGCCGCTACGGAATGGAATACATCAGCGACACGCGCGGCCTTCTCGGATTCGTCGACAGTCTGGTAGCCGAAGTGCGTCGTGCGATCTGTTTTGTGTTCGTCTGTCATGGACTCATCTGCCTGGCAAATCAGCTTCTATTCTAACCACTTTTTCGGTTTGAGCGGGGGTTTTCAGGTGGACAGGCTGTCGCAGTAGCAGGATGACGCTGGACCGGCTTTGCGGCATGCTATGGCACCTGACCTAAACAAGAGAGAACACCCATGGCGACTGTTGATATCACCCGCGAACACAATCTGGGCAAGGAAGAAGCGCGTGCGCGTGCCCAGAAGATGGCCGACAAGCTGGCACAAAAGCTGGATGCGAAATGTACCTGGGAAGGCGACAACCTGAGTTTCAAGCGCAGTGGCGCTGATGGTTGTATCGAGGTGCGAGAAGACCTGGTAAGGGTGACGGTCAAGCTCGGCATGATGCTCACGCCCATGGCTGGCATGGTCAAGGGTGAGATCGAAAAGTCACTGGACAAGTATCTGAGCTGATCGGGTGCTTTTAGTATGTGTTTTCTAATTCTTACGGGTAGTTTGACTCTCAAGGATCGATAACCGGTCCACTTTTGATCCATTTGAGGAGTTACTACCATGGCCAAATCCACAGCCAAGAAAGTTGAAGAAAACACCGCATCAGTCGCCGGCGACATGAAGAACTACGCTCACCAGATCTGGTTGGCGGGCCTGGGTGCCTATGCCAAGGCAGGCAAGGAAGGCGCGGATTACTTCAAGAAGCTGGTAACCGAAGGCGAAGCAGTCGAGAAGCAGGGCAAGGAACTGGTCTCAAGCCAGGTCGAGTCAGCCACCAGCCGTGTCAACAGCAAGGTTGAGAGCATTCGCGAGCGTTTTCAGACCCGCACTGGCACCAGCTTGAACAAGGTTGAGGAAGTATTCGACGAGCGCGTAGCTTCGGCACTGAGCCGTATGGGTATCCCCAGCAAGAAGGACGTTGACCAGTTGTCTGCTAAGCTGGATGATCTGACAGCTGCAATCAAGTCGATGGAAAGCAAGTAAGGTCACAGAGGAGTCACTCCATGGCGGGCAAGAAAAAGCAGGAAAAGGATACTGGCTGGATCAGCGATATAGAAAGCTATTCGCGGCAGATCTGGTTGGCTGGACTGGGCGCTTATGCCAAGGTCGGTAAGGAGGGTGTCAAGCTCTTCGATACGCTGATCAAGGATGGCGAGCAGGCTGAAAAAGCGGCCAAGGCCGAAATCGACAAGCAGGTCGAGTCCGTCAAGGGCAAGACCACCAAAGGCAAGAAGGATTCTGTCGATGCTGCCAAGTCCAAGGTCGACAAGGCTCGGGGCAAGGTGTCCGGTCGCTGGGATGAGCTTGAAGCTGCCTTTGACAAGCGTCTGAACAGTGCTGTTTCCCGTCTGGGAGTGCCTTCGCGCGATGAAGTAAAAGCGCTGAATGCCAAGGTCGACGAACTGACCAAACTGATCAGCCAGATGAGTAACGCCAGGACGCCGGCGAAGGTGGCACCGAAAGCTGCGCCCAAGCCAGCTACTCGTGCGGCTGCCAAGCCAAAACCGGCAGCGAAGGCTGCGGCTAAACCTGTTGCCAAGAGCGCGCCAGTCAAGCCCAAGGCGCCTGCGGCAGCAAAGGCTCCGGCTAAGCCGAAGGCGCTGGCCAAACCAAAAGCGCCGGCCAAACCAAAAGCAGCTTCAGAGTCTGGTACTGCAGCCAAGCCTCAGGCAGCTCCAGGCAAGACAGCTGTAACTGCTCCGGCGGCACCTGCAGCGGCCAGCCCGGCAACGGCGGCTGACAAGCCAACCAACAGCTAACACCTGCTGGTTGACAGAAACCCGATCCGCGCAAGCGGGTCGGGTTTTTTATTATTCAAAGAACGAGAATTAGTATGTTTTTTCTAAAATGACTAGATAGTCTTTTAATGAGGCTGCGGTTCCGCAGCAAGCTGAAGTCTTTTTTCAACAGGGAGTAATGATCATGGCTAATGCTAAGACAGGCAATGTGCTGGAGTCGGGCGCACACTTTTTCAACGAGGTCGTCGACGGCATGAAGACTCAGACGCGCCAATTCTGGCTGGCTGGCCTGGGTGCCTACGCCAAAGCCGGCAAGGATGGCATGGAGTACTTCAAGAGCCTTGTTGCAGAGGGTGAAGTGCTGGAAAAACAGGGTAAAGAGCTTATTTCCGAGCAGACCGATAACGCTAACGAGAAGCTGGCCGAGCTGAAATCGCGTTTCGAGGATGTAACCGGTGGGCGTTTCCAAAAGGTATCCAGCACGCTTGAAGAGCGCCGGGCAGATTTTCTCAGTCGCTTCGGTATTCCCAGCAGCCATGAAATTGAAAAGCTGTCCGCCAAGCTCGATGAGGTATCCAGTTCATTGAAGAAGACGCAAGCGCGCTGATTGTCGTTAGCTCTTGCATCTGCTGAACCCGGCCGTGGCCGGGTTTTTTGTGGGCAGGACGTGGGTCAGTTGTAGCGTTGTATCAGACTGCTCATCCAATGCCGCGTATCTGTTTCGAGGTAGGGCAGCAGCAAACCGAGTACCTGCTGGACGGCCTGAGTTGGCTCATCGTCCTCGCGTTGGCTGACGCGTTGGTAATCAAGCCAGAACAGTACGGTTTGGCATAGTGCATCGAGCAGCCGCTCCAGGGCCTGTGCATCACAGAGCAAGCGTTGCTGCTCATGCAGGTCGAGCAATAGGCGCTTCAGTGTCGAGCGCAACGCGTCCACCCACTGGCGCATACTGCGAGCGATGACGGTATAGCGGCCTATAAGGTTCGACAGATCCTGGAACAGAAAGCGGTAGGCGATGATCGATTCAAACAGCAGGTGCAGAAACAACCAATAATCCTCAGGCTCCAACGGGCCTGCGCGGGACTCCAGATGAAGAAGGCCGTGTGTCTGGTCGAGGAAGTCTGCGAGCAACTCCTCCAGTAATGCCTCCTTGCCGCGGAAATGGTAGTAGAGATTGCCGGGACTGATATCCAGCTCAGTGGCGATATCCAGCGTAGTAACGTTGGGTTCACCGTGCTCGTTGAATAGCTCCAGGGCACACTGCAGGATTCGCTCACGGGTTTTCATTCAGGGCCTCACGATTTGTGCACATAGCGACCTGGTGCTGCCTGCAACGGTGGGAAGTCGGGATTGCCCAGTATGGCAGGGGCGGGAACAAGCGGGCCGCTATGCGCCTTGGTCCAGTCACTCCAATGGCTCCGCCAACTCCCCTGAAGGGGGGCATGTTGGTGCAGCCAGCTGGTTATAGGGCTGTTGTCAGTCACCGTTCCGGCCCGGAACCAGGCGCCGGGATGATCCAGTGGGTTGACCAGGCTCTGGATATGGCCGCTATGACTCTGTACGAAGGTTTTCTCGCCGCCCATACGCCGCATGGGAAAGCTGTTGGCGCAAGGTACGATATGGTCATGCTGTGCGCCCAGGTGCCAGCTGGGGGTGGAGACTGCGCGCAGATCGATTGCCTGACCCTGAACGACGAGACTGCCCGGCCGGGCAAAGGGGTCGCGCTCGAAATAATCCAGAAAGTCTTCCACCAGCCTGGCGGGTAGCCGGGTACAGTCCTGGCTCCAGGACAGAACGTCTCGCGGTCGAGGATCCTGTCCCAGCGCATAGCGCTCCACGGCCTGAGCCCAGACGAACTCTTCCGGTCTCTGCCAGGAGAAAGCCCTGGCTATATCGCTGGCCGGCAGGAAGCCATGGTGCCAGAGTCTGCTGCGCAACCGCTGGCGCGCAGCGGGTCCGAGCATCCGCAACAGGCCGGTGTCCATGCGTGCATCGATGGGCGTTACCAGGTAGCTGGCACTGCAGATCCGTTTACTTTGTCCGCGACTTTGCAGCACGCCCTGCATCAGGAGGGCGAGAAGTCCCCCGGCACAAACGCCCATCAGGTTTACCGGGCCGTTACCGGTTAACTGGCTGACCACCCGCAAGGCTTGATCGCAGGCACTGACGTACTGGTTGAACCCCCAATTTCTATGTTCGGGGTCCGGGTTGCGCCAGCTGATCATGAAAACCTGCAGCCCCTGATCCAGAGCATGGCGAACCAGGCTGGAGCTTTCGGTCAGGTCCAGCAGATAAAAGCGGTTTAGTGGCGGGGGGACCATCAACAGCGCTCTTTGGTGAGCTTGCGCAGTGGTTGGCTGGTACTGAAGCAATTCGAACAGCGGTTCGCGCATGATGACCTGGCCGGGGGTGGACGCGAGGTCGCGGCCAACCAGGAAGGCATCATCGGCGCACAGTGGAGCTGCAGGACGCCGGAGCACCAGGTCTGTAAGCAGGTTGCGCGTTCCCCGGCACAGGCTGGCGCCGCGCGTATGCCGTAATCGGTCAATGAACACGGGATTGGCCGGGGAGTTGCTGGGCGCTAGCGTGGCACTGAGCATGTCTCCCAGTTGCCGAAGGCGAGCGCGGTCTGGCTCGGGAATATCCAGATCGTCGAGCCACTGCCGGTAATGCACCTGCCAGCCAAGCCAGCCTTGCAATGTGCGACGTAAAACCGGATTGGTTTGCCAGGCGCAATGATCGAATCGTCGATCCCGTGGCGGGACAGGCAACGCGCTGTTGCCCTGTACCGCTTTGGCCAATTGAACAGCGAAATGACCCAGGTAGCGCGCGTGATGCGAAGTTTGATCCGGCAACGTCCGCAAGACGGCAAGCAGACTGTCGGCGAGGTCGCCAGCCAGCGCTGCTGCTGCGTTGTGGGCACTGCTTTCAGGCATCCAGCGTTCCTTGTCCAGATACAGAGGGGATGACTTGCAGTGTACCCATCTACGGCGTCACATGTCTCCTGTTGCGCCTGCTCTCTCTAGTGCTTGGCTAGCGGTTCGGCACGAGGGCGGATAACCGCCGGCTGCCGCTCCTCGGCCAGAAAACGCATAATGATCGGAGCGACCGACGCAGCACGGGTAATCAGGAACAGGTGGCCGTCATCAATCACGTGGAGTTCGGCGTTGGGGATTCGCCACGCAATCATTCGCATGTTGACCAGAGGGATGATTGGGTCGTCATCACCGGCCATTACCAGCGTTGGCTGACGGATCTTGTGCAGCCAGTGGATGCTGGTCCAGCCTAGCCCCGCCGCCAGCTGCCAGTAGTAACCTACCTTGCCGGACGAGCGCACCTTGGACGCGTGGCCGCGGGCCAGATCCGGATCTCGCCTGAAGGCGCCACCATAGATGTCGGGTGCAATCTTGACTACGTGGGAAGGCTGAATATACCGCCGTGGGCTGGCCATTTTCAGCAGCACATGAGGCCTGCCCGGTACCATGAAAAAACCTGGCGAGGTGGCGGCCAGAATCAGCTTCTTGCACCGCTCTGGATAATCGTGGGCAAACTGCTGGGCCAGGGCACCACCCCAGGAAACGCCAATCACATTGACCTGGCCGTAATCGAGATAATCGAGCATGCGTGCTGCCAGCTTGGCCAGGCCCGGAAAACGGAATGGCGTTCCGGGCGTGGAGGAGCCGCCGACGCCAGGTGCATCAAACACGATGACTTCGAGGTCGGGATCCAGTGCCTTGACGAAGGGAAACACCAGTTCGAGGTTTGCCCCAATGCCATTGAATACCAATAAGGGTGGCAGGTTACTGCTACCCGGGCGAACGGCCGTTCGCAGGAACTGACCGTTCAGCTCGATAGTGCGAAATACAAAATTCTGAGGCATGTATCGTTCTCGTTTGCACGCTCCTAGCGTTCGTGGACGTAGGTCCCGGGAGCCGCTTCCATCGGCGCATAATCTGCATTACCCAACGCTGCAGGGGCGGGTTTGATCTTGCCGCCCCGAGCATGCAACCAGTCACGCCAGTAGGCCCACCAGGAGTCAGCCTGCTTGGTGGCGGTCTCCAGCCATTGCTTCGGATCTTCTGGCATATGGGTATTGGTAAAGAAACGGGACTTGGGGTTGCCAGGTGGATTCAGGATGCTTTGTATATGACCACTGGAAGATAAAACAAATTCACATTTTCCACCCAATAATTGGGCAGACTTGTAACAGGCGTCCCAGGGGGTGATGTGGTCGTTGAGTCCGGCAATGCAGAAAAAATCGGCCTTGACCTGTTTCAGGTCGATAGGCGTGCCGCATACTTCCAGTGCCTTGGCCCGGGTCAGGGGGTTGGTCTTGAACATCTCCAGAAACTCGCCGTGCAGCGCCGCTGGCAGACGGGTAGTGTCGTTGTTCCAGAACAGGATATCGAAAACCGGCGGCTCATTACCCAGCAGGTAGTTGTTCACCCAGTAGTTCCAGATCAGATCGTTGGGCCGCATCCAGGCAAAAACCTTGGCCATGTCCCGGCCTTCGAGTACGCCGTTCTGATAGGACATGCGCCGCGCCGCCTCAATCGAGCGCTCATCGGCAAAGAGCGCCACCTGAGTCTTGATGCCGGTGTCCAGTACGCTGACTAGCAGTGTGAAGGCGTGAACCTTCTTTTCTTTGAGGGCGGCATAGTGTCCCAGCAAGGAGGCGGTGGTAATACCGCCGGAGCATGCGCCGAGCATGCTCAGATCCTTGCTTCCGGTGATTTCTAGTACGATGTCGATGGCCTCTTTCAAAGCCTCGATATAGGTAGACAAGCCCCATTCGCGCTGCGCCTTGGTCGGGTTGCGCCAGCTGATCACAAAGGTCTGCATGTGGTTGGCGGTGAGGTACCGAGCGAGACTCTTTTCCGGTGACAGATCGAATACGTAGAATTTGTTGATTTGTGGTGGCACTACCAGCACCGGGCGCTCGTAGACTTCTTCTGTCAGTGGCTTGTACTGAATCAGTTCCAGCACTTCATTGCGAAAGACCACCGAACCCTTGGTGACGGCGAGATTCTTGCCGACTTCAAAGGCGTTCATGTTGACCTGGCTGGGCATGCCGCCGTTATTGGCGATATCCTGAGCCATGTGCGTCAGCCCGTCGAGAATACTTTTTCCGCCGGTCTCGAAGAAGCGCTTCACTGCTGCCGGGTTGAGGGCGGTATTGGTTGGTGCCATGGCTTCTGTCAGCAAAGAAATCACGAACTTCGCTCGCGATACATCCTGTTCGGGCAGATTGGAGGAGGTGATCCACTCGTTTAGCTCGGTGCGCCAGGCCAGATAGCTCTGCATGTAGCGACGATAAAGCGGATTCTGGCTCCAGGTAGGGTCCAGAAAGCGCTTGTCGTCTGCGCTTGGGGTGATTTCGGAGCGGCCAATCATTACCTTGGTGACCGCCACGGATAACTTGCCTATGTGCCTCAGGCTGTGCACCGGCTGTTTGACGGTTTGCCGCATGACCTGTCTGGCTGTGCTGATGATGTCGCGTGTCGGCGCGCCGATTACCGGGTTGGGTCCGAGAATATTCTCGCTGGCTCTCTTTCCGAGCTCTTCATTCTTGTTCTGGGCCATCGGGTAAAGCTCCGTAGTAGCAGTTTCAGCCTGGGCTGAAGGGTCAGGAATACGGTGGGGCAGCCGGGCGGATATGTTCAGGCTGCCTAAAGTGTGTTCGTCTGAGACAAGTTAGCATGGCCTGATGCTGCTGTTAAAAGGATTTTATTTGGCAATTCAGGCAGGACGGCTATGGAGCCGAAAAGGGCAAGGGCGGGCAGGGCACCCATTTCAGGGAATAAAACGGACCGCACTGGTGTGCGGATCGCGACTGGCTCCGGCCTTTTCCAGCTGGTCCAGGTAGAACTGCCAACGGCTTTCCTGATTGACCGCAAGTTCGTGAAGATAGTCCCAGGTGTACAGGCCGCTGTCGTGGCCATCGTCAAAGATCAGTTTTAACGCATAACGACCGGCCTGCTCGATGCCGGCCAGACTCACATGCTGCTTTCCTGTCTGTAACACCGGCTTGCCATGGCCACGCACCTCGGCGGAGGGGGAGTAGACCCGCAGATATTCGGCCGGCAGCGCGTACTCCTTGCCGTCGGCATACGCCAGGCGCAGGCTGCGCGAGGCTTTCTGCAGCTTGATAGAGGTGGGGATGGGTGCGGGCATGGGAGGCCTTTTAGCTTCAAGCGGCAAGCTTCAAGCGACAAGTCGAACAGCAGCTTGTGCGGTGCACACGGTCTGCTTGTGGCTTGCAGCTTGTCGCTTGCGGCTCATGTTAGAGAATATACCGCGACAGATCCTCGTTGACCGCCAGCTCGCCCAGATGCTTGTCCACGTAGGCGGCATCGATCACTATTGCCGAGCCGTCCTGCTTGGACGCAAGGTCTCCTGCATTGAAGGAGATCTCTTCCAGCAATCGTTCCAGCACCGTGTGCAGGCGGCGTGCGCCGATGTTTTCAGTTTTTTCGTTCACCTGCCAGGCAATTTCTGCAAGCCGGGTTATGGCATCGTCGGCAAACTCAATGGTCAGACCTTCGGTATGCATCAACGCACGATATTGTTCGGTCAGAGACGCATCAGGCTCAGTGAGAATGCGTTCGAAGTCGCCCGGCGTCAGGGACTTGAGTTCAACCCGGATGGGTAGACGACCCTGCAGTTCGGGAATCAGATCCGAGGGTTTGGTGAGGTGAAACGCGCCAGACGCAATGAACAGGATATGGTCGGTCTTGACCATGCCGAACTTGGTATTCACCGTACAACCTTCGATCAGCGGCAGCAGGTCGCGCTGAACGCCCTCACGTGAGACATCGGCACCGCTGCCGCTGTCTGCGCGTTTGCTGACCTTGTCGATTTCGTCGAGAAACACGATGCCGTTCTGCTCGACCGCTTCTATGGCTTTGGACTTCAGCTCTTCCTCATTGACCAGGCGCGCGGCTTCCTCGTCGCGAATCAATTTGAATGCTTCCTTGACGGTCAGCTTGCGCGTTTTACGCTTGTCCTTGCCGAAGCTGGAGAACATGTTCTGCAACTGGCTGGTCATTTCTTCCATGCCCGGCGGGGTCATGATCTCAACGCCGACAGGAGTGTCAGCCACGTCGATCTCGATTTCCTTGTCATCCAGCTGGCCTTCGCGCAGCCGCTTGCGAAACAGCTGGCGGGTACTGTTATCTTCCCTTGCTGGCTGGTCGCTGGCACCCTGCCGGGCTGGCGGCAGAAGCGCATCTAGAATCCGTTCTTCGGCTGCATCCTCGGCGCGGTGCCCCATCTTGGCCATTTCCTGCACCCGCAGCATCTTCAGCGCTGCATCAACCAGGTCGCGAATAATCGACTCAACGTCACGGCCGACGTAACCGACCTCGGTAAACTTGGTAGCTTCCACCTTGATGAACGGAGCCTGGGCGAGCTTGGCCAGGCGCCGGGCGATTTCGGTTTTGCCGACACCGGTCGGGCCGATCATCAGAATGTTTTTTGGGGTCACCTCGTTACGCAATGCATCGGGCAGCTGCTGACGCCGCCACCGATTACGCAGGGCGATGGCGACGGCTCGCTTGGCGTCCTGCTGGCCGATGATGTGGCGGTCCAGTTCATGGACAATCTCGCGTGGGGTCATGGACATGCTTGTGATTCCGGCCGCCTCAGGTATTGGCGTCCAGCTCCTCGATTGTCTGGTTGTGGTTGGTATAGATGCAGATTTCACCGGCAATGTTCAAGCTCGATTCGACTATTTCGCGGGCCGACAGCTCGGTATGCCGTAGCAGGGCGGTGGCAGCAGACTGGGCGAAGGGGCCGCCGGAGCCGATGGCGATCAACCCTTCTTCGGGTTCAATCACATCGCCGTTACCGGTGATGATCAGGGATGCATCCTTGTTGGCTACGGCCAGCAGGGCTTCGAGACGGCGCAGTGCGCGGTCGGTGCGCCAGTCCTTGGCCAGCTCTACCGCAGCACGTACCAGGTTGCCCTGGTGTTTTTCCAGCTGGGCTTCGAAGCGCTCGAAGAGCGTAAAGGCATCGGCGGTGCCGCCGGCAAACCCGGCGATGACCTGGTCCTTGTAAAGCCGGCGTACTTTGCGGGCGTTGCCCTTCATGACGGTATTGCCCAGGGAAACCTGGCCATCGCCGCCAATCACGACCTTGCCGTGTCGACGAACTGAAACGATTGTAGTCACGCGCAACTCCTGGTTGGCTGGTCTGAGTGAAGCAGCAGGGCACGCCTGAACACGCCCCTTTCAATCTATCTTGGGGCGCCCATGACTATTTCAAGTTTCGATTCTGGCTAGTACTGCCGGAACAGCCCCGAACAGGGCTGCTATCAGGGCTTGGCGTCGCGCTGCTGCAGTAACAGATTGTCGAATCCGTTTCCGGTCAGGACCTGCTGAGCCTGGCTCAGCTTGGTGCGGTCGGTATAGGGGCCCACCTGCACGCGGTACCAGACATCACCGCTATCGAGCCGTGCGTCTTCCAGCCGCACATCCAGACCCAGCAGTAGAATCTGAGCCCGGACCCTATCAGCCTCGGACTGCTTGCGAAAGGAACCCGCTTGCAGAAAGAAACGGGTGCCGGTTTCCGTGGTCGTTTCGGTTGAGCTCTGCGTAGTGCCTTCGTCTGCGGGAGGTTCCGGTGTCACAGCGCCCTGTGGCACTATGACTTCCGACTCGGGCAGCAACGTATAAAAGTCGTAGCGTGGCTCCTCGCTTGCCTTGCTGCTCTGGCTCGGGGGCGGCGGTGGTGGCGTCTTGTCACGTTTGACGGTCTCGCTTCCAGGCTCTAACTGCAACAGAAAGGCCACGAACAGACCAATGGCCAGTCCGCTGACCAGCCAGAGCCAGCCTGGAACCGGGCGTCGAGGTGCGGGCTGCTGACGGCTTGCGCCGCGTCTGGGGGCTTTGCGTGCTTTGGCCATACTGCTTACATGCGCTCCAGGGTGTCGATGCCGAGCAGGTTGAGTCCCTGCTGCAGAGTCCGGCCGGTCAAGGCTGCCAGCCTTAGGCGGCTATCGCGGTCGGCGGGTTTTTCAGCCGCCAGAATCGGGCACAGCTCGTAGAAACTGGAGAACCGGCCAGCCAGTTCATACAGGTAGTGGCAGAGTACATGAGGCGTGCCCTCCCGGGCGACATAATCCAGTGTCTGGGCGAACTGTGACAGGTGTGCACCGAGTTCGACCTCGGCCGGTTCCTGGAGTTGCATTGCACCCAGGTCGTCAACGTGCTCCATGCTGCGTTCGAGCTTGCGGAACACACTGGCGACACGGGTGTAGGCATACATCAGGTATGGCGCAGTATTGCCTTCAAAGCTCAACATTTGCTCGAAGTTGAAGTTGTAGTCACTGCTGCGGTGTTTGGACAGGTCGGCGTATTTTACCGCCCCAATGCCTACCGCGTGGCCAATCTGTCTCAGCTCGTTTTCAGCCAGCTCGGGATTCTTTTGTGCGACCAACTGGTGTGCCCGCTCCTCTGCTTCGTCGAGCAGATCCGTAAGCTTGATTGTGCCCCCGGAGCGCGTCTTGAAGGGCCGCCCATCGGGGCCGTTCATGGTGCCAAAACCCATGTGCTCAAGCTGCATGCTCTCGGGTACAAAACCGGCCAGGCGGGCAACTGCAAATACCTGCTGAAAATGCAGGGCCTGGCGCTGGTCGACGAAGTACAGCACGCGATCAGCTCCAAGCGCGCTATGGCGGTATCGCATGGCGGCCAGGTCTGACGTCGCATACAGGTAACCGCCGCCGGCCTTCTGGATAATCACTGGTAGGGGATTGCCCTCGGCGTTCTTGAACTGCTCGAGGAATACACACTGGGCGCCCTGACTTTCCGTTAGTAGACCTGTGGTGCGAAGCTGGTCCACTACGCTGGCAAGCTGATCGTTGTAGGCGCTCTCGCCGCGCACATCAGCGGTACGCAGACTGACGCCGAGGCGTTCGTATACGGCCTGGCAGTGCCCCAGCGAGATGCGATTGAATCTCTCCCATAGCGCCAGGCATTGTGGGTCGCCGGCCTGCAGCTGGACAACGCGCTCACGGGCACGGTCAGCGAATTCGGGGCTTTCATCAAAGCGCTGCTTGGCCTGGCGATAGAAGTTTTCCAGATCAGCCAGCTCGGCCTCTGCGTCTACGCTGTGTTCTTCCAGGTAGGCCAGTAGCATGCCGAACTGGGTGCCCCAGTCGCCTACGTGGTTCTGGCGCACCACCTCGTGTCCAAGGTATTCGAGAACCCGGGTCACAGCGTCGCCAATGATCGTCGAGCGTAAATGACCGACGTGCATTTCCTTTGCCAGGTTGGGTGATGAGTAATCCACTACGACGCGTTGTACCGGGTGGGCTGCCGGTACGCCGAGCCGCTCATGTTGCAGGGCTTCATCCAATCGGGCGGCGAGCCATTGCTTGCTCTGGAAAATATTGATAAATCCCGGGCCGGCGATGCCGATCTCTGCAACGGCCTCGTGTTCGGGCATGGCAGCGACGATCTTTTCGGCCAGATCCCTGGGCTTCATTCTCGCAGGCTTGGCCAGGGTCATGGCCAGATTGCTGGCAAAGTCGCCGTGTGCCTTGTCTCGAGCTATCTCGACCTGGATCGAGGGGATCAGGTCGGCGGGCAGTACGCCCTCATTCTGCAGGCGAGTGACGGCGCTGGCGAGCAACTGACTGATAAGGTTCTTCATAAGCGATCGGGTATCCGGCATGTGCCTGTGGAAAGCCGGCCATTATCCGCGTTCGACCGGGGATTGCCAAATCTGTGTTGGCCGCGTGGCCGCGGGAACAATCCTAGAACATGTCCAACGGATCGACATCAATCGACCAGCGCACCTTGCGGCCCAGGCTGTGGCTCTCCAGGCTTATCAGCCAGTGATGTAACAATTGGTGCAATGCGGAGCGATGGGGCGCCTGTACCAGCAACTGGGCGCGGTAACGCCCGGCGCGTCGTTCCATCGGTGATGCGACCGGACCGAGCAGGTCGACTTTCTCAAGGGCCAGATCAACGCACAGCTGCTCGGCAAGCTCGCAGGCTGATTCAAGAAACTCATTGGCGATAGCCGCGTTATTGGCCTCGGCGCGCAGCAGTGCGATAAAGCTGCAGGGAGGCAGCCCGGCCTTTTCCCGGCCATTCAGTTCGTTCTGGGCTATGGTGGCATAGCCATGCTCGGTCAGATCGATCAGCAACTGATGTTCGGCCATGTGGGTCTGGATCAATACCTGCCCGGGCTTTTCCGCCCGACCGGCGCGCCCGGCCACCTGGGTGATCATCTGGGCCATGCGCTCGGGGCCGCGAAAGTCCGAAGAGAACAGCCCGCCATCGGCATCCAGGATGGCGACCAGTGTGACGTCTGGAAAGTGGTGCCCCTTTGCCAGCATTTGAGTGCCGACGAGCAGACAGGGCTGGCCGGTCTGGATGCGCGCCAGCATGTCCTGCATAGCCTTCTTACGTGACATGCTTTCGCGATCAATACGCAGCACCGGAAACTCCGGAAAACAGCTGACCAGATGTTCCTCGGTCCGCTCGGTACCTGCGCCGATGGAGCGCAGCTCGGTGCTCTGGCATTTTGGACATTCCGTATCAACTGGCCGTTGGCTGTCGCAGTGGTGGCAATGCAGCCTTGGCGGCGACTGATGCACCGTCATGCGCGCATCGCAACGGGTACATTCAGCCATCCAGCCGCAGTCGTGGCACATCAGCGTGGGTGCGAAACCGCGGCGGTTGATAAATACCAGCACCTGGTTGCCCTTGCTCAAATGCTCGCCAATGGCTTCGATCATCGGACGACACAGTCCTGCCTCCAGCTTGCGGCTGCGGATGTCGATGCATTGAAAGGTGGGCGGCTTTGCATTGCCAGCGCGTTCCGTGAGGCGCAAGTGCTGGTAGCGTCCGCGTCTGACGTTATAGAGGCTTTCCAGTGAGGGTGTGGCAGACCCGAGAATGATTGGGGTTTTCTCCAGATATGCGCGATAAACCGCCAGGTCACGGGCGTTATAGCGCAGCCCTTCCTGTTGCTTGAAAGACAGGTCATGCTCTTCGTCGACAATGATCAGGCCGGGCCGTGCCAGGGGGGTGAATATCGCCGAGCGGGTACCGATCACGATACCGGCTTCTCCATCCCGGGCTGCGACCCATGCATCCAGGCGCTCGCGGTCGTTGAGGCCAGAGTGCAGGATCACCACCGGCACACTGAAGCGGCGTTGAAAGCGCTCCAGGGTTTGAGGCGTGAGGCCGATCTCGGGAATCAGCACCAGCACCTGACGGCCTTCGCCCAGGCAGTGCTCTATGGCCTGAAGATAAATTTCGGTCTTGCCGCTGCCAGTGACCCCGTCGAGGAGCCATGCGGTGAAACCTGACTGTGCCTTTATAGCGTCCAACGCGGCGACTTGTTGCGAGTTGGGTGTCAGCCGGGGCTCGCGTAATAGCGGAAGCGGCTCATTGGTGTGGTGATGAGATTGGCTGATACGTTGAACCAGGCCTTTTTTCTCCAGCGCTTCCAGTGTGTCGCGGCTCAGCCCCCACTGTGCGGTCAGTGCGTGGGAGAGACCATGGGGGTGCTTGGCCAGCAGCTGCACGGCTTGTTTCTGTTTGGCAGCGCGGCTGATCGCCGGATGCTCGGGATAGGCCCCGGGTAGCAGCTGCCAGAGGCGATCCTGGCGTGCAATGGCTGGCTCGCCCTGGCGCAAGAGTGTGGGCAGGGCGCAACTCAGGGTGTCGCCGAGTCCGTGCTGGTAGTAGCTGGCGGTCCAGCAGCACAGCTGCCATAGGGTTTCGGGCAGTAGTGGCTCAAGGTCGATCAGTTCGACGGCACGCTTTAATCGCGCGGGGGGGACGTCCGAGGCATCGCTCAACGAGGCAATGACGCCCACCATCTGACGCTGGCCGAAGGGCACACGAATGCGCTGGCCTGGACGCAGGTCTTTTGCGTGCGCCCCGCCGGGCGCGCGGTAATCGAAGAGTCGTCGCAGTGGCGAGGGCAGTGCGACCTGCAGTATGGGACCGGACACATTCGCTCCTTGGTTAGCCAGGCATGTTAGCATTACGGGCTGATTCGCATGAGACTTGCGTTGGCGTCCGTTTCTGGTATTATCGCTGGCCTATTTTAAGGTCTCTGCGCATTGGCGTCGGAACCGGCAGACAACCACAGTGCGGTGCCAGATCAAGTCGATCGGGTGGCGGCACACCTACCGAGGAAATATCCATGAAAGCTGATTTGCATCCTACTTACCAGGAAATCGAAGCTACCTGCAGCTGCGGCAACGTGATCAAGACCCGTTCCACACTGCAAAGCGGTATTCACCTGGACGTCTGCTCCGAGTGCCACCCCTTCTACACCGGCAAGCAGAAGATCCTCGACACCGGTGGCCGGATCGAGCGCTTCAAGCAGCGTTTCGGCGCCGTCAGCTCCAAGTAACATCAGTTTGTCTGGCCGCTCGAAAGTGCTGGCTATAAGACAAGCGAACAGAAAGGCGCTCCTCTGGAGCGCCTTTTTTGTTGCCTGGCTGTTTGCTCCCGCTGTGCAGGCAGATCCCTGCGCGCCGATTGGCAGAGGCAGCGAAGTAAGCAGCCGCTTTGTGATTGACGGCGATACGTTAGAGCTGACTGACGGCCGTCGCGTGCGCTTGATCGGCATCGACACTCCCGAGATGGGTCGACGTGGCGAGCCGGCCGAGCCCTTTGCCCAGGCGGCGAAAAAACGCTTGCAGCAACTGGTCGAGGCTTCCGGGCTACGGATGTACACGGGTGAGGAGCCAAGTGATCGCTACGGTCGGATTCTGGCTCATCTCCATGCGGCCGACGGTAGCAATATCGAAGCACAGATGTTGAAGGAGGGCCTGGGCTTTGCTCTGGTGGTCCCGCCCAATGACGCAATGGCTGACTGCCATGGCCTGGCTGAGCGACAAGCTCGCAGCCTTGATCGCGGGATCTGGAGTCGCTCACCGGTCATCCGCGCCTCGGCATTGGAGGAGGGAGGGTTTACCATTATCAAGGGGCGTGTTGAGTCGGCTTCCGAAGGCGGTGGCCATCTATGGCTGGATCTTGACGGGCCGGTTACCCTGCGCATCGGTCGGGACGAGCGCGAGGCCTTTGACGCCAACCTCATTGAAGGCTCCCCCCGTCGCTGGGTTGGTCGCCATGTGGAGGCACGCGGCTGGGTAGTGGATCGCCAGCGTAAAGGGCAATCGCCAAAAACGTATAAAAGGTTCATGCTGCCAGTGCGCCATCCCTTCATGCTGGAGATCGACTGATGCGTTCGACATGCTTCCTTGTTTTGGCTTTTACACTTGTGCTTTTTCAGGGTTGTGCGGTCAATCCGGTTACCGGCAAGCAGGACTTCGTGATGATGTCCGAGAATCAGGAGCTGGCGATGGGCCGTCAGGCCAATGCGCAAATCAGTCAGCAGATGCCCATGGTGGATAATCCCGCGCTGCAGGCTTATGTGCAAAACATTGGCGAAGAGCTGGCGCGCAACAGTCACCGCAGTAACCTCGAGTACCGTTTTCAGGTCGTTGACTCTGCGGATATCAATGCGTTTGCCTTGCCAGGCGGGTTTGTCTATATGAACCGTGGGCTGATGGCCTATATGAACTCTGAAGCCGAGCTGGCCGCTGTACTGGGGCACGAAATCGGTCATGTGACAGCCCGTCATGGCGTGCGTCAGCAGAGCATGGCCATGGGGTCGAGCTTGCTGGGCCAACTGGTTACAATTGGTACGGGGATCCCTGCCGCAGGTGACCTCAGCAATATGCTCGGCAGCGCTCTGGTCTCGGGCTATGGCCGCGACATGGAGCTGGAAGCGGACGGCCTGGGCGCCGAATATCTGGCCCGATCAGGCTATCGACCGGACGCCGTACTGGAGGTCATAGGAGTACTCAAGGATCAGGACACCTATGCCAGACAACAAGCCGAAGCACGGGGCAAGAAGGTTGAAAGTTACCACGGCCTTTTTGCCAGTCACCCCACCCACGATCAACGGTTGCAACAGGTGGTAGGGCAGGCCCAGGCATTATCCACTGGCGACAGCCAGCGCATCGGGCGCGACGTTTACCTCAAGGCGATCGAGGGAATGGTCTACGGTGACAGCGAAGCGCAGGGCGTCGTCCGTGATCAACGCTTTTATCATGTGCCATTGAATATGCGGCTTGACTACCCCTCGGGCTGGACTGTTCTCAACCGCCCGGATGTGGTTATCGGTCATACGTCTGATGAAAGTGCGTTCATTGCAATGACGCTTGAGACTGCGAATGCAGGATCGGATGTTAGCGAGCTGCTGCGCCAGCGTGCGGGAGGCCAACAACGGCTCGTTCAGGAGGAGAGGTTTTCCGGTTCCGGTTATCAGGGGGTCATGGCTATTCTGCCGGGTCAGAGCCCCCGCCGCGTGGGGGCGATCCTGCGCAAAGACCAGTTGTTTCTGTTCATCGGAGCGGTCCGTGGGCAGACCCGGCTGGAAAGCCACGATAGCGGATTTGTCAGCGTTATCCGCAGTTTTTCCGGGCTGAGTGCAGCTGACCGCAAGAAGGCCGCGCCGTTGCATATTCGCCTGGTGCGTACGGGCAAGGGTGATACCTATGCGCGCCTGGCACGTAACAGCCCGCTGGGCGATGAAGCAGAAGCGCGTTTACGCCTGCTAAACGGGCACTGGCCGGACGGGCAGCCAGAGGCAGGGCAGTGGCTCAAAGTTGTAAGATAATGTCCTTGACATTGATGCGGTGAATGATCTTGTTCAGACAGGTCCTTTTCTGTATTCTCGTCGACCCCGCATAAGCAACTTGACCGGAATATTGAACATGTCTGATTTGAGAACCGATGCACTCGACTATCATGCCAACCCACGTCCGGGCAAGCTGAGCGTCGAGCTGACAAAGCCTACCGCCACTGCCCGTGATCTCGCGCTTGCCTACAGCCCGGGTGTTGCAGAGCCGGTACGCGAAATCGCCAAGGACCCTCTCAATGCCTTCAAATACACCGGCAAGGGTAACCTGGTAGCTGTAATTTCCGATGGCACAGCCATTCTCGGCCTGGGTAACCTGGGTCCGTTGGCCAGCAAGCCGGTAATGGAAGGCAAGGGCGTGCTGTTCAAGCGTTTCGCCGGTATCGATGTTTTCGACATCGAAGTCGAATCCGAAAGCCCCCAGGCCTTCATCGATACAGTACGTCGCATCTCCTGCACCTTTGGCGGTATCAACCTTGAGGATATCAAGGCGCCAGAGTGCTTCGAGATTGAACGCGCGCTTGTCGAGCAGTGCAACATCCCGGTCTTTCACGATGATCAGCACGGCACCGCGATTGTGACTGCCGCGGCGATGATCAATGCGTTGGAGTTGGCTGACAAGAAGCTCGAAGATGCCAAGATCGTCTGCCTGGGTGCTGGCGCTGCGGCCATTGCCTGCATGAAGCTGTTGGTCAGCATGGGCTGCAAGGTCGAGAACATTTATATGCTCGATCGCAAAGGCGTGATCCACGCGGGCCGTGATGACCTGAACGAATACAAGGCCATCTTCGCTACCGAAACTGAGAAGCGCACTCTGGCCGACGCCATGAAGGGTGCCGATGTGTTCGTTGGCCTTTCCGGTCCGAACCTGCTCAAGCCGGCAGAGCTCAAGCTGATGGCGGAAAATCCCATCGTCTTCGCCTGCTCCAACCCTGATCCGGAAATCGATCCCGAGCTGGCCCATGCTTCGCGTCCGGACGTGATCATGGCTACCGGTCGGTCGGATTATCCTAACCAGGTCAACAACGTACTGGGCTTCCCCTTCATCTTCCGTGGTGCACTGGACGTACGTGCTACCCGTATCAACGAAGAAATGAAGATTGCTGCTGTTCACGCCATCCGCAAGCTGGCCAAGGAGCCGGTGCCGGAGTACGTTTCCGCAGCGTACGGCGGTATCAAGCTGGAGTTTGGTCGTGAATACATCATTCCCAAGCCAATGGATGTGCGCCTGATCGAGGAAGTGCCGGCTGCTGTCGCCCAGGCCGCCATTGATTCGGGTGTGGCTACACTGCCCTATCCAGCGCACTACCCGCTCAAGTCGGTAGAAGACTGCAAGTAAAGAGTCTGTGTAAGAAAAAACCCGCCCAGGCGGGTTTTTTTGTGTCAGCTGATAGTGTCCGGTGCCTCCAGGGTAATTTCTATCCCATCCTTTTGGGCAGCCAGATCTGCGATAAGCAGGCAGCCTGGCGGGCGATCCGGACTCTGTAGCAGCGCATGCGCCACCTCCGGCTCCAGCCACTGACGAAAGCAGCGGGCCATGGCGCGAGCTCCATAGCGACGATCAAAGCCCTGCTCGCCCAGCCAGCTCTTCAATCCGGGCCTGGCGACAAGTTGCACCTGGTGTCGGGCGAGCCGATTATTCAGTCGCTCCAGTGCGAGCTCGACCAGGACAGTCACTTGGTCATCGGTCAGTCGCTGATAAATCAATTGTTGATCAATCCGATTAAGAAACTCCGGAGCGAAGGCTTTTTCCAGGGCCAGCTTCTGCTGTTTATGCTCCTGCTGTGCCCGCCAGTTTTCCGGTAACCAGCGGCGCCAGCTGTTTTGCTGGCGCTGCTGCCAGTTCCAGATTGCCTGCGCGCCAATATTACTGGTCATGAAAATCAGGCTATTGCGGAAATCCAGTGTGGTAGTGCCGGAGCTGAGTCGCAGCTGACCGTTGTCAAAGATGTTCATCAATGCGCGAGTTACTGGTTCGCTGGCTTTCTCCAATTCATCGAATAGCACGATGCCCGGTTTGCCAAAACTGCCTTCAATTGCCTCTCGATCAAATAGGGTGTTGCCCTCCTTGCTACCGACATAACCCGGCGGTGCCCCGGTTAATGAGGCAGCGTAATGTTCCTGGGCCAGGGTGTTCATATCAATTCTGCACAGAGCATCTGCCCGGCCGTGAATGGCCTCTGCGAGCAGGCGTACTGTTTCGGTTTTGCCCACCCCGGTCGGTCCCATGAGCAACATGACGGCCAGTGGCTTGCGGGGGTCGCCCAATTCAGCCTTGGTCAGAGCCAGGCTCGCCGCTATCGCATCCAGCGCAGCATCCTGTCCGGTAATCCGCGAGCGTAACTGCTGCATGACCTTGTCCAGATCGAACAGGAATCGCGATTGACGCACGGGCGGCGCGTTGCCGCCCGTGCGCTGGTTGTGCTCGAGCACTTCATTGATAAAGGGCATTACCGACTCCACTCGTCAGCATCATGCGCCGGCTTCCTTGTCCTTACCCGGATGCGGTAGCTCGCCGACCGGGCAGTCTTTGACGCCGATGGTGCTGCGAGTCATCTTCTCGACATCGTCGCGCGCCTTTTCTGCGTCCAGAACCCAGGTGCGATAGAAGTCGAATGGGCAATCAGCCACACCACGGTCGCCGTCTCCGGAGTTATACACGCCGGTGTAGCCGCGGTGCAGAAGCTTGAACAGGTGATTCTGTGACTGATCATTGGCCCGTGCATCGCGGATCTGCGATACCGAGAGCTGAGCGTACTGGATCCCCATGTCCTCTTCGCCACATTCACCCAGGGTGCGGCCGTCAAAGCCGATAATCGCAGAGTGACCAAAGTAGGAATACACGCCGTCAAAACCGCTGGCATTGGCAACCGCCACATAGCAGTTGTTGGCCCAGGCCATGGACTTGGCCATCATTACCTGTTGTTCCTTGGCGGGGTACATATAGCCCTGGCAACGCACAATCAGTTCGGCGCCTTTCATTGCACAATCTCGCCAGATTTCCGGATAATTACCGTCATCACAGATAATCAGGCTGATTTTCATGCCCTTGGGGCCTTCCGACACATAGGTGCGGTCGCCGGGATACCAGCCTTCGATCGGGCACCAAGGAATGCACTTGCGGTATTTCTGCACGATCTCACCCTGATCATTAATCAGCACCAGGGTGTTATAGGGTGCCTTGTGCGGATGTTCCTCGTGTTGCTCGCCTGTGAGTGAAAAAATACCCCAGGTTTTAGCCTGCTTGCAGGCTTCACTGAATATGCGTGTTTCGTCACCTGGAATGGTCGCCGCGGTGGCCATCATCTCATCGTTGTCGTACATGATGCCCATGGTGCTGTATTCGGGAAACACCACCAGATCCATGCCGGGCAGGCCCTTTTTCATGCCGATGATCATATCCGCGATGTTGCGAGCGTTAGCCAGCACCTCTTCACGACTATGCAACCGTGGCATCTTGTAATTGACTACCGCGACACCCACGGTATCCGGGCTGCTGGAAATATCTCCATGACGCATTGGTTAATCCTCCGCTTGCTTGGGTTGGGAAGGTCAGTTGAGGTCAATCCCCAGTTTGCTGACCCGATAACGCAATTGTCTGAGGCTCAGGTTGAGTCGTCTGGCCGCCTCGGACTGGTTGTTATTGGTGTCTACCAGCGTCGCGCGAATCTGCGCGGCTTCATCCTGGTTGACCCAGTTATAGGAACGCCCATAGGGCCGTTGTCCGGGTCCGCTTGGTTGGTATGCTGTTGTTTCGGCTGTTCCGCTGATGCCAGGCTTCTCGCCGCTGGCATGCTGGGGAAGATTGATTGCACTTTCAGACGAGAGGCTGTGCTTGATTTTTGCGCCGCTTAGCGAGTCCTGGTCACTGGTCAAAGCCGTGCGCTCGAGGACGTTCTGCAATTGCCGGATATTGCCCGGCCAGTCAAAACGCTCGAGAACCTCGAAGGCATTCGCTTCCAGGCTCCAGTTACGTTCGTAGTGGTGATTGAGCTCGTTGAGAAAATGCAGCGCCAACTGGCGTATGTCTTCCTGGCGTTCACGCAGCGGCGGTAATTGCACGGGCACGACATGCAGGCGGTAGAACAGATCCAGACGAAACCGTCCCTGGTTGACGGATTCCTGCAGGTTGACGTGGGTGGCAGTAATCACGCGAAAGTCTACGGAGATGGCGCTGTCGCTACCTACTGGATCGACCTTTTTCTCCTGTAGTACGCGCAGCAACTTGGCTTGCAGTGCCAGTGGCATATCGCCGATCTCATCCAGAAACAGTGTGCCACCATCTGCCTGGACGATCTTGCCTTGCTTGTTCTGCGAGGCGCCGGTGAACGCACCTTTTGCATGACCAAAAAGTTCTGATTCGAGCAGGTCGGCGGGTATGGCGGCGCAATTGATGCAGATGAAGGGCTTCTCGCGGCGGTCGCTTTGCTGGTGCGTCATCCGCGCGAATTTTTCCTTACCAGTACCAGACTCGCCGAGCAGCATTACCGGCGCATCACTGCGAGCAACCTGAATAGTTGCACGCACAGCGTCCATCAGGGCCGGGCTGGTACCCAGGATACCGTGGGCCAGACTCTGCTTGAGCATGGCTTCGATCGCGATGCTGTGGCGCAGGTGCTGGTTTTCCTTGACCAGGTGAGCGGTTTGATCCACGACAAACTGGTGAATGCGCAGTACCTGCCCCACCATTGAGGCAGCGATACGCATCAGGCTGATGTCACCATCAAATGGTCTTTCATGCAGGCCTTCGCGCTGAACCGACAGCACACCGATCGGTCTTCCCGACTCTAGGATAGGCACTGCGATAAAGGTCATCCGTCCACCGGTATGGTTCGACAGCTCCGCAACCCGGTAGATGAATAGGGGCTCCTTGTTAACATCCGGGACCAGGCCGATCGAGCCGGTGCGCATGACGTAGCCGGTCACACCCTGATTGATATTGAGAGTAAATCGACCGGCTTTGAGATCCTCTGGGGATAATCCGTAGGAATAGCGCACCTCCATGGTGTTGGTCGCCGCCACGGGCAGGCTGACTCTTCCACAGTTGAGGCCATACAGCTGCGAAAGCAGACGAAGGATCCCCTGTATGGTTCGAGGAGCATCCAGTGGCTTTTCCAACAACTTGGCCATTTCCAGAATCACGACCAGTTCACGCTTCATCTGCTGGGCTGTCCCATCGGGCATGGTTATCACGGAATGCAGGCTCCTTGGATCGGGGACGAACTGGCCCCCTGTGGCCTGCGTCTTGGGCGTGCACCGGCTAGCTTGCGTTTAGCTCAGTGACTGATCATCCACGGACGTCGCGGACCACTCTGTTGCTTCAGGGGTGGTGGCTGCCCTTCGGCGCGAGGCTGATGGGTGCATTTACCTGAGCTGCAACAACTGTGCCCGTGGCCATGGCTGACTTTTGGTTGATGGGCGCTGCGCTCATTGGTTTCGTGAGCTGTACGCTGCTGGCGACTGAGTACCTGCAGCCGCGGCGCGCTTATCAGGCGCTGCATGGTCTGCCCGCAGGCGGGGCAGTCACGAGGGAGATTGCGTTCGGCACTGGGTAGCAAGGCTTCAAAAGCGCCACATTGGGGGCAGTCGAAATCGTATAGGGGCATAATGTGCTCTCTAACTGTGCGCTCAAGGGGGTGGCCGCCGCACCAAAATGGATACGACGGCCTGACCGAATCACTTATTCCATTTCGAGGTCGGTACTTCCGGGCTATTGACCGAGATCGTCGGGCCATCTGCGTTTGGCATGATGTCGAAGTCGAATATTTCGGTGGGAATCCACAGGGTGGCGCATACGTTGGGCACATCGACAATGCCACTGATGTGACCCTGGACAGGTGCAGTACCTAGCAATGAATAGGCCTGGGCGCCGCTGAAGCCGAATTTCTTCATATATTCGATGGCGTTCAGGCAGGCCTGGCGGTAGGCCACGTGGGCATCGAGATAATGTTGCTTGCCACTTTCATCAACAGAAATACCCTCGAATATCAGGTGCTTCTTGTAGCTTGGTGCCATGTCGCTGGGCTGGAAAATGGGGTTTTTCACGCCGTATTTCTTCACGCCATCCTTGATCAGATTGACCCGGATGTGGATCCAGCCAGCCATTTCAATGGCGCCACAGAAAGTGATCTCACCGTCGCCCTGGGAGAAGTGCAGATCGCCCATCGACAGTCCGCCACCTTTGACATAAACCGGGAAGAACACACGTGACCCCTTGGTCAGGTCCTTGATGTCGCAGTTCCCGCCGTGCTCCCGAGGTGGCACGGTGCGGGCGCCTTCGTTGGCAATCTTTGCGGCTACATCGCCTGTGGCGCGACCGGTATGGGCAGTGGGTGCGTAGGGCGGGTTGGCGAGACCTGGCACGCGATCCGGGTCGGTATCGATAAGGGCCTGTTCGCGTTTGTTCCATTCATCAAGCAATTCCTGGGAAGGCAAACAACCAATCAGGCCGGGGTGCATCAGGCCGATGAACTCCACACCGGGAATATGCCTGGACTTGGTGTAGATGCCATTGAAGTCCCAGATGGTCTTGCGCGCTTCCGGGTAGTGCTCTGTCAGGAACCCACCGCCGTTTTCCTTGGCAAATACGCCGTTGAAGCCCCACATCTGGTCGGCAAAGGCTCCCAGGTCGAGGATATCCACGACCATCAGGTCGCCGGGTTCTGCACCTTCTACTGCAACCGGGCCGCTAAGGTAGTGCACCTTGCTCAGGTCCACGTCGCGCACGTCATCGGCACTGTCGTTATTGGCAATCTGCCCGCCGGTCCAGTCCATGCACTCGATTATGAAGTCGTCACCTGGCTTGACTGTCGCTACCATCGGCACATCGGGATGCCAGCGGTTATGGATGGTGTCGTGCTCCTTCGGGCTCTTGCTCAGATCGATCTTGATCAATGTCTCGGCCATGACTGTGAATCCTCTGTGTGGGTGATGGCAATCGCGGCCAGATTCTGGCCAGTCATGATCCCAGAGCAGATGACGTGCCAGCTTTGTCATTAAAAGTAAAAATCGTTAATAATCAATGCGATATAAAGCAATAGTCAATTAATGTCAGCTTCTGGCTGCCACTGGATGTGACAATGTCAGATCTATCGGCTGGACATTGTCATGACAATGTCAGGTCCCGTTGGCGTGGGTAGATGAAGTCCAGCCCTGCGCTTTACGGCTCCCTAATCTGGTAGCGCGCATAGGTTGCTGATATTTATGGATTTATATCCATCAGCTAATAATTTTATGGATGACCTTGGCATGCTGGCACAAGGGTTGCTCAGGGTGTGTTGACAGGTAGACAAACCGTTCAGCGGATTTGCTTGCCGGTTTTACCCACATCTAGGAGATTCACCCTATGCAAGAATCGATACGCAAGATGCCAGCCTGGAAGCGCCACATGCTGGCGCTGGCGCTGGGCACGGGTTTGGGCGTGACCGGGATTGCCGGCGCTGCCGATTATCCGACCGATAAGGTTAATACCACCGGCCTGGCGGTTACCGATGACACTGTCAAGGTCGGTATCCTGCACTCCATTACTGGCACCATGGCCATCAGCGAAACGGGTTCGGTCGAAGCAGAAATGCTGGCCATCGAGCAGATCAACGCGATGGGCGGCGTTCTAGGCCGCCAGATCGAGATCGTGCAGGAAGATGGCGCCAGTGACTGGCCCACCTTTGCCGAGAAGTCCCGCAAGCTGCTGACACAGGACAAAGTAGCCGCCGTTTTCGGATGCTGGACATCGGCTTCACGCAAAGCAGTTCTGCCTGTATTCGAGAAAGAAAACGGGATGCTCTATTACCCGACGTTCTACGAAGGGCTTGAGCAATCCAAGAACGTAATCTACACAGGCCAGGAAGCAACCCAACAGATTCTTGCCGGCCTGGACTGGATAGCTGAAGAGAAAGACGCCAAGACGTTCTACCTGGTCGGCTCTGACTATATCTGGCCACGTACTTCCAACAAGATCGCCCGCAAGCACATCGAAAATGTACTGGGTGGCACCGTGGTTGGCGAGGAGTACTACCCACTGGGCAACACCAACTTCGGTTCGCTGATCAACAAGATCCGCCTGAAGAAGCCTGACGTGGTGTACTCCAGCATCGTCGGGGGTTCCAACGTTGCCTGGTGGAAGCAGTTGAATGCGGCTGGTATCACCGCTGACCGTCAGACCATCATGACCATCTCCGTAACCGAAGACGAAGTATTGGGCATTGGTGGCGAGAACATGGTGGGGTTCTATTCCTCCATGAAGTATTTCCAGTCGCTGGAAAACGACAACAACTCCGAATTTGTGAAGGCGTTCAAGGCTCGCTGGGGTGAAGACAGCGTGATTGGTGACGTTACTCAGGCTGCCTATCTCGGTCCCTGGCTGTGGAAAGCGGCTGTAGAAAAGGCCGGCAGCTTTGACGTCGATGCTGTTTCAGCAGCTTCACCGGACATCGAACTGACCAGCGCGCCTGAAGGCTACGTGAAGATTCACGGCAACAATCACCTCTGGAGCAAGCTGCGCGTCGGCGAATGGCAGGCAGACGGTCAAGCCAAGGTGGTTTACGAGTCTGAGCTGATCGAGCCAAACCCCTTCCCCGAAGGTTATCAATAAGTCCCTCCCATTAGCGTAAGTCAATATCGGTGCGGTCCTTGTTGACCGCACCGTTTCGAATCGAGGAGAGAGAACATGGGCGGATATTCCTCGCAGGAACTCACGGCCATTTTTGTCATGCAGGGGTTCAGTGGGCTTAGCCTGTTCTGTGTTTTCCTGCTGATGGCACTGGGTCTGGCGATTATTTTTGGACAGATGGGTGTTATCAATATGGCTCACGGGGAGTTCTTGACCCTGGGCGCCTATATCACCTGGTTGGTGTCTGTACTAGGCACCGAAATCTGGCCATGGATGGAGCACATCTATTTCCCCATTGCCATTCTGGCGGCTTTTACGGGGACATTCATTCTTGGCTACTTCGTCGAACGGCTCATGATTTGCCGATTATACAAGCGCCCACTGGATACGCTGCTGGCAACCTGGGGCTTGGGGCTGATCATGCAGCAGGCTTTTCGCTCCGGTTTCGGTCCGCGGGAAGTGAGCGTCAATCTTCCTCCGTGGTTGATGGGCTCCTGGGCTCCCACCGATATCATCGATATCCCGGTTAATGGCATGTTCGTGATGGTCGTCACCTTCTTCATTACCCTCGGGGTTGCCTTGCTACTGTACAAGTCACGCTGGGGCATAAAGGTGCGCGCTACTACTCAGAACCGTGCCATGGCCAATGCGGCGGGCATCAATACCCAGCGGGTGGACCGTTTCACTTTCGCACTGGGTTGCGGAATTGCCGGTGTTGCTGGAGCCGCTTTCACCACGATTGCTTCAACCGGCCCGACTACGGGGTCACTGTACATCGTCGACACCTTCCTGGTTGTGGTCTTCGGTGGTGCTGCAAGCATTCTGGGTACCGTGGTCTCAGCATTCGGCATCGCTCAGTCGCAATCGATTATGGAGTTTTTCCTCAGCGGTTCCATGGCCAAGGTTATCACTCTCACGGTCGTGGTCGGCATTCTGATGGTTCGTCCCCAGGGGCTCTTTGCAAGCAAGGTACGCCGGTGATCGGCGTGCCCGCTGGAGGTTATTGATATGCACAGATGGATAGCGGCATTTGGGGGAGGTCAACGGCTGCTGCAGCTGCTGGCGTTGGCGGTCTTACTGCTGGTCATTCTGCCCCTGACCCTGGATATATTCAGGCTCAATCTGTTGGGCAAGTATCTGACCTACGCCTTTGTTGCTGTGGGTCTGGTGCTGTGTTGGGGCTACGGGGGCATTCTGAGTCTGGGGCAGGGTATCTTTTTTGGTGTTGGCGGGTATTGCATGGCGATGTTCCTGAAGCTGGAATCGTCGGCTCCGGAATTCACATCGATACAGAGCACACCGGGTATTCCTGATTTCATGGACTGGAACCAGATCACCGAGTTGCCCTTGATGTGGTTACCGTTTCACAGCCTTACCCTGACCATTATTCTTATGCTTACCGTACCCGCTCTGATTGCCTTCTTTATTGGCTTTGCCATGTTCAAGCGTCGGGTAGGCGGGGTGTATTTCGCAATCATCACGCAGGCTATTGCCTCAATTGCGACCATTCTTATCGTCGGTCAGCAGGGTTATACCGGAGGTATCAATGGCATTACTGACCTGAGAACGCTGCTGGGCTGGGATATCCGATCCGATAGTGCGCGCTACATATTGTATTTCGTCTGCTGCGTCGCGCTGATCATTTGCCTTTTGATCGGTCAGTTCGTATTGGAAAGCCGTTTCGGCAAGCTGCTGATCGCCATGCGCGACCAGGAAGACCGAGTGCGTTTTTCCGGCTACGACGTAGCCAATATAAAGATCTTTGTATTTGCACTGGCAGCGGTATTTTCGGCTATCGGTGGCGCCATGTTTGCTTTGCAGGTGGGCTTCATGTCGCCTTCCTTCGTAGGCACGGTAGCCTCAATCGAGATGGTGATCTTTTGTGCCGTGGGCGGCAGGCTGTCGCTGATAGGCGCAGTATATGGCGCTCTGTTGGTCAATCTGGCCAAGACAATGCTGTCAGAAACCTTCCCACAGCTCTGGATCGTCTTCATGGGTGCGCTGTTCATTGGCGTGGTTCTCCTCTTCCCTCAGGGACTGGCCGGAATCTATAACGACTTCGTCAGGCCGCATTTGTCGCGACTGTTTGGGCGCTCGCAAAGAAAGGCAAGTGAGCCGGGTACTGGTCAGGAGGCACAGTCATGACTTCACCGATATTGTTGGCAATAGAAGATCTCACGGTTTCCTTTGATGGTTTCAAGGCAGTTGATGGTCTCAACCTTTATGTGGAGCGCAACGAGGTACGTGTTGTCATCGGGCCCAACGGTGCTGGGAAGACAACCTTGCTGGATCTGATATGCGGTAAGACACGTGCCTCTTCAGGCTCGATCATGTTCAAGAATACCGAGTTGACCAAGCTGGCGGAGAACCAGATCGTCAAGGCGGGCGTGGGGAGGAAGTTTCAGACTCCTTCGATCTATGAAAATCTGACTGTGCGCGAGAATCTTCAGCTGTCCTACCCCGGCGGGCGTACCGTCTTTGGCAGCCTGTTCTTCAAGACAACCGAGCACGTCACACAGCGCGTCTGTGAAGTGGCGGCGGATATTTTCCTAGAGGAGCGGCTGGATGTCAGTGCGGGCCTTTTGAGTCATGGGCAGAAGCAGTGGCTGGAAATAGGGATGCTTCTTATCCAGGATCCCGAGCTGCTCATGCTTGATGAGCCAGTAGCGGGTATGAGTGTGCCGGAGCGTGAGGCGACGGCTGACCTGTTACGGCGTATCAGCAATAACCGATCGGTGATCGTGATCGAGCATGATATGGATTTCGTAAAGGACATCGCCAACAAGGTCACTGTATTGCACCAGGGCAAGCTGCTTGCCGAGGGTAAAATGGATGATGTGCAGAAAAACGAAAAGGTCATCGAGGTCTACCTGGGCCACTAACAGAAGGAATCGAACATGCTGACTGTTCGCGATTTGCACGTAAGTTACGGAATGAGCGAAGTCATCCATGGTATTTCGCTGGATGTCGGAGCTAATGAAACGGTCGCAGTAATGGGTCGCAACGGCATGGGCAAGACGACGCTGTTCAAATCCCTTATCGGAATGCATCCGAGTAACAGTGGAAGTATCACCTTCAATGGCAAGGAGCTGAGCAATGCCCAGTCCTACCAGCGTGTGGCTAGTGGTATCGCATATGTGCCGCAGGGACGAATGGTATTTCCGACGTTGACAGTAGAGGAAAATATCATGGCTGGGCTGGAGGCCTCGGGGCGCAAGAAAGTACCGGGGGACATATATGAATTGTTTCCAGTGCTTCTTGAGATGCGTAGCCGCAAGGCGGGTAATCTTTCCGGTGGGCAGCAGCAGCAACTGGCTATTGGAAGAGCATTGGCTGCTGATCCCAAGATCCTGCTGCTTGATGAACCGACCGAGGGTATTCAGCCCTCTATCATCAAGCAGCTGGCAAGCACGCTTAACGACATCAAGCACGCGCGCAAAATCAGTATCGTGGTTTCCGAACAGGTGCTCAGCTTCGCTTTGGCGGTGGCTGACCGGATGCTGGTGATGGACAAGGGCGTCATCGTACATGAGGCAAGTGGCGACCAGATTGACCGGGCGCACATCAGCCGTTACCTCTCCGTGTGACCAGCGTGGTCGTACCCTCCACCCGTGAAAACGGGTGGAGGGTTTTTTTATGCCAGGTAAACGCAAAGAAGCCTTGACGGAAAAATCCCAGCCCCTATAATGCGCGTCTGCCCAGTCAGGGCGCTTTGTATAAAGCGCTTTACAATCAATAAGTTAGCGATAATTTAGGGGTTGACAGGGTAGATTGTTTTTTAATGATACGGCGACCACCGAGACAGCAGCACGATCGCTGATTCGGGTAAGTCAGAGAGATCTGAAAAGTTTCAAGGAAGCGGTTGACGGGG
>NZ_VTTI01000010.1 GCF_008641105.1 Halopseudomonas salina
CGAGTAATACGGCCAACATAGGTGTTACCTATGTGGCCGGTTTGTGGTGTTACCTATGTGACCGGCTCAACAACCTTCCCGGCCACAACCAACTGCGCCAATTCTTGCGCACTTTGCCAGCTCTATCCCGCACCTCCAACCAACGTCTGGCGAAACCTCCAACCGCTGCCCGTTTTGCCGACCACCTCACGTTTTTCATTTTCTCGATCTGCAATAATGCTGCCGCTCCACAGCCCAAGCACAAGGAACAATGGATGTTCGCCCCTGCCAACATGGCCGCTTTTACGCTGGAAATCTCAGGCATCGCCCACGACTTCAAAGTGCTGTCATTCACCGGCACCGAAGCCATCAGCCAGCCCTACCGCTTCCAGCTGGAACTGGTTAGCGAACGCCCTGATCTGAATATTGAAGCACTGCTGCAGCAGCCGGTTTTCTTCAGATTCGCCGGCGAGGGTAAAGGCATCCATGGCCTGATCCACCGCGTTGCCCAGGGCGACGCCGGCAAGCGCCTGACCCGTTACCACATCGACCTGGTGCCACATTTGTATTACCTCGGCCACCGTACCAACCAGCGCATCTTTCAGCATCTCACCGTGCCGCAGATCATCGCCCGGGTATTGAACGACCATGGCATCCAGGCAGATACATTCCGCTTCCAGCTCAACAGCGAATACCCCCAGCGGGTCTACTGCACCCAATACGACGAAACCGATCTGCATTTCATCCAGCGTCTGTGTGAAGAAGAAGGCATCCATTACCACTTTGAACACAGCACCGATAACCACCTGTTGGTGTTCGGTGATGATCAGACCGGCTTTCCCAAGCTGGATCGCCCCACCGCTTACATACAAGACAGTGGCCTTGTTGCCGACGAGCCGGTGATCAAACGCTTCGCCATGCGCTTCGAAACCCGCCCCACCAGAGTGACCCGCCGCGATTACGACTTTGAAAAGCCTCACCTGGTGATGGAAGCCGCACACAAAGCACAGCAGCCAGCCGAAAGCGAACAGCCACCCACCCCCCTGCCCGACCTGGAAGACTACGACTACCCCGGCCGCTTTACCGAACGCGCCCGCGGCAAACAGCTAGCCAAACGCAGCCTGGAACGCCACCGCAGCGACTACCGCCTCGCCGAGGGCAAAAGCGATGTCCCCACATTGGTCACCGGCCATTTCCTGACCCTGTCAGAGCATCCACGCACCGAATGGAACGACCTGTGGCTAGTCCTCAGCATTCGGCACGAGGGCAAGCAGCCCCAGGTACTGGAAGAGTCCGTCACCAGTGATACCAAGGAGTCAGACGGTTTTACTCAGGGCTACCGCAACCAATTCACCGCTGCCCCTTGGGATATTCATTACCGCCCGCAACTCGACCACCCCAAACCCAAAGTGCTCGGCACCCAGACCGCCGTGGTTACCGGCCCAGTAGGCGAAGAGATCCACTGCGACAGGTACGGTCGCATCAAGGTGCAATTCCACTGGGATCGCGAAGGCCAGGGCGACGAGCGCACGAGCTGCTGGCTTAGAGTTTCGTCCAGCTGGGCAGGCAATCAATACGGCGGCATCGCCATCCCGAGAGTAGGGATGGAAGTACTGATCACCTTCCTCGAAGGCGACCCGGACCAGCCACTGGTCACCGGCTGCCTCTACCACAAGACCCACCCAGTCCCGTATGAACTACCCGCCAACAAAACCCGCAGCGTGTTCAAGACCCTCAGTTCCCCGGGTGGTGGCGGCTACAACGAGCTGCGAATCGAAGACAGGAAAGATCAGGAGCAGATCTACATCCACGCCCAGCGCGACTGGGATGAAAACATTGAGAACGACAAGAAGATCCGCGTCGGCAACGAACGCCACGATCGTGTGGAGGCCAACAGCTACACCGAGTTCATGGCCGAAGAGCACCACACCACCCACAGCGATCGCAAAACCGAGATCAAGGCCAACGATCATCTGACAGTCGGCACCAGCCAACACATCAAGCTCGGCACCGGCCAGTTCATCCAGGCAGGTAACGAAATTCACTATTACGCCGGCGACAAGGTTGTGATTGATGCGGGTATGGAACTCACCGCCAAAGGTGGCGGCTCGTTTCTGAAGCTTGATCCCAGTGGGGTGACGCTGATCGGGCCGGCGGTCAAGATTAATGCGGGGGGAAGTGCCGGGCGGGGATCGGGCGTAAGCATTCAACTACCTACTATACCTGGCGCTGCCGATCGGGCTGTCGCAGGGCAATTGACGCTGAATGCACAGCCAAATGATCTGTCCCGGCTCAAGTCAGCGGCCAGAGATAACCTGCTCCTCTCCAGCCAGTGTCACCGCCAACCGGATGGCCACTGCCCATTGGAGGCTTGTCCATGTCTGAGCGCATGAATGTACGGCAGGCATCAGCTCCTGATTATTCCGACGATTGCTACCTGTTGCTGGATGGTTTGAACATGGACGTACCATTCACCGCATATACCCATGATGACCACCCCACAATCGTACCGCTGTTTCGCGGCACCAGACATGCCAAGGTCATTGAAGCCAGTCCCTGGCTGGTCAAGCCCAGTGCGGGAGGGCAATTGCTGGCCAAGCCTGAAACCTGGCAAGACTATGGTCTAGTGCTGCGCTCGGCAGCCGGCAAGGACACCATTGCCGATCATCTGCGTAGCCTGATCAGCGTACTGCTACCTTCCCGGCAACTGGCCTATTGCCGTTTCTACGCCCCTACCTGGGCCGACAGACTGTTCAGCACCATGCGTCCTGAAGAATTCGAGTCATGGTCTGGCCCCATATCTCAATGGCTTCTTCACGATGGCAGCGCGTGGAAAGCATACGTCAGTACGGCCAACGGCAAGCCTCGGGGTCTCAACGAGGAGGGTTGGTACCTACTTCGCGAGGAACAACTTTCTCAATGGCAAACCGATGAACATGAACGATTTATCGACAAGGCCACGCATCACCTGGGCTGCAATCAGGGTCATGCGGGTTACTTGAACCAACGCGAGCACATCGCCGCCCTGATCAAAAAAGCCCATGACTATGGCTTCAGGCTTGAGCATCAGACGCTCCATTACCTCGAGTTGGCCTGGCGCTTTCCCCAGGAGCTAAGCAGTCCCTATTGGGCTGAGTACCTCGGCGATCAAACCCATACGGCCGATCAGCGCCTGGCATTCTCCGAACAACAGCTCTTTGGTCTGAACAAGGACGTCTAGCCATGGAATATATCGTCAAATCCGGGGACAACCTCAGTCTGATCGCGCGGGCCAACGGCACCACTATCGCCACACTGATGCGCTTGAACCCCGAGATAGAAGATGCCAACAGTATCTATCCGCAACAGCGCCTCCGACTGCCTGACACAGACGACGCCCGGCAAACCCGTGAGGTTGGGCAGATCACCGATTGCAGTGAGTGCGCAGACGACTATGTGGACCTGCTGCACCAGGCAGATGAAGCCGTTTTCATCCCCTTGACCGCAGAGCACCAACGGGAAATTCAGCAAGAGGAGGCCGTTCTGGAGCAGCTTATCCAGCAGTTTCACTCTGAAATGGAAGGCACTGAGGAAAGCATCGCCGGTTTCAAGGACAGCTTTATCGAGCGCCTCCAGCAAGAGCGGGTAATCGACAGCGCCAAGCCAACCGAGCCCATGCAGCTCACCGAAATAAGGCGACTGATGGGCAATCGGCACTATGCCTATGTACGGAAGGATTCAGGTTGGCGGCGCCACCGCAGCTACAGCATCGAGTCTCAGGACAGAGCGAGCACCAAAGGCTGGTATGACCCTGCCAGCGGAAGAGTAGACGGTCAGAAGCTGATCGACTCAATAGCCAAGGATATGCGCAGCCCTACGCTAAAAGCCAAGCTGACCCTTCACAGTAGTTTTACCGACTGGTGTCTGCTCGAATGGCAAAGTGATCCAACGCGCTGGACACCTGTCGACGGCATGCCGCCCATCGTCATCGGCACCCAAGCACAGGCCATGCGCTATGCCATGGGCGCCAGCCTGAACGCCGGCTTCGACGCAAAGAAGATGAATGCCCACGTCGCAGCCAAGGCCAGCGTCAGCGCCAACCTCATAGAAGCGAAAGCTCATGCTGAAAGCTCCTGGCCAGCCGAGGAGGACAGTGAGTGGATAATTCGCTATAGAGATGAATTCAACAGTTTGCAGGAAGCATCATTGGGTAAGTTTCGCGCTCTGATCAAGGCCGAACTAACCGGCTTTGCCGGCGCCAGCGCCCTGCTTAGCGCCAACGTGCATGTCGACATGAAAAATGGCCTCCCGCAGTTGCGCGGCACCGGGGGCTCAAGCAGCAGCCAAAGCAACGACGGTCCTGCATCCGCAGAAGCCAGCGCCTTCGCCGGCGTCCGCGCCGACGGCAAGCTGGAAGGCAGCGTGGAATGGCAGGACACGCTTGCTGAGCCAGCCGCATGGACAGCTTTGTGCACCCTCGGAGTGGGAGCTGGCGCTGCTCTTGGCCTGGGTGGTGAAGCCAAGTTGAAACTCAAGTGGAGCGCCCGGACGCACAAATTCTACTTTAACGTGCAGGCCGGTCTGGTAGCAGGCGCTGGCGCCTCTGGAGAATTAGGTGCCGAAGTAGATGCGGGTACATTCCTGGCTATGGTCAAGTGCGTCTACAACAGCCTACTCACCGTGGATTTTCATAAGGTTGAGGATATTGATTCTGATGCGTTTGGTCAGTTGATCAACTTTGCTTTTCTTGGAATCCTTGCTGGCGCAACTCATGCTGCCGTAACGGTGCGCTTGGGTACAAGAATTGCCGAACGAATCGGCGACGATATCAATAGAATCAGATCTGATCACAGAAGCGCCCTTGAAAGAGAACAGTTGGCCATAACAACGGCCAACAACGTCATTTCCGACCTCGCCAGGGGGGGTGAAAGCTGGGTCAGGTACGCACCTCCTGAAGTAAAGGGTCGTCTTCTGGACATTTTCTGTTTCGACTACGGCCCGAGCTTTTGGGACACTTATACGATGGGTTATAACCGCCGTGAAAGAGCCGTTTTATCTCTCCTTGAAGTTAGCCAGAGCTGGCGTGACTACGAGGAAACCGTCACCCGCATCAATCCGGCAGGCACAAAGGGCAGCTTCGCCCACAACCGCACTCGCTTACGCAATCTAATGCGCCTGTTTCCCAGCCTGCAGATAGACCGTATCGAGAGCGAACTACGGGGAAAGCGGGCGGTCCCCAACCAACCAGTGCAACTAGCCAAACATGTCCAACTGACGGGAACCTACTATGCGTAACCTATCTCTCGTAACGATATTGATTAGCTGCAGCACACTTCTCAATGGTTGTCAGAACAGTCAGCCTCCTAACGCAACTTATGATCTGCCTAAGCTCGTCACCCTGCTAACCGAAAGAACCCGAGACAACCTGGCCTTCATCGAAGGCGGCACTTTTATCATGGGCGACTTCGGCGCCGTCGGAGAAGATGGCGTATGGCGACCCTATTTCCCGCCAACAATTGAAGAAGACCAGCCTCATAAAGTAACTCTGTCCAGCTATTCATTGAGTAAATACAAGACCACATGGCATGATTTTGATACCTATCTGCTAGCGAATGACCTGCCATTGATCGAGCGGGGCCTGTCCAAGACGTGGGAAAGAAATCCTTTTGAGCAAGATCCGGCTAGCCGCCTATTTGTCGAAAAGCCTGCTCGAGTCACTTGGCAGGACGCCAAGAACTATTGTCAGTGGCTAGGCAGCCTGACCGACCTGCCACTGGATTTACCCACCTCGGCCCAATGGGAGTTTGTTGGACGCAACCGAGGCAGTAAGAATTGGATCTACTCTACCCATGACGGACAACCACTAAGCGCTCATCCCGAGCTATCCGAGCGAGTCCACGACACCGGAGAGTACGTCCCAGTGGGAAGCCGGTTGCCCCCCAATCCGTTAGGCATTTACGATATGGCCGACAACGGTATGGAATGGGTCAACGACTGGTTCTCGGAAACATGGTATCGGGAAAATCCGGAGATAACTGATCCAAAAGGGCCCGACGAGGGCGCCGAAAGGATTGTCCGTAACATGGATTTCAGCTTTTCACGTATTGGCATGCCAGAGTCGCTCCCCAGTGCACTCAATGAAGAATGGGACAGCATTTCGGAGTACACCTTCCGCTGCGCCCTTCAGAGCCCCATCCCTCTCACTGACAGCGATCAATAGGCAATCTAGTTTTTATCAAAAGCGAATTACCGTTACCCAGGAGTATGAACAAGTGAAATCATGGATGAACCATATCTTCGCACTCGCATTGTCGCCCATGAGCTTTTCTCTCGCAGAGCTCTACTGGCAGTGTGACCTTCCCTGAAGCGGGTACAAAGCTGAGGGCTGCCTTTCTGGGCGCGATTCTTGCGCTGCTCATTGCCGTGTCGTGGTTAATACTTGCCGGCTTTTCGTGGAGCTCTTAGCCCAGATCACTTGGGCTTGGCTCGTCCTTACCCACGCACGCAGGATCCCGGGCAACGACCAAATACGCTCTGACTGATACCCAGGGATCGATGACTCTGCCCCCCATTGATCTCCATTGATTCGAAATCTGGCCCAACCAACACCATTAACGCATATCAAAAAACTCCCGGTGCATGCGCCTGGCCGGTACGCCCCATTTGCGAAACTGACCGAACACCGCACTGGCGAACTTCACCGGGCCGCAGAACCACAGGCTGGCCTGCTGCCAATCGGGCACAGCATCACGGATATCCTGCGCTGTCAGCCTGCCCTCTGCTTTGCTACGCCGAATGATCAGATTGACACCTGCAGCCTCGGCATCGGCGCGCAGCTTATCGAGCGCCTCTTCGTTGACATCCTCTGTGGTATGGAACAGGTATACGGTGCGGTGATCCGGATGCCTGGCCAGGTAATTCATGCGGGCAATAAAGGGAGTAATACCAATCCCGCCGCCCACCCATATCTGGGTAAGGCTGTCATCTTCAAAGTTGAAAGCACCATAAGGTCCTTCCACCGTTACCGGCATACCCTGGCACACCTTCGCGCTGGCCAGCCGGGTGTGATCACCCAGCTCCTTCACAACAAACTTCAGGAAACGGGTCTGCGGATCCCAGTCTGAGGCAATGGTATAGGGGTGCGGACCGTCCCGGGGGTCGGAAGTAACAAAGGCAAACTGACCCGGCTGGTGACCCTGCCAGCCATCCTCCACCCTGACCAGGCATTCGAACACCCGCAGACCGGGATAATGGTGCACCGAGACCACTTCGCCCGACACCTGTCGCGCCCTCGACGGCCAGCCTAACAGCAGCAACACTGCCGCTACGCTACCCGCCACCACAACAAGGAACGTCAGCCATCCGATAGGGTCGGCCCAATAATCGAAATTCATCAGAATAAAGCTATGCCAGGCCAGAGGCAGGAACGCCACCGCCAGCAGCTTGTGGGTCTTGCGAAACAGGTGGTACGGAAAAGCCTTTACCAGAGCCAGCACAATCAATAGCGCGACAATATAGAACGCCCACTCCCCCAAGGTTTCTGCCAGCCCGCGCTGGCTGCGTAACCAGGTTTCGATGCCGGCGAGCTCTTGTCCGGCGCCTCTGCGGGCCGGCTTTTCCAGCCAGCCCCAGCCCACCATCCACTTGCTACCCTGCGCCCACCACCAGTGCAAAGTAGCCAATACCAGGGCGCCAATGCCCAGCCATTTATGCACGCGGTAAACCTTGTCAAGGCCACCGAGCCAACGTTCCAGCAATCGCAACCGTAATGCCAGCACCAGGGCCGCAGACATCATGAACACCGCCAGGATTCCGGAGTACTGCACGAATACCTTGCGAAACGGAAAGTACGCAAACGGGCTGACCCACAGGGTGTCCGACATAAACCAGATGCCCGTGACCAGTGCAATCAAACCCCAGAAAAAAACCGATATACGCGCCATGGGAAACCTTGTGAGCGACCTGTGTCCGGTAAGACGCTACTCGCACCAAACCCACTTGCGTTTGATCCTTGTCAAACAGAACCCGACTTTAAACAGAATTTACATAGCGCCCGCCAGCCGAGGTCTGTATCAACGGGGTCTAACTGATTGAACACGGTTGGGCATGGCTATCCGCCTTGCCCTGTCCCTGATCTTCAGCGCTAGACCTAACCAGCCAACCCGGACAACCGCAGCAACCACCACGCGACAATCAACAACTGCACTAGAAAACCGGCAAAACGCAACCAGACAAAAATCTGAGCCGTACTGATCAGATGCATAACCGATTGAAAAATCCGCGCAGCTAAAAGCAACAGCGCAAGGCCATCCGTTACAGCGCTATTACCTGTAGCCAACGCATAGAGTAGTACCGCAAAAAGCAACGGCAGATTCTCGACACAATTGGCATGCGCGCGAACCAGGCGACGACCAAAGCCCTCCGGCGTATTACTGCCGTCTGGAGCAAATGCGTTGACTTTCATCTTGCCCGACAACACCAAGAGCCCGCGTTGATTGACCATCACAAACAACAAAATCAGCATCCAGGCCGCAAGGCCCAGTAAAGCAACGGCAGACGGGGATAAGGAAGACGACATAGCAGATACCTCATTATTTTTATTGGGAAATCGAGGATAGAGTAATAGCTCTATTTTTCCAAGCGCAGGCCTTCAAGAGCATCCACACAGCGCTCGACCAAAAGGACCAGAAGAAACCTTGCTCCTGTTCAGCCTCTTTGCAATGATCACTTACCAGCATCATCGTCACGGTCAAGGAACCAACCCATGCCGCAGCAACAAACAGACAATGCCAGCACCATGACCTATCCCGCTAATACATCGCTCGAAACCCTTGAAAAGCGAATCAGCGAGCGGATCTGTCATGTGGGCATCTACGGCCTGGGATACGTGGGCTTGCCGTTAGCGCTGCGGTTTGCGCAAGTGGGCATCAGGGTCACCGGCTTCGACATAGACGTGCACAAAGTGGAAACCCTGAACGGCGGGCACAGCTACATCGAGCGCATAACGTCAGAACAGATTGCAACAGCCCAGGCGGCAGGGTTCATCGCTACCAACGACTTCGCTCTCACCACTGACGTTGATATTCAGATCATCTGCGTCCCAACGCCACTAGACAGTCATCACCAACCCGACCTGAGCTATGTAACGGACACGGTAGACAGCATTCTCCCCTACTTCCGTGAGGGTCAGATACTCAGTCTGGAAAGTACGACCTGGCCCGGCACCACCGAAGAATTGCTGGAACCGAGATTACGCGCCAAGGGCTTCATACCCGGAGAAAACTGTGCACTGGTGTACTCACCAGAGCGAGAAGACCCAGGCAACGCCCAATACCAGACCGCAGACATTCCTAAAGTGATAGGCGGGACCACACAGCGCTGCCTTGACCTCGGAGTATCGCTTTACAGTTTAGCGATAAAAACCATGGTGCCCGTAAGCACGCCTAAAGTCGCTGAAATGACCAAGCTCCTGGAAAACATTCACCGGGCCGTCAATATCGGCCTGGTGAATGAAATGAAGATCGTCGCCGACAAAATGGGCATCAATATCCACGAAGTCATCAAGGCAGCCGCCACCAAACCTTTTGGTTTCGTTCCCTACACTCCGGGTCCCGGCCTTGGCGGCCACTGCATACCCATAGATCCCTTCTACCTGACATGGAAAGCCAAGGAATACGGGATCAATACGCGTTTCATAGAGCTGGCTGGTGAGATAAATCATTACATGCCGCACTGGGTAGTACAGAAGGTAGCAGACGCGCTGAATGATCACGGCAAGCCGGTCAAGGGCAGCAGGATTCTGGTATTGGGCTTGGCCTACAAGAAGAATATTGATGACACAAGAGAGTCACCCGCGGTGGAAATCATGGCGCTGTTGCAGGATAAGGGGGCGCTAGTGGAGTATTCGGATCCGCATGTGCCTATTTTTCCGCAGAAGCGGGATTATAGTTTTGACCTGAAATCGGTCGACCTAACACCCGCTGCGATAGCTGCCTATGATTGCCTCGTACTGGCCACCGACCATGACGCATTCAACTACGGTAATCTAACAATCTTTCCCAAGCTATTAATCGATACGCGAGGGCGCCTTCCAATTCATCCACAAATTGTTTCCGCATAACATAAGGCGTACGAGCATTGAAAACGCAGTCGAATCTTGAGCCAACTCCTCAACTAAAGGTCTGTTACGCACTTGCGTACAAGGCTCCAAAATATATAAGAACATTGAGCATTATCCAGGCCTTAGAACGAGAAGAAAAAATCCACCTCACCGTCGCGACAAACTCTAGTACAAATACTTTTCGATACCTAGAAACAACTTTGAAGCTTATTATTCAAGCATTCAGAGGACGACCGGATATATATATATTAGGCTTCAGGGGGCACGAGCTCTATTGGCTATTAAAATTGATTGCAGGAAATAGGCCCATTGTTATTGACGCACTAATGTCTCCATATGCATCATTGGTAGAAGAACGTAAACTTGGAAAAGCAGGGTTAATTATTTCTAATATTATTAAAATAGTGGAATCAACGATTTTAAAGAGCGCAGACCTAATAATCACTGACACTGACTCACATTCAAAATATTACTCAGAAACCTTTTCTATCAGCGAAAAAAAAATAGTGACAGTACCTGTGGGCGCCATAGAAATAGACCACCTAACCCGGACACCGGTAGAATCATCTTTAACCATACTATTTTATGGATCTTTTTTACCCCTCCACGGCGTTAGCACTATCGTTGACGCTATCGCTTTTATCCCCGACATTCCGTTACATTTCATCTTCATTGGTGGTAAGTTGGAGTATGAGAAGACACTAAAAAAAGCTTTTGCAAAAAGAACGCCAACGTTGAGCTACAAATATATAGAAAGCGTTCCTTTCGACCAACTGATTGATTTCTATATACCCATGGCAGACGTCTGTTTGGGCGGGCCTTTCGGTGGCACCAAGCAAGCGCATCGCGTTATTACCGGAAAAACATCACAATGCCTAGCCCTTGCCCGAACAACCATTATTGGAGAAACAAACGAGGTAAAGAATTTCAAGCATAAAGAAAATTGTTTGATAACCAAACAAAACGACCCCAAATCACTAGCGGAGAATATCACCTGGTGTTGGGACAACAGGGACCGTTTAGAGAAAATTGGAATCGAAGGCAGAAAAATGTATTTCACTCATTTATCTATCGATGTGATTCGAGCCAAGTTAACAACAGCATTATTCAATATGAATTTTTAAACATTTTTTTTAGCGAGAAAGATAAAACCGTCGCCAAAGTCGCGAACCATTGGGGCCCTCTGTATATTTTTAAAAAACCAAAGCAACAAGAAAACTATGCTTTTATTAAAGAATCGCAGTCCACTTCGAGATATACCGCTTTGAGCGGTGGCTGCATCTCTACTTAGAACAGCGGCTTTCTTATAATACAGCTCTCGCAAACAGTAAAGGGCATTAGTTACAGGAAATCCGTATATATCAATAGTAATAACTGAGAAACCTGCCACCTCCAACTTTTCTTTCAACTCAGAGCGCTCATATCTGCGAACATGACCTGCCCAAACATCGACCGCTTGCCATTTATTCATGTAAGCCGGTACCGAGCCAATAAACAACCCACCAGCAGTCATATAGCTGTGTATATTACTCAAAAAATTCTGGTCATCTTCAATATGCTCCAAGACTTCAAAAGCCATAATCAGGTCGAACTCCTTCCCTACAGAGTCAAAACTATCGACTATCTTTACATTATTAGCTTCATTAAACCGTTGAACCAAAAGATCCCTAGCATCTATAGATGACTCGACCAGCACTACCGATTCACAAGCAACAAAACTGTTAAACCAAGCAGCAACATCACCAAGCCCCGGACCTATTTCTGCGACCCTAATCGCTCTTTTGTAAGACAAAACGTACCGACGGAGCAGGCGATCAATTTCAAAGAAACGCATAATAAAACGGGGAGCAGGTGCGCTGATAAATTTTTTCATTTTTTACCATAGCGAAATGTTGTTAATACCACGCATGTGACGCCAAACATTACATCAATGACACAGCAAATCAGCCGATGCATAAGCACCCATGACAATGCATGCTCCCAAGGAACAATTGAACCTGCCAAACTTGTAAATATGGCTTCTCGCACGCCGATACCTGCTGGTGCAAGAAAAGCAAGCCAGCCAGCTATCACTGAAATTAAAAAAGCGGCAAGCAGAAGGCCAGTACTACCAGCCAACCAACCCTCTCCAAACAGAGGTATTATTGAGATTCCGGTAAAGAGCCATGTTGAAGCATATCCTATACCAAGCGTGAAGGAACTATAGATCGATACTGTTGTTACCGACAAACCTTTTCCTAGAACCATTGACGTAACAGAAGTCGAAAATCGGATGGATATACATAACAGAAAAAAGTAACATACAGTTACGACTGAGAGAGACACCAGGCCCGAAATATAAACTAGCGCAATCACCCAGCCAGCCGTTAGGACTCCAATACACAAGGAGGAAATTTGCTCCCCAACTGAAACGATGGAATTTATACGACTGAGCTTGACCCCTTGTTTTGATACAATACCTCTTCCCAGAATCCCAACTATTTTTCCTGGGAAATATTTACCTATTACCAAAAAACCGGTATCAATTAGTATGTCTTGAAAGCTTCTAAATATATTGTAAATTCGAAGATATCGCTGCCAAAGAAACGCTGACAGGAAATATACTGACAACATCAAAGCCATTACCAACATGGTCGCTACAGGTGAAAAGTTTAAATCTAAAGGAAGTTTTGATTTTGTTTTTAGGAGATAAATAGCTGCCAGCACGAGAGCAATAATAGCCGCCAAGAAAAAACTACTCCACACAAGCTTTATCCGGGCGCTCTCTCCAAGCCCGACCAACCAAGCACTACCTTCTATATTTCTCATTCACTTCTCTTATACATGAGCATTGTTATCTGTTCGGATATTAGCCCCATCAAGAAAATCATTGCGCTAGAGGTAAACAATAAAGCACTCATATTAGTAAACTTATCAAATGCAGAAAGGGTATAACCGTACCATCCCATACCTAACATGAAAATAAGAAGTGAAATTGGGGCGAATATTTTCAAGGGAGAATAAAGCGTTCCAATTTTGAATATAATTAAAACAAATCTAGTGCCATCCTTTAAAGGCCTGATGTGGCTAGTACCAACCCGTTTTGCGACATGGATAGGCTCATATGCTACCGAATAACCAGCCCTAAAAAATGCCATAGTGCTGGTGGTTGGATAAGAAAATCCGTTGGGCAATAAATAAATAAACTCCCGAAATTTTTCTGCACGTACCGCTCTAAACCCTGAAGTTAAATCACTCACTTTATGCCCGGACATGTATGTTGCAAGCCAGTTATAAAATCGGTTAGCAGTCCCACGCCACACATTGGCCTGAGATCCTCGTTGGCGCGACCCTACGACAAGATCGTGCCCCGAAAGCAGGCGATCAACAAGCTTCACAATAGAATCAGCATCGTGCTGGCCATCCCCATCCATAAATACCAGAACATCACCTTTAGCATGTCGCGCACCGGTCTTGATCGCCGCCCCATTCCCTTTAGAATAGGGGTGCTTAATAACTATTGCCCCAGCAACAGAGCTGATTATTCCTGTATCGTCGTCTGACCCATCATCAACCACGATAACTTCCAAATCAAGCGCAAGTGCCCTTACAGTTTCCACTACAGTGCCTATGGTTGCGGCCTCATTCTTGGCCGGTATTACCACCGATATTTTCAATTTTACTACTTCTTCTGAGAGTTTCATCATTGCTTTCAATCTCTGACTTAAGTTCTTGAATCATCGACGCTAGTTTACTATTCGTATCTGGTTTAGCTAATAACTTTTCTCTGCGTCTAACTGCATCGTAAGCAGATTTCTTGTCTCCGTCTTTAAGGTGCAGGTAAACCTGATATTGCAAAACTGGAGCAACCTGAGGCCCGGCCTGCTCAGCGATATCAAGCTTGGTAAGAGCATTTGATATATCACCCCTACCTTCCTCAGTCATTGCATACAAGAAAAATAGCTTTGTATTGTATTCAGGTACCTGAGCTGCCTTATTCTCAATCATAGCATCCAGCAGTCCTGAAAGGTGGCCGTAGTCCAAATCACCGCATGATTGAGAGGCGATAAATTCATGCAGATCAAATAACAAATTTATTACACTTTGATCTAAATTTCCTGAGGGTACAAGTTCTAGAAGTGATTTGAACCGTTCAAGGATTTGATCTGACGTTTCAACCACACAGGCAAATAACAATGCTTGTATTCTAATATTTATGCAGTCTGGACATGCCTTGAAAGTCTTATCCATTATTCTTAATGAGATTGCATGCTTCTCTTTAACAATAAAGTCTTGGTTAGCATCATACAAATTTTTGGCTTGGCCGTTGGGTAGGCCTTCCATTTCAATAAATACAGAATGCAAAGCGGCTCTAACTGAACCGGGATGCTTTTGATTCCAAACATCAGCAGCCTTTGCGGGCTGCCCCCATAAATTTGTAAGACCATATAATATTACAAGTAACAAGCAGCAGTAAATAGCATAAGAATATCTAACAATTCTACCGACTCGGCCACGGACCATGAAAACTGTTACAGTCAGGGACAATACAGCACCATATAGAGCAGTATAATTTCGATGCTCATAATATAGCTCCAGCAGCACGGTGGTGGACTCAATCAGGTGCCCTGTCAAGTACCACGCCAAAGCAAACAAAAGCCAAACACTTCGCTTTCTCATTTTAAAAGCTAAAATCGAAATAACTGCCCAACCACACATTGCGAGTATAGTTTTCAGTTCAAAACCAAGAACCCCAAAATAATCGTGAAACGGCCCATATGACGTTGGGGATTGAGGGAAAAAAGCTGAAAAAAGATATTGCCAAAGGATATAAGTTTCGGTCAGCAGTCTGTCCCAGGGTGTGTACCCTCGGTGTTCGCTATATTCAAACCAATTAATACTCAATGGCGAAATCTGATATAAAATCACTAATAATGGGAGGAGTAATGTCAAACGCCTAATATTTTGAAAAGCTTGAGCTTCTGGCACCTTGCGAGCGAATAATAACTCGATTACTAGCGCATAAACGGGGAATATTAGACCAATTTCTTTGCTGAACACCGAGAGAACACTAAATGCCCCTACGCCTCCAACCTGTATTAACATCGCTTTATTTGGGCTATTTTGGTAAAACTTATATCCGTGCAAAAACAAACTCACGCCAAAAAGACCAAACAAGGTCGCTAAACCAGTCATACGTTGAATCGCAATTAAACTCGTAGACGCTAATATTGGCAATATGGCCCACATAAAAGCAGCTGCGACAGATACCCTAAAAGAACTCCCTACAACTTTAGCTTCCGACAACTTTACTAGCCGATGACCTATGTAAACCAGCAATAGAAAATTCAACAGATGTATGAGTACGTTGAACAACAAAACTGCTTGTGTGTTTCTGGGCCAACCATCAGCGAACGGCACAAAACTTAGAAGCGCCAATGGCCTTCCTAAAGGCCCTGAATGTCCACCAAACACGAATGACTGAATGTCTCCGGAAGAGGCGAGGGTGGTTAATCCACTGAGATTCGAATAGTCATCATAATATAAGGCGCCGGTTGTACCTGGATAATATGCAAGACCAAGCAGCATAAGTGCCGCAAGTAAAATTAAAGATCGAGAAATTATTAATTTTTTCATATTCACCATAAAAAAACCCCGGCATGAAGGCCGGGGTTTTTAGTCTACTAAATCAACCGCGGCAAGAGCCCGGCATCCACTTAAGAGGCAGACCAGAACATACCCACTCGCCTATACGGTTTGTGGAAGTATCCGACGGAGTTAGGGTAACAGTCACTGTCTCGCCGAAGTTCTTACCTGTTGCTGTAACTTCGCCTGAACTTGCGTCTACGAGAAGAGTAGAAACATACTGGGTCGAGCTAAAACCTGTGGAACAAGTATCAAGGTTTGAAAAACCTTCAGACTGAACTATCTCAGTCACACATGTCCGCGCCGAGCTAGCAGCCAGAACAATCTCAGAGGCCTTAGCGCGGTTAGTGTAATCCTGGTATGCCGGCAGCGCGATGGCAGCCAGAATACCGATGATCGCTACAACGATCATCAGTTCGATCAATGTAAAACCTTTTTGAGCTTTCATAGTCAACTCCATTTATGTGATTTAGCCTAGAGGCTGCTTTTCTAAATGCATAATCCGTGCCAGATCCATGATAGCCCGGCTACGCTGCCCTGCGTTTCAGATGCTACCACTTGTTACCGGAAATTCATCACCTAGCTCGTCACTGTGTGACGTAATTTGTCACATCGGTGATCTTTGCGCAGAGACTATGTCTCCTGTCAGGCACTGCTGTACTATAGTCCCAAATGAAATGCTACTAATAACGGATCGAGACAGCCTTAGCCTATGGATACTCCCGCTCTCTCCGGCCTGGCCCGGCGCATTGTTCAGGATCAACTCCTGGACGCACAGGCTGCCAGCAAGGCCAGCAAGCAGGCAACGCAGGACAAGATCCCCTTCATTACCTATCTGGTTCAGCACAAGCTGGCTAACGCCAAAGACCTCGCCATGCTATGCGCTGAAGAATTCGGTTATCCCTATTGCGATCTCACTGCAATTGACGGCGAATCACAGCCGCGAGACCTGGTGAGTGAAAAGCTGATTCGCCAGCACAGCGTCATCCCACTATTTAAGCGAGGGTCGCGTCTTTTCCTTGGACTGTCAGACCCGACCAATCAGCAGGCCCTGAGCGATATTCAGTTCAATACCGGCTTGATGACTGACGCGGTCATTGTCGAAGACGATAAATTGCAAGCGGCAATTGAGAAATTTCTCGACAGCCCCACTGGCGGTCTTGGCGATATGGCTGACGAGGACCTGGACGCACTCGATGTACAGAGCGTCAAGGACGATGACAAAAACGAGGGAGTCGGCGGCGATGCAGATGACGCCCCTATTGTTCGCTTCGTCAACAAGATGCTTCTTGATGCAGTGCGGATGGGTTCTTCAGACTTGCATTTCGAGCCCTACGAGAAGATCTACCGCGTACGTTTTCGTACAGATGGTATTTTGCACGAAGTAGCCAAACCTCCTGTGCAGCTGGGCGTTCGTATCGCTGCACGCCTTAAAGTGATGTCCGCAATGGACATGGCTGAGAGACGCAAACCGCAGGATGGTCGGATCAAGATGAAGATATCCAAAAACAAGGCTATCGATTTTCGAGTGAACACCCTGCCCACCCTCTGGGGCGAAAAAGTCGTATTGCGTATTTTGGATGCTGAGAGCGCTAAAATGGGTATTGATGCGCTGGGTTATGAGGACGATCAGAAAGAGATGTACATGACCGCCCTTGCCAAACCACAGGGCATGATTCTGGTGACCGGCCCTACTGGCTCGGGCAAGACGGTGTCGCTGTACACCGGCCTTAATATTCTGAATACCGTGGAGCGAAATATTTCCACCGCGGAAGATCCGGTTGAAATCAACCTTGAGGGCGTTAATCAGGTAAACGTTAACCTGAAACAAGGGCTCGATTTCTCCAAGGCCTTGCGGGCGTTCCTTCGCCAGGATCCGGATATCATCATGGTGGGTGAGATTCGGGACCTGGAAACGGCGGAAATCGCAGTCAAAGCTGCGCAAACAGGCCACATGGTGCTCTCCACACTGCACACCAACAGTGCTGCCGAAACTCTGACCCGCTTGCGCAATATGGGCGTTCCCTCATTTAACATCGCAACATCAGTCAACCTGATCATCGCCCAGCGATTGGCCAGGCGCTTGTGCAAGCAATGCAAGCAACCGATGGAAGTACCTCGAGACGTACTCTTGGAAGAGGGTTTCAGCGCCGAAAAAATTGATGCCGGAATCACAATTTATGGCCCTGTGGGTTGCGAAAGCTGTAAAGATGGTTATAAAGGACGTGTGGGGATTTATGAGGTAGTCAAGATCACGCCGGCAATGCAGCGTATTATCATGGAAGATGGCAACTCCATCGAGATTTCAGACGTCGCCCAGAGCGAAGGGTTCCGCAACCTGCGCCAATCAGCCTTGATGAAGGTGGAGCAGGGTGTGACCAGCCTGGCGGAAGTCAACCGTGTGACCAAGGATTAAGTCATGGCGCAACAAGCAGCGATAAAAAGAAAGGCCGCTCCTGCTAAAAGGAAGGCTGCAGTAAAGGAAATACAGCCTTCCGCCTACAAATGGGAAGGTAAGGATCGTAAAGGCACCAAGGTATCCGGCGAGATGCAGAGCACCAATCCTGCTCTGGTCAAGGCCCAGCTGCGCAAGCAGGGAGTGCTGGTTACCAAGGTCAACAAGAAATCCACGTTGTTTGCCAGCCGCGGCAAGAAGATCAAGCCATTGGATGTGGCATTTTTTACCCGCCAGCTAGCGACCATGATGAAGTCGGGCGTACCTATTATTCAGGCGTTTGACATCATCGCCGAAGGTACCGCGAACCCGAATTTCCAGAAATTGATCCTTGAAATCAAGACCGATGTAGCCGCAGGTAATACGCTGGCTGACTCCCTACGCCAACACCCGAAGTATTTTGATGATTTGTTCTGCAACCTGGTCGAATCGGGTGAGCAATCGGGCCGTCTTGAATCACTGCTGGATCGTATTGCGACTTACAAGGAAAAGACCGAGGCCCTGAAGGCCAAGATCAAGAAGGCAATGACCTACCCCATCGCGGTGGTTGTAGTCGCAATTGTGGTCACGGCAATTTTGCTGCTCAAGGTGGTACCGCAGTTCAAGGAAGTTTTTGCTAATTTCGGTGCTGAACTGCCGGCATTCACTCTGATGGTTATTGGGCTTTCGGAATGGCTGCAGTCCTGGTGGTTCATCATTCTTATCGGCTTTATCATCATCGGATACGCATACACCCAGGCCCACTTGCGATCAAAGAAGTTCCGTGACGCCCAGGATCGGATTTTGTTGAAAGCGCCCATCGTTGGCGACATTATCTACAAAGCTGCGGTGGCTCGCTATGCCCGCACACTGTCCACCACCTTTGCCGCGGGTGTGCCGCTAGTTGACGCTTTGGACTCGGTGGCTGGTGCTGCGGGTAACGTGGTGTTCTACAACGCTGTTATGCAGATCAAGGAAGACGTTTCCGCAGGCTCGCAACTTAATTTCTCCATGCGGACCACAAACGTGTTTCCGTCACTGGCTATCCAGATGGCTGGCATCGGTGAAGAGTCGGGTAACCTTGACGGCATGCTCGATAAGGTAGCCGACTATTACGAGGCCGAGGTGGATAACGCCGTGGATAACCTGACGACCCTGATGGAGCCCATGATCATGGTGGTTCTGGGCATTCTGGTTGGCGGCCTGATCATCGCGATGTACCTGCCGATCTTCCAGCTGGGCGCCGTCGTCTGAACCATGACCCTTATTGATTATCTGGCCAGCCATGTGCTGGCCTTTATTTTGCTCGCCGGCCTGCTTGGTTTGATTGTGGGCAGTTTTCTGAATGTGGTGATTCATCGCCTGCCCATCATGATGGAGCGCGCCTGGCTCAGGCAAAGCAGAGAAATGCTCGAGCCGGATGTCGAATTGGCCCCGGAGCCAACATTCAATATCGTCCTTCCCCACTCCCATTGCCCCCACTGCAATACCGAGATCAAGGCTTGGCAGAATCTGCCCGTTATTAGTTATTTGCTACTCCGCGGGCGCTGCGGGCATTGTCAGAAGCACATCAGCTTGCGCTACCCTTCTGTCGAGCTACTCACCGCTGTCTTGTCCATGGTGGTTGCCTGGCAATTCGGCTTCGGCTGGCAGGCAGGTAGCATGCTGGTGCTCACCTGGGCGCTTATCTGTCTCAGCCTGATTGATGCCGATACACAGTTGCTGCCGGACGCGATAGTGCTGCCCCTGCTCTGGCTAGGACTTATAGCCAATAGCTTCGGACTTTTCACTGACCTGCACACCGCCCTCTGGGGCGCGGTAGCAGGTTATCTCAGCCTCTGGCTGGTGTTCTGGGCGTTCAAACTGATAACCGGCAAGGAGGGCATGGGCTACGGTGATTTCAAGCTTCTGGCCATGCTCGGCGCCTGGGGTGGCTGGCAGATCCTGCCCCTGACCATACTGCTGTCTTCGCTGGTGGGTGCCATTCTCGGCATCATCATTCTCAAGACCCGCGGCCAGTCGAATGCCACTCCCCTGCCCTTTGGCCCTTACCTGGCGATCGCCGGGTGGATTGCGCTGATCTGGGGTGACACAATAACCGGCAAATATCTTCAAATTGCCGGATTCTGAATAATGATCATTGGTTTAACTGGCGGCATTGGCAGTGGCAAGTCTGCCGTTTCACTGCACTTTGCAGTTAAACATGGCATTCACGTTGTGGATGCCGATATCAAGTCTCGCGTTGTGGTCGAGCCAGGCAGGCCGGCTCTTCACGCCATAGTTGATCGTTTCGGTGACGCTGTCCTGCAGACTTCCGGTGAGCTGGACCGAGCCGCACTACGCGAAAAAATCTTCAGCGATCCGCAAGAGAGAGTATGGCTCGAGGGCTTGCTGCACCCGCTGATCCGCGAAGAGATTATTACTGATCTGGCTTCTGCCACATCGCCATATGCGTTGCTGGTCTCTCCCTTGCTCGTTGAATCCGGGCAGCACAAGATGACCGATCGTGTGCTGGTGGTGGATGTATCGGAGGAAACGCAGCTCATGCGGACCGCGTTACGGGACAATGTGCCAGAGCAGCAGGTCAGATCTATCATGCAAGCCCAGGCATCCAGGGAAGAGCGTCTGAAACATGCCCACGACATAGTCAGCAATGATCAGGACCTGGCAGCGCTCCACAAGCAGGTGGATGCGCTGCACCAGCAATACCTGAAACTGGCTTCCGGAGACACCATATGACCCTGAATCTGCAATGCCCTACCTGCACCGCTCCAGTCACCTGGGATGAAGCCTTTCCCGACCGGCCTTTTTGCTCCCCTCGATGCCGCTTGATTGACTTGGGGGCCTGGGCTTCCGAAGAACACGTCGTGCCCGGCGAGGAGCTGGAACAGGATCTGTATTCCGGCGATCTGCCGCAGCAATAGCGCGATGACTCGGACCCGGATCCATGTGATGGCCGCGGTGATTCGCCGGAGCGGCCGCATTCTGATTGCTCAGCGCCCCAAAGCCGCGCATCAGGGCGGACTGTGGGAGTTTCCTGGCGGCAAGCTTGACGCGGGTGAAGACCGTTACGAGGGCCTCAAACGGGAATTGGAAGAAGAGCTGGGCATTGAGGTCACCTCTGCCCGGCCCTTGATTGATATCGACCACGATTATCCGGACAAGTCTGTGCGTCTGGATGTCTGGCTTGTAGATGATTTCAATGGCGAGGCCCATGGCGCCGAGGGTCAGCCTGTTCAATGGGTATTACCCGGCGAGCTGAGGCTGTACGACTTTCCTCAAGCCAATGTGCCTATCGTCACCGCCGCACAACTACCGGAAAGCTACCTGATTACCCCCGACTGCGAGGATAGTTCAACGCTTGTTGCCGGACTGGATGATGCCCGTAAACGGGGCCTTACCATGGTTCAGCTTAGGCAGACAGCTATGCAGCCCGCCAAATATGAGCAGCTGACGACCAGATTGATGCAGAGCTTTGGCGACGACTTTATCTGGTTGCTCAAGGCCGCGACTCCACCCGCGAGCGGCGATGGATGGCATGTGACTGCGTCGCAGCTGCGAGAGCTGCACAGAGCCGGATGGCGGAAGGGAGAACCATTCCCGGCGGGGCCGCCGGTCCCACCAAGGTCAGTGCAAGCGCCCAACCTCGGGCCTAGGTCCGCACCAGAGTGGGAGCGGCTGCCTGGCCGCGAAGGAGCTCCAGCTGGCAATAATCTGCTGGCCGCTTCCTGTCATGATGCAGAGGAATTACGAATGGCAGCAGAGATCGGCGCAGACTTCGTGACTCTCTCACCGGTGCTGCCGACGACTTCGCACCCGGAAGCCAAAGGCATGGGGTGGGAAGAAGCACGAAATCTGATTGCGCAGGTGAATATCCCGGTTTACCTGTTGGGCGGGCTGTCGACTGACAATCTGGAGCAGGCTTTTCAGGCTGGCGCCCAGGGCATCGCGGGCATATCCGGATTATGGAAGCCCAAGACTGACCTCTGATCAGTCCAGCGAAACTACCCGCAACTCCTTGGGCATGCTGAAGACGATATTCTCCTCCTGACCAGCCAACTCCTCTTCGCCAGTCGCACCCAAACCGTGGAGATGTTGGATAACCTGGCGCACCAGAACATCCGGCGCAGAGGCGCCCGCGGTGATACCGATATGCTTTACGCCATCCAGCCACGCTGACTGGATCTCTTCAGCGCCGTCGATCAGATAAGCCGGCGTACCCATACGCTCGGAAAGCTCGCGCAGCCGATTAGAATTAGAGCTGTTCGGACTACCCACCACCAATACCAGATCGCACCCCGCCGCAAGCTGCTTGACCGCATCCTGACGGTTCTGGGTGGCATAGCAGATATCATCCTTGCGTGGCCCATCAATCGCCGGAAAACGTGCTCTGAGCGCGTCTATCACCCGAGCGGTATCGTCCATGGAAAGCGTCGTCTGGGTGACGAAAGCCAATCGCTGGGGATCCTTCACTTCCAGCTTGCCGACATCATTCTCGTCTTCAACCAGATAAATGGCTCCGCCGTTGCGGGCGTCGTACTGACCCATGGTGCCTTCAACTTCAGGGTGACCCGCGTGGCCGATCAGGATGCACTCGCGCCCATCACGGCTATAGCGTGCCACTTCCATATGCACCTTGGTAACCAGCGGACAAGTAGCGTCGAAAATCTTCAGCCCGCGATCTTCAGCTTCCTTTCGTACCGCCTGGGAGACGCCGTGGGCACTGAAGATCACGATAACGTCGTCAGGGACCTGTTCTATCTCTTCCACGAAGACCGCACCGCGATTGCGCAGGTCCTCAACCACAAACTTGTTGTGCACCACTTCATGCCGCACATAGATCGGCGGCCCGAACACTTCGAGCGCACGATTGACGATCTCGATGGCGCGGTCTACGCCGGCGCAAAAGCCGCGGGGGTTGGCCAATTTGATCTGCATGGAGAGCCTCGTGGTTGGGTGCTGAATGACCGCATTATCCACGATAAGCGGGACAGAATCGATGGGGGCTGGTCTGATGGAATGGTGTATGCAACAAGGTCAGAATGGATTCCCGCGTGCGCGAGAATGACGGGTACAAGTACGAGCGCACCCTGACAGGCGGCCGTGGATTCCCGCGTGCGGGAGAGTGACGAGGTTTTGGTTTAGCGCTTGCGCCTGAAGCGGGCGCTACGCGCTGCCAAAACAGGACTCCGCTCCTCCCCCAAATCGTCATCCTCGCGAACGCGGGGATCCATTCGCATCTGGACTCAACAACTACGCCTCAAACCGGCTGCACATCCAGAATCTCGACATCAAAGGTCACTGTCTTCCCGGCCAGCGGGTGATTGAAGTCAACGTCCACCGTGGTGTCATGGATGGTCTTGACCACACCGGGCATCTCTCCGCCGGCCGCATCGCGGAAAATCACCAGCAGACCTGGCTCCAACTCCATTTCATTGAACTGGTCTCGCGCAATGCTCTGAATATTCTGCGGATTACCCGGACCAAAGCCGCGCTCTGGCTCTATCTGAAAGCTGCGCTGATCCCCCGCCTTGAGGCCGAATACGCTCTGCTCAAAGCCCGGCAGCAACCTACCGTCGCCTACCTTGAACGTGGCCGGAGATTTATCGGTGGTCGTGTCTATCACCTCACCACCAGGCAATTTGAGGGTGAAATGCAGCGTCACTTGGGTGTCATGGTTGATGCGCGTTTCAGTCATGGGTTTGCCTTTGCGGGTTTGGTTATGAACATGTCCAGAATCAACAGCGCTGCACCGACCGTTATGGCGCTATCGGCGATGTTGAAGGCCGGAAAGAACCAACTTTGCTGCCAGTGCACCAAAATAAAATCGACTACATGACCGTGCATGATCCGGTCGTACAGATTACCCAGCGCGCCGCCCAGGATCAGCGCCAGTGCAATCGACTCCAACCGCCTGCTGCGCGGCAAACGGGCCATCCAGATCACCAGCATGACACTCACGCCAACCGCAATCGCGGTAAAGAACCAGCGCTGCCAGCCGCCTGCACCCGCCAGAAAACTGAAGGCTGCACCTGGGTTATAGGCCAAGGTAAAGCTGAACAATCCATCAATGACCGGTAGCTGCTGGTGTAACTGCAACTGATTCAAGGCGACCCACTTGGTCAGCAGATCCAGTGCAATGACCAGTACGGAAATCCAGATCCAGCGCAGGCCTCCCTGACGCAAATCAGGCATGCTTGCGCACCTCACCCGGGCCTTCGATGTTATCTATGCAGCGACCGCAGAGTTCGGGATGCGCAGCATGTGAGCCCACGTCGGGGCGCAGATGCCAGCAGCGGGCGCACTTGGCGTGACCGGATTTGACGATACTCAGCTTTAAGCCCGGTAGTTCTGTTGTGACCGAGTCTGAGCCCGCAGCATCCAGCGGCGCAATAGCCGCCTGGGACGTAATCAGCACAAAACGTAACTCGTCGCCAAGGCGCGCAAGCTTGTCCGCAAGTGCTTCGTCGGCATGCAAGGTCACTTCCGCCTGCAGGCTGCCGCCGATGACTTTTTCCTTGCGCAGATTTTCCATCTCGCGATTCACTGCCACCTTCACTGCCATGATTTCTTCCCAGAATTCACGGCCGAACGCAGCACTCTCTGGCAACGCGGCCAGCTGTTCATACCAGGTATTGAGCATCACGGATTCGTTGTGCTCGCCCGGCAGGTGCTCCCACAACTCTTCAGAGGTGAACGCCAGGATAGGGGCTATCCAGCGCGTCAGCGCCTCCACGATGTGATACATGGCCGTCTGGCAGGACCGCCGCGCAGTGCTGTTGGCACCAGTGGTGTATTGGCGGTCCTTGATGATATCCAGGTAGAAGCCGCCCAGCTCCTGTACACAGAAGTTATGCACCTTCTGATACACGTTCCAGAACTTGTAGCTGTTGTAATCCTCGATGATCTCCTGCTGCAGCAGCAAAGTGCGATCAACTGCCCAGCGATCCAGATCCAGCATCTGCTCAGGATCGAGAAGGTGCTCTTTTGGATCGAAGCCGGTCAGGTTCGAGAGCAGGAATCGAGCGGTGTTACGAATACGGCGGTAGGCGTCTGCGCTGCGCTGCAGGATCACCTTGGAAACCGCCATCTCGCCCGAGTAGTCAGTCGAGGACACCCACAAACGGAGAATGTCTGCACCCAGGCTGTTGTTGATTTCCTGGGGTGCGACCACGTTGCCCAGGGACTTGGACATCTTGCGGCCGTTCTCGTCGACGACGAAACCGTGGGTCAACAGCGCCTTGTAGGGCGCGTGGCCATCGATGGCGGCGCCGGTCAGCAGGGATGAATGGAACCAGCCGCGATGCTGGTCGGAGCCTTCCAGATACAGGTCCGCACGCGGGCCCTGTTCGTGACCCATCGGGTGTGAGCCGCGCATAACGTGCCAGTGGGTGGTACCGGAGTCGAACCAGACGTCCAGCGTATCGCTGATCTTGTCATACTGCTCTGCCTCGGCACCCAGCAGCTCCTGTGCGTCTGCCTTGAACCAGGCCTCGATTCCCCCCTGCTCGACTCGCTTGGCAACTTCTTCGATCAGCTCGAGCGTGCGCGGGTGCAGGTCGCCGGTTTCCTTGTGCAAAAACAGGGGGATCGGCACACCCCAGTTGCGTTGGCGCGAAATGCACCAGTCAGGACGGCCGGCAATCATGTTGTGCAGGCGCTGCTTGCCCCAGGCGGGAACGAATTCGGTTGTTTCAATAGCGGCCAGAGCGCGCTTACGCAGGCTCTCGCCCTCCTTCGGCTCGGTATCCATGCCGACAAACCACTGCGCTGTTGCGCGGTAGATCACCGGCGTCTTGTGACGCCAGCAGTGCATGTAGCTGTGGCTGACCTGCTCGTGGGCCAGCAGACAGCCGACTTCTTCAAGCTTGGCGACCACATTGGGGTTGGCTTTCCAGATGAACTGGCCACCGAAGAATTCCAGCGATTCGACATACACACCATTGCCCTGAACAGGGCTGAGAATGTCGTCATTGACCATGCCGTAGCGCTTGCAGGTATGAAAGTCGTCCACACCATAGGCAGGCGCTGAGTGCACGATACCGGTACCCGCACCCAACTCGACATAATCAGCCAGATAAACTGGCGACTTGCGTTTATAGAACGGGTGATTGAAATTGATCAACTCCAGCGTGTCGCCGGTAGTAACAGCAACAACCTCGCCTTCACGGCCGTAACGGGCCAGACAGCTTTCGACCAGTTCTTCAGCCAGCACCAGCAATCGGTCACCGACATCAACCAGGGCGTAGTTGAATTCCGGATGCACGTTCAGCGCCTGGTTGGCCGGGATCGTCCAGGGAGTCGTGGTCCAGATGACCATCTGCGCCGGCTTGCTCAGCTCTGGCAGGCCAAAGGCGGCGGCGAGTTTGGCAGGTTCGGCGCAGGGGAAACCGACATCAATGGTTGGCGACTGCTTGTCGGCATATTCCACTTCAGCTTCAGCCAGGGCCGAGCCACAGTCGAAGCACCAGTTGACCGGCTTCAGACCCTTGAATACAAAACCTTTCTCGACCATCTTGCCCAGCGCACGGATCTCGCCCGCCTCGTTGGCATAATCCATGGTCTTGTAGGGATTATCCCACTCCCCGAGCACACCCAGACGCTGGAAGTCGGTCTTCTGGCCTTCGATCTGCTTGGCCGCGTAGGCACGACTCAACTCGCGGGTTTTAGCTGGCTCCAGATTCTTGCCGTGGGTGACTTCGATCTTGTGCTCGATCGGCAAACCATGGCAGTCCCAGCCGGGCACGTAGGGTGCGTCAAAGCCCGACAGCGTCTTGGAGCGGGTAATCATGTCCTTGATGATCTTGTTGACTGCGTGGCCAATATGAATATCGCCGTTGGCGTAGGGCGGGCCATCGTGCAGCACAAAGCTGGGCCGGCCGCGGCTGATCTCGCGGATCTTGCCGTACAGGTCGATACCTTCAAGACGCTTGAGCGTCTCCGGCTCACGGTTGGGCAGGCCGGCTTTCATCGGGAATGCCGTTTCTGGCAGGTTCAGCGTCGCTTTGTAATCAGTCATCTGGTCCAGGCTCACTTGTTTGAGTCAGAGGCCCATTGGGCGCGGGCAGCTGCAATATCTGCCGTGATAGCTGCCTGCAGGGCATCCAGGGAATCGAATCGCTGTTCGTCACGCAGTTTTTCATGAAATAGGACGGTGAGGTGGCGGCCATAGAGATTGCCCTTGAAGTCCAGCAGATGGACCTCGAGATGCGGCTGGCCATCACCTTCAACCGTGGGACGCATGCCGATGTTGGCCACGCCCTGATGTGACCCCTTGAAAGGGTCTTCGTCGAGCACCGCACTCACACGGAATACCCCCTTGAGCGGTGCGTGCAGGCGTTTTAATTGCACATTAGCGGTGGGTGCACCCAGGGTGCGGCCCAGCTGCTGACCGTACATCACACGACCGCTGATACTGAATGGACGCCCCAGCAGACGCTCAGCCAGCTCGAAGTCGCCGTCGGCCAGCACCTGGCGCAACCGCGTGCTACTGATGCGGTCGCCGCTCTCTGCCACCGTATTGGCCGCCTCGACGGTGAAGCCGTGGCGCTCGCCGCTACCCTCCAGAAAAGCAAAATCACCACTGCGATCGCAACCAAAGCGGAAGTCGTCACCCACTTCCAGATGCTTTACACCAAGGCCGTCGATCAGCACCTGCTGAACGAATTCCTCTGCGCTGAGCTCGCGTAGCCGGCGATTAAAGGCCAGACAAAGCACGCGATCAACCCCTTCAGCTTCAAGCAGCATGAGCTTGTCGCGCAAGCGGGTAAGGCGCGGGGGCGCGGCGTTGGGCGCGAAGTATTCCCGAGGCTGCGGTTCGAAAATCACCACACAGCCGGGCAGTCCCATACGGGCAGAGTGCGAACGCAGGCGCTTCAGAATGGCCTGATGCCCGGCATGCACACCGTCGAAGTTACCGATTGTCGCTACACAACCCCGATGCCGGGGGCGCAGGTTATGTAGACCGCGGACCAGTTCCATAATGCTCGTTGTTTGGCTGAGGGATCAAACGCGCGAGTATACAGGGTAAGCGGTGTGCGCGTCATGCGCAGGCGCCGAGTTGACCGCCAGGATGCTGGTCGAGATGGAACTCGACCCTCCGGGAAACCACCCCTGGGAATGGCCGAGTTCCACCTCGGCTTTCGGGGCTGCTGTCAGCCCTGACGCAGATGACGCATGCGCATTCCTGTGGCGATTAGCGTCAACACAAAGATACCTATGCCGGCGCCAACCAAAAGAGCCATCTCGAGCACCTTGCGTTGCCACGCCCAGGCGAACCACTGCTCGATACCCGGCACCATCCAAACGATAACCAATGCCATCGCGATGCAGGCTGTGACCAACCGGAAAGCGAACACCCCCCAGCCCGCCTGGGCCTGATAGATGCCTGCCTTGCGCAACCCCCACCAGAGCAGACTCGCATTGAGCACGGCTGACAATGAGGTTGCCAGCGCCAACCCAACGTGGGCCAAAGGCCAGATCAGGATCAGGTTGAAGCCCATATTGACCACCATGCAGATGATCGCGATCTTTACTGGCGTCTTGATGTCCTGGCGCGCGAAATAACCCGGAGCTAATACCTTGATGAGCATGAAGGTCATCACGCCTATTGAATAAGCTCTCAGTGCGGCGGCGGCTTGCAGAGTGTCGCGTTCAGTCATGGCGCCATAGTGAAACAGGGTGGCAATCAGCGGCTCAGCCAACAGCAGAAGCGCCAACGCGGCCGGCACGCCCACCAACAAAACCATGCGAATCGCCCAGTCGAGAGTGGCAGAAAACGCCTTGGGGTCCTCCCCCGCGTGCTGGCGGGACAACGCTGGCAGAATGACCGTACCAATCGCGATACCAAAGGCGCCAAGCGGCAGCTCTGACAGACGATCAGCGTAGTACAGCCAGGAAATGCTGCCCGTTTCCAGGAAGGACGCGAGCACAGTATCCAGCAGCAGATTGATCTGGCTTACCGACACACCGAACAACGCCGGTAGCATCAGGGTCATGATGCGCTTGACCCCCTCATGCTTGCGGTTGGGGCGCGGCATCGGCAACAGTTTGATCTGCGCAAGAAACGGCAACTGGAATAACAGTTGCACTACACCGGCAATAAACACGCCCCACGCCAGCGCCATGATGGGCTCGGCAAAATAGGGCGTCATCAGAACCGTCGCACCAATCATGCTCAGATTGAGCAGTACCGGGGTAAAAGCCGGCACGGCAAATCGACCGTAGCTGTTCAGTATCGACCCGCAGAGGGCAGTAAGTGAGATCAACAGCAGATAGGGAAAGGTGATACGCAACATATCGGTCGCCAGGGCGAGCTTTTCCGTATCGCCATGGAAACCCGGTGCAAAAATGGTTATCAGCACCGGCGCGCCCGCAACCCCCAGCGCCGTGATGGCAACCAGAGTGATTCCCAATGTCCCGGCAACGCCGTTCACCAGGTATTTGACATCCTCCAGACTGCGTTTGGCGCGATATTCGGACAGCACCGGCACAAATGCCTGGGCAAAAGCGCCCTCGGCAAAGAGTCTGCGCAGAAAATTGGGGATCTTGAAGGCGATAAAAAAGGCATCGGCTTCGGACTGGGAACCGAAATAGGCCGCAACCACCACGTCGCGCACCATCCCGAGTACACGCGAGAGCAGCGTCATGATGCTCACAACCATGCCTGAACGCAGTAACGTCGGGGCTTTGGGTTCGGGAGCTGCGGGAGGGACCTGCTCAGTCATGGATTCGAGTCGCCAGGTAAAGCCGCGATGATAGCCTCCCGACGTACTCTCTGGCGAGAACCGAGCCTTAGCAAAAGCTTGTGGCCGGAGCGTAAAAGCCTCAAGCTACTGCCCCACGGTAAACGGCCTGAAACTTCTGGTTTGCAGCCGATCGACACCCCTTGACATTGGTACAGGCTGGCGGCATAGTACGCGGCCTTATTTGTACCCTTATTCATAACGATTTTCTGAGGAGCACGACGGTGGCAAACTCACCTCAAGCCAAGAAACGCGCCAAGCAGGCCGAGAAGCGCCGCAATCACAACGCAAGCCTGCGCTCCATGGTTCGTACTTATATCAAGAACGTGGTCAAGGCTATCGACGCCAAAGACCTGGAAAAAGCAAAGACTGCCTACACCGCAGCAGTGCCGGTTATTGACCGCATGGCTGACAAGGGCATCATCCCCAAGAACCGAGCCGCTCGTCACAAGAGCCGCCTGAACGCACACATCAAGGCAATGGCTACCGCCGCCTGATCTGCGTTTCTTGTGGAAGAAAAAACCGGCCTTGAGTCGGTTTTTTTGTGGGTGTTGTTTAGAAATAGAAAAGGCGGCCCCATCCCGCACTAACGCCGAGACTCTCTTCTTTCGGACATTTCCAGAATTCCTATAGCAGCAAATCCAAAAAGAATGGAAAACCACATTCCTGCGACTCGAATCGCTATCGCGGTGACAGCTGCAACCTCCACCGAAATACCATAGACACCCAGAATCGCTATCAGAGAAATCTCCGTCGAACCGATGCCGCCGGGCAACATGGACGCCGCGCCAGCAAGCATCGCCAGCGGATAGCTACCGAATGCGCTCAGAAAAGGGATTGTCAGATTGAGCCATTCAAGCAGGTAGCAAAAAGAAAGAGCGGTAACCGACCACGCCAATAAGCCAAGCCCAAAAGAGAGTGCAACGTCAGGGCCGTTCATCCAAACCCGGCAGGATATGAGCCCATCCTCGACAACCTTCACCATCCCGCCCAACCGATCCATCCCGTACCTGACAACAAAACTCTCGATTACGTGCAGTGTCTGCGGGAAGCGTCCAAGCAGCAGAACCGCACTGGTGAAAAGCACTACGAAGATACCGCTTAGCCAAAGAATGCCGTGCTCACCAAATGCAGCCATACCCAGCAGAAACACTACGACCAGGTCGAACGATCTTTCATATACAAACGCCCCGAAAACGACCTGAGCAGGCACCGACTGGCGATCCAAATATCGGATTCGAATCAGCTCTCCTATCTTGCCTGGCGTTGCCGTAAAAGCGAAACCTGAAAGGTAAGCCAGATAACCGAAGATCCACCCCGTCCGATACCCGGCCCGCTTAAGCAACCAATGCCACCTCAGATAGCGGACGAACCATGACAAACATGCGAAACCAACCAATACTGGAAGAACCCGCACGACCTGGTCCATCAGCTTGAAAGTGTCGTTTCGGGTATCTGCCCAGATCAAGCCAAGCAAGTAGAGTGCAGACAGGACGATGAGCCCGAGTACGGCGCGACTGAAATTCAAACGTGATTACCGGAAAGAATAATATTTATGACCGAGATAACTAGTGAACACAGGAACAACAACCCCAATCGCGTGGGCTGCTTCGCGCGCAAACCTTTCAATCCCGAGCCACGGAAACACTACGAAAGCCAGAAACATGCTGAGCCCCCATGTCTGCAAAATCGCCACGAAGTTCACCAGAACAAACCACCCTGCAGAAAGCCGTAAAGACTGCCGGGTCTCACGGAACACGAACAATCTGGCCAACACGAAAGCGGTCACCATTCCGGTAAGGTAGGCTAGAACCACGGCAGTAGAAAAACTGGTCCAAACGTCATAAACAATCCGCGACGCCAGATTGACCAGCGCTGCGATGCCACCCGTTATTAGAAACGCCAGGAATTTTCCGGAAAGGAATTGCCGGATCATCCTGCGGCGTCTCTGGCGATTGCACGTCCGAACTTAACGCTTTCCGATATCCCCCTGTCTTCCGGGTAGTAATAGGACGTGTCAGCGACCCACAGTCCCGCTATCGGCAACTTGGGCGGAGGAAGCCTGCGCAGAAAACCCGGCTCGCAAATCGGTTGCGCGAAGCGATAGCGGCTGGCATGAATATCCAGGAAGTCATCATCATCCAAAGCCGGGTTGATTTTCTTGAGGTAGCTTCGCACCTTGTCCACGAAAACCGAATCAGGATCGGCAAACTTCCGGTGCTCTGCCGGCATGTAAAACGGCACGTAAACGATACTTTCTTCCAGGGGATACAAGTTCGAGTATTCGACCAAACCGGGTATATCCATGTCCGGATCATTGATATTCACCCAGAAATTCGAGCTGACCGGCTTGTTCAACTTCGCAATTACGCAAACGACGGCAATGTTCCGCACGGAACAAAAACGGTCTAGTAGCTCAACGAGCAGATCCGGGGCAATTTGAGGAATGTAAGGCAAAGGGATCGTGCTTATGACCCTTTCAAAAGGATCAAACTGGCCTTTCGCCTCGATACCACGGACGCTCCCCCCTTCCATAACGATTCGCGAAACCGGCGTATTGAGCCTGACCTCTCCGCCCCGCTCTTCAATCGACGCACGCATAGCTTGAAGGAGAGTGTCTGATCCGCCTTCAAGATACCCAAGCTTTTCCTTGAACAGATTGTATCTGGAGCGACCGATACGGCGGATGCGACTCCATATCCATGCCGCAGAAAGGTTATCTGAATAGTCGTAGAACTTGTAATCGAAAAGTTTGCGCCATAACACTTCGTACGCCTCTGGACCTACCCAGCGCTTGATCCAGCCCGTCGCCTCCACGTCATCCAGCGGCGTCCAATCATTGCGTTTGGTTGACAGAAAAGCATGCAATCCGTATCGAAACTTGGCGATCATGCCAAGCCCTCGAAATCTCAGCAATGCAACTGGATTGCCCCAGGGCTGAAGTTCACCCTGGTACCAGTAACCCATTCTGGTAGCCACCCAGTGCATCTTGTCCGTCAGATCCAGCTCCTCCAACAGCTCAAGAAATGCGTCGTCGGAGGTGCAATGGAAATGGTAGTAGCGTTCGATATTCAACCCAGAGAAGTTAAACGGAGCAGCCATGCCGCCCACTCGATCATCCGCCTCGAAGACAATCGGCTGATGGCCATCCAGCGCTAATTGATACGCAACTGCCAGCCCCATCGGACCTGCGCCTAAAACTGCTACGCGCTTACCCATATTCAGAACTCCAGAGCAATGTGGCTGTATCGGGGATCATTGAACGTCTCGTTGATCGCTTCCGCAAAAGGCGTGCACTGAACACCGAAAATAGCCGGCCAATCAATCACTTCAAACTCATCTTTGGCGGTTAACGCCGCCAGTTGCTGAGTCGTGAAAGGCGGATTTCTGTCGAACAGTGCCCATATCCAGAGTAGAGAATGAAACATGCTGTAGGGAATCTTGGTTATGACAGTCCGTGCGCCGGTCACGCGCTTGATGTGCCGAATAATATCTATGTAATCGACCTTTTCATGACCGGAGATGTTATAGATCCCGTCCGCTGCCCGGCCCTCCATGGCGCTAATGATCACGTTACAGAAATCTCCGACATATAATGGCTGCCGCATGTATTCACCATTACCAGGAATAGGAAATACGGGCACCTTCTTCATAAAGCGGGAAAGCCAGCCCAGATGCTTCCTGTCAAACCACCCGAACATCAGAGTCGGCCGGAGGATTGGGCACGAAATCCCGCTCTCCAATACCAGGTTTTCTTGCAGGATCTTGGTCCTGGTATAAAAATCGCCAGCAACAGAAACCACAACCGAGGAACTGATATGCACGAGCTTCGAAACCTGGTGCTCTTTAACTGCTGATAGTATCAATGCCGTAGCCTCGACATTGTTACGGAGAAACTCCTCGTACTCTGTTCCGCCAATCTGCGCCTGCAGCATCACTACCACTTTGGCGTCTTCGAAATGCTGTCGCCAATCGCCCGGCTGCGCCAAATCGACACACTCTGCCAGCACCCCGCCATGTACCGATTTCAACACATCCACGTTGTGTTGGTGTTTATCCAGCACAACGATGTTCGAACAGCCCTTGGCAATAAGCCTCGCCACCAGATTCTGACCAACCAGCCCGGCGCCCCCAGGCAAAACAATTTTATCGGTCAGCAACATCAGCGTAATCCTTGATCCAGTTGGTTGGTACTGATGGCTTTAGTCTACCAATCACTTAGCGGTGCCTGTAATTCGAAAAAATTACAGTGAACTCATCAGCGAAAGACCTCGTTGGCATCAGTCAAATGACATCATCAGCGTGATGGATCGCAGAGGACACCTGGCGGCTCTCCATAAACATAATGCTAGCCGCGGATTACAGACGGGTTCGTTTCAGTATGTCGTGGGGCATCGAGCGGATGATAAGCATGATCCACCACCAAAAACCGGGCACGTAAACAACATTCATTTTGCGCTCAATGGCTCTACGAATAGCTTGGCCAGCACGCTCAGGCGACACAGTGAGCTTTTTTGGTAGGTCAAGACCTGCGGTCATAGGGGTCGAGACAAATCCAGGCTTGATCGTTACAACATGAACTCCCACCTTGTAAAGCCTAGCGCGCAGCCCTTCACAGAACGTCGAAACTGCAGCTTTCGCCGCCCCATATACATAGTTGCTCTGGCGCCCCCTATCACCTGCCACCGAAGATATGACCGCAAGGGTTCCACTGCATTGGATCTCCAGATGGTTGGCGATCACCGAAAGCAACATAATTGTCGAGACCGCGTTGGTTGCGAAAGTATCCAGCAGCACACCTACATCGTTTTCGCATTTAGTCTGATCAGGGAGTGTGCCATGGGCGACCAGAGCAACATCTATATGGTGCAGCTCGCGAAGACAGGCATTCAGCATCTCGGGATGTGTATCCAGGTCGTTCACGTCCATCTTGAAGAGAATCACCGAGCTGGCACCCCGGACATCAAGGTCGTTCTTAATCTGCTCAAGCTTTTCTTCGTCCCGGCCGACAAGAAAGAAAGTGTGCCCCTGCTCCGCCCAACCCCGAGCACAAGCGACGGCGATGGCCGACGTGGCCCCTAGAATCAATATGTTCATTCTGTACTCTGTTCCCAATCAGGCTGGCGGGCCCGAACTTCCAAGTTTGAACGTATATTTGAGCACCTGTGGACCGCGCCCTCCTGAACGAAAGCCAACCCTACCTCAAAACTACCTTGTAGCTTGCCCACCACCGCGGCAATCGAGAACCCTGAAGCTGATAGCTTTTCATCGCCAAAATGATCGCCTATCTCAGGCCGTATTTCGGAGCTTGTCTCGAACCAGTGTGATACCCCTTCTGAGTCTTGCAGCACAAAGTAGGTTAATGCAGGCACAAGGGGTTGTTTTTCTGAGCTTATCAGCCAGCCACTTGCATGGAGAATTTCATCAGCAGCTGACACCCGATCCACAATTTTAAAAGCACCTTCACAGGTTACCATTCGCGTTTCTGCTTCGCTAAATAGGTTTGGCTCAGCTTTCGAAAATTTATAGATATCCTCCACCGCGAACTTGGAAACACCATCCAATGATTCGATCACTACGTGAATGTTTTCTTGCCAGAACCAACTCCCCCACGAACTGCTTGTCACTTGGACCGATTCCACTGATTCTGCAGATAAGTAATTTGTCCGCCCCCAGAAAAATCCGAATTGCTTAGTATTATTAATGAGCGGACTGACCACAAAGCCACTGCGAGCCATGGTCGCTATGAAGCGATAACTATAAGTTCTTCCATCCTGCAGCCGGACCACTAGCTTAAGCTGATTCGGCTTGAATAAAAAAGAAACAAGCCTGCCAAGGAGTGAAGGGGTGATATCCATGCTCATAAAAATTGGCGTATCTCGATGCGGAATAGTTACAAGCTCTCCCAGCCTGTAGGTTCCTTTGAAAATCTCTTGCCGAGACATGGAGTAACCGCTTGTGCGCTCAAGCTGTAAATGGGACTGAAGGAACTGCACAGGTTTATATCTCCCAAGCAGCTCCAGCCAACTTAAACCGTCTTCTATCGCAGGAAAACGCCCGTCAATGGGCTCCACATTAAAAAAAATGTTACCAGGTGCGCTATTACTAGCTAAATAAGCTCGGTTTTGCTCGGCCAACGAGTCCGTATAAACTGAATAACTCTGAAAGACTGGGCGGGGGGCCCAGTTGTTCCCCGAGGCTATGAGCGCCCACTGCTGATGGGAGTAAATATCAGATCCTCCTTCTAACAGTGGTATCGGAGAAAGTCTCCCGAGGTTTTCTAACGATAGATCGTAGGAAGCTTTAAGTGATGCCGGCTGGAAAAGCCTAAGATAGGCTCCATAGGCGGCCGCACCATAAACATTTTTATTAGATGAAAGATAGTCTCGCACTGGAGAGTGCAAGTAACTAGCGCTGATAAAAAAACCGCTCGTGCACGCAATAACAACCGCAAAACCTGAAGCTCGATTAAAGCGAAATAGCAAAGTGCAAATAGACACCAAAATAAGCACAATGCTAGCTATCAGAGCGTGATGGCCGTCGTGCCGAACAAAACTCGACTTAAAGGAAAGAAAAAGAATCAAGCAGAACATCAGAAATACGTATATTTTTTCCCAACGCGGCTGCTCTTGCAAGAGCACCGCCAGGGATATGGTGCAAGCAGCCGCCAAGTAAACTATGACTTCAAGAGAAGATCCCGTCAACGCCATGGCTTCAGTGTAACCTTGAACGATCGGCAGCATATTCGTAATATAAATCCGTAGTGTATCTAACGGCTGCTCTGCGATAAGCCACGCTGCAACTATAACGATAGGCGGGATGCACACTGTAAGCGTGGCCATAAGCCACTCTCGCCGGGCGATCAGCAACACCGCAGCCAAAACCATTACCGCTATGCAAGCGATCAGGAGGGTTCCCTTAATCAGGGGCAAGAAGCCAAGCGGGGCAAGCACAATAATCATCACGAGCGCACTTGCTAACCGGCTATGATATCTATCGCGAAGCCCAACTATCGCTAATCCAATCAAAAGTGGGAGCAAGAACAAAAGAGCATCTCTTGCGAAAAGGCTAGTTGGTAACGCCAGCGCCAATATTACCAGCGGGAGAGAAGAGCGCCTACCTGCCGCCATGAGAGCTGCTACCCAGCCGGCAAAGGCCAGAAATAAACTACCCCATACCATCAGTTCGTCCGTTGCCGGATGAAAGTACCGAGTAAAAACAGCCGCATAGGGGCCAAAGGTGAATATGATATCTTCACCGATCTTCATTCCTTCGGCCACACCTACGTTCATTCCCAGTCGCCACGAAGGATCAAGACCAGCCACAGGCATAAGTGGCAACAACGGAACCAAAACCGCGAGCATTGCAAACAACAACAGCCCTTTAGCAAAGAGATTCAACCATCGACCCGAAGAACTCGTGTTTTGATTAGCCTGACTCATAAAAAATCTCCCGCTACGCTGAGCGAAAAAGCGTATTCTCCGTTCGTTATTTGTAGATTCATTCCGTTACCCGTTTCCAGAATCTAGAGTTAAGTGAGGGATCACGCAGCAACTCGACCTGCTCCCACGCTGGATACCCGGAGCGGAAGTCCGCCCCGGACATGTGTGCATCTTTTGCTGGGTAAAGCCGGCCCCCTGCCTCGCGAACCACGAGATCCATCCGGTTGAACAGACTTGCCAACTTTGAAACCTGGGGGAAATCCAAGGCTAGAGAAATACCCGGCTGCGGAAACGACAGCAGGCCGGGGCTTATACCGTTGCCACAGCGCTTAAGAACTGCGAGGAATGAACCCTGGCCGGAACTTGAGATTACATCCAGCAGGTCGCGTATTGCTTCTCGTGCGGAGTGATGCGGCACTATGCACTGATACTGTTGAAATCCGCTTCGACCATAAATACGGTTCCAGTTGGACACACCATCCAGCGGGTAAAAGAACGGTTGATAATCGCTGCGCTGCGGGGTGGGGGCGCTTTGGTGCTTGCGCCAGTACAACTCGTTAAATATCCGCAACGACGGATTGTTAACTAACGAAACAGAGGGAGCAAAAGGTACGTTAAATCGGGGGGGCGAGCTGTGATCGAGAGTACCGGAAGGGGCGTGATCACCGACGAAGTAAACACCTCTGCCCGCTGAGGATCCCGTGGCCAGACAATCAATCCAAGCAACGCTGTACTCATGTTGGTCATCTAACTGTTCTGACAGTTCGAAAAATCGGTCTAGATTATCAAAGCGTCTAACGACGCCGCTGATCTGGCTCGACGATATCGGCATAAGCTGAATTTCGGCCCATTCGATCACACCAGTCAGGCCGAGCCCTCCAATGCTCGCCGCGAAAAGCTCTGCGTGTATTTCTCGTGAGCAGATCAGCGCACCGTCGACGGAGCGGACAAGACTAAATTGATTCACATGACTGCCAAATGTGCCGCGTATATGATGATTTTTCCCGTGGACGTCGTTGGCTAGCGCACCGCCCAGTGTCGCGAATTGCGTTCCGGGTGTGACTGGCAGAAACCAACCGCGCGGAATCGAGAGCTGCAGGATCTCGCCCAGCGTTACTCCAGCTTCGGCGCGAAGAATACCGTTTACCCAGTCAGCTGCAATGAACCTGTCCAACGAGCGCATCTGAAGCACGTGGCCCGATGTCGCAAGACAGCTGTCTCCGTAGCTTCTGCCGTTTCCAAAAGGCAGCAGTTCTCCATGCGCACGCGCGATAGAGGCTATTTGATCAGCAACCTGATTGCGCCAAACAAGAGGATGCAAGGTTTGGGGAAAATGGGGATAACGCCCCCAGGAAAGAGCTGTATCCATTACGCTGCAATCCAGAAAACCATACCGAACAGCACACCCACCATCAGGCTTACGCGGTCGCGGATGGCGAATACCACTGGGTCATCATCCATGACCCCGCGATGGGTCAGCATCCAAATGCGGGTAATCCAGAATAACAGTAGCGGACAAGCCAGCCATATGAGGCGTGGTTCCGTATACATCCCGGTAGTTTCCTGATCGTGGATATACAATGCCAGGACCATCACAGACAGATAGCCCGAGGAGGCGCCAAGTGATGCAACCATTTCTAGATCGGAAGGGAAGTATCCTCGACCACGGGTTTTTTCGGTCTCGCCGCTACTTCGCGCCGCGTTGAGCTCGGCATATCGCTTGACCAGCGCAAGGCTGAGAAAAACGAACATGGAAAAGGCCAGCAGCCAGAAAGTGGGGGATAAGTTGAACGCTGCGGTACCAGCGATAATGCGCATCGTATAAAGCGTCGCTAATGTAATGACATCGATCGTCATTAGCTGCTTCAGCCAGAGCGAGTATGTCAATGTGATGAAATAATACAAAGCTAATGCGGCGACAAACTTCCATGGCAGAAATAGTGCAGCGCCCGTAAAGGCGACAACAAGCAGGGCCGGAAAGACCAGCAAGCCAGCTTTGATGGACAGCGCCCCCGAGGCAAACGGCCTTGCATGCTTGGTCGAATGGTGACGGTCATCCTCAAGATCGAGTAGGTCGTTGAAGATGTAAACCGATGATGCGCATAAACCAAAAAAAACAAAGGCAAGAATGCCTTGCAGAAGAAGCGAGCTTTGATCGAACTGATGCGCAGCGAGCAGGGGAACAAAAATCAGTAAATTCTTTAGCCACTGATGAATCCGCAACGCCTTGAACCAGACCCGTATCCCCGCCCGGCCAGAATCCATGACAGCTTCCACATTGCCCTTTCGCCTCGCCGCAATCAGAACGCCAGCTTGAGGGTTGACCACATAGGCTCGGCGAGCTGCAGTCCATATGCATATGTCGTCTGAAGAGTTGCCGGCATAGTCAAACCCGCCTCGGCCGTAATGCTCAACCAGCAGGTCACACTTGCTCTGAGCTGAAAGGTTCCGGCTGGCGTTGGTCGCCAAAACCTTGTCGAACAGTTGAAGATGTTTGGCAATGCGGTTGGCCAATATCTCATGGCTCGCAGTGGCAAGAACTATCTCACGCCCTTCACCGCGCGCGTTTTCGATCAACTCCAGAACGGCCGGGTCATAGGGAAGTACAGTCACATCTATTTCGGTAGCTCTGGCAAGCTCCTCCTTTAGCTTGACCTTACTCTCGTGCAACCATTGGAATGGCTTGATCACGCCAAGAGGGTACTGACGCAGGAACGCCAGACCGCTCTCAAGCAACATGTCCGACCGAAGTAGTGTGCCGTCAAGATCAATGCACAGCGGGATCTTGCCTGTCATGCACTTCATGAGGCTAAGTTGTTCGCGCTGAGTATCCGTATCCGCTTCCACATTTCAGGGATTCCTTCTCCCAAAGCCATACAACAAGGTGTGAGGACGGTGACGCCTGCGTTCAACCTATACCAGCACCAAATTATCCCGATGCACCATCTCCGGCTCATCGATATATCCCAGTATTTTGGCCACCGAATCGGTTGGCTGGCCGAGGATGCGGCTGGCATCCAGGGCACTGTAATTGACCAGTCCGCGCGCCACTTCCTTGCCGTCAGGCCCAACGCAAACAACCATTTCGCCACGGCGGAAAGCACCTTCAACAGCGACTACACCTACGGGTAGCAGGCTGCGGCGTCCGGAGGCCAGGGCCTTTACAGCGCCCTCATCGATAATCAGCCGACCGCGGGTCTGCAGGTGTCCTGCGAGCCATTGTTTGCGGGCTGCCAGCATGCCTTTCTCTGGCAGCAACAGCGTACCCAGCTCCTCGCCGCCCTGTAGCCGCCCTATGACACGATCAATCCTGCCACCGACAATCACCGTACCCGCACCGGAACGAGCCGCCAGCCGCGCTGCACGCAGCTTGGTGAGCATACCGCCGCGGCCCAGCGCGCCAGCACTGCCGCCCGCCATCGCATCCAGAGACGGATCGTCCGCCATTGCTTCGCGCACCAGCTCTGCCTCGGGATTGCTTCGAGGGTCAGCGGTGTACAAGCCATCGCGGTCGGTAAGGATGACCAGCAGATCGCCTTCGACCAGGTTGGTCACCAGCGCGCCCAGGGTGTCGTTGTCGCCGAAGCGGATCTCGTCAGTGACCACGGTGTCGTTTTCATTAACCACCGGGATGACGCCCAGATCGAGCAGGGCACGAAGGGTGCTGCGGGCATTCAGGTAGCGTTTGCGGTCAGAAAGGTCATCGTGAGTCAGCAGAACCTGGGCAGTAGACAAACCGTGAGCCTGGAAACTGGATTCCCAGGCCTGCACCAGACCCATCTGGCCGATTGCCGCCGCCGCCTGCATCTGGTGGATTGTCTTGGGGCGCTCAGTCCAGCCCAGACGACTCATGCCTGCCGCTACGGCGCCGGATGAAACCAGAACCAGTTCCGCGCCGCTTTTACGCAGCTCGACCAACTGCTCTACCCAGACCGCCATCGCCTCCTTGTCGAGACCGCGACCATCACCGGTCAACAGGGCGCTGCCGATCTTGACTACCCAGCGACGGGCGTTGGTTACTTTGTCACGCATATTCGATCCAGAAACGAAGAGTCAATAGAATTAGCGCATTCTAACCCTATCCGCAGCTAACGCGAACGGGCCTCGCCAGACAGACTAGCTTTCCGGGAGGGCCGAGTTCCATCTCGGCCAACGGTGGCGTGATTGGCGCCGCCTCGTCGAGATGGAACTCGACACTCCCAGTAGGCAGCAGTATCAGCAATCAATGCACGTAGATGATCTCCGGACCATCTTCGTCATCTTCGTCGTCATCATCCGCATCATCATCTTCGTTGAGCAGACCCTGCTTGCGCAGCGCCTTGCGATCGTCCAGATTCTGGATATGGGCGCGGGCTTCATCCTCGATCTGCTGATCCAGAGCGCGCACCTCAGCGGCGTACTCCTCATCTTCCTGCATACGCAGCGTACGCTCGTCCAGCCAATTCATTACTTCCTTGGCCAGCTCGTCGGTACCCTGACGCTCGGAGGCGGAAATGACGAACACCGGACCCTCCCACTCCAGCCGCTCGACCACGTCATCCAGCAACGCCTGCTGCTCGTCTTCCATCAACTGGTCGCACTTGTTCAGCACCAGCCAGCGCTCACGAAGCGTTAGCGCGGGGCTGAACTTGCCCAGTTCATGAATGATCGTCTCGATGGACTCCACCGGATCACTGTCATCCGGCGGCACCATGTCGACCAGGTGCAGCAACAGGTGAGTGCGCGACAGGTGCTTGAGGAATCGCGTTCCCAGGCCTGCGCCCTCAGCGGCACCGGCTATAACACCGGGAATGTCCGCAATCACGAAACTGCGCAACTGCCCAACATCCACAACACCCAGATTTGGCACCATGGTGGTAAACGGATAATCCGCTACCTTTGGCTTGGCTGCAGATACCGCGCGAATAAACGTACTCTTGCCCGCATTGGGCAAACCGAGCAGACCCACGTCCGCCAGAACTTTCAGCTCCAGCTTCAGGTCCCGCAGATCACCCAGGCTACCCTGCGACGTCTGCCGCGGCGCACGATTCACGCTGGACTTGTACCGGGTATTACCCAGACCATGAAAACCGCCCTGGGCAACCAGCAGGCGCTGACCGGCTTCGGTCAAGTCACCGATTATTTCCTGAGTACCGGCATCGATCACGGTAGTGCCAATCGGCACCTCGAGGAACATGTCCTCACCTTTGGCGCCGGAACAGTCCTTGCCACGACCGTTTTCGCCACGCTGGGCGTTGAAACGCCGCTTGTAGCGGTAATCAACCAGGGTATTGCAGTTTTCCGCGGCCACCAGATAAATGGAGCCACCGTCACCACCATCACCGCCGTCAGGCCCGCCCTTGGGGATGAATTTCTCCCGGCGAAAGCTCATGCAGCCATTGCCCCCATCGCCGGCCTTGACCGTGATGGACACTTCATCAACGAATTTCATCTTGCTCCCTCCCGCAACGGGATGGACTAAAGGTTGCTACAAAAAGAACAAACAAAAAAGCCCCGTCGTCAGACAGGGCTTTTTCGAACCGAGGGTGGTATCAGGCTTCTACGACGTTTACGTAGCGACGACCCAACTTGCCCTTCACTTCAAACTTGATCACGCCAGCCGCTTTGGCGAACAGGGTGTGATCCTTGCCCATGCCGACGTTCTTGCCGGGATGGAATTCAGTGCCGCGCTGGCGAACGATGATGTTGCCGGGGATGATTGCCTGGCCGCCATACATTTTCACGCCAAGGCGTTTCGATTCGGAATCGCGACCGTTACGTGTGGAGCCGCCTGCTTTTTTGTGTGCCATGGGTGTTTATCTCCTCAATGGGCTTAGGCAGAGATGCCGGTAATCTTGATTTCGGTGTACCACTGACGGTGGCCCTGACGCTTCATGTGGTGCTTGCGACGACGGAACTTGATGATGCGGATTTTATCGCCACGACCGTGGGCGCTAACTTCAGCAGTCACCTTGGCGCCTTCAACAACAGGCGCGCCGATCTGTACGTCATCGCCATTGCCAATCAGCAGCACGCGGTCGAAATCAATGCTGGCGCCAGTTTCAACGTCCAGCTTCTCTACTCTCAGGTATTCGCCTTCGGCGACCTTGTACTGCTTACCACCGGTAACAATCACTGCGTACATGATGCTTTCTCCGTAATCCTGCTCACCCGGCGCTTGGGTATAATCGTTAGTGGCCGGCATGGCTGCAAGTGAACCCGCCTATCGGGCCCTACCTTGCCATTGTTAAAACAGGGATGCTGTAAATCTGCTTAGCCGTAAATACGGTTTTCAGGGGCGGGAATTCTACGCAATGCGTGCCGCTTGCGCAAGACTTACCTTCTTCACCCAACAGGCCTGTTAACAGCCTTTTATAGGTTACCAGGCAGCGGCTTTCTTGACAGCGCGGGGCCTGCCGCCTAGCATGCCGCGCAACCTACGAGGAATGTGCAGTTAATGTCCACCCTGCCTTTTTACAACGCAGTCGCCGATGATTTTGACTCAGTCAACCAGCTGATCATTCGCCAGCTGCATTCGCGCGTTCCTCTCGTTGAGAAAATCGGCAATTACATCATCAACGCCGGAGGCAAGCGCCTGCGACCTCTGGTGGTACTGCTCAGCGCCCGGGCCTGCGGCCTGAGCGATGAACGCCAACACAGCCTGGCCGCAATTATCGAGTTTCTGCACACCGCCACCCTACTGCACGACGACGTAGTCGACATATCCGACCAGCGTCGCGGTCGCTCTACCGCGAACGCCAAGTGGGGCAACGCGCCCAGCGTACTGGTAGGAGACTTTCTGTATTCCCGTGCGTTTGAAATGATGGTCGAAATGGGTGACATGCGCATCATGCAGGTGCTAGCCAACGCCACCAACGTGATTGCCGAGGGTGAAGTACTGCAGTTGACCAAGGTCCGCGACGCCGGCACCGACGAAGCCACCTACATGGAAGTTATCCGCAGCAAGACCGCGATGCTGTTTGAGGCATCAACTCACAGCGCGGGCATTCTTGCAGGAGCCAACGAGGAGCAGATTGACGCCTTGCGCCAATACGGCAATGCCTTGGGCATCGCCTTCCAGCTGATCGATGATGTACTCGATTACACCGGCGATGCCGAGGCCATGGGCAAGAATGTGGGAGACGACCTGGCCGAAGGCAAACCTACCCTGCCATTGATCTATACCATGCGTGAGGGAACGGCTGAGCAGGCGCAGAAAGTGCGCCAGGCGATCCAGAAGGGCGGAATCGAAGACATCACGGCAATACAGCAAGCTGTGCGTGAATGTGGGGCGCTGGATTACACCTCGCAACTCGCGCGCACGCACATCGACGAAGCGGTCAAGCTGCTCCAGGTGCTGCCACCTTCGGTCTACCGCGACTCTCTGGAGCAGCTGGCCAAGTTCGCGATCGAACGCCGCTTCTGAGCCACCCCTTCGGGCCGGAGCCGGCGCTCCTGCCGGTAGGAGCGCCGACCCCGTCGCGAAGCGATCTTAAAGTACCTTGATCAGCTCAATATCGAATATCAGCGTGCTGTGCGGCGGAATGCTACCCGCGGCGCGGCCACCGTAAGCCAGTTCCGGCGGGATGAACAGCCGCCATTTGGCGCCTTCCTGCATGAGCTGCAAGGCCTCGGTCCAGCCGGCAATAACGCCGCCCACCGGAAACTCCGCAGGCTCGCCGCGCTTGTATGAACTGTCGAACACTTCCCCGCCAATCAAGGTACCTTCGTAGTGGGTGCGCACGGTGGAGGACGCGACAGGAGTCGCTCCGTCGCCCGCATTGACGACCTCGTATTGCAGACCCGAGTCCAGGGTAATCACACCAGGGCGCTCCGCATTCTGTGCCAGGAAATCGATTCCTGCCTTGCCTGCCTCGCGAGCCGCCTCTTCAGCAACGGCCTGCATTTTCGCCTGCAAACCCTGGAAGGCCTCCTGCAGTGCAGCTTCGTCCACCTGGCTCGGCTGCTGAGTAAAAGCATCGCGCAGGCCAGCGACCACCAGATCAATCGTCAGATCAGGGATGTTGCTGGTCAGTAATTGGTCGCCCATCTGTCGGCCAATGCCGTAGCTGACGCGCTTTTCGTCTGTATCAAAGGTATCGCTCATACCGGTACTCCCTGGAAATTAGCCATAAAGCCTGCCATAAAGCTGGGAGGAATTCATTAAACGGCGCCAGTCCGTTACAATGCCGGCCTTTTTCGTCCTCCCTAAACGAGATACCGCCATGCTGGAAAAGCTATTCCAACTGCAAGCTCACGGCACCAGCGTGCGCACCGAAGTGATTGCCGGCCTGACGACGTTTCTGACCATGGCCTATATCATTTTCGTCAACCCGATGATGATGGCAGACGCGGGTATCGATCCCGGTGCTGCCTTCGTAGCGACCTGTCTGGCGGCAGCCATCGGCTCGCTGATCATGGGCCTGTGGGCGAATTACCCGATTGCACTGGCACCGGGCATGGGTTTGAATGCCTTCTTCAGCTACACCGTCGTCGGTTCTATGGGTTACAGCTGGGAAGTCGCACTGGGCGCGGTCTTTATCTCAGGCTTTCTGTTCTTTCTGCTGAGCATATTCAAGGTCCGCGAATGGATCATCAACAGCATTCCAATGGCACTGCGCTCAGCAATAGCCGCCGGCATTGGACTCTTTCTGGCGCTGATCGCACTGAAGAACGCCGGCCTGGTCGTTGACCACCCTGCCACGCTGGTGACCCTGGGTGACTTGTCGCAACCCGCACCGCTGCTGGCAGGCCTGGGATTCGCCATTATCGTAGCCCTGGCGTATCGGCAAATCACCGGAGCGGTGATGATCGGTATATTGGTGATTACCGGCATCAGCCTGCTTGCCGGCTTTAGCCAGGCAAATGGCGTAGTTTCGGCACCGCCGAGCCTTGAACCGACCTTCCTGGCACTGGATATCCGCGGAGCCATGGAGATAGGCATGCTCAGCGTGATCTTCGCCTTTCTGTTCGTAGACCTGTTCGATACCTCGGGAACACTGATCGGCGTGGCGCAGAGGGCCAACCTGGTAGAAGCAGACGGCAAATTACCGCGCCTGGGCCGCGCCCTCATGGCCGACAGCACCGCCACCATGGCCGGCGCCGCCATGGGCACCTCCACCACTACCAGCTATATAGAATCGGCGGCAGGCACGGCTGCAGGCGGCCGTACCGGCCTGACCGCTTGCGTTGTGGCCTTACTGTTTCTGATCAGCCTGTTCTTCTCGCCACTGGCCGGCGCCGTTCCTGCCTTTGCCACGGCACCTGCGTTGCTGTTTGTTGCTGTATTGATGACCGGCGGCCTGGTACAGGTCGATTGGGAAGACCTGACGGTCGCAGCCCCTGTGGTTATCACGGCCATCACCATGCCGCTGACCTTCTCCATCGCCAACGGCATTGCACTGGGCTTTATCAGCTGGACGTTGATCAAGCTACTGGCCGGCCGCTGGCGTGATCTGAACCCCAGCCTCTATGCTCTGGCGGCCCTTTTCATCATCAAACTTGCGTTGTTCAACTGATGAGCCTGTCCTTCGATCCTGCCGAATACGAACAGCAACTTGCAGCCAAGCGCCAGCGCCTGGTTGAGCTCCTGAAACCCTTCAACGCCCCTGAACCGGAGGTGTTCGAGTCTCCGCGGGAGCATTTCCGCCTGAGAGCCGAATTCCGGCTCTGGTATGAGGATGGCAAGCCGTACTACGCCATGTTTGAGAAGGGCAACAAATACAAGCCAATCCTGATCGACCAACTGCCCATCGCCAGCCGTCGCATCAACGAACTGATGGGGCCGTTATTAGAAGCCTGCAGAGCCGAACCAATGCTGGGGCGCAAGCTGTTTCAGGTCGAGTTTCTCACCACGCTGTCGGGCGAAGCCTTGGTCAGCTTGTGCTATCACCGCCCGATTGATGAAACCTGGGACGCGGCTGCGCAGCGCCTTGCAGACCAGCTCGACATCCTGGTGATTGGCCGAAGCCGAGGCCGTAAGCGTGTGCTTTCACGGGACCATGTCATTGAAGAACTGGAAGTCAATGGCCGGACCTGGCGCTACCAACAGGTAGAAGGCGGCTTCACCCAGCCCAACGGCAACGTGAATCAGCACATGCTGAGCTGGGCTCAGGACGCTGCCGGCAGCAACGATGACGACCTGCTGGAGCTCTATTGCGGTAACGGCAACTTCACGCTGCCGCTATCGACATGCTTTCGCAAGGTGATGGCCACCGAGCTGGCCAAAAGCTCGGTTTATTCAGCTATTACCAATATGGAAATGAACGGCGTAGAAAACGTCACCCTGGTGCGGCTGGCAAGTGAAGAAGTAACCCAGGCGTTGACTGGCGTACGCGAATTCCGCCGGTTACAGGGTATCGACCTACAGAGCTTCGACTTCGGTACGGTGTTCGTCGATCCACCCCGAGCAGGTCTTGATCCGGCCACGCTGGAGCTGGTCAGGGGCTACAAGCGAATATTTTATATTTCCTGTAATCCGGAAACCCTGGCGGCGAATTTGCTGGACCTGTCCAGCACGCACCGGGTAACCCGATGCTCACTCTTTGATCAGTTTCCCTATACCCACCATATGGAGAGTGGGGTGTTGCTGGAAAGAGTCTGATAGCGCCTGGCAAGGCGTCACTCTCTCCAGCATTTATCGTCTGCCGGAGTTGTCTGACCCAGCGCATTTATCGTCATGGTTGCACAGTCATCTCCCGCCATTACACCACCAGCAACTGCGGTAGCCGTAATAAGATAGCCTCCGTCAGTGCCCGCTCCGTTGGCGAGAGCCACGTTATAAACAGCGTCCCCTGTTATAGGGCTGCGAGTGGGTATCGGCGCGCCGGCGTAGGCACCAGTACGCGAAAACTGACGCTCCGTCACCTGCGCGGCCTCAAACAGCACCGCGGAGGCCTCCGCGCGACGGGTCTTCTTCGTGTACTCAACATAACTCGGGTACGCGATGGCCGCCAGAATGCCTACAATGGCGACCACAATCATGACCTCGATCAAAGTAAATCCCTTGCTTCTCATAGCACTTCCTTATTGCAGCTGTCGCCACATGATACGACGGGATAGCCCAGAAGCGGCAGCTCTTTCATCAAGGAATAGAGTCTGACCTGTGGACAGCAAGACAGCTTTGGTTTGCGTCGGCTTGTCATCACCTCGATCGATAATGACAGGCAAACCAGGTAGCCCCTCATTGATATCGATGCCCGCAACAATCGAGTCATTATCGTCGATCCTGCCATCCCTGTTGGTATCCAGCACCTCATAATTGAGCATACCGCCTGTGAGTAGATCGAGCTCAACAAGTCGACCACTACCCGAGCTAACACAAGGGTCCTCAGCATCAATGATCGCCGTTACAAAGACTACCCGGCCCTCTGTTGTCTGAGCCGGGAAGATCACCCGCTCACCCTCGGCGACACCGTTATAAATCAAAGGCAGATACCACCCTTTCTGCGTGTTGAAGTCGACCGGGTTGGCGCTGGTGCGGAAGTAGTCCTGACCACCGATCGTAACCTCATCAGTAATGGACTGAGGCTGCAGATTTGCCAGCACAACCTCCCCGGTGTTTGTCGGAGAGTCCCAGATCGAGTAAAACGCCTGCTGAGTCTTTGTCAGCTTGTCTGGGGCTTCGGCCAACTTACCCGTGCCGAACGATACCAGGTGCCCCCCTTGGGGATGTTCGGTAATCAGCGGATACGTTGTAATCGGCTGTGTTGAACCAGCAGCAAACAATTTGCTTGCAGACCAGTCGCTTTCCAATGTCGAAGAGGTATCAAACTTCCAGAGATTGCCGCGCAGGTCACCGGCATAGATCTTCTCGATCTGGTGCTGCGCGTTTACCACGATCTGTGGAGAGGCCAGCCCCGAGCCCCTCGCCTGCTCAGCTGCTGTCCCGGAGGTGTTCTCATCTACAACAATCTTGCGAACCAGGGCGCCCGTTGCCAGGTCGACAATGTAAAGAGCTGCCTTGCCAGTATGACTACCATATCCATTGCCGAAAACTGCGACCCACTGGTTATCCTTGGTTCTAGCAATCGCAGCACGGGAGTATGTGTAGCCAAGGTCATTCCACTGGTTGGACGGCGTATTGGCAGCCGGAGGAGAGAGCTCCCAGAGCGCAGATGGCGTATTTGGATTGGTAGCGGTTTGTTGGAATAACCTGACAGCAAACATGCTCTTGCCGCCTGCGCCCATTCCAGAGACGGCAACAGTTGACCAGGTAGAGCCAAGCTGGGCATCTGATACCGATATCTGCCCATCTACCAGGAACCGGTGAGTGCCGGACTCGGCATAATCAGGTTCAGCTACGATATTCAGGGAAGGGAGCACACTTGAGGGCATGTAGCCATAACGGTGCTGACCATTGTCCGCGTTTAGAATATGGAAAAAACCGTCATTGGCATTAACGATCAGACTGGTCTCGAGCTCAGAAGTCTTGTAAGCCAAGTAACTATCGTAACTTAAATCTCCAACAATCGCAGACACGCTTTGCGTTTCGGGAGCTACTCGCTCAAGGGAAGAGTTGACGACATCGCCCAGCAAAACTGAACGACTGCGTAATCCGCTAATCGATGCGCCTTTGCTCCAGGACAACAAATCAGCACCCGTAATAGGCGAACTTACCGAACCATTCAACTGTGCCTGCTGCGCAGGGGAAAGATTACCGTAAGCGAGAGTTACCGGCGCGTTAGTAGCGGTGTTATAGCCCTGATAACTCGCGGGATTGAGGCTTGGTGTGAAGGTGTTATCCGTAGTCCAAAGCAACGTATCGGCGCGCCCTGTAACGGAGTTGAGACGATATGCTTCAATCGTGCCACTCCATGAGGAGGGCTCATAAAGGGTTTTGTAATAGACCGTATCGGCGGTTAAAGTCGCGGAACTCGAAGCACCTGCCCCACCGGAACCTGCCTGAGCAGTGATGGCGTTGATTGCTTTAGACAGACTATCATTTAACTCGCTAGCATCATTGGCAGTGTAATATTCGCCATTGCCGTAATCAGCAGCATCTTCAAGCATGTCGTTGCTGGTAGCAAAGCCGACGGTGTATGTCTGCATGTTCTGTTTAGCAAAGCCTGCCGCGTTAAAGCTTTTGCCAGCCAAGTCAGGTGCGGTCGTATCGCGCAAGTCAATATCGTAAGCAAATTTGGCTATATCGTCTAGAAAGAGCGTGTCACCCTCGGCGTCGCCCGATGAATCATTACCGTCATTTCCACTATCACCATCCCAGTTAGGCAGGTTGTTATTGCCGGTCACACTGGGATTATTGCGCTTGGGGTCGTCATTAGGGAAACTTCGGTCAAAGGTCGGCAGACCATCAGTTACCACGATACTGAAAGTTCGCTGACAACGGTACTCAATAGGACTCTCGTAAGTACTGCTGCCCGATAGAGTCTGCAATCCTTGATCGGGAGCCAGCCCCCTGAGATATCGCGTCATCTCATAATAACTTTCAGCCAGTGGAGTATTGGTCGAGGCATCTACATCATTCACCTCGTCTACAAAGTCCTCGAAATTGGTTTGAGCCTGAGACGCACTAGTGATCACTGAACCGGCAGGAGAAACGGTTTCAGAAAAATCCTTGACCTCGATTTGTAAAGACCCACCCGGTCCGCGATTACCATCAGCAGGTGGGTTGAAAGTAAAAAGCCCATATCTTAAACCTCGGTTATCAGAAACGATTTGATTGGTCACCTCCCGTGCAACGTTCATACGATAATCGTCAGGCAAAACGTTCCTCAAGTCGACCCCGTTGTTCGAGGTAGAAGGCCAAGTGTTATAAATATAGGATAAATATTTTCTGGTATATCGAGTAAGTCCATTCCCAACTGGATCTGGAAGCATAAAACAGCGACGGTCGCTTACGTTATTACCACTCAAAAGGTACAAGGCAACACGGCCTGTACTACATAATGACCCGATACCTCTGCTCAAATTTCCGAGTGTTATATTATCGTTGTCCGCTTCAAGGTATAATTCGACGGTCACATTACGACAGCCAAAGAAATTACATCGCCTTTCAACCCTGCTTGTAGCATAAGCCACATTATCGTAGTTGCTAGCTGCTACTCCTGAAGGAGCTATCGCGTTCCGCATACTCCCCGAATTATCCAGCAGAACAAGTACGTTCGGCGTCACAGCTGAGGCACTCAGAATCGGCGCTTGCACGGGAGAGAAGGCGTAAACTGGAGCGGTGACGAATCCGCTCAACAGGACACCCGAGGCAAAGCTGATTAACTTTTTCATTGTAGTTCTCCCTGCCGTAACCGGTGTCGGCTGGCTTGGTAATCGCGCGGAGACAAACTGATTAATTCTTTGCATAAATACTCTCCAGCGCGGTAGTGGTATTGCCCACAGTTGCCACTGAGGTGACGCGATACAACATCACACTTTCGCCTGGGTCGACATTAATGGCTGCGCTGGAAGTACCCAGTTTCTGAATCTGATAGAGACTATTGCCATCAGTCGCTGCTCTCCATATACCGCAAGCGCTGTTACCGTTCTGGGCAGCTGCGTTATCGAAGTCGGGTGTTCGGCACCCATTACCATTACATTGCGCACAAGCTGCCAGCGCGGCCGCGCTGTTGAGGTTGGCAATAAAGCCCTCACCTTCGCGCAAACCAGCTTCCGCATACTGGAAGGTGATAGTTTTGAATCGGGTATTACCCGACATCTTTTCCTGCAAGGTCGCACTCTTCATTGCTGACACACCAACAATGGTCAGCAGGAGCAGGAAAATCAGGCTAACGAACAAAGCCACGCCACCCTGGGCCTTTTTCGGTGTGGTATTGAACATAAAGGGCTTCCTCATAACAACCGATTCCGCAAGGCTGCAACCACCGTGTATTCCTGCTCGGCGGTTCGTTGATTTTCGTCTTCAAGCACGAGTGCAATTCGTACGCTGCGAATAACGGCCGGATTGGGGACTAACCCTGGAGCAACATAGTTACCAGTCACGTAGGTATCACCAGCGTTAGCTGCAACACCAAACTGGATATCCAGGGACTTGACGTTACCTATCAGTGGTTCGAAACCCGCGCCGCCGCCATAACGTACTTGGAGGACATTCTCAGCAGCGTCGAGTTGATATTCGATCTGGCGGATGGGCAGTGCGATCTCACCAGCCGGTGGGGTAGCCGACCCCACCTCCACACTTCCACCAGTCCGGCAGTCTGTCACCAGCGTCCAGTCGGCGTTGGAACTCTGACCCACCGCCTGTGTCGCGTTGGAGGTGATAATCCGCAGCGTAGCGTTGGGACCATCCCAGGCAATCGGATTGTCAAAGGCAGCCGGTACATTTGTAATGGAGCCCGACGCAAGTGAGAGGCACCCAAACATGCCGGCCATGCGCAACTCCTGCGTCATACGAGTCAGCACGTAACGTGCATCTTCCTGCAAGGTGGCGGAGGCATCCTGAACTAACGCGGTCTGACGACTGCTGGCAAAAATCTGGGTTATGCCCAGCACCAGCACCAAGCCCAGCACCAGCGCAATCATGATCTCGATAAGACCGAAACCCTTGCTGCTATTCTTGAACTTCATGGGGCCGCTCCCACTGCATTGACTGCCACGTTGGTCGTGATCGCCAGTTCGCCTCGCTGGACATTACCCTCAGCGTCTAATCCGCCAGCACGACCTTCCGACCAGCTCACTTCCACACTGACTTGCGAGCCGTTAACGTCTATCGAGCCAGCCCCATCAGGCAAAGCACTGACTGCATTGGCGAAATCGATCAGGTCAGTGGCCAATACACTGTTTGCTGAGCCGGGCACGGCCTCTATGTTCGCAATATCATATTGATCCAGTTGCACCGGGTCGGCATTCGCCCTGATGCGATCTATTACGTCATACACGATAAAGCTCGCCTGTGAGCTGAGTCGCGAGCTGTCGGTGTATTTCAACGCATTAAGCTGCATTGCTGCAGCTCCGAGCACACCAATAGCCGTTACAAAAACGGCAATCATGACTTCAAGCAACGAAACCCCGCGCTGACGTTTGCTGCGTACCAATCCGAGTTTACTTCTCATATGCAGGACGCTCCCGTGAGAATTCTCCCGGTCGGGCACACCACCATACTTTTGGTAGAGTCGCCCCGGGTGTAATTGAATACGACAGAATTGGCCGGCGTTTTCAGGCCGCCCAGGCTGTCGAACACAATCGTGTCAACATCACCTGTGGCTGTAATAGTCGCTCCAGAGGGAAGCCCTGCATAACGCCGTATGACTGTCCCATCGCGAACAATTTCCAGGTCCTGAGTCCAATCATCATCAGTGAGGGCGCTAACATTTACATCCTCGCTGTGATTGATAGCCTCAAGCCTCGCCAAACTGAATGCACGGAGCAAATCGCTGAGATCAGAGTCAGCGCGTGAGCGTTCGAAGATCCCGCTAAACGCGGGAAAACCAATAACGGTGACCAGAGCCAGCACCGCTATTGCGATCATCAACTCAATAAGAGTGAAACCCTTCACACTTTTCATCAAAATCCCCTTTATCACGTGCTGACACTATAGAAAGCCCGCCGCAAGCGGTCGCGTTCGTTTCGATAACCGGTAAGATCGAGGTGATGACAGGTCGAGACGTCATTTTCAAGGCATACACGGCAGTAGGCCTGTTTCACATTTCAGGGAGGATACCCCATGCGTTCCCGTGGTTTTACTTTGATTGAGCTTATGGTGGCGCTGGCAGTGTTCGCGCTGCTGATCGGCATTGCGGTCCCCGGTTTCGGCAGCATGATAGACCAGCAGCGAATGAGCACAGGACTCAATAATCTGGGTTTGGGTCTGACAATGACCAGGGATGAGGCCGTGCGAATGAACCGCACTTTGACCCTCGCCCCTATCAGCGGGGACTGGAACGAGGGCTGGGTGATCTTTGTCGACACCAATAACGACGGGGTGCCCGATGGGGGAGAAAAGGTTTTACGCCATCTGCCTCCGGATACCCAACTGCGCGTACACGCAAACAAGCCGGTTTCCAGGTATGTGCGGTTCAATGCCCATGGTCAGACCGAGCTTCTCAATGGTGGCTTTCAGGCCGGTACCTTTCGGTTTTGCCCTTCCAAGTCGGGCGCAGAGGGGCGGAAATTGGTAATCAATCAGGTGGGGCGGTGGCGGGTCGAGCGCACAGTGATAGCTGCGAAGTATTGTGGGCCTTGATGTTTTTGCTGGTAAAGCGGTAGGTCAAAATGGGCTCCCGCGTTCGCGGGAGTGACGGGGATACTGGCGGGAGTGACGGGAAGACTGGCGGGAGTGACGGGAGGACTGACGCGATTAAGAGGTACTGGGACCGGAGTGACGGGGCTGGGCCCGTCACTCCGGCGCTTCAGGTTCGGTATTCGGCGTTGATACGCACGTATTCGTGGGACAGGTCGGTTGTCCATAGCGTTTCTGAATGCTCGCCTCGGCCAAGCTCAATGCGGATGGTGATCTCCGCCTGGGCCATGATCGCTGCGCCCTGCGCTTCTGTATATTCCTCGGCACGGCCTCCGTTGCGGGTAATACAGGCCTGATCGAGATATACATCGATCTTCTCCACATCCAGGTCCGGCACACCTGCACGACCCACCGCGGCAAGAATACGACCCCAGTTGGGATCGGAGGCGAAAAGTGCGGTCTTGATCAGGGGAGAGTGCGATATGGCGTAGCCCACATCCAGACACTCATCCCGGTTATTCCCACCATTCACCTGCACGGTAACGAATTTGGTAGCCCCTTCCCCGTCACGGACGATTGCCTGCGCCAGTTCAAGCATGACGGCCTTGATTGTATCGGCCAGCAGCGTGTAGTCCTCGCCTGCGGCCTCTGTTATCTCAACCGCCTGCGTCTGACCCGTGGCGATCAACATGCAGCAATCATTGGTGGAGGTGTCGCCGTCGATGGTGATGCGGTTGAAGGAGAGATCGGCCGCTTCGCGCAACAAACCCTGCAACACAGGCTGCGCTACCTTTGCATCAGTGGCGATATAGCCAAGCATGGTGGCCATGTTTGGCTTGATCATACCCGCGCCCTTGGATATGCCCGTTACTGTCACGGTTTCACCTGCGAGGGTGATCTGACGGCTGACACCCTTTGGCAGGGTGTCGGTGGTCATGATCCCCTCCGCGGCCTGGGCCCAGTTGTTCTCGTCAAGGTTTTCCAGGGCAGCCGGCAAGGCGCCTATTACCTTATCAGCGGGTAACAACTCGCCAATCACACCCGTACTGAAGGGAAGCACCTGTTTGCTGTCGACGCCGACCAGCTCCGCCAGAGCCGCGCAAGTTTTCAGGGCTGCCTGCATACCGGGATTGCCGGTGCCTGCGTTGGCGTTGCCGGTATTGACCAGCAGGTAACGTGGAGACTGGCCCAGATGCTGACGGCAGAGCGTTACCGGTGCAGCACAAAAGGCGTTGAGGGTGAACACACCCGCGATGCTGGAGCCCTCAGCGGCTTCCATGATAACCACGTCCTTACGGCCCGCACGCTTGATGCCCGCGGAGGCGATGCCCAGGCGAAAGCCTGGAACGGGATGCAAAACAGGTAGGGGGCCAAGTCCGACGGGCATGGTGCAATCTCCGGATGAAATAAGAGGGATATTGTAGCCGCCCGGGAGGGTCGAGTTCCATCTCGGCCGGCGGTGTGGCGGCAACAACCTTGCCGAGGTGGAACTCGGCCACTCCCAGGGGCGGCGTGCCCATCCGGGGAGGTCGAGTTCCATCTCGACCGACGGTGGTGGCTAGAACGCCAATGGTCGGGGTGGATTCCCGCCTTCGCGGGAATGACGAAGGCCCTCCCGGGTAAGGCGGAGCACTGGCTCGGGCGATGGCGCTAGCTCAGGCTATCTTGCCGTGGCACTGCTTGTATTTTTTGCCGGATCCGCAGGGGCAAGGATCGTTGCGGCCGACCTTGGGTCCTTCGCGGGTGACCGGGGCGGCGGATGCAGCTTCGTTTTGCTCACTCTCACCTTCTTCGCTGCCTGCGCTTGTAGGCGGCTCTACCTGCTCATGCTTGAACTGCATGCGCTTGGCCATTTCTTCTGCCTGGCGGCGCTGACGCGCTTCTTCTTCGGCAGCGTCTTCACGGCGTACCTGCACGTGGCTGAGGATACGAATGGTGTCGTGCTTGACCGACTCGAGCATTTCCTCGAACAGGTTGAAGGCTTCGCGCTTGTATTCCTGCTTGGGATTCTTCTGGGCGTAGCCGCGCAGGTGAATACCCTGGCGCAGGTGATCCATGGTCGCCAGATGCTCTTTCCACAAATCGTCCAGCACACGCAGCAACATCTGCTTCTCGAAGGTGCGCAGCGCATCGGCGCCGGTCAGCTCTTCCTTCTCGGCATAGGCCCTCACCAGCTCGTCCAGAATGCGCTGACGCAACCCTTCTTCGTGCAGGGTGTCGTCTTCATCCAGCCACTGCTGCAACGGCACCTTGAGCGCCAGCTCGGCACTCAGGTGCTGCTCCAGACCCGCGACATCCCACTGCTCCGGCACGCTCTGGGGCGGAATGTACTGACTGATGGCACCAGCCACTACGTCTTCACGAATGGCCTGGATGGTGTCAGAGACGTTTTCCGACGCCAGGATCGCATTGCGCTGGCCGTAGATAACCTTGCGCTGTTCGTTGGCGACGTCATCGTACTCAAGCAATTGCTTACGGATATCGAAGTTGCGACCTTCAACCTTGCGCTGAGCCTTTTCGATGGCATTGGTGACCATGCGGTGCTCGATCGCCTCACCCTTCTCCATGCCGAGCGCCTTCATGAAGTTCTTCACCCGGTCAGAGGCAAAGATGCGCATGAGGTTATCTTCCAGCGACAGATAGAAGCGGCTGGAACCCGGATCCCCCTGGCGGCCGGCACGGCCACGGAGCTGGTTGTCGATACGGCGTGATTCATGCCGCTCACAGGCGATGATGTGCAGACCGCCGGATTCGAGCACCTGCTGATGCCGCTGCTGCCATTCGGCTTTGATCTGGGCGATCTTCTCGTCAGTCGGATTCTCCAGACTGGCTACTTCCGCTTCCCAGCTACCGCCGAGAATAATGTCGGTACCACGGCCCGCCATGTTGGTGGCGATGGTTACCGCGCCAGGGCGACCGGCCTGGGCGATAATTTCGGCTTCTTTCTCGTGGTGCTTGGCGTTCAGCACCTTGTGCGGGATCTTTTCCGCGTCCAGCAGACGGGACACCGCCTCGGATGATTCGATCGACGCAGTACCCACCAGAATCGGGCGACCTTCACCCATGCTGTGCTTGATATCAGCGGTGATGGCAGCGAATTTCTCATCGATGGTCAGGTAGACCAGATCGTTGTAGTCCTTGCGCGCCATGGGCTTGTTGGTCGGAATAACCACCACGTCCAGGCCGTAGATCTGGCGGAACTCGAATGCTTCGGTGTCAGCTGTACCGGTCATACCGGACAGCTTGTTATACAGACGGAAGTAATTCTGGAAGGTCGTCGAGGCCAGGGTCTGGCTCTCGGCCTGAATCTTCAAACCTTCCTTCGCTTCGATGGCCTGGTGCAGGCCCTCGGAGAGACGGCGACCCGGCATGGTACGACCGGTGTGCTCATCCACCAGCACCACCTGTTCGTTCTGTACGATGTACTCGACGTTGCGATGGAACAGCGTGTGCGCACGCAAGCCTGAATGCACGTGGTGCAGCAGGTTGAGATTCTGCGCGGCGTAAAGGCTGTCGCCTTCCGGGAGCAACCCCTCCTTGACCAGCAGGCTTTCAACGAACTGGTGGCCCGACTCGTTGAGCTCTACCTGACGGGTTTTTTCGTCGATGTAGTAATGACCTTCGACTTCTTCCACGCCCTCTTCGGCAAGGTAGCCGCGCTTGAGTGTGGGGATCAGCTTATTGATCGCGGCGTACATGCGCGAGCTGTCTTCGGCAGGGCCGGAAATAATCAGCGGGGTACGGGCTTCGTCAATCAGGATCGAATCGACCTCGTCGACAATGGCGAAATTCAGCTCGCGCTGGAATTTGTCTTCCAGCCGGAATGCCATGTTGTCGCGCAGGTAATCGAAACCGAACTCGTTGTTGGTGCCGTAGGTAATGTCACAGCGGTAGGCGGCTTTCTTGTCCTCGGGATCCTGAAAAGGAACAACGACACCCACGGTCAGACCCAGAAATTCGTAAAGCGGACGCATCCAGTTGGCGTCACGGCGGGCCAGGTAATCGTTGACCGTAACCGCGTGTACGCCCTTGCCGGACAGCGCGTTCAGGTAAGCCGGCAATGTGGCTACCAGGGTTTTACCCTCACCGGTCTTCATCTCGGCAATGTGGCCTTCGTGAAGAGTCATGCCGCCAATCATCTGGGCATCAAAATGCCGCATGCCCATTACCCGCTTGCTCGCTTCACGCACCAGGGCGAAGGCTTCGGGCATTATCGCGTCGAGGCTTTCGCCCTTGCCTACCCTTTCCTTGTACTCGGCTGTCTTGGCCTTCAACTGCTCATCGCTCAGGGCGTTCAGCTTCTCTTCCTGGGCGTTGATCGCGTTGACGACCCGGCCCATGCGCTTTAACTCACGCTCGTTTTTGCTTCCAAACAGTTTCTTCAATAAAGGCGCAAACATAGTCGACTTTGATATCCGTTTGAGGGTGGGCGGCGCGGCCGATACATACCGGGCCAAACCGTAAACAAGCATTCTACTCTGAATCGCGCTGCACAATAAACCTGCACAAGTCGGGGGCAATGAGCGCTACGACTGAGAGACGGCATTACGCCAGTATTGCTGGCTGTAAACAGAGCAGAACCTTGGAGTGTAAGGCAGAAACGAAAACGTCCACAGGTCTGTGGACGTTTTCGGATTGTTCCAGGTGAGATCACTTCAGGGCAGAATCACTTCAAGGCGATGTAGCGGGCCGGGTTGACAGCCATGCCGTTGCGGTAAACTTCGAAGTGCAGATGCGGCCCGGTTGACCTGCCAGTGGAACCGACAGTCGCGATCTCCTGGCCCTTGCTGACCAGATCACCCTTCTCCACCTTCAATTCGTGGGCATGGGCATAGCGGGTCTTGTAGCCATCACCATGTGAGATCTCGACCATGTTGCCATAAGCGCCATTACGGCCCGAGAAAGTCACCACGCCGGCACCCACGGCAAAAATGGCAGTGCCACGGGGTGCCGAAAAGTCGGTGCCTGTATGCATGGCGATTCGGCCAGTCATGGGGTCACTGCGCCGCCCGAAGGAGGAGGAAACATACCCATCCTGCACCGGCATGAAATCGAGCATGGCGTTGCTGTCAGCCGACCGGTTCATGATCAACTGCTCGAGCAGTTTCATCTGCTGAGTCCGGTTATCGATTCGATCGGCGAGGCGATCGATGACTGACTGCACATCGGATTCCTGACTGACACTGTTTTTGTGTAGCTCAGGACCACCCACACCCGGTTCGGAATTGAAATCAAATTCGCCGTCGGACAGCTCGGCCAATTCGGTCAAGCGTTCGCCAAGCGCATCAAGGCGACTTAGCCGGGTCTGCAAGCGGGCCAATTGCTGGGTCATGTGCGTCAATTGCGCGTGCGAGCCCTCTTCATCAGCTTCACTGCTGGCCAGATCAGCCAATGTCTGCTCCCAGACAGCGTCGGCATCTACCTGCGAGGGCTGGATTTCAGCAGCCGGGTCGCTCAACAGGGACCAGGTCAGCACTACGGCGCTAACCGGCATCGCGATCAATGCGACTAGTGCAGCCAGAAGGACTGGCAAGCTGAGGCTGATCGCCCTGGCCGCGCCTTGCCGGTCAGTCAGAATAATGATGTTCAATTAAAAATCCCCAAACTACGAGTTATGCGGTTCTGATACGATGACCGCTGCTCAATAACTCCAATCGGCAAATGCCATGTCTTTTCATCCCCTCGATGCCCGCCGGCCCGGCGATTTGATTCGAACTAATTCAACCCTCAAGGGTCTATACGCCAGAGCCAGAAATATAGAGCGGCTGCAAGTTCTGCTGGATACGTTGCTGGAGCCTGCTGCAAGGGAACATTGTCGCGTAGCCTCGCTGCGTGAGGGCGTTCTTCGCCTGACCGTATCTGACAGCCACTGGGCTACCCGGATGCGTTACCAGCAAAAACGCCTGATTCGACAGCTTCAGGCCTTCAATGAGTTCGCAACTCTAACGAAAATTCACTGCAAGGTACAGCCTGTAGTGGTCAAAAAACCACCAGCACTGAATCCGATGCGCCGCTCAGCGGTGGCAGCGCGGGCACTGAAAGATACGGCAGATCAAGTCAATGATCCGAGTTTGAAGGCTGCACTGGAGAGACTGGCTTACCATCACAAGGATGCCTGAACAAAATTCGAGCAAAAAAAATGGCCACCGAAGTGGCCATACGAAACGAAACGAGATTACACGAAACGAAACTTCAGACTGCCGCAGCCGGGCGCATGAAGGAAATAGGCGCAGTACCTGCATCTTCGAATGTCACTATCTCCCACGCTTCCTTATTGGCAAGAAGGGCGCGTAGCAACATGTTGTTCAGGCCGTGGCCTGATTTATGTCCGCGGAACTCACCCACCAGACTCTTGCCAAGCAGATAAAGATCGCCGATTGCGTCAAGTATCTTGTGTTTGACGAATTCGTCCTCGTAGCGCAAGCCGTCTTCGTTCAATACACGGTACTCATCAACCACAATGGCGTTATCCACACTGCCGCCCAACGCCAGATTCTGCGAGCGAAGATGTTCTATGTCGCGCATAAACCCAAAGGTTCTGGCACGACTGACTTCCTTGACGAAAGAAGTGCTGGAGAAATCCACACTGGCAAACTGGCTGCGACCGCGAAACACCGGGTGGTCAAAGTCGATCCCGAAAGAGACCTTGAACCCTTCGAAAGGCAAAAAGCTGGCAGTCTTGCCATCTTCTTCTACGGTAATTTCACGCTTGATACGGATAAACTGCTTGGCGGCGTCCTGCTCTTCGATACCAGCGGACTGGATCAGGAACACAAAAGGACCGGCGCTGCCGTCCATGATCGGCACCTCAGAGGCGCTGAGCTCGACATAAGCATTATCAATGCCCAGGCCAGCCATCGCTGACAACAGGTGCTCGACGGTGTCTACCTTGGCGCCGTTATTGACCAGCGTCGTTGACATCGTCGTCTCGCCCACAAATTCTGCCCGGGCCGGTATCTCGACCGCAGGGTCCAGATCCGTCCTGACGAACACTATTCCAGTCCCCACTGGCGCTGGTTTCAGCGTGAGATAAACCTTCTCACCCGAATGCAGACCAACACCAGTGGCCCGGATGATGTTCTTCAGTGTGCGCTGTCTGATCATGCTTTTATACTTCCGCTGTAGTGGCGAAAAAGTCGCGAAAATGGCCAACGATTTTCGGTAAAGTGGCGCGTATCATAGCAAAGTCCACCTTTATTGAACACCAATCAGCCCTATTCGCGTGATTGACTAGACCTATCAAGTCTGATCAATCTGCCTGGCGCCGCAGAAATGCCGGAATGTCCAGGTAGTCCAGATCTTCTGGTGCCTGACTCAAACGTGCGGCTGCCGCGTTGCTGCCCTGTCCACCCGTGTTACGCATAACCGTCGGACGATCCAGATCACGGTAGTTAGGCGCGGTACTTTCCTGTGGCTGACGAGCCGCAGGTGCCGGGGCGCTCGTGTTATCGACAACTTTCACGGGCTTGTCCATCCGCGCGCCCAGGCCTGTGGCGACAACAGTCACGCGCAGCTCGTCACGCAGCTCTGGATCGATAACGGTACCCACCACCACTGTAGCAGTCTCGGAGGCAAACTCTTCAACGGTGCTACCGACTTCGGAAAATTCACCCAGGGACAGATCTGGTCCAGCTGTGATATTCACCAGAATACCCCTTGCGCCCATCAGGTTCACGTCTTCCAGCAACGGACTGCGAATTGCCGCCTCTGCTGCTTCACGTGCACGATTCGGACCACTGGCGTGGCCAGTACCCATCATCGCCATGCCCATTTCGCTCATTACGGTTTTCACGTCGGCAAAGTCGACGTTGATCATACCCGGACGCATGATGAGGTCAGCAATGCCCTGAACGGCGCCAAGCAGCACGTCGTTGGCCTTGCTGAACGCGGCAAGCAGGCTGGCGTCTTTGCCCAGCACGGTCAGTAGTTTCTCGTTGGGAATGGTGATCAGCGAATCCACATGCTCGCTCAGTTCACGGATGCCCTCTTCGGCGATCTGCATGCGCTTGCGGCCTTCGAACGGGAACGGCTTGGTGACGACTGCGACTGTGAGGATACCCATTTCACGAGCCACTTCGGCAACGATTGGCGCCGCACCTGTACCTGTACCACCACCCATGCCGGCGGTGATAAACACCATGTCTGCGCCACGCAGCACTTCAGCGATGCGTTCGCGGTCTTCCATCGCCGCTTCACGGCCGATCAGCGGATTGGCGCCAGCCCCAAGACCCTTGGTCACATTCGGGCCCAACTGCAGGATGGTGCGGGCGCTGACGTTCTTCAGTGCCTGTGCATCGGTGTTGGCACAGATGAACTCGACGCCCTCGACGTTGTTGACAACCATGTGCTGCAGGGCGTTACCACCGCCGCCACCGACACCAACAACCTTGATTACTGCGTTTTGCGGAACGTTATCAATTAATTCAAACATGGTTCCATCTCCTCGAGTACTAACTCGTTTCGTTTTCGTTTCGTTTACTGCATTGCTCGCTTGCGCGAGCGCCAGACCGCTTTTGTGCGGCTCTTAAAAATTGCCCTTGAACCATCGCTTGACACGTACCAGCGCTGATTCCTTGCTCGTTTCCGAACTGCTTGCAGCCGCGGCGTTATGCCGGTTGCCGTAGTGCAACAGCCCTACACTGGTGGCATAGATGGGGTTGCGCACCACATCCGTCAGCCCCTTGAATTCCTGTGGTACGCCCAGGCGTACCGGCATGTGGAAAATCTCTTCGGCCAGCTCCACAGCACCTTCCATCTTCGATGTACCACCGGTCAGCACGATGCCGGCCGGAATCATGTCTTCGAAGCCGGAGCGTCGCAGCTCGGCCTGAATCAGCGTGAACAGCTCGTCATACCGCGGCTCGACCACTTCGGCCAGGGCCTGACGGGACAGATCGCGCGGGGGACGCTCGCCCACGCTGGGCACCTTGATGGTTTCTTCCGGGCCGGCCAGTTTGGCCAGCGCACAGGCGTAGCGGATCTTGATTTCCTCTGCGTACTGGGTCGGGGTACGCAACGCCATGGCGATGTCGTTGGTAACCTGATCTCCGGCAATCGGAATTACGGCCGTGTGGCGAATCGCGCCTTCGGTGAAGATCGCGATATCCGTGGTGCCGCCACCGATATCAACCATGCACACGCCCAGTTCCTTCTCATCATCGGTCAGCACTGCGTAGCTGGAGGCCAGTTGCTCGAGAATCACATCTTCGACTTCCAGCCCACAGCGGCGGATGCATTTTTCAATGTTCTGCACGGCATTCAGTGCGCAGGTCACCAGATGCACCTTGGCTTCCAAGCGCACGCCGGACATGCCCAGCGGCTCGCGCACACCTTCCTGGTTATCGATCACATATTCCTGGGGCAGGATGTGCAACACCTTCTGGTCAGCGGGAATGGCCACCGCCTGGCCTGCGTCGAGCACCCGCTCAATGTCTGCCTGTGCCACTTCACGATCACGAATTGCCACAATGCCGTGGGAATTGAGACTACGAATGTGATTACCGGCAATCCCGGCAAATACCGAGTGAATTTCGCAGCCGGCCATCAACTCCGCTTCCTCGATTGCCCGCTGAATTGATTGCACAGTGGATTCGATATTGACCACCACCCCTTTCTTCAGGCCGCGCGAGGGGTGCGAGCCGATACCCACGATCTCCAGAGTGCCGTCCACACCGATCTCACCGACCAGCGCGACCACCTTGGAGGTCCCGATATCAAGCCCGACAATCATTCTGCTACCCTGCTTGCTCGCCATAAGATCCTGTCACTCTTTGATTAATTGCTGCGCGACCGGCTCGCGCCAGGCCACTGCCATCGCATTGTTGTAGCGCAGGTCAACCCGCGCTATCTGTGGTCTGTATTCGGCCAGCATGAGCTGATCGATGGTCAAAAAACGTTGCACCTTGTCCACCAGAGCATCACGACCCAGAAGCACCTGGATGCCATCCTGGGTGGTCAGAAACCAGCTGCCCCGCTCACGCAGTTCGAGCTTCGCAACACCCTGGCCATAAGGCCGTAGCAGCCGATTGAACTGCTGGTAGTACTGCATGACGCGCTGCTTGGCCCGCTGTGGGCCATCCAGCTGCGGCAGCTCCGCAAACTGGCTGATATCTTGCGGGGTGAAAGCCTTGCCCGCGTTGTTCAGCAGAGCGGCATCACCCCAGCGAGCGACTGGCAACTGCTCATCCAGATGGATGATCAGCTGACTGGGCCATACCCGCGTTACCGCAGCACTGGCGACCCAGGGCATCTCCGCCAGATCACCGCGCATTGCATTCAGATCAATGCCCAGAAAACTCTCGTTCAGGTACGGCTGAATAACGGCCTGCACCGCTACCGGATCGATGTACTGCAATTCGCCCTGCACGCTGATCAATTCAATCGGCTGGTCCGCCAGCGGCAGAATGCGGCTGCCAAGCTCGTACAGCCCCACTCCCAGACCGATCAGTAACAGCGGCCAGATCACCTGCTTGATCCGCGTCAAAGCGCCGTCAAACGATGGCCGGCTCAGTGACAGCTTCGGCCAGCTGCGCGCAGCGACCGGAGCCACACGCACGGCGCCCTGGCCCGGCGCTACACGCCGACTCCGGGTTTTGCCTGCCCGCGGGTCTCTGACCATCTGCCGCAACATACCGTTCCCTCAGTAGCGGGCACTGGCGAGAATCGCCAGCACCAGCTCGGTAAATGACATGCCCGCTGCAGCTGCAGCCATGGGCACCAGACTGTGATCGGTCATGCCGGGCACAGTGTTGACTTCCAGCAGGTAGAACTGACCTGCTTCATCCTGCATCACATCCACTCGGCCCCAACCCCGGCAACCTACGGCGTTGAATGCCTCTAGACACAGCTCGCCCAGCTCGGCTTCGCGCTCCGGTGACAGCCCGCATGGGCATATATACTGTGTGTCATTGGTCAGATATTTGGCTTCGTAGTCGTAGAAGGTGTGCGGCGTGCGCAGGCGTATTGCCGGCAGCGCGCGACCGTCAAGAATGGCTACGGTGAACTCGGCGCCGGTAATCCACTTTTCCACCAACGCCACGTCGTCATACTGGCGTGCTGACTGCCAGGCGAGCTCCAGCCCGTCCACATCCTGGACCTTGGCCATGCCAATACTGGAACCTTCATGGATCGGCTTGACGATCAGCGGCGTACCCAGGGTCGAGACTATTTCGCCACAGTCAGCCTGATCGCGCAGGACCGCATAGGCAGGGGTGGTGAGTCCCAGGCTCTGCCAGATCAACTTGGTACGCAGCTTATCCATACCCAGCGCGGACGCCATTACGCCGCTTCCGGTATATGGCAGCTGCAAACTCTCAAGCAGACCCTGCAGGCTGCCGTCTTCGCCACCACGACCATGCAGGGCAATAAACACACGATCCGGGCGATCTGCGATCAATTGGTTGGCCAGATCCTGCCCCGCATCAATGCCATAGGCATCCACACCCGCCGACTGAAGCGCGGCGAGCACGGCGGCGCCGGATTTAAGCGATACGGCGCGTTCAGCAGAACGACCGCCATAGAGCACTGCCACTCGCCCAAAATCTGTGACGTTGCTCATGCCTGGCCCTCCACATCACGGACGGCCAATTTCTGCAGGCCATCTACCAGTTGAGACGCCAACCCACCGATATCACCTGCGCCCTGAGTCAGCAGGATATCGCCGGGCTTGAGTACGGCTTCAACAAGCGGGAAGACATCTGCATCGCGCTCGACATAGATGGGATCCAGCTGCCCGCGCTGACGGATGCTGCGGCACAGATTGCGGCTATCCGCACCGGGAATGGCCTCTTCACCGGCGGGATAGACCTCCATCAGCAGCAGTGCATTGTTTTCGCCCAGCACCTGCACAAAGTCTTCGTACAGATCCCGGGTACGGGTAAAGCGGTGCGGTTGATAGATCATAACCAGACGGCGTTCCGGCCAGCCGGCGCGAACAGCCTTGATGACTGCCGCGACCTCACGAGGGTGATGGCCGTAGTCGTCAACCACCATGACCTCGCCGTCGGCAAAGGGGTATTCGCCATACACCTGGAAGCGCCGGCCAACGCCCTCGAAACCCCTGAGGCCCTGGATGATCGCCGCATCGTCAATACCCTCATCAGTGGCTACCGCAATGGTCGCCAGTGAGTTCAGTACGTTGTGCACGCCGGGCATATTGACCGACACATCCAGATTCTCATGGCCGTGACGCACCACGGTGAAATGGGTCTGCATCCCATGCTGATGAATATCTATGGCGCGGATGTCGGCGTCTTCGGACTGCCCGTAGGTGACTACCTGGCGGTTGATCTGCGGCATGATCTCGCGCACCACCGGATCATCAATACATACCACTGCCAGACCGTAGAAAGGCAGGTTGTGGAGAAACTCGACGAAGGTCCGCTTGAGCTTGTTGAAATCCCCGCCATAGGTATCCATATGGTCGGAATCGATGTTGGTGACAATCGACGTCATCGGCTGCAGGTGCAGGAAAGACGCATCGCTTTCGTCGGCTTCAGCTACCAGGTAACGACTTTCACCCAGCTGCGCGTTGGTACCAGCGCTGGTCAGACGGCCACCAATGACAAATGTCGGACTCAGACCTGCCGCCGCCAGGACCGATGCAATCAGGCTAGTGGTGGTGGTCTTGCCGTGGGTACCGGCAACGGCTATGCCGTGGCGGTAGCGCATCAGTTCGGCCAGCATTTCGGCGCGGGGCACGACAGGAATCCGTCTCTCCATCGCCGCAGCAACTTCCGGGTTGCTGGTATTGATGGCGCTGGATACCACCAGCACATCAGCTTTTTGCACATTTTCCGGGCGATGACCAATATCCACCCGGGCACCAAAGCTCTCCAGGCGGTCGGTGACGGCAGAGCGCTTGAGGTCCGAGCCGGACACTTCATAACCCAGGTTCAGCAGTACTTCGGCAATACCGCACATACCGGCGCCGCCGATCCCGACAAAATGGATACGACGGATCCTGCGCATCTCCGGCAGAAAGAATGTGGCCTTCTGGCGTGGTTCAGCCATGGATCACCTCCTGACAGGCGCGGACAACATCCGCAGTCGCGTTGGGTGTGGCCTGGCGGCGGGCATTATCGGCCATCGCTTGCAAAGTCTCCGGCTGGGTAAAAAGGGAATTGAGCTGCTCAGCCAGTGATTCACTGCTGAGGCTGTGTTGCGGCAACAGCAGCGCTGCCTGCTGGCTTGCCAGAAAATGCGCGTTGGCACTCTGGTGGTCGTCAATGGCATGGGGCAACGGAATCAGCAATGCGGGGCGGCCAGCTGCAGCCAGCTCGCTGATGGTCAAGGCGCCAGCCCGGCAAACCACCAGATCGGCCCAGGCGTAAGCTGCGGCCATGTCAGCGATGAAGGGCTCTACGCGCGCATTCACACCCGCCTGTGCATACCCTTGCGTGGTCAGTTCCACGTGCTGGCGTCCGCACTGGTGCCACACGTCCGGTCTGGCAGCTTCACCCAGCAGTGCCACCGCCGGTGGCAGTAGTTTGTTCAGCGGCAATGCACCCAGGCTGCCACCGAGAATCAGCAGCCGCGGCTGGCGATCGGCCTGCCAGTTCATGGGAGCCACCTGAAATATCTCTTCACGCACCGGGTTACCGGTTGTCAGCCGCTTGGGCGTATCGGCAAAGCTGCCAGGGAAGCCTTCACAATGGCGTTTGGCCAGGCGGCTGAGCAATCTATTGGAGGTACCCACCACGGCATTTTGCTCATGGATCACCAGCGGGATGCGCTTGCACCAGCCAGCCAGCCCACCCGGGCCGGTTACGTAGCCGCCAGCACCCAGCACGCACACCGGGTCGAGCACTGCCAGCAGACGCAGCGACTGGAACAGTGCGCGCATTAGCTGGAACGGCGCCTTGAGCAAGCCCAGACGGCCCTTGCCACGCAGGCCCTGGACATCAATGTAGTGAATCGGAATACCAGCCGCGGGTATCAACTCGGCCTCGATGCCCCGACGGGTACCCAGCCAGTGCACTTCATAGCCCTGCTCGGCAAACAGGCGTGCGCAGGCCAGAGCTGGAAAAACGTGGCCACCGGTACCGCCGGCCATGATCAGCACGCGATCACTCATCGGCCACCTCCCGCAGCGCCTGGCGGCGCTCCCAGTCGATACGCAGCAATATGCCCAGGCTGATGCAACAGACCACAAGCGAGCTGCCACCGTAACTGAGGAACGGCAGGGTCAGACCCTTGGTGGGCAGCAGACCGACGTTCACACCCACGTTGATCAATATCTGGCCTATCCACATGATGGCCAGACCGTAAGCCAGGTAGGCCGCAAACAGCCGGCCGGCGCGCTCGGCCCAGAGACCGATATACAGGCTGCGCACGGCCAGAAAAACCAGCAGCCCAAATGCCGAAAGTGCGCCGACCAGGCCCAACTCCTCGGCCAGAACCGCGAAAACGAAGTCGGTATGCGCCTCGGGCAGATAGAACTGCTTTTGAATGCTGTTGCCCAGACCGATGCCCAGCCACTCGCCACGGCCGAACGCGATCAGCGCCTGGGTAAGCTGATAACCGGTACCAAAGGGATCTTCCCAGGGATTCAGGAAACCGGTCAGGCGCTGCAGCCGGTAGGGCTCGATGACGATCAGCAGCCCACCAAGAATCGCAATCGAACCGAACAGAAGGATGAATCGGAACAGGCCTACACCGCCAAGAAACAGCATGCCCACGGCTGCGCCCATCAGAACGACTGTGGCACCAAAGTCCGGCTCGGCGATCAACAACAGAGCCATCGGGAAGAGCACCATGAACGGCTTGATAAAACCGAACCAGCCTTCCTTCACCTCTTCCTGCCTGTGCACCAGATAGCCGGCAAGAAACACTACGGCGAAGAGCTTGGCAAGCTCCGAGGGCTGAATATTGATAGGCCCTACGGCGATCCAGCGCCAGCTGCCGTTAACCTCGCGGCCGATGCCGGGGATCAGTACGGCCACCAGCAGAGCGATACCAATGAACAGCAAGGGAAACCGGAACTGTTCCCACAGGCGGATTGGCACCGAAATCACAAAGACCAGTGCAGCGAATCCGATAAGCACGTAAATCAGCTGCCTGATCATATAGAACAGGGGATTACCCAACTGACCCGCAGCCACTTCCATGGAAGCAGAAGAAACCATGACCAGTCCAAGCCCCAAAAGGCAGAGGGCGGCCACCAGCAACGGCATGTCCATATCGAAACGGCGGGGCCCTAACAGGGGCGCGGCTGACTCCTTGAGGGTAGCGATACCGATCATTGCGGCAACCTCCCTACAGCCTCGGCAAATAGCCGACCACGTTCTTCAAAGTTGCGAAACATATCCAGACTGGCGCAGGCAGGCGACAGCAACACGATATCACCCATCTGCGCGGCTTCGGCTGCTGCCTGTACAGCCTCTTCCAGGGTGTTGACGCGGACCAGCCGGGTGCAACCGTCCAGGGCGTCTGCCAGTAAGGGCGCATCCCGACCTAACAGCACCACCGCCCGGCAATGCTCGCGAACCGCCTTGCTGAGCGGAGCAAAATCAGCACCCTTGCCGTCTCCGCCGGCAATCAGTACCAGTTTGCCGCTGCAATCGGCAGCAAAACCCTTTATCGCTGCCAGGGCGGCGCCCACGTTGGTTGCCTTGGAATCGTCGTAATAATCCACGCCCGAGAGCTCGGCGACCCACTGGCAGCGATGTGGCAAACCGGTGAATTCACGCAGCGTCTGCAGCATGGCGTCCATGGGCAACCCAACAGCATGCCCCAGAGCCAGAGCAGCCAGCGCATTGGCATGATTGTGCGCGCCACGCATTCTGAGTTCTGAGATTGCGATCAGCGGCTTGAATTCAAATGCCAGATACTGCTCGCCCTCTTCCTTGATCAGCCCGAAGCCTTTGAAGTCCGGCCGCGACAAGCCAAAGGTCCAGCAGGGTAGCTGTTCGTTGAGCAACGGCCGAGACAGACTGTCGTCCCGGTTCACCACCACCTGACGCGCACCACGAAAGATCCGATGTTTGGCCTGATGATAGGCAACCATGCCGGGGTAACGGTCCATGTGGTCGGCGCTCATGTTCAGAACCGTAGCCACTTCAGCGTTCAGGTTGTCGGTTGTTTCCAGCTGAAAACTCGACAACTCCAACACATACAGCTCAGCCTTCTCATCCAGCAGGTCCAATGCCGGCGTTCCCAGATTGCCGCCCACGGCCACCCGCTTGCCGGCTGCCGCTGCCATGTCGCCCACCAGCGTTGTGACAGTGCTCTTGGCGTTGGAGCCAGTGATGGCAATGACTGGCGCCTTTGCCTCACGGGCAAACAGCTCCACATCGCCAACAAGGTTGACTCCAGCAGCTTTGGCCGCCTGCAAGGCCGGTTCAGCCAGCGCGATACCTGGGCTGACAATCAGCTCCGAGGCACGATTGAGGATAGCCGGGTCCAGTTCGCCCAGGTACAGATCAGCCATCGGCGCAAAACGCTTGAGCTGATCCAGACCCGGCGCATTCTCGCGTGTATCCACCACAGCAAATGACAGGCCGCGGCCAGCCAAATAGCGCGCAACCGACAGCCCGGTCTTCCCGAGGCCGACGATGATCCGCTGCTTGTCCGTGGTAATCAGTGACACAACACTTTCCTCAACGCAGTTTCAATGTGGACAGACCGACCAGCACCAGTACGACGGTGATGATCCAGAACCGCACTATTACCCGCGGCTCGGGCCAGCCCTTCAATTCAAAATGATGGTGAATTGGCGCCATGCGAAATACGCGGCGACCGGTGAGCTTGAACGAGGCAACCTGGACGATGACCGACAGGGTTTCCACGACAAAGATACCGCCCATGATGAACAGCACGATCTCCTGCCGAACGATCACCGCAATGACTCCAAGCGCAGCGCCCAGCGCCAGCGCACCCACATCGCCCATGAACACCTGAGCGGGATAGGTGTTGAACCAGAGAAACCCCAGCCCGGCCCCAACCAATGCGCCGCAGAATACGATCAGCTCGCCTGCGCCTGGCACATAGGGAATCAACAGATACTCGGCAAAGCGCACGTTGCCGGAAAGATAGGCAAAGATACCCAGCGCGCCACCGACCATGACCGTTGGCAGAATCGCCAAACCATCCAGACCGTCGGTCAGGTTGACGGCGTTACTCGAGCCGACGATCACGAAGTAGGTCAATACAACAAAGAAGATCCCGAGCTGAAATTCGACCTGCTTGAAAAACGGCAGAATCAACGTGGTCTCTACCGGGTTGGTCGCGGTCATGAAGAGTACGATTGCTGCGGTCAGACCAAACACCGACTGCCAGAAATACTTCCAGCGCGATGGCAGGCCTTTGGAGTTCTTTTCCACTACCTTGCGGTAATCATCCACCCAGCCAACTGCACCGAAGGAGAAGGTCACTCCCAGCACAACCCACACGTACAGGTTGCTCAAATCAGCCCAGAGCAACGTGCTGATGCCGATCGCGACCAGAATCAGCGCGCCGCCCATGGTCGGTGTACCCGCCTTGGATAAATGCGATTGGGGCCCATCGTTGCGCACAGACTGTCCAATCTGACGAAAACTCAGCGTGCGGATCATCCATGGACCCAGGAACAGGGCCAGACCCAGGGCCGTGAGAACGCCCAGAATACCGCGCAGGGTCAGGTACTGAAACACCGCAAAACCGGTGTAGAACTGCTGCAGATATTGAGTCAGAAGCAACAACATATCAGTTGGCCTTGTCGTTATTGTTGTCAGTACCGCCGGACGCACCAGTGGTAGTCAGGGCTGCAACCACGCTTTCCATGGCCGCACTACGCGAACCCTTTACCAGTACTCGGGTATTGGCATCGAGCTGCGCTGCAAGTGCCGCCACCAGCTCTTCCCGGGTGCCAAACAGATGACCGCCAGCGCCGAACTCCTCAGTTGCAAGTGCAGACAGGCTGCCGACCGCAAACAAGGCATCAAGCCCCTTTTCCCGGGCATAGATACCCACATCGCGATGACTCTGTTGTTCCCATTCGCCCAGTTCCCCCATATCACCTAGTACCAGAATGCGGCGACCATCGAGGCTGGCAAGGATGTCGATTGCGGCTTTGACCGATGCGGGGTTGGCGTTGTAACTGTCATCAATCACCAAAGCACCATTGCGTCCGGCAAGCGGATTGGCCCGACCGGCAACCGGCAGCACCCTACCCAGGCCGCGGCGAATCACTTCAAGCTCGGTTTCCAGATGCAACGCGGCGCCAGCTGCTGCGAGCGCATTGGCAATATTGTGAGCGCCCAGCAAGTTCAACTGGACGGTGATCGAACCCTTGGGCGTGACCAGCAGGAAACCGGGGCAGCCACGCTCGTCCAGCTCCACCGACTCGGCGCGCAATTGTGCGGTCGGATTGGTGAGACTGAAGGCCAGCGACGTACGGCGGCCCAGGGACTGGTACCAGTCTTCGAACCAGGGGCTGTCCAGATTGATGACAGCCTTGCCGTCGGCAGGCAGGCCCGTGAGTATCTCGCCCTTGGCCAGGGCAATTTTCTCCGGGCTGCCGAAGCGCCCGACGTGGGCCATCCCGGCATTGGTCAGAACGCTGATCTGCGGCTTTGCCAGGTTCATGCTGTATTCGATATCGCCCTGTACTGCTGCACCCATCTCGATCACCGCAAACTCATGCGTTGATTCAAGCGCAAGCAGCGTCAGGGGCACACCCAGCTCGTTATTCAGGTTGCCACGGGTAGCCAGTACGGGACCGCGCTCGCGGAGTATGGCAGCGAGCATTTCCTTTACGCTGGTCTTCCCGCTTGAGCCGGTGATGGCAATCACCGGTGCAGAAAAGGCGTTGCGCGCCAGAGCCGCAAGTTGGCCAAGCGCATACCGACAGTCATGCACCAGCAGTTGGGGCAATGGATCGTCTACCGCATAAGCGACCATTGCAGCGGCGGCGCCATTCTCACGGGCCTGGGTCACAAAGTCATGGCCATCGACGTGATCACCAGCCAGCGCAACAAACAAACCACCAGGGGCTACGGCACGCGCGTCAATAGTGACACTGTCGAAGGTTGCATCCTGGCCGACCAGGCTGCTGCCAAGGGGTTTCAGCAGCTGAGAGAGACGCATGGCTTCAAGCACGGGCTGCCTCCCATTCCTGCAGGGCTTTGGTAGCCTGTTCGATATCGCTGAAAGGGTGACGCACGCCGTCAATCTCCTGATAGGTTTCGTGGCCCTTGCCGGCCAGGAGAATCAAATCTCCAGCCTGGGCTTGCAGAATGCTGTTGCGGATGGCGGCGCTGCGGTCAGCAATCACAATGGCCGAGTCAGGGCGCTGCATACCGGCGAGTATCTGCTGGATAATGTTATGCGAGGATTCGGTGCGAGGGTTGTCATCGGTAACGATCAGATGATCAGCGTGACGTTCGACCACCTCGCCCATCAAAGGCCGCTTACCGTTATCTCGATCCCCGCCGCAACCAAACACACAGGTCAAGGTTCCCTGGGCGTGGGCGCGGACCGCAGCAAGCGCCTTTTCCAGGGCATCGGGCGTATGGGCATAATCAATAACAATCAGCGGCCGATTACCGCCGCCCAGGCGCTGCATGCGACCGGCAGGGGGCGCCAGCTCGGCGGCCAACGCAGTCGCCCGATCAAGTCGCACCTCGAGAGCCAGTAGTGTCGCAATCACCGCCAGCAGATTCGCCAGATTGAACTCGCCCAACAGCGGGCTCTGCAGCGTTGAATGGCGTCGCGTGGTGTGCAGCGCAGCGCGGATGCCCTCGCTGGTGTACTCAATATCGCTGCAATACAGGTCCGCATCAGCGTTTTTCAGGCTGTAGGTAAAGCAACGCGAGGGGCTGCGCTCGATCAGCTCCAGACCGAAGGGATCATCGAGGTTGATGATCGCAGCCTGTAAAGGACGGTCGAACAGTTTGGCCTTGGCTGCGCCGTAACTCGCCATGTCGCCGTGGTAATCCAGATGATCACGGCTGAGATTGGTAAATACGGCCAAGTCAAATTCCAGATCCGCGACACGCCCCTGATCCAGCGCATGGGAAGACACCTCCATGCATACCCAGCCGGCACCCTGATCCCGCATCTGCGCGAGCTGACGCTGCACGCTGATGGCATCCGGCGTGGTCATGCCGTGATCGACGAGCTGGTCCAGCAGACCACTGCCCAGGGTGCCGATTACGCCGCAGGGCTTGCCCAGCGCGCTCAGCGCCTGGGCCAGCATCTGACTGACGCTGGTCTTGCCGTTGGTTCCGGTAATACCGACCAGACCCAAATCCCGGCTGGGTTCCTGGTAAAAGCGCCCGGCAATAGCTGAAATCTCAACGGCCAGACCGCTCACCGGCACCATCAGCGTATGGCCGTTATCATTCAGCACGGGTTCAGGTTTGAAGCCATCGGCGCTTTCATAGGCAACCGCGCTCGCGCCAGCCTTCACAGCCTGTGCAATATGGTCTCGGCCATCCTGACGCGAGCCCGGCACCGCAATAAAGAGGCTCCCGGGTCGTACCTGGCGACTGTCCAGGGTCAGGTGCTCAATGCTGCAGGAATGGCCCTGCCATTCAGGAAGTAACTGCTGGAGAGTCATCATCCGCGCGAACCCTCCTCGACCTGAAGGGGCGGCAATTCGACCTGCTGCAGTGCCGGCAGGTCATCGGGCGTCACATTCAGAAGACGCAACGCGCCGGACATGATTTCAGCAAACACGGGCGCCGCCACCAGGCCACCGTAATATTCGCCCTTGCTTGGCTCATCTATCACTACCACTGCGGCGAAGCGTGGATTACTAATTGGAGCGATACCGGCAAATACCGACCGATAACGATCTTCGGCGTAGCCGCCATTCTCAGTCTTGTGCACGGTGCCGGTCTTGCCACCTACCTGATAACCGGGCACCCGAGCCCGTGAGCCGGTGCCGCCCTCACCATCTACCGTGCCGCGCAGCATGGTCAGCAACTGTCTGCTGACATCCTCGGGTATCACCTGTTCACCCTGGGGCAGCTCATTGACCTTGAGCAATGAGAGCGGTAGACGCTTGCCGCCATTGGCCAGGGTTGCGTAGGCCTGAGCCAACTGCGTTGCAGTAACCGACAGACCGTAGCCGTAGGACAGTGTGGCCGTCTCGATCTGCGGCCATTTGCGATGATTAGGCATATGGCCGGTACTTTCGCCGGGAAAGCCAAGCCCGGTGTACTCGCCCAAGCCAAGATCCTGCAGCAGCGTGAAAATCTGCTCCGCACCAATATCCAGGGCGATCTTGACCACGCCGACGTTGCTCGACTTCATGATCACGCCGGACAGATCGAGCATGCCGTAATTGCGAAAATCCCTGACAGTCAGGGTCGAGACACGCATGGTACCTGGACGGGTATCCATCACCGTGGTTGGCTGATAACGGCCGCTCATCAGGCCAGCAGCAACGGTAAAGGTCTTGATCGGCGAGCCCGGCTCGAAAACATCAATCAATGCGCGGTTGCGCATCATGTCCGGCTTCAGGTTGGAGCGGTTGTTCGGGTTGTAGCTCGGGTGGTTGGCCATGGCGAGAACCTCGCCGGTACGAATATCAACCAGCACAGCGGAGCCGGCCTTGGCACCAAAATTCTTCAGGGCTTCACGCAGCTCGCGGTGGGCGATGTATTGCAGGCGCAGGTCGATGGACATGGCCAGGTCATTGCCCGGCCGGGCATTGCTGACCACCTGCACATCCTTGATCAGACGGCCACGGCGATCCTGCAGTACCTGACGCTTGCCGGGCACACCCTGCAACCAATCGTTGTACGTGAGCTCGAGACCTTCCTGACCGGCTTCATCCACATTGGTAAAACCGACCAGATGCGCGGCAACCTCACCGGTGGGATAGAAGCGGCGGTATTCCTCGATACTGTGGACACCCGGAACCTTGAGTCCTGTCACCGCTTCACCGTCCTGGGGCGTCATGTGCCGGCGCAGGTAGATGAACTCCTTTCCGGCGTTTGCCCGCAACCGTTCGGCAAACGTCTTGGGATCAGTGCCCAGTGATTTGGCCAGCTCATCCCAGCGAGACTCATGGTTGATCAGGATGCTCGGGTTGGCCCACAGGGTCAGGACCGGCGTGCTGACTGCCAGGGGCTCGCCATGCCGATCGGTCACCAGGCCACGGTGGGCGGGTATGACTGTATGACGCATGCTGCGCTTGTCACCCTGGTTTTTCAGGAAGCCGCCGTCCATTACCTGCAGTTCGACAATCCGCCAACTGATCAAGGCACTGCATACCGCGAGCACGCCGATCACCACGCGAAAGCGCCACGGATGCAGGCTACCGTTGGGCTTGAGCGCAATCATGGTTTCACCAGTATCACTTCACTGGCTTCCGGCACGCGCATTTTCAGCTCGTTGGTGGCCAGTGCTTCGACACGGCTGTGGGCCGTCCAGGTACTTTGCTCGAGTATCAACCGGCCCCATTCGGCCTGGGCATTCTCACGCTGGTCCATCTCGGCGGCCAATTCGTTCAGTAACACGCGGCTCCAGTGCGAGCTGTAGGACACGGCGAGAGCGCTGATTACCACCAGCACCCAGACAATGAACAGCCAGCCACTGCTACGCGGCAGCCCCTTCTGCTCCCGGGTCTCCAGTGAAAGCTCGGCCTGAGTGCTCACGGACGTTTCTCGGCGATGCGCAGTACGGCGCTGCGCGCACGGGGGTTATTCGCCGTTTCCGCAGCTGACGGCATGATTGCCTTGCCCACCAGATTGATGCTGACATCAATATCCGCAGCGCGAATCGGCAGATCACGGGGCAGCGGCGCACCTTTGGCTTCACGGCGCATGAACTGCTTTACCAGTCGATCCTCCAGCGAGTGAAAACTGATAACTACCAGACGTCCGCCCGGCGCCAGCACGTCGAGCGCGGCTTTGAGGCCATCCGCCAGATCGTCCAACTCGCGGTTGATAAAGATGCGGATACCCTGAAACGCCCGGGTTGCCGGGTGCTTGTGTTTTTCCCAGGCAGGGTTGGCCACTTTCACCACTTCGGCGAGGTCTGCTGTACGGGTAAAGGGCTGCTCGGCGCGGCGGTTGACGATGGCTCGGGCGATGCGCTTGGCATAACGTTCTTCGCCGTACTCCTTGAGCACGGTCGCGATGTCCGCTTCGGCGGCGCTGTTGATCCACTGGGCCGCACTCTGGCCGCTAGTCGGATCCATGCGCATGTCCAACGGACCATCATGCATGAAGCTGAAGCCACGCTCTGCGTCGTCCAATTGAGGAGAAGACACGCCCAGGTCCAGCAGAACGCCGTCGACCTGACCATGTAGCCCACGCTGGCGTAGCTCTTCGGCCATGTCGGCAAAAGACCTCTGTATAACGACGAAGCGGCCGTCTTCGGCCGCCAGCTCTGCACCGACCCGGACAGCTTCCGGGTCCTTGTCGAAGCCGAGCAGCCGGCCCTGCGCAGAGAGCCGGGCAAGCAGCGCGCGGCTATGTCCCCCGCGACCGAAGGTGCCATCTATATAAAGCCCCTCGGGCTTGATGGCGAGACCCTCGATGGCCTCATTCAGCAGTACGCTGATGTGGGAAAAGATGTTTGGCACGTTCATAGGCTCAAGGTCTGCAATACGTCCGGCAGCTCGCCCAGACTCTGTTCCTGGTCCAGGTAACCAGCGGTGGTGGCTTCCCAGGCGTCTTCGCTCCACAGCTCGAACTTGTCCAGCTGCCCAACGAGCATGACTTTCTTGTCCAGTCCGGCATGCTCACGCAGCAGCGGTGGCACAACAAAGCGACCATTGCTGTCCAGCTCGATTTCGTTGGCATTACCGATCAACAGTCGATTCAGACGCTTGACTGCCGGATTGAGGTTGGGGGCCTTGCGCAACTGGGCCTCTACCGCCTCCCAGGCAGGCATCGGGTAGATCCACAGGCAGCGTTCTTCGAGCGCAATAGTGGCTACCAACTGGCCGGCGCACAGCTCCACGAGACGGTCGCGATAACGCGCCGGCATCGCAAGCCGCCCCTTGGCGTCCAGATTGATAGCATTTGCTCCACGAAACACGCTGCTGCTTCCCCTTTTCGAATTGGTCTGTGAGAGGAAGGGAATTACCAAAATTATCCACTTTCACCCACTTCACACCACTTCGGCACACTATAGGAACCGCACGCACGCACCGTCAAGTAAGGACTTCACGGAAAATCCTTTATATGGCAGGGAGTTAGTACAAAAAATGGGGGTACAAGAGAGAATCTGCTTCAACTTTTGATGGCGAAGCTGAGCAATCACAAGAACATGGCCGTATTACTTAATGTAATACATTAGGTGTAAGATTTTTTTGGTCTAACAAGAAGGGTTTTCACTGCGCGCCGTTCGATCGAATATGACGCTTGAAAAAAATAAGAGTTGGCCTGTAAGCCGGGTTCTGTCGTGAACAGTCATTCCTCTACGACAGCCATCACTGACTGCCTCTAGCAACCTACCCGAACCCAGTGCGGGCCACACCGATGGGTTCCTATTTGGTCTTGCTCCGAGTGGGGTTTACCATGCCACGAACTGTTACCAGTCGCGCGGTGCGCTCTTACCGCACCCTTTCACCCTTACCTGATCCCCTTTCAGGGCCATCGGCGGTCTACTCTCTGCTGCACTTTCCGTAGGCTCACGCCCCCCAGGCATTACCTGGCACTCTGCCCTATGGAGCCCGGACTTTCCTCCCTACCGCAAGCGATACGGCGACTGCCCAGCCAACTCTTGGGAAGGAGATTATCCGTCTTCGGCCAGCGCGGCAAGCGTTGCTTGCCCTTGCACCGTACTGGCGCATTGATTGCACCACAATCGCGCATGAATAGCTTCGATTCCATCTGCCATTTTTGCCCCATTGCGGTGCAGGCCCCGAAAAATCGACGACGACCCAAAGTGGCACAGGCCCTGCATTAGGCTATTGAGCATACGAGACTCGGGTCCATAGGATCCCTGATGCGTTGCCGGGCACATGCCTGATACAACTTGCTACCAATGGACAACTAGGGTTCCGACCTGTTTGACAGGTGACTGGTCCGAGAGTTGTCGACCTCCGGCAGGGGGTTACACGGCGGGACAAAAGCCCGGGAGAGCCTCAGACACCTGAGATCTCGTTACCTGTAACCCATGGAGCTGCCCATGTCACGATTGATGAACCGCACCCCTGGCAAAGTATCAAAGCTCGGGCTGATATTGCTCCCCTTCGCGTTGCTGCTTCTGCTTTATCTGTACAGCTCTCAGGCTCGCCTGGCTGAAAACCCCAATGACAAGCTATTACCCAGCTTCACGCAGATGGCCGACGCGGTTGATCGGATGGCGTTCACTCCGGACCGGCGCAGCGGCGAATACCTCTGGTGGGTGGATTCGGCCTCCAGCCTCAAGCGCCTGTTTACCGGCCTGGGCATTGCCGCAGTAGTTAGCCTGGGGCTGGGCCTGATGATGCTTATCCCCCTGGTACGCACTCCGCTCTCCCCGCTGGTAACGGTGATTTCGATGATTCCACCGCTATCGATTCTGCCTATTCTGTTCATCGTGATGGGCCTGGGAGAACTGTCCAAGGTCATGTTGATAGTCATCGGCATCACGCCGGTATTGATCCGCGATATGCAGCAACGGGTCAGCGAGATTCCCGCCGAACTGCTGGTCAAGGCTCAAACGCTCGGCGCCAGCACCTGGCAGGTAACTATCCGGGTGGTACTGCCACAACTGTTGCCGCGTCTACTCCAGGGCCTGTGCCTGGCGCTCGGGCCGGCCTGGCTGTTTCTGATAGCCGCCGAGGCGATCGCCTCCACCGACGGATTGGGCTATCGCATCTTTCTGGTGCGCCGTTACCTGGCCATGGACGTGATACTCCCCTACGTCGCGTGGATCACCCTGCTCGCGTTCATCATGGACCGTTCACTAAAGGGGCTAGGCAGGGTGATGTTCCCCTGGTTCGAGCCAAAGGGAGGCCGCTGATATGAGTGCCATATCTATCCGCCATGTATGGCAGCAGTATGATGAGAGCGTAGTGCTCGAAAATCTCAACCTGGAAGTCGCCAGCGGTGAATTCATCACCATGGTAGGGGCCTCCGGTTGTGGGAAGTCCACCTTCCTGCGCCTTCTATTGGGGCAGGAAACGCCCAGCAAGGGCAGCATACTGCTGGACGATCAGCCCCTGGTGGCTGAACCGGGCCCAGAGCGCGGCGTGGTGTTCCAACGCTATTCGGTCTTTCCGCACCTGACCGTGCTGGGCAACGTCATGCTTGGTCTTGAGTTGCAGGCAGCGCCTTTGCTCAGCCGGCTATTTGGCAAGGCCAGACAGGAAGCCCGAAAGAAAAGTATCGAAATGCTCGAGGCAGTCGGCCTGGGTGATGCCATCGACAAGTACCCTCATGCCCTGTCCGGCGGCATGCAGCAGCGCTTGGCCATCGCCCAGGCGCTGGTTAAAGCGCCACGCATCCTACTGCTGGATGAACCCTTCGGCGCACTAGACCCGGGAACCCGCAAGGACATGCATGAACTGTTGCTGTCACTGTGGCGCAAGGCCGGCCTTACGGTATTTATGGTCACCCATGACCTGACCGAAGGCTTCACCCTGGGCACCCGCCTGTTGGTATTCGACAAGGTGCGCACCGACCCGCAGGCTCCCGGCGCCTATGGCGCTCGCATTACCTACGACATTCCCCTCAACAGCGATCGTCTGGCGGCGCGCAAGGCACTGGATGCGCTGCCCGATCACGTTGCCCCAAAAGCGCTTTCATCCGATCAGCAAGGAGCCACCCAATGAGTGTACCCGCGCCATTGCGCCCTACCCTTTATAGCGAAATTCTGCCCGGCGGCGGCCATACCTCTTTCGTGCTCAAGCGCGGTCAACTGCTGCGAATCACCGACCTCGAGGGCGGTGCCAATGTCAGCCTGATGCTGTTCAACGCCCATGAAAAGAGTGAGCGTCTGAACCTGCCCGACAGCCTCAAGTGCCAGCACACCGCTAAGCTCACCGCCGGCCATTGCCTCTACTCCGACATGGGTCGGGTGCTCGCGGCCATCGTCACCGACACCTGTGGCTGGAGTGACAGCTTCGGCGGGGTACTCGACGCCGAAGAGGTGAAGGAAAAATACGGCGCAGGCAGCTACCAGGAGCTACGCAACGGTTTCTTCCGTAACGGCATGGACAATCTGCTGGTGGAAATGGGCAAGTGGAACCTGAGTTTGGCGGATTTGCTGATGACCCTGAATCTGTTCAGCAAGGTCGCCGTGGATGCCCAGGACCGCTTCGTTTTCCATCCGGGCAACTCGGTTGCTGGAGACTACATAGAGCTCTACGCACCAATGGACACGCTGGTGGTACTGACCGCCCTGCAGCATCCGCTGGACCCCGCGCCCGACTATGCACCCAAACCGGTACAGCTGGATTGGCATCAGGTCGCCGACGACGGCATCACTGTGCTGTGCCGCAAGACCCGCGAAGAAAATACCCGCGGCCTGCACAACACCGACCGCATTCACCTCTGAGGGCCGCCACCATGACATTGACCCACAGCGACAAGACCGCCGAGACCGCCAGCCACCGCGCCACAGTGGGCGCAGGCGAACCCTTCATGCTCGACATCAAGGCCGGCCAGACCCTGCGTCTGCACGACCTGGAAGGCAACCAGGCGGTAGATACCCTTTTCTACAGCGCCAGCAATCCCCGCGAGCGCTATGACGTACAGCGTACCCTGCGCAAGCAGAACAGCGTCTACCTGACTACCGGGAGTGTCCTTTTCAGCAATCTGGGCAAACCGATGCTGACCATCACCGCCGACACCTGCGGCCGGCATGACACCCTGGGCGGCGCCTGTGCCCAGGAAAGCAACACCGTGCGTTACGCGCTCAACACCCGCTACATGCACAGCTGCCGCGACAACTTCCTGCGCACCTGTCTGCACGATGGCCGGCTGGGCAAGGCAGATATCAGCGCCAACATCAATTTCTTCATGAACGTCCCGGTCACCCCCGAGGGCGGCCTGACATTCGAAGACGGCATTTCCGGCGCCGGCAAGTACGTCGAGCTGGTCGCGCACATGGACATCATAGTGCTGATCTCCAACTGCCCGCAGCTCAACAACCCCTGCAACGGCTATAACCCGACGCCCGCGGAGGTGTTGGTTTGGGGCTGAGTGAGCTACAAGCTTCAAGCGGCAAGCTTCAAGTTGGCCGTGCAGCGATCGATTGATGCGATTTTGAATGTAGCCGCTTGCAGCTTGTCGCTGGCGGCTTGCAGCTTCAGCTGGGACGACCCGCGGAGCACAGAACAGGTAACCCAGGACGACCTGGCCGAGGAATATCCACGATGTTCGATACATTACTCATAGCCAACCGCGGTGCCATTGCCTGCCGGATCCTGCGCACACTGAAGGATCTTGAGGTCAAGGGTGTTGCTGTCTACTCCGAGGCCGATGCGGCCAGTCTGCATATCCAGCAGGCCGACCAGGCGATCTCCCTGGGTGAAGGTGGGGCGACGGGCACCTACCTGGATGTGGACAAGATTCTCGCGGCGGCAAAACACAGCGGCGCAAAGGCCATCCATCCTGGCTACGGTTTTCTTTCGGAAAACGCCGCCTTCGCCGAGGCCTGCGAAGCAGCCGGCATTGCCTTCGTCGGCCCAACGCCTGAGCAACTGCGCGTCTTTGGCCTGAAGCATACTGCCCGGTCCCTGGCCAAGGAGCATGGCGTACCCATGCTCGAGGGTACGGACCTGCTCGACAGTCTTGAATCCGCGTTGATCGCAGCCGAGCAGGTCGGCTACCCGGTCATGCTCAAGAGCACTGCCGGTGGTGGCGGTATCGGTATGCGCGTGTGCTACAGCGCAGCCGAACTGAGCGAGGCCTTCGAAACCGTCAAACGCCTGGGCCAGAACAACTTCAGCGACGCTGGCGTGTTTATCGAGAAATACATCCAGCGCGCCCGCCACCTGGAAGTACAGGTATTCGGTGATGGACAGGGTGAGGTGCTGGCACTGGGCGTGCGTGACTGCTCGGTACAACGACGCAACCAGAAAGTGATCGAGGAAACGCCCGCGCCCAACCTGCCCGAGGGCATGGCCGAAGCACTCTGCGAAGCAGCCATCCGCCTGGCCAGTGCCGTGCGCTACCGGAGCGCCGGCACCGTTGAGTTTGTCTATGACAGCGAGGCTGCGAAATTCTATTTTCTCGAGGTAAACACCCGGTTGCAGGTCGAGCATGGCGTCACTGAGCAAGTCTGGGACGTGGATCTGGTTAGCTGGATGATCCAACTGGCCGCAGGTGATCTGCCGCCACTCGCCCAACTGGGCGTGGGCCTGGATGCCCGTGGCCATGCGATCCAGGCGCGGGTCTATGCCGAGGACCCAGGCCGCGACTTCCAGCCGTGCCCGGGCCTGCTGACCGCTGTGAATTTTCCCGCTGCCGGCGGCGAGGCGCTGCGAATCGACAGCTGGGTAGAGGCTGGTTGCGAAATCCCACCCTATTTCGATCCGATGATCGCCAAGATCATCTGCTGGGAGCCAACCCGCGAGCAAGCCAGCAAGGCACTGCATCAGGCGCTGGGCGACACACTGCTGTATGGCGTGGAGACCAACCGTGATTACCTGCGGCAGATCCTCACCTACGCGCCCTTTTCCTCTGGCGAACCCTGGACCCGCTGCCTGGATGAGCTGACCTACCAGGCCAGCACCTTCGAGGTCATCAGCGGCGGCACCCAGACCACGGTGCAGGATGTGCCCGGTCGCCTGGGCTACTGGTCGGTGGGGGTGCCCCCATCAGGGCCGATGGATAATCTGGCGCTGCAACTGGGTAACCGTCTGCTGGGCAACCCGCAAAACGCCGCCGGTCTGGAAATTACCATGAGCGGCCCCACCCTAACGTTCAACACCAACGCCGTGGTTGCCGTGACTGGCGCCGAGATTCCGCTGAACCTGGATGGCAAGCCGCAAGCCATGCATACCAGCCTGCTAATCAAGGCCGGCAGCCAACTGGCAATCGGCACCATCGCCGGCTCCGGTGCGCGCAGCTATCTGACCATTCGCGGTGGCATCCAGTTGCCAGACTATCTGGGCAGCAAGAGCACCTTTACCCTTGGGCAGTTTGGCGGTCATGCCGGTCGTGCCCTGCGCGCCGGTGACGTCTTACATCTGCAGGAACTGACCGATACCAGCAGCGGCACCTCCCTGCCCACCGCCTTGCACACTGACCTGCCGGCGGTGCGCAATGTGCGCGTCATCTACGGTCCACATGCCGCCCCGGAGTACTTTACCGAGGCTTACATGCAGCGCTTTCTGGAAACCGATTGGGAAGTGCACTTCAATTCCAGCCGCACCGGTGTGCGTCTGATTGGTCCCAAACCCGAATGGGTGCGCGAAGACGGCGGTGAGGCCGGCCTGCACCCCTCGAACATCCATGACAATCCCTATGCCATCGGGGCTGTGGATTTCACCGGTGACATGCCAGTGATCCTCGGGCCCGACGGTCCCAGTCTGGGAGGGTTCGTCTGTCCGGTAACCCTTATCGAGGCGGATTTGTGGCAGATGGGCCAGCTTAAGGCCGGTGACCGGATTCGCTTTATTCCGGTCAGTCTTGAGACCGCGCGTGAACTGGCAACCTGTCGCCAACGGGACATCGCCCGACTAACTGCAGATTGCCCGGCAACCACTACCGCTGTGGCCCCCGAATCGCCCATCGTTCTGGACATCGGCGAAGAGGACACGCGGCTGGTCGCGCGACTCTCCGGCGATACCCACCTGCTTATGGAGATTGGCCAACCGGAACTGAATCTGGTGCTGCGCTTCCGTGGCCATGCCCTGATGCAGGCGCTGGAGGCAATGGACCTGGCGGGCGTGCATGACCTGACGCCCGGCATCCGCTCGTTGCAGGTGCACTACCAACCGGAGACCCTGTCGATTGATCGCTTGCTACGCATTATCGAAGACGTCTGGGAAGACGTATGCCAGGCCCGTGACCTGAAAGTACCTTCACGCATTGTGCACCTGCCCCTGTCCTGGGACGACCCTGCTTGCCAGCTGGCCATAGAAAAGTACATGACCACCGTGCGCAAGGACGCGCCATGGTGCCCAAGCAACCTGGAGTTCATCCGTCGGATCAACGATCTACCCAACCTGGACGAGGTCTACCGCACCGTTTTCGAAGCCAGCTATCTGGTCATGGGTCTGGGCGATGTCTATCTTGGCGCGCCCGTAGCCACACCGCTGGACCCGCGCCACCGCCTGGTGACCACCAAGTACAATCCGGCGCGCACCTGGACAGCAGAAAATTCAGTGGGTATCGGCGGCGCCTACATGTGCGTATACGGGATGGAAGGGCCCGGCGGTTATCAGTTCGTTGGACGCACACTGCAGATGTGGAATCGCTACCGGGAAGTCGAAGCCTTTGGGGGGCAGCCCTGGCTGCTGAGATTCTTTGATCAGATCCGCTTCTACCCGGTCGCTGCCGATGAGCTGACGCGCATTCGTCGTGACTTTCCGCTGGGTCGCTATTCACTTGAGATCGAGGAGACCGAGCTGCACCTGAACGCCTACCAGGCTTTTCTCGACGAAGAAGCGGACAGCATTCAGGCATTCCGGACGCACCAGAAAACCGCTTTCAATGCCGAGCGCGATCGCTGGATTGCCAATGGGCAGGCAGACTTCTCCAGTGAAGAGCCGGAGGCGGAAGCGGGTGTAGAAGCGCCACTCCAAGCCGGCCAGCAAGGAATCGAAAGTCACATAGCCGGCAACCTGTGGCAGGTTCAGGTTGTCGAGGGAGCACAGGTAAAAGCCGGCGACGTTCTGGTGATTCTGGAATCGATGAAAATGGAGATTCCGCTATTGGCGCCCTGCGACGGCGTGATCACAGCGGTGCACGTGCAGCCTGGCTCGCCGGTAAAGGCCGGGCAACGGGTCATGGTACTGGAGGCCGATTAGAGCTCCCCCGCAGGCAGGCCGCGGCTCTCAGCTCGCGGTCTTGCCTAGGGCAATCTGATAGAGCCGGTTCTTCTTCTCGCCGGTAATTTTTGCTGCCAGGGCGGCGGCCTGTTTTACCGGCAACTCTTCAAGTAGCAGATCCAGTATCCGCTCGGCTTCCGGGTCCAGCCCTTCATTCTCATCCCGCGGGGGCATGGCCTCGACCACGAGTACGCATTCGCCCCGCTGCTGATCGCTGTCGGCGCGCACCCATTCGACCAGCTCGGCAACCGGCGCGCCACGAATGGTTTCAAAGGTTTTGGTCAGCTCCCTGGCCAAAACTACCTGACGATCAGGGCCAAGAATATCCAGCATGTCTTCCAGGCACTCGAGCAAGCGATGGGGCGCCTCGTAGAGCATCCAGGTCCGCGGTTCACTGGCCAGGGCCTGCAGCCGCTGACGACGACCACTGGCCTTGGCCGGCAGGAACCCTTCGAACGCAAAGCGGTCAGAAGGCAAACCTGCAGCGCTGAGCGCAGCAACAAGCGCACAGGGACCCGGCACGGGACAGACTCGCACACCAGCTTCCCGTGCCGCGCGTACCAGGTGGTATCCGGGATCGGAAATCAACGGCGTACCCGCGTCAGAGATCAAGGCCATGTCTTCACCCGCAAGCATGCGCTCGACCAGTCTGGCGCTTTTGTCGCGCTCATTATGATCGTGGCAGGCCGTGGTAGGTGTTGAAATGCCGAAATGTTGCAGCAAGCGACCGCTGTGGCGGGTATCCTCTGCAGCTATCAGTCCGACATCGGCTAACACCTCCAGCGCCCGCGGAGTCATGTCCTGCAGGTTACCAATGGGCGTGGCAACAATGAAAAGAGTACCGGTGGATGTGAGCATGACAAATCTCGATCGATGTGTACGCCGTATTGTACAGGACGTGATCCAGTGCATGGCGCGCGCTCTGCCCCTTGGTTACAATGCCGCAGATGACATCTGCAAGAAATCCAACGGGACGCCTTTTGTGTCCCTTGCGTAAGGATACCGCTGCATGCCCTGCAATAAACGCCTGCCAATACTGTCGTTGGCACTCGCCGTACTGCTTGTCGGCTGCGCCAGCCCTCCCCAGAGCCTGAGCGAGCTACCGCGCACGCCACAGGCGTCCGCCGAGAAAATCCTTGCCGATGCGGACAAGTACTCGGGGGCAGAGGCTAACCTTCTGCGGCTTTATGCGGCCCAGGCTGCCAGCGATGCCGGTCAGGCTCAGCAGGTCCTGTCGATTCTCGAGCGCATACCGCAAAGCGAGTTGCCCCTGGACCAGCAAGTGCGCTTCAGTACGCTCCAGGCGCGTAGTGCGCTCGAACTGAAACAGCCGGAAATGGCTCTGCGCGCCCTTCGCCACCCCTCCATGAATCAGATCGACAATCTGCCATTGACCGACCAGGTTGCCATCCAGCGATTACGCGTTTTGGCTTTGGGCGCTACGGGAGAGCCATTGAAAGCGGCGCGCGAGCGCGTGTTCATGCATGGCGTGCTGTCCGGCGGCGAGCGTAACGCGAACCTTCTGGCGATCTGGGAAAACCTCCAGAAAGTGCCAACACCAGAACTCACTCAAGCGACTGAAAATGCTGACGGTGAATTACGCAGCTGGCTTGAGCTGGCACTGATCGAACGTGAATTTCGCAATATCGATCTACAGGTACAGGCAATCAAGGCGTGGCGCGATGAAAACAGCGCCCACCCGGCAGCGCAACCACTACCGGATTCGATTCAACAGTTGCTGGAACTACATGCCAGCCGGCCCCAACACATAGCCTTGCTGCTGCCTTTTGAAGGACCGCTGGCCAGCGCCGCAGAAGCGTTACGCGATGGCTTTCTCGCTGCCCAGTATCAGGCTCAGAGCAAAGGTCTCGACCAGCCGCGTGTCAGTCTTTATGACAGCACTGCCTATTCCGATCTGGATCAGTTCTATGCTCAGGCCAGCGCTGATGGCGTGGAATGGGTGATAGGACCACTGGATCGCGCACGTGTTGGGCGGCTCGCGACGCGCGCTACCCTGCCAATACCTACCCTGGCCCTGAACTACGCCGAGCAGGAAGGCCCCTATCCACAGGACCTGTTCCAGTTCGGACTGGCACCGGAGGACGAAGCCCGTTCCGCTGCCATGCAAGCGTGGGAGCAGGGGCATCGACAAATGGCCGCCTTGCACACCACAACCGACTGGGGCGAGCGTGCTTATCAGTCGTTTAGGCGCAGCTGGGAAGAAATGGGTGGCGTGCTGATTGGCCGCGTCGTGATTGATCAGCCTGCGGCCATCTCGGGCCAGATTGCCGATCTTTTGCAGATACGTCAGAGCGAGCAACGGAGTCAGCGCGTTTCCAGAGCGCTGAATGGCAATGTGGTCGTTCAGCCCACCCCGCGCCAGGACCTGGACGCGCTCTTTATCGCTGTCAATCCGCAACAGGCAAGGCAGATCAAACCTACCCTGGCATTCCAGTACGCAGCTGACCTCCCGGTCTATGCGACATCCCATGTCTACCAGGTGGGACTCGACGGCCAACAGAATGCCGATATGGATGGCATTGTTGTGGCAGAGATCCCATGGCTGCTGACGCGCAATGACACACTCTACGGCCAGGTAACCGACAACTGGCCTCAGGCTCAAGGACCTTTAGGGCGTCTTTATGCGATGGGCATTGATGCCCAACGAATCTTCTCGCGTCTACCTCAGATGCAGCAACATGCCAGCACCCGCGTGAACGGCGCTACTGGCGAGCTCACACTCGCCCCGGATGGCCGTATTCAGCGGCAACTCAGCTGGGGCGTGATGGAGCGTGGGCAACTGTCCGCAACCTCGGCCGCTCGGGTGCAATGAGCGAACTGACGGAGAAGCAAAAGCTCGGCAACCTGGCCGAGCGTCAGTCCGAACAGTTACTCCTGGACGCCGGCATGCGCCTGCTGGCCCGCAATTATCGTTGCAAGATGGGCGAGCTTGATCTGGTCATGCGTCACGCCGATACAGTAGTATTCGTCGAAGTGCGTTACCGACGCAGCAGCCGCTGGGGCGACGCGGTAGAGAGTATTGACTGGCGCAAGCAAAAGCGGGTCATCGCCGCAGCACAGCATTATCTGCTGACGCATCCCCACCTGGCTGACAATCCCTGCCGTTTCGACGTAGTAACCGCACACGGCAATCCCGCGGACCCAGGCTCCTACAACTGGATCCGTGAAGCATTCACCTGCTAGCGAGTCATTTTCTATGGATATGCAGCACCGTATCAGGCAACTGTTCACCGACAGCATCGAAACCAAGACCCGTGCCATGGAAGTACTTGGGCCAAGCATCGAGCAAGCCAGCCAGCTGATGGTCAATTGCCTACTCAATGAAGGCAAGATCCTGACCTGCGGTAATGGCGGCTCTGCCGGCGACGCACAGCATTTCTCCTCGGAGCTGCTCAACCGTTTCGAACGCGAACGCCCCAGCCTGCCAGCCCTGGCCCTGACCACTGACAGCTCGACCATTACCTCGATTGCCAACGACTACAGCTACGACGAAATCTTTTCCAAGCAGATTCGCGCTTTGGGTCAGCCCGGAGACGTATTGCTGGCCATTTCAACCAGTGGCAACTCGGGTAACGTGCTGCAGGCCATTCAGGCAGCACATGATCGCGACATGTTAGTGGTTGCTCTTACCGGGCGTGATGGTGGTGCCATGGCCTCACTATTGCTTCCCGAAGACTCTGAAATCCGCGTCCCGGCTCGCTCGACAGCCCGCATCCAGGAAGTACACCTGCTGGCCATCCATTGCCTATGCGACCTGATCGACCGTCAACTTTTCGGGAGTGAAGAATGAAAATAGCCCTGTGCCTGCTGCTGGTTGCCTCACTGGCAGGCTGCAGCTCCGTGCTGACCGCAACGCGCGATACGCCTATCGAGAGCAACAAGGGCACACGCACCTTTGGCAGTACGATTGATGATCAACTGATTGAGACCAAAGCCAACGTCAATATTGCCAAATCCAACATCGAGCTTGAACGTGACGCCCGGTTCTCTGTGACCAGTTTCAACGGCGTGGTTCTGCTGACCGGTCAGGTACCCCGGCAAGATCTGAAGGATCTGGCCGGCTCAGTTGCGCAACGCGTACAACGGGTGAAGGTGGTGCACAACGAGCTCACTGTAGGCCCTCCACTGCCCTTGCTGGCGCGTAACAGCGACGGGTTTATAAGCACCAGTGCAAAGGCGCGCCTACTGGCTGACAGCGCCATCCCCGGTCGACGCATCAAGGTGACTACCGAGGCAGGTATTGTCTACCTGCAGGGTCTGGTACGCCGCGCAGAGGCCGAACTGGCAGTACAGGCCGTTCAGCAGGTGGGTGGGGTACAGCGAATCGTTAAATTGTTTGAATATATCGACTGAAATCGCGCTTTACCGGCCACAAAAAACCCGGACCACGTTACAAGCGTGGCCCGGGTTTTTTGTGCAGAGCAAATCTACTTGACGACTTTCAACGATGGCCTCTTGGCCTTTTCCGCCTTGATAGAGCTGACGGAAGCTGACTTGTCAGCTTCTGGGTCATCGGAAGGCGGAACCGGCGCAGGCTCGACCTCGAACACCATGCCCTGACCATTCTCGCGTGCGTAGATAGCCATCACGGCCTGGGCAGGAACCCAGACCTGTTGGGCTACGCCGCCAAAACGACCGTCAAAGGTGATCCTGTCGTTATCCATCTCAAGATGCCGTATCGCATTTGGCGAGAGATTGAGTACTATCTGACCAGCTTCGACAAAGGCATCCGGAACGCTGGTCTGGGGATACTGGGCATTGACGAGCACATAAGGAGTGCAGTCATTTTCCAGTATCCATTCGTATAGCGCTCGTACCAGATAGGGTCGGCTTGAGCTCATTTGAGCCATGCGGGCCTCCTTCGGGGGACACTGTTGATCAAGAAAAGATTAATGCATTTCCTTTTCGGCAGCCGACAGGCTGGCCAGGAAACCCTCACGCTGGAAAATCCGATCCATATAATCCTGCAGCGGCTTGGCTTGCTTGGGTAGTTCGACACCCAGGACGGGCAAACGCCACAAAATCGGAGCGATACAGCAATCGACCAGGCTGAACTCCTCGCTCATGAAATACGGCATCTCGGCAAATACCGGAGCAACCCCAATCAAGCTCTCACGCAACTCCTTACGCGCTTTGGTAACAGCCGCAGCAGGCGTCTTGGGATTGGTGATCGCATCAACCAGCCCGCACCAGTCACGCTGTACACGAAACATCAGCAGTCGTGTATTAGCCCTGGCTACCGGGTAAACCGGGAGCAACGGCGGGTGAGGAAAGCGCTCGTCGAGATATTCCATCATGATGTTGGGCTCGTAAAGAACGAGATCCCTGTCAAGCAGCGTCGGAACGCTGTTGTATGGATTATTTTCCGCCAGCTCTTCCGGATGGTTATCGGGCTCGACGTTGATCACGTCGACGGTGACGCCCTTTTCTGCCAGAACGATTCGTACGCGGTGACAGTAGTGATCACTCGGATCGGAGAAAAAAGCCATCGAGGAACGCTTGTTGGCGGTAACGCCCATAAATCAACCCTCATCCTGTAGCGGATTGCGGTAACCACAAAGCACGCGATTGCGTGAACATGAAAAACCACAGACGGTTCAAAACAGTCTGTGTCTATTACGAGATCGGGATTATACCCCAGAAACAAGTGCGCGCCCCAAAGGGCGCGCGCATTTGATCAATGAAACAGCTGATCAGTGGACATCTCTCCAGTATTCGCGCTTGAGCAGGTAGGCAAATATGAAGAAGAATGCCAGATACAACAGTACGTAGGTACCGATGCGATGGCGCTCGAGCTTTATGGGATCACCGGAGTAAGCCAGGAACGCAGTCAGGTTGCGTACCGTGGTATCAAACTCCTCCTCGCTCTGGATGCCCGTGCCCTCGACTACCTTGAGCACATCACAACGCTCATCCATCAACGTATCGCCGGTAAGTGGATCTTTTTGCACCTTGCCGTCTTTCTCGACAGGCATGGCCTTGCAACCGATCACCTGACGTCCTTGCAACTCTTCCAGAACGTTAGGCATACCCACATTGGCAAATACCTGGTTGTTGACTCCCATCGGACGCGAGGGATCTTCGTAGAAGGTCTTGAGATAGGTATAAACCCAATCTTCGCCACGCACACGGGTCACGTTGGTCAGGTCAGGGGGAGCAGCACCAAACCAGCGCTTGGAATCCTCCGGACGCATACCAATCTTCATGTGCTCACCGATCGCGGCCGAATCGGAGAAAACCAGATTCTCCATCATCAGCTCGTCCGGAATACCCAGGTCGTCTGCTACCCGCTCGTAACGCTGATACTGGGTAGAGTGACAACCCATACAGTAGTTGACGAAGGTCCGTGCGCCGTCCTGCAGTGACGCCTTGTCGCGCAGATCAATGTTCGCTGACTCGAGTGGAACACCCGTGGCAGCCGCCATTACGACCGAGGGCACAAGGGCAAATACCAGTGCAATCAATTGCTTTTTCATTAGCCAGTAACCCTCTCTGGAACGGGTTTGGTCTTCTCCATGCGGGTGTAGAAGGGCATCAGCAGGAAGAAGGCGAAATACAGTACGGTACAGATCTGTGAGATCAGTGTGCGGGTATCGTTACCCGGGATCGCGCCCAGAATACCCAGAATCACAAAGGATACGCAGAAGATCACCAGCCACAACTTGCTCATCCAACCCTTGTAGCGGATAGAGCGAACCGGACTACGGTCAAGCCAGGGCAGAACAAACAACACTGCAATGGCCGCACCCATGGCGAGCACACCGGGGAACGCAGAGCCGCCGATAGCCGGTACCGCGCGCAAGATGGCGTAGAAAGGCGTGAAGTACCAGACAGGCGCAATGTGATCCGGCGTCTTCAACTGGTTAGCGACTTCGAAGTTGGGGTGTTCAAGGAAGAAACCGCCCATCTCTGGGAAGAAGAACACCACGATGCAGAACACAAACAGGAAGACCACCACACCGACAATATCCTTGACTGTGTAGTAAGGGTGGAAGGCGATGCCATCGAGCGGCTTGCCGTTCTCGTCCTTATGCTTCTTGATATCGATACCGTCAGGGTTGTTAGAGCCAACTTCGTGCAGGGCAATGATGTGCAAAACAATCAGACCCAACAACACGATCGGCAACGCGATCACGTGCAGCGCGAAGAACCGGTTCAGTGTAATGCCGGAAATCAGATAATCACCACGCACCCACTGAGCCAGGTCCGGTCCGATGAAGGGAATCGCACCAAAGAGTGAAATGATCACCTGAGCGCCCCAATAGGACATCTGGCCCCAGGGCAACAGGTAGCCCATGAAGGCTTCACCCATCAGTACCAGGTAGATAGTCATACCGAAAAGCCAGATCAGTTCACGTGGCTTCTGGTAGGAGCCGTACATGATCCCGCGCAACATGTGCAGGTAGATCACAGCAAAAAATGCCGAAGCACCGGTGGAGTGCAGATAGCGCAACAACCAACCGTATTCAACATCACGCATGATGTATTCGATCGACGCGAAGGCGCCTTCAGCGGATGGCTCATAGCTCATGGTCAGCCAGATACCGGTAACGATCTGGTTGACCAGAACCAGCATGGCCAGGGAGCCAAAGAAATAGAAAAAGTTGAAGTTCTTGGGCGCGTAGTACTTGGTCAGGTGATCTTCAACCACCCTGTTGACCGACATGCGCTCATTAATCCAGCTGTTCAGCTTACCCATCAGACAGTCTCCGGATCCAGGCCGATGACGATGACATCGTCGGACTCATAGTTATGGGGGGGAACCGGCAAGTTCAGCGGCGCCGGCTGGCCACGGAAAACCCGACCGGACATGTCGTAGCGCGAACTGTGGCAAGGGCAGAAATAACCACCCTTCCAGTCCTCACCCATGTCAGCCGATGCGACTTCCGGGCGAAACAGAGGCGAGCAACCCAGGTGGGTGCAGATGCCCATTACGACCAGGATTTCCGGCTTGATTGACCGGGCAACACCATCGACGTAATCAGGCTGATCCGCCGACTCCGACTCAGGGTCAGCCAAACGGTCCGTCATCTCTTCCAGCGTCTTGAGCGCCTCCTCGGTACGCCTGGAGACGAACACAGGCTGACCGCGCCATTCGGCAACGATCTGCTGACCGGCCTCAAGCTTGCCCACATTCACCTTGACCGGTGCGCCAGCCGCTTTGGCCCTCGCACTCGGGAACCACGATCCAACGAAGGGTACTGCTACCCCCACGGCTCCGGCTGCACCCACAACACTTGTGGCTGCCACCAGGAAGCGACGCCGGCCGTTGTTTACGCCGTCATTACTCATCCAGTCGTCTCCCATCTCAGCTGATTCAGGCTTTTATGAGCCCTTTTAAGAGTTTTAATCCGCTTGCACAAAATGAATCCGATGGTAATGAAAAACCCCTTTTTTGACAAGGTGAACTATCACTAAACAACATTGCCTGCTCGGCTCAAACCATCGTAAAACGGGGCGTTGCGGACCATGCACCAAGTTAGCGGCATTTTGTCGCACAAACAAAAACGCCCGGCTCCATGAGGATACCGGGCGTTTTCGGGATAAGTCTTGCGACTTAACGCTTGGAGTACTGAGGACGCTTACGCGCTTTACGCAGACCCACTTTCTTACGCTCAACTTCACGGGCGTCACGTGTAACAAAGCCCGCCTTGCGCAATACACCGCGCAGGGTTTCGTCATATTCCATCAGTGCACGTGTAATGCCGTGACGGATAGCGCCTGCCTGACCTGTAGTGCCGCCGCCTTTGACGGTAACAAACACGTCAAACTTGGAGACGTTTTCGGTCAGCTCCAGCGGCTGGCGTACAACCATGCGCGCTGTTTCACGACCAAAGAAATTCTCGATGGTGCGGCTGTTGATCTGGATGTTGCCATTGCCCGGACGCAGGAACACGCGAGCGGTGGCAGTTTTACGACGGCCAGTACCGTAGTTTTGTGTCGCCGACATAGTGAGCTCCTGTTAGAACTTGAGTTCTTGGGGTTGTTGGGCCGCATGGGGATGAACTGCACCTTTGTACACTTTCATCTTGCGGTACATTGCACGCCCCAAGGGGTTTTTCGGCAACATGCCTTTAACGGCAGACTCGATAATGCGCTCTGGAGCGCGAACAAGGAGCTTGTCGAAACTGATCGACTTGATACCGCCCGGAAAACCGGAGTGGCTGTAGTAGATCTTGTCCTGTGCCTTTTTACCGGTCACATGTACTTTCTCGGCATTGACGATGACGATGTAATCGCCAGTGTCCACGTGCGGAGTGTACTCTGGCTTATGCTTGCCGCGCAGACGGGTAGCAACTTCGGTAGCCAGACGACCCAGGGTCAGTCCAGTTGCGTCTACTATGTACCAGTCGCGTTTTACGCTTTCAGGTTTGGCGCTGAAGGTTTTCATTAATCCTAGCCTCAGAGGCCGCTCTAATAATAAGAGGGCGAATCTTACAGAATGAAATGTGTTTTTACAAGACAACAAAGCCTAGAACAGACACTCAGTGGGGGCTGCGTGGGTCTGGGTGGCATCTGCGCTGTAAACAACAACGACAGGCTAGGCATCCTGTCGAAAGTGGCGGGCATTATGTCAAGGGAGCCAAAAATTACAACCCTTATTTACAATCAATGCCATATTAGCTCAGCCTAACGATCTTTTAACCGGACTCAACCTTATTCAGGGAGCAACCCATGCAATATCGCCCTCTTGGCCGCACCAAGCTCAAGGTCAGCGCACTGTGCCTCGGCACCATGACCTGGGGGGAGCAAAATACACAGAAAGATGCATTCGCCCAGATAGACCGGGCGAAGGACGCGGGAGTCAATTTTATCGACGCCGCAGAGATGTATCCCGTCCCACCAAAGAGCGACACGTACGGGGAAACCGAACGGATTCTCGGCAATTATCTTGCAGAGCGCGCTAATCGTGAGGACTGGATCATCGCCAGCAAGGTCGCCGGACCGGGCGACTGGCTTCCACACATCCGCGAAGGCAAGACCCGGTTCAACCGCGAGCACCTGACTGCAGCACTTGACGCCAGCCTCAAGCGCCTGCGCACCGATTACATCGATCTCTACCAATTACATTGGCCTGACCGCAGTACCAACTTTTTTGGCAATCTGGGGTACCGGCACAATCCGGATGAAACCATCACTCCTGTCGAGGACACCCTTGAGGTGCTTGAGGATTTCGTCAAAGCAGGGAAGATCCGGCACATCGGCCTGTCCAACGAAACCCCCTGGGGCGTAAGCAGGTTTTTGCATCTAGCCGAAAGCCGCGGCTGGCCGCGCATCGCATCAATCCAGAACCCGTACAACCTGCTCAACCGCACCTACGAGGTGGGCATGGCTGAAATATCCATGCGCGAGCAAACCGGACTGCTGGCCTACTCCCCACTCGCCTTCGGCACCCTTACCGGTAAATACCTGAACGGGCTCCAGCCGGAAAAAGGGCGCCTGACGCTGTTCAGCCGATTCAGCAGATACACCAACCCGCAGGCCGAAAGAGCCTGCGCCAGGTATGTGAGGCTGGCCCGTGAGCACGGACTCGATCCCGCTCAGATGGCGCTGGCATTCGTTACCCGGCAACCCTTTGTTACCAGCAACATCATTGGTGCCACCAACATGGATCAACTCAATCGGAACCTGAGCAGTATCAATATGGGGCTGCCCGACGGCGTACTGGAAGCGATCGCCGAGATTCATCAAAGCCAGCCAAACCCCGCGCCCTGAGAGCACGGCGCATATGAACACCAGGCTGCACATGGCAGCCTGGTGTTTATTGACCCCGACCCTGACAATCAACAGACATTTGCGCTTTTTATCGTACTCAACACGGCAGTTGTGCCAGAGTATAAGATGCTTTAGTCAACGCTTGGCCGATTCAACTTATAAAAGCGATAACAACCATGATTCAGCCCGACCAATCCCGCGCCCCGCTTCGTCAGGTGGCAATACTCGCAACCGACGGAGTAATTGCCTCCACGTTAATGCAGGCCAAGGACTTCTTCCACATGGCTAGCCTGCGTGATGGCCGCAGGCGCGGCCACGGGCTTACCCCGGGATTTCGCACCTCCATCGTGGCTCCCGACAGCCTGCCCGTCACCAGCTTCAGCCAGGACCGCATAGCAACCGATGCGACCCTCAGCGCGCTTCGACCACAATTGATCATGCTGCCTGCATTCTGGGGTGATTTCGATCAGATGCTCGAACGCTATCCCGGCGTGATTCCCTGGCTACAGGACGAGCATGCCCGCGGGACGCTCATTAGCGCGGAAGCAACCGGTGTGTTCTGGGTAGCGGCAGCCGGGCTACTTGATGGACGAGAAGCCACCACCTACTGGCGCTTCTTCGATGAATTCAGTCAGCGCTTCCCGCAGGTGGTGCTGTGTCGAGACAAACATATCACCGATGCTGACAACATCTATTGTGCGGCTGGCGTAACATCGGGTTGTGACCTGTCAATTCATCTTATCGAGAAACTGTGCGGCAGCCAGGTGGCCCAGGCGGTAGCACGGGACACACTCTATGAAGTCCAGCGCAGCTACACTCCGGGCGTCATTGGCTTTGGTGGGCAGAAACTGCACCAGGATGTTGCCATTCTGCAGATCCAGCAGTGGCTCGAAGAGCACTTTGCCGACAAGTTTCGTTTTGAAGATGTCGCGAGCCAGCACGGCATGAGCATTCGCAACTTCATGCGGCGTTTCCAGAGCGCTACCGGGGATAAGCCACTGCACTACCTGCAGCGCTTGCGCATTGAAACCGCGAAAAACCTGTTGAGTACTACCCGCCGCAGCATCAAGACCATCAGCTACGATGTGGGCTATGACGACGCGAGCTTTTTTGCCCGCCTGTTCAGACAGCACACCGAGCTGTCACCAAATCAGTACCGGCGCCAATTCCAGCAAAACCTGCAGTAGCTCCTGATTTTTGAATCAGGGCTTGTGAGCCCGAGCCAGAAACTCGTGAGACTGCATCTCGAGCAGTCGGCTGAGGGTGCGCTGGAACTCGAAACTCAGACGCCCACCGGTATACAGGTCTTTGAGTTCGACTTCGGCTGAGAGTATCAACTTGACGTTGCGGTCATAGAATTCATCGACCAGATTGATGAACCGGCGGGCCATATCGTCCTTGCTCGCATTCATCTGTTCCACGTTGGCAATCAACACCGCGTGGAAGATCTTGGCCAATTCGATATAGTCGTTCTGGCTGCGCGGCCCGTCGCACAGCTCGCGAAACTCGAACCAGCCCACGTCCTCGCAGACACGAATCGATTGGACCGGACGATTCTCGACGGTCAACAGATCGCCCTCTACAACTTCATCGATATCTGGTACCAGGCTCTCGAAACTCTGGCGCAGACTCTCATCCGCACCCTCATCCAGGGGCCAATGGTACAACTCCGCCTGCTCCAGAGCGCGCAGGCGATAATCCACGCCATTATCCACGTTGACCACTTCAGTGTGGCTGTTCAACAGCGCTATTGCCGGCAGGAATCTGGCTCGCTGCAGCCCATCCTTGTACAACCCATCGGGTACGATGTTGGAGGTTGCAACCAGGGTAACGCCGTTCTTGAACAACTCTTCCATAAGAGTGCCAAGAATCATCGCGTCGGTAATATCCGAAACGAAAAACTCGTCAAAACAGATAACCCGAGCCTCTTCGGCAAACTGACTGGCGATCAGGGTTAGCGGATTCTTTTCGCCCTTGAGCCCCTTTAGCTCAAGGTGCACCCGCTGCATGAATCGGTGAAAGTGGGTGCGCATCTTGCGTTCGATCGGCAAGGCATCGAAAAAGGTGTCAACCAGATATGTCTTACCCCGCCCCACTCCGCCCCAGAAGTACAATCCCTTGACCAATTCAGGCTTTTTCCGCAAAAACCTGTCGAACAGACCGGATCGAGACTGGTCAGTGGCAACCAGATCATCAAACAGACGCTGCAGGTGACGTACTGCATTTTCCTGCGCTGGGTCGTAAACGAAATCCGGACGCTTGAGGTCCGCCTGGTACCGATCAAGAGGCGTCATAATGCTGACCATCGGAGGTGAAAGGGGGCGGAACTGTACCCCCTGGATATCAAGTTTGGCAATTATACGATGTACCGGAAAGCGTTCTCAGGTTAGCGCCTGTTCAACCGCATCCTTCAATTCCGGCAGGCGGCCGTGAAAAAAGTGTCCGGTGTCGGCAAAGCGTACCACGACCACATCATCACGCCCCTCCAGCAGACCGAAGACCGACGCAGATGCCACCACGTCGTCAGCTTCGCCCATCATCACCGTAGCAGGCGTGCTCAGAGGCAAAAGCTCCGGAAACGGTAGGCGCTCTACCGAAGGAGCTACCAGAACCAGTTTCTGGGGCGGACTGTCCAGACGATTGGCCGCTGCAGCGGCAACATAGCCCCCGAACGAAAAGCCCATCACCCAGAGCGCGGGAGCCGGCAGCTCTCGCCGAGCCCATTCGATCACGGCAAGGCAGTCGTCGATCTCGCCCTTACCCTCATCATGCTCACCATCGCTACGTCCCACCCCGCGGAAGTTGAACCGGACCACATTGGCGCCAGCATCCCGAGCCGAGCGCATCAATGTGTGCACCACCTTATTGGTCATTGTGCCTCCATGCAGAGGATGGGGATGACAAATGACGGCCAGGGCCACCGGATCCTCAGCGCGCGTCACAAGCAACTCCAGGGAGCCGGCAGGCCCTGCGATGGACATCCGTTCTTCAAGTTTGCTACTCATTGTACCCCCTGAACAAATCCACGAAACCACCTCGACCAGCGGCAGTCCAAGGCTATGCAGGAACCGCCGGAGACACCGCCGGAAGCAGGCTAGCCTAAAGGGTACTAGCCTTGGCAGAGAAATGTCGTTACCGTTAGTACATTAGCTGATCAGCCGCTTACGTGCGGGCCTGACACTCAATTGTTCAATAGGGGAAGCACAGTGGAAGCAAGCGAAAACCTGTGGATTGCAGTAACTATTGCTCTGGCAGCAGGCGTGATTATCGGCATCGTGCTGACACAGATCGCCAGGCGCGTCAGCGGCTCATATTCATCCGGCACCCGATCCCAGCTGGAGAGTCTGCAGTTGCGATTCGAGGAATATCAGCAGGAAGTTTCCAGCCACTTCAAAACCACAGCCAACCTGGTTGCTCAACTCAATCGCAACCATCAGGAAATTCAGGAGCATCTTTCCCAGGGTGCGATGGACCTGTCCCCCGACGAGATGACCCGCCAGCGTCTTCTTGCAGCCCTGGAAGAGCCCCCGGTCTCGCGCAGCAGACCCAATGGCGAGCCATTGTTCGACAGCCTTGAACCACCGCGCGACTACGCACCCAAGGGTGATAGTCCCGGCACCCTCTCGGAAGACTACGGGTTCGAACGCAAGTCCTGATGCATATCGGGGTGACCTGATGGCCACCACCTTCAATTGCGGATACCGATAAAGATGTCGGGCGCTGACCCTCAAAGTTTTTTCCAACGCAGTGAGCAGGATCCGGCGCATCTGATCATCAGGGGCGATTGGGTGCTCGCTCACTACGCCGAACTGCGCGAGCAGATCGGACTGTCGCAGGGCCGGACCACAACCGCCCGGAGTGCTGACCTGAGCGATCTTGCCAAGCTCGATACAGCCGGCGCCCAGCTACTAGCCGAGCTGCTTGGACCGGAGCTGTTGTCCACCCTGGCCGAGCGCAATGACGGCATAGACCCCAAGCAGGGCATGCTGCTGCAACGGGTAGCCCAGACCATAGAGTCCAGTCCGCCTCAATCTGCCACTCAAGGGTTCCTGATAGTCGATCTGCTGGCCCGCATTGGCGACGCCACGCTGACGTTCTGGCACCACTTGGTTGATTTGCTGGGATTTACCGGCCTGGTGCTGGCCAGCCTCAGCCGCAATATTCTGCGTCCGAGTAACTGGCGAATAACCTCGCTGGTCGCGCAAATTGAAGTCACCGGACTAAACGCTCTACCAATTGTAGCGCTGCTCACCTTCATGGTCGGTGCTGTCGTTGCTTTCCTGGGCGCCACAATCCTGGAAAGCTTTGGCGCGACCATCTACACCGTGGATCTGGTCGCCTTCTCGTTTATGCGTGAGTTTGGTGTGTTGCTCACGGCAATTCTGCTGGCCGGCAGAACAGCGAGCGCCTTTACCGCCCAGATTGGTTCGATGAAAGCCAATGAGGAAGTTGACGCCATTCGCGCCCTGGGCCTCAACCCAATCGATCTGTTGGTACTACCCCGCGTACTGGCGATGCTGATTTCGTTACCCATTCTTACCCTGGTTGCGATGTTTTCCGGACTCCTCGGAGGCGCCCTGGTATGCATGCTCTCCCTGGACATCTCCCCCACAATGTTTCTGGGCACGCTACAGCAGAACATGGATGTTCAGCATTTTTATGTAGGCATGGTGAAGGCTCCGATTTTTGCCTTTTTGATAGCACTCATCGGATGTCTTGAAGGCTTCAAGGTTACGGGCAGTGCACAGTCTGTGGGCGAACACACCACGTCCAGCGTTGTGCAATCCATTTTTGTGGTGATTCTGGTAGACGCCCTGGCCGCGCTCTTCTTCATGGAGATGGGCTGGTGAGCGATATTACTGGGAATGAACCGCTGATCCGCGTGCGCGGATTGCTCAATCAGTTTGGCACGCAGACCATTCATGAGAATCTCGACCTCGACATTTACCGCGGGGAAATTCTTGGCGTTGTTGGCGGCTCCGGCAGCGGCAAATCGGTACTACTGCGCTCGATTCTGGGCCTGAGGCGCCCCACCGGAGGCCGGGTCGAGGTCTTCGGCGAGGACCTGCAGACCCTTGATGACGAGGCTCGATCTCAGCATGAGCGGCGCTTCGGTGTGCTGTTTCAGCAAGGCGCGCTGTTTTCTTCAATGACCGTGGCTGAGAATATTGCCCTCCCCCTGATTGAGCATGGCGGCCTGAGTCGCGCTGATGCCGAACACCTGGCGCAAATGAAGATTGCCCTCACCGGGCTACCCGCAACCGCTGCGGGCAAATATCCGTCGGAATTATCAGGCGGCATGATCAAGCGTGCAGCACTGGCGCGCGCACTTGCCCTGGACCCGGATATACTATTCCTGGATGAGCCCACAGCCGGCCTGGACCCCATTGGCGCAGCGGCGTTTGATGAGCTTATTCGAACTCTGCGCGATGCGCTGGGTCTGAGTGTATTCCTGGTGACGCATGACCTTGATACGCTCTACGCAATCTGCGACAGGATTGCCGTGTTATCCCAGAAGAAAGTACTGGTAGCCGACACCCTCGAACGAGTGGCTGCCGTAGACGATCCGTGGATACAGGATTACTTCCATGGCCCCAGAGGCCGCGCCGCGGCCGATGCGACCGAACGTAACAGACACCAGCCGGAGCATGACCGCTGATGGAAACCCGCGCTCACCACGTGCTGATTGGACTCTTTACGCTGCTCGCTGCCGGCGCGGCAATAATATTTGCGCTATGGCTTGGCAGTGCGGCCACCAGCCGCGAATACAAGGAATATATTGTCGTCTTCAACGAGGCTGTTACGGGTCTGTCACGCGGCAGCGCTGTGCAGTACAGCGGCATCAAGGTCGGCGACATCCACTCGCTGCAACTCGACCCCGAAGACCCGCGCCGCGTTCTGGCGCGAATCCGGGTAGGCACGGACGTGCCTATCAAGGAAAACACGCGGGCGCGCCTGTCCTTCACCGGCATTACCGGAAACTCGGTCATCGAGCTGAGCCATGGCACCCCTGGCAGCCCGCTGCTGACCAGCAAGAAAGGGCCTCCAGTCATCGTTGCCGCGCCCTCACCTATATCTTCATTACTGGCCGACGGGGAAGACCTGATGACCAACGTCAACCAACTGATGTCCAATGCCCGAAGCATTCTGTCAGATGAGAATGCCGACAGTATTGGCCGCACCCTGACAAACGTCGAACGCGCAACAGGTGGCATTGCAGCCCAGAGCGAGAGCCTCACACTACTGCTCGATGAACTGACCAGAGCCAGCGAACAGGTTAATGAAACGCTGCAACGTAGCAGTGAGCTGGTCGCAAGTGCCGACAAGCTTCTCAATCAGCAAGGCGCACGCACGCTGAACCAGGCCGAGGAGGCACTCACCTCGATCGCCAGTACCAGTGGCACTCTGGAGAGCTTGCTGAACGACAACAGCGAGGCTTTCACCTCCGGCATGCAGGGGCTTTCTCAGCTGGAACCGGCCATCAACGAGCTGCGCGCTACCCTTGGCTCCCTGCGCACCATAACGCGCCGCCTGGAAGACAATCCCACGCGCTTCATATTGGGTCGCGACAGCATGGAGGAGTTCGAACCTTGAAACAGAGCCACCGCAAACTACTTACCGGCGCCGTTTTGTCGAGCACCTTTTGGCTTACCGCGTGCACCGTCTTCCCGGAAGCAGAATCCCTGAAGGTCTACCAGTTGCCGGCACCGGGCATGAGCGCCTCGGCCAACACCGTTCTACCGCTTTCGCTTCGCATCGGCACACCTCGGGCTGGCTCCGTACTCAGCAGCCCACGCATAGTGGTCAACCCACGGGGTAACGAACTGCAGAACTACAAGGGCGCCCGCTGGTCCGACCCGGCACCCGCGCTATTGCGCGACCATCTGGCCCAGGCCTTCGAGCAAAGCGGCGCGCTCATGGCAGTGAGCACTGACGAAAACTCGTTCAGTGCCGATATTCACATGAGTAGTGACCTACGCCGCTTCCAGGTTATATACGCAGACGCCGGACCTTTTGTCGTCATCGAGCTGAACGCCCGACTGATTGACCCCTCCAGCAGAAACATTCTCGCCAGCAGGACATTCATCGCTCAACAGCCATTGGCCTCTGAGGCTATTACCGGGGTGGTAGATGCTTTCAAACAAGCTTCGGATGCCCTTGCCGTCCAGCTGATCGAATGGACGGGACAAAAGCTCTCCAGCCAGCTCATGAGCTCAGGGGAGTAAACGGACAGCGAGTCGCCTGAGCCGGACGAACCGCCCTCTGGCTCAGGCACCCACTGCATTGAACAGGGCTTGAAGTAACAGCACTAACAGATAGCCAACCAGAACCACCAACCCCAGAAGCGCAGCACTCAGGCCCCAGACAAAAACCCGACTGGTAACCTCTGTCTCCCGCGGGCTATCCAGATAGCGATTAAGCAGGCTTACATTCCGATTATTGGCTTTCCAGGCAAAATCGAACAGATCGCCAACCAGGGGCACTGCCCCTACGACAGTATCAACCAGCACGTTGAAAGCCATTTTCAGCAACAGGGTCTTGGGCGCACCCATGCGCGCAGCCTCCGAGATGACCACGCTGGAAATCAGGGCCGAGATAACGTCGCCAACGCCTGGAATCAGGCCAATCAGACCATCCAGACCAAATCGCGCATTGAAGCCTGGCACCTTGATCGAGCTGTCGAGAAACCACGCCAGGCGCTCGAGCTTCTTCCGGGTTTTCTCATTGCCTTGGTCACGCATATCCAGTCTCCCTCAATTGTTCAGGTGAGACCCGGTTTTGCCGCACAAGGTCCCGCAGCGCGATCATTCCCACTCGATCGTTGCAGGCGGCTTGCTGGAGATATCGTAGGTCACCCGGGATACGCCGGTAATTTCGTTGATGATACGGTTGGAGACCGTCTCCAGAAACTCGTAGGGCAGGTGCGCCCAGCGCGCAGTCATGAAGTCGATGGTTTCCACAGCGCGCAGCGCAATTACCCACTCATAGCGGCGGGCATCGCCCACAACACCGACAGAGCGCACGGGCAGGAAGACAGCGAATGCCTGGCTGGTCTTGTGGTACAGGTCGGCCCGACGCAGCTCCTCGATAAAGATATGGTCTGCACGACGCAAGATGTCAGCGTATTCCTTGCGCACTTCAGCAAGGATCCGCACTCCCAGGCCCGGGCCCGGGAAGGGATGACGGTAGACCATGTCGAAGGGCAGACCCAATTCCAGACCAATCTTGCGCACCTCGTCCTTGAACAGCTCGCGCAGTGGCTCGACCAGCTCGAATGCCATATCGTCGGGCAGCCCGCCGACGTTGTGATGGGACTTGATCACATGGGCCTTACCGTTCTTCGAGCCGGCTGATTCGATCACGTCAGGATAGATAGTGCCCTGGGCCAGGTACTTCACGCCCTGAAGCTTGGTCGCTTCATCATCGAACACTTCGATAAAGGTGCGGCCGATGATCTTGCGCTTTTCCTCCGGGTCGGTCACACCCAGCAGACGCGAGAGGAACTTCTCCTCGGCGTTGACGCGGATCACCTTCACACCCATGTTCTCGGCAAACATCGCCATTACCTGTTCACCCTCTTGCAGGCGAAGCAGGCCGTTATCCACGAACACACAGGTCAATTGATCGCCAATCGCCTGGTGCAGCAGGGCCGCAACCACAGACGAGTCCACACCACCGGACAGACCCAGCAGCACGTTATCCTTGCCCACCTGGGCCTGCACGTTGCTGATGGCGTCTTCGACGATATTGGACGGGGTCCAGAGGGCTTCACATGCACACAGCTCGAGAATGAAGCGCGACAGCATGCGCAGACCCTGACGGGTGTGTGTCACCTCAGGATGGAACTGCAGACCGTAGAAATGGCGCTTTTCGTCGCCCATCGCGGCAATCGGGCAGCTCGGGGTGCTGGCAAGGATATGGAAATCAGTCGGTAGCTCGATGACCTTGTCACCATGACTCATCCAGACGTCCAGACTGAGCAGGCCATCACCATCCACGTGATCCTCGATACCGGCCAGGAAGTCACTCTTGCCGACGATATCCACCCGCGCGTAACCGAATTCGTGCTTGTCCGAACCCTGAACCTTGCCACCCAGTTGCTCGGCCATGGTCTGCATGCCGTAGCAGATGCCGAGCACCGGCACGCCGAGCGTGAACACGATCTCAGGAGCTCGCGGTGAACCTGGCAGCGGAACAGATTCCGGCCCACCGGCCAGAATGATGCCCTTGGGGGCAAAATCACGAATCTCGTTCTCGTCCATATCCCAGGCGCGAATCTCACAATACACGCCTATCTCCCGTACGCGACGAGCAATCAACTGGGTGTACTGAGAACCGAAGTCCAGAATCAGGATGCGGTGGGCATGAATATCTTGATGGACCATAGGGCAGGCTCTCTGAAGGACGTTACGCAAAAATTAGGATAGCAGTACTTGTGCAGTGCCGGAGGCGTAAATACCGGCTGGCATGACATGCTCGATCAGCTGTCACACCAGCAGCACAGACAATGATTACTCAACTAACTCGGTAGTTGGGTGCTTCCTTGGTGATCTGCACATCGTGAACGTGGGACTCACTCATACCGGCGTTGGTGATACGTACAAACTGGGGCTTGGTACGCATCTCCAGCATATTGCGACTGCCGGTGTAACCCATTGATGCACGCAAACCACCCATCAGCTGGTGAATGATCGCAGCCAACGAACCCTTGTAAGGCACGCGGCCCTCGATACCCTCTGGCACCAGCTTCTCGGCGCCGGCACTGGAGTCCTGGAAATAGCGATCCGAAGAACCCTGGCTGCCTGACATTGCACCCATGGAACCCATGCCGCGGTAAGCCTTGTAGGAGCGGCCCTGGAAAAGTTCGACCTCGCCAGGCGCTTCTTCAGTACCAGCAAACATCGAACCCATCATGACGACCGACGCACCAGCGGCGATCGCCTTGGACAGATCACCGGAGAAACGGATACCGCCGTCAGCGATAACCGGAACGTCGTGATCCTTGAGCGCGGTGGCGACATCAGCGATGGCAGAAATCTGGGGAACGCCGACACCGGCGACAATACGTGTTGTGCAGATCGAACCCGGGCCGATGCCTACCTTGACCGCATCGGCGCCCGCCTCAACCAGGGCCAGCGCGGCCTCGGCGGTCGCGATGTTACCGCCAACCACCTGGATGTCCGGGTAGTTTTCCTTGACCCAACGTACGCGATCAAGGACGCCGCGGGAGTGTCCATGGGCCGTATCAACTACCACCACGTCAACACCGGCAGCTGCCAACGCCGCAACGCGATCAGGGGTATCGGCACCGGTACCCACAGCCGCGCCGACCAGCAAACGACCCTGGTCGTCCTTGGTAGCGTTGGGGTAGGCGCGGGCTTTTTCGATGTCCTTGACGGTCATCATGCCCTTGAGGCGGAATTCATCATCAACTATCAGGACCTTCTCGATCCGATGACGGTGCAGCAACTCACGCACCGCGCCGGCGCTGACACCTTCCTTCACGGTAACTAGCTTGTCTTTGCCGGTCATTACTTCTCGGACCAGGGCTTCCATGCGAATTTCAAAACGCACATCGCGGGCGGTGACAATCCCCACCAGTTCCCCGTTGGACAGCACGGGAACGCCGGAAATATTGTTTACGCGAGTCAGCTCGACCAGCTCGCCAACCGTAGCGTCTGCATCGATGGTGATCGGATCCTTCACTACGCCGGATTCGAATTTCTTCACCTTGCGTACTTCGGCAGCCTGCTGATCAACAGTCATGTTCTTGTGGATAATACCCATGCCGCCTTCCTGAGCCATGGCGATAGCCAGACGGGCTTCGGTGACGGTGTCCATGGCAGCAGACAGCAGAGGGATATTGAGTTCGATGCGCCGGGTGAGCCGGGACTTGAGGCTGACGTCTTTCGGCATGACCTCGGAATAACCGGGCACAAGCAGAACATCGTCAAAGGTTAGGGCTTCTTGGCTTACACGTAGCATAGCAGGGCTCCCGAGCGGGAAAATGGAAGCAGGGCATTATACCCGCCACGCCCAATACGCTCAATGAGTATCGCATTGCAACTCGATTATTCTCTGCAGCGCGCCAGCAGGCTAAGATGGGCGCATGAATGATGATGCCCTGTTCCAACGCCTGACCAAAGAACGCGACGTGCTCAGCGTCAGCCAGCTCAATGCCCGCGCGCGCAGCCTGCTCGAGGATGTATTCCCGCAGATATGGGTCGAGGGTGAGCTGTCCAACCTCGCCCGCCCCTCCTCCGGTCACTTGTATTTCAGCCTGAAGGACAGCAAGGCGCAGATCCGCTGCGCCTTCTTCCGTCAGCACGCCAGCCGCGTGCGCATGGCGCTGAGTGACGGCCTGCAGGTAAGGGTGCGTGGACGTGTCAGTCTGTATGAAGGCCGCGGCGATTATCAACTGATAGTCGACAGCATGGAATCGGCCGGTGACGGGGCACTGCGCATGGCTTTTGATGCACTCAAGGCCAAATTGCAGGAAGAGGGCCTGTTTGCCGTTGAACGCAAACGCCCCCTCCCCACGCATCCCAAACGCATCGGCGTTATTACCTCACCGAGCGGGGCCGCAGTAAGAGATATCATCAGCGTTTTTGGTCGCCGCGCACCCTTTATCGAACTGGTGGTAGTGCCCACGCCAGTCCAGGGTCGTGACGCAGCACCGCAGATTGTCCGCGCACTCCAACTGGCCGACCGGTCAGGCTTCGACGCCTTGATCGTCGCCCGCGGCGGTGGCTCGCTGGAGGATCTATGGCCATTCAATGAAGAGATGGTCGCCCGCGCACTGGCGGCCTGCCAAACCCCCACGGTCAGTGCGGTTGGCCACGAAACCGACGTCTCAATCTGCGATTTCATCGCCGACGTGCGCGCCCCTACCCCGTCGGCGGCGGCAGAACTGCTCAGCCCTGATCAACAGGCCATGCTGCAACAGGTCGAGCGCGCCCACCGGCAATTACGCCAATGCCTGCGTGACCGTTTGGCCCGGGAACATCTGCGCCTGGAAAACCTGCGTCGCCGCCTGCGTCATCCCGGCGAACGCCTGGCCCAGCAAGCCCAGCGCCTGGACGAACTTGAGTTGCGCCTCAAGCGCGGCATGCGCCAGCATCTGAACCAGGTAGGCCAGCGCAGCGAACGTTTGCAAGCGCGCCTGCAGGCTCAGCATCCCGGCAGGCACCTGGCACTGTTGCGCCAACGCCTCGACCAACTCGACCAGCGTCTGCCCCGCGCCATGACACAAAATCTGCAGCACCGGCGCCAACGTCTGGACGGTCTCGCCCAAACTCTGAATGTGGTCAGCCCTCTGGCCACCCTCGGCCGCGGCTACAGCATTCTGTTCGACCAACAGGGCAAACCGCTACGCAGCCAGGCCGACGCCAAACCAGGCCAGCGCGTCGAGGCGCAGCTCAGCGACGGCCGATTGGCCCTGCGCGTGGAGGACAATCTCGACGCCCCTCACACCCTCCCCTTACTGGATTAACCATGCCACTCAAGCGCCTGATCATTCTGTTCTGCCTGGCCGTATCGGCGCTTCCAGCCCAGGCGGAAGGCTTTATTACCCGGCTGTTGAACAAGCCGGTCCCTGGCGGCGTAGCCGTCGTTACCCTCCCAGAGCAATCCGAAGCGCCCCGCGCGCAGTATCAGAACCAGCCACTGCTGGTAATACGCGAAGACGGTCAACGCTGGATCGCCATCGCCGGCATCCCGCTGGCGGTGAAACCCGGTACCGAGCATATCGAGACAGAGGGCGGGCAAAAAATTGCGTTCAAGGTCTCCGACCGCAAATATCCCGAGCAGCATATCAAGCTGAAAAACCAGCAGCACGTAACGCCCGACCCCGAGCATCTCAAACGCATCAACCGCGAGCTGGACGAACAGATCAACGCCTACAAGACTTTCAGTGCCCGCCAGCCCAGCAACCTGCTATTCGACCGTCCGGTAGATGGCCGCCTATCCAGTGCCTTCGGCCTGCGCCGCTTCTTCAACGGCGAAGAGCGCAACCCCCACTCCGGCCTGGATTTCGCCGCCTCCACAGGCACTTCGATCAAAGCGCCCGCAGCCGGCCAGGTGATTCTTACGGGTGATTATTTCTTCAACGGAAAAACCGTCTTCGTTGACCACGGCCAGGGGCTCATCAGCATGTTCTGTCACCTGTCGGCGATCGATGTGCAGGTAGGAGATGAAGTCGGCCGCGGGGCACACGTCGGCAAAGTCGGCGCCACCGGCAGAGCGACAGGCCCACACCTGCACTGGAACGTCAGCCTCAACAATACACGCGTAGACCCCTCCATCTTTATTGGCGCATTCATGCCCTGAAAAATCCAATGATTCGCTGGGGTTGTGCGAAGGTCAAAATGGATTCCCGCGTTCGCGAGAATGACGAAGGTGGGGTGAGACACTAGGAGTTTTGCTTTTGACTTTTGGACAGCAAACTCAACCTCACTCCTTTGCCTGGCGAGCGCACGGCCTGGCGGGGTGCAGAAAGTGTCTGAAACAGGTCGATGATTGCTCCTGCATAATCGACACTTCCGCCATCCCTGGCGGTCGGGACTGCCGCCAAGCCTCCAGGGACGGATTCACGGCGGCTTTCGGAATCCTGCCAGGCTGGGAGCGGTGGTCACCCAGCAGCGACACCACATACCGATTCAAGGATCGCGCAAAAATCCTCCAAAACACCGCACCAAAGATACCAAAAAGCTCACCAAACGCTCTTTATTGGCGATTGCTGCCAAATTTAAAACTCGCATTGCAATAAAAACCAGCACCTATTAACTTTTACTGCAACAACACCCTATTCAGCACCCGCCCGACCCACAAGGTAAAGGGCCGAAAAGGAAGCAGACCATGAGCATGCTCAAAGACCCATCCAGCAAATATCGCGCATTCGAGCCGGTAGATATTCCCGATCGCCAGTGGCCATCGCGCACGCTTACCGAAGTACCGATCTGGTGCAGCTCCGACCTGCGCGACGGCAATCAGTCACTGATCGAGCCCATGGACCCTGCGCGCAAGCTGAAATTCTTCCAGACCCTGGTCAAGGTTGGCGTCAAGCAGATCGAAGTAGCCTTTCCATCAGCCTCCAAGGCCGACTTCGACTTTGTGCGCAGCCTGATCGACGATGGTCACATCCCCGATGACGTAACCATCCAGGTGCTCACCCAAGCGCGCGAAGATCTGATCAGACGCACCTTCGAATCCGTGCGTGGCGCCAAGAAAGCCATCATCCACGTGTACAACGCCACCGCGCCGAGCTTTCGCCGCATCGTGTTCAACCAGGACAAGAAAGGCGTCGTGGACATCGCCATCAACGCCGCCACCCTGATCAAACAGCTGGCCGCAGAACAGTCCGATACCCAATGGACCTTCCAGTACTCGCCGGAGATCTTCACCTCCACCGAACTGGAGTTTGCCGTAGAGGTCTGTGACGCCGTACTCGACGTATGGCAGCCGACGCCCGACAACAAGGTCATCCTCAATCTGCCCGCCACGGTCGAAATTGCCACACCCAATCATTATGCCGATCAGATCGAATGGTTCGGCCGGCACATCAGCCGCCGTGACAGTGTGCTGATCAGCTTGCATACCCATAACGACCGCGGCACCGGCGTCGCCGCCACAGAACTCGGCCTTCTTGCGGGAGCTGACAGGGTCGAGGGCTGCCTGTTCGGTAATGGCGAGCGCACAGGCAACGTCGACCTGGTTACCCTGGCGCTGAACTTCTATACCCAGGGCATTCATCCGCAGCTGGACTTTTCCGATATCGATGCCGTGCGCAAGGTAGTCGAAGAGTGCAACCAGCTGTCCGTGCACCCAAGACATCCCTATGTCGGTGATCTGGTGCACACCGCGTTCTCGGGTTCGCACCAGGACGCCATTCGCAAGGGCTTTGCCCAACGCAAACCCGACTCCCTGTGGGAAGTGCCCTACCTGCCGATCGACCCCGAAGATATCGGCCGCAGCTATGACGCGGTCATTCGAGTCAATAGTCAGTCAGGCAAGGGTGGTATCAGCTACCTGCTCGAGCAAGGCTATGGCATCAGCCTGCCACGCCGTATGCAGATCGAATTCAGCCAGGTTGTGCAAGGCGAAACTGACCGGCTCGGCCTGGAGATGAGTGGCGCGCAGATCCATGAGCTGCTGGATCGGGAATACGTGCAGGCAACCAGTCCCTACGCGCTGATCCGACACAGACTGCAGGAAGAAAACGGCACCAGTGCCGTCGACGTCGAGGTCCTGAACCAGGGCGAAACCTTGCACTGGCGTGGGCTGGGCAAGGGGCCTCTCGAAGCACTCGTTGCAGGGTTACCCGTATCGGTCGAGATAATGGATTACCACGAGCATTCCATTGGCTCCGGCACCAATGCCAAGGCAGCGGCCTATGTGGAAATTCGTCTTAACAGCGGCCGCCCCTTACACGGCATTGGAATCGACGAAAACCTGACCACGGCCAGCTTCCGCGCGCTGTTCAGCGCCCTCAACCGCGCCCTGCGCCAGGCCGAAGCGCAAGCTGCCTGATCGGTGCCCAACACCAACGCGCCGGGATAAAAGCTCGGCGCGTCATATCGGGTTCGCTCGCTGCAGCCGCCCCGACATATCCAGTTAAATCCCCTGCGCTTGTCAAAAGAAATGTCGCCCCCATAATACACTCCACATTCTGCACCCACTGATGCAGGCAACAAGGAGTCGTACCAGATGTCTCGATCCCCGCTTCTCACGCCCATTCGCCTGGGCAGCCTTGATCTGCCAAACCGCGTGATCATGGCACCCCTAACTCGTCAGCGAAGCAAGCAGCCTGGCAACATACCCTATGAGTTGAACGCCACCTATTACGCCCAGCGCGCCAACGCAGGCCTGATCATCAGCGAAGCTGTACAGATCAGCCCTGAAGGCCAGGGCTACGCCTGGACGCCAGGCATTCACAGCGCCGAGCAGGTTGCTGGCTGGAAACAGATTACCCAGGCCGTACATGAAGCCGATGGTCGTATTTTCCTGCAGCTGTGGCACGTGGGCCGCATCTCCCACCCGCTACTGCAGCCCGACGGCGCTGATCCTGTCGCTCCCTCGGCCATTCAGGCCAAAGCCGAGTGCTACGTTCAGGAGGCTGACGGCAGTCATCACAAGGCACCGACCGCCATGCCTCGCGCGCTTGAAACCGAGGAGCTTCCCCGGATAGTTGCCGACTATGCCAAAGCGACTCGCAACGCACTGGATGCAGATTTCGATGGTGTGGAAGTGCACGCAGCGAACGGCTACTTGCTTGATCAGTTTCTGTGCTCCAACAGCAATCAGCGGACCGACGGTTACGGCGGCAGCCTCGAGAACCGCGTGCGTCTGGTGCTGGAGGTAGTCGATGCGGTAATTGAGGCCACGGGGGACAGTGGCCGGGTCGGCATTCGCATTTCCCCCATGGGTACCTTCAACGGCGTGGACGATGCAAACCCCAGGGAAACGTTCAGTTATCTTCTGCGCGAACTCAATACACGCAATCTGGCCTATTTGCATGTCAATCGCCCTGATTGGGTCGGCGGTGTCTACGAAGGTTTTGACGCGTTACTTGAAACCCTGCGTGAGCTGTATGACGGCCGCCTGATTCTGGCTGGTGGCATGACCGCAGAGTCCGGCGCACAGGCAGTGGAAGACGGCCTGGCGGATGTGATCGCCTTTGGACGCCCCTACATCGCCAATCCTGACCTCGTTCAGCGCATCAAGGCTCGTGCGCCCTGGAACGAGATCAACCCGGCCACTCTGTATGGTGGGGCCGAGGTGGGTTATACCGATTACCCGACGATGGTTCAGACCGCATCCTGAGTCGCGCCCAATAAAAAACCCGGCCAGAGAGCCGGGTTTTTTATTGCACAGATTCAATCAGCACAGCCAATGGCTTATCGCTTCTTGTCCTTGCGCTTCTTTTCTTCTTTCTTGTGATGGCTCATCAGGCGCCGCTTCTTGTTCACCTGGCGATCGGTCAACCCTGTCTTGCGATCGGCAAAGGGATTCTCGCCGCCCTTGTACTCAACCCGAATCGGCGTACCCGCCATGCCCAGCACCTTGCGAAAGGTATTTTCCAGATACTTGGTGTAAGACTGCGGAACGTTCTCCACCTGATTGCCGTGAATGATGATGATCGGCGGATTGGAACCACCCAGGTGCGCATAGCGCAGCTTGATACGGCGACTGTTGACGACCGGCGGCTGGTGGTTGGCTACGGCATCTTCAAGGATCTGCGTCATGCGATTGGTCGGCACCTTGGTCATGGCGCTGGCAAAGGCCTTGTCGACTGACTTGTAGAGGAGCCCCACGCCACTGCCATGCAGTGCCGAAATAAAGTGCAGGTCGGCGAACTGGGCGAAAATCAGACGGCGTTGCAGCTCGATCTTCACGTAGTCTTTCTCGCGCTCATCCATGCCGTCCCATTTGTTGACAGCAATCACCAGCGCGCGCCCGGCATCCAGCACAAAGCCCAGCAGGTGCAAATCCTGCTCCACAACGCCTTCGCGGGCATCAATGACGAAGATGACCACGTTGGAATCCTCGATCGCCTGCAGGGTCTTGATCACCGAGAACTTTTCGACCGCCTCCGATACCCTGCCGCGCTTGCGCACCCCCGCAGTGTCAATCAATGTGTAGGGCTTTTCAAAGCGCTCATAGGGAATATAGATGGTGTCGCGAGTGGTGCCGGCCTGGTCGAATACCACCACCCGGTCTTCGCCGAGCATGCGGTTGACCAGGGTCGACTTGCCCACATTGGGCCTGCCGATTACCGCAATCTTTGTACCAATCGCCTCAACGATACGCGGCGCTTTACCCTCCTCGCCTTCGGCCAAAGGCTCCTGGGCAAGACTGCCAATACCATTTTCACCAAACACCATCTCGAGCATCGGATTGATGTTGCGACCATGGGCTGCGGCAATACCGATTGGCGAGCCGAGGCCGAGCTTGGAAAATTCACCCTGGATCGAATCCTGATCGGCACCGTCAATCTTGTTGGCAATAAGGTAGGTATGCTTGTTGCGCTTGCGCAGATGCTGGGCAATCAACTCGTCCGCCGCCGTTCTACCTGCGCGCGAATCGACCAGAAAGAGGACCGCATCGGCCTCTTCTATAGCCTGCAGGGACTGCCCGGCCATAATCATGTCGAGACCCTGCTCATCACCGCTGATGCCCCCGGTATCGACCAGGATATACCGCTGGCCCTGCCAGCTCGCCTCGCCGTACTGGCGATCACGGGTAAGGCCGGCTACATCGGCAACAATTGCGTCACGACTCTTGGTCAGACGATTGAATAACGTGGACTTGCCGACATTGGGCCGCCCCACGAGGGCGATTACAGGAACCATGATTACTCCGCGCACGGACTACCGTGCAATAAACGAAAACGGCCGCTGCGCCATTTCAGGGGGCAGCGGCCGGGAAAGTATAGCTTTATTTGGATCTAAGGGAGCGTCAACGCCACCAGATCACCACTATTGCCGTACACATACAGGGTGTCGCCGAGCACTATAGCGGGTGCCCGAACGCCATCACCATCCACCCGCACGCGGCCAACCATACGGCCATCGGTCTGAGCAAGCAGATGCACATAACCGTCAAAGTCGGCTACGGCGATGTAGCTGCTGAACGCTACCGGTGCAGTGAGGTTACGACGCATGAGGCTGTCGTTGACCCAGAGAGACTCGCCGCGAGACCGGTCCAGAGCTTCAACCCGCCCGTCCGCATGGCTGACATAGACACTGCCGAAACCTTCGCCGGGTCCAACCAGACTCGAAGCTTCTTTCTGCCAGCGAACAGTGCCCGACGCCACGTCAACGGCGGCAAGAGCACCCTGGTAACTGGTCACATACAGGGTCTCGTCAATCAGCAGCATTTGTCCATCAACGTCGACCATCCGCTCGAGCTCGGTACGACCCTGCGGTTGCGCGACTCGTGCCTCCATGATCGGCAAGCCGGTATCGGCCGCCAGACCCACCACTCGACCACTGGAAAGGCCCGCAAACACTCGCCCGCGGGAAATCAACGGAGTGCTGTGTCCACGAAGGGTCAGTACCGGCACACTGGATTCATAGATCCAGCGCTGGCTGCCGTCACTAATATCCAGCGCAGTGATCTTGTCATCCAGGGTCTGCACCACAACGACATCACCGTTGGTCTGCGGTGGGGCGAGGACCTCGCTCGAGACCCGTGTACGCCACATTTCCGAGCCATCCGCTTCATCCAGAACGATCACTTCGCCGTCCAGCGTACCAACCATGATACGACCGCCACCGGTGCCCACAGCACCCGAGACACGCTCATCAAGCTTGACCTGCCACATTACCTCGCCGGTATCGCGGTCCATTGCAACTACACGCCCCTTCGCGTCGGCTGCATAGAGAGTCAAACCGTCCAGCGATGGCATCAACTGGTTGTACAATTTGCCCTGGCCAGCACCAATGTTGCGTTTCCAGTTGCGCTCCAACTCTACTTCAGCGGTGAAATCCTGCAGCTCTGCCGGGGCGAGTTCTTTCTTGCCGGAACCACTGCAGCCTGCAACCAGCAGAGCCGCCATGGTTATGGCCAAATACGGGAACTTCAGTTTCACTAGGCTTCCTCCGCCAGATCATCAAGCTTCAACTGTAATTGCGGGCGTGCCTGGGGATCTTCGAGTGCCGCCAGGGCAGCCTGGTAGGCAGTACGGGCATCGTTTTCGCGACCGAGATCAAGCAACAGGTCGCCGCGTATTTCCTCACGACTGGCCAGCAAGGCACCGGTGACGTCACCGATGAGCACCTCAAGTGCTTCTTCGGCGCGATCCTGGGCGGCAAGAACGCGCGCAAGACGTTGGCGGGCGACCTCTTCCAGTACCGGATCCCCCGCATCGCCAACAATTTCATTCAGCAATTCTTCAGCTGCAGGCAGATCCTCTGCTTCCACGGCCAGTCTGGCCTGCATCAATGCAGCAAACTGGGCATAACGAGTACCGCTGTACTCGTCACGTATCTGCTCGGCCAGTTCTGCGCCGCGAGCTCGATCCTCGGTACCACCATCTGCCAACACCGACTCCAGCATTGTCTGATAGAGCGCCGAGGCGTTGGCAGCCTGGTTATCCTGATAGTTGTTCCAGCCCTGCCAGCCAAATACGCCAGCCAGGGCAATAACAACACCGGTCAGCAGAGGCACGCCGTGCTTGTTCCACAATTCCTTGATCTTTTCTACCTGTTCTTCTTCTGTCTCGTACGTCACCCCAGACTCCTTGCCTGAACGAAGCGGCTGCTTGCGCTTAAAATAATTGTTGAAGACGTGCCGGCAGCTCGTGCCAGGCAATATTTTCCTGCTGCGCATCACTGCGCAGCGGTTTGATCCCGATCTGTTCTGCCGCCGCTTCATCTTCGCCCAGAATCAGTGCAAAGAGAGCACCGGACTTGTCGGCCTTCTTGAATTGGCTCTTGAAGCTGCCGCCGCCACAATGCACGACCAGACGAACGCCCGGCAAAGCGTCACGTAGCTGTTCTGCAAGCCTGAAACTCGCAACCGCCGCTGCGTCTCCCAAAGTGACAAAGTAGACATCCACCTGTCGCGCCAGCTCGGCCGGCACCCGATCCAATGTCTGAATCAGCAGCAGCAAACGTTCAATGCCCATGGCAAAACCAACGGCTGTGGCTGGCTTGCCGCCCAATTGCTCGACCAGACCATCGTAGCGACCACCTGCACACACCGTTCCCTGAGCGCCCAGCTTGTCGGTGACCCATTCGAACACTGTCAGCCCGTAATAGTCCAGCCCGCGTACCAGGCGCGGATTGATCACGTAAGGCACACCTGCGGCATCAAGCAACGCTAGCAACCCTTCGAAGTGCAGCCGTGCGTCTTGATTCAGAAAATCGGCCAGCCGCGGCGCATCAGCCAGCAGCGCCTGAGTGGTAGGGTTCTTGCTGTCGAGCACGCGCAGCGGATTACTCTCAAGACGGCGCTGGCTGTCCTCGTCAAGCTGATCAAAACGTTCACGTAGATAAGCCACCAGCTCATCACGATAGCGGGCGCGATCGTCGCTGCTGCCAAGGCTGTTAAGCTCCAGAGTGACCGCGTCCTGCAGGCCCAGTTGCTTCCAGAGCCGCCAGCTCAACAGAATCAGTTCTGCATCAATATCCGGCCCGCTGATGTTGAAGGTTTCCACGCCAATCTGATTGAACTGACGATAGCGACCCTTCTGCGGGCGCTCGTGACGAAACATCGGGCCGGCGTACCAGACCTTCTGGCTTATGCCGCCACCCAGCAGGCCGTGCTCGAGCATGGCGCGCACACAACCGGCGGTGCCCTCCGGGCGCAATGTCAGCGAGTCGCCATTGCGATCAGCAAAGGTGTACATCTCTTTCTCGACGATATCAGTTACTTCACCAATCGAGCGCTTGAACAGCTCAGTAGGCTCGACGATCGGCATGCGCACCTGCTGGTACCCGTAACCAGTCAATAGATCAGCTACTGTTCTTTCAAAGTACTGCCATAAAGCGCTGTCGGCGGGCAGTACGTCGTTCATGCCGCGCACGGCTTGCAGGGTCTTCAATGCATCTTTCCTTAATCAGCCACGGGCGATGGTATTGGCTTCCAGCGCCTGTTTGGCAGCAATCTTGTCTCGAATGAGTTTTTCCAGCGTGTCGACCAGGTGAACATTATCGACTTTCTGGTCCGGCGTGCCGCCGACGTAAATCAGGTTGTTCGGAGAGCCACCTGTCAGACCGATATCAGCCTCTTTGGCTTCGCCGGGCCCGTTCACCACGCAACCAATCACTGCCACATCCAGAGGTACCACGACATCCTCGAGTCGTGCCTCGAGCTCATTCATGGTCTTGATCACGTCGAAGTTCTGACGCGAGCAGCTTGGACAAGCGATAAAATTGATGCCCCGCGAGCGCAGGCGCAGTGACTTGAGCAGGTCGTAGCCTACCTTGATCTCTTCCACCGGATCGGCAGCCAGAGAAATTCGGATGGTGTCTCCGATCCCCTCGGCAAGCAGCATGCCCAGACCCACGGCAGATTTGACCGTGCCCGAACGCAGCGCACCCGCCTCGGTAATACCCAGATGCAATGGCTGATCGATCTGCGCAGCCAGCAACCGGTAGGCACCCACGGCCATGAACACGTCTGATGCCTTAACGCTAACCTTGAAGTCCTGAAAATCCAGCTTGTCGAGATACTCGACGTGACGCAACGCAGACTCCACCAGGGCCTCTGGCGTCGGCTCTCCGTATTTTTTCTGCAGGTCTTTTTCCAGGGAGCCTGCGTTCACACCTATGCGAATAGGGATACCATTGTGACGCGCAGCGTCAACAACCGCGCGAACCCTGTCTTCACGCCCGATATTACCCGGATTGATGCGCAAACAATCAACGCCCAACTCGGCGACTCGAAGCGCGATCTTGTAGTCAAAATGAATATCCGCAACCAGCGGCATGGCAGTCTGCTTGCGGATCTCGCCGAATGCTTCTGCAGCTTCCATGCTGGGCACCGAAACCCTGACGATGTCTGCACCTACAGCCTCCAGCTGCCTGATCTGGGCAACTGTGGCGGCCACATCACAGGTTTCTGTATTGGTCATGCTCTGCACGGAGATGGGCGCATCGCCGCCGACCAGGACCGACCCAACCCGGATCTGCCGTGACACTCTGCGCTTGATGGGTGACTCGTGATGCATCGCGTAGCTCCTTCAGCCCAGGCGCAGGCGAACAACGCCCGATTCGCGGACGCTTTGCGTGTCCACCGGCTCGCCATTGAAGGCAATTGTTGAAACGGCCTCAACCGCGCCGATTACCACCTCTATTGGCCCCTGATGATCGATTGACAGCGACTGACCTGCCTGCATAAGGCCGCTGTGCAAGGAGTCGCCACCTGGGGTCCTGACCTGCACCCAACAGTCACCGGTGAACTGCATCTGCAACCCGCTACCCGCCACTGCCGGCTGCTCTTGACTTTCCACAACAGGCTCTTGCTCGACAACCGCCGTAGGCTGCGGCTGTTCAACCTGATCCAGCGCAGCCTGTGGCTCCTCAACAGGAATCTCGGCCGCACCATCAGACATTGTTCCGTCGTCTGGCACTGCGAGGTTACCAGTGGCGTCTGCCGGGCCCTCAGCGTCTGTCACCGAAGTCACCGGATCGGGAACCGACATAGCAGCTTCACCGGGCGGCGAGGGCTCCGAGGCAAAATTCTCGGGCAACGCCAGCGCATCTACCTCAACCTCATCAAGGGCCTGACCAGCGATACTGGACACATCCTCGACAGAACGCGTCGGCTGGCTGTCGTACCACCAAAGGAGAATGGAGGCCAGGATGGCCAGAGCGACGATCACCGTTGTCCAGGTCACCAGCATACCGCCCGCCTTGCCCGGCTTGGTCATCTTGTCGATGCCGCTGACCTGACGCTCACGCACTTCAATACCCCGTGACCGGTCGTATTCCAGCACCAACCGGTTGGCGTCCAGGCCCAACAAGCGAGCATAGCTGCGCACATAGCCACGGGCGAAGGTGTCCCCAGGTAACTGATCGAAGCGTCCGGCTTCAAGATGAACCAGTATTTTCTCCGGAAGCCGCAAACTGGTCGCCGCCTCGGCAGTGCTCAGCCCCTTGGCTTCACGCGCTGCCTGCAAGGTGGCGCCGGGATGGGCCATCCGTCCGTCGTCAGGCCGAAATTCACCATTTGGCGGCATCGCATCTCGCTGCTCTGTACTCATGATTGATCTGCTGCCTTCAATGCTTGCGCTTCCGGGCTTGTTGGATACAGGCGACGCAACTGCAGCGCGTAGCTTGCAGCGCGATTGTGATCTTCAAACCGCCGTGCCAGCTGAATGCCTAGCCAGAGGCTGGCGGCATTCTGCCCGGAAAACTGGGTGAAATTGCGATAGTAGTCCCATGCCGGGACATAATTCTGCTGAGAGAACTCGATCTTTGCCATCTCCAGCAGTGCCAGAGGTTGCCGGCTATTCAATCGCAGGGCACGCTCGAAGCTCGCCTTGGCTTCCTCCGGCTGGTCCATGCGCTGATAAGTCAGACCGATATTCTCAAATACCCTGGAGCGCTCACCATACAAAGTGTCCTGCGCTGCCTGCTCGAAGTAACCCAGAGCATCCTGATAGCGCTCTTCACTGAGCAGGAAAACCCCATAATTGTTCAATATTCTCGGATTGGCCGGCTCACTGGCCAGAGCATCCCGATAATGCTTGTCAGCCGAACCGGTTTCACCTTCCTGCTGAAACACCATCGCCAGCGCCAGGTGTGCAGCAGCCGAGCGAGGATCCAGTTTCAGTGCTTCGCTGAGTGGCGCCTTGGCACTTTCTGTTTCGCCTTCGCGAAGATAGCCAAGGCCCAGCTGAATATACGCATCACGCCCGGCGTCCGGATCAGGCTTGTTTTTTTGCGGCTGGTCGCTGGTTGTTACACACCCGCTGAGGGCGATGGCCGTTAACAATGTTACCGCGATCATCATTCTGTTCATCACAATCGATCCTCGGTTGGATGGCTTACCGGTCCGCGCTGGAGGGCTGCTCCACAGGCTGCCCGTCGACCGGTAATTCTCTTAGAGCGATGTAGCGTTCGCTGCGTCGGGTACGATCCATGACCTGCCCGACCAGTTGGCCACAGGCGGCATCGATATCTTCACCCCGGGTGGTCCGAACGGTAACGTTGTAACCCGCCTTGTGCAGCATATCCTGAAAGCGGCGAATACTGTTGTTACTTGGCCGCTCGTAACCCGAATGGGGAAAGGGATTGAATGGGATGAGATTGATCTTGCACGGCGTTTCGCGGAGCAGCTCAATCATCTCTTCGGCATGTTCCGGCTGATCATTGATGTCCTTGAGCATGGTGTACTCGATGGTCAACACCCGCTTCTCGCCCAGTCTGGCCATATATCGATTGCAGGCGGGCAGTAGAACTTCCAGCGGATACTTCTTGTTCAGCGGGACCAGCTGGTTACGCAGGGCGTTGTTGGGTGCATGCAGCGACAAGGCCAATGCTACGTCAGTCACCTCGCCCAGCTTCTCGATCATCGGCACGACACCGGAGGTCGACAGCGTAACCTTGCGCTTGGATATCCCATAACCCAGATCATCCATCATCAACAACATGGCATCGAGCACATTGTCGAAGTTCAGTAGTGGCTCACCCATGCCCATCATCACCACGTTGGTAATGGCGCGGTCCGTCTTGGCCGGGATACTGCCGAACGACTTGTTGGCGATCCAGACCTGGCCGATGATTTCAGCCACGCTCAGATCACTATTGAAACCCTGCTTGCCGGTAGAGCAGAAACTGCAGTCCAGCGCACATCCCGCTTGGGAAGACACACACAAGGTGCCCCGCCCATTCTGAGGGATGTAGACAGTCTCCACACAGCTGCCAGAGGCAACGCGTACGACCCACTTGCGTGTGCCGTCGGTGGAGATATCTTCGCTGACCACTTCCGGCGGACGAATCTCGGCGCAGGCTGCGAGCTTTTCACGCAGCGCCTTGCTGACATTCGTCATTTCGTCGAAATTACCGACACCCTGGTGATGAATCCACTTCATAAGCTGTCCGGCACGGAAGCGCTTTTCCCCGAGGCTCTCGAAGAAGGCTTCCATTTTCGGCTGGGTCAGACCCAGCAGATTAACTTTGCCGTTGGCATTGGTTGTAGCAGTCACATCATCACCCTGGTGTTGAAAGTCGTCTCAGCCGCGCGGGCAAAGATCAGTTTCTGCGAAAAAATAACCGATTTCGCGAGCCGCTGAGGTAGTGGAATCCGAACCATGTACAGCGTTGGCATCGATGGATTCAGCGAAATCAGCGCGAATGGTGCCTGCGTCGGCTTCCTTGGGGTTGGTGGCGCCCATCAGTTCACGGTTCTTCAGCACGGCGCCTTCGCCTTCCAGCACCTGCACAACAACCGGACCGGAGGTCATGAAGCCAACCAGATCCTTGAAGAAGGGACGTGCACTGTGCTCGGCATAGAAGCCTTCAGCATCGGACTGGGACAGCTGAACCATCTTGGCAGCCACAACGCTCAGACCCGCCTTCTCGAAACGGCTGATGATCTGACCAACAACATTCTTGGCAACGGCGTCGGGCTTGATGATGGACAGGGTACGTTCTACGGCCATGGAAAACTCTCCAGAAAATAATTGTGAGGTGAGAAATTTTACGAAATTGTTAACCCGCGGATTATACGCAGGTTAGAGGGAAATACATACCGGCCAGCAGATTCACCAGCCTAGCGCGAGGGGGCAACCGGTTCAGCCGCCCTGGCGCAACCTGGGAACCACAGTGCAGAGTATCTGCGCAGCACGTTTCACTTCGTCGGCCGAGGTAAAGCGACCCAACGAGAGACGCAGCGACCCCTGGGCAAGCGCATTGGACATACCCAGTGCACGCAGCACATAGGATGGCTCAACCGAGGCAGAAGTACAGGCCGAACCCGAAGATAGAGCCAGATCTTTCAAGGCAAGAAGCAGTAGCTCCCCGTCCACTCCGGCAAAGGCAAGATTGAGGTTGTGCGGTATGCGACGCTCACGGCTACCATTGAGAAACACCTCGGGCAACTCGGCCAGACCGGCCAGCAACAGGTCGCGCAGGTCGCTAATGCGCTGATGTTCCTGGTCCATCAATTCCCCGGCCAGAGCAAAACAGGCTCCCATACCGACAATCTGATGGGTGGGCAGGGTACCTGAACGCATGCCACGCTCGTGACCACCCCCGTGAATCTGCGCCTCAAGCCGCAGGGAGGGATCACGGCGCACGTAGAGCGCTCCAACACCCTTGGGCCCGTAGGTCTTGTGGGCACAGAAGGACATGAGATCAACCGGTAACTGATGCAGATCGATCGGCAGCTTTCCAGTGGACTGCGCCGCGTCCACATGCATCAACGCCCCCCCTGAGCGGGCAATATGACCCAGAGCCGCAATATCGTTGATGGTGCCAATCTCGTTGTTTACGTGCATAAGCGATACAAGAATGGTGTCCTCGCGCATCGCCTGCTGTAGTTGCTGCGGCTCGATGATCCCCGAAGCTTCCGGTTTGAGCCAGGTCACTTCGAAACCCTCACGCTCCAGTTGATGACAACTATCGAGCACCGCCTTGTGCTCGATCTGCGACGTGATGATATGCCGTCCACGCTCGGCACGACAGCGCGCCGCACCCTTGATCGCCAGATTATCGGACTCGGTCGCGCCAGAGGTCCAGACTATTTCCCGCGGGTCGGCACCCACCAGGTCAGCTACCTGGCGCCGCGCAAGCTCTACCGCCTCCTCGGCCTTCCAGCCGTAGATGTGTGAGCGTGAAGCCGGGTTAGCAAAATTGCCGTCCATCGTCAGACAACCCATCATCTTTTCGGCAACCGCAGGGTCAACCGGGGTAGTGGCGGCGTAATCGAGATAGATCGGCAACATCGGCATCGTGTCCTATAAACGCCCAGCATCGCTGGCATCATCGGATTTGGCTTCAACGCTATCGACTTCAGCCTTGAGCAGATCGAAATCCTCGCCGCCCAGCACTGGCAGCTCCTTGGCACAGTAATCACTGCCAAGCTCGCCCAGGGCGTGGCACATACCTTCCAGGCGACTGTCCACCGCCTGCATATGGTCAAGCATCTGACCGATTGCCCGAGCTACCGGGTCAGGCGTATCACGGGTGACCCCATAGGCATCGAAACCGAGCTTTTCGGCCATGGCCTGACGCTTGGCGCATTGCTCGTCGGCACGCTTATCCGACTCCTTGAGAATGACACGACCAGGTATACCCACCGCAGTTGCACCAGCAGGCACAGCCTTGGTGACTACCGCATTGGATCCGATCTTGGCACCGGCACCCACCGTGAAAGGCCCCAGCACCTTGGCCCCGGCACCCACAACCACACCGTCTTCCAGGGTTGGATGGCGCTTGCCCTTATCCCAACTGGTGCCACCCAGAGTGACCCCCTGATACAGCGTTACATCATTACCGATCTCGGCCGTCTCGCCGATGACCACCCCCATGCCGTGGTCAATAAAGAAACGGCGACCCAGTTTCGCGCCGGGATGAATCTCGATACCGGTCGCCCAGCGGGCGAAGTTCGACACCATGCGCGCTACCAGTCTGGCGTTACGCACCCACAGCGCATGGGCCAGTCGATGCAACCAGATGGCGTGCAGCCCGGGATAGCAGAACAGCACCTCCACGGTGCTGCGTGCTGCCGGATCCCGGTGGAACACACTGGCAATATCTTCCTTCATACGCTTGAACATGGTTAACGTCTCCGCTCACCGGTCGCTTTCACGCCGATGGCTTTCTGTGTTTCGGTAAGGATGCCACGCAGAATGTTCATTTCCATCCGATTTATCCGGATCCGGCCATACAGGCGGCGCAGTCGTGGCATCAATTGTCTGGGTTTCTGCGGGTCGAGGAAGCCGATTTCAACCAGCACCTGCTGCAGATGGCCAAAATATTGCTCCATCTCCTCGGCAGTAGTGGGAATTTCGTTCTGGGTTGCCGTGGTTTCGATCTTTTGCATGTGGGTAGGCTGGTCCTGACGCTTGAGCACCAGCATACGCAGTTCATAGGCCAGAACCTGTACCGCGGCCGCCAGATTCAAAGAGCTGAAGTCCGGATTCGAAGGTATATGCACATGGAACTGGCAACGCTGCAGCTCTTCGCTAGTCAGGCCGGAATCTTCCCGTCCGAATACCAGCGCCACCTGTGCACCCGGCAGCTCGGCTATCTGATCGAGCACCTTTTCCGCCGCTTCGCGAGGGTCTACTACCGGCCAGGGGATGCGCCTGTCCCGCGCACTTGTACCCATCACCAGCACGCAGTCGGCGATAGCTTCCTCAAGGGTGGGGACAATCAAGGCGCCTTCGAGCACATCGTCGGCTCCGGCCCCGCGTGCAGCGGCATTGGGATCCGGAAAACGCTGCGGATCGACCAGTACCAAGCGGGTGAGCCCCATATTTTTCATTGCGCGGGCCGCGCCACCGATATTGCCGGGATGACTGGTATTGACCAGAACCACTCGAACGTTGTCCAGCACGTAAGCACTCCACGACGGTTGCGCCGGTTGGCGAGGAACCGCACATCTTACAAAAGCCAGCACACAAAGGCCATGATGCATTCATGTTGGCTGGCTTATCTGCTACAATTTCTGGCTCTTCGAAACCCCCTAATCAGAGACACCCGTATGCAGCCCATGTTGAACATCGCCCTGCGCGCCGCACGCAGCGCAGGAGAACTGATCTATCGCTCCGTAGAGCGGCTTGACGTTCTGACCGTCAACGAGAAAGAGGCCAACGATTACGTTACCGAAGTTGACCGGGCTGCCGAACAGACCATCATCGCCCATCTGCGCAAGGCCTACCCGAATCACGGCATTCATGCCGAGGAATCCGGCTTTCAGCCTGGCCAGGGTGACGGCGCCGACATTGTCTGGATCATCGATCCGCTGGACGGCACTACCAACTTTATCCGCGGTATTCCTCACTATGCAGTCAGCATCGCCTGCCGCATCAAGGGCAGAATTGAACACGCAGTTGTGCTGGACCCGGTTCGCCAGGAAGAATTCACCGCCAGCCGCGGCCGCGGAGCGTCCCTCAACGGCAAGCGCTTGCGGGTAACCTCACGCAAGACACTGGACGGTGCGCTCCTGGGCACGGGCTTCCCGTTCCGCCAGAACCAGATGGAATCACTGGACAACTACCTGGGCATGTTCCGCAGCCTGGTTGGCCAGACCGCCGGCATCCGCCGCTGCGGCGCAGCCAGCCTGGATTTGGCCTATGTGGCAGCTGGCCGCTATGACGCCTTCTGGGAGGCCGGCCTGGCCGAGTGGGACATGGCAGCTGGCACACTGCTGATTCAGGAAGCAGGCGGCCTGGTCAGCGACTTCACCGGTGACCACCACTTCCTGGAGAAAGGCCATATCGTGGCCGGCAACCCCAAGTGCTTCAAGGCGGTACTGACTGCCATTCAGCCGCACCTGGCGCCAGGCATGAAGCGCTAAGGCGCTTCAGCCAGCTGCAAGCTTCAAGCTTCCAGCGGCAAGCGGCAAGCTTCAAGCAGGCCGGAGTGGCTCGAAGCTGGAAGCAAAAAAGGTTCTTCGCTTTGGTCCGTATCGCAACGGACTTTAGCCAAGAACCTTTTTTTACGTCTGCACGGCCAGCTTGAAGCTTACCGCTTGTCGCTTGAGGCTTGAGGCTTCTAGCTTTTAGCTTGCCGCTTGCCGCTTGAAACTTGCCGCTCGGCGGCGTGCTGCCGTTAGGGGCGGTCGTCCACTTCTTCTTCAATCTGCGGCGGAATCAGATCTTCGCGGGTCAGGTTCATCGTCATCAACAGGCCGTTGGCCACATAGATAGACGAATAGGTACCGATACCCACACCGATGATCAGCGCCAGCGCAAAACCCTGGATATTCTCGCCACCGAAAAAGTACAGCGCGAAAAGTACCAGCAAGGTCGATGCCGATGTTGCCAAGGTTCGCGCCAGCGTCTGAGTAGTGGATACGTTGATCACTTCTTCCAGATCGGCATTGCGCATCACTCGCAGGTTTTCCCGGACCCGGTCAAACACCACGATAGTATCGTTCAGCGAATAACCGATCACCGCCAGCAATGCCGCCAGCACCGTCAGATCGAAGGACAAGCCGAAGAACGAGAAGATACCCAGCGTGAAAATCACGTCGTGAACCAGCGCCACGATGGAGGCCACGGCGAACTTCATCTGAAAACGCAGCGAGACGTAGAGCAGGATTCCGCCCATCGCCAGCAGCATGCCCAGGCCGCCCTGATCACGCAGCTCTTCACCTACCTGCGGCCCGATGAACTCGATACGCTTGATGGTGACTTCACCGCCTTCTTCACTCTGGACGATTTCCGCGATCCGGCTACCCAGATCTGGATCTTCACTGGCCAGCCGGATCAGCACGTCGGTGGATGCACCAAAGTTCTGTACCACCGCATCGTCGTAACCCGCCGCGCGCAGGATGGTTCTAACCTCGGACAGATCCGCTGCTGACTCGTATTGCAGCTCGACCAGCGCGCCACCTGTGAAGTCGAGGCCCAGATTGAGCTGCTTGACCGCAAGGCTGGCGATGGAGCCGATCATGAGAACAACGGCGACTGCGAAGAAGAACTTGCGCAGCCCCATGAAGTTGATGCTTTTACTGGTAATCATGACGCGCTCCTCACAGCCACAGCTTCTTGATGTCACGCCCACCAATGGTCAGGTTGACCATCGCCCGGGTGACCATGATGGCACTGAACATCGATGTAAGAATGCCCAGCGAGAGCGTTACCGCAAAGCCCTTGATCGGACCGGAGCCCATGGCAAACAGGATCACACCCACCAGCAGGGTTGTAAGGCTGCCGTCGATGATCGCAGAAAATGCCTTGTCGTAACCTTCGTGGATAGCCCGTTGCGCTGATACTCCACCGGCAATTTCCTCCTTGATACGGGAAAAGATCAGCACGTTGGCGTCCACCGCCATACCCAGCGTCAACACGATACCCGCAATACCCGGCAACGTCAGCGTGGCGCCCAGCAGAGACATCAGAGCCAGTAGCAGCACCAGGTTGAAGCTCAACGCAATCCCCGCGAACACCCCAAAAACCTTGTACAGAATCAGCATGAAGATCAGCACAAGCACGAAACCGGCTTGCGTGGCCGATATGCCTTTGGCGATGTTCTCCGCACCCAGGCTCGGACCTACGGTACGCTCTTCAACGAAGTACATCGGCGCTGCCAGACCACCGGCACGAAGCAACAAGGCCAGTTCAGAAGATTCTGCAGGCGAATCCAGCCCGGTAATCCGGAACTGGTTGCCCAGCGTACTCTGAATAGTCGCCAGGCTGATGATGCTCTTTTCCTCGATAAAGGCCGGCACATCCACTTCGACCATCTCACCGTCGACTTCCTGCTGAACCTTGCGGGAAATCTGCCGTTGCTCGATGAAGATCACCGCCATACCGCGGCCCACGTTGTTGCGCGTGGCGCGGGTCATCATGTCGCCGCCAGGGCCATCCAGACGAATATTGACCTGGGGCTGACCGTTCTCGTCATAGTTGGACTGTGCATCGGTGACCTGGTCACCGGTGAGAATGATGCTGCGCTCTACGTCAGCTGGTGGCCGCTTGTCACCGCGAAAGTCAAAGGTCTCAACAGTGGCGCGTGGCGCATCCGGCTCCGCACCAAGGCGAAACTCGAGGTTCGCCGTTTTGCCCAGAATACGCTTGGCTTCGGCCGTGTCCTGCACACCTGGCAGCTCCACCACGATGCGATTGGCACCCTGACGCTGAACCAGCGGCTCTGCAACACCCAGCTCGTTCACCCGATTACGCACCGTAGTCAGGTTCTGACGCACCGAATAATCACGAATTTCTGCCATTTCGGCTTCAGTCAGGGTCAGACGCAGCACTTCCAGTTCTTCACGGCTGACGGTAGTCATCTGGAACTGGTTGTAGTCGGCACCGATCAGACGCTGTGCTTCCGACAACTGCGCCTCATCAGTAAACCCGAACTGCAGCACATTGCCCTGATTGGGCATGCTGCGATAGCGCACACGCTCCCCGCGCAACAGATTCCGGATTTCGCTTTCGTACACATTGACCCGCGCTTCAATGGCCTTGTCCATGTCCACTTCCAGCAGGAAGTGCACACCGCCAGACAGATCGAGACCCAGCTTCATGGGACCGGCGCCAATGTTCATCAGCCACTGCGGCGTGGTTGGAGCCAGATTCTGGGCAACGATGAATTCCTGGCCAAGGGTGCGGCGCACCACATCCTGCGCTGCCAGCTGGTCTGCCCGGTTGACCAGACGCACCAGCCCGGAGCGATCAAGATCGCCCAGATCAGTGCCCTTGGTCTCTATACCGGCCGACTGCAACGCGGACTCGATACGATCCAACTCACGCTGCTCGATAGTCTGACCAGTCTGTGCGCCGGAAATCTGAATAGCCGGGTCGTCCGGATAAAGGTTAGGCAATGCGTAGATCACGCCGAGCACGAGTACGGCGACGATCAGCAGGTATTTCCAGAGGGGATAACGGTTGAGCATATCGGAGCCCGATAACAATCCGGGCGCCAAAGGGCGCCCGAAGAAAGGTGGTTGGTGCGGATCAGATGGCTTTCAATGTGCCCTTGGGCAGCGCCGCTACAACAGCGCCCTTCTGGAACTTCAGCTCCTGGCCTTCGCTCACTTCCAGCACGATGAACTCGTCGGTAACTTTCTTGACCTTGCCAAGAATACCGCCGCCGGTGACAACCTCATCACCTACGCCCAGACCGCCAATCAGATTCTTGTGTTCCTTGGCGCGCTTGGCCTGGGGACGCCAGATCATCAGATAAAAGATAACCAGAAAACCGACCAGAAAAATCCACTCGAAACCACCACCCATAGGGGCTGCAGCCCCAGCTTCCTGGGCCATGGCGGCAGGTATGAAAAAGCTCATGTGACACTCCTGTAGTATTTACTCGAAAGAAAGATCAAGGGCGCTTCCAGAGCGCTTTTCAGGCCTCCAGGGGAGGTACCGGCAAGCCAATCCGAGCGTAGAAGTCGTCCACAAAGGCGCTCAATGTACCTGTTTGGATGGCACCGCGCAAACCGCTCATCAGGCGCTGGTAGTAGCGCAGATTGTGGATGGTGTTAAGCATACTGCCGAGCATTTCATCGCACTTGTCCAGATGGTGCAGATATCCGCGGGAAAAATTCTGGCAGGTGTAGCAGTCGCACGTCGGATCCAGCGTCGAAGAGTCGTGCTTGTGCACCGCGTTGCGGATCTTGATCACGCCCGCATCAACAAAGAGGTAGCCATTGCGCGCGTTGCGTGTGGGCATCACACAATCGAACATATCCACCCCGCGGCGTACCCCTTCAACCAGATCCTGGGGCTTGCCGACACCCATCAGATAGCGCGGCTTGTCGGCCGGCATGTGCTGGGGCAAGAAGTCCAGGACCTTGATCATCTCTTCCTTTGGCTCGCCGACAGACAGCCCGCCAATCGCCAGACCGTCGAAGCCGATTTCGTTCAAGCCTTCCAGCGAACGCAAACGTAGCTCTTCATGCATGCCGCCCTGCACAATCCCGAACAGCGCAGAGGGATTATCGCCGTGAGCGTCCTTGGAGCGTTTCGCCCAGCGCAGGGACAACTCCATCGAGCGGCGAGCAGTATCAACGTCCGCGGGATAGGGGGTGCACTCATCGAAGATCATTACGATATCCGAGCCCAGGTCCCGTTGAACCTGCATCGACTCCTCCGGCCCCATGAATACCTTGGCGCCATCAACCGGGGAGGAGAAATACACGCCCTCCTCCTTGATTTTGCGCATGGCGCCAAGACTGAACACCTGAAAACCGCCGGAATCGGTCAGAATCGGACCTTGCCATTGCATGAAGTCATGCAGATCCCCGTGCGCCTTGATCACCTCTGTGCCAGGGCGCAGCCACAGGTGAAAGGTATTGCCAAGAATGATTTGGGCGCCAATCGCTTCCACATCGCGGGGCAACATGCCCTTGACCGTGCCGTAGGTACCCACCGGCATGAACGCGGGGGTTTCCACCGCACCGCGGGGGAAAGTCAGCCTGCCGCGACGCGCCTTGCCGTCGGTGGCCAGCAACTCGAAGTTCATGTGACTCATGCTAGGTCCTCGGGTCCGGCCGCGGCCGGATTGCGGGTGATGAACATGGCATCACCGTAACTGAAAAAGCGGTAATGCTCCGCGACTGCTGCCTGATAGGCCGCCATGGTTTGCGTATAACCGGCAAACGCCGACACCAGCATCAGGAGCGTCGATTCCGGCAGATGGAAATTGGTCACCAGGGCGTCAACCACATGGAAGGGTCGCCCCGGGTAGATAAATATATCGGTATCGCCACTAAAGGGCTTCAGCTCGCCATCTCGGGCCGCGGTTTCAAGGGATCGCACGCTGGTGGTGCCCACTGCGATCACCCTGCCCCCGCTTGCCTTGCAGGCCTTGACCGCGTTGACCACGTCCGCGCCGACTTCCAGCCATTCGCTATGCATCTGGTGATCTTCGATACGCTCGACCCGCACGGGCTGGAAGGTGCCAGCCCCAACATGCAGGGTTACCTCAGCGCGCTGCACGCCCTTGTCGGCAATCGCCTGGAGCATTTCATTGTCAAAATGCAGGCCCGCGGTCGGCGCCGCCACCGCTCCAGCCTTCTGTGCATATACCGTCTGATAGCGCTCACGGTCCGCCGGCTCGTCGGCGCGGTCGATGTAGGGCGGTAGAGGCATATGGCCGACGCGCTCAAGCAATGGCAGTACATCTTCATCGAAGGCAAGCTCGAATAGCGCATCGTGACGCACAACCATGACCGCGACTGCACCGCCGTCGACGATAATGCGCCCACCTGCCTTGGGCGACTTGCTGGCCCGCACGTGCGCCAGCACACGCCGCGCGTCGAGCACACGCTCGACAAGTATCTCGAGCTGACCTCCAGTTTCCTTGCGACCAAAGAGCCGCGCAGGTATCACTCGGGTATTATTGAATACCATCAGATCGCCAGGCTGCAGATATTCCAGCAGATCAACGAAATGCCGGTGGGTCACCTTGCCGCTTGGACCGTCCAGGCACAAAAGACGGCTACTACGCCGCTCCGTTAGCGGGTGGTGTGCAATCAGGCTGTCTGGCAGATCGAAATGAAAGTCACTGAGACGCATGCAGAGATCGCTTCCGGACGTAGGAAAATGGCCGCACATAATAGCCGAAACCCGAACCCCGGGCCAAAGAAAGCGCATTTATTACAGCTTTCGGCATTGACCATCAACCCGCGGGATTCGTATACTCCGCGCCGTCTGTACTAAAGCACAGGCCTCGATGGCGGAATTGGTAGACGCGGCGGATTCAAAATCCGTTTCTGGTGACAGAGTGGGAGTTCGATTCTCCCTCGAGGCACCATTTGCACAGCAAATGGTCATTAAATTACAGACCCATCCCGGTGATTTCGCACCAAAGCATTCTCTTCAAGTACCGCTTGCAAAGCGTCTTCAATACTAGCAAAAGGCTATTGCCGTTTTTCGGACCTTGAAATATATTGCGTTTCCTCGGTTTTTTATGACCCGAGGTAATAAAAAATAATTCAGGAAGAATGAAAAACATGAAAATTAGAATCTTGGCTGCCGCCGCTATTGTTGCTTGTGTCTCTGTCAGTGCACCGTCCTTCGCACAATCCAAAGCTCCCGGCTCCGGCCCGAATCCATTCGTGGATTGCGGTATCGGCGCAGCTCTCTTCCCCAACACCGGTTGGGCTGCAGTTACCTCCAACGTGATCTGGGATATCGGCACCACCGCGGTAACATCTGCAACGATGAGCCCTGAAACCTGCTCGGGCAAAAATCTGGCCGCAGCACTTTTCATCAATGACACCTATGAAAGTCTGGCTGAAGAGACTGCCAAAGGTGAAGGCGAGCACCTGACTACCCTGCTGAATATTCTCGAGTGCGATGCAGCACGCCAGCCTGCAGCCATCACCAGCGCCCGTACCACTCTGTCCGGCCAGGTCGGCGCGGATGGTTTTGAAAACATGAGCCACATCGAAAAAGCCGCTGGCCTTTACGATGCCATGGATCAGGCTGTAAGCCTGAGCTGTCAGGCTTGAGTCGCCGGGTCGTCGGTGCCATGCACTGGCGACCCTCTTCCCGCGGTATCCCAGAACAATAAGACTTCCAAGTGCACCATTCCCTAGTGCGACATTTGCTCCGCCTGTTCGGCTGCCTGTTATTGATCAGCAGTCAGAACGCATTCTGCGACGAACAACCGGACGCTCTTCAGGAGTTGTCCAGCCACCCTGTCTGGCTGAATCTGCTCCACTACGAAAAAGCCGGATTGCTTCAGCCTCGCTTGCAAAGCGCGATTTCGAGCCCTGAATTCTTTCTTGCTGCCGATGGCCATCAGAACCCGCTCGCTGAACTACAGGCTACCCTTGCAGCACTGCAACAGAGTGTCGCCACGGACGATGCGGCTGGATCCCATGCCGTCTGCCGGTTTCCGGCCCGGGCGCTCTGGCTGCAGAGCCAACTCGGCACTGATCTGGAACTGCACAAGAATATTAACTGCACTGACCTCGACAAATGGACGCGGGACAATACCGTTTCGTCGGTCAGCGTGGTCTTCGCCACCGGCTATCTAGGCAATCCCGCCTCGTATTACGGCCATACCTTGCTGAAATTCAATTTTACAGGCGATGGCAGCGAGGGGGGGCTGATGGACGCAAGCCTCAATTATGGCGCCATTGTGGAAAACGATGACGATCCCGTAACCTATATCTTCAAAGGTATCTTCGGGGGTTACGACGGCGGTTTCAGCCATATCAATTTCTATTTCCACAATCACAACTATGGCGAAAATGAACTACGCGATATGTGGGAATACCAGCTAGATCTGCCCCCCGATGCCGTCGAGTTGGTTACCGCACACGCCTGGGAAGTACTCGGCAAGCGTTACACCTACTATTTTTTCCGGCGCAACTGCGCATACCGCATGGCCGAAATACTCGAAATCGTTGAGGGCCTGAAAATCGTGCCCGATAGTCGGCCCTGGACCATCCCACAAAGCCTGATCCAGAGCCTGGGCGACGCCAGTTACCAGAGCAGACCGCTTTTGTCCGAGGTGCGCTACCACCCCTCTCGTCAGTCTCGGCTATACACGAAATATCAAGCACTCAGCTCGTTCGAACAGCAACTGTTCAAACAACTGGCCCTCGAAGATATCCATTTTGAGGATGCCTCATTCACTGGCGCGGACCTGCCTTCTCGCCAGCGCATCCTGGACACCCTGCTGGATTACTATCAGTTCATACGCGATCGAGCAGCTGGCGCGGAGGACCCTGCCAACCTGGCGCACCGCGAGGCGCTGGCAATGCGTTACCAACTGCCACCTGGCTTACCGTCATTTGCCAACAAAAAGCCCGAATCCCCCCATACGGGCAGGGCTCCAAGCTGGTTTCAGTTAGGCATTACCCACAATTCCGACACTTCCCATGCCCTGTCGGTGCGTTTGAGACCCGCCTATTACGACGCTCTGGATGCAGATCATGCCCATGTAAAAAGAGCTGCACTGAGCATGGGCGATCTACGCCTGCATATTTCCGATCAGGGGATAAAGCTACGCCAATTGGACCTTATCTCCATAGCAAGCGTTAGCCCTGCTCTAACCGGGCTCCCGGGAGACACAGGCACGGCTTGGAACCTCAAGGTTGGCGTAGAACCCTTGCGCCTCGACTGCGAGCACTGCCTGGTACCACGCATACAGGCGGACAGAGGTTACGGCTACCGTTTTGATGAAAGCCTGTTTAGCACCACTTATATAGGTGCAGCAGTACAGGAAAGTCGACTTCAGGAAGGTTATGGTTTTGCCCGAATTGGGGCGCGGCTGAATCTCGCAACCGGATCGTTGTGGGAGGCGCAATTGCAGGTGGAGCATCGGCTCCCAGTCGCCGCAAAGGTGTCCGCCTACAACGCCTTGCGCTTGGAAGCGAGAAGAAGCATGGGGAGCAGCCAGGACCTGCGGCTAATGTACGAGCGCAATCGAGGTGACGAACTGACTCTTGCGCTAGGGTGGTACTGGTAGAAACGAAAAAGCCTCCTGTTAAGGAGGCCATTTCCAATACGATTACAGACTGCCAATGACGCAGGGCTTTACAGCTCGTCCAGATACCGTTCGGCGTCTAGCGCCGCCATGCACCCAGCACCAGCGGAAGTAATCGCCTGGCGATAGACATGGTCGGCGACGTCGCCGGCGGCAAATACGCCCGGTATATTGGTCGCAGTCGCGTTCCCTTCCGTGCCGCTCTGAATCTTCAGGTAACCGTCCTTCATATCCAGTTGGCCTTCAAACAGGCTGGTATTGGGGGTGTGGCCAATGGCAATGAAAACGCCGCTGAGCTGGATATCTTCGGATTCACCGGTGGTCTTGGCGATGCGCATACCGGTCACACCAGTCTGATCACCCAGCACTTCATCAAGGGTGGCATTGAGCTTGAGCTCGATCTTGCCTTCAGCGACGCGTGCCAACAGCTTGTCCACCAGGATCTTCTCGGCGCGGAATATTTCGCGGCGGTGTACAACGGTGACCTTGCGAGCGATATTGGCCAGGTACAGGGCTTCCTCGACTGCCGTATTGCCGCCACCGATCACAGCCACGTCCTGGTTACGATAGAAAAAACCATCACAGGTAGCGCAGGCAGAAACGCCCTTGCCCATGAAGGCCTCTTCCGAAGGCAGGCCCAGGTAACGGGCGGAGGCGCCCGTTGCGATGATGAGGGCGTCACACTGATATTCACCCTGATCACCCCAAAGAGTGAAGGGGCGCTTGGTCAGATCGACCTTGTTGATGTGGTCGAAGAGAATCTCGGTTTCAAAGCGCTCGGCATGCTCGCGCATCCGCTCCATCAAAGCAGGTCCCTGCAAGCCTTCCACGTCGCCTGGCCAGTTGTCGACGTCAGTGGTAGTGGTCAGCTGGCCGCCCATCTGCATGCCTGTGATCAACACGGGCTTGAGGTTTGCTCGCGCGGCATAAACGGCGGCGCTGTAACCTGCCGGGCCGGATCCGAGAATAATCAGACGGGTGTGACGTACATCGGTCATGCTGCCTCCAGAGCACCGCGATCGCGGTGGGGTTAATATGCGGACGGTCGATTTTGGCCGGGGATCCCCGGCGGACCAGAGCAGCGTTGCATGTTAGGCCATGCATGCTGGTACTGGGTATTCCAATCACTGTATAAGCCGGATAGTTTAACCCTATCACAGCGCTCTTTTATCCTCTTTCAGCAAGGATCTGTTTCATGAAGCAAACTTCTGCCCCATTGAGCGGCCCCGACTACCTGCGTCAAGGCTGGCAACGCGTGCGCCAGCCCGGGTTGCGCCGCTTTGTGGTGATCCCGCTGCTGCTGAATCTGGCGGTGTTTGCCGCCCTGATCGGCTGGGGTATACGCCAGTTCAATATCTGGATGGCACAGTTGATGGCAACGATACCGCAGTGGCTGAGCTTCATAGAATGGCTGCTCTGGCCACTCTTTGCGCTGCTGGTCCTCCTGGTCCTGTTCTTCGGTTTCAGCATCCTGGCCAACCTTATTGCTTCGCCCTTTTATGGCTTTCTTGCGGAGAAGATAGCTGAGCAGGAACGCGGGCAGGTCAGCCCGCCTACCGGCCTGCGGGACGTCATGCTGGTGGTGCCACGCGCCCTGGGGCGGGAGTTGCGCAAAATAGCTTACTTCCTGCCACGGCTGGTCATATTGTTACTGCTCAGCTTCGTACCGGTGGTCAATCTGATCAGCTCACCACTGTTGATTGTCTTTGGTGTTTGGATGATGGCTGTGCAGTATATTGATTTGCAGGCCGACAACGATCAGGTCAGCTTTATCGATCTGCTGCGCTGGATGCGGGGCAGACGGCTGCTCTCGATGGGGTTCGGCCTGCCGGTCTACGTGGGTATGCTGATTCCGCTGATCAACCTGTTGGTGATGCCCTCCGCCGTGGCGGGTTCAACATTACTGTGGGTGCGCGAACGGGGGTCAGCGCAGACATAAAACCGTTATCAAAACGTCACACTTGCATCATCGCGGCGCTCCATACTGGGATCATGAAAACAGATCCCGTTCCGCAAAAGTGCTTTGCCCTGGTCACCGAAACCTATGCACCCCAGGTGAACGGCGTTGCCAATACCCTCGGCCATTTGTGCCGAGGGCTCCTGAACCGCGGTCATCAGATACAACTGATTCGACCGGCCCAATCAGGCGAGCATCCAGGCATCAGCAACGGCCCGGAACTGCTGGAACGACGGGTCAACGGCATGGCCATTCCACGTTACCCCGAATTGCAACTGGGCCTGCCAGCCGGCAACCGCCTGCGTGCGATGTGGAAACGGCAGCGGCCAGACGCCATCTACCTTGCGACTGAAGGCCCTCTTGGCTGGTCTGCACTGCGCGTTGCGCGGAAAATGGGCATTCCAGTCATCAGCGGCTTTCACACGCACTTCCAGCAGTATGCCGACCACTATGGCGTAGGCCTGCTGCAGCAGCCGATCATGAGTTACCTGCGCTGGTTTCATAATCGTACGCAGCTGACCCTGACCGCCTGCCCTACTCAGCAGAAGGAGCTGATGCGTGCAGGGCTGGAGAATCTTGTTCTGCTTGGTAGGGGAGTGGATTGTGAGCGCTTTCACCCGAGCCATCGCAGCACGAACCTGCGCCAGCAATGGCAGGCGGGAGAAAATGACATCGTGCTACTACACGTGGGCAGACTAGCCCCGGAAAAGAATCTTTTACTTCTGATACAAGCCTGGAAAGAAGCGCTTGAAACAACTGATCATCCGGAGCGATTACGGCTGGTCGTAGTAGGTGACGGCCCAATGCGGGCAGAATTGCAAAAGCAGTTACCCGACGCCCTCTTTACCGGCTGGTTGAACGGAGCAGAACTGGCCAGCGCTTACGCCAGTGCCGATATATTCGTATTTCCAAGTATTGTCGAAACCTTTGGCAATGTGGTGACCGAGGCAATGGCGTCGGGCCTTGCAATCAATGCGTTCGACTCCGCTGCCGCGCACCAGCACATACGTGACCGCTTCAGTGGCTGCCTTGCCCCCGTGGGAGATGCCAAGCAGTTCACCTGCAACCTCCTATGGCTGATCGATGACGTTGAGGGAAGGCGAAGCGTGCGGATACATGCTAGACACCGGGCCTGTCAGCTTGGCTGGGGCCCGGTGATTGATCGGTTCGAAGGTTACCTGAGCAGAGCTGCATCAGGTCCGGCGAAGATGACACGCGCCACCCACGCCAGAGACCCGAGGCTCAAGCCAGGGTCTTCAGAGCCTCGCGGCTGAAGGGCAGGATTTCACTGAAACGACCTTCGCGGACCTTGTCTGCCCACTCGGGGTCAACGATCAGCGCACGGCCTACCGCCACCAGGTCAAACTCATTGGCCGCCAGGCGCACCAACAGGTCGTCGATGTTGGCAGTCTGAGCCACCTTGTCGGTCTTGACCATGAATTCCAGGAACTCGCCGTCCAGTCCCACACTGCCTACAGTGATGCAGGGCTTGCCAGTGATCTTGCGGGTCCAGCCAGCCAGGTTCAGATCGGAGCCTTCAAACTCAGGCTCCCAGAAGCGGCGCTGCGAGCAGTGGAAGATATCCACGCCGGCCTCAACCAGCGGTGCCAGGAAAGCTTCCAGCAGCTCAGGCGTCGGCGCCAGGCGCGCGGTGTAGTCCTGCTGCTTCCACTGGGAGAAGCGGAAAATGATCGGATACTCGGGGCCCACAGCAGCACGCACGGCACTGATGATTTCCACCGCGAAGCGTCCACGATTTTCCATGCTGCCGCCGTACTCGTCATCGCGGGTGTTGGTACCCTCCCAGAAGAACTGGTCGATCAGGTAACCATGGGCGCCGTGCAGCTCGATCGCATCACAACCGATTTCCTTCGCATCGCGGGCAGCCTGGGCAAAGGCTTCAACTACTTCACGGATGTCGTCACGGGTCATGCCATGGACGATTTTTCTGCCGTCCTTGAGCTTTTCCATGGGACCGTAACCGGGCACATCGGCGTTCGGCTCCGCGCCCAGACGACGGGTGTTCCCCACGTGCCACAGCTGGGGTGCAATCTTGCCGCCAACCGAATGGACCGCGTCGACAACTTTCTTCCAACCGGCCAGAGACTCTTCACCATGGAAAGCGGGTACGTCAGGGTAGCCACTGGCTGCCGCGTGATTGACAGTGGTGCCTTCGGTGATGATCAGGCCCACACCGGATTCAGAGCGACGACGGTAATACTCGACAACCTGGTCAGTCGGCACACCATTGGGTGAAAAGTTACGGGTCATGGGTGCCATCACGATGCGATTGCTCAGCGTGAGGGGACCGTACTGGAAGGAGGAAAACAGTGAACTGGTGTCAGCGGACATGGATAGAACTCCTGTAGTGAGTTGAATGTTGGTTGGCAACCGCGGTTCATCGGTTATCGAGTGGACCGGTCGTCTTGTTATAGGGTCAGTGTAATAGCATCAGCCGGCCGACAGCTCCGTCAGGGCCGCAGCAGGCGCTCCAGCTGGCTGATAAAAACGCGTAACGGGCCTATTTGCCGGTCTACCTTCATGCGCAGCAAGGCACCTTCCCATGCAGCGCCAATAAAGGCGCCCAACGCATGGGGGTCTTGATCAGAGGGCAACTCGCCAGCCTCACGGGCTTCAACCAGACAATTAGCCAGCAACTCACTAGAGCGATTGAGAATGGCACTTGCGGCATAACCTATAGGTTGGCTGTCGCCTGCCTTCTCATGGCAAAGGCTACCAATGAAGCACTGGTGAGTTGGCTCATGCTGATTGGCAAAATACCCGACCAGATCCCGATAAAAACGCAGAATTCGCTCCCGGGGGCTTGCATCGTCGGCCTGCAGTGCACTGCCAAAGCGCTCTAGCCTCGGCAAGTAATAGTAATGCAGGGCCTGAATGGCAAAGTCTTCCTTGCTTTCGAAGTAATGGTAAAAGGAGCCCTTGGGCACACCGGCGCTCTGGGTGATTTCCTGCACACCCGTTCCGTTATAACCCTTGAGCAGCATCACTTCAGTGCCGGCGGCCAGAATGCGTGCGCGTTTATCTTGAATAGCGTTCATGACGACTAATATACGACCGGTCACCTATTATTAATAGCGCACCCCAGGATAATGGATTCTACTGATAACACTGAATAGCCAAACAGCGCTCACAAAAAAGGCTCCCCTTGGGAAGCCTTTTTCACTGCATGGCTTTGGCCCGGCCGTCAGCCGGGACCCTCAACCAGCCTTAGTGCTCAACGCCACCTTCACCATGGATGTGACCATGGGCGATTTCGTCTTCGGTCGCATCACGCACTTCAACCACCTTGACTTCAAAAGTCAGGCGTTGGCCAGCCAACGGATGGTTGCCGTCAACGGTCACTTCGTCACCCTCGACTGCGGTGATGGTGACAATCTGCATGCTGCCATCAGGACCGGAGGCGTGGAACTGCATGCCCGGCTCAAGCTCATCGACACCTTCGAACATGTTGCGGCCCAGCACGGCTACCAGTTCGGCGCTGAATTCGCCGTAGGCATGCTCTGGCTCAACGGTCACTTTCAGCTCGTCGCCAGGCTGCTTGCCTTCCAGCTCCTGCTCAAGACCGGGGATGATGTTACCCGCACCTTGCAGATACACCAGCGGACCACCACCAGCGGACGAATCAAGTACTTCGCCGGCATCATCGGTGAGTGTGTATTCAATCGATACGGCTTTGTTCGCAGCAATCTGCATAATTCGTCACCTGTCTTTTCGCTTAAAACGGAGCAGTTTACGCCGTTTGACCGCTGAACGCACGGGTTGACCGACGCAAGGCTGGTATAGACTATGACCCGGAAAGATTTCCGACCGCCATCTGGCCGACCACTGACGAGGTAACGATGACCCAGCGACTGGTTCTGGTAATCAATTGCGGCAGCTCCTCCATCAAATTCGCACTGCGCCGCGAGGGCGACAGTGCAGCACTGCTGAGCGGCCTTGCGGAACGGCTGGGTAGCGATCAGGCCACACTCCAATGGAAGACTGCCAGCGCGCTGGAAGAAACCTTGCTTGAGGATGGCGAACATGGATCAGCCATGGCCGCCCTGCTCCCCCTGATCGAACAGCACGCCGGCCAACCCTTGAGCGCGGTAGGTCACCGGGTGGTACATGGCGGCGAACACTTCACCCAAGCCCAGCTGATAGACAACAAAGTAATAGCTGCCATCAGTGCCAATGCCGACCTGGCACCCCTGCACAACCCCGCCAACCTGACCGGTATTCAGGCCGCAATGGCCGTTTTTCCCGACATACCCCACGTGGCTATATTCGATACTGCTTTCCACCAGAGCATGCCCGCGTACGCCTATCGCTACGCAATACCGGAAGCCCTTTACCGGGAGCACGCCATTCGCCGTTATGGCTTTCACGGAACCAGCCATCAATACGTTACCCATCGGGCGAGCCTGCTCAGTGGCCACGCGCCTGGCAGGGGCGCCTGGCTCAGTGCCCACCTGGGCAACGGATGTTCAAGCTGTGCGGTGCTGGACGGACGCAGCCTGGATACCAGCATGGGGTTGACGCCCCTCGAGGGCCTGGTAATGGGCACCCGCAGTGGCGACGTAGACCCTAACCTGCATGCTCATCTGGGCCGCACGCTGGGCTGGGACTTGCCAAGAATCGAACAACTTCTCAACCGCGAAAGCGGACTGCTGGGCCTTTCCGGGCTGACCAACGACATGCGTCAGTTGGAGGCCGCCGCCGACGACGACCACGAAGGAGCGAAACTGGCCATTGAGGTGTTCTGCTACCGACTAGCCAGATCTCTACTCGGCCTGTGCGCAGCACTGCCGCGCCTGGACGGGCTGCTGTTTACCGGCGGTATTGGCGAAAATTCGGCGAAGATTCGCGCACGCACGGTGGAACACATGGGTGCAATGGGCCTCAAACTCGATGAGGCAGCCAACAACGGCCATGCCCGTGGTGAAGCCGTTGCTATACATGCCAAAGGCTCCCCGACCATCTGGGTCATCCCCACCGACGAGGAGCGCCAGATAGCGGATGAAAGCCTGGCCCTGCTCGATCACTGACACCTACATCACAGGCGGTATGACTGCATGCACACTTTTTTCATAGCTCCAACCGGCTTCGGGGTTGGCTTGACCTCGATCAGCCTCGGCCTGATTCGCTCACTGCAACGCGCAGGCTTGCGCGTGCATTTTCTCAAACCCATCGCCCAACCCCACCCCGGCGACCTGGGTCCTGAGCGCTCGACCGAACTGATCAGCCGCACGCTCGATCTCAAGCCGCCCAAGCCGTTGGCACTGGCCGATGTGGAGCACCGGCTGGCAAACGGCCAGCTCGATGAGGTTCTGGAAGACATTGTCAGCAGTTATCAGCTCGCCGCGATAGACGCCGACGTGGTGATTGTCGAAGGCATGGTGCCAACCCGTCAGGCCAGTTATGCCGCGCGCATCAACCATCACCTGGCTCGCAGCCTGGATGCGGATGTAATCCTGGTCACCGCGCCGGATGACGACGACATGTCGAGTCTGGCTGACCGTATCGAAATTCACGCTCAGGGTTTCGGCGGCCCGAGCCATCCCAAGGTACTCGGCGTGATCGTCAACAAGGTACGCGGACTCGAGCTGGCGGACAGGCTGCCAAGCGACCGCAGCGAACTCAAACGTACCCTGAAAGAGTTCGCCATTGCCCTCAAACAGGAGTCCCAGGTACTGGATACCGAGGACTTCCGCCTGATCGGCTGCATTCCCTGGGAAGAGACCCTGAACGCGCCGCGCACGTCTGACGTGGCCGAACTGCTGCATGCAACCGTATTGCACGAAGGCCAGATCAACAGCCGCCGCGTCATGGAGATTGCCCTGTGTGCACGGACGGTACCCAATATCGTCGAGCGCCTTAAACCCGGTACGCTGATCGTCACGCCCGGCGACCGCGATGACATCATCATTGCCGCAAGTCTGGCGTCCCTGGCGGGCACACCCCTGGCAGGCCTGATGCTGACCAGTGGCTTCGCCCCCGATGAGCGGGTCATGCAGCTGTGCCAACCCGCACTGACCGGAGGTTTGCCGGTACTGTCCACAACCACCAACACCTTCGAGACTGCGACCCGGCTCGACCGCATGAATCGTGAAATTCCGGTAGATGATCACGAGCGCGCGGAACAGGTAACCGAGTTTGCCGCCTCCCACATCGACCACGCCTGGCTGGAGCGGCGCTGCGACGCGCCACGGGAAGCCCGCATGTCACCGCCAGCATTCCGTTACCAACTGATGACCCGGGCCCAGAAAGCAGCCAAGCGCATTGTTTTGCCGGAGGGCGACGAGCCTCGTACCGTGCAGGCTGCAGCCATTTGTCAACGCAGGGGCATTGCCCGTTGTGTCTTGCTGGCCAAGCGCGAATCGGTTGAAGCTGTGGCCCGGGCTCAGCACATCACCCTGCCGGATGACCTTGAGATCATCGATCCGGAGGAAGTCCGTGAGCGGTATGTCGACAAGATGGTCGAGTTCCGTGCCGGCAAGGGTCTCAACGCGCCCATGGCGCTGCAACAGCTCGAAGACAACGTGGTGCTGGGTACCATGATGCTGGCACTCGATGAGGTCGACGGACTGGTGTCCGGTGCCATTCACACCACCGCCAACACCATCAGACCGGCATTTCAGCTGATCAAGACGGCCCCCGGGTACAATCTGGTGTCTTCGATCTTTTTCATGCTGCTGCCCGAGCAGGTGCTGGTTTACGGAGACTGCGCGGTCAATCCGGATCCGAACGCTGAAGAACTGGCAGAAATCGCGATTCAGAGCGCCCGGTCCGCCGAGTCCTTCGGCATTCCAGCACGGGTGGCGATGATCAGCTATTCGACGGGCAAATCCGGTACCGGGGAAGATGTGGAAAAGGTCCGTGAGGCAACCCGCATCGCGTCCGAGCGCGAGCCCGGGCTTCTGATCGACGGTCCGCTCCAGTATGATGCTGCCGCGATTGCCAGCGTCGGCCTGCAGAAAGCACCAGATAGTCCGGTGGCCGGCAAGGCAACCGTGTTCGTGTTTCCAGACCTGAATACCGGTAACACGACATACAAGGCGGTGCAGCGCAGTGCCAACGTGGTCAGCGTTGGCCCAATGCTGCAGGGCTTGCGCAAACCGGTAAACGATCTGTCCCGCGGCGCCCTGGTGGACGACATTGTCTATACCATTGCCTTGACGGCCATACAGGCAGACAAGTAAAAATGACTCGATCGCCGGTTCATCTGGCCGGCGGTCCCTGAATGAGCACCCATTGATGCTGAGCTTTCTGCCTCACGCCCTCCGCGGCGCCCTGGCAACCCTGTTGCTGATAATCAACACGCTGCTATGCTTCAGCGTACTGTTTCCCATTGCCATGGTGAAACTGCTGCCCTTCCCTGCCCTGCAGGCGCTCTGCACCCGGGCGTTGATCCGGATCGCCGAATTCTGGATGCTGTGCAACAGTGGCTGGATGCGGCTTAGTGGCAACACTGATTGGGACGTACAGGGCGTCTCCCAGCTGGACTATGACGGCTGGTATCTGGTGACCAGCAATCACCAGAGCTGGGTCGACATCCTGGTACTGCAGCACAATCTCAATCGCCAGATGCCTATGCTCAAGTTCTTCCTCAAGCAGGAACTGATCTGGGTCCCGGTAATCGGTATCTGCTGGTGGGCGCTCGACTTTCCCTTCATGAAACGCTACAGCAAGGCCTATCTGGCCCGGCACCCGGAAAAAGCCGGGCAGGATGTGGCGACCACCCGCCGCGCCTGCGAGAAGTTCAAAACCACTCCGGTCGCTATCTTCAATTTTCTTGAAGGCACCCGTCTGACCCCCGCCAAACACGCCGAACAGAACTCGCCTTTCCGTTATCTGCTGCGCCCCAAGTCGGGGGGTATCGCCTTTGTGCTTGATGCCATGGGTTCGCAGTTGCGCTCATTGGTGGATGTCACCATCCACTATCCCGATGGCAGTCCGACGTTCTGGGACCTGCTCAGCGGCCGAGTCAGAAAGGTCGTGATGCGCTGCGACCTGAAACCCATACCCCCGGAATTTCTGGGTCGCGACTATCAGAACGATAGTGCTTTCCGCGAAGCCTTCCAGGCCTGGGTCAACGAGCTGTGGGCTGAGAAAGACCAGCAGCTCGAGAGGCTGCACGACCAGTATCCAGCTGACCAGTAGCCCGGGAATTCACACAAAAAAAACGCAGCCAGATGGCTGCGTTTTTTTCATGGTCTTCTATCAACCTGCTTGCGCAGACAGATAAGGCCATAAGTCAATTACCGCTGCAGGGGCCGCAGGTTGATTTCCACACGGCGGTTCTGCGCACGACCATCAGTAGTGTCGTTGCTCGCGATCGGCTGGCTAGGGCCAACGCCCGTTGCACTGATACGCGCACCGGCAACACCGTTGTTAGCGAGATAGGATGCAACGCTCTGCGCGCGTTCACGGGACAGACGCATATTCAGGTCATTGCTACCGGTGCTGTCAGTGTGACCAACGATCTCGACACCATTCTTGTCGAATTCCTGGAATACCTTGACCAGCGAATTAAGGGTGGGATAGAAGCTGCTGGAAATGTCAGACGAACCGCTGGCAAAGGTGATGTTGCCTGGCATGACCAGCTGCAGGTTCTCGCCATTGCGCACAACCTGCACACCGGTACCGCGCAATTCCTGACGCAAACGGGCTTCCTGCTGGTCCACGTAGTAGCCATAACCAGCACCCGCGGCGCCACCAACAGTCGCACCGATCAAGGCACCCTTGGCGCGGTCATCGCTACCGGAAGTCGCAGCACCAATAGCAGCGCCGGCTGCCGCACCACCCAGGCCGTAGATTGCAGATTTGCCGCTTTCACGCTCACCCGTGTAGGGATTGGTAGTACAACCCGCCAGCAGCAGCGTGCTCAGACCCGCAACAACCATCATTTGCTTCTTCATGTATAGATTCCTTTTTCTTCAAAACACGTGGTGACAGATTAGCACACGCCTTCAAAGACACACTGGCGTGCGCGGCAAGCTTTGTGCTGCCAATCAAACTCTGTGGGAGAAACGTGACCTGGGTATCACCGTAGTGACGAGTATCAATTGCTGAGCCATAAGACCGCACTCTGATGCGCACTGCAAGACAATTACCTGATCCGGGGTCGGCCTACCCAAGCAGACCCAGCAACTTGCCCTGAGCTACCGCCTGCGTACGACGCGCCACGCCGAGTTTGTGATTGATGCGCCGCGCATGACTTTTTACCGTATGCAGTGAAATAAACAGGGCTTCACTGATCTGCTGATTAGAGTGCCCGCGCGCTATACACTCCAACACCGCGAGCTCCCGACTGCTCAGAGGCTCGACCAGTCCAGACTCCGGGGCCTGGCTGGCCATCGGCAGTTTCTCCTGCAGCCGTAACTTCAACCGGGAAGGGGGCGCGTTCTGGAGGGTGCGCTGGACCAGCACAGGCATGTGCGAGATCAGGGGCAGGAATGGGCCCACGATTGTATCGTCGGCAGCCCAGACGATGGCCCTGAGCAACAGTTGTTGAGCCTGGGCGCGTCGCTGGCTACGACCCAGCATCTGCACCAACTGCGTCATGACAGACAACGCCTGCAAGCGCTCACCCTGCAGTTGCAGGCGCTCCAGGACTTGCCACAGCAGGGCCTCGGCCTGCCGCTGCTCACCCCTGCCCCACAACAGTCGAGCGTATACCCGCTCGATCACCACAGGCAGCACATGGAAAAAGCTCGGCGGTGCAGCCGGCTCTTCAAGACAGTAAGTCTGGCGCAGCCGCGGCAGCCACTGCTCGGCCAGCTCCTGCCGCCCGGCGCTGATCCACAGATCGCTCTTCAGCGCCGTGCCCCAGCCGAGATAGAAAACCGGCGGAACATCCCACTGGTGCATCAAACGCTCAGCCTCAGCCAGCAGCTCGAAGGCCTGGTTGAAACCATCACGCCGACGCGCCTCAATGCCTGCCAACAGACAATAGCCTGGCAAAACATGGATATCTCGACAGCTCCTAGCCTCATCAATACCCTGCCGAACCTCACGCCGAGCGGCTTCAGAGTCGCCAAGCTGACCGACATAATAACCATGCAGGATCGTCAGCCGTGCCCGAATCGCCAGGCCCTGGGGGTAATCCAGCTTATTAAGCACTTCAAGCTGTTGACCGAGCATCCGGCAAGCGCGGGCCACTTGCCCACGGGCTTGCAGCAACCGCGCACGTACCAGTACCACCTGCGCCTCGAACAACACATTCGCGCTACGCTGAGCGAGCTCCAGCGCGGTTCTGGCCCAGCCCCGGGACGCGTCGATATTTTCTTCGCACAACGCAATATCAGCGAGGGTCAACATCGACATAAGTTGACTACCGACATCCTCGCTATTCAGACACTGCAGACTGTGCTGGGCACACTGGGATGCCTCGCCCAGATCCCCGGCAGCTCTGGCGACATAACTTTGCAGGGCCAGCGCCTGCCCCAGCAGCCTGCGCTGGCTTGCAGCGTCGGGTTGCGGCAGAAAAAAGGCCAGGCGGGCAAGCATGACGCGAGCATCCTCCAACTGACAGGCCAGCGCCAGCGTCCAGCCATGCACCAGCACCAGACGGGCAGAACTGCCTTGCAAGACGCGCGGCAGGATTGCCTTCCAGCGCAGCAGCGTACTCACATGCTGCTCGGCAAGCAGTTGATCGAGAGGCAGGTGCTGCGCCAGCGCCGCAGCCTCATCCGGACGTTCTGCGGCCAGCGCCTGCTCGACCGCATCAGCAATACGGCCATGTTCGCGGAACCAGTCACAAGCTCGCAAATGCACCCCCTGACGGGCAGGAAGCCCCTGCGCGGCACCCCGCTGTCGAAGCACATCACAGAACAGATGATGAAAGCGATACCAGGTGCTCTGACGGTCCAGGGGCACCAGAAAAACCTGATGTTCCAACAGCCAGTCAATGATTACCCGGCTGTCACTGGCATTACGCACCTGATCGCACAGCTCGGGAGTGAAGTGGTCGAGCCAGATAATCTGTGACAGAAACTCCTGCACGTGAACGGGCTGCCCCCCGATCACCTCCTCCAGCAGATACTCCTGTACCAGCTGCTCTTCACTCACCGTCGCCTGCGGTTCTCCAGATCCGGCCGTAAGCGCAAGTAGCCGCAGCCCCGCAAACCAACCCTCATTACGTTCGATACGCTGGCGGAGCCACTGCCGATCGGCAACGTCGACTCCTGCCCGCTCGAGAAAGATCCGGGCACACTCCGGCGGCAGCCGCAGTTGTCGCTCGTCCAGCTCCAGGACCTGATTGGCCAGGCGCATGCGCCCGAGAGGCCAAGTAGGGCGACCTCGGCTGGTAATCAGGACCTGGAAAGAGGCCGGCAGGCGCTCGAAAAGGAGCGCGCACAGGCTGTCGGTGGCCGCGTTGCGGGCAAGATGATAATCGTCGAGAATCAACAGCACGGACTGTTGAGACAGATTATGCCGTTCCAGTTCGCTTACCAGGCAGGCTATCAGCGGCTCGATTGCCAGCGGTTGATGCGTCTGCTGCTGCGCCAGCAGCGCAAGCTCGGCCGCACCCACCCCGGGAAACAGGGCCTGCAAGGCCTCTATCAGGCTGCGCAGCATTTGTGCGGGCGCAGCATCACGGCGCTCCAGCGCAAGCCAAGCAGATAACCAGAGATCAGGGAGTTGTTCGGCCACTTCAGCGGCGAGCGTACTCTTGCCGGCACCGGCAGGTGCGCAGATCAGCACCACACGACATTGGGCCGCGTCCTGGATCAGGCGGACAAGTTCAGGTCTGGGCAGATGGTCAGCCGGCAACGGGGGCCGGAACATCTTGCCTGGGGAGGAAATGGCAACGTGCATGCCACCAAGTCTAGCGGGATGTGCCTGGAGATATATTGTCGATTTGTAACGAACCGGGCCATAGCGTTTGGCTACAGCCCGGGGCGGTTACTAGCGAACGCCAGCCTGACGCAGAGCAGCCGGCGTGAAGTCTGACGAGCTTGCGCTGTGCTGATAATTATAATCCTGAGCTTCTTCGTTATTCAGGCCCATGACCAGATAGCGACCAGCCAGTACGTCATACAGCGTTTCGGCAGCAAAACCCGGCACCTGATCCTTGTAGCGATGCAGAGCATGGGCTTCGGCTACGCGCCACATGGTGTCACGTCCGTCATAATGGTCGATATGCGCAGCCTGCCAGGAGTCCTCGTCAATAAACATGTGACGCTTGGCATAGATGTGGCGTTGATCCGGCTTGACCGTTGCCTCGACTTCCCACACGCGGTGAAGCTCATAGCGGGTCAGATCGGGGTTCAGGTGACCGGCCTGGATGATGTCGCTGTACTCATGCTCCGGCGAACCCAGGTTGTAGCTGTTATAGGCAATGTACATTTCCTTCTTGCCCTTGAGCTCCCAGTTATAGCGGTCAGGTGCACCGTTATACATGTCCAGGTTGTCAGAGGTACGCATGCCATCGGCAGCAGTACCCGGGCCATCATAGGAAACCTGAGGAGCGCGGCGTACACGGCGCTGACCGGCGTTGTAGATCCACGCAGTGCGGGGCGTATCCACCTGATTGATGGTCTCGTGGACCAGCAGCACGTTACCGGCGAGACGGCTCGGGTCGGTCACCTGCTGTTTGAAGTAATAAAGGATGTTATCCATGGTGCCCGGAGTGAAATCACTCAGGCCCTGCGGAATAACATAGTCTTCGTTAAAACGTACTATGGTGTAGCTGCCGTTTGTCTGTGGGGTCGCCTGCACGATGATGCGCTGCAGTGACTCGCCACGGAAACGGGTAATGTGGTTCCAAACAGCTTCCAGACCATTGGTCGGAATCGGGAAAGCGATGGCCAGACGGTAATTTTCCAAGCCGTCACCACCGGCAACCAACTTGGTGTTGGCAGCGTTGTCGCGTGCTGCACTGTAGACCGAATCAGGCATGGAAACACTGCGGCGGCTTTCAAAAACCGGCATACGGAAAGTTTCGGGATAACGCTTGAACATCGCTACCTGGCCAGGGGCAAGATTGTCGGCATACTGCTCATAGTTCTCTGCAGTAATGACAAACAGCGGCTGGTCATCGGTGAAGGGGTTGGATGCAAAACCGTCGGCCCCTACAGGAGCTGCATCAGTTGCCAGGCCACCAGTCCACTCCGGGATAGTGCCTGCAGCGTTTCCTGCTTTCTCTGCACCAACCGGCGTCAGTGTATTGCCCAGCGATGCAACCTGCTCGGGCGTCGCGGCTGCCATACCGGCTGAACTGAAAGCCAGCAGGGAGACCGCCAATGCGGATTGTCTGAAATTAGGTTTCATAGTTGTTCTGCCTTGCCTGTGGCCAGGAATCTAACCCCGACCGGTTGAAGGGTGCCATCGCCGTGAAGCACAGCGTATGCAGCCGCGCACTCTACCCGAGCGCGTGCCGTGGTGAGACCGTCCAAAGTATGAATCTGCCAGGCAGACATACCGCAGAACCTCACCGCTTATAGGCATGAAACCCACCCTTCATGCCGAAGAAGCAGTCTTGAAGACTGCCTCCCCGACCGACAAAGACGCCACGACCAGACCGATGTTACCGGCCAGCCGCAACCCTGAAAACGCTTACAGCGTAGACAGGAAGGGGGCTTCAGCCTCTTGCCATTTGACAATCTCGCCGCGAATCAGTTTCTTGTCGAGCTTGCCAACACTGGTTTTGGGTATTTCGGTAACACACGCAATCTGGTTAGGAATGGCCCACTTGTTGATGCGGCCCTCCTCGGCATAGGGCTTGAGGTGATCACGCAAAATGCGTGCGTCCATCTCTTTACCGTCATGGGCCACGATCAGCGCAAAGGGACGCTCATCCCATTGGGGGTCAGGCACGCCCACCACGGCCACTTCCTTCACCGCAGGGCTCTGGCTAATCAGATCTTCCAGCTCAAGGGAGGAAATCCACTCGCCACCTGTCTTGATCACATCCTTGATACGGTCACGAATCTCGATAGCGCCCATCGCATCAATGGCTGCCACGTCACCGGTATGCATCCAACCATGGGACCACAGTTCCTGGCTCTTTTCCGGCTCGCGGAAATAGCCTTGGGTCAGCCAGGGTGCGCGCAAAACCAGCTCGCCCTGGGTCTTGCCATCGTGGGGCAGGAAACCGCCCTGCGGGTCCATCAAACGCGCTTCAACAAAGGGTACCGGGATACCGGCCTTGATGCGGTAGGCCGCGCGATCGTCTTCAGTACCCTGCTCCAGCTCCAGGTTGATGTAGCCACTGGAGATCAGGGGACAGGTCTCGGACATGCCGTAGGCTGCTGACAACACCATGCCCTTCTTCTTGGCCGCCTCATACAGGCTGCGGTTCAGCGCGCTGCCACCAATAATCACGCGCATACCGCCAAAATCCATATCCTTGGCACCATCAGCGTTAAGCACCATCTGCAAAATGGTCGGTACGCAATGGGAGAAGGTCACCTTTTCTTCGCGGATCAGCTTGCAGAGCATTTCCGGCTCATAACGGCCCGGATAGACCTGCTTGGTGCCCAGCAGCGTCGCAGTGTAAGGAATACCCCATGCATGCACGTGGAACATGGGTGTAATCGGCATGTACACATCGCGGTTGCCAAACAGGCGCACGCTATCCAGTCCACCCATGGTCGACGCCTGAGTCAGGGTGTGCAAAACCAGTTGGCGGTGGGTGAAATACACGCCCTTCGGATTGCCTGTAGTGCCAGTGGTGTAGAAGGTCGTTGCGACAGAATTCTCGTCGAATTCAGGGAAATCGTACGTCGGTTCGGCCGCAGCCAGCAACTCTTCGTACTCGCCCACCAGATCAGGGAGCTCGGCAGTCTTTTCCTGTCCATCGGTCAAGAGAATGGTTTTCTTGACAGTGGTCAGATCACCTTCAATGGCCTTATAAATAGGCACAAATTCACTATTGACCAGCACGAAAATGTCTTCGGCATGATTCATGGTGTACAGAATCTGATCGGGCGACAACCGGATATTGATGGTGTGCAATACAGCGCCGATCATCGGGATAGCGAACATGCATTCCAGGTAACGGTTGCTGTCCCAATCCATCACTGCGACGGTGTCGCCCGCCTTGACGCCCGCATTGGTCAGAGCATTGGCGAGCCTGCAGACCCGCTGATTGAGAGTGGCGTAGTCATACCGGCTGATGTCGCGGTAGACGATTTCCTGGGTGCGCTCATAGCGCTGACCGGATAGCAGAATATTCTTGATCAGCAACGGCGTAGCATGCGCCTCGTCCGTCGGTTTGATGACACGGGTATTGAGCATTGTAATGACCTGTATTGTTGGGCTTGTCTGGTCTGGATGCGGCCTTGGGCCAAGCATGCCTTTACTATAGCCAAGTTTGTCCCCGGCTACCTATCCCTCCTAAGTATGAACCTGGCCACACTTATCCAGCGAGTATACTTAGCAGGTATAATGTTGCAATCAGGTCGATAGATGACCCTGCCATCAAAGTCAGTCATTATTTTTCAGGAGCACAGCATGTCCGATAATCACATTGTCATCGTCAGTGGCGCGCGCACCCCAATGGGTGGCTTTCAGGGCAGCCTGGCCAGCGTAGCTGCCGTGGATCTGGGTGCATTGGCGATTCGTGAAGCCGTCAGCCGCGCCGGCATCCAGCCCACTGATGTGGAAGAGGTGATCATGGGCTGCGTGTTGCCCGCAGGCCTCAAGCAGGGCCCCGCCCGTCAGGCAAGCCTGAATGCCGGCCTGCCCGCCGCGACCGGCTGCACTACCATCAACAAGCTGTGTGGTTCGGGCATGAAAGCCGTGATGCTGGCCCACGATCTGCTCAAGGCAGGCACCAACAAGATCATGGTCGCCGGCGGAATGGAAAGCATGTCCAATGCCCCCTACCTGCTTGAAAAGGCTCGCGGCGGCATGCGCATGGGCCACGGCGAAATCAAGGATCACATGTTCATGGATGGCCTGGAAGACGCCCGCACCGGCCGCTTGATGGGTTCTTTTGCGCAGGAAACCGCAGACAAGAACGGCATTACCCGTGAGGAAATGGACGCCTACGCCATCGAGTCACTGACCCGCGCAAAAAAGGCAATCGACAACGGCTCGCTGGATAGCGAAATCGTACCCGTCACGGTCACCAGCCGCAAAGGCGAAACCGTGGTAAAGGACGACGAGCAGCCGCATAACGCCAATATCGACAAGATCCCCGGCCTGCGCGCCGCCTTCGGCAAGGACGGCACCATCACCGCCGCCAACGCCAGCTCGATTTCCGACGGCGCCAGCGCCCTGGTATTGATGACTGCAGCCGAAGCTGAAAAGCGTGGCTTGCAGCCACTGGCCCGCATCGTTGGCCATGCGACCCAGAGCCAGGACCCGAGCGAGTTCACCACTGCCCCGGTCGGCGCGCTGCGCAACCTGTTCGACAAGACCGGCTGGAAAAAAGACGAAGTGGATCTGTTCGAGATCAACGAAGCCTTCGCCATGGTCACCATGTTGGCTATGCGCGAGCACGATCTGGACCACGCCAAGGTGAATATCTTTGGGGGCGCCTGCGCCCAGGGCCATCCGGTTGGCTCCACCGGCTCGCGGATCATCGTCACGCTGATCAACGCCCTGCAGAAAACCGGCGGCAAGCGTGGTGTTGCAGCGCTGTGCATTGGTGGTGGTGAGGCAACAGCAGTAGCGGTCGAGCTGGCCTGACCAAACCCGATGCATTTGCCCTTCTGGTTGGTCACTGCAGTGCTCGCGCCTGTTCTGCTCTACCAGGGCAGGCGGACGCGGCGCATAACCCCGCGTTTACCTGACGGCAGCGGAACTCCAGGCGGGCAGTACGGCGAGGGCACGCCTGAGCGGCGCATACTCGTACTGGGCGAGTCCACGGCGGCCAGCGTCGGTGTCGCCACTCATGACCAGGGCCTGGCCAGTCAGCTGGCTCGGCTGATCCACCAGCACTCAGCGAGCACGACCGCCTGGCACACCTTCGGGGTAAATGGCATTCGCCTGCAAGCACTCAACGGCGCGCTGGTAAAGGCGGAGCTTCCGCCCGCAGATCTCGTGCTCCTGAGCATGGGGGTCAACGATGCTACGGGATTCACATCCCGAAATCGTTTCCGCCAACAGCTGATTGCCCTGCGTCAGATGCTGGCAGCGCGCTACTCGGCGCCCCTGGTGCTACTCGGCGTGCCACCCATGCATTCGTTTACCGCCCTGCCTTCACCGTTACGCCAGGTCATGGGCTGGCGTGCCCGACAGCTGGATGACGTATACGCCCGGTTGGCCCACGAGAGAACGGGTGACTTTATTCATCTGCGCTACCCACTGGTAACCGACCCCGATCTGCTTGCCTCGGACGGTTATCACCCCGGCCTGAAGGGGTATCGGCATATTGCCGAGGCACTGATGCAAGAAGGAATAGATCTGCTTCACTGACCCGCGCAGATCACCCGTGGGCGACCTTGCCTGGCACCTCAGCCATTCTTGCCGAGAACAGGCCCTGGCCCGAGCGCCTTTGCCGGCAGCATCCGCACAATCCAGCTCAGCAGCATCCCGTACAGCGGCACGAACAATACCAGGCTGATAATCAGCTTGATCGCATAGTCGACCGTGGCAATCTCGACCCAGTTGGCGGCCATGAACGGATCGTCGCTATGCCAGAACGCCACCGAGAAGAACAGGTAGGTATCCAGCAGATTACCGATCACGGTCGATGCTGCCGGGGCGATCCACCACTGGCGCAACTGACGCAGGCGATCGAATACCTGCACATCCAGCAACTGGCCCAGCGCATAGGCAAGAAAGCTCGCAACGGCGATGCGGAATACAAAGAGATTGAATTCTCCCAGCGCCGCCAGTTCACCAAAACGCGCCTCCTGGAACAGTACCGACACCACGTATGAAGCTACCAATGCGGGCAACATCACCCGGGCAATAACCCGCCGTGCGGCACCCTTGCCCATAAGCCGGACAGTCAGATCAGTCGCCAGAAAAATGAACGGGAAACTGAACGCTCCCCAGGTGGTGTGCCAGCCGAACAGGGTGACCGGCAACTGCACCAGGTAGTTGCTGACGATGATAATGAGGATGTGAAACGCGATAAGACCGGCCAGAACGGAGCGGCTGATCGTAGATGCTAGCAACGACATGGGATGTCCTTTTTGGGATGTAATGGGGTTAGGGAACCCATTGCCACAACCACTCTGGCTGCGTGCGGCCGGCATTCTAGCGCTTTGTCAGTCAAAAAGGTACCGATGCAGACGGGCGGTGTACTGCTTGATGACCCCCGTCAACTTATCTTCACGGCGGCTCTGCTAGTCTTACCGCCAGGCCCAGCCAGGACAGATCCATGGAAATAAACACGCCCGTTACCGTGGCGATCGCGATCATAGCGCTATGGATTGGATTTCATATCAATCGGCGAGTGGCCTTGCTGCATACCTACAATATCCCTCCCGCCGTTACCGGCGGCTTGCTGATCAGTGCGCTGGTCGCAGTGATCGAAGCCACTACCAGCCGGGACATACGTTTTGATCTTCAGTTACGAGATCTGCTGCTGATCACCTTCTTCGCCACCATTGGACTTTCCGCGCATCTACGGCAGATGCTGGAGGGCGGCAAGGCGTTGGCAATCATGCTCGGGCTGGCAATCGTTCTGCTGATATTCCAGAACCTGACCGGCACCCTTTTGGCACTTGTGGCTGGCGAAAGCCCCCTCCTCGGCCTGATTGGCGGGAGCGTTTCCCTTGCCGGCGGGCACGGTACAGCCATCACCTGGGGTCAGTTATTCGAAGAGCATTTTGGTCTGACCAACGCCAGCTCCATGGGCATGACCTTCGCCACCGCCGGCCTGATCATGGGCGGGTTGATTGGCGGTCCGGTGGGAGCCTGGCTTATTCGACGCAACAATCTGCATTCAGACGCCGCGCACGCCGAGATCCAGCATATCGAGTCCGGCAACAAGGTTACCTACATCATCGAATTGAACAGCGTGCTCACCGCTGTGTTGTTGATCGCCCTGTGTTTCGCCCTGGGCGCGACAATGTACGGCTGGCTATCGGGTGTTGGGGTTCGCTTGCCGGCATTCCTTACCGCCATGTTCCTGGGTATAGCACTTACCAACGGCCTGGAGTTGTTCAAGGTCACCATCGATCACAGACCCATACAGCTCGCGGGCGACTTGAGTCTGCAGCTATTTCTCGGTATGAGTCTGATCAGCCTGCCGCTGCTATCTCTGCAGGGCGCGCTTGGCATGATCAGCGTGGTCATGGTGATGCAGGCCGCTGTCATCACTCTGCTGACCATTTTTGTAGTCTTCCCGCTGCTGGGCCGCGACTATGACGCAGCCTGCATCAGCGCCGGCTTTATCGGCATGGGCCTGGGCGCGACGCCAATCGGTATCGCCAACATGAACGCACTGACCAACCGATTCGGGCCCAGTCCCAAGGCCTATCTGGTCATACCACTGCTAGGCGCCTTTTTCATCGACATCGCCAATGCCACGCTGGTGCAGCTGATTCTGAGTCTGGAGATGTTCCAGAGCTAACGACCAAGAACTAGCGTACTGGACAGAACCAGGGGTGTAACAACAGCCGCGAGCACATTCAAACCCAGATAGGGGCTTAATCGCTCGAGCTCATCTGCGTATCGGCGGGCACCTTCCCAAGCTACAAGCCCGGCCGCCGCAGGCACCAAGGCCAGCAGGGTTAGCGATGACAGGATTCCTGAGTCGACACTCAGCACAATAACAAGCATGGCCGCCGCCGCCATGAAACCGTATACACCGGTTGCAAACTCTACACCGTAGGCAATCGGCAAATGCCGCCGTCCGACCTGGCGGTCAGCCTCCAGATCTGGAAACTGGTTGAGCAACAACAGGTTATTCGCCAGAAAAAAAGGCACCAGTGACACAACAGCCGCACTCCCGCTGTACTGCCCAGTGAGCACGAAATGGGTACCCATCACCACTAGCGGACCAAAAGCGATACCCGGAGTTACAAGACACAGCCAGGGAAGCCTGTTCACCCACCGGGTATAGAACACAATAATGACCAGCCCCAGGATACCAATCGGGAGTATGGCTGCTCCAAACTGCGCCAGAAAATACAAACCAATCAAAACAACTGCCGCCAGGCATCCGCCGGCAGTCCAGCGCACCGCCATTGCCGCATCCGGCCACCTTATCAACGCGCCACTGCCACCACTAAAGGGCGTGCGCGAAGTAAGCGCATCCAGCCCGCTGCGGAAGTCCTGATACTCGTTGAGTGTGTTAACTGCAATATGCGCAGCCAGCGCGCCGATCATTGCCAGCCACAGGTTGGCCCAGAGCACCGGCTCAGTTCCTGCAAAGGCTGTTGCAACGCCCAGGAACACACAGCCTGGCGTCAGCACCAGAAAGGGTAACCGCATGGATTGGAACACGGCTTTGAGCGTCACCAGGCAACCTCGTCACTGAGATCCGAAGCGGACCCGTGGAATTTCAGCAACGATGTTACCGGAGGCTGGTGCAGGGGATATTGCTGCAGGTCAAAGACCCAAGGCACCTCGGCGCAACCAGTCGTGCACAAAGGCGAGCTTCTGACGCGCGTGGTCAGACAGCACAAAGGGATAAATATCTGACAGACCCATGGCACGATTGACGTGGTTTACGCCCACGGTCAGTGTCGCAGCAATGTGAATAAGTCGATCGGCATCCGGCTCCGAATAAGGGTCCCAGCCAGCATCAGGAATCTGCGGCGAGGAAAGGCCGGTGGCGACAAAGCTGTCTGCTATATCTGTCAGGTGGAGCAGATGCGCCGCCGTCTCGGCCCAATCTTCGTGGGGATGGGCCGACGCGTAGCTGGTCAGGTAATGCTCCTTCCAGTTCTCAGGAGGGCCGTTCGCATAGTGATATTGCAGCGCGCCAGGGTAGTCGATCATCACATCACCGAACATGCCCTGAAAGGCCTCCAGAAAGTCCTCGCGCAGGCTCAAACGCCACCAGAGCATGTGAGCAATCTCATGCCGCATATGGCCAATCATGGTGCGGTAGGGCTCTTCCAGTGCCTCACGGCGAGTAGTTACCAGCACAGGGTCCACCTCCGCCACACTGATCGTCACTACACCACCAGCGTGCCCCATGGGAACGGGTGTTGTACCTTCAGCCAGCAAATGAAACACCGGGCGAGCTCCTGGATCCTCTGGTCTGAACCAGTGCCAGCGCCCCAGATTATCCAGAGCCCAGCGCTTGGCAGCCTCGGTTTGTGCCCAGTTGGGAAGAGCATTGGCAATCGACGTATCCGGAGCCAGCTCTGTCATGCTGCAGGACCGGCAAAATTCGCCTTCGGCAGGTGCTATCCAGTTACAACCGATGATGTCGCGATTGGCACAAAAAGGTGGTGTGGGCAGAAATGCGCGCGCCTGCGGGTCGTACGCGACTGGCATACCCTCCGCCGTGGCAAGATTGTCGAACCACAGAGAGCCGGCGCCAACCGGATTGGAAAAAACACGCATAAGCGAGCTCCTGAAAAAGCGTTAGCTCTCAGCATGGACCCTGAGCCTGGAACTACAAGTTATTGATGCTCAATAAAACCGATGGAGCGCCTGCTATAGTCTGAATCAAACAGCGACAGCAGGCCGAGACATGTCACAGACAATGGGATTGACCGAGCGAATCGAACATATCCGCAAACTGCCCCCGCGGGATGCCGCCGAGGAGCTGGTCGGGCTGCCGGCGGACGATATCCAGTTCATTCTCGCGCGCCTGCCAACCGATCAGGCTATGCAGGTGGCCTCCCACTTGGGCGAAATCGCCGCTCCAGGGGACACCGCCACGCGCGTGGTGTTGTCCGGAATCGAAGAAACCATTGGCGAGCTGATGACCCCCGCCACAGCGACGCTCCCCTCCAGCTATACGGTTGCCGAAGCCTTGGCGTTCATGGTGAAAAGTGCAAACGTGGCCGAAATCAGCTACATATTCGTAGTCGAGGAAAACCGCCTGGTCGGGCTCGTGGGCATGCGCGATCTGATTCTCTCCAAGCCATCCGAAGCGCTGTCCAGCATCATGGTGCTTGAGCCATTCGCGTTTCATCAGAGCACACCCATCAAGAGCGCAGTCAGCGAAGTGCTCTACCGGCACTACCGCATCTATCCAGTGGTGGATGACCAGCAATGTGTGGTGGGCGAAGTGCGCGGCTGGAAACTCTATGAGCGCATTGTCTCCGAGCTCAGCACCCAGGCCGGCTCCCAATACGGTGTGGCAAAGGAGGAGCAGATCAATACGCCCGTACTGGCCGCCTTCCGGATGCGCCATCCGTGGCTACAGGTCAACCTGATTACCGCCTTTGCAGCGGCTTTTGTGGTGGGGATGTTCGAGGGCACCATCTCACAGATTGTCGCCCTCGCCGCCTTTCTGCCGGTGCTTGCCGGCCAGAGCGGCAACACCGGCTGCCAGGCACTGGCAATTACCCTGCGCGGCATAACGTTGGGCAAGATACAGGACTACCCGCTCAGGCAGTTGCTGCGCAAAGAGATACTACTAGGCGCCCTCAATGGCGCAGCGGTCGGGGTTATTGCCGGCACTGCAATGTTTGCCTATGCGCTTTTTACCGATTCTGCCAATCCGGCCATGCTCGGCTTCGTTATTTTTATCGCGATGATTGGCGCCTGCATGGCCAGCGGCATATTTGGGGTTGCCGTCCCCTTGCTGCTCAAACGCTTCGGCGCAGACCCGGCAACGGCCAGCAGCATTTTCCTGACCACTTTCACCGACATTATCGGTATGGGCTTGATGCTGTTCCTGGCGACCTCATTGGTGCTCTAGGGTTAGCCCTCGAACATCCTCTCAAAATCAGGATTGTTCTCTGCTTTGCAGGCGGCCCGGTCCATCTCGATCCTGCTCATCCGGGCTGTCAGCTCCTCAAGAAAACAGGCATCTACCCGTACCTCCGGCACCGTCAGTGACTCGGCAGAATAGTGCCCAGTAAACCCCGATAACGTCTTGTTGGTCAGCGTCTGTAGCGCAGTCACGGTCGGCATCTTGCCCTTGCCCTCGCAATGAAAACTGCCGGCCACACAGCGACAGTCCGGGCTCACATGATAGGAACCGATTCGCGTTTTGGCGGGCAGCCTGAGTATCGACCCGGGAATATCCCCGGCCAGTGTGGACCCGGGCTTGTAGGCGCCGTAAACAATGGCGCGTATCTCGACGCCGAAGGGATTGGACACATACCATTTCACGGGACTATAGGAGCTGAGCACCAACACCACAGGGTCAGCCGTCTTCTCCAGATTGACGATGGTCGTCATGTCCCGGGCGGAACTTTCGTACAGACCCGCATACAGCACCTGAAAGTCATCAAGCAGATTCGCCTGCAGGCGCATCTTGATCTGATCCATATCCAGATAAGTGACGCTGGAGTGTATGCCCACGCTGAACTCGGTCGTGTGCCAATTATTGACGTATTCCACCTCGATCTTGTGCTCACCGGGCTCAAACCGGTACAGGATCGACTGGTCCGATCCACCTTCGAACAACACTCGGCCATTGATCAGTATTCGTGTTTTCGACCAGCTCTGGCTGACAGTAAAGCTCATGACCTCCTGCTGCTTGAATTCGAGCATCCCCACCCAGTAACCGCCAAAATCACCCGATTCAATTCCGTGAAAATCATCACGTATATAGTTGATAGCTATGCCCCCGACGGACTCGGTTGCAATCACCTGGCGAGGCTGGTTGGTATTAATGTAGAACGCCTGAAAACCATCCTCTGGCAGCGCGCCAGAGGGATTTGCGTGCTCCCCCCAACTGGATTGGGCAGGACTCAGATCGGCTGCTGTTTTTATCGCTGAGGCATTGCGGTCCTCAACAGAAGCCGTTGATTTAACACTGTGTGGTTTCTGCACGGCCTCGCGTAAACGCTGCTTGCGGGCCTCGACATAGACGCTGTCTGCCCGAGTGCAGTCAAGCTGGTAACCGTACTCAAGGATCGATTTCTGATAGGTACAGTAACTGACAAATGCGTCGAACTGCCCCTGATAAACCGTCTCATCACCGTGCAGCAACTCTGGATAATGCCCGGTTCTATCAAAGTAGGACTCCACCTGTTGATATATATGACGTGACACTACGCCGCTGTTGATTGCCCGGTTGCGTTCGGTGCTCGATGCAGCGCGATAAGTATCGAGCCGCACCGCGCGCTCCTTGATGGCCTCGGTGGCCGCCACAGTATCCAGGTACTGCGTACCAATACGATCAAAGGTGCCCAATGCCAGCTCAAGCTCCCCGCGATCCCACTGCTGAATCGCCTGATTCAACAGCGTTCGCGCCGCTTTTTCAGAGTCAGCACAAGCAGCCACGACTGATACAAGCAAAAACGTTAATAAACACTTTTTAATCACAACAAGACCCTTGTGTTTTATGCACGCCTGCGCGGCGGGTTGAACGGTTCGGGAGGGATCTACCCCTTTTTCGCGGTCTGCACTTTGCAATTGGTTACCAAGCGTTGTTTCGCAAAGCGTGTCTCAGCGGCTTATGCTTGGCTATTCACCTTGCCCGTACCCCTTGCTGAATTTAAACAAGTGTTTAACACTGATAAACCTTTTTTCACCGCCCATATAGACAGGAGCATTTCATGAGCGATATTCGTTTTGACGACAAGGTCGTCATCGTAACCGGTGCCGGCGGCGGCATTGGCCGTGCCCACGCGCTGTTGTTCGCCAAGCACGGCGCCAAAGTTGTCGTCAACGATCTGGGTGGCAGCACCCAGGGCGAAGGCGCAAACAGCGAAGCAGCCCTCAAGGTTGTTGAAGAAATCAAGGCTGCAGGCGGTACTGCCGTTGCCAACCCGGACAACGTAATCGACGGTGAAAAAATCGTGCAGTGCGCGATGGATAACTTCGGTCGTGTGGACGTTGTGGTCAACAACGCGGGCATCCTGCGAGACAAGAGTTTTGCCAAGATGACCGACGCTGATTGGGATCTGGTCTACAAGGTTCACGTCGAAGGTGCCTACAAGGTAACCCACGCTGCCTGGCCCTACATGAAGGACAGCAATTTCGGTCGCATCATATTTACCGCTTCCACTTCCGGTATCTACGGTAACTTTGGCCAGGCCAACTACGGCATGGCCAAGCTGGGTCTGTACGGTCTGACCCGCACCCTGGCGATCGAAGGCCGCAAGAACAACATCTTCGTCAACGCGATTGCGCCGACTGGCGGCACGCGCATGACTGAAGGTCTGTTCCCGGAAGGTGCTTTCGACAAGCTCAAGCCTGAGCTGGTCAGCCCGCTGGTTGCATACCTCTGCTCGGAAGACAGCAAAGAGACCGGCAGCTTGTTTGAAGTCGGTGGCGGCTGGATGGGTAAGGTTCGCTGGGAGCGTTCGCTGGGTATTGGCTTCAACCCCGATGAAGGCTTCACGCCCGAAGACGTGGCTGCCAACTTCGAGAAGCTGTGCGACTTCGAAGGCGCTGTGCATCCGAAGGACAACATCGAGGCGCTGCGTGAGCTGATGGCTAATATTCAGAAGTTCAGCTGACCATAAAAGCCTCAAGCTACAAGCGGCAAGCTTTAAGCTGATTGTGGTTAGGTGGATCAAGAGCCCGTACTGTTTCGCAGTACGGGCTTTTTGGTTTCTGGCCGGCGGGGCCGGCTTTGTTCGAGGTGGAACTCGAACGTTCCCAGAGGCGGGGGCCGGTGTGAGGTGAAACTCGAACGTTCCCAGGGTTGGTGCTTATTGGGAATGTCGAGTTCCATCTTGACCAGCGGGGTCTCAGGAAGCATCTCTGGTGAAGTAAGACTAAGGCCCAACAAAGTGCCACTTTCGCCAGACAATAAAAAAGCCCGGCCCTGATATCAGGGCCAGGCTTTTGCACAAGCAGCTCGTCGCTTGCAGCTTGAAGCTTGCCGCTAAGCAACGCGTCAGATGTAGAACGCTTCCAGAGGCGGGAAGCCGTTGAATTCGATAGCGCTGTAGCTGGTGGTGTAGGCACCAGTAGAGAGCCAGTACATCCGATCGCCAATGGCCAAGTTCAGCGGCAGGCCGTATTTGTAGCTTTCGTACATGATGTCGGCGCTGTCGCAGGTCGGCCCGGCGATAACGACGTCTTCCAGTTCGCCTTGCTTCTAAAAAATTCGATCAGGCCGGAGAATTTGCCAACGTCGGTGTATACCCAGCGCTCCAGGGCGGTGTGGGACTTGCGCGACACCA
>NZ_VTTI01000011.1 GCF_008641105.1 Halopseudomonas salina
TGGCACTTTGTCGAGGTGGAACTCGACATTCCCGGCTTCGGGCTCCGCGCTTCCTTTTTCCCGTTTTCCTCAGGCTCGCATGGAGTGCGTCAGCATCCGCAGGGCGTAATCAACCAGCGTTTCCAGATCGGGGCGGTTGGGATCGACGTCGGCTGATTTGCTGCATTGCATGATTACGCCGTGCATCGCGCCGCGCAGAAAGTAGGCTGTCATCAACGGATCTGCGACGCGCTCGCGGCTCAGGGTGCCGTCAGCTACGCCCTTGATTAATGCGTTGACCATCATGCTCATCGCTTCTGCACCGCATTCCTGCAGGGCTTTACTTTGTTCGTCTTCGTCGGCCAAATGCTCGAAGGTGCTGGCCTGCGTGAGTACGTCAAAGTAGTTGGGTTCCTCGACACTGAAGCGGTAGTAGGCGCGGCCAATATTGCCAATCTGCTCGGCGCCCTGGTCGGTTTGCTCTATGGCGGCAGCGAACCGGTCGCGTAGCGTTGTGCCGGCACGCAGCATCAATCCACGCATGATTGCCGTCTTGTCCTTGAAGTACACGTACAACAGGGCACGGCTGAGCTGCGCCGTTCGGGCAATCTCATCCATCGAGCTTTTTTCAAAACCCCTGGCGAAGAATATGTGTTCGGCAGCATCCAGAATGCTGTCGCGGCGGTCCTGCTTTTCTCGCTCTCGGCGCTGGTCGAGACTCATGTTTGTCCATTTCTATTGGTTGGTAAACGATTGTGTGGGTGCGTTGACAATCTGTCAATAAATGACATTATGTTCTTAATGTCCCCGTAGACCCTGGAGCCAACCGTGCCCAACCATTATGAACTACCTCGCCTCCTTTCGCTGGCACTGGCTGGCTTGCTGATGACCACGCTGGCTGGATGCGGCGATGATGGCAATGCCAGCGGGGCTGAAAGTCGTGATCGACCTGTCGTGGTTCGGGCCGCACCGGTGCAGGTGGCAACGGAGGCTGAGCCCTTGCGTTTTGCTGGCGTGGTCCGTGCCAGACAACGGGCCCAGTTGACCTTTCAGGTGGGCGGAGTGTTGCGCAGTCGTTCAGTGGAAATTGGTCAGGCAGTGGAGCAGGGGCAAGTTCTGGCCACGCTTTACAACCCTGAACTGGAACCCGCGCGCAATGCGTCGAGGGCGCGGCTTGCTGAGCTTCGAGCACAGGCCGCCCAGGCTGAGCGCGAGGCGCAGAGAAGTGATCAGCTGTTTGAGCGGGGGGTCATTTCAGCCCAGCAGCGCGAGCAGCAACAGGCACGGCTGGATGCTTTGCAGGCCGGTGTCGCCAGTGCCCGTGCGTCCTTGAGCCAGACCGAACAGCTACAGGGTGAAAGCCAGTTACGGGCCCCCTTTGCTGGTCGCATTGAGGCATTACTGGTCGAGCCGGGTGAGTTCATCGCACCAGGTCAGCCGGTCATGGGGCTTGCCGCATCCAATGGACTGGAAGTGGAAGTACTGATTCCAGGTCATATGCTCGAGGGTCTCGCCGTTGGCCAGCAACTGCCGGTCTGGCAGAGCCTGGCAGATGGGCAGTTGCTGGGGAGGGTTGTCGAGATAGGCCAGGGATCGTCCCAGGGCAGTGCGCTGTATCCGTTGGTTGTTGCGTTGGAGCATCAGGCTGCGCGGACCGGTGATGCGGTTGAGGTGGGTATTGGTATGCCCTCCGATGACTCGCTGAAGATCCCGCTGGCTGCAGTGATGCGTTTGTCCAATGGTGGCAACGATGGTCTGGCCGTGTTTCGGGTGACTGATGGGCGGGTGGAGCGGGTGCCGGTACAAGCGGGGGCCTTGCGTGGCGAGCAGGTAACGCTGGTCGGTGATTCCCTGCAGGCCGGTGACCTGGTGGTATACGCCGGCCTGACCCGTTTGTCCGATGGCGATTCCGTGGAGTTGCTGCCATGAATCCGGCGACGTGGGTGCGTCCCCGGCTGATCGGCCTGGTGGTGGTTATGCTCTGCCTGCTCGGAGTGGCCTCCTATCTGAATATGGCGCGCCAGGAAGATCCTAGTTTCCCCTACCGGGCCGGCCTGATTACGATCATCTATCCGGGGGCCATGGCCGAGGCTATCGAGCGCCTGGTGCTCGAACCCTTGTCCGACGAGCTGACCCAGGTTGACGAAATCGACTACTTCACGGCAACCGCGCGCACCGGCGTGGCACTGGTGAATATCAGTTTTGACGATTCGATCTACGACACTGATGCCGGGTGGGACCGCGTGAGGCAGGCGATCAGCCGTGCCGAGCTGGAGTTTCCCGAGGGTATAGCGCGCGTGGAGCTGGATGATCGACTGATCGACATTCCTGCGGTGGTACTTTCGGTACGCGGCAGTGCGTCGCTGGTCGAATTGACTGAAGTCGCCGAAGGGCTCAAGCGCAACCTGACCGATCTGGAAGGGCTTGCGCGTATAGAGCTCGAGGGGGATGTGGACGAGCAGATCACCATTGCCCTGCGTGACGCGCAAATGGCGCGCCTGGGCATTTCCGCCGGTTATCTTGCGACTATTCTGGCGGAGCGTAATCAGGTTATTCCCGGTGGTTTTGTGGTCGCTGACGGTAAGCGTCTGGGGTTACTGCCCAATAGCGAGTTTGCCAGCATCGATGCGCTGCGGGGCACGCAGATACCTTTGCCCCAAGGCGGCAACGTACCCCTGGAAAATCTGGCAGAGATCTGGCGCGGCCCGGTTGAACCGGCGCAGCCTAAGGCCTGGTTCAATGGCGAGCAAACGGTTCTGGTGAATCTGACCGCGGTGCGTGGCCAGGAAGATGCGATTCGTTTTGGTCAGCGTGTGCGGGAACGTCTGACCCTTTTACGGCCTGATCTGGCGCCGTTTCAGGTAGATGAGATGTTCTTCCAGCCAGATCAGGTTGAAGAGCGCCTGGATGGGCTGGAGCTGAGTTTGTTGGGCAGTGTGCTGATCATCATGCTGGTGGTTTTCATCGGCATGGGTTGGCGGATGGGTCTGCTGGTCGCGACCATGCTGCCGATGGTGGCGCTGATCAGTCTGGGTATATACAACCTGGGCGGAGGCATCCTGCACCAGATTGCCGTTATCGGGATGGTCATTTCCCTGGGGATTCTGATTGATAACGCCATTGTCATGGTGGAGAACATCCAGGATAGATTGAATCGCGGCGAAACCCGCGAGCAGGCGGTTTATGGCGGTATTCGGGAGCTGGCCGGCCCCCTGGGCGCCTCTACCGCGACCACGCTGGCAGCCTTCACTCCCTTGCTGCTGGCCAAGGGCGGAGCGGCAGATTTTACCCGAGGTATTCCGGTGATGATCATGCTTACGCTGTCGGTCAGTTATCTGCTGGCGATTGGTGTTGCGCCGCTGCTAGCGGGTCGTTTTCTGAAACCCGCGCCCAAACATAGCAGCCAATGGATGGCCACACTGAGCCGTGGGCTGGGTCGAGCCAGCACGGGAGCGCCCTGGTGGGTAATAGGGCTGGGTGCACTGACAGTGGTGGGCAGCCTTACGCTGGCACCGATGGTGAAGATGCAGTTCTTTCCCAATGCCGACCGGCCCCTGGTGGTGGTCGAGCTTTACATGCCCGAGGGTACTGACCAGCAGCAGACCGAAGCGGTCAGCGCCACGCTCGAACGCGCCCTGCGCGAACATCAGGATGTGCAGCAGATACACCGTTTTGTCGGCTCGGCTGGACCCAGCTTCTACTACAATCTGCGGCGTTCGCCCCAGGCTTCCAACCGCGCGCGCCTGGTCGTCGACGCAACCAGCCTGGCCGCGACCAGCGCTATTATCCACTGGGTCCGCGACCATGTGGAGCAGCATTACCCGCAGCTGGAAATTGTTGCCAGTACCCTGGGACAGGGTCCACCGCGGGTCGCCCCGGTCGAGATGCGGCTTTATCACCATGACGACGCTGTGCGTATTGCCGCGACCGAACAGATATTCGCAGTCACCCGGTCCATTCCGGGCGCGGTGGACGTGCGCCATGATATCGATCTGGGGGTGCCCGCATTGCGCATCGAGATCAACGACGCCCTGGCCCAGCGTTACGGCCTGAACCGGGCCCGGATTGCCCGCGCGCTGAATACCACCACCCTGGGTCTGACAGTGGAACAATACCGCCAGGAGCGTGATCCTATTGCCCTGGTGCTACGCTCACCCGAGGGCACCGCGCAGACTTTGGAGCGCCTCAAGTCGGTCACCATCTTCAATGATGCGGGTCAGGGAATTCCGCTTACTGCGCTGGCGCGAATCGAGCCGCAATGGCAGCCGGGCGGGGTTTATCAACGCAATGGAGTGCGAGTCCAGACCGTGACGGCTGGGCTGGAGGATGGCTACAGCTTCAGTCAGATCCTTGAGCAATTAAACAGCCAATTGGTGCAGACTCCCTTGCCTGAGGGTGTGCGTATGGAGCTGGGCGGTGACAAGGAAGGCTCTGGTGACGCCAACAACGCGATCTTTACCAGCGCGCCGATTGGCATTTTGCTGCTGCTGTTTTTCCTGTTGCTGCAGTTCAACTCATTCCGTCGTGTGGGCATCATCCTGCTGACGGTGCCCCTGGCCAGTGTGGGTGTATTCCCAGGTCTGGTGCTGTCCGGCACTCCCTTTGGCTTCCAGTCCTTGCTGGGCATTATTGCGCTGGTGGGGATTGTGGTGAACAACGCCATCGTGCTGCTCGATGTGGTTGACCAGCGTCTGGCCGATGGAGCGGATATCGTTGAAGCTGTGGCTGAAGCAGTCGAGCGGCGTACCCGGCCGATTCTGCTGACCACGGCCACGACCATTGCCGGTCTGCTGCCATTGGCTTTCTCGCAGTCAACCCTGTGGCCGCCGATGGCCTGGGCGATCATCTCCGGCCTGCTGGCTTCTACTGTCCTGACATTGCTGGTGGTGCCCGCCGTCTGCAGGCTGACACTCGGCCGGCGCAATGAACCGGCGAAAGCCGCTGTAAGTGCTTGACTCGCCTGACCAAATGTTTACAATGCGCGCCTGCTCAGTCGGACATGGTCCCTGTGCAGATGCGCAGTGGTAGTTCAGTTGGTTAGAATACCGGCCTGTCACGCCGGGGGTCGCGGGTTCGAGTCCCGTCCACTGCGCCATATCCCTCGAGAAGCCCCCGTGCAGAAATGCCGGGGGCTTTTTCGTTTGTGCAGCACATAGGCGTAGACTGGTACAAATCCCTGTATCGGAGCCTATCTGCCTGTGATCGCCTTGCTCGTGCCTGCTATTGCCCTGTTGGGCTGGAGCCTGGTTGTCGATCCTGTCCAGGGCTGGCTGTTTCTGCCACTTTGGGCGGCCATCAGCTGGCTGATTCTGACTGGCAGTCTGGAATCGGCGCGTTTACGCAGACGCGTATGGCTTGATCAATATCTGCTGGCTGATTCGGGCTGGCACCGGTTACTGCGTGGTGGTGTGCTGATGACCGCCTGGCATCTGCTGATTGCCTCCCTGCTGGCGTTGTTCATGCTGGCCAGGCTACTGCATGCCACTGGCTGGTTATGGCTGATTCTGCTGGCGCAGGTGCCGGTGCTCTGGTTTCTGGGTAGCTGGCTGGACCTACGCTTGCGCGCCCATCTCAAGCCGCATGTACGGGCGGCGATCATCCGACGCCTGTCGGTGCCGCTGGCGATGCTGCCGCTGCTGGTTTGCTATCTACTGGTTTCCCTGTATACGTCCCAGCCCGATATGACCGGCATGGGCTGGGGCGCGGCGGTGGGCCTGCATCTGCCAGAGGCGCAGAGCAGCATGGCCTTGCTCGCCGTTTTCGAGCGTGTCTATCTCCTGCTGGACCTGACCCTGCAGTGGGCGCTGCAGAACACCCTGGGCAACATTGATGACAGCGGTCTGCTGGCACTGCTTGCCTGGAGTCTGTTGTTGCTGGGAGGCGCTGCATTCGCCTGGGCCTGGGTGCGCATGCTGGTCGGCGTGAGCGCGCTGGTCTCGCAGTGGAGTAACAGCTGATGAAAATGACTTTCGCGCGCCGGATTCGACTACTGCTGGTGGTGATACTGGCCGTGCTGGTGCTGTTTGTCTCGATGAACGCAGGGTTGCGCCTGCTCACCGAGCGACTGGCCGATAATCGTCTGTTTTCCGTCCTGGTCAACGATCAGCGGCTGCTCCTTGATGGCGCAACGTTGCGCCAGTTCAACACCGATCTGCTACGTCTGACCGAGCAGCAGCGGGACCAGACAGAACAGCAGATGCAGCAGTGGGCTGATCAATGGCTGGACCAGAGCTTTGCTCTGGCCTTGGCTGCATTGCCCGATTATATGGACTGGTATTACTCCATGCCCGGATCCTATGCCCGTCTGTACCACGCTGTGGATGGGGATCTGGATGTTTTCATGCAGCAGCGGATGACTGATTTTCTGATCGAGGATAGTGGTCTGCAGCAGCGCCTGGCGGGTTTTGATACAGCCATGCTGGCGCGTTGGCAGACGCTGGCGGACACTCAGCAACGGGTGGTGCAGAGACAGCTGACCGGTCTGTACGCACATCGTCAGCAAAGCCCTGAAGCCGTCAGTGCAGAGCCAGTCACGACGCTGAATATCGATCAGGCGCTGGGACTGGGATGGTCTGCCAGTGCCGAGGACCTGCAGCGTTGGCAGGCGGGATCGCGCGCGTCGCTGGTTGTGGGAGCCGGCACGCTGGGTTTGCTGTTACGTCGTTCCCTGATGCCCAGATTGATGAGCCTGGGTGCGGTGCAGGGCAGCAGAAGGGCGTTGGCAGGATTCGTTGCACGGTTGGCGCCCAGGCTGGCGATCGCGATCAGTACTGGTGGTACGGCTGCTGCGGTTACAGCACCCAGCGGGCCTGGTGCACTGGTGGCCGGTAGCGTCGCCTTCCTGACTGCCGCAGGAACACTGGTGGTAACCGATTTTACGCTGTTGAAGGCCGAGGAAGCGTTACTGCGCGAGCGCAAGGAAATGGAAATGCGTGGCGAGCTGCTCGCCACCCGCGAAGCCTTGCGTGTTCAGCTGCATCAGCAACTGCAAGGTACCTTCAACCAGGCCCAGGAGGCCTTTCAGCAAAGCCTGACCCAGGTTTACGACCGGCCCGATATGGACAGACGCTTTCATATCCTGGGGCCATAGCGGCTCGGCGACTTCTTTTTGCGGTAATCCTGTGCGTGGACGACAGCTGGTGCAGGTGTTATTTCCTGCGTTACCTGAACTTTTCCCTATTGACTTCATCTGACTGTAACGCAAGGCAATTATGGTCAATTCAGGCCTGAGTTGCCTGGTGTGTAACCGTTGTCAAAAGAGGAATCAACAATGAACGATTATGTAGAAGAATTGATGGAAAAACGTGCCCAGGAATGGGATCAGGAAGCGGACGACGCCGAAGAGATGTAAGTGCTTCGGCTGGCCTTCCCCAGGTCAGCTATCCGGGTGCTCTGCCATCCTTGCACCGGTTACCCCCTTACCGGCAGTATTTTATTTCTCGACCTTCGACCTTCGACCTTCGACCTTCGACCCTCAGCCTTCAACCTTCACCTGACGCTGCTCTCGCCGAAAGTGTCCAGGGGCTTGTGCTGTCCAGCGTTTGAATGCCCTCTGAAAAGCCGCCGGGGATGAGAATCCAAGCAGGAAAGCAATTTCCCCCAGGGCCAGCTCCGTATCGCGCACGTAGGTCAGGGCAAGATCGCGTCTCGTGTCGTCGATGATATCCTGAAAACGCGTTTGTTCCTGTTGCTGCAGCTTGCGCCGCAGGGTCCAGGACGCCATGCCCAGTTCGCGAGCTACTTCGCTGAGCCCCGGCAGTTGACGATGCAACCGGGGAGAGACGATTTCCTCGACCCGTTCACGTAGCCGGCGGTGGCGGCCCAGCTCGTATAACTGTGCGTCACAAAGTGATTGCAGATGGTTGAAGGTGGCTGGCGCAGCCTGGTCCAGGGCCAGTTCCAGACTCGCGGGCTGCCATATCAGTTGATTGTGTTCCTGGCCAAACAGCACCGGGCATTTGAATAGCTGCTCGTAGCATTCGGCGTAGGCGGGTGCGGGAAACTCGATATGCACAGCTTCCAGTCGCGCTGCGCCGCCGGTCAGTTGCTGACCCAGCCGCGCGCGGGACGCCAGGGCGGAGTCGACCACAAACAGATTGAAGGCGTTGTAGGGGCTGATGGAGTAAAAGCGCAGGGCGGGTGCGTCAAAACTGGAGTGGCCTCGATAATTCTGGCTCGAGAGGCGTTCGTAGCGGACCAGAGTAGCAAAGGCCTGCTGCAGGTTCATTGCGCATTGGGCGGTCAACCCGGCCAGGCCCAGGTGGCTGGCCTGGCTGTGCTCACCCATGAGCAACCCGATGTCTGCGCGGCCACTCAGGCCGATGGCGGCATTCCCCAGGCGCATGAAGCGGGCAATACTGATACGTGCCTGGGGCGTCGCGAGCATCTCGCGGGTGATACGAAAGCGCTGCAGAAGGGGCTCGACGTCATGCCCCAGACTGCGTAATGCGGCCCTGAGGCTATAGACGTAGCCAACAGATAGATCCCCAAGCTTCAAGGCCGGCTCCTTTCTGGATAAATAAAGGCTGTGCGGCCCATGCGCAAATGTAATCCAAAGTCATACAAATGTCATTCAGGGTGATTGAGCGCCGCCGCCTCGGGGCCTATTGTCTTTGCACTGATAAAGACCGGGCATGTATCCGGTCGCTTCCTGATGATGATATGACCGGAGCAACACCATGACCGAGCACGCACTCTACCCGCATCTGCTGGCGCCCCTTGATCTGGGATTCACCACTCTGCGTAACCGTACCCTGATGGGTTCGATGCACACGGGCCTGGAGGAAAGACCCCATGGCTTCGAGCGCATGGCAGCCTATTTTGCCGAGCGCGCCCGTGGCGGTGTTGGTTTGATCGTGACCGGCGGTATCGGACCGAACGAGGAGGGCAGTGTTGCCCACGGCGCGGCCAAGATGACCACCCCCGAAGAGGCCGAACACCACAAGGTGGTGACCAAGGCGGTACATGAAGCAGGCGGCAAGATCTGCATGCAGATCCTCCACGCTGGTCGTTATGCCTATAGCCCCAAACAGGTGTCGGCGAGCGCGGTCAAGGCGCCGATCAACCCCTTTACCCCCAAGGAGCTGGACGAGGAGGGTATCGAGAAGCAGATTCAGGATTTTGTCACCTGCTCGCAACTGGCTCAGAGCGCCGGTTATGACGGCGTCGAGATCATGGGTTCGGAGGGGTATTTCATCAACCAGTTCCTGGTCAAACATGTGAACCAGCGCACCGACCGTTGGGGTGGCAGCTACGAGAACCGCATGCGTCTGCCGGTGGAAATCGTGCGTCGGGTCCGCGAAGGCGTCGGCGCCAATTTCATCATCATCTACCGGCTGTCGATGCTGGATCTGATCGAGGGTGGCAGCACCTGGGATGAGGTGGTGATGCTGGCCAAGGCGATCGAGCAGGCTGGTGCAACCATCATCAACACCGGGATTGGTTGGCATGAGGCGCGTATTCCAACCATTGCCACCAAGGTGCCCCGCGCAGCGTTCACCAAGGTGACCGCCAAGCTCAAGGGTGAAGTGAATATCCCCCTGGTCACCACCAACCGGATCAATACCCCGGAGGTGGCAGAGCAGGTACTGGCCGAGGGCGACGCGGATATGGTGTCCATGGCCCGTCCGTTCCTGGCTGATCCGGAGTTCGTCAACAAGGCTGCGGCGGGTCTGGCGGAAGAGATCAACACCTGTATCGGTTGCAACCAGGCCTGCCTGGACCACACCTTTGGCGGCAAACTGACCAGTTGTCTGGTCAATCCGCGCGCCTGTCACGAGACAGAGCTGAATTATCTGCCGGTCACCCAGGTGAAGAAGATTGCCGTAGTCGGCGCCGGCCCTGGCGGGCTGTCGGCCGCCACTGTGGCTGCCCAGCGGGGTCATGAGGTCACACTCTTTGATTCCGGTGATGAAATAGGTGGCCAGTTCAACATTGCCAAGCGGATTCCGGGCAAGGAAGAGTTCTACGAGACGCTGCGCTACTACGATCGCATGATTGCCAAGCACGGCGTGCGCCTGGTGCTGGGTAAGCGGGCCAGCGTCGAGGATCTGGCTGATTTCGACGAGGTGATTCTGGCTACGGGTGTGGTGCCACGGACTCCGGATATTCCCGGGATCGGTCATCCCAAGGTGTTGGGTTATCTGGACACCATCCTGCAGCGTCGCGACGTCGGCAAGCGTGTGGCGGTGATCGGTGCGGGTGGTATCGGCTTTGATGTATCCGAGTTCATTACCCAGCAGGGCGAGAGTGCTGCGCTGGATACCGAGCTGTTCTGGGACGAGTGGGGTATCGATCCGGCTATCGAGGCGCGGGGCGGTATCGCCGGCGTCGAGGCGCATCCGCACCCACCCGCCCGTGAGGTGTTCCTGCTGCAACGCAAGACCAGCAAGGTGGGTGATGGCCTGGGCAAGACTACGGGCTGGATTCACCGCGCGGGTCTCAAGAGTCGTCAGGTGAAGATGCTCAACGCTGTGCAGTATCTGAAGATTGATGACGAGGGGCTGCATGTCAGCATTGCCGAGGGCGAGCCCCAGGTGCTGGCGGTGGATAATATTGTTATCTGTGCAGGTCAGGATCCGCTGCGTGAATTGCAGGCAGGCCTGGAAGCGGCGGGCAAGCCGGTGCACCTGGTGGGTGGCGCAGACGTGGCTGCCGAGCTGGATGCCAAGCGTGCCATTGATCAGGGCTCTCGCCTGGCTGCGGCACTCTGACTATCGCCGGGCGCGGCTCCTGCCGCGCCTCTGGCTGTCGCCTACTGCCAAATTCGTCACAATCCTCGGTTACATTTCCCCTCAAGATCTTCGACCAAGTGCAATCGCCGCAAAAAAAGCGCAAAGTCCTGTTAACCAGGTGAGTTGAAGGGGCGGCACGGGGGTATCCATGAACATTACGCACAAACCATTGCTGACTGAGGCGGTCCTGTTTTTTGCGGAGCGGGGTATTGCCAAGCAGATGCTTTATGCCGAATTCGAGGCCTTGCTTGATGGCATGGTGGCGACCCCGGAATTTGCCGATGAAACTGTCGAGGCCGTTTTTGTTCAGATAAATAACCGTCTGCACGTTCGTGCGGCGGTTTTCTTCACTCTCGATTTCGATCTTGATGGTCATATCAGCCCGCTCTGGAATATGCCACTGCGTGCACTGGCAGAGAAAGCCGGCCGTGGGCCGGACATGGGTGGCGGCCCTATCCGTCTTGCCTGCCTGGGGTTTTGCAGCGACAACAGATTCAAGCCGAATCTGTGGAAGCCTGCACAACGGGAGGGCAAGGCCGATCTGCTGATGATCAAGGAAGCTGTCACGCGCAATACCCTCGGTATTCTGGGCGATGACCGCGAGGCACTGGCGGTTATCCAGACGGAGCATCTGCAGATGGCCGCGGAGGATGCCTGGTACGGTGGCGGGAACGTGGTCAGCCCACAGGCAAGGGTTGGCAGCCAGTTGCCAGAGCAGGATAAAAAGAGCAGCGCGCAAGCTGCGGCTGCCGCCACTGAGCAGCAGGCAGCACACAAGGAACAGATCAGTGATCTGAAGCGCCAGCTTGATGAGCTGCGTCAGCTCCGTGAAGTGGAATTGGCTGCCGAGCGCCAGCGTCACAAGGACCATCTGGCCATCGTTCAGGGTGAACTACACGACATCAAGAACGAACTGGCGTTGCAACAGAAAATCAATATTACCCTCAAGCGTGATCTGTCCAGACTGCAGAATCGCTCGGCGAGCGACGCCGACTGACACCTCTCATTACCACAGCGCATTTGCCAGCACCCTGCTGGCTGCGGATAATCACTGATTGACCGGCTATGGCATAACAGTGAGGTGGTATGGATCAGTTCCGCAACATCGGTTTGATCGGGCGGCTGGGTAGCGGCAGGGTGGTGGACACCCTGAAGCGCCTGAAACGCTTCCTGATCGACAGTGGCCACACGGTTATTCTCGAGGATGCCGTAGCCGATCTGTTGCCGGGGCACCATCTGCAGGTTTGCTCACGAAAGATGATGGGCGAAATTTGCGACCTGGTTATTGTTGTCGGTGGCGACGGCAGCCTGTTGGGCGCGGCGCGCGCACTGTGCCGCTACAACGTGCCGGTGCTGGGCGTAAACCGCGGCGGCCTGGGATTTCTCACCGATATTTCTCCCGACGAGCTGGAAGCGCAGGTCGGTGAAGTGCTGGCTGGCCGCTACATGGTCGAGAGTCGGTTTCTGCTGGATGCCTTCGTGCGCCGCGATGACGAGCAACTGGGCACCAGTGAAGCCCTCAATGACGTGGTTCTGCATCCGGGCAAGTCGGCACGCATGATCGAGTTCGAGCTGTACGTCGATGGCCAGTTCGTTTACAGCCAGAAGTCTGATGGACTGATAGTGGCCACGCCCACCGGCTCCACCGCCTACGCACTGTCAGCGGGTGGCCCGATCATGCATCCCAAACTTGATGCGGTCGTTCTGGTGCCCATGTTCCCCCACACCCTGTCCAGTCGCCCGATAGTTGTTGATGCCGGTAGCGAATTGAAAATTGTCATCTCCAAGCAAAGCGGTATTTACCCGCAGATCAGCTGTGATGGCCAGGTACATATCGCCTGTGCACCGGGGGATTCGATCACCATTCGCAAAAAGCCGCAAAAGCTGCGGTTGATTCATCCCCTGGATCACAATTTTTATGCCATCTGCCGGAGCAAGCTCGGCTGGAGTAGCAGGTTGACTGATCAATGACACATCCGACTGCGCATACTGGCCGCGGATTCGATGTTATTGGCGACATCCACGGCTGCGCGCATACCCTGGAGACGCTGCTGGAGAATATGGGCTATGCCCCGCATCAGGGCGTCTGGCAACATCCGCACCGTCAGGCGCTGTTTCTGGGTGACATCATCGATCGCGGGCCGCGTATCCGTGAGGCGCTGCGCCTGGTGCACGACATGGTCGAGGCCGGTAGCGCCCAGTGCATCATGGGGAATCATGAGATCAATGCGCTGGCCTGGGAGACACCCGCACCTGCGGGCAGCGGCAGGCAGTTCATTCGGGAACATACCGAGCGCAACCGCAGGCAATTGGCGGCAACCCTGGAGCAGATGGCCCCGTGGCCTGATGAATGGGCGTATTACCTGGAGTGGTTCTACCGGTTGCCGTTGTTTCTTGACCTGGGTGAAATCAGGCTGGTGCATGCCTGCTGGGACGAGAGCCTGATCAGACCCTTTGCCGCGCAATACCCTGATGGACGAATCGACCGGGAGTTTCTGGAGTCGGCAGCTGAGCATGGCGGATTCGCTTCCCAGGTGCTCGAGCGGCTGCTGCGCGGTAGTGAGATGCGTCTGCCCCATGGGGGTAAAATGGTCAGCAAGGATGGGCTGGTCAGGCACAGCTTTCGTACCAAGTTCTGGGAAGAGGAGCCGCAGACCTATGGCGATCTGGTATTTCAGCCAGATGCACTACCCGAGGACGTAGCGACCCGGCCGCTGACCGATAGTCAGAAAGCCGAGCTGCTGATCTATGGCAGTGAGCAACCAATTCTCTTTGTGGGACATTACTGGCAGCAGGGCGATCCGCACCCGCTGAGACCCAATCTGGCATGCCTGGACTACAGCGCGGTGAAGTATGGCAAGCTGGTCGCCTATCGCTGGGATGGTGAGCACCGTCTGCAGCGGGACCATTTCGTGTGGGTAGACGTGCCCAGGCTGGCATGACCAGAACCTGGCGGCAGCCGTAAAAATTGAAGAGGTAAATATGTTCCGCGCCCTGCAGTGTCCGTTGGAGGAAGACCTCTCCAGCTTTACCCGTTATTTGCGCAGCCAGGGAGTGGTCCATCGCGTTACCGAGGAGGGCAATCAGCAGGTTGTCTGGACCCGGGACGAAGCCGGTGCACATTTTGCCCGAGAGTGCTATGCCGAAGGCGTTCCGCAGACGCCTGATATCCGACCTGCAGTGCGAAACCGGGGCCCCTCCGGGAGTGCAGGCTGGATGCAAACGGCCAGGGGAATACCTCTGACGCTTGGCGTGCTGCTGGTTACTGGCGTGGTGGCTCTGCTCACCGGCCTGGGCAGCCAGGTTGACGGTGTGGTGATGTTTACCTTTGTGCCACCAGAGAACAGTGAGTATATGGCCAGTCAGATTGACCTGGGCCAATGGTGGCGGCTGATCACGCCGATATTTCTGCATTTTGGCCTGATGCATCTGGCTTTCAATGCGCTCTGGTACTGGGAGCTGGGTCGTCGGATAGAGCTGCGCTCCGGCTCGCTCTGGCTATTGGGGCTGACGTTGCTGTTCGGTCTGGTGTCCAACAGCGTGCAATGGCTGTTCAGCGGGCAGCCGTTCTTTGGCGGGCTGTCTGGTGTGTTATACGGGCTACTGGGTTATTGCTGGATTTACCAGTTAATGGCGCCGAACGTGCATTTTGCGCTGCCCAAGGGTGTGGTGGTGCTGATGCTGGTGTGGTTGGTGCTGTGCCTCTCGGGCCTGGTGACACTGCTTGGTTTTGGTGCCATAGCCAATGCGGCTCACGTGAGTGGTTTGCTGGTTGGCTGTGCTGCAGGCCTGGTTGCAGGCGGGTCCCAGCGGTTCGGTTTGTCGAGATAATTTTCTGGAGAATGAAATGACTACCTTTGTCGAGATGTTGCGCAATATCACCCCCGAGGTATATGCCAGCCTGAAGCAGGCGGTGGAGATCGGCAAATGGCCGGACGGTCGCCGCCTGACCCAGGAGCAGAAAGAGCTCTGCATGCAGGCAATGATTGGCTGGGAGCTGGAAAATCTGCCTGAAGAAGAGCGCACCGGGTTCATGGGTGAGCAGAGCTGTAAATCCGAGAAAAAAACCGTGCCCAATATTTTGTTCTCGACCAAATCGGATACCTTGCATTGATACAGCCAGTCAGCGGTGAGGGCAGCGTCAGCAAGCTGCAGGCAGATCTTGATGTGCCCGTGCGCTACAGCCTGTCGATTGGCGAGCAGCTATTGCCGCTCAATGACTGGTTGGGGAGTACCCTGCGTATAGAGGCACTGGGGACTATCCATTGCAGCCATTGTGGGCGGCGCACCAAAAAAAGCTACAGTCAGGGTTTCTGTTATCCCTGCATGACCAAGCTGGCTCGCTGTGATACCTGCATCATGAGTCCGGAAAAGTGCCACTATGATCAGGGTACTTGCCGCGAGCCGGCCTGGGGCGAGCAATTCTGCATGACCGACCATATTGTCTATCTGGCCAATTCGTCAGGACTGAAGGTGGGTATTACCCGTGCCACCCAGATCCCGACCCGCTGGATTGACCAGGGTGCGAGCCAGGCACTGCCGATTCTGCGCGTGGCTACTCGTCAGCAGTCAGGTCTGGTCGAGGACCTGCTGCGTCAGCAGGTCGCCGACAAGACAAACTGGCGTGCGCTGCTGCGCGGTGAACCGGAGCCGGTTGACATGCAGGCAGCCCGCGAACGAATCATGGAGGGCGCGCAGGAGGGCCTTCTTGCGTTGCAGGCCCGCTTTGGCCTGCAGGCCATCCAGTCCCTTGACGCCGAGGTGGTGAATATTCGCTACCCGGTGCTCGAATACAGCCCGAAACCCCAGTCAGCCAATCTGGACAAGGAGCCGGTGCTCGAGGGCACCTTGCTGGGAATCAAGGGTCAGTATCTGATTCTGGATACCGGCGTAATCAATATTCGTAAATATACGTCCTACACACTGTCTGTCAGTGTGTACTGAGGAGTGCAGCATGCGTACCGAACAGCCCAAGACCATTTATCTCAAGGACTACCAGGCGCCTGAATACTGGATAGACGAAACGCATCTGACGTTCGAGCTGTTCGAGGACCATGCGCTGGTTCACAGCCGCCTGAATATGCGCCGCAATGAACAGGGCGCAGGTCAGTCGCTGCCCCCGCTGGTGCTGGATGGCCAACTGCTGGAGCTGGTCAGCGTGGCGCTGGATGAGCAGCTGTTGCAGGCCGGCGACTACCAGCTGGATGAAGATACCCTGACATTGCAACCCGCGGCGGCGGCGTTTGTGGTGGCCGTTACCACCCGAATCGAGCCCCAGCACAATACCGCGCTGGAAGGGCTTTACCAGTCCGGCAAGATGTTCTGCACCCAGTGCGAGGCCGAGGGCTTTCGCAAGATCACCTATTACCTGGATCGTCCCGATGTGATGAGCCGGTTTACCACCACGGTGATTGCCTCAAGGGATTATCCGATTCTGCTGTCCAACGGTAATCCGGTTGCCAATGGTGAAGAGAAGGGCGGCCGTCACTGGGTGACCTGGGAGGACCCTTTCCCCAAGCCGGCTTACCTGTTTGCCCTGGTGGCGGGCGATCTGTGTCTGATCCAGGACAGCTTCACCACCATGAGTGGTCGCGAGATTGACTTGCGTATCTACGTGGAGCCGGAGAACAGGGAGCAGTGCGGCCACGCGATGGATAGTCTCAAGCGCTCCATGCGCTGGGATGAGGAAGTCTACGGCCGTGAGTACGATCTGGATATCTTCATGATTGTGGCGGTCAACGACTTCAATATGGGTGCAATGGAAAACAAGGGGCTGAACATTTTCAACTCCAGCTGCGTACTGGCGCATCCCGATACGGCAACCGATCTGGCCTTCCAGCGGGTCGAGGCGGTGGTGGCGCACGAGTATTTCCACAATTGGTCGGGCAATCGGGTTACTTGTCGAGACTGGTTCCAACTGTCGCTCAAGGAAGGCTTTACGGTATTCCGTGATTCGCAGTTTTCCGCCGATATGAATTCACCCACTGTCAGCCGTATCGAGCATGTCGGCTTTCTACGCGCCAACCAGTTTGCCGAAGATGCCGGCCCCATGGCTCACCCGGTTCGACCTGATTCGTTCATCGAGATTTCCAACTTCTATACCCTGACAGTGTACGAAAAGGGTGCTGAGGTCGTACGCATGTTGCATACCCTGCTCGGGGAGCAGGGCTTTCGCCAGGGCTCGGATCTGTATTTTGAGCGCCACGATGGTCAGGCCGTGACCTGTGATGACTTCATCAAGGCCATGGAAGACGCCAATGGCGCAGACCTGGGGCAGTTCAAGCGCTGGTACAGCCAGGCCGGGACGCCTCGGCTGGCCGTGGAGAGTCGTTACGACGCGGCTAAAGGTACCTTCAGTCTGTTATTCCGCCAGAGCTGCCCGCCAACGCCGGGGCAAAGCGAGAAACTGCCGCAGGTGATTCCGGTGCGCATGGCTTTACTCGACCGTGAGGGTAAGGAATTGCCCCTGCAGTTTGAGGGGGAGGCTGCGCCCGTGGGCACTGAGCGTGTGCTGGCCGTGGCAGGCGCCGAGCAGGTATTCACCTTCACCGGGTTGACGGAAGAGCCATTGCCATCCCTGCTGCGCGGGTTCTCTGCGCCAGTGAAGATGAGCTATCCCTACAGCCGTGATGATCGGGTCTTTCTGGCCAAGAATGACCCCGATGGTTTCAATCGCTGGGAAGCAGGGCAGGCACTGGCGCTGGAAATGCTCCAGGGTATGATCGGTATTCATCAGGCGGGTCGTCCGCTGCTGCTCGATCAGCGTTTGCGTGATGTGTTTTACGCACTGCTGACGGACAGGGAGCTGGATCCGGCCATGGTCGCCGAGATGCTCAGGTTGCCGTCTGAGGCTTATATGGTCGAAGTGTCCGAGGTGGCTGATGTGGACGCAATCCACCAGGTGCGCGAATGGGTGCGCGGTGAGCTGGCCAATACCCTGGCCGACGTCATGTGGCCCCTGTACCGCGACCTTGACGATGGCGCAGCCTACAGCCCGGATGCGGGGTCAATGGCGCGCCGCAGCCTGAAGAATACGCTCTTGTCCTACCTGATGCTCACTGGTTCCCAGGACGCGGTTGATGCCTGTGTACGTCAGTATGTGGAGGCCAATAACATGACCGACCGCCAGGCGGCGCTGGTCTGTCTGGTCAATTCCGACTTCGAGAAGCAGAAGCAGGCGGCGCTGGCCGACTTTGCCGAACGCTGGAAGGATTATCCGCTGGTCATGGATCAGTGGTTCAGTGTGCAGGCTGCCTGTGCCTTGCCCGGTGGTCTGGTTCGCGTTGAAAAGCTCCTCGAGCACCCTGCGTTCAGCATGCGTAATCCCAACAAGATCCGTGCTGTGATCGGTGCCTTCGCCAATCAGAACCTGGTCAACTTCCACGCTGCCGATGGCGCCGGCTATCGTTTCCTGGCCGAGCGGATATTGCAGCTCGACCCGCTAAACCCCCAGGTGGCAGCGCGACTGCTAACACCGCTGACGCGCTGGCGCAAGTATGATGCCGCCCGCCAGGAGCTGATGAAGGCAGAATTGGCACGCATCATGGCCGCCAGTAGTCTCTCGCCGGATGTATATGAAGTGGTCAGCAAGTCGCTTGCCTGACATTCCCGGGTAGGCAATCCCCCGTACCAGAGCACCCGGGAGGGTGTTCTGATGCGTTTGGGCCGCTCTATAACGGGCTTTCTGGCCGGTTTTTCCGTGGTTCACAAAAGATAACTTGCAAGGATTAGTGAAGTCAGTGAAAGCGCTGTAATATCATGTCGTCCGTCGTGTGACCGTGACATCAAATAAAAATAAAGGGGTAGATGTATGGGGGCGTCCGTCGTGAACCTTCGCGCGTTTGATCCAGTTTCAATCCAGTCAGAAGCAGATCGCCTGTCGATTCTGTTCACTTCGTTGTATGCCTCCGGAAAATGCAATCCGTCCGGATTTGTCCATGTTTGATCTTGTGATGCTGCCCCTTACAGGCGGGCAGGGAAAACTGCTGCCTGAACTAACAATAAATGCCAGATGGCTTGTCTGCCGGGAGAATCGGGATGTCGAATAACGTTCACGAAGCCGAAACCTTTATGGAACGGCTGGTGTTCAACAACCGCCTTATGGTTGTTGCGATCTTTACCATAATCACCATTATCCTTGGCTATCAGGCCTTGCAGATCCGTCCTGATACCAGCTTCGCCAAGATGATTCCTCTTCAGCATCCCTACATTGTCAACATGGTCGAGCACCAGGACGACCTGTCGAACCTGGGCAACTCCATCCGTATCGCGGTCGCAATCGAAGATGGCGATATCTTCAGCACCGAGTACATGGAAACCCTCAAGCGCATCAACGACGAGGTGTTCTTCCTGCCCGGCGTCGATCGTTCCGGTTTGCGCTCGCTTTGGACGCCCAACGTGCGCTGGACCGAGGTCACCGAATACGGCTTTGACGGTGGCCCGGTTGCGAGCCATCCGGCCTACCTGGATGAGCAATCACTGGATGATCTGCGAGTCAATGTACTCAAGTCCGGTGAAATTGGTCGCTTGGTAGCCAACAACTTCAAGTCCACCATTATCGAGGTGCCGCTCCAGGAGTTCTATCCGAACCCGGATAACCAGTCCGAGCTGCTGCGTATGGATTACGGTCTGTTCTCCCAGCAACTGGAGGAAAAAATCCGCACCCAGTTCGAGGAAGAAAACCCGAATATCAGCATCCACATGGTCGGTTTTGCCAAGAAGGTCGGTGACCTGATCGAGGGTCTTGGCGCGGTGGTGATGTTCTTCGGTATCGCACTGCTGATTACCTTCGTACTGCTGTACTGGTTTACCTGGTGCATCCGCAGCACCATCTCGGTTCTGGCCACCACGCTGATCGCCGTAATCTGGCAGTTGGGTCTGATCTACTCGCTGGGCTTTGGACTGGATCCGTACTCGATGCTGGTGCCGTTCCTGATCTTCGCTATCGGTATTTCCCACGGCGTACAGAAAATCAACGGTATTGCGTTGCAGTCAGGCGAGGCAGATAACGCCCTGATCGCGGCCCGTCGTACTTTCCGTCAGCTGTTTCTGCCCGGCATGATCGCAATTCTTGCCGACGCGGTTGGCTTTATTACTCTGCTGGTTATCGATATCGGCGTAATCCACGAGCTGGCTATCGGTGCCTCCGTGGGTGTAGGTGTGATTGTGTTTACCAACCTGATCATGCTGCCGGTCACCATTTCCTATCTGGGCATCAGCAAGAAGGCCATCGAACGCAGTAAGCGTGACGCGGTTCGTGAACATCCCTTCTGGCGCGCCATGTCCTATACCGCGCACCCGAAAGTGGCGCCGTTTCTGGTCATCATCGCCCTGGTGGGTGGTACTGGCGCCTTCTTCTACCAGAAAGCCAACCTTCAGGTAGGTGACCTGGACCCGGGTGCACCAGAACTGCGTCCTGATTCGCGCTACAACCTGGATAACGATTTCATCATCTCCAACTACTCGACAAGTTCCGACGTACTGGTAGTGATGGTCGAAACCCCGCCGGAAATGTGCTCTGCCTACGAGACTATGGAAGCGATCGATCAGCTCGAATGGCACATGGCAAACTTGCCAGGCGTGCAGTCGGCAGTGTCCCTGGTGACTGTGGCCAAGCAGGTACTGATGGGTAACAACGAGGGCAACCTCAAGTGGCAGACGCTGTCGCGCAATCAGGACAACCTGAACAACGCAATCAGCCGCGCACCCGAAGGCATGTTCAACAATACCTGTTCGTTGGCGCCGGTCATGGTGTTCCTTAACGACCACAAGGCTGAAACTCTGAAGACGGCCACCCGGGGAGTTGAAGAGTTTGCTGCCGAGTACAACACCGAGAACATGAAGTTCCTGCTGGCTGCCGGTAATGCGGGCATCGAGGCGGCTACCAACGACGAGATTGCCAGCTCTGAATTGCTGATCCTGTTGCTGGTTTACGTGTGGGTAGGGGTGATGTGCTATTTCACTTTCCGCTCGTTGGCAGCCACGATCTGTGTGGTATTGCCGCTGGTACTGACCTCAGTGCTGGGTAACGCGCTGATGGCCTACCTGGGTATAGGCATGAAGGTGGCAACCCTGCCGGTAATTGCCCTGGGTGTGGGCGTAGGTGTGGATTACGGGATCTATGTTTACAGCCGTCTGGAGACCTTCCTGCGTGCCGGGATGCCGTTGCAGGAGGCTTACTACGAGACCCTGCGCTCAACCGGTAAGGCGGTTCTGTTCACCGGTCTGTGTCTGGCGATCGGCGTGGCCACCTGGGTATTCTCGGCCATCAAGTTCCAGGCTGACATGGGTCTGATGCTGACCTTCATGTTCCTGGTTAACATGATCGGTGCGTTGTTGCTGCTGCCAGCACTGGCCCGTTTCCTGATCAATCCGGCCAAGATTGCTGCTTCAACTCCGCCCAAGATTCAGCACTAAGATGTTGTGGCTCTCGGTCATTGGCCGGGAGCCACATAGGTTGATCAACTCTGATGGTGTGCGCCAGTGGTCACCGATCAGGGTCATGATTGACACGCGATAACCCGAGGCCGGTTGGCAGGTGCTGTCCCAGGCCGTTACTATCAATAGACCGCTCAAGGGCGGTTGCCCTGCCTGTCTAGAACGACAGGTACCTATAAGAACAAGGGGAATGGTGTATGCGTGAGCCCATCCAACGGCACAGTCTGGAAGCAGGCGAGGCCTGCAATGTGTCCGGCAAGAGCCGCAAGCTCTCTTTATCCACTCAGGCTTTTTCTGCTCTGGGTCTTTCCGTGGCATTGGCCTTCGCGCCCGTCGCGATCGCCCAGGCCCAGGACAGTATCGCCGGTGAAGCCAAGCCCGCCGTCATGTCCGACATGGCCAGCGAAGTACTGCTGCTCGATGTTGAGCAGGTAGGTGATCGCCTGGTCGCCGTCGGCAGCCGTGGTCATATCGTCTATTCCGATGACAACGGCGAGAACTGGACCCAGGCCGAATCGCCCACGCGTCAGATGCTGACTGCGGTCGATTTTGTCGATGGTCAGAAAGGTTGGGCTGTAGGCCATGACTCGCTGATTCTGCACACCAGCAACGCCGGTGAAAGCTGGGAGATCCAGTACCGTGATCCGACCCTGGATGAAGCCCGTGACGAACAGGCAGGCGGCCTGCTTGAACGCCCGCTGATGGACGTCTGGTTCCGCGATGCCAACACGGGTTTTGCTGCGGGCGCTTACGGCCTGTTTCTGCGCACCGATGATGGCGGCGAGAACTGGGAAGAACTGCCCGATCTGATCGATAACGAGTTCGGTTTCCACTACAACGCCATGACTGCGGTAAAAGATACCGGCCTGTTCCTGGTAGGGGAAATGGGCACCATGTATCGCTCCACTGATTTTGGCGACACCTGGGAAACCATCCAGGATCTGCCCTATGACGGATCGCTGTTTGGTACCGCCGGCACCGGTCGCGCCAATGAGGTGCTGATCTGGGGCTTGCGCGGCAACATGTATCGCTCAAGTGACTTTGGCGACACCTGGCAGCAGATCCGCCTGGAAACGCCCGACGGCGACGAGCTACAGGCAACCCTGTCCAGCGGCCAACTATCTGACGATGGCAAGTTGGTTGTAGTAGGCGTGGGTGGTGTTGTTGTTATCAGTGAAGACAACGGACGCACCTTCGACGTCGATGTGCGCGCTGATCGCGTGGCACTGGCATCTGCGGCGATTCTGCCTAACGGTGATTTGTTGTTGCTGGGCCAGCGTGGTGCGGTGAAAACAGGCCCTGGTGGTATGAGCGGTGTCGATAAAGATGCCCCCGCAGCGCAGATAGGTACTCCCTGATCGGCTCCAACCGATCCAATCAATAAGAGCCAGGAGAAAACTGGATGTCCAGCAATCACCAGGAAACCGCTCCCTTCGTGGAGCGGTTGATCTTCAAAAACCGGCTGGTAGTACTATTGATCTTTGCCATCGTCACTGTGCTGCTGGGGTATCAGGCAGCGCAGGTCAGGCCGGAGACCAGCTTCGAGAAGATGATCCCTCTCGAACACCCCTACATCGTCAATATGATCGAGCACCAGAACGATCTGGCGAACCTCGGTAACTCCATCCGTATTGCCGTTGCCATCGAAGATGGCGATATCTTTACCACCGAGTACATGGAAACCCTCAAGCGTATCAACGATGAGGTGTTCTTCCTGCCCGGCGTGGACCGGTCCAATCTGCGTTCGCTTTGGACGCCCAACGTGCGCTGGACCGAGGTGACCGAATACGGTTTCGACGGCGGCCCGGTAGCCAATCGGCCAGCTTATCTGACTGAACAGGATCTCGACGAGTTGCGCGAGAACGTGCTCAAGTCGGGCGAAATCGGGCGTCTGGTGGCGAACAACTTCAAATCGACCATCATCGAGGTGCCGCTCCAGGAGTTTTATCCGAACCCGGATAACCAGAGTGAGCTGGTACGACTGGATTACGGTCAGTTTTCACGCCAGCTGGAAGAAAAGGTTCGCTCGGAGTTTCAGGCAGAAAACCCCAATATCAGTATCCACATTGTTGGTTTTGCCAAGAAAGTGGGTGATCTGATCGAGGGCATCATCAAGGTGGTGATGTTCTTCGCCGCTGCGTTGCTGATCACCTTTGTTCTGCTGCTGATCTTTACCCGCTGCCTGAAGAGCTCGATTACCACGCTGGTATGTTCGGTCATTGCGGTGATCTGGCAGCTCGGCCTGCTCCGGTCGCTGGGCTTCGGACTGGATCCCTATTCGATTCTGGTTCCGTTTCTGGTCTTTGCCATTGGTATTTCCCACGGCGTGCAGATCATCAATGGCATGGCTATCGAGTACAGCAACGCAGATGACGCCCCAACGGCTGCACGGCGTGCGTTCCGCGCACTCTATGTGCCGGGTATCGTGGCGCTGATTTCCGATGCGGTAGGCTTTGTTACGCTGCTGTTGATCGAGATCGAGGTTATTCGCGAGCTGGGTATTGCCGCCTCGGTGGGTGTTGGCGTGATCATTCTGACCAACCTGATCCTGTTGCCTGTATTGATGTCGTATATCGGTATCAGCAAGCGGGCAGTGGAGCGTAACCGCGATATGGCATCGCGCCCGCAGAAGCTCTGGTTGGCGGTCGCCAAGTTCTCGCACCCCAAGGTCGCACCGATATCTATCGGCCTGGCCGTTCTGGCGTTTGCTTTCGGTATCTATCACGGTCAGAACGTGAAGATCGGTGACCTGGATCCGGGTGCCCCCGAGCTGCGTCCGGATTCACGTTATAACCTGGATAACGCCTTCATCATCGATAATTATTCGACCAGTTCGGATGTGCTGGTGGTGATGGTGAGCACGCCAGATGAAATGTGCTCAGCCTACGAAACCATGGAGGCGATCAACCAGCTGGAATGGCGTATGTCCAATCTGGATGGTGTGCAGTCTGCAGTATCCATGGTCACCGTAGCCAAGCAGGTGATCATGGGTAATAACGAGGGCAACCTCAAGTGGCAGACGCTTTCGCGTAACCAGGACAACCTGAACAACGCGATCAGTCGCGCGCCCAGTGGGCTGTTCAACTCGTCCTGTTCCCTGGCACCGGTCATGTTGTATCTCGAGGATCACAAGGCTGAGACGCTGTCCCGCGCGACCTCTGCCGTCGAGGAGTTTGCGGCCGAGTACAATACCGACACGCTGGAGTTCAAGCTGGCGGCAGGTAATGCCGGGATCGAGGCTGCGACCAACGTCGTTATCGAGAAGTCCCAGCTGAAGATGCTGCTGACAGTCTATGCAGTGGTGATCTTCATGTGCCTGATTACCTTCAGGTCCATTCGTGCGGTGCTCTGCATCATCATTCCGTTGGCTCTGACATCAGTGCTGGCCAATGCGTTGATGGCGTTTCTGGGTATTGGCGTGAAGGTGGCTACCTTGCCGGTAATCGCGCTCGGTGTGGGTATTGGTGTGGATTACGGTATCTATATCTACAGCCGTTTGGAGACCTACCTGCGCCAGGGCCTGCCGCTGGAGGAGGCCTATTACGAGACGCTGAAGACCACGGGTAAGGCGGTGACCTTCACCGGTATTACCCTGGCGATTGGTGTCGCGACATGGATCTTCTCGGCCATCAAGTTCCAGGCCGACATGGGTATCCTGCTGACCTTCATGTTCCTCTGGAACATGTTCGGTGCCCTATGGCTTCTGCCAGCACTGGCCCGATTCCTGATCAGACCCGAGAAGCTGCGGGACCGCTAGCCGCAACAAAAAACGCCCCGAAAGGGGCGTTTTTTTTGCGGCAAGCCGCAAGCCGCAAGCCGCAAGCTACAAGCGGCAAGCTGCAAGCCTCAAACCTCAAACCCAAACTCTTTTGCTTTCAGCTTTCAGCTTTCAGCCCCCAACCTATTGCTCACTCTGCTTGCCGCTTGCCGCTTGCCGCTTGTAGCTTGTAGCTTGAAGCTGGCGGCTTGCCGCTTACACCTTCGGATAAAGACTCTCGAGTGCGGGTTCGAGTGCTTCGCTTTGGCGTTTGCGGCTTTGCACTACCATGCGTACGGCGCGCCACAGGGGTTTGCCTCGCCAGTGATGTTCTGCCTGGCCGAACAGGCAGGCGTTGAGTTCGTCCAGTGCTTCTGCGAGTTCGGGGTGCAGGTGCGTGAGGCCTATCAGCCCTTCGCTGTCCTGTTGCCTTGCCCAGGACTCCAATGCCTTGCGGGCCTCAGCCGGTTGGTTGGTCCGGCAGGCGCTTTGCAGGTCGGTCAGTGGATTGCCCTGGATTTCTTCATCGAATATTTCTTCATCCTGGAATGGGTTGTTCAGCCTCTGCAATGCATTGCGGGTCCGCCAGAGCAGTCCGAGCGATAGCAGCAGTGCCAGTCCCAACAGGGCTGTGGCCAGTTGCCAGGGCCACAGGCGTGGTGAGGCCAGGAGCTCTTCGCTGGCTTCGATGGCCACAGGTTCGGAAGCTGCGATGAAGCTCTGGCTACTCATCACGTTGAGAGCGATGGGGTCGAGTTGTGTTTCTTGCAGCGAGTCCGATTCAGTGTCCCACCAGTAAAGACGCAGAGCGGGAATCTGGAATGCCCCGGCCTGTTGCACGAGCAGGGCTGCGCTGTCCAGCCGCAGGCCGCGTATGCCGTCGTCCACTACCGCGTTCTCGAGCTCTGGTTGATCGGTGTATTCGCGCAAACCGGTAATGGTCGTGCCGGCAAGGCTGCTGAGTTCGGGAAGTTGGCTGGCATTGAGACCTTCGGCAGTCACTGTCAGGGTGCGCGTAAGGGACTCGCCGGCGAGCAGATCCAGCCCTGGGTCTGGTTGCCAGCTCTGGGCCAGGCTTATGTTGGTTGCCGGCAACCAGGGCGCGCCCGGCGGGTAGTCTGCGGGGATGGGCCGCACCTGCAGATTGATCCCCGGAGAGCGCACCTGAACCAGCCGGCCCCGTGACAGGGCACTGTCGGCAGAGCGTGAGGGCATGGTGGTCGCGGTAAACAGCTGGGAGGGTACCTCCAGCTCGCCGCTGCGTTGCGGGAAGATCGCGTAGCGAACTTCGATCACCCCGTGGCGAATACCATTGATGAGTCTTTCGTAGTTGCGCGGCGGCCCGAGGCTTTCAACCCGGGCATCGGGAAAGTCCAGGCCGGTCAGGGTGGAGTCATCGTACAGCGAGACCGAGTGATAGACCCGTAGAGTGAGCAGAACCTGGGCCTGCACGTAGGGTGTTTCGGTATCCACCTCGGCATCTATGAAGACCGGTGCCATCTGCGCCGTATTGTCCCGCGCGGCTTCACTGGCGGTCAGTACCTGAAGGCTGATGGGTTCGCTGCTGAGGTTGTCGATGCTCAGTGGCGGAATGATTACATAACCGGTGCGCCGCGGGAGCAGGGTGATCACCCAGCGGGTAACCGGCTGGGTTTTGCCATCGAGCTGACTGACCAGGCTGAGCTGCCGGCTGTTCTGTATTTCAAAGTGCTCTTCCAACGGGGCCAGTTCGGGCCGGTTGAACCGATTGGCCGCTTCGGTTTCCAGGGTCAGTTCAAGGGTTTCACCTTCAATCAACCGGGTTCTGTCGACGCTGGCCTCAAGGGCGGCGCCGGCCGGGGCTGAGAAAATCAGGATGCAGAGCCATAGCAGTAGTCTGATCATCGTGAGCGTTCTTCCAGTTGCTGAAGTCGTTGATAGAGAAACTTGCGGCGCAGCAAATCGGTGGGATTATCCGGCACTTCGCGCAGCCATTGCTGTAATGCCGCCTGTTGTTCGGGCTCAAGAACGTCCTCTGGAGCGCTCGGTAGCGGTGCTAGTTGACGTGACGACATGGCTTGCTGCTCACTCTCACGTTGTGTGGCGTCAATTGCTGACGACGTCTGGCCGCCGTCGATGGCGCCTACCTGCGTATCCGGGCTCTCACCTATCAGGGTTTCTGACTCCCCTGCGGACTCGCCGGCAGCGGCTATCGGGTCGACGGATGACGAGGAGAGCGAAGACGTAGGTCCTGAAGAAGGCTCGGGCAGTTGGTTCGGATTTTCCTGACGCGTACTGGTGTCGGGGCTGGGCGCTGTGCTGCCATCCTGTGGCTCCTGGTCGGTCGTGGTTTCGCCCGTTTGCGTTTCATTGCCCTCGGCCCCAGCGTTCGCCTCCCGCTGCTCGGCTTCCCGCGCCTGTTCCTCGATCAGTGCCTCTATGCGGCTGCGGTTGTGCCGGGCAGCCGCGTGGTCGGGGGCGCGGGTCAGTGTCTGTTCATAGGCTTCCAGCGCATCTTTCAGCTTGCCACTCATGGCCAGCGCGGTACCGTGGTCGAAGTGGTGCTGAGGATTATCCGGGTCCTGCTGTATCAGCTGTGCATAGGCCTCGGCTGCGCCATTGTAATCACCCGCCTGGTAGCGTGCCCAGGCTGCCCAGTGGCGATCCTCAAAACGGTCTGCGGCTGCGGCGGACTGGTCACTTGCGAGCAAGTCGGCGGCTTGTTGATCCGGGCGTTGCCAGAGATCTTGCCAGGTGGGGCTGGCCTCGGCAGTCGTCGGCAACAGCAGGGCGCAAACAATCAGCCCGAGCCAGCCCCGTCGCGCGCCCAGAGCTGCCAAGGGCAGCAACAACAATAGCAGCCAGTGCCCCTGGTCGCTGCGCCCGGGCGATCTGTCCGGATCGTTGAGGCTGGTCAATGCCAAAGGCTGCAGCAGGCTGACCAGATCGGTATCGTCCCGGGTTATGTCGTGGTAGCTGGCTCCGGTGCCCCGGGCAATGCTGGCAAGAACCTGATTATCCAGGCGTGGCAGCAGGATGCGGCCTTGCTCATCACGCATGAACCCGCCCTCTGGCAAAGCCACGGGTGCTCCTTCGGCAGTACCTGTTCCCAGAATCGACAGTTGGCGACCCAGCCTGCGGGCAGCTTCGCCCAGGGCTTTGAGTTGGGGGCCTTCCACGCTCCCGGTGATGAGCAATATCTGCGTGCTGTCGGGGGGCAGTGGGGTAATCATCTGTTCGGCCAGCTCCAGGGCACTGCCCAGATTAGAGCCGCTGACCGGCATGATGTCCGGGCTCAGTCCGTTGAGCAGGTTGATCAGGGTCGACTGATCTGAGCTCAGCGGCGTAACCCGGTGCGCGCTGCCGGCGTAGGCTATCAGGGCCACCTGGCTGTCACTGCGCATCTGTAAAAGATCACGTATCTTCAGTCGAGCTCTTTCCAGGCGGGAAGGGGAGAGGTCATTGGCTAGCATGTTATGAGACAGGTCCAGCACCACCACCAGTGCTGACTGGTTGAGGCGCACCACGGGTGATTCGCCTTCCCACACTGGCCCGCTCAGGGCGACGATGGCCAGGGCCCAGGCCGAGGCCAGCAGAACAAAGCGTCCCGAGTGATCCTTGCCAGGCTCGCGTTGCAGCAGCGCTTCACGCATGGCTGCGGGCAAAAGACCATGCCAGGGCGAATAATGGTTGATGCGGCGGTAAAGCAGCCAGCAGAGCCCGAAGCAGGGGATTAACAGCAACAGCCACAGCGGGCGGGCCAGTGTGAGACCGGCAAACAACTCAGTTTGCATGGCGCCTCCGGTAGACTGCGTTGCCTGCAAGAACCAGTGTCAGCAGCATCGCCAGCCCCAATGGCCAGGGGTACAGCGGACGTGCATGGCGTCGTGGACCGCTGTCACGCAATGCGGGCTCAAGCATCTCGATACGGCGATAGATGGCGTCGATATCCTCAGCATTGCGGGCCCGAAAATATTCCCCCCCGGTGGCCAGCGCCACATCGACCAGAGTCCCTTCGTCAAGATCGACCGAAGGGTCACGGGCCCCGGCCTGCGTGGGCTGGGACCTGTCCGCACCCACGCCGATGGTAAAGATACGGATGCCTTCACTTGCCGCAAAGCGCGCGGCACGCAGTGGATTGACCTGGCCAGCGGTATTTGCGCCATCGGTGATCAGCACCAGTACACGACTTTCGGCCGGCTCGGCGGCAAGCCTCTTGATGGCCAGGCCAATGGCATCACCGATGGCGGTCTCGCGGCCGGCGAGGCCCACGAAGGCCTCATCCATCCATTGATTCAAACTGCTCAGGTCGTGGGTCAGCGGAGCCTGAACATAGGCGCTGGAGCCAAACAATATAAGGCCCAGGCGATCACCCTGACGCTCTTCGATGAAGTTGGAGACCAGCCGCTGAACCACGGTCATGCGTGGAACCGGTTCGCCATCAAGCTGCATATCCTGATATTCCATGCTGCCGGAAAGATCCACAGCAAGCATCATGTCACGCCCGCTGATGCTTATAGGTAATGGCTCGCCCAGCCACTGGGGGCGACTGGCCGCGATCAGCAGCAGCAACCATACGACAATAAACGGCCAGCGTCGGTGAGCAGAATGGGTGGGGGCGGTATTGCTGCGAAGTTGCTCCAGCCTGGGGAGAAACCCGACCTGAAGTGCCGTACTGGGCACCGCGGCGGGCGGCAGCAACCAGCGCAGAAGCCAGGGCAGGGGCAGCAGGAGGAAGGCCGCCGGCCAATGCAGCTCAAACATGGTTGTGCCTCATCCAGCGGCGTAGCTCGCGGACCAGGGCACGTCGCTGCTCACGGGTTAGGTTCGGTGCCTGGCGGTAGAGGTCCGCTGCCAGGGGGGCCAGGTAGCTGCGCTGGGGCCGCGGATAACTGCTGCACAGATAATCAAGCCATTGCTTGCCGAACAGACGAGTTGGCGTTACCTCACCGCGGCGAATCAAAAGGCGTTTCAACAGGCTGTTGATTTCACTGAGCCACTGTTGATCGGGCAGGTCTGCGGGTATGTCCTTGAGCGCCTGGTTGGTCTTGCGGCGATGGGCGACAAGCCGCTTCCAGCGGAGTATCAGCCAGGGCAACGCAAAGGCGGTTACCAGTGCCAGAACAAGCAGTATCCACCAGCCGGGCGCTGGCGGCCACCAGGGCACGGGTGGAGGAGCAACCGGATGGATGAGCGACTGATAGAGTGCCTCGGTCACCTTCTAACCCGCCTTTTCTGAGCACTGAACATGGTGCCGATCTGCGTCTGGGCATTGCTGCCGGTGTGCAGGCTGAACAAGGAGCACCCCAGGCGGCGGGCCAGATTCTCCCAGGCCAACTGCTGGGCCACAAATTGCGCTGCATAGGCCCCGCGGACCGATGCATCCCGGGAGTTGATGCTCACACGGTCGCCGTTCTGGACGAAATCCAGCTGGTCGGCGGAGGGCAGCTCGGCGTCAAGGGAGTCGTAGAGGGGCAGCAGAACCAGATCGTTGTGCAGGGCCAGGGGGGCGAGCAGCGACTGATTGACTCTGTCCACCGCGCTGTGGTCGCAAATGATGTAAAGAATGCTTCCCGGGCGAACGACTTCGCGGGTGTGGCGCAGGGCCTGGTTGAGTAGCTCCCGGGGGGTCTCGCCGGTTGAATCTGCAGGGGGCGCCAGACTGTGATTGGCGTCGATCAGAAGCTTGAACAGGCGCAGCAGCGATTGCCTGTTGCGTTGTGGTCTGACCTCGTGACAGGTTTTGCCGAACACCACGCCGCCAACCCGATCATTGTGTGCCAGGGCAGTCCAGGCGATCAGGCTGCAGGCCTGGGCGGCAAGCACTGATTTAAAGCACAGCTGGCTACCCAGGAACAGCCGGTCACTCTGTTCGCAAACAATGAAAACCGGTCGCTCGCGCTCTTCGTTGAAGACCTTGGTATGGACCTTGCCAGTGCGTGCAGTCACGCGCCAGTCAATGCTGCGGATGTCATCTCCGGGTTGATAGGCGCGAACCTGGTCAAAATCGACGCCCCGGCCACGCAGGCGCGAATATTGCCGGCCCAGTTGCCGGCTGGCTTGCAGTGGACCCCGGAAAAGGGGCATGCGCTGGCACTGGTGACGGCTTTCGAGCAGGGTGTCGAGGCTGATGAACAGGCGCTCGTCCTGCGGCCCGTCCCGACGCGTGTGGGGGGTGTTCACGTTCATACCACGGCGACGGATTCGACCAGCAGATTGATCGCCCGGTCTGCATCGATTCCGGCGGCTTCGGCCTCGAAGCTCAGAATCAGGCGATGACGCAATACATCGTGCACTATGGCCTGAACGTCTTCAGGGCTGACGAAGTCGCGCCCGGCCAGCCAGGCATGGGCCCGCGCACAACGGTCAAGGGCAATAGTCCCGCGCGGGCTTGCACCCAGTTCAATCCATTCAGCCAATTGAGCGCTATATAGCTCTGGACGCCGGGTGGCCATGATCAGTTGGATCAGATACTCCTCTACGGCGTCGGCCATGAACAGGCCCAGCACCTCCTGACGGGCGGCAAGAATGCTTGCCTGGCTGATCCGTTGCTCTATCCGGCTACTGACGCCCTGGGCTTCACCGCGGGCAAGATGCAGGATCTGGCGCTCCAGTGCCGCGTCTGGAAAACCGATACGTACGTGCATCAGGAAGCGGTCCAGCTGGGCTTCCGGGAGTGGATAGGTACCTTCCTGTTCAATCGGATTCTGGGTGGCCATGACCATGAACAGCTCGGGCAGAGGATAGGTTTCCCTGCCGATACTGACCTGGCGCTCGGCCATGGCCTCGAGCAACGCAGACTGCACCTTGGCTGGTGCACGGTTGATCTCGTCAGCGAGAACCAGGTGGTGGAAGATGGGGCCCTGCTGAAAGCTGAAACTGGCCGTTTCAGGGCGATATATCTCCGTGCCGGTGATATCGGCCGGGAGCAGATCGGGGGTGAACTGGATACGGTGAAAGTCCGCCTCGATCGCTTCAGATAGCGCCTTGATGGCTTTGGTCTTGGCCAGGCCGGGGGCGCCCTCCACGAGTACGTGGCCGCCGGCCAGCAGACAAATTAGCATGCGATCAACCAGCTGTTCCTGGCCAAAAATCTGCTGCCCCATCCAGGAACGCAGGCTCATCAGTGATTGGTGGTGCGTCATGAGCGTATTTTCCTTGCTGACTATCGTGTCCATATCCGGTCCATCCTTGTCCATTGCGCTCTGTCCATCTAATTGTCACGCCGGCGACACACTATGGTCTAGACTGATGTTATTCGATACCGCGGGCCCAACAGAATACCGCTTCTGACGCCCGTTACCCACTGCAAGACTCTGCGAGCTTGTGCCTCGCAGATTTATCTGGAGGCAGCATGGCGTTCATCATGGCCAGCAGTAGAAAAGAATTCCTTACTATTTTGCAGGATCGTATCGAGAATCTCGTCCAGCCGGACGAAAAAGAATCCATTATTCGCTTCAGCGAGCAGTTTTTCGGGATCGTGCCGCTCGATGAGCTGCTCGCCCGACATGACACTGACCTGCTGGGTTGTACCCTGTCATTCTGGCGCTTTCTGCAACACTACACAGGTTCAATCGAGAAGCTCAGGGTATTCAATCCTGACACTCAGCAGCATGGCTGGCAATCCACCCATTCGGTGGTGGAAATTCTCCACGTCGATTCGCCTTTCCTGGTCGACTCCGTGCGTATGGAACTGAATCGTCAGGGTTATGCCATCCATACCCTGCAAAACAGCGTAATGGCCGTCAAGCGTAACGCCAAGGGCGAACTCGAAACGGTGATGCCGCCTCATAGCAAGGAGGCGGATGTACAGCACGAGTCGGTGATGTACATAGAAATTGACCGTTGCGGCAGTGCCGCCGAACTCAAGCGCCTGTCTAAATCCCTTGAGGAGGTGCTCAGCCATGTCAGGGCTGCTGTTGCAGACTTTGGCACCATGCGCAATCAGGCCGAGGCGGTCATCAAGTTACTCAAAGGCAAGCAATTCGGGTACTTTCCGGTCGAAGAGCGCAAGGAATGCGAAGCGTTCCTGGGTTGGTTGCTTGAGGATCATTTCACTTTCCTGGGCTACGAGCGTTTCAATATCAAGGAAGGGCTCAAGGAGCAGCGACTGGGCATCCAGCCCGAACACAGTCTGGGTGTGCTGGCGCTCAATGCCCGGGACGAGTCCCTGGCCGGCCTGCCTGACAAGGTGATCGATTACCTGCGCGCGCCTGTTTTGCTGTCCTTTGCCAAGGCGTCTGTTTCAAGCAAGGTCCATCGGCCAGCCTATCCCGATTACGTGTCGATTCGCGAAGTGGACAAACAGGGTGAAGTGATTACCGAACATCGATTCATGGGGCTTTACACCTCCCGGGTCTATGCCGGTACTGTCGAGCGCATACCTCACCTGCGCCAAAAAGTGGCGGCGGTGCGCGAAGCTTCGGGTTTCACTGCCCACAGTCACCTGGGCAAGGAGCTGGATCAGGCTCTGCAGGTACTGCCCCGTGATGATCTTTTCCAGATGTCCGAAGCGGAGTTGCGAGATACCGCCCTGAGCATTGTGCAGATTCAGGAGCGTAACCAGATTCGCGTGTTTCTGCGCAGCGGTAACTACGGTCGTTTCTACTACTGCCTGGTATATGTACCGCGCGAAATATATTCCACCGAGATCCGCCTGAAAATCGAAGCGGTGTTGATGGAGCGCTTGCAGGCCAGCGAATGTGAATTCTGGACCTACTTTTCCGAGTCGGTACTGGCCCGTACCCAGTTCATTCTCAGCGTTGATCCCAGGCAGGACCTGACCATCGATCCGGCAAAGATCGAGCAGGACATTATCCGGGTCTGCCGCGACTGGCATGATGATTTCAGCGATCGTCTGAACGAAAGTCTTGGCGAGGCCACGGCCACGGCTGTGCTGGAAGATTTTGCCGGCGGCTTTCCGGCCGGCTACGCGGAGCGTTTTACGGCGGCCAGTGGTGTGGTGGATATGCAGCACATCCTGTCACTGACCGCCGAGCGGCCCTTGGCAATGAGTTTCTATCAGCCGTTGTCGCAGAAGCCGGGCGTCTTGCACTGCAAGATTTATCACCTTGGCGAGCCCTTGCCCCTGTCGGATGTCATGCCGATCCTGGAAAATCTGGGACTGCGGGTCATGGGCGAGTTCCCATTCCTGTTCAAACGCCGAGATGGGCAGGAGTTCTGGATTCACGATTTCGAATTTACCTTTGCGCTTGACCGTGAACTGGATATTCAAGAGGTAAACGAGCTTTTCCGTGATGCTTTCGAACAGACCTGGCGCGGCCTGGCCGAGAACGATGGCTTCAATCGACTGGTCTTGCTGGCACGCATGCCATGGCGTGACGTGGCCTTGTTACGCGCTTATGCGCGCTATCTCAAACAGATACGGCTGGGCTTCGAGCTGCCCTATATAGCCAGCACCCTGGTGGGGCATGCGGACATTGCCCGTGAGTTGGTCCGTTTGTTCAAGACCCGATTCTATCTTGCCCGCAAGTTGTCCCCCGACGACCTGGAAGATATGCAGCAGCGACTCGAACAGGCCATTCTCGGCGCGCTTGACCAGGTGGCGGTACTCAATGAGGATCGTATCCTGCGGCGCTATCTGGAGCTGATTAAAGCGACCCTGCGCACCAATTTCTATCAGACCGACAGCCAGGGTAATGCCAAGGAGTATTTCAGTCTCAAGCTTGATCCGCGGGCGATTGCCGAGCTGCCGTTGCCCAAGCCGATGTACGAAGTGTTTGTCTATTCGCCACGCTTTGAGGGTGTGCATTTGCGTGGCGGCAAGGTCGCCCGGGGTGGCCTGCGCTGGTCCGATCGTGAAGAGGATTACCGCACCGAAGTGCTGGGCCTGGTGAAAGCGCAGCAGGTCAAGAACGCGGTCATAGTACCGGTGGGCGCCAAGGGTGGATTTGTCCCCAGGCGGCTGCCCCTGGGAGGCACTCGCGATGAAGTGCAGCAGGAGGCAATAGCCTGCTACAAGCTGTTCATACGCGGTTTGCTGGATCTGACCGATAACCTGGTGGAAGGTACGCTAGTACCGCCAGATCAGGTAGTTCGTCACGATGAAGACGATCCCTACCTGGTGGTTGCCGCCGACAAGGGAACAGCAACCTTCTCCGATATTGCCAATGGTATTGCCGCTGATTACGGGTTCTGGCTGGGTGATGCCTTTGCCTCGGGTGGCTCGGCCGGGTACGACCACAAGAAGATGGGCATCACTGCCAAGGGTGCCTGGGTTTCCGTGCAGAGACATTTCCGGGAACTGGGTATCAATATCCAGACCGAGCCGGTCACAGTGCTGGGTATTGGCGACATGGCCGGCGATGTATTCGGCAATGGCATGCTGTTATCACGCAGCCTCAAGGTGGTCGCAGCCTTCAACCATATGCACATCTTTATTGATCCGGACCCGGATCCCGAGGTCAGTTTCGAAGAGCGTCAGCGGCTGTTCGACCTGCCTCGTTCAAGCTGGACCGATTACAACAGCAAGCTGATCTCCACCGGTGGGGGCATTTTCGAGCGTAGCCTCAAACAGATCACGCTGACCCCACAGATGCGCGAACTCTTCGACATCAAGGCCGAGAAGCTGACTCCCAACGAACTTATTCACAATCTGCTCAAGGCGCCGGTGGACCTGATCTGGAATGGAGGTATCGGTACCTATGTGAAGAGCTCGGCTGAAACTCACATTGATGTGGGCGACAAGGCCAACGATATATTGCGTGTTGACGGGCGAGATCTGCGCTGCCGGGTGATAGGCGAGGGCGGCAACCTGGGCATGACTCAGTTGGGCCGGGTCGAATACTGCCTGCACGGCGGATCGCTGAATACCGACTTTATCGATAACGCTGGGGGCGTCGACTGCTCCGACCATGAGGTGAATATCAAGATCCTGCTCAACGAAGTGGTTGAGGCGGGAGATATGACCGGCAAACAGCGGGACAAGCTGCTTGCCAGCATGACTGAAGATGTTGGGTCGCTGGTGCTGGCCAACAACTACAAGCAGACACAGGCGATCAGTCTGGCTCAGCGCCAGGCAGTGAAGACAATGACCGAGTATCGGCGCTACATCACCCAGATGGAGAGCAGCGGCAAGCTCAGCCGATCCCTGGAATTCATTCCGGAGGACGATCAACTGGCCGAGCGCACCGCCCGTGGTCTGGGACTGACCCGGCCCGAGTTGTCGATCCTGATTTCCTATTCCAAGGCCGACCTCAAGGAAAGTCTGGTGGATTCCGATGTGCCTGAGGACAGTTATCTGGCACGCGAGCTGGGAACTGCATTTCCTGCCGTGCTGGGGAAGAAATACCCCGCTGCATTGAACAACCACCGACTGCGCCGAGAAATCATCTCCACCCAACTGGCCAATGACCTGGTCAACCATATGGGTATCACCTTCCTGCGCCGCCTGCAGCAGTCGACCGGCTCGCCACCCAGCGAGCTGGCCCGTGGCTACGTGGTCGCGCGGGATGTGTTCAAGCTGAAGGCGCACTTTGCATCCATCGAGGCTCTGGATTATCAGGTGCCCGCCGAAGTACAGCTGGAACTGATGGACGACCTGATGCGCCTGGGCCGCAGGGCCACACGCTGGTTTGTTCGCAACCGGCGCCGGGATCTGGATCCTGAGCGCGAGATTGCCCACTTTGCCCCCAGGGTCGAAGCCCTCGCCGAGCAGTTCGACAGCTTGCTGGAAGGGCCTGTGCGAGGTCAGTGGGAAGCACGCTTTGAAGCCTACTCCAAGGCGGGCGTGCCGGAGCCAATTGCGCGGCTGGTGGCGGGAACCACCAATTTCTTCACGCTGCTGGGGATCATCGAAGCGGCCGATACTACCGGCCAGCCCGAGCAACGCGTTGCCCAGGTATTCTTTGCGCTGGGTAGCGAGCTCCGCTTGCCCTGGTTCAGCCAGCAGATCAATGGTCTGTCAGTGGATAACCACTGGCAGGCGCTGGCCCGAGAGAGTTATCGTGACGACCTTGACGCCCAGGCGCGTTCGATGACTGTTTCAGTACTGCACGACTGCGATGAGAGCCTGAGCCCGGACGTGCTGGTCAAGGAGTGGGTGGCGCGCAACCCCTTGATGGTCAAGCGCTGGCGGGTGATGCTCGCGGATCTCAAGAATGCCGGTGGAGGGGATTATCCAATGATAGCGGTGGCCATGCGGGAATTGCTGGATCTGGTACAGGCCTCGCGGCGCAGCGTAAACTGAGCACTCAGCGAGGTGATTTTAGAGGGTACCTGATTGACCGCAGAGCAGCAGCTGGTTGTGGATTTAGCGCTCCCCGCCGAGCGCTATCTGGCCTGGTATCGTGGCCATGCCGGTCGCGTACTGATGTACAGCCGGGATGGCCGCAGGGTGAGCTTGCCTGCTCACCATCTACGTCCATTTCTTACCCATGAAGGCGTGTATGGCAGCTTTGTCATGCGCTTCACCGGGGATGGCAAGCTGATCTCGCTGCAACGTATGGTCTGATAAACACAGGGCCAGACAAACCAATGGTTCAATAGATAGTCCGGCACCCCGCAACGCGGTGCCGAACAGGTATACTGTGTGGTTGAAAAGTCATCCATAAGGCTCCGATCCATGTATTCCATGCTGCGCTCATTGCTTTTCCGTTTGCCTGCTGAAACGTCACATGACCTGACGCTGGACTTGCTTGGCGCAGCCGGCCGGCTGCGCCTGGCGGATAAACTGGCCAGACCGCGAATATCTCAGCCGGTGCAGGTCATGGGCCTGACCTTTGATAATCCGGTAGGGCTGGCTGCGGGTCTGGACAAGAACGCATTGGCTGTGGACGGTCTGGCAGCCCTGGGTTTCGGCTTTCTTGAAGTGGGCACGGTGACCCCTCGACCGCAGCCGGGTAACCCGAAGCCAAGGATGTTTCGCCTGCCGGAACAGGACGCGATAATCAACCGCATGGGCTTCAACAATCTGGGCGTTGATGCCCTGTTGCAGCGACTCGATTCGGTACGCTATCAGGGCGTGCTTGGTGTGAACATCGGCAAGAATGCCGTTACCCCTGTGGAGCGGGCCGTAGACGACTATCTGCACTGCCTGCGCAAGGTCTACAGCCGAGCGAGTTATGTCACGGTCAATCTGTCATCGCCCAATACCCCAGGCTTGCGTACTTTGCAGTATGGCGACACCCTCAAGCGACTGCTTGAAAGTATCAAGGCGTGCCAGACCGAACTCGCCGGGGAACATGGGCAGTACGTGCCTATCGCCATCAAGATTGCGCCTGACGTGCTGCCGGAAGACCTGGCGCTGATTGCGCAAGTGCTGGTCGAGGAGGGTATGGACGGTGTTATAGCCACCAATACTACCCTTGAGCGCACCGCGGTGGTGGGTCTGGAGCATGCCGAGGAAACCGGCGGCCTGTCCGGAGGCCCTCTCACCGATGTATCGACCGAGGTCATCCGACTTCTTGCCGGGGAGTTGAAGGGACGCATGCCGATTATTGGCGTTGGCGGCATCATGACCGGGGCTGATGCGGCAGAAAAAATGCAAGCGGGCGCCAGTTTGGTGCAGCTCTACAGCGGCTTTATTTACCGTGGTCCGGAACTGGTTGGCGAATGTATTGATGCGATTGCTGCCTTACAGCGTTAGCAGGTTTACCGGAGAGGGTTACTTTCCCGGGATCCGGCCTTCGCATTGCGAAGGCCGGTGGGGCCCCGAAAGGCCCGGCGCTTTAGGGAAGCGCCATGGGAAAACAGATACTCTGGGAATTTAACCTACCGCGTGCATTTCGTTGAGGCGATGCACGCCGGAAATGCCGGTGAAGCCGGCCCAGTGATCGGCTCGGCCTTCACGCCACCCATTGATCCAGTTCTGACGGGTGGTGGGACTGATGAACGGACAGGAGTCCTGGGACTTGCCGTGAACACCGTTCTGATAACCGCGTAGAAATGCTCGTTCCATCGGATCACGCTTGAGTCTTCTCATACAGTAGAGCCCTCATCTTGTAGAACAAACCGGCCTGCAATTCGCAGCGACGGCGGTGACATGGCAGGGAAGTCCCGGCCATGACGGGGGAAGCAGATCATCCGATCCGGCTTCCCGAGAGGTTTGCCCGTTCTCGAGTCCTGTCCTGTTGTACCCTATCGGTAAGGGACGCCCAAAGACCGATTTGTCATAGACGGGTAATCCTTTAGCGGCCTGCGCACTAACACCGCTAATGTAAAAATCACAAAGTAGTGGAAATCAAACAGATGCACGAAAGCCTTGAATTTTTTGTTACATGCCCGAAAGGCCTTGAAGGGCTGCTGCTCGACGAGTTGATTGTTCTGGGTGCCGAAAATGCCCGGGAAACGGTCGCTGGTGTAAGTATCAGCGGGGATCTGGAGCTGGGCTATCGCATCTGTTTGTGGTCAAGACTGGCCAACCGCGTGCTGCTGGTGCTCAACCGGTTCAGTGTGAGTGATGCCCAGGCTTTGTATGACGGCGTTGCTGCGGTGGACTGGGCGGCGCATATGCCCGTTGAAGCCACCCTGAGCGTGGATTTTGTCGGCATATTGCCCGGCGTTGATAACACCCATTTTGGCGCGCTGAAGGTCAAGGACGCGATCGTCGATCGGCTGCGTCAGCCTGACGGGACCCGGCCAGGCGTGGATCGGCAGAACCCTGATCTGCGCATCAACGTGCACTGCCGTAGTGGTGAAGCCCAACTGGCTATCGATTTGTCCGGTCACAGCCTGCATCAACGCGGCTACCGTCTGCAGCAGGGTGCTGCACCGCTCAAGGAGAACCTGGCAGCGGCAATATTGATACGCGCGGGCTGGCCGCAGCTCGCGGCATCGGGCGGTGCTTTGGCGGACCCCATGTGTGGTTCGGGCACCTTCCTGGTAGAGGCGGCGATGATGGCTGCCGACATGGCGCCCAACCTGCAGCGAGAACAATTCGGCTTTAGTCGCTGGTTGCAGCACCAACCGTCAATCTGGGAGAGGCTGATTGCCCAGGCGCGTCAGCGGGCAGAGGCAGGCCTGGCAGGCGAGCCGTTGTGGATTCGCGGTTACGAAGCGGACCCGCGTTTGCTGCAGCCGGTCCGCAACAATATCCAGCGCGCAGGCCTGACCAGCTGGGTCAAGGTTTACCAGGGTGAGCTGGCCACGTTCGAGCCCCATCCTGATCGGGGGCAGACGGGTTTGATTGTCTGTAACCCTCCTTACGGTGAGCGTCTGGGAGAAGAGGCCAGTCTGGTCTATCTGTACCAGAAGCTCGGTGAGGTGTTGCGTGAGCGCTGTACGGGCTGGCAGGCCGCCATCTTCACCGGCAACCCGGATCTGGGCAAGCGCATGGGTATTCGCAGCCACAAGCAATATTCGCTGTTCAACGGGGCACTGCCGTGCAAATTGCTGATGATGGACCTGCAGCCCGAGCGCTACGTTACGGGCGCCAGCGCAGCGAAGCGGCCGGATACGGGCATTGAACAGACCGCCCCCGCGCAGTCTCCGCAGTCCACCAACCCCGCGGTGGTCGATCAGCCAAGCGCGGCACGTCTGAGCGAGTCGGCACAGATGTTCGCCAACCGCCTGAAAAAGAATCTGAAGAATCTGGGTAAGTGGGCGCGCCAGCAGGACATTACCTGCTATCGGGTCTACGATGCCGACATGCCTGAGTTTGCCGTAGCCATTGATCTATATGATGACTGGGCCCACGTGCAGGAATATCAGGCGCCCGAGACTATCAGCGAAGAGAAAGCGCGCAGCCGCCTGCAGGATGTACTGGTCGCCCTGCCGGACGTGCTGGGTATCCCCGCCAGCCACGTGGTGCTCAAGCAGCGCCTGCGTCAGAGTGGCAGCAAGCAGTATCAGCGCATGGATCGCAAGGGCGAGTTTCTTACGGTGCGCGAGGGGCAGGTCAAGCTGCTGGTCAATCTGACCGATTATCTGGACACAGGCGTTTTCCTCGACCATCGGCCCTTGCGCCTGAAGATCGCAGCCGAAGCGCGGGGCAAACGGTTTCTGAATCTGTTCTGCTATACCGCCAGTGCCACTGTGCATGCAGCTGTGGGTGGTGCCCGCAGCACGACCAGTGTGGATCTGTCAAAAACCTATCTGGATTGGGCGCGGCGGAATCTGTCACTGAACGGGTTATCAGATCTGCACCAGCTGGTGCATGCCGATGTGATGCAGTGGCTGGAAGATGACCGGGGTGAATACGACCTGATTTTCATCGATCCGCCGACTTTCTCGAACTCCAAGCGGCTGGAAGATGTGTTTGATGTGCAGCGTGATCATGTGCGTCTGATCGAAATGGCCATGCTTCGGTTGGCACCGGGCGGCACCGTGTATTTCTCCAACAACTTCAGGCGGTTCCGGCTGGATCGCGAGCTTGAGGAGAAATATCAGGTCAGTGATATATCCGCGCAAACGCTGGACAAGGACTTCCAGCGCAATACGCGGATTCACCGTACGTGGTGCATAGCGCGACGCGCCTGACGCCGCCTACTGGTTGGTGGCGATATTGGTCGGTGCGCGGCGGTACACATCGGTCAGAACCCGGTCCAGCGCCTCGCGGCTGGCGCCGGCAGCGGGGTGGTTGACGATGGCGGCCACCGCCCAGCTCTGGCCATTGGCGTCACGGGTGATGCCGGCAATGGCGCGGACGCTGCGCAGGGAGCCGGTCTTTATGTGGGCCTGGCCAGCTACAGAGGTGTTACGCAGGCGTCGACGCATGGTGCCATCCATTGCTGCCAGCGGCAGCGAGGCGATGAACTCGGCAGAGTAGGGGCTCTTCCAGGCTTGTTGCAGCAACATCGCCATATCCCTCGCCGTCATCCGCTCTATTCTTGACAGACCAGAGCCATTCTCCATGACCAGTGCTGTGGGCTGAATACCCTTGCCGCCCAACCATTGGTTGATGCTGCGTACCGCCGAGCGCTGGTCGTCCAGGTCCCCTGGTTTGCGCGTTTCACGGCCAATGGTCAGGAACAGCTGCCGGGCCATGGTGTTGTTGCTGAATTTGTTGATGTCGCGGATCACGGTCACCAGGTCGGGTGAGTCGCTGTAGGCCAGTTGGCGTGCATTGCTCGAAGCCTGGCCGACAAGCGTAGTACCGCGTATGGCGCCACCCATATCGCGCCACAGGCTGCGGAGCATGCTGCCGGTATAGGTCGGAGCGTTCAGCGCGGACATGTAACGTTGTACCGAACAGCCTTCGTGCAGCGCACCGGCCAGAGTAATTGTCGCATTGCTGCCATTATCCACGATCCCGTAGGTCACGTTGGGCCAGGGGCATGAATTGACTGGCGCCAGCAACCGCAACTGATTGTTGATGGTTACTTCAGGCAGGGCGGGCTCCATATGGATGCGTACGCCATTGCTCTCACCATAACTACTCAATACCAGCAATTTCAGGTTGGTCAGCAGGGGATCGGGTTCAACCAGGAAAGGCTTGCTCGGGTCGTTGCCATCATCCGGAAAAGGCACCGCATCGGCTGGTAGCCGGATATCGGCAGGCTGCAGTATGAGATTGCCGGCGACCTCGCGAACACCCGCTGCGCGCAGATCCCGCAGCAGGGTCCACATACGTTCGATAGTCATTTTCGGATCGCCGCTGGAGCGGAAGATCAGGTCGCCCTCGAGCACGCCGTTGTTGATGGGGCCGGTTCCAAGCAGCTCACTGCGCCAGCTGTAAGTGGGGCCGAGTAACTCGAGTGCAGCATAGGTAGTGACCAGCTTCATGGTCGAGGCCGGATTGACGATCTTGTCGGCGTTGACGAATTGCGCCATGCCCTGACCTTCCAGGGGAATGGCTGCCACTGACATGGCTTCGACAGGCAGTTTCGCAGCCTGCAGTGATTGTTTGACGGTCGCCGGTAATATACCGGAATCAGCTGCCCAGACTGTCGTGCTCAAGGCTAGCATGGCCGTAGTGGAAACAAGCTGGCGAAGAATAATTCGCATGATCTGCTGGGTACTCCGGGGTGTGCAGGCAATCTCTGTATTTGAGCGCTGCGTCTGGCTTTGTTATGTCTACAGCCATCATGGCGTAATAGCGCGTCGGCGCCAAGGGCCTGGCCTGAATATCAGCATACAGCCGATGGAATACATCAAGTAGCGGGGGCAGAGCGATTCGCTGGGGTGGGTAAGCCGAAGAACTGTCTGGCAGTAGCGGTGGTATGGACCGAGAGTTGTTCAACTGACTCGCTGCGGCAAGCCGCCAGGGTGTGGGCGACTTCGGTAATGAAAGCCGGTTCGTTTCGACCTTTTTTCGGCTTGGGTCGCAGGGTGCGCGGTACCAGCCAGGGCGCATCTGTCTCAATCATCAACCTGCCTGCAGGGATGTCACTCACCAGGGAATGCAGGTGACTGCCGCGCCTTTCGTCGCAGATCCAGCCGGTTATTCCGATGTGCAAATCCAGATCAAGGTAGGGGTAGAGCGCTTCCCGGTCTGCGGTAAAGCAGTGCACCACGGCAGCGGGCAGCCTGTCGCGATAATCCCTGAGGAGGTCGATGAGCACCTTGCTGGCGTCGCGTTCGTGCAGAAACACCGGCAGCTGCAGCTCCGCGGCGATCTCCAGCTGGGCTTCCAGGGCCTGGATTTGCATGGGGCGGGGAGAAAAATCCCGGTTGTAGTCGAGCCCACATTCGCCAATCGCCCGCACGCAATCTGCCGTGGCAAGCACACGCACTTCGTCAGCCAATTGGGTATTCCATTGGCTGGCCTGATGCGGGTGCACGCCGGCGGTGCAGAACAAGCGTTGGGGATCTTTATTGCAGAGGGTCTGTACCTGGTGACTGACTGCCAGTGAGGTGGCGGTCAGAACCATCTGGCTGACACCGGCCTGCCAGGCCCGCTCGAGCACCGCCTCACGATCAGTGTCGAAGGCGGAGTCGGTCAGGTTGACGCCGATGTCAATCCAGTCCAGCACAACGATTATTTCGTCGGGCGGGGTTTTGCACTGCGTGGCTTGGCAGCGAAATCCTTGCGTGGACGCGGGCGCGTCGGCGGCTCGGACTCACCAGGCGGCAGGGGCCAGGCACGGATTTGCAGGGCAATACCGTTGATCTCGACTGAAGCCAGTTTCGCCAGGGTGGCTTCACTGAGTTCCGGCAGGTACACGCCGCTATGCTCGTTGAACAGCTTGATATGTCCAATCTGCTGGCGTTGCAGTCCGCCGTGACGGCACAAGGCATCAACCAGAGGTTTGGGCATCAGGCCGTTGGAGCGACCACCCTTGACCTTGTAACGAACCAGGCCGCTATCACGTTCGGCATAGCCATCGTGTTGGCTGGCAGGTGCCGCAGTGGGCAGATCCTTGACCGGCTCGACCAGTGTCTTGGCGCTCGGCATGATGGCCAGCAGGGTCGCTGCCAGTTCTTCCGGTTCCAGGTTGGTCAGTGTCAGCAGATCGGCTACCAGTTTCTCGTGCAGTGCACCGGTCTGCTCGCGGGCGGTGTTGATGCGCGCGGCGAGTTTGGTCAGGCGACCGCTGCGAACGGCGTCCGCACTGGGCAGTGCCTGGCTCTGGATTTTCTGGCCGGTGGCCTTTTCCAGCAGGTGCAGCAAGCGGCGCTCACGTGGCGTAGCAAACAGGATAGCGGTGCCCGAGCGACCGGCACGGCCGGTGCGGCCGATACGGTGTACATAGGATTCGCTATCGTGTGGTACGTCGTAGTTGAGTACGTGGGAGATACGCTCCACGTCCAGACCACGAGCGGCCACGTCGGTGGCTACCACGATGTCCAGCAGGCCGCGCTTGAGTCGGTCGACAACCTGCTCACGCAGTTGCTGGCTCAAGTCACCATTCAGTGCGGCGGCGGCAAAGCCCCTGGCTTCCAGGCGCTCGGCAATTTCCATGCTGGCCGTCTTGGTGCGCACGAAAACGATCATCGCTTCGACCGGCTCGACTTCGAGCAGGCGCGTCATCGCATCGAGCTTATGGTGGTTGGACACTTCCCAGACGATCTGGGTGATAGTGTCCAGGCTGCTGCTCACACCACTGTGCAGACGAATTTCCTTGGGGTCACGCATGTGCTTACGGGCAACAGTACGCACACCAGCTGGCATGGTTGCAGAAAAGAGTGCCTTCTGGGTCTTCTCCGGCACCTTCTCGAACACGGCGTCGAGGTCGTCGGCAAAGCCCATCTTGAGCATTTCGTCCGCTTCGTCGAGCACCAGAAAGCGCATGTTCTCGAACTTGATGCTGCCGCGACGCATGTGGTCGGTCAGCCGGCCCGGTGTAGCCACGACAACGTGGGCACCGCGCTCAAGCGCCTTGAACTGGGGCGCAAAGGCGGAGCCGCCGTACAGTGCAAGCACGGAAAAGCCGCGCATGTTCTGCGCATAGCGCTGGAATGCTTCAGCAACCTGCAGGGCCAACTCACGCGTAGGCGTCAGGATCAGGGCCTGGGTGGCGCGCACGCTGACGTCGATGCCGGCGAGAACCGGTAGCGCGAAAGCGGCGGTCTTGCCAGTACCGGTCTGGGCCAGACCGAGCAGGTCTTCGCCTGCCAGCAGGGTAGGAATTGCCTCGGCCTGAATGGCGGAGGGTGTTTCGTATCCGAGGCTGGTAATCGCCTCGAGAAGGGGTGCAGGCAGGCCTAAGTCGGCGAACTGAGGTGCCGCCGGAGCGGTATCGGACATACTTGAAGTGAACCTTGGGGAATAAATAGATCGAATAGTATACGCGCTTCTCCGGATAATTGCCGCAAGGTTTTTCGGCAACTGGTCAGAAGGTGCTGGTGCTGCCAAGCTTGGTACATCAATTGTTGAGGGAGTCAGGAATATGGGCAGGCTGGTAAAGGGCGTGTGGCACGACGAGTGGTATGACACGGACAGTACGGGCGGCAAGTTTGTTCGCGAGGATGCAGGGTTTCGTGAGGGCATCGAGCCAGGAGGGCGCTTTGCTCCGGAGACCGGGCGTTACCATCTGTATGTTGCCCTGGCCTGCCCCTGGGCACACCGGACCCTGATCATGCGCAAGCTCAAGGGTTTGGAGGAACATATCCCGGTCAGCGTGGTGCACCCGCACATGTTGGAGAATGGCTGGACCTACGATCCGCCAGAACCCCTTTACGGTTTCAAATTCCATCATCAGCTGTATACCAAGGCGAAAGCGGATTATTCCGGCAGGGTAACTGTGCCTGTGCTGTGGGATACACGGGAGGAAACCATCGTGAATAACGAATCGGCGGATATCATCCGGATTTTCAACAGTGCTTTTGACGATCTGACCGGCAATACCGACGATTACTACCCGGAGAACCTGCGTGGGGAAATTGACAGCGTCAACGGGCGGGTTTACGACCAGATCAACAACGGTGTCTACAAAACCGGTTTTGCCACCAGTCAGAGCGTTTACGCAGATGAATGCGTGACACTCTTTGGCGCGCTGGACTGGGTCGAAACTGTGCTGGGCAATCATCGCTACATGGCCGGTGACCGGATCACCGAAGCCGACTGGAGGCTGTTTACCACGCTGGTGCGTTTCGATCCGGTGTATCACGGGCACTTCAAGTGCAATATCCGGCGGATAGAGGATTATCCGAATATTACCGGCTACCTGCGCGAGCTGTATCAGCAGCCGGGGATCGCTGAAACGGTGGATCTGGAGGAGATCAAACAGCACTACTATTACAGCCACGATACTATCAATCCAACGCGTATCGTTCCCCTGGGTGAGGGTCTGGATCTGACGTTGGCCCACGGGCGGCACTGAATCCTGCGAGTGTAGTCGGGCCAGGGCTCAGGATTTGTTCTTGAGCAGATCTGCCAGACCGGCAAAGGCCTTGTGGCTTGACTGGGGGCCTTGCTGGCTGGCGGTCGAGCCTTCGCTGAAATACTGCTGATCGGTGTAGCGGGCATGCTCGTTGTCGTGGCAGTAAAGACACAAGAGTTCCCAGTTCGAGCCATCCTGAGGATTATTGTCGTGATTGTGGTCACGGTGGTGCACCGTCAGTTCGCTAACCCGTTTGCCACTGAATTCGCGGGCACAGCGACCGCATACCCAGGGGTACATCTTCAAGGCCTTTTCACGGTAGCCGCTCTCGCGACTCTGTTTGGCGTCGGCCAGAATCTTGTCCAGACGGGCAGTGGCCGGGGATGTTTTGCTGGTGTTCATGGCGGGTATCTCACTGGTGTCAGGCCCTCAGTCTAACGCAGTTCATACTGAACTGTATTCAGTCCTCAAGCCCGTGCGGGCAGGCCAGATCCGCCGGGTTTATTGCACTGCAGCATACCACCTGGTTTCTGCCATTTTCCTTGGCGGCATAGAGCGCACGGTCGGCCCGTGCCAGGGTCTCGCCGGTGTCTTCCTGGGGGAATGCCTCGGCCACGCCCACCGAAACAGTGACGCTGAAGTCGGCGGGTAGGCCCTTGAAGCGCAATCCCTCAATCGTCTTGCAGAGCCTCTCGGACTTGATTCGCGCGCCATGCAGTGCGGTTTGCGGAAGCACCAGCAGAAACTCCTCGCCGCCATAACGACCGAAGCTGTCTATGGCCCGCAGCTCGCCGACTACGGTTTTGGCCAGTTCACGGAGGATTTCGTCCCCGGCCTGGTGGCCATAGGTGTCGTTGACTTCCTTGAAGTGGTCCACATCCATGATGCCCAGGCTGAAGGCGCCGGGAGTGCGGCGGAATCGATTGGATTCCTCCGAAAGCGCCTGGACGATTCGCCGGCGGTTGTAGACGCCGGTCAACTCGTCAATGTTGACCAGCTCCTGGATGCGCTCCATGGCGTCCTGCAGCTCCTGGTTGCGCTGCCTGACCTTGTCGCGCAGGCTGCTGATGAAACCACCAATCAGTGCCACCTCTGCCAGTACCATGATGAAGACGAACAGCTGTACCAGCTCCAGACTGGCTTCCAACACCTGCGGGCGCCACTGCCAGAGGGCCAGATGCAACAGGCAATACTGGATAAGGAAGATGATACTGACCTGGATGAAATTGCGGACTTTCAACGCGAGAATCCCGTACAGCAGCGGGACTACCGTGATCAGTAGAAATATTGCACGGGCCTGGCCGGCCTCCAGAAAGAACATCAGCCAAAGAGCCGGCCATTGGCTGAGCGTGATTTGCAGCATGGTCATGCTTGGGTCGCGCAGCTTCAGGTTGAGGTTCAGATGAATGCAGGCCCAGATCAGGCCGTTGACTACCAGGCTGAACAATAGGAAGTGGACGGCGATCGGGAGCGGGACCAGGCCCTGAAAGGCAAACAGCAGAACAACTAGAAAGGTTGCCAGGTAAGTAATGAAGGACATGCCCAGGCGGCGTTTGCGCAACGCCTGCGCAACAAGGTTGTTGGTGCCTGCTGCTTTTTCATGGGCGTGGTTACGGCCCCTGTCGAGCGGTGCAGTGTCCATTGATGTTTCCCATTCTTATTGTTTGTTGCCAGGGCGATTGCGGATGTGTCTCGCCAGCAAGTCAGTTGATGCTAGCCCTTTTTAGTGCAAATGATAACCACGAGCTTTGTACCCTGTGAGGCGGTTCCGTTTCGGTGCTGGATTCTGGCTGCGCCGACCCTTGCTAGCGGGGCCAGAAGATGAGCATCAGCGCCAGGATGAAAGCCAGAATGGCTGAAGTGAATTGCCAGAATTGCTGCGGGTTGCGCTCCATGAGGGGAGCACGGGTCCGATCGAGAAAGCGCTGCGTCGGGTTGCGCAGGTCGTAGATGAACTCCGACAGCTCCTGATAGCGTTTGTGAGGCTGAGGGTGCAGCGCCTTTTTCAGGACATCATCGATCCATGCCGGGATGTCCCGGCCCTCGTCCAGGACCGATCTGTAGGTCAGGCGGCTTTGGGCTACCCGCGTGCGGGCCCTTGCGACCTCGACCCCATAGGGTAGGCGCCCGCTGAGCAGCTGGTAGGTGATCACGGCGAGGGAAAACAGGTCGGAGCACGGCGAACCATGATCACCGACAAAATACTCGGGCGCGGTGTATTGCAGCGTGCCCAGAACGCTCTGATCGACGGCGGGCGGGGTCATCTCCATGATGCCGGCGACCTGTGTTGCGCCCAGATCAATGATCTTCACGGTGCCGTTACCATCGATCATCACATTCGCCGGCCGCAGGTCCTGATGGAGCATTTCCAGGCGGTGGAAGGCGCGCAGTCCCTGGGCGACCTGCTCGACGATGGTCCGCACGGTTTCCAGCTCGGGGCGCGGATTATCGATCATCCACTGGGCCAGGGTCTGGCCTGCAACATACTCGTTGATGGTGTAAAGACAGCTTCGCCTGTGGCTGGACGTCGCTGCCTTGACCACATGGGCGTTGTCGATACGCCTGGCTATCCATTCCTCCATCAGGAAGCGCTCAAGGTATGCCGGGTCGTGGCGCATATCCATCGATGGTGTCTTGAGCGCCACGTAACCGCCTGTTTCGTTGTCCTGCGCCAGGTACACATGGCTGCGATTACTCTCGTGCAACGGCCGTATCACGGTGAATTGATCTATAACCATGCGCGCCTCCAGGTGAGGCGCAAAGGGTAGCCCGGTCAGTTGCCCGAGCAGCTCGGTGGCGTCCTGCTGTGCCGGCAGGCTGTCGACACGCACTATCTGTACGGTCAGGTTGTCATCGCTACCCTGATCATAGGCCCTGATCAGGATCTGTTTTGCTGCGGCGTCCAGGTCGTGTGTATTGCTGGCTATCAGGTTGACCATGCTGGCTGGCGACAGATGCTCATGGATCCCGTCGGTGGTGAGTACAAAGACGTCGCCCTGTTCCAGCGCAAGGGTCCGGTAGTCGATTTCCACATGGGCTTCGATCCCCAGTGCGCGGCTCAGGTGGCTCTGATCGCGGGTTATCCAGAGGCGATGATCACTGGTCAGCTGTTCGATGCTAGTGCCGCGCAGGTGGTGAATGCGGGCGTCACCGATATGAAAGAGGTGGGCGGTAGTTGACTTGAGAATCAGCGCGCTCAGCGTACAGATGTAGCCCTTCTCGCGGTCGTAACGGTACTGGCTCTGGCGAGTCTGGGCATGCAGCCAGGAGTTGGTGGCCATCAGAACCCGCTGGGCGGATTTCTTGACTGACCAGGCTTCGGACGTACAGTAATAATCCTCGAGAAAACCGGTCACTGCGGTCTGGCTGGCAATCTGGCTGACCTGACTGCTGCTGATGCCGTCGGCCAGCACAATGGCAATACCCTTGGTGACCAACTGCAGTTCATCGGGTATACGCATACCATGGAAGTCCTGATTGACTTCCTTGCGGCCCTTCGCCGAGCAGTGTCCTGTGGATACGGTCAGTTGGTTGGGCATGGTGTCCTGACTTGAGTGCTGGGCCCCGGCCAGTTCCGGGCCGGGGTGGGCTGGTTTGATTCAGGCGGGAACGCGTTTGACGCCGGTGCGTATATGGGTGGCATAGAGCGTCAGGCCGGTCAGCGACAAGCCGCCGATCAGATTACCGATTACCACGGGTAACTCGTTCCAGATCAGATAATCCATGATCGAGAAGTTACCGCCGAGCATCAGGCCGGAGGGGAACAGGAACATGTTGACCACCGAATGCTCGAAGCCCATACCGAAGAACAACATGATCGGCATCCACATGGCGATGACCTTGCCACTGACGGTGGTCGAGATCATGGCGCCGACCACGCCCAGCGAGACCATCCAGTTACAGAGCACGCCGCGAATGAAGATGGTCGCCATGCCGCCTGCGCCGTATTCCTTGTAGCCAACAGTGCGTCCTTCGCCGATATCTCCGATGATCTGACCAACCGCATCCGGCGCCTTGGTAAAGCCGTAGGTGAAAACAATCGCCATCAGAAACGCAACAGTCAGCGCACCGGCAAAGTTACCGGTAAAGACCAGGCCCCAGTTTTTCAGGATTCCGCCGACGGTCACCCCGGGGCGCTTGTCGAACAGGGCCAGGGGTGTGAGAACAAAGACCCCGGTCAGCAGGTCGAAGCCCATCAGGTACAGAATGCAGAAGCCCACTGGAAACAGAATCGCGCCGATTATCGGATAGCCTGTCTGCACCGTGACTGTGACAGCAAATACCGCGGCAATGGCAAGAATGGCACCGGCCATGAACGCGCGGATAAGCGCATCACGCGGCGCCATGAATACTTTCGACTCACCGGCGTCGATCATCTTGGTGACGAATTCGGAGGGAATGAGATAGGACATGAAGTTTCTCTTTGCAGGGAAGGAAGGAGCCGCGCCGATTAGGACGCGGTTTGTATTTCGACGGCATCACCCTTCAGGCGGGCGGGCCATACACGTAGCTGCTGTTCGGGGTATTCCAGGCAGGCACCGTCCGCCAGGCGATAATGCTGTTTGTACAGGGGCGAGGCGATCACCAGCCCGCCCTTGAGATGGCCGATGATGCCGCGGCCAATGACGTTCGCGCCGGATTTGGGGTCGCGGTTTTCCACGGCAAATACCTGTTCGCCCTCATCGGTTTGCGGCAGGTGGAAAAGCGCGACCTGAGCGCCATCGAGCCAGACGACGACCCCCGAGTTGGCAACAAGATCCTTGCGGCTGCAGACCGCTTGCCAGTCTCCCGTCAGGCGGTGAGCTACGGTATTGGAATGGGTCATCAGAGGATCTCCTCGGTAACGGGAATCAAGTGAAGCTCGGAGGCCCGGGCCGGTCGGATCTGGCCGCGTTCCTTGACGAAATGAATATCCGGATCGCCGCGCTCATCGTTGACGAAAGTGCGAAAACGCTTGAGCTTTTCCGGATCCTTGAGGGCGTTGGCCCATTCGCATTCATAGCGGTCGACGACCAGCTGCATTTGCGCTTCAAGCTCGGCTGCTAGTCCCAGGCTGTCATCAATGATCACCTCCTTGAGGTAATCAAGGCCGCCTTCCAGGCTTTCACGCCACACGGATGTGCGCTGCAGACGGTCGGCGGTGCGCACGTAGAACATCAGATAGCGGTCGATGTAGCGGATCAGGGTGGCGTCATCCAGGTCCGTGGCAAAGAGTTCGGCGTGCCGCGGCCGCATGCCACCATTGCCTGATACATAGAGGTTCCAGCCGTTTTCGGTGGCGATCACACCGATGTCCTTGCTCTGCGCCTCGGCGCATTCGCGGGTACAACCCGATACACCGAACTTGATCTTGTGCGGCGAGCGCAGGCCCTTGTAGCGATCCTCGAGTCTGATTGCCATGCCGACACTGTCCTGTACCCCGTAGCGGCACCAGGTGCTGCCCACGCAGGATTTGACCGTGCGCAGGGACTTGCCATACGCATGCCCGGTCTCGAAACCGGCATCGATCAGCTCCGCCCAGATATCCGGCAGCTCATGCAGTTGTGCACCAAACAGGTCGATACGCTGACCGCCGGTGATCTTGGTGTAGAGATCGTATTTCTTGGCGACCGCGCCTATGGCAATCAGTTTGTCGGGAGTGATTTCACCGCCGGCGATACGTGGTACCACGGAGTAGGTGCCGTTCTTCTGCATGTTGGCCATGAAGGTGTCGTTGGTGTCCTGCAGTGGCACCAGCAGCGGATCGGTGATTGGCGCATTCCAGCAGGAGGCGAGGATCGAGCCCACCGCCGGTTTGCAGATATCGCAACCGGTGTGTCCACGACCGTGGCTGGAAAGTAATGCTTCGAAGCTGGTGATGCCCTCGACCCGGACAATGGCGTACAACTCCTGACGGGTATGCGCGAAGTGTTCGCACAGGCTCTTGTCTACTTCGACGCCGCGGGCGCTGAGTTCATGCTCGAACACCTGCTTGAGCAAGGCGGTGCAGCCACCACACCCGGTGGCTGCCCTGGTGGTGTTTTTCAGCTCGCCAAGATCGGTACAACCGGCATCAACCGAGCAGCAGATGGCCCCCTTGCTGACGTTGTGACAGGAGCAGATGGTGGCCGTGTCGGGCAACGCATCGGCACCCAGGGTGGGCGCTCCGTTTGACGTGGGCAGGATCAGGCCCGACGGATCCGCAGGCAGATCGATCCTATTCTGACAATATTGTAAGAGCGTGTCGTAGTAGCTGTTATCGCCCACCAGCACGGCGCCAAGCACCTTCTTGCCATCGGCGGAAACTACCAGGCGACTGTAGCTGGAGTTGGTTTCGTCGATAAAGCGGTAGCTCTTGGCGCCTTCGGTGGCGGCGTGGGCGTCGCCGATCGAACCGACATCCACCCCCAGCAACTTGAGCTTGGTGGACATGTCTGCACCGGCAAAGGATTCATGGGGCTGGCCGGTCAGTTGCAACGCCAGGTTGCGCGCCATGCTGTAACCCGGGGCGACCAGGCCGAAGCACATACCATTCCAGGCAGCGCACTCGCCGATAGCGAAGATCGCCGGGTCGCTGGTGCGGTAGTCGTCGTCGATGGCGATGCCACCGCGAGGGCCGAGCTCAAGATCTGCACTACGCCCCAGGGCGTCCTGTGGGCGAATGCCGGCCGAGAAAACGATCAGATCGGTCTCCAGAAACTCACCGCCTTTGAAGTTCATGCGGTAGCGGTATTCCTCGCCAGCGATTATCTCCTCGGTGGCGCAGCCCAGGTGTACACCCACACCCAGGGACTCGATTCGGGCACGCAATGCGGCACCGCCCTCGTCATCCAGCTGGACCGGCATCAGGCGCGGCGCAAACTCCACCACGTGGGCTTCCAGGCCCAGGGATTTGAGCGCGTTGGCGGCTTCCAGACCCAGCAGACCGCCGCCGACCACAACGCCTCGGCGCGCACCGCTGGCCGCCGCCTGAATACCGTCCAGGTCTTCCAGGGTGCGGTAGACCAGGCGCGAATCGCCCTCGGCTCCGGTGATGGGCGGCACGAAAGGATAGGAGCCTGTTGCCAGGATCAGCTGGTCGTAAGCCTGTCGGCCGTTGCGGGTAATGACTTCCTTGCGCGAACGGTCGATATCCAGCACCTGTACGCCGAGATGCAGCTGGACTCCATGGGTGGCATACAGTTCGGCATCGCAGAGGGCCAGGGATTCGGCATCGCGCCCGCCGAAATATTCTGACAGATGTACGCGGTCATAGGCACGCTGATGCTCCTCACCGTATACATGCAGCTCGTATTGGGTGAGGGCGCCGCGCTCTATCAGCTGTTCAACACAATGGTGTCCGACCATGCCGTTGCCGATAATCACGAGTGTCTCTTTGTTGCCTGACCTGGTGTTGGAGCTCATAGCCTTTCCTCCGTTCCAGCCGCTGCCGATGGCAGTGACCCAAAACAAAAAAAGGCGCCTGAAGCTGGTGTCAGCTTCAGGCGCCTTTGCCTGATATTCATGGGTTGTTTACAGTGGGTGAGTGCCTGGCCACGCTGCCTGGTTCACCGGCCCGGGAAAAGTCGTCATTGACCGCCGGGGTTGTCCGGACACCTTGATGGCCGGAGATATTTTGTAACCAGCAACTTGCGTGCCAGGAGATTGCTTCGGGACCGGCTCCGGCCGGAGTCCTGTTAGCGAGCTGCTGCCCAGGCCGCATGTGCCGGGACTGTGCGAGCTCCTCCTGGCTGAGGTAATGCCAAAGCTTCAACGCAGACTGTTGGATTCGGCAGGTCGAGTTGGCCTGGTGGCTGGTCCATACGGGTGCGCAGAGCACAATAAATCCCTTTTTTGGTGCGGCTGCTGGCCGGTGCCCACCCTCATGACAGAGACACGATAGTGACGACACGACTGATAACGCTTGAAGGCTATGCACGCCTGAAGGAAGAGCTGGATTACCTGTGGCGGGAAAAGCGACCCGATACCACGCGCAAGGTGACCTGGGCCGCATCGCTTGGCGACCGCAGTGAAAATGCCGATTATCAGTACAACAAGAAGCTGCTGCGCGAGATCGACCGGCGGGTGCGCTATCTGCGCAAGCGCATCGAGGATCTTAAGGTGGTAGAGCACCGGCAGGAGCAGGAGGGCAGGGTGTTCTTTGGTGCCTGGGTCGAGGTGGAGAGCGACGAGGGTGTCCAGCGCCGCTTCCGGATCGTAGGTTACGATGAGATTTTTGGCCGCAGGGACTATATCTCGATCGACTCACCCATGGCGCGTGCCTTACTGGGCAAGTCGGTCGGGGATGAGGCCGTGGTGGTCACCCCCGAGGGTGAGATGGGCTGGGTGATCAATGCGATCGATTACAGCGCCTAGCTGCCGCGGTTGATCAGTCGCATCGGACTTTCCCGCACCACTGCACGGGTACCCAAGGCGCCTGCGACACCGATCAGAACGGCGCCGGTAACAGGCACCAGTACCCATAGCAGATAGTGTGGCGACCAGTCCAGATTCAACGCGAAGCGATACAGCAGCCAGGTAATCAGCTCCGCCGCGACAATCGCCATGATGCCGGCCAGGGAACCCAGTAGCGCGAATTCCAGGCGGTTGGCCTGCCGCAACAGCGCCTTGCGTGCCCCCAGTGTGCGCAGCAAAGCCCCTTCATAAAGGCGATTGTCCAGGGTCGACTGCAAGGCGGCGAACAGCACGGTAAAGCCCGCCAGCAACACGAATACCATGACGTATTCCACAGCCAGTGTGACCTGCGCGAGGATGTCGCGAATCTGCTTGAGCAACGCTTCGACTTCGAGCAGGGTCATGGCTGGAAAGGCCCGTGCCAGATCGCGCAGCTCGGCCCGCTTCTCCGTGGGCAGGCTGAAACTGGTGAGCAGGGTCGCAGGCATGTTCTCCAGGCTGCCGGGCGAGAAGATGATGTAGAAGTTGGGCGTGAAATTATCCCAATTCACTTCCCGGATATTCAGCACGCGGGCGTCCAGCACCTGCCCTGCAATCACGAAACTCAATACATCACCCACTTCCACGCCCAGGCTGTCGGCCAGACCGGATTCGATGGATATCAGGGATTCATCATCTGGCAGGGTATCGGGCCACCATTCTCCGGCAAGCAGTGTGTTGTCGGTGGCCATAGTGGCGGACCAGGTGAGACTCAGATCGCGGCTGACAGCTCGCTCGCCCTGGCTCTCCTTGGTGACCAGTTCGCGCACCGGCCGACTGTTGATCTCGGTAAGACGCCCCGGGGTTACCGGGTACAGCGGAGCGCTCACCGCACCGATACGCTCCAGCGCCGCGGTGAACTCGGCCTGCTCTGCCGGCATGATATTCAGTGCAAAGTGGTTGGGGGTGTCCTCGGGTAGCTGCTGTTGCCAGGTATCCAGCAACTCGGTGCGCAGAATCAGTACGACCACCATGGACATCAGGATGAGACCGAAGGCGAGTATCTGGCCGGCGGCGGCGATCGGCTGCTTGAGAAGCTGGCCACTGCCCAGGCGCCAGGCGAGCCCGGCATTGCGCAGCCGGTTGCCCGAAAGGCGCAACAATGCCCAGGCTACCAGACCCAGCAGCAGGGCGGCGATGGCGCCACCGAAGACCACGGCGAGGGTGATGCGCAGATTGCCGGTGAATTGCCACATCAGCAGACTGAGCCCGCCCAGTGCCAGACCGTAAATCAGCCAGCCACTGCTGGGCAGTGGCGCCAGGTCGCGACGTAGCACCCGCAGTGGTGCCACCTTGCCCAGCCGTATCAACGGGGGCAGAGCAAAGCCGGCCAGTGCAATCAGACCGGTAGCGCCGCCAACCAGCAGGGGTTTCAGGCCCACGCCCGGCAGATCCGGCGGTAATAGGTCTCGCAACAACAGCACCAGTCCCCATTGCATGACCCAGCCCAGAGCCAGACCTATTACCGTGGCAACCAGGCCCAGGCAGGCCAGCTGGATGAGAAAAATCGACATCACCCGGCGTCTGCTGGCGCCAAGACAGCGCAGCAGCGCACTGGTGTCGAAATGCCGAGTAGCAAAGCGGCTGGCAGACAGGGCTACAGCGACACCCGCCAGTACTACGGCAGCAATACTTGCCAGCCCCAGAAACTGGGCGGCCCGGTCCAGGGCGCTGCCGATCTGCTGGTTGTCATCTGCCACAGTAGTCAGCTGCTGGTTGTCCTCCAGCTGTGGTCTCAACCAGTTCGCGTAGCCTTGCAGCGCGCCCTCGGCACCGCTCAACAGCAGGCGATAGCGTACCCGGCTACCCGGCTGCACCACCGCGGTTTCCTCAAGATCAGCCAGATTCATCAGTACACGGGGCGTCAGACTATAAAAATCGCCGGCCCTGTCAGGCTCGTATGTCAGCATGGCGCTGACGGACATGCTGGCCATACCCACATCCAGGGTATCCCCGGTCTCGAGGGCGAGCTGGGCGGCCAGCCGGGGCTCGATCCAGACTTCGCCGGGAGGCGGAATCGCATTGACGACGCGCTCGGTACCGAACATCTGATCGGCCACCCGCACCTGACCCTTGAGTGGATAGCCCGGGCCTACGGCCTTGACGCTGGAGAGTTGAATCTCCACATCACCACTCATCATGCTGTTGAATTCGACCACATCCACATGGGACAAGCCGTCTTCCATAGCACGCTGCAGAAACGCTTCGGGTAGTGGAGCGCGGGAGGAAATGACCATGTCGGCGCCAAGAAACTCGGCTGCTCTGCTGACCATGCCCCGTTGTAGCCGGTCGGTGAAGAAGCTGATCGCAGTGCTGACCAGAACCGCGATAATCAAGGCCATAACCAGTACACGCAGTTCGCCGGCGCGCCATTCGCGGGCCAACAGACGGGTGGCCAGGGACCAGGTGCCGTTGTTCATTGCGTGGGCTCCAGCAAACGACCCGCTTCCAGTTGCAAGGCGCTCTGACAGCGCTCGGCCAGGCGCTGGTCATGGGTGACCATGACCAGCGTGGTGTGCTGCTCGCGGTTCAGGTCGAACAGCAGGTCGGTTATGTGTTGCCCGGTAACAGCATCCAGGTTGCCGGTGGGCTCGTCGGCGAACAGAATATCCGGCTCGCTGGCAAAGGCCCTGGCAATGGCCACCCGTTGCTGTTCACCACCGGAGAGCTGGCGCGGATAGTGCGTCAGGCGCGCGCCCAGCCCAACCCTTTGGAGCAGGTCTGCAGCGCGTTGACGGGCATCATGGCGACCGTGGAGTTCCAGGGGCAACATGACGTTTTCCAGGGCAGTCAGGCTGTCGAGCAACTGGAATGACTGAAACACAAAGCCGACGTGCTCAGCGCGTAGTTCTGCCCGCTGGTCTTCATCCAGATCACTCAGGTTTCTGCCAGCCAGATGCACCTCGCCGCTGCTGGGCAGATCCAGTCCGGCAAGCAGGCTCAATAAGGTGGACTTGCCAGAACCTGAAGCGCCCACGATGGCGACGCTGCTGGCCTTGGCAATAGCCAGACTGACATCGTCCAGGATGGTCAATGTCGCTTCCTGGCTGCGAACGACTTTGCTAAGGTGGCGGGCAACGATCACGCTGTCTGACATGGAATCTGCCTTTTGATTAGGTTCATTAGAAAATATCTGGCAATCGGGCTCTTGAGCGCTCTGGCCTGGCCAGCGAGCGCCCAGGGGATATTGGTTGTCGGCGATAGTATCAGCGCCGCTTTCGGTCTGGAAATCAGCGATGGCTGGGTATCTCTGCTGGAGCAGCGTATGGAGGCCAGTGGCGAGTCTCTTCCGGTGATCAATGCGTCAGTGAGCGGCGACACCACGGCTGGGGGGCTGGCCCGCCTGCCACGCTTGCTGGAGCGCCATGAGCCTGACCTGGTAGTGATAGAATTGGGCGGTAATGACGGGCTTCGCGGAATGCGCCCGGCCAATATGCAACAGAATCTTTCACTGATGGTCGAGCAGGCTCGGGCGGCCGGCGCGGACGTTCTTCTTCTGGGAATGCAGTTGCCGCCGAATTACGGATTGCGCTTTACCGAGGCATTTGCGCAGGTCTTCGTTGCGGTGAGCGAGGAACATGACGTGCCACTGGTTCCGTTTCTTCTTGCGGGAATTGCTGGCGAACCTGACAGGACCCTGATGCAGGCCGACGGGATACACCCCACGGCCAAGGCGCAGGAACGGATACTGGATAATGCCTGGCCGCCCATAGAGGCCTGGCTTGATGCGCGTTGATCAGGCTGTCGCCAAATGGCGGCAGCGGAGCCATTTGGTACTGCAGGAGACAGGGTGTGACAGCAAGCTGGATGGCCAGAAGATGGTGTGTCGTGGAGCGCGAAGAGCAGCATGATCTGTTCATAACAGATCCCTGGCATACCCATCTGGTGGATATCAATCTTCGCCTGGATGTACCGGTAGAGCGTACTCTGTGTGGTGATCTGTTACCTGCGCGGCCGGTTTTTTCCGAGTTGCTGCGTTCAATCCTGCCGCAACTGTGCCCCGAGTGTCTGTCCCATGCACGCTCGCAGCGTATTGCTGGACGGGGCACCGGGCGATCTGCCAGGACCGGGCGCGCAGGTGCTGTCGCGCTGGTCGAAGCTGCTGACGAAGTTCGTCAAATAGGTCTGGATGTTGTCCAGGGAGACTGACATGCGTAGCGTTGTGTATTCCCGTGCAAGACAGTTGGGTTGCGGCGTACTGGCTTCATTCGCCTTTGCTGCCTTGCCCCTGGCAGCCTTTGAATACCCTTTGCAGGGGGACGATCAGGAGCTGGTTGGCGAGGTGTACAGCGTTACCGCCAGCTATGAGGACACCTTCGCGAAACTGGGCGGCGAGCACGGTTTTGGCTATCTGGAGATGATCGCGGCAAATCCTTCTATTGATCCCTGGGTGCCTGGTGAGGGCGCCGAAATACGCATGCCCGGCTTGCACGTGGTACCCAGCGTCCCGCGCACCGGTATCGTGATCAACCTGCCTGAGTACCGGTTGTACTACTTCCCCCCCGAGGGCGGGAAGGTCCTGACCTACCCGGTGGGTATCGGCAGGGAAGGCTGGTCTTCGCCCATCGGCGAGACGCGAGTCCTGCGCAAGGAGGCGAATCCGTCCTGGTATCCTCCACAGTCGATTCGAGAGGAACACGCCGCTGAGGGTGACATCCTGCCAGCGGTTGTGCCGCCAGGCCCGGATAATCCAATGGGACCGTTCAAGATGAATCTGGCCATGAGCGGATACGTGATCCATGGCACCAATAAAAAATTCGGCATTGGTATGCGGGTCAGCCACGGTTGTTTTCGCATGCGCAATGAAGATATCACCCAGCTTTTCCCGCAGATTCCGCTGAATACGCCGGTGCGTATAGTCAATCAGCCATTCAAGCTGGGGCTCGACGGCAGGGGTGATCTGTACCTGGAGGTGCACACGCCACTGGACGAACACGGGCTGCCTTCAACGCTGGATCGCCAAGCAGCGATTCAGGCATTGCTCGCGCAACGAACTGATGTATCCGGCGGAGTGCGTCTGGACTGGCAGGCGATCAGGGATGCGGTGTTCGCCGAGGAGGGTATTCCGGTCCGGATCGGTACGGCCATGGGCTACCAGCCCGAGGTCGAACAGGTTCAGAATTACTGGTAATTCCATGCATGCAGTCAGCGTTGCCTGTTCGACCGGCTGCTGCTGGCTAGGAAGGAGGTTGTATCATTCCGACGCCTGTGCGCCGGAATGATACAGGCGGCCGGTACCGACTTACTTCCGGCTGGCGCGTTCTAGCATACGGCGGGCGCGTTCGTTGGCTTCTTCGGCCTTGCGATCGGCGCGTTGTGCGGCGGCCATTGCTTCTTCGGCCATACGATAGGCCTCGTCTGCACGAGCCTGGGCGCGGGCAACCGATGTTTCAGCCGCTGACAGGCGGGATTCCATCTGTTGATGCTGGTGCTCGTTGGTGCTGCAACCCACGGCCAGCAATGCGGCTAACGAAATAGCTGAAACCTTCAGTACGTTCTGCATAAGTATCCCCTTGTTGATCGAAACGGGTATGAAAAAATTCTGCCAACTGGCGAATTTAAGTTTAGCAGTAACTACGAAAAACGTAACTGCAGCTCCATAAACCATCGGGTAGGCGTGTTATTCAGCGCATGGAAGGGGGGGTGCGCAGAGTTGTAATGTCCAGTGGCTAAGGTATCGTGTCGCGAGCCAATCAATAATTACAAAGGAACGCTTCCTATGCTGGGAAATCTGGGACTGCTGGCCGGCCTTGCGCTACTGATCTACATGGCCATGCGCGGAATCAATATCTTTATCGCGTCGCTGGTTTGCGCACTAGTGGTGGCAGTGACCAACGGTTTGCTGATACCCCGCACCTTGCTCGAATATTATCCTTCCGGTTCATTGGGTGCCTTCAGTTTTGCCGGGCGCTTCTTCCTGCTGTTTCTTTGCGGCGCAATCTTCGGTAAGGCCATGGCGACCAGCCAGGCGGCCAAGAGTATCTCCCTGGCCATTACCCGCAGTCTTGGCGTCAAGCATACATTGCTGGTAGGCATGATCGTCTGTGCACTTCTGACCTACGGTGGTGTTGTGGTGTTCGTCGTGGTATTCACCATGTACCCACTGGGTATTACATTGATGCGTGAAGCCAACCTGCCGAAACGTCTCTGGGCCGCTGCAACGTCCGTTGGCGCAGGCACTTTTACCATGACCGCATTGCCAGGCACTCCCTCCATTCACAACGTCATCTCCGCCAGTTCTCTGGGCACTGACCTCTTCGCTGGTGGCTGGATTGGCCTGTTTGCCGCGCTCATCATGGGCGGTCTGGGTATGTGGTACGTGGAGCGTGGCTGGCGCCTGGCCCGCGCCAATGGCGAGGGGTTTGTGGAAAATGCCCAGGATCGCCGGATGGAGCAGCTGGCCGGGGATCTGGACAACGTTCCTTCATGGAAGCTATCGCTGGTGCCGATGGTTGTCGTACTCGGCACCATCATGCTGCCGCGTCTGATTATTTCCCTGGGCGACTGGTCGCAAAGTGACAGTGCGCTGGCATCATTGCTGGTCTTCAGTCAGGCGCAGCCGATCATCTGGCCGAGCATGGCCCTGATTCTCGGATCGCTGACCTGCGTAGTGCTCTTTCCCTCCATGCGCCGCAAGATCGTCGAGGTATTTGGCCAGGGCGCAGAGGACTCGATCATGCCGCTGATCAACACGGCTGCGGTTATCGGCTTTGGTGGCGTGGTTACCCAGACAGCCGGCTTCAGCCAGTTCGCCCAGTGGATTCTCAACGCTGACCTGCCGCCGCTGTTGTCCGTATTTGCTTCGGCGAGCGTGGTCTCGGCCATTGTGGGTTCCTCCTCGGGCGGTCTGCAGATTTTCATGCAAACGCTGGCGCCGCAGTATCTGGAAATGGGCATCGAGCCGGAGATTCTTCACCGTATAGCAGCTATTGCATCGGGCGGTCTGGACTCGCTGCCCCATTGTGGCGCCGTTATTGCGACCTTCATGATTATGGGGTTGACCCACCGTGAGGCGTACAAGGATATGTTCATGGTCACAGTGGCGATACCAGTGATAGCCTGTCTGGCATCAATTGCACTGCTGATGGCACTCGGGGTGGGAGTGACTCCACCCGCGTAAGACACATTGCCCCCGGTGTGAATTTTTTTTCGCCGCCGGGGGTCAATAGGGTTTGCAGTAATTGCTACTGCCGGGGAGAACATTTATGGACCAGGAAATAACGATTCAGCACGATCTGGCCGACAAGCAGTTCTATGTAACCATCGATGGTAGCCGAGCCTACCTGGCCTACATGGATCTCGGCAGGAAAACGCTGGATATCTATCGTACCTTCGTGCCCAACGCCCTGCGCGGTAAAGGTCTGGCCGCCAAGCTCACCGAGCGTGCCCTGCAATTCGCCAGCGAGGAGGGTTACCAGGTGATTCCCTCATGCTCCTATGTGGAGCGCTATATGCAGCGCCAGGAAAAGTTGCGCTCCCGCTAGCAGTCTCGCTCGCGCCGGTGTCTTGAGTGGCGCGCTGGTGTTTTGATTGGGGAGTACCTCCACAGAGGCAGTAAGCCTTACCCCAATGCCCCGATTCAAAACCGGCGGCAGTTGCTACTGTGTAGTGATAGTTGATACAGGACGCAACCAGCATGAACATAGAAACCTATTCCGATCTAATTAGTGCTGCGGCAAAGCAGGCAGAGCCGCAACGGCTACTTTTCGTATTCGCCGCGGCCGAATTGCCTGAAGGTGCCACTGCAGAGCAGATTGAACAGTTCCAGCGCGGCGAAGGTGGGGTGCTGACGCCTGTGCTGTGTGTCGACAAGCTTCCCGACGAGGCAGAGGATTTCGAGGCGATAGTGGCAGAGTCCGACCGGACCGGCATGCACTGGGATGTGGCCTTTGTTTCGGCCATGAGCGGTCGCGGCGGTATGCCCTCCAACAGCGACGAGGCAGAGCAGCCCTTGAAGATGATGATGGAACAGATACAGGCCGGCATGATCTCCCAGTTTCTGGCCCTGAGCCGTAGTGGCGACATCATTCAGTTGTATTGAGGGCAGAGTATGAGCATTCCCATCAGGATAGGGATTCTGACCGTCAGTGACCGCGCCAGTGCCGGCATTTATGACGACATTTCCGGCAAAGCCATTATTGAGACTCTGAACGAGTATCTGATAAGTACCTGGGATCCCGTCTATCGCCTGGTTCCTGATGAACCGCGGCAAATCGAGCGAGCCCTGGAGCAACTGGTAGATGCTGAAGAGTGCTGCCTGGTCATTACTACCGGTGGCACAGGTCCTGCCGCGCGTGATGTTACGCCAGAAGCCACCGAAGTTGTCTGCGACCGCATGATGCCCGGGTTTGGCGAGCTGATGCGCGCCGAGTCTCTCAAGTATGTGCCCACGGCAATTTTATCCAGACAGACAGCAGGATTGCGCGGCAGCAGCCTGATAATCAACCTGCCGGGCAAGCCACGGGCCATTCGCCAGTGTCTGGATGCCGTTTTCCCGGCGGTACCTTACTGCATAGACTTGATGGAAGGGCCCTACCTTGAATGCAATGAATCAGTAATCAAGGTCTTTCGTCCGGCGTAGTTGCCAGCTATCAGCATGGCTGCAAGCTCCTGAGCGAGCAGCCATGGGGTCTGGCACTGGCAGATTAGCGGGCGCTGCGCTGACGGGTCGGCAAAATATCCTTCAGTTTTGCATGCATGCTACGCACGCTCGCCACTGTGGTATCCCAATCGATGCAGGCGTCGGTAACAGAAACACCATACGCCAGATCTTTCAGATCCTTGGGTATGGACTGGTTACCCCAGCCAATGTGACTCTCTACCATCAGACCAATAATGGAGGTATTGCCTTCAATGATCTGATTGGCCACGTTATCCATTACCAGTGGTTGCAGACCGGGGTCCTTGTTGGAGTTGGCGTGACTGCAGTCAACCATGATGTTGGGTACGATTCCCGCCTTCTCCAGTTCTTTTTCGCAGAGCGAGACGCTCACCGAATCGTAGTTTGGCTTGCCGTTGCCGCCGCGCAGAACTACGTGCCCGTACTGGTTGCCCTTGGTAGTCACGATGGACACCTGGCCATCCTGATTGATGCCTAGGAAACGGTGCGGGCTGGAAACCGATTGCAGCGCATTGATGGCTACCGTAAGGCTGCCATCGGTGCCGTTCTTGAAGCCCACTGCCGATGAAAGACCCGAGGACATTTCGCGGTGCGTCTGGGACTCGGTGGTGCGCGCACCGATAGCCGACCAGGAAATCAGATCCTGCAGGTACTGTGGGGATATCGGATCCAGGGCTTCGGTTGCGGTGGGCAGGCCCATGGACGTGAGATCGCTCAACAGCTGACGACCGATATGCAAACCGTCTTCTATCTTGAACGAGTCGTCGAGGTAGGGATCGTTGATCAGGCCTTTCCAGCCGACAGTGGTACGCGGCTTTTCAAAATACACACGCATTACCAGGTACAGGGTGTCGCCGACTTCCTCTGCCAGTTGCTTGAGGCGAGCGGCATAGTCCTTGGCGGCTTCCAGATCGTGGATCGAGCAGGGGCCGATCACGATGAAAATGCGATGATCCTTGCCGTCAAGGATGTCGCGGATTACCTGGCGGCTGTGGGTTACGGTCGCCTCGGAGGCGGCTGCCATGGGAATCTTTGCCTTGAGCTGGGCAGGGGTGATCAGCACCTCATTGGAGGCAACGTTCAGGTCATCAATTGGTAGGTCGGCCATATTTCTTCCAGCAGTCGTGTAGGCTGCCGATCGGGCCGCCTTTATAAGTTGCTCGACAGCTTAATCAACCAGAGCTTATCAGGCTACCCCATGGCGCTATTTTAGGCCGATTGAGCAAAGCTATCGGCGGGGTCCGCTTGACCTGTCCGGGATCTGGCAGTGGTTGTGTGTCTTTGTCGCTCAGCTGACTGTCTTCCGGGTCGTGAGGCCTTTAATATGACTGACTGAAAATCACAAATCCAACAAGAGAGGTCGTCATGCAAAACGCACAACCACGCATCGGGGTTATCGGGACAGGAGCTATTGGTGGCTTCTATGGTTTGATGCTGGCCAGGGCGGGTCATGATGTCCATTTTCTCCTGCGCAGTGAGTATCAGGCTGTAAAGGAGCGCGGGATTACCGTGGACAGCATGGTCCATGGCAGCATGACCCTGAACCCTGTCCAGGCCTACCAGGACGTGGCTGACATGCCGCCCTGCGACTGGTTGCTGGTGGGTACAAAGGCAACCGGAAATGCGGATCTGGCTCCTATCATTGCGGCCGCTGCGGCTGATGGCGCCAAGGTCATTCTGTTTCAGAACGGTCTGAACAATGAAGAGCACCTGCGGCCATTGCTGCCCGAGCATATCCATCTGATAGGCGGGCTTTGTTATGTATGCCTGTTCCGCGAGGGCCCGGGTCTCGTCAAGCATCAGGCCAACGGTCTGATCGATCTGGGCTATCACTCGGGCTTGGCGAACAAGGAGGAGGCCGCTGCCATCATCACGCAGGCGGCGCAGATGTTCAGGGATTCGGGTATTGAAGCACGCGAGATGGCCAATATTGACCTCGCGCGCTGGCTGAAACTGGTCTGGAACGCTTCATTCAATGGTGTTTCGGTGCTGCTGGATGCGGGGACCGACGCGCTGTTGAAGAACCCCGCCAGTCGTCAGCTGATAGGCGATCTGATGGAAGAGGTGGTAGGCGCGGCCGAAGCCTGTGGACACGCAGTGCCAGAAGATTATGCAGCCAAGTTGCTCAAGGCGACCAGGCATATGCCCGATTACTATCCGAGTATGTATCACGACTGGTTGCACAAGCGTCCGATGGAGCTGGACAGTCTCTACGGTGAAGCCTTGCGCCTCGGTGCAGAGGCGGGTTTCAGCATGCCCAGAACCGGGGCCTTGTTGAACATGCTGCAGTTCGTGCAGGATAACTACACACAAACCGAATAGGGGCAGGACATGCCGGTCAAACTGGGCGAAAAGCTGGTGATAGCCATTTCCTCACGGGCTCTGTTTGACCTCGATGATAGCCACCAGGTGTATGAACAGGAGGGGCTTGAAGCCTACCGGCAATACCAGATCGAACGCGAAGACATTCCTCTGGAACAGGGGGAAGCCTTCGTACTGGTACAAAAGCTTCTGCATATCAATAACCTGCTTGAGGGTGAGAGCCGTGTGGAAGTGGTTCTGCTGTCTCGCAATAGCGCTGACACCGGGCTGCGAGTGTTCAACTCGATCCAGCATTACGGGCTGAGCATCACCCGAGCCGCCTTTGCCGGAGGGCGTAGTCCCTTTGCCTATATCCCGGCTTTCGGCAGTCAGCTGTTCCTGTCCACCCACGCCGAGGATGTGCGCAGCACTCTGGAAGCGGGGTTTGCGGCGGCTACCATTCTGCCCTCCAAGCACCGTCGTGAGGAGCGCGACGAGCTGCGCATCGCCTTTGACGGGGATGCGGTGTTGTTTTCGGATGAGTCGGAGCAGATCTTTCAGCGGGACGGTTTGGAGGCCTTCCAGGCAAGCGAACAGGCGGCCGCACGGCAGGCACTGGGAGGTGGGCCGTTCAAGGGGTTTCTTGCGGCGCTCAGCCGTATTCAGAGCGAGTTTACCAACAGCGACTGCCCGATTCGCACGGCGCTGTTCACTGCCCGCAGTGCGCCGGCTCACGAGCGCGTGATACGGACTCTACGTGAATGGGATGTGCGGTTGGACGAGTCATTGTTTCTGGGTGGCCTGGACAAATCCGAGTTCCTGCGGGCATTCGGAGCAGACCTGTTTTTCGACGACCAGGAGGGCCATTGCCTGAGTGCCGTGGGCGTGGTGCCAACGGGGCATGTGCCCCACGGCGTCAGTAATAGAACGCCGAAGGCGAGTGCCTAGTTCCTGCTGTCATTTTTTTGCAAACCATGCCGCCTTTTTCATATCGAATGGTCTAAGCTCAGGGAATAACACGCTACTATTGTTATATAGAGCAGGCGTTATCCAGAGCAGGTGGATCCGATAGGGGAAGGCAACAATGAAGCTGCAGCAACTTCGCTACATATGGGAAGTAGCCCATCACGACCTCAACGTATCCGCCACAGCGCAAAGTCTCTATACCTCACAGCCGGGCATCAGCAAGCAGATCAGGCTTCTGGAGGACGAGCTGGGAGTAGAGGTGTTCTCCCGTAGCGGTAAACACCTGACGCGCATCACCCCGGCCGGCGAACGCATAATCCAGACAGCGGGCGAAATTCTGCGCAAGGTCGACAGCATCAAACAGATTGCCCAGGAGTTCAGCAACGAGCGACGTGGTAATCTGACCATTGCCACTACCCATACCCAGGCGCGCTATGCGTTGCCCCCCATCATCAGCCGTTTCATCAAGAGCTATCCGGACGTCTCCCTGCACATGCATCAGGGCACGCCGATCCAGATTTGCGAGATGACGGTAAACGGCACAGCTGACTTTGCCATCGCCACCGAGGCGCTGGAATTGTTCTCGGACATGGTGATGATGCCGTGCTACCGCTGGAACCGCTGCGTCATAGTGCCCAAGGGTCACCCGCTCACCAAGGTTGGCCCGCTGACGCTAGAAGCGCTGGCCGAGTTTCCCCTGGTGACCTATGTGTTCGGCTTTACCGGGCGCTCCAAACTGGACGAGGCGTTCAGCAACCGTGGCTTGAGTCCGAAGGTGGTCTTCACCGCAGCTGACGCGGACGTACTCAAGACCTATGTGCGTCTCGGACTGGGCGTGGGAATCGTCGCGAAAATGGCGGTGGACCCGCAGGTGGATGATGACCTGGTCATGCTCGACGCCAGCCATTTATTTGAAGCCAGCGTAACCAAGATCGGCTTCCGCCGCGGTACTTTCCTGCGCGGCTTCATGTACGCCTTCGTCGAGGCTTTTGCCCCGCATCTCACCCGTGAATGCGTGGATCAGGCGCTGCTATGTCACAGCAAGCAGGAGCTGGACGATCTGTTTGCGGATGTGGAGCTGCCCGAGCACTAGAGCTACAAGCTACAAGCTACAAGCTACAAGCGAAAAGCGAAAAGCGAAAAGCGAAAAGCGAAAAGCAGCTCGGGGGTTTTGCGATCTCGCGGTTAACTTGAAGGCCTGCTAGCGGCCATCCAGTATCAAGAATCCTCGGGCAGCTTGCCGCTTGAAGCTTGCCGCTATGTTTTAGCTATCAGATTCCCCCCATGCAACCCACATTCCTTCTGGGTGGCTTCTTCCCACCACCAGCGGCCTTCGCGTTCGTGCTGGTTGGGTAGTACCGGGCGGGTGCAGGGTTCGCAGCCAATGCTGACAAAGCCCCGTTCATGCAGGCTGTTGTAGGGAATTTCCAACATGCGAATGTAGTTCCACACGTCTTCGCTGGTGTAATTGGCCAAGGGGTTGAACTTGATAAGAGAGCGTTCAGGCGTGCTGAATGCGCTATCGACCTCGATCACCGGCACATTGGTGCGCGTGGGGCTCTGGTCCTTGCGCTGGCCGGTGATCCAGGCATCGACGCCAGACAGCTTACGGCGCAGTGGTGCAATCTTGCGAATACCGCAGCACTCGCCATGGCCGTTTTCGTAAAAATCGAACAGACCTTTTTCCGCCACATAGGCTTCCAGTGCCTGGTGATCCGGGGAAAGCACCTCGATACGGATGTCGTAGTGTTTACGTACCTGTTCCAGAAAACGGTAAGTCTCCGGGTGCAGGCGCCCGGTATCCAGCGTGAACACGCGAATATCCGGATTGATCTTCCAGGCCATATCCAGCACTACAATGTCATCTGCGCCGCTGAAGGACAGCCAGAGATCATCGAAATGCTCTAGCGCCAACTGGAGTATCTGCTGGGGTGACTTGCCTGCATATTCTGCAGCAAATTGTTCAACATTGAAGTGTTCTTGGGACATCGTGCTCTCCGGGGCAGGGCGCCAGTCTTTGCCGGCGGCCGTTGTGGCGGGAAGTCTAACAAAGCAGTCTTAGTCCATCCTCTTTTATTTAGTTATAGTTTTATGCCTTATAGCTATGAAAACAGGGGCTTCTGCTTGCTCACCATTGCGTGCCGGTGGGACAAAAGGTAGATTGTGGCGCCAACTTGACTGCTCATTTTCTTCTTGCCGACACGGAGTAACCTGTGGAAATTGCCTGCCTAGACCTTGAAGGTGTACTGGTTCCGGAAATCTGGATTGCCTTTGCTGAAAAAACCGGTATTGCCGAGCTGCGTGCAACCACCCGGGATATCCCCGATTACGATGTGTTGATGAAGCAACGCCTGCGTATTCTGGATGAGCATGGCCTCAAACTGGGCGACATTCAGGAAGTGATCGGAACTCTGAAGCCACTGGACGGTGCGCCGGAGTTTGTGGACTGGCTGCGTGAGCGTTTCCAGGTGGTGATTCTGTCTGACACCTTCTACGAATTTTCTCAGCCCTTGATGCGCCAGCTGGGTTTCCCAACATTGCTGTGTCACCGCCTTATTACCGACGAGAATGACCGTGTTGTGGACTACCAGTTGCGCCAGAAGGACCCCAAGCGTCAGTCCGTGCTCGCGTTCAAGAGCCTCTATTATCGGGTAATTGCTGCGGGTGATTCCTATAACGACACCACCATGCTCTCTGAAGCCCACGCTGGCATCCTCTTCCACGCGCCAGATAACGTCATCGCCGAGTTCCCGCAGTTCCCTGCGGTGCATACCTTCGAAGAACTTAAGAAAGAGTTCATCAAGGCGTCGAATCGGCCTCTGAGTCTCTGAACGGCTGGTTTGCTCTGGTTTAACCCGAAAGTCAAAATGGATTCCCGCCTTCGCGGGAATGACTGGGAGGAGGCGGGAATGACAGGGAGGAGGCGGGAATGACAGGGAGGAGGCGGGAATGACGGGGAGGAGGCTGGAGGGACGAAGTAAGGGTCAGGAGCTACAGTGGAAGCGACTGAGCGACTGAGCGACTGAGTATTTCAGGCAACCAGCTCGATGCGGTCCGCCGGCCGCCGTCATCCTCGCGAACGCGGGGATCCATTGTCTGGTTCGGATGCGCTGAGAAATCGCGTTCCAGGCTCGATGTTATTTGAGAGTCCGAATGGATTCCCGCCTTCGCGGGAATGACCGGATGTGAGCTGCGGGAGTTACGGGTGGTTAGGGCGCGCAGATCTGGTTTTTGACTTTGGACAGCAGACCCCCGCATCACTCCGTTGCCGGTTGAGCGCACAGCCTGGCGGGGTGGAGAAAGTGTCTGAAACAGGGACGTTTCTGACAAGCCTCCATGGATGGATTTACGGCGTCTTTCGTAATTCCGCCAGGCTGGGAGCTCGCAGACTCTGAATTTTTGGCATGCATGCCCAAATGTCCAAGCCAATTTTCGCTAAGCGGGGCTGAGATAGCCGCTCTATTCCAACGCCTCCATCAACACCCTGACCTTGGTCAGGGTTTCCTGGTATTCGGCTTCGCCCTCAGAATCGTCGACAATTCCTCCGCCGCCCCAGCAATAGAGGGTGTCGTCCTGGTGTACAAGGCTGCGGATGGCGATGTTCAGGTCCATCTGGCCTTCGCATCCGATATAGCCGATGCTGCCGCAGTAAAGGCTGCGTCTGACCGGCTCCAGCTCCTCTATAATCTGCATGGCACGGATCTTGGGCGCTCCAGTGATCGAGCCGCCGGGGAAGGATGCGGCAACCAGATCAAAGGCATCGTGCTTCGCTTCCAGTTGGCCGGTGACGCTGCTGACCAGATGATGGACGTTCGGATAGGTTTCCAGTTTGAACAATTCCGGTACCCGCACGCTGCCCAGCGCGCAGGAGCGGCTCAGGTCATTGCGTAGCAAATCGACAATCATCAGATTCTCGGCACGGTCCTTCAGGCATGCCTGCAGTTCCCGAGCGAGTTCCGCATCCTCTTCTGCGTTGGCGCCTCTGGCTCGCGTGCCCTTGATTGGCCGGGTTTCCACTGCGCCGTTGCGGGCGCTCAGAAAGCGCTCTGGTGACAGGCACAGAAGGTTGTGGTCAGCACTTTCAATGTAAGCGGCGAAGGGCACCGGGCACGCAGCACGCAGTTGTCGATAGGCCTGCAGGGCGTCGCCACTGCAACGGGCACTAAAGCGCTGAGCCAGGTTGATCTGGTAGCAGTCGCCGGAATGGATGTAATCCTTGATGCGTCTGAATGAGCGTTGGTAGGCATCGCTACTTTGCTCAGGCTGGAAAGGGGCCCGGAGTTTAAACGGGCCGGGTTCCTCTGGTTCGCTGTCGAGCAGATACTGAACTCGCTTACGCTCGGCATAAGTGATGTCGGGGTGACAGACCAGCCAGCAACGTCGGGTCGAGTGGTCACTTATCACACTCCAGGCATAGATCCCCATTTCCAGCAATGGCAGGCTGATATCGGCGGTTGACCCGGTGGGCAATACTTCAAGCAGCCGACCGAAGTCGTAGCTTATAAACCCCAGCGCGCCGGCTCCGAAGGGCAGGGAAATATCGTCCGGCCAGGCTGCTGGCGGAAGCTCTGAGAGTGCCCCGCGCAAACGGGAAAGAACTGACTTTCCTGACTCCCCGGGCGAGGGGGAGATGATCCGCCGGGGGCCGGCGGCGAGAATACTGAACCGTGCGAAGCGCTCTATCCCGGCCGCCGAATCCAGTAGCACGGGTTGACCCAACACCCGAACCGCATTCAACCGGGGTATTGGGTCGCCCTGGTACGGCAATTCCGTCAGCAGATAGCAACCCTGTTCCTGAGCTGTCATGCCGGAGCGCCAGTCCCCTTGTCGGAAAGATCCGCAATAGAGGCGGGTGGGCCAAAATGCCGCTGCGCATAGGCCACTCGATCGGCAACCGTTTCAGTGCGGCCAGTTTTCTTCAGCGCAGCCAGATGCCTCTCGACCATGTGGCAGCGGTGGGTAAGCCCTGCATCGTTGGCGATCTGGATATTCAGGCCGGGTCGCGCATTGAGCTCGAGGATCAGCGGGCCTTTCTCTTCATCCAGGACCAGGTCAACACCAATGTAGCCCAGCCCGGACAGCTCGTAACAGGAGGCGGCCAGATTCATGAATCCGTCCCAGTCAGGTAGCTGCACACCATTCACTGGATTGGTGGTATCCGGATGCTTGCTGATCTTGTTGTTAAGCCAGGTGCCCTTTAGAGTCAGGCCGGTAGCCAGATCCACGCCGACGCCGATGGCCCCCTGGTGCAGGTTGGCCTTGCCGCCCGACTGCCGAGTAGGCAGGCGCAGCATGCCCATCACCGGATAGCCCATCAACAGGATAATGCGAATGTCCGGCACGCCTTCGTAGCTGATGCCTTTGAACAGCGGATCTGGCGTGACGCGGTACTCGATCAGTACGCGATCGCGGTGCCCCCCCAGGGAATACAAGCCAGACAGGATGCTGGAAATGTGGTGCCCGATATCGTCGCGGCTGATGATCTTGCCGGAAACGGTCTTGTACATGCCCTCGAAGCGGTCGGCGATAACGATGATGCCATCACCGCCAGCCCCCTGGGCCGGCTTGATGACAAAATCCCGCCGGTCCTTGACGATCTCGTCAAACCGGTCAATATCCTTCTCGGTTTCGATAACGCCATACATCTCAGGCACGTTGATGCCCACAGCGATGGCCCGCTCCTTGGTCAGAATCTTGTCGTCCACTACCGGATACAAATGGCGCTTGTTGTACTTGAGCACGTAGTCAGCATTGCGCCGGTTGATGCCCATCACGCCATTGGCCTGCAACGTTTTCCAGGTTTTCCAGAAGAACATGGTTTTTCCTCAGCCCTGTTTGGTCAGCGCTTTGAAGCGCATCAGTTCGGTCAGGCGGTAACCGCGGTAACGGCCCATGGCGAGCATGAACGCGACCAGAATCAACAGCGTGGCCGGGAAGGTGAAGAAGAAATACGCCAGTTCCGGAATGGTCATCAACAGGTGCGCCAGGGTGGCCGCCACGAGGGTGCCAAGCGCGACCTTGAAGGAATGGCCGCCGCCACGTTCTTCCCAGTTGATAGAGAGACGCTCGATCGTCATGGTCAGAATGACCATGGGGAACAGCGATACCGACAGAGCCCTTTCAATGCCCAGCTTGTGGCTGAACAGGCTGATGATGGCGATGATGATCACAACAAAGGTCAACACAATCGACAGCCGGGGCAGCATCTGCAACTTCAGGTGCTCAAGATAGGAGCGCAGCGACAGACCCAGCGCAGTAATCAGGGTAAAGAGCACGATGCCCCAGCCGACCTGGGTTTCACGGAATGCGAGTGAGATCAGCACTGGGGTGAAGGTACCCAGGGTCTGGATGCCGATGATATTGCGCAGCAACAGAATGACCAGCACGCCGATTGGAATCATGATCATCACGCGGTACACCTGCTGGGCATGCAAGGGCAGGCCATACAGCGAATATTCCAGAAGTTGTGATGCACCGCTGTCGCTGGTCATTTCCGCCAGACGCAGTGCGTTCATTTCGCTGTTGGTCACGGTCAGGGTCAACTGACCCCGACGGCCCCCATCAATGTCGAATAGCGGTTCGGTACCCGTCCACCAGACCAGACGATTTTCCGGGATACCCTGCTGGGCGGTTTCAGGATGGAAGTAGAGCCAGCTTTCACCGTTGTGGCTTCGCAGCCAGAGCTCAGGTTGCTGGTTCGGCAGGTTTTCGAGTCGAATGGTATGCACCAGCTCCAGCGGGATGCGTGCCTGGGCCAACAGGACATCGATCACGCGGGCCTTGGCTATCGGCGAGGTGTCACCGCCCAGCAGCAGCTTGACGTTGTCGTCAGTAATGTCGTTGACGCGGCTGATCGCTTCACTGATGAAGGTCTCGATGTCAGCGGAATGCTGTCTGATCGGGCTGATCAGCGCGTTGACGGCCACCTGCTCGGCTCCTTCGAGCACAATCGGATCACGCAGTGGCGGCATCGCGGCAGCTGGAGGCTCGCTACTGTAGCGCTGGGTCAGGACCAGGCGATAGTAAAGCGCCTGGGTGCCGGTAGCTCGACGTGCCGACCAGGTAACCCGCCGGTTGTTGTTCTGCTGGTTGATGCTGACGCCATAGTTGTTGGAAATAAAGCTCTCGTTGAGGCTGACGTAATCCTGAGCCAGGGGAGGGATAAACATCTGCGCCTTGACCGGAACACCCTTGGTTGCCTCGAATTCGAGTTTTGCATCCAGACTCCAAATGGCGTCTGTTTCATCTTCGGTGAGCGGGATTTCCATAACGTAGATCTGATAGCCGGTAATGGCGATACCCAGGCAGACCAGTATGGCGATCAGAATTTTTAAGTGCGTATTGATCGATTGCATAGTGTTCTCGGCAGCAAGATTGGAGCGCGGCGCGCTTATTCCTGGCAGGACGCAACCGACGAGTGGCATCTTAGCATGCCCTCCGGCCGGCTCGTAATGGGCATTGTAACCTGTGGCAGATGTGGCGGATGGGCGCTCTGTCAGGTATCGACCAAGGTCGATGCTGAGGATTGTTGACAATCGGTTAATTTGAAGCGCAAAATTCGGCAAATTGCAGTGTCGAATACATTGTATTGTCTACAAGGTTGGTGTGATGACGGATGTTGAAACGGACTCGCCGGCGCTGACGCTATCCGATGGTGCTTTTCAGCGCATTCAGACAGCGATTGTGAAGGGTGAGATACCGCCCGGAACACGAATCAGCGAGCAATATCTATCCACGACCTTTGGTATCGGTCGGGGCCCGCTGCGCGAGGCAATTCGTCGTCTCGAGGGTCGACGCCTGGTTGTCCGGATCCCCCATGCCGGTGTTCGCGTGGTGTCCCTGAGTTATGAAGAACTCATCGAGCTATACCATGTGCGCGAAGCGCTGGAAGGCATGGCCTGCAGGTTGGCTGCAGAGCATATGACCGACGACGAGATCGCCACGCTGCGTGACGTGCTTGCCACCCATGAAAAGCACAGCGGTTTGCAGGCCAACAAGTCCTACTACCAACAGGAAGGGGACCTGGATCTGCATTACGTGATTATACGTGGCAGCAAGAATAAGGCCCTCAGTGACATGCTTCTTGGCGATCTGTATCACCTGGTACGCATGTATCGCTACCGCTATTCATCCACGCCCAAACGCCCGCAGCAGGCGTTCGCCGAACATCACCGAATTATTGAAGCCATCGCTGATCGTGATGGTGAACTCGCGGAAATGCTGATGCGCCGTCATATCAGCGCCTCACGCCGCAATATCGAGCGCCGCATGCACGAGCAGGGCAGCGCCGTCACTTCCCCAGGAGAATCTGTCTGATGTCCAAATCCCCAGGTCAACGTTTCCGTGATGCGGTTGCCGAAGAACATCCCTTGCAGGTAGTTGGTGCGATCAACGCCAACCATGCCCTGCTGGCCAAACGTGCCGGTTTCAAGGCCATTTACCTGTCCGGCGGTGGTGTCGCTGCCGGTTCCCTGGGCTTGCCCGATCTGGGCATTACCGGCCTGGATGATGTGCTGACCGACGTGCGTCGTATTACCGATGTCTGCGACCTGCCCCTGCTCGTGGATGTGGATACCGGTTTTGGCTCCAGCGCCTTCAACGTAGCGCGCACGGTCAAGTCGATGATCAAGTTTGGTGCTGCCGCCATTCATATCGAAGATCAGGTGGGGGCCAAGCGCTGCGGTCATCGTCCGAACAAGGAAATCGTCACCCAGCAGGAAATGGTTGATCGCATCAAGGCTGCCGTGGATGCGCGTACCGATGACAGCTTCGTAATCATGGCGCGTACTGATGCGCTTGCCGTCGAAGGCCTGGAGTCGGCACTGGACCGCGCAGCAGCCTGCGTTGAAGCGGGTGCGGATATGGTGTTCCCCGAAGCCATTACCGAGCTCGATATGTACAAGCTGTTCGCCTCCAAGGTAAATGCACCGATCCTGGCCAATATCACCGAGTTTGGCGCCACGCCGTTGTTTACTACCGACGAGCTGGCCGGTGCCGACGTCTCCCTGGTCCTGTATCCGCTGTCTGCCTTCCGCGCGATGAACAAGGCCGCGGAAAATGTCTACAACGCTATCCGTAACGACGGTACCCAGCAGAATGTCATCGATACCATGCAAACTCGTATGGAGCTGTACGAGCGCATCAACTACCACGATTTCGAGCAGAAGCTCGACGCACTCTTCGCACAGAAAAAATCCTGAACTGTTCTGCACAGCAGACCGGGCAAAAGACAAGAAGGAGAATGAATATGGCTGAAGCAAAGAAACTGAGTGGCGCGGGCCTGCGTGGCCAGGTAGCGGGCAAGACTGCATTGTCTACAGTAGGGCAGACCGGTTCGGGCCTGACCTATCGCGGTTATGACGTAAAGGACCTGGCGGCCAACTGTCAGTTCGAGGAAGTGGCGCACCTGATTCTCAAGGGTGAACTGCCGACCCAATCCGAACTCGACGCCTACAAGAGCAAGCTGAAGAGCTTGCGCGGCTTGCCCCAGGCGCTGAAGGAAGTGCTTGAGCGCATCCCGAAAGACGCCCATCCGATGGATGTGATGCGCACTGGCTGCTCGATGCTCGGCAATCTGGAAACGGAAGCTGACTTCAGCCAACAGCAGGACGCAACCGACCGCCTTCTTGCAGTGTTCCCTTCGATCATCTGCTACTGGTACCGCTTTACCCACGATGGTGTACGTATCGACGAGAATACCGACGACGATTCGGTTGGCGCACACTTCCTGCACATGCTGCGCGGCGAGAAGCCCAACGCACTGCATGAACAGACCATGAACGTGTCGCTGATCCTGTACGCAGAGCACGAATTCAACGCCTCTACCTTTACTGCCCGCGTTTGTGCCTCGACCCTGTCCGACATGCACAGCTGTGTCACCGGCGCCATCGGCTCCCTGCGTGGTCCGCTGCATGGCGGCGCCAACGAGGCGGCGATGGACATGATCGAGAACTTCACCAGCGCGGAACATGCCGAGAAAGAGATGATGGGCATGCTCGAGCGCAAGGAGAAGATCATGGGCTTTGGCCACGCGATCTACGCCACCAGCGACCCGCGCAACGAGATCATCAAGCAATGGTCCGAAAAGTTGTCGAAGGATGTGGGCGATACCGTGCTTTATCCTGTGTCGGTACGCTGTGAAGAAGTCATGTGGCGCGAGAAGAAGCTGTTCTGCAACGCCGATTTCTTCCACGCTTCTGCCTACCATTTCATGGGCATACCGACCAAGCTGTTCACACCAATCTTCGTGATGAGCCGCCTGACCGGCTGGGCCGCCCACGTGATGGAGCAGCGCGCGGATAACCGCATTATTCGTCCGAGTGCCGAGTATGTGGGTGTTGAGCCGCGTACGGTCGAGCCGATCGAGAAGCGCTGAAGAAGAATGCAATGAGGAAACGCTGACTGAGCACTGATGCCGGCTAGCGGGGTTGAGGATCGACTGGGCTGGACCGTCGATGCCCAGGGACGGGCATCGTCGAGCGTACAAGGATGTATTTACAGCGTGTCCAGCCCGGTCGATCCTCAACCCCGCCAACGCTCAACTCTCAAAGTCAGGGTTTCCGGTGTTCTGGAGTAACGGCAAAACAGCTGGCTCCAGCTACTGATTACCTGACGAGTCCTGATGCCATGAATACCCAATACCGCAAGTCTCTACCCGGCACCGACCTTGATTACTTCGATACCCGCGAAGCGGTCGATGCCATCCAGTCCGGCGCCTATGCCAAGCTTCCCTATACCTCGCGCATCCACGCTGAAAACCTGGTGCGCCGCTGTGAGCCGGATATGCTCACCGAATCGCTCAAACAATTTATCGAGCGCCGCAGTGATCTGGATTTTCCCTGGTTTCCGGCCCGTGTGGTGTGTCACGACATTCTGGGCCAGACCGCACTGGTCGACCTGGCCGGACTGCGTGATGCGATCGCCGAAAAGGGTGGTGACCCGGCCAAGGTCAATCCAGTGGTGCCGACCCAGTTGATTGTCGACCATTCCCTGGCCGTCGAGCACGCGGGCTTTGAGGAAGATGCCTTCGAGAAGAATCGCGCCATCGAAGACCGCCGCAATGATGATCGTTTCCACTTTATCAACTGGACCAAGACCGCCTTCAAGAACGTCGATGTGATCCCGCCGGGTAACGGCATCATGCACCAGATCAACCTGGAGAAAATGTCTCCGGTGATCCAGATCGCGGACGGTGTGGCTTTCCCCGATACCTGTGTAGGTACCGACAGTCACACGCCGATGGTCGATGCACTGGGCGTGATCTCGGTGGGTGTTGGCGGTCTTGAAGCTGAAAGCGTCATGCTCGGTCGGGCCTCCTGGATGCGCCTGCCCGACATCATCGGTGTAGAACTGACTGGAAAGCTCAAGCCCGGCATCACCAGTACCGACCTGGTATTGGCTCTGACCGCCTTCCTGCGCAAGGAGCGGGTGGTGGGTGCTTATCTTGAGTTCTATGGCGAAGGCGCAAGCCGGCTGACCATTGGCGATCGCGCGACTATCTCGAACATGACGCCCGAGTACGGCGCCACCGCTGCGATGTTCTATATTGACGAACAGACCATCGACTATCTCAAGCTGACCGGCCGTGAAGATGACCAGGTCAAGCTGGTCGAGCAGTACGCGAAGGAAACCGGCTTGTGGGCAGACAGCCTGAAGGATGCCGAATATGAGCGCGTGCTCAAGTTTGACCTGTCTAGCGTCGCCCGCACCATGGCGGGCCCGTCCAATCCCCACGCATTGCTTCCCACTTCCGAGCTGGCCTCGCGGGGTATCAGCGGTACGATCGAGAACGAAGAGGGCAAGATGCCCGATGGCGCAGTGATTATCGCGGCCATCACCAGCTGTACCAACACCAGCAATCCGCGCAACATGATTGCCGCTGGCCTGATCGCGCGTAACGCCAACAAGCTGGGCCTGCTGCGCAAGCCCTGGGTGAAAACCTCCCTGGCTCCTGGGTCGAAGACGGTCAAGATGTACCTGGAAGAAGCCAATTTGCTTGGCGAGCTGGAGCAACTGGGCTTTGGTGTGGTGGCTTTTGCCTGTACTACCTGTAACGGCATGAGCGGCGCGCTGGATCCGGTTATCCAGAAAGAAGTGATCGAGCGCGATCTGTACGCTACCGCCGTGCTCTCGGGTAACCGCAATTTCGATGGCCGTATCCATCCCTTTGCCAAGCAGGCGTTCCTGGCTTCTCCGCCATTGGTGGTCGCCTATGCGATTGCCGGCACCATTCGTTTCGACATTGAAAAGGATGTGTTGGGGACCGATCAGAACGGTAACCAGGTCACCCTGAAAGACATCTGGCCGAGCGATGAAGAGATTGATGCCATCGTCAAACAGAGCGTCAAGCCTCAGCAGTACCGCGATGTCTACATCCCCATGTTCGATATCACTCGCGAGGCGCAGAACGTCAACCCGTTGTATGACTGGCGTCCCATGAGCACCTACATTCGCCGCCCTCCCTACTGGGAAGGTGCTTTGGCCGGTGAACGCTCGTTGACCGGTATGCGTCCGCTGGCGGTGCTGGGCGACAACATCACCACTGATCACCTTTCTCCATCGAACGCGATCATGCTCGACAGCGCCGCGGGTGCCTATCTGCACAAGATGGGTGTGCCGGAGGTCGACTTCAATTCCTACGCGACCCACCGCGGCGATCACCTGACTGCCCAGCGGGCTACCTTCGCCAACCCCAAACTGTTGAATGAAATGGTGGTGGAAGACGGCAAGGTCAAACAGGGCTCATTAGCGCGTATCGAGCCGGAAGGCAAGGTGACCCGCATGTGGGAGGCGATTGAAACCTACATGGAGCGCAAGCAGCCGCTGATCATTATTGCCGGTGCTGACTACGGTCAGGGTTCGTCTCGCGACTGGGCGGCCAAGGGTGTGCGTCTGGCGGGCGTGGAGGCGATTGCAGCCGAGGGCTTCGAGCGCATCCACCGTACCAACCTGCTGGGTATGGGCGTGCTGCCGCTGGAGTTCGAGGCGGGCACGACACGCAAGACCCTGGCGATCGATGGCACCGAGACCTTTGACGTGACCGGCGAGATCAAGCCGCGTAGCGCCATGACGCTGGTGATCAATCGCAAGAATGGTGAGCGGGTAGAGGTGCCTGTCACCTGCCGCCTGGATACCCAGGAAGAGGTGTCGATTTTTGATGCTGGTGGTGTACTGCAGCGCTTCGCCCAGGATTTCCTGGAGGCGGAAGGGGCAGTTTGACCACTAATACCTGCTGAGAAGCGTTGATTGCTGCACATGGCACGACGCGGAGTTGCCATCACGGTGGCCCGGACCGTCGATGCCCAGGGACGGGCATCGTCGAGCGTACAGGGGTGAGACAAGCGTTTGCGAAGCACTGCTTCGCGCGCCGTCGAACGACAGTCGATCTGTGATCGACTGGCCGGCCCCGAAGGGTTTTTACAGCGTGTCCGGGCTGCCGTGATGGCAACGGAGCCACCACAGATCCATTTCAATCAATGCTTCTCATACACTTGAGTTGTCGAGGGTTAACAGTATGGCTCACAAGCCCCAGATCAAAATCCCCGCCACCTATATGCGTGGCGGTACCAGTAAAGGTGTTTTCTTCCGTTTGCAGAATTTGCCGGAAGCGGCCCAGGTGCCTGGCAAGGCCCGGGACAACCTGCTGTTAAGGGTGATCGGCAGCCCCGATCCCTATGGCAAACAGACCGATGGCATGGGCGGGGCGACGTCCAGCACCAGCAAGACGGTGATCCTCGCGCCACCGACCCAGCCGAATCATGACGTTGATTACCTGTTCGGACAGGTGTCTATCGACAAGGCATTCGTCGACTGGAGCGGCAATTGCGGCAACCTGTCCGCTGCTGTGGGTGCGTTCGCGATCAGCTCCGGCATGGTGGATGCCTCACGGGTGCCGCAAAACGGCACTGCCGTTGTGCGCATCTGGCAGGCGAATATTGGCAAGACCATTATTGCCCACATACCCATAACCGATGGTGAAGTGCAGGAGACGGGTGACTTCGAGCTGGACGGAGTGACCTTTCCTGCGGCCGAAGTGCAGATCGAGTTCATGGATCCTGCCGCTGACGAGGATGGCGGCGGTGGATCGATGTTCCCCACCGGTAACCTGGTGGACGACCTCGAGGTGCCGGGTGTTGGCACGCTGAAGGCGACCATGATCGATGCCGGTATCCCGACTATCTTCATCAATGCCTCTGACGTTGGTTACAAGGGTACGGAATTGCAGGAGGCGCTCAATGGCAACATTGATGAGCTGCTGAAGTTCGAAACCATACGAGCCTATGGCGCGGTCAAAATGGGTTTGATCAAGCATATCGACGAAGCCGCCGAGCGCCAGCACACCCCCAAGGTTGCCTTTGTAGCAACGCCTGCGGAGTATATCGCTTCCAGTGGCAAGCAGGTCGCGGCCGGTGAGGTGGATCTGCTGGTACGCGCCTTATCCATGGGCAAGATGCACCATGCAATGATGGGCACTGCAGCGGTGGCGATTGGCACCGCTGCGGCAATTCCCGGCACATTGGTCAACCTGGCTGCAGGAGGCGGCGATCGCACCTCGGTTGTTTTCGGTCATCCCTCGGGTACCCTGCGTGTCGGTGCCGAGGCGACGCAGATCAATGGCGAGTGGGTGGTCAAGAAGGCGATCATGAGCCGTAGTGCAAGGGTGTTGATGGAAGGGTGGGTGAGGGTGCCCCCGTGCTTCTGACGAAGCAGCCGCAAGCGGCAAGCGGCAAGCTAAACCCTGCTCGAGGTTTTGATCTTGATCTTGATCTTGGTTTGGTTTTTTGGTTTTTTGGTTTTGCTTGAAGCTTGAAGCTTGAAGCTTGAAGCTTGCGGCTTGAGGCTTGCAGCTCCCGGAGGGGCTTTATGAATCTCGATCTATCAGGAAAACGCGCCCTGGTCTGTGGCGCCAGTCAGGGCTTGGGTGAGGCCTGTGCGCGGCAGTTGGCTGAGCAGGGGGCAGAAGTCGTAGTGCTGGCCCGGACGGCTGAGAAGCTTGATCGGGTCTGCCAGAGTCTGGCGGTGGGGCATGGGCAGACGCACAGCTATATTGCCGTTGATGCGGCCGACGCTGTTGCCTTGTCAGTGGCAGTGCGTGCCGAACTGGAAAAAGGGCCGCTGCATATCTGGGTTAACAACACGGGTGGGCCGGCACCCGGGCCTGCGAATACGGCCAAGCCTGATGCATACGCTGCGGCGTTCTCACAACATCTGGTAAGCGCGCAGACTCTGTTGCAACTGCTGCTGCCGTCTATGCGCAGCGAAGGATACGGGCGCATTCTCAATGTGCTTTCAACGTCGGTAAAAAACCCTATCCCCAATCTGGGGGTGTCCAACAGTATTCGCGCGGCGATGGCGAACTGGGCCAAGACCCTGGCTGGAGAGCTCGGTGGCGACGGGATTACGGTTAACAATGTATTGCCCGGACTGACCCAGACCGCACGGCTGGACAGTCTGATCGGTCATGTGGCGCAGGCGAGTGGGCGTACCGTTGAGCAAGTATCCGAGGGGATGCGTTCGGGGATTCCGGTGAAACGCTTTGGTGAACCTGAAGAGTTTGCCAATGCGGTCGGTTTTCTGGCCTCACCGGCGGCTGCGTTTATCAATGGCATCAACATGCCTGTTGACGGGGGCAGTACTGCCAGCTTGTGAGCCTGAAGAGCATCAGGCTGACCGGCGCACGGGAGTGTGCCGGTCAGATTTGCTGGCTCAGGGGTGCAGATGCTCTGCCGCGTGCAAGGTATTTTCCAGCAGGCATGCGCGGGTCATTGGGCCAACGCCGCCAGGCACGGGCGTAATCCAGCTGGCACGCTCTGCGGCGGTTTCAAATTCCACGTCACCGGTCAGGCGGCCATCGTCTGTACGGTTGATGCCCACGTCGATCACAATCGCGCCCGGCTTTACCCATTCGCCTTTAACGATCCCTGGCTTGCCCACAGCCACGATCAGCAGATCGGCACGCCCGACATGGTCGGCAAGATCTTTGGTAAACCGATGGGTGACGGTCGTTGTGCAACCTGCCAGCAGTAGTTCCAGTGCCATGGGTCGGCCCACTATGTTGGAGGCGCCAACGACGACTGCATTGAGGCCATACAAATCCACCCCAGTGCTCTGCAGAAGCCGAATCACGCCAAAGGGCGTGCAGGGACGCAGCATTGGCATGCGTTGGGCCAGGCGTCCGATATTGAATGGATGAAAACCGTCTACGTCCTTGTCCGGACGAATTCGCTCCAACAGTTGTGAAGCGTCGAGGTGGACGGGCAAGGGTAGTTGCACCAGAATTCCATCGACCTCGGGATCCTGGTTCAGACTATCCACCAGCGCCAACAGATCCGTCTGTGAGGTTTCGGCCGGCAAGTCGTGGGAGCGGGATACGAAGCCCACCTCTTCACAGTCCTTTCGCTTGTGGCTGACATAGACCTGGGAGGCTGGATCCTGGCCCACCAGAATGACTGCAAGGCCGGGTGCGCGCAGCCCCCGTTCACGGCGTTCGGTAACCTTGGCGGCGATGTCCTGACGAATATTGGCGGCAATTTGCTTGCCGTCGATGAGTTTGGCGTTCATTGAGTTCCCGGCACGAACAATAGAAGGTAGCAATTGTCGCACGGTAGGGCGACGGGCAAAAGGCTGATACAGGGTATCGCTGGTTAAACTGCTGTAGCTTCTTTAACTTACTCAAATAATTAAAAAAACTGGAACACAAGCGTTGACGTGGGAAAGGTGGCTGAGTATTATTCGCCCCGCTTCACAAACACCGCATGACCGGTTTGGAAGGCGATCTGGCTCCACCGCTTTTACAGTCCAGAGCTGTCATGGCGGGCATTTCAGGATACCCTCGGGTGTCTGGCAGTGCGCAAGGCGCCCGTAGCTCAGTTGGATAGAGCATCCGCCTTCTAAGCGGATGGTCGCAGGTTCGAGTCCTGCCGGGTGCACCATCGCAATGCGGCCTGTATGGTGAAGCGAGTAGCAGGTAGTAATGGTGGGCGTAGCTCAGTTGGTAGAGCACAGGATTGTGACTCCTGGTGTCGTGGGTTCGAAACCCATCGTCCACCCCATTTTTAAGCGCCAGGCTTCAGCCTGGCGTTGTTGTTTGAAACCCCTGTTCAGCGGGCGTGGTGGAATTGGTAGACACACCAGATTTAGGTTCTGGCGCCGCAAGGTGTGGGAGTTCGAGTCTCCCCGCCCGCACCATCTTTGATTTATTCTCATCCTTTTCGGCTCGGCGGCGCATTCGTGCGGTTGGCGCTGTGGCTGCTATTCTACAATAGTTCGATGCGTGAAGCTGTCGTCCGTCGCATTTGTGAGCACTCCGTCCGATTGCGTACGAAGTGGTTAGCTATTGGTGAAGGCTAATGGCAAAATGCTATTACATTCTGCTGTGCCTATTGGCGGTACCTCTACGTGGTTCATTTGACAAAGCTGTTCAAGCGAAAGAAAGGTTTCACCCTGGCTGAACTGTTGCTGGCAGTTGCGGTCGTAGGGATATTGGTTGCCATTGCCTTTCCTAGTTACAGCAAGTACGTCGAGCGTATGAAGATAACCACCGCAGTGAATGACATCATCGATATTGGGGTAAGGATCGAGCGCTTTCGTACGGCCAATAATGGTGGTCTGCCTGATAGTCTTGCGCAGTTGCAGGGCGTGCCCGCGATGGATCCTTGGGACAATCCTTATCAATACTTGAGTTTTGAAGGTTTGCAAGGCAAGGGCAAGATGCGCAAGGACAAGAACCTGGTGCCGGTTAATACTGATTTTGACCTTTACAGTATGGGTGAGGATGGTCGTTCTGTAGCGCCTTTTACCGCCAAACAGTCCAGGGATGATGTAGTGCGAGCGAACGACGGAGGCTTTGTCGGTCTCGCGGCTGATTATTGATGGGCGCCCATGGCCATTGATCTGCGTACGTTCAGTAGCCCTATAGCCCGTAGGCTATTTTTCTTCTTTTTTCTGGCTGTTACCCTTCCTGTTCTTGTTCTCGTCTCGATCACGTTTTTCCAGTTGTCCGACTATATGGCAAATCAGCACCGCAAGGAGCTGCAGAACGACGCCAAATATATAGGTATGAACCTGTTTGAGCGGCTCCAGCGCGTAGGGATCGAATTACCGCGTGTTGCAGCTACCCGTACTCCGCAATCTCTTCGGGTCGACCCGGTACACACTGCGGGAGATGACGTTTTACTGCGTCTTGTCAGGGGTGTTGGTGCCGGTGATCCCGTCTGGTTGCATCCGGGTAATGCAGATCAGGCGCTCCATGAAAAGCTCTATGAACAATTGGCCGCTCCTGATTCTGAGGGGAGAGATCGGCCAATGCGTATACATCAGCTCGGGACTAACCCCACCGTTCTTTTTGCCAGCCTGAAAGTGGCACCAGACAGCTACCTGGCTGCCCGGGTACACCCGGAGTTTTTCTGGGACCCGGAGCAATTACCCCACGACAAGCTTTCATGCGTTCTCGCGGGTAAGGATGTCGTGGTGTTCTGTAGCGTCGACCCGCCTGCCCGATTTGTTGAGGCTTTTGCTTCCGCGCGTGCTGACTCGTCCCTGGGTTCTTTTGAGTGGGAGGAGGGCGGCGCTACGATGCGAGCGGTGTACTGGGAGGTTTTTCTGCACGGTATCGGCATGAACAGAAACTGGACAGTGGTGCTCAGCCAGCCCGAGCAGCAGCTTTTTGCTACCACCAGGCAATTCCAGGCCACGTTGATATTGATCGTTCTGGCATCGATTCTCATGGCGCTCATGTTCAGCATCGGTCATTTACGCAGGGTGCTCAGGCCTCTTCAGTCGCTTCGCATGGCAACCCGGCAGGTGGCCGACGGTGATCTGCGTAAGCAGGTGGTCATAACCAGTGGTGATGAGTTTCAGGAGCTTGCGCAGGCTTTTAACAGCATGACTGAGAGGTTGGCCGGGCAGTTCGACCAGCGTGAGGCGCTGATGGAAATTGACCGGGTTATTCTTTCTACCAAGGATTCACGCAACGTTGTCAATGAAGTGCTTGTGCAGGCACAGGCATTTCCGGAATGCGATTCGCTGCTGGTTGCCATGCAGGATGAGCAGGTTGTCAGGCTCAAGGCAGCCGGTGACGGTTCACATAGTGCGGAAGATCACCAGATTCTCGCTCACAAGCAGTATGCGCAAACCCTCTCGCAGCTTGGCAATGGCGAGGAGCCTTTGGTGCTTGACGATCTGCCGGCATGGCTGCCTGTGCTGCCCGGCACAGAAGCGTGCTCTGCCTGGCTGCTGTTTCCCTTGCGCGTATCAGGCGAGTTGAGCGGTTTTGTGTTGCTGGGCACGCGCAATCCGGCCAATGCCACCAACGCCAATTCCGGATGGGCGGTGCAGGTGGTTAGTCGTTTGTCTATTGCACTGACGCGCGCGCGCTGGCAAACCGATCTCTACCGTCAGGCTCATTTTGACGACCTTACCGGCCTGCCCAATCGTGCTGCGCTGAAGGTAACCTTGAGCCGGGCGCTGGAACGTTCGACCCGAAACGAGACGCGCGTGGCGCTGTTGTTCATCGATCTGGATCGGTTCAAGCTCATTAACGATTCGATAGGACATGCGGCGGGTGACATCTACTTGCAGGCTGTAGCGGAGCGTATACGTAGCTGCGTGCGTAGCGAAGATGCCGTGTCTCGCCTGGGCGGGGATGAATTTACCGTATTGATTACCGACGTTCTCCCAGAGGCTGATATCGCCACTGAAGTCATGACGCTGGTGGGTCGCCTGCTCCAGAATATACCCAAACCGGTGCGTGTCGGTTTGCATGAACTTCGTTGCACCATGAGTATCGGTGTGTCGATTTTTCCGGATGACGGGCAGTCAATTGATGACTTGATGAAGCAGGCAGATACCGCGATGTATCAGGCAAAGCGAAGCGGCGGCAATAGCTTCCGATTCTATGCGCAGGAAATGCAAGCGGCCTCCCAGCAAAGGATGGAGCTGGAAAGTGATATGCGTCAGGCACTGGAGAGCGATCAGTTTCAGCTCTATTTCCAGCCCCAGGTGCGCATGGACTCCAGCCATGTGCAAAGCGCCGAAGTGCTCCTGCGATGGAATCACCCGGAACGCGGTCTGGTTCCGCCAGGTGTGTTTATTCCGATCGCAGAGGAGTCTTTGCTGATAGCTGACATCGACGCCTGGGTGTTAAGAGCAGTCTGCAAGCAGATCAGGCAATGGCTCAATGCCGGAATAGAGCCGGTACGTCTGGCGATCAATATTTCTGCGGCGCAATTCCAGAATCCGCGTTTCGTGTCCCTGGTCAAGCTTTCCCTGTCACAGTTTGAGCTTTCCGCCGATCATATCGAGCTGGAAATTACCGAGGGCGCGCTGATTGATAATCTGGAGCATGCTAGGCAGGTGTTGAACGAGCTGGGCGAGTTTGGTGTGCGTCTGGCCATCGATGATTTCGGCACCGGTTATTGCTCACTGGCATACCTGAAAACCATGCCTATCGACAAGTTGAAAATAGATCAGAGCTTTATTCGGGACATCACCCTTTCGGCACGTGATGCGGCAATCGTGGAGGTGATTCTGCAGTTGTCGAAGCAGTTGGGGCTGCGCTGTATCGCCGAAGGGGTCGAGACTCAGGAGGAGCTCGATTGGCTGGTCGAGAAGGGCTGTGAGGTTTTCCAGGGCTATTTTTTCCATCGTCCCATGCCCCTGGCGGATTTTGCCAAGCTGCTTTCCAGTCAAGTCAGTATCAACAGGGTGTGATCAGGAGGGAGCGGGAAGCCGCCATTGTGACCCCTGTGGTGCCTGATGATGACTTCCTGAGCGTTAGCGATTAGACTTACCGGCTTTTACGAAATCACTAATCAATCAGTTCGTTCACGAGGACTCTCCATGCAAGTTTCGGTTGAAACCACCTCCGGCCTTGAGCGCCGCATGACTGTCGGCATTCCGGCTGACCGCATCGAATCCGAGGTCAACAAGCGTCTGCAACAGACAGCCAGCCGCGCCAAAGTCGATGGGTTTCGTCCTGGCAAGGTGCCGATGAGCGTCATTCGCAAGCGTTTTGGCAGCTCCGCCCGTCAGGAAGTCATGGGTGAAGTCATCCAGTCTTCTTTCTACGAAGCCATCATGCAGGAAAAGCTCAACCCTGCTGGCGCGCCTAGTGTCGAGCCCAAAGAGCTGGACGAAGGCAAGGATTTTGAATACATCGCTACTTTTGAAGTCTACCCGGAGATCACCTTGGGTGATTTCGGCGACATCAAGGTTGAGCGCATTGAATCAGACGTGCGTGACGAAGATCTCGAGAACATGCTCGAGATACTACGCAAGCAGAACACCCAGTTTGAAACCGTCGAGCGCGTTGCGGAAAACGGCGACCAGCTCAAGGTCGACTTTGTCGGCCGCGTTGACGGCGAGCCCTTCCAGGGCGGCACTGCCAATAACACCGAGATCGTGCTGGGCTCAGGCCGCATGATCCCCGGTTTTGAGGATGGTCTGGTAGGTGCCAAGGCCGGTGATACTGTGACCCTCAAGGTGACCTTCCCCGAGGAGTACCAGAATCTCGAGCTGGCCGGTAAGCCTGCCGAGTTCGACGTAGTGGTTCACGCCGTAGCAGCTCCGGCTCTGCCGGAACTCAATGACGAGTTTTTCGCCAAGTTTGGCGTCGAAGAAGGTGGTATCGAGGCCTTCCGCGCCGAAGTACGCAAGAATATGGAGCGTGAGCTGCGCCAGGCAATCAAGACCAAGGTCAAGACCCAGGTCATGGATGGTCTGCTCGCCACCAATAGCATCGACGTGCCTAAAGCACTTGTCAGCAGCGAGATCGACCGTCTGCGTCAGCAGGCAGTGCAGCAGTTTGGTGGTGCCAACATCAAGCCGGAGCAACTGCCCGCCGAGCTCTTCGAAGAGCAGGCCAAGCGTCGTGTTTCTCTGGGTCTGGTGGTTGCCGAAGTGGTCAAGCAGAACGACATCAAGCCGGATAACGATCGCGTTCGCGCCATGGTTGAAGAGCTGGCATCTGCCTACCAGGAACCCGAACAGGTGGTGAACTGGTACTACCAGAACGAGCAACAATTAGCAGAGATTCAGTCGGTTGTGCTCGAAGAGCAAGTGGTGGATACTGTTTTGCAGAAGGCTCAGGTGACCAGTAAGCAGGTTCCCTACGAAGATGCCGTGAAGCCAGCCCAGTCAGCCAAGGACCTTGAAGCTGACGAGGCCGAAGCCGGCGCAGACGAGTAAAATCGTCAACAACTCAAGCAATGCGTGAGCCAGCCTTAGGGCTGGCTTTCGTTTTTTCGCGACAGGTCCAAACTGGAGTACTTTCAATCCATGACGCATAACAGCTTCAATCAGTTCCCACCGGATATTCAGGCAGCGGGCGGTCTGGTGCCCATGGTTGTCGAGCAGTCAGCTCGGGGCGAGCGCTCCTACGACATCTATTCTCGTCTGCTAAAGGAGCGTGTGATCTTCCTTGTAGGGCAGGTAGAGGACTACATGGCCAATCTGGTCGTGGCCCAGTTGCTGTTCCTGGAATCGGAAAATCCGGACAAGGACATCCATCTGTATATCAACTCGCCCGGCGGTTCAGTCACGGCGGGTATGGCAATCTACGACACCATGCAGTTCATCAAGCCCAACGTAAGCACCCTGTGCATCGGCCAGGCGGCCAGCATGGGCTCCTTCCTGTTGGCCGGGGGAGAGCCGGGCAAGCGCTTTGCGTTGCCCAATTCCCGAATGATGATTCACCAGCCACTGGGTGGCTTTCAGGGTCAGGCGTCGGATTTCGAGATCCACGCCAAGGAGATCCTCAATATCCGCGAAAAGCTGAACCGTATCCTGGCCCATCATACCGGCCAGAGCATGGAAGTAATTGAACGCGATACCGACCGTGACCGCTTCATGAGTGCCGAAGAATCCGCTACCTATGGGTTGATCGACAAGGTTATGGATCGTCGCGAAATGACTGAGTAATACGAGTCTGAAAGGCAACCCACATGCTTTCGGGGGAAAGTCTTGTGGTTTGCCTGGCTTGGCTCCCAGAGTGGGTGCCGGTCCGTATTGACAGTGTTGCACTTGCAAAGTGGGGTTAATGCCCCCATCTTTGTGGACAAGAGTGAACGTAAGCAGGGGTTTTAGATGACCGATATGACTGGGAAGGGTGACGACAACGGCAAGCTGCTGTATTGCTCCTTCTGCGGCAAAAGCCAGCATGAAGTGCGCAAGCTGATTGCCGGCCCCTCCGTATTCATCTGTGATGAGTGCGTGGATTTATGCAACGACATAATCCGTGAGGAAGTACAGGAAAGCCAGGCTGAAAGCAGTGGTGCCAAGCTGCCTTCGCCCAAGGAGATCTGTGGCATCCTCGATCAGTACGTGATCGGCCAGGAACGGGCCAAGAAAGTATTGTCTGTAGCGGTGTACAACCACTACAAGCGCCTTAATCAGCGCGAAGGCAAGGACGACGTCGAGCTGGGCAAGAGCAACATCCTGATGATCGGGCCGACCGGCTCGGGCAAGACACTGCTGGCCGAGACGTTGGCGCGGCTGTTGAACGTGCCCTTCACTATTGCCGATGCGACCACTCTGACCGAAGCCGGTTATGTGGGTGAGGACGTCGAGAACATCATTCAGAAGCTGTTGCAGAAGTGCGATTACGATGTAGAGAAGGCCCAGATGGGTATTGTCTATATCGACGAGATCGACAAGATTTCACGTAAATCCGATAACCCGTCCATCACCCGTGATGTTTCCGGTGAAGGCGTTCAACAAGCGTTGCTCAAGCTCATTGAGGGCACCGTCGCTTCCGTACCGCCCCAGGGTGGTCGCAAGCACCCTCAGCAGGAGTTCCTGCAGGTCGACACACGCAACATTCTGTTTATCTGTGGCGGTGCTTTCTCGGGCCTGGAAAAGGTCATACGCGACCGTTCCGAAAAGAGCGGTATCGGTTTCAGTGCCAAGGTGCGCAGCCAGGACGTGGGCAAGAAGGTCGGTCAGACCCTCAAGGGCGTTGAGCCCGAGGATCTGGTCCGCTTTGGTCTGATTCCGGAATTCGTTGGCCGTCTGCCTGTTATTGCGACCCTGGATGAGCTTGACGAAGCTGCCTTGATCCAGATTCTTACTGAACCGAAAAATGCGCTGACCAAACAGTACGCGCGTCTGTTCGAGATGGAAGGTGTGGACCTGGAGTTTCGTACCGATGCTCTCAAGGCGATCGCCAACAAGGCTCTGGAACGTAAAACCGGTGCCCGTGGCCTGCGTTCGATTCTGGAAAATGTGCTGCTCGATACCATGTATGACATTCCCTCGGCAGAGCATGTCAGCAAGGTGGTAATCGATGAAAACGTGATTGGTGGTGATGCCAAGCCGCTGCTGATCTACGATTCAAGCGAGAAGCCACCCAAGGCCATGCCGGACGAATAATGTCCGCTGGCTGACGACGCCCGGTTCCCGAGAGGGGGCCGGGCGTTTTTTTTGCAGACCGGTGGGCAGTGCTCTCTTGTATCGCAGTATGTTCAGCGGCTTGTTTTTTCCGTGCGCTGCCCCCATCTTTAAATTCATGGACATTTTTATTACGGGTGCGGTCGATTATTGCGCCCCCCAGCAAGCGAGTTTCAGCCATGACGACACCTAGCGAATTTCCGCTCCTGCCGCTACGCGATGTAGTGGTTTACCCCCACATGGTCATCCCGCTGTTTGTGGGCCGCGACAAATCCATCGAGGCGCTGGAAGCGGCGATGGCCGGCGACAAGCAGGTTCTGCTGGTAGCCCAGCGTGACCCCAGCGAGGATGATCCGGGCCAGGATGGTATCTACAGCCTGGGCACCGTAGCGACGATCCTGCAACTGCTCAAGCTCCCCGACGGCACCGTCAAGGTGCTGGTCGAGGGCGAGCAGCGTGCACGCATCGAACAGGTAGATGAGCTGGGCACCTATCAGGTCGCCCGCGCAACACCCCTTGATGAAAGCGAGCTGGATGCCCGCGAGGCTGAAGTGCTGATTCGCAGTCTGATGAGTCAGTTCGAGCAGTTTGTGCAGTTGGGCAAAAAGGTGCCGGCTGAAGTGCTGTCATCGCTGTCCAGTATCGAAGAGGCCGGACGGCTGGTTGACACCATGGCCGCCCACCTGACTCTCAAGCTGGATCAGAAGCAGGAGATATTGGAGATCCTGCCTCTGCGAGAGCGCGTAGAGCATGTTCTAGGCGTGCTAGACAGTGAGATCGATCTGCTTCAGGTAGAAAAACGCATCCGCGGTCGCGTCAAGAAGCAGATGGAACGTAGCCAGCGCGAGTACTATCTGAACGAGCAAATGAAGGCCATTCAGAAAGAGATGGGCAGCGGCGAGGATGGCAACAACGAATTCGACGAATTGAAGGCCAAGGTCGACGCTGCCGGCATGAGCAAAGAAGCTCTCGCCAAGGCGACCACCGAGTTGAACAAGTTGAAGATGATGTCGCCCATGTCTGCTGAGGCGACAGTTGTGCGTTCCTACATCGAATGGCTGGCCAATGTGCCCTGGAAAAAGGCCAGCAAGGTACGCAATGACCCCGAACGTGCCGAAGCAGTCCTGGATGCCGACCACTACGGTCTTGAGGAGGTCAAGGAGCGTATTCTCGAGTATCTGGCGGTGCAGAAGCGCGTACGTAAACTGAAGGGCCCTGTGCTCTGCCTGGTAGGCCCTCCGGGTGTGGGCAAGACCTCGTTGGGTGAATCCCTGGCCCGGGCGACCAATCGCAAGTTTGTCCGCATGGCCCTGGGGGGCGTGCGAGATGAAGCCGAGATTCGCGGTCACCGGCGTACCTATATCGGCTCGCTGCCGGGTAAGGTCATTCAGAAAATGTCCAAGGCCGGAGTCAAGAACCCGCTGTTTCTGCTCGACGAAATCGACAAGATGGGCGCCGATATGCGCGGTGATCCCTCATCGGCTTTGCTCGAGGTGCTTGATCCCGAGCAGAATCACAACTTCAACGATCATTACCTCGAAGTTGATTACGATCTGTCCGACGTGATGTTCATCTGTACCGCCAACTCGATGAATATTCCCGCGCCGTTGCTTGACCGTATGGAGGTCATCCGCATTCCCGGTTACACCGAGGATGAAAAGATCAACATCGCCGAGCGTTATCTGGTTGCCAAGCAGATCAAGAACAACGGGTTGAAGAAAGACGAGCTGACATTCACCCGCGAGTCCCTGCGCGACATTATTCGTTATTACACCCGCGAAGCCGGTGTGCGTGGACTGGAACGACAGATCGCCAAACTGTGCCGCAAGGTGGTCAGAACACAGGTTGGCAGCAAGGCCAAGGACAAGGTGGTGGTCGATGGCGATCTGTTGGAAGAATTGCTCGGGGTACGCAAGTTCAAGTACGGACTGGCCGAGGAGGCCGATCAGATTGGTCAGGTGACCGGCCTTGCGTGGACCCAGGTTGGTGGCGAGCTGCTCAGCCTGGAAGCCGCTGTGGTGCCCGGTAAGGGCCGCCAGATCAAGACTGGCTCTCTGGGTGATGTCATGCAGGAATCCATCAGTGCGGCCCTGACAGTGGTTCGTAGCCGTGCGAGTAGCCTGGGTCTGGGTGCAGACTTCCACGAGAAGCACGATATCCATATCCACGTTCCGGAAGGGGCTACGCCGAAGGACGGCCCCAGTGCCGGCGTTGGTATGTGCACGGCGCTGGTGTCAGCCCTGACCCGTATTCCGGTCCGGGCAGACGTAGCCATGACCGGAGAAATCACCCTGCGCGGACAGGTTCTGCAGATTGGTGGTCTCAAGGAAAAGCTGCTTGCGGCGCATCGCGGTGGAATCAAGACAGTCATCATTCCCTACGATAATATTCGGGATCTCAAGGAGATCCCCGACAACATCAAGGAGGATATTGAGATAAAGCCGGTGAAATGGATTGACGAAGTATTGCAGATTGCGCTGCAATACGTGCCGGAGCCCTTGCAAGAAGGGGTTGAAGAGATGGTTGCAAAGGATGACAATCAGACTACCGATACGAAAAAGCGTATCAGTACCCACTGAGGTAGCAGCGGTCCGCTTCCGAACAGTCATCCAACAGGGTAATCTGTTCGCGAGCGGACCGGGGGTACCACAGGCATTCCTTGACACGGTTTTTGACCGCTTGCTATAAAGCGTGCTTCGACCTTCGCAGGTATGCTGACTGGCCACAGCTTTGCTAAGACCACAAGCTTACAAAACGACTAACAACTCATTTGAAATTAATAAGGGGACTTAGAGTGAACAAGTCTGAATTGATTGATGCCATTGCCGCTTCCGCCGATATTCCTAAAGCTGCAGCTGGCCGTGCTCTTGACGCCGTCATCGAGTCCATCACCGACGCCCTGAAGGCTGGTGATTCGGTAGTGCTGGTTGGTTTTGGTACTTTCGCTGTCAAGGATCGCGCTGCTCGCACCGGCCGCAACCCACAGACTGGCAAGCCGATTGAAATCAGCGCCGCCAAGATTCCGGGTTTCAAAGCGGGTAAGGCACTGAAGGACGCTGTGAACTGAGCGCGTCCAGTTACTGATTGTCTGTGTCGGGGCGCAAGCCCTGGTATCTACTTCGAACCATAGCCAGGCGCAGCTACAATCGCTGTTGAGGCAAGCTTCCACTCATGTGGTTCGGTCAGTTTCCAAGAAGGCGCATCATCCTTGATGCGCCTTTTTTGTTTACCAAAGAATAACAGGCCGGCGATCAATGATCGGCGGTACAGGCAGCGCCATAGGGTGGCTGTAGATGACTAGGGTTTCGGGGGCAAGATGCTGCAAAAAATGAGGGACAATGCGCAAAGCTGGGTCGCCAAGGTGATCGTAGGCGTCATTGTGCTGATTTTCGCTTTGACCGGCTGGGAATCCATTAGCCGTTTCGGTAGCAACGATCAGAATGCTGCCGCGGTCAACGGGACAGAAATCACCAAGTTCGAGCTGGAGCAAGCCGTCGCACTGCAGCGTCGCCAGCTGGTGCAGCAACTGCAGCAGCTTAACGACAACTTCGACCCCAATATGATTGACGATGGGTTACTGCGTCAGTCGGTGCTTGATGGTCTGATCGAGCGAGCGGTGCTGGTCGAGGGGGCTCGGGATTTTGATCTGCGCATTTCAGAGCCCATGATCGATCAGTTGATCCTCTCCACCCCGGATTTTCAGGTAGAGGGTGAGTTTGATGCCAACCGGTTCGATATTGTCATCCGCAATATGGGGTTGGGTTCACGTCTGGCGTTTCGCGACCTGGTTCGCCAGGAGTTGTTGCTTGCTCAGTTACGCAATGCATTTGAAGCCACAGCTTTTGCTACCCGGACCGAGCGGCTGCAACTCGCTCGCCTGGAAGAGCAGACCCGCGATTTCGCCGTAATTGAATTGCCCATCCTGCGTGATGAAATCGATGTGGCCGAAGAGGAAATCGAAACCTATTACACCGCCAATGCAGATCAGTTCATGACCGAAGAACAGGTTGTGCTGGAGGTGCTGGAGCTGTCGCGAAACGACTTCTTCGAGCAGGTAGAAGTCGACGAACAGGCTTTGCAGGCCCTGTATGAGCGTGAGATCGGCAACTTGACAGAGCAGCGTCGCGCTTCGCATATCCTCATAGAGGTGACAGACGAGGTCAGCGAAGAACAGGCCCTCGAACAGGCGCAAGCTGCTCGGGAGCGACTGGATGCCGGTGAAAAATTTGCCCAACTGGTCGAGGAAGTATCCGACGATATCGGTACCGCTGCTAGCGGTGGAGACCTGGGCTACACCGTGCGGGGTAGCTTTGATCCGGAGTTTGATGATGCGCTCTTTGCACTGGAAGAGGGCGAGGTGTCTGACCCGGTTCGCACCAGTTTTGGTTACCACCTGATCAAGCTTACAGGTATGGCTGCGCCGGAAATGCCCAGCCTGGATTCCATGCGCGAAGGGCTGGTGGCGGAGTTGAAAGCCGAGCAGGTAGAGCGTCGCTACGTCGAGGCTTCCCGTGAGCTGGCCAATCTGTCTTATGAGTCTCCAGACCTTGCCGAACCGGCGCGTGCCCTGGGACTTGAAGTTGAAACTATCGGCCCGGTCGGCCGCGAAGGTGGTGAAGGTCTGGCAGCCAACCCGCGGGTCATGACTGCTGCTTTTGAGGAGGAGGTCCTGCAGGACGGCCTGAACAGCCAGCTACTGGAACTCGATGCCGATACTTCCGTAGTGATCAGGGTGAAAGAACACATGCGAGCCAAGCAGCGGCCACTCGAAGAGGTATCTGCCGATATAGCCGATACCCTGAGTTTCCAGAAAGCCGTAGAGCAAACCCGTGGACAGGCTGAAGAGCTGGTAACGGCCTTGGAGTCCAATAGCACAGAGCCTCAGCAAGTGGCCGAGCAGCTCGCTGCTTCCTGGGAAAGCCATGAAGCCATCAACAGGTCCAACAACGAGTTGCCGCAGATGCTGTTGCGTAATGTCTTCGCCATGCCGCGTCCGTCTGAGGGTGACTCTGTATATGGTCACGCCCGTCAGGCTGACGGCAGTCAGTGGATTGTTGAGCTGCGCGGCGTAGCTACGCCGGAGTCACTAGAGGCTTCGGCTGAAAGCGACCTTTACAAGCGGTACATTGCTGGGCAGACCGGGCAACAGGATTTCACTGCGCTGCAGGAAAGCCTTCAAGAGCGGGCTGACGTAGAGCGTTTCTGAGAATCAAGGCGGTCAATAGCGGCCGCCTACCCGTAAAAGCCTGGCCAAAAAAAGCCACTCCTGTCATGGGAGTGGCTTTTTTTTGTTGATTTGACTTGCGCAGAATCCTGCGCTAGCAAATAAAGCTAAAGTTTCAGTACAGAGCTGCGTTAACTTAAGAAGCCCCTCCTAAAGAGCATCGCTGCCATGTCCATGCATTTGCGCTTCAGTCATAAAATATTGACGGCTGCCTGCCTTGTGGTGGTGTCCGTCTTTCTGGCCTTTGCAGTCTACAACGATTACATCCAGCGCAAGACATTGCAGGAAAGTCTGCAAACCTACCTTACCGACGCCGGCAGCCTAACCGCCGAAAATATCAGTAACTGGTTGTCCGGCCGGATTTTACTTATGGAAAGTCTCGCGACCAACCTGGCTGCAGATGACGGCAGTCGTCGGGTTGAATTGCTTGAACAGCGCACTCTGAAGCAAACCTTCGACTTCAGTTATCTGGGTGAGACTGACGGCAGCTTTACCATGCGACCTGAGTCGGAAATGCCCGCTGACTACGATCCCAGAACCCGGCCCTGGTACAGTGAAGCTAAAAAGCTGGGTGCTACCACTCTTACCGAACCTTATCTGGATGCAGCCACCGGTGATTTGATTATCACCGTAGCCACGCCTTCGGGTAGCGGCGTAGTGGGAGGAGACCTGAATCTGCAGAAAGTGTCGGGCATTATCAATGCCCTGGACTTCAACGGCATGGGTCACGCTTTCCTGGTGAGTAGCAATGGCACTGTGTTGGTCCACCCGGATACCAATTTGCAAATGCAGCGGCTCAGTGACATCTATACCGGGAGCAGTCCTGTTCTCGATAACCGCTTGGCGGAAGTGGATCTTCAAGGGCATCCACGGTTGGTGACCTTTCTGCCTGTAGTGGGTCTACCGGGTGTCGATTGGTATGTGGGGCTTTCAGTAGACAAGAATGCGGCATTCGCCAGCCTGACCCGGTTTCGCGTCTCTGCACTGATTGCGTCGCTGGTCGCGATTGTGAGTATTGTTCTGCTCCTGGGGTTGTTGATGCGGTATTTGCTGCGACCATTGAAGACGCTGAGCGCGGCATTGGGGGATATTGCCCAGGGTGAAGGTGATCTGACACAGCGACTCCCTGTCACCAGTCAGGACGAATTCGGTACCCTGGCTGCTGCATTCAACCAGTTCATCGAGCGTATTCATGCGTCGATCAAGCAGGTTTCCTCCACCAGTGGCGAGCTCAACAGCGTGGCACTACGAGTGCTTGATGCCTCGAACTCAAATCTGGCCAGTTCCGATGAGCAATCGAGTCGGACCAACAGCGTGGCCGCGGCCATTAATGAATTGGGCGCTGCTGCCCAGGAAATCGCCCGCAATGCCGCTGATGCCTCCAGTCAGGCCAGCAAGGCGCGCGGTGGTGCGGAGCAGGGCAGTGCGGTTGTTGCCGAAACAGTTCAGGCAATGCGCGACCTGTCAGGCAAGATCGACAACGCCAGTGTCAGCATCCAGGCCCTGAATACCAGAACAGCGGATATTGGCAAGATTCTGGATGTCATCCAGAGCATTTCGGAGCAAACCAATCTACTTGCGCTGAATGCGGCCATTGAAGCGGCGCGTGCGGGTGAGGCCGGTCGTGGATTTGCTGTTGTGGCTGATGAAGTGCGTAATCTGGCGCACCGCACGCAGAGCTCAGCCCGAGAGATCCACGAAATGATCGTTGATTTGCGTGGCGATGCGGCGAGCGCGGTGCAGGCCATGGACGAAAGCAAGCGTTTCAGTGAGCACACGGTGACGGTGGCAAGTCAGGCGGGTCAACGGTTGGCCGACATCAGTAGTGGCATTGGTGAGATTGACAATATGAACCAGTCAGTAGCTACTGCTACCGAAGAGCAGACTTCGGTCATAGAAAGCCTGAACGTGGATATTACTGATATCAACACACTGAATCAGGAAGGGGTGGAGAACCTGCAGGCCACTCTGCGCGCCTGTCGCTCTCTGGAGCAACAGGTTGAGCATCTGCAGCAGTTGGTCGGCAGTTTCCGGATCTGAGCAATGTTCCCGTTACTGACGGCATCAGGGCGCAGACCTGAAACAAAAAAGGCCTGAGTTCGGTAACTTGCCGAGCTCAGGCCCTGGAGTCAGGCAAACCGCTATTCTGATGGCTGCTGCAAAAGGGGCCGTCCTCTAGACGACCATCGCAAACGGCTCAGTCTTCCAGATTACCCATGGCGGTGATGTTGAAGCCGCCATCCACGTACATGATTTCACCGGACACGCCGGATGCCAGATCCGAGCACAGGAAAGCGCCGGCGTTACCGACTTCATCTATGGTTACGTTGCGGCGCATCGGGGTCTGCTTTTCGTTGTGCGAAAGCATCTTGCGGAAGCTCTTGATACCGGATGCAGCCAGGGTGCGGATCGGTCCAGCGGAGATCGCATTGACGCGTGTTCCTTCCGGGCCCAGGCTGGTGGCCAGATAACGCACGCCGGCTTCGAGGCTAGCCTTGGCCATGCCCATCACGTTGTAGTTCGGCATGGTGCGCTCAGCGCCCAGATAGGACAGGGTCAGCAGGCTGCCATTGCGGCCCTTCATCAGTTCACGACCGGCCTTGGCCAGGGCAACGAAGCTGTAGGCGCTGATATCGTGGGCAATACGGAAACCCTCGCGTGTAGTCACAGCGGTAAAGTCGCCGTCGAGCTGGTCACCAGGGGCGAAGCCGACCGAATGCACTATGCAATCCAGGCCATCCCATTTTTTTGCCAGTTGGGCAAATGCCTCTTCGATCTGGGCATCATCCGCCACATCGCAGGGGAAGCACAGCTCGGGCCCTGAGCCCCATTCCGCCGCAAACTTCTCGACGCGATCCTTGAGCTTGTCATTCTGGTAGGTGAACGCCAGCTCTGCGCCTTCGCGGTGCATTGCCGAAGCGATACCCGAGGCAATGGACAATTTGCTGGCTACGCCAACGATGAGTACGCGCTTACCGCTTAAAAATCCCATGCTTGTTTCCTGTTTTTCTACTTGGCCTGTGTGTCTTTGGCCGTGTTGACGGATACCGGTCTGGCAAAGGCGGCCTCGAGCAGCTGATGCGTGTATTCATGCTGCGGTGAGGAAAATATCTCCCTGGCCGAACCCTGTTCGACGATTTCACCCTGACGTATCACCATCAGCTCGTGGCTGAGGGCTCTGACCACTGCCAGGTCATGGCTGATGAACAAGTAACTCAGATTGTGCCTGTGCTGCAGGTCGCGGAGCAACTCGACTACCTGGCCCTGTACGGTGCGATCAAGCGCCGAGGTGGGCTCATCCAGCAGAATCAGGGATGGTTTGAGTACCAGAGCCCTGGCTATAGCTACCCGCTGCCGCTGCCCACCGGAAAACTCGTGGGGGTAGCGGTGGCGGCTGGCAGGCTCCAGACCCACTTCCTGCAGGGCCTGAATAACCATTTTCTCACGCTCTTCAGCATTGCCAATGCCGTGGATCTCCAACCCTTCACTGATGATCTGGGCAATCGACATGCGAGGACTGAGGCTGCCGAAAGGATCCTGAAAAACCACCTGAAACTGCCGGCGCATCGGCCTTACCGCATTCTGGCTCAAGCCATCCAGACGTTTGCCGTTGCACTCGATCAGGCCCTGGCTTTCCACCAGCCGCAATAAAGCCAGCCCCAGGGTTGTCTTGCCTGAACCGCTTTCCCCCACAATCCCCAGCGTATGCCCCGTCTTGAGTGTAAATGAGGCATCAGTTACGGCTTTGACATGATCCACTGTGCGCCGTAGCACACCCTTGCGGATCGGGAACCAGACCCGAAGCTGCTCGGCTCGCAGTATCACCGGTGCATCGGGATTCACCGTTACCGGATCTCCCGTGGGGTCAGCTGCAATCAGCCGCTGGGTATATTCATGCTGCGGATCGGCAAATAGCCTGGCACATTCATTTTCTTCGACGACACAACCCTGGTACATGACACATACCCGATGGGCAATTCTGCGTACCAGGTTCAGGTCGTGGCTGATCAGCAGCAACGCCATACCCAGCTTCTGCTGCAATGATTTGAGCAGTTCGAGGATTTTCAGCTGTACGGTCACGTCGAGCGCTGTGGTTGGCTCGTCGGCGATCAGCAGCTCGGGCTCATTGGCCAGGGCCATCGCGATCATGACCCGCTGGCGTTGGCCACCGGAAAGCTCATGGGGATAGGAGCCCAGACGGCTGGCAGGATCGGGTATGCCAACCAGATCCAGCAATTCCAGGGTTCGCTCGCGGGCAGCAGCCTTGTTCAGGCCCTTGTGCAATACCAGTACTTCATTGATCTGTCGCTCTACCGTATGCAACGGGTTGAGCGAGCTCATCGGCTCCTGGAAGATCATCGAAATACGATTGCCACGTACTTGACGTAGTCGCTTTTCGCCAGCCTGCAGCAGGTCCTCGCCCTTGTACAGAATGCGGCCGCTGGGGTGACGTGCCTGGGGGTAGGGCAGCAGGCGCAATATGGAGTGCGCGGTGACCGATTTGCCGGAACCGCTTTCGCCGACCAGCGCCAGGGTTTCGCCCGGGCGTATATCGAAGCTGACATCACGCACGGCCATGACTTCTTCATGTTCGCTGGCAAAAGCCACGCTGAGGTTTTCGATCCGAATCAATGGCTGATCTGACATGTCATTTCCTGGGGTCGAAGGCATCGCGCAGGGCCTCGCCGATGAACACTAGCAAGCTGAGCATCAGAGACAGCACCACGAAGGCGGTAATGCCCAGCCAGGGTGCCTGCAGGTTGGCCTTGCCCTGGGCAATGAGCTCGCCCAGTGATGGAGAGCCAGCGGGCAGGCCGAAGCCGAGAAAGTCCAGCGACGTCAGGGTGATAACGCCGCCGGTGAGAATAAACGGAAAGAACGTCAGGGTTGCGACCATGGCATTGGGCAGAATATGCCGGAACATGATGATCCGGTTGCCTGCTCCCAGGGCCCGGGCAGCGCGCACGTACTCCAGATTGCGGCCGCGCAGGAATTCGGCGCGGACCACATCAACCAGTGCCATCCACGAGAACAGCAGCATGATGCCCAGCAGCCACCAGAAATTCGGCTGCACGAAGCTGGCCAGAATGATCAGCAGATAGAGGACTGGCAGCCCGGACCAGACTTCGATGAAACGCTGGCCGAACAGGTCGGTACGCCCGCCATAGAAACCCTGTACCGCACCAATAATTACCCCGATGATGGAGCTGAGAATGGTCAGCGTCAGCGCAAAGAGTACCGAAATCCGGAAGCCGTAGATCACTCTGGCGGCAACATCACGTGCCTGGTCATCGGTGCCCAGCCAGTTATCACCCGAGGGCGGGGCAGGCGCAGGCACCTGGAGGTCGTAATTGATGGTGTCATAGCTGAAGGGTATGGGTGGCCAGAGCATCCAGCCGTCCCCTTCCTCTTCGATCAGACTGCGAATATAAGGGCTGCGATAATCGGCAGTGATTGGAAATTCGCCGCCGAATTCGGTTTCGGCATAGCGTTTGATGACCGGGAAATACAACGCGTCCTGATAGCTGACTACCAACGGCTCGTCGTTGGCAACAAATTCGGCTCCCAGACTCAGCACAAAGAGCACCATGAAAATGTGCAGGGACCACCAGCCTCGGCGGTTGGCCTTGAACAGACCGAACCGGCGGCGATTGAGCGGGGAGAGCGTAAATCGGAAACTCATGCTCAACCCTCCCGGCTTTCGAAGTCGATGCGCGGATCGACCAGGGTGTAGGTGATATCCCCGATCAGTTTCACGATCAGACCCAGCAGAGTGAAGATATACAGCGTGCCGAACATCACCGGGTAGTCCCGGTTGATTGCGGCTTCAAAGCCTAGCAGGCCCAGGCCGTCCAGGGAAAAGATCACCTCGATCAACAGGGCGCCGGTGAAGAACACGCTGATCAGCGCTGAAGGAAAGCCGGCGATGATCAACAGCATGGCATTGCGGAATACATGCCCGTAAAGCACACGGCCGGCAGACAGCCCCTTGGCCTTGGCGGTCACCACGTACTGCTTGCCGATCTCATCCAGGAAGCAGTTCTTGGTCAGCATCGTCAGGGTCGCGAAGCTGCCAATCACCATGGCTGTGATTGGTAATACCAGGTGCCAGGCGTAATCCTTGATCTGCTCCCAGGTACCCAGCTCTTCGAAATTGTTGGATGTCAGGCCGCGCAAGGGGAACCAGTCGAAATAACTGCCGCCGGCAAATACCACAATCAGCATGATGGCCAGCAAGAAACCCGGAATCGCGTAGCCGACAATGATTAAAGAGCTGGTCCATATATCGAAGGTCGAGCCGTGGCGTACTGCCTTGCGTATACCCAGGGGGATCGAGATCAGGTAGGTAATCAGGGTGGTCCAGAGCCCGAGGGAGATGGATACGGGCATTTTCTCGATGATCAGGTCGATCACGCTGGCATCGCGGAAGAAGCTGTCACCAAAATCGAAGGTCATGTAACCCTTGATCATCAACCAGAAACGCTCATGGGCGGGCTTGTCGAAACCGTACATGCGTTCGATCTCGGCGATGATATCCGGGTCCAGTCCCTGTGCGCCGCGGTAGGTACTGCCGCTGGCTACCTCGCCCTGCATACTGCCGGAGATACGACTGGTGGCGCCCTCAAAACCCTCCAGATTGGCGATCATTTGTTCGACCGGTCCGCCGGGGGCAGCCTGGATGATCAGAAAGTTGATCAGCAGGATGCCGAACAGCGTCGGAATAATCAGCAACAGACGGCGAACAATATAAGCCAGCATGCTCAGTCTTCCTGGACGGTGACGGGGGCGGGCTTGCCTTTCAGGGCGGTTGCTTTATCGGCATCCACCCACCAGGTATAGAGTCCGAGATCGTAGCGGGGTGAGGTCTCGGGGTGAGCGAACTTGTCCCAATGGGCTACGCGATACACTGTGGTGTGGAAATTGGGCACCACATAATGTCCTGCAAGCAATACTCGATCCAGGGCGCGGGTGTGATTGATCAGCGATTCCCGGGAGTCCGCCCGTATGAGCCCTTCTACCAGGGCATCCACTGCGGGATCCTGCAACCCCATCAGATTGCGGCTACCCGGATTATCGGCACTGGATGAATGCCAGTAATCAAGCTGTTCATTGCCGGGAGAGTTGGATTGGCCGAAGCCGGTCACGACCATATCAAAGTCCCGCGAGCGTAGCCGGTTGATGTATTGCGAGACATCTACCCGGCGCAGGGTCAGTTCGATACCCAGGGACGCAAGATTGCGCTTGTAGGGTAGCAGTACTCGCTCGAAGTCGGCCTGGGCAATCAGGAACTCGAACTTCAGGTGCTCGCCAGCTTCATTGACCAGACGATCGTCGACTATTTTCCAGCCGGCCTCCTGCAGCAGGCTGTAGGCTTCACGCATCTGTTCCCGGATGATCCCGCTGCCGTCGGTTTTGGGTGGGCTGTACGCCTGCGCAAATACCGCTGCTGGTACATGCTCTCGCCAGGGTTCGAGCAGGGCTAGCTCCCCTGGCCCCGGCAGGCCGCTGGCCCCAAGTTCGGAGTTGTCGAAAAAGCTGTCAGTGCGGGTGTAGGCGTTATGGAACAGCGCCGAATTGGACCACTCGAAATCGAACAGCAGGCTGATCGCCTCGCGGACCCTGTGATCTTCAAACATGGGTCTGCGGACGTTGAATACAAAACCCTGCATCCCCTGAACGTTCAGATTGGGTATCTCTTCCTTGATGATTGCACCCTCGCGCAGGGCAGGGCTGTCGTAGCCGGTGGCCCAGTTCTTGGCACTGACCTCCTGGTTGAGGTCGAATTGGCCAGCCTTGAAGGCTTCCAGTGCAACACCGGTGTCGCGGTAGTAATCAACAATCACGCGATCAAAATTATAAAAACCCTTTTGCACAGGCAAGTCCGCTGCCCAGTAATCGCTCACCCGTTCATAGGTTATGTTGCGGCCACCGCTCACGTTGCTGATTCGATAGGGGCCACTGCCCAGGGGCGGTTCAAGCGTGGTCTTGGAAAAGTCTCGCTCGGCCCAGTAATGAGCGGGTAGTACTGGCAGCTGACCGAGTACCAGGGGTAACTCCCGGTTCTCGCCATCGTGAAAGTGAAAGGTGACGCTCAGGTCCGAGTCGGCCACCACTTCTTTAACGCCACCGTAATACGCTTTATAAAAGGGTGCGCCCTGTTCGATCAGGGTATTGAAGGTAAAGACGACATCTGCGGCAGTAACGGCCTTGCCATCGTGAAAGCGTGCCTCGGGGCGCAGGTGAAAGCGTACCCAGGTGTTGTCTTCTGCCCGTTCGATACGCTCTGCTATCAGACCGTATTCGGTAAAGGGCTCATCCAGGGCATGAAAAGTCAGGGTGTTGTAGATCAGAGATAACTGATCAGCGCTTGCCCCACGGCTGATGAAGCCATTCAGCGAATCAAAGCTGCCAAAGCCCGATAACCGCAGAGTACCCCCCTTGGGGGCGTCGGGGTTGACGTAGGCGAAGTGGCTGAAGTCTTCGGCATAGGCCGGGGGCTCAGCGTACAGAGTCAGAGCGTGATCGCCAGCAGTTGCTGCAATAGCCGCAGCTGCCTGAACGAGCAGGGTTAATCCACAAAACAGCTTGTTGGTTAAAGACATCAGGTGACCTTGTTGTTCTATTGCAAGTTGTCTTATTGCAAGTCCGGATCCATCCACCAGCTGCGTATGGCGAGCGAATAGGGTGGGGTCTCGGGCGATTTCAGCCAGGCACGATGTGCTATGCGGTGGTAGTCAATATACCAGTTCGGAATTATATAGTGTTCCCAAAGTAGCACACGATCCATAGCCTTGGCCGCGGCTATTTGCTGATCGCGGGTCTTGGCGCCCAGCAGATGCTCAAGCAGCTCGTCGATGGTCGGGTTGTTTATGCCTGCGTAATTGCGGCTGCCCTTGACGTCACGCTGGCTGGAATGGAAATAGCCATGCTGTTCGAGTCCCGGAGACAGCCCCTGGGGCAGGGTGGCGAGAATCATGTCGTAGTCGAATTGGTCCAGTCGTGCCTTGTACTGGGCGCGGTCAACGGTACGGATACGCATATCGATGCCCAGGCGTGCTAGGTTGGAGCGATAAGGCTGGAGGATCCGCTCAAGACTGGGGTTGACCAGAAGCACTTCAAAGACCAGCTGGTTGCCTTCATGGTTTTCCAGGCGCCCGTTACGCAGCGTCCAACCTGCTTCTTCGAGCAGTCTTACTGCCTTGCGCAGCGTCTTGCGGGGCACACCCTGTCCGCTAGTCCCCGGGAGGCGGAAGGGCTCGACGAAAAGCTCCGGGGGCAACTGATCCCGGTGCGGCTCCAGATATAGAAACTCCTGGCCCGCAGGTAGTCCGGTCGCGCTGAACGGGCTGTTGGGGTAGTAGCTCAATGAGCGCTGATAGGCATCATAGAACAGCACCCGGTTGGACCACTCAAAGTCGAACATCATGCCCAGGGCCTGGCGCACATTGCGCTCGTCAAAGGGTGTCCGGCGGCCATTGAAGAACAGTGCCTGGGTGGCGCTGGGTATGGCGTGCTGGATGGCGCGCTTGTGCACAGCGCCGTTGCGCACGGCAGGAAAATCATAGGCATTGGCCCAGTTACTGGCCTTGTGATCGAAATAGATGTCGAACTCGCCAGCCTTGAATGCTTCGAAGGCGACGTTGTTGTCCCGGTAGAACTCGACCTCCATACGGTCGAAGTTATATTTACCGCGATTGATTGGCAGATCCCGCCCCCAGTAGTCCTTGACCCGCTCAAACGCCATGCGCCGCCCGGGCTCGACTGAAGCCACCCGGTAAGGACCACTGTTCAGGCCTGGCTCGAAGGTGGTCTGGCCGAACTCGCGACCTTCCCAGTAATGCTTGGGCAGAACCGGCAGTTCGCCCAGACGCAAGATCAACAGGGGGCTGTCACTGCGACTGAATACGAAGCGAATACGTTTTTTGCCCAGAATATCCACGCGGGAGACGTCCTGAAGCATTGAGCGGTAATTGGGGTGGCCTTTCTCGCTGAGGGTGCGAAAGCTGAAGGCAACATCTTCGGCGGTCACAGGCTGACCATCATGAAAGCGCGCCTGCTCATGCAGATTGAATACAACCCAGCTGCGATTGTCGGCGAACTCAATACTTTCGGCGAGCAGGCCGTAGGCGGAATAGGGCTCGTCGCCGGAGGGGTCATAGAGCCCGGTGCCCACCATCAGCGGCTCGTTCAGCTCGGTGATCCCGTAATGCGGGAAGTTGCCGGTATTGACCGGGCTGGTGCCCTTCAAGGTGTAGGGATTGACCGTGTCAAAAGTGCCTGAGCCCATGACCCTCAGGGTGCCGCCCTTTGGCGCATCCGGATTGACGTAGTCCAGATGCTCAAAGTCCTCTGCGTAGTGAGGAAGACCGTAAAGGGAATAGCCATGCTGGCGATATACCCCTGCGCTGACGTCAACGACGGTGAGGAGCAGGGCCAGCAAGGTTGCTGAACGCAGAATCTGTTTCATGGTTACCCTTGCGCGCACCCACAGGTTGCACGCAGACACGGATGAAGTTGGCTGTCCGGAACCCGGTTCAGTAAAGGTTGAGAGTCAGCTCCTGACCTGGCTGCAGGTGCCTGCCCAGGTCATTGTGTTCACGGATACGGTCTATGGCGATATTGAACTGCCGGGCAATGCTGAACAGGGAATCACCTGGCTTGACCTTGTAGACAATGGGTTTGCGCGTGCTCTGCTCTGCCTGTGAGGATCTTGCCTGCCCGGGAATTTTAAGGGTCTGGCCTACCTGTAGAGCCGGTGTATCAAGGAGGTTCTGCTGCTTCAGGGAGGCCACACTGATACCGTGCTTGCGGGCAATTTCCCAAAGATTGTCGCCAGGCCTGACCCGATAACTGGTGGCCGTGGCGCTGGGTGCCGAACGCGACGCGCTAACTGCCTGGTCTGAGACTACCTGGGCAGACAGGCTGTTGGCGGACAGAGGCAGCATCAGGACCTGACCTACGCGCAACAGATTGCTGTCGAGTTGATTGACTTCGCGCAGCGCAGAGACCTTGACGTTGTGACGGCTGGCGATCTGCGAGAGATTGTCGCCAGCACGGACATTGTAGCGTTGGTATTTCACGTGTTCGTCTTCGGGCAGCTCGGCGAGCGCAGTACTGAACTGCTCCAGCCGGTCAATGGGTACCAGCAGTTGATAGGCTCCCGGCGCAGTGACCCGCTGCTTGAAGGCAGGATTCAACTTGATGAAATCTTCAGTGGGTATGTCTGCCAATTCTGCAGCCTTGTGCAGATCCAGTTGGCGTTCGATGGTAACTGCTGCGAAATAGGGGGAGTCTGCCAGCTCTGGCAGCACGGTGCCGTGCAGCTCGGGTCGTTCGATGATCTGTGACAGGGCCAGCAGCTTGGGCACGTAGTTCATGGTTTCATGGGGCAGATCCAGGCTCCAGTAGTCGGCAGGCAGGCCCTTGGCGCGATTAGCCGCGACCGCACGACCCACACAGCCTTCGCCACAGTTATAAGCGGCTATCGCGAGCAGCCAGTCACCATCGAACATCTCGTTGAGTTTGCTGAGATAGTCCAGCGCTGCCTGGGTGGAGGCGGTGATGTCACGTCGACCGTCGTACCAGGAGTCCTGACGCAGGTCGAACACCTTGCCCGTCGATGGGATGAACTGCCAGATACCCGCTGCCTGGGAGCGTGAAAGCGCCATTGGGTTGTAGCCGCTCTCGACAAAGGGCAGCAGTGCCAGTTCAAGCGGCATGCCACGCTCATCAAGTTGCTCCACGACATAGTGCAGATAGCGTTCGGAGCGTTTGCTGGTCATTTCGAAATAACGCGACTCGCTGGAGTACGCCAGGCGTTGGCGGTCTATGCGGGGATTGTCGATTGCAGTCGGGTCCAGCATGAAGCCCTGGCGAATCCGGCCCCACAGAGTGCGAGCGGTGATGGTTTCGATTTCCGACCGGGGACCCTTGGCGTTCTTCAGCAGTATGATGCCGCGGTTGCGTTCGTAGGTGGTCTGAGTCGGGATGCTCTCGGCCCCGGAGTCACTCCTGTGGGCCTGCTGAGACGGCGAGGTCTGGCAGCCTGCGAGGAACGCCAGCCCTGCAATCAGCAGCAGGGCTCTGGATGAAAAACGCGGGGTCGAAACAAAAAAAGGCATTGGCAGTTCCGGAAAAAATTGACCGAGTGTAGAAACTCAGTCCCGGAGGGTCAAGGAAACAATGGACGCCTACTCAGAATCGATCCTTCCATGCCCGTATGGCTGCAAAGGTGTCGACGCCGGCAGAAACTGCACGGCCCAGTTGCTCTCCTGCTGCGTGGATGACAGCGGGCTGGCTGGAGCGCATGAAGGGATTGGTGCGTTTCTCCAGTGCCACTGTAGTTGGCAGGGTAATTCTACCCGCCAGTCGCAGGTCATTGACTACTTCAAGGCGGACTCGTATGTCATCGTTGGCTGGCTCTACCGTGTGAGCGAAGCGCAGATTTGCCTGGGTATATTCATGGGCGCAGTAGATGCTGGTGTTGTCGGGCAGTGCGCTGAGGCGCCCGAGTGAGTCGTGCATCTGCTCCGGGGTACCCTCGAAGAGCCGGCCGCAGCCCCCGGCGAAGAGCGTATCGCCACTGAGCAGCCATGGCCCGTCGGGATCATCGCAGTAGAAGGCGATATGACCCAGGGTATGGCCCGGTACAGCGTAGACCTGTAGTGTCTTGCCAAGTATCTTGATCTGATCTCCATCCTTGAGCTGGCGATCCAGGCCGGTAATGGTTTCTGCTGCGGGGCCCCAGATACGGCAATCTGTCGCCGCCTTGAGGGTCGCCAGGCCGCCCGTGTGGTCACGGTGATGGTGCGTCACCAGTACATGTCGCAGCTGATATTCCGGGTGCCGGCCCAGCCAGGTGATGACCGGAACCGCGTCGCCTGGATCGACCACTGCCGCTTCCTGACGTACGGGATCAAGGATCAACCAGATATAATTGTCCTGAAAAGCGGGTAATGCCAGAAATTCGAGCATGTCGCTAATGCCTTCAAGAGAGTGAAGCCTTATCTTATAGGACTGCGGGCACATGTATAAAGGAGCGGTTGAAAAACCATCACCTGACCAATCACTGGTGGACCATGCGAACTGACCTCGAAGCTGGATCGATTAGCCAGGCCGACCTCATGCGGTTGCTGCGCGAGGCGCGCCAGTGGCTGGAAACCCCCGGTGGCCAGATGCTTCTGGATCAGCAGCGCCTTGTAGCCCAGGAGTGTCTCGAGCGTTGCTTCGGCCAGCATATGGTGCAGTACGGTCTGGCCCCTGAAATGATGGACGGACAACAGTCGACACTGCGCAACCGCTGGCACTTCGACCTGATCGGCGAACCGCCCTCGATACCGCTGGAAGAGAGTCAGTGGCCTTTTGCGCCGCAATCGCTGGACGTCGTTCTGCTGCACCATGGGCTGGATTTCTGCCTGACGCCAAGCACCCTGTTGCGCGAGGCCGGACAAGCGGTGCGCGCGGGTGGGCATATACTGGTATTCGGCTTTAATCCCTGGAGCAGTTGGGGCTGGAATCATTTTGCTGGTCGAAGCTGGCTGAGCGAAGCCGGATTTGTAAGCCCGGCGCGGCTGTCCGACTGGCTGGAAGTCCTCGGTTTTGCGGTAGAGAAACGCATCGATGGATGCTATCTTCCGCCGCTCAAATCGCAACGCGTGCTGAACCGCCTGCGCCCGATAGAGCATTGGGCCGCTCGGCACAAATTGCCCTGTGGCGGTTTCTACTGCCTGATTGCCCGGCGTCAGATGCTCGGCGCCATGCCGCGCAAACAGACCGCCAGAGCTTTCCCAGCATTGAGCTTGCCGCCGCTGGTTGCGGGCACCAGACGGACGCAAAAACGGAACACGAAATGACCCACACGATTGAAATATTTACCGACGGAGCCTGCAAGGGTAATCCAGGGCCAGGTGGCTGGGGCGTGTTGTTACGCCTTGGCGAGCATGAAAAGGCGCTGCACGGTGGGGAGCTGATGACCACCAATAATCGCATGGAGCTGATGGCTGCCATCATGGGACTGCGCGCCCTGAAGAAAGCTGCCAGCGTTACCCTGACTACCGATTCGGAATATGTGATGAAGGGCATTCGCGAGTGGATGCCCAACTGGAAAAAGCGCGGCTGGAAAACCGCCAGCAAGCAACCGGTTAAAAATGCGGATTTATGGATGCTACTCGACGAGCTGGTAAATCAGCACCAGGTTGAGTGGCGTTGGGTCAAGGGGCACAGCGGTCATCGCGAGAACGAGATCGCCGACGAGCTGGCCAATCTGGGTGTGCAGGAAGTGTTGGGAAACAGGGGCAAGAATCATGCGTGAAGTTGTACTGGATACTGAAACGACTGGTATCGACCCGCGCAGCGGTCACCGGATCATCGAAATCGGCTGTGTCGAGCTGGTCGATCGGCGCCTGACTGGCCGTCATTTCCACGTGTATATCAATCCTGAGCGCGAGGTCGAGGAAGGCGCCTTGGCGGTGCACGGTATTACCGATGCATTTCTCGCCGACAAACCCCTGTTTGCTGACGTGGTCGAGGGCTTCATGCAGTTTGTGAAGGGCGCGCGCCTGATTATTCACAACGCACCCTTCGATATCGGGTTTCTTGATTCCGAATTGCAGCTGATGTCGTCACCCTACGGCAACATGGCCGATCATTGCGGGGTGCTTGACACCCTGATGATGGCGCGGGAAAAGCACCCGGGGCAGCGCAACAGTCTCGACGCCCTGTGCAAACGCTACATGGTCGACAACTCCCAGCGTGATTTGCACGGGGCATTGCTGGATGCGGAGATTCTGGCTGACGTCTATCTGATCATGACAGGTGGGCAGACGGCATTGTCGCTGGCCGGGCAGGGCAGTGATCAGGATCAGAGCAGCAACGGGGTTAGCGCAATTCGGCGTATCGATCCGAGCAAGCGCCCGGCCCTACGCGTGGTCAGCGCCAGTGAAGGTGAGTTGCAGGCCCATGTCGAGCGTCTTGGCGCCATCCAGAAGGCCGCCGGCTTTGCCCTGTGGAACGGACGCCCGGCCGACTGACCGGGCGCCAGGGCTTCAGATCCAGAGATTGACTGCCAGCAGGCCTACGCCGCCCATCACCAGGGTATAAGGCAGGGCCATATACACCATGCGTCCGTAGGATAGCCTCACCAGCGGAGCAACCGCCGAGGTGAGCAGAAACAGGAAGGCTGCCTGGCCGTTGGGGGTGGCAACGCTGGGCAGGTTGGTCCCGGTGTTGATCGCGATGGCCAGGCGCTCGAACTGCTCGCGACTGATAGCGCCACTGTCCAGGCTTTGCTTTATCTCGCTGATGTAGACGGTAGCAACGAATACGTTATCGCTGATCATCGACAGTAGTCCGTTGGCGATAAAGAACATGCTTGGCTGCGACTCGGGAGACATCGTCAGTACAGCGTGGATGATCGGGCTGAACAGATGCTGCTCGTGAATCACCGCCACGATCGCGAAAAAGACAACCAGCAGGGACGTGAAAGGCAGGGCCTCCTGAAACGCCTTGCCAATCTGATGCTCATCGATGATGCCGTTGAACGAGGCAATCAGAATAATCACCATCAGACCGATGAAACCGACTTCGGCTACATGCAGTGCCAGCCCGGCAACCAGTAGCACGGCGGCAATCGCTTGTACCGCCAATGCGACTTTTTGCGGAGTCTTGCGCTTGGCCTTTTCTTCGCGGGCAAATTCTTCCAGAACACGCCTTACCGGTCTGGGCAGGCGTGCCCCGTAGCCAAACCAGCCGGTTTTCTCCAGCAGCAGACAGGTCGTCAGGCCTGCAGCCAGAACGGGCATGCTGACCGGCGCCATGAGCAGGAAGAATTCCACAAAGTCCCAGTCAGCCACGCGGGCGATCAACAGGTTCTGCGGCTCCCCGACCATGGTGCATACGCCGCCCAGAGCCGTACCCACAGCCCCGTGCATCAACAGGCTGCGCAAAAAAGCGCGAAACTCCTCGAGATGTTCGCGGTGCAGAGGCTCGTCGTCCTCGTCGTCTCCGCTCTCGGTCGGGCTCTCAGGATTCGATCCTGCTGAAGCGACCTTGTGATAGACACCATAAAATCCTACCGCCACGCTGATGATCACGGCGGTGACAGTAAGCGCATCAAGGAATGCCGAAAGCACCGCCGCGACAAGACAGAAAGACAGCCCCATCAGCGACTTTGATCGTATTCCAAGAATCAGCCGAGTGAAGGTTACCAGCAACAGCTCTTTCATGAAGTAGATGCCGGCAACCATGAATATGAGCAGCAAAATGACCGGAAAGTTGGTCAGAACCTCTGCATACAGGGCGTCGGTACTGGTCATGCCGATGGCCAGGGCTTCCAGCGCCAGCAGGCCGCCTGGCAGCAACGGATAGCACTTGAGCGCCATGGCCAGCGTAAAGATGAATTCGAGCACCAGGATCCAGCCCGTTATGTAAGGGCCGGCCACCCATAGGAGCAGGGGGTTCAGAATCAGAAAAGCAACAATAGTGCGCTTGTACCATCCGGGGGCTTGCCCCAGAAAGTTGTTTGCCAGCGCAGGCAAGACGGAGGTGGTCATCGGGAAATCCTGTTTAAAGGGAGGGGAAGAATGCTCTGAATGGCGTCTCCTCCAGTCACATGAAGGGTATTCCCGAGACGTTATTCAGAGTGTTCCTCGATCCTGGCGGCCTGTAACCGTGCGCCTGGATGGATTTTCCGCACGCAATCATACAGCAGACGTCGTCATTGAGCAGTTAGTAACCTCTCGCGTCAGAATGATCGGCTATGCCGTTGATCCATATACTTGTTATATTCAGCCTTTTGTAACAGTCTTGAGTTATACGCCGTTGCCCCAGTGTGGCAATACCACTGCCGGAGTACATATATATGCCCGAGTACCAAACGTTACTGGTTGAACAGCATGCCAGCGTTGCGCACGTCCAGATCAATCGCCCGGAAAAGATCAATGCGATGAACGCGTTGTTCTGGGAAGAGATCATTGCAGCGTTTGATTGGATAGATCAGACAGATAGTGTACGGGTGGTGGTAGTTTCGGGCGCCGGCAAGCATTTTTCTGCAGGTATTGATCTGATGATGCTGGCTGGCGCATCGCACAAGATGACCACGGACATTGGCCGCAACGCTGAAATTATCCGCCGCAACGTCCTGCGCCTTCAGGCTTCCTTCAATGCGGTCGATCAGTGCCGAAAGCCGGTCATTGCCGCAATCCATGGCTATTGTATTGGCGGCGCGATCGATCTGATTTCTGCCTGCGACATGCGTTATTCCACTGCCGACGCGCATTTTTCAATCAAGGAAATCGACATGGGCATGGCTGCAGATGTAGGCACCTTGCAGAGATTGCCGCACCTCATAGGGGATGGCATGATGCGGGAGCTGGCCTATACCGGGCGCGCCTTTGACGGTAATGAGGCTGCGGCAATGGGCCTGGTCAACAGTATTCAGCCTGACCATGAAAAACTGATGAGCTCAGTCATGGCCATCGCCAACGAGATTGCCAGCAAATCGCCGCTGGCCATTCGGGGCACCAAGGAAATGATTCGCTATAGTCGTGATCACAGTGTCGAAGACGGCCTCAACTACATTGCCACCTGGAACGCAGCCATGCTTCAGTCAGAAGACATGAAGCTGGCAATGGCAGCCCACATGGCCAAGAAAACAGCTGAATTCGCTGATTGATAAGGCGTCTGGCTGACGGCAGGGAAGTTAGGAGAAAACGCGATGCTAACGGGTGCCACATCACTGGATCTTGTCAGGGAAGAACTTTTTGCCAGCATGGGCGAGGTCGAGGATCTGCTGCAGCAGTTTCTCGAGGATCGACATAACGGCAGTCTGCTGCAGCAGGCGATCGAAGGCCTGCACCAGTTGCGCGGCACTCTGCAGCTCATCGAACTTCGCGGTGCGGCGCTGCTGCTGACAGAGATGATCGCTCTTGCAACCGATATTCCCGAGCACGAGGGCGATGATCGCAACGAGCCTCTTTCTGCCCTGTGTGATGGTCTTTTCCTGCTGGAGCGCTATCTTCAGCAGTGCCGTCATCAGGGTTTCGAACGCCCTGAATTATTGTTGCCGGCCATCAATCAACTCCGCTCACACCGTTCTGGCGTTGCGCCTTATCCGGAAAGTCACTTCTACGCGCTTTCCGCTGCCGAGCTACCCCTTGATCTACGTGGCAGTGACTCGGCAGAGCCCCTGGACAAACGCACCTTCAATCGCCTGCGACAGATGTATCAACTGGGTCTGCTGGGCATTATCCGCGGAGAGGGGGTAGCTGGCTCGGCCCCGCTGATGCTGCGTGCCTTGCAGCGTTGGGAAAACCGCCTTGATCGCGAGGCCGCTACTCTGTGCTGGGCCGCTGCTGCCGCCCTGGAAGCGATTGAACAGACCCCTCTACAGCTGACTGCGTCGCGCAAGAAACTTTTTGCACGGATCGATCGTGTTATCCGGGAACGGAGCGCAGGCTCCTCCGCAGGGCTGGAATCTCATCCGCATCTGCTACGCGAGCTGCTCTACCTGGTCGCCATGGGTGATGCCAGCTGTGAGCGCTGCAACGAGGCCAGGCAAGCTCTGAACCTGCCAGACACCGGCTACACCGAAGTGGAGCTGGAGTCAGCCTTTCTGCGTTTGCGGGGGCCGGGTGTGGATGTGATGCGCTCGGTTGCCGATGCCCTGCGTGAGGAGATCACTGCGATCAAGGATCTGCTGGACCTTCTGGCACGCAATGCAGGCGACGCCGAGCAATCCCTGGACACCCTGGCTGCTGCGTTGCAACGCTTGTGGAAAACCCTAGCCATGCTTGACCTCAAAGAGGTCGCCAGTGGCATAGAGGATGCCGCTCTGCAGTTGCGGAGCTGGCAAGCCAACGATATGCCGTTGCTGGAAAAGGTCGCCGACGCGGTGTTGCAGGCCGAGACAGCCGTCAATCGCCTGGATGAAAAGGGCAGTGACGTGGGGCCGGCGCCGGGTGCCGGGCCGGCCTCCAGCGGCGAGCCGGTAGAGCTGCGGGAGGCGCGTATCGTCTTGATCGAGGAGTCCCAGGCGGGGCTGTCTCTGGCCAAGCGCGCCATCACCGCTTATATGGAATCAGGCAACGACCTGATGCACCTGATGAACGTGCCCTCTACGCTGGAATCGGTGCGCGGCGGTCTGATTTTCCTCGGCATGAGTCGAGCGGGCAATATCATTCACCAGTCGGCATGTTTTGTTCAGAAAAACATGCTGGAACAGCAGGCGCCACCTCAGGCGCAGCAGTTGGAGGTGTTGGCAGACGCCCTCACCGGTATTGAATTTTATCTTGAATCAGCCGAGCGTTCGGTCGTCGCCAACACCGAGGTTCTGGCCATGGCGGAAGAGAGCCTGGCTGAACTCGGTTACCAGGTTGCGGGAGCTTGAGCAGCATGAGTTTGACTTCAAAACGTTTTGTGCCAGCTACTCGAACGTCGAGGATAGACGATCAGGACTGGGTAGTGATCTACCATGAACAGCAGTTCGGAATGCTGCAGGGGCGTTTCCTGCTTGAGCCTGACGCTGTGCGATTTCTCGGCAATGTTGAACATCAGTTGTTGCTCGGGCACCTTGATGACAAGCCCTGTCATATGCTGCGTATCAGCGATCCGGCACAGGTGCCGGGTCTCACCTGGCACGGTCTGCGTGGTTTGATCGGCCAGGTTGATGATGACCTGTTCCGCTTGCTCGGCCTGGCCCAGCAGCTTGACGCCTGGTATGACAGTCATCGGTTCTGTGGCCGCTGCTCCGCCCCCATGCAACCGCGGGGCGAAGAACGCGCCATGGAATGCACGCAGTGTGACCTACGCCAGTATCCCAAACTGGCGCCCTGTATCATCGTGCTCATTCACCGCGATAACGAAGTTCTACTGGCCCGCGCCCCGCACTTTCGTCCGGGCTTCTTCAGCACTCTGGCAGGCTTCATCGAGCCGGGCGAGTCGGTCGAAGAATGTTTGCACCGTGAGGTCATGGAGGAGGTGGGCCTTGAGGTCGATCAGCTGGAATATCTGGGCAGCCAGAACTGGCCTTTTCCGAACTCGTTGATGATGGGCTTCCATGCTCGCTATGTCGGCGGTCAGATAGTGCCCCAGCCGGGCGAGATAGAGGAAGCTGAATGGTGGCCGGTTGATCAGTTGCCGGGGATCCCACCCCAGGGAACCATATCCCGCTGGCTGATCGACTGTCACCTGGCCCGTCTTGACGGTCAACCCCTCCCGCCCGTTCCGGCCTGAGAAAACACAGGAGCTACCATGCAGTACTACGGTCTGGCCGGTCTGGTACTGGTCATTGTTGCGCTCATGCTGTTTGCCGTTGTTCGAGCCGGCTGGCGTCTTTCCTGGCTATTGCCCTGGCTCAAGGGCAATCTGCTTCTGCTGGGTGTTCTGTTCGCCTGCGCCCTGGGGATCGTGGCCTGGGAGATTCAACAGTTTAAGACGCTCGACCCCGGCGCCAACGTAGCTACCCTGGAGTTTCGCAAGGTGGGGCCCCAGCAGTACGAGCTGCTTTTTTCGGCGGGTACCGAGCCTCGGTCGATTGTCCTCGAGGGTGACCTGTGGCAGCTTGACGCCCAGGTCCTGCGGTGGAGTGGTCTGGCCCATGCCATTGGCCTGCAGGACGGTTACCGGCTGCACCGGCTTACGGGCCGTTATCTGACCCTTGAACAGCAGCGGGGGCTGGCTTCTGCAGAGTACACCGGCGTGTTGCATGAAACACCCGCCTGGCGCGATGCCTGGCAATGGCTGGATAGACTCGATAGTGGGGCGCTGCTTGAAACTGACGCATTTGTGGTGCGTTTCATACCCATGGCTGAGGGCGCTCGTTTCGGGATCGAGATTGGTGAAACGGGATTGACCCCGGTACCCATGAATCGGCAGGCAATGAACGCCATGCAGCGTTCACAGTAGAAGGAACGCCGGTCCGGCGGGCGCCGGACCAGCCAACGACTCAGGCGAGCATGCCGCCGTCAACATTGATAGCTGCACCGGTGGTGTAGCTTGAGGCTTCGCTTACCAGATACAACACAGTGCCGGCCATTTCGCTCGGATCCGCTGCGCGGCGCAGCGGGATACGCTGCAGTGCCATTTTCAGAATCGAGTCATTGGTGGTCAGCGCCGAAGCAAACTTGGTATCAGTCAGACCTGGCAACAGGGCGTTGCAGCGAATGCCGAACTGGGCGCATTCCTTGGCAAACACCTGGGTCATGTTGATGACGGCTGCCTTGGTGATCGAGTAGATCCCCTGCATGTCGCCAGGCACTCTGCCGTTCACTGAGGCTACGTTGAGGATAGTGCCGCTGCCGTTTTCACGCATCAGCTTGCCTGCCTCTACAGACATGAAGAAGTAGCCGCGGATGTTCACATCTACGGTCTTCTGGAATGCGGTCAGATCGGTGTCCAGCACGTTGCCGAAGTAGGGGTTGGTGGCAGCGTTGTTGACCAGAATATCCAGCTTGCCGAAATCAGCGCGAATTTTCTCGATGGCCGCGGTGATCTGCGCCATTTCACCGATGTGACAGGCAACGGCTGTTGCCTTGCCGCCGGCGGCAACGATGGAATCAGCCACTTCCTGGCAACCTTCAATCTTGCGGCTGGAAACGATGACATGGGCGCCCTGCTGAGCCAGCAGTCGGGCGATGGACTCGCCGATTCCGCGGCTGGCACCGGTGACCAGTGCTACCTTGCCATCCAGATCAAACAGTTGTGTCTTCTGCATATTAGCGTCCTCTTCAAAGGGTTAGAGAGTGGATTTGGCGATCACAGCCAGGCTGGTCTGTTCCAGCAGCTTGTTCATGTGAATGAAGCTGCCGAAACGCTTGTCCTTGGTCTGGCCATGGTAAAAACGGTAGTAGATCTGCTGCATGATGCCGGCTAACCGGAACAGCCCGTAGGTATAGTAGTAATCCAGATTCGGGATCTCGATGCCGGCTTTTTCTGCGTAGTAATCAGCAAACTCCTGACGGGTCAGCATGCCGGGCGCATGGCTTGGCTGGCGGCGCATCAGCTGCACAGGCTGCGGATCATCGGCCTGAATCCAGTAGGCCAGGGTGTTGCCCAGATCCATCAGAGGATCACCGATGGTGGTCATTTCCCAGTCCAGCACGCCGATGATCTCCATCGGGTTGTTCGGGTCGAGGATGACGTTGTCGAAGCGGTAATCGTTATGCACCAGGCCAGGCTTGTGGTGGTCGGCAGGCATCTTGTCGCGCAGCCATTGCATTACGGCTTTCCAGTCCGGGGCATCCGGCGTGGCGGCTTTCTGATAGCGGTCGATCCAGCCTTCAATCTGACGCTTCACGTAGCCCTCGGGCTTGCCCAGGTCGCCCAGGCCACAGGCCTCGTAATCGAGATTGTGCAGATCGACGAACTTGTCGATAAAGCTCTTGCACAGCTCCCGCGTCTTTGTCTCATCCAGGCCCAGGTCGTCTGGCAGCTCGGAGCGCAGAATCACGCCTTCGATGCGCTCCATCACGTAGAACTCGTCGCCGATCACGCTATCGTCTGTGCAGTAGGCATAGACCTTGGGGCAATAGGGGAAGCCTTCGCCCAGCTGCTTGAGAATCCGGTATTCGCGGCCCATGTCGTGGGCGGATTTGGCTTTTTTGCCAAACGGTGGACGACGCAGTACAAATTCCTGATCGGGGTAGGCGACCAGATAGGTCAGGTTGGACGCGCCGCCGGGAAACTGGGTGATGGTCGGGGTGCCTTCAAGACCCGGGATCTGGCTCTTGAGGTACTGGTCTACGGCCTGTACGTCGAGCTCTTCGCCTTCGCGGATCTGGGTAGCCTGGTCTGTTGCGCTCATGGCTTTCCTTATAATGGTGGTCATGGACAATCAGCTAATCTAATGCAGGCCGCGGTTTGTAACAAGCCAAACGCTCGTTTGAATGGGGTTATCAGGGTTCGTGTTGTTGGGGGATTGGTTGGGGCTATTTTGCGGGGTTGTTTTCGGCTAGCACGGTGTCTGTGCACCCCGGTTGGGCAGGGTTGCGAAAGACGCCGTGAATACGTCCTTGTAGGCTTGTCAGAAACGTCCCTGTTTCAGACACTTTCTCCACCCTGACCAGCCGGGACGCTTCTTGGGCTTTTGCGTGGCTGATAGCGTGCTGTCCAAGTTCAAGTTCAAGTTCAAGTTCAGAAGATTGAGTCAGCTATCAGGATGCGCGGTTAGTACCGAGACCGCTTGGATTCGCGCCTTCGCGGGAATGACGGTTTTTCGTTAGGCGCCATCTTCGCGAGTGCCGGACCCAAACGGTGCCTCAGGGAAATACCAGCTTCTCCCCAATCGTCATCCTCGCGAAGGCGGGGATCCAGGCGGAGTGTCAGAAAACAGCTGAGCTCTCGCCCAAACGTCATCCTCGCGAAGGCGGGGATCCAGTCGGAGTGTCAGAAAACAGCCGAGCTCTCCCCCAAACGTCATCCTCGCGAACGCGGGGATCCATTTAGAGTTTCAGGACACTTCGCAGCTTGAACAAACCCCGAACATAAAAAACCGGAGCTGGGCTCCGGTTTCTTGTGCTGCTTTTGCTTCTTACGCGGGGAAGAGTTCGCCCAGTTTCAGAGCCAGCATCATGTCGCCTTCGGCGCGCAGCTTGCCAGCCATGAAAGCTTGCATGCCGTCGGTCTCACCGGTCATTACACCGTTCAGGGTGTCGCTATCCATGATCAGGGTAACGTTGGGTGCAGAGGCATCGCCCTGGGCGATGGCGCAGGTGCCGTCCTTGATGGTGACGTTGAAGTTGCTGTCGTCTTCGATGTTGAACTGGAAAACCAGGTCCAGACCGGCAGCGGCGGACGGGTTAAACTTCTCTTCCATCTTCTGGGTAATTTCTGCAACGTTGCTCATGTCTAAGTCCTTGTTTTGATGCTTGAAAGCAGCAGGTAGAAACCTGGCGCCATTGGTTATCTGTAAGTGACCCAGTCTGGCTGCTGGTGTACGTCAAGGTGCGCCTGGCTGTTGAACGAGGCCAGACTGACTTTGCTTCTACCATATTGTAGACGGCTTACAGAGGTATTCACTATTTGCCAGTTCAGCTCGAAAGCGCTGGTGGCTGGCATATCCGTGATCAGTTGCAGGGCAGCGGTAATGGTGCCGCCCGAAGTAAAAATGGCAATATTCTCGCCGCGGCCTGCCTGCTCCATGACACGACTCAAGCCTGCCTTCACGCGAGCAACAAAAGCGGACCAGGGCTCACAACCAGGCACTTCGTTCTGCTCGGTAATCCACATGGTGATTACCTTGCTGAATACTTTCTGGAACTCCTTGCGGTACTCGCCGGCGTTCTCGACAAAGTAACGGGCCTTGGGTTCGCTTTGCTCAAGGTGCGGCAAGTAGGTGCGCATGACCTCGTCGGCGGCATACTCGTTGAATGCCGGCTCGATCAGAATGTCTGTTCCAGAGCCGGGCATTTCCGCGAGGGCGTGGCGGCCGGTATCGATCTGGCGCTGCATCTCGCCCGAATAGGAGCGGTCGAACTTGAGGCCGCTGGAATGCGCGAACTGACCGAGTAATTTGGACTGTTTTATGCCCATATCGGAGAGTACGTCGTAGTTTGCTGCACCCAGGGAAGCCTGGCCGTGCCGAATCAGATAGATGCTACCCACGATGTCACCTGTCTTGTTAACAAGACACGAGGGTATGGGGCGGCGTGGAGTGTGTCAACAGAAAACCATACGCTTGTTTGAATCATCTTGTGGTACCTCAGCGCCCCCGCATCGGTTCATCCTGTATGCTTGTTTATATTATTTTCAACCCCCTGTTATTGGCTGGAGTGCGCTTGTGGAATGGCTTGCTGAATACACGATGTTTCTCGCAAAGGCATTTACCTTTGTAATGGCGGCGTTTCTGATTGTCGCAATGATTGCTTCGCTCAAGCAGCGCAATAAACGCGAAGAGGGCACGCTGACCGTAGTCCCCCTGAATCAGCAGTTGCTACGCATGACGGAGAAGCTTGAGCACGCGGTGCTGAACAAGGCAGCTTTGAAAACGCTGCTCAAGAGCCGCAAGGCAAAAGCCAAGGCAAAAGAGAAATCCACTGAAACAGGCAAGCGTGTCTATGTGTTGAACTTTGATGGTGACATCAAGGCCAGCGCCCTGGATAACCTGCGCCACGAGGTGACCGCCTTGCTGGAGCTGGCCACGGATAAAGATGAAGTCGTCATCAAGCTCGAGAGCGGTGGGGGTATGGTGCACGCCTACGGCCTGGCCGCCTCACAATTGGTGCGAATTCGCGATGCCGGTGTGCCGCTAACAGTGTGCGTGGACAAGGTCGCTGCCAGTGGCGGTTACATGATGGCCTGTATCGGCAACAAAGTGCTGGCAGCGCCCTTCGCGATTCTCGGTTCTATCGGCGTGGTCGCGCAGATGCCGAACTTCAACCGTGTTTTGAAGAAACACGATGTGGATTACGAAATGCTGACGGCGGGTGAGTACAAGCGCACGTTGACGTTGTTTGGTGAGAATACCGAAAAGGGCCGTGAGAAATTCCAGGAAGACCTGGAAAATATCCATCGCCTGTTCAAATCCTTCGTGGGCCAGTACCGCCCGCAGCTGGACGTTGCCGAGGTGGCTACCGGAGAAATCTGGTTTGGCACCGAGGCGTTGGAAAAATCCCTGGCGGATGAAATTTCTACCAGTGATCAGTACATTAGTCGCATGATCCACGAAGCGGACGTCTTTGAAGTGCATTATGTGCATCGCAAGCGGCTACAGGACAAGTTGTCGGCGGGCATGTCTGCCACTGTTGACCGGCTGCTTTTGACTTGGGTGTCACGCTTCCACAATCAGCGTTTCTGGTAGGAGAAAAACATGTCTGAATTCAAGGCTCTGGTCGTCAGTGAAGAAGACGGCAAGTATGTTTCCAAGGTGACCACTCGGCATGTCGATGACCTGCCCGCCGGCGAAGTGCTGATTCGCGTCAAGTATTCCTCGCTGAACTTCAAGGATGCGCTTTCTGCCTCTGGCAACAAGGGGGTCACCAAAAGCTTCCCGCACACGCCAGGCATTGATGCCGCTGGAGTCGTCGAGGCTTCGGCGGTCCCGGAGATAAACGTAGGCGATGAGGTGATAGTAACGGGCTATGACCTGGGCATGAACACCTCTGGTGGCTACGGTCAGTACATTCGCGTACCCGCAGCCTGGGTACTCAAGCGTCCCGAAGGCCTGTCGCTGCGCGACAGCATGCTGCTGGGTACCGCAGGCCTGACAGCGGCGCTGTGCATCGACAAGCTCGAACAGGCTGGGCTGGCGCCCGATCAGGGGCCGGTGCTTGTTACCGGTGCCACCGGCGGGGTGGGGAGTATTGCCGTATCCATGCTGGCGGGTCTGGGTTATGAGGTTGCTGCATCTACCGGCAAGGCTCTGCAGGCAGACTTTCTGCGCAAGCTCGGCGCCAGTCAGATCGTTGATCGTACAGCGCTCGAAGCTGGCAAGGAAAAACCCATGCTCAAGGAGCAGTGGGCTGGTGCAGTGGATACAGTAGGCGGCGACATTCTGTTCAACGTGGTCAAATCACTACGTTACGGCGCCAGCGTCGTCACCTGCGGTCTGACCGCTGGCACCCAGTTCCAGGGCAGCGTACTGCCGTTCATCCTGCGGAACGTGAATCTGCTGGGCGTGGACTCGGTAGAGCAGCCCCTGGTCGTCAAGGCTTCCATGTGGGATCGTCTTTCCGTGCAATGGAAAACTGATCTGCACGCTCTTGAGCACGAAGTCGGTCTGGATGACTTGCCAGCCGAGATTGAACGCATCCTGGGTGGCAAGATGGTCGGGCGTGTGGTGGTCAGGCTGGACTAGGTTTCACCTCTTTCCAGGCTGGGCGCATCTGACTGAAGGGGTCAGATGCGCAGGTTGGCTACCAGCCTCAAGAGGGGAATCGCTCGAACTCGGGCAGCTCCTGAACCTGCAACATCCAGTGAAGCCGCTCGGCCGTCTGTATCTGTACCGCCGGAGGCAGCGCCTCTGGATCGTCCAGAGTCGCAATCTGTACGTCAACGATCTCTGGCAGCACCGCCGCATTGCGGTAAAACAATCCACTGCCACAATCGGGGCAGAAGCTGCGCATTGCGGTACCTGAAGAGTTAATTGTCTTGGGCTGGCCCTGTGTGAGAGTCAACGCGCTCTCCGCAAACATGGCCCAGGCCACCATCGGCGCGCCGGCGCTTCGCTGACAATCTCGGCAATGGCAAAGGGCTGCCGTCTGGGGCTCCCCGTCAAGTTGATAGCGGATGGCACCGCACAAGCATTGTCCTGAATAGAGCATGGCTAATTTCCCTGATATTGAATTGACTGGTGAGAGCAGCCTATTGCTATTAAAGCTACCAATGCAGTTCAGCACAATGGCATCGATGCGTTGTATTTTTTGCGGTAGATCTACGGAGGTAAAGGCACCTGAACGGGTCGAGGTATGCGCTTTGACTGGCGACAGGTTAACCTATCGGATATTGCCAGCAGATACATGAATCTGCTTCTTTGCCAACACCGCCAACCCGGGAAATACAGATGCTCATATACCTTCTCATCGCATGTGATCGCCTTGATGAAAAGCAGGAGAAGAAACTGAAGCAGAATTTGTCAGAGCTGCTAGCGGCTCTGACGGCTTATGTTGACGCCAACGAAGCCAACGATGTGACCCTGATCAATGAGTGCGATAGCGACGACTGCGAGCAATGGCAGTTGGGTATCAGCCAGCCGGTAAAGAAAAATATCCACCTCAACTTTCCGGTGAATCTGTTTAACAGCCTGGCCAGAAAGTACGACATTGATTGCGAGGTGGGTTATATAGAGGACGATACACGCGAGCCGGTCAGCTACTTCGGGAAGCAGGAAGGCGCCGGAGAGGCATTCTTGATAGCGGAGTATCTGGGCTTGTAGCGGGGCATTTCCAATAAAGCGGCATGCGACTGAACGCCGTCAAGGTAGCTGAGATGATGCTGCGGCACCCTATCGTATGGCGCCGCGCGGTGAGATTGATAGAGTCTCAATGCTGATCTGACTCCGGTTTTCTTCTTGTCTGGTTAATGGTCTATATTGATATCATTGCGCAGTCGCTCTCGATCGATAGGCACTGCTCACTGACAACGCGTAGCCATAAAAGACAAGGACAAGGCGCGATGTATGAATCATAAGGTCAGGCAAGCTATCGCAGACCTGTTCGAGCTTTCCGCGAGCACTACCAATGATAAGTGGCTTGCTCTGGTGCTGGGTGAGTCCCTTGAGCCGGTCATACACACGCCTGCCGATACCGCAGAAATCAGATCCTATCTCCAGGCCGCCGAAGACCTGATTGACAGAAGCTCGAAAGAACTTATCAAGGTTGAATTGCGGGAAACGGTCGCTGTACTGAGCGGTGAGACTACCGGATCCACCTTCATGACGGCCCGCACGCTCAAGGCCGTCAATCTGTTCAATGGCAGGGGAGACCACCAGGGGCTACTGGTGGCTCTCAGCGTTTCTCCAAAACCGACCGATACGCCAAAAGAGGAGATCCTTCCCCGTATTGCTCTGCTGGCCGAACAGATTATCTCCGCCGGGACTTCGGAGGATCAGAGCCAGCAAGCGCTTGAGCACAGCTTCAATATTAATCGCGCGATCCTTGACACGCTCTATGACGCGGTTGTCATGACTGATCTCAAGGGGCGAATCCAGAGCGTGAATCCCGCGCTTGTTAAGATGTTTGGATACCCCGAAAACGAACTGGTCGGCGAATTCATCACCAAACTCATGCCACCAGAAGTTGCGCATCATCATCCTGGTTACATGCAGGCCCATGCTGAAGGCAAAACCACCGGCAAAATCATGGGTAATTTGCGTGCGGTCCAGGGTTTGAGGGCCGACGGCACGCGTTTTACGCTTCAGATCGCGATTACAGAAACCAGGGTCGGGTCTGAACGCTTGCTGGTCGCCGCTTTGCAAGACATCACAGAAAGCGAGGAGGCCAGGTTGAACCTCAAACGCTTTCGCAAGACACTCGACAGCACGCTCGATTGCGTATTCATGTTTGATGCTCAGACCCTGCAGTTCTTCTACGTGAACCAGGGTGCGGTTGACCAGCTTGGTTACACCCAGAGCGAACTTCTGGAGTTACACCCCTACGACCTAAAACCCCTCTACCCCGAACCTGAATTCAGAAAGATCATCGCGCCCCTGATGGAAGGCAAGGTACCCCGTTTGAATTTCCAGACTTTTCATCGTCACAAGAACGGCCACAACCTGCCAGTGGATATCTCCATGCAGCTCGTCAAGCTGGAAGACGAGCCTGCCCGTTTCATCGCTATAGTCAGGGACATTTCGGAGCAGAAGCGGCATCAGGAAAAAATCGAGAATCTGGCCTACTTCGATCCGCTGACCAAGCTACCAAACCGCAGCCTGATCGCCTTGAGACTGGAGAGTTGCCTGCGCAACTGCGCTGAAACCGGTTATTTTGGCGCCGTGATGCTCACCGATCTGGATGATTTCAAAGCGATAAACGATACGCTGGGCCATCATGATGGTGATCAGCTATTGATCGAAATTTCTGGCCGATTTGTCAGCGTCCTGGCAGATCACCATTCGATCTCAAGATTGGGAGGCGATGAGTTCCTGATGGTTATCAATACGTCGCACAGGCAGTACAGCGCGGCCCTTGGAGAGGTCAGTAACACCGCTCAGCAACTTCTCACAGCGGCAGCGCAACCATCGGACACTCTGGGCCATGGTCCGCCCATCTCGACCAGTCTCGGCTTCGTGCTTTTCAACGATGACTCAATCAGCGCGAGCGAGTTGATGAGGATGGCCGACATAGCGATGTATGACGCCAAGAAAAAAGGCAAAAACAACTTCAGTCTCTTTGACGACATCATGCATAAAGAGCTGCTAGAGGAACACCAGCTCACGGCGGATTTGAACCGAGCTCTCAATGCAGGGGACGAGATTGTTCCCTGGTTCCAGCCCAAGGTGGATAGCAGTGGCAGATTGATCGGATTTGAAGCGCTGGCCCGTTGGCACCATCCCGAACGCGGGATACTCAACCCCGTCAGCTTTATTGAGTTGGCGGAAAAGAAGAACCTGATAGTGCCCATGAGCGATCAGATACTGATGAAAGCCTGCAGCCAAATGAGCAGCTGGCGCAAAGAGTTCTCGATAGAGAGCTGGACGCTCTCTGTGAACATCAGCCAAAGCCAGTTGGCGATGGGCAACTTCCCCGAAAAGGTAGCCAATACCCTGGCTGAAACCGGCCTGCCGGCATCGGTACTGATGCTTGAGGTTACCGAAAGCGTTATTGCCGAGAGCATTGAAACCAGTATTCAGCAGATGTCCCGAATCCGGGCTATGGGCGTGCGCTTTTCCCTTGATGACTTTGGCACGGGGTACTCCTCCTTATCTTACATACGACAGCTACCCATCGATGAACTGAAGATAGATATCAGCTTTGTGAGGACCCTTTTGAGCAATCCGGAAACCCGCTCGATAGTAAAAGTCATTCTGCTCTTGGCCGATGCCCTGAGCCTGGACGTCATCGCGGAAGGTATCGAACAGGAGGAACAATTACAGGCTCTGGGGGAACTGGGGTGCACAAGATTCCAGGGCTATTTCTTCGGCCGCCCGCAACCGCCTGAACTAATTATCGAAAAGCTGCATGCGGGCTACGAGTAAATCGTTACGCGAGTGTCTGCAAATGCGAGAATAATAGGGTCATCCGTTTTTTGTAGACTCAGGGTAACAACATGGCTATCGATAATAATCGCTTACTTCTGGAACTGGAAAAGCAGCGCCGGGAAATCAATCGCAGCATCATCAATCCAGCCATCCCGGAATTGAGCCTTGAAGAGCTCAACCCGCTGCTGACAATGGTTGCTCAGGCACGTAAGAACTATCTCTGTTGCCTCGCCGATATGGCTAAGGTCTGTCAGGGCAAGGCGCCTGATAGCCGACAAGTAGCCACCTTGCGTGGGTTCAGAGAAACCTATGACGAGCTGGTCAGCGCCGTCAATGCGCTGGAAACGGCAATCCAGCGTGATTACCTGGACGTGCGCACTTCACGACGCTGAAGCGGAGCGAAGCCGCCTCATTTCGGGTAAAAGAAATTGCTAAGCCAGACTCCGAGCGCTGTGCGTCGCGCTCTTGGGGTTGGATTCGTTGAATCAGTTTTTCTGCCATTCGATTGTGTTTCGACCATTTTCCTTGGCGAGATACAGTTGGCGGTCAGCCTCCCGCAAAAGAGCCTCCTGATCAGTGAGCTCTTTGGGCACCCCAGAGGCAACGCCAATGCTGGCAGAGACTCTCAGTTGGTGCTGTTCGTCAGTCACGAGGCTCCGACTCAAGGCGTCCATGATCAGTTGCGCCACGGCTACGGCATTCTCGATGTCTGTCTCGGGGAGAAGAACAATAAATTCCTCACCACCATAGCGGGCAGCAATATCGGCGGAATGCCGTAGACAGGCGCGAATGACTTCGGCCGTTCTGACCAGGCAAAGGTCTCCGAAGGAGTGGCCGTAATTATCATTGATGCGCTTGAAGTGGTCGAGGTCGATCATAAGGACGGCAAGCGGCCGTTGGCAGCGGTGGGCGTTTCGGTATTCAGTCAGAAAAACATCGTCAAAGGCGCGCCGATTGAGCAATCGAGTCAGGCCATCAGTGGTACTGATCTCCCTGAGCTTGGCATGGGTTTTCTCCAGCTCCAGTGTCCGCTCAAGGACGATTCGATCAAGGTTTTCATTAGCCTGTATCTGATGTTCAAGCATCTTTTGCTGCGCTTTGGCTGCATCCTGCCGAGCCAACGCCGCCATGCGTTTTTCGAAACGCATGCGATGAGCCAGGGCAAAGGACAAAAGAACGGCCTGCAGACCAGCGCCTATCTGCGTGATCCGCATGGAAAACCACTCGAGCGGAAGGATACCCAGGGATGTAAGTGCCAGCAGCATGCCCACGACCAGTAGACAGCCCCATGCCAGGTTGAATACCCAGGCGCCATGGAAGCCGTCAAGCCAGCGTGCGAACCCGGCCCATACAGCACAGATGATCCCGCCAATGGCTAGCAGGACCGCAAGCATCATCATCTGTTGATAAGGCAAGATGAATGCACCGGCCATGATGAGTGCGGAGGCATACACAAAACCCAGAGCCAGGCGGCCCAGAAATGGGCGCGTCTGTGGAAGCAGAAGGAAGCTACGGAAAAACAGTGCGGCAAAAGCGACCAGGCTGGCGACTGACATGATCGGCACCACGTCGTTCAGCCAGGTAGCATCAGGCCAGAGATATTTGAACGAGATGCCCTCGATGCCCCCAAACACCACGGCAGTGGACAGCACCATCATGGCGTAATAGAAATAGCTGACATCGCGGATCGACTTGAGTATCAGCAGATTGTATAGGGCCATGACCAGCATGGCGCCATAGAACAATGCCTGTGCCACAGCTCTCTCGTAACTGCGCTCCACCAGGTGCTGATTGCTGTAGATATGCAGAGGGATAAGTACTGAAGAGCTGCTGCGAACCCTCAGGTACACGGTAGTGGTGTCGCTCTGCTGCAGTTTCAGCGGGACGGCAAAGTGGGGGTAATCCAGGAGGCGCTGAGCATGGGGAAGCTTGTCGCCTAACGAATGATGCGCAGCCAAGGAGCCGTTCTCGTAGATATACACATCTACCCAATCGAGAATTGCGTTGCCGATCACCAGAACATAGGGTGTTGCGGGGCTGTTATCCGTTAATTCCCGGGAGACGGTGAACCGAACCCAGTAGGTTGAGCTGGTGAAACCGAAGCTGAGCACCTCTCGTTTGGGGGGTTGCCACTCAAGCCCGCTTGCGAGCAGCGCGTCGATGCCTAGCTGGCCCTCCTTGTCCTCCAGGTATTCTATATGGGTGTTGAGGGAGAACAATGACTGACCGGGAGAGAGTATCAGCGGTTGAGGGGGCTCCGCGGCCAGTGGCGCAGTCGAGAGTGCCAGCAGCCAATACAGAATAAGCCGTATCCATCTCATAGGGATGGCGCCCCAGGTTGCCATTCAACGCGGTTCCGGCCGTTGCCCTTGGCGAGGTAGAGATGCTGGTCTGCTTCTTTTAACAACGTCTCTCGGTCTGATGTGCTCCGGGGGATGTGGGCGGCGACCCCGATACTTGCGGTAAGGGTGACGGTATATTGCCCATCATCGACGATCATGCATGCCAGGGCGTCCAGGATGGCCTGACCGATGGAGGCTGCACCCTGGGTATCCGTATCAGGCAGCATGACGATGAACTCCTCGCCCCCATAGCGTGCGACGACATCGGAGGCGCGGCTGAGACTGTTCTTGATTGCCTGGGCCGCATGGGTCAGACAGACGTCGCCGAACAGATGCCCGTAGCTGTCATTGATGTGCTTGAAGTGATCAAGATCGACCATCAAAACAGCGAGAGAGGATTGATTCCGGTAAGCCCGCTCATATTCGACAAGAAAGCGATCTTCAAAGGCACGCCGGTTGAGTAGGAGAGTCAGACTGTCTGTCGCGCCAAGTGCCTCCAATCTCTCGTTTGCTTCCTGCAGCTCAGCAGCGCGGTGTTGCACTAGCCGATCAAGATCTTCATTGGCCTTGATCTGCTGGTCCAGCAATGCTTTTTGCGCGGCTGTAGATTCTTGTTCGGCTTTCTCCCGCAGATCGCGCTCTGAGTTCATTCGGTAGGCCAGCGCGAATGATAGAAGAAGCGCCTGCATGCCAGTCGCGAGCTGCATGACATTCTCGGTAAACAGGTTGCGCGGGAGAATGCCGAGCTTGTTGAACGCGAAAACAATCCCTCCAGCGAGTACGAAGGTCCAGGCAAGGTTAAGGTACTTGGCAGCTTCAAACCCATCTCGCCAGCGGACAATGGCAGCCCAGAAACCCGCTACTATCCCGACTACCGCGAGCACTATGGTTGTTTGAACCAGCGGCCGATAGGGCAGGTAAAACGCGGTGGCCATCGTGAACAGGGGCAGGATCGCGATCAACAGCATTACCCTGTCCAGTACTGGTCGGGTATTTGGGGTATCCAGAAATCTGCGAAAAAGCAGAGCGGAAAAAATGACCAGACTGCTAAGTGCCACGATCAAAATGGAATCATTCAGCTCAGTTGTATTTGGCCATAGGTATTTGAACGTCAGCCCCTGAATACCACCCAGTAACGTCATGATCGATACGACTACCAGAACGTAATACAGATAATTGACGTCGCGAATGGAGAAGAAAACCAACAGGTTGTATACCGCCATTATCAGCATGGCCCCGTAGTAAAGAGCCTTTATCATTCCCTGGTTGTAATTGATCTCGACCATGGTTAGTTCCTGAGTCAGGTTCAGAGGGACCTGGACCGCTGATGTGCTCAGGACACGCAAGTAGACGCTGGTCATCACAGTGGGGTGTAGCGCTATCGGCACGAGAAAATGGGTGTGGTCGATCGGGCGCTGAAAGTAGGGCTGCTGATCACCCATTGAGTGGTACGCCACCTGTGCGCCGTTCTCGAAAATATAGACTTCGACATGGTCCAGCACCGGATAGGCTATCTCCAGCAGATAGGTCTCGGGTAGGGCCTCGGCCTGAGTGAGTCCGACCCGAAGCCAATAGGCGGAGGCCGAATAACCGAAGTTGAGAATGTCCTGATCGGAATTGAGCCAGCGGGAGGAGGGGGCTCGAGCCTGGTCGATCGTCAATGTGCCGCTAGGATCTTCCATGTAATCTACATAGGGTCCCAACTGAACGCGGGTAAGGTCAGAGGTGAGGGACAGGGCATCGGCATATACTGGAAACGCATGGCAAAACAGGAACGCCAGCAAGGCGCGGCGGACAAGGTGAGAGTACTTGCTGTTCAAACGAAACAAACCCGTGTGACTCGACATGGCAGTTGATCAGCCTCGATATACTTCTGATCTTATCGTTCATTCATCGAGCCGAACAAACGATGCGACAAATACAGTTACAATGCTGAGAGCCTTTGCGAGCGGATAACGGCCAAACACAGACAGGTTCACAAAAGGGTTTATAGCCGCAATTTTGCAAGCCAGAGTATCTGCTGAAATGCCAGTTGGCTTTTTGACGCTGCTTTTCGGTGGGGAGACACACTTGGCAAAGAGCCTCATCATTGCTGACATCCAATACTATTGTCGGCCAGGTGACGTCATTCTTGAAATGCTCTTTTGGTAGCAAGAACACATGCCGGTTAATATTTTCGCCGGGGCTTTACGCGGGCCCCGAGATTAAGTCTTATCCGACAGCCTCATGACTGACTCCAACTTCGGCTGAGACCCATGACAGCGGTGATTAGCAGCCAGCTGTGATAGCCGGACTGAGTTATGCGCTCGAATCCACCGACCCAATCCAGTCCCAGCTTGTGTGCAAGCGCAGCCCCCATCCCACCCAGCAGCATCGCGCCAAGCGCAAGCCATGTCAGACCTCGGTACCAGCGGTTAGCTTTGCAGGCCTGCGTTGCGGCCAGCATTTAGTCCTTTGGCAGCGCTTGAGTTTCAAGAAGGTATCAAACCCCGGTTTCCCTAACTGTTCACAAGTTGGAGGCTACTCCACACGGCTATCACACCATTTGGCGTTTCTCGATTCAGGGGTCTTGTGACATGTGCTGCACGCTCAGGCGGGTGCCAAGTTCCAGAGTAACGGGGCGATCCCATTTTTCTTCCAGTTGGTCGCGCAGCTGTTCGAGATCCTCACGCTGCAGCCATTGCTCGGCAACCAGGTCGCCACGCACCAGCAGGCTGCCGCCCTGGCGACTGACTTGCAGGTTGCTCAGGTTGACGGGCTTGCCATTGATCAGCAGGCCATAGCGGCTAAGGTCGCGTTCGATCTGCCAGTGGCTGTTCATGTCGATAAAAGCCAGTGTCAGCGGAATCGATACGGCCAGTAGCAGTACGCCGGAAATCGCCAGCCCGCGCTTGGCACGCACCAGCGGGGCATAGCCCAGCACCAGAAAGGTCAGCGCCGCACTAAGGGCAATGCCGACCAGGTTGGTAAGAAACAACAGCATGGCGCCGCTGAACACTTCCCATTGCCACCAGCCAATGCCGATGCCGGCCACCGACAGCGGTGGCACCAGGGCTACGGCAATGGCGACTCCGGGCAGACTTTTCATGATGCTTTCGCGAGCATGCGCATAGCCGCCAGCAATACCCGAAGCAATGGCAACCCCGAGATCCAGCAGATTGGGGTGAAGGCGCCCGGCCATCTCCGGGGTGATGCGATCAATCGGGATAATCAGGGCGATGATGGCTGCCGTACCCAGCGCCAGCAGAACGCCGATACCAATGGTCAACAGCGAACGGTCCAGCAGGGTCCTGTCACCTCGCAGCAAGCCCATGGCCAAAGAGATGATCGGCGCCATAAGCGGTGCCAGGACCATGGCACCAATGATCACCGCAGCGCTGGAGAGAAACAGACCGAAGCTGGCCACAACAACGCTGAGCGCCATCAGCGCAATGTAGTGCGCAGGAGCCTGGGCATTATCGCGCAAGAGCAGAAACAGATCCTTGAAATCATCCTCCAGCGCGCGAGTGAACAGCGGCAGGTGACTCTGGATCATTTTCAGGCGTGTTTCATTGGTCGGCAGATTCTCGACCCTCATGGTGTCCTTGCTCTGGCGGTTGCCTTGCTGGCTGGCCTGAAGAATCTCACCGGTATTGATGCGCACTGCCTCGGGATAGAGCTCAAGTTCAATCACGCTGGCCTGTCGGCGCCGGCCGTCAACGAAGTAGGTCAGCTGTTGCGATGACTCCAGCTTGAGGTGCTGGCTCTTGATATAACTGACCGCGGCTGGCAAACGTTTTACCCCGGCTTCGCCCTTGAATACGGCGGCCAGTAGAAAGGCCAGGTATTCGGTCACTGATTTTGGCGCAACCAGGATTGTCGAGATCTTGCGATCCTGCGCCGATATGCTGGTGTTGATCAGTTTGGCAGCGGCGCTGTTGACGTCATTCTCGATGGCTACCAGTCCGGTAATCGCGGTTTTCAGCGTGACGTCCTTGCCGGTGGTCAGGGTGATCGGGAAGGGCTTGATCACCAGCAAGTTGCGCAGGCTGTTCCAGACCAGTGCCAGCCAGTAGAGCAGGTGCTGCCAGTTCGAGGCCTTGCGGTTTTGGTAAGTCTTGCTGCGCTGGTCGAGGAACGGGGTTTCGCCAAGCATCAGCATGCCCAGCACTACCTCGTTATTGCAACGCACCACATCCAGTGCGGTGGCATTGCCAGCGAACGCCAGTGCCAGCGCGTCATCGCGTTTGCCCGGGATGCCAAACCAACGGTGCAGGCGGCTTTTCGGATTGGCCGGGATGATGCCCAGCGAGAAGTTCAGGGTTTTGGCCTGGTTAACGTATTCGCTTATGTCATCGTCCTCGACAATCACCACCACATGCTCGGCGTGGTCCAGGCAGAGCCCCGGTTGGCTGAGAAAAGTGTTCTTGTCGAATTCATGGAGAAGAATGTTGCGTTCTGCGGCAAAGGCGCGAATATCCGGCAAGCGAGCCTGGTGTGCGACTGGGCAGACGAGCAGTACCTGTTGATGAAATGTCACGTGCGAGGATTTCCGATTGGTATGCAAGGCGTCAATTGTGCGTGATCGATGCTTGTCGGAAAAGGGCTGGGTGACAAGAACCTGATTTACTCCTGGCATCTCGCTTCTGCGCATGGGAGTGAAAAGTTGGGGTCAGATAAACATTTTTCTTTAAGCCCAATTGGTCAAGGTTTGCTATTGCGAGATAAGTTACACTGTTTGCTTTTCACAAGTGCTCAGTCAGCGCCAAGTTAATCAATTACCAGCGAATTAACTTTGGTACTGCAAAACGCCCCGCCAGCGCGCAAAAGCCCACCGGAATACAGTGCCATATGGCGAGATGGCCCAGGCTATCGAACGGGCAGGACAGACCGTAGGCAAAGCTGCCAATGGCACCGGCGGCGAAGCCGGTCAGGGTGCCCGCCGCCACAAGTGACACAGGCGCACCACGGCGCAACCAAAAAATCAGAGCGCCGGCAGTAATCATACCGAACGCTATGCCCTGCATGGCGCAGGCAAAACCGTGAACGTCCGTTATAACCTCATCCATCCGGCCGTGTGCGGTCTCTGTGATGATCGCGCTTGCCGGTATGATGGCCAGTAGCAAGGTGCTCCAGAGGGTGGGGCGGGCGGAGTTGCCGACCTGAGGGTTGGCCATATGTACCACGGTCCATGCTGCGCCGCCGCCGAGGGCGGCCAACATGCCGTTGGTGATAAAGAAAAATGCCGAGGCCCTCCCGGAGGTTACCCCCTCCCATACGCCCAATAGCAAAACCACTAGAACAAGAGTCGCAAGCGCGGCTGCAGCCACCCAAAGTAACCCTTGTCGCGGCAGAACCGGGTGGATGGGTTGCAGGTCTTCAGTTAAGTCATCGATCAGAGATTGGTTCGTTTTTTTCATATTAATTTGCCTTTTCCACCAGTGAGGTCAGTCGTTTTAGCCCACGGTGAACGTTGATTTTGACCAGGCTTTCGCTTTGCCCAGTTCGTGCCGCTGCCTCAGCAACGGAAAGCCCGCTGATTTTAACCAAGTCAATCACGCTTCGCTGTTTATCGGGCAACTGTGCCAGCAGGCGATCCAGGCTTAAACGGGCGTGCAATGCATCTTCTTCACCAGGTGCAGCGTAGTCGGCATCATCCAATGGCTTCTCTGGCGCGCGATAATGGCCGCGCAAATGGTCCAGCCACCGATAGCGAGCAATGGCCGCTAACCAGGGTAGAAACGCACGCGATGAGTCCCAGGTCGCGCGTTTGTTGTGCATGGCCAACATCACCTCCTGCACCAGGTCATCAAGCTGCTGCGGCGCTACCCGGCGGCGGAAATAACGTTCCAGCCAACGCTGCACTTCCTTGAGGAGGGTGCGGTAGGCCGCTCGGTCTCCCATCTGGGCGGCTGCCATCAAGCCTGCAAGTGTGGGTTCATCCTGCTGCATTGTGTGATTACTCAACCTGTGCAGGTGGCCGCTTGGCAGCTTCAAGCGGTGCAGATGTAACAAGGCGCTTACGTGCAATCATCTCCATCATGCGAGCCAAAGCTGCATCCAGCGTCAACCAGCCACCTCCGCGCACCATCAGCACAAGGGCCATAGCGGACCATAGGCTGTGGGTCGCCCACCAAGCCTCCGGGTAGACAAAAATCTGAATGACCAGAGTCATGATCAACAATGCCATCGCCGAGAAGCGTGTGGCCAGACCCAGAACCAACAGAACCGGGAACACATGCTCGGCGTAAGTGGCCAGAGGTGTCGCCAGTTCCGCCGGCAGAGGCAGGCCAGTGTATTCATACTCGAACAGTGTATAGGCGCTGTCCTTTATCGTGATCAAAGTTTCCGCTTCTACCTTGGTGCGCCCGGAGCGCCAGAACACGCCCGCCAGGGCTACACGGACCAGAAGCAGTGCCAGCCCCTCGGTGAAGGGCGTGGTTAGCGGACGAAGTAACGCGTGGTAAACCGTGCTCGCCCTTTGCCATTGAATAAATAGCATGGGTTGGATTACCCCTCTATAGGCGCAAGCGAGCCCATGCCATTGGGCGTATCAATACTTTCACATGTGCCGGCTTCCACCAGTGTCCAGGCGTTGCCCTGGTAATCCGTGGTGGAGGTTCCTGCGCAACTGGTACCGGCACCGGCAGCGCAGTCGTTCTCTCCGGCTTTCGCGACACCGTAGCATTTCTCCATGGGGGTTTTTTCCTCGGCACCGGCCGTCGCAGCCATCAGGCCGCTTGCCAGAGTGGCAGTAAGGGTCAGCCCCGCAAGGCGGGCAATTGTTCGCGTGTTCATAGCAGTCACCGTTGTTCATAAGTTGAAGGTTTAGTGCGCCACTTTCCTCGCGGGCACATCTGCTAATTCGTTGGGCGTGTTCATTGGGTTACACCTGAAAAATAAAAAATCGGGTGTAACTTCTGATCGGGCGTGAGCGAACCAGTTAGTGCGCGCCTAACGCGTACTTCCTTCACTTGAAAACACACTGTTTGAAAAGGACCTGAGCATGAAAACATTTTCTCAAAAAGCGACCATGACCGCCGCCACCGCCGCTGCCTTCGCCATCCTCTCTTTGACGGCAAGCGCAGCAGAGCTCCCTGCTGGCAGCAAAGGCGTGGCCATTAACGCCGCAGACAAGGTGCATTGCTATGACGTGCACAGTTGTAAGGGTATGTCCGATTGCGCGACCACCGAGCACGACTGTAAAGCCCAGAACGCCTGCAAAGGGCACGGCTTCAAAGCGATGGAAGCCGGTGCATGTCTGAGCAAAGGCGGCACCATCGGTGACCTGGGCTGATTGGCCAAAGGCTAAATCTGGATTGAACGCCACCAACCTATGTATCTACCCAGTTTGACCGCCTGCATTCCCCCGGGAGTGCAGGTTCTAAAACTCACAGCTTCGGAGCAGAAATATGTCCAAACCCATAACCTTTCCCGGCTACGGGCTGGGCCTTCGCTCGCCCCACTATCAGAACTTTCTTGAGCATCAAGTGCCTGTGGATTTTGTGGAGGTGATTTCCGAAAACTTTATGATCGAGGGCGGCAAGCCACTGCGTATTCTCGAGCAAGTTCGCCAGAAACACGAAGTCAGCTTACATGGCGTATCCATGTCGGTTGGCTCTGCCCAGGGCTTGGATCAAGGCTATTTGGCCCGCCTCAGAACACTTGTCACGCGTATAGAGCCCTTGTGGGTTTCAGACCATCTCTGCTGGACACGAACCACCGCCCACAACAGTCATGATCTTCTCCCTTTGCCCTTGACTATGGAGGCACTGGAAATCGTTTGTGCCAATATTCATCATGCACAGGAATACTTGGGTCGCGCCATGCTGTTTGAAAATCCCTCGAGTTACCTGTCCTTTCCCGAAGACGAAATGACCGAGGCGCGTTTCCTGAAGGAGATGGTCTCGCGTACTGGTTGCTACCTGTTGCTGGACGTTAATAACCTGTGCGTTAACGCCCACAATCATAACTTTGACCCGCTGGAGTATCTGGAGCAGTTGCCGCTTTCGCGAGTCCGCGAAATTCACCTGGCCGGGCACACGCCTGGCGATATTCGCATCGACACCCACGATCGACCAGTATGCGGGGAGGTTTGGGCGTTGTACGAGAAGGTAGTGAACCGGGTTGACGGAGTGGGCACTTTGCTGGAGCGCGACGATGCCATACCGCCGCTGCCGGAATTGCTGGCGGAGCTGGACTGTGCACGGGACTGCGCGCGCAAGGTGAAACAGGAGACAGCGGCATGACCTCGCTCGCAACCATGCAAAACCAAATGATAGCCAGCCTGGTTGGTGAGGACGCTATTGTTTCCGGGTACTGGAGCAAGCAGCAACAGGCAGGATTGGCGGTGTACCGTAATAATTATCGCACCGCGACAATTGAGGCTCTGCACAACACCTTTGGGCGCACCTGTCGGCTGGTAGGCGAAGCGACATTTACCCGGGCGGCTATTCATCACCTTGTTCAACATCCACCGCACAGTTGGTCGTTGGATCATGTTGGCCAAGACTTTTGCTCGACCTGTGCGGCTCTTTTTCAAAACGATCCCGAGGTGTCGGAACTGGCGTGGCTGGAATGGGCCATGCATTGTGCGTTTACTGCACCTGATGTTGACGCTATGCAGGTGACCGCCTTTGCCGAGGCCACCGCTTCTTTTGAGTCAGACGCCTGGTATGAACTGCGCTTGCGATTCACCCCGGAACTCACCGCGCGCGTCGTTACTCATGATCTGATAGCACTATGGCAACAAACGGCAACGGCACAAGCCGCACTGCCGGTCGGCAAACTGAGCGCATCACACTCGGCCATCGTTTGGCGTGAAGGAGAGCTCCCGGTGTTCCGCCTTTTAGATAACTACGAGGCAGGCGCACTGCAAGCGATGATGGGCGGTGCGAGTTACGGCGATGCCTGTGAGATAGTCCTGGCTGCATGCCCTGCAGACGAAGCAGCAGCCGCTGCAGGAACCATGCTTAGTCGCTGGCTAACCGACGGGCTGGTTGTCAGCATCGGTTAAGGATTATTTATCGAGCTATAGGTACCGCATAGCCAGGCCTAAAGGGTGGTCCGTTCTCTGACTTTTGGAATCACACAGGAGGCTGGATCGTAGATACGTTTACCGACAGGCAAGACCTGACAGCTCTTCCTATGAATTTTGGCTTTCCGCTTTCAGCGGCAGTTGCCCGCCTTGCGGAAACCCTGGGTAATGGCTTCCTGTTCAGAGCCAAATTCGATCCGGTTTTTCTTGCCAATCTGCGTGTAGCCCGGGCAGCCATTTGGCAAGTGATACAGCTGACTGCGACTGTTACCTCGCACTCCAGCGCTCGCCTCCGGTGCTTCTGACATTGTGTTGACTCCTACGCTTTTAAGCCCGCCGGCCTGATTGCGATGGTGCAAGGTCCAGTAACGCGTGCCTGTGACGAAGGGGTTGTCGTGGCCCATCAGGCTGCTGACACGTCGGTTGCGCAGCTGCTCCCATTCGCTGGCCGGGAACTGCTTGTCCCAGGCCATCAACAGGCGTTGCTGTTGCTCTGCCAGCCGCAAGTCGTAATGATCGTGCATATAAAAGTAGGTGCGGGCGATTTGCCCTTTGACCGCGTTACGTGGCTCGGCCACACGCCCTTTGAAGTCCACCTTGAAGTCGCAGCGTCCATGCTGCCGTGGCGCCGACGGCAACACACCAAAGCGGTAGTTACTGCGGTCTGCATTAACTTCGCCGACGGTCGGGGTGAGGTTATGCAGATCGGCCTCCATGCGATTGAACAGCGGATCGGTGCGCTTGCAGTTGCTGCGTCCACCTTGCTGCCAGCATTGGCGCTGTTGTCCGAACAGCGAGGCCGGGACGATGTGCTCCCACTCAATGCGCTGGGCACGGTTGGGCTGGGCGCGTATCTGGTAATCGCAAGCTTGCAGATCAGGGCGACCGCCGGAGCGACCGGTCCACTCCCAGTTGCAGCCACAGTAGAGGCTGCCGAGTGTATTGCGATCATGATAGACCTGTTCGCGGGCCTGGTTTTTTGCGGCCTCGAATGAGACTGGAGCGGCAAGCAGCGTACTACTGAGTAACCACAGCGCCAGCAGGGAGGCGCCAAGCCCGTAACGGCTAAATCGATACATTGAACGGCTTATAGCAATGTACAACCGGGGTCCCGGCTACTTCTGGGCGGGAGTATACGTGATCTGTCTGATAATGCAGGTGCTGTTGAGGCACCAGATAAATGCTCACACATTTCGGGGTCTTATACCTGTATTCGGCTGCTAAGCTGTTTTACAAATGTCGTGAAATTCACGGCGAAATAACGGATCTGATTTCCCAACCACTCAGGAGCAACCATGGTCCCCTTCAGACATTCACTGATTTTTCTCGCCACCCTTGGGCTGTTGACCGCCTGCGATAACTCATCGAATCCGGGTAACCAGGAGCAGCTTTCAGCACCTACCAGCGCTGTCGAGGCAGCGCCGGAAGAGGCGGCTCCCGTTGCTACCGACACAGAAACTGCCGAAACGATGGCGGCACCTGATCAGGACGAAATGGAAACAACTGACTCTGGTTCGTCTTTTTCGATGACCGAGATCGCGCAGTTCGAGTCACCCTGGGCCATGACATTCCTGCCAGACGGTCGCCTTCTGGTGACGGAGATGGCAGGCAACCTGCGTCTGCATGATCTGGGGGCAGGCGAAACCGAGAGTATTGAGGGCGTGCCCGACGTCGTTCATGCCGGGCAGGGCGGATTGGGTGATGTGCTGTTGCACCCGCAATTTGCAAGTAACCAGCAGATCTATATCAGCTATGTCGAGGCTGGTGACGGTGGCTCCGGTGCTGCGGTAGCCCGGGCCCGGCTGGTATTGGACGAGAATGGTGGTGGCTCGCTTGAGGATCTGGAAGTGATCTGGCGGCAGACGCCGAAGATGTCTGGCGATGGTCATTTCGGCCACCGTCTTGCATTTGATGATGAGGGAATGCTCTGGATCAGCTCCAGCGAACGTCAGGAGTTTGATCCTGCCCAGGACATGACGGGCAACCTGGGCAAGATGGTCAGACTGAACGACGATGGTAGCGTGCCTGAGGGTAATCCCTTTACCGATCAGAGCGAGGTCGCGGCCCAGGTCTGGTCATTGGGGCACCGAAATATCCTGGGCATGGTCTTCGATGCTGAAGGCAGGTTGTGGGCCCATGAAATGGGTCCCAAAGGTGGCGATGAGCTGAATCTGATCGAAAAAGGTGCCAATTACGGTTACCCAATAGTATCCAATGGCGAGCACTATGACGGCAGGCCCATCCCCGATCACGATACTCGTCCAGAGTTTGAAGCGCCCGTTATCAGCTGGACGCCGGTTATCTCACCAGCGGGCTTCATCATCTATGACGGAGAGCTTTTTCCTGAGTGGCAAGGCAGCGGCTTTATCGGTGGCCTTTCGTCTCAATCCCTCGTGCGTGTCGAGTTCGATGGAGAGAGTGCGCGGGAGGCAGAACGTTTTGACTTGCAACAACGTGTGCGTGAGGTTGAGCAAGGTCCGGACGGGGCGATCTGGCTACTGGAAGATGGTAAACGGGGAGGCAACGGCTCGCTGCTGAAGTTGACGCCCCAGTAGTAGGTCTGCGGCAGAGCCAGCTTATTTCTGGCTCTGCTACTAAGTTTTAAGCATCACCTCTGCGCCGTATCTGTGCCGTGCTGAATAAAGTTGGTGGTTGTAAACAACAGACACACATTTTACTTGAATTGATTTGAAATGGTCATGGCGTGATTTATTGTATTACCAGTAACAATGAACTGCCCGCATAGAGTATCGCCATGATCAGAACACTGATAGCTCGTTTAGTTGGGCGCAGCTCGAGCCAGAACCAGATTCTGGAGCAAGCACTTGACGCCGTTGTATCGATTGACGCAAGAAACAATGTGACTTTTTTCAACGCTGCGGCTGAACGACTCTGGGGTATATCGAGGCGAGAGATCCTTGGCCAGAATGTTAACAAACTGGTCCCGATGTCGATTCGTGCAAGCCATGACGATCTGGTTAACGCTAACCGGATCACCGGTCAGGACAAAATAGTCGGCACATCCAGGGACGTACTTATCGAACGCGCCGACGGCGGCAAGATATGGGCAAACCTTTCGCTGTCGAAAGTCAGAATGGGCCGAGAGATTACCTACACTGCGTTTGTCAAGGACATCAGCGCGGAGCGCAATAACCGGGAAAGTATTCGACAGATACTCGAGCAGAGTATTGATGCGGTTGTCAGTATTGACGAGTTGAACTGCGTAACATTTTACAACGCCGCCGCTGAACGCTTGTGGGGTTACGCGGCTGGTGAGGTCATTGGTAAGAATGTTCGTATGTTGGTACCTCGAGTTATCCAACATCAACATGATGACTTGGTTAACGCCAACCGGCGCACCGGAGTCGACAAGATTGTCGGCACCTCCAGGGAAGTTGAAATTGAACGCAAGGATGGCAGTAAACTCTGGGGTAGCCTGTCTCTTTCAAAGGTACAGCTTGAAGGTAAAACACTGTACACCGCCTTCATCAAGGACGTTACCGCTCAAGTTATGCAACGCGAAAGAGTCCGACTTCTCTCGCTTGTGGCAGACGAAACGGACAATGCAGTCATCATTACCTGCCCCGAGGGTCTTATTGATTATGTCAATCCAGGGTTTGAGCGCCTGACCGGATATAAGTTGTTTGAGGTGCAGGGTAAAAGGCCTGGCCCACTGTTGCAGGGTCCTCATACAGATAGTGTAACGGTCGCGAATATCCGGTCAAAACTTCATGCCCAGGAGCCATTTTATGATGAAATCCTCAACTATGATCGCCATGGCAAACCCTACTGGATTTCGTTAGCCATCAACCCGGTTTTTGATGAATCAGGACAACTCAAACAGTTCATATCCATTCAGGCCAACATTACAGATACTAAACTCAAGGCGCTGGACTTTACCGTCAAGCTCCACGCTATAGGTGCTACTAACGCGATACTCGAGTGGAATGCTCAGGAAAAGGTGGTAGATGCCAACCCCTTCTTGCTCGAACTGCTCGGTTACTCCTCGGTCAAGGACCTGCCAGGCACTCAGTTCGACCTGGAAAACTTTGTAGATCGGGCCGGATTGACGCAGCTCAAGCAAGGCCAACCTGTACAAATGGACAAGACCGTTTTCGACAAACAGGGCAAAACCCACTGGTTGTCAGCTACCATCAGCCCAGCGCGGGGATTTGATGGGGCGATCCACAAATATGTGATGTTCGGGACTGACTCGTCTGTACGCATGCAAACCATCGAAAAAACCAAGGAGGCCATGCAACAGGTGGTCGACTCGAGCCAGCGGATAGGCGCTATTGTTTCCACCATCAACGGGATTGCTGCACAAACCAACTTGCTATCCTTGAATGCCGCTATCGAAGCCGCAAGGGCCGGAGAAGCGGGTCGAGGGTTTGCCGTTGTTGCGGATGAAGTGCGACAACTGGCCATGCGATCAGGCGCCTCGGCAAAGGAAATCAATGAGCTACTGAGTGAAACGGTGTCGCGCATTGACGGTTTGGCAGATACCCTCAGCCGTTTGTCCAACAGAGGAGGCAGTGGCTAGCTTCCAAACCCCAGTTACACCTAGTACTTCGTGTCTGCATCCACCAACTCGCGACCAGCTAACCGCACTGTATTTCGTCCTGCCGCTTTGCATTCATACAGCGCGGCATCTGCCTGAGCGATGAGGCTGTTGCCGTTGTCTTTGGCGTTTGGCACACCGACCCACACGCCGGCACTGAAGCTCTGGGGAATGCTTTGCTCGCCAAACTGGGTGTGATTCTCTGAAATGGCAAGGCGCAGATCTTCTGCCGCTTTCATGGCCCCCTCCACGGTGACGCCGGGCATCATCAGCAGGAACTCTTCTCCGCCGTAGCGGCCCAGACGGTCGGTCTGTCGCAGTCTATTTTTCATCTGTTCAACGCAGTGCCGCAACACCTCGTCGCCAGCCAGGTGTCCATGCTGGTCGTTGATATTCTTGAAATGATCCAGGTCGATTATGACGATGGCCAGGTTCGTCTCAGTCCTTCGCGCACGTTCTATTTCACGCTCAAGCTCTTCCAGAATGGCGCGTCGGTTGGGTATGCCGGTGAGGGCATCGCGCAGGGCAAGATACTTGAGCGCTGCCTCACTGCGCTCCTTGGACATCAGCACCAATCCCAGCGAAAGCATCATCACCGTCACCGTACCCAGGCTGATGGAAATGGATTGCCTGAGGTTACTGACGTCATAGCGCATTTCCACTGCGCTGCCCCCAACAATGGAGACAACTCGGATAAGGACGCCTATCAGACTGATACCAGCGCCGACAATCAGCAGAATATGAGCGCGTCCGCCCGGCTGGGCGAAATGTGCTGCCCAGCGGATGATGAATGCGCACTGGATCATGAGTATTACCGACGCCACCAGTGTTCGCGGCTCCAGCGTATTGAGCAGTAGGGTCAGCAGGAGTATCTGGCAGACCGGCAGGCTGAACAGCCAGAACCAGGGTACGCGGTGCTCGGCGATACGGAAAATACTCGCGGTGTAGAAGGCCACTGCGACTGAAAGCAGTGAGTTGGGCACCGCGTAGGTAATCCACAGGGAGGCATGGCCGAACAGGGTGAAGCACACGTAGGCCAGAGCGTGTGCCAGCAACCCGGCCCCTACCGTCAGCATGCCGTCGCGTTGGTTGAAGCGCCCGACAACCAGCAGACAAAAGGCCATGATCAATGCCACCCAGGCCACAGAGGCGAAGATGGTTGGCGTGTGAGCGATCATGGGTAAAGCACCGCGCAGGCCGGGCGGCCCGGATGGTTTGTAACTGGAAGAGAGAAGGGCGCCGGTACGTTTATTTTTTTGCCTATACCAAGTACATCTGACGTCTAGCTCGCAGATTGTTCACGTGTGTTGCCGTCAAAGTGTCTTGTCGTGGTTTTTGGTTTCCTTGTCTAGGAAATATAGCAGGTCAGCACGCGGTTGCAGAGGCTTATGCCGCAGAATAATGGATAAAGATAGTGCTGTACCGACAGTGCAGATCCGGCGCACATTGCAGCCATCTAGTATCAGCTGCCCGATTCTACCGATTTGTGAGCAGATCGCGGCGAGCACCAAAAGGAGCGGGAAATGAATGATTTTGCAGGCAAGACCGTTGTTGTCAGCGGCGGCGCCGAGGGCATTGGTTTAAGTATTGCTCTGGCGATGGGCAAGCAGGGCATGAACGTCGTCTTGGGGGATATAGATGCGCATCAGTTGCAGCTCGCAGAACAGGAACTGCGCCAGGCGGGCATCCAGGTACTGACCGTGCAGATGGACGTAACCCAGATTGATCAGTGGCAAGCGCTTGCTGCACAAGCCATTGAACGCTTTGGCAAGATTCACATGCTGGTCAACAACGCTGGCGTGGGCGGCGGTACCGGCAGCATCGAGCAAATGGACAACACCGAGTGGCGTTGGGTAGTGGACGTTAACCTCATGGGCGTTATCAACGGCACCCAGGTTATGATCCCCCACATCAAGCAGCACGGCGAAGGCGGCTGGCTGCTGAATGTTGCCTCCATGGCCGGTATGGGCGGCGTGCCCTACGGCGGAGCCTACACGGCCACCAAGGTCGCCGTTGTGGGTATGTCGGAAAGCTGGTTTGCCGAATTGAAGCCACACAACATTCAGGTGTCTGTGCTGTGCCCGGCATTTGTAAAAACGCGCATCAATTTGTCCGCGCGTAACAAGCAAAGCAGCTACAAAGGCCAGAGCGCCAAGCGCGAAGCCTCGCCACAGCAGGCAGCAATGGCGGCGCAGATGCAAAAGATCATCGATAACGGTTTGCCGGTTGAGATTGTGGGAGAGCGCGTGGTGGAGGCCCTGAACGCCAAGGAGCTGTACATCTTCACTCATCCCAACTATCGCCCAACAACTCAAGCCCGTGCCAAAGCCATCGATGAGGCATTTGAGCGTGCCGCTGCCAGCCCGTTGCTGGCTGATGTGGCGGGTCAGGAAGTTATCAGCTTCGGTTGAGGGGTGAGGGGAGTTGGGCGGCTAAGAGATCAGGGTCAGGCCTTGCTTTTTGCTCTGCTGGCGATCCGAATTACCTGGAAATAGTGCAAGCCAAAGTGGTTGTCGATGAATTTATCGCCGTGCAACCACTGATGCGGGGGAGGGTAAGAGGCAAGGCCAGACTCCTGGTTTTCAACGAACCCTGGTTTTGCCTAGTTGGATATCCATCATGGCCGTATCTCCAGCGATTGAATCCGGTCATTTTTAAGAACGAACAGGTGATCGAGCTCAAGCGGGCTCCCGGGGAAGTCTCCAACGATCCGCGCTTCGACAGTGAGGTGATTTCCCGCACTGGAGGCACTAAGCGGCGTTACCGTGAATGAGAAGGCCTCCCGGACCTGGCGTTGCCAGGACTCGATGGCCTTGATCCCCTGGTGCTTCTTTTCTTCGTCGATGACGTTGGCGTCCACCGCAAAGCAATCAGCCACTCGCGACGGATCAGCTCCATTGGAAATTTCAAAAAAGAGGGTTACTGCATCAGGTAGCTGGATGTTCATCGCCTATCTCCTATAACGGTTGGAAAGTCCCGCCGGGGCAGCTGAAACGTCATGCCGCCCTTACCAACAGGTCTTGCAACTATATTAAGGCTAGGGAATAAGTTCGACAATTAGGATAAAGTGCAATGACCTATCCCGAAAAACAGGATGGTCTTATGTCACGTTATCGACCAACTCTGCTGGAGCTGGAAGCTGCCCTGGCCGTTGCGAGCCGTGGCTCGTTTCGTGCAGCAGCGATTGATGTGGATATGTCGGCCACCGCACTCAGCAACACCATTGCCAGACTCGAAGGCGGATTGGACACGCGGCTGTTCAATCGAACTACGCGCAGCGTGGCGTTGACCGAAGCTGGAGGGATATTCGTCGACCGAGTTGGGCCGGTATTACAAGACATGCACAGCGCTCTCGACTATGTGCGCTCGCATAGCACAATCCCCTCAGGCACATTGCGCATCAATACATTCGCAAGCGCGGCGAGGGAAATCCTCTCGCCCCTCGTGCTGAACTTTATGCGGCAACACCCGAAGGTGGAAATTGACCTAATGACCGAAGGTCGCCTGGTGGACATCGTCGCTGAAGGGTTTGATCTGGGGGTACGAGCGCGGCACCTGGTTCCCCGCGACATGATCGCTATTCCACTCGGGCGGCCGCAGGGCAATGCTGTGGTTGCCTCGCCCGCCTTTCTGGAAAAATACGGCTTACCTGAAACGCCTGCGGATCTGCTGTACTTCCCCTGCATCCGTATCCGTCTGCCCAACGGCGCCTCCTATCCGTGGTTGTTCGAGGGCAACGGCGAGGCGCTTAGAATCGATGTCACCGGACAATTGACCCTCGACGAACCGAGCCTGGCGAAAGCGGCCGTTCTGGAGAGCGTGGGGCTTGGCTTTTTTATGGCGTGCGACGTCCGGACCGAGATCGAGACGGGACAGTTCGTCCAGGTGCTGAGAGACTGGACGCCGCCGCGGGACTCGCTCTGCCTGTACTACCCCAACCGGCGCAATCCTTCCGCCGCACTCAAGGCCTTTACTGAATTCGCCCGATGCCAGGTTAGCAACTTATAGACCTGCCCCGCTTTTTTATCAGCTTCGGCCTGGCGGTGATGGTAATGAAGAGCTCATATCTTCTCGTCCGGGCGTAAAATATGCGGGCTAGCCAGCGGCTCCCCTTTGGTGTTGAACAAGGGGTTGGGTCGCCCTTGACCGCTGAGTTTCCAGCCAATGATTTTCATCAGGAGCTTGCCAACATAGCCACGTGCGGGTGCCGCATCCAACTGGCTTTTGGGTATTTGACCAGTCGCCCCACGCAGATTGACACAAGCGCGTACCGGACCAAGCTTGGCTTCGCGTTCAGGATCGACAATAAAGCTGTGGATTAACCCAATCATCGGCACCCGAGGCGCCAGGCTATTGCACAGGGGAGTGTTACAGCAGCCGGCATACCAGCGATAAAGACCTTTTTCGCTCAGGCGCAGGCAGCGAATCTGTTCCAGGCCCTGTTGAATTTGCACGCGTGCAGGCGGCAACTGGTAGATGTCGGTACCGCCTTGCTCGTCGAGAACCTCTGCGCCCGCCTTGAGGGCGTGGGCAAAGGCCTGGCAGTCCTTGCAGTAACAGATGACGCGGGTACCGTCCGCTGGATTCACTTTGATAGCGCGGCCTTTTATCTGGCCACAACGACACTGAAGTGCCAGGTTATCCATTATCTTGCTCCTTGCAGTGTTTATCCGACGGGTGTTCACGGACAGGTCTTGCTTTGCACTGACAATCCAACTTACCCGGGAATAGACCCGGCCGTGCTGTCGGGTGCGGTCCCGTTCAGGGGCGGTGCGCGGTCAGCAGGATGTTATCCTCTGGTCCTCCGATCAGAAGCAACGCGCCCGCATCATCGATGTCGAAACGCCGCACCTGTTCCAGTGCATCCAGCACTCCCTGCTCTTGCGTCATTAGTGCGTCTCGGCATGCCATCATCGTCGAGCCCACCTGCCTGAAGGTCAGTCCCTCTCCGGTCAGGTCATACCCGCCCATGAATCGATTGCACCCCGTACCACCCGATACGCGGCCACCCTCGCTGAACTCGATGGTGACGGTTGTGCTGTCTATGACCTCCTTGTTAGCTACTTCTTGGATCTGCCATACAACCCCGGTCAGCAGACTGCTCGGGTCGCCGCCGCAGCCATGCAACTCGCGATCGTCCAGTTTCAGCATTGCCCTGTGCGGATGAGGCATGCCGGTGGCGTTGTCGCGACAAAGCTGCTCCCTCAATGTCAGACTTGCATTGATTCCCGGCATATCGAACAGATAGGTTCCGGGTGCGACCAGCACCTCGGGGCGCGGAGCCGTGCGCGTCAAGGCCCCGTAATCTGCCACAACGTCAACCTGGGTCTCTGTAATCTCAAGATTCCAGCCCGGCTCGTTCCCAGACGCGTTATATGGCTCGGCGCTTTTGTCTATCAGTGTGCATTCAGGCAGTTCGTCTCCCGCGACGATGACCATGGCCGACTTGCCCTTGGACCATAACTCGGTCCTGTCATCACCTTCGGCTACATACCGCGCGCCGGACGCTGCGATGGTTTCAACCATCCTGTAGTCCTGTCCGTGCACACGCATGATGGCGTCATTGTCGATGACTCCGAAGAGAGCCTCGGTTCCGTCACAGTCGAATCGGCTGGCGAAGGACAGCGGTGTAACGCTTTCGAGACGCATAGCACCCAAATCGACAGGTTCCGCTCCGCGAGCGAATCCGACATCCTCCGCGAGCCACAAGGGCTGACCGTTGACGCTAATGACCGCACGTAAACTGCCCGAGATATCACTTGGCACCTCTAGGGAAAAGGGTAGCGGCACCTGCTGGCCTTCGGTCTTGTAACGCTTGAAGCCTAACTGCGTACCAAATGCACCTTGGGCGGCTACAGACACCTCCGCATCCAGCGGTAAGGCGATCCTTGGAAGATAAATGAGCTGCCCGGAAATTTGCCGGCTGTGATCTTGGGCATGAGATGCCGTCGATACGCTGACAGTCAATATGAGGAAAAGCGAAAAAAGACGCATCAGGTTTCTCCGAAGTAATCATGCGACGTACCTGAGCCTTTATTTTATTCACGCAGATGTCAATATTTCCGCGCTCGCTCCGGCTGCACACTGAACCCGGCTCTGTTGCTGGTCAGGGCTTAATCGCCACTTTCAATACGCCGTCGCGCTGGTGGCCAAACAGTTCGTAAGCATCCACAATCTTATCCAACGCGTACTCGTGGGTCACCAGCGGCGCGAGGTCCAGCCGGCTTGATTCAAGCACATTCATCAGGCGCCGCATGCGTTCCTTGCCACCCGGGCACAGGGCGGTATTGATCTTGTGATCGCCGAGCCCGGCTGCGAATGCGCCCAGCGGGATGATCAGATTCTCGGAGTACACCCCCAGACTGGAGAGCGTGCCGCCGGGTTTGAGTACCTGCAGTGACTGGGCGAACGTCTGCTGGGTGCCGAGCGCTTCGATTGACGCGTCTGCGCCTCGCCCGCCGGTGAGCTTCATGACTTCTTCCACTACATCGCAGTTGCGGTAATCAAGGGTGATGTCGGCGCCGAGTTGGCGGGCAATGCCAAGGCGGTGGTCGTTGCCGTCCACTGCGATGATGGTGGTGGCGCCCAGTAGTCGAGCGCCGGCGGTGGCACACAGACCGATCGGGCCCTGGGCGAAGACCACGACAGTATCACCGATTCTGATATTGGCGTTCTCCGCGCCCTTGAAGCCGGTGGACATAATGTCCGGGCACATCAGCACCTGTTCGTCAGTCAGGCCATCCGGGATGGGCGCCAGGTTGGCCTGCGCATCGGGCACCAGTACGTACTCGGCCTGGGTGCCGTCGATGATATTGCCGAAGCGCCAGCCGGCTGTAGCCTTGTAACCGTGGCAGCCGCACTTGCCCTCAGCGGTCAGGTAGCTTCCATCCTGTGAAGCGAGGCCATCCTGCGCGGCATAGGAGTTGAAGTTCGGACAAATGGCGCCGGCAATCACGCGCTGGCCTTCGCGGTAACCCTGCACGGCGCTGCCCAGTTTCTCGATCACACCGACAGGCTCGTGCCCGATAGTCAGGCCTTTCGCTACCGGGTACTCGCCCTTGAGGATGTGAATGTCCGTGCCGCAGATCGTGGTGGTGGTAATACGTACCAGCGCATCGTTAGGGCCTACGCCTGGAATGGGCTTGTCAGCCAGTTCGATTCGTCCGGGCTCAATAAAGATCGCCGCCCTCATCATCTCAGCCATGGCAGTTTCTCCAGATAGTGGATGGCGAATCACGGTCGTAATTCACCTGAGCCCTCAAAGCCTAGTTCGCTTAGGCTTTTAGAAGCTTGACCTGGGTCATGAAACCGATAGGGGGCGTCGTGACCTCCGCAATTTTCTCTGATCCCATTTAGTCTCCATTCAGTCCATTTATCTCATGGTTGGCAGATCAATGCTGCGTAACCGCGACACCAGAAAATCAACGGCCACTTTGACCTTCGGCACATGGTAGCGTTGCTTCTGATATAGAAGAAATATCGCCAGTCGGGGATTCTGTGTCACATGCAAGGGGTGATCGAGAATTACCTCACACAGCGATCCGTCTTCCAGCGAGGGGGCGAGCGACCAGCGCGGCGCCATCATGATCCCTTTCCCGGCAACCGCTTGTTGTCCTAGCCAGTTCCCGTTGTTGGAAATCGCGAATGCCGGCGCCGACACATCGCGCCACTCCTCTTCGATTTTACAAAGCCAGGGGTTTGGGCCGGTGGGCGTTCGAAAATACAGCCCTTTGTGGTGGCGTAGTTCCAATACGGATTCCGGGGCCCCCATCTGCTCGATGTAGGAGGGCGCCGCCACCAGAATGAATTCATTGTCCATGAGTCGGATTGCCTGCACCCGCTCATTCGGCGCATACCCACCCCGGATGGCGATGTCGACCTCATCCCTGCCCAGGGTCATCACTTCATCGGTGAGACTTACATCCAGGATGACCTCCGGAAAAAGGGTCCTGAATTCGTCCAGTAAGGGAAGCACCTTGCTTTCACCAAAGCCGGCCATCGCGCTAATGCGCAGCTGGCCCATGGGTCTTGCCTGGTAGCTACGCACGGCTTCGTCAATCTGGTCCAGTTGATGCAGAATGTCCTGCACCTGCTCGTAGTACATCTTGCCGATCTCGGTAGGCTGCACCACGCGAGTCGTCCGCTTCAACAAGTTTGCTCCCAGGCTACCCTCCAGGTCGGCAACACGCCTCGACAACGACGACGGTGGGACTGAGTAGGCCTTTGCTGCTTGGGTAAAACTGCTGGTTTCCACTACTTTGCAGAAGTAGCGCAGCGCTTTGAGCTGATCCATGGGGCTTCCCGGGTTTGATCCGTCACATCGGTTCTATTGCTTTTATAGCAATAGTATTACCCAGAATGGGCCGTTTTTATACGTGAATAGGTCAGGAATACTGCTTACCTCACGCTCAAGATAAAAACTGGAGACGCCCATGAGCACTTTTATAAAAATCCAACCCGTTGCCCATCCTTCCGGCAACTCTATCGGGCCAGATCTGTTCATACCCTTGAACAAGAAGCGCGGCAATATTCACGGTTTAGCGATACCAGAGCACCTGGTTCAGGCGCCTGAACTGCTGAAAAAGCTCACGCCTTACGTAATGGCTTCCCTCTTATTGTTAACGACTCTGGTGTGGCCGAGCATCGGCCATGCTGAAAATGCTCTCAATTTGGCGGCAGGTGGCCATGGACCTTCGCCACGAATAGCCGGAGATATAGACAGCTGGACGGCCCTGGCAATTCTTCTGCTATCGGTTTCCACCGCCTGGGCATTAAATTATCAAGCTCCAATAGTGCGAGGGTTTGGGAGCATCTTGTCAGCATCCGGTTGTCTGGCTGTTGCTGCCTGGTTTTTCTGGTTTGTGATTGGCTCAGGGTTCCTGGAAAACCCCAAACCGAACCAAACACCCCTGGACTCAGCCAAACCGGCTTTGCTCTGGATACAAGGCAGTATTGCCTTGCTGGCTGGATTGTTTTTACTGCTTGTGGCCCGCAGGCAGTTTGCCAGTAACAAGACACTGATTTTATCAATGGAAAATGAGCAACAGCGCTACGGACGCGTATCTCGCTTCCTGCACTGGACGATAGCAATACTCTTTCTGGCGCTTATACCGATGGGGATTTTCGCGTCTATCATTCCCGAAGGCACCGAGTATCGGAACGCCTACTATGTGGTGCATAAAACTCTGGGCGTCGTTGTCTTTGCTTTGCTGCTCACGCGCCTGGTCTGGAATCGGATATCGAAACGCCCCGAACTGGACCCGTCGCTCAAGCCCTACGAGCGTAAACTCGCGCACGGGGTGCATATCGCTTTGTACGGCATGATGATTGCGATACCGGTCACCGGATTTGTCATGACCAGCTTCCATGGTTATCCCACCTTCTTTTTTATCTGGGAATTGCCGCCGCTGTGGGCACCCAGCGATACCGCGACCATCATTTGGGGCACCCTGCACAAGTACCTGCTGCCTTACTTGCTGTATATCATTCTAGGTGCGCATATCCTGGGCGCTTTAAAGCATCACTTTGTGGACAAGCATAGCGCTGCGTTCAAACGCATGGTGGGCTGACGGCTCACTCCACCAGTCTGATCAGGCCTTCCTGTGCTACCGAGGCGACCAACTGCCCATCCCGGGTAAAGATACTGCCTCGGTTCAGTCCGCGCGAGGCACCGGACCAGGGGCTGTCCATGACATACAGCAGCCAGTCCTCGGTTCGAATCTCGGCGGCGTGGAACCAGACCGCGTGGTCGATGCTGGCAGAACGTATTTGAGAATGGCGCCAGGTCATTCCATGGGGTCGCAAGCAGGTGCTGAGCAAGGACAGATCCGACGCATAGGCCAGAATGGCTCGCTGCAATGCCGCGTCGCTCCCTATCGACTCGCGACAGCGAAACCACGTCTTTTGCTGGTCCATGGGCTCGACAGTCATAAAGCTCGCCTCACCGCTGACTGGGCGGACCTCGAAGGGGCGCTCCCGGATCAGAGCATGGTAAAGCTTCTCGGGGAGTTGCTCTGCGTGCGCCCGGGCCAGATCCTGCTCATTAGGCAAGCCTTCGGGCCCCTGCGCCTCTGGCCGCGGTTGTTGATGGGCCAGTCCTGGCTCGAGCGCTTGAAACGAAGCCGTCAGGCTGAAGATCGGTTTGTCATTCTGACGGGCAACGACTCGGCGGTTGCTGAAGCTACGACCGTCCAGGTCGGCGAAGACTTCATAGTGGATCGGCAGGTCGCTGTCGCCGGGACGCATGAAATAGTTGTGGGCCGAATGGACCTGTTTCTCAGGAGCCACCGTGTTAGAGGCCGCCATCAGCGCCTGGGCCAGTACCTCTCCGCCGAAGATGCGGCCGTGATCGCCCTCACGGCGATGTCCAATAAAGCGGGTCTCGTCGATCTGGTCTACGCCCAGCAGATCGGACAGCAGGGTCTTGCGTTTCGGTTCGTTCATGGGGGCAGGGTCTCGTGCCAATGGGGGAGAGGGCCAAGGCCGAGCAGGACTTTATCACAGACCGCCGGTGCTGATTGTGACCGCGCGATAAGCATCAATAGCCTCTCGCGCATTGTCTGCACTGCCCTTTTGGCTGTTCTGATAGTGCTTCAGCGTCTTGTGCAGGTAACGCCTTGCAATGCTCTCCTGCGCGGGAGTACCTGCCTGCCAGATCTTATCGCCCACGGGGCTGATCTTATGCCACTCGGCAATTCCCTTCTGGTCTGCCGAGACGAGCAATACCTCATAAAAACGCTGGTTGTCGCTCAGCAGCACTTCCTCTTTTAGCCTGAAATCCAGAGCAATTAATTGCTGGCGCAGATCGTATTCCTGATGAACCGGGCAGAGCAGGAAATCGAGCTGGGCGCCGGGATGCGTGCGATGAATCTCCTGAATAAAGCGCGTAATCAGCTCTCCACCCACGCCGGCAATGATGATCAGGTGTTTGCCGGGATAGTGCTCCAGCGGCAATGCGGCAGTGTCCAGGCAGTGGGTATGCCAGCTGTAATCTGCTACTGGATAAAAGCGCTGGAGTTTTTCGTTCAACTGATTGATCAGCCCGGGCAGCACGTCAACAAAGTGGATGTGCGGTGCCGCCTGATCGAAGAGCAGCGCTGCCCCTAGCAAGCCGTGATCACAACAGCAGTCCCATATGTGGGTATAACCGGGCGGGACCATGGATCTGATTTGTTTGAGGCGTTTGCTGAGTTTCACGATGGGGCCTGGGGCGCATGGCGGGAAAGTGCGCGGGGTGATTGGGGGCAGATAAAGTTTCCGGTAAAAGCTTATCTGACCCCAGTTACTGATTATTCCAATCCCTTCACTAATATAGAGTTCGCTGTACTTCCGGCGTTACGGTGCTTCGATATAGCTTGATACTCAGCCGATGTCATCCAGGCTAAAGCCGACTTTTTCGATGGGAACTCAATAATAACCGACCGAGTATCATCCCATTCGCCCATTAATACCGTTGGATCTTCATCGACACTCAATAGCTTCCCGTCGAATTTCTTGAAGACCTCTGCGAAGCCGGCTTCATATTGATCGTACTCGCTACGATCATGAATTTTAAATCTGGCAATTATATAAACGGACATGGTGTTTTTCTCCTGAATTTGCTTGGATTTTAGCGTAAGCAGGTCCAGAAGAACATTGGCCCGATGTGTGCGGGTTTGTCTGGTTCCTTGCTGGTCGTCCTGATTTTCCTGCACTGGCGGCAAGGACTGAGTTGCCAGGCACGGCACTTAATTGCTCGGCGCATCCTCGCGCCAGTTGTCTGCTACCTGTGTACCCCGGGCTTCATTGACCGGCAACACACAGATGATCGCAATCACGAACAGTACCAGGCAGAACAGAATGGCGTCGGCCAGACCAAAGGCCCATTGAATCAACCCCAGCCCGACGATGCCGAACACCGCTGCCAGTTTCGACGACATGCCCCAGAAACCGAAAAACTCGGCTGATTTGCCATTGGGCGTCAGCACGCCAACCAGGGCGCGCCCGGCAGACTGGGAGGAGCCCAGGCTGGTGCCCGCCAGAACGCCCGCGAACAGGAACACATACTGCGCCTGCCAATCCACACCAAACCAGCGGCCGAGCAGGGCGGTGAAGGCGGGCGTCTGCCAGATCGCCACAATGGCCAACAGCCAGAGCAGCAGCGAAATGATGTAGGTGGTGCGTGCGCCTATGCGGCTTTGGATGAAGCCAAAGCCGATAGCACCGATGGCCGCAGTGACCTGTACCGTCACGAACATGTAATTGCGTACCGCTTCGTCCCAGCCGATAACCTGGGCGCCGTAGATGAACGAGAAGGCGATGATGATGTAGATGCCGGCCATGGCGAAAAAAATCGATATCAGCAAGGTGCGCAGATCGCGAAACTGCTGAATCTCTGCCAGGGTGCGCTTGATGCGGGCCACGCCCACTTCCATCAGACCTTGGCCAGGCGGAAGCTTTTGCGCTGTTCCTCGCTCGCGTACCCAGAGGAAGGTCGGAATAGCCGCCAGCAGAAAAAAGATCCCGGCAAAAGGGCCGACCCAGCGAATGGTGTTGTAGTTTTCAAGAGTCACGTCGCCGAGAAAGAACAAGGTGAAAGCGGTGGCGATCAAGCCGCCGATATAACCCATGCCCCAGCCAAGGCCGGAGATCCAGCCCAATGCCTGGCGTGGGCCAAGGTCAGTCAGAAAACTGGAAATGAAACCTTCGCCCATTGAATAGGCGAAGTTCGACAGCAGGATCAGCAGCATTGCTACTGCAATCCAGCCAGGTTCGACGAAATAGAGCAGGGCGGTGGTAAATACCGTGAGCAGGTAGCTGGCAAACAGAAAGCGTTTGCGACTGGCCGAATAATCCATGATCGCGCCGCAGAGCGGGTTGGCGACCACCACCATCAGATAGCTGGCGGCCAGAGCCAAACTCCAGAACAGATTGCCCAGACGGTAGTCCGGCGCATCGCCGACAATGACGCGGGTAAAGAGGTCGCCGTAGATCACGGTAATGATCAGCAGGGTATAACCCTGGTTGGCGAAGTCGAACATTCCCCAGCCGAAAATTTCGCTTTTAGGAGCCAGTTCAGTCGTTTGCATTATGGAGTCCTTGGCGGCGGAGCAGCGTTGTTGCCAAGCGTACCTGATTAGACAGCTTCAGGCTGCATCCTTACCCAGGTTATGTTTATCTTGAAATATAAATATTGACACAAACGGTATGTGCTGTACGATTGGCCGCGTTAGGAAGTTATGATTTATATTGTAAAACCGCTCGATCCCTGCCAGTAGTTAACAACTCCGCAGCATGTAATCGTCCCGTCTTTTAGTAATAGAATCTTTCCGGCAGCATCGGTCCAACTGGACCATCAATAATATATTTGTAGGTACGATAATGTCAGCAGTAACTGGTACGGTTAAGTGGTTCAACGAAGCAAAAGGTTTCGGTTTTATTGAGCAAGAGTCTGGAGCAGACGTTTTTGCTCACTTCAGCGCCATCGTCGGCTCAGGTTTCAAAACCCTGAACGAAGGCCAAAGTGTTAGCTTCAACGTGACTCAAGGCCAGAAAGGCCTTCAGGCAGAGAACATTCAAGCTATTTAAGATAGTTTGGCGCGGCGCCCTGGCGCTGATGTTCTAAAAAAGGCGGCTCCCTGACGGGAGCTGCCTTTTTTTGTGGGTACGGCGCAGTTCTTCAGTCATTACCGTCTGAGCCCTGTTACCAAGGACAGAAATTGAGAGGCTTTCGGGCGCTTTGGCGATTGTTGAATACGTGGGACTGTTGCGCGGGTGGCCTGTCATGCAACTGGACAGCACCCTGGTTTGAAGATAACTTCTTTGCTTCCTGTAGATCTTCTTAAACACCTTCCCATACACATCATCAGAGGCATCAATGGCTCGATTTCCGCTCCGCGTCCTCGGACTGCTTCTGCTGACGGCTACCATCACCGTGGCGAGCTGCCAGGCGGTGTTCCATGGGGCCGAGCTGCCGTCGCTACCGGCGGCTCTGGAATTCACGGAAGATTGACCAAACCATGAAAGAATTGCTACGCCAGAGCCGGGCCTGGGTACCGGTGTTGAAATCGGCGGCTCTGTTCCTGCTGCCGTTTCCGCTGTTGATTGCCTTCTTTGTGGCTCTCATCGACGGCGATGTCGGTCGGCTCGCCGCTATCAGCGGAGCCATCTTTGCATTCTTCGGCGCCGGTGTGCTCACCTGGCGAGGTCTGGTCGCTCAGGCGCGCTTCTTTCTCGGACAACAGCTCGATCCGCCGACAGTGCCGCTGAAGACCGTGAGCGCGATCCTCACCGCGCTCGGCACCGGTCTCGCGGCTGCCGCCGGGGGGCACGGTCTGGCCGGCGTCGGCGCTTTTGCTGCGCTGGCGGCGGTGGGCTACTTCTGCTTCTATGGCCGCGACCCCAAGCGCAAGCGCATCGATCTGCCGGAGGTGGCCGGAGTAGACCGTGACGCCGTCATCGTCCAACTCAAGCAGGCCTACGGGCGGCTGCAGGGCATCGAGGCTGCCGCTCGCTCCATTGCCGTGCCGGAGTTCGTCGAGCGCTTGAAACGGATCATCGGCATCGGCAGGCAAATCCTCGCGGAGATCGAGCGGGATCCGCGCGATGCCGCCCGGGCGCGGCGATTCCTGCACCTGTACCTCGACAGCGCCGAGAAGGTTACGGTGGAGTATGCGCGCACTCACCGCCAGATCCGTAGTCGCCCGCTTGAGCAAAACTTCCGGCAACTGCTGGTCGACATGGAACAGACTTTCGAGGCGCAGCACCAGAAGCTGCTGGAAAACGACGTGCTCACACTGGATGTCGAGATCGAGGTTTTAAACGCGCGGCTCAAGCGTGAAGGCATAAACTGAGGAGGTCATGACATGAACGAATCCACGCCCAGCGCAAACGGCTCCAGTGTAAGCGTAGGGCTGCCGCTGCCCGATACCGCGATCACGACCTACCAAGCCGCCACGGGTACCGAGCTTGCCAATATCGAGCGTGCACTGGCCGAGATCGACCTCAACGACAGCAACTCCATCCTGTTCTTCGGCACGGCCGCCCAGGGTGAAGTCACCATGGTGGCCGACGAAATGCTGGAGGGCGTGCGCAACAAGGACACCGGGCCGGCCGGTCAGGCGCTGAACGAGATGGTGACGACCTTGCGCGGCTTTCCGTTGGAGGAGCTCGATCCGAAACGCAAGCGCGGCTTTCTGGCGCGCCTGCTTGGCCGGGCCCGGCCCATCGCCCGCATCCTGCAGCAGTACGAAGAGGTGCGCGGCCACATCGACGCCATCAGCAATCGCCTCGATGACCACACGAGCGCGCTGATGAAGGACATCGGCATGCTCGATCGGCTCTATGACAAAACGCTGGCGTACTTCCAGACGCTAGCGGTGTACATCGCCGCCGGAGAGGAATCGCTTCGCCGCCTTGACGAAGATACCCTGCCGGCTCTGGCTCGTGACGCTGAGAGCAGCGGCGAAATGCTGCAGGCTCAGGCACTGCGTGATCTGCGCGCCAAGCGCGACGATCTGGAACGCCGCGTCCACGACCTGAAACTCACCCGCCAGGTGACTATGCAGAGCCTGCCGTCCATCCGCCTGGTGCAGGAGAACGACAAGGCCCTGGTGAGCAAGATCGGCTCGACCATGGCCAACACCATACCGCTGTGGCGCCAGCAGCTGGCCATGGCCGTGACCATCGCGCGCTCAATGGAATCTGGCACCACCTTGAAGCAGGCCACCGACCTTACCAACGAGCTGCTGACGTCGAATGCCGACGCGCTGCGAACCTCCAGTGAAGTCATTCGCACCCAGGTCGAGCGCGGCGTCGTCGACATCGGGTCTGTAAAGCAGGCCAACGACGCACTCATCGCCACCATCGACGACGCACTGCGCATCGCCAACGAGGGCCGACTTCAGCGCGTCGAGGCTGAGAAGCAGCTGATCACGTGCGAGACCGAGTTGAAACAGGCGCTGCGGGCGGCGCAGGCAAGCAGCACACAGCAGCCGGGCTAGGGTATCTGACCCTGGTGTCCTATGGTGCCCTGCTGCTCAATCGGAGTAAGGCGCTGCATCCGGTTTGGCAACGCGGGGTACGCGGTCTGGCTCAGCCACCAGTTGATTCAGCCGGCGGAGTACCGTCAGTGACACCTGAAACTGCCCATTGCTAGGCAAACGCTTGCCTTTGAACTGCTCCCAGACTCTTGCCCCTGGCCCGTTGTAAATCTCTTCAAATGTGCCGTCGGGCAGAATCTTGATGATAATGGCATGCTCGGGCTTGCTTCGGAACGCCACTGACTTACCTTGCGTCGCTTTGATTTCCACTTGCCGGTCATCCTCAGCTACAGCGTCATAGCCTTTGTTCGAAGCCCCCCTAAGCTGCAGGCAGTAAGCATCGGCCACCAGACACTCACCCAGGCTGCCCACCATATGGCCATCAGGCGTGAAGTGCCTGCCAGGAAACATCGCCTCCAGCTCATGGACGGTTGCATAAAGCTGTTTGACCAGGCTCTGGAGTTTGTTGTGATCAATCATTGAGGTTTACGGCTCGGCTGGGGTGAAGTGGGGTGTCATCAGACCTGGCTGTCACTATGTCGCAGAAAGGCCCCCACGTCGCGCCAGCACCCGAGCAGCTTTTCGCGGTTTTCAGGCTTTCGATTAACGAACATCGGGCTTGGATGCGGGCTCAAGAATACTTTAAGGTGCGGCGCGTTATTTTGGATATGCGTGAGAGCTTTCTGCGCCTTGCTACCGATCAGTACGATGGCGCGCAACTGCGGGAGAAGCTGGAGCAGTTCGTTGAGGGACGGAATGCCTGCGGCAATGTCGGCTGAATTGGCAGGGCGAATTTTTCGGCCTGAGCCTATATACCAAGGCACCGTATTCCACAGAAGGATTCGCTTGCGTACCACTCCTGCGTCTTGAACAGTAATGAAGATATTCTTCGCTGTTTCATCCGGGTTATTCATCGAGACAAACCCGGAATTTCTGGCTTTGGGCCCTGGTGCTTCCAGCAAAAACAAGACTTCAGCATCAACGCCAGCGTCCCATGGATCCATATACGGAATGGCTGCTTCAGGTCCCATGCTTGAGCGAAGACGATGAACGAAGCTCGTGAGTGGAGCCATGTGTGCATCGTGGACCTGCGATAACCGTGCTTGCACAGCCATGACGTCACTTAATAGCTTCGGGCAGTCCATTGCTTCTCCTGAGGATGAATCAAAATTACCCGATATCGCTGCTAGGAAGCGATTAAATAAATCTGTCCCCTTTTCCTTAAAAAAGGGGCAGCCACCGGTTCGGGGGAGGACAAAAGGCAAGACCTGACCCCAGTTTTCGTGCCTCTACAGCGAGCGCCATGCAGATTCCGCGGATTCAATTTATGGGCGTCCCGGGGATGTTTTTCAGTAGCTCGGCATTTGAGGGGTACTTTTCCAGCAGCTCAACCAGCTTTTTTGTGCCCTCTAGCGGTTTGAGACCGCCAAGCGCCCGGCGCAACGCTCTTGTTTTATCTAAATCTTTCGGATCCAATAGCAGCTCTTCGCGGCGTGTACTGCTTTTCGAAATGTCCAGCGCGGGAAAGACTCGCTGATTCGCAACGTCTCTTGATAACACCAGCTCCATGTTCCCCGTACCCTTGAATTCCTCAAATATAACCTGGTCCATACGGCTGCCGGTATCAACCAAAACGGTTGCCAGAATGGTAAGCGAGCCGCCATTCTCAATGTTTCGTGCAGCGCCAAACAACCTCCGCGGAATCTCCATGGCTCGGGCATCAACCCCGCCAGACATAGTACGACCGCTGCTCTTTTGCTGTGCGTTATGCACACGCGAAAGCCTGGTGAGGGAATCAATCACAATCATGACGTTGTGACCCTCGCCAGCTTGCTGGCGGGCGATATCAAGAAGCTCATCGGCAACGCGAACGTGATGAGCATAGCTTTCATCCGAAGAAGAAGCGTGTACCTCAGCCGGGACGCTACGCTTGAAATCAGTGACCTCTTCGGGTCGCTCATCTATCAATAGCGCGTAAAGTTTTATCTCGGGATACGCCTTTCCTACCGCCTGGCAAATATCTTTTAATATCGTCGATTTTCCAGATCCCGGCGGTGCAACGATCAAACCACGCTGCCCCATTCCAATCGGCGTGATCAAATCCATCGCACGCACCGTGAGTTTTTCTGAACCTGACTCCAAGCGAATCCCCGGCGCTGGATTGATAACCACACCGTTTAAAAAACGTTTTTTTGGATCAGCCTCAAACACAGCTTCGGCTTCCTTGGCCACTGGTTCAGCGTCTTTATTTCGTTTGCGGGTTAAACCTAATGTCGTTCTCGTCATGGCAGTCTGAAGCTCTTTTTTGATAGATATTTTTCGAAACGGCCATCTAACGCTCCGGCTCGAGACGTATAACGTGAGTGGTGATCAAGGTCAGGTCTGGCTTTTTGCCATACCGGCCGTCCCGGCATTGCAAAAGGCAAGAGGGTATCTGACCCCCGTTTGTGGGGGTAGCGACTCTCAGTCGCGGTAAAAAACCTGTACCAGGTGATAGCCAAACTGGGTTTTCACAGGCCCGTGTACCACTTTCATTGGCTTTTTGAAAATGATCTGGTCAATCGCCTTGGTCATCTGCCCCGGTCTTACTTCACCTAGATCGCCGCCACGTTTCTTTGATGGGCAGGTGGAGTGCTTCTTTGCCAGCACATCAAAGGCTTCGCCTGCGGCAATACGCTGCTTGAGTGCGGCGGCTTCGGCTTCGGTTTTTACCAGAATATGGCGAGCCATGGCGACGGGCATGGGGGCATCCTCAAAGGTAACAGGCAGTGAATTATGCCTGATCAGAGCGCCGCTAGAGAAATTGGGGTCAGATAAAGATTTTAAATAAAGATTTTCGGTAAATTTTCATCTGACCCCAATTAGCCAAACGCGATCAACAACTCTGACCCCATTGATTACTGACAGATGTCGCCAAGATTACTGATGCTAACAAACTGAGAAATAAGCAAAAATTAAATGCATACTCATAAAATAATTGCATTTTTATCCCTCGGGAAATGTTCATCTGACCCCATTTGTTTCGGGGGAGGGCAAAAGGCAAGACCTGACCCCCGGGTTCGCTTAACCAAAGCCTAGCTTCCAAAACCTTAGAATCGCGTTCCTGATGCAAGAAGTGAGATGCCCCTTTATTTGGGCGTTTCTGATCTAGGAGCACAGGCCCTAATTGTCCGGGTACATATCGGGGGCTGGGTCGCCACCGCCCGGATGTTCGGAGGCCTTTACTTTACTGCATATGAATACCGACAGCGACGTATATCGTGGGGAGGCTAAGATGGCAGCCAGTTCAGATAAATCGTATGCCTTCATCTAAGTAAGTACTTCGCTAACACGGTAGCAATTGCCCCGCTGCAAGCCAACGGTACAGCTACATACCGAATCCACCAATGTAACTTACCTTCGCCATACTTAGTTGAGCCTTCGCTTGAAGGGTTGACTGCCAATATGTTCCGATAAGAACGCTCTAATTCACTCTCTTTCTTCGAGTAAAATTCGTATATATCTTCTGTCGGAAGCAAGTCAAATATGCAATGCAAAAAATACCCGTATTCCGTCCTGACAGGGGTGACTATAGGCGTTATAGCTTCCTAAGAAACACCTTCAACAGCCTGTAATGTGAATCCAAACTCAGCTGCACGCCGATGTAACCCTTTCACTACACGCTCACGATATTTTTGTTCATAGTGATCAGCGCCAGGATCCTTGTAGTCCATGCCGAAGCGCATGGCGTTATAGAACAGAATGGCGATCTTTCTGGCAGTGGCGGTTACGGCCTTCGCCTTGCCTATTCGCGCTGACAAGCGCCGGTAGAAAGCGCCCAAAGCTGTGTTGGTTCTGCCGACTGTCACTGCTGCTAACCGCAAATGCGCTGTTACTCGGTTTTTGGTCTTGCGCGTATGCGCTGAAAGCACTTTTCCACCGCTAATTCGACAGCCAGGCGCCAGGGTTAGCCAAGAAGTGAAGTGATGCGCTGTCGGCCAACGGCTCAGATCAGTGCCGCACTCCGCCACCAAGCGCAGCGCCAAATAGGGTCCAACACCGTGAATCTGCGTCAGGTCCACACCGACTAACTGATAGAGCATAGTACGGACATCAAAGTTGAGCGCATTCGGCTGCCGGGTGCGATGGCGGGGCTTAGGCAGTGGCTCACGAGGAGGAACATTTTGCTGAGACAGTCGCAGTAGACTATGAGCAATTTGCTGATCGCAGAGCTCAAGCTGAGCTTGATAGGCATCGTACATGGTGGTCCTGCCCACAAAAAGTAGACACTGTTATGCGCATCTGCGCTCAAACTCTGCTGGACTGATATTGCCGAGAGCA
>NZ_VTTI01000012.1:0-97525 GCF_008641105.1 Halopseudomonas salina
GCTTGCAGCTTGCAGCTTGCAGCTTGCAGCTTGCAGCTACTGCGTGTCCTTCCATTCCTCTTCCTGCAATAGCCGCCACATGATCTTGCCAGTGGGTGATTTCGGAATGCTATCGGTGAACTCGATTACTACCGGACACTTGTAGGCCGCCATATTTTCCTGGCACCAAGTCATGATGTCTTCGGCGGTGGTTTTTTCATTGCCGGCAGATAACACCACGAAAGCTTTTACCGTTTCACCGCGACGTGGATGTGGGGTCGATACAATACAGACTTCACGGATCGCCGGATGAGCGTACATCAATGATTCCACCTCGGCAGGCCATACCTTGTAACCTGAGGCATTAATCATGCGTTTGACGCGATCTACCAGGAAGAAATAACCCTCTTCGTCGTAGTAGCCCAGATCGCCTGAACGGAAGAAACGGTGCCCGTCTACCTCAACGAATGCTTCCTCCGTTGCATCAGGACGGTTCCAGTAACCCTGGAAAATCTGTTCCCCACGCATGATGATCTCACCTGTTACGCCTGGCTCGACCTCTTCCAGCGTATCTACATTGATGACCCGTGAGTCAACACCGATGATAGGTATACCGAGGCATTGAGCCTTGCTTGCCTGGGGTGGATTGACGTGGGTGGGCGCCATGGTTTCTGACAGGCCATATCCTTCCATATAAACCAGACCGGTTTTGTTAGCGAGCTTGGCTGCAACTGCAGCAGGCATGGCTGCGCCACCTCCGCCAATACTGGTGAGAGAGCTTATATCGTACTGGTCGATCTCCGGATCCGAGAGCATGTCCACAACCATCGTAGATATATTCCGCCAGGTATTAACCTTGCAGCGTTGAATAAGCTGGGCAGCTACCTTGCGATCCCAGCGGGTCATGACGACAAGGGTGCCACCGGCATAGAGTGTGCTGTTCATGCATGATTGCATGCCGGTAACATGAAACATGGGCACCGATACCAAATGTACGATGTCATGTTGAGCGTTGGTCCATACCGCTCCGTAGACTGCTGTCGCCATCACGCTGTGGTGGGTATGTGCACAGCCCTTGGGGTTACCCGTTGTGCCGGAACTGTAGGGGATAACACATAGATCATCCGGGCCTACGGTCAAATCACCTGGCGCAACACCGGCACTCAACGCCGCCTGCCATGGTGTAACACCGGAAAGGTTGTGCTGGGCAAGGGGCTCGCGAACTGCCTCGGGTAAATCTAGGTTTGTCGGCTCGGTTACGTATTGCGAATAAGCTGTTACCACGATCTCACGCAGATGGCCGACGCCAAGATGGGGGGCGATATTTTCCAGTAGCTCCTGCGCACAGAGTGCTACGGGAGCCTGTGTATCAGCGATCAGGTATTCCAGCTCGGCGCTACGGTTCATCGGGTTGACAGGAACTACCACTGCGTTGGCGCGCAGTATTGCGAAAAAACCGATGATGTACTGCGGGCTGTTCTGCATATACAGCAGCACACGATCACCCTTTTTTACTCCAGCCTGTCGCAGGTGGCCGGCCAGTGCTTCAGCCTCCTGCAAGAAGCGGGCGTAAGTAATATCGGTACCGTAGTAGTGGATAGCAGGATGGTCCCCATAACGCAGGGCAGAAACTGTCAGGTTATGGAACACGCTGGTAGAGGGAAGCTCCAGTTTATGAGGGACCTGGTCAGGCCATACCTGGAAATGACGATCGAACATATGCAGGGTACCTTTGGCTGTTGTTTTTGTATTTCGTACTCTCAGCTTAGCCCCAGGAAATGATGCTGAAAACAGGCAGTTGTTGTGGTGTTGTGTCGCTATAAGCGAACCCTTGCTCTTCAAACATGTTCACCGCCAGCGAAGCCAGCCGGGCAGCCTATGCGTTATAGTATGCCTATGAACAACAGTTTTGGCAGAGAGGTGCTCAACGAGCAGCAGACTGAGCACCTCTCTCTCAGGTAACAAGCACATAGGAAACAGCCGATGAACAATGATCGCGTCATCATATTTGACACAACATTGCGTGATGGGGAACAGAGCCCTGGCGCATCGATGACCAAAGATGAAAAGTTGCGCATCGCCCGTGCCCTGGAAAAGCTTGGTGTGGATGTTATCGAGGCAGGTTTTGCCATTGCCAGCCCGGGTGATTTTGCAGCCGTAAAGCAGATTGCCGATACGATCCGCGACAGCACTGTCTGCAGTCTGTCGCGGGCTATGGACGCAGATATCGATAGAGCTGCCGAAGCGTTGGCGGGCGCGAATAGTGGGCGTATACATACGTTTATCGCAACAAGCCCGATTCATATGCAACACAAACTGCGGCTGGAGCCTGATCAGGTTGTCGAGCAGGCAGTCAGAGCGGTCAAGCGTGCCCGTAACCTATGCGCAGACGTGGAATTTTCCTGTGAGGATGCCGGTCGCTCGGAGCTGGATTTTTTGTGCCGTATTATTGAAGCCGCCATCGACGCAGGTGCGCGGACTATCAACATTCCCGATACCGTTGGCTATGCGATCCCTCATCAGTTTGGCGAGATGATCGGTCAGATCATTCAGCGCGTGCCCAACGCCGACAAGGCGGTATTTTCGGTGCATTGCCACAATGATCTCGGGCTGGCGGTGGCTAACTCGCTCGCAGCGGTTAACGCTGGAGCTCGTCAGGTTGAGTGCACCATCAATGGTCTCGGCGAGCGGGCAGGCAATGCCGCTCTCGAAGAGATCGTGATGGCGATCAAGACCCGCGAGGATGTGCTGGGTGTACATACCGGCATTATCACCGAAAATATTCTCAGTGCATCGCGGCTGGTCTCCGGGATTACCGGTTTTGCTGTACAGCCTAACAAAGCTATTGTCGGCGCCAACGCTTTTGCCCATGAATCCGGCATCCACCAGGACGGCGTGCTCAAACATCGTGAAACCTATGAAATCATGAGTGCGCAGTCCGTTGGTTGGCATACCAACCGACTGTCTCTGGGCAAGTTGTCAGGTCGCAATGCGTTTCGCTCCAGGTTGCAGGAATTGGGTATCGAGCTTGGGAGCGAGGCCGACCTGAACATTGCCTTCGCCCGGTTCAAGGAGCTGGCAGACAAGAAGCATGAAATCTTTGATGAGGATCTCCAGGCCCTGGTTTCGGAAACCCTGACTGAGGTAGTCGAGCACACCAAGCTGGTGTATCTGGAGGTGGCTTCGCGTATGGGCGAGATTCCACAGGCCCGCGTTGTGCTGAGTATCGAGGGCCAGGAGACCGAGGCAACGGCTCCTGGTTCCGGGCCCGTAGACGCAACCTTCAAGGCAATAGAACAGATTGTACATTCTGATTCTGTCCTGCAACTGTATTCGGTAAATGCCATTACCCAGGGTACCGACTCTCAGGGAGAGGTGACCGTGCGTTTGGAGAAGGCGGGTCGAATTGTCAACGGAAATGGAGCGGACACTGACATCGTGGTGGCATCTGCCAAGGCCTACATCAACGCGCTGAATCTGATGCGTGAGGGTGCGTATCGCGCGCATCCGCAAGCTGCTGACGTGTAATGCGAGAGTCGCAGCGTCTAGCCTACCTGCAGGCAGTTGGTGTTACGGGCTGGGTACCGCGCCGGCCCTTGGCTCATGCTGCCATGCGTCTGTCTCCTGAGCCGGAGCCCGAGCTTTTATTGCCCGGTCAGCACGCAGCGCCAGCTAATCCGGTTGTTTCCGATAGCAGGCAAGAGACTTCGAGCTCGCCGGTAACAAGCGATACGCTGGCTGTCGCAGTTGAGTCTCCCTCTGCCAGACTCGTGCAGCAACGCAGGGAGCAGACAGCTGCCAAGGCATCCAGACAAGAATTGCCAGCCAAAGCTCTGACGCCAGCACCACTGCAAGCCACCGTCGCGCCAACCCAGATAGAGCAAACCGGTCGAGCTGTTGCTCCATTTTATATGCAGTTATGGGTTGCTGGACCTTGCGCCTTGTTGGTCGAGATTTCCGATCCTGGACTGGAGAAAGGGACCCCCGAGCACAATTTATTGTGCGATATTCTGCGCGCAGCGAGATTGCCAGCAGCGCCTAAGCTTCTGGCTGATTTCCGCTGGCCGCTGAGTCGCAATCCGCAGGTAGCACGCAGCGCCCAGGCGGCCAGTGAAGCACTGCAAGTCTTCATGCAGGCACGCCTTGAGCTGCAGCAGGTGAAATCCATCGGTTGCTTCGGCGCTATGACGGGGTTGTTGGCCTCCGGCGATCCAGAAGAAGCAGGCGCGCTCAAGGGGCGCGAAGAAGCGCTGGAAGAGCTCGGTAGCGGGTGGTTTGCGCCGGGCCTCGAAATCATTTTGCGCGAGCCAGAGGAGAAAGCCAGATTATGGCAACTGCTGAAACGTGTGATGCCGCGCTGGGTAGAGGCGTAATGAGCGAGTTGCGCTATCAGCCGATGTTGCCTGAGGATGTGGACGCGGTTTTGGAGGTCGAGCTTGCTGCATTCAGCCATCCCTGGACCCGCGGTATCTTTCTCGATTGCATCAAGCCCGGCTACGAATGCTGGCTTTTATTTCGTGGCGATAAGCAGGTCGGTCATACTGTGCTGTCAGTTGCCGGAGATGAATCGCATCTGCTGAACATCACCATCCACCCACAGGCTCAGAAAGCCGGTCTCGGTGCGGCCTTGCTTGAATTCATCATCGACCGGGCGCGTGAGCAGGGCGCCGAGGTGACCTTTCTCGAGGTCAGAGCATCGAACCTCTCAGCGTCGCGGCTTTACGAGCGTTTTGGCTTCAACGAGCTAGGCAGGCGTCCCAATTATTATCCCGCCGCCAGCGGCAGGGAAGATGCCCTGGTAATGGCGTACTCCCTCGTCGATTGACCAGGACGATTACTTTACAGGGACTAACCATGAACGATCTGCAACAACTGTTTGCCAATAACCGCCAGTGGGCCGAGGCGATTAAAGAGGAGGATCCTGCGTTCTTTACCAAGCTTGCCAGACAGCAGGCGCCGGAGTATCTGTGGATCGGCTGTGCGGATTCAAGGGTGCCCGCCAATGAGATTGTTGGCTTGCTGCCCGGCGAGCTATTTGTACATCGCAATATCGCCAATGTGGTCTTGCATACTGACCTCAACTGCCTGTCGGTCATGCAGTTTGCAGTGGACGTATTGAAGGTCAAACATATCATCGTGACTGGGCACTATGGCTGCGGTGGGGTAAAGGCGGCAATGCGCAATGATCAGCTCGGCCTCAGCGATGGCTGGCTGCGCTCGATTCGCGATCTCTATTATGAAAAACGCAATACCCTAAAACTCATCGCCAATGAGGAAGAGCAGGTCGATCGTATGTGCGAACTGAACGTGATCCGCCAGGTCGGCAACGTCAGTCATACCAGTATTGTTCAGAACGCCTGGCATCGTGGGCAGCCACTGACCGTTCATGGTTTCATTTATGGCATCAAGGACGGACACCTGAAAGATCTCGATGTAACAGTCGACAGTCCCGAGCAGATCCCCGAACAGTATCGGCTGAGTCCTCCTTGAATGTAAGTCCACGCTATCTGGCTATGGCCGGACTGGTGGTGGGCACCCTGGCTTGGGCCGGCAATGCCCTCATAGCCCGCGCAAGTGCCGGGCTACTGCCTCCCGTGGGGCTGTCTTTCTGGCGCTGGACCACGGCGCTCTTGTTGTTGCTACCTTTTACCGCAGTCGGTCTCTGGCGCCACCGTCGCATCCTGATGGCCCATCGTTGGCAGGTACTGGTTCTCGCGGGGCTGAGCATTTCGACATACAACACGCTGCTGTACCTCGCCGCGCAGAGCACCACGGCGATCAACATTACCCTGGTCAATACAGGGCTGCCCGTTGCCGCTTTCATCTGGACCCTGATTATCCTTCGCGAATGGCCTAGCCGTGCGACAGTGTGTGGGGCAATGCTGTCTTTTTGTGGTTTGCTTGTGATTCTTGGTCGTGGGGATCCACAGTCGCTGCTCGGGCTGCAGTTCAATCCGGGCGATCTGATCATGGTCGTCGCGGTGCTTGCCTGGGGACTTTATTCCGTGTTGCTGCGAAGGTGGATGCTGCCGGTTCCAGGTTTCGTTCAGTTGGCGGCCATGCTGTTGTGTGGCGTGCCGATGCTGTTGCCCTTTTACTTATGGGAATTCAGCTATACAGGCGCGATGCCCCTGACCCTGCATACCCTGGGGGCGATTGCCTATACTGCAGTCATGGCGTCGTTGGTGGCCTATATGGCCTGGAACAATGGGGTGAAGGTGCTCGGGCCGGGGACCGCCTCCCTGTTCAGCTACCTCATGCCGGTTTTTACTGCGCTACTCGGGGTGCTCCTGCTCGGAGAGGTTTTGCGCTGGTACCATCTTGTGGGCGGCAGCCTGACTTTCCTCGGCTTGCTGCTGGCCACCTGGGAGATCCGGAAGAGATGATGCGACTCTGTGTTATTCCCGGCGATGGCATCGGGCAGGAAGTGGTTCCTTCGGCTGTCAGAGTACTGGAAAAATTACTCCCTGGGCTTGAAGTGACAGAGGCCGAGGCCGGCTGGGAGTGTTTTCGGCGCCAGGGGACGTCAGTGCCCGAAACGACCCTGCAACAGATGCGCGAATGCGGCGCGGGGCTCTTCGGGGCCGTATCCTCGCCATCTTGGCAGGTAGAGGGCTATCGCAGCGCCATTCTGGCGTTGCGGCAAAGTCTGCAACTGAACGTGAACCTGCGACCGGTCCGCAGTTGGCCCCGGATTTCTCCGCGCTCCGATGTCGATTTGTTGATTCTGCGCGAAAACAGCGAAGGGCTATATATCGGCCGTGAGTACATGCAGCAGTCTGGCAACCTGGCGATCGCGGAAGCCCATATCAGCAGGCAGGCCAGTGAAGATATCGCCCGCCGGGCGGTCGAAGTGGCAGTGCTGCGCACAAGCAGGCGCGTTACGCTGGTGCACAAGGCTAATGTATTGCCCCTGACCTGTGGCCTGTTTCGTGACAGTTGCCGACGAGTACTGGAAGAAGCTGGGCTCCGGGACATAGTCGACGAGCGGTTGGTGGATGTTGCCGCATTGCAGCTGATCGAATGCCCTGAGGAATTTGATCTACTGGTAACCACCAATCTGTTCGGCGATATATTGTCAGATCTGGCCAGCCATTGGTCCGGGGGCCTGGGCATGGCACCGTCGCTCAACTGGGGGCAGGGTATTGCGCTCGCTGAACCGGTACACGGCAGCGCTCCGGATATCGCGGGGACAGGCAAAGCCAATCCGCTTGCAGCGATACTCAGTTCTGCGCTGTTGCTGCGCTACCACTGGCATGCCGGAGCGCTGGCTGATCAGCTTGAGGGTGCGGTGGAGCGTCTGCTGGCAGAAATATCTATCGCCGAGATGGGTGGCGAAACGACGCAGAGAATCGAGCAGGAATTATTATTGCGTCTGTAGTCATTCATGCGGGCATAAAAAAGGGCCTAGCCGAAGCTAAGTCCTTGAAAAGGTTGGTGGCTACACCTGGACTTGAACCAGGGACCCCAGCATTATGAATGCTGTGCTCTAACCAACTGAGCTATGTAGCCATCCGAGGCTGCGCATTATTCAGTTGCGCGGGTCTAAAGTCAAGCACTCGGCGAGATTTATTTGCCTGTCTTATCAACCGGTTAACTTTCAAGCGAGTAAGAGCCCTGGGCGCCTATTCGGCGCTCAGGTGCAGGGTTGTGGGTACTTCACCGTTATCGGCAACTGCCTCAACGCCCACGTCCAGAAGTTGCACGCGCTGGGCCGACAAACCGGCATTGTCGACCAGGTAAGCCTTGATGCTCTCGTTGCGCTCCTGTGCGAGGCGTCTGAGTAGGGCTTCACTGCCCTGCCAGGTCTCAAGGATGGCATTGCGCATACGCTCGTTTCTTGCCTGGGCGTCCAGCTCTGACCACTCTGCAGGGACCTCTTTTTTTGTTCGCTCCTGGTATATGCCTCCCAGCAGCCCGGCTATCGCTTCTTGTGGCACTCCGCTCTGGGTAGCGGAGGGCTCGGCCTGACCTTGATCCACAGCTTTCTTCCAGCGGCGGTTGAGCTCCCGGTCGAGGCGTTGTTGCGCAACCAGCAGGCCGTCCTCCGCGGGCGAACTCATACCTTCAACCTCTAGTCGCAGGGCTGGTCGATCATTCAGTGCGCTGGCCAGGGTATCGAGTTGTTTTCTGGCTTGCGCATCAAGTGCTGCCGCCCCCGGTGCAAAAAGCACGTGGCTGAGGTCGGCATCATCACCACCAAACAGGTTGGCGATAAAACGGAAGGGCGCGGTGGCGGCGCGTGAAAGCAGGTTCCCGAGGCTTTGCCAGATCACCGGCATGATATCGAAGTCCGGGTTGCTCAGATCGCCCTGCACCGGCAGCGTGATATTGATATTGCCCTTGCCATCCTTCAACAACGCTACAGCCAGGCGTATAGGCAGATCCACAGCATTGGGGCTATCGACTCGTTCGCCCAGTTGCAGGTCACGCAAAAGTACCTGGTTGTCTGCTTCCAGATTGCCAGCGTTGATCTGGTAGTGCAGGTCCAGATCAAGTCGCCCTTTACGGATGCGGTACCCGGCAAACTTTCTGGCATAGGGGCTCAATGTGGTGAGCTCGATATCCTTGAAGCTGGCCTGGACATCTAGACTGTTGAGAGGATCGAAGGGGGTAAGGGTGCCCTGGACCTGTACGGGAGCGTAACGGTCGACCTGGCCGCTCAGATTGAGCTCTGCGGGATCAGTATTCTGATTGTCCAGCGTGCCGATCCGGCCGGTCAGCTCCTCCACGGTGAGTGCAACATTGGGTTGCAGGCTGAAATCAGCGAAATTCAAGGAGCCCTTTTCTATGCCTACCGCACCAATGCGAATGGCCATTGGGGCTTGATCGGTCTGGTTATCATCGACGGGTTGCTCGATTACCAGGTTACCAATGTTGGTCGACAGATCCTGATTGATGATGATGCGTGCATAGGGTTTCAGTAACTGGGCCTGCTCCACGGACAGACTGTTATCGCGGTAGACGATACCGTCAAGACTCAGGCTTTCCCAGCGAACCAGATCACGATTTTCCAGGGAATCAACTATGTGAAGATCGGTAATGTCTGCTTTGGCGTCCACGTGCAATGCCAGCGGGTCGAGTGCCTCGAGCTGGACGTGGGCTGTGGTGTTGAGTTTGCCATCGCGAATATCTATACGAACGAAAGGATCCAGATAAGTCTGGGCCTGAGCTAATGCCAGGTTCTGGGCCGCGACCTGAAGATCCAGGCTGATCGGCTCCAGACTGGCCTGTCCCTTTGCGCTAAGGAAACCTTCTTCGTTGATCTGCGTTTTGACGCTCAGGCCGAAGGGGGCACTGGTGGCACTGTCAAACCCGGTAAGGTCCAGCTCCAAAGAGCTGAGCGTCAGATCGAGGGGTGAGTCTGGCTGCCTGTCGGTGAGATTGACACGGTATTCGCGCAATTGAACATCGGGCAGACGAATTTGCCAGGCGGCTTGCTGCTCCGGTTGTGAGTTATCTTGCGCGGCGGGAAGTATCGCTTGCCAGTTTACCTTGCCGTTCTCTGCCCGACTTATCCAGGCTTCCAGTTGTCGGCTGCGTACGGTACCTACACGTATGGAGCGCGCGGCCAGATCGAGGGAGGCGTCATCGATATGCAGGTGTGACAGTCTTGCCAGGGAGTCGCCCTGGGGAGAAGTAATATCGAATGCCGACAGGGTCGCGCTGGCTTTATCAAGATTCACGCTGAGGTCTTGCGCCAAATCCATTTGATAATCAAAACGGGTGCTGAGCACACCGTCCTGCAGTGCAAGGTCAATCTGGTCGCGCACATAAGGCCAGAAGGGCGAGAGGGGCAGTCCGTCGATGCTCAGCGTGCCAGCGGAGCTGAGGGGCAGCATGCCCATGCTGCCTTGAACCTGCAGTTGTGAATTCGATGGTCCTTCAGCGCTCACAAGGAGCTCCGAGCGCTCGCCGGGCAATGTGCTGAACTGCCGGATTTCCATGTTAATCCGCTCAAGGCGGGCCTGCACCGCGTTGGTTGGTTGCAGGTCCTGAAAATACAGACGGCTTTCAACCAATTTCAGGTGGGCTATGCGAACAGGAAAGGGCGTTGCAGCTTCCTCATCAGCGAGTTGCTGCGCCCCTTCTGGTCTGTTTAACAGTCGGGACAAATTCAGCTCGCCGGACTCCTGAAGTGTGGCAGCTACCCAGGCCCGCTCAATGGTGAGGCTCTCAAGCTCCAACGCGCCGCGCCACAGGCTGGTGATCTCCAGGTTGGCGTAAAGCCGCTGGAAGCTCAGGACCGGATTCCCGGGCTGACCGATCTCCAGTTCTCCCAGAGACAGTTCCAGACTGAAAGGGTTGAACTCCAGACTATCGAGCCGAGTGGGCACGCTGACACGTTGTTCCAGTTGGCTGTTAACTACATGCAGCGCAATTCCGGGCAGAACCAGAAAGCCCAGTAGGCAATAGATGAAGACAGCCGAAAGCAAACCGACGGTCAGGGACTTATTGCGTTTTGACATTGGATTAGAGGCACCTGATAGCTTTGTCACCCAGTATGGCATGGGCTACCAGCGGTGCCAGTGCTGCTGTACCGCAGCTAGTTGCCGGATATATCGCCCCTGGTTGCTCCGCCGCCAGAATTGCCGGCGACACCAGCGACCTTGATTTCGGGAATCTGGCCGCCGTTGAATTCGACACTGCGGCGCGGGAAGGCAAAACGCACATCCAGTTCGCGCATCCCTTCGAGGAGTCCCAGATTGATTTCCTGCTGAATATCCATGTACAGATTGTAATCCGAGGTTTGCACGATGTGCACTACCTCGAAGGTCAGCTGGCTTTCCGAGAAGGACAAAAAATGCGCACGGTCAAAATGAGTCTTCTCTACCTTCTCGATGACGCGCCGAACCAGAGCTGAAACTTCGGTTATTTTTGCAGCAGGGGTGTCGTAACTGATGCCGAACGTGAAGACGATGCGCCGCGTATTCATGCGTTTGTAGTTGTGCAGCGTGCGGGCAAGCAACTGGGAGTTTCCACAGACGATCTGCTCGCCGCTCAAACTACGGATGCGTGTGGTTTTCAAGCCGATATGCTCGATATTGCCCGCCACGTCGTCGAATACCACAAAGTCGCCAATTTCGAAGGGTTTGTCGATGCCGATAGACATCGAGGCAAATATGTCGCTGAGCAGGGTTTGCACCGCCAGCGCTATCGCAATCCCCCCCACTCCCAGGCTGGCCACCAGCGCGGTAATGTTGACTCCGAGGTTGGCCAATATGGATAACAGCATCATGGTCCAGACGACCATTCGTATCATGATGCCAAAAATGGTCGTAGTGACAGGGTTGCGGGTCTTGCCATCACGCGTGAGGCTATCGGTCCACATGCGCACGCCCATGTCGAGCCACAGGGCAATCTGGAAAGCCAGTGCAATGAACCATCCGTGGGCCATGATGGCTTCCCAGCGGGGCCCCAGATCCACCACTTTGAGGCTCATCAATATCGCGAACGCTAGAACCAGGAGCCGGCTGGTGTGTTTAAGCATCTTCGCGGCAATGCGGTAAAACCGTGAGTGCGAATGGCTGGCCTTGGCATAGAGGCGACTGCTTATGATGCGTAGCGCACTCGTCAGGACCAGATAGATGGTCAGTGTCACGCCCGTGACTATGGCCAGGTTTGTGAGCAGTTCCTGATCCAGGAAAGCATCCCACTGCATCGCTTCGATTCTCCGTGAAAAGTGTCAGGTCCGTGGTTGTACCGCGGCACTCATACCTTTTTCAGTCGTTTTCCGCGCCAGGAAGTTCCTGTGCGTTATTGTCAGGCAAAAAAATCCCCCGGCTGCAATGGCAGGCGGGGGGCGGATATATCTATTGAAAAGTCAGACGTTGAAGCGGAAATGCATCACGTCGCCGTCCTTGACTATATATTCCTTGCCTTCCAGACGCCATTTTCCGGCCTCCTTGGCGCCTGCTTCGCCGTTGTACTTGATGAAGTCATCGTAGGCGATCACTTCGGCGCGGATGAAACCTTTCTCGAAGTCGGTGTGAATGGCGGCAGCGGACTGCGGGGCGGTCGCGCCGACCTTGACGGTCCAGGCGCGGACTTCCTTCACGCCGGCGGTGAAGTAGGTCTGCAGGTCCAAGAGGCTGTAACCCGCACGGATCACGCGATTGAGCCCCGGCTCCTCGAGCCCAAGGGACTCGAGGAACATTTCCTTTTCCTCGCCATCGTCGAGCTCGGCAATCTCGGCTTCGATCTTGTTGCAGACCGGGACCACCAGCGCGCCTTCCTCGGCGGCGATGGCACTGACCACATCCAGGTGCGGGTTGTTCTCGAAGCCGTCTTCAGCAACGTTGGCGATGTACATGACCGGTTTGCTGGTCAGCAGGTGAAAGCTCCTGGCCAATTGCTTCTCTTCCGGGCTCAGGCTCTTGAGCAGCGAGCGGGCCGGCTTGCCTTCGCTGAAGTGCGGGATGAGTTTTTCCAGCAGCGCTTTCTGCGCAACGGCATCCTTGTCGCCGCCCTTGGCGTTGCGGGTGACCTTGTACAGCTGTTTCTCGCAGCTATCCAGGTCAGCGAAGATCAGTTCCAGATCAATGATCTCTATATCCCGTTTAGGATCCACGCTGTTGGATACGTGAATCACATTCTCATCTTCAAAGCAGCGCACCACGTGGGCGATGGCATCAGTTTCGCGGATGTTGGCCAGGAACTTGTTGCCCAGCCCCTCGCCCTTGGAGGCGCCCGCTACCAGGCCGGCGATGTCCACGAACTCCATGGTGGTGGGGATGGTCTTCTGCGGCTTGACGATAGCTTCCAGGGCGTCCAGACGCGGATCAGGCATGGGTACGATGCCGCTGTTAGGCTCGATCGTACAAAACGGAAAGTTCTCCGCGGCGATGCCTGACTTGGTCAGCGCATTGAACAGGGTGGATTTGCCTACGTTGGGCAGACCGACGATACCGCAATTGAATCCCATACTGGTGTCCTCTGCCGCACGGCGGCGAATAGTGTGATCAGGCTTTGAAGCTGTGCAGGCGCTGCATGACCTTGGTCCAGTCGCCATTGATGATGCCTGGAAGTTCGCGGATAGCTTCATCAACGCAGGCTTCCAGGGCTTCCTGTTCGGCTTTTGGCGCACGGCCGAGTACAAAGCCGGTCACCTGCGAGCTGTGGCCGGGGTGGCCAATGCCAAGGCGCAGGCGATAAAAGGTGTTCTGATTGCCCATGCGGGCAAGTATGTCCTTCAACCCGTTATGTCCGCCGGTCCCGCCGCCCTGCTTGCACTTGACCACGCCCGGGGGCAGATCGAGTTCATCGTGGGCAACCAGAATCTCTTGCGGCTCAATACGGTAAAAACCGGCTAGTGCGGCAACAGCCTGACCACTGCGGTTCATGAAGGTGGTGGGGATCAGTAGACGTACATCCTGACCCTCAAGGGTCAGCCGGCCGGTTAGGCCGTAAAACTTGCTCTCCTGGCGCAGTTGCACATTGTGCTTGTCTGCCAGACGGGCAACAAAAAGGGCGCCCGCGTTGTGACGGGTCAGTTCATATTCAGGTCCGGGATTTCCCAGACCGACGATCAACTTGATTCCCTGTGTCACAACGGGGCGCCCCTTATGGGTCTCAGCGGTCAATTACTCCGCTGATTCCTCGCCTTCATCCTTCGGTGCTTCTTCGCCAGCTTCTTCGTCGTCAACAGCTACACGAGGAGCATGAACGTTGGCAACGGGCAGATCGTGGTCTGCGCCCTGAGCCAGAGCGGTAAGGCTCACACCCTTGGGCAGCTTCAGATCGGTCAGGTGAACGATGCCGTTGAGTTCGACTTCTGCCATATCAACCTCGATAAACTCGGGCAGATCCTTGGGCAGACAGTGAACTTCGACTTCGGTCATGGTGTGGGAGATGATCCCGCCACCCTGTTTGACGCCAACGCAGCTCTTCTCGTTGAGGAAGTGCAGCGGCACCAGAACGGTTACTTCATGGCCTGCGATCACACGCAGCAGGTCGACGTGCATGACGTGACCCTTTGCCGGATGACGCTGGAGGGCCTTGATCAACACGTTGTTGTTCTTGCCATCGACATCGACCTTGATGACGTGCGAGAAGAACGCTTCGTTTTCCAACGCCTTTTTCAGTTCGCGGGCTTCCAGGGAAACGCTCTGGGGGGCCTTGGAACCACCATAGATGATTGCCGGTACCATATCGGCGTTACGACGCAGGCGGCGGCTCGCACCTTTCCCCAAATCGTCACGCGCTATCGCTCTTAATGTGAAGTCGACCATAGTTAGTCTCCTTGCTGAACATCCGGGCACTTGCGACCAGCGCATCGGATGATTGATATAAACCCGGTTGCTATCAACCGGGATGTTTACCCAGTGCCGCGTTCCTAGCGGAACATGGCGCTAATGGATTCTTCGTTGCTAATGCGGCGCATCGCCTCGGCGATTAGCGGCGCCATATCCAACTGGCGAATGCGGTCACAGGCAGCAGCCGGACCTGACAGCGGAATGGTGTTGGTGACCACCAGCTCGTCCAGTTTGGAATTGAGGATGTTTTCTATGGCCTTGCCCGACAGCACGGGATGCGTGGCATAGGCAAAGACCTTGGCTGCGCCGTGGTCCTTCAGGGCGGTGGCCGCGTGGCACAGCGTGCCGGCGGTATCGACCATGTCGTCGATCAGAATGCAATTGCGACCTTCAACGTCACCGATGATATGCATTACTTCCGACTGGTTGGCCTTGGGACGACGCTTGTCGATAATGGCCAGGTCAACGCTCAGCTGCTTGGCTACCGCACGGGCGCGGACTACGCCGCCGATGTCCGGAGACACAATCATCAGATTGTCGTGCCGCTGGGCGATCAGGTCATCTACCAGAACAGGGGAGCCGTAGATGTTATCTACTGGAATGTCGAAAAAGCCCTGGATCTGGTCGGCGTGCAGGTCGACCGTGAGCACGCGATCGACTCCGACGGTGTCGAGCATGTCGGCAACCACTTTGGCGCTGATCGCAACGCGGGCCGAGCGTGGGCGACGATCCTGGCGTGCATACCCGAAATAAGGCATGACTGCGGTGACGCGCGAAGCCGAGGAGCGGCGCAGCGCATCGGCCATGATCACCAGTTCCATCAGATTGTCGTTGGTCGGTGCACAGGTGGGCTGGATGATGAATACATCCTTGCCGCGTACGTTCTCATTCAGTTCGACGGTCACTTCGCCGTCGCTGAACCGGCCGACGGAGGCGTCGCCCAGGGGAATGTGCAATTGACGCACGACGCGTCGTGCCAGATCGGGGTTGGCGTTCCCCGCGAAAACCATCATCTTGGACACGCTGCATTACCTTATTTGGGTAGTGGTCGGTGCGATTGAAACCGTTGGCGGGTCGGATGCATTAAAGCACTCGATCCAGTCACAACCGGATTCAAGGTGTAATGATTGCTGCCGGAGAAAATGGCAGGGGCGGCTGGATTCGAACCAACGCATGGCGGGATCAAAACCCGCTGCCTTACCGCTTGGCTACGCCCCTGTAATAACTGTCCGGATGCTCGGTTGCATCCTTTTTACGCCTCTTTGAAGAGCGCCTGATGTAACGGTGAAACGTTACAACCGCGTGCAACAAAGGTTTGCAGAGTGGCTGGCAACCGGGCGCGAACTTTATCAGCTTCACGTTCGTTTGGGAAGGCCCCAAACACACAACTGCCAGTTCCTGTCATCTTAGCCTCACAATAATTGTTAAGCAAGATCAACGTGTTACGTATTTCTGGATAACACGCTTCCGCTACCGGGAGACAATCATTATGACCGCCGCCATCACGGAAGGCCGCTAATGTAATGGGCTGGGTGTCACGCGTCAACCTCTCATCGGAAAAAATCTGTGCAGTACTCACCTGACAGGCCGGTACGGCGACGACATACCATGGCTCCTCCAGGGCTACCGGTGTCAATTCTTCGCCAACGCCTTCGGCCCAGGCAGCCTTGCCGAGTACGAATACCGGCACATCCGCACCGAGGGTCAGGCCCAGGTCTGCCAGTTGCTCCAGGGTCAGTCCGGTTTGCCACAGATGATTGAGACCGACAAGGGTGGTTGCCGCGTCAGAGCTGCCGCCGCCCAGGCCGCCGCCCATGGGCAGGGACTTGTCGAGGCTGATATCTGCGCCCAGTTTGCAGCGGCTGGCCTGTTGAAGAAGGCGTGCAGCGCGGATGATCAGGTTGTCCTCGGCCGCGACGCCGGGCAGGGGGCTGTGAAGGACAAGGCTGCTGTCTGCCCTGAGCCCGAAATGCAGGGTGTCGCATCTGTCCATGAACTGAAAGACAGTTTGCAGTGTGTGGTAGCCATCTGGTCGTCGCCCGGTGACGTGCAGGAACAGATTGAGCTTGGCTGGCGCCGGCAGGCTCAGTTGGCTGGTAAATAGTGCTTGGGGCTGCAGCTGATTCATGGTTGGGCTGGCAGATTCCACTGGGTTACTACCATGGTCAGCAGGATGTCACCGGCTGACATCTGCAGGCGTTGAGGTAACTGCAGCCCAGCGACCTCCTGGTAACGGCTGTACTCGACCGTCCAGCCTGCCTGGGCAAGGCGTGCAAGGCGACTTTGCGGATCCAGTTGCAGGCGGCTGGCGCTGTCAGGTGCAGGCAGCCCGCGGACCCACCACAGCAGATGTTCCACAGGGAGGCGCCAACCGGTCTGTTGTTCCAGGAGTTCCTCGGCAGAGCGGGCCTGCAGCGTCGGCTGGCCGGCCATGTCGAGAGTCACGCCTAGCTCGTTGCCCTGCAGTCGGGTGGCGCCTCGGCCCAGCGGGCCTGAAATGCGGATATCGTAGGCCCCTTCCTGCTGTAGCCAGGTCAGTGTGCCGCTGCCTGACTCCTCTGGTGAGCGTAAGCCGATCTTGCCGTGCAAGGTCCAGCTCTGAATCGGCAGGACTGTGGCGCGATGCGCCTGCCAGGCAGCGCCATCGCCACCAAAATCGAGTGTTTCACGTTGATGCAGGCTGCTACAGGCAGCCAGGAGAGTGCTCAGAATGATCAGTAGAAGGGGGCGCAGCAAATGCATATGTCAGTTGGCTTCCATACGTTGGCGGGTAGAGCGGATAAGTTGGCTCTGCGGGTTGTCCTGCAGCGCCTCAGCCCATATTTTCAGCGCTTCTTTTCGCTTGCCGCGCATCCACAAAACCTCGCCGAGATGGGCGGCAACTTCATGATCGGGATATAGCAGATAGGCTTTGCGTAGATAGGTTTCAGCCAGATCAAGGTTACCCAGTCGATAGTGTACCCAGCCAAGGCTGTCGATGATGGCCGGATCGTCGGGCTCCAGTGCTACGGCCTGCTCAATGAGTTGTAATGCTTCATCGAGCTTTTCATTGCGGTCGGCCAGGGTGTAACCCAGGGCGTTCAGCACCATTGCGTTGTCTGGCTCGTTCTGCAGAATACGGCGCAGGTCTGTTTCCATCGCGACAATATCACCGGCTTTCTCGGCCAGCATGGCACGGGCATACAGAAGACTGGCATCCAGCGTGAAGGTTTCAAGTGCCTGATCAACGCGGGTTCGGGCAATTTCAGGCGCTTTTTCGGCCAGCGTCTCGATCTCGATCAGATAGAGTTGCAGCGCCATATCCGGATTGGAAGCCCGCTCGTTGAGCATGATCTGCGCCAGCTCCTCGTACTTCTTCTGCTCCATCAGAAGTTGGCTGGTCAGCAGCCGAGAGCCGAGATACTCGCGTCCCGCCTGGACCTGGAGCCATGCGCGCAGTGCGGCGTCACTGCGCTCAAGCTCCCGATAGGCGATGCCCAGGTGGTACAGGGCGGTGTCGTTCTCTGGTTCTGCCTCGACGAGATGTTCGAGGTGTCGGGCGGCCTGCGTAAACTGGTTATTTTCCAGATGGACCAGGGCCAGAGATAACAACAGGTCACTATCGCCGGGGTTCTGTTCTATCAGGGTGGAAAACTGGCTGCTGGCAGCTTCGAGGTCGCCTGTGGCAACCAGCAGTCGGGCGAGCAACAAGCGCATACGGGTGTCGCCAGGATGTTCGAGCAGTCCCTGCTGCAATATATCGATGGCGTCCTGGTTGTGGCCATCTCCTGCCAGCACGCGGGCGCGCAGCATGAGCGCCGGCGGAGCGGTAGCGGCTTGGGGGTGTTGGTCAAGCACTGCCAGTGCTGCCTCGTCATCACCACCCTGTTGCAAAAGCAGCGCCTTTGAGAATACCAGCTGGGCATTTTGCGGGTTTTTTTCCAGCAGTTGACCGATGCTTTCCAGCATCGCCGCGCGCGTAGCGTCGTCGGTCTGTGCTGCGGCAAGGGCAAGAAAATCAAAATGGGTTTCGCCCTGCATGTTCAGAACCTGTTGCATGGACTGCATAGCGAGCTCATGCTGGCCCGCTCTTGCCTGATGCAGAGCGGCAGCACGGAAGGCCTCGGGGTTCTTGCCGTCGACCTCGGTCCAGAGCATAGCCATTTCCAGGGCAGGCTGATGGGCGCCAAGAAACTCGGCCACACGCATCGCGCGTTCCACCACGGCAGCATCACGTGTTTTTCGTGCCTGCGATAGATAGTTGTCCAGAGCGATATCGTATCGATTCCGCTGGCCAGCGATTTCCGCGACCATCAGGTCGAAGAGCGTGTCGGGGGTGAACTGCCCGTAGACAACGGGTTCTTCCACAGTTTCTGCTGCCGGTGGCGCGGCAATGGCGGGCGCCGGACTCTCGCGCTCAGTGCTGGCGCATCCGGCCAGCGCCAGAGCCAGTACCAGTGCGCCGGGCATTGGCAGTCGATGAAATACAGCCTTGATGGTTGCGCTCATGGGCACTCTGATGGTGTTCGGCGAAGATATTCATCATGACACAGGATCTGTTGCAAACCCACAGGGTCAAGGGAATTGATCGGCACTGGCATACATAGGACAATTGCGCACTATGTTCAGATAAACAGGGCACCATGGGCTTTCTCGCATTCGGGATAAATCACAAAACCGCCGCCGTCGATGTTCGTGAGCGCCTGGCATTCGCGCCCGACCAACTATCCGGTGCGCTGCAGCGCCTGCGTGATGAGACCGGCACCCAGGAAGTGGCCATTCTCTCAACCTGCAATCGTACCGAGATCTATTGTTCCCAGGATCAACTCGACGTCGATGGTATTCTGGTCTGGTTCGCGGCTTACCACTGCATAGCCGTTGAAGAGTTGCGGGCCTGTAGCTATCAACATAGTGATGAGCAAGCCGTGGCGCACATGATGCGGGTCGCGGCGGGACTGGATTCGATGGTGCTGGGTGAGCCACAGATTTTCGGGCAGATGAAAGATGCCTGGCAATCGGCACGCAGCGCCGGAACCCTGGGCCCCTATCTGGACAGGCTGTTTCAGAGCACGTTCAATACCGCAAAGCAGGTGCGTACCGACACGGCCATTGGTGAAAACCCGGTTTCAGTTGCCTTTGCTGCCGTCAGTCTGGCCAAGCAGATATTCTCCGACTTGCGCCGCAGTACAGCCCTGCTGATTGGTGCCGGAGAAACCATTGCACTGGTGGCCAGACACCTGTTTGAACAGGGGGTAGGGCGGATTATTGTGGCCAACCGTACCTTGGAGCGCGCCGAGCTGCTCAGCGGTCCGCTGGGTGGTCAGGCGATCGTGCTCAATCAGATACCCGACTTTCTCTCGCAGTGCGATATCGTCATCAGCTCTACCGCCAGTCCCTTGCCGATCCTTGGCAAGGGAGCCGTGGAGCGCGCTCTCAAGCAGCGGCGGCGCAAACCCATGTTCATGGTCGATATTGCCGTGCCGCGGGATATCGAACCGGAAGTCGGCGCGCTGGCTGATGTGTATCTGTATTCGGTGGACGATCTGCACGAAGTCATCGAAGACAATATGCGATCGCGCCAGGATGCTGCCGAGGCGGCGGAACGCATGATTGTTCAGGGTACTGCCGAATTCATGCAGCGCTTACGTGCGCTTGCAGCGGTCGATGTACTGCGCCGTTACCGGGTGAAGGCTGAATCCCTTAGAGACCAGGAACTTGCCAAGGCTCAGTCTCGGCTGGAGCGCGGCGCAGATCCCTCGGTAGTCATGGCGGAAATGGCCCGGGCATTGACCAACAAATTACTTCACGACCCCAGTGTCCAGCTCAAGCAGATGACCGCCGAGGGTCGAGCCGAGGCTTTGGCGCTGGCGCAAGAACTATTTGCGCTTGACGACGTTACTACCATACAAGGCGAACCATGAAATCTTCCCTGTTGAACCGCCTGGATATCATGCAGGAGCGCCACGAAGAGCTGTCGGCGCTGCTCAGCGATGCAGAGGTGATCAGCGATCAGAAACGCTTCCGCGCCTATTCCCGGGAATATGCCGAGCTGGGCGAAACCATCGACTGCTATATCGACTGGCAGAAAGTGCGCGCGGATCTTGATGAGGCGCGCAGCCTGCTGAAGGATGCTGATCCGGACCTGCGCGAGATGGCTGAAGAAGATGCGGTTCTGTGCGCGGATAAACTGGAGGAACTGGAAGAGCGGCTTAACTTTCTGCTGCTACCCAAGGACCCCAATGACGAACGCAACGTATTTCTCGAGGTTCGCGCAGGCGCTGGCGGTGATGAAGCTGCGATTTTCGCCGGTGACCTGTTCCGCATGTATGGCAAATACGCAGAGCGTCAGGGCTGGCGTGTCGAGATTCTTTCCGAGAGCCAGGGCGAGCACGGCGGTTTCAAGGAAGTAATTGCTCGGATCGAGGGCCAGAACGTGTATTCAAGGCTCAAGTTCGAGTCTGGCGCGCATCGGGTACAGCGTGTGCCGGAAACTGAATCCCAGGGTCGGATTCATACGTCGGCCTGCACCGTTGCCATCATGCCGGAGCTCGATGAGCAGGCGCAGATCGAGATCAATGCCGGCGACCTGCGGGTGGATACCTATCGCTCCTCGGGTGCTGGCGGGCAGCACGTGAACAAGACCGATTCGGCCATTCGACTGACCCACCTGCCCACGGGGATTGTGGTCGAGTGTCAGGAAGAACGCTCCCAGCACAAGAACCGGGCTCGTGCCATGAGTCTGCTGCAGGCAAAGCTGGATAACCTGCAGCGTGAAGCGCAGGAAAAGGAGATGTCCGATACGCGGCGTTCGTTGGTTGGATCCGGTGACCGGTCAGAGCGCATACGCACCTACAATTTTCCCCAGGGAAGAGTGACTGATCACCGTATCAATCTGACGTTATACAGCCTGGATGATGTCGTGCAGGGCAATCTCGATCAGGTGATCGATCCACTGCTGCGCGAATATCAGGCGGACCAGCTGGCGGCCCTGGAACACGTTTGATGCCGACCCTGGCGCAGTTACTGGCAGGCCTCGAGCTGCCGGACTCACCCACTCCGGCGCTGGACGCCGAGTTGCTGCTTGGCCATGTGCTGGGCAAACCTCGCACTTTTCTGCGTACCTGGCCTGAATATGAGATCGAGTCTCAGAAGCTTGAGCAGTTCCAGCGGCTGATGAGGCGCCGCAGAGCCGGTGAACCTGTGGCCTACCTGCTGGGCGCGCAAGGTTTCTGGAGTCTGGATTTGCAGGTCAGCGATGCCACCTTGATTCCGCGACCGGATACCGAACGTCTGGTGGAGCTGGCCCTGGAGCTCGGGCCTGAGGGTAGGGCGCGGGTACTGGACATGGGCACGGGTACGGGGGCTGTTGCGCTGGCGTTGGCGAGTGAACGGGGTGACTGGGAGATTACTGCGACCGATCTGGTGCCGGCAGCGGTCGAATTGGCCGAGGTCAATCGCCAGCGTCTGGGACTCGGCAATGTACAGCTCAAGACCAGTGACTGGTTTGCCGCGCTGGAGTACGAGCATTTTGACCTGATCGTCTCCAATCCGCCCTACATCAGCACCGACGACCCGCATCTGCAATGTGGCGATGTGCGTTACGAACCCGCTACTGCGCTGGTGAGTGGCGCTGACGGTCTGGACGCCATCCGGCATATTGTCCAGCAGGCTCCGAATCATCTGAACAGCGGCGGTTGGCTGTTGCTCGAGCACGGTTGGCAGCAGGCTGATGCGGTAGTTGAGCTGCTGGTCAGGCGCGGGTTCCAGCAGACCCGCTCCTGGCAGGATCTGGGTGGCCAGCAACGTATCAGTGGAGGGCAATGGGGTGGATGATCTTCAATTGCTGCGTTATAGCCGCCAGATATTGCTGGCGCAGATCGATATCGACGGCCAGCAGCGCCTGCTCGATAGTCGCGTTCTGATCGTCGGTCTGGGGGGGCTGGGCGCGCCCGTTGCGTTATATCTCGCAGCTGCCGGCGTGGGCACCCTGCTATTGGCAGACCACGATCATGTGGACCTGACCAACCTGCAGCGTCAGATCATCCACCAGACTGACAGTGTCGGGCAACCAAAGGTGTCATCGGCCGCGCAGCGCGTTAAGGCGCTTAATCCAGGGGTAGAAACCGTTCTGCTCGAGCGGTCCCTGACGGGACAGGCGCTGGTGGATGCCGTATCCAGTGTCGATCTGGTTATTGATTGCTGTGACAACTTCGCTACGCGACAGGCAGTGAACGCTGCTTGTGTTGCCCTGCGCCGGCCTTTGGTTTCGGGTGCTGCGATCCGGCTCGAGGGTCAGCTCAGTGTGTTCGACTCCCGGCGCGAGGACAGCCCCTGTTACCAATGCCTGTACGGCAGCGGGGAAGAAACAGCGCTGAGTTGCAGTGAGGCCGGCGTGGTTGGACCTCTGGTGGGCGTTATCGGTAGTCTTCAGGCGCTGGAGGCGCTCAAGCTGCTTGCCGGATTCGGTGAGCCTCTTATCGGGCGCTTGCTTCTGGTGGATGCGCTTGGCAGTCGTTTCCGTGAGATGCGAGTGCGCCGCGACCCTGCGTGCAGTTGCTGCGGCACTGCGGTGGTGTAGCTGATGAATAATGCGCCCATTGGAGTGTTCGATTCAGGAGTAGGCGGGCTTTCGGTGCTGCGGGAAATTCGTCAGACCTTGCCTGATGAATCGCTTTTGTATGTCGCTGACAGCGGTCACGTACCCTACGGCGAAAAAACATCGGAGCAGATACGCGAACGCAGTCGCAGCATCGCCCAGTTTCTGTTGGGCCGGGGCGCCAAGGCACTGGTGGTTGCCTGCAATACGGCGACCGCGGCTGCGGTCGCTGACCTGCGTGAGCGCCATGATCTTCCGATCATTGGCATGGAGCCGGCGGTCAAGCCTGCGGCTCGGGCTACCCGTACGGGCGTCGTAGGAGTACTGGCGACCACGGGTACCCTGCAGAGCGCTCGCTTCGCGGCATTGCTTGACAGGTTCGCCGGCTCGGTCAGGGTGATAACCCAGCCGTGCCCGGGGCTGGTCGAGTACATTGAGCAGGGCGAGCTGGACAGCCCCCGTGTTCTTGATCTGTTGCGGGGCTTTACTCGGCCTTTGCTGGCAGCTGGTTGCGACACACTGATCCTTGGCTGCACGCATTATCCCTATGTGCGGCCTGCGCTGCAGTCTGTGCTGCCAGCCGGTATAACCCTGATCGACACGGGAGCTGCCGTAGCCAGGCAGTTGCAGGCACGTTTGGCTACATTGGAAATGACGGCAGCTGGCCCGGCCCTGCCCTGCCAATTCTGGTCCAGCGGTGATCCGCAGGCTCTGCGCCGCGTATTGCCGACCCTTTGGGGTGAACCGGGCGGTGTGGAACTGTTGCCCTTCTGAGGTGACAAAGTCATGTGCTCCGACTTTGTGGGCGTTTTATGGGCTAATGTAGAAGTATCCAGGAATAATTATCCAGGAATAGAAAATGAAAAAATGCAGACTGTGGCTTGGCTCGGCAATACTGGGCGCGATGGCTTTTCAACCGGCGCTCGCTGAGAGAGGATTGACCGCCGAGCTGGGCCAGACGTCCGGTTCGGACATGGTTTATCGTTTGGGTATGCAATTTGATTTTGGCAAGCCGATCTGGCAAAGCGACTCGGGTAGTGTTCAGCTCGAGGGGTACTGGGATGCAGGGATTACTCGTTGGGGCGGCGAGAATGCCACCTCCGCATCCATAACACCGATATTCCAGATGCGGTTTGGCCAGGGGGCGGGGCCCATCCCCTTCATTGAGGCGGGAATTGGCGCTGCCGTGTTTTCCGAGACCGAGTTCAAGGAAGCGGACCGGGATCTGGGTTCGGCTTTCCAGTTCGAGGATCTGATTGGCGCCGGGCTCCGGTTTGATTCCGGAACCCAGGCGGGCATTCGGCTTTATCATTATTCCAACGCCGGCCTGAAAGAGCCCAATCAGGGGATCAACAAGGTTGCGCTTTACTACCGCATGGCAATCTGAAGCTGTCCTGGCTGAGCAGTTCCCGACTCGGGAGCTGCCGCTCAGTGCTTCTGGGCCATCTGCCTGATCAGGAACTGCTGTCGGTAAATGTGCGCAAACCCGTGCATCAAGGGGTAAACCACAGCCCATACCGCCGCCAGTATCAGGAATGTCCAGAACTGCTCCAGCGGGAGCTGCACATCAGACAATGCCGCCCCGGCGAAATAGGACACCGGCCCGGCCACGGCGCCAAGCAGGCAGGCAAGCCACACCGGGCGAGCTGTCCAGGCCAGGCAGTGATTCAGGGTAATGGCCAGCATTGCCCAGAGCACCGCCAGCCATAGAGGCACCAGTTTCGAATTTCCGGGAAAATCAAATACGCCTACCTGCATTAAAAAAGAGTCGACGGCAGCGCCGGCAAGTACCACAGAGACCACCAGCTTACCTTCAGCAGCCCAGGAGCTGATCCAGAAAAAATGGATGCACAGCACTGCTGCCGGTATCAGCAGCCAGGGCCCGGTCCCTCCGAGCACGCAGGCAAACCAGCCGATCTGAAACATTACTGCATTGGCGATCAGTTTGGTCAGGGGCGTTTTTTCCTGCATGTCAGGCTCCGAGGCTGAAGAGGTTCAACTGCGGCCGAGCTTCCGGCTTGGTCAGCAGAATCTGCGCCGTGCCAATGGACCTTTCCATGAAGCCTCCTTCGCAATAGCACAGATAGAACTCCCATAGCCTGAAGAAGTAATCATCATACCCCAGCTGTTCCAGGTGGCTTCGGGCAGTCTTCAGATTCTCGTGCCAGAAGCGTAGCGTCCGGGCGTAGTGGGTACCAATATCTTCGAGATGCAGCATCGACAGGTCGGTGTGTTTGCGTGTGATTTCGCCGATCAGGCTCACAGAAGGCAGGGATCCGCCGGGAAAGATATAGCGCTGAATGAAATCGACGCTGCTTTTGGCTTGCTCATATCGCTGATCGCGGATGGTGATCGCCTGGAGCAGCATCATGCCGTGGGGTTTCAGCAGCTTGGCACAGGTTTCAAAGTAGGTTCTGAAATACTCATGACCCACAGCTTCCACCATCTCGATCGAGACGAGTTTGTCATAGGAGCCTGTTAGCTCGCGGTAATCCTGCAACAGCAGGGTCACCTGGTCCTGTAACCCCAGCTCCTCGACCCTGGCTTTGGCGTAGGCAAGTTGTTCCTTGGAAAGCGTAGTGGTGGTGACCTTGCAGCCGTAATGCTGAGCGGCGTAGATCGCCATCGTGCCCCAGCCGGTGCCGATTTCCAGCAGGTGATCCTCGGCACTCAGCTCCAGTTTGCGACAGATACGCTCCAGTTTATGTAACTGTGCCTGTTCGAGGCTGTCGCTCTGGGGCGGAAAAATGGCGGCCGAGTACATCATCGTCGGATCGAGAAAGTTCTCGAACAGGTCGTTGCCCAGGTCGTAGTGAGCCTGAATGTTACGTCTGGCCCCGGAGAGCGTGTTGCGGTTTAGCCATTGCAATACCTTGAGTGCAGGCCGCCCGAGGCGCGCCAGACCCTTTTCCATGCCGTCGAGCACATCCAGGTTGCGCACGAAGATCTTGGTCACGGAGGTCAGGTCCGGGGTGGTCCAGAAACCATTGATATAGGCTTCGCCTGAGCCGATGCTGCCGTTTGAGGCAATCATTGGATAGGCCGCGTGGTTGTGTACATGGATATCGGCATGCAGACCATCGGTGTCAGGTTGACCAAATTGCATCACCTCGTCTCCGTCGTACACGGTGATCGTTCCCCTGTTGATCGCCCCAAGCTGTTTCAGCACCAAGCCGCGGCTGAGACGCACCATCCAATTGCGCCGGGTCTTGTCTTGCGCGTCGATATTGCGAGTGTCGCCCATCAGCGCCATGGTCCGCTCGTGGACATCGGACTTGGTTGAATCACAGCAGGCGGCTGCGTCAGGCCTGGTGTTCTTCATCGTAATGCTCCTTTGCCTTGATGGCGGTAGTGCCCACGGTGTTGTGCCGCGGTGCATGATGATCGAAAAAAGGGATGCGTTTGAGCGCCAAGCGCAATGCCTGCCAGTAAATACCAGCGACCGTCTTGGCAACCATGAAGGGAAACGACAGGGCTTCGTTACGGAGCATGTGTGGGCTCAGGGCTCGTCGGTTCAGGGTCAGAGTTGCATCAAAAAGGCGTGACTCGGCCTGCCAGTCTTCCATGTGCACCAGCAGGGTTTCACCGGGCAGGGTGAAGCGCATGCGATACCTGAGCTCCTGGGGGAGGAAAGGTGATACATGAAATGCCTTGTTCAGCTCGAACTGCTGGGCTGCCTGAGCCGGATCGGTTGCCATGACATAGCAAAAACGCTCGCGCCAGGGGGTGTTGGATACTTCGGCGATGATGGCGCGTAATTGATTGTCGTCGTCGTGGCAGTAGTAGAAGGACACCGGATTGAACAGCATGCCGAAGCTGCGCACCTGAGTCAGCATGCGCACCGGACCGGCAAGAGTCAGGTCTAGCTCCTCGCGTACCAGGCGGCGGGCGGTATCTGCCAGAAGTTCGCCTTCACGACGATGCATATTCAGATAATCGCTCTCGCGGAATCGCATGGGCGACCACCACCGGCCTGACCACAAGCCGCTCATGCCAAACACCTGTGGCTGCTCCTGCAAGTCAAGCCACAGCATGCTGATACGGTAGCGAAAAGCGTGCTTTCTCGGTGCGTGTCGGCGATGGCGAATGATGCCGCTGTACATGGCGCTATTGAGCATTATCGAGTCCCTCGCCCAGCGCAGTGGTTACCCGCAGAGCACTGACGACGCCATCCTCGTGAAAGCCGTTGGCCCAGTAGGCGCCACAGAAGAACGTGTGGTTGGCACCGGCAAGCTCACTCCAGCGTGCCTGTGCAGCTGCAGCGGCGAGGCTGAATTGGGGATGCGCATAGGTGAACCGACGCAGTATCTTGGCGGGATCGATGGCTTCAGTCTGATTCAGACTGACGCAAAAGGTGGTATCGGATTCAATGCCCTGGAGAATATTCATGTTGTAGGTCACGGCCGCAGGCTGCTGCCGATCCTTGCCCAGGCGATAATTCCAGCTCGCCCAGGCCAGTTTGCGTTTGGGTAGCAGGCGGGTATCGGTGTGCAGGACCACGTCGTTATCGGCATAGCCGATGGCGCCGAGAATTGACCGCTCCTGTTCCGTGGGCTTTGCCAGCAGATCCAGGGCCTGATCGCTGTGACAGGCAAGAATGACCTTGTCGAAGCGCTCCTCGCCACGGGGGCTGACGACGGTCACGCCGTCGTCGTCGCGACGGATGCTGGTTACCGGACAATTAAGGCGTATTGAATCCCTGAACGTAGCCGTCAGCGGTTCGATGTAAGCGCTTGAGCCCCCCTTGATTACCCGCCACTGTGGCCTGTCGCTGACGGAAAGCAGACCGTGATTGCGGAAAAACCGGATAAAGAACTGCAGGGGAAATGCCAGCATGTCAGCCAGTGACATCGACCAGATGGCCGCGCCCATGGGGATGATGTAATGGTCGGTAAAGCGCTGGCCATAGCCCTTGGCATTCAGATACTCGCCAAGCGTGATATCAGCCGCTATCACTCCACTGTCGAGATCCCTGGCGGCCTCGCGGTTAAAGCGCAGGATGTCGCGCACCATGCCGAGGAAGCCGGGGGATATAAGATTTTTCCGCTGGGCAAACAAACTGTTGAGGTTGTTGCCGTTGTATTCCAGACCACTGGAAGGTTCGTTGACGGAGAAGCTCATCTCGGTGGGGCGTGAGCCCACACCCAGTTGGTCCATCAACTTGATGAAGTTCGGATAGGTCCAGTCGTTGAATACGATAAAGCCGGTGTCAACCGCGTATTGCCTACCGGCAACTTCCACGTCAACGGTATGCGTGTGGCCGCCAACCCAGTCGGCTGCCTCGAAGACGGTGATCTCGTTGTGGCGCCCCAGGATGTGGGCACATACCAGACCGGAGATGCCGGAACCGATGATGGCAATACGCATCAGGCGTCATTCCTCTGTGCAGCGTCACGGGCCATGCCCTTGGTCAGCGCAAAGCGCAGTGCATTGGGTAGCGCCCCAAGAAGTTTCAATACGGCGATAAACGGACCGGGAAAGCTGATTTCACGCTTGCCTTTATGGATGCCTTTGATGATCGTATCAGCAGCCTTGTCGCTGGTGACCTGCATCGGCATGGGAAAGTCATTTTGCGCAGTCAGCGGAGTTTCAACAAAACCCGGACTGACCAGCGTCACGCCGATATTCCAGCGAGCCAGATCAAGCTCCAGGGCCTGGAACAGATAACGTACCGCTGCCTTGGAAGCCCCGTACGCCTCGGCGCGTGGCAGTGGGCAAAAAGTCACGCTGCTGCCGACACCAACCAGCCGGGGCTCAGCACCCTTGCGCAGCAAGGGCAGCGCGGCTTGTATACAATTGGCAGTGCCCAGCACGTTAATACGCATGACGCGTTCGAACATTGCCGCTTCGAACTGATCGACATCCACATATTCGCAATTGCCTGCGTTGAGTATGGCCCAGTCCAGGGCGCCCCATTCCTGCGATATGGTTTGGCCTACCGCGGCGACTGCCGCAGCGTCGGTCAGGTCGGCGGGAAGCACGAGAATCTGGCCTGGAAAGCGCTCAGCCATTTCCTGCAGTGGCTCTGCGCTGCGTGCACTGAGCGCCAGCAGATGGCCCTGAGCTGCAAGTTTTTCTGCGAGGGTGCGACCAATGCCGCTGGATGCACCGGTCAACCAGATACGTTTCTTGGTGCTCATGCGAGCCTCCCTTTGAGCCAGCGGATAATCTTGCCAAGCAGCGGCACATGCTCGTAAAGCAACGCGCCGGCGTCGAAATAGTCGATATGCCGATATACGAGGTCGTCACGGAAATAGATGCAGCTGCAGCCCTCGACGCTGATCGGACCACCGCCCGCCAGCCGCGGATGCCGGTAGGTCATGGTCCAGCGTAATAGCCCCTGACCCTCTGTGACTGACTGGCACTGATGAAATTCAAATTGCAGATCCTCAACGTTGGCATACAGCTCCCCGAAGTACGCTTGCATGGCTCGCAGGCCATGCACTTCATGCAATGGGTCGGTGAAATGCACGTCGGGGGTATAAATCTCACCCACACGACTCAAGTTGGTTTTGTCCAGGCTGGCGAATATCTGGGCGAAGCGGGTTGGAAAGTCGCTGCTCATGATTGGTCTCCCAGACTCTTGAAGGCGGCTATTGCACGCTTGCGCGAATCGCCCAGATCAACGATCGGGCGCGGATAATCCGCTGTGCCAAACAGGTCACCCGCCGGTGGTTGATGTATCTGCTTGGCATCGAGGTCGCGCAGTTCCGGAATCCAGGTACGTATGAAGTGGCCTTCGGGATCAAAGCGCTGAGACTGCGTAACCGGATTGAATACCCGAAAGTAGGGTGCTGAATCGGTTCCAGTGGACGCACTCCACTGCCAGCCGCCGTTGTTGGACGCCAGGTCCCCATCTATCAGATGGCGCATGAACCAGCTCTCGCCCTCGCGCCAGTCGATCAGCAGATTCTTGGTCAGGAACATCGCGCTGATCATCCGCAGACGATTATGCATCCAGCCTGTGGCCAGCAACTGGCGCATGGCGGCGTCGACAATGGGAATTCCTGTTCGGCCCTGCTGCCATGCCGCCAGGCCTTCGGGATCGTCGCGCCATGGTACGGCCTCTGTTTCCGGGCGGAAGGCGCGGCTGCGCGAGACACGCGGGTAGCAAACCAGAATGTGCTTGTAGAATTCCCGCCAGAGCAGTTCGCTTACCCAAGCTACAGCACCGGGATTGCCGCTATCGAGCTCCCCCTGGTTGGCTGCAACGGCTGCGTGCAGACATTGGCGTGCAGAGAGCACGCCGATGGTCAGGTAGGCTGATAGGCGGCTGGTGCCATCGACTGCAGGTTGATCGCGCAAGTCCTTGTAGTCAAAAAGGATCTCTTCTGCGAATAGCTTCAGGCGTGAGTTTGCAGCCTGCTCGCCGGCTGGCCAGGTCTCCTGCTGTTCCTTACTGGCTGGGGCAAAGCCGGGAATCGATTCGGGAACGGTGTCTGAGGTAACACCGGACAGTGTTTGCCTGTTCGGCGCCGGCAGACACTCTGGAAGACTGTCGTGGAGGCGTTGGTTAGCTTGCTTGCGAAACTGGCTGAAGACCTTGTACATGCTGCCTTCCTGGGTTCGCAGGGAGCCGGGCATGAACAGGACCTGATCGGCGTAGCGATGGCAGGTGAGTGAGGCATCAGCAAAGGCCTCGGAGACGGCGTCATCGCGATCCTGCTCATGAATGCCGTATTCGTCGTTAAAGAAGATACCCTGAGCATCTGTTTCCCGGGCCAGCTGTAATAACGCTTGGGGTGAGTCGGAAAAGCGCTTGCAGTGAACGATTCGGAGAGGAATGCCGAGCTCGTCGAAACTTGCCTTCAGAGTTCTCAGGCTACGCAGCCAGAAATCGATTTTTACCCCGGCATCATCATGGTCTTGCCAGGTATCAGGGGTAATGAGGCAGACGGCGATCACGTTGCCCTTGTCGCAAGCATGCCAGAGTGCATGGTTGTCGCGTATGCGCAGATCATTTCGCAGCCAGTACAATTGATTGTCGCTCATGATCTTGCTCCCAATCGCTCGACCAGCGCGCCATAGGCCAATGTTGCGCGCTCGGGCAGGGTGTGAATGTCGAGCTCACTCAGTTCATCGGCGTGAATCATTGCCGCAGGACCAGCCATCATCAGGATGTTCGGCAGGTGTTGCCCAAGGCGTGGCAGTTGCCTGCGCAACTGAGCCCCAGATAATGCCTGACTGCTGAACAGGACCAGCGCCACGGGGAGACGCTGATCACTGAACAAGGATAATTCACTGGCTGGAACATCCCACTCCAAAATATCGATGCGGTAACCATCTGCGCTCAACATCAGCGCCAACAGCCACAGCCCCATCTCGCAATGCTCATCCGACAGGCTGGCGAGTATAACCGGCCCGCAGGTCGCTCTGGCGTTACCCTGTTCCAGTGCAACGGCCAGCTTGGTGCGTAGCCAGCTGTTGCAGAAGACCTCTTCCAGCTGGCTGCCGAACTGACCCTGCCAGCGCTGCTGCAGCTGCAGTAGCACGGGCTCGAGCATATTGATGCAGAGCTCTGCCGTGCTGTAGAGACGAAATGCGCGATCAATATGCTGGTTCAACACTGCCACATCAAAGGCAATGATGGCCTCGAGCAAGGTTTGCCGCAGGGCACCCCAAGGCGAATCCAGGTCATTTTCGGTAGGTATCGGGTTATCGAGTAATGGTTTTACCTGGCTGACGGTGACGCCGCGACTCAACCACAGGAGGATGTCCTGGATCTGGCGAATGTTCGCCTCGGTGTAGAGCCGATGCCCCTTCTCCGTGCGATGAGGGGTTATAAGCCCATACCGACGTTCCCAGGCACGCAGGGTGACCGGGTTGACCCCGGTGGCTTTGCACACTTCCCTGATAGGGATCATTTCGCCCGCGGTCATGCCAGTCCCCTTGAGTCGGGGGAGGCCGCAGCGATAATGATTGAGTGGAATCTCACGTACATGGCACTATTTCCTTGTACAGTGTGTAGGGGCTGTATAGGAAATAGTGTACATAACTTCTAAGGTTGTACAAGTATTTGTGACGAACTGTTTTTTAATTCCAGCCCATACGCCACTTGTCGGAGTCCTGTAGATCTTGCCAGGGCAGTATGTCGCTGCGCCGGGTCAGCACTGCTTCGATTTCGACCGTGGTGATATTGTCTTCCTCGTCACGCTGGCAGCCGATTACGACAAAGTGCTTCTCCCGGTTTTGCGGACGAGTCGCTGTCCACTTGGACAGCGTCAGCTTTTCCGGGTTGATCCGGTTCACTTGCGTCCCATGAGCGTATGGGCTGCCTGCCGCCCACTCAGCCACGCATTTTCCAGCCGGCCCCCGAGGCACCAGTCACCACAGACATATAGGCCCTTTTCCGGTGCTGCCAGGGCCCCCCAATTGCAAGCGCCCTCGGAACGGGCATACAGCCAACGGTGAGCATGCTCGAAAACCGGTTGCGGAACATCGATACCCAGAACGTCAGCAAACTCCCCAAGCAGATGTCGCTTGATTTCTGTCTTGTCAGTCTCAAGGTTGCCCATGGCCCAGCGTGGATTGGATTGCAGAACCCAGGTATCCAGGCCCTGGCGCCCTGGTTTGCTGCTGTTGCGCGAAATCCAGTCCAGAGCACCGACCCTGACAAAGCAGGCCTCCACGGCAGTGTCGAGAGGTTCGGCGAAAGCCAGAGCAAGAGTCCAACCGGGTTGCATGGCAACCTGTGAAGCTGCCTGTTCGAGGTGGCCGGCGGCCGCCAGGAGTGGCACTGCCTGTGGCGCAGGAGTGGCAACAACTACGCGATCAAATGGCCCGTGTACTGTGCCGTTATCGTCTTTAAGCTCCCAACGATTGTCGGAATCCTGCTCCAGGCTATCAATACGAGTCTGACTCACGAGCTCCAGGCCTTCCAGCAAACCGCGGGAAAGGCTCGTCATCCGCGGAAATCCGACATAACGCTGCTGGTCGTCAGGTGCCTCGCTGAGCTTATCCTCGTTGCGTAGGAACAGGCGGGGGGTCCATTCAGCTACCCAGCCATTGGCGATCCAGGTCTGTAACGCGTTACGGAAATGGTGATCACGGGCGGTGAAATACTGTGCGCCCATATCCAGATCACCCGATTCGGTTCGTTTCGTGCTCATGCGGCCACCGCTGCCACGGCTCTTGTCAAAGAGGACTACACTGTGGCCTGCCTCGGTAAGCGCACTGGCCGCACTGAGCCCCGCCATACCCGCGCCGATAATTGCGATTTTGAACATGTGAGTCATGAAGCGTGTCTCGTGGTGAGCGAAAAGTAGGTTCACAGTTTATGTGTATCAGTCAGGCTCTTCAACAAAAGTTGTACATTAGATTTTAGTTGTATAGCATTGAGTTATTGATCAGGAGCTTTCATCCGCCCCTGCCTGTTACTAGGAAGATTGTTAGAAGGCGATCGTGCCAGTCCAGGCTGGTTGGACTATGGTCTTGTTAGAACAGCAGACAAATTGCCAGGCGTCGCTCCACTTGCGGTGCTGATGCGCTGAAAGCGACGGGAAATCCTTACCCTCAGGCATGGAGTCCACATAATGCACGTACTCATTACGGGCGGTACCGGGTTGATCGGTAGCGCGCTGAGCAAAGAGTTGGTTGCGCAAGATCATCAGGTAACCGTGCTCAGTCGTCAGCCCCAACAGGTAGCTCGAATTTGTGGCGCGACAGTCCGCGGTGTGCGCCAATTGTCGGAAGTTGGAAATGAAAAGATCGACGCCGTCGTCAATCTGGCTGGAGCGCCGATAGCTGACAGGCCATGGACCAAAAAGCGCAAACAGATGCTCTGGGACAGCCGTGTGACCCTGACCGAGGAGTTGGTTGCCTGGCTTGGCCAGCGGTCAGCCAAGCCGGAGGTGTTGATCAGCGGATCAGCGGTGGGCTGGTACGGGGATGGCGGATCCATAACCATTACTGAGAACAGTAGCCCTCAGGTGGAATACACCCACACGCTGTGCGATGCATGGGAGTCCGCGGCCAGGCGTGCGGCCTCCCACGGAGTACGCGTTTGTCTGCTGCGAACAGGCCTGGTGCTGGCGCCGGGGGGTGGGTTCTTGCAACGCATGCTGCCGCCATTCAAATTGGGTCTAGGCGGACCTATTGGATCAGGCAAGCAATACATGCCCTGGGTGCACCGCGATGACATGGTCGGCATTATAATGTTGCTGTTGCAAGATGCCGCCTGTAAGGGGCCGTTCAATGCGACAGCGCCCAATCCGGCAACCAACCGCGAATTCGTCAAGACCCTCGGCAGCGTTCTCGGTCGTCCGGCAGTCATACCGCTCCCGGCCCCCCTGCTGAAGTTGGGACTGGGGGAAATGTCCCGTTTGCTGTTGACCGGTCAGAATGCCCTGCCACAAAAAATACAAGAAGCCGGTTACCGGTTTCACTTTACACATCTGCAGGCCGCATTGGCCGATGTGATCAAATCCTGAAGGAGTATTTTGTCGATGTCTGATCGTGCGGTATTGCTTGCCAACCTAGGTTCCCCCGCCAGCACCGATGTGGCCGATGTGCGCCGTTATCTCAACCAGTTCCTTATGGATCCCTATGTGGTCGACCTTCCCTGGCCTCTGCGACGGCTGCTGGTGGGACTGATCCTGTTGCTGCGCCCGAAAAAATCGGCGGAGGCCTATGCCTCCATCTGGTGGGAGGATGGGTCTCCTTTGGTGGTAATTAGCCGGCGGGTACAGAAGGCTCTGCAAGCACGCCTGGACATGCCGGTGGAGTTGGCGATGCGCTACGGCGAGCCTTCCATCGAGAATGGCTTACTGGCGCTGGCGGCAAAGCCGGGTATCAAAGAGGTACTATTCATGCCTCAGTACCCGCAGCACGCTGATAGTACTACCACGACCTCGATTAAAGAGGCGCAAAGGGTAGTCGCCGAGCACAAGCTCGACTTGAAACTGACCATAGTGCCTGCTTTCCACAACAAACCTGGTTATATCGATGCTCTAGTAGCCAGCGCGCAGCCGCACCTGGAACAGGGCTTTGACCATCTGTTGTTCAGTTACCACGGTTTGCCGGAACGCCATCTGCGCAAGGCAGACCCAACCGGATCGCACTGCCTGGCTTTTCCAGATTGTTGCGACCGCCCCTCGCCAGCCCATGCGACCTGCTATCGTGCCCAGTGCGTTTCCGTGACCAGGGAGTTCACTTCCCGCATGGGTTTGCGTGATGATCAGTGGTCGTTGGCATTCCAGTCTCGTCTCGGTAAGGACAAGTGGATTGAGCCCTACACCGAGGCTCGGATCGACGAGCTGGCGGAGCAGGGGGTCAAACGTCTTTTGGTAATGTGCCCGGCGTTTGTATCCGACTGCATCGAAACCCTCGAGGAAATCGGTGACCGGGCCCGGGAGCAGTTCATCGAGGCAGGTGGGGAGGAGTTGGTGCTGGTTCCCTGTCTTAATGATCATCCGCAGTGGGTGGAAACCCTGGCTAGCTGGTGTGAAAACGAGCCCAGGCAAGCCTGAAATATCTCATTGTGGCCGGGTGCCCAGCCCGAGCCACTCTCCAAGCGCCAGGTGCAGGCCCAGCCCCACCAGCACCGCGCCCATGATTCGATCAAACCAGTGTCCCAAGCGAACAAACGTCCTGCGTACGCGGGCCTGACTGAAGAGCACTGCGACCATGCAGAACCAGGCTGCGGTAGCGATTGCCAGGTACACGCCGTAGCCTGCCTGCACCGCAACAGGGGTGCCTGGGCTGATCACGACAGTGAACAATGACAGAAAAAACAACGTTGCCTTGGGATTCAGGCCGTTGGTAATGAACCCGTTGGTAAATGCCCGGCGATCTGACATGGGAGCCGTGTTCAGGGCCGCAGGGTCCGTGCCCATGCGCCTGGCCCCCAATGCACGGACGCCGATATAAATGAGATAACCGGCTGCCAGCAGCTTCATCAGGTTGAAGAGCCAGAGCGACTGGGAAATAACCAGGCCGATGCCCAGCAGTGAGTATGCTACGTGCAGGGTAATGCCACAGCCCACGCCCAGGGCGGTCAGGATTCCTGCTTTGCGTCCGATACCAACGCTGTTACGTATCACGACCGCAAAATCGGGTCCGGGACTCATGACGGCCAGCAGATGGGCCGCAGCCACCAACAGAAATTCGCTCAAGTACGGCATTCAGCTACCTCCGGCAAATTCGTATTTTACCCCATCGGCGGCCTCGCCCGGAACGGTATCGCATCACCGCGGTCGATGCTCTGCTGCGCGATTGCGCAACTTTTATCTCACCTGACCGGGCGATATCAGCGGCACATGGTCCGGTGTAGGCTTTTCGGCCTATGCATCGCTGCAGTGAAGGAAGCGACTGATCTCAAGGAGATGGTCATGCAGGCTGGGAAGCCATTACGATGGATCACCGGAAAACGCAGGGAGCAACTCCCTGCGTGTCAGCGCAGTAATACGGTGCGCCTCCACCAGCGCGGGGTCAGCCTCCTGGAGGTGATGATTGCCGTGTTGGTCCTCTCCGTTGGGGTGCTCGGCGCGGCATCACTCCAGCTCAATGCCATCCGTTATAGCGCCAGCGCTGATCATGCTACCCGGGCTACCCTGATCGCCCGTGATGTTCTTGATCGGATTCGGGCCAATCCTTCGGCGCTAGGCAGTTATGCGGCCGCATCAGTTACCGGGGCTTGCTCGCCAAATCTAGGCGGGGTCAATGTTGCAGCGCAGGATATGGCAGATTTCACCCAGGCAGTTACCTGTCAGTTGCCCTCGGCTACCGCCAGTATTGTGATTGCCGGTGGGCGAGTGACAGTGTCCATTTCCTGGTCCGAGGCGCGAATAATGGCGAACGCAGGTGACACGACCCTGGTTGTCTCCTCGGTGATCAGATGAGACGCATACAGGTTTCCCTGCAGCGGGGTTTTGGGCTGATTGAGTTGCTCATCGCTCTGACGCTTGGCCTGGTGCTGGTGCTCGGGGTAGTGCAGGTATTCATCGCCAGCAAACAGACGTTTGTGATGCAGCGCACGGCGGCCGGCCTCAGCGAAGATGCCCGCTATGTTACCAGTCGGCTGAGCCGCGAACTGCGCATGGTCAGCATGTTCGGTTGCGTGGACCTTCAAAGGTTGCCGGCGAGCATCAGCAACAGCATACCCCCTGCCTTCAACAACCCCATCAGCTATTCCAATGGCGCGGGTGCCAGCATCCTCAAGCTGGTGACGGCAGTGCCGAACCACGAAAACTTTACTGCACAACAAACGCGCAGTCCCGGTGATTACGGTGCCAACTGGCTGATCGTAACCAACTGCAGGGATACTGGCGACCTTCGACTCTCTGCCGGTGGGCCGGTGGTCGTGCGGCCTGGAGACATCGTAATTCCGCTGCGGCAAATGGAGTACCGCTTCAGCAAAAATGCGATTCAGGTACGCAGCAACGGTGCAGGCAACTTTCAGACGCTGATCGACAATGTAGCCGAGCTGAAGGTGAGTTTCGGGCTGGCCGCAACCGCGGCTGATACCCGAATCAGTGGAGGCTATGTGGCTGCAGCACCGGGAGTCGATGGCAGTCGCATCCGCAGCGTCAACCTGCAATGGCAGCTTAGCGATAACCCGTCGGCACCGACCAACGGCAGCGTCCAGGCGCGGAATGTCAAACAGGTGGTGGCCATCCGTAACACGATTGACTGAAACCGGGAGCATTGCTCTATGAAAGGGAAACGATCACCGCACCAGCAGGGATCGGCACTGATTGTCAGCCTGGTGTTTCTTTTGCTTCTTACGCTGGTGAGTGTGGCAGGTATTCGATCTTCAACCAGTCAGGAACGTATGGCTGGCAATCTGAAGCTCAAGACCGACAGCCTGCAGGCAGCTGAGTCCGCACTGCGTGACATTCAGCGGCAATTGGCGCAGGCGGCCGACAACAACAAGCCGTTGCCCAACCCTTGCGCTGGCGTGACATGCAATACGCCGGATGCAGCGTTCGATCTGGATTCGACCGGCGCGCCAGGCGCTGGGTGGGTGCAGATACCCACCTCAGCCGCGACCAATAACATGCAGGTCTGGTATCGCATCACCAGCCTGGGTGAAACCCTTGCGCCGGCCAATACGGCGAACAGAAATCCACCCTATGAGGGCGCTGGCAACCTGTACCGCATAGTCGTGGTGACCTTCAGCGGACCCACCCGGACTGTATTGGAGAGTGTCTATGTGCATTATTCGGTCTGAGCCGCGCCGCCTGGTATCAGGCATCGTGTCGGGAGTCTTCGCCGGTATTTTCCTGGCACTACCGGCGCAGGCGGCATTCAATCCGCTCAGCGGGCCGATATTATCTGCCCCGGCTGTTGCACCCAACGTACTGATGCTGTTCGACAACTCCTCCAGCATGGTACTCAACCGTGTTGGCAACGAGACGCGGCTGACTATCGCCCGCGATGTGGCCAAGGACGTAATAATCAATAATCGCCAGGTGCGTTTTGGACTGTTCGGATTTCGAGACACTGTGGGTAGCGGAGCCGCTCGCGATGCGCCAGGCGGCGAGCTGCTGGTTGAGGTGGGCGATATCGCTCCGGGTACCGCCTCTGGTGCGGCCCGGTTCACCACACTTATCAACCGCCTCGACAACATCAATCCCCGCGCGTCTGCGCCATACACCTATACGCCCCTTGCTGAGACCTACTATGAGATGACCCGTTACTTGCGAGGGCTACGCGCGTTCTATCCGCAATCCACGCCCGCGGCCAATCGTCAGCAATTCGTCAGCCCCGTGGAGTATCGCTGCCAGCAAAACTTCGGCCTGGTCATTACCGATGGCCTGCCTACCTATGACAGCCAGTTTCCAGTTGATATTGGAACTGAACCCGATATCAATAATCCAGGCGTGGTCGGCAGTATCAATCTACCTGACTGGGATGGGGCAGGAGATGTAAACAGCACTGATCCGAGTGATGAGGGAAGCACCTTTTACCTGGATGATATTGCCAGATTCGCGTTTGACGTTGATATGCGCAACGCCGGCCGCAGTGGAGTCTCGACCGACCTGGCGGGCATGGACTGGGACGATCCTGCCTTCGCGATACAGAATATGCGTACCTTTACGGTGGGCTTTGCGCTCAACGATGCCAACCTGCAGCGCGCCGCGACGCTGGGTGGTGGTCGCTATTATACCGCGGCCAATCGGCAGGAGCTCGACAGGGCGCTGAATAGCGCACTGGGTGAAATCAACTCGACCTCGGCCTCCGGCGGGGCAAGCGTTGCCAGTGGACCGGAGCTGGCTTCTGGTTCGCGGTTCTATCGTTCCCTTTATGATCCCTCTGACTGGAGCGGAGCGGTGGAAGCCCATGGGATCGACAGTGACGGGAGTGCCGGGGCTCGTATCTGGTCAACTGACACTACCGTCACCGCAAACAGCAATGCGCTTTTCCAGACATGGAGGTTGCCCTCGGGCGCGAACCAGGGCGCGGTTGTTCCGTTGGGCGGCAATACCTATTCGGGCCTGGGCCCGGCGCAGAAGGCTGTACTGGACCTCGCCTCGGGCTCCAACAGCGGCCAGGATCTGCTGGACTGGAGTATGGGGCAGGCTGTTCCAGGCTATCGCATCCGCACGCGGCTAATGGGGGATGTGGTGAACTCCTCACTGGTACTGGCGCGCGCCGGCGAGGCGCTAGCGTCCAGCAGCCATACAGGCTACGCGGCCTACAGGGCGGACAAGCATCAGAATATGGTCTCATCGCTGCTTGCTGGCGCCAATGACGGCTTCGTACATGTGTTGGCAGCCCGTGACGGCGCGCATCGACTGGCCTTTCTGCCCGCCGCATTGCAGGAAGGTTTAGGTGCCAGAGCCAGCGTGGACCTGGTTCGTAACGGTCATCAGTCGGGCATGGATGGCCCTATAGTAGTCGGAGATGCGGTATTGAACAGTACCTGGACCACTATGGCTGTAGCAGGCTACGGTGCAGGCGGCAAAGGCCTGACCGGCATCCGGTTGTATGATCAGAGCGCAGGAAACGGCGCCCTGGGCGCTCTGTGGGAGATCGGCCCGACGACTTCTGGCTATGCCAACCTTGGCCATGTTTACGGTGAAGCGGTCATTACCCAGTTGGATGGACGTTGGGTGGCAGTCGCCGGTAATGGTTATGGCAATACCGCCGGGCAGCCCGAGCTCTATGTAATCGATCTGGCTGATGGAAGTCTGATTAAAAGCCTGGCTGCCGGCGCTGCCGATCCTGCCAGTGGTAACGGCTTGTCGGCTCCGCGGGTGGCTACCAATGGCAGCGGCCAGGTCGTAGCCGCCTACGCAGGCGATCTGCAAGGCAGGCTGTGGAAATTCGATCTTGCAGGCCCTCCCGTTGACTGGCGGGTAGCATTTGCCGGAGACCCTCTGTTTCGTGCCGGCATTGCCGTCAGTCCCGAGCAACCAATTACTACCCGGCCTGTATTGCTGGATCATCCCCAAGGCGGGAAGCTGGTGTTGTTTGGTACCGGTCAGTTTCTTGAGGCGGCTGACCGCCTGGACACCGATGTACAGGCTTTCTACGCAGTCTTGGACAAGCCGGGTGCAACCGGCAATCTGGACTCCGGTAGCCTGCAGCCCCAGGCCATTCTGAGCGAAACGACCGCGGGCGGCCGGAAGGTGCGCACGCTGAGTTCGCACCGCGTGAACTGGTATTCAACCAATGGCTGGTACCTGCCTTTGATATACGGCAACCCCACGGGGGAGCGTGTAACCCGCAATATCGTAACGCGTGGGGGGCGGGTTCTGTTCAATACAGGACTGATCATGCCCGGCGCGGACCCCTGCGTTAGTGCCGGTGCCGGCTGGTTGATGTCGATTGACAGCTTTTCCGGAGGGATGCTACCGGTGGCAACCCTGGACAGCGATGGTGATGGGCTGGTGGATTCCCGGGATCCGTTGAGCGCAGGCGTAAACCTGTCCGGGGGGCTACCCGGTGATCTGATCGTATTGGAGCTGCCGCGCATCAAGCCACTTGCCCCGGCCAATCCCTTGGCGACGGGTAGTTGTGATCCTTCGGTGGAATTCTGCCCCTGTGACCCCAGCGTGGACGACTGCGTATGCGACCCGGCAGATGCCAGCTGCAAGAATATCTACTGTGGCAAGGAATTCAATTACAGCCAGTCTACAAACACGTTGGAACTGGTCGCAGGTTCAGGGCAGTGCAGTTTCAGCCGAATCATGTGGCGGCAGTTGATGTAGCTGCTCGTAAGGACAATAGGGAGGCAGGATGAACGAATGGAGGCAGGCAGGTTTCACGCTGATCGAGCTGATGATAGCGGTGGCGGTGGTCGGTATTCTGGCCGCGATTGCGTATCCGTCATATCAGGAGCAGGTTCGTCAGACCCGCAGGGCTGAAGTGGCCAGTGCGCTGCTGGAGAATGCACAGCTGCTTGAACGCCACTTCACACGCCATGGTGCCTACGACACCGGAGCGGTGGTACTCGCGACGCAGAGCCCCACCAGTGGCGCAGCGATTTACACCATCGCCGCGGTGCGGGGGGCAGATACCTACACGCTGACGGCCGCCGCGGTCTCCGGCGGTTTGATGGCGGGCGACACCTGCGCGATTTATACCTTCAACCAGGTGGGCCAACGTACGCCAGCAGATGCTCGATGCTGGCGCCGTTGAACAGCAAGCCATGCGATCAAGCGGCTGCGGGTTCCACCTTGTCGGCATCTGGCAGCAGCAGGTTGAGCACGATAGCCACGACACCACAGAGGCTTATGCCCTGCAGACTGAAATCCTGATTACCTATCATCAGTCCGCCAATGCCGAATACCAGAGTCACCGAGACGATACACAGGTTGCGTGGTCGTGACAGATCCACCTGGTTCTGAATCAGGGTATTCATGCCAACCACCGCAATCGACCCAAACAGCAGGCAAAGAATACCGCCCATTACGGGGACTGGCATGCTCAGCAGTGCAGCGCCGAACTTGTCGATAAACGCCAGCGCCATGGCGAAAAACGCTGCCCATATCATGACGTTAGGGTTGAAGTTGCGCGTCAGCATGACCGCACCGGTGACCTCGGAGTAGGTGGTATTGGGGGGGCCGCCAAGCAAGGCGGCGGCTGAGGTCGCTAGCCCGTCCCCAAGCAATGTTCGCTGCAAGCCGGGCTTGCGGATGTAATCCTTGCCGGTTACAGAACCAATAGCCAGCACATCGCCGATATGCTCGATGGCTGGCGCGATGGCTACAGGGATCATGAACAGAATTGCCGCCAGTTTGAATTCGGGAGTGACAAAGGCCGGAACGGCAAGCCAGCTCGCCTCCCCGACAGCGTTGAAGTCGACTACCCCGAGCAGCCAGGAAAGCGCGTAGCCTACGGCCACACCCGCCAGAATCGGCACTAGGCGGAAAATGCCCCGGGCAAATACGGCAACGATGATGGTCGTTATCAAGGATGCCATCGAGATCAGGATGGCCAGCGGATAGTCGACCAATTGGGCGCTGCCATCGCCGGCTTTGCCCATCGCCATATTGACTGCGACCGAGGCCAGTCCCAGGCCGATCACCATGATTACCGGCCCGACCACCACAGGGGGTAGCAGTCGACGAATAAAGCCGGGTCCACGCAGACGCACCAGCAGGCTCAATAAGATATACATCACACCGGCGGCCAGTAACCCACCCAGTGTCGCTGCCAGGCCCCAGGTCTGGTTGCTGTAAAGAATGGGGGCGATGAAAGCGAAGCTGGAAGCCAGAAATACCGGCACCTGGCGCTGGGTGGTGAACTGGAACATCAGGGTGCCCAGACCGGCGGTGAAGAGGGCCACGTTCGGGTCCATGCCGGTGATCAAGGGCATCAGCACCAGGGCGCCGAACGCAACGAACAACATTTGCGACCCAGCCAATGCTGATCGCCAGCCGGTGGTGTTGATTGGTTCCATCAGTGCACGTCCTTCTGTTTGGTGCCGAATATCTTGTCGCCGGCATCGCCAAGGCCCGGGATGATGTAACCCTGCTCGTTCAGGTGATCATCGATTGAGGCAGTGAAGATCTGTACGTCCGGGTGGGTATCGTACACGCGCTTGATTCCTTCAGGCGCAGCGACCAGCACCAGGGCGCGTATCTCCCGTGCGCCGGCACGCTTTAGCATGTCGATTGTGGCGACCATGGAGCCACCGGTCGCCAGCATTGGATCGATAATCAGCGCGGTGCGCTGATTCATGTTGTCAACCAGCTTTTCCAGATAGGTATCGGCCTGCAGGGTCTGCTCGTTGCGTACCAGGCCGATCACGCTTACCTTGGCGCTGGGTATCAGGCTTAGCACGCCATCGAGCATACCCAGACCGGCTCGCAGGATAGGGACTACGGTCACCTTCTTGCCCGAGAGCTTCTCTACTTCTACAGTTCCACACCAGCCTTCGATCTGTTGGGGTTCCAGCAGCATGTCCTGGGTTGCTTCATAGGTCAGTAGGGACGCGACCTCCTGGGCCAATTCCCGAAAATTCTTCGTACTTATATCAGCGCGGCGCATCAGGCCGAGTTTGTGGCGAATCAGGGGATGGCGTATCTCTTTGACGTTCATGGCTTGTGCTCTCATGCGGGGCGCGGGAAATGCGCTATAGCCTAAACCAATGAGTCATTGGGGTCACCCGATTGCAGCGGCCGGCCTCGGTTTGCTTGCCTTTGCGCGCCAAGATCAGTATTTTGCCCAGCCTTGAACCGCCCCTCTTTTGGAGATTACCCATGTCCGTCGATCTGGAACATATCAAGCAGGTAATGGCAGAAGCCGATTGTCTGTTCACCGCCGCCCAGGTAGAAGCAGCGATGGATCGCATGGCCGTAGAAATCAACCGCTCGCTGGCCGACAGTAACCCGATCGTCTACAGCGTGATGAACGGCGGGCTGGTGATCGCTGGGCAGCTGGTAACCCGTCTGGACTTTCCAATGGAGGTCGGTTATCTGCACGCCACTCGTTATCGAAACAAGCTCTCCGGTGGCGAACTGTTCTGGAAAGCCCGTGCCGAACACTCCCTGGTGGGCCGCACAGTGCTTATCATTGACGATATCCTCGATGAAGGTCACACCCTGGACGCGATAACCGAGTACTGTCGAGATGCAGGTGCGGCGCAAGTCCTCACTGCCGTACTGCTGGACAAACAGCATGATCGCAAGGCCTACAAGGGGATGCGTGCCGACTTTACGGGACTTGATGTGGTCGACCGCTATATCTTTGGTTACGGCCTCGATTACAAGGGCTACTGGCGCAACGCCGCGGGGATTTTTGCCATTCCTGAATAGGTCACAGTTGGCCTATGTATCTGCGTCCTTGACCGGGACTTTCTGCGCCGCAGGCTCGCCGAGCTTTTGTCTGATAAGCGTTGCAGCTCGCTCAGCACTGGCAACGAACAACCGCTTGCCTGCGGCCGACCCTGTACCGGCGCGGCTCAGCTTCTGGCGCACTCGAGCGTTAACGCCGACAAAGTAGACTTCAATTTCCCTGCGCTCAAGCTCCTCCAGCGCCTTGGTGAACATCACTTGGGCACTCATGTCCATGCTTGGCACCGCCTGCATGTCGATCACCATGTAGCGGACATTCTCACCATGCCGAGCCATTGCACTCAGAGCCTTGTCGGCTGCGGCAAAGAAAAGCGGGCCGCCTATCCGATAGAGGCCAACACTGTCGGGTAAGCCTGAAAGTGCCTTGTGGCTCTGGTGCGGTACGGCGCTACCCTGGCTCAGGTCGACCATGCGTTTGATAAACAGGGCAGAAGCCAGTAGCAGCCCAACTCCTACCGCCAGCACCATATCAAACAGCACTGTGAGTACCAGGCAGGTAATCAGAACCCAGGTATCCTGGCGTGGACCGATGCGCAGCATGCGTACCACATGGGGAAGCTCGCTCATGTTCCAGGCAACCATCAGCAGCATGGCCGCCAGCGATGCCATAGGCAGGTAGGAAAACAGATCGGCCAGCAGAACCACTGCCAGCACAATCACGATGGCATGGACTACCGCGGCAATCGGCGTTCGCGCTCCGGAGCGCACGCTGGCTGCGGTGCGGGCAATCGCTGCAGTGGCGGGAATGCCGCCGAAGAATGGCACCACCAGGTTGCCCAGCCCCTGGCCCATCAGCTCGGCATTGGGATCATGGCGCGTGTTCGCCATGCCGTCGGCCACAACGGCACATAGCAGTGATTCTATTGCGCCTAGCATCGCAACTGTAAGGGCAAAAGGCAGCAGTTCGCGGAACAGATTGAAGTCGATCTGCAGAGGGAGTCCGTCAGCGCCGGGTAGTGTCCAGGGAAGCAGCCATTGGGGTGCAAATGGAGGGATGCCGCCGTACGTCACGCCATCTAGCTCATAGCTGAAGCGTGACCCCAAAGTGCTGACCTGCATATCCAGATGCAATGCCAGTGCGGCCAGAACACTGCCGATCAGCAGTGCTATCAGGTGACCCGGTACCCGCCGGGTCACATAGGGCCAGGCAACAAGCACTCCCAGGGTCACCCCGCCTACCAGGGCGTCACCTGCCTGCACAGTGGGGAGTGCCGACGCCAGCGCCTGTAATTGATCCAGGTAACTGTCATGCTGACCTACCCCCTGCAGTCCGAGGAAGTCCTTGATCTGCAGGGTAGCAATGACAATCCCGATTCCGGCAGTAAATCCCAGCACCACCGGGTAGGGAACGAACTGAATCAGATTGCCCATACGTGCAAAGCCCAGTGCCAGCAGAATCACTCCCGACATGCCGGTAACCAGAAGAAGCCCGCCAATGCCGTATTGCTGGGTAATCGGCAACAGAATGACCACGAAGGCCGCAGTGGGTCCTGATATGTTGAAGCGCGAGCCGCCGGCAAGAGCGATGATCAGTCCGCCCACGATACCGGTGTACAGGCCATGTTGAGGGGCGACGCCCACGGCGATGGCCAGCGCCATGGCCAGGGGTATGGCGATGATGCCCACTGTGAGCCCGGCCACGAGGTCGCCTCGTAGCATCTTGCGGTTGTAGCCGTGTCGAAAGCTGTCGCGCAGAGCTGCGAAAAATACCGGACTGCGCTGATTGTTTGAAGCCATGCTGTATTCCCGGGAGAGGAGCCGATTGCCGCATTCCCTCGGGTGACGGGGGCGGTGGGCATGAGCTCACGTCACAGTCATAGCACAAGCCGGGCCACAGGGGTATCGGACCAAATGACGCATGGGTCGTTTAGATGCATTTATACGGAGCAGCAGCCCTAGTGGCGCCGGCCCGGCGTAGGTACAATGGGCTATTGAAAGAGTTAATGGCAGATAAAGGGGTGGCGAGTGCGTAAAGACAAAGAGAAAGTTATCGGCGAGCCGATGACAGATGAGCAGATTGCCGCGTTCTTGAGCGCGCGCCCCTACACGGGCGAATCGGTCGAGCAGCATATTCTGACCCGCGCTTATCGTGGATTGCGTGCCCATGACTTTGAACGATTCGTCGATTTGTTCAAGCAGGAGGGTTTCGATCTGAATGCCACGGATGCACAGGGCAACAGTTTCCTGCAGACCGTTCGTGGACACGCACAGGGCGAAGATTATGTTGCAGTGTTGGAGCGTGCTGGGGCGCGCTAGACGCGCAGGGCCGTCGCCCCTTTGGTGGTGCTTGTATGGCATCTGGCCGAGGGCGGCAAGGGCCTGCCAATCCAGAACTGATTAAGCTCGGTTACCTCCACCCATCTGCCCTTATCAGGTCTGCTGGTAGTGGCCCACAGGGTTTCGCAACGATCCATTTCATCTAGCCTGGCATAAAATCGGGGTTGTGTGCGCCCTAACCATCGTGCAATGAACATCTTTGGCTCCTCAGTGGTCTTACCCAAGTTTGCCCTTTATTTATTGCAGTGAGATGACAGTAGCTAGCGCTGCTCTCCCAGCTTTAACCGCGATATGCTAAACATTGTGGGAGCCGATATGCGGCCCCACCACTTGTTGTTTCACTGGTTTCTTGCAGGAGTATCAAAATGATCAATCGTCTGTCCATGCTGGTTGTTGCGGGCCTCGCCCTGGTGCTTGTAGGTTGCGCCCACAGCCCCCAGCAGCTCAGTGTGCAGCCAGAATTGCTGGTACCGCTCAACCCGGTTGCCCGTCAGCAGCCGGTGATTGTCACTGTCCGCGATACCCGTTCATCCAAGGTCCTTGGTACGCGTGGCGGCATCTATCCCGACTCCAGCAGTATCACTGTGAGCGAACAGACGTTGCCCAAGGTTCGACAGCAGGTAGAGCAGGGTTTGCGCCAACTGGGTTTCAACGTGGTGCCTGAGGGGACACCCAATGCGAATAATCTGACTGTCAGTCTGGCGGAATTGAAGTATCAGTCCCCCACAGCTACTACCTATGTAACTGAAGCTAATATCGGGGCAACCTTTGTGGCCGAGGCGCAAGCAGCCAACACCCGTTATCAAGGGCGCTACGGCGCTACTGCGCAGCATCGGTTTGGCTATGCGCCCAATCAGGCGACTAACACCCGCTTGGTCAGCGAAGTGATGAGCGATGCTCTGACACGGGTTTTCAAGGATCCGGAAATAGTCCGGGTATTGCAACGCTAGAGTGGACCGAGGCTGGATCAGCGATCCAGCCTAGCCTGAGGCGTGGTCAGTCCTTGACCACTGCCGGACCCTGGTCATGGAGCATTTCATCATGCTCGGCCATATTCCATGGAAGCTGGCCTGGACTGATGTGCAGGAAGTGCAGGTACTTCTCGAAGTGATCGAGAATGTCGCCAATGATCTCCTGCTGGTCATAGCCGTAGACATCGTAAGTCTGGCCCCCGCGGCTGAGAAATACCTCCGCCCGATAATAATGATCCTCAGGTTTGTTAGAGCGGCTCATTTCCGGAAAGGCAAAGCTGGGCCGGGTATATTCGCGCAGGCGGATCTCATACAGAAAGTTGACCTGCCCAGGTTTGATAACTTCGATATAGGCACGTCCATGGTCTACGTCAAACTGCACCTCGGTCGGCCAGTCCTGTTGTACCAGGCTCTGTTGCAGACTCTTCATGGCCTCTATCGCCGTGCCAGAAATGAAGTTTTCGACCTTCTCCCGGTTCGGGAAATTGACAATACCCGCAAGCCGTTTTTTCCACATAGTGGTGGCGTTACCGCCTGAGTAACGCGCCGCCTGCATGTGATGAACCAGACTGGCATCACGATGGCCCTCGATTACCAGAGCGCGCCACATACCCACCGCAGCGATGATCATGATGATCGAGAAGGGCAGCGCCGATGCAATGGTCATGGTTTGTAACGCGCCAAGTCCCCCGGCAAGCAGCAATACTGAAGCGACCACCCCTTCGAGAATCGCCCAGAAGGCTCGCTGCCAGGCGGGGGTGGTCATGGCGCCACCGGACGCCAGCGAATCGATTACCAGCGACCCCGAATCCGATGATGTAACAAAGAAGGTGATGATCAGAATTACCGTGATAAACGAGACAACCGAAGTGAACGGTAGCCGCTCGAAGAGTTTGAACAGGGCCACAGCATGGTCGTTCTGCACCTCGGTTATCAGCGCCGTATAGCCCTCATTCATGATCAGATGCAGGGCGGTGTCGCCAAAGACTGAGAACCACATGAAGGTAAAGATCGTGGGCACGAACATGACGCCGACCACAAATTGACGAATTGTCCTTCCCCGGCTGATCTTGGCGATAAAGAGCCCGACAAATGGGGCCCAGGCGATTGTCCAGCCGAAGATGAACAGCGTCCAGTTACCTATCCAGTCGCTTCGGGTGTAGGCCTGTAAATTGAAGGTCCGCTCTACAATGTTGTTCAGATAGCTACCCGTGTTCTGCAGGAAGGTCTCGAGAATGAAGATCGACGGGCCCACCAGAAAGACGAAAACCATCAGGGTGACTGCTAACACCATGTTGAGAATCGACAGGTTCTTTACACCCTTGTCCAGGCCTGCCACCACAGAAAACAGTGCGAGCCCGGTGACGCCGGCAATGGTAATGATCTGCACGGTTACGTTGACCGGTATCTCGGGCCAGAGATAGTTCAGGCCCGCGTTGATCTGGGCTACCGACAGACCAAGGGTGGTTGCTATGCCGAACATGGTGCCGAGAATGGCGAATACATCGACGGTATGACCGATGGGGCCGTAGATACGGTCACCTATCAACGGATATAGCGCTGAGCGCATGGATAATGGCAAACCGTGGCGAAAGGAAAAATAGGCCAGAACCAGACCGACCAGCCCGTATATCGCCCAGATATGAAAGCCCCAATGGAAGAATGCAATCTGCAGTGCCTGTTTTGCAGCGTCCACCGTTTCGGCTCCGCCAGCGGGCGGTGCAGCATAGTGCAGCACCGGCTCGGCGACGCCGAAGAAGAGCAGTGCGATGCCGTAGCCGGCCGAAAATAGCATAGCGAACCAGGCCGGGAAGCTGTACTGGGGGTCGGAATGGTCAGGCCCCAGTTTGATGTTGCCCCAGTCACTGAAAGCGACCATGACCACGAACACCAGGAACATGGCGACGGCCAGCATGTAGAACCAGCCAAAAGTTGTCGTGATATAGCTCAAAATAGAGGAAAAGGCGCTGCCGGCCAGTTCCGGGTTACTCGCGGTGCCGATCACCAGAAGAAGAATGATCAATACCGCGGGAGCGAAGACGGGAACCAGAATCGTGTTGTTCCACAGTCGTTTTTTTTCGGTCATGACGCTGTCCTTGTGGTTGTTGCGGAGGGCGGCGTTCGAGCCGGCGACACCGGTAACGCGAGGGGGTTATCTGAATCAATTCGCAGTTGAGTATAGACATTGATTCGCTTAACGCGACAAGTGGAGGGCTGTTTCTGAGGCCAGGTGTACGCGAAAAAAAGGGAATGCCTGGACAGGAAAGCAGGCTCTGCGCCGGGGGCGAGAGCCTGACGATTGAATGCCGGTCAGCCCTCCAGCTTCTTGCGCAGCAGCTCGTTGACCTGTTGTGGGTTGGCCTTGCCCTTCGATGCCTTCATTGCCTGGCCAACAAAGAAGCCGAACATCTTGCCGCGCTTGTTTTCGTCGCTGGCGCGGTACTGCTCGACCTGCTCGGCATTGGCTGTCAACACATCATCGAGCATGGCATCGATCGCGCCCGTGTCGGTCACCTGCTTGAGGCCGCGCTTCTCGATGATCTGATCGGCACCACCTTCGCCAGCGGCCATGGCTTCGAAAACCGTTTTGGCGATCTTGCCTGAAATGGTGTTGTCCTTGATTCGCGCAATCATGCCGCCCAGTTGGGAAGCGGTGACAGGTGACTGGCTGATATCCAGATCCTCGCGGTTGAGCAGGCTGGACAGCTCGCCCATGACCCAGTTGGCGGCCAGCTTGGCGTCGCCGCACTCCTGCTGCACCTGCTCGAAGTAATCGGCCAGCTCACGCTGGGCAGACAAAACGCTGGCATCATAGGCGGACAGGCCAAACTGGCTTTCGAAACGCTCACGTTTCTGTTGCGGCAGCTCCGGAAGCTCGCTGCGGATCTCTTCCAGGAACGCAGGTTCGATTATCACTGGCAGCAGATCTGGATCGGGGAAGTAGCGGTAATCGTTGGCTTCCTCCTTGCTGCGCATCGACCGGGTCTCGTCCTTGTTCGGATCGTACAGGCGGGTTTCCTGAGTCACTGTGCCGCCATCCTCGATCAGCTCGATCTGGCGTTGGACTTCGGTGTTGATCGCCTTTTCGATAAAGCGGAAGGAGTTGACGTTCTTGATCTCGCAGCGTGTGCCGTATTCGTCCTGACCCTTGGGGCGGACTGAGACGTTGCAATCGCAACGCAGCGAGCCTTCCGCCATGTTGCCGTCACAGATGCCCAGATAGCGCACCAGCGAGTGAATGGTCTTGGCGTACGCTACCGCTTCCTTGGCACTGCGCATGTCCGGCTCTGAAACGATCTCCAGCAAGGGCGTGCCGGCGCGGTTCAGATCGATGCCGCTCATGCCCTGGAAGTCTTCGTGCAGACTCTTGCCGGCATCCTCTTCCAGGTGTGCGCGGGTTACGCCTACGCGCTTGATGGTACCGTCGTCCAGGGTGATATCAACGAAGCCCTTGCCGACAATCGGCAGGTCCATCTGGCTGATCTGGTAGCCCTTTGGCAGGTCCGGATAAAAGTAGTTCTTGCGTGCAAAGACGTTGGTCGGCGCAATCTCGGCATTGATCGCCAGGCCGAACTTGACCGCATTGCGCACGGCCTGGGCGTTGAGAACCGGTAGTGTGCCTGGCATGCCGAGGTCAATCAGGCTGGCCTGAGTGTTGGGTTCGGCACCGAAGGTGGTGGCGCTGCCGGAGAAAATCTTCGAAGCGGTAGTGAGCTGGGCGTGGATTTCCAGGCCGATAACAATTTCCCATTGCATAGTCTGTTCTCGATCCTCTCAGTAGCCCGCTGGGGCGCGGCTGTGCCAGTCAGTCACTTGCTGGTACTGGTGTGCGATGTTCAGCAGGCGCGCTTCGCTGAAGTAGGGCCCCAGCAACTGCATGCCCAATGGCAGCCCGTTGGCAAAGCCGGCTGGCAACGCGATTCCCGGCACGCCGGCCAGGTTTGCGGTGATAGTGTAAATGTCGGTCAGATACAGGCTGACGGGGTCGTCGATCTTCTCACCAATCCTGAAGGGGGGGGTGGGGGACGTCGGACAGAGGATCACATCAACCTGCTCATAGGCCGCCATGAAGTCGTTCTTGATCAGCCTTCGAATCTTCTGTGCCTGCAGGTAGTAGGCATCGTAATAACCTGCCGATAGCGCGTACGCGCCGACCATGATGCGCCGTTTGACTTCCGGTCCGAAGCCTTCACCGCGCGAGCGTTTGTACAGATCGGTCAGATCCGCCGGGTTTTCGCAGCGGTAACCGAAGCGCACGCCATCAAAGCGCGAGAGGTTGGAGGAGGCTTCCGCCGGAGCAATAACGTAATAGGCGGGAATTGCCAGTTCGGCATTGGGCAGGCTGATTTCTTTCACTTCAGCGCCCAGGGATTGGAATTGTTTTACCGCGGCATGGATAGCATCGGCGGTGGAGGCGTCCAGACCATCACTGAAATACTCCTTGGGCAGGCCGATGCGCAGGCCTTTCAACGAGTCGTTCAGGCCCTCGCTGTAATCGGCGACTGGCTCGTCAACGCTGGTCGAATCACGCTCGTCGAACCCGGCCATGACCTGCATCATCAGGGCGCAATCCTCTGCGGTGCGCGCCATCGGCCCGGCCTGATCCAGGCTGGAAGCGTAGGCGATCATGCCCCAGCGAGATACACGGCCGTAGGTCGGCTTGAGCCCGGTCAGGGCGGTAAAGCCGGCGGGCTGGCGGATCGAGCCGCCGGTGTCTGTGCCGGTCGATGCGGCGCACAGGCGTGCAGCCACAGCCGCGGCCGAACCGCCAGAGGAGCCACCCGGTACGTGTTCAGTGTTCCAGGGATTTCGCGTTGGACCGTAGAAGCTCGACTCGGTGGAGGAGCCCATCGCGAACTCATCCATATTGGTCTTGCCCAAGGTGACTGCGCCCGCATCGATAAAGCGCGAGGTGACGCTGGATTCATAGGGCGCTGTGAAATTGTCGAGCATCTTCGACCCGCAGCTGGTGCGCAGGCCGGTAGTGCAGAACAGATCCTTGTGCGCCAGCGGAATGCCGGTCAGCGCAGTGGCTGTGCCACCGGCGATACGGGCATCGGCTGCCTTGGCCTGGGCCAGGGCCAGCTCGGGTGACACGGTGATGAAACTGTTGAGCAGCGGATCCAATTGTTCGATACGCTTGAGGTAATGTTCGGTCAGTTCGACGCTGGATAGCGTCTTGCTCTGCAAGGCCTTCGAGAGCTGGGCCAGGGTATTCTCATGCATGGGATGATCTCATTGCTGGGCTTGGCCGGATGCGTAATGGCATGGCTTTGCTGACTGTGGCTCGATGGGTCCTGGAGCACTTCACTCTATAACTCTGGGCACGAGATAGAGCCCGTCCTCGGTCGCGGGCGCGATGGCCTGCAACGCGTCGCGCTGGTTGGACTCGGTCACTGCGTCGCTCCGCAAGCGCTGCGTGGTTTCCAGCGGATGTGCCAAAGGCGCGACGCCGTCTGTGTTGACCGCCTGCATCTTGTCGATCAGATCGAGAATGCCGGAGAGCTTGGTTGTGGTGGCGGGGATATCTTCTTCATTCAGAGCGATCCGGGCCAGGTGGGCAATGTCTTCCACCGCTTTGCGGTCTAATGCCATGGTACTGTTCTCCGTGAAACAAGGCTGAGCGGAGTGAATTTACCCGATGTGCTCAACATAAGGGGGTTTTGTCGCGCAAAACCGGACAAAGGGACGAATTTACCACAGTCTCGCCTTGCCCAAAAACCCCGCCGTTGTTAGAGTTGCGACACTTCTGGAAGTACCGATCAGTTACCTGCGAGTGCATTCATCACCGCCGCCCTGCCAGTTCGGCCGCTCGTCGCCCCGGATCGATTCCGCGGCTGGTCAAGCGCTGAAGCAGGTTGCTTATCAGTGTTTCTTTTTCATTTAACCCACGCGTCCTAGGGTGTACTCAACGCATGTTCAAAAAAATTCGTGGCATGTTTTCCAGTGATTTGTCCATCGACCTGGGCACTGCCAACACGCTTATCTATGTCCGCGACCGCGGCATTGTACTCAATGAACCCTCCGTAGTGGCTATTCGTAGTCATGGCAACCAGAAAAGCGTCGTGGCCGTCGGTACCGACGCCAAACGCATGCTGGGCCGCACGCCAGGGAATATCCAGGCCATTCGTCCCATGAAGGACGGCGTCATAGCCGACTTCAGTGTCTGTGAAAAGATGCTGCAGTACTTCATCAACAAGGTGCACGAGAACAGCTTCATTCAGCCCAGCCCGCGGGTTCTCATCTGTGTGCCGTGCAAGTCTACCCAGGTCGAGCGCCGCGCCATTCGCGAGTCGGCACTCGGTGCCGGTGCCCGTGAGGTGTTTCTGATCGAGGAGCCCATGGCCGCAGCTATCGGTGCTGGCTTGCCGGTGGAAGAAGCACGTGGCTCGATGGTTGTGGATATCGGTGGTGGTACTACCGAAATCGCATTGATTTCCTTGAACGGTGTGGTTTACGCCGAGTCCGTCAGGGTGGGCGGCGACCGCTTCGATGAAGCGATCGTGACCTACGTGCGCCGCAACTATGGCAGCCTGATCGGTGAGTCCACTGCCGAGCGCATCAAGCAGGAAATCGGCGTTGCATTCCCCGGTGGTGAAGTGCTTGAAGTCGACGTTCGCGGCCGGAATCTGGCCGAGGGCGTACCTCGCGCCTTTACCCTGAACTCCAACGAAGTTCTCGAAGCACTGCAGGAGTCGCTGGCGACTATCGTTCAGGCAGTCAAGAGCGCACTTGAGCAGTCTCCGCCAGAGCTGGCTTCCGATATTGCCGAGCGTGGCCTGATCCTTACTGGTGGTGGTGCCTTGCTGCGTGACCTGGACAAGCTCCTGACCCAGGAAACCGGACTGCCGGTGATTGTTGCTGAAGAACCTTTGACCTGTGTTGCCCGTGGTGGTGGCAAGGCACTGGAAATGATGGACCAGCACACCATGGATCTGCTCTCTACCGAGTGACCGGAAGCCGGTCAACGCACCTGCAGGTAGCCCCTACCTGCCTGGTCTGCTGTTGACGGGCCAAGGTTTGCAGCTGCGAGGAGCTCGCCATCAAACCGCTGTTTATCAAAGGTCCTTCACTGGGCGTAAGAGTTTTGGTCCTCTCAGTGCTCTCGATTGCGCTGATGGTGGTCGATGCTCGTGTGGCTGCCCTGCAGCCGCTACGCTCGAATCTGAGCCTGCTACTGACGCCGGTCTATTACATGGCCGACTTACCCGTGCGCGCCTGGGATACCGGTTACCAGTTGGTCGCCAGTCGGCTTGACCTGCTTGCCGAGAATGAGCGCTTGCGCGCCGAGGCTCTGCTGACCAAGCGCAAACTGCAGAAACTGGCTACCCTTACGGAGCAGAACGTGCGGCTGCGCGAATTGCTCAACTCTTCCTCCCTGGTCGATGAAAGGGTGCTGGTATCCGAGCTGGTAGGCGTTGATCCCAATCCTTTTACCCAGCGTATCCTGATCAACAAGGGTGAAAGTGACGGAGTATTCCTTGGTCAGCCAGTGCTTGATGCCACTGGTCTGATGGGGCAGGTGGTAGAAGTCATGCCTTATTCAGCACGCGTGCTGCTGATTACCGACGCCACCCATAGTCTGCCGGTTCAGGTCAATCGGAACGGATTGCGCGCGATTGCCAGCGGTACCGGCAATAACGAGTTGCTCGAGTTGCGTTTTATCGGCGATACCGCGGATATTCGTGAAGGCGACATAGTGGTCAGTTCGGGTCTGGGTCAACGTTTCCCTGCAGGTTATCCGGTAGGTAGAGTGGTTTCGGTCAGCCAGGATCCGGCTCAGCCATTCGCTGATGTGCGTGTGGCTCCTACTGCTCAGCTCAATCGCAGTCGATACATGCTGCTGGTCTTCAGTGCCGAGTCCGGATACGGGGAGATTGTGCCCGCTCTCGAGCTGGATGAGCCGCAGTCTGAAGCAACCGCTCCGGATGAGAGCGCTGCAGCCGAGAAAGCAGACGCTGATACCGTCGCACCCGTCTCCGGGGAGGGTGCAGATGCGCAATAGTCTTATTATCGGCCTTACCTTTGTCGTCGCACTTCTGCTCAGTGTGATGCCCATGTCCACCATGCTGGAGCTGGGCCGCCCTATGTGGTTGGCCATGGTATTGGCCTATTGGGTAATGGCCCTGCCACATCGGGTAGGCCTGTTGACTGCCTGGATCATGGGGCTGGCAACCGATGTGCTTTATGGCCAGTTGTTCGGCCAGCATGCGTTGGTCATGACAATGGTTGCCTGGATGATGCTGTTATTACATCAGCGCATTCGTCGATTCCCCCTGTGGCAACAGAGTCTGGTGATGCTGCCGGTACTGGGTATCGCCCAGATGTTGCTGCTTTGGCTCAACAGCCTGACCGGCAATCGTCCACCAACATTACTCTTTCTGTTACCGGCCTTTGTCAGCGCCATTCTCTGGCCATGGGTATATTCGGTACTGCGCGGCGTCAGGAAGCGGTTTCATGTACTCTGAACCCAAGACTGCACCATTCTATCTGGCGTCGGCCTCACCGCGTCGTAGTGAGTTGTTGACCCAGATCGGCGTAGTACACCGTCAGTTTGCCTGCAGTATCGACGAAAGCGTGCGAGCTGGAGAGGGGGCTGTGGACTATGTGGAGCGCGTCACCCGGGCCAAGGCCCTGGCGGGGCAGCACCAGGCCCCCGATGGGGCGGTAGTGTTGGCTGCCGATACGGCGGTCGTAATAGACGACAGGATCCTGGGCAAGCCGATGGATGCCGATGACGCAGCGGTCATGCTTCGGTCCCTGTCCGGGCGGACGCACCGGGTGATCACGGCAGTTGCTGTAGCCTGCGGTGAGCGAATCGAAGTGATTCGGGTGGATACTGATGTCAGTTTCCGACCGATCGCGGCAGCCGAAATCCAGGCTTACTGGATGACAGGTGAGCCCGCAGACAAGGCTGGTGGTTATGCCATTCAGGGCCTGGGGGCGGTTTTTGTAGCTATGATTCAGGGGAGTTACAGCGCAGTAGTCGGGCTGCCTCTGGCGGAGACGGCACAGCTTTTGTCCAGCTTTGGCGTCGATTGTTGGCAGGGGCGTCAGGCGGAGTCCCCATCCGGACTAACGCAAGCATAAATCCAGGTCGTCAGAGTACCGCGATCAACACCGCTTCCTGGTGATCTGGTGTGGAGAGCAGAGCCTGTGAGCGAAGAGATACTGATCAATATCACGCCGATGGAAACCCGGGTCGCCCTGGTGGAGAATGGCGTGCTGCAGGAAGTGCATATCGAGCGTACATTGCGCCGAGGCATTGTCGGCAACATCTACAAGGGCAAGGTGGTCAGAGTATTGCCTGGAATGCAGGCAGCCTTTGTCGATATCGGACTGGAGCGCGCTGCATTTATTCACGCATCCGAAGTGTCCGACCGCGAGGGCCAGGCTGTCGAGGCGATAACGGCTTTGCTGCATGAGGGCCAAGGTCTGGTAGTTCAGGTAACCAAGGACCCGATAGGCACCAAGGGTGCTCGCCTGACTACCCATCTGTCGATTCCCTCGCGTTTTCTGGTTTACATGCCGCGCACGCCCCATGTGGGCATTTCCCTCAAGATAGAAGATGAAGCCGAGCGCGACCGGCTCAAGCAGGTGGTATCCGCCTGCGTTGAAACTGAAGGCGTCGATGAGGCCGGTGGCTTCATTCTGCGGACCGCAGCCGAAGCAGCCCGTGAAGAGGAAATACGCGCGGATATCCGTTACGTGCGTCGTCTCTGGTCGCAAATCTCGCAGCAGACCCAGGCGGCACCGGCCCCCTCGGTGATTTACGAAGACTTGCCCCTTGCCCTGCGCACCCTGAGGGACCTGGTCTGCCCGCGTACGGAAAAGATCCGCGTGGATTCCCGGGAGACTTTCCAGAAGGTCGAGATTTTCGTGCAGGAGTTGATGCCCGCAGTGCAGAGTTTGTTGGAGCATTACCCCGGGGAAAGACCGATTTTCGATCTCTATGGCATCGAGGATGAGATCCACAAGGCGCTTGAGCGCCGGGTAATGCTCAAGTCGGGTGGGCACCTGGTTATCGACCAGACTGAAGCCATGACCACCATCGACGTGAATACGGGCGCCTTTGTCGGTCATCGCAATCTTGAGGAAACCATTTTCAAGACGAATCTTGAGTCGGCGATGGCGATTGCCCGGCAGCTGAGACTGCGCAACCTGGGCGGTATCATCATTATCGATTTTATCGATATGGTTGACGAAGATCACCAGCGCCAGGTGCTGCGCACACTGGAAAAACAGCTGGAACGCGATCACGCCAAAACCAACATTATCGGTATCACCGAGCTTGGCCTGGTGCAGATGACCCGCAAGCGCACCCGGGAAAGCCTCGAACAGATACTCTGCGAGCCGTGCCCCTGCTGCACGGGCAGGGGCATCCAGAAAACGCCTGAAAGTGTCTGTTATGAAATCTTCCGGGAGATTCTCCGTGAGGCGCGTGCCTATCAGGCCGGGGCATACACGGTGCTGGCTTCGCAGGCGGTAATCGATCGCCTGCTGGATGAAGAGTCGGGCAATGTCGCCGATCTGGAAATTTTCATCGAGCGCCCAATCCGCTTTCAGGTAGAGACGGTCTACACCCAGGAACAGTATGACGTGGTACTCATGTGATGCCGGACTGACCCGATGCAAATTCAACGCTGGTTGATCCGTGCCCTCGATGGGTTGATCGTCTTGTTGGTGGTCTGGCTGCTGGCAGCGGCTGCCTACGTCAGTCTGGGTCGCCAGTTTGTGCCGGCCATAGCTGATTATCGCGTTGAGTTGCTGGCCTGGGCGGAGGAAACTACAGGAAGAGCCATATCGCTGGAAAGTCTGCGTGGTGAGATGCAGGGTTCGCAGCCGGTGCTGAAGATGCAGGGTCTGCGTGTGCACGAGCAGCTGGATCCGGACAGTCCGACCCTGCTGGCGCTGGATAATGTGACAGCTCGGGTGGATATCTGGGCGAGTCTCTGGGAGCGCAGGCTGGTCATGGATGCGCTGCAGATAGAGGGGCTCGCGCTCGAGCTGGTCGAGGATGCGGATGGACGCTGGCGCCTGCACGGTCTGGGTGAGCGGCTTGCGGGCAATTTTGATCTGGATACGACGCTGGACATGGTGTTTGAGCAGCGTCGCATTACCTTGCTGAATACCCGTATTCTGGTCAGTCCCCATGAGCGACCACAGTGGGTCTTCCAGGATGGCGAAATAACGCTCCTGAACGGCCCTGGTTGGCACCGTCTGGATGGCAGAGTGCGTTTGCCGGAAGGGCAACAGGTGCGCTGGCAGGTCAGTGCATTGCAGGAGGGTAGTGCTTGGCAGGACATGTCAGTGGGATTCTTCCTCGATCTGCCGCCCATTGACTGGGTCGAGCAATTGCCCCCGGCATGGCTGGAGATGGCTCCGATCGATCAGATGGTGGTCGGCGGGCGCTTCTGGGGTGGTTGGGAGAAGCAGCAGCTAGAGTATTTTCGTGGACGGCTCGAGATGCCTCGGCTGCGCCTGGAACAAGCGCAGAATGTACCTGAGCTGACTGCGCTGGAGGCCGAATTTGCGTTCAGGCAGGGCGAGCGCCAGCGGCTGCGTATACAGGGGCTGGAGTTTGATCTTGGCGATCAGCATTGGCCACGCAGCCGGCTATCGCTGTGGCAGGATACAGCAAGCAGCGACTGGCAAATGCAGGCAGATACTGTGCCGCTGGAGATACTCGCGCAGCTGGTGCCTGCCAGTGTCTTGTCCGATCGGGCTGCAACCGCACTAGAGGCTTTGCAGCCTGTCGGCACCTTGAACGCGCTGTCTCTGCAGGGTGCTGGTCTGCCGGTAGACTGGCGCAGCCTGAGCATCAGCGCGATGCTTGAGGACGCGGGTGTTGGAGCCTGGCAGGGCGCGCCGGAAGTACAGGGTATCAGCGGGAGCCTGGCAGGCAGCCCCTTTCAGGGTCAACTGAGGGTAAGGAGCGATGATTGGTCGATGCACCTGCCCCGGCTGTTTCCCCAGTCATGGTCATATCAGCAACTCGTTGGACAGATGGACTGGCAATGGTCCGACGCCGAGGGATTGCGTCTGACAGCACCGGGTATGCGCGCGCAGGGTGTTGATGGTGTCGCAGCTGTCGCCTTGCAACTTCATCTGCCACCGCAAGGCCAGACCCCGACAATGGCGCTCAGGGTATCTCTGACCGACTCCCAGGCGACCTCCAGTGAGCATTACTTGCCGACCCTGTCGCCTGCCTTCAATCCGCAACTGGGGGAGTGGCTGAGCCAGGCACAGATTGAAGGTAGCGTGCCACTGGCTATTTTTGAGTATCAGGGGTCGCTGAGACGCGATGCTGAGCCCGGTGAGCGGTCCCTGTCACTGCATGCCCAACTGGATTCGGGCAGTCTGCTTTTTCAGCCCGATTGGCCGCGGCTTGAGAAGATCAGCGCTATTTTGCGACTCAAGGATCAGCAGGTAGTAATAGAAGATGCCTCCGCACGGTTGTGGGATACGGCTCTCACTGGTATCCGGGTGAACACATACCGCCAGCAACCTGCCGATGCGTTGCAACTGCGCATCGGCAGTGATTTCACTGGCCCGCTGGGTGATGCTCTGCGGCTCTTGCAGGACACCCCTCTTGCCGCAGCAACCAGTAACGCACTGCGAGGCTGGGAAGGGCAGGGGCAGGTTCAAGGGCAATTCGGGCTTGAGCTCCCGTTGCAAAGGGAGCGGGCAACGGTGGTGGATGCCCGTTGGCAGCTGGAAGCCGAGAGTCTCTCAATTCCGTTACTGCAGGCTTCTCTGGGCGAGCTGTCCGGACAGTTTGCCTTTACCTCTGATGCGGGTTTGCAAGCGAGTGAGATAAAGGCGAGCTTTCTGGGTCGCGCCATAGCAGGTGACATAAGCAGTCAGGCGGGTAGGCAGGAAGCGACATTCAATGGGCAGCACAGCATCGGCCAGCTCAAGTCGTGGCCGTTGCTTGCAAAGCTTCCCGCAGATCTGATGGCTGGTGAATTGTCATGGGAGGCCCGGGGCGCGTTGCAAGCAGGTGCTGCGTGGCTGCAGGTTGACAGCGATCTTGAGGGCGTGGAGTTGGATCTGCCGGGCCCGCTGGCAAAGTCGGCAGAGCGCTTGCTGCCAAGCCGCCTGACCTTGGCCCAGGATGGGGACCACTACAACTGGCGATTCAATCTGGGGCCGGATCTGGCGGGAGTGGTGCAGACAGGGGCGACTGCCTTGCGGGGAGATCTGCGCTACCGAAGTGGCGAGCCGTCATTGGGTCGAGAGCCGGGGCTTAGTGTCGGGGCCCGATTCGAACACGTTGAGCTGGCTGATTGGCGCAATTGGGTCGAGCGCCAGGGAGCTTTACCGTCGCTAGTGGGTCAATCTGGTGCTGTTTCAGGGCTAAGGCCCAGTGCAGCGATTAAAAGGGTCAGAACGCTGGATCTGCGCGCAGGCGAGTTTAGCGGCCTGGGCCAACGTCTGAATGATCTGGCGATCAGTGGTGTACGCAGTGATCAGGGTTGGATGTTCAATCTCGATCAGGCACGAGTGAGGGGGCAGATTACCTTGCCGGACCTGCGCTCCGAACCTGTGGCGTTCAATATGCAGCGACTTTCTCTCGCCAGTGGCGACAGCGAGCCACGGGTGGATGCATTGGCTAGTCCGCTGATCCCTGAAGACCCCCTGCGGGATGTGGATCCGCGAACGCTACCTGCCATGGATGTAAACATAGATATGCTGTCGCGGGGCAACGACCCGGTCGGGCCGGTGCGTTTTCAGATGCGCCCATCCGACCATGGTGCGCAGATCAGCAGTCTGTCGATGGACTTGCGTGGATTGCAGCTGGCGGGAGACCTGCAATGGCATGCCGGGGGCATGTCAAGCCAGTTCAGTGGGGGCCTGCAGGCAGGTGACATAGGCGGGGTGCTGAAGGCGTGGGGCTATGCTCCGACAGTGACCAGTGGACAATTTTCGACCACAGCGGATCTGACCTGGTCTGGATCACCGGCATTCTTCGCCTTGAGCCGCAGCACCGGGAGCATTTTGCTCGATGCGCGCAATGGCACGTTGCAAAGTGGTGAAGGGTCTGCGGACGCCTTGCGGGTCTTCGGTCTGCTCAATTTCAACGCCCTGACACGCCGCTTGCGCCTGGATTTCAGTGATCTGTTCGGGCGGGGTACAGCCTACGATACCTTGACCGCCGACCTGGCCCTGACCGACGGCGTGATGCGCACCCGCAGCCCCTTGGTAATGGATGGACCCGGGGCGAAAATGCAGCTTGATGGCCACATCGACCTGCCGGCCCGCAGCATCGATATGGGGATGCTGGTAACCTTACCGGTAACCAACAATCTACCGCTGGCGGCCATTATTGCCGGCGCACCCTATATTGGCGGGGCGTTGTTTCTCGCTGACAAGATACTCGGCGACCGAGTCGCTCGCTTTGCGTCGGTTAAATATCGCGTCAGCGGTGATTGGCAGCAGCCTACCGTCGATTTCGAGCGGGCCTTTGATAACGAGGCAGCCCTGGAGGAGTGATTCATATGCATCTTGTAGCAGCGATACAGATGATCAGCGGTCCTGATGTTCAGGCCAATCTGGACCAGGCGGCGCCACTCATTGCACAGGCAGCGCAGGCCGGGGCCAAGTTGGTGTTGCTTCCGGAGTGCTTTGCGGCCTTTGGTAATCGTAGTTTGAAAGAAATCGGCGAAGCGGAATGTTCCGGTCAACAACCGATCACCCGCTTTCTGTCCAGACAGGCCAGCAAACATGGGATCTGGTTGATCGGTGGCAGCATCCCCCTTCCGCGGGCTGCGGGGAAAAAGCCCATGGCCTGTTGCCTGGTCTTTGACGACCAGGGGCAGCAGGTTGCGCGCTATGACAAGTTGCATCTGTTCGATGTGGAGGTCGAGGATAATCATCGTAGCTATCGCGAATCCAAGGATTACGGTTACGGCGATGCCATCGTTTGCGTCGATACACCGGTCGGTCGGGTTGGGCTGAGCATCTGTTATGATGTGCGCTTCCCGGAGCTCTATGTGGCTTTACGCCAGGCAGGCGCCGAACTCATTGTCGTCCCTTCGGCATTTACCGCGGTCACCGGCGCTGCCCACTGGGAGGTTCTGCTAAGGGCACGGGCTATCGAAACCCAGTGTTACATTCTGGCCGCCAATCAGGGTGGGCTGCACCCGGGCGGCCGTGAGACCTTTGGCCGCAGTTGCCTGGTCGATCCCTGGGGCGAAGTCATGGATTCGCTGACCACTGGGGAAGGGGTGCTCTGCCAGAGCATCGATCATGATCATCTCAATACTATTCGCGCGCGGATGCCGGTTGACCGGCATCGTCGCCTAGTGCCTGCGCAAGCCATTGTCGCAGCCGCCAAGGAGTCAGACTGAATGAGTAATGTACTAGCCCAAGTGGAAAACCGCCTGCTGATGCCGGCCGATCTGAGTCCAGACAGCGTTGCAGCTGTGCTCGGTCAACTGGTTTCGGCCCCGGGCGTGGATGCTGCCGATCTGTATTTCCAGCACCAGATCAGCGAGTCCTGGGTACTGGAAGACGGCATTGTCAAAGATGGCAGCTTCAACGTCGATCAGGGTGTTGGTGTGCGGGCCCAGTCGGGCGAGAAAACCGGTTTTGCTTACAGCAACGACGTGCGCCTGCCTGCGTTGAGTCAGGCGGTAGGGGCGGCGCGTTCGATTGCCCGTTCCGGCCAGACCGGCAGCGTTAAGGCCTGGGATCGCGGTAACAGCACCGCCCTGTATGCCGCTGACAATCCGCTGGATGTCATGGCCCAGGCTGAAAAGGTCGCTTTCCTGCAACGCCTGGACGCTTATACACGAAGCCTGGACTCGCGTATCACGCAGGTGTCGGTAAGCATGGGCGGCGTGCACGATACCGTACTGGTTGCTTCCAGCGACGGCACCTGGGCTGGTGATATACGCCCGTTGGTGCGGCTGAACGTCAGTGTCATTATCGAGAACAAGGGGCGTCGTGAGCGTGGCAGCTCCGGTGGTGGCGGACGCACCGACTACCGCTTCTTTGAAGCCGAAGAGCGCGCCATGGGTTATGCCCGTGAAGCGGTGCGTCAGGCGATAGTGAATCTGGAAGCCATTCCAGCTCCGGCCGGCAGCATGCCCGTGGTAATGGCGCCTGGCTGGTCCGGGGTTCTGCTGCACGAGGCCGTCGGCCATGGCCTGGAGGGTGACTTCAACCGCAAGGGCAGCTCCGCCTATAGCGGCCGGGTAGGTGAGAAGGTAGCGTCCAGCCTGTGCACCATAGTTGACGATGGAACGCTTCCGGGCCGTCGCGGGTCACTGAGCATGGATGACGAGGGTAACCAGACCAACTGCACCACGTTGATCGAGAACGGCATTCTCAAGGGCTACATGCAGGACAAGCTCAACGCCCGCCTGATGGGCGTGCCTGCAACGGGTAACGGTCGACGTGAGTCTTACGCGCACCTGCCGATGCCGCGCATGACCAACACCTACATGCTGGCAGGCGAGAGTGATCCTGCGGACATCATCAAGTCGGTGAAGAAGGGTATTTACTGCGCGAATCTGGGCGGTGGTCAGGTTGACATTACCAGCGGCAAGTTTGTGTTCTCCACCAGCGAAGCCTATCTGATCGAGGACGGCAAGATCACCGCTCCGGTCAAGGGCGCAACGCTGATCGGTAACGGCCCGGAGGTGATGAATCGTGTCTCCATGGTCGGCCACGACCTGGCGCTGGATAGCGGTGTAGGTACCTGCGGCAAGGACGGCCAGTCACTGCCGGTGGGCGTGGGCCAGCCCACCGTGAAAATTGATCAGATCACTGTGGGCGGCACGGGCTAGAAAGTAACCCTCTTCGGCCGGCTGGCCGGACCACAGTCAGATTTTCAGGTGCTTTCGAAGCGCCCAGCCAGGCGGTTCTTTTTCACTTGATCGGCCGGAAATACTCGGCCGCTCATGGCGATATACACGCCGTGGCCCAGGGTATTGAGCGCACCGACGGCCAGTCCCAGGTTGAACAGTGCGTCCGAGTCCCTGAAACGGGCCGGCTGCATGGCCCCGGTCAGCACAATCACTTTACCCTGAATATCTTCGAGACAGGCACCGGTAACCGTCATGGTATCGGTGCCATGGGTGATCAGTACATGCTCATAGGGGCACGCAGCGACTTTGTCGTGAATCAACTGCCGATCTGCGTCGTCGAGCTCCAGGCTGTCCTTGCGGATCAGCGATTCCACTGCATATCCTATTGACACCCGGCCCTGCTCCAGCAATTCGCCCGCCATGGGTTCACCGATCTGGTAATCGCTAAGCGCATCATGATAGAGCTTGTCGAGGGTGCCGCCAGTACCGAAAATCTGTATAAACATGGGTTCACTCCAACAGTGATGGATATCAGTATGCCTGTTGATGGGCCTGAAAACAGCACCGAACACAGCCCGGAGCCCGCTGAGGAGAGAGCCTGGTGGGTATACATGGTGCGAGCCGAGAACGGTCACCTCTATACCGGCATCAGCACTGATCCGCGGCGTCGCTTTGCTCAGCACCAGCGTGGCAAGGGCGCCAGATTTTTCAACCGCAGTCCCGCCAGCGCCCTGGTCTGGACCGAAGTCTGTACCGATCACTCAATAGCACTTCGCCGCGAGATTGCCATCAAGTCACTGAACAAGCGGGCCAAGGAGCGACTGATCAGTCAGTTCAATGGCGCATCATCAGGTATGGCGAGTGACTGTGCAGTGCCTGACACACCAGCTAAGCTGGGTTCACCCTGACTGGAGAATACCCATGAGTGAACTGATTCTGCACCATTATCCACAATCCCCATTTGCCGAAAAAGCCCGTCTGATGCTGGGCTTCAAGGGGCTTGCATGGCAGTCCGTGATGATTCCTGCGGCAATGCCAAAACCGGATCTGACTGCTTTGACTGGCGGCTATCGGCGCACACCAGTGATGCAGGTTGGTGCTGATATCTACTGCGATACGGCCCTGATCGCCCGTTTGCTGGAGGAGACCAAGAGCACCCCGGCACTGATCCCCGAAGGTCGCGAGGCAGCAGCTACTGCCTTGGCGCAGTTCGCCGATCAGGTACTGTTCCAGCACGCAGTTGCCATCAATTTTCAGCCTCACGGTCTGGCTGCCCGCTTTGCCGGCGCTCCCGAGGCCATGGTCAAGGGTTTCATGGCTGACCGGCAGAAGCTTTTTCAGGGTGGTAGTGCCAGTCGTCTCGACGCTTCGGTGGCCCTCTCACAATGGCCAACGCTGTTGAGCCGTCTGGAAACCCAGTTGCAGCGCGACGGTGAATACCTGCTTGGCAGCCAGGCTTGTATTGCTGACTTTGCCTACTATCATCCGTTGTGGTTCGTGGCCAGCAACAAGGCAGTGGCGAACATGCTCGAGGGTTATCCGGCGGTCGGCGAGTGGATGGCTCGCATAGCTGATTTTGGTCACGGATCGCATGCCGATCTGGATCCGTCCGATGCCGTGCAGATAGCTAACGAAGCGACGCCCCGGACTTATTCGGCAAGCGACTTTGTCAGTCCCGATGGTCTGCAGGTGGGTCAGGCAGTGCAGGTCAACGCTGTGGACTACGGAACCGACCCGGTCACCGGTGAGCTGGTCTATGAGGATGCGGAAGAGATCGTCGTGGCCCGCGAAGATGATCGGGCCGGACGCGTTCAGGTGCATTTCCCGCGTTACGGATTCCGCATTCAGGCGATTTAATTACAGGGCATCCAGATCGAACGGACCGGCGCAACGCCGGTCTGACTGGCTGGTTTATACTTGGCAGGCTTGATCATTGGGCTGTCACTGGTCAACATGTATCGCCCCGCCACGGCATCCGCCCAGCGGTAACCGAACCCGTCAGCAGGCCCCTCAGGCGCAATGGTTGCAACTACGAACACACTCTTGCATTACCGGTCTCTTGTCGCAGCAGTCATGTTGCTTGCTATGCCGTGCGCCGTGCTGGCCGATTCAGCCACTGCAGTGGGTCAACCCGAGGACGCGCAGACCTATTGCGCGGGACCTGTGCAGGCGTTTGCGCTGGCGCTGGAACAGACCGATCCAAACCAGGGTGTGAATGAGCCGCTACGCGACCAGTTCCTGCAGGATCTCGAGCAGTGCAGAACCGTCTACCGATACCACCTGAAGCGACTGGCCGATGATTTTACCGATCTGCCAGCCGGCGCCTATTGCCATTCGGTGCGCAGGGAATTTACCGAATCAGAGGATCTTTTCGACATCGCCGCAGCGCGGGCGCAGCAGTTGCCCCTGGAGAGCGAAGAGGAGCGCGAGGTGGCAGCGGATTTCTTTCTGCAGGCCGGCGCGGCGCTGGTGCGGGCGGTAAACGGGCTGTTCCTTCTGCGCCATGGCATCTGTGAGGAAGAGCGAATAGCACCATTCGATCAGCACCCCTTTAAAAACGACATCGGCCGGACATATCCCCACATCCAATAGCGTCGGGTGAATAGCCCGGTGGACCGGTACGCGTGCGATGATAACGGGCTTTTGCGGCGCTGGCGGCTGCATCACCCATGCGTGAATGGAGAAAACGTGAACGACATTATTCAGGTCACCGGCCTGACGAAAACCTACGCTTCGGGATTCCAGGCGCTCGATAAAGTCGACCTGAATATCCGGCGGGGTGAAATATTTGCCTTGCTCGGGCCCAATGGCGCAGGCAAAACCACGCTTATCAGTATCATTTGCGGGATTGTCAATCCGACGGCGGGGCGGGTAGTGGTCGATGGTCACGATATCGTTCGCGACTATCGTGCAGCGCGCACCGCCATAGGTCTGGTGCCCCAGGAACTGACCAACAACATGTTCGATACTGTCTGGGCGACGCTGAAACTCAGTCGGGGCCTGTTTGGCAAGCCGGCGGATGCCGCGCATCTGGAAAAGGTGCTACGAGACCTTTCGCTTTGGGACAAGCGCAACGAGAAGATCATGAGCCTGTCCGGTGGCATGAAGCGAAGGGTCCTCATTGCCAAGGCGCTGTCACACGAGCCGGACATCCTTTTTCTGGACGAGCCGACCGCTGGTGTGGACGTCGAGTTGCGTCGTGATATGTGGGAAATGGTGCGCAAGCTGCGGGCCAGCGGGGTAACGATTATCCTGACTACCCACTACATCGAGGAGGCCGAGGAGATGGCAGACCGCATCGGCGTAATCAACGGTGGCAAGCTGATACTGGTCGAAGAAAAAGCGGCGCTGATGCGCAAAATGGGTACCAAGCAGCTGAGCATCCATCTACAACAACCCCTTGAACAGATCCCGGTTGCCGTTGCGGACTATCAATTGGCGCTCGAACAGGAGGGTCATATTCTGGTTTACACCTTCGATGCGCTGAAGGAGCAGACCGGTATCGCCGAATTGCTCCGTACCCTGGCGCGCGAAGGCATCGAGTTCAAGGATCTGCATTCAAGCCAGAGTTCGCTTGAGGATATCTTCGTTGGGCTGGTGCATAACGCGGGCGAGTCGGTTTCCGCACCGCAACGGGCAGGGGAAGCTTCATGAATCTATACGCGATCAAGGCGATTTATCAGTTTGAGATGAACCGAATGCGCCGCACTCTTCTGCAGAGCCTGGTGTCGCCAGTTATCTCGACTTCCCTGTATTTCGTCGTGTTTGGTGCCGCGATAGGCTCGCGCATGACCGAGATCGATGGCGTGAGTTATGGCGCGTTCATCATTCCCGGCCTGATCATGTTGATGCTGCTCAACGAAAGCATTTCCAATGCATCGTTCGGCATCTATATGCCCAAGTTCACCGGCACTATTTACGAAGTACTTTCCGCACCGGTATCACCGACCGAGATCGTTATTGGTTATGTGGGCGCCGCGGCTACCAAGTCGGTCATTCTGGGTCTGCTGATTCTGCTCACAGCGAAAATATTCGTTCCCTACGAGGTCCAGCATCCGGTCTGGATGTTTGGATTCCTGGTCTTGACGGCCCTTACCTTCAGTCTGTTCGGTTTCATCATCGGGATCTGGGCGGACGGTTTCGAGAAGCTGCAGATCATTCCGCTGATGATTGTCACGCCGCTTGCCTTTCTTGGCGGCAGCTTCTACTCGATCAACATGCTTCCACCGCTGTGGCAGACCGTGACGCTGTTCAATCCGGTGGTCTATCTGATCAGCGGATTTCGCTGGAGTTTCTACGGTGTAGCTGATGTACACATAGCAGTCAGCCTGGCGATGACCAGTGTGTTTCTGATTACCTGCATCGGCATTGTCTGGTGGATTTTCAAGACGGGCTATCGCCTCAAACCGTGACTAGCTGGCTTCTGATCTTCGCATAGGGGTAGGCCTGTAGTTCGCCAAAGCCGGAAATCTGCCGTGCTTTCATACGGGTGAACAGGGGCGTAGTGATACCACAGAGAAACCGTGTGATGCTTTCCGGGCCGGGCGGACTTCCAGTCAATGCGCTGTGTCGTTCGATGAAGGCGCCGGCGATTGTGGTTAGCCCAACTGTGTCCGGTGGCGACAGCTGCGGTGGCCCGGGTAGTGGCGCGTATTGGCCCTCGCATACCGAGCAATGCCCACAGTGCTCCGGAGCCTTATCATCGCCGAAATGCAGCGCGAGGCTGTGGCTCAGGCATTGGTTGGCCGCGAACAGTTCGATCATCGCGTGGATGCGACGTATCTCGCTCTGCTCCTGGGCCTGGAAATAACCATGTAGCTCTTCCGCCAGCGCCTGCGGATTGAATGTCCGGTCGAGCAGCGCATAGACCTCGGTCATCTGCTTGCTCTCCATCTCGATCCAGCCCTGCTCCTGAAAATAATCCAGCGCCTTGATCGCCCGACTGCGTTCTGCACCGTGCTGTTGCCACAGTGCGTCGAAATCGACCGTGCACCAGGTGCGCGCCAGTGTAGAGGTACTGATAATCGCCTGAACGAACTGCTGGCGCTCGCCCTGAAAACGCCCGAGGATCTGCTCCGGTGTCAGCAGGTATTTGAAGCGGTATTCGGCAAAATAGGCATAACGCGGCGCGATGATTGCGCGCAGTTCGAGTTGCACCAGCAAGGTCTTGAGCGGTAATTGGCGAATATTGCTTTGGGAGGAGAGGGCATTGAGCATGATCTCCCACTGACCTTGTCCGCCTGGTCCCGTTTCCGGGATGGCCAGCAGGTCATCAAGCACCGCGCGAATCCCGCTTAACTCGGGTGTGTCGCCATAAACAAAGTTCTCCAGCACATTGAGATTGTCGCGATTGGCGAGAATCAGGCAGCGCGACGGCTGACCATCGCGTCCGGCGCGGCCGATTTCCTGGCTGTAGTTCTCGATCGATTTTGGCAGATCGTAGTGCACCACATTGCGGATGTCGCTCTTGTCGATGCCCATGCCGAAGGCAATGGTGGCGACAATGCAATTGATCTGCCCGGCCATGAACTGCTGCTGGATCGCTTCCCGGCGCTCGTGCGCAAGACCCGCATGGTAGGCGCTGGCCTCGATACCCTGAGTGCTTAGCTGGCGCGCCACATCCTCGGCGGTTTTCTGCTGGGTGACGTAGACGATGGACGCTTCGCCCGGCTTGGCTACGAGCCATTGCACCAACCGGGCGGGTTTGGCAGTGGCCGCTACGGGTTCCACGCCCAGATGCAGGTTGGGCCGGTAGAACCCCGTGGTCACCACATCCTCCGCGGCAATAGCGAATCGGGCCTGCATATCGGCGATCACTGGCGGCGTGGCGGTGGCGGTCAACAGCAATACCTGGGGTATGTTCAGTTCCCGCTGGTAGGTTGGCAGTTTCAGGTAGTCGGGGCGAAAGTTATGACCCCATTCGGAGATGCAGTGGGCCTCGTCGATCACCAGCAGAGAGATGGGGACTTGCTGGATGAAATTGCGAAAACGCTCGTTCTTCAGGCGTTCGACCGAGATCATCAGGATTTTCAGTTCGCCATTGCGTGCCCGCGCCATAACGCTGTTGGCCTCATCGCGCCCCTGGGCTGAATCGATACTGCCGGCGGCGATACCGTGGCGCTCGAGGAACGCCAACTGATCCTGCATCAACGCCAAAAGAGGCGAAACGACCAGAGTCAGGTGCGGCAGGTGTAGCGCCGGGAGCTGATAGCACAGGGATTTGCCGGAGCCGGTGGGGAATATCGCCGCGGCGGAACGGCCGGCCAGCACCGACCTGATGGCCGGCTCCTGGCCGGGGCGAAATTGGTCGAAACCGAAGGTATCCAACAGGGTTTGTCTGATCATCAGGCTATGGTGCTCGATTTACGCAGCGTTGTCTGCGACCTGCCTCACAATCAGCTAAACCCTGGCCTGTTCTAGCGGCCTTTCTTGTTGCGCAATTGCTGCACTAGCCCCTTGGGCGGATGCTTGATCACCAGTGAATCCTGGCCTTCGTCATACTCTACCTGCTCACCCAGCAGATGCGCTTCGAAGCTGATGGAGAGGCCATTGGCCTTGCCGTAGAAGCGCATGAAATTGCTCAGGGTGCGCTTGTCCGCCGGTATCTCCGGAGACAAGCCGTAATCCTTGTTGCGGATGTAATCGTAGAAGGCGCGCGGCTGTTCTTCATCGATTACCCCGGAAAGCTCTTCAAGCGCGACCTGTTCGCCCTGGCGGGCCTGGCTGTTGACGTAGCCGCTCATGGCCTTGGTCTTGTCGCGCAGGGTATCGGGCTGAAAATCCGCTTCGCCGACATAGTCGCTGAAGGCCTGGAGCAGGGTAGTGGTCTCTTCCTCCGGATTGGCCCCTTCGATACAGCCGATGAAATCACGGAAGTAGTCCGAGACCCGCTTGCCACTGCGCCCACGAATAAACGAGATGTATTTGGTCGACTGGGCGTTCTGCTTCCACTCGGTCAGGTTGATGCGCGCGGCCATGTTCAGGCTGGACAGATCCAAGTGCCGAGCCTGGGCGACCTCTAGGTTGTCGGTGACGGTAACGCCTTCGGTATGGTGCAGCAGCGCAATAATCAGAAAGGCAGTCATGCCCTGGCGGTAGCGGATGTAAAGCACGTGGCCGCCCAGTGCCAGGTTGGAGCCTTCCATCAGGGTCTTCAGCTGCTCGCTAGCCTGGCGCGAGAAGCCAATGAAATCCTGCTCGCCATCGATGAGTTGCTGCAGCCAGCCACTGAAGGGGTAGGCGCCACTTTCCGGTTGAAAGTAACCCCAGGCCTTGTTCGGTTTGCTGTTGTAGGCCTCGATCAGACCGGCGAGCAGTTGCTCAAGCGCTTCGGAGTTGGCCAGCTCGCTATCGCGCAGGCTGAGGCTGGCGGGCTGGCCGTCAGGCTTCTTGTGAATCTGATGAACGATACTGTTGTCGATGGGCATGGTATCTCTTCTGTTGCAGGGGCCGGGCGGGCCGGATTCTGATCCGGCCCGCTTCAAGCCTAGAGGCTGGCGATATGGCTACGTTGTTCGCTGAGCTGGGCAATGGCCTTTTCGGCGTCGGCGAGCTTGCCGCGCTCCTTGTCGATGACTGCTGGCGGCGCCTTGTCGACGAAGCCGGCGTTGCTCAGCTTGCCGCCGATGCGCTTGGTTTCTCCTTCGAGACGCTGGATTTCCTTGTCCAGGCGAGCCAGTTCGGCGGCCTTGTCGATCAGTCCGGCCATGGGTACCAGCACTTCCAGCTCGCCTACCAGGGCGGTGGCCGACAGGGGAGCTTCGTCGCCTGCTGCCAGCACGATCACTGACGATAGCTTGGCCAGCTTCTTCAGGAATGCCTCGTTTTCCTGCAGGCGGCGGCGATCTTCGTCACCGGCATTGCGCAGCAGCAATTCGAGTTCCTTGCCGGGGGCCACATTCATTTCACCGCGAATGTTACGCACACCCAGGATCAGACCCTTGAGCCATTCGATGTCCTGCTCGGCGGTTTCATCCAGACGACTTTCATCGGCCTGAGGCCAGGGCTGCAGCATGATGGTCGGGCCGCTTTTGCCCGCCATCGGTGCAATGCGTTGCCAGATCTCTTCGGTGATGAAGGGCATGAACGGGTGCGCCAGTCGCAGGGCGGCTTCGAGCACCCGCACCAGTGTCCGGCGAGTGCCGCGCTGGCGCTCGGCAGGTGCATTCTCGTCCCACAGCACCGGCTTGGATAGTTCCAGGTACCAGTCGCAGTACTGGTTCCAGATAAATTCGTAAAGCGCCTGCGCGGCCAGGTCGAAACGGAACTGGTCGAGCTGGCGGGTCACTTCGGTCTCAGTGCGTTGCAGCTCCGAGATGATCCAGCGATCGGCGAGGGTCAGCTCCACGGCACTGCCATCGATACCTGTGTCCTTGTCTTCGCACTGCATCATCACGTAGCGCGCGGCGTTCCAGATCTTGTTGCAGAAGTTGCGATAGCCTTCCACCCGGCCCATATCGAACTTGATGTCGCGTCCGGTGGAGGCCAGTGAACAGTTGGTGAAGCGCAGGGCGTCGGTGCCGTAGGCGGCGATGCCGTCGGGGAATTCATCCCGGGTCTGCTTCTCGATCTTCGCCGCCATCTTTGGCTGCATCATGCCGCTGGTGCGCTTGGACACCAGGGACTCCAGGTCGATGCCGTCGATGATATCCAGCGGGTCGAGCACGTTGCCCTTGGACTTGGACATCTTCTGGCCCTGGCCATCCCGTACCAGGCCGTGTACGTAGACCGTCTTGAAGGGTACCTGGGCGCTGCCGTCCTCATGCTTCATCAGGTGCATGGTCAGCATGATCATGCGCGCGACCCAGAAGAAGATGATGTCGAAGCCGGTCACCAGCACGTCGGTCGGGTGGAAAGTCTTCAGTGCCTGGGTCTGCTCGGGCCAGCCGAGGGTAGAGAAGGTCCAGAGGCCTGAGCTGAACCAGGTATCGAGTACGTCTTCATCCTGACGCAGCACAGCGTCGCCCAGATTGTGCTTGGCGCGCACTTCTGCTTCGTCGCGGCCGACATAGACATTGCCTGCCTCGTCATACCAGGCCGGGATGCGGTGGCCCCACCACAGTTGGCGGGAGATGCACCAGTCCTGGATGTCGCGCATCCAGCTGAAATACATATTCTCGTACTGCTTGGGTACGAACTGTATGCGACCGTCCTCTACGGCGGCGATGGCCGGCTCGGCCAGCGGTTTGGTTGAGACATACCACTGGTCGGTCAGCCAGGGCTCGATGACCACGCCCGAACGGTCGCCCTTGGGCACCTTGAGGGCGTGGGGTTCGATCTTCTCGAGCAGGCCGGCGGCGTCGAAGTCGGCGACGATGCGTTTGCGCGCTTCGAAACGATCGAGCCCGGCATAGGCTTCGGGCAGGCTCGAATCGACAGTGGTATTGACGCTGCCATCGATATTGAAGATCTGGGCGCGGGGCAGGATGGCCGCGTCCTTGTCGAGTATGTTGATCAGCGGCATGGCGTGGCGCTTGCCGACTTCATAGTCGTTGAAGTCGTGGGCTGGGGTGATCTTCACGCAACCGGTACCGAACTCGGGATCGCAGTAGTCGTCGGCAACGATCGGGATGCGTCGGCCCACCAGCGGCAATTCGACGAATTTGCCGATCAGTGCCTGATAACGCTCGTCTTGCGGATTCACCGCTACCGCGGTATCGCCGAGCATGGTCTCGGGCCTGGTCGTGGCGACGATCAGATAGTTCTTGCCATCGGCGGTAATGGCGCCGTCAGCCAGAGGATAACGCAGGTTCCACAGTGAGCCGGTCTCGTCGTGGTTCTCGACTTCCAGATCAGATATGGCTGTATGCAGCGCCGGGTCCCAGTTCACCAGGCGCTTACCGCGATAGATCAGGCCGTCCTCGTGCAAACGCACGAAGGCTTCCTTGACCGCTTCGCACATGCTTGGGTCCATAGTGAAGCGTTCGCGGCTCCAGTCCACCGAGCTGCCCAGGCGACGGATCTGGCGGGTGATGTTGCCGCCGGACTCTTCCTTCCATTCCCAGACCTTTTCCAGAAACTGTTCACGGCCCAGGTCGTGACGCGACTGACCCTGGGCGCCGAGTTGACGTTCTACCACCATCTGCGTCGCAATGCCGGCGTGGTCGGTACCAGGCTGCCACAGGGTGTTGCGGCCCTGCATGCGGCGGAAGCGGATCAAGGCGTCCATGATCGCGTTGTTGAAACCATGGCCCATGTGCAGGCTGCCGGTCACGTTGGGTGGCGGCAGCGCAATGGTGTAGGACTCGCCCGAGCCCTGGGGTGCGAAGTAGTTGTTCTGCTCCCAGTTCTGGTACCAGGAAGATTCGATGGCGTGGGGCTGGTAGGTCTTTTCCATGGGTATGCTGGGTATCCGGTTGGTCAGTCGGCGACGTGCAGGCCGGTTGCGCCGTGGGCGGGGCCGGAATCGTCGCGAAAAACGGGCATTATAGCGGGCACGGAGCATCAAGGCCCAGCCCGCAGGTACTTATTTAAGTTGTTCGCGCACCATCTGTTGCAGCTTGTCCTGCAGGCGATTGCGCAGTTCGGCCTCAATGGTCGGCATCAGGTCGTCGATGACTTCCTGTAGGATCAACTGGGCTTCGGCCTGGAGGCGGGCTTCCATGCGAACTTCCCGGGCGCCGGTGTGGGCGCTGTCGCGCCTGGTGCTTTGCCTGGTCGCGGGGTGCGTCGGGGGAGGTGGTATGTGGCCGGCCATCAGGCGATCCAGCTGCACACGTTCCTCGGCCAGTCTGGCCAGTTGGTCATATGGCAAAAATGGGTTGGGCTTGGGTGCGGTGGGTCTTGCGGGTAACGACGGCAAGGGAGCGGAGGCCGGCGAATGGGGCTTATCGATTACCACAGGGGTCAGCGGCTGACTGAGATCCAGGCCTGGTGCATCGCTAATAATGTCTTGCAGCAGCGGAATATCAAGCTGGGCGTCTTCACTGGTAGTCGCTTTCTGCAAGCCTGAGTCAAGGTGGGAGGCTGAAGCGTTCTGCGCTTCAGCAGGCTCGTCCAGCAGAGTGCGAATGGACTCCAGATCCTTGAGCAGACGTGATGGTTCTGAAGGGTCGCGCTGCGCCATGATTCATCCCGCTATCCGTATCTGATGGGTCTGGTGAGGATAGCCCCGTTCGCGGTAAAAGCGAAATCGCTCGCGTGCTGGCAAGCGCACGGGATCGTGTTCGATAACGATCTCGGCCATCCGACTGAAGCGGCTGAACGAGTCTGCAGTAGTGTCCGCCAGGTTGATCAGCAGATCGTTGTGCGCCGCGGGCGGTTCGCCGCAACCGCAGACCACGGCTTGTTGAGCGTCGTCTGAAGCCAATGCGTGGGGTAGGAAAGTATCGGCGCGAAAACTCCATAAAAGCCGATCAAGCGTTTCTGCCTGTGCTTCATCGTTGCAGTTGATGTAAACGCGGTGTCCCTTGCTCCAGGCCTTGTGGGCCAGTCGGCAGGCATAATCCAGTCGCAGCTCCGGATTGGCGCTGGTCAGCAGGTAGAAATCAATACGCGTCATAGAACCCTCAGCTACAAGCTACAAGCTACAAGCGGCAAGCGGCAAGCGGCAAGCTACAAGCTACAAGCTACAAGCTACAAGCTACAAGCCTCAAGCCTCAAGCCTCAAGCCAAAAGCCAAAAGCCAACCCCAAACTGTTGGCTTCCAGCTCCTGCGCCGATGGTTCAGCTCGCACGGCCAACTTGCCGCTTGAAGCTTGTCGCTTGCCGCTGTTTTATTTAGCCGGCCTGGTTGAGCAGATATTGCATCAGCAGGGGTACGGGGCGGCCGGAGGCGCCTTTATCCTTGCCGCCGCTGGTCCAGGCTGTACCGGCAATATCCAGGTGCGCCCACGGATAGGCCTTGGCATAGCGCGACAGGAAGCAGCCAGCGGTAATGCTGCCCGCCTTGGGCCCACCGATGTTGGCCATGTCGGCGAAGGGGCTGTCCAGCTGCTCCTGATATTCATCGAACAGAGGCAATTCCCAAGCCCGGTCATCGGCCTGCTTGCCGGCGCTGAGCAGTTGCTGCACCAGTTCGTCATTGTTACCCATGACAGCCGAAGCATTGCTGCCCAGCGCCACAATGCACGCGCCTGTCAGGGTGGCAATGTCGACCACGCTGGCTGGCTTGAACTTCTCGGCGTAGGTCAGCGCATCGCAGAGCACCAGGCGGCCTTCGGCGTCGGTATTGAGGATTTCGATAGTCTGTCCGGACATGCTGGTCACAATATCGCCAGGCTTGGTAGCAGTGCCACTGGGCATGTTTTCCGCCGCAGCTACCAGGCAGACAATGTTAATCGGCAACTGCAGGACCACGGCTGCTTTCATGACGCCAAAGACCGTAGCTGCACCGCACATGTCGTACTTCATTTCGTCCATGTTGGGCGACGGCTTTATGCTGATGCCGCCTGTGTCAAAGGTTATGCCCTTGCCGACCAGAACATGGGGTTTGTCCTTGGGTTTGCCGCCCTGATAGCTCATGCGAATCAGCTTGGCTGGCTCGGCGCTACCAGCGCTGACTGATAACAGGGCGCCCATGCCGAGGGCCTTCATGTCCTTTTCCTCGAGAATCTCGACGTCCAGTTCCTTGTAGGCCTTGCCCAGCTCTTTGGCCTGGCTGGCCAGATAGGATGGCGTGCAGACATTGCCAGGCAGGTTGCCCAGCGTCCGGGTCAGGTCGATGCCGTCGCCGATGGCCTGCGCGTGTGTTACGGCACGCTTGAGCACTTCCGCGTCAGCCTTGTCAGCCGACCAGACCAGGCATTTTTTCAGGCGCGGCTTGATGGCCTTCTGCGTCTTGAACTGGTCAAACTGGTACAGATTCTCGCGTACGGTTTCCAGCATCAGGCGGGCTCTTGAATACAGATCCCGACCGGTCACCGGCAACTCGGCGAGCGTGATCAAGGCGTCAGTGGCTCCGCCATCTTTCAGCGTGTTTATGACTTTTTGCACCAGCTTGCGGAACTGTCTATCGTTGAGTTCAGCTTCCTTGCCGCGACCTACCAGCAGCACCCGCTGGGCTGTCACGCCCGGCAAGCCGAATAGCAGCAGCGTTTGACCGCTCTTGCCGGTGATGTCGCCATGCTTGATCGCGGCGCTGATCTGGCCGCTACAGGCGCGGTCGAGTTCGGCAGCAGGGCCATCAAGATCCGCTCCCTCGCTGATGGCTACGACCAGACAGCCGCTCTTGATGGTTTCCAGTGTGCCGTGCTTGACGTTGAAGTCCATTGGTACTCCCCAAGACAAATGATGTTGATTGACTGATAATACAGTCCGCGAGCCGGACTGCCATGCGCCATGACCGGAGTTGCGCTTGCAACCAGACTCGATATCCCCTCATTCTGGCTCATTCGTGGGCCTGGGGCCAAGGAAGTTATTGTGATTGTTTTTCGTTATCTAAGCCGTGAAGTCCTGATAACCCTGACTGCCGTCAGCGGCGTGCTGCTGCTTATCATCATGAGCGGTCGTTTCATCAAGTATCTGGCGCAGGCAGCAGCAGGTCAGCTCGATCCCGGTGTGCTGTTTCTGATCATGGGTTACCGGCTGCCGGGCTTCGTGGTGCTTATTCTTCCGCTGGGCATGTTTCTGGGTATTTTGCTGGCCTACGGGCGTATGTATCTGGACAGCGAAATGACAGTGCTGTCGGCCAACGGGTTCAGCGACCGACGTATTCTCTGGTATACCCAGGGCTCGGCGCTGGTCGTGGCTGCGATTGTGGCGCTGTTGAGTTTATGGGTAGCGCCGGCAGGCGTGCTCAAGACGCAACAGCTATTCAACGAACAGGCAGCCATGACTGAGTTCGACACGCTGGCTGCCGGTCGCTTTCAGTCTCTGGGCAGCGGCCAGCGTGTGACCTACGCGGGTGGGCTGTCGGAAGATCGCACGCAGTTGCAGGATCTTTTCATTACCGAACGCGCTGGCGGTATGGATGACACCCGGGTAGGCGTGTTGGTAGCGGAAACTGGGCGCCAACAGATGAATGCCGACGGTAGCCGTTATCTGGTGCTATACGACGGATATCGCTATGACGGTACTCCCGGAACAGCGGACTTCAGGGTCATCAGCTATGACACCTACGGCGTATTGTTACCCAAGCCTGAACTTGCCACCGAAGTAACAGATCACGAGGCAATGCCAACACTGGCGTTGTTCGGACAGACGGATGTCGATTTGCAGGCCGAGCTGCAATGGCGACTTGCCATACCCTTGCTGGTATTTGTGGTCGCCTTCTTTGCGGTGCCCTTGTCCAGGGTCAATCCGCGGCAAGGGCGTTTTTTGAAATTGCTGCCTGCGGTCATGCTGTATATGGCCTATCTGGCGATGCTGATCAGTGCTCGCGGCTGGATGGAATCCGGGAAGTTGCCACCTGCACTGGGGCTGTGGTGGGTGCACGTGTTGTTTCTACTCATAGGCGTTGCTCTCAATCGGCAGGCTCTGATGCGCCAGCCTGCCCCACGGGAGGTCAGCCATGCGCATTCTTGATCGGCATATCGGTTCCACTGTGCTGTTCAGTATTCTGGTTGTGGCGCTGATTGTGCTGGGGCTGGACCTGCTCTTTGCCTTTATCGGCGAACTGGACGACGTCGAGGGCAGCTACGGCGCACTGGATGCGCTTGTATATACGCTTTTCACCCTGCCACGACGGTTGTACGAGATGCTGCCTCTGGCGGCCCTGATCGGTTGTCTGATAGGCCTGGGTACCCTGGCGAGCAATTCCGAGCTGACGATCATGCGTGCCGCTGGCGTATCGATTCCGCGTATTGTTGCAGCCGTCTTCAAGCCATTGCTGGTGATCTTGCTGGCTGGCGTGCTGCTGGGTGAATACGCGGCACCTTACAGCGAGAATATTGCCGAAAGCCGACGTGCTATCGCTCAGGGTACGGAACAGGCTTTCAAGTCGCGGGGTTTCTGGCATCGTGAAGGGAATGATTTTCTGCATATCAATGCGGTGCAGCCCGATGGTGCGCTGCGGGGCATTACTCGCTACCGCTTTGATGGCGAGCGTCAATTGCTTGAGGCCAGTTTTGCCAGTCGTGCCGTTGTCGAGGAAGAGACCTGGTTGATGACGGACGTGCAGACCACGCGCTTCCCCGAGTCTGATCGTACGGAAGTCGTAGCCAGCGCACAGGAGCGCTGGAATGTATTACTGTCGGCGGATTTGCTCAGTGTGGTGGTGCTCGATCCCGAAGTGCTCTCTCTTTCCGGGATCTGGCACTATCAGAGTTATCTGGCCGAGCAGAACCTGAGCAATGCACAGTACCGGCTGGCCTTCTGGAAAAAACTGCTGCAACCTCTGGCGACGCTTGCCCTGGTGTTTGTCGCCATTTCCTTCGTATTCGGCCCGCTGCGCTCGGTGACTCTGGGACAGAGAGTTTTTACCGGGGTGCTGGTTGGGTTCAGTTTTCGCATTATCCAGGACCTGCTTGGGCCTTCGAGTCTGGTTTTCGGCTTCTCACCCCTGATGGCAGTCATGGCGCCAATTCTGGTGCTCTTCGTGCTTGGTGGCGTGTTGCTGAAGCGGGCTGGTTAAGCGCAAACGCGCTCGGGCGCGCTCACTTTTTGAACGTGCCCTTGGGCAAGGTGACCAGTTCGGTGCCCGATGCCATATCGTGCCAGGTCCGGGATTTCGAATCCCATATCGACCAGGCAAAGCCGAGTCCCAGAGAGAGCCAGGCAACTTGGGCGACCAGAAACCGGATGACCGCCTGCCGCCGAGTGATAGCCATACCGCCGGGTTGCTGGACCCGAATACGCCACACCTGCATTCCCAGGGTCTGCCCCTTGAGCGTCCAGAAAATCAGATAGAACAGCAGGCTCACCCCGAAAATGATCAGCGTCAGCAGGTAGTCCCCGATAAACCCCCCCGCCTCTGCCTGTTGCTGTGCGACCTGCTCACCCGTGAAGAAAATATGGATGCCCAGATAGGCAAAGGTGATAACCATCCAGGCCGCGATCAGAAGAAACAGGTCATAGCCGGCGACCATCAGTCGTCGTCCCAGGGAGGTAGCCGGAAAAGCGCCGGCAGGATCAAGTTGTCTAGTGGGCATCGAGGCTCCGCAGCATCTGTGGCGAACGGCGCTTAACGCCGGGTCAGGGGGGATGAGTCAAACTTGACCGCTGCGAGACCATGGTCGCGCAGCGCACGGATGTTGGCGTGGTCTTGGCCATCCGGGTTTGCCAATACGGATTGATAATGTTCGGCAAAGCATTGCAATGCTTGAAGGTCATCGAGCCCAAGGTCCAGAGCCATCGCCAGTACCTTGCACGAGCCCTGATTCTCCCCTGCGTTATTGCGGACCGGGCCATTATCGAAGCCGCTCGGTTGATACAGATAATGCGCATCAATAAAACCAAGGGTATCGCTGAAACGATGATCCGGTGTCCCGAGCGTGTCGAGCAATTGTTGGCGTTTCACCCTTTATCCGCTCCGCGCTGAGCTTTCTCGAATGCAGCCTGCTGCGCCGGACTCGCTTCTTTCTGGTGATGAGCTTTCCATTGCGCGTAGGGCATACCGTAAATGGCTTCTCTGGCCTCATCCATGCTCAGCTCGATCTCCATGTCATCGGCGGCGGCCTTGTACCATTTGGACAAGCAGTTGCGACAGAAGCCGGCCAGGGTCATCAACTCTATATTCTGAACGTCCTTACGGCTGTTCAGGTGGGCTAGCAGATCACGAAATGCTGCAGCTTCCAGTTCGATACGCTCTTGCTTGGTCATGTTCGGCTCCGCGGGTTGAAACGGCAATTGGGCGCTGGCTGCGATCATACTGACACCGCGCATTGGCAGCAATAATTTGCCTTTCAGGCTTCCCGCTCGGCGCTCAGTGCAATAGAAACAGATTCGGCGAAGCGCAGTGCGTGGGGCTTGTCGACTTCAACCTCGGCGTACCTCACCTGAGTATGAGCCATAACCAGGTCAAGAATTTCCTGGGTGAGACGTTCGAGGAGGGCAAACCGGTTTTCCTCGACGTGGCTGATGACGGCCTTGGTAATAGTCCGGTAGTTGAGAGCCTGGTCGATCTGATTGACTTCCACTGCCTCGGCCGCCGGATACAGGATGGTCAGGTTGATCACCACATCCTGGCGATTGAGGATTTCTTCCTCCTTGATGCCTATATAGGTGCGCAACCGCAGATCCTTGACTCGAATGCGCGCCATGCCGGGTGTCAGCTTGCTCATGTTCACCGTCCGATCAGTTGCAGAAATTCCTGCCGGGTGTTGAAGGACTCGCGGAAGGCGCCCAGCATCACCGAGCTGTGCATGGAGGAATTCTGCTTTTCCACGCCGCGCATCATCATGCACATGTGCTTGGCCTCGATGACCACGGCCACGCCCTTGGCATTCGTCACCGACTGCAGAGCGTCGGCTATCTCGCGCGTGAGGTTTTCCTGAATCTGCAGGCGCCGCGCGTACATGTCTACGATGCGTGCCACCTTGGAAAGCCCTATAACCTTGCCTGTTGGTATGTAGGCCACGTGAGCCTTGCCGATAAATGGCAGCATGTGGTGTTCGCACAGAGAGTAAAGCTCGATGTCCTTGACGATGACCATCTCGTCATTGGTCGAGGCAAACAATGCGCCGTTGACGATCTCTTCCAGGGATTGGTCATACCCCCTGCACAGAAACTGCATTGCTTTTGCCGCTCGCTGTGGTGTGCCCTTGAGCCCATCTCGCTCGGGGTCTTCGCCGAGGTTGGAGATGATGTCGTGGTAATTGCGGGTGAGGTTTTCTAGGCTCATCTGAGGAGTCTCTTCAGGGTCATTTCAGGTGCCTGCCGCCATTCAGGGTCAGACTGGTACCGGTTACGTAGGTGTTATCCATCAGATAGCGGATGGACTGGTAAACCACTTCCGGACCGGGCTCAATGCCCAGCGCCGATTTTTCAAGCGTTTTGCGGCGGTATTCGTCGTTATCGTCAGTGTTGAACATGATCAACGCGGGGGCGATCGAGTTGACTTTGACGCGTGGCGCGAACTGTGCGGCGAAGGACAGGGTGAGATTTTCCAAAGCCGCCTTGCTCGCACAGTAGGCCATATGCTTCTTGCTTCCACGCTGGGCCACGTGATCGGTAAGGTGGATGATATCGGTTACCTGTTGGGGGTCCAGCAAGGCTTCTGCAGCTCTGTTGATGAGGTAGGGCGCCTGTACATGCACCATGTACATCTGCTGCATGGCCTGCGCACCCTGGTGATCATCCAGCCACAAAGACGCGTTATGGACGATCGCCCTTAGAACAGGTGCGCGTTGGTGTAAACGACGTATAAAGTCTTCAATCCCTGCCAGGGTTGAAAAGTCCGCCAGCATGACTTCAATACCATTCAGTGGCTGGTCCTGCCATTCGGGCCGCATGGTACGGCAGGTGATGATTACCCTGTAACCATCCTCAACCAGACGCCGGGCACAGTGAAGTCCCACACGTTGTGCACCACCTGTAATCAGTATGGTTTCGCTGATCGTCATAGGCTTCTCTTGTTCAGGGTTAGGACTCGGCCGTTCAGTCCGGGGGTACAGCGGCAACGGACCAAACGGCCAAATCCTTTGCTAAACTTATACGAGATTAGTAATCTGTACAGTATATTAGTATTGCCATTTGCTTCTTGTGTTGCACAAACCGAGCAAGAGGCATTCCCGGTACGATCAAGGCAGGAAGACTCCAGTGAATCTCAGACAACTCCGTACTGCGTGGCGTGAAGGCAACGTACTGAATATCAATATTATCACGCATAGTGGATTGAATCGTTATGCGGTTAGGGTAGTTACGCGGGAAGCTGGAACTGTGATGGTGACGGGGAGCGATCGCAGCCCGATATACTGGTTATCCGTGATGCAGTTGCAGAGGGAACTGCGCCGCCATGGGGTAACGTCTCCTGTACTGCAGGTGACAGTTGCGCAGGATGAGGTCATAGGACGCTAGTTGCGCTTCTTCTTTGGCGCGCATCGATCGCTCTCGCAGATGGTGTCAGAATCAGCTCCCGGCATGGGTATGATGCGGGCCAGAGTGGGGCGTAGGCGACAGAATTGACGGTATGCCCACAGCCAGAATGGGCGCGCCCAAGACCAGTTGAGCGGCATCACCAGCCAGTCCAGCCCCACGGACATGTAACTCCAGTACGTCGCGTCAATTCCGGTGACCAGTTTTCCATCCCTGAACTGTGCATGCAGGCAGTCGAGCATGTCTGCGCGGGTGAGGCCGGGCAAGGGCATGACGGATGGCTGCGTTATGTCCACCAACTCAAGTCGACCCTTATGATTTCGTCCCTGAAACATGCGTATTTCGCGCAGACACAATGGACACTCACCATCGTAATACAGTGTCAGAGGCCACTCTGGGTTGTTGATTCGCACAGGATTGCTCCGTTCGGCGTAAGACTGCGTGTGTACATGCTTTTGCTGCTGCGCAAGTTCTGTACAATAGGCAAGCAATCTAACGGGCCAGATGCGGTTTCCGCAAACGCTAAAGGCCTTGATACCGACTTCCTCTGTAAACAGATATGACCAAAACCAACGATCCGATGTATGCAGCCCTTGATGCGGAACTGGAGGGCGAAGATCTTTACCCGATACGAGAAGTTTCGCGCCTGACCGGCGTCAATCCGGTCACACTCCGTGCCTGGGAGCGTCGCTACGGATTGTTGGTTCCTCACCGTACTGATAGCGGGCACCGATTGTATTCCATGGCCGACATAGAGCGCGTACGCAAAGTCACGGCCTGGATTGATCGTGGCGTGGCGGTGAGCAAGGTCGCTTCAATTATTGACCGGGAAGTAGCGGTCAGTCAGGCCTCAGTCGTTGAACATGAGTCATCGAGGGCTGATGGTGCTGCCGGATTGAGGGAATGGCAGGCGAAGCTGGTAGACGCGGTCAACAGTGTCGATCTGGGTCGACTCGACAGTGTCTACGGCCAGGTATATTCCACCTTTCCAGTTGTTACAGTCCTGCGCGACATCGTACTGCCTGTTTGGCAGATGTTCCGCGATAACGCTGACCCGAACGGGATTTCCGGCCAGTGGTCATTCCTTGATGCCTTTGTGCGGGGTCGTCTGTTCCAGCGCATAAGCTACCTGCGTCCTGGCTTGCCGACGGTATTAATGGCGGCCCTACCCGGATATGGTCATGAGTTCGAGTTTTTGAGTGCTGCTGCCGTTGTTGCAGAAGCTGACGCGAACGTCACCCTGGTGCCTGGCATTTCTTCCTATGCAGAACTGACTGCAATGGCGGAACAGTCTGGCTGTGACCTTTTGCTGCTTTACGGCAATCACGCTCTGGATCCCGAGGCGCTCAGCAAGAGCCTGCCTCGCCTGGAGCAGTCACTTGCCTGTCAGGTTGCAGTCGCTGGCCCTGTTTGCGCAGTGCAACCTGCCGAGTTGGAGAGGGCTGGAATAAGGGTTCTTGCAGTGCAGGGGCAGGAAGTCATCACCCAGGTGCGAGGGCTGCTGATGGGGCGTTTTGATCCGCCGCCCAATTGACGGCATCGTTTGGAATATCTGGTTACGTACGGGGCTGTACAAAAATGTTATTAATGTATAACTTATGTACAACCCCTGCAGAGATGCGGAGGTCCTCTTCAAAGCTGCGCACTCCGGTAGCCATCTTCCCCTTTCGGGCTACCGGGGTTTTTTGAATCCTTCACAACTCAACCGCCAGATCTGGCAGTTACTTCAAGTTGGCCCGCAGTTCCGCAACTTCCTTCTCCAGCTCCGCTACCCGCTGCTCTGCCTGCACTTGGCCGGTCACATCTTTCTGAATGCCGATAAAGTAGGTGAGTTGATCGGCCTGATTGTAAACCGGGGTAATTGATAGCTCATTCCAGAACATAGTGCCGTCCTTGCGATAATTGCGCAGGATCTGCCGAGAGGGCTCGCCTTTCTTTACGGCGTCGCGTATGGCACGCAGACCTTCCTGATCGCGGTCTTCCATCTGCAGAAAACGGCAATCCTGATAGAGAATCTCATCAGTTCCGTATCCGGTCAGTCGCTCGAAAGCTTTGTTGACGTAAATCAGGATATTGTCATCGCCTTCCTGTTCGGCAACGACAATTCCATCATTGGACGCATCAACCACGAGCTGCAGTAGTTTGGCATTGATCATTGCAACAGCGTTCTCCGTAAGTGTGTTCACATTCTATAGCAACATCCGGCGCTGTCCACCGCACCAATGGGCAAAGACTGCGGCATAATAGGGGCCTTTACATTGGTAGCGTCGAGGTTGGCATGCATTTAGTTGTAATCAGCGGTTCAGTTTACGGCACTGCAGATCTTGTTGCAGATGAGGCTGCGCAGCGGTGCCGTGCAGCGGGTCTGGAAGTTTCCAGAATCAAGCCAGCCAGTGTGGACGCCCTGCTTGAAGCTGCTCCAGATATTATCCTGGGCTGCGTTTCAACTACCGGCATGGGTGAGCTGCCGGACTCCTTCGTGCCTTTTTTTACCGAATTGCAAGATCGCTTTCCGTTGTTTACCGGCAAGCACTTTGCAGTCATCGGCCTGGGTGATTCGGCTTACGGAGATACGTTCTGCCAGGGAGGCGAGCAGCTCAGGGAGCTGCTTCTCGAGTTGCAGGCCCTGGAATCACTGCCAATGCTGCGTCTGGATGCCAGCGAAACGGTGTCCCCCGAGCTTGATGCCGAGCCCTGGCTTGACCAGTTCATCGAGTCACTTACTCACTCTGCCTAGATGTCTGCCGCCACCTCTCCACGGGCCAGGCGCGCCAACGCAGTTTCGTCCAGGATCACGATCTGGCCGTAGTGGACGCGCAACCAGCCGGCCAGTTCCAGGCGTTTCAAAAGCTTGTTGACGCTTTGCCGGGAGCTGTTGAGCATAAGCCCCAGAGACTCCTGGGATAACTGAATGGTAGCCTGGTTTGTGCCCTGATCAGTGTTCTCGTAATTGTGAGCATGCATCAGCAGTCGTTTCGCCAGCCGCGATGACAAGGGCAGCAGCGCGCTGTCCTCTAGCATCGCGAACGACAACCGGATGCGGCGGCAAAGCAGTTGCATGAAATGCGGATACAACTCCGGCCGGCGGTTCAGCAAGTCCTGAAACCCCCGGCGTGGAATCATGATCAGTTCGGTAAGCCCCATCGCATGGGCGTCGTGTGTTCGCGGCAGGCCGTCAAACAACGAGATTTCACCAAACCAGCTGCCCGGGCTGAGCACTGTCAGCACAGCTTCGCGGCCATCCAGTCCAGTGCTGCTAACCTTTATGGCGCCACTGGCTACGCCGTATAGACCATCTGCAGGATCATCCTTGGCATGCAGCAACTGCCCATCGTCAAGCCGCAGCAAGCGGGCCATATTGGCCATATCGTCCAGGGACTCACTCGGAAGATCGCGCAGCCAGCGATTACGTAGCAACAGCTCGCGGAACATCGAGGCGTCTGGCGCTGGGGACACTGTAAAGTGCTTGACAGTCCTTTTCTCTGTCACGCCTTACACTCCTTCCTATTGATTTGCGCAAGTATGCCGCAAGTTGGTCACTATGTGCGTAGCCCAAACCCAACAGAATGAGGATTGACACGATGAATGCAATACAACCCCTCCCGGTAGTGGACGTGAAAGATCAGGTCAGTGCCGATGAGTGGCAGACCCGTGTTGATCTTGCGGCCTGCTATCGCCTGATAGCAATGTACGGTTGGGATGATGTGGTGTTTACCCATGTCTCGGCAAAAATTCCAGGTACCGAGCACTTTTTGATCAATCCGTACGGCCTGATGTTCGAGGAAATGACTGCATCCAATCTGGTCAAGATCGACCTGCAGGGCAACAAATTGATGGATACGCCCTACGATATCAATCCGGCAGGCTTTACCATTCACAGCGCTGTGCATGAAGTACGCCACGATGCGGCCTGTGTGTTGCACACGCATACCGCCGCCGGTGTCGGCGTGTCGGCACAAAAAGAGGGCATCCTGCCGATCTCCCAGCAGTCAATCTTCGTACTGAGCAACTTGTCGTACCACGACTATGAGGGTGTGGCTCTGAACGAAGAGGAAAAGGCTCGTCTGCAGGCTGACCTGGGTAAGACCAATGCCATGGTATTGCGTAACCACGGCCTGATGACGTGCGGCAAGTCTGTGGCTGAAGCCTTCCTGGGGATGTATACGCTGCAGCGTTGCTGCGAGATTCAGATTGCGGCCCAGGCGGGCAGTGGTGAGCTGATCACCATTCCTCAAGCCATTCTTGATGGTGCCAAGGAAAGCATGCGCAAGGTAACGCGTGGCGCCGGTGGCAATATTGCCTGGCCTGCGCTGCTGCGCAAGCTGCAGCGGGTTAACCCCGGTTTCGACCACTAACCGCTGCTAGCTACAGTTTGAATTCCCCCTGGATGTCTGATTGACCAGGGGCGTCAACCAAGCAGCAGTTAATGGTGCTCACAGGGCAGTGTTCGCGGCCGTCTGGATTTATGATCCAGACATTACATCAATGCTGCTCGTCGCGCAGGAAGACCAGTTTGTCCGGGGTCGAACTGGTTGCATCAAAATAGTAGCCATCCAGGTCGAATTCTTTCAGTTTTTCCGGATCCTCCAGCCGCTCCTTGATCACGTAACGGGCCATCAGCCCGCGTGCCTTCTTGGCGTAGAAGCTGATGATCTTGTACTCACCGTTTTTCTGATCCTTGAATACAGTGTCGATCACCCGTGCTTTCAACGCCTTGGGCTTAACTGCACCGAAATACTCCTGTGAGGCCAAGTTCACCAGAATATCGTCGCCTTGCTTTTTCAGGTCCTTGTTCAGCCATTCACTGATGTGCTCACCCCAGAAGCTATAAAGGTCCTTGCCGCGAGAATTTGCCAGTTTGGTGCCCATCTCCAGCCGATAGGGCTGCATCAGGTCCAGTGGGCGCAAAAGACCATAAAGTCCCGATAGCATGCGCAGGTGATCCTGGGCAAAGGCAAAATCGTCCTCGGTAAAATCCTCGGCGGCCAGGCCGGTGTAAACATCGCCCTTGAAGGCAAGCAGTGCCTGTTTGCTGTTGGCTTTCGTGAAGCTATCACTCCAACTGCCATAGCGCGCAACGTTGAGACTGGCGAGTTTGTCGGACAGGGACATCAATTCGGCAATATCCTGCGGTGACTTTTCCTGAAGTATGTCGATCAGCTCGCGGCTGTGTTCAAGGAAGCGCGGTTTGCTATGGGTGCTGGTAACCGGGGGCGTTTCGTAGTCTAGGGTTTTGGCAGGCGAAATGACCAACAGCATATAAACCTCCTTGAATGATTGGGTTCATTATGCCGGATTGAGCTGGGCTGTGCTCTGTATCGGAGTGATAGGAGGGGTTAATAGCGGCAAGCGGCAAGCGGCAAGCGGCAAGCTACAAGCTACAAGCTGAAAGCTGAAAGAATTGAACCAGAAGTTGCTGGTTCCTCGGAGCCGAGCTCAGTCCGAGGAACCAGAAGTACACTTCATGCCGCTTGAAGCTTGAAGCTTGAAGCTTGTGGCTCCGATTCAGAGATGCGTTTCAGCGTACTCGGCCAGTACAGATCGCGGTACGCCCTGCAGGTGGATGTGGACGCCGTGGGGGAAGTCCTTGAAGCATTCGGTAAGGTAGGTGAGTCCCGAGCTGGTGGCGTTAAGATAGGGCGTATCGATCTGGGCGAGGTTGCCCAGGCAAACCACCTTGGAGCCGGCTCCGGCGCGGGTGATGATGGTTTTGATCTGATGTGGAGTCAGGTTCTGGCTCTCATCAATTAGAATAAAGCTCTGCTGGAAGCTGCGGCCGCGGATGTAGTTCAGTGATTTGAACTGCAGCGGTACACGATCGAGTATGTATTCCACGCTACCATGGGTGCTTTCATCGTCCATGTGCAGGGCTTCCAGATTATCGGTAATGGCGCCCAGCCACGGCTCCATCTTCTCTGCTTCGGTACCGGGTAGAAATCCAATATCCTCATCCAGCCCTTGGGTGCTGCGAGTCGCGATGATCCGGCGATAGGTTTTGCTGACCATGGTTTGTTCGATTGCCGCGGCCAGCGCCAGGATGGTTTTGCCCGAGCCGGCGGCGCCGGTCAGGTTGACCAGATGGATGTCTGGATCGAGTAGCGCATACATCGCCAGAGCCTGGAAGATATCCCTGGGCCTCAACCCCCAGGCCTCCTGGTGCAGCAAGGGTTCCTGATGCAGATCACGCAGCACTACCCTGTCTCCGTCAATAGAAGACACCCAGCCAATGAACCCCTGACCATCGATAATGAAGTCGTTGATATGCAAGCCCGGCATTTTTTCCGTCAATTGGACTTCATGAACCGTCTTGCCCAGGCGCTGGTGGGTTTCAACACGGGTGACCGAATCCCAGAATGAACCGGGTATCTCATGGTAACCACGCGCCAGCAGTGCTATGTCGTCGACCAACTGATCAGTGTGATAGTCCTCGGCATCAATCCCACAGCCCCGCGCCTTGAGTCGCATGTTGATGTCCTTGGACACCAACGCGACGCGAACTTCGGGATGACGACTCTGTAAATGACAGAGCTGATTGATGATCTTGTTGTCGTTAAGGTCATTGGGCAGGCAATGAGCGGGGATAATATTACGATCCATGAGAATGGCCAGACTGCCATTGGTGCCCAGCTTGCCACGCTGAATGGGCACCCCTTGTTCCACTAGCTCCGGTGGTGCGTCGGCAAGGGTGAGGTCAATCAGGCGAATGGCCTGACGGCAATCTGCAGCGATGCTGGTTTTTCCGGATTTGAGCTTGTCGAGTTCTTCAAGAACAGTCATTGGGATGATGACGTGATGTTCTTCGAAGTTGAGGATGGCGTTTGGGTCGTGGATCAGGACGTTGGTATCGAGGACGTAGAAGGTGTGTCGGGTTGGTCCGCACGCTTCCATAAGCTGGCACCTCGCAGGAGCGGTATATCCGAAACTGTATCAGTCGCTGCTGGCAGCGTCTGGCAGTCCGCAGGACCGGCTCGATAGAGCTGCAGGTATCAAGGGATCACCTGCAGTAATCGGCCGGTTAAAAAACATATAGCGCATTTGGGATGACATTCACAAGCGTGGTGAGGGCAATTTGGTGAAATTTTGCGAACAGACCAGCGGGCATATTCAGGGGGCTGAAAATCCCGTTATATTGATAGACCAGGTTACGCAGCAAGATGCAGCCAGAATTGAAGGCGTATGCTTTTGCTGCAGGATATTGCCCGGCCTAGCGACGTCGCTGCCTGTCACCGCCGTTCGCTCGTTTGCGATTGGCTGCCGCAGCTGCGGCCTGTTCCGCCTCATTTGCATCGCTAGCGGCTCTTTCGTCATCCGTCTGGTTGCGAGCAGGAACCTTCTGCAGCATGTGGGTTTCCGGCGGGATGCATACCAGCTTGTTGCCCAGCAGTTCCTCGATTGGCTGAATCTGGAAAGCATCATCCTCGCAGGCGAAGCTGATCGAGGTGCCCTTGGCGCCAGCGCGACCCGTACGGCCGATACGGTGGATATAATCTTCGGGATCGTCGGGCAGCGTGTAGTTGATCACATGGCTGATACCGTCGACATGAATGCCGCGCCCCGCCACATCGGTGGCCACCAGTACTCGTAATGTGCCGTCACGGAAGTTGTCCAGGGTCCGGACACGCTTGTTCTGCGGGACGTCGCCGGACAGTTGTGCTGCGTTGATGCCGTCGCGTACCAGACGTTCCTGTATGCGTCTGACCTGATCCTTGCGATTGGCAAACACCATGACCCGGGTCAGATCCAGCTGGGTAATCAGGTTGTAGAGCAGGGTGTACTTGTCACTGCTGCTGACTGCATACACCTGTTGGTCGACGTTGGCCGAGGCGGCACGTTCCGGCTCGATCTCGACAATTGCCGGGTCCTGCGTCCACTGTTGGGACAGGTTCATGACGTCGTCACTGAATGTCGCCGAGAACAGCAGGGTCTGCCGATCACCCTTGCGCGGGGTCTGACGAATAATCTGACGCACCTGTGGGATAAAGCCCATGTCCAGCATGCGATCGGCCTCATCGAGGATCAATACCTCGATCAAATCCAGGTGCACTTCTCCTCGGTTGCAGAAGTCCAGCAGGCGACCGGGGGTAGCAACCAGGATGTCGCAATGGCGTTTTTCCAGTTGCTTGATCTGTTTGTCCAGATCCATCCCGCCGACAAAGGACATCACGTTCAGATTGCAGTGCTTTGTCAGACCTATCGCATCATTGGCGATCTGCATCACCAGTTCGCGGGTCGGTGCAATTATCAGGGCCCTGGGTTCACCCATGAAGCGCTCATCCGGTGGTGGCGTCTCAAGCAACTGGGTAATGGTAGAAATCAGAAAGGCTGCGGTTTTGCCGGTACCTGTCTGGGCTCGTCCGATTGCATCGTGACCCTTGAGCGTATTGCCCAGAACCTGTGCCTGAATAGGGGTGCAGTAGCTGAATCCCTGGGCCTGAATGGCCTGCATCAGGCTGTCGGGAAGCGGGAAGTCATGGAAGCGGGTCTTGCCTTCGGCGGGCTCGACGACAAAATCGGAGCGGGACCAGGGTTTTGCTGCCGGTTTGGGGTCTGGCCTGGCTTCGGCCCGCGGCGGGTTCTGTCTCTCGGGCTGGGTGTTCTGGGGCGGCCTGGATTCCTTACGTGCCTGGCTGGCTTGCGGCTGGCGTGAATGTGGAGCACTGCGTGCCGGTTTTGGCTGTGCGCCGGCCTGGTTGGTGGCAGTGGTGCTGGAATCCTTGCGGGTGGCTTGCTGGTTTTTATCGACGGAGGCATCTGTGGCCCCAAACAGCTTTTTCAGTGCTTTCAGCACAGGCGTCTCTCTACATGGCGTTTGAATGATCACCGGCCAGTGTAAAGCAAGGGGGCTCTCTAGCGAAGCCCTGACAGGTTATTTTTTGATCAATATCTGTCAGGGTGCTTAGAGCGTTTTGCTTATAAGCTCAGGCGTTGACGCAGCCAGCCATTGATATCCGCGATCTCCTGCGGGCAGACCTCGTGGCCCATGTTGTAATCGTGCCACTGTGGGCGATGTCCGGCTTTCTCCACAAGATCGTGGGCCAGCCGGCCCATTGCGTGGGGCACCATTGCGTCCTGACGGCCGTGGGCAAAGAACATGTCGAGCTTTTTGTCAGTCTTTTCCAAAAGGTCTTCGATCGTTGGGCCATAGGTAGAAAGCGCCATGACGCCGGCCAAAGGTAGCCCCGATTGCAGGGCAGAGTGCAGTACCACAGCGCCGCCCTGGGAAAAGCCGGCAAGGATAATACGTTCGACCTTGATCCCCTTGGCGATCTGCTCGTCCACAATTGCGCGCACTGTATCGGCTGATTCCTGTAGTTGTTCCTGGCTGATTGCACGTGCCGGAGACATGCCGATAATGTCGTACCAGCTGGGCATCGGCATGCCGCCATTGATGGTAACGGGGCGCGTTGGCGCCTGGGGGAAAATGAACCGCAAGCCGTGGCCGGCAGGCAGATTCAGTGCATCGACGACCGGTACGAAGTCGTAGCGGTCAGCGCCCAGGCCGTGCAGCCAGATAATGCAGGCATCTGCCTGGCCGGGCGGATCGATAACCAGTGGTGATTGACTCATTAGGTAGCTCCTGTTGCCGCGTCAGGCGCGGGACATGAATTTTCCGGATTCGGTATTGATACGCACCACTTCGCCGGTTTCCAGGTACTCGGGTATCTGAATTTCCAGGCCGGTGGCAAAGCGTGCAGTCTTGGTACGGGCGCTGGCGGAAGAACCCTTGATCGCCGGGGGCGTTTCCTCGATGGGCATTTCCACTACAGCGGGTAGTTCGACTCCGACCAGATTGCCCTCGACAATCAGGCCGTAGAGACCGGCAACACCGTCGTGAATATATTCGATCTGGTCTTCGATCTGATCGGCGCTGAGTGTGAACTGGGCGAAGTCCTCGTTATCCATGAAGGTGTAGCCGTCGACGTCCTGATAAAGATACTGAATGGCGCGCTTCTGGAAGTCGATGGGTGCGAGCATGTCATCGCCGGTCAGGCTCTGATCGAGCTTCTGCTTGGTCTGCACGTGGTTGAAGCGCACCTTGTACAGTGTGGTTCCGCTGCGCGAGGAGGGACTTTTCACGTCGATCTGCGACACGATGTAAGGTTGACCGTTGATCTGGACGATCTGGCCTTTTTTCAGTTCTGCGGCTCTGGGCATGACGCAACACACTCGATAGAGGAAAGGCGGCTATTGTGCTTGTTAGGCCATGAAAGCTTCAAGCATGGATCCGCGCTAACAGGCCTGAACCTGCATGCGTTCAGACTGTAGGACTGTCCGGGCCGGCGCCTAACACCGACTCACTGTCTGGCGACGCCGGCTTTGGCTGCGACGCGGCACCGGGCCTGCCGTCGTTGGTGCTCCGCGGCGAATCTTCCGGATCCTGGTCGGGGTGCGCAGGGCTCCTGTCCTCGCGCTGACTGAAGATCAGTTTTTCCAGTCCTGCACTGGTACGCAGATTGACGTCCAGCTGGCGGAAGGCGATTTCGATACCGTTCTCCGCAAAGAGTTTGTCGATATCCCGATTGATCTCGTCGATGGCGAGATTGCGATCTATCAGTTCGCGTACATGGACCCGCAGTTCGTGGTCAAGGGTGCTCTCGTTATAAGCCAGGAACAGCACCAGAGGCTCAGGGTCATCCAGTACCCGGGCGTTGTTTCTCGCGGCCTGCATCAGCAGTTCACGCGTTTTTGCCAGGTCTGATCCGTAGGCCACCCCGACCTTGATGATTACCCGTGTCACGGTATCTGAAAGGGACCAGTTGATCAGGTGGCTGGTCACGAACGTCTTGTTCGGAACGATGATTTCCTTGCGGTCAAAATCGGTGATGGTAGTGGCGCGAATGCGTATGCGGTTCACCGTGCCTGACAGTTCACCGATGGTCACCACGTCACCAATGCGGATCGGTCGCTCGAACAGAATGATCAGACCTGACACGAAGTTGGCAAAAATCTCCTGGAGACCAAAGCCCAGCCCCACACTCAGGGCCGCCACCAGCCATTGCAGCTTGTTCCAGCTCACCCCCAGTGCAGACAATCCATACACCACGCCAACGCTGACAATCACGTAGCTGAGCAGAGTGGTGATCGCATAGCTGCTGCCCTGACGCAAATTCAATCGTGACAGCACGAGTATTTCCAGCAGCCCAGGCAGGTTGCGTGCAAGGGTCACGGTCAGGACTACTATCACCAGGGCGCCCAGTACATCGCCGGCACTGATCGGAGCCATCATCGGATTGTCCGAGGTGCCCTTGTTGTATTCCCAAAGGGTGACCGACTCAAGGTAGGAGGTCGCGCTCAGCAGATCAGCCCAGGTCAGGTAAACCAGCACTGCAAAGATGATCGACAGAATCAGGCGCGCCAGGCGCAAGGATTGCTGGTTGATCTGGCGAATATCCATTTCGGGCACTTCGACGCCCATTTCCGCGTCCTGGGGTTCGCGCGGCTGCGCTGCTTGCCGTTTGTTCAGGGCGCGTTGGTAGGCCAGTCGCCGGCCCGCGACGTTCAAATTGCGGGACACGGTGCCCTGTACAACCATCCATCCGGCAATCAGGTACAGGGTGATAAAGAAGCGGTCAGCCAGTCGCGTGGCGGTGTAGTGATACCCCCAGAACGACATGCCGGCCAAAGCAAGGGGTGCCAGCACCAGAAGCAGCGTGGCGCCGAGGTGCAAAACCCTTGAATGGTAAAGCGGCTCTGTTTTCCACATGACCCGCCCCAGCAGCAAGCTCAGGAGCAACATGCCGATCACCATGGTCAATCGGCCGATGACATCATTACCCAGGTGCCCGGGTGCTGCTGCATTCAGCGCGATGACCAGTACCAGCGGCAGCAGTACCCAGGATACGTTGCGGATGAGGTGATGCAGACGTGTTACGAGTTGGCTATCCCAGCGAAAATGCCGGATAGCGATACCCTTGGGCTCAAGTACACGGTATAGAAAATGCAGTACAAACCAGGCTACCGCAAGCTTCATCAGGGCGGTGCCCACCGCCGGCAAGGGCGCCGGATCGCCAAGGGTCAGCAAAATGCCGATACCACAGAATATAACGGGTATTGGTAGCACAATGAGAGCGATCAGGCCCAGGGCCCTGGGTGTATGTTTGGCACTATCGTGACGGAAATGTCCCACATCTGCATTGATGTCACGTAATTGCGCGCGCCACCGGCGGCGGCGCCAGGCATACACCACCAGGAGCAACGCCAGAAGCGCCGGACCTGGCCAGCGAGCGCTCACAGTCGATGCCAGGGTGCCTGCCTGCTCTTTGAGTTTCAGATCATCGAATTGATTGCTCAATTGCCCGGGCAAGGCCTGCATCCAGGGCTTGTCTATCGGACGGCTGCTGGCGACCCAGAAGAGTTGATCATCGATGGTCCGGCTCAACTGACGACTCAGTTGCTGTAGCTGGCGCTGGTTGATCTGCAGTGTGATTGCCAGGCTGAGCAGCGTGCTGATGTTGTTGCTCAGTTGCTCGGTCAGAAGCGAGCGACTGGCGATCACTTCGCGTATGTCATCGCGCAGCAACTCACGCTGCTCTGTGGGGATCGGTGAAAGGAGCTTTTCCAGATAGGCCTCCGGCGTGGCCAACTGTTCGCGGAGTTGATTGAGCTCGAACTCGCGCAGACGCAGATCAGCTACCCGATCGGCGATACGTGTATCCAGTCGCACCGTTGGCAGAGCCTGTTTCTGCTGATGGAGGATACGGGAAAGCAGGGCACTGCCTTCCAGCACATTGATCTGCTGCTCAAGGGCGTTTTCGATTTGCGTCGCACTGTCGATTTGCTGCTTGGTAATGATGTTCTTGCGGGTCAATTCACCCATTTCGGTCGTCGCGGCAAGCAGTTCCTCACTAAGGCGGCGGTTCAGGCTGCCCTGTGTCTTGAGCAAGTCATGGTTTGTCGCGCCGCGCAGGGCCTGTGCGGTGGTATCACTGACAGTTTGCTCAGACTGACTCAAACGTTTGTCATTGATGACATCCTGCAATGCCTGGATCTCGAGTTCAATATCGGCAATCTGCTGGCTCATCAGGGCACGGCGCTGGCTGGACAAGTCCTGCAGCACACTGTTCACCGCCAACTCCTGACGTAACAGGTCGCTGGTGTCTTTCAGACTCCGTTGTTCGGCTTTCAGCATGGCCATGCGAGCGGCTTTCTGAGGGCCGTCGGTCTGCCGCTGTAGATTGCGCAATTCCTCGGCTATAGCCTGATTACGTGCCTGGTTGGCGGTCACTTCGGCTTGAGTTCGCTCCGGGCGGGTCTGGGAAGCAATCAGGTTGCTGTTGATCGCTGTCAGTTGGTTCTGCCAGTCGAACATGGTGGTGACTTTCTCGGTCAATCTTGTTTCGAGCACTTCAAGGCTCTGGCTCTCGAACGCGGTGCGAATGCTGTCGATTTCCCGGGGCTTGATAGTGTCCACGCGCTGGCGGAGCCGCCGAATTTCTTCGGGAGCGCTTGCCAGCAAATCCTGTAGCTCCTTTAGCTCCGCAGCCTTGGCCTTGCTCTTGCGTAAATAATCGATCGTATTCTGATATATCTCCTGCAGTTCCTGTTTTTCAGCATCTGGCGTGCTGCTGGTGGCAAGGGTTTCAAGTTTTGCTTCGGCTTCTTTCAGCGCGTCAGTCAGCTCATCCGCGGCTGCAGTCGCCCCTGCAAGAAAAAATTGGGTGATCAGAATGAAAATCAGCAAAGGGCTAAAGTAGCGCAGCATGGGGCTTTTTCCGGAGGGGAGCTGGGAGCAGCGTAGCCTTCCTGTCGAGGCTTGTGAAGCAACCACAGAAAAGGCCGCACATATGGCGGCCTTTTCTGATGCTGACAACGTGAGTCAGGTCACATTGGTGTTGGACGATCCGGGCCCTTGGGCCACAACTGGGTTCGGTTCAGAACCAGCCGTCCTGCATTTCCAGGCAGGTCACATCACGACTCTCGAGAATCTGCAGTGCGTGGTGGCAGCCTGGGATTTCCCAGGTCAGGAAGAACCGCGCGGCCTGCAACTTACCCTGGTAAAAGTCGGCATCTGCTGCCTTGCCCGAATCCAGGCCACGTTGGGCATGCACTGCCTGCTCCAGCCAACGCCAGCCGATAACCATGTGGCCAAAGGTATTCAGATACAGGGCCGAGTTTGCCAGCGCCTCGTTGACCTTGCCCTGCATCATGTCGCCGAGCAGCGCCTGGGTGACCTTGCCGAGATGGGCATGCAGCTTCTCCAGCGGTTCGCGGAGTGCGTTCAGCGAATCGTACTCACGGGCCTTGCTGCAGGTATCCTGGATCAGGCTGGACAGTTGCTTAAGTGCGGCGCCCTTGTTCATGGCCACCTTGCGGCCCAGCAGATCCAGAGACTGGATGCCGTGGGTGCCCTCGTGAATCGGATTGAGACGGTTGTCGCGGTAATACTGCTCGACCGGATATTCACGTGTATAGCCGGCACCACCGAGAATCTGGATAGCGTGTTCGTTAGCCTTGAGGCAGAACTCGGACGGCCAGGACTTGACGATCGGCGTGA
>NZ_VTTI01000012.1:97535-139906 GCF_008641105.1 Halopseudomonas salina
GCAGATCGAGCAGTTCAAGGGCGGTCTTGCGCTCCTCTTCGGTTTCCAGGGTCTCGGTATCATCGAACAGGCGTGCAGCGTAGAGGCCCAGATCGAACGCGCCTTCCACATAGGCTTTCTGGGTCAGCAGCAGGCGCTTGATGTCAGTGTGCTGGATGATCGACACCTGTGGCGAAGACGGGTCCTTGCCATCGGGTAGCCGGCCCTGGGGACGATCACGAGCATATTCCAGGGAGTACAGGTAGCCGGCATAGCCGAGCATGACCGCGCCCATACCCACACCGATACGTGCTTCGTTCATCATCTGGAACATGTACGACAGCCCGTTGTGCGGCTTGCCTACCAGATAGCCCACGCACTCGCCTTTTTCGCCAAAGTTCAACGCGGTTGAGGTGGTGCCGCGCCAGCCCATCTTGTGGAACAGACCGGCCAGGGCAACGTCGTTGCGCTCGCCGACGGTGCCGTCATCATTGACCAGAAACTTGGGCACGATGAACAGCGAAATGCCTTTCACACCGGGGGGAGCATCGGGCAGCTTGGCCAGCACCATGTGCACGATGTTTTCCGAAAGCGGATGGTCGCCACCGGAAATATAGATCTTGTTGCCCTTGAGGCGATAGCTGCCGTCCTCGGCAGGTTCTGCCTTGGTGCGGATATCCGACAGCGACGAGCCGGCATGCGGCTCGGTCAGCGCCATGGTGCCGAAGAAGCGACCCTCGATCATAGGCTGCAGGAAGCGCTCCTTCTGCTCTTCGCTACCAAAGTTCTCGATCAGGTTGGCTGCGCCCATTGTCAGCATTGCATAAGAGGAGGTGGCGGCATTGGCTGACTGGAAATGCGCAAAGCAGGCCTGGGACAGCAGGTTGGGCATCTGCATGCCGCCCTGCTCGAAGGTGCGCGTTGCATTCAGAAAGCCGGCTTCGAGGAAGGCGTCGACGGCCGGTTTCACTTCCGGGATGAGCTCGGCCGCACCATCGACGTACTTGGGCTCGTTCTCGTCGCTCTTGCGGTTGTGCGGCGCGAAATACTTGTCGGCAATGGTGCGCGCAGTATTGATAGCCGCGTCAAAGGTCTCACGGTTGTGATCGGCGAAGCGAGGGCGCTCGGTCAGGCCTTCGGCATCCAGCACTTCGTAGAGTTCGAAGGCCAGGTTGCGTGAATCAAGTAGGGTATCGGACATGCTCGGTGCCTCTGTGAAAAGTGCGTGCAGTGTATGCAGTCAAAAGGTGACTGAAAACGGCCATTGATATCTCTTATGCCGTCTGATCAGAACAGCCGAAGCAGCGGCTCATCAAGCGCCGCGCGCTGCTCGCGCAGGGTCAAGACCTGGTCTGCCCAGTACCGCTCGCTGGCAAACCAGGGAAAGTGCCGCGGAAAGGCCGGATCGTCCCAGCGACGTGCCAACCAGGCGCTGTAATGTACCAGACGCAATGTTCTCAGCGATTCTATCAGAGCCAACTGGCGTGGATCGAAGTCGTGAAACTCGTTGTAACCTTCTACCAGCTCGGCCAGTTGGGCCTGACGCTGGTTATGGTCACCAGACAGCATCATCCACAGATCCTGAATTGCCGGGCCCTGCCGGCAGTCGTCCATGTCGACCATATACAGGCTTTCGTCTCGCCAGAGCAGGTTGCCTACATGCAGATCGCCGTGAAGCCGGATCGTTTTGTACGGGACTGCTTGCATGCGCTGGTCGATCACCTGCATCAGGTCGTCGGCAACGGAGAAGTACGCCGGACGCAGATTCTCGGGTACTACGCCAGAGTCGCGCAGCCAGGCAATACTGTCGTGGCCGAAGCTCTGCACAGTGAGCGATGGTCGGTGTTCGAAGGGGCGCATCGCTCCCACCGCATGCAGGCGACCAACCAGACGGCCAAGCATCAACAGGTGGTCGGGATTATCCAGTTCCGGTGCGCGTCCACCAAAGCGCTTGAACAGGCTGAAGCGAAAGCCGGCAAACTCGAACAGCGTGCGGCCTTCGACCTGCATCGGCGGAATGACTGGAATGTCCCTGTCAGCCAATTCGAGCGAATAGGCATGCTCCTCGAGTATGGCTTCATCGCTCCAGCGCACAGGGCGGTAGAATTTGGCAATCAGTGGCTGTGCGCCCTCAATACCTATCTGAAAAACCCGGTTCTCGTAGCTGTTCAACGTTAGAGTGCGTGCATCACTGAGAAAGCCAAGGGACTCCACCGCATCGAGCACGGTGTCGGGTGTCAGTAGAGCAAAGGGGTGTTGCGAGTCCATGGTTGAGCAGCCAGCAAGAATAGACGGTCATGTTCGCGCTTATGACCGCAAGCCGCAAGCTTCAAGCGACAGAGCTAGGGTGCCGGTGGAGATTTGCCGGGGGATGGCTCAGGGGGTTCTGGCTATGCACCAGATGCTCACGCTGGCAGCGCCGGCCTCTATCAATGTCTGACTGGCTGCGTCGGCGGTGGTACCGGTAGTCACCACGTCATCGACAAGAGCCAGATGCAGGCCGGTAACCGCCGCCGTTGGCGGAGATTGAAAAGCGTTGGCCAGATTGCGTTTGCGATCATTGGCACTTAGCCCCTGTTGTGCCGCGGTGTGGCGCACCCGCCGCAGGCTATGCCTGCACAGTGGGAGCTGCAGATATCTGGCCACCGGACCGGCGATTTCCTGGGCCTGATTGAAACCGCGTCTGGCCTGGCGCTTTGGATGCAGCGGCATAGGCAGCACCCGGTCGGGCAACGATTGATCATGTTCGCTGTAGTGAAAATGAACTGCCTCAGCCAGTAGGCGCGCCAGGAGTCTGCCGTAGATCAGTTGGTCGTGATATTTGAAGGCTGGAATCAGGCTGTCGATGGGGAAGCGGTACAGCAGGGGGCTGACCACCTGTGCAAAGGTGGGGTTGCGCAGCTGACACTTGCCGCACAGCTGGTTGTCTACGGGGAGCGGCAGGGCGCAGCGTCGGCATTGGCTGTGCAGCCAGGGCAGATCTGTGCGGCAGGCGTCGCAGATTCCGCTAGTGGTCTGGGCGCCGTCGCCCAGGCACAACAGGCAACGGCTCGGATGGCTATTAATTAACCACTTGTAAACCTGCGATATGTTCAATGGTTGACAGCCTCCTTGCCGCCGTTATCATGCGACTCATAGCTTCAACCAACTCCGTTTTCCGTGCAACCGCCAGGATCTAATTCATGACAGCCTCAGTAACCCGCCACAACTGGACACCGGCAGACGTGCTGGCCCTGTTCCGTCAGCCTTTCAACGACCTGCTGTTCCAGGCCCAGACCGTTCACCGCCAGCATTTCGATGCCAACCGGGTGCAGGTCTCAACGTTGCTGTCGATCAAGACCGGTTCTTGCCCAGAGGATTGCAAGTATTGCCCCCAGTCCGGCCACTACAACACTGGCCTGGAAAAGGAAAAGCTGCTGGAAGTGCAAAAAGTGCTGGATGAGGCCGCTGCAGCCAAGGCGATTGGCGCAACCCGCTTCTGTATGGGCGCGGCATGGAAGCATCCTTCCGAGAAGGACATGCCCTACGTTCTGGAGATGGTCAAGGGTGTACGCAAGTTGGGTCTGGAAACCTGCATGACCCTGGGCAAGCTGACCAAGGAGCAGACAGCTGCACTGGCCGACGCCGGGCTGGACTACTACAACCACAACCTGGACACCTCCCCCGAATTCTATAGCAGTATCATCACCACTCGCACATTCGGTGATCGCTTGGAAACGCTTTCCTATGTGCGTGATGCGGGCATGAAGATCTGCTCCGGCGGTATTCTGGGTATGGGTGAATCCATTGAGGATCGCGCTGGTCTGCTGATCCAGTTGGCCAACCTGCCAGAGCATCCCGAGAGTGTGCCGATCAACATGCTGGTCAAGGTCAAGGGCACGCCGCTGGAAAACGAAGAGGATGTTGATCCCTTTGATTTTATCCGCACCCTGGCCGTAGCGCGCATCATGATGCCCAAGTCCCATGTGCGTCTGTCTGCAGGTCGCGAACAGATGAACGAGCAGACCCAGGCCCTGGCATTTTTCGCTGGCGCCAACTCGATCTTCTACGGTGACCGGCTGCTGACCACCTCCAATCCGCAGGCCGAGAAAGACATGCGTCTGTTCGAGCGTCTGGGCATCAAGCCCGAAGAGCGCCAGGAGCACGACGACGAAGTGCACCAGGCCGCGATCGAGCAAGCCCTGGTCGAGCAGCGTGATAGCGAAATGTTTGTTAACGCGGCAGGCTGATAAACAGCAGCCGCAAGCTTCAAGCTTCAAGTGACAAGCTGCGGGTGCTCTCGGCACCCTCAGGGTGTCCCCGATCAATTCGACTATCAGTGCGCACGGTCAGCTTGCTGCTTGAAGCTTGCCGCTTGCAGCTGTGTGAGCCATATGTCCTTCGACCTGTCGTCCCGTCTTGCCGAGCGCCGTGCCGCTCACCTGTATCGTCAGCGTCCGCTGCTCGAGTCGCCCCAGGGCGTTAGGGTGACGGTGGACGGGCAGGCATTATTGGCATTTTGTAGTAACGATTACCTGGGGCTGGCCAACCACCCGGAAGTGATCGATGCATTCACCCGGGGTGCGCGCCAGTGGGGTGTCGGTGGCGGCGCCTCGCATCTGGTGGTCGGTCACAGCGAACCACATCATCAGCTGGAAGAAGCCCTGGCGCACTTTACCGGTCGGCCGCGAGCACTGCTGATGTCCAGCGGTTATATGGCCAATATCGGCGCGGTGACGGCGCTGGTCGGCAAGGGCGATACCATTTTGCAGGACCGTCTCAATCACGCATCTCTCCTGGATGCGGGCCTGCTCAGTGGCGCGCGGTTCTCGCGTTATCTGCACAATGACCCGGTCAGCCTGGCATCCCGGCTGGAAAAGGCCGTGGGAAATACGCTGGTTGTGACTGACGGGGTGTTCAGTATGGACGGCGATCTTGCCGACCTGCCTTCCCTGTGTGCGACCGCACGAGCCAAGGATGCCTGGGTCATGGTGGATGATGCCCACGGTTTCGGCTGCCTGGGCAGGAACGGCGGCGGCATTGTCGAGCATTTCGGCCTGGGCATGGGGGATGTCCCGGTATTGATAGGTACCTTGGGCAAGGGTTTTGGTACCGCGGGCGCCTTTATTGCTGGCAGTGAGGAGTTGATCGAGACATTGATTCAATTCGCCCGACCATACATATACACCACTAGCCAGCCACCCGCAGTGGCATGCGCCACACTGGCCAGTCTGCAGTTGCTGCGCGATGAACACTGGCGCCGCGATCACCTGCAGCAACTGATTACACAGTTTCGCGCCGGCGTTGCCGAGCTCGGGCTGGAGCTGATGGACAGCCCTAGCCCCATTCAGCCTATTCTGGTGGGTAGCAGCGCCCGCGCGCTGGCATTGTCTGCCGCGCTGCGTGAGCAGGGGATTCTGGTTACCGCGATTCGTCCGCCGACTGTACCCCAAGGCACCGCCAGATTGCGCGTCACCCTGTGCGCCGCTCATAGCGAGGATGACGTGGGGCAACTGATAGCCGCCCTGAAGCATGCGCTGACCAAACTGCCGGAGCAGACACATGACTGATATCAGCTTGCTGCCTGGCTGGGCGATGGCCCCAACAACAATGCAGTCGCTGCGTGATGCCCTGCTGGAGCGCTTGCCAGCCAGCCGAGTGGGGTGTCATGCGCTGCCAGCAATCCAGCTTTCCAGCATGGAGCCGGATTTGACCGCGCTGGCTGAGAGCCTGAAGCCGGGCGTGCTGGTTGGCTGGTCACTCGGAGGCATGCTCGCACTACAGCTGCAGCGTCGTTTTCCCGAGCGCTTCAGCGCGGTAGTTACTATCGCCACTAATGCCTGTTTTGTCGCGAGAGCCGACTGGCCGACCGCGATGCCGTCTGACACTTTCAAGCAGTTCTTCGCGGATATGCGCAGCGAGCCAGAGAAAACGCTGAAGCGTTTCGCACTGTTGGTGACGCAAGGCAGTGCGCAGCGTCGCAGTCTGGGTAAGTTGCTGGAGTGGGACCGAGCCGATCACCAGCAACGCCTCAATGGTCTGGCGTTACTGGCGGTTGTGGACAATCGTGTGCCGCTATCGCGCAGTGTAGCGCCGATGCTGCATTGCCTGGGCGCTAACGATGCTCTGGTGCCCGCTGATGCGGCTGGGCCGCTGGAACGCCTGGCTGAGCCAGGCGTGGCGCGGGTGGTTGTACATCCAGAGGCCAGCCATGCGATCGTGCTCGAGCAACCCCTCTGGCTGGCCGATCAGATCGCCGGTTTCCTGGAGACCGCCAATGTCTGAGACAGCGATAGACAAGCAACGGGTCGCGGATTCATTCAGTCGCGCCGCAGCTACTTACGATCAGGCGGCAGCCTTTCAGCGGAGTGCGGGGAGTAACCTGCTGGCACGCATACCCGCCCAGCTGCAGGCGCATGAGATCGTTGATCTGGGTGCGGGCACGGGTTATTTCACCCGAGCTCTGACGCAGCGTTTTGCGGTTGCCGCAGCAGGTCTGGATCTGGCCGAGGGCATGCTACGTTTTGCCCGCCAGTGCAATGGTTCCGAACATGCCCTGCTCGACAGGCAACCGCGCTGGGTAGTGGCTGATGCAGAGGCTCTTCCTCTGCGCCCGGCCTCCCAGGATCTGATTTTTTCCAGTCTGGCGCTGCAGTGGTGTCCCGACCTTGCGCGGGCAATCGCAGAAGCGCGGCAGGCGCTGCGCCCGGGCGGTTGTCTTGCTTTTAACACTCTGGTTGAAGGGACGTTGTTCGAGTTGCAACGTGCCTGGCAGTCGGTGGATGCTTTCGTGCACGTCAACCGATTTATGCCTTCTGACGAGCTTCGACAGATTCTGGCCGCATCCGGTTTTTCGCATTGGCGTTGTGACTTAGAGACCCACGTGCTGCGGTATGGCCAGCTAGGCGAACTGACCCGCGAGCTCAAGGCATTGGGCGCGCACAATATCAATCAGGGCAGGCCGGGAGGCCTCACCGGGCGCGCGCGACTGCGCGCTCTGACCCAGGCTTATGAAGCGTTCCGCCAACCCGAAGGGCTGCCCGCTACCTATCAGGTCGCGCAAATTCTCATGTTCAAGGAGTCATGACATGCTCAAGCGTTATTTTGTGACTGGCACCGACACTGAAATCGGCAAGACCACCATCGCCTGTGGCTTGTTGTGTGCAGCTCGACGCACAGGGCTTACCACTGCAGCGGCCAAGCCTGTCGCGGCTGGCTGCGAGCGTACCAGCGAGGGCCTGCGCAATGAAGATGCCTTGGCCCTGCAGGCCCAGTGCGATCCGGCATTGGCCTACGAGCTGATCAATCCAGTCACACTGGAGGCGGCTATCGCACCGCATATTGCAGCGAATGAAGAGGGTGCGAATCTGACGGTCGAACTCCTCGCCGGTGGTTGCCTGCAGGTATTTGATCGCAAGGCCGAATTTACCCTGGTTGAGGGCGCGGGTGGCTGGCGCGTTCCTCTCAATCCGGAGCAGACCCTGGCTGATTTGGCACGCGAACTCCGGGTACCGGTCATCATGGTTGTGGGTATGCGCCTGGGCTGTATCAACCACGCTATTCTTACGGCTGAAGCGATCGCGGCGGATGGCATCGAGCTGGCCGGCTGGGTTGCAAACCAGGTGGACCCTGACATGAGTCGTCCACAGGAGAATCTGGCTACACTGAAAAAGTTGATACAGGCGCCTTATCTGGGCTATGTGCCCTGGTTGGAAGATGCTACCGCGGATCTTGTGGCGGATTTTCTGGATATAACACCGCTGGTCTGAAAGCGGTAGCGGGCCGGTATTCCAGGTAGTGGCTTTGTGCTTCAATAGCAGTGTTAACACACCAAGGAGTTATGCTCATGGCTAGTCTCGATTTGATGTCAGCCGGCATGAACAGTGTCCGTCAGGGTCAGTACCGTGCGTCGACTGCCGCAGCAGAAATTGCGCGCGTGGGCGTCCCTGCCGATCCGGCTGCCTCTCAGGCTGTACCGCTGCAGCCTGCCATCGACAAGCCCGCGGCTACTACCGCAGTGGACAGCAACCGCCCGGTCAATCTGGTAGACAGCCTGGTCGAAATGCGACAGGGTCAGCGCGAGGTCGAGGCGGGTTCTTCCGTTATCGATACTGCTTCTGAAGTGCTTGGCACTCTTCTGGACGTGAAGGCCTGATTTAATCAGGCCATTGGAACGCCCGTGAGCAGCATTGGCTCGTATTCTCCTTTTCCATCCTACATACCGCCGTCCGCTCGTGCGGAGCCCGCGCGCGGTTTTTCTGCGGGTGATCAGTTTCCCGTAGCAGTTTCCGCAGGTATGGCAACTGCCGCCCCTGGTGAGGGGGAGAATCCGCCAAGTGGACAATCTGCCGGTATCCGTAACGATCTGCCGGGTTCCCTAGTCGGAGAGGGCGGCGTTGCGAAAGAGTCGGACGATAGCTCGCAGCGCGAGGCGCAAGTTCGCCAGGAGCTGGCGAGCAGAGAAGCCAGGCTGGAAATGATCGAGCAGGCCGAGATTCAGGACCTGGCAGCCAGGGATCGTGAGGTTCGCGCCCACGAGCAGGCGCACATGGCCGTCGGTGGTCAGTACGCGGGTGGCGTCAGTTACGATTACAGTCGTGGACCCGATGGGCGTCTTTACGCGACGGGTGGTTCGGTCTCGATTGACATATCCCCTGTCTCAGGTGATCCGGCAGCGACCATCAACAAGATGCAACAGGTGCAGCGTGCCGCGCTGGCACCGGCCGAGCCCTCCGGACAGGACCGGGTAGTCGCCGCCCAGGCGGCGCAACTGATTGCCCAGGCGCGCTCAGAAATCGCTTCCAGCACCGTGGAAGCTGAACCGCGGTCTGCTGCCTCCGGGAATGAGTCCGGTGAGGCAGAAACTGATGTCATAGAGCAGCCGGATGCCGCACCGGTGGTGTCCGGCTCCCGGGAGCTGGCCACCTATCGCCAGATAGATTCCTCGTCACAGTATGCACAGGCAACCTTCAGCGCCAGCGCCTGAATCTGCCGTATCTTTCTGCTTCCCTTCCTTCGTACTTCAGCCGTTGTTTTGTGCATTGCAAGTAATGGTGCGTGGGCGCGGGCAGGTTACAAATAATTCCCGGGCCAGCGGATGACTGGGGCTTGACATATCTAAGGTCTAAACGTATGTTTCAAACGTCTGTTTGAATCAGCACCTAGTCCGCAGCCAACAGCTGCTCTTGAATCCCGTTTCAACCGTTGAGGTCAAGTACCATGCCAGATTACAAGGCTCCCCTGCGTGACATCCGCTTCGTCCGTGACGAAGTCCTGGGATATGAAGAACACTACAAGAGCCTGCCCGGCTGCGAAGACGCGACGCCGGACATGGTTAACGCCATTCTCGAAGAGGGCGCCAAATTCTGTGAGCAGGTGATTGCCCCCCTGAATCGCGTGGGCGATACCGAGGGCTGTACCTGGAGCGCGGAGGGCGTCAAGACCCCGACCGGTTTCAAGGAAGCCTACGCTCAGTACGTTGAAGGCGGCTGGCCTAGTCTGGCCCATGATGTTGATCATGGCGGCCAGGGTCTGCCCGAGTCACTGGGTCTGGCAGTCAGCGAAATGGTTGGTCAGGCAAACTGGTCCTGGGGTATGTACCCTGGCCTGTCACATGGTTGCATGAACACCATCGCGCAGCACGGCACTGACGAGCACAAGCACACTTACCTGACCAAGCTTGTTTCTGGTCAGTGGACAGGCACCATGTGCCTGACCGAATCCCATTGTGGAACGGATCTGGGCATGCTGCGTACCAAGGCAGAGCCCCAGGCTGACGGAAGCTACAAGCTCAGCGGTACCAAGATCTTCATCTCTTCCGGTGAGCACGACATGGCCGAGAATATCGTCCACATCGTTCTGGCCCGCCTGCCCGACGCACCGGCTGGCACCAAGGGTATCTCGCTGTTTATCGTTCCCAAGTTCCTGCCTGACGCGAATGGCGAGAAGGGTGAGCGTAACGGCGTGAACTGCGGTTCCCTTGAGCACAAGATGGGTATCCACGGTAACGCTACCTGCGTGATGAACTTTGACGGCGCTACCGGCTTTTTGATCGGGCCACCGAACAAGGGTCTGAACGCCATGTTCACCTTTATGAACACTGCCCGCCTGGGTACTGCTCTGCAGGGGCTGGCCCATGCTGAAGTCGGCTTCCAGGGTGGCATCCAGTACGCCCGTGATCGTCTGCAGATGCGTTCGCTGACTGGTCCGAAGGCGCCTGAGAAGGCGGCTGACCCGATCATCGTGCACCCTGATGTACGTCGTATGCTATTGACCATGAAGGCCTTTGCCGAAGGCAGCCGCGCCATGGTGTACTTCACTGCCCAGCAGGTGGACATCGTCAAGAACAGCCAGGACGAAGCACAGAAGAAGCAAGCTGACGCGCTCTTGGCCTTCCTGACTCCTATCGCCAAGGCGTTCATGACTGAAGTCGGTTTTGAAGCGGCTAACCATGGCGTACAGATCTACGGTGGCCACGGTTTCATCGCCGAGTGGGGCATGGAGCAGAACGTGCGTGATGCCCGTATCTCCATGCTGTATGAAGGCACTACCGGTATTCAGGCACTGGACCTGCTGGGTCGCAAGGTACTGATGACCCAGGGCGAAGCGCTCAAGTGCTTCACCAAGATCGTGCACAAGTTCTGTCAAACCGAAGAAGGCAACGAAGCTATTTCCGAGTTTGTAGCGCCGCTTAACGCGTTGAACAAGGAATGGGGCGAGCTGACCATGAAGATCGGCATGGCAGCGATGAAGGACCGTGAGATGGTTGGCGCGGCATCTGTCGATTATTGCATGTATTCCGGTTACGCCTGTCTGGCCTACTTCTGGGCTGACATGGCTCGGGTTGCTGCAGCCAAGCTGGCTGAAGGCACCTCCGATGCCGCTTTCTACCAGGCCAAGCTGCAGACTGCGCGTTTCTACTTCCAGCGCATCTTGCCGCGTACCCGCACGCATGTAGATGCGATGCTGTCGGGTGCTGACAACCTGATGGATATGCCGGAAGAGAACTTCGCACTGGGCTATTGATAGATCTGGAGGGATAGATCTGGCCGGATAAGTCCTGCCGGGTTGACCCGATTGGCAAGATAGAAGGCCGCTCCCGAAAGGGCGCGGCCTTTTTTTGCGTGCGGCGCGGAGGTGAGTGGCTCAGAGGTCCTGTTCGACGGTCTCGCGCACCAGTTTGAAAATCTTCCGCGATGCCGCTGGTGGTTTGTTCTCGGCAGCTTCCTTGGCGGCCTGGCGTATCAGCTGGCGTAATTGCTGACGATCAGTCTGAGGGTAGGCAGCCATGAACGCTTCCTGGTCCTCGGCATTACCTGTGAGTAGCCGGTCACGCCAACGTTCGATCTGATGGAAATGTTGGGCATGGGCTTGGCTGCTGCTGTCGAGCCGATCCAGATAAGCGCGAATGGCATCGATATCCTGATCGGGCATCTGTTTGCCAACAAAGCTCAAATGCCGTTTCAGCGCACCGCGGGCGGTGTGACGCGGCGCCTCTTCCAGAGCGGCGAGCAGTTTGTCGGTCAGGTTAAGCTTGGCCAACTGGGCAGGTTTGAGGTCAATCAGTCGGCGCCCAAGGGCGCGCAGCTCATCGCGCTCACGTTTGAGCTGCGATCTGCTGACGCCCTCGTCATCCTGTTCCTCGTCGTAGAAGTCTGTCATGGTCACCTCGTTGCGGCCCGCCTCTGGTTACTACATGCGGTTACTTTTCAATGCGCCATGATACCCGTTCACAGCGGGGCTGTCCGCGGTACAATGCCCGCCTGAGAGGAGATTACATGACCGATTACCAGCCCACCCGACAGGAAGATCCCCATGCGCTGCGCCAGGATACCCTGCGTCAGGAACTAGAACAGCGAGTTGCCTTTATTCTTGAAGAGTCACGTCGCCAGGGTGCGACTGCCTGTGAGGTAGGCGTAAGCCAGAACACCGGACTGTCGGTTGCGGTGCGTCAGGGCGAAGTGGAAACCGTCGAATTCAATCGCGACCAGGGTTTTGCGATCAGTCTTCACGTTGGGCAGCGCAAGGGCTCGGCTAGCACTTCCGATACCTCCGACGAGGCGATCAGTGCGGCGATCAAGGCAGCCCTGGGTATTGCCCAGCATGCTTCAGAAGACAGCTTTGCAGGTCTCGCTGATCCTGAGCTTATGGCCCAAGACCTGCCTGACCTGGACCTGTACCACCCCTGGAATCTGGACGCCAGCGAGGCCATCGAGCGAGCGCTTGCCTGCGAGGCTGCTGCCCTGGAAACCGACCCTCGGCTCACCAGCGACAGCGCTAACGTGAGCACTCAGAAGGGTTGCCGTGTCTATGGCAACAGCAACGGTTTTATCGGTAGTTCCATGGGTACCCGGCACAGTGCTTCTGCAGTGATGATTGTCGCGTCCGACCAGGGCATGCAGCGCGATTACTGGTACGACGTAGACCGTCAGGCGGGCAATCTGCCGAGTCCGCAAGCGCTTGGACGCAAGGCCGCGCAACGCACGCTGGCTCGGCTCGGCTCAAGACCGATCAAAACGGCCAAGGTCCCGGTATTGTTCGCCGCGGACCAGGCTGCAGGCCTGCTGGGGCACCTGATTGGCGCGATCGCCGGCGGCGCGGTTTATCGTCAGTCCACCTTTTTACTTGATGCATTGGGTCAGCCTATCTTCCCAACCTGGGTGAGCATTGATGAGCGGCCCTATATGCCGCGTGCACTTGGCAGCTCGACGTTCGATGGCGATGGTCTGGCCACCCGCGAGCAGGCATTTGTCGATCAGGGCAGGTTGATCAGTTGGGTACTCAGCACCTACTCCGGCCGCAAGCTTGGACTGCCCAGTACCGCTAACGCTGGTGGCGTACATAATTTGCACATCACCAGTAACGCTGGCGATCTCGAAGCTTTGCTGCAGGAGATGGGTACGGGGCTGCTGGTCACCGAACTGATGGGGCAGGGCGTCAATGGCGTTACCGGAGACTATTCTCGCGGAGCCGGTGGGTTCTGGGTGGAGAATGGCCAGATTCAGCACCCGGTTCAGGAAGTGACCATAGCTGGCAACCTGAAGGATATGTTCGCTAATCTGCGTTGTGTGGGATCGGACATCGAGCGACGCGGGAATAATCTGACCGGGAGCTGGCTGGTGGACGGGATGACGGTGGGAGGGGAGTAAAGCAGCGGCAAGCGGCAAGCTACAAGCTACAAGCGGCAAGCGGGAGTCTGGCTGAGTTGAGGTTCAGGTTTGTATCGAAAGAATCCGCCTGGATTCCCGCCGAGGGTATGACGGAATCAGTTGGGTGCTGAAGACAATGGAGCAGGTGTTGCAGGGAGCGCACCATTAGAGTTAACAGGCCGCAGCGTGGCTTTGGCTTTGGCTTTTAGCTTGAGGCTTGCCGCTTGTAGCTTGCCGCTTGAGCCTAGCGGCTTGCCGCTTTCACTCCCCCTCTTCGAAATAATCCTCAATCAATGCCAGCAGTTCCTGCATCGCCTGTTCAGCGTCGTCACCTTGGCAGGTGATGCAGACTTCGCTGCCCTTGCCGGCTGCCAGCATCATGACCTGCATGATGCTTTTGCCATTGACCTGATCTTCTTCTGTTGAGCCGATACGTACTTCACAGCCGTGTCGATTGGCTACGCCAACGAACTTGGCTGCAGCTCGGGCATGCAGGCCGAGCTTGTTGATAATCAGCGTGCGCCTGGTGAGCATGGTCAGGGAATATCCCTGTGGCGGATAAGCATGTTGGCTGTTTTGCTGCCCAGAGCCTGCAAAAGTCGTTCGGCAATATAGACCGAACGGTGGTGCCCTCCGGTGCAGCCAATCGCAATGGTCATGTAGCTGCGTTCACCAGCGGCGTAGCGCGGCAGCCACTTGCTCAGAAATCGATGTATGTCCTCGAACATTTCCTGGGCGTCGGGTTGGGCGTCGAGAAAGTCGCGAACAGGTTGATCCTTGCCGGAGAACTGCCTCAGTTCGGGTTTCCAGTAAGGGTTGGGCAGGCATCGCACATCAAACACCAGATCCGCATCAACGGGTACGCCCCGCTTGAATCCGAAGGACTGGATCAGAACGGACGGCGCACTACCCTGGCTACCCAGCAGACGCTGCTTCAGGGTGTCGCGTAGCTGGTAGAGATTGAGATGGCTGGTATCGATCTTCAGGTTGGCTAGGTCGATGATAGGCTCAAGCAGACGGAGCTCGGCCGCTATTGCTTCGGCCAGGGAGTGGCTCTGGTCGGTGAGCGGATGCTTGCGGCGGGTCTCTGAAAAACGCTTGATCAGCACTTCATCGGTGGCAGCAAGAAAAATCACGTCACAGGTAATGCCACTATCACGTACCTGCGCCAACAGCTCGGGAAACCGCTGCAAGTCACTGCGCAGATTTCTTGCATCGATGCTGATGGCGACCTTGGGTAATTGCATGCCTGATTTGTTGGCCTGCCGTGCCAGGTCTGGCAGCAGCCCCGCGGGTAGATTGTCGATGCAATAAAACCCGTTATCTTCCAGCAGGTGCAGCGCGGTACTTTTGCCGGACCCGGAACGACCACTGACTACAACAAGATGCATGGCGCTCAGGTATCCGAGTCTGTAACGGTCATGATGCGATAAAGCTCATCGGCATCGTCCGCTTCGCGCAAGGCTTCACGCAGGCTAGCCTGGTCAAGCTTTTCGGCAAGCATCTTGAGTATCTGTAAATGCTGTTCGGTGGCTTCCTGTGGGACCAGCAGCACAAAGATAAGGTCCACCGGTTCTCCGTCCAGTGCATCAAAATCAATTTTCGATTGCAGCTGGAACAGCGCGCCTACCGGTTTATGGCAATCCTCCAGCCGACAGTGGGGTATGGCTATACCGTTACCAAAACCGGTTGAGCCAAGTTTCTCCCTGGCTATCAGGTTCTGGTAAATGCTGTCGGGATCAAGATGACTATGTTGGGCGATCATCTTGCCGATCAGCTCGAGCATCTTTTTCTTGGAGCCCCCCTGCACACCGGCAAAGGTGCGCTGGGGGGTCAGTATGTGATCAATTTGCATGGGTTTTGGCTACGGTTGCCTTAGCGGTTAGCGGTCGTTGACGCCTTGCTGGCGATTGAGGTTTTTTTCCTTGTGCTTTATCAGCTGCCGATCAAGTTTGTCGGTCATCAGGTCAATGGCGGCGTACATGTCTGTGTGCTCTGCGTTGGCGACTACCTCGCCGCCGGCTACATGCAGGATAGCTTCAGCTTTCTGTCGGAAGTTCTCGACTTCGAGTATGACCTGAACATTGGTAATCTTGTCGAAATGTCGCTCCAGGCGGGACATTTTCTCGTTCACGTAATTGCGCAGTGGATCGGTAATGTCGAGCTGATGACCGCTTAGGTTCAGTTGCATATGACTTCTCCTGATTGGCTTGATGAAGCAGGGAAACGAAGTCGATTCCCCATAATGCCGTATTTCGTGCTCTGCGTATCAGGCCCGCCGGTCAGACAATCCGCTTACGTTCGCTCGACGGAGCGATATTGAGCGATTCGCGGTACTTGGCGATGGTACGACGGGCTACATCAATTCCCTGCTCTTCCAGTAAACCAGCGATCTTGCTGTCGCTCAATGGTTTCTTCGGGTTTTCTGTCGAGACCAGTTTCTTGATCAGCGCGCGGATCGCCGTGGAGGAAAATTCGCCGCCTTCAGAGGTGCCGACATGGCTGGAAAAAAAGTACTTAAGCTCGAAGATACCCCGAGGCGTGTGCATGAATTTCTGCGTAGTTACCCGCGAGATCGTTGATTCATGCATACCTACGGCTTCGGCTATGTCGTGCAGCACCAGGGGCTTCATTGCTTCTTCACCGTACTCGAGAAACTCGCGCTGGTGCTCGACAATCTGAGTGGCCACTTTCATCAATGTTTCGTTGCGGCTTTGCAGGCTCTTAATGAACCAGCGTGCTTCCTGCAGGTTATTGCGCAGGTAGGTGTTGTCTGTGCTGGAGTCGGCACGCCGTACCATGGAGGCGTATTGGCTGTTGACCCGGATCTTGGGAACAGATTCCTGATTCAGCTCGACAATCCAGCGGTTGCTGTCGCGGCGCACAATAACATCGGGGATCACATATTCGGGTTCACCCGAAGCTATTTCCGAGCCGGGGCGGGGGTTGAGCGTCTGGATCAACGCGATAACGCGACCCAGCTGGTCTTCCTTGAGCCGTGTGCGACGCATCAGCTGACTGAAATCGCGACTGCCAAGCAAGCCCAGATGATCGCGCACGACCTTCTGTGCCTGCTCCAGCAGCGGGGTGTCGGCCGGCAGCTGGCGCAGTTGCAGCAGCAGGCACTCGCTCAGATCACGTGCCCCTACACCCACGGGTTCGAACTGCTGGATTCGGTGCAGCACCATTTCGATTTCGTCGAGCTCCACTTCGCGCTCCGGGTCGATGGAGGCAAGGATCTCTTCGAGAGACTCCTCCAGATAGCCGTCTGCATTGATTGCATCAATGATCGATAGTGCAATGAGCTGGTCGGTTTCCGAAAGAGGAATCAGGTTCAGCTGCCATTCCAGGTGGCTTTGCAGCGTTTCACCGGTACCGGTGCGGGAAGTGAAATCCCAGTCATCATCATCGCCGCTGGGGAGCGAGCTTGCCGATGTCTGATAGACATCTTCCCACTGGGTATCTACGGGCAAATCGCTAGGAATCTGTTCATTCCAGTTGCCTTCCTCGGCGGCCTGGGAGTGCTGATCAATGGCGTCCATTTCAACCGGCTCGGGTACGGAGACGGCGGGGGCATCGTCGTTGTCGGCTCCATCTGATCCCGAGCCGCCATGATCATCGTCAGCCTCGTCAGCCATTTCCAGCATCGGATTAGCTTCAAGGGCCTCCTGAACCTCCTGTTGGAGGTCGAGACTCGACAGTTGGAGCAGTCTGATGGCCTGCTGCAGCTGCGGCGTCATGGTCAGCTGCTGCCCCATCTTGAGGACGAGCGTAGGTTTCATTATCGGACGTATTACCTTATGCGCTATTACTGGCGTTGGTGCGAGGCTGGCCTGAGGCTAGCATGCCTGAATCGACCCTGTTTTTATAGCCGGAACTCTTGGCCCAGATACACATCCTTGACCAGCTGATTGTCGAGTACGGCCTGCGCGTTTCCCTCGGCGATAATATGCCCATCGCTGACGATGTAGGCCTTGTCGCAGATGTCGAGTGTCTCGCGCACATTGTGATCGGTGATCAGCACGCCAATGCCCTTGTCCCTGAGATGCTGAATGATCTGTTTTATATCGTTTACCGAGATCGGATCCACACCGGCAAAGGGCTCATCGAGCAGAATGAACTTGGGGTCACTTGCCAGCGCGCGAGCTATCTCAGCACGACGGCGCTCGCCGCCGGACAGACTCATGCCCTTGCTGTCGGCCAGATGATGGATATGAAATTCGTGCATCAGGGAGCTCAGCTTGTCGAGCCGGCCCTGCCGGTCCAGATCCTTGCGAGTCTGGAGTATCGCCATGATATTGTCGGCCACACTCAGCTTGCGGAAAATGGATGCCTCCTGGGGGAGGTAGCCGATGCCCTGGCGAGCCCGTCCATGCATGGGCAGATGGGTGACGTCGAGGCCGTCTACCAGTATGTGACCATGGTCGGCCTTCACCAGCCCGACAATCATGTAGAAGCAGGTGGTCTTGCCAGCGCCATTAGGGCCAAGCAGGCCAACTACTTCGCCACTGCGGATGGACAGGGACACATCCTCAACGACCTTTCTCGTCTTGTAGGCCTTGGCCAGATGGCGTGCTTCGAGGACGGTTGCAGCAGATTCGGTCATGGCGGGCCCGGTCATGGATTGGCGGCTTCATCGCGTTGGCGGGGCTGGATCACGATTTCGATGCGCCCCGGTTCGCCCGAGTCACCCGCCGCCGGTCGTCCCGCGTCTACCACCTGTTCATTGATGTCGTAGCTGACGAAGTCACCCTGAAAGGTGTTGCCGCGCTGCTCCAGGCGTGCCTGGTCGATCAGTACTACGCGTTCGCTGTCGGCAAAGTACTCGATGGTCTGCGCGCGGGCGTTCACTTCGCCGTCGTTTTCGCCGGGGGTCTGAGTGTAGGTAGCGGGGTTTCCCGTGCTGGTGATCTTGCTCACCGCACCGGCACTGTCGGTAGCCAGCGTGACCTGGTTTCCAGTGAGGCGCATGCTGCCCTGGGTAATAATGACGTTGCCCCGGTAGACCGCAGTGTTGCGGCGCTCATCCAGGGTGGCACTGTTGGCCTGGATTCGGATCGGCTGGTTGCTGTCCTGAGGTAATGCCATTGCCGGCAGGCTGGCAACCAGCAGCAGTGCGACCACCGGCAGGAATTTATTGAAGCTCATGCTGACCTCGTACGTTGGACAGCAGCTCCAGGCGGCCGTCATCAAGAAAAACCTGCATGCCGTCAGCAGTGGTGACGCTGCCAGCGGTCTCGATTCTAACGCTTTGTGCCGTTTCGGCATAATCACGCTCGGGAAACAGCGTCAGAGCCTGCGTGGTCATGCGTGCCGAGGGCTCAGTGGGATCCTGCCGCTGCAGCAGTACATCGGTGTTCAATTGCACTTGATTGCCGCCTTTGGTTACGGCGCCCTGTTGCGCCTGCAGCAACCAGGGGTGCTCTTCGCCGGGGCGATAGTACAACAGGTTTGGCTGTTCAAGCTGCGTACTGTCATCGGTGCGTTGATGCGTTGCCCGGGTGCTACGCAGCTGGTATGCCGGTGTCCCCTGTCCGTTGAACATGAGTATCTGCGTATTTTCCATGAAAAAATCCGGTTGCAGCGGGTCGGTCACCAGCGGCTCCTGGTCGAAGGAGGAGGGCCGAATATTGAAATACCCCACGGCCAGTGCCAGGGCTACTGCCAGGCCTATCAGTCCGGCAGTGCGTAAGTAGCGTGGGATAGCAAACATCAGAGATAAGCCTCGCGTGCTTTGCCAAGTGTGCCCTGCGCGCCCATTATCATTTCGCAGAATTCCCGGGCTGCTCCAGCGCCGCCTGCTGCACGGGTGACGCAATGGGCCTGCTCGCGCACAAAGCTGTCAGCCGTGGCCACCGCCACACCCAGTCCGACGCGGCGCATGACCGGAAGGTCTGGAAGATCATCGCCCAGGAAAGCGATCTGCTCGAGCTCGAAGGGCAATATCTCGCGTAGCTCGGCAAGTGCGTTGAGTTTGTCTTCGCGCCCCTGAATCAAATGCTTGATGCCCAGATTTGCTGCGCGGTTTTCCACCAGCGGTGACTTGCGACCACTGATAATCGCCACTTCAACGCCCGAAGCCATCAGCATCTTGATGCCGTGGCCGTCCAGGGTATTGAAGGATTTGAATTCGGTGCCGTCAGGCATGAAGAACAACCGGCCATCGGTAAGCACTCCATCGACATCGAAAATCGCCAGTCGGATGCCGGCTGCGCGGCGGCTCAGGTCAGCACTCATGCCTGATTCGATCGAGCTCATACTACCCCCGCGCGCAACAGGTCGTGCATATTCAATGCGCCCACCGGTCGGCCATCCGGGTCAACTACAAAAAGCCCGTTGATCTTGGCGTCTTCCATGATCTTCAATGCCTCGGCAGCAAGGGCGCCCTGGCTCACTGTCTTGCACTGCGGGGTCATCACCAGGGAGATGCTCGAGGTGTGGATATCCAGGTTCTGATCCAGTGTGCGACGCAGGTCGCCGTCGGTGAATATGCCAGCGAGCCTGCCCTGTTGATCGGTAATCCCTGTGAGACCCAGGCCCTTGCGGGTCATCTCCAGGAGCGCGTCGCGCAGTGATGTTTGCGGGGTAACCATGGGCATCCGCTCACCGTCGTGCATTATATCGTCAACCAGCAGCAGTAATCGGCGTCCCAGTGTGCCCCCGGGGTGAGAGAAGGCAAAATCCTCGGCGCTGAAGCCGCGGGCTTCGAGCAATGCAATAGCCAGGGCGTCGCCCATGACCAGCGCAGTAGTAGTACTGGATGTCGGCGCCAGATTCAACGGGCAGGCTTCCTGCTCAACACCGGTATGCAGGTTGGCCAGAGCCGCCTTGGCCAAGACCGAGTCGGGATTGCCGGTAATACTGATCAGCGGTACCCCGAGACGCTTGAGCAGCGGCAGCAATGTGACGACTTCGGCAGTGTTGCCGGAGTTGGACAAGGCGATGACCACGTCCTGCCGGGTGATCATGCCCATGTCGCCGTGACTGGCTTCGCCCGGATGCACAAAAAAAGCAGGGGAGCCAGTGCTGGCCAGAGTGGCCGCAATTTTCTTGCCTATATGTCCGGACTTGCCCATGCCGGTTACAACAATGCGTCCTGTACATGACAGCAGGGCATCACAGGCTTTGACGAAGCCCTCGTCAAGGCGCTCAAGTAGGCTGTGAACCGCGTCGCGCTCCATCTCGATGCTACGCCGCGCGGAAGCGGTAAAATCAAAATCAGGCATATGCACACTTCGTCTGTTGGCAAGCGTGAGAGTATAGCGCCTTGTCTCCTTTAACTCATCCGTTGCCAGTCTTGCCGCCGCTGTTAAGTCCGCACAAGGGTGGCATTGTGTTGGCGAATATTGCGCGGCGGTTTTATTGTGCAGCCCTCACTTGGGCTGGATACACCAAACTGTTATATTAGCGCGTTCATTTTGCCCGCCTTGCGCCGGTAGCCAGGAAGCCCGATTTTTTTATGACCGACGATTCAGAATTCATCGTTGACCTCAAACAGGTCACCTTCAAGCGCAGCGGACGCACCATTTTTGATGGTGTGGATATCCGTATTCCGCGCGGCAAGGTGACCGGGATCATGGGGCCTTCAGGCTGCGGCAAGACCACCTTGCTGCGGTTGATTGGCGCGCAGCTGCGGCCCGAAAGCGGCGCAGTACTGGTCAACGGACAGGATATTCCCAAGCTCAAACGAGGCGATCTTTTCCGCGCCCGGCAGAACATGGGCATGTTGTTTCAGAGTGGCGCGTTGTTCACAGACCTGAGTGTGTTTGAAAACGTGGCTTTTCCTTTGAGGGTGCACACCGAGCTCAGCGAGGACATGATCGGCGATATCGTCAAGCTCAAGCTGCAGGCTGTGGGTTTGCGCGGCGCGCACACATTGATGCCCGACGAGCTGTCCGGCGGAATGAAGCGGCGTGTAGCGCTGGCGCGCGCCATCGCACTCGACCCGCAATTGTTGATGTACGACGAACCCTTCGTAGGTCAGGACCCAATCTCAATGGGTGTGCTGGTGCGTCTGATCCGGTTGCTCAATGATGCGCTGGGGCTGACCAGTATTGTGGTGTCCCACGACCTGACCGAAACCGCCAGTATTGCCGACTATTTATACGTGATTGCTGATGGACAGGTATTGGGCCACGGGGCGCCGGGCGAGCTGATGGAGTCCAGTAACCCGCGCATCCGGCAGTTCATGCGCGGCGAGCCAGATGGACCGGTACCTTTCCATTATCCGGCTGACGAATTGACCAGCGATCTGTTGCAGCGGGGTGAGCATAAATGAAGACCCTCGCTGATCGCCTGGCGTTGATGGGTGCCTCCGGGCTGGACGTGATCGCAGCCATCGGCCGGTCCGGCGTGTTTCTATTCCATGCCATCACTGGTCGTTCAAACTTTGGCAGTGGCTGGAGCCTGTTCATCAAACAGCTCTATGCCGTGGGCGTACTGTCTCTGGCAATCATCATCGTATCCGGACTCTTTATCGGGATGGTGCTGGCCCTGCAGGGCTACAATATTCTCAGTACCTACGGTTCCGAGCAGGCAGTGGGGCAGATGGTAGCTTTGACCCTGCTGCGTGAACTTGGGCCGGTTGTGACTGCTCTATTGTTTGCAGGCCGTGCGGGTTCCGCGCTGACTGCCGAAATTGGCTTGATGAAAGCGACTGAGCAGTTATCCGGCCTGGAGATGATTGGCGTCGATCCGCTCAAGTATGTGATTGCGCCGCGATTGTGGGCTGGCTTCGTGTCCATGCCACTGCTGGCAATGATCTTCTGCGTTGTCGGGATTTGGGGCGGAGCCATGGTTGCGGTCGACTGGCTCGGCGTTTATTCAGGCTCATACTGGGCCAATATGCAAAACTCCGTGGAGTTTGGCAGCGATATCATCAACGGCCTCATAAAGGCAGTGGCCTTCGCGTTTGTGGTTACCTGGATCGCGGTATTCCAGGGTTATGATTGCGAGCCCACCTCGGAAGGTATCAGCCGGGCAACCACCCGTACCGTTGTTTATGCCTCCCTTGCCGTACTCGGCCTGGACTTTATCCTCACAGCTTTGATGTTCTGATCAGCAAGGAAACCGAACATGCGTACCCGTACTTTAGAGTTGACCGTCGGCCTGTTCATACTGGTTGGCATCATGGCACTGCTGGTTCTGGCGCTGCGGGTCAGCGGGCTGAGCGTCAGCCCGGGAGCTGATACCTATAAGGTTCATGCCCATTTTGACAATATTGCCGGCCTGACTCCCCGTGCCAAGGTCACCATGTCCGGTGTAACCATCGGCCAGGTGACGGCCATCGAGTTCGACAAGACCCGTTACACAGCGCGGGTCGAAATGGCGATCGACGGCAGCGTCAACACCTTGCCTTCTGATAGTGCAGCCTCGATCCTTACAGCGGGTTTGCTCGGTGAAAAATATGTCGGCATCAGCGTGGGTGGTGAGGACACCATGCTCAAGGATGGCGATCGAATTGTGGACACTCAATCGGCACTGGTACTGGAAGAGCTGATTGGTCGTTTCCTCCTCAGCACCGTCAGTAAAGAAGACTAATACGGAGAATGATTATGCGAGCCATGTTCAAAGCACTGCTGGTACTGGCCCTTGCTGCTCCGCTTGCGGTGCACGCGGCGCTTACGCCCCATGAAGTGGTCGAAGACACTTCCGTACGGGTAATGGAAGTTCTGGACGCCAACCGCGAGACCTACAAACAGGACACGGACGCCTTCCTTGACGGACTCAACGAGATCATGAATCCGGTGGTCGACTTCCGTGGGATTGCGCGCAGCGTGATGACGGTGCGTTACAGCGGCCGTGCTACCGACGAGCAGATGGACCGCTTTATCGAGACTTTCAAGCGCAGCATGGTGCAGTTTTACGGTAACGCCCTGCTGGAATTCGATAGCGGTATGATCAAGGTGTTGCCACCCACAGGTCGGGGCAAATACGGTGATGACCGCACTAGTGTCGACATGGAGATTCGTACCTCCAATGGCATGGTATACCCCGTTACCTACACCATGGTTCTTATTGACGACCAGTGGAAGGTGCGCAACGTCATAGTGGAAGGTATCAACATGGGCTTGCTGTTCCGTGATCAGTTCGCCCAGGCAATGCAGTCCCACCGTGGCGATCTGGATGCCGTTATCGACAATTGGGGGACCGTGGTTGCCCAGTCCGCCAAGACAGTAGAAAAAGAGGTAGAGAATTGAGCGCCAGTATTGTCAGTGACAACAACGGCCTGATTCGGCTCGAGGGTGTGTTGGACTTTACCACTGCGGTGAGTCTGCGCTCCGATATCGAGGAGGCAGTCAAGGCACAGTCCAGCGATATTACACTTGATTTTGCCGGCGTCACCTTGACCAACAGCGTCGGACTGTCACTCATACTGGTTGCTGCGCGGGCCCTGGAAGGGCGTGAAGGCAGCCTGCGTTTACAGAGTGTGCCCGACGGACTACGGAGTATTGCCCGGGTCTGCGAGCTGGAAGACTGGCTGGGCACACTGACAGTCTGAAAATTATTTTTTAACGGATGGGAAATACATGCAGTCCGAACAGGTTAAACAATTGATAGAGCCGCAATTGCCCGACACTGAAGTGCTGGTGGAAGGCGAGGGCTGCAATTTTCAGCTGAATGTGATCAGCGATACCCTGGCGGCAATGAGTCCGGTCAAGCGTCAACAGCAGATCTACGCGCTACTGGGTGACCAGATAGCGGATGGCAGCATTCATGCCGTCACCATGAAATTCTTTACCCGTGACGCCTGGAATCAGCGCGCCTGAAGCGGTAACACGTCAAAGCCACACTTACCTGGCGTCCTGCGCCTGACAAGAGAACATATTGCACATGGACAAACTGCTCATCACCGGCGGCAACCGCCTGGATGGAGAAATCCGCATTTCCGGGGCAAAAAACTCCGCGCTGCCCATTCTGGCAGCCACCCTGCTCGCGGACGGACCGGTGACAGTCTGTAATTTGCCGCACCTGCATGACATCACCACCATGATCGAGCTCTTTGGCCGCATGGGTGTTGAGCCGGTGTTGGACGAGCGGATGAATGTGGCGGTTGACCCAACACGCATCACCACGCTGGTTGCGCCCTACGAACTGGTCAAGACCATGCGTGCGTCCATCCTGGTGCTGGGTCCAATGGTGGCGCACTTCGGCTATGCCGAGGTGGCCTTGCCCGGTGGTTGTGCCATCGGTTCACGCCCGGTTGACCTGCACATTCGCGGTCTTGAGGCCATGGGCGCCGAAATTACCGTGGAAGAGGGCTATATCAAGGCCCGCGCGCCCGAAGGCGGCTTGCGCGGCGCACATTTTTTCTTTGATGTGGTCTCGGTAACCGGTACTGAAAACATTCTGATGGCCGCCACCCTGGCCAACGGCCGCACCATACTGGAAAACGCCGCCCGTGAACCCGAAGTGGTGGATCTGGCCGAATGCCTGATCGCCATGGGCGCGAAAATTTCCGGTCACGGCACCGACACCATCACCATCGACGGAGTGAAAAGCCTGCACGGTGCGCGATACTCGGTGATGCCTGACCGCATCGAGACCGGTACCTATCTGGTCGCTGCGGCGGCAACAGGCGGGCGCATCAAGCTCAAGGATACCGACCCGACCATTCTCGAAGCGGTTTTGCTCAAGCTGGTTGAGGCCGGCGCCCAGATTGATACCGGCAAGAACTGGATATCTCTGGACATGAAAGGTAACCGGCCAAAGGCAGTCAATCTGCGTACTGCCCCCTATCCGGCATTTCCGACGGACATGCAGGCTCAGTTCATTGCCATGAATGCGGTGGCTGAAGGCACTTCGACAGTCATAGAAACGGTGTTCGAAAACCGCTTTATGCACGTGCAGGAAATGAACCGTATGGGAGCTCACATCACCATCGAGGGCAATACTGCAATCGTTACCGGTGTAGAAAAGCTCAAGGGTGCGCCTGTCATGGCCACCGACCTGCGCGCATCGGCCAGTCTGGTTATCGCTGGTCTGGTTGCCGAGGGCGAAACCCTGGTCGACCGGATTTATCACATCGACCGCGGTTACGAATGTATCGAGGAAAAGTTGCAGATGCTTGGCGGTATAATCCGCCGCGTCTCCTGAGCCAAACAAGGGATCACGCATGACCCAGAGTCTGACTATCGCCCTGTCCAAGGGTCGCATTCTTGACGATACGCTGCCGCTGCTGAAGCTGGCTGGCATCGAGCCGCTCGAGGATCTGGACAAAAGTCGCAAACTGATTTTCGAAACCACTGATCCTGATGTGCGTTTGCTGATCATCCGCGCCACCGATGTGCCGACCTATGTGGAGCTGGGTGCAGCGGACATGGGCGTGGCTGGCAAGGATGTGCTGATGGAATATGGCAGTCAGGGGCTCTATGAGCCACTGGACCTGAAAATTGCCAATTGCCGACTGATGACTGCCGGGCCGGTGAATACCCCAGAGCCCAAGGGGCGTCTGCGGGTGGCCACCAAGTTCGTCAACGTGGCGCGTCGCTACTACGCCGAACAAGGCCGTCAGGTCGAGGTCATCAAACTGTACGGCTCCATGGAGCTCGCACCTCTGGTTGGTCTGGCAGACAAGATCATCGACGTGGTCGACACCGGCAACACCCTGCGGGCCAACGGCCTCGAGGCGCAGGAACTGATTGCCACCATCAGCTCCAGGCTGGTGGTCAACAAGGCCGCAATGAAAATGAAGCACGCCCGGATCAAGGCACTGATTGAATTGCTGGCTGCTGCGGTAGAGCAGCGCTCCGCCTGAAAGCCCCTTACGAACCCACTTATTCTGAAAAGGTGAATGTGATGAATGCACCGCTGAAAATTGCCCGTCTGGACGCCAGTCAGTCTGACTTCAGCCAGCATCTCGACACGTTGCTGGCCTGGGAAGGGGTATCGGATAAAGGCGTCAACCAGCGTGTTGAAGAGATCATTGCTGCCGTGCGCGCACGGGGTGATGCTGCGCTGATCGAATATACCGCCCGTTTTGATGGGTTGGATGTCAGCTCCATGGCAGACCTGACCCTCGACCGTGCTCGGCTGGAGCTGGCGCTGGAGCGTATTACTCCAGAACAGCGAACGGCTCTCGAGTTTGCCGCCGAGCGAATTCGTGTGTATCACGAGCATCAGGTACAGCCTTCCTGGCGCTACACCGAGCCGGACGGCACCATTCTTGGCCAGCAGATTACACCGCTGGACCGCGCCGGCCTCTATGTGCCGGGTGGTAAAGCGTCTTACCCTTCGTCAGTGTTGATGAACGCGATTCCCGCCAAGGTAGCCGGTGTACGGGAAGTGGTCATGGTCGTGCCCACGCCCCGTGGCGAGATCAACGAGCTGGTGCTTGCCGCTGCTTGCCTGGCGGGCGTAGACCGCGTGTTTACCCTGGGTGGTGCTCAGGCGGTGGCGGCAATGGCCTACGGCACCGAGACCGTTCCGCGGGTGGACAAGATCGTCGGCCCAGGCAATATCTATGTAGCCACAGCCAAACGCTCGGTGTTCGGCCAGGTGGGAATCGACATGATTGCCGGCCCTTCCGAGATTCTGGTGGTGTGTGACGGTCAGACTGACCCGGACTGGATTGCGATGGATCTGTTCTCCCAGGCCGAACACGATGAGGATGCGCAGTCGATCCTGCTATCGCCGGATGCGGATTTTCTCGACGCCGTTGAAGCCAGTCTCAATCGTCTGCTTGACGGTCTTGAGCGGGCCGATATCGCCCGTGTTTCCCTGGAGAATCGCGGTGCGCTGATCAAGGTAGACAATCTGGAACACGCCTGCGAGGTGTCCAACCGCATCGCTCCAGAGCACCTGGAATTATCGGTAGCCGACCCGGAAAGCCTGTTGTCGCAGATTCGCCACGCAGGCGCCATCTTCATGGGCCGCTACACCCCCGAGGCAGTAGGCGATTATTGCGCCGGCCCGAACCACGTATTGCCTACCTCAGGCACGGCGCGCTTCTCCTCACCTCTGGGTGTCTATGACTTCCAGAAGCGCTCCTCGGTGATCTTCTGCTCACCCGAGGGTGCTTCCGAGCTGGGCAAAACAGCATCGGTACTGGCCCGCGGTGAAAGCCTGACAGCGCACGCGCGCAGTGCGGAATACCGTATAAAGCCCTAGCTGCAAGCTGCAAGCTGCAAGCTACAAGCTACAAGCCAAAAGCCAAAAGCAGCAAGCTACAAGCACCAATAACCGTTCCGACGCTCGTCGCTGCAGTATGCACGGACGGCTTGCCGCTTGAAGCTTGCAGCTTGCAGCTTGAGGCTATTTTATTGAGGATTGATCTGTGAGCCGATTCTGGAGCCCGTTCGTTGCCAGCCTGGTGCCCTATGTGCCCGGCGAGCAGCCCAAGCTGGACAATCTGGTCAAGCTGAACACCAATGAAAACCCCTACGGGCCCTCGCCCAGGGCGATTGAAGCCATTCGCGCAGTGCCTGATGACAGCCTGCGGCTTTACCCGGCGCCTGACGCCGAGGGTTTGAAGGGCGCTATCGCCGATTACTATGGCGTACAGAGCAACCAGGTATTTGTCGGCAATGGTTCAGACGAGGTGTTGGCCCATGTGTTTCATGGGCTGTTCCAGCATGGCAAGCCCTTGTTGTTCCCTGATATCAGCTACAGCTTTTATCCGGTCTACTGCGGTCTCTACGGAATACAGGCACAGACCATACCCCTGACCGACGACTTTCGGATCAATGTAGACGATTACCTGCAGCCCAATGGCGGCATTATCTTCCCCAATCCCAACGCGCCTACGGGTATTGCACTGGGGTTGAGTGCAATCGAACAGCTGCTCAAAGCCAATGCAGATTCGGTCGTGGTAGTGGATGAAGCCTACGTGGATTTTGGCGGCCAGACCGCTATCAGCCTGATCGATCAGTATCCCAACCTGCTGGTAACCCAGAGTCTGTCCAAGTCACGCTCCCTGGCGGGGCTGCGGGTTGGGCTTGCCGTGGGTCATGCTGATCTCATTGAGGCGCTGGAGCGAATCAAGAACAGCTTCAATTCCTACCCGCTGGACCGACTGGCGCTCGCTGGAGCCGAGGCGGCATTTGTTGATACGGCGTACTTTGAAGATACTCGGCAAAAGGTCATCCAGAGTCGGGAGCATCTTGCTGAGACACTTCAAGACATGGGGTTTGAGGTACTACCTTCGGCGGCAAACTTCGTATTCGTTCGCCATCCTGACCATGATGCAGCTGCGCTGGCGAAAGGCCTCAGGGATCAGCGTGTGATCGTGCGCCACTTTGCGAAGCCGCGTATCGATCAGTTTCTGCGCATCACCGTGGGGACCGAGGAGCAGAACAGCAAGCTCATCGCCGTTCTGCGCGACCTGCTCTAAGATTCTAGCGCTCAGGGGCGGAAGTTGGGCCGCACGCCCACTGCCGCCTCGAAGCTTATTGCCTTGCCCTCACGCAGCACTTCAAGGGTTACAGTTTCACCGGGGTCGGCTCTGGCCACCTGGTTCATTGCCTGTCGACCGGTAATCGCAGGTTCGTTTTCAATCCGCAATATCACGTCACCCGGCATCAGGCCCGCCAGGGACGCAGGTCCGTCACGGTACAGTCCGGAAATGACCAGGCCCGTGCCTGCGTCCACGTTGAGCGCTTCGGCCAGTTCAGCGGTGAGGGGTTGCACTTCCACCCCCAGCCAGCCACGCACCACCCGGCCGTTCTTGATGATTTCCTGCATCACCTCTGCTGCCAGCTTCACCGGAATCGCAAAACCGATGCCCTGAGATCCGCCCGATTGGGAGAAAATCGCCGTATTGATTCCCACCAGATTGCCGGCGGTATCGATCAGTGCGCCGCCCGAGTTGCCCTGGTTGATCGCCGCATCCGTCTGGATGAAGTCTTCGTAGGTGTTGAGTCCCAGCTGGTTGCGACCCGTGGCGCTGACGATCCCCATGGTCACCGTCTGACCAAGACCAAACGGATTGCCGATGGCCAGCACCACGTCGCCCACCTGCTGTTCACCGGCGCCGCTGATCGAGATGGATGGCAGATCGCCGAGTTTGATCTTGAGAACCGCCAGATCAGTTTCGGGATCGGTCCCCACCAGGGTCGCAATGGCTTCGCGCCCATCGCGCAGGCCAACCAGGATCTGCTCCGCACCGGCAATCACATGATTGTTGGTAAGCAGGTAGCCATCTGGGCTGAGAATTACCGCAGAGCCCAGACTCGAGTCGCGTCTTGTGGGTGCGGGTAAGGCGTCTGAGTAATCACCGGTGGCAGGGTTGGGGAGTAAAGGCTGCCCAATCTGATTGGCTACGCGCTTGGTTGTGTATACATTGGCTACTGCTGGCGCTGCACGCTGCACAGCTATACGGTAAGACCCTTGCCCAGACTTCTCATCCTTATCGGGTGGGGCTATCTCGATAACCGGATCACTCGCCGGCATGCCCAGAGGTTGTGGGTAATACTGCAGCAAGACGAGTGCCAGCAGCACGCCGCAGGTCACTGGCCAGCCCCAGTCGCGCATCAATTCATTCATCAAACAGTCCCGATCCCGCCCGCAGCCAATGGCCGTTAGTGCTGCATAGTATAAGGGGATCAAACCCATAAATGCAGGTATTGCGCCGGGGAGTGGCCGGGTAGGTGCAGAACTGGCCAAACAGGTTCACAGCGCAGACAATACGCGCAGGTTCTATACACAGGAGGCTCCCCCATGGTGGAAAGGTCAACGCTGGTCGATTACTGCAACAACCTGCTGGAATCAGATGCGTTCCAGGATTACTGCCCCAATGGGCTACAGGTGGAAGGAGCAGGCCAGGTACAGCGGCTGGTGACTGGCGTAACCGCCAGTCAGGCATTGGTAGATGCTGCCGTGGCCACCGGCGCGCAGATGCTGCTAGTGCACCATGGGTACTTCTGGAAAGGTGAGCCTGCGGCAGTGACCGGTATCAAGTATCGTCGCCTCAAGGCGCTGCTTGGCGCAGACGTCAATCTGCTCGCCTACCATCTGCCGCTGGATGTGCATGGCGAACTGGGCAACAACGTGCAACTGGCAAAACTGCTGGGCTGGAAGGTGCTTGGCGGGCTTGAACCGGACAACCCCCGTTCGGTAGGGCTTTACGGCGAATTGCCCGAAGCAATGGAGGGTGGCGCGCTGGCACGTCATATGGCCGACGTGCTGCAGCGCGAGCCTTTGCATATCGCCGGTAATGACCGCCCCATCAAACGTATTGCCTGGTGTACTGGTGCAGCCCAGGGCTATATCGAACGGGCTATCGCCCTAGGCGCCGACGCTTATGTGACCGGGGAAGTGTCCGAGCCCACGGTTCACGCAGCGCGGGAGAATGGCATCCACTTTTTTGCTGCCGGACACCATGCGACAGAGCGGTATGGCGTCAAGGCTCTGGGCGAGCATCTGGCCGAGCGCTTTGGCCTGCACCACGAATTTATCGATATCGACAACCCGGTTTGAGCGGTAACCGGCAGGCGACCCGAGCTATATTGATATGCTTTAAAGGTATTAAAACACGCCTTATTAGATTGCTTGGCGTTTGATACAATGCCGTCAACTGAATACGGGATGCGCCTCGTCCCCTTGATATCGCGAGTACGCCATGCTGGAAAAACTGACTCATCTCAAGCAACTGGAAGCGGAAAGCATCCACATCATTCGTGAAGTGGCTGCGGAGTTTCAGAATCCGGTGATGCTCTACTCGATCGGCAAGGACTCCGCTGTAATGCTCCACCTGGCGCGCAAGGCCTTCTATCCTGGTCGCCTGCCGTTCCCGGTCCTGCACGTGGATACCGGCTGGAAGTTCCGCGAAATGTACAAGTTCCGCGAGCGCATGGTCGAAGAAATGGATCTCGACCTGCTGGTGCATCAGAACGCTGAAGGCCTGGCCCAGGGCGTAGGCCCCTTCACCCATGGCAGCGCCGTGCATACCGACGTGATGAAGACCCAGGCGCTGAAGCAGGCCCTGGACAAGTACGGTTTTGACGCGGCCTTCGGTGGTGCCCGCCGTGACGAGGAAAAGTCCCGCGCCAAGGAGCGCGTCTACTCATTCCGCGACAAGCATCACCGCTGGGATCCCAAGAACCAGCGTCCCGAGCTGTGGAACGTCTATAACGGCAAAGTACACAAGGGCGAAAGCATTCGCGTATTCCCCCTGTCCAACTGGACCGAACTCGACATCTGGCAATACATCTACCTGGAAAGCATCCCGATTGTGCCTCTGTACTTTGCCGCCGAACGTCCGGTAGTCGAGCACAACGGCTCATTGATCATGGTCGATGACGAGCGCATGCCCATGGAAGAAGGTCAGAAGCCGGAAATGAAAATGGTTCGTTTCCGTACCCTGGGCTGTTACCCCCTCACCGGCGCCGTCGAATCCACCGCCGCCACGCTCCCGGAAATCATCCAGGAAATGCTCCTGACCCGTACATCCGAACGCCAGGGCCGCATGATCGATCATGATCAAGCCGGATCGATGGAAGAGAAGAAGAGGCAGGGCTATTTCTAGCGGTAGCTAAAAAAGCGGCAAGCCTCAAGCTGCAAGCGACAAGCAGATTGGAGCAGTCGCCGTATTTACGATTTATAACGGCAACATGGAGGTTGCTGATGGATTTTGAAAAGCTTGAGGTCTGGCATCGCAGCAAAGCGCTTTCGGTTGCCATGTATCGAGCGCTGGCAGACTGCCCGGATTATGGCTTCCGGAATCAACTGACGCGGTCTGCTCTATCCGTTCCAAGCAATATCGCCGAGGGAATGGAGAGAGCTGGCAATGCAGAGAAGCGTTACTTTCTCAGCGTTGCCAAAGGGTCTTGCGCAGAAGTGCGCACGCAGCTGATGGTAGGACAAGAGATTGATTACGTGGAGCAGGCGTTTGCCGCGCATTGGATCCATGAAACACGCGAGCTGTCGCGAATGCTGACAGGCTTGATTAATAGAATTACTGAATAATTGCACGGACAGCTTGCCGCTTGTCGCTTGCAGCTTGGAGCTTGGAACATGAGTCACCAATCAGAACTGATCAGCGAAGATATCCTGGCGTACCTCGGCCAGCACGAACGCAAGGAACTGCTGCGTTTTCTTACCTGCGGTAACGTCGACGACGGCAAGAGCACGCTGATCGGGCGTTTGCTGCATGATTCCAAGATGATCTACGAAGATCATATGGAAGCCATTACCCGCGACTCCAAGAAGTCTGGCACCACCGGTGAAGAGGTCGATCTGGCGCTGCTGGTCGATGGTCTGCAGGCCGAGCGCGAGCAGGGCATCACCATTGACGTTGCCTACCGCTATTTCTCGACCGCCAAGCGCAAGTTCATCATCGCCGATACCCCCGGCCATGAGCAGTACACCCGCAACATGGCCACCGGTGCCTCGACCTGTGATCTGGCGATCATCCTGATCGACGCCCGTTACGGCGTGCAGACCCAGACCAAGCGCCACAGCTTTATCGCCTCCTTGCTGGGTATCAAGCATATCGTTGTTGCAGTAAACAAGATGGATCTGAAGGACTTCGATGAAGGCGTCTTCAATCAGATCTGTGACGACTACCGCGAGTTTGCCAAGGGCTTGGAAATGCTCGACGGCAATAGCGTACATTTCGTGCCGATGTCTGCACTCAAGGGCGACAACGTCGTCAACCGTAGCGAGCGCAGCCCCTGGTATACCGGCCAGACCCTGATGGAGATCCTCGAGACCGTTGAAGTCGCCGCCGATCGCAACCTCAAGGATCTGCGTTTCCCGGTCCAGCTGGTTACCCGGCCGAACCTTAACTTCCGCGGCTTTGCCGGCACCCTGGCATCCGGTGTCGTGCACAAGGGTGATGAGTTGGTCGTATTGCCATCGGGCAAGAGCAGTCGGGTCAAATCCATTGTCACCTTCGACGGAGAGCTGGAAAGCGCCGGTCCTGGTCAGGCAGTGACGCTGACCCTGGAAGACGAAATCGACATCTCCCGTGGCGACGTGCTCGCGCATATCGACAACCGCCCCCTGATCGGCGATCTGTTTGAAGCCAATCTGGTGTGGATGGCCGACCAGCCGATGCAGCCGGGCCGCAAGTACGATATCAAGCGAGCAACCAGCAACAGCCCGGGCTCCTTTACCCGGATCGTACACCGCATCGACGTCAATACGCTGGAAAAACAGGATGCGCCCGAACTGGGTCTGAACGAGATCGGCCGCGTCGAGTTATCCCTTGAGCGTCCGATTGCCTATGACGACTACCGGGCCAACCGCACCAGCGGCTCGTTTATCGTCATCGACCGCATGACCAATGGCACCGTTGGCGCCGGCATGATTGTCGCCAAGGGCCTGTTGGGTCAGAACACCACCGGTAGCCGCCATGGCGGGTTCGCCCATGTGACTGCCAGCGAACGCGCGCAGCGTTTCGGCCAGGAGCCGGTTACTCTGCTGTTTACCGGTCTTTCCGGTGCCGGCAAGAGCACCCTGGCCTATGCGGTTGAACGCAAACTGTTCGACAGCGGCCGTGCCTGCTACGTGCTCGATGGCAAGGAGTTGCGTCAGGATCTGAGCAAGGGGCTGACACAGGATGCCGCTGGCCGCGCCGAGAATCTGCACAAGGGCGCACGTATTGCCCGGCAGATGAACGAAGCCGGACTGATCGCGCTGGGAGCCTTCGTGGCTCCGACCGCGGAAAGCCGCGCTCAGGCCCGTTACATTCTGGGTGAGCGCTGCTTGATGGTGTATCTGGATACACCCATGGACGTCTGCCAGGAACGTGATCCTTCCGGTCTGTATGCAGCTAATGCCGAAGGCACCATACCGGGCGTTTCCTATCCGTACGAAGCTCCGGCTGATGCGGATCTGGTGTTGGACACCAGCAAGCAGAATCTGGAGACCTGCGTTGCCGAGGTGATAGAGCTGCTCAGAACCCGCAAGTTGATCTGAGCGCGACCGCCGATGAAGCCCGCCGACATCGACTTTATGCGCCTGGCCCTGGCCGAGGCGCATCTTGCCGCGGAGCTAGGCGAGGTGCCGGTGGGCGCGGTACTGGTGCACCAGGGCCGGGTGATCGGCAAGGGCTTCAATCAACCGATCAGCAGTAACGACCCCAGTGCCCATGCCGAGATGGTTGCCCTGCGCCAGGCCGCCCTGGCCCAAAGCAACTACCGCCTGCCGGACACCACCCTGTACGTCACCCTCGAACCCTGCACCATGTGCGCGGGCCTGCTGATTCACAGCCGCGTCTCGAGGCTGGTGTTCGGCGCCAGCGAACCCCGCGCCGGCGCCGTGATCAGCCGCGCGCAGATCTTCGACCAGCCCTGGATGAACCACCGAATTGAAGTGGAAGGCGGGGTTTTGGCGGAGGAGTGCGGGGAAGTGCTCAGGGCGTTTTTTAAAGGGCGGAGGTGAAGCCCCAAGCCCAAACACAGCGGCAAGCGGCAAGCGGCAAGCTGTCCCTGCCCACTCAGATCCAGGGGTAGAGGTTTGGTCTAGGGTTTTCTTGCAGCTTGCCGCTTGAAGCTTGCAGCTGGACTAACTCCCGCAAGACTTAAAAGTTTTGCGGGAGTTGGTCCAGGATTCCCGGCGCATGATATTGCTCGGCATCCGCCTGGGCCATTTCGGCCTGTGGCTGGGTCACCCATTGCAGGATCTCGTGGTAGCGGCGGATGTTCTGCACGTAGTGCACCGGCTCGGCGCCGCGGGCATAGCCGTAGCGGGTCTTGGTGTACCACTCCTTTTTCGATAGCAACGGCAGGTGGTCCTTTACGTCGACCCAGCGATTGGGGTCGCGGCCGTTGCTGCGGGTCAGGTTGCGTGCGTCATCCAGGTGACCTATGCCCACGTTATAGGCGGCCATAGCAAACCAGGTGCGATCAGGCTCGGGGATGTCTTCGGGTAACTGGTCGCGCACCCAGATCAGATACCGGGCGCCGCCAAAAATACTCTGCTTTGGATCGATACGGTTGGTCACGCCGACGAATTTGGCGGTGGGCAGCGTCAACATCATGATCCCACGCACGCCGGTGAACGACACGGCATCCGGATCCCATAAGGACTCCTGGTAGCCCATTGCTGCCAACAGGCGCCAGTCCAGTCCGTACTGATCACCGGCTTGACGGAACAGAGTCTCATAGCGTGGCAAGCGTTGCAGCGTGTGCTGGGCGAACCAGCGGGCTCCCACGTAGTCGAGCACGTCGGCATGGCCGTAGAACCGTTCAACCAATTGATCCAGCGTGCCATCGGCGCGTATGCCGGCAAAGAACACATCCACTGCCTGTTGCAGGCTGTCATCCTCGCCGGGGGGTAAGGCCCAGGCCATAGGTTGGGGTTCGGACAAATCAAAACCCACCCGCACTGCCGGATAGAACGCCTGGTTTACCACCAGCTCGTTGGAATACACCACCGCATGGTCTATCTCGTTGTCATTGACCAGGCGCAGCAGGTCAACCACCTCGACCCGGTCGGACTCTTCAAATACCAGGTCTGGATGCTCGGTCTGCAAATCACGTAGTTGGTCCGCCAGGGTGCTGCCCTTGAGCACCATGATGCGCTTGCCGTAAAGATCTTCGAGCGTACGCGGCTGCGACTCGCCATGGCGATAGACCACCTGGGGGGTGACATCCATGTAAGGTGTGGAGAAGCGCACCTGGTCAGAACGTTGCGGGTTGACGGTAATGCCGGCCGCGCCGATATGAGGACCGGTGGGCTCCGACATCTGCTCGAACAGCTCATCCAGGGTGTCGATGGTTTCCACTTCCAGGTCCAGCTGAAGACTGTCGGCAAAGCGCTTGCTCAGCTCGTATTCCAACCCGGTATTACCGTGGCGGTCCTGGTAAAAAGTGGTGGGTGTGTTGCGGGTAGCCATGCGAACTACACCCTGGTCGCGCATTTGCTCCAGGTGGGTAGTGGGTTGCTCGCAGCCCGACAACAATGCAGTAAAAAGCACTATGGTCGAAAACGGCAGCAGAGCTAATCGAGTCAGTTTTGCTGGCATGGGAGTGAGTATATGCAAAAGCGCAGGGCGGACATAGCTGCCAGCTGTTCGACTATGTGTCATCAGCCTGCCATGGCCCCCAACGCCAGCTTGGGGTATCCTATGTGCCTTCTTTTTTACACTTCTCCGAGGCCGTAACCAGCATGCATACACTGCGTGGCGCCCCAGCCCTTTCCCCATTCCGTCGTGACAAGCTCCTGGCCCGATTGCAGGAGCGTGTTCCCGGCGTGAGCGCCGTTTACGCCGAGTTCATGCACTTTGCCGAGCTGCGCGAAGCACTCGATGAGGCGCAGCTGGAAGTGCTCGAGCGTATTCTGCGTTACGGCCCCTCGGTTCCTGCCGAAGAGCCGCGGGGCAGCCAGTTTCTGGTCGTGCCGCGGTTTGGCACCATTTCTCCCTGGTCCAGCAAGGCGACCGACATCGCACATAACTGCGGCCTGGAGTCTGTTGTCCGTCTGGAGCGAGGTATCGCCTATCACGTGACCAGCGCGGATGGGGAGCTGAGCGCCGCCGATCACAAGCAGGTCGCAGCACTGCTGCACGACCGCATGACCGAGCGTGTACTGGACAACGTCGAGGCCGCAGCCGACCTGTTCCGCCATGCTGAGCCGCAACCCTTCCAGCGCGTCGACATTCTCGGCGGTGGCCGCAAGGCACTGGAGCAGGCGAATATCAGCCTCGGTCTGGCGCTGGCGGATGACGAGATCGACTACCTGGTCGACAGCTTCAAGGAGCTGGAGCGTAATCCCAGTGACGTCGAACTGATGATGTTCGCGCAAGCGAACTCCGAGCATTGCCGCCACAAGATCTTCAATGCCACCTGGGACATTGACGGTGAAGCGCAGGACAAGAGCCTGTTCGGCATGATCAAGAACACCTACCAACTGCACAGCGAAGGCGTGCTGTCTGCCTACAAGGACAACGCCGCAGTCATTGAAGGCTTTGTCGCCGGGCGTTTCTTCCCGGTTGCCGGCAGCGGCGAATACCGCGCCCATGAAGAGCCTGTGCACATCCTGATGAAGGTCGAGACGCACAACCACCCCACAGCGATTGCACCTTTCCCCGGTGCTGCCACCGGCTCCGGCGGCGAGATTCGTGACGAGGGCGCCACCGGTCGCGGCGGTAAGCCCAAGGCGGGTCTGGCCGGTTTTACCGTCTCCAACCTGCGCATCCCAGGCTTCGTTCAGCCCTGGGAAGAAGATAACGGCAAGCCCGAGCGTATTGTCACGCCGCTGCAGATCATGATCGATGGTCCGCTGGGCGCCGCTGCCTTCAACAACGAATTCGGCCGGCCAAACCTGACCGGTTACTTCCGTACCTGGGAGCAGACCGTCAACTCCCCGCGCGGCCCTGAGATCCGTGGCTATCACAAGCCAATCATGATCGCCGGTGGCATGGGTAACATCCGTGCCAACCACGTGGAAAAGGCCGAAATCACTGTTGGTGCCAGGCTGATCGTTCTCGGCGGACCGGCGATGCTGATCGGTCTCGGTGGCGGTGCTGCCTCCTCTATGGATACCGGCAGCAGCGCTGAAGATCTTGATTTTGCTTCGGTACAGCGCGAAAACCCGGAAATGGAACGCCGCTGTCAGGAAGTGATCGATCGCTGCTGGCAGCTGGGCGACAAGAACCCGATCGCCTTCATCCACGATGTGGGTGCCGGTGGCCTGTCCAACGCCTTCCCGGAACTGGTGAATGATGGTGGTCGCGGAGGTCGTTTCGAACTGCGCAACGTCCCCAACGATGAGCCGGGCATGAGCCCATTGGCAATCTGGTCCAACGAATCTCAGGAACGTTATGTCATGGCCGTGGATAACAGCGATTTCGATCGCTTCCAGGCTATCTGCGAGCGCGAGCGCTGCCCCTTCGCTGTCGTCGGTGAAGCTACAGAAGAGCAGTTGTTGACTCTGAGCGACAGCCATTTTGAGAACAATCCGGTCGACATGCCCCTGTCGGTATTGCTCGGCAAGCCGCCACGCATGCACCGCAGTGTTGAGCGTGAAGCCGAGCCCGCGGATGACTTTGACGCCAGTGCACTGCCCTTGGAAGAAGCAGTGAACCGCGTGTTGCGTCTGCCCTCGGTGGCGAGCAAGGGCTTTCTGATCACCATTGGTGATCGTAGCATTACCGGTCTGGTTGCCCGTGATCAGATGGTTGGACCCTGGCAGGTACCGGTCGCCGATTGCGCCGTGACTGCCAGCAGTTTTGATGTGCACACCGGTGAAGCCATGGCCATGGGCGAGCGTACACCGCTGGCATTGCTCGATGCGCCTGCATCCGGCCGCATGGCCGTCGCCGAGGCCATTACCAACCTGGCCGCCTCACGCATCGACAGCATTTCCGATATTCGCCTGTCCGCCAACTGGATGGCTGCCGCCGGCCACCCCGGGGAAGACGCTCGCCTGTATGACACCGTGCGCGCCGTCGGCATGGAACTGTGCCCGGCACTCGGCATCACCGTGCCGGTGGGCAAGGATTCCATGTCCATGAAAACCCGCTGGGATGATGCCGGCGAAGACCGCAGCGTGACCTCGCCGATGTCCCTGGTGGTCACCGGCTTTGCACCGGTACAGGACGTGCGCGCCACGCTCACACCACAATTGCATCTCGACCAGGGCGATACTGATCTGATCCTGATCGACCTGGGCCGTGGCCAGAACCGCCTCGGCGGCTCTGCGCTGGCGCAGGTATACAACAGCATCGGCCAGACCGCACCGGACCTGGACGACGCCGAAGACCTCAAAGCCTTCTTTGCTGTGATTCAGGGTCTGAATCAGGATGAGCTGCTGCTGGCTTATCACGACCGGTCCGACGGGGGTCTGCTGACCACCTTGGCCGAGATGGCCTTTGCCGGTCACTGCGGCTTGAAAATCCAGCTCGACGTACTGGCCGACGCCGCGAGCGAGTTGCCTGCTGCCTTGTTCAATGAAGAACTGGGCGCCGTGATTCAGGTACGCCAGAGCGATACCGAAGCCGTTCTCAGCCAGCTTTCAGCCGCTGGCCTGGGTGACTGCAGCGCTGTGATCGGCCAGCCGCAAGGGCCGCAGGACTTCTGGTTTAGCTTTGCCGGCGAAGACGTACTCACCGGCACTCGGGCAAGCTGGCAGCGGGCCTGGAGCGAAACCAGCTGGCACATCCAACGGATGCGCGACAACCCCGATTGTGCGGATCAGGAGTTCGAGCTGCTGGCCGACGACGCCAACCCCGGGCTGCAAGCCATGCTCAGCTTCGACATCAACGAAGATGTGGCTGCGCCATTCATCAGTGGCAGTGCGCGCCCGCGCATCGCCATACTGCGCGAGCAGGGCGTTAACGGTCAGGTAGAAATGGCCGCCGCCTTTACCCGCGCCGGGTTCACCGCCGTTGACGTGCACATGAGCGACATACTCAGCGGCCGGGTGCATCTGGAAGACTTCCGCGGGCTGGTCGCCTGTGGCGGCTTCTCCTACGGTGACGTGCTCGGAGCCGGCGAAGGCTGGGCCAAGTCGATTCTGTTCAATGCCCAGGCCCGTGAGGATTTCAGCGCCTTCTTTGCCCGCCCCGATACCTTCACCCTGGGTGTGTGCAACGGCTGCCAGATGCTCTCCAACCTGCGAGAACTGATTCCCGGCAGTGAGCATTGGCCACACTTTGTGCGTAACCGCTCCGAGCAGTTTGAAGCGCGGGTCGCCATGGTCGAAATCCAGCCATCGCCCTCGATCTTCCTCAGCGGCATGGTCGGCTCGCAACTGCCCATTGCCATCGCCCACGGTGAAGGCCACGCCGAGTTCGCTGATAGCGCAGCCGTGGACGCCTGTGAAGCAAGCAATAGCGTCGCAATGCGCTACGTGGACAACCGCGGCCGCATGACCGAACGCTACCCGGCCAACCCCAACGGCTCGCCGCGCGGTATCACCGGCCTGACCACCCGTGACGGCCGAGTCACCATCATGATGCCCCACCCGGAACGCGTATTCCGCGCCTCGCAAAACTCCTGGCACCCCAGTGAGTGGAGCGAAGACGGTGCCTGGATGCGCATGTTCCGCAATGCCCGAGTCTGGGTCGGCTGACGCCACCCAGAGCAGTAACCAACACCCCGGCGCCCGCCGGGGTTTTGCTTTTTGGTCGCAACTCACAACCAGCGAAAATCCCTTTGGACAATTCCCGCTGCTCTGGATTACTCTCAGGGTACGCAACGGAATGCGAGCTCCATCCCGCCTCCAGGCAAGGACAGCCTGCACTCCTTTCAAACCAAATATAACGAGCTTCTTCCACTTGTCCGGGAACAGGATAGGGCGGTAGCGTGCCTGAACACAGTTCAGCCCAAAGGGCTCTGCACACCCGCAAAGCCCTGGCCGAGCACATGGGTGTATATCTGCGTAGTGCGCACGTCCGCATGGCCAAGCAGGGTCTGTACGGTGCGAATGTCGCTACCGCGGCGCAGCAGCTCGGTAGCGAACGTATGTCGAAAGGTGTGGCACCCAGCCGGTTTGCCAACACCCGCTTCGCCGACGGCGATCTTCACCGCTCGCTGGATACTGCTGACATGCACGTGATGACGAACACTGTTTCCGTCCTCATCCAGACAGATATTGTTGGATGGGAAAAGCCATTGCCACTCAAGAGATCGCGAAGCTGAGGGATATTTCCGACGTAACGCAAAAGGCAGGGAAACCGGGACGGCAAAAAAACCGTCCTGGCTTTTCCAGTCGGAAAAAATGCGCTGATTGCGGTGATGTAAAGCTTGAATAAGCGCCGTAGGGAGTAACGTAGTGCGATCTTTGCCACCCTTACCATCTCTCACGGTGATGATTTGCCGATCAAAATCGATATCCTTGATACGCAAGCGCGACGTTTCCACAACGCGCAAGCCGGCGCCATACATCAGCGAGGCCATCAGTTTGTAGGGTTCGGCCAACCGATCAATGATGCTCATCGCTTCTGCATGGGTCAGCACCACAGGCAAGCGGGGAGGGCGTTTGACCCTCACCGTTTCACCAATGTCTCCAAGGGGATGCTCAAGCACTCGCGCATACAGAAATACAATCGCGTTCAGCGCAAGGTTCTGGGTCGCCGCAGCCACTTGCCGATCAGTTGCCAGCCAGCTGAGAAAGGCGTTTACCTCGGCCGGGCCAAGCTCAAGCGGGTGACGCATCTGATGAAAGCGAATGAAGTAACGGATCCAGTACCAGTAGCTTTTCTCTGTTCGAATGCTGTAATGGTTTACACGAATCACCGCGCGAAACTGATCGCGCAGGCGCGGCTTGGGAGAGGGGCTGTCCATGCTGACTCCAATGCTGTGTATTTATACAGTAGTAATAGGTTCATAGAATGTCGAAGTCAAGCGAATACGAGCTGGAAGCATCGCGTAGGTGCTAAAACGTTGTTATAGCTAGGAAAAGGCTTCCGGTGCCCTCGAAGGAGTCCCGGAGTTATATCGAACCATCCGTTATGCATTAACACCGCATGCGGTCTAATCACTGTTATGTTTCCTAGGGTCATCATGGAATATCAAGAAATTATTGAACTCGATGGCGGAAACCGGATGGCACTAATTTATGTAGCCGGTGATAAGACTATTCCAATCAAAGAGGCTAATTCAAATATCGTCTGCTTTGATAACAATATGAATATAATTTGGCGAGTATCTGCGCCGGCTACTGGTTTTGAAAGAGACTCCTTCGTAGAGCTTAATAAAGAGAGCAATGGCATAATTACCGGTCGCCGTTTCTTTGGTAACACATACACAATAAATCCATCCACAGGTGAGGCAACGCAATCAGGGTGGCAGAAATGAAACATAACAAGCGGCAGCAGCATCGCCCCTTCGGGGCTGGACTCGCTGACGCTCGCCGCTGTGCCGGACGTTATGCATATTTATGAAATGGCATCCGAGCAAGAAGAAGCGCGCACGAAATGAAGAATCGGTCAAAGCATCGCGCGTGTCCGGACTCTCCATGCTAAGCGATGTTTTTGAGAGCTTGATGCGTTCCAGAAAGCAAGGCTGGCTCTATTTTTGTATTTTCGTTTTTCTCGTAATCTTTTTGGGAGCCCATTTAGCTCAAGCAGCAACGACCTTATCAGTACCCAACATTCGAACTACAGAATCAGTGCATTTTGGCACTAGGCCGGCATGGTTCACTTTTGTCGTGTTTTTCAAGCTTGCGGCCTGGCTGTTCAGCGCTACCTATATGGCCATCTTCATCAAGAGCCTTCTGTGGCGTAAAAATGCATAACCAATCACTGCATGGGACCGCTTCTCCGCCGCTTCGCGGCTACAAACCGGCCCATGAGTTCACACGTTAGCACTCTATGAAATACATCGACAGTAGAAGCCATATTGGCTATGGAATGTACAAAAATGTATCTGAACTGAA
>NZ_VTTI01000013.1 GCF_008641105.1 Halopseudomonas salina
CCCGGGATTCTCGTCCAGCATCTTTTCCAGCGAGAACTCCTGAAGACCTGCGGAACCATGGGCCTGAGCAAAAAAGTCGACCGGCTTCAGACCACCCTCGGGCTCAACCAGAATCATGCCGTACATCCCGTTGGTGATGTGTTGGGCGACCATAGGCGTGGCGCAATGGTAGACATACAGGCCCGGCGCGAGTGCCTTGAACGAGAAGCTCTTGGATTGACCCGGAGCCGCCTGGGTTACTGCTGCGCCGCCGCCAGGGCCAGTCGCCGCATGGAAGTCCACTGAATGGATGTGGGCGCTGTCGATCGAGTTCTTCATGTTGACATTGACGGTATCGCCGACCCGCACGCGAATCATCGGGCCGGGGACGGTGTTGTTGAATGTCCAGAATTTATAGCTGCTGCCATCACTCAGGCGACCCTGTACCTCGGTGGTTTCCAGATCGATATTGACCTCCTTGGGTCCGCGCTTGCCAACCGGCTCGCCCACCTGGCTCGGATTCTTCGAAAGATCGGGGAATTCATTCTCCGGCTGCTCCTGTGGATCGCCCACAATCAGCTTGCCGAACATTCCGGCCGCCTTGTGCCCCGGCAAGGTACACAGGTATTCGAATACGCCACTCTTGTTGGCCCGGAACACAACTGCGGTAGCAGAGCCCTTGCCGCCAATCTGATCGGAGTTGACGTCGAACTCTGGAATGGCCAGGTCATGCAGCGCGCCATCGCCGTTGACCACGTTGATCTGTACAACTGCGCCTTCGGCGACCTTCAGATCGGGGTTGACCTGGCCCTTGGTGGGCCCTGCCTCGCTGACATAGACCAGCTTGCCATCTGCGATATCAGTGCGCAGGGTGAAGGTCACATCGGGAACATAGGCTACGTCTGCGCTGCCGCGCGGATGCTCGGCGAGAGCCGGCACTGCGAATGCTGCGACAAACCACAGCATGAGCAGGGAAAGGAAGGTTTTCATGATCAGAACTCCATTAACCCGGGGATGGGCAATCTGGTTGCCCGTGTCCCAAGGCTACGCGTGGGCTGATCGGGAAAAATTGATACTGGTCAATTGTGAAAAATTGTCTGCAATGAGCAGTCTGCTGCTACATTGAAATTCCGCTTTCACCGCGCTGACTCATATTCACTCAATACCTGGCGGCACCCCGGCCCGACGCCTTCGCCCATACCCGCGTCCACCCAGGGCAGAATTGCCAGTGGCGGAGCCACCGCCAGGCCGATAACACTGGCAACCCCCCTGGCGAACAGCTCGGTACTGGTGACCTCGACACTGGGAGAATCCAGCGTGCCTCGCAGCATTACCGGAGAGTTGGCGGTAAATACGCTGACATCCTTGGGGTGGCCCTCGAGCTCCATATCGATCTGCTCGGTGCTCAGGTCAATAGATCCTTTACCGGTAAAGTTGCTGTCGTCGGTATCCATGAACAACTGCGACAGGTCCACCATCCCTCCATCGGCCTGCAGCCGAACGTAGGCACAACGGATCGGCACCTGATCGGCCTCGGCCAGGGCGGCCACCAGGGCCTCCCCTGCGTCCAGGCCCAGCAGTTCCAGGGCCAGCATATCCAGATGCCCGCCTGACATTGCCAGTTCCAGCTGGCCATCCGCGCCAGCCATGAAATCAGCCATCGATAGCCCGGTGAAACTCATATCCGCCTTCCCGCCGATGATGCCAGCCGAATCCCGGGCAACGTCTGGAAAATCGTCGCGCAGCAGCGGCTTGAGGTTCACACCAGTGGCGGACGCATCAAGCTGGCCTGTCACCTCAGCTCCACCGGCGTCGATGCGGATATCAGTGTCCACGGTCCCGCCGCCCAGACCAAATCTGAGAGGCCGCAGATTGAGCTGCCCATCCTGCAGGTCCATTTCCATCTCGAGTTCCTGCAAAGGCAGCCCTTTGGCATACACGTGGGCAGCGGTCAGGTCGACCTCTGCGTCCATGCGGCGCAGCGCCTCCGGACTCCAGGGCTCATCGGAAAAGAAGCGACCGGACTCTTCCTGCCGCCGCGCCTCACGGCGCTGTTCTGCCGAGGCCACTTCTCCTTCGCCGGTACCGGGCGGGCTGCCCCATAGCGGACGCAGATCATCATAATCCAGGCTTTCCGAGTACAGTGTCGCCCAGATCTTGGGCGGTTCTCCGGTACGCAGCCGCAGGTCTCCCGAGAGCTGGCTTTCGCCAAAACCGCCACTGAAGTCGGTCAGACGCAGTATGGGGTCATCCCAGCGCAGCCGTCCCTCGATGTGATAAGGCGGCAATGATGGCAGGCTCAACTGGGTAATCTCGTTGATCCGGTCGGGATTGGGTCCTTCGAGCCGGAACTGCGTATCCACCGACGCCAGTTCCAGCGGCCTGACGAGGGTGCCGTCTACATAGAGCGTGGTATCCCGAGAGGCGAGCGTACCTTTCACCGGATAGGGTTTCTGGGCCTCGGTCAGATCAAGCAGCGGACCGAGCTCAAGATCGAATCGAAAGGGCTCGCCGTTGCGAAAGCCGGTGCCCTTTGCCTGCAGGCCCGGCACCGGGTCGTCGGGCAACTGCCTGGAGTCCGCCTGCAACTGGATACTGAATTGCTGGGCCGGAGCGTCATAGGCCACCTCGGTCTCGTGCAATGTCATCACGCCCTCGCGAAAGCGTATATGCAGGTCGCCATCCAGCGTACCGAGGTCGGTCGAGCGGATTGGCTCCAGCGCATCGCCCAGATGAAACTGCTCGACCTGGGCATTGATCTCTCCGGTCACATCATCCTTTTCCAGCAGCAGCGATCCACTGGCTTGAAATTGTCCGTCGCCCTGTTGCGCCTGCAGTTCAGAGACATTCAGTTCTCGCTCGTCGAGGCTGGCAGTGAGGGTCAGATTGCGCAGTGAATGGTTGCCGTAGAGCAGCTCGTCCACCTTCAACGCCAACTCGATTTCACGGCCTCGCAACATCTCGAATTGATCGGCGAGACGCTCGGCAAGTGGTTGTTTGTTCTCACTTTCAGGTTGTTGCTGCTCGGCGGTTAATCGTTCCAGGACGTTCCAGCGATTCAGGTCCAGACTGGTTGCGTGCAGCTGCGCATCCAGACGCAGCGGGTCTTCGAGGACCAGGGTCATCTCGCCGTCGATATCGGTTTCGGCAGATTCAAGCTGCAGCTCCTCGAGCATCCAGCGCGGTCCGTCACGCTCCAGCCGGCCCTGCAGCTGGAAGGACGGGAATGCCAGATCCGGATAGCCGAACATGGTTGCCAGCTCCGTTTCCTCGGGTGCTGACAATTCGAAACTGCCTTGCATGACCTGCGGCTGCAGCGGATCACGCGCCTGGCCATCGAAGCGCACCTGCAGCTCGCCCAGATTGCCCTCGAGCCTGAGTGGATAGGCGTCCTCTTCGTCAAGCGCCTCCAGCGGGGCCGCGCCCCAGGCATCGAAATGCAGCGGTTTGCCTTGCCACTGGCCCTCCCCGCTAACCATCAGACGCCGATCGCTGTCTGCCGCTGTTCGGGTCGCAACGCTGGCTTCGATTGACGCGTCCAACTGCGCATCCTGATAGGTCAGCCGCCCGTCCTCGATCGCCAGCGTATCGGGCACCATGGGTGGCTCGTTGTCATCTTCGCTGGTCAATTCACCCCAATTGGTCGTGCCGTCCGCACGCCGGGCCAGATGCACGCGGGGTTGCTCCAGAATCAGGCGCTGCATGCCAATTTTACCGCCCAGCAGATCTCCCATCGCCGGTGCAAACTCAAGCGTGTCAATGTTGACCATATACTCGTGTTCGGCCCATTCGGTATTGGCAATGCGAATGCCCTCGATCGTGAATACCGGCGGCCAGCCCCACTCGACCGAGATATCCGCTATGTTCACTTCGCGGCCTTCCAGTCGCTGGCTTGCCTGATCCTCGATCCAGTTGCGCGCCCATTGGGATTCGGGCACGAAATACACCAGGGTACCGGCAGCCAACAGCAGTAGCACCAGCACGATCAGCATGACTTTGGCTGTTTTACCCACCAGAACGCTCCATCCCGAGTAGTTTGCCGAGAGACGAGTCAGGCTCAACAGGTGCAAAAAGCCCGCTGAAAAGCGGGCTTCCTACCCACACACCTTCATCAATCGTCCTTGTCCTCTTCCTCCAGGTTCTCGCGTAGCTTGGCAGGGTCCACCTGGTTGAGATTCTCCCCGTCGACGGGCCCCTCCAGGTTCTCCAGCGGCTCCTCCTGGTCCGGGGTGGGTTTGTGCGGCAGGTTGTTCTCGCCAGGATGCTTGTGGTCTTCGCTCATGCTGTCCTCCTTGCCTCGGATGTCTTCTAGGTGTGACGTCGGAATAAGGTGAGGGTTCACCGCTTTCACTGTGAATGAAGATCAGCAACCGTACCGATAGCGGGTGAAACCCCCAGGCCGCCGGGCGGTCCAAACTCTCAGCGCTCAGAGCAAAGGAGTTGATAATGGACTTGGGAACGCTCTCCCTGTGGCAGAACATCGGGTTGTTTGCCCTCGCTGGCGTGGTGATCCTGTTCACCGGCACCTGGCTGGCAGGGCTCGCTGATCGCTTCGCCGACCGCACAGGTATTGGCGAGGCCATGGCAGGCAGCGTGTTCCTGGGCATGGTCACCTCGCTCCCGGGGCTCACCACGTCGATAACCGCTGCCCTCGATGGCAGGCCCTCCCTGGCCATCAGCAATGCCCTGGGCGGGATTGCAGTGCAAACAGCGTTTCTCGGATTGGCGGATATAAGCTACCCGCGGATCAATCTGGAACATGCAGTCGCGTCAGTGCAGAACATCATGCAGATCGTCCTGCTGGCAATTCTATAGGGATCGAGAGCGTGCTCATGCTCTCGCTTTATGTAGGCGGCGCCGGGGTATTAGCCTTCACCGACTTCGGTGGCTGACCAGGAGGGTAGCGCCAACGCAGCAGGACTTCGGCCACTACACATTCGCCTGTGCGAATGTCCACTCGAAGCTGGTAACCGCTGTATTGATGACGTAGCTTTTTGCAACTGGCTTCTTGCCACTCTCAGGTCGTGCAATACTGCCCGGGCACAATACACCAGGGATAAGGCTCCAATAATGAAAACACAGCAGATAATGGGTATCGCTCTACTGGTCGCAGGCTTGATCATGCTGTTCTTTGGCTGGCAATCATCACAATCGGTGGGGGAGCAATTGGTAGAGACAGTAACCGGCCGGTATACCGACAACACCATGTGGTATTTCATCGGTGGCGCCGTCGCCAGTGTAGTGGGGATTTGCCTGTTGGCCATCAGGAAATAGTGGAGACATTCATGGACGAAGTACGAACGGTGCAGGTGGGTATTTTCGTATTCGAGGACGTGGAAGTGCTCGATTTCGCCGGCCCCTTCGAAGTCCTTACCACTGCAGCACGAGTGTGGGCACGCTCCCATCCCCAGGACCCGCCGTTATTCAATGTAACCTTGCTTGCTGAAACCACATCGGTTCGGGCGCGGGCCGGATTACTGGTGCACACTGACCACTCCCTGGAGGATGCTCCCCATCTGGATCTGCTTGTTATTCCCGGCGGCGTGGTCACCGATGAACTGGAAAAGCCGCACGTCATCAGCTGGATCAGGGAAGCCGCTACGCAGTGTCTGGTAGCTTCGGTTTGCACTGGTGCCTTTCTGGTAGCCAAGGCGGGATTGCTCGACAACCGCCGCGCCACGACGCATTGGGAGGACATCGACGATCTGCGCGAGCAATTTCCGCAGGTGACGGTACTGTCAGACCAGCGATGGGTGGACGAGGGCAGAGTCGTCAGCTCCGCCGGCATTTCCGCCGGGATCGACATGAGCCTGCACCTAGTCGAGCGCCTGGCGGGCCGTGATCTGGCGATAGCCACTGCACGGCAAATGGAGTTCGATTGGACAGAGGCCGATTGACTGGTCATCATTCCGCCTCCCAACCAGTCAATAGCCAGGTACCCCATGAGTGATTTACCACCCTGCCCCCAGTGCCAGTCCGAGTATACCTACCAGGATGCAGCGATGCTGGTCTGCCCAGAATGCGGCAATGAATGGTCAGCCGAAGCCGAATCCGGATCAGTTGGCGGCGCGGCGGTCATCCGCGATGCCAATGGCAACCCGCTCGAGGATGGCGATGTGGTCACCGTGATCAAGGACCTCAAGGTCAAGGGTACTTCGCTGGTAGTCAAGGTCGGAACCAAGGTGAAGAACATCCGCCTGGTAGACGGCGATCACGATATTGATTGCAAGATTGACGGTATCGGACCGATGAAGCTCAAGTCCGAATTCGTCAAGAAATCCTGATCGACCGGCTATCTGTTCACCCAGGTTGCCAGCCAGGCAATCAGCAGTGAAGCGATTACCACGAAGCTCAGTGGCTTGCGTAATGCCGGGTACCAGACCGGCGCCAGACCGTGGTTGACCGCCCAGATGTCTGCAAAATACAGTCCGGCAAAGGCGACAAAAAACACGGGTAGAGCCAAATCGATGGGTAGGCTCAAGGCTACCCAACCCAGCAGTGGGGGTATGACCGACAGGCCCAGTTGCACTGGGGCCTGATCGCTGGCCTCGTCCGCGCGCATGGCCAGGCCCCAGTGAATCGCCCCCATGAAAGCGAGAATCACTGCAGCGTAATTGAGCAGTTCCTCCATCACCCGCTCCCGCCATGCCTCGGGGGTCACCCATAGTCCCAGGGCTGCGCTGACGAAGGGGATCAATCCGGCAAGCCCGAGTCCGACTGCAAGGGGGGGCGGTTTGATAGCGCTGAAAGGATGCATGGGTGCTCCGCTGCAAGATTGAAAACGCCAGGGTGGCGGCAAGCCTCATTATAGGCGGGTGGAACGTCCGGGCAAGTCGTCCGTATCAAGGGATGCGATGCGACCAGGTGGCAACCTGCGAGGCAAAGACCTGGTCAGCATGCGCTCGAGATTGTGCAGCTGCCCCTGCATGGTGCGATCAGCTCGGCTCTCGCTCGCATAGGTCTGACGCACATACTCATCGAAGTACGCCGCCAGTTCCGCTTTGCTGCCGGGCAATGCACTACTCAAGCGTGCTTGCCAGTCACGCGGTCCCTCGCCCCGTTTGGCCTGCAAATCCAGCCGCTGTAGCCGTCGATCCAGCCGTGCCCAGGATCGACGCCTTGGATCCTGCGGCATGCGCCCGGGGCGCAGCGTCCACAATGCCAGGGGGATCATGACCAAAGCGGCACAGGCCAACAGAATCACACCGATACGTTGCCAATCAGTGGTTCCCAGCCAGCGCTGAAAGAATCCCGCCTGGCTGTCGGATTGAAATCCCAGCACGCGCAACTGCCATTGAAAATTGATCTCGTCCCATTGCAACCGGATCCTGTTGACCCAGTTGATATCCCGGTAGCGGGCAGCTGAGAGTGGCGAGTCCTCGAGAAAGCTGCCCTCGCCCTGAAGTGCCTGCTGGATGCCGCGCTCGATGCGCTGCGGTGCCACCTGAAAGGTAGGGTCGACCGACGTCCAGCCTTGACCGGGCAGCCAAGCCTCAACCCAGGCATGGGCGTCAAACTGGTGCACCAATACATAGTTTCCCGCAGGGTTGATCTCGCCACCCTGATACCCAGCGACGATGCGCGCAGGAATTCCCGCAGCGCGCAGCACGAAAGCCATGGCACCAGCGAAATGGGCGCAGAAACCGCGCCTGGAATCAAAGAGAAACTCATCATTGGTATTCACTCCGAGCGTTTCGGGTCGCAGGGTGTAAAAAAACGGTTCCGAATTGAAATAGCGCAGGAGCGCCTGGACCAGCTCGGCGTCATCGGGGTATTGGTTGCGCAGTTCGGCTGCAAAGGCCCTGCTACGCGGGTCTACCTCCTCCGGGAGTATCGTGTACAGGCGCTGCTGCGTTTCGGTCAGCCCTTGTGGCTCAAGCAGGCTCTGTTGGTAGGAGGTGGCCCGATAGCTGGTGGTATCGCTGAGCGGCCGGCGGGAGCGAAGCATGAAGTCCCGGGTCAGTACCAGCCTTTTATCCTTGGTAGTGGCTCCGCGCAAGCTGAACACCCAGGGCTGCTGGGTAGCCCGCGTGGTTACCTGATAACCCATGGGCTCGCCAAGCGGCTCCCAGTTACCGGGCTCTGCACGTGAGGCAAAATCCAGATGACTCCACCTGCGGCCATCGAAGCTCGATAGCGTCAGTGCACGCCAGTAGAGCGTATCGTGGGCGGGAATCTCTTCATCGAACTGAACACGAAAAGCCAGCTCACTTGACCGGGCAAGATCGGCTATGTCTCCCGGCGCCATACTTTCTGCAAGCCCGGTAGTTGCACGGCCGCCGGGTGTATCCACAGACCAGAGCGGCCCGATACGCGGGAAGAGAAAGAACAGCACCAGCATCAGCGGCACCGCCTGCAATAACAGCACCGACCCGGTGCGCAGCGCACGGGATGGGTCGTTACGCCCCGCCGTCTGCTGCAGACCTACCAGCGCCGCAACGAGAACCAGCAGGGAGAACAACTGATACAGCGCCAGCAAGATCGACTGGTCGAACAGAAACGCGGTAGCGACAATAAAGAAACCCAGGTAGATCACCACGATCGCGTCACGGGGGTTGCGCATCTCCAGCAGTTTGAACATGAACAGCAGAAGCAGCAGCATTACCGCTGCATCCAGGCCGATTAGTGTTCGCTCGGTAAGCCAGACGCCGGCCCCAATAGCCACAATCCCCAGGGTCTTGAATATGATTCCGGGGTAAGCCCAGCGCATCCGCTGGATCTGCACGCGCCAGAGGGCGCACCCAACCCATATGACGGTAACCCACAACGGCAAACGCGGCAGATGCGGCAGCAGCACGACAATCTGCGCAGTGAGAAGCCAGGCAAGGCTGTTTCGCGGTATAAGGGTGTGGGTCTTGTGTGTTGTCGATTTCATTGCCCGCTCCCGAATAATGCCAGGGTGCGCAGGCAGCGATCGCGGTGTTGCACCCCTATACCAGGATCGATGCGCGTCTCACCCACTTGCAGACCATAAGGCTGGCCTGCCTGTTCCAACTGCATGACCCAACCAGCGAGGTGGCTCAAGCGCTGCTCCATATCGGCACCGGGCGTGTGGGCCAGATCAAGCCAGTGCGTTGTTCCCGCCGGTTCGGCAAAAACCTTGCTGTGCAGGCCCTGGCCGCGGGAATAAGCCCGCCAGTCCAGGCGCCGGCGCGAGTCGCCGGGCTGATAGTCGCGCAGCCCCTGAAAATCGTCCGTACCTTCGGCCAACAGCTGTTCGGTTTCCCCCTCCCCTCCAAGGGCCAGCGCCGGAAGTGGCAAACTGATAGCCCGTGGATAGACCAGCACCTGCCAGTCCAGGTCCACAAGGCTCCAGGCAACAAACCAGCCAAGCGGATAACGGGTCTCGATTCGCAATCGCCCGGGCTTCAACCACCCACGCTTGCTGCTAGGGTAGTACAGGGTGATGCGCGACTCGCCATTGCGCTCTATGTCGATCTGACGTGATTGAGCATCCGGCCAGGAAAACACCAGGGCCTGGTGCTCGTGCCGTGGTGCGAGCAGATTCAGATCAAGGGGCGCCATTTCTCCGGCAAACACCGGGCTGCTGCCTGCGGCATGTACTTCCAGACTTGCGAGGTTGCGGTACGTGTGGTGTAACGACACCCAGAAGAGACTGCCCAACAGAAAAGTCACCCCATACACCAGGCTGTTCTGATAGTTGATCGCGCCGATCAACATGATCAGCAGCAGTAGCAGCAGCGCCAGCCCGGCGCGCGTGGGCACAATGAAGATTTGCCGATGTGACAGGGTCATCCGCGCAGCGGCCGGAATGCGTCTTGTGAGCCATCTGTCGAACAGGCTCCTGGCGCGTTGCTGCACGGACTTCAAACCGCTTCCACCTCATTCAGCAGCCACTGGGCCAGACCGCCACCGCCGTGGCCTGCCGGATCTTCACTGGCGCGCAGGCGATGGCTGACTACCGACGGCAATACGGCCTGCACGTCCTCGGGGATCACGTAGCTGCGATGCTCGAGCATTGCCCAGGCGCGGGACGCGGCCAACAGACCGAGGCTGGCGCGCGGCGACAGGCCCCAGGCACATACCTGGCTTTCACGGGTGCGGTTAACCAGCCGGAGTATGTAATCAATGATTGCCGGGCTGGCGGTGATCTGCGGCACGCTCTCCTGCAGGCTCTTGAGAGTCGCGCGGTCCAGCACCGGCTCCACGCGACCCAGACGGGCATTGCGATCTTCACCCAGGAGCAGCGCTTTCTCGGCGGCTGGCCCCGGGTAGCCCAGGGACAGGCGCATCAGAAACCGGTCAAGCTGAGACTCGGGCAAGGCATAGGTACCAGCCTGGGACACCGGATTCTGGGTAGCTATAACAAAAAATGGATCCGGCAGTTTCCGTGTGGCCCCGTCAACCGTCACCTGATACTCCTCCATCGCCTCCAGCAATGCGCTCTGGCTTTTTGGAGTGGCACGGTTGATTTCATCGGCCAGCACCAACTCGGCAAAAATCGGCCCTGGATGAAAGACAAACTGGGCCGTATTGCGGTCGAAAACCGAGGTGCCGAGAATGTCGCCGGGCAGCAGATCGCTGGTGAACTGGATACGCTGATAGCTCATGCCCATGACCCGTGACAAAGCCTGGGAAAGCGTGGTCTTGCCCATACCAGGCAGGTCTTCGATCAGCAGGTGGCCACGAGCAAGGATGCAGGCTACGGCCAGTTTTACTGCATGCTCCTTCCCCATCACTACCTGATCTACAGCCGCCAGCGCACGATTCAACACATCCTTCATGTTCGATCCTTATTCAAAGCTTCTGGGTGCTCAAGGCTACATATAGTCAAGGCATGTTAGGTTTGCTGCCGGCCGGATAGAAGGCGCACGCAACGACTTGTAACAGCTTGTCGATTGAACTCACTGCGCCCTGATCCATTCTCAAGCCTTGCACCAGTGAAAGTTCACAGTCAAAACTACGTCAAGTTCAGGGATCGTGCACCATGTCCATTCGTTCGGCAAAAATTCTACTGGCTTTGCTGGCAGTTCTCAGCACCGCCTGTTCACCCCTTGCGCCGGTAAATCTTCTGGTGCCCGATGACACCTACATTTTGTTGCCAGACCAGGCCTACGGTGAGAATGATCGGCAAAAGCTCGATGTCTATATGCCACTGGAGGGCGTGGCCGAAGCGCCCGTAGTGGTTTTTTTCTATGGCGGCAGCTGGCGGAACGGTGATCGGGCAGATTACGCCTTTGTCGGCGAAGCCCTGGCGTCACGCGGCATCATCACCGTGGTAGCTGATTACCGGGTGTATCCGGAGGTCACCTACCCCGCCTTTGTCGAGGACAGCGCCGCAGCGACCGCCTGGGTGCGCAAACAACAGGATACCTGGCAAACCCGACGCCAACCCTTGTTCGTCATGGGGCACAGCGCAGGGGCCTATAACGCGGCCATGCTCGCCCTGGACGAACGCTGGCTCGGAGAACACGGCATGAGTCCGCAACATTTGGCTGGATGGATCGGCTTGTCCGGCCCCTATGAATTTCTGCCAATCATCAATCCGGACGTCAAGCCCATCTTCCATCATCCCGACACCCCAGAGACGTCCCAGCCCTATTACCATGCCAGGCCTCAGAGCCCACCGGCGCTGTTGATGGCGGCCACACCTGACAAGCTGGTCGATCCCCAGCGAAACACCGGCCAATTGACCGAAAAGCTGCGCAGCGCGGGGACTGCGGTTGAAACCCATTACTACGAATCACTGCACCATTTGACGATCATTGTGGTGATGGCAGACCCGCTGCAATGGTGGGAGCCGGTGGTTGATCAGGTGCAGGAGTTTGTCATGCGTCATTCCAGCTCGTCGTCCGCAGCGGATTCCTGAGAGCTGGCGCGCATGCTTTCCAAACGGTTAATCATGTAGCGCACGTGTAAATGCAGGCTGTATAGCTCATGGGCATAGGACAGGGGAACATCGACCTGGGTCAGCTCATCCTGCAGTCGATGCAAGCGTTCGACCTGCTCCTCAAGCACGCCCTGTATCCGGCCCTGGTGAATAAGCTTGTCGACCTCCCGCAGCTGGGCATACCAGCGAAATACGCGGGCACGCATACGCCAGCTGTAGATCGGTCCCATGCTGCGCAGCAAAGGCACCATGATGGCGATGAATGGAATCAGCAACACCACATAGCGATCAACGATTGACGCTATCCAGAACGGCAGATACCGCTGCAGAAAAGGCACGCCCTGGCGATGGTAATAGTCCGCTTCACCAGTCAGGGTCAGCTCTAGAGGTTTGGCGGCGGGAAAGGCGCCAGCAGGATCGAGCAGGTTGCCCTCACTGAGGACCTCGCGTGATGCTTCCAGCACCAGGGAAGTCAATGCCGGGTGAAAAGTCTCGTTGGCGATCAGGGTAGCCACGGGCGAAAGCAACTCAAGATCCTGGCGCGGCACGTTGCCAGCGATATCCAGCAATCCCTCGGTAACGGTCAGGTGGTCCAGAAAGGTCAACCTGGCCGCGTAGGCTCGCGCCCGTGTGAGGCTCACCAGCTCCAGACCGGGGTCGGATATCAAACTGGCTATGCGCTCATTGTCCGCCGGCAGAACAAAGAACGCCGCGTCAAGCTCGCCATTCTGCAGCGCCTCGGCGGCAGCCTTGCCAGGCAATTTCTGCCAATTCCCGCCGTCCAGATTCTGGAGCCTGCCCGCATCGCCATGGGCCTCGAACAGACTGCCCACCACGGCCCAGGTGCCGCTGCCTTCGCTGCCAACCGCCAAACGCTTGCCGTGCAGGTCAGACAGCCGTTCAACCTGCAGACCAGCACGTTGAAAAAGCCACAGGGGCTCATGATACAAGGCAGCCAGGCCTTCGAGCTTTTTCAACCTGGAGCGCTCTATCAAGCGGGTCGTCCCGCTTTGGATCAACCCCAGCTGCACGTCGGGAGAATCAGCGGTAAGCCGCTCCAGATTATCCATTGAGCCGCGGGTGCTGTGCAGCTCCAGCGTCACCCCATCCTCGGCCAGGCGCTCCTTGAGCGCCAGCCCGAACTGGTGATAACCGCCACCCTCACCACCTGTCACCATTGCGATGTGCCGTGGCGGTGCTGGATCGAGAAAGCGGAACAGCACCCAGATCAACATCGCTACCAGCGGCACAATCCACAGATTGGCGCGTACAAATAGCGCGCCCTGCTTCAGCACATTCATCCAATTCCCCTGCGCCTGTTTTTTTCAGTCTATACACTGGGTTTGGCCAGGGCGAATCGAGTTCTGATCAGTTGATGTCGCCCGGAACGTCATGACCCAGTTCAAGATCTGCCCGATCGCGCCAGGTTTCGCCCAGCTCCGCCTTGACCGATACACCCAGATCCTTGAAGTCATTGACCTGTTTCACAAGGTTGCCACGCCCACCAACCAACTGATCACAGGCCTTCTGATAGGCATCAGACGCCTTTTCCAGACTCTTGCCGATGCCATCCATGCTCCCCAGAAAGGTGCGCAGCTTGTCGTGCACCTTGGCAGCCCGCTCGGCGAGCTCTGCGGTGTGGCGATTCTGATCCTCGAAGCGCCACAACTGGCGAACGATATTGAGACTGGTCAGCAAGGTAGTGGGCGTGGCGACCAGCACGTTCTGCTCGATGGCTTTCTGAAACAGAGTCTCATCAGCCCTGAGCGCCTCGACAAAGGCAGATTCGATCGGAATGAACATGAAAACCATCTCCGGCGCGTTCAAGCCGGGCAAATCAAAGTAGTTGCGATCAGACAGCTCACGAATGCGCTGGCCGATGGCCTGCACGTGCTCGGCCAGGGCGATGCGGCGCTCGCTATCGTCCTCGCTGTTGATATATCGCGTGTAGGCGTTGAGTGACACCTTCGCGTCGATGATCAGATGCTTTTCCTGGGGCAGGTAGACCAGCACATCCGGACGCTGACGCTGGCCTTCGCTGTTGGTCATGCTCACTTCGCGCTTGAAATCCTTGCCTGCCACCAGCCCTGAACGTTCCAGCACGTTCTCCAGGATCAGCTCGCCCCAGTTGCCCTGGGTTTTCTTCTGTCCACGCAAAGCCGTGCTCAGATCATGGGCTTCCTGGGTAATCTGCCGGTTGAGCTCCTTGAGGTGGTTGAGCTCACTGGCCAGGGTCGCCTGTTGCTGCGTGTCCTTGTGGTGTATGTCCTCGACCTTGAGGCGAAATTGGTCGATCTGCTCACGGAAGGGTTTGAGCAGGTTATCCAGGGACTGCTGGCTCTGTTGCGAGAATGCCTGCCCCTTGGCTTCGAATATCCGGCTGGCGAGCTGTTCGAACTCCAGTTTGAGCTGGTCGCGACTGTCCTTGAGCAACTGCTGTTGCTCGGTAAAATGCTGCTGACGGTGTTCGAGGGTATTCTGCAAGGTGGAATGCTCAATCCCCAGAGCCTCATGGCTGGCCTGCAATTCCTGCAGTCGAGCGTTGAACGCATCACGCTCCTGTTTAACCGATTCCAACTGGCGGCTCTGCTCCTCGCCAAGCGTCTGGGCTTTTTCAGCCCGCACCTGCCAGTCATGGGCCTGCCGCTCCAGCTCACTTTGTCGCGTTTGGCCCTGCCGGTGTTGTTCGCGCAGGGATTCGACATTTTCGTGCAGATGTTCGAGACGTACCTGGAGTCCCGCGCGTTCACTGTGCTGTTGATGCGCTTCAAGCTGCAGTTGCTGGCAGAGCTCGCGCTGTTGCTCGGTTTGGCGCCGAGCCTCTTCGAGCTCGCGTTGCAGGCCTGCCTGGCGGCGCACCTGTAGCCATGCCGTCAACGCCCAGCCCAGCAACAGCACTGCACTGACAATAGCCAACTGAATCTGCGCGTCGGTTAGGGGCATTGATATTTCTCCTTGTCTGATGGCGCGCATTATCCCGGTTTACTCACTGCTTTGTAACCTTTGCACCAGAGCCCAACACGACTGTCGCTGAATCCGGGGGAGCCTTCCCCCCCATTAGGGGGGTACATCACGACCATACAGGCGACTAGTGTCGTAAGGAGTGCGGTGGCCTGCATGGCGGGCCATCAGGAAGGCTGAACATAAAGCCAGCATGCACTTGCCAAGGGTTCCCAATAACAACAAGCGCCCGGCGCGAGGAATACCATGACTAGAACAACAAAAACGCAAAGCTTCAATGTCTTGCTCAAGCCATTGACCGTGGCTGTAGCAATAGCCCTTTCCCTACCCGCCCATGCAGCCCGATTTGATCTCGGCGAAATACAGGGCCAGTTCGATTCACAGATGTCGGTAGGCACCAGCATTGGCACCAGCGACATCGACGACGATCTGATCTGGGTCAACAACGGAGGCAAAGCCAACGCCGCCAACTCCGATGATGGCCGCCTGAACTTCAAGAAAGGCGAACCCTTCTCGACCATTTTCAAAGCCACCCATGACCTCTCATTGCAATACGAGAATACCGGCGTGTTTGTGCGGGGCAAATACTGGTATGACTTCGAAACCAAGGACGGCAGTCGCGAACTCTATGATGTCAATGATAGCGGACGTCGCCAGGCAGCCAAGTCATCCGGCGGCCAGATTCTGGATGCTTTCATCTATCACAACTACAACATCGGTAACCTGCCAGGCTCCGTTCGCGTAGGCAAGCAGGTGGTCAGTTGGGGTGAAAGTACCTTCATTCAGAACAGCGTAAACAGTATCAACCCGATTGACGTAGCGGCATTCCGCCGCCCGGGCGCCGAGATCAAGGAAGGCCTGATTCCGGTCAACATGCTTTTTGTTTCCCAGAGTCTGACCGACAACCTGGGTATGGAAGCCTTCTACCAGCTCGAATGGGATCCCACCGTACTGGACAACTGTGGCACCTTCTTCTCGTTTACCGACTCGGTGGCCAAGGGTTGCGGTCAGGTAGGTATTGGCGGCTCTCAAGCAGCAGCAAACTCACCGCTGAACCCCTTCGCTTACGTACCGCGAACCAAAAATCGGGAAGCAAGTGATAGCGGTCAGTTTGGTGTTGCCTTCCGTTTGTACGTAGACAGTCTCAACCAGACCGAATTCGGCCTGTTCGCGATGAACTATCACAGCCGTAATCCGGTATTCAGTACTACCGCTGGCACGGGCGCTGCTAATCCGGGCGGCTTCGGTTTCAACAATGATACCAATGCTTGGGAGATCCCGGTCGACGCCGCTTATTACATCGAGTACCCAGAGGATATCCGGCTTTATGGGGTCAGCTTCCAGACTAACCTGGGCGGCATGTCAGTATCGGGTGAAGTCAGCTATCGCCCTAATCAGCCACTGCAGATCAGCACGAACGATCTGGTAGGTGCTGCACTTGGCGCGGCTGGCAATCCGGTTTCTCCAGTCAACTCCCAGGGTGTGGGCGGATCCGTATTCGGCGTACCGGCAGCCCCGGGCACTGACCTGCCGGGCTACAAGCGTATGCCCGTCACCCAGGCACAAGTCACCGTTATCAACTTCATTGACAACGTCTGGGGCGCTGACCGTCTGACCATGGTGGGTGAAGTGGGTTACAACCACATCGGGGGTATCAAGAGCAGCCCCACCGAGCTGCGTTTTGGCCGTGATTCGCTCTACGGCTCCGGCGAACTGCCGATACCCGGTCTGTGTGAAACAGCGCTCAACGCCTCCCAACCCAAATACTGCAACGACGAAGGTTTCTACACGCAGCATTCCTGGGGCCTGCGCACCGTGGCATCACTCGAGTACCGTGGCTTTGCAGGTGTTCAACTGACACCCAACGTCGCCTTTGCCTGGGACGTGGAGGGCTATGGCCCGAACTTCAACGAAGGATCAAAGGCCGCCAGCATCGGCCTGAATGCCCTGTATAACAACAAATACAACGCCAGCATCAATTACACGAACTTCTTCGATGGCGATTACAACGCCATGGTCGATCGTGACTTTATTGCGCTGAGCGTTGGTGCGAACTTCTGACCTGGATGGAGAACAATATGAAAGTAATCAAGAACCTGGGTCGCCAAACCTTTGCCGTGCTTGCTTTGAGCAGCCTGGCAATGGCGGTATCGGCGGCAGTATCGGTTGAAGAGGCAGCGACACTGCAAACAACGCTCACGCCCATGGGCGCCGAGCGCGCGGGTAACGCCGAGGGCACTATTCCAGAATGGACTGGCGGCCTGCCAACCGATGCAGCATCCGTAAGCGAGAACGGCTTTTTCTCGGACCCCTTTGCTGATGATCAGAAGCTGTTCACCGTCACGGCAGACAACGTAGAGCAATATGCTGACCAGATCAGCCCCGGCCAGTTGGCCATGTTTGCCCGCTATCCCGAGACCTATCGCATGCACGTTTATCCGTCGCGGCGCAGTAACACCGTGCCGGATGAAGTGTTCGCAGCAGTGGCGCGCAACGCAGTCAATACCGTGACAGTGGAAGGTGGCAACGGCCTGGAGAATTTTGACACCGCCTACCCTTTCCCGATCCCCAAAACGGGTGTCGAGGCGGTATGGAACCATATTACCCGCTACCGCGGTGGCAGCTTCAGCCGCACCATCGCACAGGCCACGCCGCAGGCGAACGGCTCCAATACCATGGTGGTATTCAAGGATGAATTTACCTTTGCAACGGCACTGACTGATTACAACGCACAAACCAACCCTAATCTGATGTTCTATTTTACCCAGCGCGTTCTCTCGCCTTCGCGTCTGGCCGGTGACGTATTACTGGTGCACGAGTTTATCAACCAGGTCAAGGAACCGCGTCTGGCATGGATCTATAACGCCGGCCAGCGTCGCGTGCGCCGGGCTCCCCAGGTGGCCTATGACGGTCCAGCCTTCGGCTCAGACGGCACCAGAACCTCCGACAATTACGACTTCTACAATGGCGCGCCAGATCGCTACAACTGGAAGCTCATTGGCAAGCGCGAGATGCTGATTCCGTACAACAACTACAAGATCGCTTCGCCGGATATCAAGTACGACCAGATTATCCAGGCCGGCCATATCAATCAGGACCTTGTGCGCTACGAAAAGCACCGCGTATGGGAGGTCGAGGCCACTCTGCGAGAAGGCCAGCGCCATGTTTACGCCAAACGTCACTTTTTCATCAACGAGGATAACTGGCAAGTGGCGGCTCTGGATCACTACGACGGTCGTGGCGGCCTCTGGCGTGTAGCAGAAGCTATCGCCTTGCAGCGTTACGACGAAAAGATCCCCAGCTATGCAGTCGAAACCCTGTATGACCTTCAGAACGGCCGCTATGTGGCACTGGGCATGACCAACGAAGAGCGTGAGAACTACGACACCAACTTCGAGGCATCGTCCGCCGATTACACCCCCAACGCCCTGCGCGCCTCGGGTATCCGCTAGAAAAAAACCGCCGCTCCGGTCATGCCGGGCGGCGGTTTATTTACCCGAAAAGTACAACGCCTCTTCTGCACAGGCTCCCTGCCCGTCCTGCAAATCCCCTCAACCAGTCTGCAGCATCACTGCTGCCTGAGCACGGTTATCTACCTTGAGTTTGGCAAAGATACTTTTCATATGGGATTTGATGGTTTCTGGTGTTACGTTCAGGTCACGTGCGATCTGTTTGTTCGATTTGCCCTCGGCCACCAAGTGCATTACCTGGCGCTCTTTCACAGTCAACTCAAGCAGAGCTGCATTGCACACGGTTACCGCTCCCTCATCGGGCAGATTCTCGCTGAACCACCCCTGAGCGCCGGTCCACCATTCATCCGACACCTTGCCCTCCAAAGCACCACATAGATCCGCTACGGGTAAATCCTGCAGCACACTGATAGCCCCGGTCTCACGCACGACGCCAAGTACTTTGCCAAGCAGATTTTCGCCGCGCTCTCTTTCACCCTGTATGCAACACAACACACCTGTCGCCAGGGCAACTTCTGCATACATAATCTGCAACTGCCTCTGTTCAAGCTCGGCAAGTAAAGCAGCGCTACTTGCCAAAAGGCCAGCTTTCGACTCCAGCCCATTGACGGCCAGCCAGAGCGCACCCAGATGTGCGTACACCTGGCGATCCAGACTCACGTCTTCGCCCTGTTCGGCAGCCAGTTCCACCAGATAGTGGCTGCACGCAATAGCCTCGCGGTGCTTGCCATCGCGCAGGTTCAACCAGGTCCGCTCCAGCAGTACCCTGGCGCGTAATCGCGTCCATTTGCGCTGTGTTGCCAATACATCGAGCTGCTCGAGGGTCCGCCGGGCACGGGTCGCGAATCCTCTCCGCCACTGCAGGCGCGCACTGGTGCAATAGGCCGCGGCCATGCAGTCGAGGAATCCACCCATGGCGATAAAATCCATGCACTGGGCCAGATAAGACTCGGCCAACTGGCTGTCCCCGCGCAGGTAGGCCAGTTGCGCCAACAAGGCCTGAGGTAACGCCACAAGAGCCGGATTGGGTCGATTGAGGCTGAGATCAAAGGTCTGGTCGATCCGCGCCAGCAGAATGTGAAGACATTCGGTTGCAGGACCTATACGGCCCTGGGCAGACTCCGCCAGGGCATGAATCGATTGCCGATAGCAATCATGGAACAGCAGGTTCGGTGTCGGACTGTTGTCCAGCAGACTTGGCGGTAGCGTGTAAAACGCATCCCAGCGGCTGGCGTGGTAATGGCTGCAACTCATCAGATTGAGCAGTACGTTCGTCACCCAGGGACGAAGCGGCACGGCTTCGAAACAGCTGACTGCAAGCGCTCCGGAGCGTTCATTGTGATCTGCCAGACCCAGCAACATGGCATTGAGGGCCTGCATTTCCCAATACAGAGGACGCTTCTCGAGCGTACTTTCAGGACCCGTCCGGCTTTGCACTTCCGCTAGCAATGTCTGCGCAGCATCCACTTCAAGGGCGAGCCCCATGGCCCATGCCCGCGCCATTTTCAGTTGGATTGGGGCGTCGAACTCCTGAAGCTTCCAGCGCTTCTCAAGCATGACCAGAGTGGTGAAATCTCCCTGTTCAAGCAATTCCATTGCGCACTGGTTTATCCACTCCCGCACCGCTTCTGTATGGCCACTTTCAAGCCCTAGACGAATCGCGTCCAGCCAATACTCGTGCAGTGCAAACCAGCTTGCCGCGCGCAGTAGCAGGTCACGGGCAGCCAACTCATCCTGCTCGATGCACTCTTTCTTCAGGTAGCTGCGAAACAACGGGTGCAGGCTGAACCAGTTTTCACTCTCGTCCAGAGCGCTGATAAACAGTTGGCGTTGTTGCAACAGGGTCAACATTTGGCGCGCCCGAGGCGCTCCGAACAACTCGGTAAGCAGACCAACACTGAACTTGTCGAGCAATCCCAGTTGATACAAATGCTCGCGACTGGAGGCTTCCAGAGACTGCATCAGCTCATCAAAGAGAATACAGATGCTGCGCGTGGCCAGTCGCGGCCGACCACCAGGATTGATCTGTGGCGTCAGCAGGAAAGCACGCAAGGAAGCAATCCAGCCATCCGAACCCTGCTGAATCGCGCTTAGTTCGCCAGCCTGTTCCAGCTCCACACCGGCCTTCTTCAGGAGGTCGCGGGTCTCATCCAGAATGAACCGCAGGTGATGGCCATCCACCTCGAGCAGGTCATCGGCATACAGGTGTTCCAACAAGGCGTTGGGCAGTTCGCGGCGCCCAATGAGCACTACGTGCAGCAGATCGGGAGCCCGCTGCAGAAAGAAACGCAATGCACCGACCAGAACGCTGTCGCTGATACGATGAAAATCGTCGATAAAAAGCACCACGGGCCGGCCGTAGCCTGTCAGCTCATTAATCAGCAGGCTGGCCAGGGTTTCCATGGTGAAAAAGGTCAGCTCGGCACGCAGGCTCAGACAGGCCCGCCCAACCTCAGGCGCAGCTTGATTCAGAGCCGCAGCCAGGTAGAAAAGCACACGCTGGACTGACTCATCCTCCTCGTCCAGTGACAACCAGGCAACAGTATGACCCTGGGAGCCAAGCCGATCTGCCCAGATAGTCGCCAGGGTTGTCTTGCCGAATCCGGGAGGCGCCTTGAGCAAGGAAAGACGTCTTTCGGCTACCTGAGCCGCCATATCCTCGAGACGCGACCGGGGCAGAATACCTCGCCCCAGGCGTGGCGGTATGAGCTTGGTGGAGAGCAGCAGGGGTACGTCGTTGCCTGGCTTTGTGGATTCATTCCCCACGTCGCCGGCGGCTATAGGAATTATGGCACCGCCTTTCATATTCATAAGGTCAGTCATCCTGGTTCACACGGGCCGGGTTTTACCGGCCTCTTGTTATTGGCTGAACTACAGCGCCTGGCATCGATACAGGCCTGTTTTCAGCATAACAGTGAACAGGCCCGAGAAAAGCGCAAGCGCTTTAAACGAGCCTATCATAAGGATTACTGATATTAGAGTAATTACTCGGCAGCAGTGGATCCCTCCCCAGTCGACTCGGCTGACACCTGCATCGCCTGCATGTAGGTCTCGTACTCCCGATGCAGGACATACAGCCGAATGTTATCCACCTGCTCAGGCGTCAGGCTGGTGGCGAAGCTGGGCATACCCTGGGACTGCAGCAGGCCTTCCAGAAGGATGGCCTGGTAGGCGGCGCGCACTGGCTCGGCCGAATGGCGCAGGTCCGGCAGCACGCCACCGCCAATTACACCCGCACCGTGACAGACCGCGCAATATTGCGCATACAACAGCTTGCCTGCCTCAACATCAGCCTTCGCTGCTATGACCGGTTCCGGCACACGCTCTGATGCTGGCGGTTCGGCCAACGCCGGCAATGTGGCCTGGCCCCCGACCTTGAATACCAGCATGCGACTGACATTACGTACGCCGGTGGCTACCGCCGCATCACCGCCAAACAAGGCAGCGGCCCCACCCCAACCGGCCATCAATGCAATATATTGATCATCGCCGTGCTTGAAGGTCATCGGTGCGGCGATGATGCCGGTCTGCGCGTCAAAGTCCCAGAGTTGCTCACCCTCGTCCGCGGTATAGGCAACCAGCTTGCCGGCCGCAGTGCCCTGAAACACCAGATTCCCCGCCGTGGTCAAGGTACCACCATTCCAGTGATTATCATGCTCTACGCGCCAGGCCGCCTCCTGCTTCACCGGGTCCCAGGCCACCAGTGCGCCGGAAGTATACTCTCGGGGCAGTTCAGTGATTTCCGAGGATCCCGCACCGGTATTGAATGCCTCACGCTTGACGAAACCCTTGCCCTCGTTACTGTAGGTGCCCGGTACTTCCTGGTAGGGAATGTAGACCAGACCGGTCTGGGGGTTGAAGGACATCGGATGCCAGTTATGCGCGCCGAAGGGGCTTGGCCACATGACTATCATTTCTTCCTCGTAGCGCGCACCGGGTGTTTCCACTGGACGTCCAGTGGCCATGTCGATGCGTTCGGCCCAGGTCACCTTGCCGAATTTTTCTGCCGACAGGAGTTCACCCGTAGCGCGATCAAGCACATAGAAAAAGCCATTCTTGGGCGCCTGCATCAATACCTGACGCTCCTTGCCGTCGATCTCCAGGTTGGCCAGGGTGATCTGCTGGGTCGCAGTAAAATCCCAGGTATCGCCGGGGTTGACCTGGTAGTGCCAGACCAGTTTTCCGGTATCCGGTCGTACAGCCAGAATGGATGATAGAAACAGGTTATCTCCACCGCCTGGGCTGCGAATTTCACGGTTCCAGGGCGAGCCATTGCCAGTGCCGACATACAGCAGGTCAAGCTCCGGATCGTAAGCCATACTGTCCCAGGCGGTACCGCCGCCGCCCAGTGACCAGTCGGTATCCTTGCTCCAGGTTTTGGCCGCTTCCAGCAACTCAGGGTGCTCTACCGGCTTGGAGGGATCAGCAGGCACAGTATAGAAGCGCCAGCGCATCTCGCCTGTCTGGGCGTCATAGGCAGAAAAATAGCCGCGCACGCCGAACTCGGCACCGCCATTGCCGATCATGATCATGCCCTTGACCACGCGGGGCGCAGCAGTGATGGTGTAGGGCTGGCTGTTATCGGTCGTTTGCTGGCTCCAGACCTCGTTACCGGTCTTGGCGTCCAGGGCGATCAACCGTCCATCCAGCGTACCCACGTAGACCTTGCCTTCATGCAGAGCCACTCCGCGGTTTACCGCATCACAGCATGCATGCCTGCCCTTGGCCTTGTTCACTTTTGGATCGAAACTCCAGAGAATCTCCCCGGATACGGCGTCAACCGCCATCACCCGGCTCCACGACAGTGAGGTGTAGAGCACGCCGTCGCTGTAAAGCGGTGTTGCTTCAAGCCCGCGGTTGTTATCCAGATCTATAGACCATGCCAGGCCCAGCTTGCCGACTGTCTGTTCATTCAGATCGGTCAAAGGACTGTGGCGCTGGCCGGCCAGCGTGCGGTCGTAGCTCAACCACTCTCCGCTTGCCATTGCGGGCATGTGGGCCACGGCGCCAGCGGGCTCATCCGCGTAACTGACGGACCAGCCAAGCATTCCGGCTGCAAGGGCTGTAGCAACGCCGACCAGGCACGTATTGCGCTTTATTATTCTTGTCATTGCATTCTCTCTCTAGGTGATTGGGTCTGTTCAGGCTTCGGCAAAGTCACCAATACGCTGAGCAACTGCCTCTGGCGCCTCAAGCGCTACCGAATGCCCGGCACCGGGAATCACGTACATGTCACCGTGTCCGCTGGTATCCACAATTTGCTGGGAAAGTTCTATTGAATAGGCGTGATCCTGCTCACCAGCCAGCACCAGCAGAGGCACCTCCAGCAAGGCAATCTCTGGCAGAACACTCTGGCGATGGATAACACCCCGGGCGGCTGCACCGATGCCAGTATCCAGATCAAGCATCTTGCTGCGCCAATGGGCTAACAGCGGCTCGCGGGCTGGGTCCGAAAAAATGTCGTCGCCAAACATGATATGCATCAGGGTATCGATATGGTCAGCTGGTCCATTACGCGCCAGATCCTCGACCAAGGGCTCGAAGGCAGCCAGCTTGTGCTCCAGATCCGCGCTGCTGCCCATCACGATGCACCCGGCCACCAGATGCGGATACCGCGCAGCCAGGCGCAAGGCGACAAAGCCGCCCATGGAGTTGCCTGCGACTTGGCACGGACCAAAATCCAGGGCCGCGATCAACGCAGCTGCATCGCGGGTCAGATTGTCCATGTCCAGCGCGCCCTTACGGCCACTGGCGCCCTGGCCCCGGTGGTCGTAGGCAACAATCTCAAAGCGATCCTTGAGCAGCTCGATCAGAGGCTCGAACATGCTCAGATCAAAGAACAGTGAATGGCTGAGAAGCAGTCGCGGACCGCCCGCAACGCCGGTTCGCAGATAGTGAATAGTCGTATCGTTGATCTGGATACTGGGCATGGATCGCCTCCTGCTGAAGCCACCGTCGGATCACGGGGCACTGTCGATCCTAGGCGCGCAGAAGGCGTAACTTCACCCCCCTGTTGGGGGAGAAGTTCGAATACCTGTAGCCGGCATGCATCTGAATATTTCTGAAAACAGCTGAATCAGATAGCAAAAAGCCCCTGGAAAGGGGCTTTAGACTAGTCTCGATCAGGTTATGCCAATGATCGGGTCAGGACACGAAAGGGCTCAACCGCACTTGCTATCACCACAATTGAGGCAGGTCAGACAGCCATCCATTTGCACTGCCGCCTGTGTGTGGCACTTGCCGCACATCTGTGCGCCAGGCGGGTAGGACTCGGTGCTGTCGTCACAATCGGAAGCAGCCTGGCCCTGGGGCTTGAGGCTGACAAACTCGGCCCGCTTCTGTTCGAGGTAAGCACGCTGATGCTCGTCCATCTCGTTGGTCATCATGCCGATGCGCGTCAGGTGCTGCTCGAGCACATCACCGATCTCGGCGACCAGCGAGGGCATCCAGCGACCCCCGCGCTTCATGTAACCACCCTTGGGGTCGAACACACTACGCAGCTCTTCCACCAGGAAGGTGCAATCACCACCCTTGCGAAAAACGGCAGAGATAATCAGCGTGAGGGCTGAAATCCACTGGTAGTGCTCCATGTTCTTGGAGTTGATGAAAATCTCGAAGGGTCGGCGAATTTCATGATCGCTGCCGTGGTTGAGAATAACATCATTAATGGTGACGTAGATCGCGTGCTCGGACGTCGGCGTCTTGATCTTATAGGTCGAGCCTTCCAGAAACTCGGGACGCTTGAGCTTCTCGTGCATCTCTTCCAGTTGCTCGTCAGGCGCCGCGATCACCTCCAGTGGGGCAACTGGCTCATCGGGTTTGACTACCGCGTAGTCGACAATCTTGCTGCTTATCTTCAATGCCATTTCCTGATCCTCACCCGGCTCTGGCCGGGCTCTTTACTGTTCGTTAGCGGGGAGCCGCGCACGGGGCTCCGATGTGTCAGAACTTACCGTAATAGCCTTCTTTCAAGGCGTCGTAGAGGTTCGCTGCGCTGTGCATCTCGCCGTCATACTCGATCTCGTCACCGCCCTTGGCCTCAACAAAACTGCCGTCTTCTAGCTTGAAGCGGTAAGTGGTGTTAGCCAGATCCTGCTCCTTGACCAGAACGCCCTGGAAGGCTTCGGGGTTGAAGCGGAAAGTGGTGCAGCCCTTGAGGCCCTTCTCGAACGCGTAGCGGTAGATATCCTTGAAATCTTCATAGGGATAATCGGTCGGTACGTTGGCCGTCTTGGAGATGGACGAGTCCACCCACTTCTGCGCTGCGGCCTGCACATCCACGTGCTCGGTCGGCTTGACGTCGTCAGCGGCGATAAAATAGTCGGGCAGGTTGCGGGTACCCGCCTCCATGCTCGGCAATGCATCGGCATTGACGAAGTGACGGTAAGCCAGCAACTCGAAGCTGAACACGTCGACCTTTTCCTTGGACTTCTTGTTTGCGCGAATCACGTTACGGAAGTAGTGGTGGGCGAAGCTTGGCTCGATTCCATTGGACGCGTTATTGGCCAGCGACAGGGAAATCGTGCCCGTGGGCGCAATCGAGCTGTGGTGGGTAAAACGTGCGCCCTTCTCGCTCAAGGCGGCAACCAGCTCCGCATCTTCACCGGCAATCTGCTGCATGTAACGGCTGTATTTCGCCCAAAGAATCTTGCCCTTGAGACTGTCACCGGCCTTGATGCCGTCGGCGCGCATTTCCGGACGCTTGACCAGCATGGCTTCAGTCACGGTGAACTCTTCATCCATGATCGGGGCTGCGCCCTTTTCTTCACTCAGCTGCAGCGCTGTGCGCCAGCCCTGCACCGCCATCTCCTTGGAGACCTGCTCGGTAAAGTCCAGCGACTTGGGCTCGCCATATTTCATGCACAACATGGTCATGGTTGAACCCAGGCCCAGAAAGCCCATGCCGTGACGGCGCTTGCGGAAAATCTCCGCACGTTGCTCTTCCAGAGGCAGGCCGTTGATCTCGACCACGTTGTCGAGCATGCGGGTAAAGACATCTACCACTTTGCGGTATTCATCCCAGTCAAAGCGGGCCTTCTCGGTGAAGGGATCGCGCACAAACAGGGTCAGGTTGATCGAACCCAGCAGGCAGGCGCCATGGGGCGGCAGAGGCTGCTCACCACAGGGGTTGGTAGCGCGGATCTCTTCACAGAACCAGTTGTTGTTCATCTGATTGACGCGGTCGATCAGGATGAAGCCGGGCTCGGCGAAGTCGTAGGTCGAGGTCATGATCATGTCCCAGATCCGACGCGCCTTCAGCACCTTGGACACCCGACAGGCCACACGACCATCTTCGCGGGTCAGGTAACGCTGGGTGGCGGGTAGCTCACGCCAGATCACCTGATCATCATTGGCCAGATCCAGACCATCCGCATCGACCTCAGACTGGGTCAGCGGAAAGGACAGTTTCCAATCGGCATCGTCGGCCACTGCCTGCATGAAATCTTCAGTAATCAACAGCGACAGATTGAACTGACGCAGCCGACCACCTTCACGCTTGGCGCGGATAAAGTCCATGACATCAGGATGGCCAACATCGAAGGTCGCCATCTGGGCACCGCGGCGGCCACCGGCGGAGGAAACGGTGAAGCACATCTTGTCGTAGATATCCATGAACGACAGAGGGCCGGAGGTGTACGCACCGGCGCCGGAGACGTATGCGCCCTTGGGCCGCAGTGTGGAAAACTCGTAACCGATACCGCAACCCGCCTTGAGCGTCAGGCCTGCCTCGTGCAGCTTGGACAGGATGTCGTCCATGGAGTCGCCGATAGTAGCCGATACCGTGCAGTTAATTGTCGAGGTAGCGGGCTTGTGCTCCAGAGCGCCAGCATTGGACGTGATACGGCCGGCGGGTATCGCGCCATGACGCAACGCCCAGAGGAACTGCTCGTACCAGTGCTCACGTACAGAGGGCTCTTCCACATCGGCAATAGCCCGGGCAACGCGCTGATAGGTCTCGTCGACGGTCGAATCGATCGCTACCCCATCCTTGGTTTTCAACCGGTACTTGGTATCCCAGATATCCTCGGAGGCTGGCTGCATCGGGATGTCGGTGACCGTGTTGTGCAGGCGCTGCACCTTGGCTGTCTGGTTCATTATTATCTCCTGAAATACTCGGCTACACCCCGTAAAACCACGTTGTCAACGCCCAATGGCGCCTGGGAGTTTACGGGGAAGAAACACTACTTGTTGTGCATAGCGAGCAATCCTAGACCCAGATATGGTAAATATCAATATCTGGCAGACCACAAAAAAGTACTTTTTCCGCTTGACTTGAAGAGAGCCAGAAAGGACGTGGCCGGGGAGCGCCGACCAGACCGGCCGGCGAGGATTTCGGGGAAATATCAGGCGCGGTTGCCGTCTATCGGAAAGAAGCATCCGTTGCTCCAGACGCCCAGACAAAGTGTGCCCTGGTGCTCGCGCTCAACGGCCAGCTCGACCAGTTGATAGAAAACATTGCGTCCGATCAGTGCCTCCAGATTGCGCCGCACCAGCACGTAGGGTGAGGGCTCCTGAGTGCCTGCATCGAGCTCGACGCGAATCGGATTGTCACTTCCTACTTCGACTGTATCTTCAAGGTTGGTAGTGAATGTCAGCTTCTGACTCTCGCCCTCACCTTCCACGTTGAGCAGGGTGGCCACAAATGGCGCGTCATCGACCTGAATAGCCCAGCGCTCGACGGGCGTCACCAGATAATAACGGCCATCGTCGTCAAGACGCAGAATGCTGGCAAATAACTGCACCAAAGCCTTGCGACTGATTGGATCACCCTCGTGGTACCAGGTGCCATCGCGGGTAATCTGCAGATCCATTTCGCCACTGACCGGCGGATCCCACTGATCAACCGGAGCCGGTTGCGGGCGACGGGTCGAATTGGCGCCGGGGATGCTGTCGAGCAGCGACTGGTGCGGTGGTGGTCGTCGGGTCATGGTGTTACCTCTATTCAACGGCCGAGCAATTGCCGGGTGTAGTCTTCCAGCGGCGGACGCAGCAGATCCGTTGGCTCGGACTGGTAAAATTGCAGGAAACCGCCGCGCGTAGCGACAACGGCATGATCGATCATCCGGCGCGTAGCCGTTTCCATCAGAATCAGATGCAGGGTGGCGCGATCAACACCAACATCACCCAGGCGACGGGAATCTTCCCAGTGTTCACGGTCTCCGACCTGATCTTCGGCACTGGCAAAGCGGGTGTACAGAAGATAGTCCATGCCATGGACGTATGCCTGATCCAGGGCCTCTTCCAATCCCAATGGTGTCTCCGCACGACGCATCAGGGGAAACACCTGTACTGCCGCGGCAAAGGTTTCCTCGGCGACAACATTCGGACGTGCATAGGGATGGCCCACCGGGACGAAATGCCCCTGGGCAATAAACAGACTGGAGTCGGATTGCAGGCTCCAGTTGGCCTGTCGGGTGATGGTGTAATTATCCATCAACCCTGCGTCACCCAAATGGTAACGCGCGGTTTTCTGCATGTCGGACGGCTTGACGCAGCCGGTCAGTGCCAACAGGGCGGTGAGTAAAATGGCTATTGCTGTCCAGCGCATCCTGATTTCCTCGGCATGTTACCTGGTGGCTCAATGGAGCCTATTACAGACCGCGCATCCACTCCGGTCGCAAACGCGCCCGCTCGGGCCGCTCGATGGCGTTCTTCACCTGCTCCAGTATTCGCTCCTTGTCCGCCCCCAGCGTGCCCTTGAGCACCAGAGCGTTGGAAGCATGGTCACTGCGAAAGACGCTGTCGCGCAAGTCGAGCTCCTGGATAAACTGTTGCAATTCAAGAAACAGACTCTGCTGGTCCAGGGGTTCGAAATCGGGAAAGCGATCACGATAGCGTTCCATCCCCTGAGGAAAACTGACCACTAGCGTCGAAACAAATTCAGGCTGAGTTGCATTCATCAGTCTGGCAGAGTTGCGCGCGTGCTGCTCGCTCAAGCTCTTTCCGCCCAGACCATTGAGAATCATCACCGAACGCAGGATGCCAGCCTCCCCAGCCTTGGTCAGTGCCTGCTCGGTGGACTCGTAGGTTTCCCCCTTGTTGACGCGCTCAAGCACCTGATCATCTCCTGATTCGGCGCCCACATAGAGCATGGCCAATCCGGCCTCACGCAGCTCTCTGAGTTCCTCGACCGATTTACGCTTGAGATTGCGCGGCAGGCAGTAGGAAGTCACACGCTCCACCGTCGGCATGTGCTCACGTATAGCTTCAAGAATGGTCAACAGCCGGCGCGTGGGAAGCACCATGGCATCCCCGTCTGCCAGGAAGACGCGCTGAACAATCAACTGTTCGCCGCTGCGCCGTATCTCTTCAAGCACCTGTTTCTCATCCCGCGCACGGAATTTCTTCTGCTCATCTGTGTACATTTCACAAAATGTGCACTGATTCCAGGAGCAGCCATTGGTAACCGGCAGGATCAGCGAATGGGCTTCACTGGGGGGACGGAAGACGGGTTCTATGTAACTGACGGGGAACGACTGGGCAGACATGACTTCTCCGTTGGAGGGGGGGGGTGACGAGTCGACCCTGCAGTCTACTACGAAAAACCTCAAGGTAGGATCACCCGTATACGTTTCGCGCCTGCGGTGTGATTGATTTATCGTTTTAACTCGACTCGAGCCATATTTCGAATTAGAACAAACCAATCTGAGTGGATAAAACAATGAATCGATCCAGCCTCCCTTTTGCCGGCTTTTGCCGGACAGGGCTCGCCGCCGCCGTTTTCGCCGTAACCCTTACCGGCTGCCTCTCTGGAGGTGGCGGTGGTAGTGAAGCAGTGGCTACCCCCGACCCCCTAACTGTCACTACTACCGAGGGGGCTATCAAGGGCGTCACACTCGAGGGTGTGGAAGGTATCCGCGTATTCCGCGGCATACCCTATGCTGAACCGCCGGTTGGTGAACTACGATTTGCGCCAACAGTGCCAGCGGAGGACCGGTCGGAAACACTGCAGTTGAGCGACGCCTTCGGTAGCAGCTGTGTTCAGATCGATCTCGCTGTCAGAGCGCCGGCCGGAAATGAAGATTGTCTCTATCTCAATGTGTATGCGCCCGAGTCCGGCGAGAATCTTCCTGTAATGGTATGGCTTCATGGCGGGGCTTTCGTATTCGGCAATGGCGGTGGTGAATATGATCCAACTCGACTGGTGAAAGAAGACGTTATCGTCGTTACCCTGAACTACCGTCTTGGTTTGCTGGGCTTTCTCGCTCACCCCAACCTGGAGTCAGACGGAGGCAACTTCGGCTTGATGGACCAGCAACAGGCGCTGCGCTGGGTGAAGGAAAACGCTGCTGCCTTTGGCGGCGATTCGAACAATGTCACTATCTTTGGTGAATCCGCTGGCGGTCATAGCGTGATGAGCCATATCGCTTCACCACGAGCCAAAGAGGAAAATCTGTTCCAGCGCGCAATAGTACAAAGCGGTTCCTACGCCGCCTTCCAACAAAGCAAGGTTGACGCGCAAGCGACTGGCGAAACCGCTGCCACCGCGCTGGGCTGTGCCGATGGGGCAACGGCTGCAACCTGTCTGCGCGCTCTGCCGGCAATGAGTTTCCTGGCTGTGCAGGGCTCCCAGGTCATTCCCAACTCCGATCCAACTACCGACCTGCTGCCTGTGAGCATACAAACTGCGCTGGCCACCGGTTCATTCAATCAGGATCTGGACATCATGATCGGCAGCAACCAGGATGAAGGCACCCTGTTCGTCGCTCTGGATGAACTCACAGGCGACCCGCTTGATGTCCTGGGCGAGGCCGAATACCGCACACGCGTCGCTGATCTTTTTGAAGATTCAGGCCTGGATGCCGATGCCATCGCCACCTACTATCTGAATGAGTACCCCACCGGGGCAAATCGACTATCGCTGGCACTGTCGGCGATCTGGACCGACTCCAACTTCGCCTGCAACAGCTATGCACAGGCCAGCACGTTCGCGAACAGCAACATGAATACCTACCAGTACTGGTTCCGCGACGAAAATGCGCCCTGGACTTTGGTACCTGCGGCGAGCTTCCCACTGGGGGCAACACACGCCGGCGAGATTCCCTATGTTCTATACCCGGAGCAGGTGATGCGCGATCGTTATACGGGCGATAAAGACGAACTGGATGCACTGGCCAGCGACATGGTGGGCTACTGGGCCCAATTCGCCAAGGATGGCAACCCCAACAGCACCGACGGTGTAGCCCCCAACTGGGCGCAAGTATCCGCCGGTCAAATCAATACCCTGGACGTGTCGAGCCCTGGCAGTGGTTCGAACCTCAACTTCCTCGGATATCATCGCTGCGGTTATTGGGCAACCCCACCCCTGGCGGCGGCACCTCGTTAACCTGACCTTTCAATCTCCCACAGCAGCCCGGCTATTCGCCGGGCTGCTATGTTTCGGCCGACTCCAGCTCCTTCTTGCGCTTGGACTTGTTGCCCATGCGCACGCCTATATCCATCAGAAACTGCATATATCCTTCCTTGTCCTCGATCACATCCTGCCAGAACGGTGAGTGATACATCGCCATGGCGCCGTGCACCAGAGCCCAGGCCGCGCAGTAATGGAAGTAGGCTGGCACATTCTCCAGTTTGCCATCATCAATACGTTCCTGAATAACCCCGGTCAGATGGTTGAAGTTGGAGGCGCGGATCTTGTGCAACTCTTCAACAAGTTCAGGTAACTGATTGGATTTGACCAGTTTTTCTTCCAGACGATCAAACAGACGATAGCGTTCCGGATCGCTCATGCGGAAGGCGAAATAGTCGCGAGAAAGGGCTTCGCGGTCTCGCTCGATGCTTTCGGAATGCAGGAGACTGGCAAGATCGCGTTCATAGTCGAGCATCAGACGCAGATAGATTTCAGCCTTGGATTTGAAGTGCTTGTAGATGGTGCCCTTTCCGATACCCACTTCGTCGGCGATCATTTCAACCGTCACACTGTCTTCACCCTGCTCAAGGAACAGGCGCAGGGAGGTATCGAGTATTTCCTGCTCGCGACGCCGAAACTCGCGGACCTTTCGTGATTCTTTCTGCATGACGATTATGCACTTCCCTACCGGCAAAATCGGCATTATGCCAACTTGATGACCAAATTCCCATGATTGCTTGAAAGCTGACTGTCAGGCCCTTTTTTGAACACGAACAGCCACCAGCGCAAGCACCATCGAGCCAAGCATCAGCAACAGAGAGACAGCATTGAGTACCGGCGTAGCGCCCTCGCGAAGGCGACTGAACAACGTGATGGTCAGCGGCGCATCGGAGCCAACCAGCATCAGCGTGGTATTGAAGTTCTCGAACGACATCAGAAAACAGATCAGCGCTGCGCCGATGATTGCCGGCGCCAGAAACGGCAAGGTGACGGTCAGAACGGCAGTCAGATGTGAAGCACCCAGATTACGGGCGGCCTCTTCAAGCTGTATGTCGAAGGTTCGCAACCGCGCTGATATGACCAGAGTGGCGATGGTGCTGAGGAAGGCAAATTGACCCAACACCACCAGCAGCAGCCCGGGCCTAAGCATATCCAGGAAAATATCGTGATTGAAGTCGAAATAGTTGGCGATACGACTGGCAAAAATCAGAATGGATATACCCAGAATCACACCCGGGATAACCAGGGGTAGCAGCATCAGAATGAACAGCAGATTCTTGCCGGGGAAACGGTGGCGCTCAAAAAGAAAGGCATTGAGTGTGGCCAGGCTGACAGCCAGCACCGTGACACAACTGGCGACCAGAGCGCTGGTACCAACACTGCGCAAAATGGCGCGATCATGGAACAACCCTGTGCGCTCAGGGGTATTGGCCACAAACCAATCGAGCGTAAAGCCTTTCCAGGGCAGAGCCGGAAAGCTGCTGTCATTGAAGGCAAACACGCCCACAACGATCAGCGGTGCCGCCAGGTAAATGAAGAACACCAGCACATAGGCCGCATAGATCCAGCGAAATCGTCGGGTTAGCGGTAACGAGGCGATCATCGCATGGTCTCCGCAAAGGATTGCCGGCTCAACCTCAGGCCCAGCCACACAATCAGCGATGACAGCACCAGCAGCAGCACACCGAATGCGGCGCCCTGCTCCCAATTGAATCGGGTAATAAACTGGGTAAAAATCTGCTCGGTGAACCACATACTGTCCTTGCCACCAAGCAGTACCGGCGTGAGATAGTTGCCTACCGAAAGCATGAACACCACGATCGAACCGGAAACAATACCCGGCATAGCGTGGGGGATGACGATGTTGCGCGCAACGCTCAGATGATTGCCGCCCAGATCGTAGGCCGCCTCCACAAGACTGTCATCCAGGCTGTCCAGCGTGGTCACCAGGGGAACCAGCATGAACAGAATCGAGGCGTAGACCAACCCGACCATGATCGCCACATCGTTATAGAGCATCTCCACCGGCCCGGCGGCCAGGCCGCTCCACTGCAGCAAGCCGCTGATCACGCCACTTTCACGCAGCAGGATCATCCATCCATAGGTACGCACCAGTTCGCTGACCCAGAAAGGCACCAGGCATGCCAGAAACAGCAGCGAGCGCCTGCGACCACGCACCAGCTTGGCAATGTACCAGGCCACCGGAAAGGCAATAACCAGCGTCAGGAACGTGGTAAAAATTGAAATAAACGCAGTACGCACGAAGGTACGCCAGTACAGCGACTCGGTGAAAAACAGCTCGTAATGCATCCAGCTGAAACGATGCTCGGCAAAACCGATACGTTCACGCAGGGACACCAGCACCATATCCACATGCGGCAACACAATCAGTAGCAACAGCCACAATAACAACGGCAACATGAGCAGGAATACACCAAGGCCCAATCCGCCATGTGATGCCTTGTTCCCTCTCATGGAGCATCTGCCGCAAAATACTGCGCCTGGCTACTCATCCAGCCCAACTGCAGACGATCGCCCGGTTTCAGCCTGGCAAACTCCGGGGTCTGGGGAAGCCGGACGGTCAGCCCGACGCCCTGCTCCACCGTCGCACTGATACGACTGTTGGCGCCATCGAATAACAGTGTATTGATCTGAGCATTCAGGCAGTTGTCCATCCGGCATGTCTCACCCGGTAAAAACGGGCTGATACCTTCAGGCCGCACAAACAGTGAAACGGCGTCGCCCACACTGATCGGCAGAGCTCCTGCAGCGGTGGCTTGAATAGCCTGACCACTGGCCAGGGTGACCCGACCCGGAGCCGCCACACGTGCCTGAAGCCGGTTTGAGTCGCCAACAAATCCCGCCACAAAAGGGGTGGCCGGCTCGTAATACAAGGTTTGCGGGCTTGCTACCTGCTCGAAGCGGCCCTTATTCATCACGGCCACCTGATCAGACATGACCAGGGCTTCGGACTGGTCGTGGGTGATATAGACAAAGGTGGTGCCAAAGGTCTGCTGCAGCTGCTTGAGCTCCAGTTTCATCTGCTCGCGCAGCTTCAGATCCAGGGCGCCCAGGGGTTCATCCAGCAATAACACCGCCGGCTCCAGCACCAGACAGCGGGCGATGGCAATGCGCTGCTTTTGCCCACCGGAGAGTTGGTCCGGCTTGCGCTGCCCCACGTCGGGCAGCCCGACCCTTTCGAGTACGTCATTCACCCGCCGGGCAATATCTTTCCTGGCAACACCGCGACGTTTCAGCCCGTAGGCTATGTTGTCCGCGACGCTCATCATCGGAAACAGAGCCAGATGCTGGAACACCATATTCAGAGATCGCTTGTTGGGCGGTACTCCCCGCATGGACTGGCCCTTGATGCGGATGTCCCCGTGATCGGGTTCGACAAAGCCTGCAAGCATGCGCAGCAGCGTTGTTTTACCGCAGCCCGAGGGTCCCAGAATGGAGAAAAAGGAACCGGCCGGAATACTCAGGGAGATATTATCTACCGCCGCCTGGCCGGCAAACGCCTTGTACAGCTGGTGGCACTCAAGGTCCAGGGGGGTATCGGGTGTGAAAGGCATGGCATTTCCGTTGCAAAGGATCCTGATCGCCCGGCATTGCGCCGGACGAAAAGACCGGAATCAATGTCAGTTCGCGGCGCTAACGCGATCGAGAATACGCCCTTCAATGGTTTCCAGGCCCGGCGGAACCGGTGGATACCACTTGATATTCTCCAGTGCCGCTTCGTCGAAGCTGCTCTCGAAACTGTTTTTCAGCTTTGCATCGACAAAGGCTTCAGCGCCCCGGGATGCGGTGAAATTACCCGCCGACTGGGTAATCATTGCCGCAATTTCGGGCTGCATAACAAAGTTGATCCACTTGTAGGCCGCTTCATCATTGGCCCCACGACGCGGCAATGCAAAGGTATCGATCCAACCCAGCGCACCGCTGGCAGGCGCCACAAAGCTGATTTCCGGATTCTCGGCCTGGAGCTTCCAGCCGCCTGCATCCCAGCCCTTGGCCGCAACCACTTCGCCTGATGCAACCAGGTTGATCAGTTCGTCACCCCCGGTCCAGTAGGTTTTCACGTTGGGTTTGCAGGCAATCAGCTTTTCCTGCACACGCGTCATCATTGCCTCATAGGCTACGGGATCGTCGTAGGCCGCGAAGGGGTCCTCGCCCATGGAGAACGCCATACCGATCAGCATTGGCCGACGCAAGCGGTAGGAGACCCGGCCTGCCAATTCCGGCTTGCACAGGTCTGCGAAGCTGTTCACCTGACCCCGTACACTGTCGTGCACAATCAGGCCCGTTGTGCCCCACACATGGGGGACCGCATAGATGTCACCATCCAGTTCGGTGTTGGCCTTGGTGGCTGCCAGCATGGAGGGGATAAATAGGGAGGAGTCTATTTTGCTGGTGTCCATCGGCTTGTAGATCCGATATTCCTGCTGGGCACTGGTGATCCGATCCTGACTGGGCTGCGCCAGATCAAAACCCGAGCCGCCGGTGGCACGCAGTTTGGAAATCATGTCCTCGTTGTTGGACAGGGTTACCTGCACATCAATGCCGGTTTGCTCTTCGAATTGGCTGATCACTTCCTCGGGGGCATAACCGCCCCAGGTGAGCAAACGCAGCTCTTCAGCAATGGCGGAAAACGGCATGGCAAGGGTGATTACGGCAGGTACGAGCATCTGTTTCAAACGCATGATGTACTTCCTTTTATCGTCGTTGGTTCCCGGAAACTAAGTCATGACCGTGACAGTATAGTTACAGCAAAAAAAACTGCCCGACCGCGAGCTAACAACAGTTGACGATAAAATGCCGTGCGCGTATTCCAAATCGGTTTATGAAAGGGGAACAAAGGGCTGGCGGACTGCGGAATCTGGGCAATACTGAAGACATCAGGTTGACGCGCTCCCCCAGGCGCAAGGCCTGAAATGGTTGGGCCACGCCCGACCTCGCAACACTCCTAATGGTCTTGACCCGGATACTTCCCCCAGTATTCGGGTTTTTTTTGCGTCTGACCGCCAGATCACCTGGCCAGAGGAAACAGCCGATGAAAGTTATCCGTGGTGTTCTGCCATAGTGTGTCGAGGGGCTCACCGCGGATATCCGCCACGAATGCGGCTACCTCACAGACAAACTGGGGCTCGTTGGGTTTGCCCCGATGGGGGACCGGAGCCAGATAGGGAGAGTCGGTTTCAACCAGCAGCCGATCATTGGGTACACGGCGCGCTACATCTCTAAGTGCGTCGGCATTGCGAAAGGTGACAATACCCGACAAGGAAATGTAATAACCGAGGTCCAGCGCTTGGCGCGCCATATCCCAGTCCTCGGTAAAGCAGTGCAACACGCCGGTTTCAGCCAGATCGGCCTCGCGTAGCAGATCCAGAGTGTCCTGCCGCGCTGCCCGAGTGTGAATGATCACCGGCTTGCCGGTCTGCCTGGCAGCTGTCAGATGGCACTGAAAAGAGCGTTTCTGCTGTTCCGCCATATCAGGCTGGTAATGATAATCCAGGCCGGTTTCGCCAATGGCAACAACCCGCGGGTGATCAAGCTCCCCGATCAGCCAGTCGAGCTCGGTGAGTTGTGCATCGGCCAGATCCAGAGGATGCACACCCACACTGCAGTACACATCGGAATAACGCTCCGCCAGCCCCTTTACCACCGAGGCATTGGCAGCATCCACGCCGATACAGAGAAACTTGCCCACGCCTTTGGCCCGCGCCGCATCCAGCGCGGCATCAAGTGAACCTGCATGGGAGGTGAGATCCAAACGGTCGAGATGGCAGTGAGAGTCAATCAGCATGGAAACCCAGATTACATCGTATGGGTGGGCCGGTCGGACTTGAGTGCGCCAGCGAGGTAGGTTTCGATCTTGCTGCGCGCGGTGTTGTCCTGATCACTGAACTGCACGCCGATTCCCGCTGCCCGGTTACCCTGGGCGCCCTTTGGTGTGATCCAGATAACCTTTCCAGCCACCGGGATCTTCTCGGGCTCATCCATCAGGTTGAGCAACATGAAGACCTCATCGCTGAGCCGATAGCTCTTGTTGGTCGGAATGAAAAGCCCACCGTGCTTCACGAAAGGCATATAGGCCGCGTACAGAACCGACTTGTCCTTGATGGTCAGGGACAGGATTCCGTTGCGCGGACCGGGGGCGGTCGGATTACTCATGTTAGATTCATCCTGATCAATAATGTCTGCAGGTTAACGCTTTTTCAGCAACTGTTTCCACTCTAGCAACAAGGTCTCGAGAAACAGCCCCCGGTTGAGGTTCGCCTTGCCCAGGGTCATCGACCGATGGGCGAGCAACCAGTCCTGCCACTGCATCAACTCTTGCGCTTGAACATGTTTGGCCATGTAACCAAGCACCACATCCATGTCGCCGTTCTCCGCGTGCGTAATGGCACCCGTATGCAGTTTGAGCAAATCCAGCGTCCAGCTGCAAAACCAGTCGATCAGCAGTTCAAGGGGAATTTTTGCCCAGCTTTCGGCTACCTGGCTGGGAGACTGTTTGTCCTTGAGTAATGCCTTAATGTTGTCAACCACGCCCATGCGCAACTGCACCGCATCCATTTCATGCAACGCGGCTGCGCGCAGGGGGGCACCTGCTGCCATCTGCAAGAGTACCAGTCGCTGTTCGGCACCTAACTCAGGCACGCTTTCTGCCAGCCAGGCGAGTGCTGATTCCCGCGCGGGAGTCGGCAGCCGCTGAGCGCGGCAGCGACTGCGCACTGTTGGCAGCAGCCGCCCCGGCTGATCGGTGACCAACAGCAGATAGGTCGCGGCAGTCGGTTCTTCGAGTGACTTGAGCAAGGCGTTGGCCGCGTTCTGGTTCATCGCCTCGGCTGGATGCAGAACAATGACTTTGCTACCTCCCTGCTGCGCTGTCTGCCCCATAAAGTCGACCAACTGCCTGATAGCATCGACACGAATTGCTTTGCCTTCCTCCTCCGGCGTGATCAAAAGCAGGTCCGGGTGGGTACCGGCTTCGCGCAGCAGGCAACTGCGACAGCGCCCGCATGCCATGCCCTGGGCGGGTTTTTCGCATAACAGAAAAGCAGCAAACGCATGGGCGAAGCGCCGTTTACCTACGCCCGGCAACCCGCTGAACAGGTAGGCGTGGGCGTGCTCCTGCTGCTCGGTCAACTGCGACCAGACCTCCTGCTGCCAGGGAAAGGCGATCTCAGGCATGCCATTGCTCCAAGACCTGAGCAACCAGAGGCCGCATAGCCTGGGCAACCTGATCGAGCGTACCACTGGCGTCGATTATCCGGTAACGGCCCGGATCTGCCGAGGCACGTTCAAGGTAGGTCTGACGAACCGCCTCGAAAAACGCCGTTTGCTCCACTTCAAAACGATCCAGCTCACTGCGCGCCCGGGCTCGCTGCATACCAACTGCAACGGGCACATCGAAAACAACAGTCAGGTCCGGACGCAAGGGGCCCTGGACCCATTCCTCAAGTGCGGCAATACGCTGGACCGCTATTCCGCGGCCACCGCCCTGATAGGCATAGGTAGCATCTGTAAACCGGTCACTGATCACCACCTGGCCCCTGTCCAGGGCTGGACGAATAAGACGATCGATATGCTGCGCACGCGCCGCAAACATCAACAGCAGCTCTGCATCCGAGCACATGGGCTCATCGTGGTGGCTAAGCAGCACCTCACGAATCTTCTCGGCAATCGGCGTACCACCCGGCTCGCGGGTCAATAGCGGATCACAGCCAGACTCGCGCAACGCCGCGGCAAAGAGCTGCAAATTGGTCGACTTGCCTGCCCCTTCCGGCCCCTCGAACGTGATGAACAGCCCGCTCATTCTGCACTCTCCCCTGTGCCGCCCGATGCCGCCGGGCTCGACCTGTAGCTCTCGGCCCGCTGCCGTATCTGGTATTGCTGAACAGCACGGTTGTGCTCGCGCAGGGAGTCAGAGAACACATGACTGCCATCGCCGCGGGCAACGAAATAGAGACTAGTCCCGGATTTCGGATTCACCGCCGCTTCCAGCGCTCCGCGGCCCGGCATGGCGATAGGTGTCGGCGGCAATCCGTCAATAGTGTAGGTGTTGTAGGCAGTGGGTCGGCGCAAATCACTGCGCCGGATGTTGCCCTGGTAGGCATCGCCCATGCCATAGATAACCGTCGGGTCAGTCTGCAGGCGCATGCCAATCCGCAGGCGTCGGGTAAAGACACCGGCAATTTCGCCACGCTCCTGCGGCACCCCTGTTTCCCGCTCGATGATCGAGGCCAGTATCAGCGCCTCGTAGGGCGTCTTGACCGGCAGATCGTCAGCCCGCTTCTGCCAGACATCAGCCAACACCTCTTCCATGCGCTGGTAGGACCTGAGCAGAATGTCACGGTCACTCATGCCGAAGGTGTACTGGTAGGTATCGGGGAAAAACCGACCCTCCGGATGTACCCCCTCCAGACCCAATGTCGTCATGACCTGCTCGTTGCTCGCCTGCGGATCCAGTGACTGCTCAAGGCGCTCCGCCTTGGCCAGCTGTGCGCGAACCTGCTGGAAGTTCCAGCCTTCAACCAGCGTCACGCTGCGTCGCACTACCTCACCGGCATCCAGCCGGCGCAGAAGCTCCGCAGCTGACATGCCGGGCTCAAGCTGATACTCCCCGACCTGCAGCACCGAATCGGGCATCTGCCATTGCCAGTAACGACGCAGCCACTGGGCCCGATCAATCCGACCGTCATTCTCGAGGTTCGCAAGAACCCTGGCTGGTGTACTTCCCGGCACTACATCCAGACTGACGGGCTCATCCACACGAACAGGTTGCTCCAGCACATCCTCAAGGGTCAGATACGCCCAAAGCCCCACAGCAAGAAAAGAAAAAACCGATAAAACAATAAGTAAACGGACAATACGCAGAATCAACTTCACTTTATCACCTGCTCTGCCAGACGCTGCGCCTGGCGTGTTCGGGATCCGATCGACCAGCTTGTATCCGCCAGGCCAATTACCGGCCAGACACCGTAAAGGCTGTTGCAGCAGAATACTTCGGTGCTCTCAAGCAAGGTCGAAAAGTCGACTTTTCTGACTTCAACCGACTCACCGGCCTGCCCCAACCGGTCAATCAGGTAATCACGCATGACCCCCTGCACTCCACACCCGGACAGATCAGGCGTCACCCAGCGTTCTCCGTGAAGCATGAACAGGTTGCTCATGGTGCATTCGATCACGTTCCCCAGTGTATCGCGCACCATACCCTCAGCATGGATGGAATCGGACCATTCGCTTCGCGCGAGCACCTGCTCGAGACGGTTCAGGTGCTTGATTCCGGCCAGCAGGGGCTGAACGGCCAGGCGTGTCTGGCATTCGAACAACCTGATACCGGTGCGGGCATTTTCAATGGGGTAACCCGTGGGGGCAAAACTCTGACAGATGCGCGTGGGCTGGGCCTGTGCAGGAATGCCGTAGCCCCGCTTTCCAATCCCCCGGGTCAGGGTCATCTTGAGAACACCATCACCCAGTTGCCCCGCCAGCGCATTGAGCTCCGAGATAATGGCAGTCTGATCTGCATCCATCTTCAGGGCCAACAGACCACGACGTAACCGGGCCAGATGGTAGTCGAGCAACGCAATGCGTCCGTCAACGACGCGCATGGTTTCAAACAGGCCGTCACCATAGGCAAGGCCTCGGTCCAGCACCGACACCTCGCTACGCTGCTGACCGTTGACCATCGTTTGCGGCAACTGCAAATTATCCAGACTTGGGTCCGCCATCAGAGACGACGGAACACCAGACTGCCGTTGGTGCCACCAAAGCCGAATGAATTGGACACCACGACCTCAAGAGAACGCTGCTGAGCCTCATGAGCCACATAATCCAGATCACAGCCCTCATCGGGATTATCGAGATTGATGGTTGGCGGTGCTACCTGATCACGCAGAGCCAGAATACTGAAAATCGCTTCGACGGCCCCGGCCGCACCAAGCAAATGGCCGGTCATGGACTTGGTGGAGCTGATCGCCAATGCCTGAGCATGGTCGCCAAACACCGTTTTGACCGCGCGCGTCTCCGCCAAGTCGCCTGCCGAGGTAGAGGTACCGTGGGCGTTGATATAACCGACTGCCGAAGGATCCACACCGGCATCACGCAGTGCATTGGTCATGCACTTTGCACCACCACGTCCATCTTCCGGGGGTGCGGTCATGTGATAGGCATCGCCGCTCATGCCAAAGCCGATAAGTTCGGCGTAAATGTGTGCGCCACGTGCCTTGGCATGTTCGTACTCCTCGAGCACCAGTGCCCCGGAACCATCGGACAAGACAAAACCGTCCCGGTCGCGGTCCCATGGCCGGCTGGCAGCCGTCGGGGCATCATTGCGCGTGGAGAGTGCCCGGGCAGCGCTGAACCCCCCCAGACCCAGACCACTGGTAGCCATCTCCGAACCACCGGTAATCATCACGTCCGCTTCACCGTAGGCAATATTGCGGGCGGCCATGCCGATGCTGTGGGTACCTGTGGTACAGGCTGTAGTCAGTGCATAGTTCGGGCCTTGCAGGCCGTACTGTATGGAGAAGTAACCGGCAACCATGTTGATGATCGAGCCGGGCACGAAAAACGGTGAAATGCGCCGCGGCCCACTGGCCAGCAACAACTCGTGATTCTTCTCGATATTGGTCAGGCCACCAATTCCCGACCCCATGGAAACGCCGATCCGGTCGCGATTGTCGTCGGTAACCTCCACGCCCGAGTCGGTGAGCGCCTGGATGCAGGCAGCAATACCATACTGGATGAACAGATCAAGCTTGCGCGCCTCCTTGGGCGCCATGTACGGCTCGATATCGAACTCGCGGATTGATCCGCCGAAGCGCGTGCCAAAGGCACTCACATCCATATGCTCGATAGGCCCGATACCGCTCTTGCCCGCCAGGGCTGCCTGCCAACTGCTGTCCACCGTGTTGCCCAAAGGGGTCAACATGCCAAGGCCGGTTACCACGACGCGTCTGCGCGACACAGGATGCTCCTTATTCAACTCTCAGGGATGACGAGACAGTACATAATCTCGCGGCAATCGGACGGTATTGTCCGCATAAAGGGCGCACTCGGCAATAACAGCAACCGAAGTAAGCAGCGGCTCATGGTGAAATGGATGCAAAAAAGCCGCAGTTCAAGGAAAGAACTGCGGCTTTTTTGTATTCAGTCAGCTGACTTTGTGATTACTTCTGGTGAGCATTCACGTAGTCGATGGCTTCTTGAACGGTGGTGATTTTCTCGGCATCTTCATCCGGGATCTCGGTCTCGAATTCTTCCTCGAGAGCCATGACCAGCTCAACGGTATCAAGCGAGTCAGCGCCAAGGTCTTCAACAAAAGAAGCGCTGTTGGTCACTTCTTCTTCTTTGACGCCGAGCTGCTCGGCAACGATTTTCTTGACGCGTTCTTCGATGGTACTCATACCTTGTTCTCACTCCTGGTTGCAGTTCCGGAAAGCCGGACTGCGCGTAGTTTATAGAAACAATTTACGTTATTTCAAGCATCAATCGTTTCTATCTCAAAGAGGTAAAGGCCAGCAGGCCCTCACCGCGTAAAATCTGTTCCAGTCTGGAGGGCGCAAAAGCCCATGCCAGAGGGGTTACATCTTAGCTCATAAACATGCCGCCGTTCACCGGAATAACCGCGCCGGTAATGTAACCGGCCGACTCACCAGTCAGAAATTCGACTGCTGCGGCGATTTCTTCGGCCTGACCAAGACGACCCAGCGGGATCTGCTCGAGCATCGCAGAGCGCTGGCCTTCATTCAATGCCTTGGTCATGTCGGTGTCAATAAAGCCCGGCGCCACCGCATTGACCGTAATCGAGCGAGAGCCAACCTCGCGGGCCAGGGCACGGGTAAAGCCTTCCATGCCCGCCTTGGATGCTGCGTAATTGGATTGACCGGCGTTACCCATGCCCGCCACCACAGAGCTGATGTTGATGATACGCCCCCAGCGAGCCTTGGTCATACCCCGCAGTACCGCTTTTGACAACCTGAAGACCGAGCCCAGGTTGGTACCGACGACGTCGTCCCACTCGTCATCTTTCATGCGCATAAGCAGATTATCGCTGGTGATGCCCGCATTATTGACCAGAATTGCCGGAGCCGCGAACTCTTTGCTGATGCGCTCCAACACCTCGGATACCGACTGAGGATCACGCACATCCAGCTTCATTCCTGCACCCTGGTATCCGGCAGCATGGAGCTTTTCGGCAATCGCGGCTGCACCGGAATCAGTGGTTGCAGTGCCAACAACGATCGCTCCCTTGGCAGCGAGCGCGTGGGCGATTGCCTGCCCGATACCCCGGCTGGCGCCGGTAACCAGTGCCACTTTTCCTTCGATACTCATAGTCAGGCTCCTTGCTTTAACGTATTGCTGGCAGCGGTGAAAGCCTCTGCCGAATCAAGATTGTGGGTACCAATACCCTTGACGCAGCGCTTGTTCAAGCCTGATAAAACGCGTCCGGGTCCACACTCGACCAAATCGGTAACGCCCTGGGCAGCCATCCATTCAATGCTCTCCACCCAGCGTACCGGATTGTAAAGTTGCTCAACCAGCTGCTGACGCAAGCTATCCAGGTCAGCAGCAGGCCGGGCCGATACGTTCTGCACTAGGATGATCTGCGGCTCTCGCCAGCTCAGTACGTCCAGATCAGTGCTCAACTGCTCTGCAGCCGGCTTCATCAGGGCACAGTGCGAGGGCACGCTGACCGGTAGCGCAATAGCACGCTTGGCGCCAGCTGCCTTGCACTGTTCAATAGCGCGCTCAACAGCGCTGGCCTGACCGGCTATAACCACCTGGCCCGGCGCATTGAAGTTGACAGCGCTGACTACTTCTCCCTGGGCTGCCTGAGCACAGATATCAACAATCTGATTGTCTTCCAGCCCCAGAATGGCAGCCATACCGCCCTGCCCTTCAGGCACGGCCTGCTGCATCAACTGGCCGCGACGCTCGACCAGTCGCAACGCATCAGCAAAGCTGATTACCTCTGCTGCCACCAAAGCGGAATACTCACCCAGGCTGTGGCCAGCAACATATGCCGGGCGGACAGGATTAGTTGAGCACCAGAGGCGCCAGAGCGCGACGGAGGCCGCCAGAATCGCCGGCTGAGTACGATCGGTACGGTTCAGATCGGCTTCCGGCCCATCCTGACAGAGCGCCCAGAGATCATAGCCGAGCACCTCGGAGGCTTCGACAAAGGTCTCGGTGATCTGGCTGTGCTCCTGAGCAAGCGAGGCAAGCATGCCAACTGCCTGCGAGCCCTGACCGGGAAAAACAAATGCAAGGGTTTGAGACATTCCATCATCCTCGTTTATTGTCATATTCGCTGTTAGCCATTTGCTAGTAATTGTTTGGATGGCCACGGACCTGCACGGGTCACAGATTAACCCGCCCATATGTCACGGGCTGCCAGGTCCGGCCGACCCGAGCCGACGGGCAATATGCTGAGGAAGGTTGCTTCGGCCGGCCTGGGCTGCGCGGTCAATGGCCGCTGTAAAAGCATCTTCGTCGGCACCTCCGTGGCTCTTGACCACGACCCCCTTGAGACCAAGCAAGCTAGCGCCATTGTAGCAACCGGGATCGTGCCGCCGATTCATGGGCCGCAGGGCGAGACGCAACAGGGGTGAAAGGCAACGCAATAACAGGTTGGCTGTCAGCGCCTGGCGAAGCTCTTCCTGCATATAACTGGCCAGCCCCTCGCTGGCCTTGAGCACCACATTGCCCACAAAACCGTCACAGACCACCACATCCGCATCACCCCGGAACAGGCCGTCGCCCTCCACGTGACCGACGTAATTAAGCGAGGCGTGCTGGCGCAGCAATTCGCTGGCCTCTCGTACCCGCTGACTGCCCTTGTTGACTTCACTACCTATGTTCAACAAACCAACGCGCGGCTCCTGCAGCCCGGATAACTCACGTGCGGCCTCGGACCCCATCACGGCAAACTGGACGAGCTGCAGCGCAGTGCAATCCACATTGGCACCCAGATCAAGCAGATAGCAGGCTTTACCCGCCACCGGCAGCGCAGCCATGATCGCAGGGCGCTCGATTTGATCTAGGGTGCCAAGAATGGAGCGCGACAGGACCATTAGCGCACCGGTATTACCGGCGCTCAGACAGGCATCAGCATGCCCGTCACGCACCTGTTCGATAGCCACGCGCATGGATGCATCCGGCTTGCGGCGCAGAACGCTGGCAGGAGAATCGCTGGCATGAATGATTTGCGTGGTAGGAATACACCGTATGCGTCCGGACGGAAGCCGATGTTTGTTACATAGGGACGCCAACTGCTCGGCATCACCAACCAGAAGCACGTACAGATCAGGTATCTGCCGGAGGCTACGGGCTACCGCAGGGATAATGCAACGGGGACCGAAGTCCCCGCCCATCACATCAATCGCTAAGCGGATTGACGTGGACAAGACTTACTCTTCGCTGTCCTTGTTGACAACCTGACGGCCACGGTAGAAGCCATCTGGGGTCACATGGTGACGGAGGTGAGTCTCGCCGGTGGTGCTGTCCACAGACAGTGCTGCTGAAGACAGCGCATCGTGTGAACGGCGCATGCCGCGTGCTGAACGAGACTTTTTGTTCTGCTGTACTGCCATGGCGATAAGCTCCTAAGCTTTTCAGGTATCACGTTTTAACGATGCAAGCACACTGAAGGGGTTGGGCTTTTCAGCCGGTTCTTCAACGTCCACCGGGTCAGGGGTATAGCCCGGAGGATGCTCGCATGTTTCCATTGGATGCATCGGAACTGGTGGCAGAGCCAGTAACAGTTCGTCCTCGATCAGCGCATGCAGATCCAGGGGTTCATCATCCACAATAACCGGTTCGTAGTGCTTCGGCAGATTTTTGGCTGCCTCATCACTTTCGACAAAACCCACGTCACACTGACTATCGAGCGGTACCACGACCTGCTCGAGACAACGCTGACAAATCAGCGCAACCTCGGCCTGGTAGTGCCCGTGCAGAGTAGCAATACCCTGCTCGTCCCGTGCGAAAGCGAGCTTGACCTGAACGTCCCCTGCGGGGGCGTCCAAAAGCGCGCTCAACCTGGGCATCTTGACGGCAGCCACCGTTCCCTCGAGAACGATTTCACGGTCAACCAGCTTGCGCGGCTCTATGTGTGCGGGTATGGGTCCAGACATAAGCGCGCAATTCTAGGCATCATGCACCCCGCTGTCAAAACTATTTGCAGATTTATGCAAGGCTTGGCCACAGAGGTTAGGATAGTCGACCATTCAATCCTCGCAGGACAGACCCATGCTGCCGCTGATACTTGCCTCGGGCTCACCCTACCGCCGCGAGCTACTCGCCCGCCTGGGCCTGCCCTTCAAATGGGCCGCCCCGGACATCGACGAGACCCCTACGCCCGGCGAGAGTGCCGCAGAGCTGACCCAGCGGCTGGCACTTGCCAAGGCACAAGCTCTCGCACCGGCCTGGCCAAATCATCTGATTATCGGTTCAGATCAGGTGCTGCTGCTGGATGGCATTCCAGTAAGCAAACCCGGCAACCACCAGGCTGCTGCTCAACAGTTGCGACGCTGTAGCGGAAGAACCCTGCGATTTTCAACCGCACTATGCCTGCTCAACACTCAGACAGGTAGCCATCAGATAGCCGTAGAGCCTTTCGACGTAGTTTTCCGGGACCTCTCTGATGAGCAGATCGACAGGTACCTGCAGCGCGAGCAACCTTATGATTGCGCTGGCAGCTTCAAGATGGAGGGCCTGGGCATCACGCTGTTTCGCGCACTGCGTGGAGAGGACCCCAACAGCCTGATCGGGCTACCTCTGATCAGGCTGTGCGACATGCTCATGCAGGAGGGCTTCAGCCTGCCCTGAGTACGCCTAACGCAATAAAGGCGCACTCAGACCGAGATGAGTCGAAAGCGTATTGCCCATGCTCGCACCTATCTGACGAGCGAAACGCTCGAATGCTGACTCCCGGTGAGTGAAATCCACTAACTCTTCCACCCCTACCACCTCACGCGCAACCTGCGAGGTACTGCCAAAGCCATCGATCAGACCCAGCTCCAATGCCTGCTCACCAGACCAGATAAGACCACTGAACATATCAGGGTGCTCCTTGAGTCTGTCACCACGACCCGCCTTGACCTGATCGATAAACTGCTGATGCACGGTTCCCAGCACATCCTGCCAGAACTCAGTTTCTTCAGGCCTCTCGGGCTGGAAAGGATCGAGAAAGGTTTTGTGTTCTCCGGAGGCATAAATGCGGCGCTCGACGCCCAGCTTGTCGAGGGTCTCAACAAAACCGAACCCCGCGGCAGTAACACCTATGGATCCAACCAGGCTCGCCTTGTCAGCATAAATCTCATCAGCTGCAGCCGCGATATAATAGGCACCGGAGGCCCCCAGATCGGTAATGACAGCGTAAACGCGCGTATCAGGGTAAAGGCCACGGAGCCGCACAATTTCATCGTACACGTAGCCGGATTGTACCGGACTGCCGCCCGGGCTATTAATTCGTAACACAATTCCGCGCGTATTTTCGTCTTCGAAGGCCTCGCGAAGACTGGTAATCAGATTATCGGCACCGGCTTCCTGCTGGTCAGCAATCGGTCCACGCAACTCGATTACGGCTGTGTGCGGCTCCAGGGAAGCGGCACCTTCCATCGATAATAAAGGTGAAAACAATGCTATGCCGCCAAACAGATAGATGAATATCAACAGCTTGAAGAAGATACCCCAACGCCGCGCCCTGCGCTGCTCCTGGACCGAAGCCAGCATGGTGCGCTCGATCAGTTCCCAGGCCTTGACGTTATTCGCGCCTGCCTGAGCCTGATCACGATTGAGCATGGGACCATCGGTCCATTTATCCTGTGACATCATCTATCCTCTGCTGCTACACAGCCTTTGACGCGGGCATAACGAAGCCCGGAAATTCGTTGAAAGCATCAATACAATGCTCGGGGCGGCTTTGCAACAGGTGTTCCCGGGACTGTGCGCCGTAGGTTGCGGCAATAGCCCGCACCCTCGCACCATGGGCCATGCGCATGTCGAATTCGCTGTCGCCGAGCATCAACGCGCAACTGGCCGGCGTTTCCAGTCGGTTGAGAATTTCCTCCAGCATGCGTGGATGCGGTTTACTCAGGGTTTCATCGGCGCAGCGGGTCATATCGAAAAACCCCGTCAAGTCGTGAGCAGCCAGAACGCGATCCAGGCCGCGACGACTCTTGCCAGTGGCCACTGCCATCTTGAACCCCGCCGAGCGGAAGCTGTCCAGCGCTTCCAACACGCCGGGAAACAAGTTCGCTGGCTGCTGCTCAAGCGCCACATAATGTTCGCTGTATTCCTGACGCAGCTTCTCCACCAACCAGGGCTCATTCAGACCAGGAAACAGAATCGCTATAGCTTCGGGCAGACCCAGGCCGATGATATCGCGCACCGCCCGCTCGGAAGGCACGTCCAGACCAGTCAGCTTCGCCGCAGCCACCATGGACTCGACAATCCGGCTGATGGAGTCACACAGCGTTCCATCCCAGTCAAAGATCAGTGTTTTTAGTTCAGGCATTGGCCAGCCTGCGCAGGGTGTCATCCCACATGCGGCCAGGCTCGGCCTTCACGTCCAACTGAGTGCCGTCGGGCAACTCGACATGCAGCGAGGCTGCATGCAGAAAGAGCCGTTTACCCCCCAGCTCTTTTATCTGCTGGGAAAATTCGTCGCTTCCATATTTCGGATCGCCAGCAATCACATGACCGGCATGCCGAGCATGCACACGGATCTGGTGGGTACGGCCGGTAATCGGACGAGCTTCCACCAAAGTGGCGAAATCGCCAAAGCGCTGAACCACGCTGAACTCGGTCAGAGATTCCTTGCCCTCGGCATTTACCTCGACCATTCGCTCGCCGGACCGCAGATTATTCTTCTGCAGAGGCGCGTGAACTTTTCGCGTGGTAGCAGGCCAATGGCCGCGCACCAGTGCCAGATAGCACTTGCGCACGCCATCACCGCGTAATGCCGCATGCAGATGACGGAGCATACTGCGCTTCTTGGCGATCATCAGGCAGCCGGAGGTGTCGCGGTCCAGCCGGTGTACCAGCTCCATCTGCGGCACATCGGGACGCAACTGGCGCATCGCCTCGATCACACCGAAATTGAGGCCACTGCCACCGTGCACGGCAAGACCCGCGGGCTTGTTGATAACAATCAGCCCCTTGTCCTCATACAGAATGTTCTGCTCCAACGCCTGCAGAATGCCCTGACCGACCAGCGCTGGCTCATTGGGTTCCGGTAAGCGTACTGGCGGTATACGTATGCTGTCACCCGCCTGCAAACGGTAGTCCGGCTTGACCCTTCCTTTATTGACGCGCACCTCGCCCTTGCGCAGGATCCGGTAGACCAGCGTGCGCGGCGCGCCCTTGAGACGAGTGATCAGATAGTTGTCGATGCGCTGCCCCGCGAGGTCCTCGGAGATGAGGTCAAACTGTACGGGGGGAGCTGCTGGAGTTGTGCTTTCATTCATCCGCGCATGATACATTTTTTCTTGCAATTGAAGCACTTAAAAAATGCTGTTATATTCGCTAAAGCTGCGTAACAGGCAGCCGGGGAAACAGCAGGCGCATCACCATCGCGCAGCCCCCAGAAACAACGACATTTGGGGCTTTGCCAGGCGTTTATCAAACAGTAGGCCGGCAAGCACCATTGATCGACACGCTGGTTGCCAGTTGGCAGCCAGAATATAAACCCGCTCCCGACAAAGCGATGAGCGGCACCCGATCAAGATGGGTAAGTGTCAGGTGGAGATGCACAGCTTCAGGATCATGTGACGAGCGCTGACAGTTGCCCTGCAATGTGTCCCCGTTCCCAGTCCGGCTGATTCCTCCCGAAGGCAGTTTTTGAACAGGCCCCCGCGCTGACATGGTCACCGGCGACCTGAAACGTCATCCCAGGCATGCAGCATATTTGCATGGGTAGGCATCCGGCGCTGTCGTGGCATGGTTGGATAGATAGTCACGCAGGCTTTTTCAAAGACTTCCAGAAACGGTTTATCTGTACTCGCCGTAACAGACTGTATTGCCCTGCCCTGTGGCAGCGACATGAAATCTGAACAAGGGCAAGGTTGGCCCAAGCAGAAACACCCCTGACACCTGTCATACGAGTCGCAGGTGCCGTCATTGTGTGATCCGGGCAGCATTGGAAACACAACGGTACTTCATGAAAAGAATGCTGATCAACGCAACTCAACCCGAAGAGTTGCGCGTCGCCCTGGTAGATGGCCAGCGCCTGTACGATCTGGATATAGAATCCGGAGCACGTGAACAGAAGAAAGCCAACATCTATAAAGGCAAGATCACCCGTGTCGAACCCAGCCTCGAGGCTGCATTCGTTGATTTCGGCTCTGACCGCCACGGCTTTCTGCCGCTGAAGGAAATCTCCCGCGAATACTTCTCCAAGCAGCCTGAAGGCCGCGTCAACATCAAGGAAGTACTGCGCGAAGGCCAGGAAGTCATAGTCCAGGTCGACAAGGAAGAGCGCGGCAACAAGGGCGCAGCTTTGACGACCTTTATCAGCCTGGCTGGTCGCTACCTGGTGCTGATGCCCAACAACCCGCGCGCCGGTGGCATTTCCCGTCGCATCGAGGGTGAAGAGCGCAACGAGCTACGCGAAGCCATCAACAGCCTCAACGTTCCCGCCGACATGGGCATGATCGTGCGCACCGCCGGCCTGGGTCGCAGTGCTGAAGAACTGCAATGGGATCTGGATTATCTGCTGCAACTCTGGGGTGCCATCAAGGGCGCCTCCGATGAGCGCGCCTCCCCGTTCCTGATCTATCAGGAAAGCAACGTCATCATCCGCGCCATCCGCGACTACCTGCGCCAGGACATCGGCGAAGTGTTGATCGACAGCGAGACCGTCAAGGAAGAAGCGCTGAACTTCATCAGCCAGGTCATGCCGCAGTACGCGAGCAAGGTGAAGCTGTACGAAGATACCGTACCGCTGTTCAACCGTTTCCAGATTGAAAGCCAGATTGAAACCGCCTTCGAACGCGAAGTGAAACTGCCTTCCGGCGGCTCCATCGTGATCGACCACACCGAAGCTCTGGTCTCCATTGATATCAACTCCTCGCGCGCCACCAAGGGTGCCGATATCGAAGAGACTGCACTGCAGACCAACCTGGAAGCGGCTGAAGAAATCGCCCGCCAGTTACGCCTGCGTGATATCGGCGGCCTGATCGTGATCGACTTCATCGACATGTCCCCTGCCAAAAACCAGCGGGCCGTTGAAGAGCGCGTCAAGGAAAGCCTGGAAGCCGACCGCGCCCGTGTTCAGGTGGGTCGGATTTCCCGTTTCGGTCTGCTGGAAATGTCCCGTCAGCGCCTGCGCCCATCCCTGGGCGAGACCAGTGGTATTGTCTGCCCACGCTGTAATGGCCGAGGCACCATCCGCGACGTCGAGTCCCTGTCCCTGTCGGTACTTCGCCTTATCGAAGAAGAAGCATTGAAGGAACGCACCGCAGAAGTTCGCGCCCACGTGCCGATCGCTGTAGCCACCTTCCTGCTCAACGAAAAGCGCGAAGCGCTGGCCAAAACCGAAGAGCGTACCAAGGTACGCCTGCTGATTCTGCCCAGCGAGCACATGGAAACCCCGCACTTCGACGTTCAGCGTCTGCGCGACGACCATGAAGCCGTTCTCAATGGCGAAACCAGCTACACCATGAGCAGCGAAATCGTTGCCGAAGAGCCCACACCCGTCAGCCAGACCAAGGCTATCGTGCGTCAGGAAGCAGCAGTCAAGACGCTGGCGCCCTCACGCCCTGCGCCAACGCCTGTTGCCGCCGCAGCTCCCGTGGCTGCCACCAAGGCGATTCACGATGCGCAGCCGGGATTGTTCAAGGGTTTGATCAAGTCACTCGTGAGCCTGTTCGCCTCTGAAGAAGAGCCAGCACGCGAAGAGCCGGCCAAGCCCGCAGAGCGCTCTGCCAGCAAGCCCGCCCCACGTGACAACAAGCGAGGTGGTGACGAGCGCCGTGGTGGTCGTGGCCGCCGCCCCCGTACCGAACGCAGTGACCGCCCAGAACGCAATGAGCGCCCAGAACGCGCCGAGCGTCCTGAGCGCAGCGAACGTCCCGAGCGCAAAGCTCCAGCAGCTCGCGCCGAGGCGCCGGTCCAGACCGAGAAGCGTGACGCTCCGGTAGCAACGGAAACCAAGTCGGGGGAAACGCCTACCCGCCGCCGCCGCCGCGGTACGCCGGAAACCCCGACTGAAGCCAAGCAAGCGGCGCAGGAGCAGGGTCCAGATCAGAACCAGGACCGGACTCCTGATCAAGGCCGTTCCGAAGCACCTGCCGAGCGTCGTTCGCGTCGCCCTGTCGAGGAAAAGGCAAACGAAGACCAGACGATCGCTGAAGATCAGACAGATCTGGACACCACGGATGAGACAGGCGAAAGCGATCGCCCCAAGCGTCGCTCGCGTAATAGCCAGCGTCGTCGCAATAATCGTCGCAGCCGCGTTAATCAGGATGACACTACAGCCGGCTCCGAGGGCGCCCAGGAAGGCGAGCAGACGCCTTCCAGCGAACTGCCGAGCAACGAGCCGAGCCAGCCTGTAGCAGACAGCGCTGTCGCAGTGGCAGCCACAGCTGCAGCGTCGGTTGCCCGTGTGGAAGAAACGGTAGCCGAGCAGGAGCAGGAGCAACCTGGCAGCCTGAGTGATGTGACTGATCCTGTAGAGGCCGGCTTGAAACAGGCCGCATCCGATCTTGAGTCCTCCATTGAGGATGCGGTTCAGGCGTTCAGCCAGTCGCAACCCAAGGCGGTTGATGAAGATACAACCGAGCAGCAAGCCACTCCGGCTCCTGTCGAGGAAGTGGCTGAGATCAAGGCCGCTGATGCAGAGCCAACGGCAGTACCGGCTGAATCCGTCAATGAGGCGCCCACTGAGCCTGCGGTCCAGATTACCGCCGCAGCGGTCGAACCAACCGAGCAGGAACCGCAAGTTCTGGTACACGCAGAGCCTGTAGCGCCAGCACCGGCACTGGAAGAAACGGTTGCCGCACAGACGGAAGTTCAGCCCGAGCCAGTGAAGCCTGTGGAGCCGGTGAATCCGCCAACAGAAAGCGGACGCGCCTATAACGATCCGCGGGAAATTCGCCGCCGCCAGCAGGAAGCCAAGCTTTTGGCTGAACAGCAGGCAGCCAGCGAGGAGCCGGAAACAGCAATGGAAACGGCAACGCCGGTTCAGGATGTCACACCCCTGCCCGATCAGCCCGCACCGGTAGTAGACCCGGTCGCTCAGCAGCCTGCAGTCGAAGAGCAGTCGGCGCCAGCCGAGCAAGCCGACAGTCCGCAGCCCGAGCGTTCCGAACGGGAGCGTCCAGCCAATCCGCAACAGGCTGACCTGCCGATCGATACGGTCGAGTCACCCGCTAGCGCGGATGCGACGGGTGATGAAGATCATCCCGAGACCCATGATCTGCGTCAGCAGCAGGAAGACCAGGAAGATAAGCCCAAGCTCTGATAGGGGACGGCGAACGAAAAAGGGGATGCTTGATGCATCCCCTTTTTTTGTCTGAGTGACCCTTGAAACATCGGCAAAGTCTTCAACCCAGCCGTTGCGGCTCCATTTCCAGCTCCAGGCCAAACCGGGCATGGACATCATCGCTGATACGCTTGGCCAGCGAGAGAATATCCTCTCCCCGTGCGCCACCGTGATTTACCAGCACCAGCGCCTGTCGTGCATGCACGCCCACATGGCCAGCGCGCACACCCTTCCAGCCAGCCTGGTCAATCAACCATCCGGCTGCAACCTTGTATCGACCATCCGGCTGCAGGTAGTGCGGTATGTCGGGATAAAGGGCCTTGAGCGCATTCAGTTGGTGCCGGGTTACCAGCGGATTCTTGAAAAAGCTTCCCGCATTGCCCAACACCGCGGGATCCGGGAGTTTGGACTGGCGGATATGGCAGACCAGACTGGCGACAACACGCGGATCCGGTCGGTGCAGGCCGGTCGCTTCCCAGGCAGTGTCCAGCGGGGCATAGTCGACACGAACCTGAGCATGACGGCGCAGTATCAGCCGCACCCGCAAGATCACATAGCGCCCGGGCGACTGTTTGAAAACGGACTCCCTGTAGCCGAAGTGGCAAGCTGCACGGTCAAATTGTCGGATCTCACCGGTCACCCGGTCCAGTGCGTCCAGACTATGAAAGACATCCTGTAACTCAACACCGTAAGCGCCGATATTCTGGACCGGAGCTGCGCCCAGCGTGCCCGGTATAAGTGACAGATTTTCCAGCCCGCAGAGCCCCAGATCCAGCGTCCAGTTGACCAGGTCGTGCCAATTCTCACCGGCCTCACCCTCGATCAGCAGCGCATCTGGCGCGCGCCGCAAAACCCGCCGGCCGCGGCTGCGCATGATTATGACCACACCAGGCAGCGATCCGGTAACAACGACGTTACTGCCGCCTCCCAGCACAGTGACCGGCCAGGCATGTTCAGCCGCCATATCCAGTGCAGCCACAAGCTCCCGATCGCTGTGGATCTCCACCAGATGCTCGGCGCGCTCGGTAATACCCAGGGAGTTGTAGGCCCGCAGGTCAACCTGCTGTCGCACGGCGAACATCAGGATCCGGCCAGCATTGCGCGTACCCGCTCCAGGTCGTCCCGGGTATCAATGCCCGGTGCCGGCACCTCACAGGCATCAGCAACCTGAATCCGGCAGCCAAACCAGAGTGCCCGCAGTTGTTCCAGGGATTCTGCCGTCTCCAGGGGGCTCGGTGCCCACTGGACATAATCATGCAGAAATCCGACCTTATAGGCATACAGGCCGATATGCCGGCGGAAGGTCATTCCCTCAGGGATGCTGCGCGGCTCGGTTGCAAAGGCATCCCTGGACCAGGGGATCGGCGCGCGACTGAAGTACAGGGCAAAGCCCTGTTGGTCGGTCACCAGCTTCACCACATTGGGATTGAAAACCGATTCGATATCCGTCAAAGGCTCGGCCAGAGTGGCAATGCTGGCCTGCGGGTGCGCGAGCAGGTTTGCTGCCACCTGGTCAATCAAGCTGGGGGGGATCATCGGCTCGTCGCCCTGCACGTTGACCACACAGTCTTCGGCATCAAGCCCCATCAACGTCACCACCTCCTGCAACCGGTCGGTGCCCGAGGGGTGATCGGCTCTGGTCAGTACAACGTTGGCGCCGAACTGACGACAGGCCTCAGCTATGCGCTCGTCGTCGGTGGCCACGGTCACGCTCAAGGCCTGGCTCTTGCCGGCCTGCTCCCACACGCGCTGAATCATTGTCTTGCCGCCAATATCAAGCAGGGGCTTGCCTGGCAGGCGGGTGGAAGCATATCGAGCCGGAATGATGACGTGGAACATGTTCAGGTATCCAGCCGCTCATCGGCATCCAGGGCACGGGCCTCGCCTTCCAGCATGACCGGTATGCCATCGCGAACCGGATAGGCCAGACCATCGGCGCGGCACCACAACTCGGTCTTGTCGGCGTTCTGTACCAGCGGGCCCTTGCAGATCGGGCACGCCAGGATATCAAGCAGCTTGGGGTCCATCATAAAACTCCTGAGAAAATGAAAAGAAAATGCCGAGTAGCCAGACCAGTCAGGCAGGCCTCGGATTGAGAGTGGCCAGGCGCTGTTGCAACTGGCTGGCAAAGGCGTCACTCATGGTCGCCTCTACGCACAGATACCACCAGTTGGGTCGGGCAAAGCCGGTGCATTTGATCGCGTCCTTTTCGGTCATGATCAAGGGCCTGTCCAGATCGCAAGCAGCAAAACTGGCTACCGAATAATGTGCATGATCGGAAAAAATGTGCCGCTCCACCTCGAAGGATAGCTGCTCAAGACTGATAAAAAAACGCTCGGGGTTGCCGATTCCTGCCACCGCTGACACCTGTTTGCTGCCCTGCCAGTGTTCAGGCCGTATGCGCTCACCCGTCAGCAGGTTGACCAGCGCCACCGGCTTGAGCTGCATCCCGAAATCCGTGGAACTGTCAGATACGGCACCATTGCGCACCACGAAGTCTACCGACTTCACCCTGCTGGCAGGCTCACGCAACGGCCCCTCCGGCAGACATCTGGCATTGCCCAGCCCCCGCGCAGCATCGACCATGAGTATTTCCAGATCGCGCCCCAGTCGGTAATGCTGCAGGCCATCGTCACTGACGATGACGTCCACCTGCGCGCTGGCCAGCAGGTGCCGCGCCGCCTGCGGACGATCCGGATCAATGACCACGGGCACCTGGCAGCGCTTTGCGATTAACAAAGGTTCATCGCCCACGGTCACCGCGTCGTCATGGTCGGGATCGAGCAACCAGGGCGTTGACTGGGGGGAGGCGCCGTAGCCACGACTTATCAGACCGGGACGTAGCCCCTGGGCCTTGAGATAATCAAGCAGCCAGATGCACATGGGGGTCTTGCCGGTACCACCCAGGGTGATGTTACCCACCACGATCAGCGGCACGGGGGGCTGCCAGACACGCGCAGCATCCTCCATGTATGCTGCGCGACGTCTGGTTACTACCAAGCCGTAAAACGCGGACAAGGGCCTGAGGGCCAGCAGCCAACTCTGCCGTCCATACCAGGCACGGAGCATGAACTGCTCGAGGGAAAATCCCTTCACTGCCCTTCGCCCGCCTCCGCCTGGGTCGTCGTCAGCCTCAACCGGGTGAAGCCCAGTTGACCTGCCGCGTCCATCGCCATGATCACTGACTGATGGGGCGTCTGCGCATCTGCGGTAATAATCAAGGGCAACGACAGGTCACCAGCCGATTCGCGCTGAAGCGCTGTCTTAAGCGTATCCACCCCGGGAGCAATAAGCGCCTTGTCGTTGATTGCAATATCCCCGCTGGCCGATATGGTCAGTTCGATCTGCTGCTGGTCACGATTTTCCACCTGCTCGCCGGACACCGCTTCCGGCAGATCCAGCTTGAGCTGGGTCTCGCGGGTAAAGGTGGTTGAAACCATGAAGAAAATCAGCAGCAGAAACACTACATCGATCAGGGGCGTGAGATTGACGCTGGCCTCTTCCTGTCTCTGGCGCCTGAAATTCACGTCCTGGCTCCCTTGCGAGTGCTACCAACGCGTGAAACCGGCTCCTTGCTCACGGGGCCAGCGATCGGCGCTTCCACTTCACGATTGCCCTGCAGAACCTCGACCAGCTTGGTCGCCTCCTGTTCCATGGCCACCACCAGCTCGTCCACCCGACGCACAAAGAAACGATGAAAAAACAGGGCCGGAATGGCTACGGTCAGGCCCGCAGCGGTGGTTATCAATGCCTTGGAGATACCTCCTGCCAACACGCCGGTATTGCCGGTACCCTGAATCATGATTGCGCTAAACACGTCGATCATCCCGATTACCGTACCCAGCAGACCAAGCAGCGGCGTAATTGCAGCGACTGTACCGAGGGTATTGAGGTAGCGTTCGAGCTCATGAATGACCTTGCCGGCCGCTTCCTGGATGCTTTCTTTCATGATCTCCCGACCGTGCTTGGAGTTGTTCAGGCCGGCCGCCATGATTTCGCCCAGGGGCGAGTCACTACGCAGGGTTTTCAGACGTTCGGCGTCCAGCTTGCCCTCACGCACCCATTGCCAGACCTGACCAAGTAACGCCGGAGGCGCCACACGCGCGCTGCGCAGTGCCCAAAGACGCTCTATCACGATGGCGGCAGCAATAACCGAAGACAAGATAATCGGCAGCATCAGCCAGCCGCCCGCACTGATCAGTTCCCACACAAGCGATCCCTCCCCAAAAGTCAGCATACTCTAGCACAGGGCCAGCTGCTCCCTGCGCGCTCTTGTTATTCATGCCAGAAGCGCCTGGCGCTGTCTCTCCAGCTCCAGTCACGGCGCCCGCCGTGGTCTTTGTCAAACACGAAACGAACAGCACCGGCGCGGCTAGTATAAACAGGTTCGACGGCCAATTCCCGATAGCGCGCCACAACATTTGGATGCGGATGGTTGAAGCGGTTCCTGTGACCGGCACTGAATACCACCCAATTTGGATCCACCGCACGAATCAGCGCATAGGAAGAAGAGGTTCGACTGCCATGGTGCGGGGCCAGCAACAGATTCGCAGACAGATCATGGGCAAGCATCTGATATTCACCGCGTATGCCTACATCACCGGTTAACAGCACCCCACTGTCGCCCGTCGTCACGCGCAGGACGCAGGATCGCTCATTGGCTGGCGCGGGAGCCGGTGCGCTGTAAATGATCTCGAATGTCACCGCATTCCAGCTCCAGCTCTCACCTGGCTGGCAGGCAATCGCTTGCAGTTGGGGGCTCTGATCCTCAATCTGACCGGCGACTACTCGGCCCACGGGCATGTGCCGAATTATTGCCTGCGCCCCACCTGCATGGTCATTGTCTGCATGACTGACCAGGAGCCTGTCCAGATCGGTTACCCCAAGGGATACAAGGGCAGGATGCACCACGGCTTCACCCAGATCAAAACCGCTGGAAAGCCGCGCACCCGCATCGTAAAGAAGCGCATGCTGTCGGGTCTGCACCAACACTGACAGCCCCTGCCCCACATCCAGGACAGTTACCCAGAACTCCCCCTCGACCGGCCTTGGTTGCGGTGCTGCAAGCAGCACGGGCACGCACGCCAGAGCGGGCAACCACAACAACCGCGATAACGGGCTCAGCAGGGCCAGAATACCCGCTACGCCCAGCAGCCAGTTGATCCAGCCAGGAAAAGCCAGGTACGTGGGGACATGCAAGCTAGCTGCCTGCTCCAGCGCAAGAAATAATCCATCGAGTAATTGGGCAGCGAACCAGAGAAGCCAGGGGACCCCCAGCACAAGCTCCAGCAGCGTCCCCAGTAGTGCAGCGGGCACCACCAGCAGACTGACGAATGGGATTGCCAGAATATTCACCAACGGCGCAATGAGGCTGCCGGGCATCCCCCATAACAGCAACCAGGGCCAGAGACCGATAAAAATAACCCACTGCGCGCGACCCCAACGCCACCAGAGCCCCCTTTGATCGAGCCTGCCAGCCATCCCGAAAACCAACAGACCCACCGCCATGAAAGATAGCCAGAACCCAGCCAGCAGGGGCGCAGCAGGATTTATCATCACCACCAGACACATGGCCAGCAACCAGAAGAACCAGGGCCCGGGTTGGCGATAAAGCAACCGGGCCAGCAACACCATGGCCACCATCAGCAAGGCGCGCTGGGTGGGGACGGCAAAACCCGCAAGTGCGGCATAAATAGCAGCGGCAAAGATGGCCAGGGGCGCTGCCAGCCAGATACGCGCAAAGGGCAGGTGTAATATGCCCAGTCGACCCGCAAGCGTAACCAGACCAAACACCGCCGCGGCGAACAGACCTACGTGCAAGCCGGATATCACCATCAGATGACTGGTGCCGGTTGCCTGCAGTACCTGCCAATCCTCCCGACTGAGCACGCTTCGGTCACCAACAATTAATGCCAGCAGCCTTTCAGTACCCGGGGTAGCCCCCAGGGCCTGCAGCAATCGGTCACGGATATGACTGCGCATTCCGTCAACGCCTCCATACCGCATGCCGTCCAGCCGTTGACCACTGCGTATGCTGCCAAGGGCGCCAATACCCTGGGCATAAAGCCAGGCTTCGTAATCGAATGCACCGGGGTTGGACATGCCGCGGGGACGGCGCACCCGCGCCTCGAACCGCCAGTACTCGCCCTGCAGCACGGGCTCACCGGCGTACCAGTGAACACGCATGAAAGGCAGGGATTCACCGGTGTCAACTATCCGTGCGTCCGCGAGCTGAAATCGCCAGCCGGTTAGGGTGGCTTCGGGCAGACCTGCAATACGCCCCTCGATCGACAGGGTTTGTTGATCGAGCCGGTCCGGCAGCCGCTCATGCAATACAAGATGATGAACCAGCACTGCCCAGACCAGACCAGTCAGACCTGCGGCAAGCAGCCGGTTATCCGGGCCCTTCAGCCAGACTACCGGAATCAGCAGGCTCAACACCCCGAGAAGCCAGGGCGATGGCAACTGCTCCAGCATCAATGGACTGATCAGGCCCAGAAAAAAACCCGGCAGGATAACCATGAGTTGTGGGCGGCGGAATACATCCAATGTACGGCCTTCCTTTGCAGTCAGGCAGTAGTCTGCGCCTGACATTCCATGCATAATTGAGCGACATTTCCCTGGCTACCATAGTAATGCCGCGTCGGTTCCTGAAACGCTACATGCCCAGTCCCGAACGCATAAAGCAAAGCAAATCGCTTCGCTTTATGGGCAGCATGCTGCACGATCCAAACCTATGGCATCTCAACCGCCACAGCGTTGCGCGGGCAATGGCCATCGGGCTTTTCGTTTCGATGCTACCCATTCCAATGCAAATGCTGGTTTCAGCCTGCGTTGCAATGCCGGCACGTGCCAACCTGCCCGTCTCGGTGGGCCTGGTCTGGCTGACCAATCCGGTCACCATGCCGATGATTTTCTTTGCGGAATACAAGATCGGAACCATGCTTCTGGGCGCACCCGAACGCAGCATGCCCATGGAATTATCAATGACCTGGCTGGCCAGCGAAATCCACCATATCTGGCAGCCGCTGCTTCTCGGTTCCGTTCTTCTGGGGGCCGTCTTCGCCGTGGCGGGGTATGCCGCCACCATGTTGTATTGGCGAATATGGGTCGGGCGCAACTGGCAAAGGCGTAAAATGCGACGCCGTCATCAGAACTGACGTTTTTACTCTACGCGCGCCGCCAGTTTACCTTCCACCAGGGTCAGGACCCTGTCCATTTGTGACGCCAGTGCGAGGTCATGGGTAACCACCATGAAGGCGGTCTTGAGACTCTGGCTAAGTTCGAGCATCAACTGCTGAATGCTTCTTGCCGTGTGCTGGTCCAGATTGCCGGTAGGTTCGTCGAGTAGGACACAGGCCGGCTCGTTGATCAGCGCCCGTGCGATGGCCACACGCTGACGCTCACCACCTGACAATTCGCCCGGCTTGTGTCCGGCGCGCTGGGCAAGACCAACACGTTCAAGCATCTGCTGCCCGCGTTGGTGCGCTTCACTGATAGGCGTGTTGCCAATCAACAGCGGCATGCATACGTTTTCCAGGGCACTGAACTCCGCCAGCAGGTGATGGAACTGGTAGACAAAACCCAGCCCGCTGTTACGGAGCTTGCCACGTTCTGATTCGCGCAGTGAGGACATCTGCCTGCCGGCCAGCCAAACCTCTCCTTCAGTGGGCGTATCCAGCCCACCGAGCAGATTGAGCAGTGTCGTTTTACCCGACCCCGAGCTGCCGACAATGGCCACGCGCTCACCGGCTACCAGTTGCATGTTTATGCCATCGAGTACACGCAGGCGCTGCGGTCCGATTGCATATTCCATACTCAGGTTCCGACATTCCAGGACAAAATCAGTCATAACGCAATGCCTCCGCAGGCTCGGTGCGCGAGGCGCGCCAGGCCGGATACAGTGTGGCCAGGAAGCTCATGCCCAGAGCCGCAGCACAGATCAACACAACATCACTCCAGATAAGCTGGGACGGCAGGTAACTGATGAAGTACACATCGGAACTGAGGAACTGGATGCCGAAAAGTTTTTCCAGCCCAGCGACCATCGCCGACACGTTCAACGCCGCAAGTACCCCGAGGACACAACCAGCCAGAGTTCCCACCACACCAATCACGGAGCCCTGCACCATGAATATGCCCATGATGGTGCCAGGCGATGCGCCAAGAGTTCGCAGAATAGCGATGTCCGCTTTCTTGTCGGTGACCACCATGACCAGAGTGGAGATGATATTGAATGCAGCCACTGCGACGATCAGCAGCAGAAGCAGGCCGATCATGGTCTTTTCCATCCGGATCGCGGCAAACAGATTACCGTGAGTACGGGTCCAGTCCTGCGCGTAGTAGTCACCCGGCAGCAAGGATGCCAGCTCCCAGGCAACACGGGGCGCCTGGAAGAGATCACCCAACCTGACACGCAAACCCTGCACCTGACCGGGCTCCCAGCGCGACAAACGTGCAGCATCGCCGGCATGGATCAGCGCCAGGGAACCATCCAGCTCCGCTCCGACCTTGAAGGTGCCCACCACATGAAAACGTTTGAGGCGGGGAAACACGCCGGCGGGGGTTACCGATGCTTCTGGCAGAACAAAGGTCAGCTTGTCGCCAATCCCCACGCCAAAGCGACTGGCAATCTGTTCACCGACGATAATGCCAAACTCCCCGTCCTGCAGGTCGCCCAGGGTGCCACGGGTCATGTGCTGACCAACAATGGACACATCTACCTCCTTGTCCGGCAGAATGCCGTTCACCAGAACAGGAGCTACACTGCCATCATGCGTGAGCATGCCCTGCAGCTGGACAAAAGGCGCCACTGCTTCGACATCGGGATGCTCAAGCAGGGTATCGGCCAGCAGAGGCCAGTCGTTGATCGGCTGCTGGGAGCTGACGGTCGCATGGGGCACCATACCCAGAATGCGGGTCCGCAACTCGCGGTCAAAGCCGTTCATCACCGACAGCACCAGGATCATGACCAGCACGCCAAGGGTCAGCCCCAGCATGGAGATCAGGGAAATGAAGGAAATGAAATGATTGCGGCGCTTGGCGCGGGTATAGCGCAGGCCGATAAAAAATGGCAAGGGTCTGAACATGAAGTAACGGTTACCTGAAGGGCCGTGCCCGTTGAATGGCAGTTCGGATTGGCATGGTACACTGAAAAGCATATTTGTTCAGCGCTTCGCAAAGGCTCAGGCGGGTCAAATGACAGACAAAGAAGAAGACTCAACAGACGACAAGCGGGATTTCTTCAGAATTCGCGACAGCCTCGCCCTGGATGTGCGCAAGGTGAGCAGTGCGGACATTGAAGAGGCTGCGTTCGAGGAGCAATCACCACTTTTCAGCCTGTTAAGTGACCTCCATACCCTGGACTACGAATCGCAGCATCTGCTGCGTCAGATAGCCGAGCGTGACCGAGCCCTGGCGCACTATCTGAAGATAATCAACAAGCGAGTCGATCTGCTAAGTAACGCTCTGGCGCTACAGCTGGTGGATGAAATCGGTGATCCCCAGGAAGTTACCCTGAGTGAAGGCGGTATTTCCTTTGCCTATCCGGAGGCTTTCGAGATTGGTGCCTGGCTGGCGCTACGTATGGTGCTGCTGCCCTCACCACTTGGGCTGGTGTTGCCGTCACAGGTTATTCGCTGTGAGCCTGATACCGAGTCAGACAACTGGATCATTGCCGTGAGCTTTCACACCCTGGCAGATAATCAGCGTCAGATGCTTGCCCGGCATATACTGCAAAAACAGGCTCAGGAAATCCGTGCCAACAAGACTCAAGCCTCAATCCAGGAAAGGACACCATGATGAAACACCTAACCTCGACACTATGTGCCACCTCTCTGATGCTAGGTATGATGCTCAGCGCAGCACCCCTGCAAGCAGACACCCTGGTCATTCCACTCGGCCACCAGGCAACCGACAATGTGTCTGCTATGCCCCAGCGGGGTCAGACCAAAGGCTCCGTGGTCCAGCGCCATGGCGAGCCGAGCACTCGACATGCCGCTGTCGGGCAACCACCGATTACCCGCTGGGACTATCCCGGCTACAGCGTTTATTTTGAATACGACAGGGTCATCGATAGCGTTCGCCATCGCCAATCGGGGAGCGCGCTGACCCCATGACGTTGATTTACGGCCATCGGGGTGCCCGCGGCGAAGCACCGGAAAACACCCTCCCAAGCTTCAGACGCGCACTGGCCGCCGGCGTCACCCGTGTCGAGCTTGACCTGCATCTGTCCGCAGACCGTCAACTCATGGTAATTCATGACCCTACCCTCAGGCGCACCACAGGCCTGGGCGGCAAGGTCAGCAAACATACTGCTGCTGAATTGATGCGCCTGGACGCCCGCCGGGATGGTCCATCCTGGCCGGAGCCTTGCCCAATACCCAGCCTGGAGCAGCTTTTCCAGGCCTGCCCAGAGTTCGAGCACTACCAGCTTGAAGTCAAGAGTGGCTCCAGCGGCCAATCACGTATTGTGCTGGACGCTGTCAGTGAACTGGTCCAGCGTTTCGGGTTGAAGGACAAGGTAGTCCTTACCTCAAGCAGCCGCACCTTGCTGAAAACGGCCAGCCAGGACAATTACTCGCTTCCCACCGGGCTGGTCGAAGAGTATGGCCTGATTGATCCCCTGAAGAGCGCACGTCGGTACGGTTGCCGCTATCTGATCCTGAACTGGAAATTATGCAGGCTTGCACGTATACGAAAAGCCCAGGCCATGGGTCTGCATGTATCAGTCTGGACAGTGAATGACCCTGCGATGATGCAGCGCCTGGCAGAGATGGGCGTAGACAGCCTGATTACCGACCTGCCGCACCTGGCAGTCGAGACCCTCAAGCAGCGGGCATAAAAAAGCCCCGGTTACGGGGCTTTTTCGTTGCACACACGAGCATAGTGCCTAAAAAAGTCGGTTCAATCCGTCCAACGCCGCAACCCGATAGGCTTCAGCCATGGTCGGGTAGTTGAAGGTGGTGTTGACGAAGTACTTGATGGTATTCGCCTCCCCTTTCTGGTTCATGACGGCCTGGCCGATGTGCACAATTTCCGATGCCTGGTCGCCAAAGCAATGAATACCCAGAACTTCGAGAGTTTCGCGATGGAACAGGATCTTCAGCATACCCACCTGTTCACTGGTAATTTGCGCGCGCGCCATACTCTTGAAAAATGCCTGTCCAATTTCGTAAGGCACCTGTGCATCGGTCAACTCACGCTCGGTCTTGCCCAACGAGCTGATCTCCGGAATCGTGTAAATACCTGTGGGCACATCATCCACAAAACGCCAGGCGTCATTGCTTACGATATTACCCGCGGCAGAACGGCCCTGGTCGAAAGCCGCACTGGCCAGGCTCGGCCAGCCAATCACATCTCCGACAGCGTAGATATTCGGCACATCAGTGCGGTAGTTTTCATCCACACTCAACTGGCCACGGTTATTGGCCTTTAACCCGACATTTTCCATGCCTAGCCCATCAGTATTACCAGTACGGCCGTTACACCAGAGCAACGCATCGGCCTTGAGCTTCTTGCCAGACTTTAGATGCAGAACAACACCCTGGCTGTCCAATCCCTCAATCTTGTCGTATTCCTCGTTATGCCGGATCAATACGCTGTTGTTACGCAGGTGGTAACTCAAGGCATCAGAGATCTCGTCGTCAAGGAAACTGAGTAACCGGTCCCGGTTGTTGATCAGGTCTACCTTTACGCCCAGCCCGCAGAAGATTGATGCATATTCACAACCAATAACACCCGCACCGTAAATGATCAGGGTACGTGGAGTATGGTTAAGCTTGAGGATGGTGTCGCTGTCATAGATGCGCGGGTGACTGAAGTTCACGTCCGCCGGACGATACGGCCTGGAGCCCGTGGCAACGATGACTTCCTTGGCGATCAACTTGTCGACCACACCTGCGGAATTGACCAGTTCGATGGTGTTCTCGTCGGCGAAACTGCCCTTGCCAAAAAACACATCGACCCGATTGCGGGCGTAATAGCTGGTCCGGGAGGTAACCTGTTTGGCCATGACCTTTTCGGCACTTTTCAGTACGTTTGGAAATGAGAACCAGCGGGGCTCACCGATGGTGCGAAACATCGGATTGGTATTGAAGTGAATGATCTGTTTGACAGAATAACGCAATGCCTTGGACGGAATGGTGCCCAGATGGGTACAGTTACCACCCACAGAGTCACGCTCTTCAACCACAGCCACCTTGCGGCCGTGCTTGGCCGCGTTCATTGCAGCGCCCTCGCCAGCTGGGCCAGAGCCCAGTACCACTACGTCATAATTGTATACAGCCATTCAGTAAGTTCCTTGTTGTGCTCGAGGGTATGCTCTCATCTGAAAACCGATGAAGCTAGTCGACCTTGGTCGCGTCATATCCCAGATCACTGGTTGCACGCTTGGCCCGCGGCTCGATACCCGCGTTTTCACTTGCTTCTTCGCACCTTGTGACGTCCCCGCCGCAGATGCCACAGGACTTGTCGAGTCCAGTCGCACCAATACCACCGCAGGACCCGGCAATAGGCTTGCGACCCATCATTACGCCCACGGACATGCCAACCACGACCAGAGTCATCAACAGGAATGCCAGAAACCAGACCATAGGTTACTCCTCGCTCTTTACCAGAGCCTCAAACAGGGGTGTGGGCCGGGAAACAAACTCGGCCCCCTCGCGCAGCACAAAAAGTGCCGCAACATTGTTTTCCTGTGCATATTCCCAGCCCTTCTCCGGGCCAAGAATCAGCAATACGGTGGAAAGCCCATCAGCCACCATGGCAGAGGGATCCATCACGGTCACTGCAGTCAAATTATGCATGACCGGCCATCCGCTCCTGGGATTGACAGTGTGCGAATAACGCTGCCCCTCGTATTCAAAGTAATTACGATAGTCACCTGAAGTGGATACCGCATAACCGTCGAGCTCAACGATCAGACTCGCTGTGCGCTCATCATCACGCGGCTCCTCTATGGCAATGCGCCAAGGATTCTCGCCCGGCTTGACCCCGGCCGCCTTGAGTTCGCCGGTAATCTCGACCATATAGTCTTTGATTCCCAGTGACAGCAGGTGTTCCGCAACCCGATCAACCATATAGCCTGCGGCAATGCTGCTGAGATCAACCTTGAGGTCATTGTCCTTACACAACTGGTCCTTCTCGATGCGCAAATGCTGCTGGCCTACATTCTGCAACGCCTTATCAATCTCGGCCTGCACAGGCACGACCTGCATTCCGTCGCCACGCTGAAAGCCCCAGACTTCCAGCAACGGGCCAACGGTCACGTCGAAACCGCCTTCGCTGTCCCTATTGAGCCTCTGTGCAAAACCGACCAAATCCAGAATCGATTGCGGCATGGACTGACAGGCACCAGCAAGCAGTGCGTTGAATCTCGCCAAATCCGAATCGTCACGCCAGGTAGAAACCTCAGCATCAAATTCGTCGAACTGGTTTTCCAGACTGGCCTGCAGCTTTTCCGGACCGGGAGAACCATCCGCCGCAACCCATTTGATCGAATAGGTGCTACCCATGGTGCTACCGGAAATTTCCGAAACCGGCACCGTAGAATTGAAACAGCCCGCCAGAGCTGTTGCCAAGGCAACAACAATAGCGGGCCGAAGGTTTCGAAGTAGCACTCTAGCCGCCGAAATCATCAAGCATGATGTTTTCCGGTTCGACACCCATATCCTGCAGCATCTTGATAACCGAAGCGTTCATCATTGGCGGACCACACATGTAGTACTCGCAATCCTCAGGGGCCGGATGGTCCTTCAGATAGTTATCAAGCAACACATTGTGAATAAAGCCCGTTGGACCATTCCAGTTGTCTTCCGGCAGCGCATCGGACAAGGCCAGATGCCACTTGAAGTTCTCATTTTCTTCCTGCAGCTTGTCGAATTCCTCGACATAGAAAGCTTCACGCAGCGAGCGCGCACCGTACCAGAAGGAGATCTTGCGCTTGGTCTTGATGCGGCCCAGCTGATCGAAGATGTGCGAACGCATGGGCGCCATACCGGCGCCACCACCAATAAAGACCATCTCGGCATCGGTATCCTTGGCAAAGAACTCACCAAAGGGACCATAGACCGTGACCTTGTCACCGGGCTTGAGCGCGAAACACCAGGAGGACATCTTGCCCGGGGGCAGATCGTCACGGCCTGGCGGCGGCGAAGCCACACGCAGATTGAACTTCACTACGCCACGCTCTTCCGGGTAGTTGGCCATGGAATAGGCACGAATGACGGTTTCATCAACCTTGGACACAAAGCGCCACATGTCGAACTTGTCCCAGTCACCACGGAATTCCGGCTGAATGTCGAAATCCTTGTAATGCACGGTATGCGGCGGGCATTCCAGCTGCACATAACCACCAGCACGGAAATCGACGTTCTCGCCTTCCGGCAGTTTGAGCGTCAGTTCCTTGATGAAGGTCGCCACATTGGGGTTGGCCTCAACGGTGCATTCCCACTTCTTCACGCCGAAGACTTCTTCCGGCACTTCAATCTTCATATCCTGCTTGACCGGGGCCTGGCAGGACAAGCGCCAGCCTTCGTTGGCTTCACGCTTGGTGAAATGCGACTCCTCGGTGGGCAGCATGGAACCGCCGCCCTCCTCGACAATGCACTTGCACTGGGCGCAGGTACCGCCGCCGCCGCAGGCAGAAGACAGGAAAATGCCGTTGTTCGACAAGGTGTTCAGCAATTTGCCACCGGCAGGCACGGTAATGGTGCGCTCGCCATTGATTTCAATGGTCACGTCGCCACTGGTGACAAGCTTGGAGCGAGCGATCAAGATCACGGCAACCAGAAACAGCACGATCGCCGTGAACATCCCCACGCCCAGAAAGATTTCCATGTTCATCAGTTACAGCTCCTGTTTACAGTTGCACGCCGGAGAACGACATGAACCCCAGGGACATGAGCCCCACGGTGATGAAGGTAATGCCCAGACCGCGCAGGCCATCAGGAACATCGCTGTACTTGAGCTTCTCGCGAATACCCGCAAGCGCAACAATCGCCAACGCCCAGCCCACACCGGCACCAAACCCGTAAACGGTGCTCTCGCCGAGAGAATAATCACGCTCGACCATGAACAGGGACGCACCGAGAATGGCGCAGTTCACGGTGATCAGCGGCAAGAATACACCCAGCGCGTTGTAGAGCGAGGGAACAAACTTGTCCAGCAACATCTCCAGAATCTGCACCAGTGCAGCGATAACGCCGATGTAGCTGAGCAGACCCAGGAAGCTCAGGTCCACATTGGGCAGACCGGCCCAGGCCAGCGCGCCATCACGCAACAAGTAGGTATAGATCAGATTGTTGGCCGGTACGGTGATGGTCAATACCACCACTACCGCAATACCCAGACCCAGCGAAGTCTGCACCTTTTTTGAAATAGCGATAAAGGTACACATGCCGAGGAAGAAGGCCAAAGCCATGTTCTCAACGAAAATGGCCCGGACCATCAGGCTTATATAGTGTTCAATCATGGCTTACATAGCCTCCTTCAACGCACGGCTCTGTGGTGCCATCTTGAAATCCGGCTCCTCCACCTGCTCAGTCTTCCAGGAGCGTAGCGCCCAGATGATCAGCCCGATTATGAAGAACGCAGACGGTGGCAGCAGAAGCAGACCGTTGGGCTGGTACCAGCCACCCACGTTGACCAACGGCAGGATTTCATAGCCGAGCAGCTTGCCGGCACCAAACAGCTCACGAATCACGGCAACCACGATAAGTATGAAGCTGTAGCCCAGGCCGTTACCGACCCCGTCAAGGAAACTCATATGTGGCGGGTTCTGCATGGCAAAGGCTTCAGCCCGGCCCATCACGATGCAGTTGGTGATGATCAGACCAACGAAAACCGACAACTGCTTGCTGATGTTGTAGGCATAGGCCTTGAGAACCTGATCTACCACGATTACCAACGACGCAATGATCACCATCTGCACGATCATCCGGATTGAGCCGGGGATGTAGGTGCGGATGCTCGAGATAAACAGGTTGGAAAAAGCGGTTACCGAGGTGAGTGCCAGACACATCACCAGGGTGACGTTCAGGCTGGTCGTAACCGCCAGCGCCGAGCAGATCCCGAGGATCTGCAGGGCAATTGGGTTGTTGCTGAAAATTGGGTCGAAGAGCACCTGTCTGGCGCTTGCTTTAGCCATGATTACGCTTCTCCCGCGCTGAGATTATCGAGGAACGGACGAAAGCCATTCTCGCCCATCCAGAACTGAACTAATTTTTCCACCCCACGACTGGTCAAGGTGGCACCGGCAAGACCGTCGATCTTGTGCTCGGCGTCAGCCATACCCGGATCCACGCTACCCTTGATGACCTGGATAGCAACATCATCCTGCTCATCGTAGACAACCTTGCCGGTCCATTGCTGTTTCCAGTTCGGATTGTCGACTTCACCACCCAGACCGGGCGTTTCCGCGTGCTGGTAGAAGCCCAGACCCACAACAGTCTGCAGATCACCCTCAAGGGCAATAAAGCCGTAAAGGGTCGACCACAGGCCGTAACCATGGATTGGCAGAATCATGGTCTCGATACCATCTTCGTTCTCAACCATGTATACGGTTGCGTAGTTGGCACGGCGACGGATGCTGGCAATATCTTCGGAAGCATCAAGTTGCTGAGACAGCGCAGGCTCCTTGGAAGCCTTTTGCTGATCGTAGGTCAACGGATCGATTTCATCACTGAACTCGCCAGTGCGCAGATCAACCAGACGAGCAGTCACTTTCTCGAACTGCTCCTCGACACTAACGCCCTCTTCCAACAAACCGGCGATAGACAGAATGTTGCGCTTCTTGTCCAACAACTGGTTGGTTATCTGCACCGGCTTGAGCGACACGGCGGCAACCGAAACAACCACCGAGCACACCAGACAGACCAGCAACGCCACCATGATGGTGCGGCTGACGGATTCTCTATTACTGGACATTGCGTACAAGCCTCCGCTTTATATTGGCCTGGACGACGAAGTGGTCGATCAGGGGAGCGAACAGGTTGGAGAACAGAATCGCCAGCATGATGCCCTCGGGGAAGGCCGGGTTGACCACACGGATCAGTACAACCATGACACCGATCAGGCCACCGAAGATCCATTTACCCTGGTTGGTCATGGACGCAGATACAGGATCAGTGGCCATGAAGATCATGCCGAAAGCGAAGCCGCCAACCACCATATGCCAGTACCAGGGCACTGAGAACATCGGGTTGGTAGTGGAGCCCAGCATGTTGAACAACAGACTCAAACCAATCATGCCAAGCATCACGCCTGCCACAATACGCCAGTTGGCGATCTTGGTTGTCAGCAGTACGGCGCCGCCCAGGAATATAGCCAGGGTCGAAGTTTCACCTATTGAACCGTGGATGTTGCCGACAAAGGCATCAAACCAGCTGATTCCCTGTGACATGATCGCTTCGACGCCACCGGAAGCCGCCAGACTCAGTGCGGTTGCACCGGCGTAGCCATCAATCGAAGTCCAGACAGCGTCACCGGAGGAGGCCGCAGGATAGGCAAAGTACAGGAACGCCCTGCCCGTCAGCGCCGGGTTGAGGAAGTTCTTGCCAGTACCGCCGAAGACTTCCTTGCCGATCACGATACCGAAGCTGATACCCAGCGCGACCTGCCACAGAGGAATGCTTGGCGGCAGAATCAGCGCAAACAGGATAGAAGTAACGAAGAAGCCTTCATTGACCTCATGCTTGCGGATCGAGGCGAACAGGACTTCCCAGAAACCACCGACCAGAAAGGTCACGGCATACACCGGCAGAAAGAACGCCGCACCATGAATCAGGTTGTCCCACAGACTCGCTGCGTCAAAACCTGCCAGCGACCCGATCAAGCCAATGCGCCAGCCTTCCTGAGCTGCGAGCAACTCGGGGTTGGCTGCATAGATGATATTGGCCTGATAACCAATGTTGTACATGCCATAGAACATCGCCGGGAAAGTACATACCCATACGGTGATCATCATGCGCTTGAGGTCCAGACCATCGCGCACGTGCGCAGTGGTGCGAGTTACGCTACCGGGACGGTAGAAAAACGTGTCGATCGCTTCGTAGAGGGCGTAGAACTTTTCGTGCTTGCCACCCTTCTCGAAGTTGTGCTCGATCTTGTCGAGGAATGCACGCAAACCCATGGCTTAACCCTCCTTCTCGATCAGCGTGAGGTTGTCACGCAGAATCGGGCCATATTCATATTTGCCAGCGCACACGTAACTGCACAGGGCCAGATCTTCTTCGTCCAGCTCCAGGCAGCCCAGTTTCTGGGCCATGTCAGTGTCACCGACGATGAGGTAGCGCAAGAGTTGCGTTGGCAGGATGTCCAGCGGCATGACCATCTCGTAGTTACCGAGTGGGACCATGGCCCGCGGGCTGCCATTTGTAGTAGTAGTAAAATCGAATTGCTTGCCGGGTTTCAACTTGGAGACGAAAATATTCAATACCGAGTGTTTATTCACCCCGGGACGCAGGTAGTGAATCATTTCGCGGTTATCGCCTTCGGCCAGTACGGAAACCTGCTGGTGATAACGACCAAGGTACGCGACCGGACCCTGAGCCAGGCGACCACCAAAGACCGACCCGGAAATAACACGGTTATTACCTGACTGCAGCTCGCCAGCGGTGAGCTCATCAAGATTGGCACCCAGACGTGTGCGCAGCAGACGTGGACGCTCGACCATCGGGCCTCCCAGTGCAACCACACGTTCAGTCCATAACTTGCCGTCGGTAAACAGATGACCGATAGCAATAACGTCCTGATAGTTGACCTGCCAGACAGTCTTGCTCTCGCTGACCGGGTCGAGCATGTGGATGTGCGTACCAGGCAAGCCTGCGGGATGGGGGCCGGCGAAGCTTTCGCAGCGAACGCCATCGAGGTTTTCACCCGGTACCGACGCGCCCTCGGCGCGGCACAGCCAGATTCGTCCGAGGCGCGCAAGCACCTTCAGGCCATTCTCGAATGCGCCTGCGTATTCCTTCAACACCAGGGCCGGGTCAGCGGCCAGCGGGTTGGTATCCATAGCCGTTACAAAAATCGAGTGCGGCTCACTGTCAACAGCAGGCACACGGCTGTAGGGCCGTGTCCGCAATGCTGTCCACATACCTGATTCGATCAATTGCTCACGTACATGCTTGGGATCAAGGCCCGCCAGGGCCGTTTCCTCGTGGGCGGTAAAGCTGACCGCTTCATCACCCTCGACGTCGATTACCACCGACTGCAGGATACGCTTCTCGCCGCGGTTGATCGCACTGACTACGCCTGACGCGGGTGCGGTGTAGATAACGCCGGGGGTTTTCTTGTCACTGAAAAGAATCTGGCCTAGCTTGACCCGGTCACCCTCTTTCACTTCCATGGTTGGTTTCATACCGTGGTAGTCGAAACCGACCACGGCAACGCTGCGCACCGGGCGCGCGTCATCCATGATTTGCTCAGGGGAGCCGGTGATTGGCAGATCCAAGCCCCGTTTGATTTTTATCATACGTATAGCCTAATCACTGGTTGGAATCGTCAAGGGCGGATCGGGCATCCGGCGTAGCAAAGGGGCCGCCGAGCGTTTCGGGAGGCAAACAAAACCCAGCAGAATGTGACCACGAACCCTCATCAAAAATCCCGTCAAGTATAAAGACCATGACCTGTCAATGCTACTCAAGGTCTTGGTTTTTTCAGGTTTTTTGCTGTTACACAATCCGTTACCGGGTGAATTGACCATAATTCAGCCGGAGTAGTTAATGGGCGTATTGACTCACCGAAAACGGAGTAGAAAAGATGATTGCACGTACCCTGGCGCTGGTTTGTTGCCTCTTGCCACTCAGCCTTGCCGCCAGCGAAAAGCGCCTGGCCGAAGCGGACTTCCCGCAACGCATCGAAGTTGGCAATCAGGAGCTGGTCTTGCGCAATGCCAGCTTGCTGGAATACCTGTTCGTGGACGTTTACAGCGCCGCCCTGCTGACACCAGCACAACAGCCACTGGAAAACCCGATAAAGGCAGGAGAACCCCTGCATCTGGAGCTGTATTACTACCGGAACATTGATCGCGAGGACGTCATCAAGGCAGCCTGGGTAGCTCTGGAACGGCAGTACGACAAGCCAACCCTTGACGAGCTGCGGCCCATGATTGACGAGCTGCACGCCACATTTACCGACATCAGCGCAGGTGATCGTTACGCACTTACCCTTGATGCAGCCCACTCCCTTAGTTTGAAATACAACGGAGTGGAGTCTTTCAGCTCAGAGGACAGTCAACTGGCTAGAGCATATGTTGGCATCTGGCTCAGGGAAAACGGATTGTCTGACGACCTACGCGAAAGACTGACTGCAACCCGTTGATTTAAAATGGATCAATAGTTCAAAAAAAAGGCGCCAGAGGCGCCTTTTTTATTACTCACTACCTGCACAAGCAAGCAGTGTCTGCTCAGACCGGGAAAGCCGGGGGATTGACGTTCGCCAGATCTTCCAGAATCCGCACAACCTGACAGCTGTAACCAAACTCGTTGTCATACCAGACGTAGAGAATCAGACGATTGTCATTGCAGATGGTAGCCTCGGCATCCACCACACCGGCATGGCGTGAACCCACGAAATCACTGGAAACCACTTCCTGGGAATTGGTGAAATCGATTTGCTTGTGCAGGTCAGAATGCAGCGCCATGTAACGCAGGTATTCATTGACCTCATCACGATCAGTTGCCTTCTCAAGGTTAAGATTGAGAATGGCCATGGACACGTTGGGCGTAGGTACACGAATCGCGTTACCACTCAGCTTGCCGCCCAGCTCCGGCAACGCCTTGGCAACTGCCTTGGCAGCACCCGTTTCAGTGATGACCATGTTCAGTGCAGCGCTGCGACCACGACGGTTGCCCTTGTGGAAGTTGTCGATCAGGTTCTGGTCGTTGGTGTAGGAGTGAACAGTCTCCACATGACCGTTGACGATCCCGTACTTGTCGTTGATCGCCTTGAGAACTGGGACAATAGCGTTGGTGGTACAGGACGCAGCAGAAATGATCTTGTCGTCCGGCGAAATCGTCGCATGATTGATGCCGTGAACGATGTTCTTCAGGTCACCCTTGCCCGGAGCGGTAAGAACTACCTGAGATGCGCCCGGGCACTTCAGGTGCTGGGACAGACCCTCGGCATCACGCCATACGCCAGTATTGTCTACGACAATGGCGTCTTCTATACCGTACTGGGTGTAATCGACTTCGCTGGGGTTACTCGCATAGATCACCTGGATGATCATGCCGTTAGCCGTCAGGGTGTTGTTTTCCTCATCCACCTTGATCGTGCCCTGAAAGGAACCGTGCACCGAATCGCGACGCAGCAGACTGGCACGCTTGGCCAGATCATTAACTGCACCCTTGCGCACAACAATGGCGCGCAGACGCAGGCCGTCGCCCACACCTATCTTCTCGACCATGATGCGCGCCAACAACCGACCGATACGTCCGAAGCCGTAAAGCACAACATCACGGCCCTGGCGGCGCTCGCCCTTGTGCCCGATCACATCAGCCAGCTCTGTGCGCAGGAAAGCGTCCAGATCATCCCCACCTTCACGGCGGAACTTATCAACCAGGCGGGCCAGATCGATCGAGGCAGGACCCAGGTTCAGATCCAGCAGAGCCTTGATCAGCGGGAAGGTGTCATGTACTGACAGCTCGGTATCGTCGATCTGACGCGCAAAGCGGTGGGACTTGAGGATACTGATAACAGAACGATTCACCAGCCCCCGACCATAGATCGAGGTGACCACGTTGTGCTCGCGGTACAGACGGCCGATCAGCGGAATCATCGCTTCGGCGGTGGATTCACGATCCGTCCAGTTTTCCAGACATTGGTCATATTGGGCTTGAGTCACGTCTTTTCCTTCCAGGTCATGGGCTCTAAAGGGCCGATATTATGCTTTTGTTCTGGCACCGAGGCAATGATTCCGGGAAAAGCGCTGTAACCGCGGCATAGTCATGCGTACACAGGTACACTTGGCGTTTTTTACAGATGGACAGTCAACGCATGCCTGCGAACAAAACCATTCTTGCCTCTGCCGATGCACTCGCCGGCCATGGCAAGACGGCCTGGGGCAACCTGACCGGAGCCGCCAGGGCGCTAGCCATAGCCGAGGGCGCCCTGCTGCACCCGGGCCTGAGTCTGGTCATAACCACTGATACGGCCATGGCCGATCAACTGGAACGGGAGCTGCGGTTCTTCGCTCCAGATCTGCCCGTGCTCAGCTTCCCGGACTGGGAAACTCTACCCTATGACCGTTTTTCGCCGCACCAGGACATCATTTCCCAGCGCCTGAAGACGCTTTACCAGCTACCGTCGGTCACCCAGGGCATTCTTGTTGTGCCCATGACGACCTTATTGCACCGCATCGCGCCACGCTCCTTCCTCGGCGGCTCGGTGCTCATGCTCGAGCTGGGCCAGCAGCTGGATATGGACAAGATGCGCCTGAATCTGGACGCGGCCGGCTATCGATGCGTCGATACGGTATACGAGCATGGCGACTACGCCGTGCGCGGCGCGCTGCTGGATCTGTATCCGATGGGCAGCCGCCTGCCCCTGCGCATCGACCTGTTTGACGATGAAATCGAGACCCTGCGCACCTTCGACCCAGAGACCCAGCGTTCGATCGACAAGGTCGAGCGGGTCCATCTGTTACCCGCCAAGGAATTTCCGCTGGACAAGGCAGCCCTGACCGGCTTCCGCGCCCGCTTTCGTGAGCGCTTCGACGTCGACTACCGACGCTGCCCGGTGTATCAGGATCTGAGCGAGGGGCTGGTGCCAGCAGGGGTGGAATACTACCTGCCGCTGTTTTTTGAAGAACTGCAAAGCCTGTTTGATTATCTGCCAGACAATACCCTGCTGTTCAGTCTGCCTGGCATCGAGGGCAGCGCCGAACACTTCTGGACCGACGTACGTAACCGCTATCAGGAGCAGAGCGTCGACAAGACACGTCCGCTGCTCTCACCGGCGGAGCTGTTTCTCAGCGTCGAGGACTGTTTCGCGCTGATCAAGCGCTTTCCACGGATTGTCTGTCACCAGGAATCCATCGGGCCCGCCGCCGGTAACATTCACTTCAGCTGCCAGCCGCCGCCTGAGCTGCCAATAGACAATCGGCTGGATCAGCCCCTTGCAGCCCTTGAATCCTTTGCCAGCTCTTTTGAAGGGCGAATTCTGTACGTCGTGGAAAGCGCCGGACGCCGTGAGGCGATGCTCGACCTGCTGGCACGCATCGAGGTCAAGCCGGGCACGGTGGAAAGCTGGCCAGAGTTTCTCGCCAGCACTGCGCCGCACTCGATCATGGTGGCAACCATTGACCAGGGCATGCTCTGCGGCTCGCCCGCCATCGCACTGATTGCCGAGAATCAGCTGTTTGGCCAGCGCGTCATGCAGCGCCGGCGTCGCGGCAAGGCCACCGACCTGGGCGATGCGGTCATTCGCAATCTGACCGAGCTCCGCGAAGGGTCACCGGTGGTGCATATCGACCACGGCGTCGGCCGCTTCCTGGGCCTGGTCAATCTGACCGTTGAAGACCAGCAGGCCGAATTCCTCACCCTGGAATACGCCGACGAAGCCAAGCTCTATGTCCCGGTAGCCAACCTGCACCTGATCGCCCGCTACACCGGTGGCGAGGACGAACACGCCCCGCTACACCGCCTGGGCTCGGAACAATGGCAAAAAGCCAAGCGCAAGGCGGCCGAAAAGGTCCGCGACGTGGCTGCCGAACTGCTTGATGTCTACGCCCGCCGAGGTGCCCGCAAGGGCTTCAGTTTCAGTGCACCGGAACGCGACTATCAGGCGTTCGCCGATGCCTTCCCGTTCGAGGAAACCGCCGATCAGGAAGCAGCCATCGAAGCGGTAATCAGCGATATGGTCAAGTCACAGCCGATGGACCGGCTTGTGTGCGGCGATGTCGGCTTCGGCAAGACCGAAGTCGCCATGCGCGCAGCTTTCCTGGCGGTACACGGTGGCAAGCAGGTTGCGGTACTAGTACCCACCACCCTGCTCGCTCAGCAGCACTACAACAGCTTTCGCGACCGCTTTGCTGACTGGCCGGTCAAGGTCGAGGTCATGTCGCGCTTCAAGTCCACCAAGGAAATCAAGTCTGCCATCGGCGAACTCGCCGAGGGCAAGGTGGATATCATGATCGGTACCCACAAACTGCTGCAGGGCGACATCCAGTTTCAAAACCTGGGACTGATGATCATCGACGAAGAACACCGCTTCGGCGTCCGCCAGAAAGAACAGCTCAAAGCCCTGCGCAGTGAAGTGGATGTGCTCACGCTAACCGCCACACCCATTCCGCGCACCCTGAATATGGCCATGTCGGGCATGCGGGAGCTGTCGATTATCGCCACGCCACCGGCACGCCGATTGTCCGTGCGCACCTTCGTCATGCAGCAACAGGCGCCGGTGCTCAAGGAAGCCATCCTGCGTGAGCTGCTCCGCGGTGGGCAGGTCTACTTCCTGCACAACGAGGTGCAGACCATCGAGAAATGCGCCGCAGACCTGGCTGAACTGGTGCCCGAAGCGCGCATCGGTATCAGCCACGGACAGATGCCCGAACGCGCGCTGGAACAGGTGATGGGCGACTTCTATCACCGGCGGTTCAACGTGTTGGTGACCACCACCATCATCGAAACCGGTATCGACGTACCCAACGCCAACACCATCATTATCGAGCGGGCCGACAAATTCGGCCTGGCTCAGCTGCACCAGCTACGCGGTCGTGTCGGCCGCAGCCACCACCAGGCTTACGCCTACCTGCTCACGCCCCACGGCAAGAAGCTGACCAGCGACGCCGAAAAGCGTCTGGAAGCGATTGCCGCAGCCCAGGAACTGGGAGCCGGATTCACCCTGGCCACCCATGACCTGGAAATCCGCGGCGCCGGCGAACTGCTGGGCGACGGCCAGAGCGGTCAGATCCAGGCCATCGGCTTTACCCTGTACATGGACATGCTCGATCGGGCTATCAAGGCAATCAAGTCGGGCAACCAACCGTCCCTGGATCAGCCTCTGGGAGGCGGGCCGGATATCAACCTGCGTCTACCGGCTCTGATCCCGGATGACTACCTGCCAGACGTGCACAGCCGCCTGATTCTCTACAAGCGCATAGCCAATGCCACCGATGACGAGGCTTTGAAGGATCTGCAGGTGGAGATGATCGACCGGTTCGGCCTCTTGCCTGAGGCAGCCAAGACGCTGTTCCGCGTTACGTCCCTGAAATTGCGCTGCACTCCTCTGGGAATCAGCAAAATAGATGTCGGGCCCGAGCATGGCCGTCTCGAATTTGCCAGCAACACCCAGGTTGACCCGATGACGCTGGTCAAACTGATCCAGGATCAGCCCAATCGGTATAAACTTGAGGGTGCTACCCTGTTCCGCTTCAGTGCGCCCATGGGAGCATCGGATCTGCGCCTGAATACGGTTGAGGCACTGATTGACCGTCTGGAAGCACCACCGCAGCAATCCCAGCCATCCAAAGGGAAAGGAAAACGTTCATGAACTCCGTTATTCGCACTCTGCAGCTGCCCGCACTCGTCGCTATCTCTGTTCTGGCAAGCACCGTCCAGGCCCAGGATGCGGGCACCTACCAGGTCGAGGCCATTGTGTTCGCCCAACCCTCAGCCCCGATCAGCGGCAACCGTGCCCCCGACTACAACTGGGCCAATGACGCTGTGATGCTCGAAGATACCGCCCGCAGTGATGTGCGCAAACTGGACGTAACCCAGCTTCGCATGGACAGGGAGGCGGACAAGCTCGCGGCCAATGGCTACCGAATACTCATGCATCAGGCCTGGATCCAGCCGGCTGACAGTAACCTGAAGGTAGCGATACACCAGGGGGAAACGCTGGGCGAGCATTATCCCGTCGAAGCGGTGCTTGGTCTGGAGCGCGCCGAGGAATCAATGGCGCTCGAGGTAAAGGCTTGGCGGCACACTGGCACTCGCAGCCAGGATGGCCAGGCCGACAGTATTGTCAGCGAGAAACTGCACCAGTCCCGTCGCTTGCGTCTGAACGAGGTGCATTATCTCGACCACCAGAGCATGGGCATGCTGGTCCGGGTTAACAGTCGCTAAAGGAACTTGGCTCAGGCGCCGGCGACCATCGCATTGATGACAGCCCGCGCCTGCTCCATGCCGCTCTCCATCACTTTTTCGATATCTGCCATGGTGATCACGCCCTTGCCCTTGCCTGCAGCGGGATTGACTACCAGTGACAGACTGGCATAGGGCAACTGCAGCTCTCGGGCCAGCGCCGCCTCAGGCATTCCAGTCATGCCGACTATGTCACAGCCGTCGCGCTCCAGCAGACTGATCTCCGCCGCAGTTTCCAGCCGGGGGCCCTGAGTCGCTGCGTAGACACCATAGGCACTGTGCGCCACGCCGACTCGCGCCAGCACGCCAATCAGCCGCTGACGCAGGCCCTCATCATAGGGATGGGTAAAGTCGATATGCGTGACCTCATCCAGATCGTCCTCAAAAAAAGTGCTGTGCCGGCCCCAGGTGTAATCGATCAACTGATGGGGTACGCAAAAATGCCCTACTCCCATGGCCGGATGAATGCCGCCGACCGCGTTGACTGCCAGTATTTCATCAGCGCCCGCCTCCTTGAGAGCCCATAGATTGGCCCGATAATTGACCCGATGGGGCGGTATACGATGAGGGTCCCCATGGCGCGCCATGAAGAACACTTCCCGGCCGGCCATGAGACCCTTGATGACGGGCGCCGAAGCAGTACCGAAGGGCGTTTCCGAACTGGCTTCACCGGTACGCTTGAGGCCAGGTAGTCGGGTCAGACCAGTACCGCCAATAATGGCCAGGGCGTTCATGAACCCACCTGCGGCGGGTTACCCGCCTGGTTGGCAGACGGAGGCTCGACTTCACCGCTACGCAGCGTCAGCCCGTCAGGCACATGCAGGGTCGATGTGGGGAACGCCACCTGCGCCCCGTGCTCGGACACAATAGCCAGAATCTTCAACAATACATCCTCCTTCACCCGGTGAAATTCAGCCCACACAGGACTGGTAAAACAATAGATGAAAAAATCCACAGACGAGGCCGCACACCGGTCGAAATAGACCATCTGGGTCACATCCTGGGCGATATCCGGATGCTCCTTGAGCATCTCGCGGACAGCCTTGACGATGGGCTCCATGTGCTGGATGTCGTCATAACGGATACCGATATGCTCGAATATGCGCCTATGCGTCATTCGCGACGGGTTCTGCAGAACGACGTTGGTAAAAATCGCATTCGGCACATAAATAGGGCGTTTATCGAAGGTCCGTATGCGTGTCAGACGCCAGCCGATATGCTCGACCGTGCCTTCAATCTCCTTGTCCGGCGAACGTACCCACTCGCCCACCGAGAAAGGCCTGTCAAGGTAGACCATCAAACCACCAAAAAAGTTTGCCAACAGATCCTTGGCGGCAAAACCCACCGCGATACCGCCGATGCCACCGAAGGCAAGCACGCCACCAATGCTGTACCCCAGCGTCTGCAATATGACCAGACCGCAGGTGATAACTACCGAAATACGCAACAACTTGCCAATAGCGCTGACAGTAGTCTGATCCATGGGCTTTTGCAGATAACGGGAATCAACCAGGCGCTCCTCGACTCGACTCGCCAGACGCAGCAGAAACCAGGCGAGCAAACCTATCAGCAGCACGCTCTGGACACTCTCGAGCACGTCCGCAAAGTCTTCGTCCATCTCCAATGCCGTTATCCGCGCCGCCCACAACAGTCCCATACTCCATATGAGTACCCAAAGCGGCCGGCGCAGCGCGATTACCAGCGCGTCATCCCAGACGTTCGGACTGATCGTGGCACGGGCTTCCAGTCGGTCGAGTATCAGCTTGCCCACGTAGGCCAATATCAGCGACGCGAACACGATGGCAAAAACCTTGTAGACCCAGAGCTGCCCGGCCAGCGGCAGGTTGTCCAGAGGCAGATTGTCGATCAAGTCATTCATGCATGCTCCCCAAGCAATCCCACTTCGCGCAACAGGTGAAGCGCGGAAGACCACTGTGGGTCAGCTTTATAGTCAATACCCGGCTGGCGGCGTGCAAGCATGGCTGCCAGATGCTCTGGGGGATTCAGGCCGATCTGCTGGCAATGCGTCAGAGCCTCCTCGGCCGCACCACGATCATTGCATACCAACAGCATGTCGCAACCCGATGACAATGCAGCGTCAACTCGCTGGGTAATGCCACCTACAACATGGGCGCCCGCCATGGTCAGGTCGTCGCTGAAGATCACCCCGCTGAAGCCCAGTTCGCTGCGCAGAATGTCCTGCAGCCAGCGTCGGGAAAAGCCAGCCGGCTGCTCATCGATCGCCGGATACACCACATGGGCCGGCATAATGCCATCCAGCAATGCGGCAAGATCCCTGAAAGGCACAAGGTCGCTTGCGCGGATCTGCGTTTCGCTGCGCTCATCAACCGGCAAATCCGTATGGGAGTCTGCTTCCGCCCAGCCGTGGCCAGGAAAATGTTTACCGGTCGCCGCCATCCCTGCTGTGTGCAAACCCTCTATATAAGCTCGGCCGAGATTGGCCACCTGCTCGGGGTCACCCCCAAGGGAACGGTCACCGATAACATCACTGCGGCCATGATCCAGATCGAGAACCGGTGCAAAACTGATATCGATACCGCAGGCGAGCATCTCGGTAGCCATTACCCAGGCAGCACTTCTCGCCGCCGCCTCAGCCTGGCCCATATCCCCGGAGCTGGCCAGGGCTGCAATACGGCGCAACGCCGGCAAGCGTTCGACGCCATTGCGCAGGCGCTGTACCCGTCCACCCTCCTGGTCTATTGCGATCAGCATATCAGGTCGCACGGCCCTGATTGACTGCACCAGTTCACGAACCTGATGCGGTGATTCGGTATTGCGAGCGAACAGAATGATACCGCCCACCTCGGGCTGTCTGAGCAAATGGCGATCAGCCGCATCAAGCCAGGTACCGGCCACATCAAGCATCAGGGTGCCTTGTTTCAACAGTGTTACTCCGTTCAAGTCTTTGCGGGCATGAGCAGATCTAAAGCCTGCTCGTGAATTTCAACGCGGCAGCCTACTGGCGTGAGATCGAATAGCACAAGCATGTCGCTGTTACGTAAGCGCACACAGCCATGGGATAGCGCCACACCCATAGGTTGGTCGTCAGGGGTACCGTGCAGGTATATATAGCGGCGCTGGGAATCCTGCCTGCCGCCTCGATTGAATCCCGACTCCTCGCCACACAGCCACAATATCCGGGTAAGAATCCAGTCGCGCTGTGGGTGCTGCCGGGCGAGTTCATGGGACCAGATCTCACCCGTCGGACGACGACCGATATACACCGAGGCCAAGGGCTGGCCTTCACCGATCCGTGCCCTGACCCGATGCACGCCCCGCGGAGTACATCCGGACCCGTCCTGCTCCCCTGCACCCTTGAGCGCAGTGGAAACAGGATAATCGCACACCTGCATCCCGCCGCTGAGCCCGATAAGGCGCTGGGAAGCCAGTGAGACGAGGATCAGATCCAGCGACATAGCCACCTCCGTTAAAAGTGCTCACACGATAACGGATCAGCCCGCGCTAGGAAACCGGCGCAGAGGGGAAACCAAAGCCAGCAGGCAATAGTACTGCTGACTCACAGACACAATAGCGATCGGGGAATATCAGACTGGTTCGGGGACGGACCGGGTTTGGGTCCCGGCGGTTATGGACGGCATGACGCTCTCTGCGCGCATGCCCGCCGCGAGAAACGGCACCATCAGCTTGAGCACCTGATCAATACCTGTCTGAGTGTCGAATTCCGCTTCGGCAATCGCGCGCAGCGCTTTCATGCTCGACATCGTGAACGCAGCGCTACCCAGCATGAAGTGCACCCGCCAGAAAAGCTCGGTTGGCGGCAATTGCGGAGCCGCAGTAAACACCAACTGCATGTAACGCTGAAACACCTTGCCATAAACCTCTGCAAGATACTTGCGCAGATGACCCTGACTCTGACTGAAGGCCAGCCCCAGCAGGCGCATGAAAATCGCCAGATCGTTGCCGCTGCGCGGCTTCACGGTCAGTGCCTGTCTCACCAGCATCTCGAGCAACTGTTCCAGGGTAAGCTGAGAAGCACTGCCCTGCTGCTGATGACGGTCGAGTTCCTGCTCCAGGCTGCTGACAAAGGGATTCAGAAAACGCACGAATACCGCCTGAATCAAGGCCTTCTTGGAACCAAAGTGATAATTTACCGCCGCCAGATTCACCCCCGCCTTGCTGGTGATCAGGCGCAACGATGTCTCTGCAAAACCTTTCTCGGCGAAGAGTTGCTCGGCTGCATCAAGAATGCGTTCGACAGTATCAGACTGGGCCATGGGCGATTCCGCTAGTAAACATTTGTTTCAAACATACGTTTCAAACGCATTCAGTGTCAAGCAGCCAAAACGAAACCAGGTCATTGACAGAATTGAGACTGCCCCTTGCCCTCCACTAACAACTGTATATAATCACAGTTACTGTATATACAAACAGGTAGAGCCGGATGCAGAAACTGACCGCCAGACAACAACAGATCCTTGCCTTCATCAAGGAGTACATGGATGCCAACGGCTATCCCCCTACCCGTGTAGACATAGCTCGGGTACTCGGATTCAAATCGCCCAACGCGGCGGAAGATCATCTGCGCGCCCTGGCCCGTAAAGGGGCAATTGAAATGATTCCGGGTGCGTCCCGGGGCATACGTCTACCCGAACAGGATATCGATACCCCCGAGGGGCGGCTACCCGTCATCGGCAGGGTAGCAGCAGGCGCGCCGGTGCTGGCACTGGAAAATATCGAGGATCACTGCCAGATAGACCCGGGGTTTTTCCATCCCCGGGCCGATTACCTGCTTCGGGTGCAGGGTCTGAGTATGCGCGACGTCGGCATTCTTGACGGCGATCTGCTGGCAGTTCATCGCACCGCCGTTGCCCGTAACGGGCAGATCGTGGTTGCCCGCATTGGCGATGAAGTTACCGTGAAACGCTTTCAGAAACAGGGCCGCAAGGTTCTGCTTCACGCAGAAAACCCGGATTTTGCACCGATAGAAGTTGATCTGGGTGAAGAGGAACTGACCATCGAAGGCTTGAGTGTCGGCGTAATACGCCGCTAGAGGGGTTCAATATGCTGTATTCCCACGACCATCACCGATCAATCAGTACCGCCGTACAACCGGAGCTCTTTCATAATGCTCTGATGGCGTCCCGCTACGCACTTCCGTCAAAGCCGGCGCTGGCCAGCACGCGACCGACGCGCCACGCCGAGCCCGAAGACGCCTTCAGCGAGATCCGCCTCAATGGCGCTCCCAGGCAGTGCCTGCAATGGCTGGCACCAGTCCTGCGCGATCTAAGCCAGGCCGATGCACCTGGTTGGCTGACACTGCTTGACCCCCCCGAAACGGTAAGCCACCAGTGGCTGCGTAACGCGGGGCTCAATCCGGAACGGATACTGATCGTCAGATGCAAACCGGGAATGGACAGCCTTGAACTCTGTTGTGAATTACTCAGCCTCGGCTGTAGTCATACTGTGGTGAGTTGGCTGGCAACAGACGGTCAGAGTGGGCGTGCAAGTCAGCAGTTACGCCTGGCCGCTGGCAAAGGTCGCTGTCAGAGTCTGAATGTATGTCTGGATAGCTGTCTGGCGGCGTAAAAGCGCTGAGCGAAGTAGCAAACGGGGGTTGTGAATAGCACCTCAACCCCCTTCAAGCATCACAAGGGCGTGCGCCTAGTGCAGGATACGGCCTTCCGAATAGGGCTCACCCTCTTCCATCACCTGACCGGCAACCTGCATACCAGCGCTGATCATTGCCTTGGCAACTTCGATGTAATGGCCCTGCAGGAAGTCCTGAGCGTCAGCAGAAAACTCGATGACCACCAGGGGCTCGGCTTCTTCATTGGAGCGGCGCAGAGCTACTTTGCCATTTTCCAGCTCTACTATCTCCAGAAACGATGAAGAGGACATGTCGGGTCTCCTGTTGATTGGCCGCGCAGCTTAACACAATGCTGCGAGCAATCGCAGGGACTGCTACCACTCCACCATCCCTTCACGGTAGCAGCCAACGCGCTCGGTCAGAGCGGTGTGAGCTTCACGTGCATCGACCAGAGACCAATCAACCGATGCCTTGACTGCGCTGACCGCAATCAGGTCATCGGCAGGCGCCTTGGCCTCCTCTGGTCGCGGCGGTAGATTCAGGATATCCCACCCTTTCAGCAGCCGCCCCAGCCAGGTGTCCGATGCCTTGGCCAGCTCGCTCAGTTCAGCCAGTTCAGGCCCTGGGAAACGCTCAACGGTCTGCGGGTCGAGCATCATGTCCAGCGAGCGAACCTCCAACAACGGCCAGCGATAGCGGTCAGCAACTTCATGGGCAACCGCCAGTACGGCACGATGCAGATGAAACAACGCATGCTCGCGGTGGTAGCGCGTCATAGTGAAGGCAGACAGCGCATCCGAGGTTTCAGCCTCGGACCAAGACTCGATCGCCAGGCGGGCAAAATACAAAGCCTGGTTGGTACGGGTATAGACTTCATTGGCCATGGGTCAACCCTCAGCTCTTGGCTTTCGGCCGCTTGTCATCCTCGACCCAGCGCTTGCCGTCATGATAGGCGCGCCATCCATTGGGCTTGCCGTCGACTTCACTCTGAACATATTGCTCTTTGGTCTTGCGGCTGTAACGAATAACCGTCGGCACGCCGTCCGGATCCGCTACCGGCGCCTCCAGCAGGAAATGATACTTGGGATCGATTTCCTTGCGATGCGGTAGCAATTCCTTCACCAATGGCGCGCGGGTTTCGCGGTTCTTCGGAAACTGGCTGGCGGCCAGGAACATGCCCGAAGCGCCATCGCGCAGCACGTACACGTCATCGACCTTTTCACAGGCCAGCTCGGGCATGGGCACCGGATCCATCTTCGGCGGCGCAGCCTCGCCATTTCTCAGCAATTTGCGGGTGTTCTTGCATTCGCTATTGGTACAGCCAAAGTATTTGCCGAAACGACCCGTCTTGAGCTGCATCTCGCTGCCGCACTTATCGCAATCCAACCTTGGACCATCATAACCCTTGATCTTGAAAGCACCTTCTTCAATTTCGAAACCGGGGCAGTCGGGATTGTTACCGCATACGTGCAGCTTGTGCTGCTCGTCTACCAGGTAGCTGTCCATCGCGGTGCTGCACACCGGGCACCGACGCTTGTTACGCAGTACACGGGACTCACCCTCTTCATCATCGGCGGCCACTTCGTTACCAGGCACCAGATTCACGGTCGCCTTGCAGCGTTCCTTTGGCGGCAATGCATAGCCCGAACAACCCAGGAACACACCGGTTGACGCGGTGCGAATCATCATCGGCCGGCCGCAGTCCTTGCACTTGATGTCTGTCAGGGTCGGCTCGTTGGAGCGCATGCCCTTGCCTTCCTCGGCCGACTCGGCGGCACTCAGCTTGAGGCTGAAGTCAGCATAGAAATTATCCAGAACCTTTTTCCAGACCACGCCGCCCTGGGCCACTTCGTCCAGGGACTCCTCCATGGTCGCGGTAAAGCTGTAGTCCATCAGATTGGGAAAACTTTCTGCCAGGCGCTCGGTAACAATGTCACCCATCTTCTCGGCATAGAACCGGCGGTTATTCTGAGAGACGTAACCCCGATCCTGAATGGTCGAAATAATGGACGCATAGGTAGAGGGCCGGCCGATGCCGCGCTTCTCCAGCTCCTTGACCAGATTGGCTTCGGAGTAGCGCGCTGGCGGCTTGGTGAAGTGCTGTTTGGGATCGAGCTTCTGCAGCGCCAGCTTGTCCTTGACCTTCATGTCGGGCAGCACTTCGTCCTCGCCACCCTTGCCCTGGGTCGGCATTACCCGGGTATAGCCGTCGAACTTGAGGATGCGACCCTTGGCGCGCAACTCGAAATCCCCGGCTTCAACGGTGATCAGCGTGGACAGATACTGGGCGGGCACCATCTGGCAGGCCAGAAACTGACGCCAGATAAGCTCGTAAAGCCGCTCAGCGTCTTTTTCCATACTCTTGAGATCGCCGGTCTTGAGTTTGACGTCCGACGGCCTGATCGCTTCGTGGGCTTCCTGAGCGCCTTCCTTGCTGCTGTACATGTTGGGCTTTTCAGGCAGGTATTTCTCGCCGAAATTGGTTTCGATATAGCCGCGCGCCATGGCAATCGCATCGGCGGAGAGGTTAGTCGAGTCCGTACGCATGTAGGTGATGTAGCCCGCTTCATACAAGCGCTGAGCCATCATCATGGTCTTCTTCACGCCGAAGCCCAGGCGCGTACTCGCCGCCTGCTGCAGCGTAGAGGTAATAAAAGGTGCGCTGGGCTTGGAGCTGGTCGGCTTGTCTTCACGCTTGGCAACGCTGTAGTCAGCGTCTTTGAGCACCTTCAGGGCGGCATCGGTCTCAGCCTTGTTGACCGGGCGGAAGTTGCTGCCGTTGTGCTTGGCGACTTCAAAACGCACCGAATCGCTCTGCGGTGTATCCAGCAATGCGTGAATTTCCCAGAACTCTTCAGGTATGAACGCGCGAATCTCACGCTCGCGATCCACAATGAGCTTCACTGCCACCGACTGAACACGACCGGCCGACAGGCCACGGGCTATCTTCTGCCAGAGCAAAGGCGAGACCATATAGCCCACGACGCGATCCAGAAAGCGCCGCGCTTGCTGGGCATTGACGCGGTTGATGTCCAGCTCGCCGGGCTTGGCAAACGCACCTTGAATGGCTTTCTTGGTGATTTCGTTGAACACCACACGCTTGTAGCGGCTTTCATCACCACCAATGGATTCGCGCAGGTGCCAGGCAATAGCTTCCCCTTCGCGGTCCAAGTCCGTCGCGAGATAGATGGCGTCGGCGTCCTTGGCCAGGCGACGAAGCTCTTCTACGACCTTCTCCTTGCCCGGCAGGATCTCGTAGTGCGCCTTCCAGCCATTCTCGGGGTCGACGCCCATGCGCTTGACCAGCTGCATGCGTGCCTTGGTTTTCTTGTCTACCTCGGGAGCGGCAGAAGCTGCCTTGCGGCCGCCCTTGGCTTTGGTCTCGGTCTTGCCGCTGCCACTGGTGGGCAAATCGCGTATGTGACCAATGCTCGACTTGACGATGAAGTCGTTGCCAAGATACTTGTTGATCGTCTTCGCCTTGGCGGGAGACTCAACAATGACCAGTGCTTTTCCCATGGGTAACTGTATTCCTAGCTCTATCGAATCTGGATGTCCTGTCGGACATGGAGTAATGCGCCGCGGCGTCTGGAAGCTCGCACAGACCCACGGAGGGCCAGAGCCTACACGTCTTCGCTGATAAAGGTAAAGCGTGGCGTAGGCTCGCCGTCAAGCACGACGTTGCCCGTAAACATGTCCAGGGGCCGCACCCACAGATCAAAATCCCCATATAACGTGCGGTACACCACCAGGGATTCTTCTGTCTCCGAGTGTGTCGCCACACCCACGACCTGGTAATCCTTTCCTTTATAGTGGCGGTAGAGTCCTGGCTTTAGTGACATGTCGTGTTCCTTGTTTGCTTATGACTTGGCTCGGCGGCTTATAGGTTAGCGTAGAGTGTGGAGTCGATACTGATTCTGCATCTTATGTGCTCGGCACAGCGCCCCAAAGGCCTTTGCGCGACACGCTACTAGCCATCCCTGGGGCTCGTCGTCGCACGTCCCTGTGCTCCGACGGTCGCGCAAAGGCCTTCGGGGCGCTGCGCTGATACTGACTCGGATCCTGGACCAACGAACGAACCCAAAGAACGGGTTCCGTGCAGGAGGCTCGATTTAAGTTGGCGCCGGCGACCAAGGGCCTGTGTGAGTGCCGTCGATGGCCAGGGACGGCCATCGACGAGCCCCATGGATGGCTTGTAGCGTGCCGAACACAGGCCCTTGGTCGTCGGCGCCGCACACAGAGCTCAAACAATCAGCAGTCCAGCAACCGCACCGAGCTACCAAACTTGCAACCCACAAACAAAAACCGGGGCACTAGGCCCCGGTTTCTGGTCACACCACAACCGTATCAGACACGCTCGAATACGGTAGTGATGCCTTGCCCCAGACCAATACACATGGTCGAGACACCAACAGTGCCGCCATTCTGCTTCATCACGTTCAGCAGAGTGCCGGAGATGCGGGCGCCGGAGCAGCCGAAGGGGTGACCCAGTGCGATCGCGCCGCCGTGCAGGTTGACCTTGGCTTCCATCTGGTCCAGCAGTTTGAGGTCTTTCAACACAGGCAGGGCCTGGGCAGCAAAGGCTTCGTTCAGCTCGACAAAATCGACGTTATCCATGGTCATGCCAGCGCGCTTGAGCGCCTTGTGGGTAGCCGGGACCGGACCGTAGCCCATGATCGCCGGATCAACACCAGCAACAGCCATTGAACGGATAACCGCCATCGGCTCAAGACCCAAGGCCTTGGCGCGCTCGGCAGACATCACGATCATGCAGGAAGCACCGTCAGTGATCTGCGAAGAAGAACCGGCTGTCACGGTACCGCCCTTGGGATTGAACGCCGGCCGCAGGGCCGCCAGGCTTTCCAGGGTAGTCTCGGGACGGATGGTCTCGTCTTCAGTGAACACTTTCAGGAAACCGTCAGCATCGTGGCCGTGCATCGGGATGATCTCATCCTTGAAGCCACCATTGAGGGTTGCCTTGTGCGCCAACTGGTGCGAACGCAGGGCGAACTGGTCCTGCTGCTCGCGGCTGATACCGTGCATCTTGCCCAGCATTTCCGCAGTCAGACCCATCATGCCGGACGCCTTGGCAGCGTACAGGGACAGGGTCGGGTTTGGATCAACACCGTGCATCATGCTCAGGTGGCCCATGTGCTCCACACCACCTACCACGAACACATCACCGTTACCGGTCTGGATCGCCTGGGCAGCAGTGTGCAGCGCGCTCATGGAAGAACCACACAGACGGCTCACGGTTTGCGCGGAGCTGGTGTGCGGGATCGGCGTCAGCAGGGAGATCATGCGGGCAACGTTCCAGCCCTGCTCCAGGGTCTGGTTTACACAGCCCCAGATCACATCTTCCACTTCTGCGGGATCAATTTTCGGGTTACGTGCCAGCAGACCGGTGATCAGGTCGGCGGACAGGTTCTCGGCACGAACATTACGGTACATGCCACCCTTGGAACGGCCCATCGGGGTGCGGCCGAAGTCGACAATAACGACGTCTCTCGGATTCAGGCTCATAGATTCACTCTCGCTCTGTGCGTTCCGCGGTTAACCGAAGAATTTCTTGCCGTTCTTGGCCATTTCACGCAACTTTTCAGTCGGCGCGTACATGGGACCAAACTCGGCATACTTGTCAGCAATGGCCACAAACTCGGCCACACCCAGGGTGTCGATATAGCGCAGCGCACCACCACGGAAGGGCGGGAAGCCGATACCGTAGATCAGACCCATGTCGGCGTCGGCAGCACTTTCAACGATGCCGTCTTCCAGGCAGCGAACGGTCTCAAGGCACAGCGGAACCATCATGATCTCAATGATTTCCTCGTCAGTGAACTCACGGTTCTCCTGAACCACTGGCTTGATCAGCTCGTAGGACTGCGGATCGACAACCTTCTTCGGCTTGCCCTTCTTGTCCATCTCGTACGCGTAGAAGCCCTTGCCGGTCTTCTGACCCAGGCGACCTTCGTCATACATGACGTCAGCGGCGGTGCGCACGTTATCAGCCATGCGATCGGGATAGCCTTCAGCCATCACATCACGACCGTGGTGCCCGGTGTCCAGGCCTACAACGTCAAGCAGGTAAGCCGGGCCCATGGGCCAGCCAAACTTTTCCATGACCTTGTCGACGCGCTGGAAGTCGGCGCCCATGTTTACCAGGCGAGCAAAGCCGCCGAAGTATGGGAACAGTACGCGGTTGACCAGGAAGCCGGGGCAGTCGTTGACGACAACCGGGGTCTTGCCCATTTTCTTGGCGTAGGCAACGGTAGTGGCAATCGCCTTCTCGCTGGACTTCTCGCCACGGATAACTTCAACCAGGGGCATCATGTGCACGGGGTTGAAGAAGTGCATGCCGCAGAAGTTTTCCGGACGCTTGAGCGCCTGGGCAAGATAGGTGATGGAGATGGTCGAAGTGTTGGAAGCGATAATCGCGTCCTCACGTACATGACCTTCCACCTCAGCCAGCACAGCGTGCTTGACCTTGGGATTCTCGACAACGGCCTCAACGACGATATCGACGTTGCCAAAATCACCGTAGGACATGGTCGGACGGATCGCATTCAGTGCCTTGGCCATCTGGTCAGGCTTCAAGCGGCCCTTGGCAACGCGGCTACCCAGCAGCTTGGACGCTTCGTCCAGACCCAGCTGAATACCTTCCTCGCGGATATCCTTCATCAGGATAGGCGTGCCTTTGACGGCAGACTGGTAAGCAATACCGCCACCCATGATGCCTGCGCCCAGTACAGCGGCCAGCTTCACGTCTGCAGCTTGCTTGTCATACTGCTTGGCCTTGGCTTTCAGTGCCTGATCGTTCAGGAACAGACCGACCAGTGCCTGGGCAACGGAGGTCTTGGCCAGCTTGGCAAAACCAGCGGCTTCGATTTCCAGTGCCTTTTCGCGGCCATGGGCAGCGGCTTTCTGGATGGTCTTGATCGCTTCAACCGGCGCCGGATAGTTCGGGCCAGCCTGACCAGCAACGAAACCTTTGGCAGTTTCGAACGCCATCATCTGCTCGATGGTGTTGAGCTTGATCTTTTCCAGCTTGGGCTGACGCTTGGCCATGTAGTCCAACTCGCCACTGATGGCACGCTTGACCAGATCCAGAGCACCTGCCTTGAGCTTGTCGTCGGCTACAACAGCGTCAACAGCACCCATTTTCAGGGCCTTGTCGGCACGGTTTTCAGTACCACCACAGATCCACTCGATGGCGTTATCGACACCGATCAGACGTGGAGTACGTACGGTACCGCCGAAGCCCGGGTAGATACCCAGTTTGACTTCAGGCAGGCCGACCTTGGCACTGGCGGCCATGACACGGTAGTCACAGGCCAGGCACATTTCGAAACCGCCACCCAGCGCCATGCCGTTAATGGCAGCAACGGTGGGGATTTTCAGGTCTTCAACGGCATTGAAGATCTTGTTGGCATCGAGGTTGCCGGCGACCAGATCTGCCTCGGGCAGTTGGAAGGTGTCAACGAACTCGTTGATGTCGGCACCGACAATGAACACGTCCTTGCCGCTGGTGACGATGAGGCCCTTGATGCTGCTATCGGACTGGATGGCCTCGACGGCAGCTTGCAGCTCCGCCAGGGTCGCACGATTGAACTTGTTGACAGACTCGCCCTGCAAATCGAACTTGAGCTCGACGATGCCGTCTTCAAGGGCTTGAACCGTGATGGCTTTACCTTCGTAAATCATCAACTGATCTCCACGCTGTGTAAGCACTTGAGAAAAAGCAATTCCGACGCTGCCCGCAGCGTTGGCTGAAGCAGCTCATCGGAGGATGCCATGATAGTTCCCGGGGCGTTTGCTCGGTGAGAATGCCGAACAATTCATACGCTCGTTTGATTCGGGTGCGCACACCTTCGTGCAAATCCGGGCTGTTGTCAATCTAAAGCAGACATGGGCGCGTCTTGCCCGGCTGTTAGAAATGAGCATATTTCATTTTTTTATCTTTTAAATTCAGATAATTAGCAGCTATACCTAGAACGGATCGAGACAAGGACCGGCGGTCAGCCCGCCTGCGACTGGCGTAAAGGAGCCAATGCGAGATCCAGCTGTTCAAGCGTAGCTATGGAATCCGGCTCGATCCAGAATACCAACACCGAGAAAGACTGACGGTCAATGCGTTGCACAGCCTGCGGCAATGTATCCAGTACCGCCAGCGCCAGCGCGTTGTCCGCAGAACCCAGTAACCAGCGCCAGCCTTGCCCATCCCGCTCGCAACTGAACTCCTGCTGTACTGAACAGCGCTCCAGTGACTGTCTATAGCCAACGCAATGTTCCAGCTGGGCACCAGCTGCCGTTTCAGGCTGCCGCTCCACTCTGTAGCCAAGCTTGCGCGCCGCTTCACGCAGACGCTGTATATGCAGCATACGCCCACGGGGCAACAGTTTGAGCAGGTTCGCAACCAGTATCGCAGCAACCACCGCCACTATTACCCAGGTCACAGGCGCGCGCCCGGCGCTGGGGCGGATATTGCGCTGTCGCCCAGAAGGCCGCTGCAGAGCTGGACTGCGCGAAAAAGACTGTTACTATCGGGCTGAAAAACAGGAGAAACCTGCATGCTCTATTCCCACGTATTGGTCGCCGTCGACCTGATCGATGAATGCCGCTCGGTAGCCGACCATGCCATGGCCCTTGCCAAGGCACTGGATGCCAAACTGACGCTCCTGCATGTGGTCGAGCCCCTCGCCATGGCCTATGGCGGTGATGTGCCCATGGACCTGTCTATGCTGCAACAGCAGCAATTCGACCAGGCCAGAGAGAGGATGCAGGCGTTTGCCGGCGACTATGGGCTTCCGGAAGACCGTTTGCAAATCGCCTTCGGCCATCCCCGCCACGAGATCCACCGGGTGTCGACAGAACAGAATTGTGACCTCATCGTCGTCGGCAGCCACGGCCGCCACGGTCTCGCGCTACTACTAGGCTCCACAGCCAACGACGTCCTGCACGGCGCGCCCTGTGATGTTATTGCTGTGCGGTTGGGTAAAAAAGAAAAGAAGTAACGGGACCGCCCCAACCCAACGCAATGTTCAACCCCGCTTTCTCAAAATCAAAATGGATCCCCGC
>NZ_VTTI01000014.1 GCF_008641105.1 Halopseudomonas salina
GCCATGGAAGATGGTCTGCGCTTCGCGATTCGCGAAGGCGGCCGTACCGTTGGTGCCGGCGTGGTTGCCAAGATTATCGCCTGATAATCTGACGCCATAAGCAAAAGCCTCCGTTTAACGGGGGCTTTTGTATTTTGGTTGACACTGGGTGGGCGCATCAGTAGAATTGCGCCTCCCTTGGATGGGCCTACCCGACGTTTCGGGTAGCTCTGAAGAATTGAAGCTTGGAGTTTCTGGTCAAATGCAGAACCAACAGATTCGTATTCGGTTGAAGGCTTTTGACCACCGCCTGATAGATCAGTCAACCCAGGAAATCGTGGATACCGCGAAACGTACTGGGGCTCAGGTCCGTGGTCCAATTCCTTTGCCGACACGCAAAGAGCGTTTTACAGTGCTGGTTTCACCGCACGTCAATAAAGATGCCCGAGATCAGTACGAGATCCGCACCCATAAAAGGGTTTTGGATATCGTTCAGCCTACCGACAAGACTGTCGATGCGCTGATGAAGCTGGATCTGGCAGCTGGCGTTGAGGTTCAGATCAGCCTCGGCTGATAGTCCCATACGACGGGGGCTATAAGTCGTGTAACGCCCTGTAATGGGCGGCCATAGCGGGTAATAGCCCCGTGCACTCATGAGGTTTACAAGATGACTATTGGTTTAGTCGGCCGGAAATGCGGTATGACCCGCGTTTTCACTGAAGATGGTGTATCCATACCGGTTACGGTTGTAGAAGTAGAGCCTAACCGCGTCACCCAGGTTAAATCCCTCGACACTGACGGCTATCAAGCTGTTCAGGTGACCGTAGGCGAGCGTCGCGTTTCCCGCGTCAGCAAGCCGATGGCAGGGCACTTTGCCAAAGCCAACACCGCGGCTGGCCGTCGCGTCAGCGAATTCCGCTTTGAAGAAGGCGAGTTTGCTGCTGGCTCAGAAATTACCGTTAGCATTTTCGAAGCGGGTCAGTTCGTTGATGTTACTGGTCAGTCCAAAGGTAAGGGCTTCGCCGGTACTATCAAGCGCTGGAACTTCCGCGGGCAGGATGCTACTCACGGTAACTCCGTATCTCACCGCGTTCCTGGCTCTATCGGCCAGTGCCAGACTCCTGGTCGGGTATTCAAGGGCAAGAAGATGGCTGGTCACATGGGTGCTGAGCAAGTGACCGTGCAGACCCTTGAAGTTGTCCGCGTTGACGCCGAACGTAATCTGCTGCTGATCAGGGGCCCGGTCCCTGGTGCGCCAGGTAGCGACGTCATTGTCCGCCCGGCTGTCAAGGCCAAGGGTTAAGGGGGAGTTACCATGAATCTGAATGTAGCTGGTGCAAATGCGATCGAAGTTTCCGATCTGACTTTTGCCACCGAGTTTAATGAGACCCTCGTTCATCAGGCCGTTGTTGCATATATGGCTGGTGGTCGTCAGGGCACCAAGCAGCAGAAGACCCGTTCTGATGTGTCCGGTGGCGGCAAGAAGCCATGGCGTCAGAAGGGTACCGGTCGTGCCCGTGCTGGTACCATCCGTAGCCCAATCTGGCGCGGGGGCGGTACCACTTTTGCAGCACGTCCGCAGAACCATGAGCAGAAGCTGAACAGGAAGATGTACCGTGGCGCACTGCGCTCGATCCTGTCCGAGCTGATCCGCCTGGACCGTCTGGTAGTGGTTGAAGACTTCGCAATGGAAGCTCCCAAGACCAAGGCCCTGGTTGGCAAGCTCAAGGAGCTGAACCTGGACAACGTGTTGATCGTCACCGACAACCTCGACTCCAATCTGTACCTGGCTGCGCGCAATCTGCCGCACGTTGACGTACGGGACGTTCAGGGTTCGGATCCGGTCAGCCTTATCGCTTACGACAAGGTACTGATTACCGTACCCGCTGTTAAAAAGTTCGAGGAGATGCTGGGATGAACCAAGAGCGCATTTTCAAAGTACTGCTTGGCCCACATGTATCCGAGAAGGCTACCGTGTTGGCTGACAGCAAGAACCAGTTTGTGTTCAAGGTGGAAACCACCGCGACCAAACTGGAAATCAAAAAGGCTGTTGAGCAATTGTTCAGCGTCAAGGTGAAGACTGTTGCAACCTTGAACGTCAAGGGCAAGACCAAGCGAACCGTTCGCGGCCTGGGTAAGCGTAATGACTGGAAGAAGGCGTACGTCAGCCTGCAGCCTGGTCAGGACATCGATTTTGCCAGCGCTGATAAGTAAGGGGTAATTCATGGCACTAGTTAAATGTAAACCTACTTCCCCTGGCCGCCGCTTCGTTGTCAAGGTCGTAAATACTGATCTGCACAAGGGCGCTCCATTTGCTGCCCTGGTTGAGAAGCAAGGCAAGTCTGGTGGTCGTAACAACAATGGCCGTATCACCACGCGTCATCGCGGGGGCGGTCATAAGCAGCATTACCGTCTGGTCGATTTTCGTCGCAACAAGGATGGCATTCCGGCCACCGTTGAGCGTATTGAATACGATCCGAACCGTACTGCGCACATCGCTCTGCTGAAATATGCTGACGGCGAGCGTCGCTACATCATCGCACCCAAGGGTGTGAGTGCTGGCGATCAGGTTGTATCTGGTGCCGAGGCGCCGATCAAGCCGGGTAATTCCCTGCCGCTGCGCAATATTCCCGTTGGTAGCACGATCCACGCGATCGAGCTGAAGCCGGGTAAAGGCGCTCAGGTTGCCCGTAGTGCTGGCACATCTTCGCAGCTGGTTGCTCGTGATGGGGCCTATGTGACAATTCGCCTGCGTTCCGGCGAAATGCGCAAGGTGCTGGGCGAGTGTCGCGCCACCCTGGGCGAAGTGTCCAACGGTGAGCACAGCTTGCGCTCGCTGGGTAAGGCCGGTGCTACCCGCTGGCGTGGTATTCGACCGACTGTTCGTGGTGTTGCCATGAACCCGGTTGATCACCCGCATGGTGGTGGTGAAGGTCGTACATCAGGTGGTCGTCATCCGGTATCACCTTGGGGGTTCCCGACCAAGGGTGCCAAGACTCGGTCAAACAAGCGCACTGACAAGATGATTGTCCGTCGCCGCAGCAAGTAAGGAGATACGACTGTGCCGCGTTCTCTCAAGAAAGGTCCTTTTATCGATCTTCACCTGTTGAAGAAGATTGAAGTGGCAGTTGAAAAGAATGATCGCAAGCCAATCAAGACCTGGTCGCGTCGTTCCATGGTTCTGCCACAGATGGTCGGTCTGACCATTGCAGTACATAACGGTCGTCAGCATGTTCCGGTAATGGTTTCGGAAGATATGGTCGGTCACAAGTTAGGCGAATTTTCTGCAACGCGTACCTATCGTGGTCACGTAGCAGACAAGAAAGCCAAGCGCTAAGGGGTTAGAAAGATGGAAGTAGCCGCTACTCATAAAGGCGCCAGACTTTCTGCCCAGAAAGCGCGTTTGGTCGCCGACCAGATCCGCGGGAAGAAAGTGGATGAGGCCCTGAACCTGCTGAAGTTCAGCAACAAGAAGGCCGCTGAAGTCATCAAGAAGATTCTCGAGTCGGCTATTGCCAACGCGGAACACAATGATGGCGCAGACGTGGATGACCTGAAGGTGTCCACCGTGTTTGTCAACGAGGGTCGTTCATTGAAGCGCATCATGCCACGTGCCAAAGGCCGGGCTGATCGCATCGTTAAGCGGTCTTGTCATATCACGGTCAAGGTTGCTGACAAGTAGGAGTCGATCACATGGGTCAGAAAGTACATCCGATTGGCATACGCCTCGGTATTGTTAAACAGCACACTTCGGTGTGGTACGCAGAAGGTCGCACTTATGCGGACTATCTGTTCACGGATCTGAAGGTACGTGAGTACATTCAGAACAAACTGAAAGCTGCTTCGGTCAGCCGAGTTGAGATTCAGCGTCCGGCACAAACCGCCAAGATCACCATTCACACCGCCCGTCCGGGCATCGTGATTGGCAAGAAGGGTGAGGATGTCGAGAAGCTGCGTCAGGAATTGACCAAGCAAATGGGCGTGCCCGTGCATATCAACATCGAAGAGATCCGCAAGCCGGAGCTCGATGGTGCCCTGGTAGCACAAAGCGTTGCTCAGCAGCTGGAGCGTCGTGTGATGTTCCGCCGTGCGATGAAGCGTGCTGTACAGAACGCCATGCGCATTGGTGCCAAGGGTATCAAGATCCAGGTAGGTGGCCGCCTTGGCGGTGCCGAGATTGCCCGGACCGAATGGTACCGTGAAGGCCGCGTGCCGTTGCACACTCTGCGCGCCGACATCGACTACGCGACGGCTGAAGCCCACACCACATACGGTGTGATTGGCGTCAAGGTTTGGATTTTCAAAGGTGAGATCATTGGTGGTCAGCCTGAAGAAACCAAAGCTGCCGCTCCCAAGAAAAAAGCTGCTAAGTAAGGGGTACGCACATGTTACAACCCAAGCGTACGAAGTTCCGCAAGCAAATGACCGGCCACAACCGTGGCTTGGCTCTTCGCGGTAGTAAGGTGAGCTTTGGCGAATACGCCTTGAAAGCTGTTGGCCGGGGTCGTTTGACCGCTCGCCAGATTGAGGCCGCTCGTCGTGCCTTGACCCGTCATGTTAAGCGTGGCGGAAAAATCTGGATTCGCGTGTTCCCGGACAAGCCAATCTCCAAGAAGCCGTTGGAAGTTCGGATGGGTAAAGGTAAGGGTAATGTCGAGTACTGGGTAGCCCAGATCAAGCCTGGCAAAGTCCTGTATGAGATTGAAGGTGTTTCCGAAGAGCTGGCGCGCGAGGCGTTCGCCTTGGCCGCTGCCAAGCTGCCTCTCGCTACCACCTTTGTTAAGCGGACGGTGATGTGATGAACGCAACTGAACTTCGTGAAAAATCTGCCGAGCAGCTCAATGAGCAGCTGCTCACCCTGCTGCGTGACCAGTTCAATCTGCGCATGCAGAAGGCAACCGGTCAACTCGGTCAGAGCCACCTGCTGAAGCAGGCAAAGCGTGATATCGCTCGCGTCAAGACCGTGCTCAACCAGAAAGGTGGTAAGTGATCATGGCTGAGACCAAGACTACAAGTAGTGTTACCGGCCGTGTGGTCAGTGACAAGATGGACAAAACCATCACTGTGCTCATCGAGCGCCAGGTAAAGCATCCGCTGTACGGTAAGTACATGCGTCGTTCTACCAAGCTCCACGTGCATGATGAGAACAACGAATGCCGCATCGGCGATCTGGTCACCATTAAGGAAACCCGTCCCTTGGCTAAAACCAAGAGCTGGACCCTGGTACAGATCGACGAGCGCGCGGCGCAAGTTTAAAGCCCCGCGCGTTTTAGCGGAATTTTTAAGGGTCGGAGAAAGTTATGATTCAGACTCAATCCATGCTGGAAGTGGCTGACAACAGTGGTGCACGTCGCGTTATGTGTATCAAGGTTCTGGGCGGTTCTCACCGCCGCTACGCTGGCATTGGCGATATCATCAAGGTGACCGTGAAGGAAGCAATTCCCCGCGGCAAAGTAAAGAAAGGCCAGGTGCTTAACGCGGTCATCGTGCGTACCCGTCACGGCGTACGCCGTACGGACGGTTCGCTGATCCGTTTTGATGGCAACGCTGCCGTTCTGCTCAATAACAAGAATGAGCCGATCGGTACCCGCATCTTTGGGCCAGTGACCCGTGAACTGCGTAATGAGCAGTTCATGAAGATCGTATCCCTCGCGCCCGAAGTGCTGTAAGGAGCCCGGTCATGCAAAAGATTAAACGTGAAGACGACGTAATCGTCATCGCCGGCAAGGATAAAGGCAAGCGCGGCAAGGTCCTCAAGGTCCTGGCTGATCAACGACTGCTGATTTCCGGCGTCAACATTATCAAGCGGCACACCAAGCCAAATCCCATGGCTGGTTCGCAGGGCGGTATTGTTGAAAAGGAGGCGCCCATCCACGTCTCCAACGTGGCAATCTTCAACGGCGAGACCAGCAAGGCCGATCGTATCGGCTTCAAGGTCGAAGACGGTAAGAAGGTTCGTATTTTCAAGTCGACGCAAAAAGCCGTCGACGCTTGAGAATCTAGGTGCTTACCATGGCAAGATTGAAAGAAGTATATCGGACGACTCTCGTTCCCCAGCTCCAGGAAGAACTTGGACTGAAGAACGTGATGGAAGTACCGAAGCTCACCAAAATCACCCTGAACATGGGTCTTGGTGAAGCTGTCGGCGACAAGAAAATCATCGAGAACGCGATGGCTGATCTCGAGAAGATCACTGGCCGTAAAGGCATTGTGACCTATGCTCGCAAGTCGATCGCCGGTTTCAAGATTCGTGACGGCTGGCCCATCGGTATCAAGGTAACCTTGCGCCGTGAGCAGATGTACGAATTCCTGGATCGCCTGCTGTCGATTTCTCTGCCGCGCGTGCGTGACTTCCGTGGCCTGAACGCGAAATCGTTCGACGGTCGCGGCAACTACAGCATGGGCGTCAAGGAACAGATCATCTTCCCGGAGATCGATTACGACAAGATCGATGTTCTGCGTGGTCTGGACATTACCTTGACAACAACTGCCAGGACGGATGACGAAGGTCGCGCGCTGCTGCGTGCGTTCAAGTTCCCGTTCCGTAACTAGGAGTCAGGTAATGGCTAAAGTCAGCATGAAAAACCGTGAGCTCAAGCGTTCGCGCACGGTTGCCAAGTACGCCAAGAAGCGTGCTGAAATCAAGGCTGTCATCGGCAATATCAACGCGTCTGTTGAAGACCGTTGGAATGCCCAGGTGGCCCTGCAAAAACTGCCGCGCGATGCCAGCCCGGTTCGTCAGCGTAACCGCTGCCGCATCACTGGTCGCCCGCACGGTGTATATCGCAAGTTTGGCCTGAGCCGTATCAAGTTGCGTGAAGCAGCTATGCGCGGTGATGTCCCCGGTCTGGTCAAGGCCAGCTGGTAAACCAGACCTTAATTACTCAGTTTCAGGAGCACAAAGCCCATGAGTATGCAGGACCCGTTAGCAGATATGCTGACCCGCATCCGTAATGCCCAGATGGCTGAAAAGTCCAGCGTAAGCATGCCTGCGGCAAAGCTGAAGGTGGCTGTCGCCAAAGTATTGAAAGAAGAAGGCTATGTGGCCGGTTACGACGTACAGGGCGATACCAAGCCTGTGCTGTCCATCGAGCTCAAGTACTTCGAAGGCAGGCCGGTTATTGAAGATATCAAGCGCGTAAGCCGTCCCGGTCTGCGCCAGTACAAGTCCGTTGACCAGATTCCCAAGGTCAAGGGTGGATTGGGCGTGTCGATTGTCTCCACCAACAAAGGTGTTATGACTGATCGCGCTGCTCGCGCTGCCGGTGTCGGCGGTGAAGTGCTCTGTACCGTATTCTGATAGGGGGTTACGATGTCTCGCGTCGCTAAGGACCCTGTCAAATTGCCACAGGGTGTAGAAGTAAAGCTGAACGGTCAGGATATTTCCGTCAAGGGAGCCAAGGGCTCCATGGATCTGGTCCTGCACTCGACAGTCGAAGTTGTCCAGCAAGACGGCATGCTGCATTTTGCCGCTCGTGAAGGCAGCGTCAACATGGCCATGGCCGGTACCACGCGTGCGTTGGTGCAGAACATGGTTACCGGTGTCACCGATGGCTTCGAGCGCAAGCTCCAGCTGGTAGGTGTTGGTTATAAAGCACAGTCCAAGGGGCAGACTCTGTCCCTGGCGCTGGGTTATTCCCACCCTATCGAGTATCAGCTGCCCGAAGGTGTTTCTGCGGAAACTCCCAGCCAGACTGACATCATCATCAAAGGTATCGACAAGCAGCTGGTCGGCCAGGTAGCCGCGGAAATTCGTGATTTCCGTCGTCCCGAACCCTATAAGGGCAAGGGTGTACGCTACGCCGATGAGATCGTGCGTCGTAAAGAAGCCAAGAAGAAGTAGGGCATAGCAAATGAGCGATAAAAAAGTTATTCGTCTCCGTCGCGCTCGCCGTTCGCGTCTTAAGCAGCGCGAGCTGGAAGCCGTACGTCTGTGCGTGTACCGTTCTTCGCAGCACATGTACGCACAAGTGATCTCGGCTGATGGCGCCAAGGTTTTGGCCAGCGCTTCCACGCTGGACTCCGAGCTGCGCAGTGGTAGCACTGGCAACATCGAAGCCGCCAAGAAAGTCGGTCTGCTGGTTGCCGAGCGCGCCAAGGCCGCCGGTATAACTCAGGTCTCCTTCGACCGTTCCGGCTTCAAGTATCATGGCCGCGTGAAAGCGCTTGCCGACGCCGCTCGTGAAGGCGGGCTGGAATTCTAAGGGTAGAGCTATGGCTAATTTCGAGCAAAAGCGCGACGAAGGTTACATTGAGAAACTGGTTCAGGTAAACCGCGTTGCCAAGGTAGTAAAAGGTGGCCGTATCTTCGCTTTCACCGCTTTGACGGTGGTAGGTGACGGTAATGGTCGCGTGGGTTTCGGTCGTGGTAAGGCGCGTGAAGTGCCTGCCGCCATCCAGAAAGCCATGGAAGCCGCACGTCGTAACATGATCCAGGTGGACCTGAACGGTTCAACCCTGCAGTATCCGGTCAAGGCCGCGCATGGCGCCTCCAAGGTGTACATGCAGCCTGCTTCCGAAGGTACCGGTGTAATTGCCGGTGGTGCAATGCGCGCCGTCCTGGAAGCTGCTGGTGTGCATAACGTACTGGCCAAGTGTTACGGTTCCACCAATCCGGTCAACGTCGTTCAGGCCACTTACAAGGGCCTGAAGTCTATGCAGTCGCCTGAGTCGGTAGCGGCCAAGCGCGGCAAGACCGTTGAAGACATCGTGGGGTAAGCTGACATGGCTAATGCAACAATTAAAGTGACCCTGTTCAAAAGTGTCGTCGGTCGTCTGCCGAACCATAAGCTCTGCGTCAAGGGCTTGGGTCTGCGTCGGATCAACCACACTGTCGAGGTCGAAGATACTCCGGCCGTTCGTGGGATGATCAACAAGGTCTCCTACATGGTTCGGGTAGAGGGTTAAGACATGAAACTGAATGATCTGCGTTCCGCGCCGGGTGCACGCCGTAACAAGCTGCGCGTCGGCCGCGGTATTGGTAGTGGTCTGGGCAAGACAGCCGGCCGTGGTCACAAGGGTTTGAGCTCGCGTTCCGGTGGCACCGTTGCCCCCGGTTTCGAGGGTGGTCAGCAGCCTTTGCACCGCCGTCTGCCGAAGTTCGGCTTCACGTCCAAGATTGCCATGGTCACTGCGGAAATTCGTACCAGCGAGTTGAACAAGCTGGACGCTGACGTAATTGACCTTCAGGCGCTCAAGGATGCCAATATCATTGGCAACAAGTTTGTACGTGCCAAGATCGTCCTCTCCGGCGATGTGACCAAAGCGGTCAACATCAAGGGGCTGATGGCCACCAAAGGTGCGCGTGCAGCAATCGAAGCAGCTGGCGGCAAATTCGAGGAATAAATGGCTAAGCAAGGCGCTCTCTCAGGAATCAAACAAGGCGGCCTGACCGAACTTTGGACGCGACTGCGTTTTCTGTTCCTGGCAATCATTGTCTACCGCATCGGGGCGCATATCCCGGTTCCGGGTATAGATCCTGATCGTCTGGCCGAGCTGTTCAGACAGAATGAGGGTACCGTTCTTAGCCTGTTCAACATGTTCTCGGGTGGTGCATTGGAGCGGATGAGTATCTTTGCTCTGGGTATCATGCCGTACATCTCTGCGTCGATTATCATGCAGCTGATGACGGCGGTGAATCCCACCCTGGAGCAGTTGAAAAAGGAAGGTGAGTCCGGTCGGCGCAAGATAGCCCAGTACACGCGTTATCTGACGCTGGTTCTGGCGCTTGTGCAGGCGGTCGGGATGTCGGTAGGCCTCTCCAGTCAAGGCGTCGCGTTTGATACAGGGTTTGGCTTCTATTTCATAGCAGTCACCACCTTTGTGGCGGGCGCGATGTTCATGATGTGGCTGGGCGAACAGATCACCGAGCGGGGTATCGGCAACGGTATTTCCATGTTGATCTTCGCGGGTATCGTGGCTGGTCTGCCGAGCGCAATCGGGCAGTCCTTCGAGGCGGCGCGTCAGGGTGATATCAATATCTTCGCTCTGATTGCCATTGCCTTGTTGGCCATCGGTCTGGTGGCCTTCGTGGTCTTTGTTGAGCGCGGGCAGCGTCGGATTACCGTTAACTATGCCAAGCGTCAGCAAGGTCGCAAGGTGTTTGCTGCGCAAACCAGCCACCTGCCGCTGAAAGTGAACATGGCAGGTGTGATTCCGGCGATCTTTGCCAGTAGCATCCTGTTGTTCCCTGCGTCGCTGGGTACATGGTTCGGTCAGGGCGAAGGTATGGGTTGGTTGCAAAGCGTCTCCCAGGCACTCGCTCCAGGCCAGCCGTTGAATATCATTCTGTTTACCGCAGGAATTGTTTTCTTCTGCTTCTTCTATACAGCGTTGATGTTCAACCCCAAGGACGTGGCAGAAAACCTCAAGAAGTCAGGTGCGTTTATTCCTGGTATCAGGCCTGGTGAGCAGTCGGCGCGCTATATTGATGGCGTACTGACACGGCTGACCATGTTTGGTGCCATGTATATGGCAGCGGTTTGTTTGCTGCCCCAGTTCCTGGTGGTATCGGCCAATGTGCCCTTCTATCTGGGTGGGACCTCACTGTTGATCGTTGTAGTGGTTGTGATGGACTTCATGTCCCAAGTACAATCGCACCTCGTTTCTCAGCAGTACGAGTCTCTTATGAAGAAATCCAACCTGAAAGGCTATGGCGGCAGCGGTATGCTGCGCTGAGATGCCAGGTTCTAGGAGTCAGTTATGAAAGTTGGAGCATCGGTCAAGAAGCTTTGCCGTAACTGCAAGATCATCCGCCGCAATGGTAGCGTCCGTGTGATTTGTGCAGCTGAGCCCCGTCACAAACAGCGCCAGGGTTAATTTTTACCCTATCTGTTTGTCGACTACGTCTCAGGATAACCGCCACTCGGCCAGATAACTGGTCGGGTGGTTGATTTTTATTTATGTTAGCGCTACCCTACTGCACCCTTTTTCTCACAACCTATGTTGTTTTGGTTGAGTAGAGTAGCTGTCAGACGGAGTAAATTTGGATGGCCCGTATTGCAGGCGTCAACATCCCGGATAACAAACATACTGTTATCTCATTGACCTATATCTTTGGTATCGGTCAAACCAAGGCACAGAAAATCTGTGCGGCCACTGGCATTGCGCCCAGTGCAAAAATCAAGGATCTAAGCGAGGAGCAGGTTGATCTGCTGCGCACCGAGGTGGGCAAGAACAACACTGAAGGTGACCTGCGTCGTGCGATCAACATGAACGTCAAGCGTCTCATGGATCTCGGTTGTTATCGTGGTCTGCGTCACCGTAAGGGCCTTCCGGTCCGCGGTCAGCGCACCAAGACTAACGCCCGTACCCGTAAGGGTCCGCGCAAGCCGATCCGTAAGTAAACGCGAAGGAATATACAGATATGGCTAAGCCTGCTGCTCGTGTACGTAAGAAAGTAAAAAAGACGGTGGTTGATGGGATCGCCCACATCCACGCGTCTTTCAACAACACCATCATTACCATTACCGACCGTCAGGGCAACGCTCTGAGCTGGGCGACTTCTGGTGGTTCCGGTTTCCGTGGTTCGCGTAAAAGCACCCCCTTTGCTGCCCAGGTTGCAGCTGAGCGTGCTGGTCAGGCTGCTCTGGAATACGGTCTGAAAAACCTAGACGTTAACGTGAAGGGCCCAGGCCCGGGTCGTGAGTCGGCTGTTCGTGCTCTGAACTCTTGTGGCTACAAGATCAGCGGCATCACCGATGTCACCCCCATCCCACATAACGGCTGTCGCCCGCCTAAAAAGCGCCGCGTGTAACCAGGAGACGGAAATGGCTAGATATATTGGTCCCAAGTGTAAACTGTCTCGTCGCGAAGGCACTGACCTGTTCTTGAAGAGCGGCGCCCGTGCTATCGAATCCAAGTGCAAGCTGGACAGCCCTCCAGGTGTGCATGGTCAGCGTCGTGGTCGTCTCTCCGAGTACGGCACCCAGCTGCGCGAGAAACAGAAAGTTCGTCGTATCTACGGCATCCTCGAGCGTCAGTTCAGCAACTATTACAAGGAAGCTGCCCGTCTCAAGGGCCCGACCGGTGATAACCTGCTGCAACTGCTCGAGCGTCGCCTGGATAACGTTGTATATCGTATGGGGTTCGGTTCGACTCGTGCAGAAGCGCGTCAACTGGTCTCGCACAAGGCAATCAGCGTCAATGGCAAAACCGTTAACATCGCTTCGTTCCTGGTGTCCCCAGGCGACGTGGTTGCTGTTCGCGAAAAGGCCAAGAACCAGTTGCGTATCGGCGGTTCTCTGGAGCTCGCAGCGCAGCGCGGCCAATCCGAGTGGTTGGAAGTAGATGCAGCGAAGAAGGAAGGTGTCTTTAAAAGCCTGCCCTCACGGAGTGATCTGTACGCCGACATCAACGAGAACTTGATCGTCGAGCTTTACTCCAAGTAAGCGTCAGACAGCAAAAGGTGCCCCCATGCAGAGTTCGGTTACCGAGTTTCTAACACCACGTCATATTGACGTACAGGAAACCTCGCCCACGCGTGCCAAGATTACTCTTGAGCCGCTTGAGCGTGGTTTCGGCCATACCCTGGGCAATGCGCTTCGTCGTATTCTGCTCTCCTCCATGCCCGGTTGTGCCGTGGTAGAGGCGGAAATCGACGGCGTTTTGCATGAGTACAGCGCCATCGAAGGCGTTCAGGAAGATGTCATCGAGATCCTGCTGAACCTGAAAGGTCTGGCAGTCAAGATGCACGGCCGTGATCATGTGACCCTGACCCTGTCCAAAAAAGGACCGGGTCAGGTGACCGCAGCTGATATTCAGCTGGATCACGATGTCGAAATCATCAACCCAGACCACCTGATTGCTACCTTGTCCGACAATGGTTCGCTGAATCTTAAACTGACCGTGGCCCGTGGCCGTGGTTACGAGCCAGCTGACGCACGTCAGACTGACGATGATGAAAGCCGTTCTATCGGCCGGTTGCAGCTTGACGCCACATATACCCCGGTTCGCCGTGTGGCCTATGTTGTTGAAAGCGCCCGTGTCGAGCAGCGCACCAACCTGGACAAGCTGGTTATTGACCTGGAAACCAACGGAACGCTGGATGCTGAAGAAGCTATCCGCCGTGCTGCGACCATCCTGCAACAGCAGCTGGCCGCCTTCGTTGACCTGAAAGGTGAGAACGAGCCCGTTGTTGAGCAGCAGGAAGACGAGATTGATCCGATTCTGCTGCGTCCGGTTGATGACCTTGAGCTGACTGTACGTTCAGCCAACTGTCTGAAAGCCGAAAATATCTACTATATTGGCGATCTGATCCAGCGTACCGAAGTGGAACTGCTGAAGACCCCGAACCTGGGCAAGAAGTCCCTGACCGAGATCAAGGATGTTCTGGCCTCGCGTGGTCTGTCACTGGGTATGCGTCTGGACAACTGGCCGCCTGCAAGCTTGAAGAAGGACGACAAGGTTTCGGCCTGATCGTCCTGACACCGAGGAATTGAGAGATGCGTCATCGTAAAAGTGGTCGTCACCTGAGTCGGACCAGCTCGCACCGTAATGCCATGTTCCAGAACATGGCGGTGTCGCTGTTCGAAAACGAACTGATCAAGACTACTCTGCCCAAGGCCAAGGAATTGCGCCGTGTTGCAGAGCCGCTGATCACCCTGGCGAAAGAAGATACTGTCGCCAATCGCCGTCTGGCATTTGACCGCACTCGCAGCAAAGAAGCTGTTGGTAAGCTGTTCAATGACCTGGGCAAGCGTTATGCCGAACGTCCCGGCGGTTATGTGCGTATTCTCAAGTGCGGTTTCCGCGCTGGTGATTCTGCGCCCATGGCTTACGTCGAGCTGGTCGATCGCCCTGACCTGGCTGCTGCCAGCGAAGAGTAATAGCCAAGCGCTAGAAAAAACCGGACCTTGTGTCCGGTTTTTTTGTGGCTGGTATTTGGGTATTCGGAGTCTTGTGTATTCAGAGAGATCGAACAGTTGGACTTGAGTTTGGTGCTAGCTGCGGAACCGTTAGCCCTTCCCATGACACGCTACAAGCCGTCCCTGGGGCTCGTCGTCGCACGTCCCTGTGCTCCGACGGTCATGGGAAGGGCTGACGGTCCCTCAGCAATCGAGCTTCCCGCAAGCCGCAACTTAAAGCCTCTTCGAGAGTAAGCGGTTTTTCCCAGGCTCAGCTATCCCGCTTCAGCAGCGGCCCAAGGAAGCTACCGGTATGCGAGTGCGCCATTGCAGCCACCTGCTCCGGTGTTCCCGTCGCAATGATCTTGCCACCACGTGAGCCCCCCTCTGGTCCCAGATCGACGATCCAGTCTGCAGTCTTGATCACATCCAGATTGTGTTCGATCACCACCAGGGTATTGCCGTGATCGCGTAGGCGGTGCAGCACGTCCAGCAGTTGCTGAATGTCGGCAAAGTGCAGGCCGGTTGTCGGCTCGTCGAGGATATACAGGGTTTTGCCGGTATCACGCTTGGACAGCTCGCGGGCGAGCTTCACCCGCTGTGCTTCACCACCGGACAACGTGGTAGCGGACTGGCCCAGGCGAATGTAGGACAGGCCCACGTCAATCAAGGTCTGTAGCTTGCGGGCCAGGGCCGGGACGGCCTCGAAGAACTCGCGGGCTTCCTCGATGGTGAACTCCAGTACTTCATGGATGTTCTTGCCCTTGTATTTGATCTCCAGCGTCTCGCGGTTGTAGCGCTTGCTCTTGCACACATCGCAGGGCACGTAGATGTCCGGCAGAAAGTGCATTTCCACTTTGATCAGGCCGTCGCCCTGACAGGCTTCGCAGCGACCGCCCTTGACGTTGAACGAGAACCGGCCGGCCTTGTAGCCACGCGAGCGGGCTTCCTGGGTGCCGGCGAACAGCTCGCGGATAGGGGTGAACAGGCCGGTGTAGGTAGCCGGGTTGGAGCGGGGAGTTCGGCCGATCGGGCTCTGGTCGATATCCACTACCTTGTCCAGATGCTCCATCCCGTGGAAACTGTCGTAGGGCGCAGCCTCCAGGGTGGTGGCGCCATTGAGTTCGGTGGCGGTGATCGGGTGCAAGGTGTTGTTGATCAGGGTGGATTTGCCTGATCCTGATACGCCGGTGACACAGGTCATCAGGCCAGTCGGGATTTCCAGGGTAACGTTCTGCAGGTTGTTCCCGCGAGCGCCCTTGAGCTGCAACCAGCCGTCTTTTTTCGGTACATGTCGTTTTGCTGGAACGGGGATCTTCACCTTGCCAGACAGGTATTGTCCGGTGAGCGAATTGGGATTGTCCATGACCTCTTGGGGTGTGCCCTGGGCAACGATCTGGCCGCCGTGCACGCCGGCACCTGGGCCGATATCAACTACGTAGTCGGATTGGCGGATGGCGTCTTCGTCATGCTCTACGACGATTACCGTGTTACCGATATCGCGTAGATGCACGAGGGTGGAAAGCAGGCGCTCGTTGTCCCGTTGGTGCAGGCCGATGGAGGGCTCATCGAGAATGTACATGACGCCCACCAGTCCAGCGCCGATTTGGCTGGCCAAGCGAATACGCTGCGCTTCGCCACCGGAAAGTGTGTCGGCGCTACGATCCAGTGATAGGTAATCCAGGCCGACGTTGACCAGAAACATCAGGCGCGCGCGAATTTCCTTGAGGATCTTCTCGGCAATTTCACCGCGGCTGCCGTCAAGGCTGAGCTGACCGAAATACTCCGCTGCTTCTCCAACCGGCAGGGTCGTAACGCCCGGCAGGTTGCGTCCGTCGATGAACACATGCCTTGCCTCGCGACGCAGGCGCGCGCCGTGGCAGGCGGGGCAGGGCTGGGTGCTCAGGTACTTGGCCAGTTCTTCGCGTACGCTCTGGGACTCGGTCTCGCGGTAGCGACGCTCCAGGTTGGGGACGATACCTTCGAACGGGTGTTCGCGTTTGACTATATCGCCACGGTCATTCAGATAACGAAAGGAAACCTTGTCGGTGCCGGTGCCGTGCAGCACCAGTTTCTGGTGTTTTTCGCCGAGTTTGCCGAAGGGCTCCTCCAGTGATATGCCGAAGTGTTCCGCCAGGGAGCTGAGCATCTGGAAATAATAAACGTTGCGTCTGTCCCAACCGCGTATGGCGCCTTCGGCAAGGGTCAGTTCGCTGTTAACCAGTCGCTTGGCATCAAAGAACTGTTTCACCCCCAGGCCATCGCAGGTCGGGCAGGCGCCGGCGGGGTTGTTGAAAGAGAACAGGCGGGGCTCCAGTTCGCTGATGGAGTGTCCGCATTTAGGGCAGGCGAACTTGGCGCTAAAGGTGGTTTCCTGTCCTTCCTCGCCGTCCATTGGCGCGATGATGGCGATGCCGTCGGCCAGGTTCAAACAGGTCTCGAACGACTCGGCCAGGCGTAGCTGAAGATCTTCGCGGACTTTAAAACGGTCTACGACGACTTCGATGGTGTGCTTGCGGTTTTTCTCCAGCGCAGGTGCTTCATCCAGATCGTGGACGCGGCCGTTGATGCGCGCGCGAACAAATCCCTGTGCCCGAAGCTCGTCCAGTAAGGCCAGGTGCTCGCCCTTGCGTTCGCGCATAACCGGCGCGAGGAGCATCAATTTGGCGCCCTCAGGCATGGCCAGAACCTGATCGACCATCTGGCTGACAGTCTGTGCCGCCAACGGGAGGTCGTGGTCCGGACACCGAGGCTCACCGACGCGGGCAAACAGCAGGCGCAGGTAATCGTATATCTCGGTAATGGTGCCCACAGTTGAGCGTGGGTTGTGTGACGTTGATTTCTGTTCGATGGAAATGGCCGGCGAAAGCCCCTCGATGTGATCGACATCGGGTTTTTCCATCATCGACAGAAACTGACGAGCGTAGGCCGAGAGGGATTCAACGTAACGTCGCTGACCCTCGGCATACAGCGTGTCAAACGCGAGTGAAGACTTGCCCGAGCCCGATAGCCCGGTGATGACGATCAACTTGTCACGCGGCAGATCAAGGTCAATGTTCTTCAGGTTGTGGGTGCGTGCCCCACGAATCAGGATGGTATCCACAGTACATTTCCCCAACGACCAGCAAAGCCGGACAGTATACGTGCTCGGGGCTCTGAGCGGCAAAAACCCGGGGGGAAGTTCAGGTGCCGGCGGGGTGCTTTTGCAACTTCACGTGTCCATTACCGCAGGTAACCGACGCGCTGCCGTCCAGGGGTAAGCGTGATAGAATCCGGCCCCTTCATTTCAACCGTTTCATATAACAGGAATATCAATGCATCAGTCCGATCGCATGTCATCCAGCGAGCAGCGCGCAGCGAGTTCGCTGGCAGCCGTTTTTGCGTTTCGGATGCTCGGTCTGTTCATGGTTCTGCCTGTTTTGGCTACCTATGGCGGCAGCCTGGCGGGAGCGACGCCTTTGCTGATCGGTGTAGCGATTGGCGCATATGGCTTAACTCAAGCATTTTTACAAATCCCGTTCGGAATGCTGTCTGATCGTATCGGGCGCAAACCGGTTATTGTCGGGGGCCTGATCCTATTTGCCCTGGGCGGCTTGCTCGCAGCCCAGGCTGACAGTATGCAGGGCATCATTCTTGGCCGCATTGTGCAGGGTGCGGGCGCCATTGCCGCTGCTGTCATGGCGATGGTGGCGGATCTGACCAGGGAACAGCATCGCACCAAGGCAATGGCGATGATAGGCATGAGCATAGGCGTGTCCTTTGCTCTGGCAATGGTCGCAGGGCCGTTAATTGCCGCACGGACTGGCCTGGAAGGTGTCTTTTACGCAACGGTGATTCTTGCACTGATCGGTATTGTACTGGTTATCTGGGTCGTACCGCCGGTTGCGCGCGCCGAGAGACACCGGGATGCGGGTGTGATTGCGGCCAGCTTCTGGCCCAGTCTGCGTAACCCGGAGTTACTGCGGCTGAACTACGGCATCGCGATGTTGCACGCGATTCTGATGGCCAGCTTTGTTGCTATTCCCCTGGCCTTGCAGGAGAACGCAGGACTGCCCCGTGACGATCATTGGTGGGTGTATTTCTGCGCGCTGCTGGTTTCATTTTTTGCAATGGTACCCTTTATCATTTTTGCCGAGCGTAAACGCCAGGTCAAAGCTGTGGTGCTTGGTGCGATCACTTTGCTTGTGCTGGTCCAGCCGTTGCTCTGGCTCAGTGCCAATTCGTTGCCGTGGCTGGTAACGGCCATCGTTCTGTTCTTTATCGGATTCAATCTTCTGGAAGCCACGTTACCTTCGCTGTTAAGCAAAATTGCGCCGGCAGGCGGCAAGGGAACGGCAATGGGAATCTATTCCACCAGCCAGTTCCTTGGCGCTGCGCTGGGCGGGGTACTCGGCGGTGCCGTATTCGGTGCTTATGGGCTGGGAGGGGTATTTGCCTGCTGCGCCGCCCTCGGACTGTCCTGGTTGCTGATTGGTGTTAAGATGCGCCAACCAGCCTACGTGTCCAGTTTTCGTCTGCCGTTGCCCCATGAGCTTGTTCGGGATGAGGCGTTGCTCCGGCGCATTCTTGCCGTACCGGGTGTTACGGAGGCGGTCATCGTGGCTGAAGAAGCAGCCGCTTATATCAAAGTCGATACGCAGGTGCTGGATCGTCAGGGGCTCGAACACGCGGTAGCCGCAGCGTGTAACCCGGACCCGGTATCGCCAGCCAGCATCACGCCGCACACAGGAGATTGAGAAATGGCCAGAGGCGTCAACAAGGTAATTCTAATTGGTAACGTCGGGGGCGATCCCGAAGTACGTTATCTGCCCAATGGTAACGCCGTTGCCAACATTACCCTCGCTACCAGCGATAGCTGGAAGGACAAGCAAACCGGTCAGCAGCAGGAACGCACCGAGTGGCACCGAGTGGTGTTTTTTGGTCGTATCGCCGAGGTTGTGGGTGAGTATGTACGCAAGGGCTCGAAGATGTATATCGAAGGCCGTTTGCAGACCCGCGAGTGGGAAAAGGACGGTGTGAAGCGCTATACCACCGAAATCGTTGTGGATATAGGCGGCCAGATGCAGTTGCTCGATGGCAAGCCCCAGGGCGGCGAGCAGGGTATGGCGCCACGTCCGCAGCAGCAGCGTCCGGCCCAACAGCCAGCCCAGAGACCGGCTCAACAGGCGCCGCAGCAATCCGCTCCGCAGCAGCCCGCGCCCGACTATGACAGCTTCGACGACGATATCCCGTTCTAGGTCATACCTTAGACTTGAATATAAAGTGCTAACCAGAGGCCCCCGACATTCGGGGGCTTCGTGGTTCTGGGTCAGATTGGCTCTTGCTCGTCGGCAGGTACACTGTGCTAACGTACTGCGCTTGCAGGCCGGCAGCCTCTGCTATCGGCGAACTGGACAGAGTATTTCCGGTTTGCTGTATGTGGCCAGAAAGACACTTTGTGAAGATTGACGATGACTGAAATCTATTTTGTACGCCATGGCCAGGCCTCCTTTGGCTCCAGTAACTATGATCAGCTCTCGGAAAAGGGCCATCAACAGGCCAGACTGCTGGGAACATATTTTCAGCAACGCGGTATGCATTTTGACCACGTGCTGATGGGCGACATGGTACGGCACCGGGAAACGGCTCAGGGTATTGCGCAGTCACTGCAACTTGACGAGTCTGCCTTTGAGATCTTCAGGGAGCTTAACGAGTTTGATTTTCATGCCATCCTGGCTGCTTACACCGCTCAGTTTCCTGATCAGGCGCTGCCTGATAAACCTGCTGTGGCTGATTTCTTCAAAAGGCTGCGGCAAGGCATCATGCTCTGGTCGCGCGGCGAGCTTGAGGGCGATTTGCCAGAAACCTGGACTGACTTTTCAGTGCGTGTTGAGCGCGTGAAGATGGACATCATGGCCCGCTGTACCGGCAAGCGAGTGCTTGCAGTCAGTTCGGGCGGCGCCATCGCAATGCTGGTCAGTCAGTTGCTCAGAGCTCCCAGTGAAACCATGATCGAGCTGAATTTGCAGACGCGTAATACAGCACTGATTCATTGCGTTTTCAACCAGCGCAACATGCGTCTGAGCAGCTTCAACAGTGTGCCTCATCTGGATGATCCGGCGCATCAGGCGCTGATAACTTACGCCTGATGCGCCCTTGCGGTAATCCAGGCGCGCGGTGAGGCCTCGGGGGCCTCATATAGCATTCAGAAAACAGGGTACAACCATGCGGATGCGCATATTATTGCTGGAAGGGGACTCTTCACTGGGCCAGGCCCTGGTGCGCCTGGCAACTCAGGAAGGAATCGATATCCGGTCTGTGGACCGGCCGCGAGCGGGCTGGAAAAGCGATCAGTTGCTTGATTGGTTTGATCAGTACCAGGCGGATGCGGTAGTCAATCTAGCCTACTTTCATGAGCAGTTTCAGCTTGGAATGGATGATCCGCTGCAACTGACTGCACTGGATGAGTTCAATCGCAATCTCGTTGCACTATGTGCGAAAGATAATCGGTTGTTGGTCCAGCCATCGAGTGCGCGCGTGTTTGACGGCCTCAAGGCGACGCCTTACACGGAGAAAGACGAACGGTTGCCCGGGGACGGGTTGGGGCTGGTGCAAGGTGAGCTGGAGAAGCTGCTTGCCACGCATTGTTCCCGTTATGCGGTGTTGCGGTTCAGTTGGTTGCTCGATGCTTCGGCTGACGGCCAGCTCGCCAAGTTGCTTGAGCAATTACGAGGGCAGGATCCGGTCCTGCTGGCGGAAGAGTGGCGCGGTAACCCCACGCCGGTAGACGATGCCGCCCGTGTGTTGTTGGCCGTGCTCAAGCAGCTCGACTGCGAAGCGCCATTGCATGGCGTCTACCATTACGGCAGCACCGAGCCGTCAAGCTGGATCAGTTTTGCGAAAAGTCTCGCCCAGGAACTGATGGCGAACAACAGGCTGGATCGCGATCCGGTTATCCGCTCCATCCCCTTCGACAAGCAGACCGAAACGGGCTGGGAACCCCAGAACGCGGTCCTGACCAGCCGCCGTATCCTGATGGCGTTTGGCGTCAAGCCGCGGCCCTGGCGTGCGCAGCTGGGGCAACTACTGGACAGCATCGATACTCCGCAATAAAAAACGGCCGCATAGCGGCCGTTTTTTTGCTCTGTCTGTCAGATCAGAACTTGTAGCCAATGCTGGCCATGTAAACCATCGGATCAATTTCCACATCAACCTTGCTGGGTATGCCCGCAGTGCGGAAGTTGGCTGTGGTGTCGATGTCGGCGTACCAGACTGCGGCATTCAGATAAACCTGCTCAGTCAACTTATAGTCCATGCCTGCTTCCAGGGCGTAACCCCAAGAATCATCGAGATCCAGACTGGAAAAGCCCGCGCCCTCTGCGTTGCTGGACAGGTCTTCGCTGAAGAACATGGTGTAGTTCAGACCAGCACCAACATAGGGCTGCCAGGCGGAGCTTTTAGCCATTGGGAAATATTGCAGGGTTACTGTCGGTGGCAGGTGCTTGATGCTGGCAAAGCGGCCTGCGCCCTTGAGTTCGATGTCGTGGCTGAACGGCGTGGCCGCAAGCAGGCCGATACCAATATTGTCGGTCAGCATAAAGGTGCCGGTAATGCCGAGCTGGGTGTTGCTATCAACGCCGACTTCCAGGCCGGTGTTGGCGCCGCCAACGAATACATTACTGCTGCTTTCCTGAGGGTCAACAACCGCGGCGCCAACGCGCACGATGACATCACCTGCCTCATGAGCCTGAGCCACAGATGCGGCCAGCAGTGCGGGGGCGAGCAGGAGGCCGGCGGCCAGTTGAATAGTGAAACGTGACATGATGAATCTCCCTTGCGTTTGGTATGGCGAGACTTTAGGCGTTGTCAGACAGACAGATATTGATCTGGAGCAAAGTTCTTTCGGTCTATCCTCATTCCTTGAAGCTTGCAGACCAGGCCTTGAATAATTGAGCTGTTCAAATGATAATGCTTCTCTTTTAATAGCCCGCCAGCGGGTGAAACATTTCCGGAGAGTCTGGATGAGAGCGGTTTTATGGGTATTCCTCGTCTTGCCGATGATAGCGGTGGGGCAGGACACGACGGAGCAGGCCCTGGAGCAGAGTCAGGCCCTGGTGCGCGAAGCGCGGGACTCGCAGCAACGCATCGATCAGCTTGATGACGCTACCCGACAGGCGCTGGAGCGGTATCGACAAGCCATCGAGCAGCGTGAGCAGCTGGTTGATTACAACGCGCGTCTGGCCGAAATGGTCGGCGCCCAGAACGAAGAGCTCGAGGCTCTGGAGAGCCAGTTGGCGAGTATCGAGGATACCCAGCGCGAGCTGTTGCCTCTGATGCAGCGCATGTACGACTCCTTGCAACGTTTCGTAGCCCTGGATCTGCCGTTTTTGTCTGAGGAGCGGGCAGATCGTCTGGCGCTGCTGAATGAGCTGCTCAAAACCGCCAATGTCAGTGTGGCTGAAAAGTATCGCCGATTGATCGAGGCATACCAGATTGAAAGTGACTATGGCCGCACGCTTGAGGCCTGGAGGGGCACTCTTGGCGAGAATGAGCAGGTCAAGGTAGTCAATTTTCTGCGCCTGGGGCGGGTCATGCTCTTCTATCAAAGTCTGGATGGCCGCGAGCAGGGCTACTGGGATGCTCAAGTCAGCACCTGGAAGCCACTCCCGGACGAATATCGCCGTACGCTTGAGCAGGGCTTGAATATCGCTCGCCAACAACAGACCCCGGTCATGTTACGTCTGCCGTTACCACCGGTAACCGAGCTGGAGGGCGGTCTATGAAACGTTTTCTGATGCTTGCCGTTCTACTGTTGCCGGCCATGGTCTCTGCCCAGCCGGCCGACCTGGATGCGCTTCTGCGCGATATACAACAGGTGCGCAGCAACGAGCAGGCAGCCATGCGTGAGCGGGAATCACGCTTCATTGCCGAGCGCGATCAGCAACAGCGCCGCTTGCGCGAGGCAGAAGCGGCACTGGCTGAAGTGCAGGCCGAATCCGATCGGTTGGAGGCTGAGTTTGGCCTGCATGAAAAGGCCCTCAAGGAGGGTGAGGCGGAGCTGGCGCAGCGTAGCGGCAACCTGGGAGAACTGTTTGGTGTGGTTCGTCAGGCGGCTGGAGATACACGTAGTCAGTGGCAGGACTCGCTACTCAACATGCAGTTTCCGGATCGCATCGCCATGCTTGATCAGTTGGCCGAGAGTCGCCGCATTCCCACAGTAGAAACGCTGGAGGCCTTCTGGTTCATGTTGCAGCAGGATATGACGGCCAGCAGCAAGGTCAGTCGTTTCGTTGCTCCGGTAGTCGGCGAGGATGGTCAACAGCGTGAATTGCCGGTAGTGCGAGTGGGGCCGTTTACCGCTCTACAGGGAAAGGATTACCTGCTTTATCAGCCCGATGCCGAACGCCTGCTGGTTGCCGGACGGCAGCCTGAGGGTCGGAGTCCGGTCAACGATTTTATCGAGCCGCGGGAGGGTCTGGCTGATCTGAGGGTCGACCCAACTCGGGGGAATGTGCTGCAGCAGTTGCAACAGACGCCCTCGCTGGGCGAGCGCGTCCATCAGGGAGGGGTGGTTGGTTATGTGATTCTAGCCTTGGGTGTGCTCGGCTTGCTGCTGGCGCTCTGGCGCCTGGCGTGGCTGCAGCGCACCAGCCTGCGGGTTGATCGGCAGGTGAAGGATCTGGACAACCTCAAACGCGACAACCCTCTGGGCCGGGTGCTCGGAGTTATTGGCAGCCGGCCTCGGCTGGAACAGCTCGATACTCTGGAGCTGAAACTCGACGAGGCTATTCTCAAGGAGACGCCCTCGCTTGAGCGTTGGCAGGGCCTGATCAAGCTGCTCGCAGCAGTAGCTCCCTTGCTGGGCTTGCTGGGCACGGTTACCGGGATGATCGCCACCTTTCAGGCAATCACCCTGTTCGGTACCGGAGACCCAAAGCTGATGGCTGGGGGCATATCCCAGGCGTTGGTGACCACCGTACTCGGCCTGGTGGTGGCTATCCCGTTGTTGTTCATGCATGGCCTGGTGGCCGCGCGCAGCAAGGCGCTGATCCAGTTGCTGGAGCAACAGAGTGCCGGCCTGATCGCGCTGCATCTGGGCGGTGAGGAGAAAGAGAATGCCTGAAGGGCTCTGGCAGCTCCGGGACTTTCTCGATAGTGGTGGATGGGTGCTCTGGAGCATCCTTGGCGTCACCATTGTGTTGTGGACGTTGATGCTGGAACGGTTGTGGTTTCTTGCTCGGGTATTTCCACATGAGGCGCACCAGCTGCAGCAGGGCTGGATAGCCCGTGGCGACCGCAGCAGCACTGCAGCGCGATTTATACGTGCGGCCTGGTTGTCCCGCGCGCAGATTCGTCTGCAGCGGTATTTACCCATGGTGCGCGTATTGATTGCCCTGTGTCCGCTACTAGGCTTGTTGGGTACCGTCAGCGGCATGGTGCAGGTATTTGATGTCATGGCGCTGAGCGGTAACGGTAACCCCCGGGCAATGGCCGCCGGGGTCTCCCGCGCCACAGTACCCACCATGGCCGGGATGGTGGTCGCCATCAGCGGATTATTTTGTCTGGCGCGGCTTGATCAACAGGCCCGCCGGGCGCTGCAGCGGCTCAATGACCGACTGCGATTTGAATAGGATCGACTAGATGCGCATGCGCAGACACCACGCAGGTAGCGATGAAGAAGCCGGTATCGATATGACGCCGATGCTCGACATCGTTTTTATCATGCTGATTTTCTTTATTGTCACCAGCTCCTTTATCAAGGAGTCGGGAATCACTGTGCAGAGCCCCTCGGCGGACTCTGCCGCAGAGCAGCCCAAGGGCAATATTCTGATCGCCGTCAGTCCGGATGGTGAAATCTGGATCGACCAGCAGCAGGTTGATGTGCGAGCGGTGCGTGCAGCGGTTGAGCGTATGCTGGTAGATCAGCCTGACAGCACCGTGGTGGTCCAGGCCGACCGGGATTCGCGCAGCGGGCTGGTCATTCAGGTAATGGACCAGGTCCGTCTGGCCGGCGTGCAGGATGTGGCGCTCGCGGCAACTGCTGCGGCGCCCGGGGGACGCTGATGCGGCTGCTGCTGAGCTTTGCCGGAGCCTTGCTGGTCGCCCTGGTGCTGTTTGCATTGATGGTGATCCTGGTCATGCCGCCGCGTGACGACACTCTGGCGGAGGAAGAGCTCGCGCGGGTGAGCTTTGTGCGCGCGGTAGGCGATACGACCAGCGAAAGCCGGCAAAGGCAGCAGCGTGAGGCGCCCGAACGGCCCCAGCCACCTGAGCCGGTTCCCCAAGCTCAACCGATAACCGCGCAACCTCAGCCTGCACCGGAGGTGAGGCTGGACATCACTATTCCTAGCCTGCCGACTTCGATTCAGCTCAGCAGCGCGCCCACGCTGGCAGGGCTCAGTGCCGCGCAAGTGGCGCCCGCACCGAGTCCGACAGCGGATGCAGCGCCAGCACCCGCAGCAGCTGCCGCGCCCTCCCTGTCGGAAGAAGTTACTCCGCTGGTCGATATACCCCCAAACTATCCAAGGCGGGCGGTCGCCGCGGGCATCGAGGGACAGGTAAAGCTGGCATTCACAATCACGGCGGAAGGTCGGGTGGAGAATTTGCGGGTAACTGACGCCAGTCCTGCGGGGGTGTTCGAGCGTGAGGCTCGCCGGGCGGCTAGCCGCTGGCGGTTTGCGCCCCGTAGGGAGAATGGTCAACCGGTCGCTCGAGAGGCGACCAAGACTCTGCATTTCCGACTGGAAGGGAGGCGCTGATGCGCAGACTACTGTGCGTTCTCGCCGTACTCGTCAGTTGGCATGTCCAGGCTCAGCAAACGATTGAGCCGGCCGTTTTTCAGGCGTTGAGTAGCGCGCTTGGGGCGCAACAGGCTGGGGATCTGGCGGTGGCGCGCAGCCGCCTCGAATCTGCTTTAGCGCAAACTGAAAACCGCACCTTGGAGCGCGCGCTACTCGAGCAGCGGCTGGGTTATCTGGCGATCGAAGCCCAGCGTAATGCCGAGGCCATCGACTGGCTCCGCAAGGCGCTTGCCCATAATCAGCTTGAGGCACAGGCGGCCAGCCAGGATCGGCGCAATCTGGCCCAGCTGCTGGCGCAGGCTGGCCAGGATGCTGAAGCGGTCAGTCTGCTGGAGTCGGAATTGGCCTCCGGTACCTTGCCGCTGGAAACGCGTCAGTTACTGGTGCAGCTGTACAATCGTCTGGAACGCTATAGCAAGGCCATCCCATTGGCTGAGCAGGTAGTCCTGGCCGACCCGGGTGTCGACGTGGTCTGGTATCAGTTGCTGGCCGGTATGAATTATCGGCTTCAGCGTTACCAGGCAGCGGAGAAGTGGTTTCGCGTATTACTGCGCCGGGACCCAGGCAATGCACAGGCCTGGCGGCAGTTGGCGGGTGTGCAAAGCCTCGATCGGCGGCAGGTCGATGCAGCAGCAACCCTGCGTCTTGCCTATGAGGGTGGGATCCGTCTCAGCGACACTGACCTGGAAAACCTGGTGTCCCTGCAGGTTGCGGCTGGAGCGCCATGGCAAGCGGCAAGATTGCTGGAGGTACTGATGCAGCAAGAGCTCCTGGCGCCCAGCCGCAACCGTAACGAGCGATTAGCGCAGCTCTGGCAGCAGGCGCGCGATCATGATCGCGCACAAGCGTCCTGGGAAGCTCTGGCCCGGCGCACTGGCCAGTCCGACCATTGGATGCGTGTTGCGTCAATACAGCTTGAACGCGGGCAATGGCCAGACTTGCTGGAAAGCCTCGCACAGGCCCGTACAACCGCGTCAGCCGCGCAGCGGCAAACGATCGATCAATGGGCAGATTATGCTCGTCGGGTGATGGATCAGGGTTGACGACTGCGTGCTGTCGGGCACTGGTTTGCAAGCACAACCCGCTTAGTAGCTATACGGCTCTACATTCGCATCGGCGATACGGTAGCCGGCGTTGGCCAGGTCACTTTCCACATGCTCTACCTGCATGGCCCCGGTGACCCAGAACGGCTGGTACAGCGCTGCCAGTTCAATACCCTTGGCGCTTTGCACATGGACAATCTGGTTGGAAGGCGGCGGGGGCACATGAATGCAGGCGCCGAAGTAGGGCACCAACAGAAATTCGCTAACGGTGCCGTCGGCATTGATACCTAGCGGCACAATATATCCAGGCAGTTTCACTTCCCGGCCGTCAAGAGTGGCGACGACCGGAGCGGAGGGTTGCATCTGCACGGCCGGATCGCCGAACTCCTCTTCACTCAGGGTGTCGGCGAGCGAGGAAAGATCATGGGTTGGTTGCTGCATGTCGCCTAACCCAAGCGCATCCGGCGGCACCAGGTCGCCCCAGCTCAGCTCTTCCACCGCGATAGCGGGGAGGGCGCCGAGCGACAGTGCGCAGACAGCAGTAAAGGCGGCAAGATAACGCATGCAGTACCCCGTGAGGTTTGGATCTAAAGTCAGGTGCGGATCGAAAGACCATCAGCCAGCGACTGCCGGTAGGCACGCCAGGCTGGCACGCTGCCCATGAGAATGCTGGCTGCCAGAATAGCGCTGAGCAGCGCCCATTCATAGAGCCCCGGAGGGGTGATGGCGATGAACAGCCCATAGCGTGAAAGAATCAAGGGTTGGGCGAGCCACAGACACAGATACATCAGGCCGAGGCCGAGCACGATCCCGGCCAGGGCCAGGCTGGCGGCCTCAAGCAACAGAAGACTGAACACATGTCGCGGTTTTGCTCCAACGGAGCGCAGAATGGCCATCTCGCGGCGGCGCTCGTTCAGGCTGCTGAGAATGGCTGTCAGCATCCCCACCAGACCGGTCAGAACGACAAACAGGGAAACGATGAACAGGGCTTTTTCGGCCATGCCCAGCAGGCTCCACAACTCCTGCAACGCGACACCGGGGAGGACTGCCTGCAGGGGTTCGCCGCCAAACTGGTTGATGTCTCTTTGTACTGCAAAGGTACTGATGCGGCTTGTCAGGCCAAGTAATACTGCGGTTATTGCCTTGGGTGTCAGGTCCATTTCCCGGGCCTGTTCCGCGCTAACACTTGCGGCGCCCCGTGCGGGCATGCCCTGTTGCCAGTCCACGTGCAGCGCTTCCATGCCCTGCAGGCTGATATGGATGGTGCGGTCTACCGGGGTGCCGGTCTTGCGTAGTATGCCGCTGACGCGGAAGGGTTTGTCGCCGTGATCTACAAAACTCACAGAGCCGGTGCCATGGGCCAGCACCAGCTCACTATTGAGCGCATAGCCCAATTCCCGCGCCACGTCCGCACCCAGCACGGCATCATATAGATCGTTGAAAGGTGCTCCACGGGCCATCTCGAGTGCCTGATCACGCCCGTGCCGATAGTGCTCGAAATAGCTGGCGCTGGTGCCCATGACCCGAAAGCCGCGGTGCGAGTCGCCCAGGGAAATCGGTATGGCCCAGGCTACCCTGGGGTGCTCGGCGACCTGCTGGTAGCTGTCCCAGCGAATGTTATTGGTAGCGTTGCCGATACGAAAAACCGAATACAGGAGCAGTTGGACCGAGCCGGAGCGGGCGCCGACGATCAGGTCTGTACCAGAAATGGTACTGGTGAAACTGGCCCGCGCCTCCGTTCGAACCTTTTCCACGGCCAGTAGCAAGGTCACACTGAGGGCAATCGCCAATACCGTCAGGATGGCGGAAAATCGACGGTTGGCCAGACTCTTTATTGCCAGGCGCAATAGATACATCAGAGCACCTCTCGGCTAGTGGCTGCGCGGTTTATGTCCTTCAGCGAGAGCGCCCGATCAAATAGCGGTTCTAGGGATGAGTCATGGCTGACGAACAGCAAGCTGCTACCGCCGCGTTCACATTCAGCGAACAATAAGCGCAGAAAGGCTTCCCGACTGTCCGTATCCAGGGCTGAAGTGGGTTCGTCGGCAATCACCAGTTCCGGATTGCCGATCAGGGCCCGGGCTGCCGCTACCCGTTGCTGCTGGCCTATCGACAGCTCGGTAACGGACCGACGCAGCAATTGCGGATCGGAGAGCCCCAGGCCGGCAAGCAGATCCAGTGCTGCCTGCTCCAGGCTGGCGCTGCGGGCGAGCGCCCGCTCACGGCGCACTGCCGAGAAGCGACAGGGCAGGGTTACGTTCTCAACCAGCGAGAGGTAAGGCAACAGATTGAACATCTGGAATATGTAGCCGGTGTGGTCTGCACGAAAGCGGTCTCGTGCGGCCGCCGAAAGCTCGGGAAGGCTTTTTTCCAGGAGTCTTATGCTTCCGCTGTCTGGCAACAGCACGCCACCGAGCAAGCCCAGCAGCGTGGTCTTGCCGCTACCCGATGGTCCCTTGAGAAATACCCGCTCCCCGCGGTAAAGAGCGAAACTGTGTATGTCCAGTAAGCGCGGCTGGCCGGGCCAGGCGAAGGTCACGGCATCTAGCTGGATCAGGACTGGCTGCATGGGGGTATCTGATTAATTGGAGAGTCGGAAGCTGCAATTGCGAGCGTCTCGAGTATATCCGATCCGCTCGCAACCGCGCCTTCACAGGTGTATGACGTTTTGTTCTGGTGTTAGCTCGCCGCCCTGTTGGCCCGTGGGCGTGATGGCCTGTAACAGGAGTTTTTCGGTACCGGGGAACGCGTCGAACAGCTTGACGTCAATTTGCTTGAGTGCGTCGGGGTTGGCACAGACGAAATGAAAGTGAGCGTTGATATCCGCGTGAGCGCTTTCGGTGTCGCCATGGTCGCCATGCTCGTGATGTTCTGCATGATCATCGTGGTGTCCGCCCTCATGGGCGGCATGATGATCATCGCCCTCAGCTACCATGGCCGCGAACAGGGCGCTCTCGGCTTCAGCCTCTTCCAGCAAGCAACCGGCGGCTTCAGAAAATATGAACAGGGTCTGTGCCTGTTCAAGGCGCTGGCGCGCCTGTGTCACCCTGGCAAGGTCTTCGCTGCGGGTGGGCATATACTCAAAGCCGACAATATTGGCAGCAGGGCTTGCGAGCTCGAGGACCAGGTTCTGGCCTTCCAGTACCAGGTTGAGGCTTGCTACACCATGCTCATGGGATTCCAGACTCGCAGTGTTTGCCTCGCTGTGCCCATGCTCATGTTTGTGATCAGCGTTATGGCTGTTGGCCTGAATGGCAAAGGTCAGCGAACTTAGTAGTCCGCCAACCAGCAAAAGAGTATGGCGCATGGGCAATCTCCAATATGTTGATAGGATGTTATCCTATAACATAAGAATCAGGCCTGCCAGCTTTCTCCGGAATTCCGCCCCGCCAGCTTCAATACAGCGCCTGATAGAGCTTGCGTCGGTACTGGATGGTCAGCGGGTGCTCGCTGCCAAGGGCGTTGAATACATCCAGCAATGTCCGGTGGGGGCTTCCATCGGCGTAACCACGGTCACGCTGGAACAGTGCCAGCAGGGCGGCAAGAGCTTCCTCGTGGCGTCGCTGCGACAAATCGACAAGTGCCAGTTGATAGGTGGCTTCACTGTCATTGCTGTTCTCTTCCAGGCGCTGCTCTAGCTCGATGCGTGGCGGCAAACCCGTGGCCTGGCGCAGAAAGGTTACCTGGGCCCGTATTCCAGTCAGGGCTGCCTTGTGTGCGTCCTTGTCTTTGACTGCTTCGAGTATCTGCTCGGCTGCGTCCAACTGACCATCCAGTGCCAATGCTCGACCTAGCAGAACCAGCAAAGGATCTTCAGGGTGCTCGCTTATGGCCGGCTGCAGCAGCGCGATTGCCTGCGCCGCGTGGCCCTCCTCGAGAAGCGCGGCAGCTACGCTCGCCAGGTCTGCTTCGGGTTCTGGGGCCTCCTCGGGCACGGCGCCCAGATGAGGCTCGATGATCGCCCGGATAGCGCTTTCCGGCTGAATGCCGGCAAAGCCATCGACGGGCTGGCCATCCTTGAATAACACCACCGTGGGCAAGCTGCGAATGCCGAAGCGCTCGCTCAGTCCGGGTTGCTGGTCGCAGTCGACCTTGGCCATCAGCAGCTCACCGGCATAGCTGTCGGTAATGGCGGCGAGTACCGGCATCAATGCCTTGCAGGGAGCGCACCATTCGGCCCAGAAATCCACCAGCACGGGCTTGTGAAAGGAGTTTTCCAGTACGTAGCGATCGAACGTCGCTTCGGTGACATCAAAGATATGGGGTGAGGCGCTCATGGGCGGTATCCGGCTGGTGGTCTGAAGAGTGGGTTGCTGTGCAGTTGTGTGCAGATATGGGGGATGGCCAATGCAAAATCAAGCACCGGTCGTTGCACGATACAGGCTGACCTGGCGAAATTCGGCCGGTTCACCCAGATCCGGCCAGGTACGGCCCTCAAGTATGCAATCACGGCGGTACCCGGGATGCCGCAGATCACGTACCCGCGAGTCGGCCAGCAATACGGCGTCGGCCCGCTGCACAAACAGGTCGAGAAAAAATCGGTTGTCGGCGTCATAGAGTACGTCGGCGGCGACAATCAGATCCACCGGGTCGCTCTGGGTGAAAAAATCTCCCGCGTAGTTCAATGGCAGGGCGTTGAGTTCGGCGTTCAGCTGACAGGCCAGCCGTGCCTGTGGGTCCAGATCGCAGGCAATGCTGCTTGTGGCTCCGGCCAGGCTACAGGCCAGGGCTACCACGCCGGACCCTGACCCGAAGTCCAGTATCCGTTTGCCGCGTACCACCTCAGGATGATCAAGGATCCAGCGCGCCAGAGCCAGACCGCTGCCCCAGCAGAACCCCCAATAGGGCGGATCTTCCAGGATTCGGCGGGTCTCCTCGCTGGAAAAGGCCTGATCCAGGTTGTCCGGGTCCAGCAACCATAAACGCAGTTCTGGCACACCGGGCAGATCACTGGCAACGAGGCGGGCGTGGGGCAGAGTCCGGCGTAACTCGGCCTGCAATGCAGCTAGATTCATGGGACTGGGTCCTGAACAAGGGGGAGCATTGTAGCGCTGCTGGCGCCCACGGCGAATATCAGCTGCTGTAAAGGGAGGTGTGCAGGTGATTCTGCAGGTATTCGATCAGCGCCCGGGTGGCAAGCGTCGGGTACAGATTGGGCGCAGTCAGCAGGTACAGGTGGTCCCCCCAGGCCCTGACCCGAGCCTGGTACTGCGGCAGGATATGCGCCAGCGCCCCGTCCGCCAGTTCTTTGCGGACACTGTATAGCGGCAACAACGCGCAACCGAGGCCGGCCAGTGCGGCTCGTTTGATAAACAGCATGTCTTCGGTCTGCAGCCGAGGACGTAATGCCAGCGTACGGGTCTGGCGTCCGTCGCTGAGTTCCAGCGGCAGGCGTTGATCGGGCAGGTTGACACTCAGCATGTCCAGCTCCAACAGGTCATCCGGGGTCTGCGGGGTGCCCTGCCTGTCGAGATACTCGGGGCTGGCGCACAGCGCCCAGTCGACCGGCCCCAGGTCCCTTGCGACCAGGGCATCGGGGGGCGTCGAGGTGACACGGATGGCCACATCGATTTCGGCGGCGACAAGATCGAAGATGCGGTTGCTGAAGGTCAGCTGCAGGCTGACCTCCGGATACAGGCGGGCAAACTCGAGCAGCAGTGGGCCGACGACCTGCTGGCCGAGGGCTACCGGTGCGCTCAGGCGGATATGCCCGCGCAGGTTCTTGCCGAGGTCATCGACCGTGGCCTGCAGGGCGCCCAGCTCCTGGCTGATGCGGGCGGCGTGCTCATACAGCGCCCAGCCGATCTGGGTCGGCTCGACTCGGCGGGTGGTACGCCGGAACAGCTGCAGTTGCAGGTCCTGTTCCAGTGCCTTGAGTCGCCGGCTGATATGCGAACGGGACGTGCCCAGACGCCGCGCCGCGCCGCTCATGCTGCCGGTTTCAACAACGGCGCACAGGCACTGCAGGGATTTGATATCCATTGATTGTCGTCATTTGGTAAACAGTTTGGACTTGTTGCGGAGCATTGTAGATCAAACGGCCGCCTCTTATAGTCAATACATCGTATTTTATGGTCCTGACCTTCCAGTGCCCGTCCAAGGAGAACAACAATGAGTCTACCCCGTGTGCTGCAGCATTCACTGAAGCTGCCCGTCATCTGCTCGCCCCTGTTTATCATTTCCAACCCGGACCTGGTGATCGCCCAGTGCAAGGCGGGTGTTGTCGGCTCCTTTCCGGCCCTGAACGCTCGTCCCGCCGAGGAGCTGGAAGTCTGGCTCAAACGCATCACCAGCGAGCTTGAGCAGTACAAGCAGGAGAACCCCGATGCCGTGGTCGCGCCCTTTGCGGTGAACCAGATCGTGCACAGCAGCAATGACCGCCTGCAGCACGATGTGGAAATGTGCGTGAAGTACAAGGTGCCGATCATCATCACCAGCCTGCGTGCGCCCAATGACGTGGTGGAGCCGATTCACAGCTACGGCGGCCTGGTATTTCATGATGTGATCAACGTCAAACACGCCAAGAAGGCTATCGAGGCGGGTGTCGACGGCCTGATCCTGGTCTGTGCTGGCGCGGGTGGTCATGCCGGCCAGCTCAGCCCCTTTGCGCTGGTCTCTGAAATTCGCGCCTTCTATGACGGCCCGATCATCCTCTCCGGCTCGATCTCCAAGGGTGAGCAGATTCTGGCAGCGCAGGCCATGGGCGCCGACCTGGCCTATATGGGTACCCGCTTTATCGCCACCCATGAGGCCAATGCCGATGCGGCCTACAAGCAGATGCTGGTCGATACCACCGCGGATGACATCGTCTACAGCAACCTGTTCACCGGCGTGCACGGCAACTATCTCAAGCCCAGTATCCAGAATGCCGGCATGGACCCCAACAACCTGCCCGAGGGCGACAAGAGCAGCATGAAGTTCGGCTCCGGCGGCAGCAACAAGAGCAAGGCATGGAGGGACATTTGGGGCGCCGGCCAGGGCGTTGGCAGCATTGCTGCCATCACCTCGACCGCCGAAGCGGTCAGCCAGCTGGAGCAGGAATACGCCAGCGCCCAGGCGCGCATGCAGCAGATCACGGCCCCCTACGGAACCAAGGCATGACCGCACGCCTGGTCTGCGCCGATCTGGAGCGCAGTGGAGATGAGGTTGCCCGGCGAGCCCTGAAGCTTGCCGGCGGGCTGGCGCGGCTGGGGGTAGACGACGGCGACGTGATCGCGGTGATGCTGCGCAACGGTTCGGCGTTTGTCGACGCCATCCTCAGTTGCCAGACCGCTGGGTGTTTCTATTGCCCCATCAACTGGCACTTCAAGGCTGCCGAAGTCGGCTTTCTGTTGCAGGATTCAGGGGCCAGGGTGCTGCTGGTCGAGGCAGATCTGCTGGAGGACATCAGGGGCGTCATTCCCGAGGGCCTGGTGGTGCTGGTCAATGGCAGCGAAGGCCATACCACGATCAATGAGCATGGCTACGAATCCTGGCTGGCGGAGCAGAGCCCGTACTCCGGCGAGCCGCGCACGCCCCGTGCGCACATGGCCTACACCTCCGGCACCACCGGCAGACCCAAGGGGGTCAAGCGCTTGGCCCCGGCGCCGGAGCAGCGCGAGGCGATGGCAGCTGCAATGCGTGACCTGTCCCGCGAGGCCTGGGGCATCGTGCCTGGCGTAAGCACGCTGGTGTCGGCTCCGTTGTATCACAGCGCGCCCAGCTCCTTTGCTCAGCAGTCGATTCTGCAAGCCGACCTGATGGTGTTGATGCCGCGCTTTGATGCTGAACAGACCCTGGCGCTGATCGAGCTGCACCGTATCGATACAGTGTTTCTTGTCCCGATCATGTACGTCCGCCTGCTGCGTCTGCCAGAAGAGGTCAAGGCGCGCTACGATCTGTCGTCGGTGCGCTTTGTTGCCTCCACGGGGGCGCCCTGCGCGCCGGAGGTGAAACAGGCAATGCTCGACTGGTGGGGGCCGGTGATCCACGAAACCTACGCCTCCAGTGAAACCGGCATGATCACAATCCAGGATCCCGCTTCCGCACGGCGTAAGCCCGGCAGCGTGGGTCGTCCGATCGGTGATACCCGCATACGCATTGTTGACGAGCAGGGCGACGACTGCGCTGTGGGCGAGCCCGGTATCATCTACGTCCGCCAACCCGCGGTGCCGGATTTCACCTATCTGAATAATGAGGCCGCGCGCCTTGGCGCCGGCCTGGGTGACCTGGTCACCGTCGGTGATATCGGTTATCTGGATGAAGACGGCTATCTCTATATCTGCGACCGCAAATCCGACATGGTGATTTCCGGCGGGGTGAATATTTATCCCGCCGAGATCGAGCATGTATTGATCACCCTGCCTGGCGTGATCGATTGCGCGGTGGTCGGGTTGCCGGACAGCGAATACGGTGAGTCACTGCTTGCCGTGGTGGCAGCGGCCCCCGGTGCGCTGAGTGTTGAGCAGGTGCAGCAGCATGTGCGCGACCGGCTGGCAGGTTATAAGGTGCCGCGTCGTGTCGAGCTGGTCGACACTCTGCCGCGCGATGATAACGGCAAGGTGGCCAAGCGACTCTTGCGCGAGCGCTTTGCCCCGAGTTGAGCGGCGCCATGTGCTGGTCTTTGCAGGGTCTTTCTTGCGGTGAAATGTAAAGAGGCATTTTTATCGGGGCCTGGACAAGAGTAAGATGTGAACGCTTTTTATCCTCCCGGGAATCTTCTATGCACTGTCCATTCTGTGGCGCCCATGACACCAAGGTGATCGACTCTCGGCTGGTGGCCGAGGGTGACCAGGTGCGTCGGCGGCGTGAATGTCTGGCCTGCCAGGAGCGCTTCACCACCTTCGAGACCGCCGAGCTGGTTCTGCCTCGCGTTATCAAGGGCGACGGTCGTCGCCAACCCTTTGATGAAGAAAAATTGCGTGCCGGTATGCAGCGCGCCCTGGAAAAACGTCCCGTGAGCGTGGAGCAGATCGAGGCGGCTATCGGCCATATCAAGCATCGTCTGCGCGCCACCGGTGAGCGCGAAGTGCAGGCGCTGGTGGTCGGTGAAATGGTCATGAACGAGCTCAAGCAACTCGATGAAGTGGCCTATATCCGCTTTGCCTCGGTTTACCGGCGCTTTCAGGACTTGAACCAGTTCCGTGAGGAAATCGAGCGCCTGTCGCGGCGGGACAAGGACGAGCCCGATGCCTGATCAGGCGATCAGCGACCGGCGCATGATGGCCCGGGCGCTGCAGCTGGCAGCGAAGGGCCTCTATAGCACCGATCCCAATCCCCGCGTCGGTTGCGTGCTGGTGCGTGAGGACCGGATTGTGGGAGAGGGTTGGCATGTGCGTGCCGGAGAGGGACACGCCGAGGTCAACGCTCTGGCTCAGGCGGGCGAAGAGGCCCGTGGGGCAACGGCTTATGTCACGCTCGAACCCTGCAGTCACACCGGGCGTACCCCGCCTTGCGCTGATGCTTTGATTGCTGCCGGCGTTGTACGCGTGGTGGCGGCAATGCAAGACCCCAATCCGCTCGTTGCCGGGCGTGGCCTTGAACGCCTTCGCGCAGCAGACGTGCAAGTCGATTGCGGCGTGCTGGAATCAGAAGCCGCGGCGTTGAATCCCGGCTTCGTCAAGCGCATGCAGACCGGGTTGCCCTATGTGCGGCTCAAATTGGCAATGAGCATGGATGGCCGCACCGCCATGGCCAGCGGCGAAAGTCAGTGGATTACCGGCCCCGAGGCTCGTGCTGATGTGCAGCGCCTGCGCGCGCGCAGCAGCGCGGTGGTCTCCGGGGCCGATGCGGTATTGCTGGATGATTCGGCGTTGACGGTACGTAGCGCGCAGTTGGGCTTGCCTGAAGCGGAGGCAAAGGCGGCCACCGAGCGGCAGCCTTTGCGGGTTTTGGTCGATGGCAGCTTGCGCGTACCGCTCAGTGGTCGGCTTTTTCAGCAGGACGGGCCGGTACTGGTAGCCTGCCGTTTGGATGAGCTGCCAGAGGCTGATTACCGTGCGGCGGGTGCGGAGCTGATCGCCCTTGCCGACGCGGGTGGACAGCAGGTGGATCTCGATGCACTGCTACAGTTGCTGGCCTCGCGTGGCTGCAATGAGGTGTTGGTTGAGAGCGGAGCCAAACTGACTGGCGCTTTCCTGCGGGCAGGTCTGGTTGATGAGTTGGTGGTGTATATGGCGCCAAGGCTGCTGGGCAGCCTGGCGCGACCCTTGTTGGAACTGCCCTTCGACAGTATGGCCCAGGCCATGCAACTCGATGTGACCGACATGCGGGCTGTCGGCCGTGATTGGCGAATCACGGCGCGACCGGTTTTTCCTTTCTGAGAGTGTCGCATCATGCATATGGCAGTTCAGTGGTTGCTGATTCTGATGGCAGTGGTAGCGTTTCTGGGTGTGGTTTTTGAAGAGCTGATTCACGTCAACAAGGCAAAAGTAGTACTGTTTTTCGGCGCGCTGGCGTGGATGGTGCTGTTTATCGCTGCGCCCGACGATGCCTTCCGCGAGCGGGTACATGCCGCTCTGAGTCATAACATTACCGATATCGCCGGCCTCTGGTTGTTCCTGCTGGCAACCATGACGTTCGTTGCCTATCTGAACAAGAAGGGCTTGATCGAGAACATCATCTACAGCGTACTGCCAGGGCGGGTGACGGAGCGCAAACTGTTATTTCTGACAGGGCTGTTCTGCTTCGTGTTTTCCTCGATCGCCGACAACATCACTGCCACCCTGGTGTCAGTCGCGCTGGTCCTGAGTCTCAAGATGGAGCTGCGCAAGACCCTGAGATTCGCAACGCTGGTTGTGTTCGCGGTCAACTCCGGCGGAGTGGCCATGATCACGGGTGACGTCACCACGCTGATGATCTTCCTCGCCGACAAGGTCGAGATCACCCATTTGTTGATGCTCAGCGGCCCTGCTTTTCTGGCGGTACTCCTGCTCGCGGCATTGCTGTCCGTCGGTCTGAAGGATGAAGTGGTGATCGAAAAGGCCGCGTTGCAACCGCTGCGGGGAGTCGATCAGGTGATCGGTCTTCTGTTCTTGCTGACCATTGTAGGTACCATTCTGGGCAGCCTGCTGTACTCGATCCCGCCGGTTCTGACCTTTCTCACCGGTCTTGCGCTGATGTTTTTGATTGCACGGTTTTTCAACGAAGATATCGAAAACGACCCGATTCTCGAGTACGTGAGAGCGATCGAGTTCGAGACATTGTTGTTCTTCCTGGGAGTGTTGCTGCTAGTCGGCATGTTGCAGTTTATTGGTGTGCTGCAAGGCCTGACGGCGCTTTACGACCTCATGCCGGTGCTATTTGCCAACCTTCTGATGGGTATTCTGTCGGCGCTGATCGATAACGTGCCGCTGACTGCAGCCCTGCTTAAAGCCGATCTGCAGATGAGCACCGCCGAGTGGATGGGACTGACTTATGCTGTCGGAGTTGGTGGTTCATTGCTTATAATCGGGTCCGCTGCCGGGATAGTAGCGATGAGCAAGCTGCCCGGGTTGACCTTTCTGACCTACATGCGCAGTTTCGGGTTGCTGTTTGCGGCCTTTGTCTTCGGTTATATCTCGGTTTACGGGTTGGGTCTGCTGGTTGGTGGCGAGTAGACTGCACCCCTGTCAAAGAGGCACTTACATGTTCACAGGCATCATCGAAGCGGTTGGTCAGATCCAGAGTATGCAGCCCCGGGGCGGCGACGTCCGGCTGTATGTGAAAACGGCAGGTCTCGACCTGGACGACGTCAAACTGGGTGACAGCATTGCGGTCAATGGCGTTTGTCTGACAGCGGTGGAGCTGCCCGGTGACGGCTTCTGGGCGGACGTCAGCCAGGAAACCATCCGGCGCACCGCGCTTTCGCGTCTCAAGGAAGGCAGCCGGGTCAATCTGGAGAAGGCGCTGACGCCCTCTTCGAGACTTGGTGGGCACTTGGTCAGCGGCCATGTGGACGGTGTGGGCAAGGTTCTTTCATTGAAAGAAGACGCCCGGTCCTGGCACTTTCGTATCGAGGCGCCTGCAGCACTGGCGCGCTATATCGCCGAAAAGGGCTCGATCACCGTTGATGGCACCAGCTTGACCGTCAACGCTGTCGATGGCGCCATCTTTGACCTTAATATCGTACCGCACACCATGCAGCAAACCGTTATGGGTGAGTATCAAGCCGGCAGTCCGGTGAATCTGGAAGTCGACCTGATTGCCCGTTATCTGGAGCGTCTGCTACTGGGCGACAAGGCGGCGGAATCAGGCGGCGACAGTGGCCTGAGCATGTCTTTTCTCGCTGAAAACGGCTACCTGAAATCCTGAACTCTCAGGCCGTGAACTTTCAAGTGCCGAACTTTCTGGTACTGAACTTTCAAGTACAGAACAAGGAGCCCGGGAGGGCCGCATGAAACTTAATACTGTAGAAGAACTGCTGGAAGACATTCGCGCCGGCAAGATGGTCATTCTGATGGATGACGAGGACCGCGAAAACGAAGGCGATCTGATCATGGCGGGCCAGGCGTGTCAGGCCGAGCATATCAACTTCATGGCCCGCTACGGCCGCGGCCTGATTTGCATGCCGATGAGTCTCGAGCACTGCGAGCGCCTGAACCTGCCGTTGATGGTGCAGCGCAATAACTCGGGCTTTGGTACCAAGTTCACCGTTTCCATCGAGGCCGCGGTGGGTGTCAGTACCGGTATTTCCGCAGCAGATCGCGCGCGTACGGTGCAGGCTGCTGCTGCACCGGGTGCCATCGCCGATGATATCGTCAGCCCGGGTCACATTTTTCCGCTGATGGCTCAGCCGGGTGGCGTACTGGCGCGCGCCGGACACACCGAGGCTGCCTGCGATCTGGCGCGCATGGCCGGGTTTGGCGAGTCTGGCGTGATCTGCGAAATTATGAACGACGACGGCAGCATGTCGCGCCGTCCTCAGCTTGAGGCCTTCGCCCGCGAGCACAACCTGAAGATAGGAACGATCGCAGATCTGATTCACTACCGTCTGCTCAATGAGCGGACGGTCAAGCGCATATCCGAACAGCCGCTGGAAACCGAACTGGGCAGCTTCAATCTGGTGACCTACCGGGATAGCCTGGAAGGTGCCGTGCACCTGGCGCTGACCCTGGGCAAGCTGGAGCCGGAAGAGCCGACCCTGGTGCGCGTGCATAATATGGACCCGCTGCGCGATCTGTTCATGGTCAGTCAGCCGGGTCGCTGGAGCCTGCGCGCCGCCATGGGCAAACTCGCCGAAGAGGGTCATGGGGTTGTACTGTTGCTGGGTAACCAGATGGGCGCCGACGAATTACTGCATCATGTCAATCAGCTGGCAGGTACCGATACGCCCGAGCGTGAACCCACTACCTACAATACGGTAGGGGCGGGATCGCAGATTCTACGGGATCTGGGGGTACGCAAGATGCGGCTGCTGTCCAAGCCGATGAAGTTCAATGCCATATCCGGGTTCGACCTGGAAGTAGTAGAATATTTGCCCTGCGAATAAACGCACCCGATCCACGACTGCGCCTGGTGCGCAGCCGGTTCTTTAAGAGAGAGATAACATGTCAGCTATACGTACCATCGAAGGCGATTTCGTATCCGTGCAGGGCCGCTACGCTCTGGTTGTCGGTCGCTTCAACAGTTTTGTCGTGGAAAGCCTGCTGTCCGGTGCAATCGATGCGCTCAAGCGCCACGGCGTAAAAGAAGCAGACATTACCATCGTGCGGGCCCCCGGTGCGTTCGAGATCCCCCTGGTGGTGAAGAAGGTCGCCGAAACCAAGCAGTTCGACGCCATTGTCACTCTTGGCGCTGTTATCCGTGGCGGTACGCCGCATTTTGAATACGTGGCTGGCGAGTGCGTCAAGGGCATTGGCAGTCTGTCGCTTGAGTACGGTATTCCGGTCGCTTTCGGCGTGCTCACCGTTGACAGCATCGAGCAGGCCATTGAGCGCTCCGGCACCAAAGCGGGTAACAAGGGTGCTGAAGCGGCGATGTCTGCTGTTGAAATGGTCAGCCTGTTCAAGCAGTTGGAGGCCAAGTGAGCGAGTCAGACCAGCAGCCGGCCAGTGCTGGCCGGCCCAAGGCGTCGGCTCGCCGCAAGGCCCGCAGTCTTGCCGTCCAGGCACTTTACGGCTGGCAGGTGGCAGACTTGCCGCTGTCGGATATTGAGGCCCAATATCGCGCCGACAATGATTTTGCCAAAGTTGATGGCGCCTATTTTCACGAACTGCTGACCGGCGTTGGCCGCAATCTGACCGAGCTCGATGAGCATTTGGCCAGCGTCCTGGACCGTCCGGTGCGTGAGCTTGATCCGATCGAAATGGCCATTTTGCGGCTTGGCGTATACGAGCTGGTGCACCGGATCGATGTGCCCTATAAAGTAGTGATCAATGAAGGTATCGAACTGGCAAAGATATTCGGCGCCACCGATGGTCACAAATACGTCAATGGCATTCTCGACAAGCTGGCTCCCAGCCTGCGCAGTGTTGAGGTCAACGCGTCCCGCCGGGGGCGTTGATAGCCATCTGTAAAAGGCCGCAGCCATGTCGCTGGGTGAGTTTGAACTGATTGGCCGGTATTTTCGTAGCATGGAGCTGGGAAATGCCGGTGGTTCGGAACATGTCACCCTCGGCATTGGTGACGACGCCGCCTTGATCAGCATGGCACCTGACAAGCAGCTGGTGGTCTCCACCGACACCGTTGTACTTGGCACGCATTTCCCCCCTGACTACATCCCTGCAAACCTTGCTTACCGAGCCCTGGCTGCGGCAGTCAGTGACCTGGCTGCTATGGGGGCCAGGCCGCTGAGCTTCACATTGGCGCTGACATTACCCGAGGTGGACGAGACCTGGCTGCAGAGTTTTGCCCAGGGCCTTACCGATGCGGCTCGCGATCATCGCATCAGCTTGATTGGGGGTGATACCACCCGGGGGCCACTCAATATAAACGTTACCGTATTGGGAGAAGTGCGGCCGCGGAATGTGGTGCGCCGTGGTGATGCCCAACCCGGTGACCTGCTTTGTGTCGGCGGCCCACTGGGCGACGGCGGTGGTGGCCTGGCTGTGGTTCTGGGTGAAAGCATGCCTTCTTCTGTGAGTGATGCTGCGCGGGATTACCTTTTTCAGCGCTTCTGGCGTCCCCTGGCCCAGTGTGAGCTCGGACTGGAGCTCGCCGGGGTAGCCAGTGCGGGTCTTGATGTGTCTGATGGACTGATTGCAGACGCCCGTCATCTGGCGGAGGCCAGCGGCGTAGCGCTGCATATTCGCCTCGCCGACCTGCCCTGTTCTGCTGCACTGCAAGCCTGGCCGGAGGCGCAGCGAATGGAATGGATGCTGGGCGGCGGCGACGATTATGTGTTGTTATTTACCTTGCCGGTTGCCAGTATCCGCTGCCTCGAAGTGTGGGCTTCCCAGGGCTTTGATGTGACCGTGATCGGCGAAGCCGTGGTTGGCAGCGGTATATGGCTGGATGACGGTCAGGAGTTGAAAGAAAAGGTGCAGCCCGCCGGTTACCAGCATTTTCAGAGGAAAAGTAATGATTGAAGGCTCAACTCACGCGCCCGCATCGGTTTGGCGTAATCCCGTGCACTTTCTGGCCTTCGGGTTTGGCAGTGGTGCAGTGCGACGGGCGCCGGGTACCTGGGGTACCTTGGCGGCAGTGCCATTCGTGCCCCTGTGGCAACACCTGCCTTTTACCGGTTATCTCCTGGTGCTTGTAGTCAGCGCTCTGGTGGGTATCTGGCTTTGCGGGCGCACTGCCAGGGATCTGGGGGTGCACGACCACGGAGGTATTGTCTGGGATGAGTTTGTCGGTTATTGGCTGACCATGCTGCTCGCGCCTCCGGGCTGGCTGTGGCTGCTTGGTGGCTTTGTACTCTTTCGTTTCTTCGATATTCTCAAACCCTGGCCGATCGGCTGGGTGGACCGCAAGGTGCATGGCGGCCTGGGCATCATGCTGGACGATATTCTTGCAGGACTGATGGCACTGGCGGTTTTGCTGGTGGTTGAGCAACTGATCTGAATAGGGTTTCAAGGAGAACGCCGATGCTAAGGAAAGAAGTCATTGCCTGTCTGGTCCTGGCCCTGGGTCTGGCAGCCGGTGCGGCGAGCGCCGAACCGCGCGTCAGGGTCGTTGGTCTGTTTTCCGGTGCGGCAGTGGTCAACATCGACGGGCAGCGGCACATGTTGCGAATCGGCAAGCCGGGGCCGCAAGGTGTCGAATTACTTGCGGCAGACAGCCGTACTGCAACAGTGAGGATCAACGGGCAAACACGTCAGCTCGCCCTGCAGCGCGATTACACGGAAGGCTTTGCCGCTGTGGAGCGCAAGCAGGTAACCATAGGCCGTACTGGGGGAGGCCATTTTCGTACCGTCGGCTCAATCAATGGTCAGAACGTACAGTTCATGCTTGATACCGGTGCCACGAGCGTGGCGATGAACTCCTTTCAGGCCGAACGACTGGGGATTGATTTCCGTTTGGTCGGTGTGCCGATAATGGCGAATACCGCCAGCTCCCAGGTGCAGGGCTTCCGGGTAATGCTGGACAGAGTCAAGGTAGGGGATATCGAGCTGACCAATGTCGAAGGGGTGGTGCTAGAGGGCGCCTACCCTACAGAGGTGTTGCTGGGTAACAGTTATCTGAGCAGGATACGCATGATCGATAACGGCGAAACTCTGCTTCTGGAGAGCCGTCACTGACATTTAGGGCCGGCGGCTACATGACGTCACATTCGCCCTACCTCTATTCATCGCGGCTTTGCCGTTCTCCTGCTAAGATAGCGGCCCTTTATGGCAACAACCGGACAGGAGCCAGGTGTGTCAGTCACCTTTGTTGCGTCATGCAAATTACCGACCCGCTGGGGCACCTTCACCATGCACGGCTTTCTCGAGCCGGAGACCGGCAAGGAGCACGTTGTATTGACCATGGGTGATGTCGCCGATGGTAATCCTGTGTTGGGCCGCCTGCATTCCGAATGTCTGACAGGCGACGCACTGTTCAGCCTGCGCTGTGATTGTGGTTTCCAATTGGAGGCAGCACTTCAGGCAATCGCTGAAGAGGGGCGTGGAGCACTGTTGTATTTGCGACAGGAGGGGCGCGGCATTGGTCTCATGAACAAGGTCAGGGCCTATCATCTGCAGGACGGTGGTGCGGATACGGTCGAGGCCAACGAATTGCTTGGCTTTGGTGCAGACCAGCGCGACTACGGGATTTGTGAGCCAATGCTCAAGCATCTGGGCATATCCAGCCTGCGTCTGTTGACCAATAACCCGCGCAAGGTCAAGGCTCTGGAGGGTTACGGCCTGAGAGTAACCGAGCGCTTGCCCCTGGAGTTTGGTCTGAACCCCCATAACAGCAAGTACCTGGCAACCAAGGCCGGCAAGCTTGGCCATATGCTGGGGCAGATGCATCAGGCGGAGAAAGAATAATGTTCGACCCTACCCAGCACTGGCGTGCCCTGCGGCGCAACTGGCGGATGCAGAGTATCGTTACGCTATGCTTGCCCATAGCGCTGGCCTGGTTTTTGAAAGACCAGCCCGGCGCGTGGGAGGACGCTGCGATAGGTCTGTTTATACTGGGCCTGGCCACGTTGTTCCTGTCACTGTGGCGATTCCGCCGATACAAGGCAGCGTTGATCGAAGCGGATCGTCTGGGTGAAGCCCCCGAGGCAGCCGATGCCTGGGTCACGCTGCACCGTGAACAGTTGCTTGGTCTGTTGAATGCCAAACTGCCCGCCTGGGTCGGCATGCTGCACTACGTCTGCACCTCCGAAATTGTTCCCCTGACCCTGCTGGTACTCGCCAGTATGGGTGTCATGCTGCTTTATCGCCCGCCCACTGCCTGGGTGAAGTAATGCAACGCTGGCTGGCTGCACTGGTTTGCCTATGGTTGGCCAGTACCAGCGCACAGGCTAGCGACTCCGGTTCTGAGGTGCAGCGGATTGTCAGCCTCGCGCCGTTTCTCACTGATATGCTTATCCAGCTTGAGGCGTCTGACCGCCTGGTGGGCGTACTGGATGACGGTCTGTTGGATGCAGAGCTCGATTCTGTAGCGCGCGTAGGCGGTCACCAGACCCTTTCCCGAGAATTGATTCTCGCCGAGCAGCCTGATCTGGTTCTGGCCTGGACGTCGGGTAATGATGCCCAGTTGCTGACTCAGCTTGAGAGCTGGGGCCTGCGGGTAGAGCGGTTTGACCCGCAGCGCCTCACCGACATTGCGACCATGACACGTGGGCTGGGACGACTACTGGGCGTGTCTGAACGAGCTGATGCGATGGCGCACGATTTTGAGCTGTCGCTCTCCCGCCTGCATCGCCCACTGACGCTTGAATCGCCACGCGTATTTGTGCAGTTATGGGACGATCCTCTCTACACGGTGAGCAATGAACAGCTCCTGGGAGACGCGCTGAGTCATTGTGGTGCGCACAATGTCTTCGGTGATCTGCCTGTGCTTGCGCCCCAGGTTGGACGCGAAAGTGTGATCGCTACCGACCCTGACCTGATCATAGCTTTCTCGGACGAGCCGGCACAGGCCAATCCCTGGCTGCAACGCTGGCGTCAGTTTGCACAATTGCGGGCGGTACGCCATGAGGGTTTGAGATCCATGGATGGTGATGCGCTGGTACGCCCGACACCGGCACTGCTGGAGGGGTTGGAGGTGTTATGCGGCTTGATAGCGGAGTATCGGCTGAAACCGAGAGTGGACTAGCTGCCGCATCGATATGATGCGGCAGCACCCAGATCATCAGAAGTCGGGAGTCCAGCTGACTGACAGCATGGCGTTCAGGTCATTCTCTCGATAGGCATAGGTCTGTCCGTCGACGTTGTAGTTGGCCAGGCCGTAGTCCTTGTCCAGCAAGTTGCCGACCTTCAGGTCCCAGCGCAGCGCAGATGTCATGTTCCAGTTGGCGCGGGCCTCTACCAGACCGTAGCCGGACAACTGCTGTTGATTGGCCGGATCGTTGTATCGCTCACTATTGGCCATCACGCTGAAGCCTACACCAAACACCCCCCACTGGCGGTCCGTATCCACGCTGACCAAGCGCTTGGGTCTGCGTGGCAGTAGGTTGCCGGTGGTGCGGTCGCGCGGGTCAAGCCAGGTTGCCGCCAGCATTGTATGCCAACCCGCCAGATCCGTTGTTGCGCTGAGTTCCAGGCCGTGGATCCGCGCGCGGCTGATGTTCTGCGCGACGAAGAAGGGGTCGAGCAGAATCAGATCATCAATATCCGTGCGGAACGCGGCGGCCTGCAGTTGGGTGTCCTGGATCTGTCCGCGCCATTGCAGTTCGTAGCTTTTTGAGCGCTCGGGTTGCAGATTGGGATTCGCGCCAAAGCTGGTGTAAAGATCGTTGAAGGTCGGTGCACGAAAGCCTTCGCCATAGGAGGCGACCAGTTGCTGGTTCTCCGCCACGGGCACGATCAAGGCAGCGTTAAAGGTGTTGGCACGCCCAAACTGCTCGTTGTCGTCATGCCGCCAGCCAAGCTCTGTCTGGAAACGCTCGCTGGCAAAACGGTGCTGAACGAATGCAGCGCGATTGAAGCGCTCGGTCTCGATAAAACTCCCGGTGCTGCGCAATCGGTCTTCATACCAGTCCAGGCCGGTTTGCAGGCTGTGTTGCTCGTTCAGTTGCAGGGTATTCAGCCAGCTCGCAGAATCGCGGTAGGTGTTGTAGGTGAAGCTGAAGAAATCGTAATTGCTGTCACGCTTGTCTTCTGCGTGGCCCGCTTCTAAGCGTGAGGTCCACAACTGATTGACCTGCCATTGCAGGTGCGTAGCGACCGTGCTCAGGGTGAAATCGTCTTCCGGGTTGCCGAACAGATCGTATTCGGTATTTCCGCTCTGCTCGAGCAGCCGCACGCCTGCTTCCAGATTGTCCGAAAAGCTATGGATCAGGCTCGCATTGAAGGCGCGATTGCGATAGGCGTCGTCGTCCTCGTCGCCTGCGGTTTCGTGTCGGGTACGATCGAATCCACCTGTCTCGTTCAGGCTGGCGCCAAGATCGAAGCGCGTGCGCTGATTACCGCCGGAAAGGCCGACATGCCGGCGGTAGCTGTCGTTGCTGCCTACAGCAAAGCTGGCGCGGGGGTTGAGTCCGGGCTCGCCGCGGCGGGTAAAGATCTGCACCACACCACCGATGGCGTCTGAGCCGTAGACGGCAGAGCGGGGACCGCGGATCACTTCGATCCGTTCGATCTGGTCGACGTTGAGAAACTCCAGGCTGGCTTGGCCGGCCGAAGCGCTACCGATGCGCTGGCCGTCCACCAGTACAAGTGACTGCGTACTGCCGGTGCCGCGCAGGGACAAGGCAGTCAGGCTGCCCTGGCCTCCGTTGGTAGTGATTGATGCGCCAGGTACTCGGCGCAGCAGATCGACAATAGAGGTTGGCTGCAGCCGATCGATATCGGCTCGGGTAAAGATGGTTGTAGCTGCCGGCGTGCTGGCGAGGGATTGTGCCTGACGTGAGGCGGTAACCACAGTGTCAGGCAGATCTACGGAGCTGTTGGCCAGTGTTATACCGGATGCCAGCAGGGTAGGGACGAGTAATAGCAATCTGTTCATGTTGAGCCTCAAAAGAAACGCTTTTGAGGAGGGCGAAAAGCCAGCGGAATCTGTCTATACAGCGAAGGGACAGCCATGCACTGGCCGGGTGGCGCCCTCCGCGACACCTCAGCAATGCAGGCCCGGACAAATTTGTCATGGGTTCTGCTTCGCACTGGGCCGGTCTCCGGGCTCAGGACATCAGTGATGCCGCCTTCCCGCGCGAAGAGCGCAGTGGCTGTGTGGCATTACCTGCGAGCAGATATTCGCGGCTCGCGATCCTTTACCGTTGCGGGGGCAGCGTCGGACTTGCACCGACTTCCCGTTTCACCCCATGACCTGTTGGCCAATGGGGCACCCAGTGCGACTGGAAGCGGGGTGGACTCTAGGGGGAATGCGCGCCGGGGTCAAGCTTGCCGGCACGAATCAGTTAATGGAAGGCAGCCGCTGGCGGACGGCGGTTTCAATACCCTTTGCATCCAGGCCGCACTCGGCCAGCATCTCGGCTGGCTTGGCGTGCTCGACATACCGGTCCGGCAGCCCTAGATTGAGTACTGGTATTGCGGTGCCTTCGGCAGACAACCATTCGTTCACTGCGCTGCCGGCGCCGCCCATCACTGCATTCTCTTCCAGCGTTACCAGCAAGTCATGGCTGCTGGCCAGTTGGCTGATCAGGTCGACGTCCAGCGGTTTGACGAAACGCATGTTGGCGACACTGGCATTCAATGCTTCGGCGGCCTCCAATGCGTTGGCGTGCAGAGTACCAAAACACAGGATGGCAACCTTTTCGCCTCGGCGCGTCAGTACGCCCTTGCCTATGGGCAGCCCTTCGAGCTCCGGCTCGATGGGTACGCCCGGTCCGGTGCCGCGCGGGTAGCGCACAGCGGCGGGCCCGTTGTGCAGAAAGCCGGTCGTCAGCATCTGCCGCGTTTCGTTTTCATCGGCAGGCGCCATGATCAGCATGTTCGGCAGGCAACGCAGGAAGGACAGGTCAAAACTGCCAGCGTGGGTCGGGCCGTCCTCGCCTACCAGCCCGGCACGATCAATGGCAAAAAGGACATCCAGGTTCTGCACGGCTACGTCATGTATGACCTGATCATAGGCGCGCTGCAGGAAGGTCGAGTAAATCGCCACCACGGGCTTGGCACCTTCACAGGCCATGCCCGCAGCCAGTGTTACGGCATGTTGTTCGGCAATGGCAACATCGAAATAACGCCGCGGATAGCGCTCGCTGAACGCAATCAGGTCCGAGCCCTCTTTCATCGCCGGGGTAATACCAATCAGGCGTTCGTCCTCGGCTGCCATGTCACAGAGCCACTGGCCAAACACGCTGGAAAACTTCTGTTTGCTTACCCCGTTGCCATTGCGCTTGGGTTCAAGCTTGGTGATCGCGTGGTAGCCGATGGGGTCTGCCTCGGCGGGGGAGAACCCCTTGCCTTTCTGGGTAACCACGTGCAAGAACTGTGGGCCCTTGAGCTCACGCATATTGCCCAGGGTGGACACCAGCGTCGGCAGGTCGTGACCGTCGATCGGGCCAATGTAATTCCAGCCCAGCTCCTCGAACAGGGTGCCCTGCACCAGCATCCCCTTGGCGTGCTCTTCGGTTCGGCGTGCCAGCTCCCAGGCTGAAGGGATCTTGGACAGGACTTTTTTGCTGCCTTCGCGCATGTGCGAATAGGTGCGGCTGGACAGAATCTTAGCCAGATAATTGGACAGGCCGCCAACATTGCGGGAAATCGACATGTCGTTGTCATTAAGTACCACCAACATGTCAGCTTCCACATCAGAGGCGTGGTTCAGTGCTTCAAACGCCATGCCGGCGGTCAGAGCACCGTCGCCGATGACCGCAACGGTGCGCCGGTCCAGCCCCTGCAGTCCGGCTGCGATCGCCATGCCCAATGCTGCGCTGATCGATGTGCTGGAGTGACCGACGCCGAAGGTGTCGTAGGGGCTCTCGCTGCGCCGGGGGAAAGCGGCGAGGCCATCCTTCTGGCGCAGGGTGCTCATCTGCTCGCGGCGTCCGGTCAGTATCTTGTGCGGATAGGCCTGATGGCCCACATCCCAGACAATGCGGTCGTCCGGAGTGTGGTAGGTATAGTGCAGGGCGATAGTCAATTCAATAACACCCAGGCCTGCGCCAAAGTGCCCGCCGGTCTGGCTGACTGTCCAGAGCAGATAGGCACGCAGTTCATCCGCCAGCGTTGGCAGCTGATCTTCATCCAGCTCGCGCAGGCGCGCGGTGGTATCAATGCTGTCCAGCAGCGGGGTGTCAGGCCGTTCGCGGGGTATCTCGTGGAAAGTACTTGGCATCAAACAGGGCTCTGGGTGCCGGGACGACGGGCACAATTAAAACAGCAGTTTAACCGATGCGGGCGGATAGCCCAAGACTGCCGGCTGATCAGAAATCCCGTTGCACAATATAGTTGGCGAGCTGTTGCAGTCGCGCACTGTCGGGACCCAGCGGCTGCAGCGCATCGACGGCCTGATCGCGCAGGGAGGCGGCCAGCTGGCGAGCACCCTCCAGGCCTAACAAGGCTGGATAGGTAGGCTTGTCGCGGGCGAGGTCGGCACCCTGTTGTTTGCCCAGCACACTGGTCTCGCTCTCGATATCGAGAATATCGTCCTGCACCTGAAAAGCCAGGCCAATACACTCGGCATAGGTGCCCAGCGCCTTCAAGTGAGCCTGGCTCGCGTGGCCGCTGGCCAGGGCTCCCAGTTGCACTGAGGCACGTATCAGTGCACCGGTCTTCTGCCGGTGCATGTTCTCCAGGGTCTCTATATCCAGGCTCTGACCAACGGCGCCAAGATCGATTGCCTGACCACCAACCATCCCTGCGGGTCCTGCGGCTGCGGCAAGCAATTGCACCATACGCAAGCGGATAGCCGGATCGAACTGCTCTGCGGCCGCTAGCCAGTCAAAGGCCATAGCATGCAGCGCGTCACCGGCGAGTATTGCAGTGGCCTCGTCGAATGCCCGGTGGCAGGTAGGTTGGCCGCGGCGCAGGTCGTCGTTGTCCATTGCTGGAAGGTCGTCATGGATCAGCGAATAGGCGTGGATCATCTCGACAGCGGCGGCCACCGGATCCGCCTGCGCAATATCACCCTGCAAGGCTTCGCAGCTGGCATAGGCAAGCATGGGGCGAATGCGCTTGCCGCCATTGGTCACACTGTAGCGAATCGCCGAAAACAGTCGATCCAGGCGCGGCTGGTCGGAATTCAGATGCTGGTTGAGATAACCGTCGATGCGTTCCTGGCAGCTACCCAGATATTCCTTGAAATCGGTCATTCAGTCGGCCCGTCGAAGGGTTCGGTCACCGGTTGACCCTGTCGTTCGGTCAGCAAGCTGACCTTCTGCTCCGCCTGGCTCAGCGCTTGCTGGCAATCTCGGGTCAGTGCCACACCCTGCTCGAAGGCAGTCAGCGAGTCTTCCAGGCTCAGTTCGCCGCTTTCGAGCTTTTCGACCAGCCCCTGCAGTGCAGCCAGTGATTGCTCGAAATCCACGGCGGTTTTCTTCTTGGCCATGCTTACCTCGGTTTTCTGGCTAATCGGACTCGGCTGAACAGTATACAAGGGTAATGGGGCGGTCAATCAGCCATACACTTTATAAAAATAGAACAGACTCAAGCTCCAGCCGATCAGAATGACCAGAGCTCTCAGCCATGCGTCGGGCAGCCGGCGGGCCAGGCGACCACCGCAGTAGCCGCCAGCAATCGTGCCAGTCAGCATGATCAGTAGTGCCGGCCAGTGGACCGCACCCGCGACGATGAAAGTTAGCGTTGCAATACTGTATATGACCGATGAAAGCAGACTTTTGATCGCATTGATTTCCACCACCTGCGTACGGCCGGCAATAGCCAGGCTGGCGATCATCATGATGCCCATCCCCGCACCGAAGAAACCGCCATACAGTGACACCAATAATTGGCTCAGGAAACCAACGGGTCCCAGATGGGGGGACTCTTCCCGAGTTCGCTGGCTGGCGACCAGCCTTGCCAGGGATTTGCTGAAGGTAAACAGCAAGGTAGCGAGCAGTAACAACCAGGGAATCAGCCGGTAAAACAGCTGATCGCTGGTCAGTAATAACAGCAGCCCGCCACCCAGGCCACCGATGAGCGCTGCTCCAGCCAAGGGCAGAAGATAACTGTGTAACGGCAGTATGCGCAGTTCACGGCGTAGCGCCCAAGCGGTTGACAAGCTCGCCGGCCACAGTGCGACCGCGTTGGTTGCATTGGCACTGACAGGCGCTATACCTGCCGCCAGCAACGCGGGGAAGGAGAAGAATGTTCCTCCACCTGCCAGAGCATTCATCACTCCGCCTGCAAAACCGCCGGCGATGATCAGCGCAACATGCCATATATCCATACCGAGTCCGCTCTCAGAGTGAACGGCTCAGTATACCGGTGTGCTCGCGCGGAAAGACGAAGTGCAGCGCACAAACTCGCGCCCGCATAATCATGACGTGCTTAACTGGAGGCAATACAGGGAGAACCCATGCAACGAACCCGATTTGAATTTCCTGGCGCCCAGGGCCATGCGCTGGCAGGCCTGCTGGAAATACCTGACACTGGCGAGTATGTCGCCATGGCGCTGTTTGCCCATTGTTTTACCTGCGGCAAGGACAGCGCCGCGGCATCGCGAATTGCCCGGCAGTTGGTGGACCAGGGCATCGCCGTGTTGCGCTTTGATTTTACCGGCCTGGGGAGCAGCGATGGAGAGTTTGCCAACACCAATTTTTCTTCCAATATAGAGGATCTGCTGGCCGCCTCTGCTTGGCTGCAAGAACACCATAGAGCCCCACGCTTGCTGATCGGTCACAGCCTGGGTGGTGCAGCGGTTCTGGCGGCCGCTCAGCAGATGGATTGCGTAGAGGCTGTCGCCACCATTGCTGCGCCATCGACGGCAACACACGTACGGCATCTGTTCGCCGATGACCGTGAAGAAATTCGCCGTCAGGGGCACGCCCGGGTGGACCTGGCTGGCCGGCCATTTACGGTCAAGGCCCAATTTCTCGATGACCTGGAAAAATGGAATTCGGCTGATCACATTAATAACCTGCGCAAGGCGCTGATTGTTTTCCATTCTCCAGTCGATGAACTGGTTGATGTATCCGAGGCTGCAGCGATTTACCAGGCAGCAATGCACCCCAAGAGTTTTATCTCGCTTGATGATGCCGACCATATGCTCAGTCGCAGTGAAGATGCGGTTTATGTGGCGAATGTGCTGGTCGCCTGGGCGACGCGTTATCTGTAATCTGTTTCCCTGCGACCAGAATCCACTCAGATGAAGAATTGACAGGAGTAACACCAATGAAAAAATTTCTCGTGACCCTCCTCTGTACCGGCAGCTTGGCGATCGGCCTGAGTCTGTCTGTTGCCAAGGCAACTACGCACGACGGAGCCTTGAGCGAAGGGGAGATTCGCAAGATCGATCAGGAGTCTGGACGCGTCACCCTGAGCCATGGCCCGATTGAAAACCTGCAGATGCCGGGTATGACCATGATGTTCCAGGTCATGCCGGTTGAGCAGCTGGAAGAGCTTGAAGCGGGTGACAAGGTGAGGTTTCGTGCTGTGCAGGATAATGGTAAGTTGCTGGTTACCGAGATCGAGAAAGCCGAGTGACACCTGCCCCGTGAAACTGCTGCGCACCACGCTCACTGCCGTCATCTGTTCCCTGCTGCTGTCGTTCAATACGCTGGCGGCAGCACTGTTGGCTGTTGATCGATGCATGGAAGGCGCAGGGTCTGAGCTGCATCAGATGGCAGACATGGCGGATATGTCTGACATGCCTGGTACGCAGGCCCACAGTGATTGTGCCGACACTGAAGAAAACTGGATAAGTGCGACAGCGCAGCTGTTATGTGATCAGGGTGGCGAATGTCACATGGGTGGGGCCGTCGTTCCTGCAGCAGCGATGGCATCGTCAGCTTTGCCAGAGTACGCGCCCCCGGTTTTTGCCAAGCCGGCTTTCAGTCCTACCTATCCGACTGCTTTCTGGCGCCCCCCGCGCCACTGATTCCTGAATGATCTGAATCCCGCCCGTATCGGCGGTGTCTGCTTGCGGCTGTCTGGTTCAGACAGCGCGGCATCAGCAACAGGAATCAATATCATGTTTTCCACTTTATTCAGGCGATTGAGTCGCTGCCTGGCGGCCATTGCGCTGGCGCTCGGCCTGGCCGTGCCTGCCGGTGCACTTACCTTCGATCAGACGCTGCGCATCGCCGAGCGTGAAGCGCCCTCGCTTGCGGCGCAGGCAGCCAACAGTCAGGCTGCCCGCAGCGCTGCCATTCCCGCAGGTGCACTTCCAGATCCCCGGTTGGGGCTGGGCCTGCAGAATCTTCCGGTTGAGGGGCCCTCAGCCTGGGACCTTGATGCAGAGCGCATGACCATGCAGCGCATCGGTCTCATGCAGGAAGTGCCAAGCCGCGCCAAACGCCGGGCCCGAGTTGAGCTGGCGCAGGCGGGCATAATGCTTGCCGATGCGCAGCAGGCGGTCGAGCGTCTGGAAGTGCAGCAGGGTGCAGCCCAGGCCTGGATTGCGGTTCTGGCCATTGAGCGCAAGCTGACGGCTTTCGCTGAGCTCCATGCGCAAAACCAACTTTTTGCCAAGGCCGTCGATGCCCGCCTGGCTGGCGGCGCGGGCCTGGCGGCCGACAGCGTGGCGCCCCGCCAGGAAGCGGCGATGCTGGCTGACCGCGAAGACGCGCTTGTGCGCGAGCAAGCGCTGGCGCGAGCCCAGTTGCGCCGGTGGGTAGGCGAGCAGGCCGGCCAGCCACTGAGCGGTGGCTGGCCCAAGTGGCCGGTGGACGCTGACGAGTACCATGATCGTCTACAACGCCATCCTCAGCTTCAGCTGTTCGATCCGCTGTCGCGTCAGGCTCAGGCGGACATTGACCGGGCTATCGCGGAGAAGACGCCAGACTGGAGTTGGGGCGTCGACTATCTGAGAAGGGGGCGGGAGTTCGGCGATATGGTCAATCTCAGTGTGACCTTTGATCTGCCCGTTTTTGCCGGTTCCAGACAGGATCCGCTGATCGAGGCTGAGCGCGCCAGCCTTGCCAGGGTGGAGGCCCAGCGGCAATCGATTGCGCGCACCTACCAGCTCGAGTTAACCGACGCACTTGCCGAATATCAGAGACTTGACCGGACCTTGAACCGGTCAGAAGACACGCTCCTGCCTTTGGCGGAGGAAAAGGTCCGGCTGGCCATGGCGGATTATCGTTCTGGCAGGGGCGCGCTGAACACCGTGATCGATGCCCGTGAGCAACTGATTGATGCCCGCCTGCGCCATATCGACCTGGCACGGGACCGCTCCCTGAGCAACGCCCGCCTGTATTTCGCCTTTGGAGCTGACCACCAATGAAAAACCTATTCGCAAAGATGTTTGTTCTATTGGCAGCGTCTTGCTTGCTCACGCTTGCTCCCGCCCTGGCCCAACCAGCCGAAGAAGACCGTGAGGTGCTTTACTGGTACGACCCGATGTATCCCCAGCAACGTTTCGAAAAGCCCGGTCCGTCACCGTTCATGGACATGGACCTGGTGCCCCGCTATGCGGACAATGACGCCGGCAGTGACGGGACGGTCATGCGGATCGACCCCGGTATTGTGCAGAATCTGGGCATGCGACTGGCGGCTGTCAGCCGCGGGCCGGTCAGCATAACCATCGAGGCAACGGGGCAGCTGACGTTCAATCAGCGCAATCTGGCCGTGGTTCAGGCACGCAGCGCGGGCTTTGTCGAGCGGGTGTATGCATTGGCTGAGCAGGATCAGGTCGCCCAGGGTGCGCCGCTGGCTGATTTGCTGGTACCCCAATGGTCTGCGGTACAGGAAGAGTATCTGTCGTTACGCGGTCTCGGAGAGCCGGAGCTACTGGCGGCTGCGCGTCAACGGATGCGTCTGGCCGGCATGCCGGACACGCTGATTCGCCAACTTGAGCGCAGCGGACGTGCACAAACGCTGTGGACTCTGAGGAGCCCTATTGATGGTGTGCTGCTCGATCTTGAGGTGCAGCAGGGCATGACAATAGCGGCTGGTGCCACGCTGGCGCGAATCAATGGCATAGATACGGTCTGGCTGGTTGTCGAAGTGCCCGAAGCTCAGATCGCCGGTCTGGCGCCCGGACAGACAGTGCTGGCGCGATTACCGGCGTTTCCCGGTGAGTCGCTCGACGGCACTATCGAGGCGGTGCTGCCGCAGGCCAGTCGCGACAGTCGGACAGTTCAGGTGCGCATCGTCCTCGACAATGATAAGCAGCAACTGCGGCCAGGCATGACCGCCGACGTTACCCTGAGTCGTCAGGAAGCCGTGGCTCTGCTTGTGCCAACAGAGGCACTGATTCGTACCGGCAGGCGCACTCTGGTCATGGTTGCCGAGGAAGCCGGCAGATTCAGGCCGGTGGAAGTGCGTATCGGTCGTGAGACGGAAGATAAAACGGTTGTGCTCGAAGGGTTGCAAGAGGGGCAGCAGGTAGTTGCTTCCGGCCAGTTTCTGCTGGACTCCGAAGCCAGCTTGCGTGGTCTGACTGCTGCCCCGGTGGACATGCCGATGTCCATGCCACAGGCGCCCGTGCTGCATCCTTCAGAGGGCACTATCGTCGGCATTGAAGAGGATATGATTTTCCTTGATCACGGACCTTTCCCTACATTGAACATGCCCGGCATGACCATGGGCTTTCCATTTGCAGATCCGGCACTGTTGAAGGGGCTGGAAGAAAATGATCGGGTTCGGGTCGGTGTGCGTGAGAGTGATGAAGGCCTGACTATCGAGACTATCGAGAAAGTGGAGGCTCAGCCATGATTGCCGCGACTATTCGCTGGTCGGTAGCCAATCGTTTCCTGGTGCTGTTGGCGACCCTGTTTGCAATTGCCTGGGGCACCTGGTCGGTACAGAACACCCCGATTGATGCGTTGCCGGACCTGTCCGATGTCCAGGTCATTATCCGCACACCCTATGCCGGTCAGGCGCCGCAGATCGTCGAGAATCAGGTGACCTACCCGCTGGCCACGACCATGCTCTCGGTGCCGGGGGCGAAGACCGTGCGCGGTTATTCGTTCTTCGGTGATAGCTATGTTTACGTGTTGTTCGAGGACGCTACGGACCTGTACTGGGCGCGCTCCCGTGTGCTGGAGTATCTCAGCCAGGTGCAGAGCAGCCTGCCCGCTGGCGCTGAGCCGGCATTGGGGCCGGATGCCACCGGCGTCGGCTGGATTTTCCAGTACGCACTGGTCGACCGCACCGGCCAGCATGACCTGGCGCAGCTGCGCTCATTGCAGGACTGGTTTTTGCGTTACGAGCTGAAAACGCTGCCAAACGTGGCCGAGGTAGCGCCGATCGGCGGAATGGTCAAACAGTATCAGGTTGTGCTTGATCCGGTGCGTATGGCCAGTCAGCAAGTCACCCAGCAGCAGATTGCCCGGGCCATTGATGATGCCAACCGGGAAACCGGCGGTAGCGTGCTGGAACTGGCCGAAAGCGAGTTCATGGTGCGGGCCTCCGGCTATCTGCAGTCGATTGCCGATTTCCGCAGTATTCCGTTGCGCCTGGGTAGCAGCGGAGCACCAATCACTCTGGGCGATGTGGCGGATATTCGCCTAGGGCCGGAAATGCGTCGTGGCATTGCCGAGCTCGATGGAGAGGGAGAGGTCGTCGGCGGAGTCGTCATCCTGCGTAGCGGCAAGAATGCCCGGGAGACCATTGCGGCGGTGAAGACTCGGCTGGAGGAGCTGAAGAAGGGCCTGCCCGAGGGTGTCGAGATTGTTACCACCTACGATCGCAGTGAGCTGATCGACAGTGCCGTAAGGAATCTGAGCTACAAGCTGGTAGAGGAATTCATTGTGGTGGCGCTGGTATGCGTGCTGTTCCTCTGGCACTTGCGTTCCTCGCTGGTGGCAATCGTTTCGCTACCGGTAGGTATTCTGATCGCGTTCATCATCATGCAGCGCCAGGGCGTCAACGCCAACATCATGTCCCTTGGGGGAATCGCAATCGCGATTGGCGCGATGGTGGATGCGGCCATTGTCATGATCGAGAACGCGCACAAGCATATCGAGGCCTGGCATAAGCGCAATCCCGACAAGGAGCTCAAGGGCGATGCGCACTGGAAAGTAATAACGGATGCGGCTGTAGAAGTGGGTCCTGCGCTGTTTTTCAGTCTTTTGATCATTACGCTATCGTTCATTCCGGTATTCACCCTGGAGGCCCAGGAAGGCCGACTGTTTGGTCCGTTGGCATTTACCAAGACCTACGCCATGGCGGCGGCTGCGGGTCTGGCAATAACCCTGGTACCTGTACTGATGGGGTACTGGATCCGCGGCAAAATTCCGGCAGAAGAGCGCAATCCGATCAGTCGAGGGCTGATCAGGGTTTATCAGCCGGCGCTGGATGCGGTACTGCGCTGGCCGAAAGCGACGATCGCCCTTGCTGTAGTGATCTTTCTCAGCGGACTTTGGCCTGTCAGCCAACTGGGTGGTGAGTTCCTGCCGCCGCTGGATGAGGGCGATCTGCTCTATATGCCTACGGCGCTACCAGGACTGTCGCCGCAAAAGGCTGCAGAACTGCTGCAGCGCACCGACCGGATGATCAAGTCCGTGCCTGAGGTCGCCCGCGTATTCGGCAAGGCCGGGCGTGCAGATACCGCCACCGATCCCGCGCCACTGACCATGTTCGAGACGACTATCCAGTTCAAGCCGCGCGACCAGTGGCGCGAAGGAATGACGCCAGAGAAGCTGGTCGAAGAGCTGGACCGGGCGGTACAGGTTCCGGGTCTGGCCAACCTGTGGATTCCGCCGATCCGTAACCGTATCGATATGCTGGCAACGGGGATCAAAAGCCCGATCGGGGTCAAGGTATATGGCTCCGAGCTGGCGCAGATCGATCGCGCTGCCCAGGCTGTCGAAAAGATTGCCAAGGAGATTCCGGGTGTCAGCTCGGCAATCGCTGAAAGGCTGACTGGCGGGCGCTATATCGATATCGACATCGACCGCACTGCGGCAGCGCGCTACGGACTGAATATCGCCGATGTCCAGGCCATTGTGGCCGGTGCGGTAGGTGGGATGAATGTGGGTGAAACCGTCGAGGGTCTGGCGCGCTACCCCATCAGCCTGCGTTACCCCCGTGAATGGCGTGACTCTCTGGGCGATCTGCAACGGCTACCCATTTATACGCCCAGGGGAGATCAGATCACCCTGGGCACGGTGGCGGATATTGCTATCACGGATGGGCCGCCTATGCTCAAGAGCGAGAACGCGCGCCTGACAGGCTGGGTCTATGTGGACGTGCGTGATCGTGATATGGCCGCGGTGGTCGCAGATCTGAAGGCTCGGATCAGTGACGAGGTGGAGCTGACATCCGGGATGAGTATCAGTTATTCCGGCCAGTTCGAATTCATGGAGCGCGCCAACGCCAAGCTGAAGCTGGTGGTGCCTGCGACGCTGCTGATCATATTTGTGCTCTTGTATCTGATCTTCCGCCGTTTCGATGAAGCCTTGCTGATCATGGCGACATTACCCTTCGCACTTACCGGTGGGGTCTGGTTTCTCTATTGGCTGGACTTCAACCTGTCTATCGCCACCGGTGTCGGTTTTATTGCATTGGCGGGTGTTGCAGCCGAATTCGGGGTGATCATGCTGCTGTATCTGACCAATGCGCGAAAGGAGCGTCTCAATGCCGGACTTAATGACGAAGGTTCGCTGATCGATGCGATTCGCGAGGGGGCAGTACAGCGAGTCAGGCCCAAGGCCATGACCGTGGCGGTGATTATTGCCGGCCTGATGCCGATTCTGCTGGGTAGCGGTACGGGCAGTGAAATAATGCGCCGGATTGCTGCGCCGATGGTCGGCGGTATGATCACGGCGCCGCTGTTGTCGCTGTTCGTGCTGCCTGCGGTCTACCTGTTGATGCGCCGACGCTCGACTCAACCAAACTCGCCGCCGCTCTCAGGGCCTGGATAGACCGGGGCGAAACCGCCGCCGGGTGTGCGGAAGTTGGTGGTCTGGCCCTGATAAAGACGGGCAGCCACCCATTGCACCTGGCCAGCATACACGTAGTTACGCAGGTCGAATTTCAGTGTCTGTTGCGATTCGCTGTCACTCAGCATGCGCTCGCCGGGGGTGATCAGAGCCTGCGCCACGTAGTCGCCGGCGAGAATTTCCTCCCAGACCCGCCGGGTCAGCTTGTCACCTCGATAGGCCGCGCGGCTGCCGTAGCCGGCTGCAGGCTTGAAGAAAAGTTGCTTGCGTTGCGCCCAGAGCAGGTCTTCCTTGTCACGGTGAACATGCTGAGTGTGTGGAATGCCGGCCAGCAGGATTTTCCGGGTTTGCTCAGGCACGCCCAGGCGCTTCAGGTGTTCCTCGTCGCTGAGCAGGATCAGGTTGCGCTTGTCGGCGTAGAGCGCATGGGCCTGGGGGTCTGGGGTCAGCAATGCGGCATCCGACAGATAGGCCTCGCGCAAGTGTGCGTGGCTGGGGGACTCCAGCAGAAAGTCCGTCAATCTGTTGTAAACCAGATCAATTGGCAGGCCAGCATGCCACAATTGGCCTGCGCGTAACTCAAGTTCGCCCGGATCGGTAATGACTGTCTTGATGCCATTGCGTTCGAATAGGTGTTTGAACAGCAAGAATTCGGGGTAGAGATACTGGCTCTGCGGATCTGCATCCACAATTGCAATCGTCGCCAGTCGGCTCTTTTTACCGGCCAGGGCCCATTCGCGTTGAAACATGGCGACTATGTCTGTCTCGAACTGGTCTGCCAACGCAGGCGGAGGTATCAGCCCGGCTACCTCCGGACAGCAGGCTCTCTGGGCCCGAGCCATCAGGGCGTTAAGCATCGCTCCGCCGGCATTGGTGTTTATCTCGATCAGACCAAAGCTGTCCTGTGCCACGTGAAAGTCGTAACCCATGAACACTCCCCGAGCGCCGGAAGCATGCCTGCTTTTCGCCGGGGCCTGCGCGTCTATTTCCTCACGGTAGGCTGGGAGAGCGATAACCGATTCGATTGCGGCGATCAGCTCCTGCATGCGCGCCATGTGAGCCGGCGAGACAAACACCGGCTGCGCGGCAAAGATTGTCGGACAACGTTCCTGCAGAAGCTCGAAGAGGTCTGGCGTTCGGGTTTCGCTGGCCAGCGCATAGCGCAGTGCCTGCTGATCGAGACTGATGCAGAAGCACTCGCTGTTGAGTCTCTGGATCATCTGGTTCTGGTCGTTGCCCATGGGCGCCGGATTCCTGCGTGGAGGTTGGTTAACAGCTGTTTATAACAGGTCACCTGCCGCCGGGTATAGCGACCAGTTCAGCTGTAACCGGCTGACGTTTTGCTTGAGCTGAGTCAATAGGCGACTGCCACTATCTTGCTAGCATTCTCCTGAATATAGCTCCGGTCTGCCAGTCATGGATACCTGGCGACCGGTGCAGACATGCAGGGACATGGGAGTCGTTGCCATGCATTCAAAACAAAAAAACGCGTCACCGCCGGAGATAGATGCTGCGGACCTTGCCGAGCGTCTGAGGTTTATTCAATGGTCTCAGGAAGATCAGGTGCGCCTCAATGGGTGGCAGAACAGCGCTGGAACATTGATTGAAAATGCGGTTCTGAAGCTGTATGGACATCTGGGGCAGTTCGCTGTGCCTGCCGGCATACTCCGAGACGAGGCAACAGTGACTCGTTTGAAGGAGCGACAGCAGGAGTATTACCAGCAGCTGTTTCGCGGCAGGATCGATGGGGATTATCTGAAAGATCGCTCACTGATCGGCCAGGTGCACGAACAGCTGGGTGTTGATCTGCAATGGTATCTTGGCAGTTACAGGTTTTGTCTGAGCGAGATGCTGGAGGGAATGGTAGCTGCTGACAGAGCTGATGGTCGTTGGGCGCTGGAATCCTTTCAGAGTCTGTTGAAAATCGTTTTTTTCGATATCACTCTTGCAGCCGAAGCCTATCTGGCGGCAACAACCAGGGCCTTGGCCGCCAGCGAAAGCCGATTCAGTCACGCCCTGCGAGGTGCCAATGATGGTATCTGGGAGTGGGATCTGGAGACCGACAGGCTGTATGTGTCTGACTGGTGGGCCGGCATGCTCGGCTTTACGGTAGCGGCTATAGGTCAACAGTCAGCGGGGTGGTTTGACCTGGTTCATGGGGATGATCTGGATGGGCTGCGCCAGGCAATCGACACTCACCTTGAGGGTGGTACACCTTCACTTTATTGCGAATACCGTATACGAACGGCAAGGGATGGCTTGCGCTGGGTCCTGGTCAGAGGGGTGGTCGAGAGTGACCACCAGGGCCGGCGACGTCTGGCCGGCTCGCAAACGGATATCAGTCGGCAACGCCGCAACCAGAAGCAACTCGAACATGCTGCCAAGCACGACCAGTTGACTGGTCTGCTCAATCGAAGGCGCTTCAACAGTTATCTTGAGGAGCTGTTGTTGCGACAGGGTCGTCCTGGGGCTCGCTATGCGGCACTCCTGTTCATTGATCTGGATCGCTTCAAACTAATCAATGATAGCCTCGGTCATGCCGCTGGCGACAAGGTGCTCAGGCACGTAGCAAAAAGATTGCAGGACTGTGTACGCACAGGAGACCGTCTTGCCCGTTTCGGTGGTGACGAGTTTGTCGTGCTTCTGGATGATCTGGCTGTGCCAGGGGATGCCGAAGTTATTGCCCGCAAAATACTGACCTCGCTCCGTGAGCCGCTGCGTTTTGGCGACCGCTATCTGGTGGTCAGCGCCAGTATTGGCATTACCGTGCTAGGTCCTGAGCAGAGTCCCGAGCATGCCCTGCAGGCGGCTGATCTTGCGCTATATCGCGCCAAGGAAACCGGCAAGGCTCGTTATCATCTGTTCGATCAGAGTATGCAGGACGAGGTCCGCAATCGTTTGCGCCTGGAGACGGATGCGCTGCAAGCACTGCAGGGTAATGAGTTCAGTCTGGTCTATCAGCCTGTGCTGGATCTGTTGTCGCCCGGTGGCTGTCCGCCGGTGGCTGTGGAGGCCCTGTTACGCTGGTGCCATGATGGCGAGCCTGTTTCACCGGTCAGCTTTATTCCCGTGCTTGAGGAGTCCGGCGAGATTATTCCTGTGGGTTACTGGGTACTTGAGCAGGCGTGTCAGCAAACCGTGCACTGGCAGAACAATGGAGCGCCGCACCTGCGTTGTTCGGTGAACCTCTCGGGTTTGCAGCTCAGGGAAGCAGACTTCAGCCTCAGGGTCCGGGAAATTCTGGACCTTACGGGGTTGCCATCAACATCTCTGGTGCTGGAAATCACCGAGAGCCTGCTGGTGGATGCCGAGGGTCATAGTGTGTCCAGTCTGCGAGAACTGGCGGCCATGGGCGTGCGGATAGCCCTTGATGATTTTGGTACGGGTTTCTGCTCCCTGGGTTATCTGAACCGCTTTCCGATTCACATCATCAAGCTTGATCGCAGCTTTCTGGTCGAGGCCCACGACAATCCCACCCAGCAAGCCATCTGCCGAGCGATCATCAGCCTGAGTGCTACCCTGGGGCTGGACGTGGTGGCCGAGGGAATAGAAACACTCGAGCAGGTGGATTTTCTGCTCGCCGAGAATTGCCGATTCGGGCAAGGCTTTCTGCTGTCGCATCCATTGAGCGTAGCGGATATGAACCTGATGCTGAGTCGTTGATCCGCAGCACAGAACCAGCGAACAATGCCTAGATGTCGCCCCACAGGTACTGGGCAAGCGTGAGCGCTGTGACCGGCGCCGTCTCGGTGCGCAACACACGCGGGCCAAAACGGGCGGGTTTGAAGCCGCTTTTCTGTGCGCGCTCGATTTCCTCGCGGCTCAGACCGCCTTCGGGGCCAATCAGCAGGGCGAGTTCGTCTGGGCGTTGCAGGCTTTCAAGGCTTTGCTCGGTGCGGTGGTGCAATACCAGTTTGAGGTCCGCCTGAAGGTCATCGAGCCAGACGTCCAGAGAGGTCGGCGGGTGCACTTTTGGTACCACGCTGCGCCCGCATTGCTCACAAGCGCTGACCGCAATCTGCTGCCAGTGTGCCTGCCGCTTGTCGGCCCGCTCACCCTGCAGTTTTACTTCGCAGCGCTCCGTAAAGAGCGGTGTTATCTGATTCGCTCCCAGCTCAACGGCTTTCTGAATCGCCCAGTCCATCCGTTCACCGCGGGACATTGCCTGGCCCAGGTGGACCTTCAACGCAGACTCCGGTAGGCCCGGTATTGCTGGATCCAGGCGTACGGTAACCTGCTTTTTGGCTACCTCGATAACCTCGCCTGGCCACTCCTGTCCGGAACCGTTGAACACCTGAATAGCGGCGCCGGGCGCCAGACGCAGTACCCGGCCGATGTAATGTGCCAGGTCACCGTCGAGCTGGTGCTCGCCGGCGTCCATGGGCGCATCAAGGTGAAAGCGTGAGACCCGCATTATCAGTCCCGTGTGGCCAGCTGGATGCCTTCATAGGCGACACTGGCCAGGTGATCGATCTGGTCAGGTGTGATCACGTAGGGTGGCATGAAGTACACCACGCTGCCCAGCGGACGCAGTAGTGCTTCATGCTTGAGGGCGTGCTCATACACGCGGATGCCGCGACGCTCTTGCCAGGGATACGGCGTTCGGTTTGCCTTGTTTTGCACCATCTCGATAGCCAGCACCATTCCCGTCTGGCGCACTTCCGCTACATGCGGATGATCCGCGAAATGGGCGGTGGCGCGGGTCATATGCGCCGCGAGCGACTTGTTGGCCTCGATCACATTGTTCTGTTCGAACAGATCCAGTGTCGCCAGTGCTGCAGCGCAGGCGAGCGGGTTGCCGGTGTAACTGTGCGAATGCAGGAACGCGCGCATGGTTACGTAGTCGTCGTAGAAGGCCTCATACATTTTGTCAGTAGTCATGCACACGGCCATTGGCAGGTAGCCAGCAGTAAGGGCCTTGGACAGACAGAGAAAGTCAGGGCTGATGTCAGCCTGTTCGCAGGCAAACAAGCTCCCGGTACGACCAAAACCGACAGCAATTTCGTCGTGGATAAGGTGCACGTCATAGCGGTCACAGGCCTCCCGCAGGAGCTTCAGATACACCGGGTGGTACATGCGCATCCCGCCGGCACACTGGATAAGCGGCTCTATGATAACCGCGGCAACTTCTTCGTGGTTTTCTTCCAGCGCGCGTTCCATATGCTCGAACATCTTGCGGCTGTGTTCCTCCCAGCTGGCGCCTTCTTCACGGTCGTAGCAGTCTGGCGACGGGACGGTAATTACCTCCATCAGAAGGGGCTGATAGGTTTCCTTGTACAACGCTACATCGCCCACAGCCAGGGCTGCCAGGGTTTCGCCGTGATAGCTGTTGGAGAGGGTAATAAAGCGTTTCTTCCGAGGTTTCCCGGTATTGAGCCAATAGTGAAAGCTCATCTTCAGGGCGACCTCGATACAGGAGGAACCGTTGTCAGCGTAAAAGCAACGGGTCAGCGGTGCTGGCGTGATATCCACCAGGCGTTCGGACAGTTCGATGATGGGTTGATGGCTGAAGCCGGCGAGAATCACATGCTCCAGGCTGTCGAGCTGATCCTTTATCCGTTGATTGATATGCGGGTTGGCATGGCCGAAAATATTGACCCACCAGGAGCTGACTGCATCGAGATAGCGATTGCCTTCGAAGTCGTGAAGCCATACGCCCTCGCCACGCTGAATCGGAATGACCGGCATGTGCTCATGATCTTTCATCTGGGTGCATGGGTGCCAGAGCACTGACAGATCACGCTGCATCCACTGATTGTTCAAGCCCATAGTCGCCTCGCCGAAATTGGAATTAGGCGACAATTGTACCTCAGCCGGTTCGGGCCTGCAGTGTCTCAGCGCGTGTTAAAAACCACCATCGTCTTGCCTTTCACGTTGATCAGGCCCTGTTCCTCAAGTGTCTTGAGCACTCGGCCGACCATTTCCCGCGAGCAACCGACAATCCGCCCCAGTTCCTGGCGGGTAACCTTTATCTGCATGCCGTCAGGGTGCGTCATGGCGTCCGGTTGGCGGCACAGGTCAAGCAATGTGCGGGCAACCCGGCCGGTCACGTCAAGAAAGGCCAGATCCCCTACCTTGCGAGTCGTGTTGCGCAGGCGTTCCGCCATCTGCCGACCTACCGCATAGAACAGATCCGGATCCTGCTGGCTCAGCTCGCGAAACTTGGTATAGCTGACCTCGGCCACTTCGCACTCGCTTTTGGCTCGCACGCAGGCGCTGCGATCTTGCTGCGGCGTGACATCATCGAAGAGTCCCATTTCACCAAAGAAATCGCCCTGGTTCAGGTAGGCAATTATCATTTCCCGACCCTGCTCATCCTCGATAAGAATGGTGACGCTGCCCTTGAGGATATAGAACAGGCTGTCGGAATGATCTCCCGCGTGAAGGATGGTGCTGCGGGCGTTGAAAGTGCGCAAATGACAATGTGCCAGATAGCTGTCGAGGTTCTTGATGCGGGGCGTCAGGGCGTTTACGACCATGTAGTTATCCTGTCGAGCAGTTCGATGTTGCCGGAGCAATCGTGGGCGCCTCAAATCGAGACCAAACTTGATTATGTCCAATTTTTGCGATGATGACCAGTCCAGGTCTTCGCAGTCTGAGCCTGTGCTATTCTGCACGGCCTCAGACTGACCTGCCGGAGATGTAGATGAAAGCGCAAATCAAGTGGGTGGACGGTGCCATGTTTCTCGGTGAGTCCGGTAGCGGCCACACGATCGTGATGGATGGCCCACCGGATGCGGGTGGGCGGAACATGGGTGTGCGTCCAATGGAGACGGTGCTGATCGGTCTGGGCGGGTGCGCCAGTTATGATGTGGTGAGTATTTTGAAAAAATCACGCCAGGATATCCGCGACGTACAGGTGTCACTCGATGCCGAACGCGCAGAGACCGAGCCCAAGGTCTTCACGCGTATCCACGTTCATTTTGTAGTGACTGGCAAACAGTTGAAGGAAGCCCAGGTGAAGCGCGCGGTGGAGCTGTCTGCGGAGAAATACTGCTCGGCGTCGATCATGCTTGGTCGGGCAGGGGTGGAGATCACCCATGGCTATGAAATCGTGGAAATAGACTGACCATCGGGCCCGCTTTCAACGGGCCCCATTGCGCAGCATTTCAGATTTTATAGGTTGCCTTGGTCATGAAGCCCGAAAGCAGGGTCATTGCGGCCTTCACTGGTTCGGGAAAGATCATGCCGCCGGCTTCGAGCGCCTGGGCCCCGTGCTCGATCTCGTCGATGCGCATCTGCTCGAGAATGGCCCGCGATTTTATGTCTTCCTCTGGCAACTGGGCCAGGTGGTCATCGAGATGCCGTTCGACCAGCTGTTCGGTTGCGGCCACAAAGCCCAGGCTTATGCGATCACTGATCAGCCCTGCCGCGGCACCCATGCCGAAGGACAGGCCGTAAAACAACGGGTTCAGCAAGCTCGGCTGACTTTTCAACTCGCGCAACCGTTGTTCGCACCAGGCCAGGTGGTCAATCTCCTCGGCCGCCGCATGTTCCATTTTGGCCCGCACATCGGGGAGTTTGGCTGTCAATGCCTGCCCCTGGTACAGCGCCTGGGCGCAGACTTCGCCAGTATGGTTGATGCGCATCAGGCCGGCTATGTGCTGACGTTCATGTTCGTCCATCGGCACGTTGGGCATGTGTTGCGACGGTGAAGGCCTGTTTGCCTGGGCTGCGCCCGGCACCAACGTCCGCAGTGACTGGTCAGCCTGGGTGAGCAAGCGATCCAGGGTGCTGTATCGACGGGGTGTATTCATTGGATTGCTCCTGGGCAGGAAATGGGTAACGGGCGCCACAGAGGTGCCAGACTGCACTGGATCAACCTGGAGGCCAGGTCATCTGGCGCTTGCCCAGCACGTGCAGATGAATGTGGTAGACCGTTTGACCACCATCCTGGTTGCAATTGAATACAGTCCGAAAACCATTGTCGCAACCCTGTTCGGCAGCTACCTGTTGGGCAATGAAAATCATATGGCCAACCAGTGCCCGGTCGTCTGTGGTCAAGTCGCTGATGCAGGCGATGTGTCGTTTGGGAATAACCAGAAAATGCACAGGCGCCTGGGGGTTGATGTCATTGAAGGCGATGACCTGATCATCCTCGTAAATCTTGCTGGCAGGGATCTTGCCCTCAACGATCTTGCAGAACAGACAGTCCATGCGCTACTCCTTGGCTGGTCTTTAAAGTGCTTCCAGTGTAACCATCTGGCGCTAGAATGGCATCACATCGAAGTGCTGCAAAAGGATTCGCCAGTGAAAAACGATATCCATGATCTGGGTCTGCTGCTCGACAGCCGCGTCAAGCTGATCATCACTGAAAGCTGGGAAGAGCAGCGCGTGCTGGAAACCATGGCGGCGTTAGCGGTGAAGCGGGCGCGTACCTGGTTTACCTGGGACCATGTTGACGGTCTGCAACGCCTTGGTTTTGGCGAAGAAATCGAGGATGCAGACACCTGTGATCCCGAGAAGGCATTGCAATGCGTGCGCAGGGACAGCCAGCAATCCATCTACGTGTTCTGCGACCTGCACCCGTTTCTCGAGAACCCCAAAGTTGTGCGGCTGCTCAAGCTCGTCGCAATGAATGCAGACCCGCATGCTCCGACCATCATGTTGGTCAGTCACCAGATCAAGCTGGCACCGGAGTTGAGCAGGCTGGCGGCTCGCGTGGAGCTGAGCATGCCCTCTGATGAGCAGTTGTCCGCCATCATCCGCGAGGAGGCAGCAGTTTGGACGGAACAAAACAAGGGTCTCAAGGTACGTACCGACAGCCGCACGCTTGAGCAGGTAGTGCGCAATCTGCGCGGCACTACCCATGAGGAGGCGCGGCGATTGGCTCGCAAACTGATTGCTGATGACGGCGCCATTACTCAGGAGGATGTGCCGGCGTTGAACAAGGCCAAATTCAGCCTGCTGGATATGCAGGGCGTATTGAGCTTCGAGCAGAATACCGCCCATTTCGCCGAGGTGGGCGGCTTGCATCACTTCAAGCGCTGGCTGATGGAGCGCCAGGCTGCATTCCTTGGCGCCGGACAGATAGAAGATGCACCGAGGGGCGTGATGCTGGTCGGAGTGCAGGGGGCGGGCAAGAGTCTTGCTGCAAAGGCGGTTGCCGGCGTTTGGGGGCTGCCGCTGTTACGTCTGGATTTCGCTGCGCTGTACAACAAGTACATAGGCGAAACCGAGAAGAATCTGCGTGAAGCATTGCAAATGGCTGACTGCATGGAGCCTTGCGTGCTCTGGATTGACGAGATCGAAAAAGGTCTGGCGCCTGACAGTGGCGACCAGGGCGTATCCCGCCGATTGCTGGGGACCCTGCTGACCTGGATGTCGGAACGCAATACCCGGGTATTTCTCGTGGCTACAGCCAATGACGTGAGCCAGCTTCCGCCGGAATTGATTCGCAAGGGGCGTCTGGATGAGCTGTTCTTCATTGATCTGCCAGACAGCAGCGTCCGAGAAGACATTTTGCGTATCCATTTGCAGAAACGCGGCCTGAGTATCGAGGGTTTTGATGTGCCCGCGCTGTCACTGGCATGTGACGGTTTTTCCGGGGCAGAGATCGAGCAAGCCGTTGTTGCAGCGGTATACGCTGCTTCGGCACGCGGGCAGAGCGTCACCGATGCTCACTTGCAGGGTGCGATGTCGCAGACATCGCCCCTCTCGGTAGTCATGGCAGAACGCTTGCAGGCTTTGCGGGCGTGGGGTAGAGACCGTGCAGTGATGGCAGGTTAGAAGGGCTTGACCACCACCAGAATGACCACTAGGACCAGGACCAGTACCGGAGCCTCGTTGAACCACCGGTAAAACACATGGGAGCGTGTGTTGCGATCGGTAGCAAACTGCTTGAGCATCGCGGCGCAGGTGAAATGATAGATCAGCAGCGCAACAACCAGGGTCAATTTGGCATGCAGCCAGCCCTGACTGAGCCACGCCGGAGCGAGCACCACCAGCCAGATCCCCAGTGCGATAGTCACGATCATGGAAGGCACCATGATGCCGCGATACAGCTTGCGCTCCATGATCTTGAAGCGTTCCTTGCTGACCCCGTCTTCGCTCTGGGCGTGATAGACGAACAGGCGCGGTAAATAGAAGAGGCCGGCGAACCAGGTCACGACGGCAATGATATGAAAGGCTTTGATCCACAGATACACACTGCAGTCCTCTTGAATGATCAAGGTGCCTCTGAGTGAGGCAGTGAGTGCTGGTAATTTGCGCCAGCGCTTTTATGATAGGGGGTTATCAATCATGTTCAAACGATTCAGGAAGTAAAGATGATCAAGATCGGCATAGTAGGTGGAACCGGCTATACAGGTGTGGAGCTGCTCAGGCTCCTGGCCCAGCATCCCCAGGCTCATGTCGAGGTGATTACTTCCCGATCGGAAACCGGTGTGCGCGTGGTGGATATGTATCCCAACCTGCGCGGGCACTACGACAAGCTGTGTTTCAGTGTGCCGGACAATGAGTCATTGGGACGCTGCGATGTGGTCTTCTTTGCCACCCCCCACGGCGTGGCCCACGCCATGGCGGCGGAGTTGCTGGCAGCAGGCACGCGGATCATTGATCTATCAGCTGATTTCCGCCTGCGTGATGCTGCCGAGTGGAGCCAATGGTATGGCCAGCCACACGGTGCTCCCGAATTACTCGACCAGGCTGTTTACGGCCTGCCCGAAGTCAATCGAGACGCTGTACGAAGTGCCCGATTGATAGCAGTGCCGGGCTGCTACCCGACCGCAGTACAACTGGGGCTGCTGCCGTTGCTCGAGGCAGGACTTGCTGATAACGAGCGTATTATTGCCGACTGCAAATCCGGCGTCAGTGGCGCTGGCCGTGGGGCCAGCGTCGGCTCGCTTTTTTGTGAATCCACGGAGAGCATGAAGGCGTACGGCGTCGCGGGTCACCGCCACCTGCCAGAGATTCGCCAAGGCTTGCAGGCTGCAGCCGGAGGCCCTGTGGGTCTGACCTTTGTGCCCCATCTCACGCCGATGATCAGGGGGATACACGCTACCCTGCACGTGTCCGTAAAAGATCATTCGATTGATCTGCAGGCGCTGTTTGAGAAGCGCTATGAAAGTGAGCCCTTCGTTGATGTGATGCCTGCCGGAAGCCATCCGGAAACGCGCAGTGTTCGAGGTGCCAATATCTGCCGATTGGCAGTCCATCGGCCCCAGTCCGGTGATCAGGTAGTCATTTTGTCGGTTATCGACAACCTGGTGAAAGGCGCCTCGGGGCAGGCGGTGCAGAACATGAACATTGCCTTCGGACTCGATGAGAAAACAGGACTCTCCCATCCGGCGCTCATGCCCTGATGACCGGGTTCAAGCGACGCAGGCCATTGCGCGATCACAGTATCGTGCTGATGCCGCGCAACTCGAAACTGATCAGTGCATTGAAGGTGATAGGGGTGCTGGCCCTGGTGCTGGCGATTCCGCTTAGTGCCTGGCAGGCGTGGCAGGCCGGTCTGCGCTCCCAGGCGGACGTCCTGCTTGAGCGTGACCGGTTGCGTGTACAGCGTGAGGAGCTCGTGTCTGAATTGACCGCGACCCGTGAACGGGCGCAGGAGCTTGAAGTTGATTTGCTGGTGGCTGTCGAGTCGGTGACGGAGAACCGCGGGATGGTTCAGGAGCTGGAGCAACAGCTCTTTCATCTGCAGCAGGACCTCGCCCAGTACCAAGGTGTACTGGAGCCTACCGCCGCTTCGCCGGGTGTACGCATCCAGGCATTCGAGTTACTGCCTACTGAAGATCCGGACAGGTTCCGGTACAAGGTCATGGTGAGCAGGGTTGGTGATGAGGAAGAGATCCTCCAGGCCCGCTTGCTCATGCAGATTCATGGGCTTAAAGATGGTGAAATGGTCAGTCTGCCGTTGGCGGATATGACCGAAGCAGATGACGCGGAGGGTATTGCCCTGAATTTTCGCTATTTTCAGGTGGTGCCCGGTCCTGGAGCTGGATCGGAGCTGCGTTTGCCAGAAGGCTTCGAGCCAAAACGTATCGAATTGCAGGCGCTTCAGAACGGCTCGACTCTTGTCGAGCGGTCATTCGAGTGGACAGCTACAGGAGTACCCTGATGTGGGGAGCAGATAAGCACAAGAAGATGGACATCGGTAAGTTTGGTGGTAAAACCACCATCGTCGCACAGGAAGCGGAAATCAACGGCGATATCAGCTTTTCCGGGATTCTGCAGGTAGACGGCCGTATCATTGGCAACATCAATGCGGAGCAGGGGCTGGTGCGGGTGAGCGAGCATGGGCGGGTGCAAGGAGTGATCACTGCGCCAAACGTGTTGATTAACGGCGAAGTCATTGGTGATGTGCATGCTCACGAGCATCTGGAGCTTGATGCCAAGGCGCGCATAAACGGCAACCTGTATTACCGGTTCATCGAGATGGTCATGGGGGCCCAGATCAGCGGTACGCTTAATCATTTGAATGAAACAGCCTCGGTAACTCCGATAGCCCAGATTGCCGACCGGACTCGCCAGGATGAATAGTTGACCAAAAGAGTCGGGAAAAGGATAATGCATAACCTGATGTGCTGTGGCACCTGTCGCTGGAGGTCTTATGTCGACTGCTGAAGTTTTTACCCCTTCCCCTTTGTTGTTTACCGACACTGCTGTTTCCAAGGCCAAGTCATTGATCGACGAGGAAGGTAACGAGCGTCTGAGTCTGCGAGTATTCGTCACCGGTGGCGGCTGCTCCGGCTTCCAGTATGGATTTACCTTTGATGATGAGCTGGCCGAAGATGACACCATTGTCGAGCGCGAAGGGGTAAAGCTGGTTGTGGATCCCATGAGCTTTCAGTATCTGGTGGGGTCCGAGGTGGATTACCAGGAAGGTCTTGAGGGGTCTCGATTCGTTATCAACAACCCCAATGCGGCGACCACTTGCGGCTGCGGTTCCTCCTTCTCCATCTAACTTTCTGAGATTCAGGCGGGGTAGTGGGCGCCCAGTATCCTTGCTCCGCAAGCGCCTGTGACTTCAGGCTGATTGCCAGGTTGCCTCTCCAGGCAGCGCCACGCCAACCAGGCGAACGCAATTGCCTCCATCCAGTCAGGATCAACTCCAAGCTGTGTCGTAGTCGCTAATGGTAGCGGATCGAGAAGTGATTCGAGCCGCTCCAGCAAGAACTGATTCCTCGCTCCGCCACCACATATAAACACGCTTTTCGTTGTTGCCGCGCTCCTGGCTACAGCCTGGCTGATGGTTTGCGCGGTCAGTTCCAGTAGCGTCGCCTGAATGTCCTGTGGGGGCAAGACTGCAGTCAGGTTGTCCAGTTTGTGCCTGAGCCAGGCTGGATGAAAGTACTCGCGGCCAGTGCTCTTGGGGCCCTGACGTCGAAAATAGGGGTCGCTCTGCATCAGGTCGAGCAGTTCCGCTGAAACCTCACCGCTGCGAGCCCAGTTGCCGCCGGCATCATAGGGCTTGGAGCCGTGCAGCTGGATCCAGTAATCCATGAGCACGTTTCCCGGACCGCTGTCGAAGCCAACAACGGGCTGCTCGGGGTCCAGAATGGTCAGGTTGGCGAATCCACCTATGTTAACCAGGGTTCGCGCCTCGTCTGGACTACGCAGTAGCCACTCATGGAACGCTGGCACCAACGGGGCTCCCTCACCACCGGCGGCAAGATCTCGGCTCCGAAAATCCGCTATGACGCTTATGCTGGTGAGCTCTGCTAGCAGCGCGGGGGCGCCAATCTGGCTGCTGAAGCCCAGTTCCGGATGGTGGCGGATGGTTTGTCCGTGACTGCCGATGGCCATAATGTCGGTCGGCAGCAACGCGTTTCTTTCAAGCAGTTGTTGGACGCCCGCGGCAGCGAGACGCGCCCAGTTCTGGCCCGCCATGCCCGCACGGCGTATTTCGTCCGCGCCGGGCGAGCAAAGTGCAAGGAGATCTGCGTAAACAGGCTCGGGGAAGGGTATGCAGCAGGCATCAATTAATTTTGCCTGCTGGGGTGCGGAGAGTTCAACCAGCGCTACGTCGATACCGTCCAGGCTGGTACCTGACATGATACCGACGTAGAGATTGGCCAATTATGGCTCCAGGGAGGCCAGTTGGCTGGTGCTCTGTTGGTCCAGGCTTGCCATCATCTTGTTGCTCAGTGCCATGAAGGCTGTGCGCTCGGCCTTGGGTACCGGATCGGAAACCGGTAGCTCAATGCCCAGGGGATCAACATGACGGCCATTAACCTGAAACTCGTAATGCAGGTGGGGTCCGGTTGCAAGGCCGGTCATGCCCACGTAGCCAATGATCTGGCCCTGCGATACGTTACTTCCATGGCTTAGCCCGCTGGCGAAGCGACTCATGTGTGCATACAGAGTCTTGTATTTCTGACCGTGCTGCACAACGATTGCATTGCCGTACCCGCCTTTGCGTCCGAAGTGGACAATGCGACCATCACCAGTAGCCTTGATCGGCGTGCCGGTAGACGCAGCATAATCCACGCCGTTGTGAGCCCGAATCTTGTTCAGGACCGGGTGGCGGCGGTTAGGATTGAAGCGCGAGCTGATGCGGGCGAACTCCACAGGTGTGCGGATGAACGCCTTGCGCAGGCTGGTTCCGTCCGCGCGGTAGTAGCTGCTGTAGCCGTTCCTGTCGGTGTAGCGCACTGCCGTAAACGTCTTGCCCTTGTTGGTGAATCGCGCGGCAAGAATGTTGTTGGTACCTACGCGCTTTTCGCCAACATGAAGCTCTTCGAATACCACTTCAAACTTGTCGTTTTTGCGAATATCCCGCGCAAAATCCACGTCGTAGCCGAAGATGTTCGCCATTTCCATGGTCAACCCGTGGCTCATTCCGGCCTTCTGGGCTGCGAGAAACAGCGAGCTGTCGATATTGCCCTTGGCAAAGCGGGTGCGTACCTCGGGCTCGATGATGTTCTTGCTGAAAGTGTAGCCGTCTGGCGTGCTATCAATCTGTATGGTTTCCAGATCGCTTACTTTCGATCGCAGCGTAATAAGATCCCCGGTAGGTGCCAGCTTGAACTCCAGCTCCTGTCCTACCTTGAGGCGGGTAAAACGTTTTGCTTCCTTACTGCTGTTAATGACCGAATGCAGGGTAGTGGCGCCTAGCCCCATTTCGTTAAACAGCACAGAAAGCGTATTGCCGCTGGCTACCGTAATGGATCGCCATTCCGAAGGACGCAATGGAACTGCAGTTTCCTCTACGACAATCGGTTGCTCTTCAGTCTTTTCGGCGCGCTCATCTGTCTCATTGTCAGTGACCAGTTGCTGACCGTTGGTCGGCAGTGGCGAAGAGAATGTGACCGTTTCACGGATTAGGGCATCCAATTCTGCAGAGTTTCCCTCCGGAGCCAGGTGGTCACCCATGTGGCCCGACTCAAGGTCCAGAGGGATAAAAGTTTTACGTGCTTCGACGTCAGTGGTGGGGATAACGAGCAGAAAGATGCTCAGCGCAGCTGCTATACCACTTGCAGCCACCAGGTGGCTTTTAGGGTACAGCGGCGATTTTGTCTTGTGGAAAGCCATAAGCGCTCTTGTCGTTGATTCTATGTAATGTGTAATAACTTGCTAAATTATAACTGAAAGTCCTCTGTGGCAAGCTTTCAGCGCCACCGCCTGTCAGTTTTCCAGCGCAACCTGTGTTCATATTCTGACAAGCATACCCTGTACACGCTTGTAATTGATCATCAATGTTGTATGTTTGGACCCCTTTTTTGTCACTCAACAACAGGATTTGCGGACTTATGAAGCCGGTCGAGGAACAGTTGGCGCTGATCAAGCGCGGCGCGGAGGAGATTCTGGTCGAAGGCGAATTGCTGGCGAAACTCAAGCGCGGCGTTCCGCTACGGATCAAGGCGGGTTTTGATCCAACTGCTCCAGATCTCCACTTGGGTCACACGGTACTGATCAACAAGCTGCGTCAGTTCCAGGATCTCGGGCATCAGGTTCTTTTTCTGATCGGCGACTTCACCGGCATGATTGGTGATCCGTCGGGTAAAAACGTGACTCGTTTGCCTCTGACCCGGGAACAGGTCATGGCGAATGCCGAGACCTATAAAGAGCAGGTATTCAAGATTCTTGATCCCGCACGCACTCAGGTGATGTTCAATTCCACCTGGATGGACAAGATGACTTCTGCCGACATGATCCAGCTCGCAGGGAAGTATACCGTTGCCCGCATGCTCGAGCGGGATGACTTTGACAAGCGCTATAAGAGTGGGCAGTCCATTGCCATCCATGAGTTTCTCTACCCGTTGGTGCAGGGTTATGACTCGGTTGCGATGCAGGCTGACGTAGAGCTTGGCGGTACCGACCAGAAGTTCAATCTGCTGATGGGGCGCGAGCTTCAGCGTCAGTTCGGGCAGGAGCCGCAGATCATCCTTACCATGCCGTTGCTTGAAGGTCTGGATGGGGTAAAGAAAATGTCCAAATCCCTTGGTAATTACGTGGGCATCAGTGATGCGCCAGGGGAGATGTACAACAAGATCGTTTCCATGCCCGACACTCTGATGTGGCGTTATTTCGAGCTGCTGAGTTTTCGCAGCATGGAGGATATCGCTCAGTTGCGCTCCGACGTTGAGCGGGGCGCCAACCCCAGGGATGTGAAGATCAAGCTGGCGGAGGAGTTGGTTGCCCGCTTTCATGGCGAGGAGGCGGCGGCTAGTGCACACCGTTCCGCGGGCAACAGGCTTAAAGAGGGTGAGTTGCCAGAGGACTTGCCCGAAGTTGCTCTGGAGTCTGCCGAAGAGATGCCGGTAGCGGCCGTGCTTAATCGGGCTGGCATGGTCAAGAATGCCGCGGCGGCAAAAGACCTCCTTAATGCCGGGTCGGTAAAGGTTGATGGTGTTGTAATCGACCGGGAGTTCATCTTTGCGCTGGGTCGTGATTACGTATGCCAGGCGGGCAAGAAAAAGTTCGCACGTATTCGTATCGAAAAGCCTTGACGGAAAAATCCCAGCCCCTATAATGCGCGTCTGCCCAGTCAGGGCGCTTTGTATAAAGCGCTTTACAA
>NZ_VTTI01000015.1 GCF_008641105.1 Halopseudomonas salina
GGGGACGAGTAATACGGCCAACATAGGTGTTACCTATGTGGCCGGTTTGTGGTGTTACCTATGTGACCGGCTCAACATTTATCAGACAGACTCCCGCTGCCCGCCCCAATACCCCGTCATTCCCGCGCACGCGGGAAACCATTTTGACCTTCCGCTCCAGAAACGTTCCGCCGGCCCTGAGCCGCGCACCGCGCCCTTCAGGTAACTTGCAGATATTCAGTAACTTACCGCTTGACAAGGTTCGGCGTGCTGCGTAAAGTTCGCGGCCATTGCAGGCACGTAGCTCAGTTGGTTAGAGCACCACCTTGACATGGTGGGGGTCAGCGGTTCGAATCCGCTCGTGCCTACCAAATTAAAAGCCCGGCCCCTGTGGCCGGGTTTTTTGTTTCAGCGCCCTTCGGGGCGCCTGTGCAGTAGCCCGTGTGGGCGCCGGCGATCGTTAGCTGGTCTGAACTGCAGCATCAGGCATTCCGGACGGACTTTTCCATCATGTGGCCTTGCGTAGGGGTCACCACTGAGAAGGAGCGGCACATGCCCACTATTACTCTCCCCGACGGCAGTCAGAAATCGTTCGATCACCCCGTTACCGTACTCGAGGTCGCGCAATCCATTGGCGCAGGCCTGGCTAAAGCCACTCTGGCCGGTAAGGTCAACGGTAAGCAGGTAGACGCCTGCGACACCATCGACACCGATGCGACCCTGCAGATCATCACGCCGAAGGACGAAGAGGGGCTGGAGATCATCCGCCACTCCTGCGCTCACCTGATTGGTCATACTGTAAAGCAGCTGTACCCGACCGCCAAGATGGTGATTGGCCCGGTAATCGATGACGGTTTCTATTACGACATCGCCTACGAGCGCTCCTTCACCCCCGAAGACATGGCCGCCATCGAAGCGCGCATGCGTGAGCTGATCGCCACCGATTACGACGTGATCAAGAAGGTCACCCCGCGTGACCAGGTCATCGAGGTGTTCGAGTCCCGTGGTGAGGAATACAAGCTGCGTCTGGTCGAAGACATGCCCGACGAGCAGAGCATGGGCCTGTACTACCACGAAGAATACGTCGACATGTGCCGCGGTCCGCACGTGCCCAACACCCGCTTTCTCAAGGCCTTCCAGCTGACCCGCATCTCCGGCGCCTACTGGCGTGGCGATGCCAAGAACGAGCAGCTGCAGCGCATCTACGGCACCGCATGGGCCGACAAGAAGCAGTTGGCTGCCTACATCCAGCGTATGGAAGAAGCCGAGAAACGTGATCACCGCAAGATCGGCAAGCGCCTGGGCCTGTTCCATACTCAGGAAGAAGCCCCGGGCATGGTGTTCTGGCATCCGGATGGCTGGACCATCTATCAGGTGCTCGAGCAGTACATGCGCCAGATCCAGCGCGGTGCCAACTACAAAGAGATCAAGACCCCTCAGGTCGTTGATCGGGTGCTCTGGGAGCGCTCAGGCCACTGGGAGCATTATTCCCACGCCATGTTCACCACCGAGTCGGAAAGCCGCGACTACGCCATCAAGCCGATGAACTGTCCGTGCCACGTACAGGTGTTCAATCAGGGCCTGAAGAGCTACCGCGAGCTGCCGCTGCGTCTGGCCGAGTTCGGCTCCTGCCACCGCAACGAGCCCTCCGGCTCCCTGCATGGCCTGATGCGCGTGCGCGGCTTTACCCAGGACGATGCGCACATCTTCTGCACCGATGAGCAGGTCGAGGCCGAAGCGTCCGACTTCATAGCGCTGACCTTGCAGGTCTACAAGGACTTCGGCTTCGACGACGTCGAGCTCAAGCTGTCGACCCGTCCGGAAAGCCGGGTTGGTGACGACGCGCTCTGGGATCAGGCTGAAAAGGGTCTCGAATCTGCCCTGAACAAGGCCGGACTGAAATGGGATCTGCAGCCGGGCGAGGGTGCGTTCTACGGTCCGAAGATCGAATTTTCTTTAAAGGACTGCATTGGCCGCGTTTGGCAGTGCGGAACTCTGCAGCTGGACTTCATGCTGCCAGGTCGCCTCGGCGCCCAGTATGTAGCCGAAGACGGCGCACGCAAGACTCCGGTCATGTTGCACCGCGCGATCCTGGGTTCCTTTGAACGATTCATCGGTATTCTGATCGAACATTACGCTGGCGATTTTCCTGCCTGGCTTGCTCCAACGCAGGCCGCCATTCTCAATATCACCGACAATCAGGCCGATTTTTGCTCCGAAGTGGAGAAAAGTCTCAATGAAATGGGCTATCGGGCCACTGCGGACTTGAGAAACGAGAAAATTGGCTTTAAGATTCGCGAGCATACTTTGCACAAGACACCTTACCTCCTGGTAATTGGAGATAGGGAAGTCGAATCGCACACTGTGGCCGTGCGCACACGGGAGGGTAAAGATCTGGGTTCCATGACTGTTACCGAGTTCTCCGAATACCTCGCCCGTGACGTTGCACAACGAGGCCGCCAGAATTCGGAGCTATAAAGATTAAACGCGAGATGAGACAAGACAAAAGAGCCGCACAACGCCCGCCGATCAACGAGAACATCACGGCGCGCGAAGTCCGCCTGATCGGTGCCGAAGGTGAACAAATCGGTATCGTGTCCATTCAGGAAGCCATGGCCGCAGCAGAAGAGGCCAAGATGGACCTGGTTGAGATCTCTCCTGATGCAGAGCCGCCGGTTTGCCGAGTCATGGACTACGGCAAGCACGTCTTCGAAAAGAAGAAACAGCAGGCCGTCGCGCGCAAGAATCAGAAACAGATTCAGATCAAAGAAATAAAGTTTCGACCAGGGACGGAAGACGGGGACTATAAGGTCAAGCTACGTAACCTTATACGCTTCCTGAGTGATGGGGATAAAGCCAAGGTTTCATTGCGATTCCGCGGCCGCGAAATGGCCCACCAGGAGCTGGGGATGGAGTTGTTGAAGCGGGTCGAACAAGACCTGCTGGAATACGGCACCGTCGAACAGCATCCGAAAATGGAAGGTCGTCAGCTGATGATGGTCATCGCACCCAAGAAGAAAAAGTAACCTCCAGGGCATCGCCAGGCCTTGCGGTTATCTATTAACGCTCTATGCGGAGAAATTGAACATGGCTAAAGTAAAGATGAAGACCAAAAGGGGTGCTGCAAAGCGCTTCAAGGCGACCGGCAACGGTCTCAAGCACAAGCATGCTTTCAAGAGCCACATCCTGACCAAGATGAGCACTAAGCGTAAGCGTCAACTTCGGGGTACTTCCGAGTTGCACCCTGCTGATGTGCAAAAAGTCGAGCGCATGTTGCGTCTCCGTTAAGTCAAGGTTGAGGATATAAAGAATGGCTCGTGTTAAGCGTGGTGTAATGGCGCGTAAGCGTCACAAGAAAATTCTGAAACTCGCCAAAGGCTACTACGGTGCACGCTCACGCGTATTCCGTGTTGCCAAGCAGGCGGTCATCAAGGCAGGTCAGTATGCTTACCGTGACCGCAAGCAGCGCAAGCGTCAGTTCCGTGCTCTGTGGATTGCCCGTATCAATGCTGGTGCGCGTATGAACGGTATGTCGTACAGCCGTTTGATCGCTGGCTTGAAGAAAGCGTCCATCGAAATCGACCGCAAGGTTCTGGCCGATCTGGCTGTGAACGAAAAAGCGGCGTTTACCGCGATTGTCGAAAAAGCAAAGGCTAGCTTGGCTTAAGCCCTCGTTACGACAATCACCGGAGCCTGGCTCCGGTTGGCAACGTCATTAATAGGGGAAGAGCCTCATCGCTCTTCCCCTATTTTTGTTTCTGGAGTCTGTAAATGGAAAATCTTGACGCCCTGGTCGGCCAAGCCCTGAAGGCAATCGAACAGGCCGATGATGTCAGCACGTTGGAACAGATACGTGTGCAATACCTTGGCAAGAAGGGCGAACTGACCCAGGTAATGAAGACCCTGGGCAATATCCCCAACGAAGAGCGCCCCAAAGTAGGCGCCATGGTCAATGAAGCCAAGGAGAAGGTCTCGAGCGAGCTAAATGCCCGCAAGAGCAGCATGGAAGCAGCAGCCATGGATCAGAAGCTGGCTGCCGAGCGGATTGACGTCACCCTGCCAGGCCGCGGCCAGGTCAGCGGCGGACTGCATCCCGTTACGCGCACCATGGAGCGGATTGAACAGATTTTTGCCCACGTCGGTTATACCGTCGAGGAAGGTCCTGAAGTCGAGGACGATTATCACAACTTCGAAGCACTCAACATTCCCGGCCATCACCCGGCCCGGGCAATGCACGACACCTTCTACTTCAACGCTAACACCCTGCTACGCACCCACACCTCACCGGTTCAGGTACGTACCATGGAAAGCACGCAGCCGCCGATCCGGATCATCTGTCCGGGCCGTGTCTACCGCTGCGACTCGGATCAGACCCACTCACCCATGTTTCACCAGGTCGAAGGCCTGCTGATCGACGAGGGCGTGAGTTTTGCTGATCTGAAAGGCACCATCGAGCAGTTCCTGCGCGAGTTCTTCGAAGCTGACCTGGAAGTGCGTTTCCGTCCCTCGTTCTTCCCGTTCACCGAACCTTCCGCCGAGGTGGATATCCGCCGCACCGTGGTCAAGAACGGTGAAGAAAAGGCCGACTGGCTGGAAGTGCTGGGCTGCGGCATGGTGCACCCGGATGTGCTGCGCATGTCCGGTATCGATCCGGAAAAATATCAGGGGTTTGCCTTCGGCATGGGCGTCGAGCGCCTGACGATGCTGCGTTACGGAGTGGGCGATTTGCGCATCTTCTTCGATAACGATCTGCGTTTTCTCGAGCAGTTTCGCTAAGCGACGCACCCGCCAATCCCTTTGAAAGCAGGAACCAACAATGAAATTCAGTGAACAGTGGTTGCGCACCTGGGTGAATCCGCCGGTCTCCAGCGATGAGCTGGTAGCGCGCCTGTCCATGACCGGTCTGGAAGTCGATAGCGTCACGCCCGCCGCCGGGGCCTTCAGTGGCGTGGTAGTCGGCGAGATCATCAGCGCCGAACAACACCCCGATGCCGACAAGCTGCGTGTCTGCCAGGTCAGCGCCGGCGGTGAGCAGCACCAGGTTGTTTGCGGCGCGCCTAATGCGCGTGCCGGCATCAAGGTACCTTTCGCCACTGTTGGCGCGGTACTGGGTGAAGACTTCAAGATCAAGAAAGCCAAGCTGCGCGGCGTCGAGTCCCAGGGCATGCTGTGCTCCGCTGCCGAGCTCCAGTTGTCCGACGATCACGACGGCCTGTACGAACTCCCCGCGGATGCACCCGCAGGCCAGGATCTGCGCGAATACCTGGGTCTGAACGACGCTATTATCGAAGTCGACCTGACTCCCAACCGCGGTGACTGCCTGTCGATCGCCGGCCTGGCCCGTGAAGTCGCAGCCAACTACGGCGAGCAGGTCTGCCGTCCGACCGTTCCAGCCGTGCCCGCAATCAATGACGAACAGCGCGCGGTCGAGCTGCTCGCGCCCCAGGCGTGTCCGCGCTATATCGGCCGCGTGATTCGCAATGTCGACCTGTCCCGCCCGACGCCCCTGTGGATGGTCGAGCGCCTGCGTCGCAGCGATATCCGCAGCATTGATGCAGTGGTCGATATCACTAACTACGTCATGCTCGAACTGGGTCAGCCGCTACACGCATTCGATCTGGCCGAGATCCGCGGCGGTATTCGTGTGCGCATGGCCGAGGAGGGCGAGAAACTGGTACTGCTTGATGGCCAGGAAATAACCCTGCGTGCCGACACCCTGGTGATTGCCGACCACGAACGGCCGCTGGCCATGGCCGGCATCATGGGCGGCGAGCATAGCGGCGTCAGCGAGAAGACTACCGATCTGTTCCTGGAAAGCGCGTTCTTCGACACCATCGCGATCGCCGGCAAAGCCCGCGGTTACAGCTTGCACACCGACTCTTCACACCGTTTCGAGCGTGGCGTCGACTGGCAGCTGCAGCGCGAAGCAGCCGAGCGCGCCACCGCACTGATTTTGGAAATCGTTGGTGGCGAGCCTGGTCCGATCGTTGAAGCGGTTGAGCAGGCGCAGTTGCCTACGCTCAAGCACATCACCCTGCGTAACGAGCGCATCACGCAAATGCTGGGCATGCAGATGAGCGACGCCGATATTACCGGCTACCTCACAGGCCTCGGACTGCAGATCAACGCCGATGGCGCCGAGCAATGGCAGATCAATGTACCCAGCCACCGCTTCGACATCAGCATTGAGGTCGACCTGATCGAAGAGCTGGCCCGCCTGTATGGCTACAACCGTCTACCCGTCAGTGCGCCCACCGCAGCGCTGACCCTGACTGCCAAGCCGGAAACCCGTGGCGAGCTGCCGGTACTGCGTCGCCTGCTGGTTGCTCGCGGTTACCATGAAGCCATTACCTACAGCTTCGTCGAGCCGGGTCTGAACAAACTGTTCGACCCGCAGATCGAGCCCCTGGCCCTGGCTAATCCGATCTCCAGCGACATGGCTGTTATGCGCACGTCCTTGTGGCCAGGTCTGAGCAAGGCCGTGCAGTACAACCAGAACCGTCAGCAGGGCCGCGTCCGCCTGTTCGAAAGCGGTCTGCGCTTCGTGCCCCAGGCCGATGGCCAACTGCTGCAGGAACCGATGCTGTCCGGTATCGCCACGGGCAGCCGTGCACCCGAAGGCTGGGCCAACAGTAGCGACAAGCTCGACTTCCATGATGTGAAGGGCGATGTAGAGGCGTTGCTGGGGCAGGGCGGTGCGGGTGATCAGTACCGCTTCGAGCCCGCAGAGCACCCTGCTTTGCATCCGGGTCAGACCGCGCGTATCACCCGCGACGGACACACAGTTGGCTGGCTGGGTGCGTTGCATCCACAACTGGCCACCGAGCTGGATCTGCAAGGTGCCGTGTTCGTATTCGAACTGGCTCTAGGCAAAATCATCAAGGGGCGCCTGCCGCGTTTCGCTGAGTTGTCCCGTTTCCCTGAAGTTCGTCGGGACATCGCTCTGGTCGTCGACAAGACAATGGTGGCCGCAGATCTGCTTGCCGACATTCAAAGCAATGCGGGCGAAGCATTGAAGAACCTCAGGTTGTTTGACGTCTATGAAGGTAAAGGTATTGATCCGCATAGAAAAAGTCTGGCAATCGGCTTGACGTTACAGCATTCGTCACGCACTCTTACTGATGATGAGGTGAACGCTGTCATGGACAAAGTGCTTACGTCTCTGGAGCAAAGGTTCAATGCCACACTAAGGAAATAGCCTATGGGGGCTCTGACAAAAGCAGAAATGGCGGAACGTCTCTACGAGGAACTTGGCTTCAACAAGCGTGAAGCCAAGGAACTGGTAGAACTGTTTTTCGAAGAGATTCGGAACGCCCTGGAAAGCAACGAGCAGGTCAAACTGTCGGGATTCGGCAATTTTGACCTGCGCGACAAGCGCCAGCGGCCAGGCCGCAACCCCAAGACCGGTGAAGAAATTCCTATTACCGCCCGGCGTGTGGTCACCTTTCGCCCCGGACAGAAACTCAAGGCACGAGTAGAAGCATATGCTGGAACCCAGCCATAACGACGAACTACCAGTCATACCCGGCAAGCGTTACTTCACCATCGGCGAAGTGAGTGAGCTGTGTGCGGTCAAGCCGCACGTATTGCGTTACTGGGAGCAGGAATTCCCACAACTGTCGCCGGTCAAGCGCCGCGGCAACCGTCGCTACTACCAGCGTCAGGACGTGCTTATGATCCGTCAGATCCGTGCACTGCTTTACGATCAGGGCTTCACTATTGGCGGCGCCCGTCAGCGTCTGTCCGGTGATGAAGCAAAGGAAGACGTCACCCATTACAAGCAATTGATCCGCCAGACCATCACCGAACTGGAAGAAGTGCTGCAGGTTCTGCGGACCCATTGATTTACCCGCATAATGAAAAAAAACTTTCTCGTATCAGATAGTTAATGTATTATGCGACCCGCTTCGACAGACAAAGTCGAAGCACAGTCGGGGCGTAGCGCAGCCTGGTAGCGCACTTGCATGGGGTGCAAGGGGTCGAGTGTTCGAATCACTCCGTCCCGACCAATATTCAGTGATTTAGCCCAATGTTGACGCATTGGGCTTTTTCATTTCTGGGAGCTGAAGGGCGACTCCCGGCAAACTGTTTGCCCTGTATCTTGTAATCTGACCGACCTTCAAGCTTGTTATTCTCCCTGCTTAAATCATCCAAAGAGGAATTTTCCATGGCTACCACCCGTTCGCGTCGTTTGCGCAAAAAGCTCTGTGTTGATGAGTTTCAGGAACTGGGATTCGAGCTGAACCTGGATCTGAAGGATGACCTTGGTGTTGAAGAGATCGATAGCTTCCTCGATCAGTTCATTCTGCAGGCTCTGGAAGCCAACGGCCTGAACTATGTTGGCGGTGAAGATTTCGGCCTGGTCTGCCTGGCCGAGCGGGGCTCTGTCAGCGAAGAACAGCGTGCAGCGGTAGAGAGCTGGCTCAAAGGCCGTAGCGAACTGAGCAAAGTGGAAGTCAGTCCGCTGGTGGATGCCTGGTATCCAGACACGGCAATTACTGCTTCGGCCTGAAGTGGTAATCGCTCCATACCTGACGGGGTTCAGAAGTAGAATCAGGCTACCATGGCCAGCTTCTGTCGCTGCGTGGTAACGCTCAGTCGTCGTTGCGACGCCCGTCCCGATGGATATTGATGAAAAAGCCCAGTCAGAAATGACTGGGCTTTTTTATGCGTATTGTTTTTGGCCCCAGAGTTGGCTGTTGCTGATCCGCTTGAACTCATTTTGGTGCTAGTAGTACTAAATAACGAACCCCACCCTGCCAAGGAGGCATACCCGGGGACCCTCTGCTGTAACTAGTATCGTTTCAAGACTTGGCTCGTGAGGAGCCAGGCAACGTGCAGAGGATAACAATCATGATTTATGCAAATCCCGGAGCTCAGGGCTCTGTCGTTTCTTTCAAAGAGCGTTATGGCAACTTCATCAATGGTGAATTTGTCGCGCCAGTCAAAGGGCAGTACTTCACCAACCTCTCGCCTGTGACGGGTGGCGTTATATGCGAGATTCCCCGTTCCACTGGCGAAGATATCGAAAAGGCTCTGGATGCCGCTCACGCAGCCAAGGTAGCCTGGGGCAAAACCTCGGTGCAGGCTCGTGGCAATATTCTTCTGCAGATAGCTGACCGCATTGAACAGAATCTCGAAAAGCTTGCTGTTACCGAGACCTGGGACAACGGCAAGGCCGTTCGCGAAACATTGAACGCCGACATCCCGCTCGCAGCGGATCATTTCCGCTACTTCGCTGGTTGTATTCGCGCCCAGGAAGGAACGCTGGCGGAGATTGATGAGCACACCACCGCTTATCATTTCCATGAACCGCTTGGCGTCGTGGGTCAAATCATTCCCTGGAACTTCCCACTGCTGATGGCTGCCTGGAAGCTCGCGCCAGCGCTGGCCGCGGGTAATTGCATCGTGCTCAAGCCGGCGGAACAGACGCCGCTGGGTATCCTGGTACTGATGGAGATCATCGGTGACCTGTTGCCGCCGGGCGTTCTTAACGTGGTCAACGGCTACGGACGTGAAGCAGGCGAAGCACTGGCTACGAGCAAGCGCATCGCCAAGATCGCCTTCACTGGCTCCACACCGGTTGGCAGGCACATCATGCACGCTGCTGCGGAAAATATTATTCCTTGCACGGTTGAGCTCGGTGGCAAGTCTCCCAACATCTTCTTTGCCGACATCATGCAGGCGGAAGAGTCATTTATCAGTAAGGCTGTGGAGGGTCTGGTCCTGGCGTTTTTCAACCAGGGCGAAGTCTGCACTTGTCCATCACGGGCGTTGATCCAGGAATCCATGTACGACGAATTCATTGCGCTGGCAATCAAACGCACCCAGAGCATCAAGCGTGGTAATCCACTGGATACGGAAACCATGGTCGGTGCCCAGGCTTCCGAGCAGCAGTTCGACAAGATCCTGTCTTACATGGAGGTTGCTCGTCAGGAGGGCGCCGAGTTCCTGATTGGCGGTAATGCAGAAAAGTTGGAAGACAGCATCAACAACGGATATTACATTCAGCCGACCCTGCTTAAGGGTCACAACAAGATGCGCATATTCCAGGAAGAGATATTTGGTCCGGTCGTCAGCGTCACCACCTTCAAGGACGAAGCCGAAGCACTGGCGATTGCCAATGACAGCGAGTTCGGCCTTGGTGCAGGGCTCTGGACGCGCGACAACAATCGCTCCTATCGCATGGGCCGTGCGATCCAGGCTGGTCGAGTATGGACTAACTGCTATCACCTGTACCCGGCCCATGCGGCTTTTGGCGGCTACAAGCAGTCAGGTGTCGGACGGGAAACGCACAAGATGATTCTCGACAGTTATCAGCAGACCAAGAACCTGCTGGTCAGCTACGACACCAATCCACTGGGCTTCTTCTAGGTCCCTGTTGCGTTCGCCCGGGATTGCTCCCCCCGGGCGGGCGTATTCTGTGGGTGGTCTCCATTATTGCGCAGCTTCGGCTGCGTTTTTTTATGCCCGGCGGATAACTGTAACCAGATCAGGCACTTTCAGGCCCTACCAAATCGGGCCGAATCTAGTTCCAAAGTACCATTCTTGGAGTTCAATGCGGGTGTTTAACTGAATCTGTCGGCATTGACCGACATGACTCACTCGTAAAACAAGAGGATCGACCTATGTGGACTAAACCGAGCTTTACCGATCTGCGTATCGGCTTTGAAGTCACCATGTACTTTGCTAATCGTTGAGCAGTCGGCACCCCGGCTTGCCGGGGTGTTTCTCAGATCAAACCGATTCGGTGAGCCTCAGGAAAACCCATGCATATTCAGATACTAGGTTCAGCAGCGGGGGGCGGTTTTCCGCAGTGGAACTGCAATTGCCATAACTGTGACGGAGTACGCAAGGGCACCCTGAACGCCAAGCCGCGCACCCAATCTTCTATCGCCTTGTCGGACGACGGTATCAACTGGATTCTTTGCAACGCGTCGCCGGATATTCGTGCTCAGCTGGAAAGCACTCCGGTGCTGCAGCCCGCGCGCGCTGTGCGCGATACCGCAATCGGTGCAATTGTGTTGATGGATAGCCAGATCGATCATGTAACAGGCCTCTTGACCTTGCGCGAGGGCTGCCCACACCAGGTGTGGTGTACCGACATGGTACATGAGGATCTCAGCACCGGTTTTCCCCTGTTCAAGATGTTGGCGCACTGGAATGGGGGCTTGCAATGGAATCCGATCCCTTTGGCTGGAGAGTTCAGCATTCCCGTTTGTCCTGCTTTGCGTTTTACCGCCATTGCGTTACGCAGCGCAGCGCCTCCCTATTCGCCGCATCGTAACAATCCCCATCCTGGTGACAACATCGGATTACTGGTGCGCGATCTGAATACCGGTGGCGTCCTTTTCTACGCACCAGGTCTGGGTCGTCCAGATGATCGAGTCAGGGCAGTGATGGCTGACGCCCACTGTCTGCTGGTGGACGGCACCTTGTGGCGTGATGACGAAATGGCATTCGCTGGCGTGGGCGACAAGCTGGGTAGCGAAATGGGGCATCTACAGCAGAGCGGCGTTGACGGGATGATTGCCTTGCTCGATGAGCAGCGGGCCTCTCGCAAGGTACTCATCCACATAAATAATACCAATCCTATCCTGGATGAGGATTCGCCTGAGCGGGCCGAACTGACCCAGCACGGAATTGAAGTCGCTTTTGACGGCATGCACATCACGCTTTAAGGAGTCCATCTTGCAGCCCCAACCAATGAACGCCGATGCTTTCGAGCAGGCCCTGCGGGCCAAGGGAGCCTATTACCATATTCATCATCCCTACCATGTAGCCATGTATAACGGCACCGCCAGCCGCGAGCAGATTCAGGGCTGGGTTGCCAATCGCTTCTACTACCAGATCAAGATTCCGCTCAAGGATGCGGCGATTCTGGCTAACTGCAATGACTCGGCTACCCGTCGCGAATGGATACAGCGGATTGTAGATCATGATGGCGAGGCGGACGGGCAGGGTGGTATTGAAGCCTGGTTACGACTGGGCGAGGCTGTAGGCCTGGATCGGGACATTCTGTTGTCGCAGGAACGGGTATTGCCGGGCGTGCGCTTTGCAGTAGATGCCTATGTCAATTTTGCCCGTAGGGCGAGCTGGCAGGAAGCGGCCAGTTCTTCGTTGACCGAGCTGTTTGCGCCGCAGATTCACCAGTCACGTCTTGATAGCTGGCCGGCGCATTATCCGTGGATAGACAGTCGCGGATATGAGTATTTCCGTAAACGCATGAGTGAGGCGCGGCGCGACGTCGAGCATGGCTTGCGCATCACGCTCAGCCATTATCAAACCCACACCGCTCAGCAGCGCATGCTCGATATCCTGCAGTTCAAGCTGGACATCCTCTGGAGCATGCTTGATGCCATGACCATGGCCTACGAACTGGGCCGCGCGCCCTATCACACGGTTACAACACAAGCTGTCTGGCATAGGGGAATAGAACTGTGATCGACTTTCAGAAAAGCCAGGTGCCAGTACTGCGTCCCGGATTTCGTCTGCAGTGGGAGCCAATCCAGAACAGCCACGTTCTGTTGTACCCGGAAGGGATGGTCAAATTGAACGAGAGTGCTGCCCAGGTGCTGTTGCTGATCGACGGCGAGCGGCAAATCAAAGGCATCATAGACAGCCTATCCGATCGTTTTCCGAATGTTCCAGGCCTGGATGAAGACATCCTCGCCTTTATCGAGGTGGCCAATGCACAACACTGGATCCAGGTCCGCTGACAGCCCGCTGGTTGCAGAGCAGGGGCCACCGTTGTGGCTGCTGGCCGAGCTGACTTATCGCTGTCCGCTGCAATGTCCCTATTGTTCAAACCCGCTGGAGTTCGCCAATCACAAGGATGAACTGACTACAGCACAATGGGTAGACGTATTCACTCAGGCCAGGGCGCTGGGTGCAGCGCAACTCGGGTTCTCCGGTGGCGAGCCACTGGTGCGTGACGACCTGGTCGAGTTGATCGGCGCGGCGCGTGAGCTCGGGTTCTATACCAATCTGATAACCTCGGGTATGGGCCTGACCGAGCAAAAGATAAACGCGTTCAAGCAGGCGGGGCTCGATCACATCCAGATCAGTTTTCAGGCGTCCGATGCCGAGATCAACAACTTGCTTGCTGGCTCGCGCAAGGCTTTTGAGCAAAAGCTGGCGATGGCGCGCGCCGTGAAGGCGGCCGGGTACCCTATGGTGCTCAACTTCGTGACGCATCGGCACAACATCGACGAGATAGAGAAAATTATCGAGCTCTGTCTGGCACTGGAGGCGGATTTCGTTGAATTGGCTACCTGCCAATATTACGGCTGGGCGCACCTGAACCGGGCTGGCCTGTTGCCCACCAAGGCCCAGCTTGACCATGCTGAAACCGTTACCCAGCGATACCGCCTTAAACTGGCCGCTGAAAATCACCCCTGCAAACTGATTCTGGTGACCCCCGACTATTATGAAGAGCGGCCCAAGGGCTGCATGAATGGGTGGGGCAATATCTTTCTGAGCATTACGCCTGATGGCACGGCATTACCCTGTCATAGTGCTCGGCAATTGCCGGTGAGTTTTCCCAACGTTACCGCGCACAGCTTGTCGCACATCTGGTACGACTCGTTCGGATTCAATCGTTTCCGTGGGTATGAGTGGATGAGCGAACCCTGCCGCTCCTGTGACGAAAAGGAAAAGGATTTTGGTGGCTGCCGATGTCAGGCGTATATGCTTACAGGAGATGCAACCCAGGCAGACCCGGTCTGCAGTAAATCACCGCATCACGACAAGATACTGGCTGCTCGCTCTGAGGCCGAGTTGCCCCAACCGCCAATAGAGGTGCTGACATTCCGTAATGAGCGAACCTCGCGAATCATCTGCAAAGGCTGAACGTCCCGGGTTCTGGACCAGTTCGTTCACTGCCGCACAAGCGGTCGCAGCGGCAAGTGATTACGCCGATCTGGTCTGTGACGAGGAGCGGCTGCTCTGGATTGAATTCCATCCAGAGGACGGCCGCAATCTGGTCCATGAATGGACCCCGGGTGGGCAGCGTAGCTTGACGCCAAATGGCTTCAGCGCCCGCAGCCGTGTTTATGAATACGGTGGTGGTGCGCTTTGCCTGCATGGAGGCCAGCTGTTTTTTGTCAACGAATACGATCAACAGATCTATGTCCAATCCTTGCTCGATCTGGACTGTCAGGTACTGACAAAGCGTCCCGATTGCCGGTACGGAGCACTTGTCTATGATTCCCAACGCGGTCATCTCATCGCAATCGAAGAGTGTCATAGCGTCGCTGCTGTAGAGCACCGGTTAGTGTCAATCAGCCCCCAGGGCGTGCGCCGCATAGTCGCCGAAGGCGCTGATTTCTATAATAGCCCTTGTATCAGCCCCGATGGCTCCCGCATGGCCTGGGTCGAGTGGGACCGGCCGGACCTGGCCTGGACCCGAACGCGCCTTATGGTCGCCGTACTCGACCAACAGGGGGGCATCCAGGAACGCACTGTATGCTCCTGCGGTCAGGCTGAAGCAGGTCACCCCGAAGCATTTCAGCAACCACAGTTCGATGCACTTGGAACACTGGTGTGCCTGACCGACAGGAATGGCTTCTGGCGGCCCTGGCGCGTACTCGACAACAACACCCTGCAGCCTCTGCCTGCCCGGAATGCCGATCATGCTCCAGCGCCCTGGCAGCTTAATCCGCGGCATGTGCTGGGCTTGCCGGGGGGCTTGTGGGCGCTCAGCTGGCTGGAACAGGGTCTCGGACACCTGGCGCTGCGCCACGCTGAATCTGCCGAGGAAAGCCGGTTGGCGCACGGGTACCAGCGCTTCCGCGCGCTGGTGGCGAACAGTCGATGGTTATTCTGTGTGGCAGGCTCTGTGCACTGCAGCGCTGCCATACTGCGAATAGACCTGTTGACACATGAGCATCAGGTCATACGACAGATCATGCCCGCCTTGGCAGAAGATGAGATATCGCAGCCGCAATCAGTGTCCTACCCCAGCGCAGATGGTGAGGTCGCTCACGGTTTTTTCTATTCGCCGCACAATAGTCGTCATTCCTCCCCCTCAGAATTACCGCCATTGGTTATTTTTACCCATGGTGGTCCAACGTCAGCGACCTATGCGGTATTTGATAATCGCATCCAGTACTGGACGCAGCGTGGCTTCGCCGTTGTCGATCTGAACTACCGGGGAAGCGTGGGATTTGGTCGAGCCTACCGACAACGCCTGCGCGGTGAGTGGGGTGTGGTCGATGTGGAAGACGTGTTCGGAGCGATCGAATATCTTGTACAGCAGGGCTATATAGCTCCCGACAAGGTGTTTATTCGGGGTTCCAGTGCCGGGGGCTACACCACTCTGTGCAGCCTGCTAGCTGCCGAGGGGCGTTTTCGTGCAGCGGCCAGTTTATACGGGGTCAGCGATCCGTTAAGGCTCAGGGCAAATACTCACAAGTTCGAAGCTGACTATATCGACTGGCTGATCGGCGATCCTGAGAGTCAGCCCGAACGTTACTTAGCCCGCTCGCCACTGGAACGCGCAGTTGAAATCAGCACACCCGTTATCTTTTTCCAGGGGCTCAAGGATGGTGTGGTTCTACCGGAGCAAACCGAGCGCATGGTGGCTGCACTGCGAGCGCATGGCGTCCCTGTTGAGTGCTTTACCTTTGCAGAGGAACGTCATGGGTTTCGCGAGGCAAAAACACTGTGCAGCGTGCTGGAGCAAGAGTTGGCATTTTATCAGCGCTGGCTGCCAGGTTGAGCGTGCAGATGCGCTCTGTCTGACTTTTTGCCTGCGCAACAGTTGGATGCCCCTCGGCATGCACCTGGTCTTGCGGAAGTAACGGCAGTAACGGTATCACCGCTGCGGCGTTCATTATCACCAGAAGACGCAGGCGCCAGACAAGTAGCCCGATGCCTGTTCTTTCCTCAGTCTGTTGCTTTCCGGTTGTTTGAGTAAGGCTGTGACGCATGGGCAAGCCCTCGAGGGTAGACGGGCGGATTCAGCCCTGGGTCGGCGTAGCCGCATCTCGCCAGGGCGTATCGGTCGCAATAATGTCCCGTTGCTCAAGGCGTTTGCGCGCTTTGCGAGCTTGCTTTTCGGCACTGATGGTGGCCACGCACTGGTTGTCATTATTGAGAATGACAATGCATTCCAGACACTGAATGCACTCGCCGTAGTCGATGCTGCCATCACGTTTGATTGCGCCGATCTCGCAGCTGTTCTTGCAGTGCTGGCAAGGCTTGCCGCAGGCGTCGATCCGTTTGAGCCATGAGAAAAGATGAAACTTGCCCAGCATTGCCAGGCCTGCGCCGAGGGGGCAGACGTAGCGGCAATAGAACTTGTGCACAAACAATCCCATGCCCAGCAATATCAGCGCATACAGCACGAACGGCCAACTGCGCATGAAGAACAGGGTGATGCTGGTTTTGAAGGGCTCAACCTCGGCAAGGCGTTCAGCCAGCGTCAATGATAAAAATGCCGTTAGCACCAAACCGACAAGAATCACATATTTGATCCATTGCAGTTTCTGATGCAACGGATCAGCTATTTTCAATTGCTTGATGTTTAGCTTTTTGGCGATCCAGCCGAGCATTTCCTGCAGCGCGCCGAATGGGCATAACCAGCCGCAGAACAGCCCCCGTCCCCAGATGAAGAGGCTGACGAAGGTAAAACTCCAAAGAATGAAAATCACCGGATCCATCAGGAATACGGTCAAGTCGAAGTCAGGTCCGAGGGCGAGCAGCAGAGTGAAAATATTTACTACCGAGAGCTGACCCTGGGCATACAAACCCAGAAATAACAGGGTAAAGAGCAAGAAACCTGCGCGGAATACATGAAAGGCCTGGCCGTGGCGGCTGATACGATGCTGGAACATGAAGACCATACTCAACAGGACCAAAGCCAGCAGCGTTAACCCGACCTGCCAGCCGCGTTCCTGCCACATGCGCAACCAGACAGGCACTGGTTTGTGTACGGCAGGCGCAGCCTGGATATCGAATAGCGTGGAATCCAGCGTTAGGGGATGGGTGAAGGGTGCGCTGCTCTCAACCAGCGGATTGCGCCTTAGACTGACATTCAACTGCAGGCTGGCCGGTTCTGCCGGGTTGAAACCGGCATGGGGTTTGATCCGGAAAATATGGGCTACACCTTCGCTGATGGGCGTATTCAGCGATCCCAGGATGTCGCCGTTGTTGTAGTTCATATCGTGCAGTTCGATCGCCTTGTCATTTTGCGTCAGCACCAGGCGGCTCGGCGCGCTGGCGGGAATGAAGTCGTCGGGGACATGGGGGTATAGCCCACTGGAAATCACCAGCAATGCCTGTTCGTTTGCTTTCAGTTCGCTGGTAAGGCGTGCGAAACCAGCTTCACCAAGCAGGTTGCGGCCGGTGTTGGGGGTGTTCAGGTAGGCGAAGTACAACTCGCTGAAAGGTTGCTCGGGGCTTTCAATATCCAGGTCGGGAAAATAGGCGATGTGCTGATTGAGGGACTGTTCCACCTCAGCCTGTGAAATTTCCCAGTGCTGCAGGTAACTCCGATCCAGTAGCTGTTGCCAATCCAGGGGTTCGAAAAGATCAGATCGTGGGGTGGCCAGCGGGCTGCCGGCAAAGTCGTCGAGCAATTGGCGAGCGACGCTTAACGCTGAGACCAGTACTGTCTCGTTCAGAATCACCACCGATACAGTGGCCTTGCTTACTCCGTCGAATTGAGTGATGGAGGTACCATCCACTGTTGTGGCCTGGCGGCCGCCAACCACGATCGGCGTACGGATGTCCTGCTGGCGGTATTGCTCGACGAAGTCAAAGAGTGCCTGCTCCCCGAGGCCATGCAGAAATACCGGCTCATGATGCTCGAGCACTTTTACGCCAACCAGAATGCCCTGTGGCTCCAGCCCGATAAGCAGACGAATCGGCTTGCCTGAAAAGCCCTGGAGACTTGAATAGTCCTGGGACTCGAAAGCGTAGCCAAGCAAGTCATCCAGTTGATAGACACTGTAGACAGGAGGGTTGTCCTGTTTTGGTTCGATACGCGTGGCTTTGGGAAACAGTGCCTGAATCTCGCTGTTATCAACTGATGCGTAGAGTGTCTGGCTGAAAAAGAGCCAAAGCAGACACGCTGCCCGCAGAGCAACTGACAGAACTGAATGCGCTTGCATGGCTGATCCCGGATTTATGGTTTTTTTCAATGTTGCGGGGCAGGGCGTTTGACGACCATGCGACTTGCAGGTAACCCGGCAGATACTTAGGTCTTAGTACGCCTGCCAAGCGGCTTCCAGATGGGTAGGAAGAGGCCGATTCAAGGGCAATATGCTTATGGTGCGGCGGTTAATCAGGTACTCTTGCCCCACAATAACAAGCCAGTCGAATCGCCATGTCCTACGATATAAGTCAGTTACGCAAGTTCGTTACGCCGGAGATTATCTTTGGTGCCGGCGCGCGCAAGACCGTCGCCAACTACGCCTCCACCTTTGGCGCTAAAAAGGTCTTGCTGGTCTCCGATCCTGGCGTACAGGCTGCCGGGTGGCTCGCGGATGTCGAGCAGAGCCTGCAGGAGCAGAGTATTGATTACGTGCTCTTCACCCAGGTATCCGCCAATCCACGTGTCGAAGAGATCATGCTCGGCGCCGAGGTGTATCGAGCCGCCGGTTGCAACGTGATTGTTGCCGTAGGCGGCGGCAGCCCCATGGATTGTGCCAAGGCAATCGGCATCGTGGTGGCGCATGATCGGCACATTCTCACCTTCGAGGGCGTCGACACCATACGCGCGCCCATCCCGCCGCTGATCATGGTGCCGACCACGGCCGGAACCTCGGCCGACGTGTCGCAGTTCGTGATCATTTCCAACCAGCAGGAGAAGGTAAAGTTTTCCATCATCAGTAAGGCCGTGGTCCCGGATGTGTCGCTGATCGATCCGGAAACCACCTCGACCATGGACCCGTTTCTGTCCGCCTGTACCGGAGTCGATGCACTGGTTCATGCGATTGAGGCATTCGTATCAACCGGCAGTGGTCCGATGACGGACGCCCACGCCCTGGAAGCCATGCGTCTGATCAATGGCAATCTGGTGGCGATGATCCAGAGCCCCCAGGATATTGCCCTGCGCGAAAAGATCATGCTTGGCAGCTTGCAGGCCGGACTGGCATTTTCCAACGCGATCCTTGGCGCAGTGCATGCAATGTCGCACAGTCTCGGGGGGTTTCTCGATTTGCCCCACGGACTGTGTAATGCCATCCTGGTCGAGCACGTGGTCGCATTCAACTATGCCTCGGCACCCGACCGATTCAAGGTCGTGGCTCAAACCCTGGGTATCGATACTCGCGGCCTCACAACGCCACAGATCCGGCAACGGCTGGTACAACACCTGATCGATCTGAAGAAGGCTGTGGGCTTCGAGCAGAGCCTGGCCATGCATGGCGTCAGCATGTCGGATCTTCCCATGTTATCAATGCACGCAATGCATGACCCCTGCATCCTGACCAATCCCCGTGAGTCCAGCCTCAAGGACGTCGAGGTTGTGTATGCAGAAGCCCTCTGACCCACGCCGGGAAGTACTGACGGGGTTGCTGGGGCTGGGCTCCCAGTCGTCGCGCAAGAGTTATTATCCCGAATTGCTGGCGCGACTGGAGGACCTGGAAGCCGAGCGCAATCGCTACAAATGGCTGTTCGAGAATGCGCTTCACGGTATCTTTCAGGCGGGGCTCGACCAGGGATTTCTGTCGGTCAACCGGGCCCTGGCCCGCATGCTCGGCTATCCCGATGCACAAGCCGTGATTGCTGGCCACGACAAGGGTTGGGCAGCTGTTTTTGTTGATGGCGACCAGGAGCTCCAGGCCATCACCCGCGCGTTGTTGAGCCAGGGTGAGCTGGCCGGATACGAAACGCGCCTGGTTCGCGCCGATGGACGGCACCTGGATGTACGCATCAATATGCTGCTTCGCCCCGATGCGCAGGGGCCTGTGGTCGAGGGGTTTGTCGCCGACATCACCGAGCGCAAGAACGCCCAGGCAAGCATGCAGCGGCTGAACGAGGATCTGGAGCGGCGAGTGCAGGCGCGCACTCAGGAACTGGAAGCGTTGAATACGGATTTACGCCACCAGATTATCGAGCGTGAGAGGGTTCAACGGGCGCTGCGCGAAGCCAGGGATGCCGCTGAGCAGGCCAATACGAGCAAGGATCGTTACCTCGCTGCGGCCAGTCACGACCTGCTCCAACCGATGAATGCAGCGCGTTTGTTGATGTCGACCCTGCGTGAGCGGACATTGCCGGCAGACGAGGCGCAACTGGTCGAGCGTTCCCATTGCGCGCTGGAAAGCGCCGAGGACATGCTCACCGACCTGCTCGATATCGCCCGTCTGGATCAGAGCAACGTCAAGCCGGAGCTCGGCAACTATAGTCTTGCGGAGTTGATCGAGCCGCTGGTTGCCGAGTTTCAGGGGTTGGCCGACCTCAATGGCATCCGCTTGCGCATGCATCCCTCGGACTGCGCGGTGCATACCGATTACCGGCTGTTCAGCCGGATTTTGCGTAACCTCCTGAGTAATGCCATCCGTTATACGGATCGGGGAGGGGTGCTGATCGGGGCTCGCAGGCAGGGCGGTCGGTTGGAAATACAGGTCTGGGATACCGGGCGCGGCATACCTGTCGAGCAGTTTCGCGCGATTTTCAAGGAGTTCAATCAGCTCTCCCAGTCGGCAAATCTTCCGCAGTCAGACCTGCAGGGAAAGCGCAAAGGCGTGGGGTTGGGGCTAGCGATTGTCGAACGTATCGCCACGCTTCTGGAGGCCGGCGTGACGGTGCGCTCCAGAGTTGGCCGGGGTTCGGTATTTTCGGTCAGTGTCCCGTTGGCTACCATGGCGCCAGCCGCGCCGCTGCCCTCCGCCAGGGTTCTGGAGCAGCTTGTTGCACCGCTGCAGGGACGGCTTTTGCTGGTAATAGATAATGAACAGATCATTCTCGATAGCATGCGCGACCTGCTGGAACAGTGGGGCGCCAATGTGCGGGTGGCGGTTCACCATGAAGCCGCGCTGGAACAACTTGGCGGATCCGTCCCGGATGCGGTTCTGGTCGACTATCACCTGGATGAGGGCCGCAACGGCTGCGACGCGGTAAGTAGCTTGCGCGAGCATTGGCAGCAGGTGGTACCGGCGATCATGATCACAGCCGATCGCAGTGAGCACTGTCAGCAGACCCTCCGTGAGCTGGGTATTCCGGTGCTTGGCAAGCCATTGAAGGCAGCCAAGCTACGCGCGATGCTCGGGCAGATGCTCAAGGAGTAACCGCACCTAGTGCTTTAGTGTCACTCATTACTACTTTGGTGGCATTTGGGAATAAAAGCCCGGCTTGCGGGGTTACTCTGGGCTGCCAAGATCCGCCCAGGAGCGCTCAGTGCATTGTATTCCTCTGGCTGCCACTCCCCGCGATGGTCGTGATTATCGGCTTTATCAGCATGCCAATGGTTTGCGCTGCCTGCTGATCAGCGACCCTGAGGCCAGTCTTGCAACCTGTGTAGCCCAGGTAGACGTGGGCAGTGAAGACGAGCTAGGCGGCCATTCCGGCTTGGCCCATCTGCTGGAACACATGTTGTTCATGGGCTCCGAGGGTTATCCGCATCCCGGCTCTTTCCCCGCACTTGTGAATCGCTATGCGGGCCGTTTCAATGCCAGCACCGCGGCACAAATTACCCGCTTCTTTTTCAGCGTTGGCCCCGATGGGCTATCACCCTGTATTGAGCAGCTGGGCGACATGCTCTGCGCACCGTTGTTTGAACCCTCCCTGGTGGGTACCGAGCGTCAGGTCATAGACGCGGAATTTCATACGCGTTTGGCAGATGATGCCTTGCATCAGCAGGCAGCCATGGCTGCAGCTCTTGATCCGGCACACCCGATGAGCCGTTTCAGCGCCGGAAACGCAGTAAGCCTCACCGGCACTGACGCTGATCTGGTGCAGCACTTGCGGGGCTTTCATCAGCAGTATTATCGCGCGGCAGACATGCTTCTGGTGCTTCATGCCAAGCAAACGCCCGCAGCGTTACTCAGTTTGGCCATTGCATTTGCAGACCGGCAAATACCGGGCGGGCGACCGAAACGTTGTCGACCGCCGTTATTTGACCCCAAAAGATTGCCCTGCCGCCTTCAGCGTGAGACAGCACAGGGGTCGCCCAGATGGCAATTGGTCTATCCGCTGACCGGACTCGACTGGCTGGAGCACGACAGCAGTGGCGCGTGGTTGTGTGAGTGGATCGCCAGTCCTGGTCCCGCGGGTGCCCTGGGTTGGCTGCGTGAGTGTGGCCTGATTGCCGAACTGCATGTCCGGATTGAGGTGATGGCGGACAACCAGGCGTTGCTCTACGTCGAACTTGAACCACTACTCAAGCTGGAGAATTACCAGCAATTGCTGGATGCATGGCAGAGCTGGCTGAACTGGCTGCTGGAGGTGGACCCGCAATGCTGGCCGTTTGCAGCCAGAACCTGCCTGCTGGATCAGGCCTTTGCCCGGGGGCGCCAGGGTGACCCGGTCGAGTGGCTCAAGGATCTTGCACACCGGTTGATGCGCTTACCGGTTGACCATCTGCTTGAACCAACGGCAAACCGGCAACCCGTCAATGCCCAGCGTTGGCGGCGCCTGCTGGACCAGCTGCAGCCGACCAGACTGCTGCTTGTACAGCCGCGCCGCAATGCCACATGGACTGAGAGAACACCATGGACCGGCACCGGTTATACGCTTAGTGAACTGACATGGCGTGCGCCGGTTCTGAAAGCGCCATTACAATCTGACCAGGGGCCCGATTTCGACTGTGCGATGGGCAGCAACAACCCGATAGTCTGTATTACGCAATTGCCGGGGTTTCGGCAGCACGACTTGCCTGCTCGAGACGGCCACACCGAACACTCAGGGCAGCAGGTACAAACACGTCTGGCCTGGTGTTGGCCTATGGGGCAGAGCACCCGGGCGCAGCGGTATTTGCTGCAATCGTGCTGGGCTTTGCAGATCGAGCCCATTGCGCGCCGCGCAGAACTGTCAGGCGTCAGGATCGCCTGGCAGCAGGACGCTGGCGTGCTCAGCCTGACGCTATCAGGCCTGGCAGATGGGACGGATAGCTCTGTGCCAGGCATTCTGCGTAGCGTAATCGGTGCTATCACACAGCCCCCTGCGCCCGGCTTGCTGGACCTTGCCTGTCATCGACTTTACTGCTGGCAGGCGGAGCAGGCTGCGCAACTGCCGGCCTATCGCTGCCTGTCGGAGCTGGATGCATGGCTGCTTGCCGACGCTGCAGAGTGTGGCTTCAGTCTGGATGATCAGATGACTGCGACAACGGCATTGAATGTGTGGCGCCATCTAAGCGAGCAGGCACAACTGCTCTGGCTGAAACCCTCTGGCCTGCATGCGAGCACGCTCGACGGCTACCTCATGGCATCAGGGTTTCCGGGCCTGAAGCGGAGCTTTGGCTGGGCTGAACCTCGTCCCAGAGTATTGCAAGCAGGTATCGAGTCACTCTCTATTCCCGTGCTGGCCCCGGATAGATGCCAGTTGCTGTACTGTCAGGCGCCCAGTGGTGGTGTGCTTGAGCGCGCTGGCTGGCGGCTTCTGCAGCAACTGCTGGCCAGCCCCTTCTTTGACGATCTGCGAACCAGACAGCAACTGGGTTACTGGGTTGTAGCTCGCTATCATCCGATTTCGGGAGTACCTGGGTTATTGTTTCTGGTCCAATCTCCCAGTCATGACCACAAGCAGATAACCCGCGCAGTGGACGAGTTTCTCCTCGAGCAGCAAGAGCTGGTAGCGGCTATGCCTTTTGCCCTCATAAAGGCCCAGGCTGAGCGCCTGGCACAGGCCCTCCAGGCTCAGCAAAGCGCCGCTGACCGCATGTTTGAAGAGTGCTGGAGCACACTGCTCGGGCGTGAAGGCCAGAGTCTTGAGGCGGAGTGTGAAGTATTGCGAGGTATGCGAGCGGAGCAATGGCAGGTCGTTCAGTCGCAACTCTGGGAGAGAGCGTTGCGCCTGCGTCTGGCCAGCGAAACCAATACCAAGGTAGCGCACCAGGTACACCTGCAAAAGCACAGTAGTACCGGCGCTTTATAGGCACAACCAAAGCGCACCGGTTTTGCTCCCCAGGCACAATAGGGCCTGGCCCGCAGCTTTCCGATAATCGGCTGGACGTTCTAATCCGTCAGCCATGGATCACATCGGAGAGTAAAAATGAAAAACAAAAAATCGGTCTACCCAGTACTGACTGCCCTCGCAGCAACCATCCTGAGCGCCCCGGCCAGTGCAGCAATCACTCTGTATGACGAAGACGGCACCACCTTTTCCGCAGACGGCTACGTCAACGCCTTCTACGTTCAGACCGACACAGACAATATCAATGACACCCTGGACCGGGACCAATCCCGGGTGAAGATGGGTTTCCTGCCCAACTATATCGGTTTCAACATGGGCAAGAAGATGGACAACCTGACGATGGGTGCACGTTCGTCGTTCTGGGTCACCATCAATGATGGCGAAACCAATGGCACCAGCACCGCAATCGACGTACGGCAATTCTACGGCACCGTCGCGGGTGAATGGGGCGAGGTGTTGGTCGGCAAGGATTTCGGCTTGTTTTCCCGCTCGAACATTTTTGTTGATGAATTTCTTTCCGGTTACGGTCAGGTGAGCGACACCCTGGGCCTGGTCGATGGCGGCGGTGTGTCCTTCGGTAATATCGGTACCGGCTACCCCTATCCGTTTCCCACGGCACAGATCACTTACCGCTCTCCGATCATGAGTGGTTTCCGGGTTGCGGTCGGCATCATGGATCCTGTGGACACAACCGATGATTCCGTTGTGGGCAAGAACTACCAGGACACGCCGCGCTTTGAATCAGAGATTACCTACCAGACGCAACTGGGTGGCGTTGATTTGTTCAGCTGGGTAAACGGTATGCATCAGAAATCCGAAAATACCGACTCCACCGTTGATTCAGTCACTTCCCAGGGTCTGGGTTACGGTCTGCAGGCGAAGATGGGGAACATGTCATTGACAGCTTCGGGTTTTGACGCCGAAGGGGTCAACCCGTTTTTCACCAACAACGCTGGGGAGCCGGTTCTGCGTGAGATCGACAGCACCGGATACCTGCTGCAGGGATCCTACAAATTTGCGGACAAGACACGCGTGGCCCTGTCGTTTGGCAAGACCGAGGATGATGGCAACGGACTGGGTTTCAAGGCGGATTATGAGACTCGTGGTCTGGGTGTATTCCACAGCATCAATGACAACCTGACACTGGTTGCCGAATACAATCAGTTCGAGATAGAAAACACCACCACCAAGCAAACCATTGAGGAGACAGACACCATTGCCCTGGGTGTTGTGCTCAGCTGGTAGGTAATTTGGCAGTTCCATACACAACCGAAGCCTGGCTTCGGTTGTTTTGTTTGCGTCTTAAGGCGTGCTGAGACAGTACTCAAGTAGCATGTTGATCGACTTTACGCCTGACTAGAATCGATGTTATGGCGGATGAACCAGCCACGGAGCCTTTCATGCATCGCACAGTGACGCAGTGTTTTCTCACAGCCAGGACCTGCGTACAGGATCCTGAGCTGGCCGCTGCCGAATTGGCGGATCAGTTACGGCATCCGGGGCTTGGTTGCGTCCTGTTTTTCTGTTCTGCGGAATACTCGCTGGCGCCACTGGCCGAGGCGCTGGAGCGTGTTTTTTCCGGGGTGATGGTCATCGGCTGCACCAGCGCTGGTGAGATAACGTCCGATGGGTATGGGCGAGGTTGTATCAGTGCTGTTGGCTTTGACTCGTCCGCCTTTGCTGTGGATTGCACCCTGATTCAGGCATTGGACAATTTTACGCTGGTCGACGCGCAGTCAGCTGTTGACCAGATGCTCAGCCATTGCCGGGGTATCGGCCTTGCGCCCATCAAGGACCAGACATTTGCCCTGACCTTGCTCGACGGGCTTTCAAGCCGGGAGGAGGTGGTGCTGTCGACCCTGAGTACTGCCCTGGGCAGCATTCCCAATTTTGGTGGCTCTGCGGGTGATGATAATCACCTGAGTCATACCCATGTGTATTACCAGGGCGTCTTCCATACCGGGGCTGCAGTGGTAATCATGTTCAATACCTGGCTGGATTTCGAGGTATTCACCACGCACCACATGCAGCCGATGGAAAACAAGCTGGTTGTTACCGCGGCAGACAGCGATACGCGCACTGTTCTGGAGCTCAATGCAGAGCCTGCGGCCGAGGAATACGCACGTCTGGTCGGGGTGGCAGTAGAGGATCTGAACCTTTCCACCTTTGCTCTCAACGCTCTGGCTGTACGTATTCGTGACCAGTTCTATGTGCGCTCGATTCAAAGGGTCAATGCCGACCTGAGCTTGACCTTTTATTGCGCGGTAGACACCGGAATAGTGTTGACCGCGATGCGTCCTGGACCTCTATTGCCGGGTTTACAGGTTCAATTTGAGATATTACGTCAGCGCCTGGGCGAGCCGGTGCTGATTCTCGGCTGCGATTGCTTTCTGCGCCGCAAGGAAGCCGAGTTGCGCGGCGAAGACCAGGCGCTTTCTGCCTTTCTGGCAAGCAGCAAGGTAGTGGGATTCAATACCTACGGCGAACAATACAACGGTATGCACATCAACCAGACGTTTACCGGGGTGGCCTTTGCCCTACCTGACTGAACCGCTTGCATCCTCTCAGGAGTCTTCTGATAACGCGGAAGTGCGCAGACTGCGGGCCGAGAACAATAAGCTGCGGCGCATCAATGCGGCACTGATCGAGCGCGTGGAATCCAGTTCCAGTCAACGTACCGAAAGCTATGCGGCGTTCCAGCACTCGGTCGAACTGGCCGAGCAGGTACGGGAGCGAACCCATGCCTTGAACGAAACCATGGCTGAACTCCAGGCCAGCAATCGACTGCTGATCGATGCTCGGGCGCACGCTGAGCGCGCACACCATCACCTTTCAGATGCCATAGAAAGCGTTTCTGATGCATTAGTGTTGTTTGACAGGTACGAGCGTATCGTCCTTTTCAACAGCCGTTTTGCCGCGTTCTGGAAAGGCACGCGAGCGGAGGTCACGGCTGGAACGTCCTTGTCCGAGATCAAGCGTCTTGCGGTAAGCACTGGACTGGTAACCGAGGTCGACGCGGCAGCTGACGGTCATGTTCTGTATCAGCTGCGCGGCCAACGCTGGGTACAGGTCAGTGAGCGGCTGACCAGTGAAGGCGGCCTGGTAATAATGTACACGGATATCACCGATCTCAAGCAATCAGAAACTGCGCGACGAGAAAAGGCTCTGGCGCAGAAAACCCGGCTGCTCCAGCGCACAGTCGACAGTCTGTCCCAGGGCGTGGCAGTGATCAACGAGCAAGGCGGTATCGAGGTCTGGAATGGGCGTTTCCTTGAATTGGCCGGGCTGGCGCCAATTGAGCCCCACCGGCCTTTTGCCGAGGTGATGGATGAAAGCGAGCTGGAGTTGTTTGTTCCGGGCCGATACGGCATTTCGGGAAGCGAGCAACTGACCTGCGAGCAGCGTCTGGCCAACGGAAAGGTGCTGGAAGTGCGCACTCACCCGATGCCGACGGGCGGTTACGTCAATACCTATACTGACATTACCGAGCGTGATCTTTACGCCAAGGCCTTGCTGGAGAGCGAGCGCTGGGTCCGGCTGATTACTGATCATGTACCCGCACTGATTGCCTATGTGGGCGAGGATCTGACCTATCAGTTCACCAACAAGGTGTATGACGAGTGGTACGGTTGGCGGCGTGGCGAGAGCCAGAACAAGAGCTTGCGTCGGATTCATAGCCAGGAGCAGTTTGCGCGCTTGCAACCTTATATAGAGCGTGCATTTCAGGGCGAGAGCGTCACCTTTGAATTCGACGAATGCAACGCGGAGAATCTTGAGCGGTATCTGTTGCGATCCTATGTGCCCAACCGCGATGCGCAGGGCAAGGTGATCGGTATCTTTGTATTGATCCGCGATATCACTGAACGACGACATACCGCCGTAGCCCTGCGCGAAGCCTATCAGCACCTGGAGCAGCGTGTCCTCGAACGCACGCAGGAACTGACCGAGCTCAATACCCAACTGCGACAGGAAATCAGTGAAAGGGCCCAGGTTGAGTCACGTCTGCGGGAGGCCAAGCGTGAGGCCGAGCAGGCAAATATGTCGAAAACCAAGTTCCTGGCGGCAGTCAGTCACGACTTGCTGCAACCTCTCAATGCAGCACGTCTGTTTACCGGTGCGCTACTTGAGCATGAGGTGCCTGAGGTAAGTGCCCCGCTGATCAGGCAGGTCAGTCACTCCCTGGAGGATGTGGAAAATCTCCTGGAGACACTGGTGGATATTTCCAAGCTGGACGCCGGCGTTATCAAGCCCGATATCGCCCCTTTCAAGCTCTCTGAGCTGCTTGATAATCTGGCCAACGAGTATCGCCAGATAGCAGGCGTGGAGGGCCTTGAATTGCATTTTGTCGGCAGCGATGCGGTCGTGCGTAGTGATGCACAGTTGCTGGCGCGCATTCTCCGAAACTTTCTCACCAATGCGATTCGCTATACTCAATCCGGAAAATTGCTGCTGGGGTGTCGTCGCCAGGCCCACGGTCTGCGCATTGAAGTATGGGACACCGGTATGGGCATCCCAGAAGATAAGTTGCTCGAGATCTTCCAGGAATTCAAACGGGTAAATCCCAGCGCAAACACCCGAGACCGCGGCTTGGGCCTGGGGCTGGCAATTGTGGACAAGATTGCGCGAATGCTGGGTCACCGCATCCGTGTGCGCTCCTGGGAAGGGCGGGGTTCGGTATTTTCGGTCGATCTACCCTACGGTCAGCTGCAGACAAGGCTCGATCAACCTTCCGCAGCGCCGATGATGCAGGGGCAAAGATTGCAGGATGCCCGCGTCTGGGTGCTGGATAATGATGCATCGATCTGTGCAGCAATGCGTACGCTCCTGGAAGGGTGGGGCTGTCATGTAGTAACGGCACTGTCTGAAGAAGACCTCGCCAGCCAGGTTGACAACTTCCATGCCCACGCTGACCTGCTGATAGCCGACTACCATCTGGATAACGAGGTCAATGGAGTGGATGTGGTCGCCACTATCAACGGTAGACGGGGGCATCCACTGCCAGTGCTACTGATAACGGCAAACTACAGTAACGACCTCAAGCTTCAGGTGCGCGAGTTGGGGCATGTGCTGATGCACAAGCCCGTGAAGCCGCTGAAACTGAAGACCGCAATGGGGCACTTGCTGGCCACTCAGGCGGGCCAGCCAAGGGACGTTCAGCGTCTCAGATAGGAGCTGAAATCGACATCGCTCGCGGACAGGATTGCCTGCACGCGATTGTGTACATTGAGCTTGCGCAAGATCGCCGAGACATGAGCCTTGACGGTGGTTTCCGCAATCTCCAGGTGATAGGCAATCTGTTTGTTGGATTCGCCCTTGGCCATGCGTTCCAGAACCAGCAGTTGCTTGCGCGTCAGGGCATACAGCAGCTCAGGGGATACAGGGTGCTCCTCCGGGTGCCGGCGAGTAATCACACGATTGGAGCGGATGATGTCTGAGGGCAGGTATACATTCCCGGCCATTATCTGCTCGATGGCCCTGGTCATTTCCGCCCGTGGTGAGGACTTGGTAATAAAACCCACGGCGCCATAAGTGATCGCCTGCAACACCACCTGCTTGTCTTCCTCGGCAGAGACAATCACCACCGGAATGGAAGGCGACTCGTTACGCAGCGTGATCAAGCCGTTCAGGCCATGCATGCCAGGCATGTTCAGGTCCAACAGGATCAGATCCAGGTCGTCCTGCTCCTGGGCGATGACCAGTGCACTGTCCAGATCGTTGGTTTCAATAAGCTCCGAACCAGCGAATCCCGTCGTGATGACATTGCAGATGGCTTCACGGAATAATGGATGATCGTCGGCTATCAGTATCTTGTACATGGCCAGTTTCAACCTGTTTGTTGTTGTTTTTTTATGTTTTCGGCTCGCAGTAGAAAGCCTTCTAGTGATTTGGCATTGCTACTTGAGCATTACAACCCGTGCCGACTGTATTGCAAATGATACATTGGCACACTAAAGCAGTACTAAAGTAGTAAATTTCGTTGTCATCCTGCGCTAGTCACCCTGAGGTCGACGCCGCACCGCGGCATGTTGCGGGTTGAAAGTCATGATTGCGGCGCTGGTAATCACCATCAGTAGGACCAGACATACGACCAGCGCCTGACCATTGAGCTGCAGGTACAAGGCAAAGCGCACCAGCTCGACCGCGTGAGTGAAGGGGTTGAGGCTGCATAACCAATAGAGCCATTCACTGGACTCGCGCATTTTCCACAGCGGGTAGAGTGCCGATGAGAGAAAAAACATCGGGAAAATGACAAAGTTCATCACGCCAGCAAAGTTCTCCAGCTGACGTATGCCATTGGACAGCAACAAGCCCAGGGCACTTAGCAGCAGCGCCGCTAGCAGGAGTGCCGGGGCAGCCGCCAGCAAACCCCAGAGCGGTGGCTGAATATCAAACATCCAGGCAATCGCAAGAAACGCATAAACCTGAATCAGAGAGATCAATGCACTGGCAGCCAGTTTGCTGATCAGCAGAAAAGGTCTGGGCAGGGGGCTCATCAGGAGCACCCGCATGCTGCCTATCTCACGGTCGTAAACCATTGAGAGCGAGGCCTGCATGCCATTGAACAGAACGATCATGCAACATAGCCCAGGCAGTATGTAGGTTTCGTAAGTGATGTAGGTGGCGTAAGGCGCCATGATCGAGACACCCAGCGCTGCGCGAAAACCGGCGGCAAAGACCAGTAACCAGAGCAGTGGGCGTACCAGGGCGCTGAGAAAACGCGACCGTTGCTGATAGAAGCGCAACCACTCACGCTTGAGTACGCCGTTAAGGCAAGCCAGATAAGCTGCCGGGCTCATGCTGATGCCCCGGCGGTCTGGGTCATGTACCGGAAAGCGTCATTCAGGTTGGTGTGGCCGGTCTTGGCAATAATGCCTTCAGCGCTGCTCGCCGCCAGGACCCGCCCGCCATGCAGGACTACAACAGGGTCATTCAACGCAATTTCGTCCATAAGGTGGGTCGTCCAGACAACGGTAATCCGCTGCTCGGCGCATAGAGTACGAATATGCTGATTCAGTGCCAGACGGCTCGCAGGATCCAGGCCGGCACTGGCCTCATCAAGAAGCAGAATGCTCGGCTGATGCAACAGTGCTCGGGCAATCTCCACTCGCCTGCGGTGCCCCCCATTAAGCTCGCGTACGCGCTGGTGCTGGTGCGCCAACAATGATTGACGCATTAGCTCCTGCTCTATGAGCGGTGCTGCCGCACGGGCACTCAGGCCATGCAGGGCGGCATGGTAAGCGAGGTTCTGATGTACGCTGAGATCCAGATCCAGCGTGCTCTGCTGGAACACCACCCCGAGCTGCCGCAGTGCCTGGCGGGGCTGCCGCCGAAGTGACACCCCGCCAACCCGGATATCGCCCTGTTGCAGCCGGTATAACCGGCTGAACAAGGCTATCAGGGTACTTTTACCTGCGCCGTTGGGGCCCAGCAGGGCATTCAGCCGGCCCGTCTCGATGCCGAAGCTGACCTGGTCCAGTGCGACCTTGTCGCCAAAACTGAAGCTGACCTGATCAACTTGCAAGGCGTTCAAGGAGTGACCACCACGCCCCATGGATAGCGGCCGACCTTGATGGTATTGACTGCCTTCAACGAATCCACATCGATGACCGAGACATCTCCGCTTACACCGTTGGTGGTCAAGAGTTTGCTTTGGTCGGTATTGAACGACATGTGCCAGACGCGGCGGCCTACCAGAATGTACTCAAGCACCTCATAGGTCTTGGCGTCCACTACAGCCACATGATTGGCAGGGCCCAGAGCAACAAAGGCGTATCGGCCATCGTCACTCAGCTTGACCCCGACCGGCTGGACGCGATCCGGATGAATTCCCTTGATCGCGAACTCAATGGTATGGGTGACCTCCTTGCTGGCTACGTCGACTATCTTGACCGTACCGCCGATCTCGGCCGACGCCCAAAGCAAGCTACTGTCCTTGGTAAACTCCACATGTCGAGGGCGCTGATCTACCAGAGTATTGGCTACCAGTGTATTGGTGCTGGTATCGATCCAGTGCAGCATGTTGCTGGTTTCACTGGTATTGACGGCCCACTTGCCATCAGGACTGACGCCCATGCCCTCGGGCTCGACACCTACATCGATCTGTGCAAGCACTTCGCTGGTTTCAACGTCAACTACCGTCACCAGTGCATCATCTTCATTGGAGATATACAGCCAGCGATCGTTATGATGCAGAGCGAATTGTTCGGGGTCAGCGCCTGAAGGCAGTTCCTTGATTATCTTGCGGGTGGCCAGGTCGATGATCTGTACCCGATCCGAATCGCTGGCGCAGATATACAGCAGTTTGTTATCGCTCGAGAGCAAGACCCCGCGCGGACGCAGTCCCACATCGATGGTTTCCACTACCTGCATGCTGTCCAGGTCGATAACAGAAACGGTATTGTCTTTCTCGTTTGTAACGTAAGCCGTCTCGGCCAGGGCAGTCAGACTGAACGTGCTGGTCAACAAAGCGCCTGCAAGCAGTGACAGACTGAACTTCCTGATCGGCAGACTATGCGCGAGTACAGCAGAGGTGTGACGGCTTTTCTTGTACATGGGTACTCCAGGTTCTTGTTTTTGGGATTTTGGGTGACCGGGCCAGATTCACAGCAGCCGGCATTTGCTCTCGGGTTGGTCAAACCCCAGAGTGTCAAGATCGGTCTCGGGATGCAGAAAGCCTTCCTGTGGTGAGTTGCTTACCAGTGCGCGGGGTTGCACCAAGGGGATGGGCTGACGAAGTTGTCCGCTCCAGTCGCGATAACTCAGCTTTCTGCCTTTGAATCCGTCCAGCGGAAGATCGTCGGACAGACTCAGCGCTTTGATCGCCGCTGGATCGGTGCTATTGAGTGTGGTGACAGCTGCACCAAAGGTACGAATACCCAGCCAGGCGGCGAAGTCCAGGCTATTCATCCAGCGGCCAGCCTGGAGTTCAAAACGTTTTTGCAACTGGGCAGCGCCGAAGGTTTCGACCACTTTATGCCAGCCCAGTGGGGTGAGGCCCTGTGTGCCAGCTACTGGTCTTGGATACCAGGTGTTGTAAGGGATGTATTCACCAAAATCACCGCGCTCGTCAGCCACTACCACAACGTCATACTCGGAGGTCTGGGTAAACAGGGGGACCTCCGCCTGTGCGGTGCGGCGCAGATCGGTATCAAAACTCCAGACTTTTTCAGCCACGACTTTATGGCCGAACCGTTTGGCGGAGCGTTTCAAAGCGGCGGCATAGGCCAGGTCGTCATCCGTGGGGCCACTGATCAGCAGCCAGCGCGTGAGTTTGCGTACGGTCAGAAACTGCGCCAGCGCGTCGGTCAGCATGGCGCGGCTGGGGAGTGTATGCAGTACGTTCGGCAGGCACTGCTCAGTGCGCAGCTTGTCATCGTGACTGCCGGCGTTGATCAGCAAGCTATCAGCGGAAAACTCGTTTGCCAGCTCGGACAGCGCCTGGCTGGGCAAATTGATGACGAACAGCCTTACGCCCTGAGCATGCAGCGCTCTTGCGGCATCCAGAGTAGCCTGCAACTCCGCTTCAGCGGCGACCAGCAACTGATAGTCATGTTTCAGAAAGCGCCCAGTACTGTTGTTGTCTGCCAATGCCAACTGCGCACCCTGCAGGCCCGCATCGGGCGGTTCAGGAATGACGTTAGACATGATCGGGCCTGGGTCTGGAGTCCAGCTGACATAAGCCATATTGACCGTCAGCGTCTGGACCTGACTGCTCGTGGCCACTGCACTGGCGCTGATGACTGTCATAAAACAGAACAGGGAATACAAAACCGTTGAGCGCATGTGGACTCCTTTTATCTTGAGTCCAGCATGGAAGCTGGCAGGTGCCTGGTAAATCCGAAGAAAGTACCAATCGGCCAGTACCAAGGTACTATTCCGAGGTTTTGTTCAAACCGTACGATAGGGCGGACTGTATTAGATTCGTCCAGGAATTAGCCAATGCGCTCTATTTCGACTGCAACTCGCCTGACGGCCTGGGTTTGTGTGGCCTTCAGCATAGTGTTATTGGTCACCATGGGTGTGTTGCTCAGGCAGGCTGAAAAGGATGTCGTGCGTGAGCTGCAGAGCGGCCGGGCAATGGCACTGAGCTTGCTCGAAAACATGGCTCAGCGGCGGGTCTCTCCCGCGGTTGAGGTTCTCGATGATCTCCGCCATGTGCGCATCGCGAAGACTGGCAGTGTCGGCCATGATATTGCTCAACAAACTTCTGGTGCAGTGCCAGGGTGGTTGCTGCGCTGGATGCAGCCGGTGATAGATAAGTCATTTGCACCTGTATCTCTGGACTTTGCCGATGGCCAGCGATGGCTGGTCAGTCCTGATCCAGTCGACGAGCTTGAGGAGGTGTGGGAGTCGTTGCTCCTGCTGCTCGGCGTTTTTGCTGTTGCTCTTGTATTGTCATTGGTAGTCATCCATCTCTCGTTGCGTCGTGGGCTAAGAGCATACCGGCATCTGCTTGAAGCTTTGGAGCTTATCGGGGTTGGTGAATTGCAGGCACGCCTGTCACCTAGCAGCCAGACTGAGTTGAATCAATTGGCCAACCGCTTCAATCTCATGGCCACGGCCCTGGAGCGGGCAGAAGCAAGCAACCAGCAACTGACCCGTGCATTGATGACCCTGCAGGAGAAGGAGCGGATGCACCTGGCTCACGCCCTGCACGATGATCTGGGGCAATACCTGACCGGCATCCGGGCCCAGGCCTATATGCTTGGCGAATCATCTGGTCAGCCCGATCTGATTCGGCAGCACGCGCAACATCTTTTAGAGGCATGCAATGGTTTACAGCGTGGCTTCAGGGCGTTGGTCAAGGATCTGCATCCAGTCGTGCTGGACCGGTTAGGGCTGGAACAGGCTCTACGTCAGTTGACAGGGCAGTGGCAGCAACAACAGGGCATCCAGTGTGTGCTGGAGCTGGATAACCCTTTGCCTGATATGGCAACAGAGCAGCGCACGCATTTATATCGTCTATTGCAGGAAGCTTTGACCAATGTCGCTCGGCATGCCAAAGCCAGCTCGGTATGGGTGCGGCTGGTACTTCAGGGCAACGTGCTGCAAGTCAGTGTGCGGGATAACGGCGACGGTCTGAAAGACCAAAACGAATCCTGCGGAGTGGGCATGCGATCAATGCGCGAACGCGCTCGCTGTCTGCAAAGCGCATTGCAAGTCACCTCAAGCCCAGGCGTGGGTGTATTGGTGTCGCTCACTATTCCACTGAAGGGGCTCGCCGCATGAATATTCTTCTGGTCGATGACCACGCGATTGTGCGTCAAGGCTATACCAGCCTGCTGGGTATGACTTTCACCCAGGCTGACATCCGTGAGGCCGCCAGTGGAGAAGAGGCCATCAGCGCCGCGCAACAAAAGGTGCCTGATCTGGTGGTGCTGGATATCGGATTGCCGGGCATCAGCGGCATCGAAACTGCCCGGCGTCTGCTGCTGCGGTGGCCCTCACTGCGCATTCTGTTTTTCAGTATGCATGATGAGTTACCGCTGGTGCGCCAGGCATTGGCTGCTGGCGCACTGGGGTACATCACCAAAGGCGCAGCACCGGATGTGTTGCTTGAGGCGGTGAGGCGTTGCCTGGGTGGGCAACGCTATATAGAACAGGAACTGGCTACGCAGCTGGCCTGTGCTGGTCCCGACAACACCCTGGACCCGCGGCTGAAATGCATGACTCAGCGGGAGTTCGAGATTTTTGTCATGCTCGCCAAGGGCACGCCACCCAGGCGCATCGCCAGTCATCTGTGCATCAGCAGCAAAACGGTTTCGAATAATCTGACCGTGCTCAAGCAGAAACTGAATGTCAGTTCTCTCACCGAACTGGTCCACCTGGCTATCGATACAGGAGTAATTCGAGTGCAGGTGGCCTGAGCACGTCAGTATATGTCACTTTTCCCAGTCAAAAGGGCAGGCAGTGCAGTTGCTCATGTGCATGTTGAGAAAGGTGCCGTAATGCAGTCGGGCACCGGTCATATCGGCAGATTCCAGATTCGCGTGATTCATCTTTGACTCCTGCAGATTGGCATCGCGCAGATCTGCACCCTTCAGATCCGCCTTGGGCAACCAGGCCATCTCCAGGTTCACAGCACGCAGAGTGGCATCGTGCATGCTGGCACCACTGAAGCGGGCAAACTCAAGGTTGGCTCCGGTAAAGTCAGCATCCTTGAAATGCCCTCCCTGGGCTGTCAGGTTCCAGGCCTGAGCGCCAACAAAGCTTGTACCCACGGCGCTTACACCACGCATTGCGGTTTGTTGCAGGCTCGCCCGGTTGAGATTGGCCCCGTCCAGCCGGGCATTGTCCAGCTTCGCCTGATCCAGTCGGGCATGTCGCAGGTCTGCTCCGCGCAGGTCTGCACCAACAAGGTCGGCCTTGCGCAGGTCCACATGGCGCAGGTCAAGATTACGCAGGTCAACGCCAGGACAGCGTGTGCCTGGCATCAAAGCACAACCGTTGACAGTAACCACATCCTCCTCCGCAAAGTCGGCATCTTGCGCGGCAAGAGGTTGGGCAGCAATGATCCCTAGAACGATAAAGCTTGTGGCAAATAGTGATTTCATTGTCGCAGCTCCTATGGCAACGCCCGGTCTTGCCGGGCGTGCCTCAAGGGTTAAAGGAGTTAGAGGTTCAACGCTTGGCGCTGCTGGTATCCCAGCCAGGCAACTTGAATACCCAGAACGAGCCGCCCTGCGCAACGGGCTTGGTCAACTCAGCCATCTCGCCACCCCAGAGTGGTACCGCGCCGCCGTAGCCGGTGGTAACACCGATGTACTGTTCGCCATCCAATTCCCAGGTAACCGGCGGTGAGATGATTCCGGTGCCGGTCTGGAACTTCCAGACCTCTTCACCAGTTTTGGCGTCGAAGGCCTTGAAATAGCCGTCACCCGTGCCGGTAAAGACCAGATTGCCTGCTGTCGCCAGCACACCAGCCCAGAGGGGCAAGGGTTCTTTGTGTTCCCACTCGACCTTGCCTGTAGTGGGGTTCATTGCACGCAGAATGCCGACGTGATCCTCATACATGCGCTTGATCCGGAAACCCATGCCGAGGTAGGCAGAGCCTTTGTTGTAGCTGACTTCTTCGGTCCAGTAGTCCTCCTTCCAATGGTTCGCTGGCACGTAGAACAGTCCGGTATTCTGGCTGTAGGCCATGGGGTTCCAGTTCTTGCCGCCGAGGAAAGGGGGTGATACCTCTACCGCTTCGCTGCGCTCCTGGCCAGGCTTGAGCCGGGCAGGGCGTTGCCCTTCATTTTCTACCGGTCGGCCGGTCTTCAGATCGATGTGGCTTGCCCAGGTGATGTTGTCCACAAAGGGAAATGCGTTGGCCAACTTGCCGTTATTGCGGTCCACGACATAAAAGAAGCCGTTACGATCAGCATGTGCGGTGGCCTTGAGCGTTTTGCCGTCCTTGTCCTTGTAATCAAACAGCACCAGCTCGTTGTTGCCGGAGAAGTCCCAGGCGTCGTTGGGTGTATGCTGATAGAACCATTTGACCTCGCCGGTGGTGGCGTCAACGCCGACCTGACCTGAGGTGTAGAGACTATCGTAATCGGACGGTTTGCCGTCTTTTGAGGTGCGCGCCCATCCATTCCAGGGCGCGGGATTGCCAGCCCCGATAATAATGGTATTGGTGTCCGGGTCGAAGCTGGCGCTCTGCCAAGGGGCACCTCCACCCTGGCTCCAGGCCTCAACTTTGCCGGTGGGCGAGTTTGTATCATCAGGCCAGGACGGCGCCTTTACGTCGCCAGTAGGGGTGCTCTCTTCGCCATTAAGACGGCCCATGTGGCCCTCAACGAACGGCCGCATCCACAGTTCTTCACCCGTTTCAGGGTCGCGCGCAAAGAGTTTCCCCACTACGCCGAACTCATCACCGGAGGATCCATGAATCAGCATGACCTTGCCGGACTTCTGGTCCTTGATGATGGTTGGGGCGCCAGTCATGGTGTAACCAGCCTTATGGTCCCCGAATTTTTTACGCCAGACCACTTTGCCCGTGTCCTTGTTCAGAGCCACTACCCCAGCGTCGAGGGTACCGAAGAAGACCTTGTCCCCATAGATTGCCGCGCCGCGATTTACCACGTCGCAGCAGGGGCGAATGTCGTCGGGCAACCGATGCGAGTAGCTCCACAAACGGGCACCGCTCTTTGCGTCGAGTGCAAAAATACGTGAATAGGAGCCCGTTACGTAAATAATGCCTTCATGAATAATTGCCTGGGATTCCTGTCCGCGCTGTTTTTCGTCGCCGAAGGAAAAAGACCAAGCCGGCGTCAGTTTGAAAACGTTGTCCCGGTTGACCTGTTTCAGCGGGCTCCAACGCTGGGCGTTGGTCCCCATGCCATATTGCAGCACGTTATGAGTTGAGGTGTGATCGTTGGCAATATCGTCCCAGGTGACAGGTTTGGCGATGGCATAGGGCGCAGCCAGGCTGATACTGGCAGCCATTGTCAGACATTTGATGGCCTGGGCGAGAGGGCTTGGAGCAGTTAACTTTCTTGTTTTCATGGCAGTGTTTCCTTGTTGTTGGATTAGGGCAGCAATGCTGGTCCACGTCCCCATCTTGGTCAGTCGTCTTTTTCGGTGATACGGAAAATGACCCGGGGTTTGCGGGAAAAAACCCCGGGTAGCTGGCGCTTGGGATGCCCTCAATTGGAGCGCTACTTTGGACGGAGCAAATCAATGCTTTTGGCTGTTCTAGCTGTTAAAAGCGGCTTTGCCTGGCTTGAGAATCCGGTGCGGTGGCTGAAGTGTTTAATACCAACGGACTAATTTGCGGCCACCAAAGCAGCATTGGGGTCAGGTCGGTCCGTTCCTACCATGGCCCTCGGATACTCAAATAATGATCCGTGCCTGACACGGCCGAGAGGTGAGCCTAATGATGCATTTCAAACAAGCCCTGAAGATAAGCGCCCTGGGATTACTATTGGCTTCTGGCCAGTCCCTGGCGCACGGCAACGTCACGCCACAGTCAGTGGATACCAAAAACCTGGAGAAACTCGGCGAGGAGTGGCTTGAAACCAACCCCTATCGAGATCATCCGCAACATGACCTAGCAGTAAAAATAGGTGCTTCTGCCTATAACCAGAACTGTGCGTCCTGCCATGGACTGGAAGCCATCTCTGGGGGTATGACGCCCGATTTACGAGAGCTTGAGACCGGTGATTACGGTGATGAGTGGTTCAAGGAGCGGGTCGTCAATGGCGCTGTACGCGACGGCCGGGTGTATATGCCGCGTATGGGCGACGTGCTCAGCCAGGAAGCTCTGTGGGCAATTCGTACCTGGTTGGAAACTGTTGCGGTAGAGCAATAAAGCATGCTTTCCCTGAGGATTGTGGGCTTATGGTGTTGCTTGTTGATGGCCATGCCGGCGCTGGCGTTCAACATCACGCATATCCGCGACCATGATGAAATTATCGATTCCGGTTATCTCAAGGTGGCCGTCTATGAAGACTACCCACCCTATAGCTTTATGCACGATGGTCAGCCTCGAGGCGTTGACGTCGAGCTGGCCAAGGTGCTGGCTGCAGAGCTTGACCTGGAGTTGCGGCTGCAATGGATGAAGCCGGACGAAACCTTTGACGGTGACCTGCGCAATCACCTCTGGAAAGGTCATTACCTGCGCCCTGGTCAGATCGCCGATGTGATGTTGCGGGCACCCAACGACAAAGCGTACAGCACAATGCGTGATGACCTTGGCTTGCCTGCTCACGAGCTGGTTCACATGTTCGGCCCGTATCAACAGGAGCGTTGGCAAGCTGCCTATAACCCGAAGAAGATAGACGCGGTGCCCAGCATTGCGATCTTTCAATATCACCCTGTTGGCGTTGAAGAGGATTCGATTCCCTCGTTCTACCTGGCCAGTGTCATGAATGGTCAATTAAGCAAAATGACCCGCCATTATCGCAACCTGGCTCTCGCCTTCGAGGCTATGAAGACTGGGGAGGTACACGCGGTGATGGGCACGCAGGCCGAGATTGACTGGCTACTTGCCAGAAATGCCGAGGCCGGCATGCAGTTGACCGAAAATGCCTATCCGAATATGGGCAAACAGGTCTGGGATCTGGGGATGGCAGTCCATGACTCCAACCGCCAGCTGGCTTATGCCCTGGGTGATATCACTGAAGCCATGGTGCTGGATGGACGCATGGCAGCGCTCTATGCCGAGTATGGTTTGCGTTACATGTTACCGAGTTATTACGCCGATATCTGAACCGGTTCATGCTTGCCGGCTGGCATGGCAGTCTTGCCATGCCAGCCGGCTTTTTTGTGCCCGCGATCAGGGTATTGCTACCAAGTGATGAGGTAAATCACCCCTGGGTTGCATTGTTGAGAAGATCCTCGCAGCGAACAATCAGGGCCTGAGGCGGGAAAATTTCCCGGTTCTTCGCTGACTCGACCATCACAACAATACATCTTTGAGGTAGCAGCAATGACACACCGCTCATCCTTCGCCTTGACCGCCCTGGTAACCGCCATGAGTTTTTCCGGCTTGGCTGTCGCTGGCGTCACCTATGACGATATCACCAACGACGCGACCACAACCGACTCCATTGTCTCCTACGGCATGGGTACCCAGGGCCAGCGCTACAGCCCACTAACCATGGTAAACGACACCAACGTAAGCCAGCTGCAGCCTGCATGGGCCTTTTCGCTTGGTGGTGAGAAACAGCGCGGCCAGCAAGCACAGCCGATGATCAAGGACGGCGTGATGTATATCACCGGCTCCTATTCTCGTGTGTTTGCAGTCGATGCCCGCACCGGCAAGAAACTCTGGCAATACGACGCCCGCCTGCCAGATGGCATCATGCCCTGTTGTGACGTGATCAACCGCGGGGTTGCCTTGATCGATGATCTGGTGATCTTCGGTACGCTTGACGCCAAACTGGTTGCACTGAACAAGGACACCGGCAAGGTTGTATGGCGCAAGACCGTAGCCGACTACAAGGCAGGCTATGCCATTACCGCAGCGCCGCTGATAGTTAACGGCCGCTTGATTACCGGCGTGTCGGGTGGTGAATTTGGGGTTGTTGGCAAGATTGAAGCCTACGACCCGACCAACGGAGAGCTGCTCTGGACTCGTCCGACCATCGAAGGTCACATGGGTTATACCTACAAGGACGGTAAAGCCATCGAGGCAGGTATTTCCGGTGGCGAAGCCAACAGAACCTGGCCCGGCGATCTTTGGAAGACCGGTGGTGGTGCGCCTTGGCTGGGCGGTTTCTATGACCCTGAAACCAATCTGCTGTTATTCGGTACCGGTAACCCCGCGCCCTGGAACTCGCATATGCGCAAGGGCGACAACCTTTACAGCTCCTCACGACTGGCGCTCAACCCCGACGACGGCACCATCACATGGCATTTTCAGACCACGCCGAATGATGGCTGGGACTACGACGGAGTAAACGAGCTCGTGTCCTTCAACTACAAGGAGGGCGACAAGGAAATCAAGGCTGCCGCGACAGCTGATCGTAATGGTTTCTTCTATGTGCTGGACCGCACTAATGGCAAGTTTATCCGAGGTTTTCCTTTTGTTGACACCATCACCTGGGCCAAAGGGCTAGACAAGAACGGTCGGCCAATCTACAGCGAGGATCACCGTCCAGGTGCGCCCACAGAATCGGGTGATCAGGGGAAAACCGTTTACGCGGCTCCTGCGTTCCTTGGGGGCAAGAACTGGCAGCCCATGGCCTACAGTCAGGATACCGGCCTGTTCTATGTTCCATCCAACGAATGGGGCATGGATATCTGGAACGAAAGCACCGCATACAAAAAGGGTGCCGCCTACCTGGGCGCTGGCTTCACCATCAAACCTATCCACGATGACTACATTGGTGTTCTAAGGGCAATGGACCCCAGAACCGGCAAGGAAGTCTGGCGCGTGAAGAACCCGGCGCCACTCTGGGGTGGGGTACTGAGCACCAAAGGTAACCTGGTCTTTACCGGCAACCCGGAAGGCTACCTGATGGCTTTCAACGCCAAAAATGGAGAAAAGCTGTGGGAGTTCAACACCGGCTCTGGCGTAATCGGCAACCCGGTCACCTGGGACATGGATGGCGAACAATACGTATCCGTGCTCTCAGGTTGGGGCGGCGCGGTGCCGTTGTGGGGCGGCCAGGTAGCCGAGATCGTCAAGGACTTCAACCAGGGCGGCATGCTGTGGACCTTCAAAATTCCGTCATCATCTACGGTGGCCAAGCGTTGAGTACATGGTTTAACCAGCAACAGGTGTGTAGGTAGGAGGTAAGGGCTGGGAGTTCGAATCAATCAGCTCCTGCCAATAGCCAACAAAAGGCCAATCATAAATGATTGGCCTTTTGTTTGGGATCAACTGCAGCGCCGGTGCGGATACCTCGCACTGAGCGGGATAAAAAATAACTATGTATCAGTATATGACTAAATCCTGAATTGCTAACTTGTCTCCAGCCTGTGATAGAGTTCACATCTTGAGCACGGACTAGCTGTTTTTCACATAAAGGAATAAGTCATGAAAAAGCCTCTGCTCGCCACGCTGGCGGTCGTTGTAGTGTCTTTTGTTGGTGCATTGGTATTGTCGGTCGTTTTCGGCGGTCCCTCCGCGCCGTCGGTTATGGCGTCGGCAAACAACCCATTTGATTCAGTGGATTATTCCGGCTTACCCGAGCTAAGCAACTACGCCGCTCGGGACGGCCAGAATCTGGGGTTTCGCCGATATGACGTCGCGAATCCGCAGGGCAGTGCGGTGCTGCTCCACGGCTCATCCGCTGACAGTCGTAGCATGCATCTGATGGCACAGGCTTTGGTAGACGCAGGTTTTGCCGTGCATGCTCTGGATGTGCGCGGGCATGGCGCTTCGGGGGCCAAGGGGCACGTCGCTTATGTGGGCCAGCTCGAGGACGACCTCCAGGACTTCATGGAGCAAGTACAGCCGGCTGCGCCGGTCACTCTGGTGGGCTTTTCTTCCGGTGGCGGCTTCGCCTTACGTGTAGCGGGCGGTGAGCATGCCGCGATTTTTGATCACTATCTGCTTCTCGCTCCGTTCGTCAGTCATGAGGCTCCCACTTATCGCTCGGGCAGCGGCGGCTGGGTGAACGTGGGTCTGCCTCGCTATGTGGCGCTAGCCATTCTGAACCAGATGGGTATTAAGCAATTCAATCACCTGCCTGTAGTGAGTTACGCCCTGAGTGAGCAAGCACGTCAATCGCTGACGCCGGAATACTCTTTCAACCTTGCAGAGAACTATCGACCACAGGCCGATTACGTCGAGGTGATAAAGGGGATTCAGCAGCCTACACAGGTGCTAGTTGGAGCTCAGGACGAGATGTTTTATCCGGCGGAGTTTGTCGATGTGTTTGGTGCAGCTGAAAGGAGAGTGCCGGTTACGCTTGTTGAAGGTGCAAATCACGTGGGGCTGACGCTTATGCAGCCAGCGCTCAACGCCCTGATTGCAGCAATGAGTGAGCTGCGTGATCTGGATAATCTGCGCAGCAAAAGGTGACAGGTTTATTCATGTGCTCAAAAAGGCGAGCTAGAGCGCTTTGTCTGCAGTGGATGCAGAATCTATATTTACGGCCATAGCTACCGCAACTTTTGAACTGCCGGATCATCAGGATTCTGCGCTCGAAGCTCTTCCATCAGTGCCTTCGATTTTGCCGGCGCCTGCACACTCAGGTAGCTGACCAATGCCAGCCGCACCTGGCGGTTGGCAGGATCGGCAGCCAGGTTCTCTTCCAGTAGCCGCAGCGCTTTGTCCCGCTCGCCACTGTCATGCAGAGCGACTGCCAGCACGTATGCGTAGTCGGCGTTATCAGAGCCCAGTTGCTGGGCCAGGGCCAGGGCAAGCGCTGGCAGGGCCTCGGCGAGGTTGCCCTGGCGTACCAGAGCGAGCCCCAGCGCGTGGTGCAGGCTGGGTTCGTCTGGATGCCGTGCGATGGCCTGTTGCAGCAGCGTCAGGCCCCGTTTCGGGAGGCGAAAGTACTGCTCCTGCCATTGCGCCTGCATGATTATGGCGGGGAAAAAACCTGCATCGCGTTCAAGTGCATCGCGCAGGGCAGCCTCAACCTTATCTTCACGGCTGCTGAGTTGATACAGCATGGCCAGATTGAAGTGCGCGTCAGCGCGCTCCAGCAGATTGTTCTGCACCTGCTCGTATTCAGCGCGCAGTGCCGGCCAGGCAGTCAGCCCGGATCGTGTCTGCGCGGGCAACTGGGCCAGTTGCCAGGCAGCTGCCAGACGCACGGCACGAACGGGATCGGCTGCCAGCGGCGCGAGCAGGTCTCGCAGTTGGGTTTCGCTGGCAAGCGCGGGCAAGCTGTTGATGGCCGCCACCCTCACGCTGGGATCAGGATGTCGCACTGCGCGGGCCAGTTGCTGTAGTCCAGCGAGGGAAGGGTAGCGGGGCAGTTCGCTGACCAGCGTGGCCACTCTGATAGCCGGTTGATCGTCACGGGCGAGCTGCCTGAATAGGGCGGCTGCAGCGCCAGGCTTGCCGCCACGTGCAGCGGCCATATCCTGAGCATATCCGCCATCGCGTGGCAGCGCCTCGGGATACTGCGCCAGAAACTGCGCGACTAGCTCTCCAGGCTCGACCTGCTGATGGCAGCCCAGGCAGGCATCGCTATGGCTCAGCTCCAGTGCCTGCGCCGGGTTGGGCGAGGTGAAGCTGTGGTCATGGCGCAAGTCGTTGGTCATGTAAAGCTTGCCGGGCATATGGCAATTGATGCACTGCGCGCCTGGCGAGCCGTTTGGGTGCTTGTGGTGGTCTGGTGAATCATAGTTCTTTGCTTGCAGGCCGCCGCCCTGAATTGCGGCCCGGGTCGGCTGCGCATTGCTGTTGTGGCATTGGGTGCATACGCCATTGCCCGATGCGCGTAGCTCACCGCTGTGCGGGTTGTGACAATCGGAGCAGACCACTCCGGCGGCGTGCATCCTGCTCTGTTTGAAGGAGCCGTATTCAAACACCTCGGCCTTGATCTTGCCGTCTACCTCGTAGAGGTCCGCACTGAGAATGCTCGGCAGAAAGTCGTCCATCAATGCATTGCCATGTTGGTAACCGTCATCCAGCGGCGAGCGACGGCTATGGCAGCGGGCACAGACTTCCACTTCTTCAGTGGATGCAATGCTCGGGCTGGTGGCGAACCCCATGGAGTTATTTTGCTGATCGGGCTCGGTTGCTGGAGTGTCTGCGGCCCATTCGAGGTGCCCCGACGCAGGACCGTGGCAGCTCTGGCAGCCCACGCCCGGGGCTTGCCAGCGGCTGGCGAAAGTGTCGGTGGCGGCATCGTAGTTGCGTTTGAAGTCAGTGGCGTGGCACTCGATACACATGAAGTTGGCGTTCTGTACGCTACCAGTCCAGTGCAGGCGATCCTGGTGGTCCACACCCTGGTCCTGATACAGATGAAACCAGGCCTGCTGCTGCGTATCCCAGGCCATGCCATGGGCCTGCAAACGGCCGCCGGGCATTTCCAGAAGATACTGCTGCAGTGGCTCAATACCGAAGGTGTAGGCCACCTTGGCGTCTACGGGCTGGCCGTCAGCCCCCGGGGTCTGAATAACAAAGGCTCCGTTGTCGCGTAGAAACCGGCTGCTCTCTGTATCGCTGTCGATCTGCTGCCCGCTGAAGTCGCCGAGGACCGAATGCTCGGCGGCCGGCTGCATCGCCAGTTGGTGGTGCGAGCCTTGCCAGTCTGCAAAAGCCGCGGCATGGCAGCTCTGGCATTGGGCTTCATTAACCCACTCGGGCGGGGTTATGGCGGTGCTGTGCTCGGCTACAGACTCAGACTCAGACTCAGACTCAGACTCAGACTCAGACTCAGACTCAGGTATTGGTGCAGTGGGCGAGGGCACTGCCCACCACGCCGTCGCTGCTGCACCTAACAGCAGGAGGACCAGCGGCCAGGTCCAACGCCTACTCATGGTTGCGGGCAAGGACCAAGATTGGCATTGATGATGTCGCGGTCCAGGTCATTGGTAAAACCATCGATATTGAAATCATAGGTACTGGACCCACCCCAGCGCGCCTGCACGACGGCCAGGGCGCTCAGATCCAGATCATCCACCACGCCGTCGCCATTACCGTCTCCGGGACAACTTGGCTGTGAAGCCAGAACGGTGTTGAGCTCCGTTTGCAAGAGCGCAAGATTGCTCTGCTCCTGTGGGTTCAGATTTTGCGTATCGAGTTCAAGGCCGGCCCTGTCAAGTTGTGGCAGGATCGGATTCTGATCGATGGCATAGAACTCTTCCGAGACCACTTCAACCCCAGTGTCGGTAGTGACGTCGTAATCCAGCGCCTGATTACGCACCAGCTTGAACGCGTCATTGCGCACCGCCTGGGTGCCAGTCGGGCTCATGACAATGCGGTTGGTGTCGTAATTGGCAGGATCGTTATCGTAGATGGCCTGATTGACTTCCCAGCATTGGGTGAGAGCACCCTTGAGAACCGTTGGGTCGTCGGCACCAAGACCCCACCAGACGCCAGCGTTGTCCTCACACACACTTTTGCTGATGGGGGTGTGTGAGCAGGAGCTGCCGAAGAATACGCAGGGCCCGTTGCGCCCGCCGTTAACCTGGATATTCAGGCCCCCCTGGGTAAAGTTGTACTCGCGCAGGCTTTCCTGCGCGGGGTCTGCAAGGTAGGGCTGCATGCTTACCGAGTCCACGCCACGCGGTACCGCGGCAGATACGTCTATACCGGCCGTCTCGCCGAACAGCTGAAACACATCAACTGCGTTGATCATATGCTCCACGGCCCGGCCAGGTGCTTCCACCATGGGGCCGGCGACAATCAACGGTACCCAGACACCCGTCTGATAAGTGCTGCCTTTTGCGCGGTTGGGGTCCAGGGGCGCCTTGACTACAGGGCCGAAGCTGCCGTTATCGCCAATCACAACCACCATGGTGTTGCTCGCGGCCGAATCATAGATAAGGGAGCCATCAGGCCGTACCTGAGCGATGCCGGTTTCGACCAGCAAACGGCCCAGTTCGGTATCCATGGCTTCGATCATTGCATCGGACAGGCGGCGCTGATTCAGCGAGTCGCTGCAGTCACTGGTCAATTCTGCGTTGATGCCGGATGGTAGTAGCTCGGCAGGCGGTTGCTGCAGCGGCGTGTGAGCCGAGCTAAAGCTCAGGGTGGTCATCCAAGGGTCGGCTTGACTGTTGCGGGCGTTGATCCATTCAATCGCCGCATTCACCTCAATGGTCGAACGGTAGCCGCGCCCGCGCGTATCGCTCAAGGGCGCCTCGAGCACATTGCCCCCTGCGTTCACCACCAGAGGCGAAACATAATGTGCATTGGCCTGCTGGAAATTCACCTCGGCGGGTGCGTCAGCCTGGCAGGTCGCCTGGGGTACCAGCACGCCGCCGCGTGACACGCACTGCAGGCCGGCGGAATCTCCCAGTGCGCTGGCACCGACGATTTCCGTGCACTGGCTACCGCTATCGGTAGGCACATAGCATGCCCCATAGCTAGCGCCGTTGGGTTGGGTTTCATCCGGTATGTATCCGCAGTTGTACGTCCCGGGCGCGGCAACACCGCCAGCCGTGGTATCGATCGAGTCGGGCACCCCGTCGACCCAGCCGTAAAACGTCCCCCAGCCACTCTGGGCTGGCGCGCCGTTACCGGCCTCGTTGAACCCTGCCTGAGCCAGGTGATACTTGCCAAACATCGCACTGGTATAACCGGCCGGCTCCAATAGCTTGGCAACGGTGATCTCTTCTGGATCGGTCTGCGAATTGGCCAGGTCGTTAGGGCCTATGGCCAGTTTGATATTGGTCCGCAAGGGATAGCGCCCGGTCATCAGAGCGGAGCGCCCCGGGGAACACTCGGGCATCGACCAGGTATTGCGGAAACGCACCCCGGCATCAGCGATAGCACCGATGGTCGGCATGCTCGGCGCTTCCGCGCCACCGTAGCCGAAAGTGCTGAGCTGATCGACACCCACGTCATCCATGATTACGAACAGAATGTTCGGGGTCTCGGCGCCACTGACAGGAGGGGAGTTGTCACCCCCTGAGTCCGATCGGCAGGAAGCAAGGGCAAATAATCCAGCCAACAGCAGCACTTTGACGCCTAGTGTTGATTTCATGAGAATCTCTTCTAATTATTCGAGCTTTTCCAAGCGTAAGTGCTAGTTGAGCTGCAGGTATTGATTATTGCATGGCCGGTCACAGACACTCCAGACCGAGGTTGTCCTCGATGATCTGCCGGTCCGCGGCATCAGTCAGGCCATCCAGGTTGAAGTCGTACCAGCTGGAGCGTCCCTGGTTAAGTTGAGCGAACACCGCCCAGTCGCGCAGGTCTTTCTGGTTGACGACCCGATCCAGATTGCCATCGCCAGGGCAGGGCGGTTCGCTAGTGACTATGCTGTCCAGCTCCGCCAGCAAGGTTTCGTAATTCTGCTGCTGGTCCGAGGTCAGCGCTGGGCGGGTCAGCAGATCCTGGGTGGCAAAGTTGTCCAGACCCTGAAGGGAGCCGCTTTCGTTTATTTCATATAACTGGTTGCGCAGCGTGAGGCTGCCATCACCCGCTGCACAGTTGGGTTCTTCCAGCTGCAGCACCTTGAAGCGATCATTGCGCACCGTTCGCTGGGTTTCGGCAAGAATATCGAAAGGCGCTTCGCCGCCGTTTTCCCGGTAGGTGTTTACCGCGCAGCAGGAGCTAAAGGACTGGCCGGGCACCACACCGTCATCGCCATACCAGGTGCCACCCTCGGACAGACACAGGCCTTTCTGCGGGAACAGCTGCAGGCAGATATTGACGTCGGTGAGCACGCAGGGCTGCGGAATACTGTCAGCCAGGTTGCGTCCCGACATGGAGAAATTGGTGTCGCGCACGGGCGGCGCATCCGGGTTGGCAAGGTAGCTGTCCATTGGCTGGGCATCCAGTCGGTCAGCAACGGCCGGAGCGCTCAGGTCAGCACCGCCTAGTGTGGCAAACAGGTGATAGAGGTCGGTGGAGTTGACCATAGCGCCCACCGAGCGGCCGGGTTGTTCGACGGTGGCGCCAGTGACGATCAACGGCACCCAGATACCACCCTGGTAAACCGTACCCTTGCTGCGGGCAGGCAGGAATGGCTCCTTGACTACCGGGCCGTAGGTACCGTTGTCACCCACAAAGGCCACCACGGTATTGCTCGCTGGGTTGTATTCCAACTCGCCATCATCGTTTTCGATAAAGACCCCTGCCGCCAGCAGCACACGGCGTAGCTCGGTATCCAGCGCTTCCATGGTCTGATTCATCAACTGGCGGGTGTCTGCGTCGTTGTCACAGTCAATGCCGGTATCTAGCGCACCGGCTACGGGTGCCAGGCTGGCGGGTGCTGGTTGCAGCGGTGCGTGTGAGGCCGAGTAGCCAAGCGAAAGCATCCAGGGTTGGTCGTCCGCCTGCGCCTGCATCCAGTCGATGGCAAGGTTGGACTCCAGTTGCGTGCGATAAAGTCTTGAGGCGGGGTCATCCACGTCCAGGCGCCGTGAACTGTTCTCGTCGCTGATCACGACTTCGGCGGTGTAATAGGCATTCTGACGGGTGAAGTCGAGATAAGTGGGTATTTGCGCAGCGCATTGCTGGCCGGGATCAAACAGGCCGCCGCGCTCCAGGCACACCTTGCCGGGTACGGATGCATTGCCAGTCGTCAGCAATTCACAACTGCCGCTTGGCTGATAGCAGGCCCCGGTATCGGCGCCCTGGGGATGATCAGAGGCCAGGGGTACGAAGCCACAACTGAAGGGGGCGGCGCTGCTATCGAGGTTGTCCAACCCTGCCGTCACATCGATCGGGCGCGGGCCACCGTCAAAATAACCGGCGAAATAATCAAACCCCAGGGCCCTGATCGCTTCATCACCAAAAGGGTGGTTGGCCGGATTCACATCCGAACCTGTAATGTGAATCTTGCCAATATAGGCGCTGACATAACCCTCGGCTGCCAGAACGTGAGGCAGGGTTTTTTCAAAGGGTGAGGTCTGCGAGTTGACCAAATCGGTAGAAACGATCGCCGTGTTCACATTGGTCCGCGGCGGATAGCGGCCGCTGAACAGGGCTGCACGCGTGGTCGAACAGGTAGGCATGGACCATGTATTGGAAAAGCTCACACCAGTGGCAGCGAGGTTGCCAATGGTAGGCGTGGCTGGCGGCTGCGTACCGCCAAAGCCAAAACTGCTCAACTGATCGACGCCCACATCGTCAGCAATTATCAGAATCAGATTGGGTTTGTTTCCGCTGTCCGGCGCCGGGCTCTTTAATAATGCACTGCTACCACCGCTGTCGAGACAGGCAGTCAGCAACAGGGGCGAAAGCATCAAAGCCAGTATGCGTACCAAGTGAAGATTCTTGTGTTCTTCTAAGGCGCCTGGATGGTCGGCCAAGTGAGAATTGCTCTGCTGGTGGGTGTGTGTCCAATACTAGCCCGGTGCCATGAACATGTATGCACTTGATTCGCTTCAGAGGCCCCTGATCGCGTTTCAGGAGCCATGCTCTTGCCCTAAAGTGTATTTTTATAGATCACTCCCTGCTTGATGATCATCCGAAAATTCTGCTCGGGGTCAGCGATCAGCGCGAGATCTGCGGTCGGGTCACCCTCTACCAGCAAAAGGTCGGCAATAGCGCCGACCTTGACGACGCCCAGCGGCGCGGGCAGCGGATAACGTGGACCGGCCAGGCTCATTAGCGCGCCATTGTTACCGGTGGCAATTTGCAGAACCTCGCCAGGGGTATACCAGCGTTGCATGGACACCAAAAGCGCGTTCTGGCTTTCACCCAGATTGCCGGTGCCCAGCATATCGGTGCCAAAGGCGACCTTGATCTTGTGCTTGCGCGCCAATTCAAAGGCGCGATCGGTGCCCTGTTGCACCATTTGTTGCTTGAGGCGCGCCGCACCTGTTTTCGGGTTGGACAGCTCGTTGTCGATGAAGGGTTGCAGACTCCACCAGGCATCTTTTTTTGCCATCAGCCGCACGGTGTCCTCGTCTACCAGTTGCCCATGCTCAATACTGCGCGCGCCCGCTTCCAGCGCCATGGTGACTGCACGGGAGGTATAGGCGTGCACGGCGACATAGGTGCCCCAGTTTTCTGCAGCATCGACCGCTGCCTTCAATTCATCCGCAGTGTATTGGGTCACATCCAGCGGGTCGTACATTGAAGAAACGCCGCCACCGGCCATCAGCTTGATCTGCGTGGCGCCCAGCATCAATTGTTCTCTCACCCGCTTCAGTACCGCATCGGACCCGTCGGCAATCGCCGTAACGCCAACGCGATCGGCGTAATTCAAGGGAGCGTTTTGCGCCTGGGGTACTTCGTGGGGTAGCCGGAAGTCACCATGGCCGCCGGTCTGGGAAACCATGGCCCCAGAGGGGAAAATGCGCGGTCCCGTTACCAGCCCTTCTTCAATGGCGCGGCGCAAGCCAAAGGACGGCCCACCCATGTCCCTTACGCTGGTAAATCCACGCATCAGAGTGGCATCTGCCACCCGACCGGCGAGGAGATGGATGTAGGCGATATCCGCAGTCATTGCGCCGATCGAGGATGGGCTGACCAGGGCTGAATGCCAGTGGGCATCAATCAGGCCCGGCATGAGCGTACGGCCCCCGCCATCAAAGACCACGAGGCCATCATTCGCTGCGGATTCGATGGGGGTACTGCTGATATTGTCGATTCTACCGTTGCGCACCAGTACATGCATCGGCGCGCTGCTGCGTTCGGCGGATGTGCCATCAAACACATAGACGTTCCGCAGCAGCATGTCTCGGGCTACGGGCGGGGCTGCCTGGCTACTTACAGGGCCCAGCAGGGCAACAAAAAATACAAGCACAACGGGTAGGCGCATCATGGCAAGACTCCGGTGGGGGCTGGTTATTTATCAATGAATTCATCACTGAGCGCAATGCCCGCATTCAGAAAAACGCAGTCCAGTCGCTCGGATTTATCCAGCGCCGTGGCGATCATTCGTTGGTTATCAATACGCTTGCGCCCTGGGCTTGGGCCAGGCGCGCGGTAGCTTCTAAATGTACCCATGATCCGACTCCCTATGTGTGATAACCCTGTTTACTTCTAGTCACATTTATTCGATCAATGCGTGTGAAGACGTAGTCCGGGAGTGGGGCGCGACGAATCTGGTGTAAACTCGCCCCCTGACCCAGAATCAATGCGCCTACGGAGCCCTTTACATGACCTATATCGAAGAATCCCTGTCAGCGGGAGAGAAAGTCGAAGCACTTTTCCCTTTGCATTGGTTCGCCCGTTTGCCAATGATCCTCTGGATCGTACTGGCCATACCGACTCTGGGTATCACCTTGCTGTTAGCGCTCTATGAGTACCTCAAACTCAAGCACATGGAGCAGGGCGTGACCAACAAGCGCGTCATTCTCAAGCGCGGCATCATCAGTCGCAAAACCGATGAAATGAAGCTGCAGTCAATCGAAACGGTCGAGATCGACCAGGGTATTGGCGGACGCATGTTTGGTTACGGCACCGTCAAAATCACCGGTCGCGGTATCAGCGATGTGATCTTCAAAGCGATTGATGATCCGATGACGGTCAAGCGCCAGATTGAAAGCGTGAGCAATCCAGTAGGGTGACAGCGCTCAAGTACCTCAACGGGTACAGTCCGGATGTCAGGCAGCAGGTGCAGCGGCTGATCGACAATAATCAGCTGGGCACCTGGCTTGAGCAGCGTTACCCGCCGGAAAGTGGGCACAGCGTTCAGACCGATGCTGCTCTCTATGACTATACCCAGCGCCTCAAACAGCAACATATGCGTAGCAGCGGACCGGTCAGCAAGGTCTTCTTCGATACGCGCATGCACGTCATCGACAACGCCCTGGGTCAACATCAGTTTGTCAGTCGGGTGCAGGGCAGCAAGCTCAAGCGCAAGAACGAGATCAAGGTCTCGGCACTCCTCAAATCCCTCCCGGAACCGCTGCTGCGCATGGTCGTGGTGCATGAGTTGGCGCATTTGCGCGAAAAGGATCACAACAAGGCCTTTTACCAACTCTGCCAGCACATGGAGCCCGACTACCATCAGTTGGAACTCGACTTGCGGCTGTATCTGACCCTGCGCGGTTGAACAGCCCGATATGCACCGCTTGACCCTCCAGTAGCTATATGGTTTTTAATGGCGCAATCGAATCCGGGAAAAGGACGCAAGTGAGTGAAGGACGACAGTGTTGCCAGCCCCTGCTGCTGTTCGAGTGAGTCTGTTGCCCAGGTAAATACCGTGCACGCAGGTTCTGCCCAGTGGGCAAGCTTGTTCAAGATCCCCAAAATGGATTGCCCATCAGAGGAGCGCCTTATTCGGCTGGCACTTAACGGCTCCGATACGGTTCAGGCGTTGTTGTTTGATCTGGCCGATCGCCAACTGACCGTACTGCATGATGGTCCGGTAGATCCGATCTCCGCCAAACTGGCGACCCTGAACCTCGGGGCTCAGCTCCTGCAGACTCAGCCTGCCAACGCCGATCAGGTGCAGCAAGCGGAAGGCTCTGCACTCACCGAGGTTGCAGAGTCACGTACCTTGCGCTGGTTGCTGGGCATCAACGCTGTCATGTTCGTTGTTGAAATGACTGCAGGGCTCATCGCCCAGTCTGCCGGTCTGATTGCCGACTCCCTGGATATGTTTGCCGACGCCGCGGTTTATGGTCTCGCGCTTTATGCGGTAGGGCGTGCTGCCAGGTATCAGATGAATGCGGCGCGCTTTGCCGGTGTATTGCAGTTGGTCCTGGCCCTGGGCGTGTTGCTTGACGTAGGGCGTCGATTCCTGTTTGGCAGCGACCCGCAATCCAGCGCGATGATCGCCGTTGCCTTTGTCGCCCTGATCGCCAACAGCATCTGCCTGCTGTTGATTCACAAGCATCGCCACGGCGGTGTGCATATGAAAGCCAGCTGGATATTCTCGGCCAACGACGTCTTGATCAACCTGGGCGTGATCACCGCCGGAGTGCTGGTGCTCTGGAGCGGCTCCAATCTGCCTGACCTGGTGATCGGTACAGTCGTAGGCCTTATTGTACTCAACGGAGCGCGCCGTATATTGGCGCTGAAATCATGAGCGAACACAGCCACGATCACGGTCATGCCCATCACAACCATAACCACGGCACCGGCAAAACGTTGCTTTTTGCCCTGGTGTTTACTACAGCTTTCGCCATCGTCGAGGTTTTTGCAGGGCTGATGGCCAACTCGCTGGCATTGTTGTCTGATGCCGGGCACATGCTCACTGACTCGCTTTCACTTGCCGTTGGTGCCTTTTCCGCCTGGCTCGCCAACAAGCCCGCCTCACGCAGGCATTCGTTCGGGCTGCAACGTGCGGAGGTGCTGGGCGCGCTGTTCAACGTGATTTTCATGTTTCTGGTGATCGTGTATATCGCCTACGAAGCTATCCTCAGGATGCTCGATACCCCGGAGGTAGACGGGGGCACGGTATTGCTGATCGGCGGGCTGGGGTTGTTGGTCAATATCATCGTCGCCTGGGTACTGATGCGCGGTGAGCAAACCATGAACGTACGTGGCGCGCTGCTCCACGTGATGGGCGATCTGCTCGGCTCAGTGGCTGCGGTAGCTGCAGGGGCGATCATCTACTTTGGCGGCCCAGCCATCATGGACCCGATTCTGTCGGTGTTCGTGTGTGTGCTTATCCTGGTGTCTGCTGTCAGGCTGCTGGGCGCAGTCACCCGGGTGCTGATGGAAGGCGTACCACAGGGGATAGAGCCAGGCGACGTCAGCCAGGCTCTGTCAGAGATAGAAGGGGTGCGCGCCGTTCACGATCTGCACATCTGGAGCCTGTCCTCCACCAGCCATGCCATGGCCGCCCATGTGGACCTGGATGCCATGACCCAGTGGCACAGGGTATTACCGCAAATGCAGACTGTGCTGCGGGAGCGCTTCGGCATTGAGCACAGCACCTTGCAGCCGGAGGATGCGGAGATTCGGTTGGGGTGTGTGGTTGGTGTTGGGTGCGGCTCGGACGGTGCGCATGTTCACCGTTAGACCAGCAAGAAGTAATGACGGTTTTGATGTATTGCCTTTTAAGCTACAACTGTAGCCATTAAAGCTACATCAAGGTAAATCGATGCGAGATAGTTAACTCTTCTCCTAGTAGCGCCGCTTCCAATGCTCTGGCCAGAGGTGGTGGCAGGTTGTTATCGAGAAGAAATTTCACGCGGCATCCTTGCGCTCAAACCTGATGGCTGCCTCCACTTCGGCAGGGGTTAGATCGTAAATCAGGGCGACCCTGCGGATATTCTGGTCTTCGGCCTGGTACGCGGCGGCGATGGTTTCTGTATCCACACCGGACTTGGCAAGAATGGGTTTGCCGAAGTGTCTCGCTGGGTCAAGCACCACGGCCTTGCTCCGTGTGAGAGGATACCAGCGCAGGGCCTCGCCATCGCTGTCATAGTCGATGCCAGCGTAAAGCGAGGCGCTGATAACCTGCCTGAAGGCATATTGGCGCTTTACGAGATCGATAAGAGTTTCGTCACCGGTCTCTTCCATGACCGTGGCAAAAATACTCTGACCGTCGGTTTGGAAGCGCCTGCAGGTAAAGGGGTAGGGCTGGTCAAACCACTCTCGTGCATGACCGGCAGCCGCTCGGATGGACTGCAGACTGACGCCATATTGACGGAAAGCATGCACAAAACGGATTTCAAGCAGGTCATGAAAGCTCAGGGTTTTCTCTTCGAGCTCTCCTAGTGCAGGTTGCCATAGGCTAGCGTGGCTTTTTCCGCCCGCACGGTAACCGAAGACCCAGCGGTTGATCTGATCCGCCGGAATACCGGTGTAACTGGAAGCTTCGGGCAGGCTGTAGAGACCAACGCCGAGCAAAGGGCTTAGAGGTTCTGGGGTTTTCATGATTAAGGTACTGATCATTGCCATCCTTGGCTCCGTGTTGATGCGTAATGATATGAAGTATGGACCAATAGCCATAATTCGGAAACAGGCAGCTAGGATGAGTGCCTAAATCGAAATGCTTTTACGGCGAGGTCTGTTAGTCACTAGATCGCGCTCGATCCGCGCCCGGATCAAGCCGCTTATGTTTGTCCCTAGAGACAACGGACCTCAGATAATGCAAAGTGGATCACATAACAAACCGGCTACCTGAGTGTTGTTCGGTAACGTATTCGTGCTGACAAGGATTTTGGAGAGAACGTGTCCGAACTGGAACGGCCGAGCTTTCAGGTTGAAAGGGAGTTTCTTACTGATGACATCGCCTGAACCCACCAGCAATTTTGGTTTTCTGGCAGAACACGATCCGCTTTTTGTCGAAATTGCCCAGTCCGCCGAGCGGGCCTTTGCTGGCGACCCCAACACCACTCTGATCAAATTGCGTCAGCTGGGTGAGGCATTGGCCCAGCACCTTGCTGCCCGGGCCGGTATCGAGTTCGACGATCAAACCAGCCAGGCCGATCTGCTGTTCAAGATCAACCGTGAGCTCAAGCTGGAACCGGTGGTGCGCGAGCTGTTTCATACCCTGCGTATCGAGGGCAACAAAGCCACGCACCAATTCAAGACGCTGCACAAGGAAGCCATCAGCGGTCTGGTAGTCGCCCGCAAACTGGCCATCTGGTTTCATCAAACCTTTGGCAAAACCGGTGTGCACTTCAAGCCCGGCCCCTTTATCCCGCCTGCTGATCCCAGCGAACAGTTGCGCAACCTGCAGACTGAAATTAGCAAGCTGAAATACGAGCTGCAGCAAGCCAATATGGGCCTTGATTCGAGCCAGCAGCTCAATGAGCTGATCGCCAAAGAGAAGGACGAATACGAAGCCCTGGCCCATGCTATGGATGAAGAGTCGCGAGCCCTGGCCCAGCAAGCTGCCACCCATGAGCAGGCGCTCAATCAGCAACAGCAGGCTTATGAAGCCCGTATCAAAGCCCTTCAAGCTGAACTGACGTCACAGGATGACAAGACACAAACCGCTCAACGCCAGACACTCAGCCGCAACACGCAAGCCGCCACCCAGCATATTGTTCTGGATGAAGCCCTCACCCGCATTTTGATTGATCAGCAGCTGATTGAAGCGGGATGGCAAGCTGATAGTGAAGCCCTCACCTACAAGAGCGGAGCCCGCCCGGAGAAGGGCAAGAACCTCGCCATAGCCGAATGGCCAACCCAGTACAAAGGCGAGAACGGCCGCGCCGATTATTTGCTGTTTGCTGGCCTGACACCGATCGCCGTGGTGGAAGCCAAAAAGGAAAACACCAATGTTGCCGGAAAGATTGGCCAGGCCGAGCGTTACAGCAAGGGCTTGAGCGTCACCGCGCCGCTTATTGGCGCCTGGGAGCAGGCAGGGCAGACCGTTGCTTGGCCCGATGACGAAGACGGCCATTACAAAGTGCCTTTCGTATACTCCTGCAACGGGCGCCCCTTTGTTAAGCAGCTGGCAGAACAGTCAGGTACCTGGTTTCGGGACGTGCGGCACCCGGCCAATACCAGAAGAGCGCTGCCCAGCTTCCACAGCCCAGAGGGCCTGCGCGATTTGCTAACGCGTAGTAAAGAGGCCGCGCAAGCCCAATTGCAGGCCGAGCCTTTCGGTTACCTGAAACTGCGCGCCTATCAACAAAAGGCCATTGTGGCGGTAGAAAACACACTGGCTAAAGAAATTCGTGTGGCGCTGCTGGCCATGGCCACCGGTACTGGTAAAACCCACACCATCATCGGGCTGATGTACCGCTTTCTGAAAACCGAGCGTTTCAAACGCATCCTGTTTCTGGTAGATCGTACTGCTCTGGGCCAACAGGCTATCGACGCCTTCAACGAAGCATCGCTAGAACAGAATCAGACGCTGTCGCAGATCTACAACGTCGCGGAGCTGGGTGACATGGCCGCCGAGGCCGCAACCCGCATCCAGGTCGCCACCGTGCAGGCCATGGTCAAGCGCATATTCATGAACGACAACCCGCCGCCGGTGGACCAGTTTGATTGCATTATCATCGACGAAGCCCACCGCGGTTACACCCTGGATCAGGAAATGACCGAGGGCGAACTGGCCACCCGTGATGCCAGCCAATACCTCTCCAGTTACCGCCGCGTACTGGACTACTTTGACGCGGTGAAAATCGGCCTGACCGCCACGCCGGCCAAACACACCAGCGAGATTTTCGGCAAGCCGGTTTACATCTACACCTACCGTGAAGCCGTCGCCGAGGACTGGCTGATCGATCACGAGCCGCCCATTCGCTATGAAACCCTGCTGACGCAAAACGGTATTACCTTCGCCAAGGGCGAAAAGGTCAGCGCTATCAATACCCAGACCGGCGAAGTGCAAAGCGCCGAACTGGATGACGAGTTGAATTTCGAGGTCGATGCCTTCAACCGTCGCGTCATCAACGAGAACTTCAATCGAGTGATCTGTCAGCAGCTGGTACAGGAGTTGGATCCGTTCGCTGATGAGAAGACCCTGATTTTCTGCGCCACCGACCTGCACGCCGATATGGTCAAACGACTGCTGGATGAGGCCTTCAAGGAGCTTTATAACGGCGAATACAACCAGGCCGCAGTAGCCAAGATCACCGGCCAGAGCGACAAGGTCGAGCAGCTGATCCGCCAGTACAAGAACGAGCGTTACCCGAATATCGCCATCACCGTAGACCTGCTGACCACCGGCATCGACGTACCGAAGATCTGCCATCTGGTATTCATGCGCCGGGTCAAGTCGCGCATTCTGTATGAACAGATGATTGGCCGTGCCACCCGCCGCTGTGACGAGATCGGCAAAACCGTATTCCGCATCTACGACCCAGTGGATATCTACGCCGCCCTTAGCGACGTCAATACCATGAAGCCGCTGGTCAAGGATCCGAATATCAGCCTGGAACAGCTGCTGGAGGAGATCACCAACCCCGAGCAACTGGAACGCGCCCTCAGCGCACCAGGGGACAGCGCTGGTGAAAGCCATGCCGACGTGGTGCTCAGCCAGCTAAGCCAGAAAGTCATGCGCGTGCTGCGCAAAGCCGAGAAAAAGGCCGAAACCAAACCGGCGGTCAAACACAAGCTTGATGAACTGCAGGATCTATGGGGCGTAGAGCCGAAAACGCTTCACACTCATTTGCGCAAGCTAGGTCCCAAGCAGGCCGCCCAGTTCATCACCCAGCACAATGGCTTGCTGCATCAGTTGAACGAGGTCAACAACCTACTTGGCAGCGACCGCCAGCCGGTTATTTCCGAACACCCCGACGAGATCCGCGAGCGCACGCAAAGCTATGGCGTGCATCAGAAGCCGGAGGACTATCTGGACAGCTTCAATCGGTTTATCCGCGAACAACTCAACCAGAATGCAGCCCTGGCAGTGGTGGTCAACAAGCCGCGCGACCTGACACGGGAGCAGCTCAAAGAGATCAAACTACTACTCGATGGCGCCGGGTACAGCGAGGCCAAGCTGCAAACCGCCGTCCGCAACCAGACCAACCAGGATATCGCCGCCAGCATCGTCGGCCATATTCGTCGCGCCGCCCTGGGCGAGGCCCTGGTGCCCTTTGAGCAGCGGGTAGCCCAGGCCATGCAGCGTATTTACCAGAGCCATAAATGGCTGCCCGCGCAGCGCAAATGGCTGGAACGCCTGGCCAAACAGCTGGTGCACGAAGTGATCATTGATCGCGACTTTGTGAACAGCCGATTCTCGGAGCACGGGGGTGCCAAACAGCTGGACAAGATTCTGAATAGTCAGTTGGACAGCCTGCTGGTGGAGCTAAACAAAGCCATATGGCCAGAAGTGGGCTGAAAAGCCGGGCAATCGGCAAAGGGTGGCGTCATTTTCTATACATGAGCCTATTGATATGTATAGAAAATAACGATTTCTATGCATGTTCTCCGCGACATGTATAAAATCCAACAAAATCTATATCTGAAAAACCAGTCCATGGATCAAGGCCTGTTACATGAGCGGATACAGCATTCCAGAACTCCCGATCAGCAATCTGAGTAGCCTTGAGACCCGTGCGGTGTTGAAAAAAACCGCCGAGGCTCATCGCTATCTGGCTGAACTCAAGGGCGTTGCCGCCACCATTCCAAACGAAGCCATATTGATCAACACACTGGCCCTGCAGGAGGCAAAAGACAGCTCCGAGATCGAGAACATCGTTACCACGCACGATGAGCTGTATAAAGCTAACCTGAACGTTGAGGCTGTTACCCCCATTGCCGCCAAGGAAGTGCAAGACTATGCCTACGCACTTAGGCAGGGATTTCTTGGCGTCAGGCAGACCGGGTTACTTCGACTAAACGATATTATTGACGTTCAGCAGCTGCTCGAACGCAACAAGGCAGGCTTGCGTCGGCTGCCAGGTACCGAGCTGAAAAATGCCGCGACCGGCGCAGTTATCTACACTCCGCCGCAGCACGCAGAAATCATAGAAAAATTGATGGCGAATCTAGTCACCTACATCAACGATGACAGTCTATGTGATGCAGATCCATTGGTAAAAATGGCCATCATTCACCACCAGTTCGAAAGCATTCATCCGTTCTACGATGGCAACGGCCGCACCGGGCGCATCCTCAATCTGCTATATCTGGTCGCCAAAGACCTTCTCAACCTGCCGGTGCTATACCTGAGTCGTCACTTTATTCGTAACAAGGCCGCTTATTATCAGCAATTGCAGCAGGTGCGTGAAAGCGGAGAATGGGAGCCCTGGCTGCTATACATGCTCGACGCGCTGATCGAAACATCGCAGCACACCATCGAGCTGATACAGGCAATGAAAGTCCTGATGACGGAATATAAGCAAAGGATGCGCGCCGAGCTGCCCAAAATTTACCGGCAGGAGCTGCTCAATAACTTGTTCAACCACCCGTACACCAAAATCGAATTTGTCATGGAAGACCTGCAAGTCTCCCGCATTACTGCAACCAAATACCTTGATCAACTGGTGGAGCACGGCCTTCTGGTCAAAGAAAAGGTAGGCCGCAGCAACTACTACATCAATCAGCCCTTGGTCCGCTTGCTTAGCGAAGCCCCCCAGTTTCCAACCAATTGAGAAAACCATGAACAACAACGACATCGTCCAGAAGCTCTGGAACCTCTGCGACGTGCTGCGCGACGACGGCATCAACTACAGCGACTACGTCACCGAGCTGGTGCTGCTGCTGTTTATCAAAATGGTGCACGAGAACACCGAAGCCGGCACCCTGAAAAAGCACCCGCTGCCCGAAGGCTGTCGCTGGACCGATATCAACGGCAAGTCTGGTATCAACCTGCTGAACGACTACAAGCGGATCCTGCTAAGCCTGTCCACCGGCAAAGATGCGGACAATAATCTGGTACACGAAGACCCACTGATCAGCGCCATCTACGCCGACGCGCAAACTCGCCTGCGCGAACCGCGCCACCTGGAACAGATGATCAAGACCCTGGACCAGATCGACTGGTTCACCGCCGCCAAAGACGGCCTGGGTGATCTGTACGAAGGCCTGCTGGAAAAGAACGCCAACGAAACCAAATCCGGGGCAGGGCAGTACTTTACCCCGCGCGCCCTGATCAACAGCATGGTGCGCTGCCTCAAACCGCAGATTGGTGAGGTAATACAGGACCCGGCCGCGGGGACCGCGGGCTTTCTGGTTGCTGCTGACCAATATATGCGCGAGCAGACCGACGATTACCTGGCGCTGAGCGCCAAGGATGCGGCCTTCCAGAAGCATAAGGCCTTTGTAGGCATAGAACTGGTCCCCAACACGCGCCGCCTGTCCCTGATGAACTGCTTGCTGCATGGCATGGAAGGCGACGACGAAGGTGTAGTGCACCTGGGCAACGCCCTCGGCGATGCCGGCAAGGCCCTGCCCAAGGCCGATATTATCCTCGCCAATCCGCCCTTTGGTACCAGCAAAGGCGGGGAGGCCAGCAACACCCGGGATGACCTGACCTATAAAACCAGCAACAAGCAGCTGGCCTTTATGCAGCACATCTACCGCAACCTCAAACCCGGTGGCCGCGCCGCCGTGGTATTGCCGGATAACGTCCTGTTCGAGGCCGGCGTGGGCACCGAGGTACGCCGCGACCTGATGAACAAGTGCAACCTGCACACCATCCTGCGCCTGCCCACCGGCATCTTCTACGCCCAGGGCGTCAAGACCAACGTACTGTTCTTCCAGAAGGGCAGCCCGGGTGATCCGCGTCAGGAACAGGGCTGCACCCAACGCGTATGGATCTATGACCTGCGCAGCAATATGCCCAGCTTCGGCAAGCGTACGCCCTTTGGTGATGCGCACCTTAAACCCTTTGAAGACGCCTATGGCGATGACCCGAACGGCAACAGCCCGCGGGCCGAGAATGTCGAGGGTATTGGTGAACTCAGCCGTTTCCGCTGCTTTACCCGCGAGCAGATTACCGAGCGCGGCGACTCGCTGGATATCAGCTGGCTCAAGGATGCCTCCAGTGAAAATGCCGCCGACCTGCCCGCGCCAGAAGTGCTGGCCGGTGAGGCCATGGCGGAGTTGACTGAGGCCTTGCATGAGTTGGAGGAGTTGATGAAGGCCTTGGGGGCCGAGGACGAGGTGGTGGCGCAGAAGCGGTTGATGGCGGAGGTGATGGGGCTGGAGGCGCCGGAGGCGGAGCTGCAAGCTTCAAGCGATAGGCTACAAGCGGGGGAGCGGGGATGAGTGGGTTGCCGACGGGATGGGCTGCCTGCCAATTGTCAGATATTGGCCAGATCGTTACGGGAAAAACGCCGAGTACTAAAGAGTCACGCTTTTATGGCGGGGATATACCCTTCATCAAGCCAGGCGACCTCGATTTTGCCAGCCCGATCTTCAGGACTGAAACCTATCTAACTGCTGACGGCGCCGCCGAGATTCCAAGCCTACCGTCACAAAGCATCGTAGTGACCTGCATTGGAAATCTAGGGAAAGTCGGCTTAACCACGACAACCTCAGCTACCAATCAGCAGATTAATGCAATAATTCCGCATGAACGAATAGATCCAAAGTTCCTGTTTCATTACTGCAAAACACTTAAGCCATGGCTCGAAGCCAAATCCTCTGCAACAACGATTTCCATCGTGAACAAGGGCATTTTTTCTACAGCACCAACCTCATTGCCGCCACTCGCCGAACAAACCCGCATCGCCGCAAAACTCGACGAACTGCTGGCCCAGGTCGATACCCTGAAAGCCCGCGTCGACGGCATCCCCGCACTGCTCAAACGCTTCCGCCAATCCGTCCTCGCCGCTGCTGTTTCCGGGCGGTTGACGGAGGAGTGGCGCAAGGATGACTCTAGCAAATATAAGGATCTGGACTTCGCCTACCCGGTTAATAGGCTAGGTTTGCTTGCACGTTTCATCGACTATCGAGGGAAAACCCCAGAAAAGGTCGGGACTGGAATTCCACTCATTACCGCAAAAAACATCAGGTCGGGGTATATATCGAGAGAACCTCGAGAGTTCATACGTCCTGAAGCTTATGAGGGGTGGATGACACGAGGGATTCCGCTGGTTGGTGATGTTCTGATAACAACTGAAGCACCGCTAGGCAATATTGCGGTAATCGACATAACTGAGAAGTTTGCATTGGCACAGCGTGCAATATGCCTCCAGTTTCATGAAGGCTTTTTGTCTAATTTTGGAGCTATAGCTTTGCAATCGCCACTGTTGCAAGAAGAGTTATTGCGCCGTGCAACTGGAACAACAGTTAAGGGTATCAAGGCATCAGTTTTGAAGGACATCGAGGTTCCAGTTCCTACATTAGCAGAACAAACCGAAATCGTTAGCCGCGTAGAACAACTATTCGCCTTCGCCGACCAGCTGGAGACCCGGGTCAAAATCGCGCAAACACGGATTGATCGGCTGACCCAAAGCATTCTAGCCAAGGCCTTTCGCGGTGAGCTGGTGCCGCAGGACCCGAATGATGAGCCGGCCAGTGTGTTGCTGGAACGTATCAAGGCGCAACGGGCTGCGGCGCCCAAGACCAAGCGGGGTCGCAAGGCGTCGGCTTGAACGCATGGGTGAATGAAGTGGGCCTGATTGGTTCAACCGTCGGGGCAGGATGTGAGTACAGGGAGTAGTGCAATAGCAATTCCGCGAATCAATGGGGTCAGAGCGTTTGATCTTTAAGAAAACAATGACACTGACCCCATTGATTGCACGCTGGTACCGGAGTCGACGGATAGTTCGTTTCAGCCGATTGTGTTGGGGCTGAGGAGAAAGATGAGGTGAGAGTGTTGGCGGAGCTCGTTGTGGTTTTGGTTTGAATGACTGGCTGCTATCGGCCAGAAGCAGCCGATGACGACAGATAAAAATTGCACAGAAACGGCCCTCAAGGGTGTCTACGAATCTAGAGAGATTCAGCCTCTACCGCATGGTTTACAAGAAGAGCCTATCGGCAACATCTTGGAAGTATGCAGCCACAAGCTGCCCTGCTCGGCCGGTGCTGATGGCTGAGTCGTGACAAAACTCTGGAACGCTGCCGGGCGGACGCTGGTAAGAAGCCTGCGCCCGCCCGGTGACATGTTACATCTGGCTTTTAGTTACTCCAGTACAGTTGTGGGTAGACAGAACAGTTTGCTTGAATCGCTGCAAACTACGGCGGCCACTGGGTGAAATAGAAACCGTAATGGGCCGCCTGAGAGAGGGGTGAGTCAACTTGCCGTGTTTGCCGCCACGTTGATAACCCCATCCGTGTCGCACTAGGCACCGTATGACGAGGTCGAAGTCTTTGTCTGAGCAGTACTTCCTCATGATGCCTCCCCCGGTGCTGTTGTGTAACGGGAGCGAAAGCCGGCCGGGTTGAAGCGCATTTCGGAAAATGCTGCGGCGGCACCGGAAGGTAAAATCGGTTGGCTGTAGAGGTAGCCTCCTTTCCCAGCTGCTTGGTTTTGGAAGAAACGGCCATAAGGGTCGACCATAAGGTACGACTCACACATGTCGCTGTTGTCCTCGACGCACTGGATTGATCGGAAAGCGCCATGTCTTTCCACAAAGGCTGCAAAGGCCTCGTCGCTAACGGCAAGAGTGGCATCAACTATTGGTAGCATCCGCAGCACCTTCCAGCGCTCTGGGCGAACTCGTGTGATTAGTCCGCTCAAGTCTTCATCGGCATTTAAGGCGTTGACGACGGTAGTAATCTTGATCTTGAGTGCGGGGTTAACTTGACGAGCAAAGTCCAGGTTCGCGGTCAGCTCATTTAGACTCAGCCCTTGCCCGCTTCTTTCTACCCGTCCTATTGCAAGATTGGTCCCAGAGTCCGTGGAGTCTAGGCTGACACCTAGATAGGTCAGTTGCGGTGCAAGCTGCTTTATAACGTCAGATGTCAACCTTGAAGCATTGCTGATAAGTGAAACCTCAAACCCTACTTGTTTGGCCACGCGGGTGATGTCTAGCAGGCGCTCTCCGAGTATCGATGGCTCTCCGCCAGCCAGGTTCAGGCGCAGAGTGCGCCATGAGAGGGCATCACGCAGAGGATTACTGGTGTTTGTCGGCTGAAAATACTGGAACAACTCCACCAGCAAGTGCTGGCTGCGGTCGCGATCGTGAAATAGCTCGCGGGGACAGGGGTGGTCCGTCCATTTCGCGTAGCAGTATTGGCAGCGGTAATTGCAGGCCTCCGTCACGTGCCAGTTGATAGTCAGAGCGTCAACGTGGACGGGAGCTGCTTTTACAGGGCTGATGGGAAAAATCAAATTATCTTTGGACATACGTCAACTCCTTGGCGACCGCAGTGGTGCGGTCGGTAAAAGGTTCTGCATGGCGGACGCGAGGCGTCAGAGTAGGAGCATCAGGCTCCGGTACACCGTGACTTTTCTTGTTGCGGGTGGTTACGGATTACGCATCATATTGCGCCGTGTCTTGAGGGCTCCCTCTGGGTCTATGGGAAGACCGAGTGCGCGTCGCTGACTCATTAGCAGCCACCATTCAGCGGCGATCAGCCCACGCTTGTAGTCCTGAACGCTTTTTTTACTTTTGGTTTCCCGGCGCACGGCTCGATAAGCCTCTTTCGCGACATCGCGGACGCTTTCATCAGGGTCGAACTGCCGGGTAAAAAAAACGGTTTTGTGCGCCTTACCGTTAGGGTCAAGGCCGATTTCCAGCAGCGCCTTCAAATATCCTTGACGCCAGATAGCCGATTGCTCGGTCACCTGGCTATCGGCGTACCGTTCATCTTCGGGCTTCTTTTCGCCTTTGCGCAGGCGCAGGCGGCTAAGGCAAAACTCGATCAGATCAAGGGCGAATGACTGGTAGCTCTCCAGCTCAGCTTTTTCGCATTCCTGTCGGTCAACATAAGGCGTCCCGCTGAGTTTTTTTGCGTGAAAGTTCCTAGCTTGCTCACTCAGTGGGCTGTACCAACTGACAGCCTTGTCGCTGTGATGTGAGCTGAAGCGTGATAGTGACTCGTCGGCGAACGGCACGTACGACGAGCGCATGAGCATCAGGCGATGTCGAAGTGCTTTCCGCGGGTCTAGGTGCGATAGCATGCTCAACAGTGCATCGAGTTGGTTGTTCAGATCAGGCTCTGCCGCATTCGACAGTCGGCTGCGCAGCAGTCCGAGGCTCTTGTCGATGTAAGGCAGCACGACCTCGTCACTCAATCTACCAATAGCATGGACAGTCCATTGCGGGGTTAGAGCCAGTGGAAACTCGGGGTCGTGAATCAACTTTTCGAGCAGGCTATCCCACCAAGGGTGAAGTTCTCGAGATACTGCTTCACTGGGAAGCCGGAAAAGCCTGCAGGATAGAACGGCCAATGCATCTTTGACGCCCAAGGCATGGATCTCGGCTTCTAACTTGGCTTTCCATATGGCCGAATAGTCCGATGCCCACCACTTTCTGCTTCTCTGATCAGATAGTGTTGGGAACGAGTCCAGTCTGCTTTGTAGTGTTGCTTTTACATCGCTGTGGACAGATTGCTGAACCCAAGCCTCGGCTTTGTCGGAAGTGAGCAGGGAGAGTAGCCTGCGAAGGTGCTGCTGCTCGGCTACATCCCACTCACCGCTTGGCAGCTCAATGATTCGCCCCGAGACACAGTTATCAAGCTGTAAAGCCCAGTCAGCAAGCTGTCCTTCATCTGCATCGGCGAGCTCCATGTGGATCGCTAGGGTTTCCTTTAGCTGCAGTTCCAAGTTTATGAGCCAATCTGTGGCAGAGTTGTACAGGTCCTTTTCATCGCTGTCGCCTGAACGTAGCGCCTCTAGGTCAGACCGTAGTGATTCCCTCTCGGTATATAGCTTTTGAAAAACGCCTTCGTGCGGGTTACGGAGTCTGCCGGCAGCAGCATCGGATTTAACCCAAGCCTCTAGAAACCTGACCCGCTGAAGCCATTGGTGTGCTGCAGGTGTTGGCGGGCCAGCATGCCGCTGTGTTGACGCAACTGAAATCAGAGCTTTGGCATCAGGGCTGAAAATTGATGCCAACTCAGTCGGGATTTGCTGCTCGTCGTGTGACCACGCGGGCAAGCACGACCAGAGCACCCGCACCCTTTCCCACTCACCTTCTGCAATAAGCGCTGGGTCATCGAATACTGCGCTGTGGAGAAAGTACTCGTTTCCGTACAGCGCGGTTATGAACCAACCGTGCTGTGAGTCGGGTTTGAGCTTTTTAAACAGCTTGTAAGGGGAGTGCGGAAAGACGGTTTGGGCTACGTCTTTGGCAAAATCGAGCGTTTCTAAGGTGCGTCCAGTGACATCTTTATGTATGAGGACGAATAGTAGCTGCATGCGCAGGCGCTCTGCCAGCGGGCCGGATGAGATTACGGCAGCGGCTTGGTCCTCCATCGTCGCTTGGCTTCGAGCAAGGTCTAACGCCTCTTCCAGTCTGTTAGCGGATGTGAATACGTGCTGCCAGGTGGTGGCGAAGTGGTTAGTTAGCAATGAGCGGAGTTGCCCGACGACTTCATATTCGTCAAGGGCTTGGGTAAAACGCTCGGAGGGGTCGGCTTTTTCGTCAAGGTCGTACTTGCCGAATTCGGCATCAATTCTGCACATGGTTTTTTCCCAATATCAGGATTAGGTTTCATGGGTTACGCACCAGATTGGATTCTGGCCTGCAGTTGAAACCTCCCGTGCAGCAGAGGGGAGCGGATGGGTGATTAGCCCGTGAGCATCAAGCTCTATAGCCGACTGCAGTAGCGCGCCAAATAAAAATAGATGGGTTCGTATCTTTAGTCAAGCATTGATCCAGAGGCCGCCAGCTCGCATCGCTGGCTACAGCCCTAGCTATTTTTCTCCTGACTGGCAGCCGGTAAGCCACGTAAAGGATATGCCGTCCATTGTTTTGAACATCGACTGACGGCTACGTATTAGCGCTATGTGAATAGCCTCGGCTTATGTAGACAGCTAATGACCGCTATTGGCCCAGAGTGTGTAAAAACGCCAGAACGGATTTCCGTCACGGTCTATAGCGAGCCTTTCTCGAGCTGAGAACCTGATCAAGCTTATGACCACTGCGAAGGGGGCATGAGACAATCCAGCAACGCCCTGGAGCCCTCTCAGAGGCAGCGTAGGCGAGTAAAGCCAGGGCTTTTACGCTGTCAGGGCCTCTAGCAAGCTGACGGTGCCTATGATTTTCATCACCCGTTTCAGGTTGTAAGCGAGCACATTCAGGCTCATCTCAGCACTCACCCCATTGAGCTTTCGCGTCAGGAAGTGCGACGCGCCCATCCATTGTTTGAGCGTCCCGAAGGGATGTTCAACGGTTCGTTTTCGAACCTTCATCATCTCGGGTGCTCTGCTGAGCCGGTGCTGCATTTCTTCCAGCACTGCTTCATGCTCCCAGCGCCGAATTCGCCGCTGCTTGCTCGGCGTGCACTGCGATTTCAATGCGCAGCTTTGGCAATTTGAGCTCCAGTACCGATGCAGTTTCATGCCGTTCTCAACGCTGGAGAAACGCCAAATCAAAGTCTCGCCAGCCGGACAAGTGTATGCGTTTGCCGCCGCGTCATAGATAAATGCGTCGTTGTTGAGTCGCCCATCGGCTTTGGCTGCGGAGGTCATTGGCTTGGGTACATAGGTGACGATACCTGCGTCGTGACAAGCCAGGATTTCCCCGCTTTTGAAGTACCCACGGTCAGCTACCACCGACAGCTTTTCTGTTCCCATCGCCTCGCGGGCTTGCTTGGCAATAGGGCTGAGCTGATCGCGGTCGGACCCGACGTTGGTCACCTCATGAGCGACGATTAAATGGTGCTTGGTATCGACCGCTGTCTGCACGTTGTAGCCAACGATTCCTGTGCCGCGAGTCATCATGGAGCGGGCATCTGGATCCGTCAGTGATACCTGCTTATCCGGTGATTCATTGAGCTGAGTTTCGATCAATTGAAGCTCTTTCATTTGCGCCTTCAGCTTGGCGATTCTTTCTTCCAGGTGCACGACATTGGCGTCAGAGGCTGGACGATCCTGTTGATCAGCAGCATCGAGCGCTGTCAGGTACCGATTAATACTTGCTTCGATTTCCTCCATCCGCCGCTTCAATTTGGCGCTGGTGAAATTGCGATCTCGGTTGTTGACCGCCTTGAATTTGCTGCCATCGATGGCAATCAGGCTTCCGGCGAATAACCCTAACTGCTGACAGAGCACAACGAACTGACGGCAGACGCCACGGATAGCCTTACCGTTGTCCTTTCGAAAATTAGCGATAGTCTTGAAATCAGGCATCAAGCGACCGGTCAGCCACATCAACTCGACGTTGCGTTGCGCTTCTCGTTCAAGGCGTCGGCTGGATTGAATGCGGTTGAGGTAACCGTAGATGTAGATCTTCAGCAGGATCGAGGGATGATAAGCAGGCCGACCAGTATCAGCGGGGATGGCGCTTTCAAAACCCAGCTTCACTAGGTCGAGTTCGTCGACAAAGACATCGACCACTCGCACCGGATTGGTATCGTTGACGTAGTCGTCGAGGCTCTCGGGCAGTAAGTTGCTTTGGCCTCGATGCTCACCTTGAATGAAGCGCTTCATGGACGATCCTTGCGATGAAATCCCGAGAAATCATAGCAAGGGTTTGAGACAGCGTTTTTACACACTCTGGGCCGTTAGCGGACTGTCGTTGCCCACGGAAATTTATTAGCCCTAGCGGATCCCTTGTGTGCCGAAGCCTGTCACGAACCCAACGACGCAAGATAGGTGACCGGATCAAGTCGGAGCCGCTGATGCATGTCTCCTGTCAGAGCGAACATTCTTGGTTTCGTCCTGAATTCAAAAAGCCGATAGAGGTGATAACGCTCGGACGTCACCTTGGAAAACTCAACCTCGTTGCGGCTGATGTAGAAGGGCGTTGCTTTTGCAAACGCAGTGGTCTTCACTTCGATAAACCTTTCCCTACCGTCGGTTTCAAACGAGAGGATGTCATAGCCGACACCATCTCCTCGCTTAATTGAAGTGTGTTCCACCTTGCCAGCAAGCGATCCGAAGCCACTGCGTTCTAAACGCTGTTGCTCGTAGCTAAGCACTAATTCTTCCCCAGCAAGACCAAGCGCGCGGTTTCGGGCTTCTCGCGCCACGTAGTCGCGCTTTGTGGCCAAAAATCTCGGTTGATAGGCGGATTCGTTGATTTCTATTGGCTGCGGCGTTTGCTCAATCCAGCAGTCAAAGTCCACTCCCATTGGGACGATTGCAGGTTGCTCGCTAGCATGGCGTGCGGCCTGGTCGAATATTGGGTCGTTTACTAGCGTCTCTACGACAGCTTCGACGAGCAGCGCTTGGTAATTACCAAGCGGTTTGTAACCGACGATCCACGGGCACTCGAGTTCATGCAAGACGGCGCTGATATTTTGATGCTTACGCTCAATGGAGCCTTCTGACCGATCTTGCAAAAGTACCTGCAAGGCTCGCCGGTGGTGGGTTTTACTGTATTTTTGCCCATTGAGCTCCTGTACAAGCATTCTCTTGTAATCAGCGACCGCTAAGCGGACTTCTTCCTGGGTCCAGGGTCCGTTCGCCATGTTTACTATTCCTTATAGCCCCGTACGGGCGTCAATGAGATTCCAGATTTTAGGTCAATTGCGCTCGTCGTCAGGCCAGCTCGCTATTACCTACTTTGATAGGCAACAGAAATTCAGGTAAGCGACCACTCCGCTAATTGCTGACTGGCCTTCAACTTCGCCCGCTGATGCTGCATTGCCGCAAATATCTCATCCAACCCGCTCTGTGGCGTAACCAGCGGCAGCGCAGCTTCAGCCTCAATCAAAAACCGCTCCGAGAATTTCGGCTCCGAAACATAGGCTTCGCCCCACCAATCGAGGATCAGCTCTTTTGAGTTCTCCAGGAGCAGGGCGGAGGGAAGCTTGTCGCCTTTTTTGCTGTTAATGGCTTCTGCTGCGGGCACAAGATTCCACAGGTCGTTATTGAACCAACGGGCCCAGGGGGAAACAGTGATCCACCGCGTAGCGGTCGGGACGGAGTTGTTTCTGGCTCCAGACGCACGAAATGTCGCGGCCACCTAGCTGCATTGCCGCAATACGGCTTCTGACTTCGGCGGTATCGCGTCTGTCTTCATTCCATTGCAAGGCGCGTTCGTACACGCTCGGATCGTACTGCATGCTCCACGAGCGCATCAGCCGGGTCCATTCACTCAGTATGGCGGGCTCCAGCCAGCAGGCGTGCTGGGAAAAGGTCTGCCATAGGTAGGTCGGCACTCTGAATGTGCCGAAGTCGCTCAGCGTTTGTTTGTTGCATTGCCAACTGCCTTTTGGAATCCGTCTGGAGACCCGGTTGCACTCGAATACCGGTTTGTCCTGGCCTGGATAGGTGATGTATTTGGCAGGCATAGCTTCGATGTTGGTGCAGATATTTTTCAGGGTCGCGATCAGGTTCAACGAGGTCTCTGGATCGAATGTGGCACCTACACGCAGATCGTAAGGGGAGAGGGTGTTCAGCTTGTAAAAATGACCACTGCTGGCCCAGCCGTAGCCTGTTTGGTTTTCATGGACGGCTGTCGGGGTCTGGATCAGGTTGTGCTTTAGCACCAGGGGCATGTACATCTTCAGCCAGTAGAGCGCAACCAGACCGAAGGGTATCTCCACCCAGGCTTCGTCCCGCCTGGTGACCATGCCGGGTGCGCCTTCGGCTATGCGGATCAGGGCGCGTAATAAGCCGAGTTTGTAGGAGGCGGATTTATTGTCATTGACGATGATATGTCTGAGCAGCGGCAGGCTGCCGCTGCCATCGTCGGGCAACACAAAGGCCATGCAGTCCCACTCGATGCTTGGGCGGGTGGCGTCGGGTTGCCGGGTTATCACCTTTGGGGCAAGGGCGCGACCCTGGGCAAGTATCTGGATTTGCTGGGCTGTGACTGGATGAAAGCGCTTTTCTTTGTCTTCGCCAATACGCAACGAGATCACCAGAATGCCGCCTGGGGCCAACAGGTCGCTGACGATGCGCATGGCGCGCTCGTGCTGGTCAGGCCGCAGGTGCATCCATACGGCGCTGATCAGGATCAGCTGGAAACGCTGGTCGAGCGAGCGCAAGCGTTTCAGGTCGGGGAGGGCGTCATCCAGCCAGGTTACCGAGCCGGGCCTGCAGTGTTGGGCTGTGGTGCTGGCCTGGCCCAGCTGTCGAAGTTTCTCGCTGGGCTCTACGGCGGTGACGGTCCAGCCCAGCTTGGCGAGCCAGCATGCGTCCCGTCCGGAACCCGCGCCGATATCACAGGCTATGCCAGGTTGGGCTGGCAACAGGTGCCGCCAGGCAGAATGAACGACCTCCGGGTCTACAGCCTGGTAGGCAGCAAAGAGCTCGTCCGCACGTTCGATGTAGTAATCCATGTAATGACATCTCCGTCTCAAGCGAGTGTATCGGTTGGGTAGGGGGTGTCAATCGAGTAGGGCAAGGACTGTCAGTCCGGGCTCACCTGTATCTAGTTCGTTTGTCATGTCGATTTTCTAGGAATATTTCGACATGACGAAGTGTTGTGTCGAAGACCTCGACATATCTGATTGGAGAATTTCAAGCGAATCCGCAGCCCGCACCTGGGGGGCAGGTGCGGATGGAGCGGTATTTTGAGGTCAGGGAACCTTTTAAGCATGTGCTCTGGCGTTACTGCGCTGGCACCCAGCCGTCTTTGGATTTGGCCATTAACACCTCCGAGCGTTGTACGGAGCGACCGGTAATAGGGGTTGTCGCATCCACGTCCACATCACAGAGGTAGACATTGGTGCGTTGTTCTTCGCAGCTATGAATGGTGACGGCGTGGATGTCGACTTTCAGCATGCTGGACATGTTCTCGCCGCCGATCTCACCCAGCATCCCGGACATCTGGTTCATCTGGGCTTCCAAAAGGGTCTTGACGTCGTCTTCCGATGGCCCGCTTGAGCAGGCGCTGAGCAGGAGGCTTGAGCCCAGCAGGAACGCTCCGTAAATGGCTTTTTTCATTCTGATTCCCGGCGGTGTTTTTGTTGTGAGCGAGGTTATGCCAGATAGCAGGGCGGGGCAATACAAGGCCTTACGCTGATTGCTCCACCGGAGCCCGATACTCTGAGGTTTTGTTATAAAGGTAAAAACAGGGCCTGTGGAAAGCCCCTGTAATGCAGGGGCTTCTGTTCAACTACTGCGGCTTGTCACCTATTTATACGCCGTAAACATCAAGGTACCCCGGATCTGGTCGAGTTCGCCGTCGGCTCCGCGCAGGGTAATCGACCATTCTTTCTGGGTGTCTGCTTCATGATGTACGTCAGCCAGGGTATTGAGCCTTGGATCAAGCCAACTGAAGCTGCCTGAGTCAGACAAAGTGACCCAGGTTGGGTCTGCGCTGGTGTCACTCGCTGTTCCATCCGAGGCCAAGGCGGCTGGCTTGTCGTTTGATGCCCCCCAGCTCGGGCTGGCGGTATTAACCGATACACCGGTGCGTGTGAACTGCAAGAAGGCTTCGCCCTCTACACCCAGCACGGTCAAGGGTTGCTCTCCGTTATAGCGAAGCATTATTCCCGGCCTGGGCGCGCTTAGAATCAAGCTGCTCAGGCCCTGGATATCAGGTCGGGCCGTAATGCTGGCCTTGACGAACCCCTCTGGCACATCGTCCAGTTCGAGGGCGCCGTGCGCACCTGCCAGCCCGGAGGCTGACAGGCACGCGAGGCCGAACAAAACGAGACCCGTACAGGCGGTTCTTGTTTGTTCGATGATCATTTGTTTCTCCTTGCGATTACAGGATGTCGAGGGTTGACTCGATAATGCCGTCAGCCGTAACAACGTCGGTTGAGGCCATCACCGGCGCCATGCAAGCCAGACTGCTATTGACCACCGTAATCGGTGCTGCCTCCGAAGGTACGCGACCTTCTGCGGTGTTTTTGCTGACAAACAACATGTACTCACCAGCAGGCACCACATTGTGATTGTTTGGCATTGTCAGCGTCAGTTTGTTGCCAGGGCCCTTGACGATATTCAGCTCGATCGCGCGCTGATCGCCGTCAATCAGGTGGGTCATTACCGTTCTTCTGATCAGCAGTGCCTTGTCGACCTGGTCAGCCTGATCCACTTTGATGTTGAAGCGATTTCCGATGGTCAGACTGCTCGGCGCACGTTGAATCTGCGGGCGGTCACTGCGCATTGCGTAGGGCAAAAAAGGGGGCCAGTCCCAGGCCCTGCAGGTCCACAAAGGTCAGGTAGGCGGTGTTGATCGGCGAGTGACCGGCAACCATT
>NZ_VTTI01000016.1:0-20900 GCF_008641105.1 Halopseudomonas salina
CCCCGCGTTCGCGAGGATGACGTTTGCGGGGAGGTTGGCGTGAGTTCTCGAGGATGACAACCATACCTCGTCATTCTTGCCACTCCCCCGTCATTCTCGCCGTCCCCCTCGTCATTCTCGCGAACGCGGGAAACCATTTTGACCTTGGTGCAGATAGCACGTCACCCGCCAGACAAGGCACCATCCCGCTTTTTTTACCCCCTGAAAATGGATCCCCGCGTTCGCGAGGATGACGTTTGCGGGGAGGTTGGCGTGAGTTCTCGAGGATGACGGCCATACCTCGTCATTCTTGCTACTCCCCCGTCATTCTTGCCACCCCCCCGTCATTCCCGCCACCCCTCTCGTCATTCTCGCGAACGCGGGAAACCATTTTGACCTTGGTGCAGATAACACGTCACCCCGCTAAACAAGGCACAACCTCGCGTTTTTTACCTCCTGAAAATGGATCCCCGCGTTCGCGAGGATGACGTTTGCGGGGAGGTTGGCGTGAGTTCTCGAGGATGACGACCATACCTCGTCATTCTTGCCACTCCCCCGTCATTCTCGCCGCCCCCCTCGTCATTCTCGCGAACGCGGGAAACCATTTTGACCTTGGTGCAGATAACACGTCACCCCGCTAAACAAGGCACAACCTCGCGTTTTTTACATCCTGAAAATGGATCCCCGCGTTCGCGAGGATGACGTTTTCGGGGAGGTTGGCGCTAGTTCTCCGCGACGGCGTCTGCGAGTAGTTTCGCGTGAGTTCTCCAGGATGGCGTTTTCCAGGGCTCAATCTTCCTGAGCCTCAACCCCAATCTTATAAAGCCCATTATCCACGTCAGACGTGAAATACAGCATTCCATCCGCCGCTATCTCCACACCCGTCGGAATCCCGCTGGGCGGCATGCCGGGGCCGGCGGGGAAGCCGATGGGGAGGTCGCTGGCCAGTACGCTTTGCTCTCCGGTGGCCGGGTTCAATTTGATCAGGCGTTTTGCTGCCGTCTCGGCAATCACGAAGCTGCCGTCCGCCGCCTGGGCCAGTCCTTCGGGCATTTGCAGGTCTTTCGCCAGGCGGGTGATTTCGCCGCTTGTGGGGTCAACGCGGGTCAGGAAACCGCCGGCTTCGGTCAGGTAGAGTTGGCCGTCCTGTCCGCGGATCATCTGCACCGGGCCATAGAGGTCCTTGGTCAGTGTGCGTTTGGTCTTCAGGTCGTCGCCGGACAGGTGCACCAGTGTGCCGCTGCCCATCTCGCTGACCACAATGCTGCCGTCATCCAGTTCCACGGCATCGGATGGCGCATTCAGGCCATGGACCATGGCGAGGGTGCTGTTGTTGGCGCGGTCGATCAAGTGCAGGGTGCCGGTGGAGAAGCTGGTGAGCAGCAGGGCGTCCTTGCCCAGATTCACTGCCACCGGGTATTCAGCGTCGGATCCGTGGGCGCGGCGGAGGTCGGTTACCTTCCCGCTGGTGGTGTCCACGGCGCGGAAGGCGAAGATATCGGCGACATACAAGGTCTTGCCGTCTTCAGACAGTGCGGTGCCTGCCGGTACCGCGAGCTCGCCGCTGGTGATCAGCTTGATCTCGCCAGTGTCGGGGTTGACCTGCTGGATGGAGTTGTCGGCCATGTTGGAGATGTAGATGCTGTCCTGGGCGTCGATTGCCAGGTTGTCGAGAGCGGTGCTGAGCTGCGCGACCATCTCGGAATCACCTGTTGCGGTATCCACACGCATCAGCTTGCCGGTCAGGGTGTCGACTGCGTAGAGGTTGCCCTTGGAGTCGAAGTTGACTGCCGCAGGGGTGCCAAAGCCATCGGCGACGGTTTCGAGTGTGCCGTCAGTCGGATTGATCTTCACGACCTGGCCTTTGAACCACAGCGGGCCGTAGATCCAGCCGTCGCTGCCGACCTCAAAGCCATTGAATCCGCCCATGTCCTTGTTGATCAGCCGCGGCTCTTTTTCGCCCTTGGGGTCGATCTCCCAGAGAGCGTCGCCAAGAAAGACCTGGCTGGCATAGAGCTGACCGGTTTTCTGGTTGAAGGCGATGGAGTTGATGCCGGGCAAGCCCTCGGCCAGGATCTTGGTGGGAGCCTCATCGTTCTCACGGTACATGATCTTGCCGAGATAGAAGCCTGTCCAGGCCATTTCCCCGTTGGGACCGATCGCGATGTCATCCGCCTGTCCCTCATCCGCGCCGACCAGCACGCTGGCCTTGCCGGTTTCTCTGTCTACCTGGTAAATGCTGTTACCAACCACACTCCCAGCCAGCAAACGCCCCTGATTATCAACGGCCAGACCGTGCACGCCCTTGAATTCAGAGGGCGCTACCAGGGTTTGGGGGGCGGAGTATGTGGCAGCGAGGGCGCTGGCGGAGATCAGGCTGGCCAACAGAGTGGCGGGGAATAGAGCTTTCATGGGGCATCCTTGTTGTTAGTGTAATTGCTCTATATTAGCCGGGATTTTCGGGCCAGGTGGGTTTTATGGGCGGGGCTGATGATGGGGGATAGAGTGGAGTGAACCAGATGGGGAGTGGCGGAGTTTCGTCTCGGGTGTGGGTCTGGGAGTGGCCGAGTTTCACCTCGGGCGTTGGTCTGGGAGTTGCCGAGTTCCATCTCGGCGGTTTTGTCTGGGAGTTGCCGAGTTCCATCTCGGCCGTGGGTGTTTCAGGCAGGCATTTTGTCGAGGTGGAACTCGACATTCCCGGAGTAGCGCGTCGCCGCCTGGGAGTGCGGGGTCGAGGTGAAACTCCGAGTTCCCAGAAAACCTCGTCATCCTCGCGAACGCGGGGATCCATTTTCGGGGTTTCTAAATGGCGGGATTGTGCCTTTTTGGGCGGGGTGCTGTGTTGTCTGCGCGAAGGTCAAAATGGTTTCCCGCGTTCGCGGGAATGACGGGGTGTGGGGCGGGAATGACGGGTGAGTAGGGCGGGAATGACGGGGTGTGGACAGGGATGACGAGGTATGGCCGTCATCCTCGGGAACTCACGCCAACCTCCCCGAAAACGTCATCCTCGCGAACGCGGGGATCCATTTTGACCTTGACCTTGACCTTGGCCTCGGCTCACTCCACATCCTCCCCCAAAAAACCACCCGACTGCCGCGCCCACAACTGCGCGTACAAGCCGCCGCGCTCCAGCAACTCACTGTGGGTGCCGTCTTCGATCACGCGGCCCTGGTCCATCACTACCAGCCTGTCCATCGCGGCGATGGTGGAGAGGCGGTGGGCGATGGCTATTACTGTTTTGCCCTGCATCAGAGTGTTCAGGCTTTCCTGAATGGCGGCTTCGACTTCGGAATCCAGTGCGGAGGTGGCTTCGTCGAGGATCAGGATGGGGGCGTCCTTGAGCATGACGCGGGCGATGGCGATGCGTTGACGCTGGCCGCCGGAGAGTTTGACGCCGCGCTCGCCAACGTGGGCATCGAAGCCGCTGCGGCCCTTGGCGTCTTCCAGGTCGCGGATAAAGTGGTCGGCTTTGGCCTGTTTGGCGGCTTTGATCAGCATGTCCTCATCCGCATCCGGGCGGCCGTAGAGGATGTTGTCACGGACCGAGCGATGCAGCAGGGAGGTGTCCTGGGTGACCATGCCGACGTGCTGGCGCAGTGAGTCCTGGGTGACCTCGGAGATGTTCTGGCCGTCGACGAGAATCTGGCCGCCTTCTACGTCGTAGAAGCGCAGCAGCAGATTGACCAGGGTCGACTTGCCCGCACCGGAACGTCCTACCAAACCGATCTTCTCGCCGGCGCGAATGGTCAGGTGCAAGTCTTCGAATACGCCCTGTTCCTTGCCGTAGTTGAAACGCACATGGTCAAAGCGGATCTCGCCCTTGTCGACCAGCAACGGTTGGGCGTCGGGGCGGTCGTTGACCAGTTGCGGACGGGAGATGGAGTTGATGCCGTCCTGCACGGTGCCGATGTTCTCGAACAGCGCGGACAGCTCCCACATGATCCACTGGGACATGCCCCACAGCCGTAGCACCAGGCCGGTAGCCACCGCGACCGCGCCTATGGTGGCGGCTTCGTTGATCCACAGCCAGATGGCCAGGGCGGTGACGCTGACCAGCAACAGGCCGTTGAGCATGTACAGCAGGCTGTTGACCCAGGTGACCAGGCGCATCTGCCGGTAGACGGTGTGCATGAAGTCGCCCATGCCTTCGCGGGCGTAGGTGGCTTCGCGGCGGGAGTGGGAGAAGAGTTTGACCGTCTGGATGTTGGTGTAACTGTCGACGATACGGCCGGTCATGATCGAGCGCGCGTCTGCTTGCTCCTCTGCCACCTTGCCCATCAGCGGAATGAAATAGCGCATCAGCAGGATATAGCCGAGCAGCCAGGCGAGCATCGGCAGGGTCAGGCGCCAATCAGCGATACCCACGACTACCAGCGTGCCGAGAAAATACACGACCACGTAGTTGAGCACGTCGATCAGCTTGATCACGCATTCGCGCACGGCGAGGGCGGTCTGCATCAGTTTGGTGGCGATGCGGCCGGCGAACTCGTCCTGGTAGAAGGCCATGGACTGCTTGAGCAGGTAACGGTGCACCAGCCAGCGGATGCGCATGGGGTAGTTGCCCATCAGCGTCTGATGGCTGACCAGGGAGTTGGCGAGGATCATCAGGGGCAGAAGGACTAGGACCAGTGCAGCCATGCCCGCGAGTTTCCAGCCCTGATCCTGCAGTAGCGTGGCGCGGTCCTGGACCGAGAGCCAGTCGACGATATTACCCAGAAAGCTGAACAGCCAGACTTCGGTGGCGGCGATGGCGGCCATCAGCAGCGCGGCGGTACCCAGGTAGCGCCAGGTGCCACGGGTGAAATACAGGCAGAACGCGAGCAGTGTGCGCGGTGGTTCCTGGGGTTCTTCCGGGGGGAAGGGGTCGAGTCTTTTCTCAAACCAGCGAAACATGGAAGCGCCCTGTGCGGTTGAAGCGAGGGCGGCATTATGCGGGCTGGGGTAGGGCCTGCTCAAGGGTACAGATGTGACGGGCTATGCCCGGACTGTACCGGTTTCCGTTCGTTTTGTGAGGTGATTCCGTGATTGGTCGGGGTGGTCGGGGTAGGGTGGGGGCTGATCTGGACAGGGAGGTTGAGGATGAAACAGCCGGCGGTTTATTTGATGGCTTCGAGTCGTCGCGGGACTTTGTATGTTGGTGTGACATCGGACCTGGTGCAGCGGGCCTGGCAGCATCGGGATGGTGTGCTGGGCGGCTTCACCGAGCGCCATGGCGTCAAGGAGCTGGTTTGGTACGAGCAGCATGGCTCTATGGAGGCGGCGATTCGTCGGGAGAAGGCGCTGAAGAAGTGGCGGCGGGAGTGGAAGTTCGAGTTGGTGGAAAGCGGTAATCCTGATTGGCGTGATCTTTGGGGTGAGATTTTGGGGTAGTGTGTTTGCCCGCTTTCATAATGCTTAAACCCGCTTTTTTACACCCTGAAAATGGATCCGCGCGCACGCCCCCTCGTCATTCTCGCGCACGCGGGAATCCATTTTGATGTTGGGGGGAGCAGCATCGGACCCCGCCACATATTGCACAAACCCGCTTTTTTACACCCTGAAAATGGATCCCCGCGTTCGCGAGGATGACGTTTGCGGGGGGATTGGTCTCAGTCGGCGGGGATGACGTTTGCGGGGGGATTGGTCTCAGTCGGCGAGGATGACGTTTGCGGGGGGATTGGTCTCAGTCGGCGGGGATGACGTTTGCGGGGGGATTGGTCTCAGTCGGTGAGGATGACGTTTGCGGGGGGATTGGTCTCAGTCGGCGAGGATGACGTTTGCGGGGGGAGATTGGTGTTGGTTCGCGAGGATGACGTTTTTAGAGGAGTCGGTGTTGGTTTGCGAGGATGATGGTTTCGGGGAGATTGGTATCAGTCGGCGAGGATGACGTCATTCCCGCGCACGCCCCCTCGTCATTCTCGCGAACGCGGGAATCCATTTTGACCTTGTTGCAGATACCCTCCTTACAACGCCTGCTTGATCAGATCAGCCAGTACTCGCGAGCCTTCGGCGGTGGGGTGGATGCCGTCGTTTAGCAGGTAGCGGGCTTCGTTGCCGTTGAAGGCCTGGCGGACGTCGATGAAGGTGATGCCCAGGCCGGCGTAGGTGGCGGCTTTGCGGTTCATGCTGTAGTTGTTGATTTCGCGCAGTTCCGCGGCGTTGCCGGTGCCGTTGTAGTAGCCCAGGAAGATGATGTTCTCAATGCCGTCGGCGCGCATTTGCTGGGCGAGTTGGGCGATGCGGTCTTCCAGGTCGTTGAGCAGGGGCATGCAGCGGGTTAGGGAGGGGGCGCAGCTGTTGAGCTGGATGTCGTTGCCGCCGCCGTTGAAGATCACTGTCTTGATGCCGCTCTTGTTGGCATTGGCGTATTGGGCCGGGATGGCGTAGCGGCTGCGGCAGATGAAGTTGCCGCCGATCATCTGGCATCCGGAGCGGGCGCTGGTGTTGATGGTTTTGTCGAGGTCATCTTCCAGGTAGCGGTGAATGTCGCCTGACAGGGCGAATACCGAGTCGCCGACGATCAGGGTGTCTACTGGTGCAACCGGTGCGGGGTTGAAGGCCTGGGCGTTGCTGAGGCAGAGCAGTGAGACGAACAGGACGGTGAGGCTCTGGCGCGTCATGCGCAATAGCGTAGTCATTGGATATCCTTTTGTTGGTTTTGTCTGAGAGCCATACTGCTGAAATGGCTCGGAAAGGATACGACTATGGATTTTGGAGTAAAGCACCCAAACAGGTGATTCAGGCTTCGAGGTCGGTCAGGGGGCGGGGATGGCTGAGCGCTTCGCGGCGGGGACGTCGCTGCTGTCGGGGGTTGTAATGCTCAAACCCGCTTTTTTTACACCCCTAAAATGGATCCCCGCGTTCGCGAGGATGACGTTTGCGGGGAGATTGGTGTGGGTTTGGCTGTCATTCTCGCGCACGCGGGAATCCATTTTGATGTTGGGGCAGCATCGAACCCCGCTACATATTGCACAAACCCGCTTTTTTAAACCCTGAAAATGGATCCCCGCGTTCGCGAGGATGACGTTTGCGGGGGGATTGGTCTCAGTCGGCGAGGATGACTTGTGCGCGAGGCCCTCTGTTCTCTATCGCCGGGCTTTTTTCAGGGTTTCGGCGATCATGAACGCCAGTTCCAGGGACTGGTCGGCGTTGAGTCTGGGGTCGCAGTGGGTGTGGTAGCGGTCGGAGAGGCCGGCTTCGGTGACCGGGGTGGCGCCGCCTATGCATTCGGTGACGTTCTGGCCGGTCATTTCAATGTGAATACCACCGGCCCAGGTGCCTTCGGCCTTGTGGACGGCGAAGAACTGTTCGACTTCCGTGAGGATCGCGGCGAAATCGCGGGTCTTGTAGCCACTGGAGGCTTTTATGGTGTTGCCGTGCATGGGGTCGGAGCTCCATAGCACCTGCTTGCCTTCCCGCTCGATAGCGCGCACCAGGGCGGGCATGTGGGCTTCTACCTTGTCGGCTCCCATGCGTACGATGAGATTCAGGCGGCCGGGGTCATTCTCGGGATTCAATACGTCGATCAGGCGCAGTAGCTCGTCCGGGTCGGTGCTGGGGCCGGTCTTGACGCCGATCGGGTTGTTGATGCCGCGCATGAATTCCACGTGAGCGCCGTCGGGCTGGCGGGTGCGGTCGCCGATCCAGAGCATGTGGGCGGAGCAGTCGTACCAGTCGCCGGTGAGGCTGTCGCGGCGGGTGAAGGCCTGTTCGTAGTTCAGCAGCAGGGCTTCGTGGGCGGTGAAGAAGGATGTTTCGCGCAGTTGTGCGCTGCTGTCCAGGTTTACGCCGCAGGCGCGCATGAAACCGAGGCTTTCGTCGATGCGCTCTGCCATGTGTTCAAAGCGGGCGCTGTTGGCGGAGCTGGCGATGAAGTCCAGGTTCCACTGGTGCACCTTGTCCAGACTGGCGAAGCCGCCCTGGGCGAAGGCGCGCAGCAGGTTCAGGGTGGCGGTGGACTGGTGGTAGGCCATCAGCAGGCGCTGGGGATCGGGCGCGCGGCCGGCAGCTTCAAAGCCGATGCTGTTGATGATGTCGCCGCGGTAGGCGGGCAGGGTGATGTCGCCCTGGACTTCATCATTGGCCGAGCGCGGCTTGGCAAACTGCCCGGCCATGCGGCCTACCTTTACCACCGGACAACTGGCGGCAAAGGTCATGACCACGGCCATTTGCAGCAATACCTTGAAAGTGTCGCGGATCTTGGGTGCAGAGAATTCGGCAAAGCTTTCGGCGCAATCGCCGCCCTGCAGCAGAAAGGCGCGGCCCTGGGTGACTTCGGCAAACTGTTTGCGCAGCTCTCGCGCTTCTCCGGCAAACACCAGCGGTGGATAGCCTGCCAGCGTCTGTTCGACCTGGGCGAGTGCGTTGGCGTCGGGATATACCGGTTGCTGAATGATGGGTTTGCTGCGCCAGCTGTCGGGGGTCCAGTTTGCGGTCATGGGGTCTCTGCTGTGGGGTATCGGGTGTAAGTCTTGAGCCACGATGGTAACCTGAGACATGCCATTCAGACACCCTATACCTTTGATCGAGCGGCTTTATCGGCGGCTCGGCGCCTGGTTTGCCGCTGCCCGGGGAGGGCGCACCATGTCCCGCCTTGATGCTCTCGACGACAACCAGCCAGAACAGCTTCTGGCCGAGATCCGTGACGATTTCGGCTCCCTGCGGCTGACCGAGGCGGGCGCTTACCGCTTTCTGTATTTTGGTGAGCAGACCGAGCAGAGTTGCACCTTTACGGCCGATCCGGCGTGGCTGGAATACGATTACACCCGGGCAATGTTGCTGGCGCTGTTCTGGAAGACCCGGCCGCAGCGCGTCACGCTACTGGGGCTGGGCGGTGGTAGCCTGAACAATTGCGTGCTCAGACATTTTGAACCCGAGCAGGTCACGGCGGTTGAGTTGCGGCCTGCCGTGGTCGATGCCGGCTACCGCTGGCTGGGGCTGAGTCAGGATCCGCGCCTGAGGATCAAGATTGGTTGTGCGGAGCAGTACATCAGCGAGTCGCCGGCCAGTTGCGATCTGCTGTTTGTCGACCTGTATATGGAAGGCGGCATTTCCCGTCTGCAATTGCAGGCCGAGTTCTTTTCTCGCTGTCACAAGGCCCTCAGACCAGGCGGTTTGCTGGTCATCAATCAGTGGCAGTTGGGTAATACCGGCCAGCCTTATGCCGGCCGCATGCTGCAACAGCTGTTCGGCGACCACTATCTGCAGGTGCCGGTGGAGGAGGGGAATATCCTGTTGCTGGTGCCCGAATCCGGGGAGCTAGCCCTGGAAAAGTCGCTGATGGACGACTGGGCAGACGACCTGGAGCCGCAGCTGGGGTATTCACTGCGGCCCTACATCCAGGCCCTGCGCCGGGCGTCTGACGGCCCGGCATTCGACTAAGGCCGGCGCGGGTTACTCACCCGTGGCGACGGGTCTGCCCGGATCAGTTATCCAGTGGCTCCAGGAGCCGGCATAGAGCCTTGGCTCAGGTAGCCCTGCCTCGACTGCGGCCAGAATGGTATGGCAGGCGGTGACGCCGGAGCCGCAATAGGCGACCAGTTCAGCATCTCCCTTTGTCCAGGGTTCGAAGCGTTTACCCAGCTGCTCGTTGTCCAGCCAGTTTCCATTGTCATTCACATTGGCGGCGCAGGGCAGATTGGCGGCGCCGGGAATATGGCCGGCCACCGGGTCGATCGGCTCGGCCTCGCCGGTAAAGCGCGCAGGCCCGCGGGCATCCAGCAGTTGCAGCGATGGGTCGTCCAGGCGGCGGTGGATTTCGTCGGCATCTATCAGTTTTCCGTTATCCGCACGGGCGACAAAATTGCCCTCCGCCACGGGGCGCGGTGTTTCCTGGGTGACCGGCAGGCCTGCCTCTTGCCAGGCTTTGAAGCCACCGTCGAGGATTCCTACTCGCCCGTGATCCAGCCAGCGCAGCATCCACCAAAGCCGAGAGGCGAAGAGCCCGGGGCCGTCGTCATAGACGATCACCTGGGTGTGCTGATTGACTCCGGCGCGGCGCAGCAGGGCTTGCATTTGCTCGGGCTCAGGCAGCGGATGCCGACCGGTTTCACCGGGTATAACAGGTGCGGAGAGGTCTTCGTCCAGATGCAGGTAGCGGGCGCCGGGGATATGCGCCGCGGCAAACTCGCTACGGCCCTGGGCCGGTTGATCGAGGGAAAAACGCACGTCAAAAATACGCACGTCGGGTTCTTCCAGCCGCTGGGAGAGGCTGTGCACATCGATACGCTGGGTCATGGGGCGGCACTCCGAAAAAACACTGTCTACAAGCTACAAGCAGGACGGGGTAAGCTACAAGCGACAAATTGTCGCCAAAACAATAAACAGGAGCTGCCATGTCAGGCCCCCTCGCATCCCTGAAGATTCTCGATTTTTCCACCTTGTTGCCAGGCCCCTTTGCCTCCCTGTTATTGGCGGACATGGGCGCCCAGGTGCTGCGGGTAGAATCCCCCGACCGGGTGGATCTGACCCGCGCTCTGCCGCCCCACGTAGACGGCACCTCTGCCAGTCACGCCTATCTGAACCGCAACAAGGACTCCATCGGCCTCAATCTCAAGGCGCCGGAGGCCGTGGATGTGGTGCGCCGGCTGGTGATGGAATACGACGTGGTAATCGAGCAGTTTCGCCCCGGTGTCATGGACAAGCTGGGTGTGGGTTATGCGGCGCTGAAGGAGATCAACCCGCGGCTGATCTACGTGTCGGTGACCGGCTACGGCCAGACCGGGCCCTACCGCAATCGCGCCGGCCACGACATTAATTACCTGGCGCTCTCCGGCCTGGCCAGTTACACCGGCCGGCGCGATAGCGGGCCGGTGCCTCTGGGAATGCAGGTGGCGGATGTGGCCGGCGGCTCGATGCATGCGGTGACCGGTTTGCTGGCGGCGGTGATTCACCGGCAGCAGACCGGGGAAGGGCAGCATGTGGATATCAGCATGACCGATTGTGTGTTCAGCCTGAATGCGATGGCCGGTGCCGCCTGCCTGGCCGCCGATCAGGAGCCGGGGCTGGAATCAACTATGCTCAATGGTGGCAGTTTCTATGATTACTACCAGACCCGCGACGGTCGCTGGATGGCGGTGGGCAGCCTGGAGCCCCAGTTCATGCTGCAGTTGTGCGAGTTATTGGGCTGCCCCGAGCTGGTGGCGAAGGGGCTTTCGCCGTTGCCGCAGGACCGCGAACTGGTCAAGCAGACGCTGCAGGATGCCTTTGCCAGGGAAGATTTTGCCCATTGGCAGGCGCGTTTTGCCGAGATTGATGCCTGCGTGGAGCCGGTGCTGAGCCTGAGTGAGGCCGCCGAGCATCCGCAGCTGCAGGCTCGCGGGCTGGTGCAATCTGTGCCTTTGCCCGGCGGTGAGCGGACCCAGCGACAGATTGCCTGCCCTATCGTGTTTGGTAGTGGCCTGGATGCCCCGCGACATATCGGCAAACAGCTGGGTGAGGACAGCATGCGTGTGTTGCGCGGGCTGGGTCTTACGGTGGAGGAGATCGAAGGTCTGCGGGCTGCCGGAGCCCTGGGGTAAAACGACGGACGGTCATACAGTAAAAGGGCATCTGGCCGATACAGTGGTCAACTGGAGGTGTACCCAATGAGCCAATCCAATTCGATTACCCCAGGTGGCGTGCGGCAGACCGCGCCATCCCAAGCCAATGCCGCACGTCAGATTGACGGGCAGAAGACCCTGGCCAACCGGCTTGCCGAGCAGATGGGCCTCAAGCCAGGCAGTCTTGCCGGCAGCGCCGATAATTTCTCCCCCGGGAAGGTAGCGGAGCGTGTGCTCGGCTTTATCGGCGGGCGGCTGGAAAGCGCCAAGGCCGCCGGCGAAGACACCAGTAAGCTGCAGACCATGTATGACCAGGCTGCCAAGGGCGTGGAGAAGGGCTTCGAGGAGGCGCGCAAGATTCTGGATGGCATGGGTGTGCTCAAGGGCAAGGTGGCTGCGGACATCGACGACACCTGGCAGCGCATCCAGACCGGCATGGCCGAGATTGCCGAGCGGCTGCTGCCAAGTGCCGAGCAGAACGGCCGCGGTGAGGGTGTATCACTCTCTGCCAGTGCCAGCCGTTTCTCTGCACAGGCCCAGACATTTGACCTGGAAGTTACCACGCGTGAGGGCGACCGCCTGCGCATCAGCATCGCCCAGGCATCAGCCAGCCGTTCTGATAGCCAGGTGACCGCGAGTAGCGGACCGCAGGGTAGCCGGGTTGCGTTGAGTAGCCAGAGCAGCCAACTGCAGGTCGGCGCCTGGCAAGTGGAGGTGCAGGGCGACCTGAATGATGCCGAGCGCGAGTCGCTGCAGGATCTGCTGGGCCAGGTGCAGGATCTGGCTGGCGCTTTCTATGCCGGGGATCGCCAGGGTGCCTTTGACCGGGCCCTGGCGCTGGATTTGGATGGCAGCCAGTTGGCTTCCATGTCACTCAATCTGACCCAGACCAGCGTCCGCCAGGTGAGTGAAGCCTATGGCCGGGTATCGGGTCAGGGAGCGCCGGCCAGTGCGGCGAATAATGATCTGCGTGAATACGCCCAGGGGCTGGTCGATGCCTTGCGCACGGCCAGTGAGCTTTCCGAATCCGGCAACGAATTACTGCGTGGCTTGCTAGACGGCGGTTTTGCCATCGATGAACGCTTTGATCAGCCGCGCCTGGAAAAGGCCATGGATCTGAACCAGCGGTTGCTCGAGGGGTTGCAGGCCCTGCAGACAAATCCGCAGTCGCAAGCTGAACCTGAGCAGTCCGCAGAGTAATCGAGGTGTGCTGTTCAGGCTGCGCCCTGGCGACCGGTGAAGTGCAGCATGTCACCACACAGCCGGCATTGGTAACGCCGTCCACGTTTGACCAGCGCGTGACGCTGGGGCGTAAAAGGCACGTGGGCGGGGCAGCCGCAGCGGTATAGATATCGGGTCCCGCGCCGGCGCTGCACCGGGTAATCGTGGCAGCGGGTGGCCGGTAGCTTGAACAGGTCGGTCATCACCGCCTGCCATTCCCGGCCGTGGGGGCGGATGCGGGCCCCGAATACCTCATGGGCGATCAGATGGGCTACCTCATGGGGCACCGTCTGCAGCAGAAAATCCTCGCTGTGATCCCGGTACATCTGCGCGTTGAAGCGCAGCAGATTCCGTCCCAGATAGGCTACCCCGGCCTTTTGACCGCGCAGGTCCAGGTCTACCCGCGGGCGTTCGAACTTGCGCTCGAAACGCTCCTCCGCCAGCCGGTAACATTCTTCGAGACGTGCCATGAGCTTATCCATCCGGCCAGTATAATCGGCCAGCCTGTGATGCAGAAGCACGGAGAGGGCGTCTCTGCTATGTTCAGCAGATTATGTTCAGCAGATTATGCTCAGCACAATGTATAGGGAAGGAAAACACATAGATGATGGAATACGCAGGTGAGATCCCCGGTCTGCTGGTCGCTCTGGCGGTCGGTCTGATCATTGGTTTTGAGCGTGGCTGGCAAACGCAGAACGAGCATGGCGGAGCCGGGAGCCGGCGCGATGCGGATAATGACAACGACGACGCCATGGCCGCCATGGGGATTCGCACCTTTGCCCTGCTGGGTTTGCTGGGAGGCGTTGCCGCCAGGCTGACCGGTGCGACCTCGGTGTGGGTGTTGGCCGCGGTATTGCTAGGCGTAGCTGCGATGCTGGTGGTTGGCTACCTGCAAACGGTGCGAACAACCGGCGACATCGGCGCCACCACTGAGGTAGCAGCGCTGCTCACCTGCGCGCTGGGCGCAATGGCCGTGCTGGACATGCAACTGGAAGCGGTCATCGCCGCGGTGGGTGTGGCGGTATTGCTGGGTTTCAAGCGGGAGATCCACGGCGCGCTGCAGAGTCTGTCCAGACACGAGCTGACAGCCTCCCTGCAGTTGCTGGTGATCATGCTTGTGGTGCTGCCGCTGCTGCCGAATGAGGCGATGGGACCCTGGGACAGCCTCAACCCGCGGGTGATTGGCTGGTTGGTACTGCTGGTCGCGGGCATCGGTTTTGTGGGTTATTTTGCAGTGCGGATTTTGGGTGATCAGGTGGGGCTGACCCTGACTGCCTTTCTCGGTGGTCTGACCTCAAGCACGGCGTTAACGCTGAGTTTTTCGCGAATGTCAGCCACGGATACCCGCCGCCAGGCGCTGCTCGGCGCTGGCATTGCCTTGGCTTGCGGCACCATGGCGCCCCGGGTGCTGGCCGAGGTGGCCATTGTCAACCGTGATCTGTTGATGCCTCTGCTGCCCGGCATGATCCTGCTGGGGATTATTCCCCTGGTGGCCATGGCTGTAGTGCTGTGGCGCTTCAAGGGGGGGGAAGTGGAACACCAACCGGCGATGAGCAATCCCCTTGAACTGAAATCGGCCCTGTTGATTACCGCTGCCCTGGCAGTGGTATTTGTAATGTCGAATGCGGCGCAGGAATGGTTCGGCGACAGGGGTATTTACGCTCTTGCGGTGCTGTCGGGTATTGCCGATGTGGACGCTATTACCGTGGCGCTGGCCAACCAGGCCAACGACGGGCTGTCTGACACCGTTGCAGCGCGGGGTATTTTGCTGGCGTCACTGACCAATACCCTGGTCAAGGCGGCCATCGTTCTCTTTGTCGGGGGCTGGTCCCTGGCGCGCTGGGCCAGCAGCATTCTGGTGCTGGCGGTTGCTGCTGGCGCCACGGGCTGGATCTGGATCTGATCAGATGATGCCGGCGTCCAGTGCGGCGGCCATGAACTTGCCCAGCTCCTCGGTCTGATCAAGAAAGCCGTCATCCCATTGGCCCTTGAGAACCAGTGGGTCCTGCACCCATGACCAGCGCAGGCCGGTGACAATCGATTGTATGGCGCGGCGGGTGCCGGTACCGTCCTGGCCGGCGCGAATGAATGCGGCACAGGGCATGCCCTGCTTTTCCTCGAGCACGGGGTAGTAGCATCGATCAAAGAAATCCTTCAATGCTCCGCTCATGTACGCGAGGTTTTCCGGCGTGCCGAGAATAATGGCGTCGGCCGCCAGAACGTCACCTGGCTTGGCTTCCAGCGGTGGCTTGTAGATTACCTCGACGGTGTCGCCGGACGCCTGGCGTGCGCCGGTAATGACAGATTCAACCAGGCGCCTGGTGTTATCCGAGGGCGCATGGGCGACGATGAGGAGTGTCTTGTCGGTCATATCAGTCTCCTGTTGCTTTGGCTGCGTGCTGCTGCGGCTGTCAGCGGGAGCCCCAGACCCGGGCTACGGCACGTTCGGTGCCGAGCCAGGCGACAATGATGGCAAACAGGCCAACGAGGCCGAATATACCTATGGGCAGCAGTACAGCGGGATCAGTTCCTTCCGGTAGCAATACGGCCAGGCCAGTCGCCAGGGCCAGGAACAACAAACCGGTAACCCAGAGAATCAAACGGGCCTTGGGGGTATAACGATAAGGCTGGTCACCCCCTTCAAGCCGGTCAAGCAGAGGGGCAAAGAGTTTTCTGGCATATGTTCTGGGGGTCGGCATGGAGTGTCCGGTGGGTTTGAAAAAAGTCGTTTAGTGGTGCGTCTGTGAATAAGTGTAGCTGCTAAGGGCGGCCGGATGAAGTTCAGGATTGTTCGCTTTACGGCTACGGAGCTAATAAAAAAGCCAGGCACTGGGCCTGGCTTTGAAGTTGATCAGCTGGTTTTGCTGTCTTTCAACCGATGCTCCCAGCGACGTCTGGCAAAGCGGCGCATGTTGGGAATGTCGTCGGTCTCGTCCATGATCGGTTTGCCGATAATGGCTTCAACGATGTCTTCCAGGGTGACCAGACCCTGCCAGCCGCCAAATTCATCGTAGATCAGGCTCATGTGTTGACGTTCCTGCATGAGCTGGGTCATCAGGTTTTCGGCGTTCATGCTTTCCAGCGTGACCTTGATCGGCTTCATGATGCTGGAAACGGGCTGGGTGTCATCTTCGGCCATCAGGGCGTCATAACGGAACACCACGCCTAGCGGGGATTCGTCCGTGTCGACTACGGGATATCGCGAAAACTGACTTTCCTTGATGCGCAGTTTCAGGTCGGCAATGCTCTCATCGGGCAGTGCCGAGTCGCATACGATCCGCGGCGTCATGATATCCCGGACCTTCACATCATGCAGGTCGAGGATATTGCTGATCACGCGCTGTTCATCATCGTCCAGCTTTTCCAGTTCACGGCCAAGCATGGCCAGGGCTTTGATCTCCTGACGAATGTCATGCTCCGGCGGTTTGCCGCCAAACATTCTCATCACCACATCCGAGAGCATGATGAAGGGCTTGAGAATCAGGATCATCAGGCGCAGCAAGGGTGGCAGAAAGGGCGCTATGGCGCGCCAGTAGCGCGCACCGATGGTCTTGGGCACGATTTCCGAGAGCACCAGAATCAGCAGCGTCATGACCGCCGAGGCGATACCCAGGTAGCCGTCGCCGAAGACCACGGTCACCTGTGCACCTACACCGGTTGCACCCACAGTATGGGCAACGGTATTGAGCGTCAGGATCGCAGCAAGGGGCTGGTCTACGTTGTCTTTGAGATGCTTGAGCCGCTCATAGAGCTTGGGCTTTGTCTGCTTCTGATGGGCTATGTAGCTTGGGGTCAGAGAGAGTAGTGCGGCTTCCAGAATCGAACAGATAAACGAAACCAGAATGGAGAGGACAGCGAAGGCTATCAGGAGAGTCATTGGGTCCTGTTGAGGGTGGCCGGGAAGATTCGCAATCTAGCCGAAGACATTGAAAAAGTCATCAGATATTCGGGTGAAAATACGGTTTTCTTTTCGCAATATCGATTGGTTATTTGCACGCCGTGACGGGCGCCAACGAGCGATGAATCTCTCCAAGTGCTGGTAACCACCCCCTGGCTGGGGTATGGTTTTTAGCACAAAGACATAATTTTCAAGCACTTCGCCATTATTGGCATTTTTGCACTCCCTGCCTGGATCCATTTTGCAATACAGGGATTCAGATTCATGATCAAGATTCTGCTGCCTATCGCAGCCCTGCTTTCCGGTATCGCGCTGCTGCTGCTGGGTACCGGACTGCTCAACACCCTTCTAGCCCTGCGCGGAAGCGGTGAAGGCTTCACTGACCAGACCCTGGGTCTGCTCGGCTCAGCCTATTTTGCCGGCTTTATTCTTGGCACCTGGCTGTGCCCCAGACTGATCCGGCGTATGGGCCATGTGCGCGCATTCGCCTTTCTGGCCGCTGCCGAAGCTGTTTCCGTGCTGGTGCATGCCCTGCTTGTCGATCCGATTACCTGGCTGATTCTGCGGATGATAACCGGTGTCGCGCTGGTGGGTATCTATACGGTGATTGAGAGCTGGCTCAATACCCAGGCACCACCGGAGCGTCGCGGCCAGGTGTTTGCCATCTACATGGCGGTAAACCTGGGATCGCTGGCCCTGGCCCAGCAGCTCTTGCGCCTCGACAGCCCCATGACCTTCACTCTGTTTGCCCTGGCGACAATGCTGATCACTGCAGCGCTGATGCCGGTGGTGGCCACGCGCCTGTCCCAGCCGGCCATTGGCAATACCAAGGGATTGTCATTGCGCCGGCTCTGGGAAGCGGCGCCGGTGGCCTGTAGCGCAGCGCTTTTGTCGGGACTGGCCATGGGCGGGTTCTGGGGGCTGGGCGCGGTGTATGCCGGGCGCATGGGTATGGACACGCCGCAGATCGCGACATTCGTTTCTCTGGTGATTCTTGCGGGCGCCGCATTGCAGTGGCCGCTGGGTATGCTGTCTGACCGCACCGACCGGCGCATGGCCCTGGCGATTATTTCTGCCATTGCGGTTGCCGGTGGTTTGTTGATGGCTCTGCTGGGGCCATTCGGGCAGTGGCTATTGCTGGCCGCAGCAGTGTTCGGCGGAGGCTCCTTTGCCGTTTACCCCGCTGCGGTGGCTCATCTGATCGACCATCTTCACCACGAAGATATTCTCTCTGGCAACGCGTCCCTGCTGATGCTGCACGGGCTGGGGGCGGCGATCGGCCCGGCACTGGCCGGCTGGCTGATGGGCATGACGGCGCCTCTGGCACTGCCATTGTTCTTCGCGGTGATGTTCGGTTTCTGTGGGCTCTATGCGTTGCTTCAGGCGCGGCGCGGGGCCGATCGAATCGTTGACGCACCGGCACACTACATTCCCATGGTGCGCACCTCCAGCGAGGTGCTGGGCATGATGCTCGAGGACGCCGAAACGGATTCGACGCATTCAAACACGACCTCTTCAGAAGCTGCGTCTACAGATACTGCCTCTTCAGAAACTAGCCCTTCAAATATTAGGAGTACCGCCAATGATTCTGGCCACTGATCTTGATGGAACCTTCCTCGGCGGCGACCCGGATAACCGCCAGCGACTGTATCAGCTGATTGATGCTCACCCCGGCATCAAGCTGGTGTTTGTTACCGGGCGCGGTCTGGAGGTGGTGGTACCGCTGCTGTCTGATCCGGCCATACCGCGTCCGGATTACATCATTTGTGATGTGGGTGCCACTGTGGTGGACGGGGAAACTCTGCAGGCTGTGTATCCGCTGCAAAGCGAGATCGAGGCGACCTGGCCCGGCGAGCAGGTGGTGTTGCAGTCGATGGCCGGCTTTCCGGGTCTGGAGCGCCAGAACGTACCGCAGCAACGCCGCTGCTCCTACTTCTGCGAGCCCGGCGCAGTGACCGACGAGATTCATCAGGTGGCCGAAAAGCTGGGCTGCGATGTGCTGTTTTCCGCCGATATGTATCTGGATCTGTTGCCCCGCGGGGTCAACAAGGGCAGCACGCTCAAGCGTCTGATTGCCCATCTGGAGGCCGAGTTTGATGATGTGCTGGTGGCTGGCGATACGCTCAATGACCTGTCCATGTACGAGCAGGGCTTCAAGGGCGTGTGCGTTGGAGAGTCGGAAGCGGGTCTGCTGGAAGCCACCGGTGATCGCGCCAAGGTATTGCATGCCAAGCTCAGCGGCTGTGGTGGCATCCTCGAGGCCTTGGGGCATTTCGGCTTTCTGGGGCCGGTGGGTATCGATTCCGAATTGCCAGGGCTAGGTATCAAGGGCAAGGCAGACCTGGTGATGGTCTACCACCGGCTGCCCTACGAGGAGGTGGTCAAGGATGGCCAGCTTATCCGTCGACCGCCGTCTTCGCCCAACGGCATATTGCCTACACTGCTCAGTTTTTTCGCCCAGGGCCAGCAGGGCTCGTGGGTCGCGTGGTCAGTACATGATCCGCGCAAGGATCGCGCGTTCGAGGTGCACACCACGGTCGACAAGGAGCGTTACGCTAATCTGGTTGCCGCGCGTGTGGCGCTGAGCAAGAACGATGTGGATGTGTTCTACAAGCGCTTCTCCAAGGAAGCTTTCTGGCCGACGCTGCACACTTTCTGGGAACGGGCTATTTTCCGGGAAGAGGACTGGGCGGTATTTCTCAAGGTCAACCAGTTGTTTGCCGAGCGCACGGCAGCCGAAGCCGCCGAGGGTGCTGTGGTCTGGTTGCATGACTATAACCTGTGGATGGTGCCAGCTTATTTGCGCCCGCTGCGGCCGGATCTGACCATTGCCTTCTTCCACCATACCTACTTCCCGTCGGCGGACGTTTTCAACGTCTTGCCCTGGCGGCGGGAGATTATTGGCAGCCTGCTGCAGTGCGACTACATCGGGTTTCATATTCCACGCCAGTCCGAGAATTTTGTGGACGTGATACGCGGGGTGGCGCCGGTCGAGGTGCTGAGCAGTCAGGATTGCGCACCGCGTTTTCTGACCTATGGCTGCGCGGTGGGGCTGGACCGCATGACCCGCAGCGTATCGGTACACGGCCGACATATCGGCCTGGGCGCGCACCCGGTCGGGCTGGATATCGGACGCGTCAAGGAAGTGATCGACCAACCGGATTGCCAGGCCGAGATGGAAAAACTGCGCGAACAGCTCAAGGGGCTGCGTGTGGTGCTCTCGGTTGAGCGCCTGGACTATACCAAGGGAATTCTGGCCAAGATGTTGGCCTTTGAGGCGCTGCTGGAGGCCCATCCGGAGCTTGTCGGCAAGGTGTCGCTGTTGACCATCTGCGTGCCCGCAGCGGCGGAGATGACCATCTATGACACGCTTTTGCAGCAGATCGAGCAAGCGGTAGGACGTATCAATGGCCGGTTCTCCCAGGTGGGTTGGACGCCGGTGCATTTTTTCTACCGCGCCTTCCCGTTCCGCGATCTGATCGCCTATTACCTGATGGCCGATGTGATGTGGATCACGCCGCTGCGCGATGGCCTCAATCTGGTCGCCAAGGAGTATGTGGCTACCCAGGGGCTATGCGAGGGCAGCGGGGTGCTGGTGCTCTCGGAGTTTGCCGGCGCCGCCGCCGAACTCCACGGCGCCCTCCTGACCAACCCCCACGATCCCCATGACCTACGCGATACCCTGTATGTAGGCCTGACCCTCGGACGCGCAGACCGGGAGTCCCGGATTCGCTCGATGTTTGCGATTGTGCAGCACAACGATATCAAGCGCTGGGGAGATGAGTTCCTGGAGTCGGTGCAGGATAGCCGGCGTGAGGGTGTCGAGTATCTGGCCGGGAAGGGCTGAGCCCGGGAAAGTGGAAGGTCAAAACGGATTCCTGCGTGCGCGGGAATGACGAGATCCAGCCTCCGTCATCCCCGCAAACTCACGCCAACCTCCCCCCCAACATCATCCCCCTGAACTCACGCCAACTCCCCCCACAAACGTCATCCTCGCGAACGCGGGGATCCATTTCCGGGTTTATAGAAAGCGGGTTTGTGCCTTATGTGACGGGGTTCGGTGCTGGCTGCATCAAGGTCAAAATGGTTTCCCGCGTTCGCGAGAATGACGAGGGAGGTGTGCGCGGGAATGGCGAGGGGGGCGGGAATGACGAGATCCAGCCTCCGTCATCCCCGCGAACTCACGCAACCCCCCCCCCCACCAAAGTCATCCCCGCAAACTCACGCCAACCTCCCCACAAACATCATCCCCGTGAACTCACGCCAACTCCCCCCACAAACGT
>NZ_VTTI01000016.1:21112-56312 GCF_008641105.1 Halopseudomonas salina
AATGACTAGAGGGGTGTGCGCGGGAATGACGAGGGGGGTGTGGTTGGGTGTGGTGTAAAAATGGAAACCCGTCGGGTGACGGGTTTCCTTTTTTGACTTACTTCAATCCACAGTCTGGTCGATCTGGTACACGGTGGTGGTGCCGCTGACTTCGTGACCTACGATCAGTAGCGCTTCGCCGTTGGGTGAGTCTTCGGCGGAGACGAATACCAGGCCTTCTGGGCCCAGGTCGCCGGCGGCGGCCAGGTTGGTTTCTGGCTCCAGCAGGAAGTTTTCGCGGGTGTTGTAGTAGTCCACGAAGATCGGCGCTGCGGGGTCGGTTATGTCATAGACCATGATGCCGCCCATGCGCTCCAGACCGATGAAGGCAAAGGTCTTCTCGCCCAGGGTGCCCAGTACAACACCTTCCGGCTCGGGGCCCTTGGCGTCGCTGCGGCTGTCGATGGAGTCGCCTTCGTCATGACCGGTGTTGAAGAAATCCTTGCAGGGAATGGAGCGGTCGTTGGCGGCGCGGCACTCTTCACCGGCCAGATACTGCTCGAACTGATCGGCTGAGTCCCATACCAGCTCGCCATCTTCATCCCAGATGGAGAAGGAGCGGGCGCCGTAGGAGTACAGCTTGTCGTACATGAGCAGCGTGCCTGCATCGTTCTGGGTGCCGGTCGCGTCGTACATCAGCGGATCGCCGTTGGCGTCGCGCTTGTAGCCGTCCACCCAGGTGATGTTCAGGCGGCCCAGCTCTTCATCACTGCGGCAGTCGCCAGGATCAACAGCGGTGGCGCCGCAATAGGCGAACACTGCTGGGTCAAGCAGGGCGCCTGTGCCCAGGGCACGCAGTTGCGGTGGCAGGTCATCGCCCAGACGACGGTCAAAACCGCTGGCGTGAACCAGGTGCTTGACGCGGAATTCTTCAACAAAGCCCTTGGTTGCGTCACCGTCCCAGTAGGCCTGATCATCTTCGCCCCAGGCACGTGCATCGCCTTCGTTGGCGGTGACGATGTAGGTCTGACCGTTCACGTTGTAGCTGCTGATGCTGTCAGGGTGGTAGATGCCGAAAACGCCGGGGCGGGTGCGTATTGCTACTACACCGTCGTCGTCACTGGCGTCGATACCGTTGCCCGCAGCGCCGTAGTTCTTGAAGCCCAGGGGCAGAATGTCGGTGATGGTGGCAGTGGCGATGTCCAGCTTGGCCAAGGCATTGTTTTCCTGCAGGGCAATCCAGGCGGTCTGGCTGTCTTCGGATACGGTGATGTACTCCGGCTCCAGATCCTGGGACACGCTGGCGCCGGGACCATAAATACGGACTCCTGCGGCGCGCAGTGCATCGGCCTGGGCATCAAATGTGGTAAAGCCGGCAGTGCTGACCTGCGCCAGGCCCTGGTCGTCCAGGGTTATGACGCTGATCGAGCCAACCGGATCGACACTGTAATCGTCATTGGGCTCGCCCTCGTTGGCGACCAGCAGATACTTGCCGTCCGGGGTGAAGGTCAGCATGTCGGGCTGTGCGCCGACCGGTACTGAGCCTAGGAGCTCCAGGGTGGTGGCATCAAATAACGCGACAAATCCGGGGTCGGTCTTGGTGGCTGCCTCAATTGCTACAGCCAGAAAACCTTCGCGATAGGCAATGCTGTTGACCACTGCGCCCTGTGCGACGCTTTCAACGGTGAGGGTATCTGTCAGCGTGGGGTTGGCTGCGTCGGATGTATCCAGCACGTCAACGGCACCCTTGCGCGCGTTGACCACAAAGATCTGCCGATTGACCGGATCGAAGGCCGGGATTTCTGCGGCGCTCACGTCGAACTCGCCCGACTCGTAGCGGCCCAGCAGGCTCAGCGCTACGCTGTCCGGGGTCACGGCGGCGGGCGGCGTTTCGGGTGCTGCGGCCTGATCGTCATCGCTATCGGAGTTGCAGGCTGCCAGGCTGGCAACCATCGCGGCGGCGCCGGCGGTCATTATCCATCTGTTCATTGTAAGGTGTTCCCTGAAAATTGACGGTGAGTCAGTAATACGCCAATCAGATGACAGACAGGTTGCAATACGTGGTGTTTGCTAGACTGGCCCCATGAACCGACCCAACCCCGATGATCTGCTTCCAGCAGACTTTGATCGTTTTGTGCTTTCCTGCCTGGCTGATGCGCCGGGTGGGATTGACGAGTTTTCGCTGATCAAGGTGCTCGCCGCGCATTTTCCCGATACGCTTTTTGCCGAGCCGGGTGCGCTACGCGATCCCCTGACGCTTTTTCAGACGCATTTTCTGTTGTTTCATGCCCTCTACAGGCTTTCTGACAGACTGACTGAGCAGGGGCTGGAGCTGCAGGTGCATGCATTGAGTATCCGCATGTTGCCCCGTGGGCAGGTAGCAGAGCAGCGCACGCTGTTGCGCGAGGCTGATCCGCTGCGCAGTTACTATCTGGATTGGGAGCAGTGGCTGACCACCCAGGGTGAGGATGTGGAGCGCTTACTCAAGGGCTTCAGCCAGGGTGGCGCGGGAGTAAGTCGGCAGGAAGTCAGCGCCGCACTGGAGGTTTTCGAACTTCGGGAGCCTGTTGATGCGCGGCGGATCAAACAGCGTTACAGGGAGCTAATGAGTCAGCATCATCCTGACAGGGGCGGCAGTACTGATCGGGTTCAGGACGTCAATCAGGCATTGCTAATACTCCAACGCTATTACGGCAAGCCCTGAAGTCGCTAATCACTCTAAGCAGAAAGCGTACTTGGAATGTGTTTTTGACTATAGTCAAGTACAAGGGAATGCGACAAAGCGTCGCGCCCGTACACCCGTTGCCGGCCGTCAGGTCAGGACCACGGGAATGAATAAAAATTCTGGAGACCAGACCATGATCCACCACGTAGTTGGGCTATTTACCCATCCCGACCAGGAATGGCGCGAAATCAAGGGTGAAGAAGAATCCATCGGCCATATGTATCTCACCCATGTACTTCTGCTTGCCGCCATACCTGCGATTTCCGCTTATATTGGTACCACTCAGACCGGCTGGGCCATCGGTAGTGCTGATGCGGTGCGGTTGACCACCACCAGCGCGCTGCAGATGACCGTTCTGTCGTACCTGGCCATGCTTGTAGGTGTGGCCGTAATGGGCGCCTTCATTCACTGGATGGCGCGTACCTATGACTCCAGTCCGTCGCTATCCGATTGCGTCGTCTTCGCTGCCTACACTGCTACGCCTCTGTTCCTGGCCGGTATTGCTGCACTTTATCCAAGTCTGTGGCTGGGGATGTTGGTGGGTACTGCGGCAGTCTGCTACACCGTTTACCTGCTTTATCAGGGCATACCGATCTTCATGGGCATTTCCAGTGAAGAGGGCTTCATGTTTTCCAGTTCCATTCTTGCCGTGGGCCTGGTTGTACTGGTCGCCATGATGGCAACGTCAGTCATTTTCTGGGGTATGGGAGTGGGTCCGGTTTACCTGCGCTAATCCGCAAGCGCGCTAGCCAGGCTTCATCTGGAGCGCGCTTTGCATTCGGGCATTGCCCCTTGTCGGCCAACTGGCCGGCAGGGGGTTTTGTTTTTTCAGGATGCAGTTTGCGGTTACCATAGCGATTTTTCGCATCCGGACTTTCCACCATGAGCCTGAGTGTCAGCCAGAACAAGTTGCAGAAGCGCCTGCGTCGACTTACCGCCGAAGCGGTCACCGAATACGCGATGATAGAGGACGGCGACAAGGTCATGGTCTGCCTTTCAGGAGGAAAAGACAGCTACACGCTGCTGGACATGCTTTTGCACCTGCAACGTGTTGCGCCGATTCGCTTCGAGCTGGTTGCGGTGAATCTTGACCAGAAGCAGCCAGGGTTCCCGGAGGAGGTACTGCCGGCGTATCTGAAAGAGCTTGGTGTTGCCTACCATATCCTCGAACGCGATACCTATTCGATCGTCATGGAGAAAGTGCCGGAGGGCAAGACTACCTGCTCTTTGTGCTCACGCCTGCGTCGCGGCAATCTGTATACCTTTGCCGACGAGATCGGTGCCAATCGCCTGGCGTTGGGGCACCACCGTGATGACATTGTTGAAACCTTCTTTCTGAACATGTTCCATGGCGGCAGCCTCAAGGCGATGCCGCCCAAGCTATTGTCCGATGACGGCCGCAATGTGGTGATACGTCCGCTGGCATTCTGCAGCGAAAAAGACATTGCCGCCTACGCCCGTTTGCAGGACTTTCCGATCATTCCCTGCAATTTGTGCGGTTCCCAGGAGAACCTGCAGCGCAAGGTGATCAAGGAAATGCTGCAGGGCTGGGAGCGCGAGAATCCCGGCCGCATCGAAAGCATTTTCCGCTCCCTGCGCCATGTGCATCCTTCGCAGTTGGCTGATGGCCAGCTGTTCGATTTTGCCAGCCTGAAGATCGATGAACAGGCCACGCCGCGTTTTCTCAATGTGATGAACCTTTGAACGCCTAAACCCATTGTGTGGAGCCTTCAGTGCAACCCTATAGACAGCTCGAAGAATACTGCCTGAACCGGTTCGGTTCGCGGACTGCGCTGGAAGCCAATCTGCCGACACCGCGTGATGCCAAGACCCTGCGCGGTATTGCCGATGACCGCTATCTGTCGACGTTGGCGTTGAGGGTGTTTCGTGCGGGGCTCAAGCACAGCCTGGTGGATGCCAAGTGGCCGGCTTTCGAGCAGGCTTTTTTCGGCTTCGACCCGGACAAGGTAGTGCTGATGGGTGGCGAGCACATTGAACGTCTGATGCAGGACAAGCGATTGATTCGCCACCTGGGCAAATTGCGCAGTGTGCCGCGCAATGCGCAGATGGTCATCGACATGCGCACTGAGTACGGCAGCATGGGCAAACTCATAGCAGACTGGCCAGTGACCGATATTACCGGTCTGTGGCGTCTGCTGCAGCGCCAGGGGAACCAGCTTGGCGGTCTGTCCTCCCCGCGATTTTTGCGCATGATGGGCAAGGATAGCTTCGTGGTTACCGGTGATGTGGCTGCTGCGCTCAAGGCCCGTGGGGTAGTTGACAAGTCGCCGACCAGTCAGCGGGACCTGGCGGCAACACAGGCTTTTTTCAATCAATTGCATGCCGATAGCGGCCGCCCGATGTGCCAGCTTTCCATGATGCTGGCCTACACCGTTAATCACTGAAAGCACCGTCATGCTTGACCTGAGGGCCAACCGCGGGCACTGTTGCGCAATACAGACACTCTAAAGATTCTCACGAGACTGACGCATGCCCTTGAAATTCCTGATCATTCCATGCCTGCTGGCAACCCTCGTCGGGTGTGCCGGCACCCCTGATCAGACCGATGCGGGCTTTGCCGGGATGAATTCCGGTACACAGTCGCTGATAGATTCGGGTACCGCCAGTCCGGTTTCGCCCACCAATAATGAAGTCATCTTCCGCGCCTTCAGTCTGATCGGCACCCCCTATCGCTGGGGCGGCAGCTCACCGGCCACCGGTTTCGACTGCAGCGGTCTGATCAACTACGTGTACCGTGAGGCAGCTGGCGTCAGTTTGCCGCGCACCACAGCGGGTCTGACTGCACTGAAGGACAAGGCACCTGCCCAGGATCTGATTCCCGGTGATCTGGTGCTGTTTGCCATGAGCGGCCGAAGTGTCGATCACGCCGGTATCTACGTGGGCGAGGGGCGTTTTCTGCATGCGCCCAGCAGTGGCGGCAAGGTGCGCATCGATGAATTGCAGGCCAGCTACTGGCAGCGCACCTTCAAGGGCGCGCGGCGCGTATTGCGCTGATCACCCGAGGGCGACCATCAGCAGGGTAAGTCCGTTATAGGCGGCGTGGGCTACCACGCACAGCCAGAGTTGATCGTATTTCCAGCGCAGCCACCCCAGGCCCGCGCCCAGCAGCGCAATAACCACCACGCCACCGGCACTGTAGAAACTGTGCAGTATCGCGAATATCAGCGTGCTGGCCGGCAGTGCCACCCATAGGCCGGGGCGTGTGCGTTGCAAGGCCTTGAATAACCAGCCCCGGAAGATCACTTCCTCAGCCAGCGGGACCCAGAGTATCGCCAGACCCAGGGCGCCCAGCAGTCGCCAGGCCTCGAGATCGAGCAAGGGTGTCAGTGCCTGCGGCTGCGCGGGATCACGGGGCAGCAGGTCCGGCGGCGTCAGCCTGAAATCCAGCCAGTCGGCCAGTGGATTAGCGATCAAGACCATGATGGCGGCCAGCAGAAGCGCCGGAATCAGGCCGGCCGGGCTGAATCCGCGACCCACCAGCCAAGTCAGTGACGCCCGTTGTTGCAGTAGCCAGGCGATTCCTAGGCTGCCGAGCATCAATAAAGCGCTGAACAGGGCGTCGAGCAGCAGAAACTGGGTATCGATGTGCAGATAATGCCCCAGGCGTTGCATGATCTGACCCGCGCCCCAGTGGCTGATGGCAGCCAGGCCTGCGTAAGCGATGGCCAGGCGCAGCAGGATCAGCGCATCGTCCAGGGCATGACGGCTCGGCGCTGGTAGCGCAATAAGCTGGCGCATCAGCGCAGGGGGCCGCTAGAGCGGTTGCAGGCGGTCAATCAGACGTCCTGATTCGGTTAGCTCGAGAAACTCATCACCGAGACGTTCGCTCTCGGCCATTGCCTTGCGCCAGTAGGCTTCCCGCTCTACATCTCTGCCCACAAAGCGTGTGAAATCCTTGCGGTCCGGCAGCTTGCCGTAGGGCAGGCTGGCGAGATAGTCCCGCGAGGGGGCGAGGAGCAGCACGCTTTTCAATTGCTGCAGATCACCCCTTCGCCAGGGCAGGGTCTTGTCGAACCAGCCCGGTACCACCCGATCGACAAAGTGCGGATAGAGCACCACGCCGGGTGCCTGATAGGGCAGGTCGAGATGATAGTCGAGCAGGCCGCCGTCGCGGTACACACCCTCGCTGGCGCCGGGGATGTCGCGCACGGCCTCCATCACCATGGGAATCGAACCGGAGGCAAGCAGGGCTGGGCGCAGGTTTTCCGCGGTAAGGCTGATATGGCTGCTGACAAAATCACTGAAGTCGGCGAGCGGTGGGCGCTGGCGTGGGTCATGCAGGATGACCCGCTCAAAAAACCGCTTCAGATGCCTTCTGCTCAGAAGGTTGGCGCCAATCACCCCTCCCAGGCCGAGGCCCAGACGGGAGCGGGTGTCGTGGCGCATCAGGCCAAGGCTTTTCACCACTACGATATTCAGCTGATACAGCGGGTTGGCGAGAATGCTCTCGGCCTGCTCGCCGAGCAGATCATCAAGCATGATGGCGCAACAGCGGCTGATTTCGCTGACGGTGATGCCCTTGGGAAAGCGCTGAGAGGTATACAGCTCGCCCAGATTGCGCAGCCCGGCCACCGGGTCCGGCAGGCAGGCACTGGCGAAGCGCCAGCTGCCAATCGAGGCCCCGATCAGGCTGCGTGGCTGCTGCGCCCGTGGTAGCCAGTCGCCAAACAGCGCAATGTCCAGACCCTGAATGCCTAACGCCTTGGGCCCGCCAGCCGCACCGGGGATCATGTGTACGTCGGCCGGCTGCAGCCCGTTTTCACGGATATGCTCGAGGGCCTGGCTGCCGGCGCGCAAAGTCAGCGCGGGCCTGGGTATGTGAATTGCGGTCATGCAGTGTCCTTACCGGCAAGCCATTCTATGCGGCTTGGTGCCTTTTTAAGTTTGGCTTCAGTTTGGTGTTCTAGGATACAAGCGTACTCAAACAACGGAGACTTTAAACATGAAAAAACTTGTTGCCCTTACCTGTACTACGATTCTTACCCTTGGCACTGCCAGTGCCTTCGCCGATGATGTGCGTATCGATGAAGCCCAGGCTCTTGTCAGCAAGGGTACCATTCAGTCCTTCGAGAAGCTGAATGAAGCAGCGCTTGCGGCGCGTGCCGGTACCATCACGGGCACGGAGCTGGAAGAAACTGCCGGCAAATATGTGTACGAAGTCGAAATTCGTGATGCCCAGGGCGTTGAGTGGGATATTGACATAGATGCGAGCAATGCCGAAGTGCTCAAGATTGACCAGGATGACTGAATCTCGTTGGTCGGGAGGGAAAGCCGCCTTGCGCGGCTTTCTGCGTTGGTCCCCGATAATCGTCATGCTGGCTTTCACCTCCGGGCTGCAGGCCGGACGTGATATTGATCAGGATGAGGCGCTCCGGCTGGTGGAACAGGAGGTTGTTCTGCCATTGCAACGCTTTATCGATGATGCGCAGGAACGTTTTCCCGGGCGCCTGCTGGAAGTCGAGCTGGAATGGGATGACGGCCGATATGTTTATGAGCTGGAAATAGTCACGCGCAGCGGCATCGTACTGGAGCTGGAATATGATGCGGTCACCGGCAAGTTGCTTGATGTGGAAGAGGACGATTGATGCGCGTGTTGCTGGTGGAGGATTCTGTGGCCCTGGCAGACAGCCTGTGTACGGTGCTCAAGCAGGCGGGCTTCGCCGTCGACTGGCGCGCAGACGGGCGAGATGCGTTGCTGCTGGGGGAGCAGGAACCCTACGATCTTTGCGTACTGGATCTGGGCCTGCCGGGTATGGATGGGCTTGAGGTGTTACGCCGCTGGCGGGCCGCACGGATCAGTTTGCCGGTATTGGTGCTGACTGCGCGGAGCAATTGGAGCGAGCGGGTCGAGGGGCTGCGCGCTGGCGCAGATGACTACCTTACCAAGCCTTTCAACCCCGAGGAGCTGGTGTTGCGCGCGCAGAACCTGCTGCGGCGCAGCCACGGCCATGAGCCCGGTGCCGTAATCCAGGCCAGGGGGCTGGCCCTGGACGAGACGCGCCAGGAAGTCACCTTTATCCATGCCGCCGCACCGGCGGGGTCTGTGTCGATAGAGCTCTCCGCTACGCAATTCAAGCTACTGCGCTACTTCATGCTGCACGCCGGCCAGGTATTATCCAAGGGCCGGCTGGCCGAGCATCTCTACGAATACGAGAGTGAGCGTGATTCCAACGTGATCGAGGTGCAGATCAACCACCTGCGCAGCAAACTGGGCCGCGAGGTTATTGTTACGCGCCGTGGGCAGGGCTATATCTTTGTCGGATTGCAGCCTTGAGCAGTATCGGCCGCCAACTCGGTCTGGGGCTGGTCGCCATTCTTCTGTTGACTGTGGTGCTGGTCGGGCAGGGCAGTGTCTGGTTGTTCGACCAGGCACTGCGGGACTATCTGGCGCGTTCACTGCAGGTTGAAACCGATAGCCTGCTGGCGGCGATCACTCCGGGGCCGGAGGGTCTGTATCTTGATCGCGCGCGGGTCGATCCTGACTACGACCGGCCCTATTCGGGGCGCTATTTCGTTATTGATGCTGGTGAACGCTGGCGCTCACGCTCGCTCTGGGATGCGCGGCTGCCGCTGGATGCGGACGGTCTGCACAATACGCTGGTGGCCGGTCCGGATGATCAGCAATTGCTGGTCTGGTCGGGGCGCTACGAAGTCAGCGGCCAGGCGGTTGATATCAGTGTGGCCACCGATTATCTGCCGCTGCTGCGGGCTTTTGACCAGGCGCGTTGGGCTATATGGGCTCTGGGTCTGCTCACCATAGGTGTGGCGTTGCTGGTGCAGCGCTGGGTGCTGAATCGGGCGTTTCAGCCACTGCGCCGCATCCGCAGGGAGTTGGCCGAGTGGCATGTGGGCAAGCGTCTGGAGTTGGGGTCGGATGTGCCGGAGGAGCTGGAGCCGCTGGTCAGCGAGATCAATCACCTGGGCCGCCAGATAGAGCAGATAATTCAGCGCTCGCGGGGCGGCCAGGCAGATCTTGGACACGCCCTGAAAACCCCCTTGGCGGTTGCCACTGCGCTTTTGCAGCAGGCAACCGCGGACCCTGGGAGCGACACGCTTGCGGGCATTGGTGTACAGCTGACAGCCATCCGCAACCAGATGGATCGAGCTCTTCAGCGCGCGCGCCTGGCGCCCGAAAGCCAGGCAAGCCAGCGTTTCAGTGCTGCGGAGGACCTGCCCTGGCTACTGGATTCGCTGCGCAGCATTCACGGCAATGACCTGCAGCTGGAAACGCGGCTCGGAGAGGCCGCGCAGGCAGAGTGGCCCTTTGAGCGAGAGGATATGCTCGAGCTGCTGGGCAACCTGCTGGACAATGCCTGCAAATGGGCGAGACGCACTGTGGTACTGAGCGCGGATATGAACTCTGAGGGGTTGGTCTTGCGCATTGCCGACGACGGTCCGGGTGTGGCGGAGCATGAGCGTTCTGCCATCCTGCGCCGCGGTCACAGACTGGACCAGAGCGCAGAAGGCGACGGCATCGGCCTGGCCATCGTCACCGATCTGGTTGAGGTCTATCAGGGCCGCCTGGAACTGCAGGAATCGTCCCTGGGCGGCCTTGAGGTCGATGTGTTACTGCCTGTTACGCGGCGCCAGCAGCGTTCAGATGCGTGAGGTATCGATATCCACAAGCAGCAGGTGCCGGCTGTCGTCGATGAACAGACCCGAGGTGATGCAATACTGATTGCTGGTCGCATCTCGGTAGCGGCTGGACAGAATAATGCGACTGCCCTGACCGGCTTCGGAGAGTATCTGGTAGAAATAGGGGCGCCAGGACCAGTTGTGATCCAGAAACCGAGCATCAGGCTGCCAGCGTTTCTCGGTCCATTCATAGTTCGGCGATATCTGGGTGCCATGTGCATCGCAAAGAAAGCAGCGCAGCAGCCAGGGATATTGTGCGGGTGAGGGCAGATCTGCCGGGTCTCCACCCTTGGCCAACCATTGCACGAGCTCGGCGAACAGGTTGCCCAGGGTGCCACGCAGCTCGGCGAGTTTTTCCCGCTCGGCCAGTTTGCTGCGGGCGTAATCGTCACGCATACGCGCGAACTCGGCCTGCACTGCGTCAGCAGGCAGGAAGTTCTCTGCGGGGCGTGCGAACAGGTATCCCTGCACATAACGTGCGCCGCATTCCAGGGCAAAATGCAGTTCCTGCTCTGTCTCCACGCCTTCGGCAATAATCCAGCAGCCGCTTTTCTCGGCCATCAATGCCAGGGCTTTGACAAAATCGCCGCTGTTGCCCTTGCCGCTGGCTGCGCGGCGAAACAATTGTATGTCCAGTTTCAGAATGTCCGGCTCCAGGGCCAGCACTCGATCCAGCATGGAGGAGCCTGCACCAAAGTCGTCAATCGCGATGCGAATGCCGGCTTCCCGGTAGCGTCTTACGGCGTCGCTCAGATCCTGGATATTGCCCTGCAGTTCGGTTATCTCGAACACGACCTGTTCGGGCGGCAGACCAATCTCCTTGAGCAGCTCCAGACTGGGCAGTGGCTCGCCGGGTACCAGCTGGCTGACCCATAGAGGAGAGATGTTGACGCTGATAAACCCGGCCGGGTTGTCGCGGAAGGCCTCGAATGCCTGACGTCGAATGGTGCGATCCAGTTCCAGCAGGTCTACGGGATCAACGCTGGGATCGGTAAACAGCGGACCTGCGCTCACTATCTGCCCCTGGTCATCCTTGAGTCGGGCCAGTGCTTCGTACCCGGCTATTCGCCCGGTGGCGGTATCGATCAGTGGCTGAAAGAAAGGCAGTGGTTGACCATTGAACACAGGAAACTCCATTAACAGGGATAAGCGGCAACCCAGTATGCAAGATTATAGCCAGAGACTGGTTTTGCTGCTGGGCAGGTGATATTTCCGGTTGTGCCGGCCCCTTTTTGGGCACGTCTGTTGTTGCTGAAAGGTGCATTCTACTGCGTTCTGGTACGTCAATTGCACTGCTGTGGTGAGCCCGGGCACGGGTTTCGCACTCCATTGGTGCCGAAGTGCCAGAGCCCGGACTTACACCCTTTTCAACTAACTGAATAAAAAGAGAAAAATGCAGCAGATAGAAATTTCGCCAGATCGCCTTGTTTTGAACTCGTGTGCAATTTGCACCAATGATGATCATTTCATGTGTTCTGTGCGTTTATCTGGTGCGTTTCTCGAAAAGAGGCTCAGATAATGGAAAACCTGCACAGCGCGGTGGAAACACTGATGCACGGCGCAAACACGATGTTTCTTCTGATGGGTGCGGTCATGGTTCTGGCCATGCATGCCGGCTTCGCGTTTCTGGAAGTGGGTACGGTACGGCAGAAGAATCAGGTAAACGCGTTATCCAAGATTATCAGCGACTTCGCGATTTCGGGTATTGCCTATTTCTTTATAGGCTATTGGATCGCTTACGGTGTGACTTTCTTCCACGGTGCCGAGGCACTCACGGAGCAGAATGGTTACTCGTTGGTGAAGTTTTTCTTTCTGATGACTTTTGCTGCGGCTATCCCGGCGATCATTTCTGGCGGTATCGCCGAGCGTGCCCGCTTTGCTCCGCAACTCGTGGCTTCGCTGTTGATTGTTGGCCTGATCTACCCTTTCTTCGAGGGTCTGGTCTGGAACGGCAACTACGGTGTGCAAGACTGGATGGAGGGGGCTTTTGGCGCGCCTTTCCATGATTTTGCCGGTTCAGTTGTAGTGCATGCGGTGGGTGGCTGGCTGGCGTTGGGCGCTGTGCTGATGCTGGGTGCACGCCGTGGTCGTTATCGCGATGGCCATGTGATTGCGATGCCGCCATCGAACATTCCGTTCCTGGCCCTGGGCGCCTGGATTCTGACCATTGGGTGGTTCGGTTTCAACGTGATGTCGGCCCAGACGCTGGATGGCATAAGTGGTCTGGTGGCGGTCAATTCCTTGATGGCGATGGTTGGCGGTACGTTGGCGGCGCTGGCGGTGGGTCGTTTTGACCCGGGCTTTTTGCACAACGGTCCTCTGGCCGGTCTGGTTGCGGTCTGTGCGGGCTCCGATCTGATGCACCCGATTGGTGCTCTTGCTACTGGTGCGGTTGCCGGTGGTTTATTTGTGTGGGCATTTATTCTGACCCAAAATCATCTGAAGATTGACGATGTGTTGGGTGTATGGCCTCTGCACGGTCTATGTGGGGTCTGGGGTGGTATTGCGGCGGGCATTTTTGGTGCGCAGGCGCTGGGCGGTCTGGGTGGTGTCAGTCTGATGTCGCAGGTTGTCGGTTCTCTGGCAGGTGCTGTTTTTGCTCTGGCTGGTGGTGTGCTGGTTTACGGTGTGATCAAGGCGATCACGGGTATTCGGCTGAGTGAGGAGGACGAGTTCATGGGTGCTGACTTGGCTATTCACAAGATTGGGGCTACTGCGGAAGACTGATCTGTTTTATAGCCTGTGTATGGGTGCCGATGATCGTGCCTGATTTCAAACCCGGTCCTGGTAGTGGGTGCATGGGTGCCGGTGGCGGTTGACCTATGCCCGACACGCTACAAGCCGTCCCTGGAAGCTCGACGTTGCACATCCCTGTGCGCCGACGGTCGTGCATAGGTCAACCGCCGCCGACACCCGGATGGCGTGGAGTACGCTGCAGTAAAAAGAGTTCTTGGATGCGCTCAATTGCTCAAGCACTCTCATTCAGGCGGCACGGAGTTTGTTTGTCGATTTTGACCTGGCCCGTTCCAGGACCGTCAGAGCACAGGGATGTGCGATGACGAGCCCCAGGGATGGCTAGTAGCGTGTCCTGGAACGGGGCAGGTCGGAATCGGCACCACACCGATCCAATGCCAAGCAACCAACCAGGACAAACAAAAAGCCCGAACATCAGCTCGGGCTCCACCAATACGATCAACCAATTACATCAAAGGAATGGTGTAATTCACGATCAGGCGGTTTTCGTCGATGTCGCCTGCCACGTCGGAACGGACCATCGCGTTACGCCATTGCAGGGCTACGTTCTTGAAGGGGCCGGACTGGATGGTGTAGACGAAGTCGATGTCGCGCTCCCACTCTTCGCCAGTCCCGGCTGCACCCAGGTCGATGTTGTCGCCACTGACGTAGCGCACCAGGCCTTTGAGGCCGGGGATGCCGTAGGCTGCAAAATCCAGGTCGTAACGGGCCTGCCAGGACTTTTCGTCGGCCCGGGCGAAGTCCAGGATCTGGATGTAGTTGGCGATGTAGGGGTTGTTTTCGGCCAGGTAGGGGAAGGCCGTGTCGCCGTCGCTGTGCTGATAGCCCAGGCGGAATGTGTGTGGGCCGGTGCCTGCTGAGAGGAGCAGGGATTTCATGTTGTGATCGATGTTCAGTGGCTGATTGCCGCTGTCACTGGTGTCGAAATAGGCCAGGTTGGCGCCAAGCTTCCAGTCACCGACTGTGAGGCCCTGGAGTACGTTGATCATGTTCTGTTCGTATACGTCATCCAGCTCGCCACGCCACAGGCCCAGGGAGGTATCGCTCTGGGTGAACTTGTAGGTGCCGCCGATGAAGTTGAACTGGTCGGAGGTGCCGCCTACGGTTGCGCCGATATCTTCACGGTTGGTACTGCCGCGGTAATTGACCTCACGCAGCTGACCCAGTTGCACGTTCAGGTTGTCTATTTCGTCGATGCTCAGTGCGCCGCCGGTATAGGTTTGCGGTAACAGGCGAATGTCGCTGGCCTGGGCGATCGGGATGGCGGGCACCAGATTGCCAAGGCGTAGTACGGTATTGGAGATTTTGGCCTTGGCCGTAGCTGAAGCATGGCCGTAGCTGTCGGGGCCTTCATCGCCGAAGGCGTTGGGCAGCAAGCCGGTGCCTGCTGTGTCGTCTTCAGAGTAGAGCTTTACGCCGGTGGCGGCGTATACGTCCAGACCGAAACCCACTGCGCCGGGGGTGTATCCCGAAGCTGCGCGGAAGATGAAGCCCTGCGCCCACTCTTCAGCCTTGGACCGGCCGCCTGGGGGAGTGGAGCGAAAATCGCGGTTGAAGTAGAAGTTGCGCAGTTGCAGGGACGCCGTGGCATCGTCGGTGAAGCCAGCAGCATTTGCGGTGCCGGCCAGTGGCGCAATAAGGGCAAGGGCCACAGCTGCGGCCAGGGTGTTGGTTTTCACATGCGTCATTATTATTCTCCTGGTGTGATCATTTGCAGGCCGGTGCTTGCCGGGCGCGGATCAAATAAAGCACTTAAGCAGGAGGGACTCTGTAAGACATTCGTCGAACTGTCATATGACGGACATGTTCGAGGGAGTTGGCGCTTTTCAGCGGGATGGTAAAAGGCTTGATCTTGACGCCTCGGCCATGCGCAGGCGGCAATCCGGTGACCCGGCTAGCGGCCATTAGACCTTAGTAAGGGGTGGCCCGTTCGTGGGTCGCACGGACCTGATGCGGGTTACATACCGTTGGCGAAGTCGGCATTGGTCATATCTATCTCGCCGCGCACGGGCTTCAGGGCCTGGGCGTAGCGCAGCAGAATATCCAGGTTGTATTGCATGCGATCGCGTATCTTGCGGTCGTCTTCCGAGACTGGCTCGGGCATGTTCATGACCTTTTCCACGTTACGCACTATCAGGTGCTCGGGTATGTAGCACAAACGGCAATTCTTGTAGCTGGAGGCGCGCAGTTCGCTGATCGGATAAGCGCCGCCTATGCCTGCCGAGATACCGCCGAGCATGGCCGGTTTGTGTGCCAATTGGGCCTTGGTCGCGAACAGAAAGAAGTTCTTGATCGCCGGGCAGGCCATGCCGTGCCACTCGGGGGCGAGGATCACCAGGGCGTCGGCCTTGGACAGTTGCTTCTCGAACATGCCCCAGGGGCCTTCGTCCTCCGCAGGCCACATTGGCAGGGGATAGGATCCCAGGTCTATGACCGATACGGCGGCCGCATCGAGTCCGTGCTGGTTGATCAGACTTTGGCGCATGAAGCGCGCGACCTTGGATGTCTGACTGTTACTGCGGCTGCTGCCGGCGACGATGGCGATGTTGAGCATGGGGCCTCTCCTTGATTGCATGTGCCAGCATGCTAACCGTCGGCCGCGCGGACCAACAGCGCAAAATCGTAAACGCAAGCTGCAAGCTGCAAGCTGCAAAGAGCAGCCTCAAGCTTCAAGCCGCAAGCGTAAAGCTAAACCCAGATGAAGTGCGGGGATGTGTACCTGGAACTACGTCTGGGAATAACGGTGGCGCTGCAGTGCGCACGTCCAGCTTGCAGCTTGCGGCTTGAAGCTTGTAGCTGCAGTTCTGGCTTGCGGCCTGCGGCGCTATGCGGCAGAGTACGCGGCCTTTGGCAGGCCGGTCTGGCTTGTTTGACACCTTTTGGTTCGACTGGGGAGTTTGACAATGAATGCAGTAGTGGCCGCTGTGGCGGTGATGCTGATCCTGAGCTTGTGCCGTGTACACGTGGTGGTGGCGCTGATTATCGGGGCTGTGGTGGGTGGTCTGCTTGGTGGTTTGGGTCTGGAGGCGACTCTGGATGCATTTCAGGGTGGGCTGGGCAAGGGCGCGAATGTTGCCCTGAGCTATGCCTTGCTGGGTGCCTTCGCCGTGGCGATCGCCAAGTCGGGTCTGGCCCATGCGCTTGCGGATCGGGCGCTGGGGCTGGTCAACAGCCGGCGTGAGGGTGGCACGGGGATGCTGACAATGATGTTGTTGCTGGTGTTGTTGGCCGTGGCCATCTCGTCACAAAACATACTGCCCATACACATCGCCTTTATTCCGCTACTGGTGCCGCCACTACTGTATGTGATGGCGAAGCTGCGGTTGGATCGCCGTCTGGTGGCCTGCGTACTGACCTTCGGTCTGATCACGCCCTACATGTTTTTACCGGTCGGTTTTGGCGGCATTTTCCTCAATGACATTCTGCTGGCCAATGTGGCTGAAAGTGGTGGCGACGTCGAGGGCGTCAATGTCATGAAGGCCATGGCTCTGCCGGCCCTGGGTATGCTGTTGGGCCTGCTGTTTGCGATCTTCGTCAGTTACCGTGCCCCGCGCGATTACGACGTGGAGGAGGTCGCAGCAGTTGAGCGTCTGGAGAAGGGGTATAACGGGCGGTCGCTGCTGGTCGCCCTGGCCGCTGTAGTCGCGGCCTTCGTGGTGCAGCTGTGGCTGGACTCGATGATCATTGGTGCGCTGACCGGTTTCGTGATTTTCTCGCTTTCGGGTGTGGTGCGCTGGCGGGAAGCGGACGACGTATTCACCGAAGGCATGAAGATGATGGCGATGATCGGCTTTATCATGATCGCCGCCGCCGGCTTTGCCGAAGTGATGCGCGCAACAGGCTCGATTCAGACCCTGGTCGACAGTTCGGCGGGAATGATCGGTGACAACCGTGCCCTGGCTGCGTTATTGATGTTGCTGGTTGGGCTGCTGATCACCATGGGTATTGGCTCGTCGTTCTCGACTATTCCGATCATTGCTGCCATCTACGTACCCCTGGCACTGCAACTGGGTTTCAGCCCGCTGGCAATCGTTGCGCTGGTAGGCACCGCTGCCGCATTGGGCGATGCCGGCTCACCAGCCTCGGATTCCACCCTGGGTCCCACCGCAGGCCTCAACGTGGACGGCCAACACAACCATATCTGGGATACGGTGGTCCCGACCTTCCTCCACTACAACCTGCCGCTGATCGCCTTTGGGTGGTTGGGGGTGATGGTTTTGTAGACACGTAGCTGCAAGCCGCAAGCTACAAGCTACAAGCTACAAGCTAAACCCTACTTGGAATGGAGTCTCTGTACTGACGACTGCGTCTCAGAAAGACGCAGTCCGTACAGTACGCATGGACAGCTTGCCGCTTGTAGCTTGTAGCTTGAGGCTGCCCTTTTCAGCTTGTAGCTTGCAGCTTGAGGCTTGCCGCTGCCCTTATACCCTAAAGCGCGCTACCAGTCCGTCGATCTGTTTGCCAAGTTGAGTGAGGTGTTCGCTGGCTTGGGCGGTTTGTTGGGCGCCGTCGGTGGTTTCGCGGGCCAGTTCCGCGGCTTCGGTGACGCTGCGGTTGACGTCTTCCACGACTGTGGATTGCTGAGTGGTGGCGCTGGCGATGGAGGCGTTCAGGGCTACCATTTGCTGCATCGACTCGGTGATCTGGTCAAGGGCTGCGCCTGCGGCTGTGGCCTGCTGCACGCTGAGCTCCGAGTAGCGGTCACTCTCGTTGATCACCTCCACCACGGTCTGAGTGTTGGTCTGCAGCTTGTTGATCATATTGTGAATTTCTTCGGTGGACTTCTGGGTGCGTTGCGCCAGATTACGCACCTCGTCGGCTACCACGGCAAAACCGCGGCCCATTTCCCCGGCGCGGGCTGCCTCGATTGCGGCGTTCAGGGCCAGCAGATTGGTCTGCTCGGCGATATTGCGTATCACATCGAGTACCGAGGTGATTTCATGGGCATCGCTGGAGAGGCTTTCCATGTGCGTGACGGCGGTCTTTACGCTGTCTGACAGGTGGGTGATCTGCTCGATGGTCCTGGTGACCTGAACACGGCCATTGTTGGCGCCCTCGTTGGCGTTTTCGACTTCCTGGGCTGCCGCGTTGGCGTTTTGCGCCACGTCCTGCACGCCGTAGGTAATCTCATTGACCGCTGTGGCCATCAATTCCATTTTCTCGGATTGTTGAGTCATGCCGCGCAGGCTGTTGTTGCTTATCTGGCTCAGCTGTTGGCCAGCGCTGGTCAACTGGTTGGCGCTGTCACCCAGCTGGTGAACTATGCCGCGCAGGTTTGCGGTGAAGTTGTTGAAGTGGCTGGCGATCAGAGACAGCTCGTCCTGGGCGTTGTCGTCCAGCTTGCGCGTCAGGTCGGCTTCGCCGCTGGCGATATCGCGCATGGCTTCAACCACACTGTTCAAAGGTCGGGAAATGCTGCGGCCGATGATATACAGAATGAGGACCATGAGCAGGGTGAGGAGGGTCACGAAGATCATTACCTTGACGGCCTCGGCGATGAACTTGGCTTCCATGTCGGCAATAAAGATGCCTGTGCCGATCATGTAATCCCAGGGCTCGAAGTGCGTGAAGGCGGCGATTTTCTGGTGCGCTTCACCTTCACCCGGGTTCTGTCCAGGGCGTGACCAGCTATATTCGATAAAGGCGGTACCCTGGTCGCGCGCCAGTTTGACCATTTCGGTAATGACGTTGGGGCGGCCGTCGCTATTGGTAATGGTGGTCAGGTCTACACCCTCGGTCTGGGGCGCCATGGGGTGCATGACCATGACGTTGTCCATGTCGTTGACCCAGAAGTACTCGGTGCCGCCGCCGTAGCGCATGGTACGCAGTGCTTCGAGTGCAGCGGTACGGGCCTGCTCGCCGGTAAGTTCGCCGGAGACTTCGCGGGAGTGGTAGTAGCCCATCAGGGTATGGGCAGACTCGACCAGGTGGGTTGCCTTGGTAACTTCGGCCTGTTTGTACTCCGACCGCAGAGTGGCCAGAGCGGCCACAGCGAGTACCGTCATGCTGACCAGTGCGACTATCAGGATTAACCAGATACGCTGGCTGATTTTTATTTTGCGCAATACGTTCATCTACAACCTCTCCCCCGGGACCGTTACCAGCCAGGCGCACAATGGCATCTGGTGGCCAGACACATCTTTTTATTTTATCGACCAACGCCCAGAAAACCTGAGTGTTATTTTGTTGGCAGTCATGATGTCAATTTGACGTTATTCGCCGTCAGATACAATAGCGCTACAGGTAAATAACCCGTTCATATCAACATGTATTGGCAAAACCCCAGTGGTGGTTTGTGGCCGCTCAGTTGAACTCGACCAACAGTTGCCGCGCTTTAACCTGCTGGCCTTCGCTGGCGAGTAGCTGGCTTATGGTGCCGTTTATCTGGGCCTTGAGTGTGTGCTCCATTTTCATTGCTTCCATGCGCAGCAAAGCCTGGCCCTTGCTGACCTGTTCGCCCACCTTTGCCATGACTTCGGTAACGGCCCCATCCATGGGTGCCAGCAGCCGGTTTGATGTGACGTCGGCAGCAGCTGCCGGTGGCCGGTGGGATACATCCTCTAACTGCAGATTGCCCTGCTCACAGTAAAGGGCTATCCGCTTACCGTTGATCAGGCAGGGGCGGCGATAACGAATGCCATCCAATTCGCACACCATGACCGAACCTGTCTGCTCGATTATCCGCAGATGCAGGCAGCGGCCTGAGACGCTGATATTCAGGCTGCCGGCAACCTCGCCTGAGCAGGTGGATATCTGAACGGCATGTACCTCGCCGTCATTGAGCAGCAGGAAACGGCTGGGGATGGGTGCGGTGTTACTCCAGCCCTGTAATGCGGGCGGCAGCTTGCAGCGCCTGGCAGAGGCCTGATAAAGAAGCGCTGCCGCCATCGCCAGATCCTCGGCGGCCACGGGCTGGGGCGTCAGGCTGGGATCGCTGTGAAATTGCTCGGTTATGAAAGCGGTGCTGGTGTGACCCGCCGCAAATTGCGGGTGGGCCAGCAGATTGATCAGAAACCGCTGATTGGCATTCACGCCCAGCAGCACCGAGTGTTCCAGTGCGTTGATCAGGCGAGTGCGCGCTTGTTCGCGGGTAGTGCCATGGGCAATGATCTTGGCCAGCATGGGGTCGTAAAAAGCGGTTATTGCCTGACCCTCGCGCAGACCGTGGTCGATGCGTACTCCTTCGATATTCGCTGGCTGCCAGAGGTCGACGCGTCCGGTCTGGGGCACGAAATCCCGGCGGCTGTCTTCGGCGTACAGGCGTACCTCGATGGCGTGGCCCTGCAGTGCTATCTGCTCCTGGCGCAGAGGGAGCGGCAGGCCTGAGGCGACCTCGAGTTGCCAGGCTACCAGATCCAGCCCGGTGACCAGTTCAGTGACTGGGTGCTCGACCTGCAGGCGCGTGTTCATTTCCAGAAAGTAGTAGTTGCCGTCGGCATCCAGCATGAACTCCACGGTGCCTGCGCCACTGTAGTTGACACTGGCGGCGGCCTTGACCGCTTCTGCGCCCATTGCGGCGCGCAGTTCGGGCGTCACGACCGGGCAGGGTGCTTCCTCGATAACCTTCTGATGGCGGCGCTGCACCGAGCAGTCCCGCTCGCCCAGGTGCACGAGGTTGCCGTGGTTGTCACCGAAGATCTGGATTTCCACGTGCCTTGGGCGGATTAACGCCCGTTCCAGTATCAGCTCGGCGCTGCCGAAAGCGCTTTGGGCTTCTGCCCGCGCGCTGCGTAGCTGGCCAGACAGTTGCGCCGGGTCCTGCACCAGGCGCATGCCGCGCCCACCCCCGCCGGCACTGGCCTTGATCATCAGGGGAAAGCCGATTGCCGCAGCTTCCCGCGTCAGGGTTGCATCATCCTGGGCACTGCCCTGATAACCGGGAATGCAGGGTACGCCAGCTTCGAGCATGGCCAGCTTGGATTGGCGTTTGCTGCCCATCAGGCGGATGGCCTCGGGGGACGGGCCGATAAAGATCAGCCCGGCATCCATGCAGGCCTGGGCGAAATCGGCGTTCTCTGACAGGAATCCGTAGCCTGGGTGAATAGCTTCAGCGCCGCTGCGCTGCGCCGCTTCAATGATTGCCGGTATGTTCAGGTACGACTGCGCCGCCGGTGCCGGCCCTATGCAGACGGCCTGGTCGGCGATCTGCACATGGCGGCTGTCGGCGTCGGCCTGAGAATAGACCGCCACGGTGCGGTAACCCAGGGCGCTGGCTGTGCGCATGATGCGGCAGGCAATTTCACCTCGGTTGGCGATCAGCAAGGTTGTAATGCGTGGCATGGGTGTAGGTCCTTTTAGGGGGCAGCTGGTTATGGAGCCCAGCCCGGTTTGCGTTTCTGTACAAACGCCAGCGTGCCTTCCGCTGCTTCCTTGCCGGTTACCGCTTCGGCAAACAGGTCGGCGGCCTGATCCAGGACGTCTTCGAGGGGCTGCTCACTGCTGGCCAGAAGCAGTGCCTTGGTGCGCCTGTTGGCTTGCGGCGCACAGCGCAGAACCTGCCCGATGCTGGAGGCCAGCCTCTGCTCCAACGCCGGGACGTCCGGTTCGCTGAAGTGCACCAGCCCGAGGTGCAGGGCTTCGATTCCGTCAAAACGCGCTGCAGTCAGGGCCAGCCGGCGGGTATGAGTCAGTCCGATACGGCGGACCACGAAGGGGGCTATCTGGGCGGGTATGACCCCGAGACTGGTTTCCGGCAGGCCAAAGCGGCAGTTGGCCAGGCAGATGCCGATATCCGAGACCGAGGCCAGCCCCAGGCCGCCGCCGAGTACCGCACCTTCCAGCACGCTGATCAGCACCTGCGGCTGGGCTGCGGCTTCTTCAAGCAAACGGCCGAAGCTGCGATTGATACGTGCCTGGCCGGCCTGGTCGTCCCGGCGGGCAGTGGCCATGTCCTTGATGTCGCCCCCGGCGCAGAAATGCCCGCCGGCGCCACGCAGTACTATCGCGCGCAGGCTCCGATCCTTGCCTGCTGCAGCGAGGAGGGCGCGCAGCTCCTCGAGCATGATCAGATTCATGGCATTACGGCTTTCGGGCCGGTTCAGCGTGATGTGCAGTACGTCATCGTTACGCTCGAGCAGCAGGGTGGTGGCGTCTGGCAGTTTCATGGGTCAGCCCTTGCTTTTGCCGGGCAGGGTGCCCATGAGCTTGCAGATAATACCGAGCATGATTTCGTCGGCGCCGCCGCCGATAGACACCAGGCGCACGTCCCGGTAGGCGCGGGCGACGGGGTTGTCCCACATATAGCCCATGCCACCCCAGTATTGCAGACAGGCATCGGTCACTTCGCGGCCCAGGCGGCCGGCCTTGAGCTTGGCCATCGAGGCCAGTTTGGTCACATCCTTGCCCGCGACATACTGCTCGGTGGCGTTGTAAACCAATGCGCGAAGACACTCGATCTCGGTCTGCAGTTCGGCCAGGCGGAAGTGGATGACCTGATTGTTGATCAGTGGCTGGCCGAAGGTCTGGCGCTCGCGGCAGTACTCGATGGTGTTGTTCACGCAGGACTCCAGCCCCTTGAGAATGTTGGCCGCGCCGAACAGGCGTTCCTCCTGGAATTGCACCATCTGCATCATGAAACCGGCACCTTCCTGGCCAAGCAGGTTGCGCTGGGGTACGCGCACGTCATCGAAGAACACCTGGGCGGTTTCCGAGCTGCGCATGCCGAGTTTGTCCAGATGGGTACTCAGGGTGATGCCGGGCGTGTTCATTGGCACCATGATCAGCGACTTGTTGCTGTGCGGCTTGCCCTCGGAGGTATTGGCCAGCAGGCAGATAAAGTCCGCCGAAGGCGAGTTGGTGATCCACATCTTGCTGCCGTTGATCACGTAGTCATCGCCGTCCTTGCGCGCGTTGGTCTTGATGCTGGCTACATCCGAGCCGCCGCCGACTTCAGAAACGCCGATGCAGCCGACCATTTCGCCGGAAATGGCCGGACGCAGAAACTCTTCACGTAGTGAATCCGAGCCAAAGCGCGCCAGGGCAGGGGTGCACATGTCGGTCTGTACGCCGATGGCCATGGGTATGCCCCCGCAGTTGATGGTGCCGAACTCCTCTGCGGCGACCACCGAGAAGCTGTAGTCCAGACCCATGCCGCCATAGGCTTCGGGTTTGGATATGCCCAGCAGGCCCAGGTCACCGGCCTTGCGGAAGATGTCGTGAATCGGAAAATGCCCGGCTTCCTCCCACTCATCCACATTGGGATTGATTTCCTTGTCGATGAATTGGCGGACGGTGCGGCGCAGCGCTTCGTGTTCCTGGGTCAGCAACATGTCTGTTTCTCCGTTTACAGGCGGGCTACGCCAAAGGTATTGGGGTTCAGTGGCCGCAGCTCGGCATCAAGGCAGATGTCCAGCAACAGGCCGAGCAGGCGGCGGGTATCGCGGGGATCGATCAGGCCGTCATCCCACAGGCTGGCTGTGCCGTAGAGGGCCGTGGACTGACTGTCGAGTTTTTGTGTTGTGGCCTGCTCGAGCATGTCGAGCATTTGCGGGTCGGCGGTCTTGCCTTCCCGGGCGTGCTTGGCTTCGGTGACAATGCGCAGCACCTTGCCAGCCTGGGCCCCGCCCATCACGGCGGTACGGCTATTGGGCCAGGCGAAGATGAAACGCGGGTCCAGGCCGCGGCCGCACATCGCGTAGTTGCCGGCACCGTAGGAGCCGCCGACTACCAGGGTGAGCTTGGGCACACGGGCATTGGCTACCGCCTGGATCATCTTGGAGCCATGCTTGATCACGCCTTGCTGCTCGGCCTCGGTGCCGACCATGAATCCGGTGGTGTTGTGCAGAAACAGCAGGGGTGTGTTGCTCTGATCGCATAGCTGGATGAACTGCGCAGCCTTGGCGGCGCCCTGGGGGGTGATCGGGCCGTTGTTGCCGATCAGGCCGCAGCGCCGGCCGTGAATGCTCAGGTGGCCGCAGACGGTCTGTTGATCGTATGCCTGCTTGAAGTCCAGAAAGCGCGAGCCGTCGGCGATGCGGGCGATGATTTCATGCACGTCGTAGGGTGTTTTCGGATCAGCCGGGACAATACCAAGCAGCTCTTCGATGGGGTAGAGCGGGTCGTCCCATTCAGGTGCGGTTGTTACCGGTAAGCGGTCATTCCAGGGCAGGCTGGCGACGATGTCGCGGGCCTGTCGTACGGCATCGGCATCATCCTCGGCAAGGTATTCGGCGGTGCCGGCCGTTTGCGCATGCATTTCGGCGCCGCCCAGTTCTTCCTCGGTGGCAATTTCGCCAGTAGCGGCCTTGAGCAGGGGCGGGCCGGCGAGGAACATCTTGGCCTTGCCGCGCACTACCACAACATAATCCGACAGGCCGGGCTGATAGGCGCCCCCTGCGGTACTGGAGCCATGCACCACGGTAATCTGCGGAATACCCGCGGCCGAGAGCCGGGCCTGGTTGGCAAAGGTGCGCGCCCCTTCGATGAATATGTCGGCAGCGTAGGCAAGGTTGGCGCCGCCACTTTCCGCCAGGGTGATGACCGGCAGCTTGTTCTCGGCGGCAATCTGCTGCAGACGCAGGGATTTTTTCAGGCCGCTGGGCGAAATGGTACCGCCCTTGATCGCGCTGTTGTTGGCGATGACCAGGCAGCGCACGCTGCTGACATAGCCGATGCCGGCGATCAGGCCGCCACCGGCCTGGGTGCCGTCCTTGTCGTCATGCAGCTTGTAGCCGGCCAGCGGGCACAGCTCCAGGAACGGGGCTCCAGCATCCAGCAGCAGACCGAGTCGTTCGCGGGGCAGGAGCTGGCCACGCTTTTCGAATCTGGCCTTGGCTTCGGCTGCCTTGGCGAGGACGCCGCGCTCGACCGACCGGAAGCTTTCGATTGCTCTCAGCATTGCCTCGCGGTTGGCTGCGAAGTCGTCATCACTGGGGTTGAGCAGGGATTCGATGGCAGCCATGGTCAGTCCTTCGCCTTGAGAATCTCGGGCGTCACCGCGCGGTGAAACCCCTCGAAGGCGGCGTTGTTTTTCGCCGGCGGCAACGGCCAGGCACCACTGCCCAGACTCGCGCCACCATCAATGCGCAAACTCGCGCCGTTGATGAACGCAGCCGCGGGGGAGAGCAGAAACACAATTGCCGCCGACACTTCCGCCTCGCTGCCCAGGCGTTTGAGCGGCACGCTGTCCTTGAGGCGGGGAATAATGGCTTGCATTGCCCCGTCATAGGTATCCATGCCGCTGGAGGCAATCCAGCCGGGGGCGACGGCGTTGACCGTGACCCCGGCGTGGGCCCATTCAAAGGCGGCGGTCTTGGTGAAGTTGTCCATGCCGGCACGGGCGGCGCCCGAGTGCCCCATGCCGGGCATGCCGCCCCACATGTCGGCCAGCATATTGACGATGCGCCCACCGGTGCGGTTCATGCTCTGGTTGAACACTTCGCGGGCCACCAGAAAGCCGCCGACCAGGTTGGTGCGTACCACGGTTTCAAAGCCCTTCTGGTTGATCCCTGCCAGGGGCGAGGGATACTGGCCGCCAGCGTTGTTGACCAGGCCGTGAATCGGTCCGCACTCAGCTATCACCTCGGCAACCATTGCCCGTACCTTGTCCTCGTCGCGGATATCACAGGTGCGCCAGATGACTTGTCCGCCGTCGGCGCTTATCTCATCTGCGGTTGCCTGCAACTTTTCCGGGTTGCGCCCAACCAGCACCACTCGGGCGCCCAGGGCTGCGAGCTCATGGGCGGTGCAGCGTCCGATGCCGCTGCCGCCACCGGTGACGATAATGGTCTGGCCGCTGAACAGGTCGGATCTGAAAATGCTGTGATAGGTCATTGATGAGTATCCAGTTTGGCGAGAATAGAGGCGGGAACCGCGACCGGCATCTGCAGCACCTGCTGGGCAAAGGCCTTGCCCTGGGGGTCGATACGCAGACTGGCCACACCGCCGCCGCCCAGGCTGTTCTCCAGCAGAAAGTTGAGGCTGTGGCTGCCCGGCAGATACCAGCGGGTGACTCTGCCCCGGTCGGCGTCCAGCACGTGGGACATCCACTGGGCTACCGCTGCTTCGCTCAGGCTGGCGGCGATCCAGGGCAGAAATTCAGGATCGCGGGCCATGACGCCGATATTGCTGTGGTTGCCCTTGTCGCCCGAACGTGCCACGGCCAGACGGATCAGCGGAACCTCAGTGTCTGTATTGCCGGAGGGCGTGGGCGCGGGCGGCTCTGTTGAGGTGTGCTTGGTCGAATGCGGGGCGTTGGCCTCCGGGTGGGAGCGACGGCCCCGTCGCGAAAGCGGACCGGGATCAGGCAGAGTTACCGGCACATTGCGGCCATCGATGTTCACCGCAAGCTCGCAAACGGTTTTTTCGACCAGAAATGAGAACAGCCGGATCATCGGATATACCGTAGGGCGTCCGCCCACAATGCCGGTAAGCCCCGGCGCCATGCCGGTGGCAGCCTGGGCTATTTCGCGGGAGAACAACACCAGTGCTTCCTTGCGGGGATGACAGACGGCGATCTTGATGACGACTTCGCGTGTGTCGGCGCGCTGGCCATGGGGCCCGTAAGTTGCCTCGCTGCCGAGGAGCTCCACGCTGGTATCGCGATAGTCTTCCCAGCCCCGCTGGGCGAACATCTCACGGGTTCTGGACACAATCGCCTGGCTGACCCGTTGGGCCTTGGCAACCGCATCAATGCCGGCCATCAGGCAACTGGCTGTGCATTTGAAGCCGTCAGGCCAGGTGGCGCTGACCTTGTACTGACTGGTGGGGGCGCTGCCCCGGGCGCCGCGGACACTGACCTGGTCAGGTGATTGCTGGTGCAGGGTGACCGCGGAGAAATCACATACGACATCCGGTAGCAGGTATTCACAGGGATTACCGATTTCGTACAGCATCTGCTCGCCTACGCTCAAAGGCGTTATAAGGCCCCCGGTACCCTCGTGTTTGGTAATGACAATACTGCCGGCGATGTCGATCTCGGCGATGGGAAAACCGATGTGTGCATAATCGGGTACGCTCTCCCAGTCGGTAAAGTTGCCGCCGGTACACTGGGCTCCGCACTCGATGAGGTGCCCTGCCAGAGCTGCCTGGGCGAGAAGGTCATAGTCATCCCAGGCCCAGCCGAATTCGTGCACCAGGGGTGCGCTGACCAGTGCACTGTCAACAATACGTCCGGTTATCACGATATCTGCGCCACCGGCCAGCGCTGCCACTATTCCCGGCGCCCCGAGATAGGCGTTGGCGGATACACAGAGCGGGGGCAGTGGCGCTCCGCTGAACATGTCCTGAACGCCTTCTTTGCCCAGCTTCCTGAGCTGTGGGCGCAGATCGTCGCCTTGCAGAACGGCGATTTGCAGATTGACCCCGGCCCGCTGACAGGCGGCCTCAAGTGCGGTTGCGCAGGCTTGCGGGTTGATACCGCCGGCATTGCTGATGACCTTGATGCCCTGATGGGCGAGCGTTGGCAGCAGCGGCTCAAGTACCTCGACGAAGTCAGTCGCGAAACCGGCATCGGGGTTTTTCATCTGCGCGCCAGCCATGATCGACATGGTGATTTCGGCCAGATAGTCGAATACCAGATAATCAAGCCGGCTTTCCGGGCTTGCCAGGTTGACCAGTTGCGCGGCTGCGCTGCTGGTGTCACCCCAGAAGGCGCTGGCGCAGCCGATACGGATGGTTTTATTCATATGCCTCTCCGTGTACGATCAGGCCACCTTACCAAGCAAGCGCTTGGTTTGAGAAGGGCTCGACAACGGGCGCCGTTTGCGGCACTGACGTTTGGCGTAAATGCCCTGTTATTTCTGAGCAATATTTCCGACCAATAAGGTTCAGTATGCCGTCTCACTCAGCATTATCCGGCGCGGACATTCGTGAGTTGATCAATGGGGGGCTTATTTCCGACCCGGCAACGCCCCGCGGAAAGCTGTTGCAGGCTGCCGCCCACCTGTTCAGCACACGCGGTTTTGATCGCACCACCGTCAGGGATCTTGCCGCCAGGGTAGGCATACAATCTGGCAGCCTTTTTCATCACTTCAGGAGTAAGGACGACATCCTGCGTGCCGTGATGGAGGAAACCATCCACTACAATCTAGCGCTGATGCGTGGGGCCTTGATGGGGCTGGAGGATCCGCGGCAGCGTTTGAAGGCCTTGATCAGGTGTGAGCTGCAGGCGGTCAATGGGGTCAGTGGGGAAGCCATGTCGGTGCTGGTGTACGAGTGGCGATCGCTGTCGAAGGATGGCCAGCAATTGATTCTGGGACTGCGGCAGGTTTACGAATCGCTTTGGCTGGAGGTTCTTGATGACGCATTTGCTGCAGGGGTTATACGGGTGCAGCCGCCCATTCTGCGCCGACTGCTGACCGGCGCCCTGTCCTGGACCATAACCTGGTACAACCCCCAGGGCGCAATGACCCTGGACGAATTGGCCGAACAGACACTAAAAATGGTAACCACGCAAGGGTAAACCTGTCTAATACAAGGTAAACTATTGTTAAGGGCCATTGGCCATCAAACGAAATAATGAATATGCGGGCATTACTCAAGGCTCTCCGTCTGTGCTGGATCATGGTGGGAACGCTCGCAGTTAGCGGGGTGGGCGTTCTAGGTGCATCCCCGGTTCAGGCCGAGCCGCGGGAAGTCCGGGTGGGCGGGTACATTTTTCCACCGTTCGCCGAACAGAGCATCGAGGGTGAGTGGTCGGGCGTGACTATCGATCTGATTGCGCAACTCAATATGGTGCAGCAGGACTATCGTTTTGCTTTTCTGCCAACCTCGGCCACTCGGCGATACCATGACTTTGATAATGAGCGCTTTGACTTGATGTTCTTTGAAAGCCCGCAGTGGGGGTGGCAAGACAGGGACGTGGTCAGTTTGCGTGGACCCGCCGTTGGCGGTGAGGTGTTTGTCGCCGCAGCCAAGCCGGGACGCGATCAGGCGTATTTTGCCGATCGCAGCGGCAAGCGTGTTGCCTTGTTCAGTGGCTATAACTATGCATTTGCAGGCTATAACCCTGATAAGGGATACCTGCGCCGCAAGCATAATGCGATCATTACATTTTCCCACGATAGCAGCCTGCAGATGCTGCTCAGGGGCAGGGTTGATCTGGCGGTTATTCCCCAGGGGTACCTGGAGCGGTATCTGGACCAAAATCAACAGTATCGGTCACAGCTGCTGATTGCTTCCGAGCCGGACCAGTACTACCGGCATATATTGATCAAGCGTGAGGCTAGCGAGCCGCCGTTGGCGTATATGGAGCAGTTGCTTGCCAGGCTTGAGGAGGAGGGCACCATGCAGATGCTGCTTTCGCGCTACGATCTGCCAGGCTCGAACTAGACCTCACGTCGGCGCACTTGAAGGTGCCTCTTGGTTTCCGATGTAGATAGGCTAGAATACGGCGCGTCTATTGGTCGTCACTCTGCGTGCTCAGGCACGCTACCTTAATTGCTGCTCTTTCCGTTCCGTTCAAAGGATCCCCAATGCTGTCAGTTTTCAAACATACCTGTCTTGCTGCGCTACTGGTTGCCTGTGTGCCTTTTTCTGGCCAGGTTCTGGCAGGCGGATTGTCCGATGATGAGAAGCAACCCCGGATTACCAAGGTCAACTCGAAAGTGGTAGTAGGCTGGATTGAAAAAGGGTTGATTCTGCCGGAACAGACAACCGTCAAGATCAAGGTTGATTCAGGCGCGCTGACTTCTTCCATGCACGCAGTCAACATTGATTTTTTCGAGCACAAGGGCAAGTCCTGGGTACGTTACGACGTGCCCGTCAAGGATGCCGATACCGGTAAGCGGGTGACGATGAAGTTCGAGCGGCCAGTGTATCGCCGCATACTGGTGCGTGGCGCAGGGGGGGAGGATCGTCGCCCAGTGGTCAAGATGAGCATGTGCATCGGCGATCAGATCTACGAGGAGCAGTTTTCATTGCGCGACCGGGGTGACATGACTTATCCGGTACTGATTGGTCGCCGCACCATCGAGCATATCGGTCTGATCGACGTTTCTCGGACTTTCATGGTCAAGCTCGACTGCCCTCTGACCGCCGAGGACGACGAGCGGGTCAAGCAGAAGCGCATGCGTGATGACGAGACCATGGTTGACGATAGCGAAATGGATAACCCCGAGCAGGTTGAGGAAGAGCACGAAGAGTAATCTTCCTCATAATGACCTGATGTGACTACCACATCAGGTCGTCGGGTACCTGGAAGGCTGCGTAGGGATCATCCTCGGCCGGTTCCTGACTTTCTACTTTGGCAATGTGCACCGGCCACTGGGGGGCACGCTCGCTGACCTTGGCCGCAACATCCACGGGTATCAATTCAAATGTCCCGGACAGGCGCACGACCCCAAGCTGGCCGCGGCTGAGTTTGCCGAACTGTTCTTCTGTCACGTAGATCTTCTTGATCTTGTTCTTGTTGGCAAACTGGTAGGGCGTCTCGCCCCCGGTGCGGTCCAGCTTGTTCTGGTCTATCAGTTGCCGGGCCTGTGCCTCGCCTTCCTTGCGCGCTGCCTCAACTTTTCGCTGCTGATTCAACTGACGGTCGCGTTCGGTCTTTTCCATGCGGGCCTTTTCAATGGCCGCCGCTGCTTCGTTAACCTTCTCAGGCTCGGTTTTGGCAGATTTCTTCTTGGCACGTTGTGCCTGCTTGAGTTTTTTCTCGTCGACCAGTCCAGACTTGAGCAGTTGGGCTTGCAGTGAATTGACCATGCTTGGGACTACCTTTGAACGGGCGGAAAATGAGCGAGATATTTTAGCGCTATTTGTTGTCTTTTTCCTGTCTTTCCTGCTCTTCAAGCTCCGCCTTTCGGGCCTTGATCAGACGCATTTTTTCTTCGCTGATGGGCATTTTGTAAGCAGTTATGTAAACTTTGTATAGTGTGCCTAGGATCGTTATCGCGGCCAAGGCTATGAAAATCCAGCCTATTGTGGGCATCAGAAGTGTCCTTGAGAGAAGGTGGGCGTGCATCCATCATGCGTAACAGATCAACACAAGGCAACCTATGCTGGCAACGGACCTAGTCACCAACCTGCAATCGCGGCTTCCCGTGCTCTGGCTCAACCCGGGCCTGCGTACCCGGGATGATCCCTTCGATCCCGAGCTGGTAGAAGATGCCCGACGCCGGATGTTGCGGGCCGGGCCGCTGCTTGCGCGGGTTATACCCGAGTTGGCAGGTACAGATGGTCTGATCGATTCGCCGTTGCTGGACGCATCCAGTCTGCGCGATTCCCTGGGCGGTCAGTCAACCTGGCTGTTCAAGGCTGATAATCGACTGCCCCTGGCAGGTTCGGTGAAGGCCCGTGGTGGTGTGCATGAGGTGCTGGAGTTTGCCGAAGCGACCGCACTCGCCCATGGGTGGCCCGGCGATGATTTTGTCGAGCTGGCTTCGCCCCGGTGGCGTGACATCTTCGCGGCCTATCGGCTGGTGGTTGGCAGTACCGGGAATCTGGCAATCAGCATCGGATTGATGTCGCGGGCGCTGGGCTTTCAGGCTCAGGTGCATATGTCCAGTGACGCGGCCGAATGGAAAAAGACCCTGTTGCGCGATCAGGGTGTGGAGGTTATCGAACACGAGGGTGATTATGCCACGGCGGTGGCCGCAGGCAGAGCCAGCGCACAAGGGGATCTCCAGGCCCATTTTGTCGACGATGAGCAGTCGGTATCGCTTTTTTGTGGCTATGCAACTGCTGCACAAAGGCTAGCGGAGCAGTTGCAGGAGGCTGGTGTTGAGGTCTCCCAAGAGCGACCCCTTATGGTCTACCTGCCATGCGGCGTGGGTGGCGCTCCGGGCGGTATCACTTACGGTCTCAAGCAGGTGTTCGGTGATGCGGTGCATTGCTGGTTTGCCGAGCCGTTGGCCTCGCCAAGCGTGCTGCTGCAGATGGCATCGGGCGTGGGCAACAAATTCTCGGTCTACGATCTGGGGCTGGACAACAAGACCTTTGCCGACGGTCTGGCAGTGGGGCAGGCGTCGATGCTCGCGGTGACCTGCATGCAGGATCGTCTTGCCGGCGTATTTACCGTAGGCGATTCAGCCCTGATCTATTACCTCAGGGCTGCCTGGGAAATGCTCGGCGAAAAGATCGAACCCTCGGCTGCCGCCAGTTTTGCCGGGCCAGGCTGGCTCAATGGTTCTGCCACTGGGGTGGCCTGGTGCGACCGTCATCAGGTTGATCCGAATACCGCGACGCATCTGCTCTGGAGTACCGGCGGCAATCTGGTGCCCAAAGAGCAGTTTGAACGTTGGCTCGCCAGCTGAGCCGTCATGGCTGCGCTAGCCTCTGGCAAGGGCTGTTATGAGAGCGAGATCCTTGCCATAGGGATCCGGGCTCAGCAGTAGCCGTCCGTCCTGGTCTGCCTCGGCTGTCCAATAACTCAACACGACCTGAGGCCCGTTGTCGATTCCTACCTGATGGGTCTTGCTACTCGCTTGCAGGCGTCCGACCTGGGCGCGTCTGCTGTCGCTAAGGCGCCTGAAAAGCATGTCTGCCAGGGCGTCGGCGCCTTCCACACGTACGCATCCCGAGCTGAGGTTGCGCTGCACGCGGGAGAACAGGTGCCGGTTCGGTGTGTCGTGCAGATAGATGGCATGGGGGTTGTCAAAGCGAAATACGACCTGTCCCAGGGGGTTGTCCGGGCCTGGTGGCTGGCGCAGCATGAGGCCGCGAGGGTCGTACCAGTCGATGCTTTGCGGGTCCAGACGATTGCCCTGATAGTCGATCACAATCAGGTTCTTGCGCTCGAGATAGCCGAGATCCTTGCGGATTTCCGGGATCATGTCCTGCTTGCGGATTGTCGGTGGTACCGTCCAGTCGGGGTTCAAGGTGATGCGATTCACCTGGGAAACCATGGACGGTGTCTCGCGGCCAGGTCGTCCGGTGATGACCGTGGTCTGCCATGAAACCTTGCCCTGCTGGTAGTGACGAAGCTCGTTGCGCGCGCTATTGACCAGTAATACGTCATCCTGCAGGAGGGCGTTGATCCATCGCAGGCGCTCCAGATTGATTCTGGCAATATCCAGGCGCTCGCGGGTTGTCATGTTCAGGGCGGTGAGGGTGTTGGGCCCCAGTACGCCGTCTGCCTTGAGACCGTGATCGCTCTGAAAATGCTTCAGCGCCTGTTCCAGCGCTGTGTTTAGCGTCTGATCAGCGGTTGCTGGCTGGTTCTGCTGTGTTTCCGGCCCGGTATCGCCCAGTGGCGTCGGGTCGACTGGTTCAGGCTCCTCCAGGTAATCAGCAGCTCTCAGGCGTTCTGCCAGCAAGGGTACACGCGGATCCTGTCCGCCGGGTCTTATCAGTTCGCCGGTGGGTATTCTGGCGTATTCGGGACTTTCGTCACGCAGCCGGATATAGGCGCTGCGCAGGTTTAGGTACAGATCAAGATCGGGACGGGCCTGATCAAAGGCTGCCGTGACGTCGGACAGACCATCGCGAGTCCAGCGGATAATGGCAGGTGTTTCCTCTTCGATATTCGTCCGTCGCCACATCGGTTCGTGTGTCTGTTGGTCAAGGCGACCGGTGCCAAGGTGTTCGAGGGCCAGCAGATATTCACTGCTCAGGCGTAATTCCGCACAGGTGTCCAGTGGGCTGGTGACCTGGCGATGGAAGGGATAGTCGTCGGCCGTCAGACCGTCATCGGCGAGCTTTTCCAGCTCTTGATGCAGTATTGCGAGCTGGCTTTGATCCTCCCACAGGGGAGCAAAATCGTTGTGCTGATACAGATGCGCGAGTCCGGTGGCGATGTCCGCGGTGCGCAGGTGCGCGAGATGTGGGCAGGTGTCAGACAATGCCCGGGCCGGTGGCTGCACTTCAGGTTCGGCGGGGTGCGCAGCAGGGTTGTCGACGGAGTTGCCGCTTTGCTCAATGCTGATATGTCGGCTTAACAATCGGGCTATGTCGTCCTGGCTTGCCGCTACAGCCGAGGTTGCCGGACCCAAAGAAGCGACGAACAGTACTGTACAAATCTTGAGCAAAAGGTACCCTCCTGATAGCTGACCGGGAAACAGGTCATGAGAAGGTGGATGTGCACACGTTGCTCATAACGTCCATTTCTACAGACTAACAGACCATGGACAGGGTCAATTGTTCTGTTTTTTGAATTTTTTGCCGACTCGCGTCCCCAGCGGGTCGAGGGGGAACAACTGATGCTTACCACATTGCGCCGTGCTGGCGCCCTGGCAGCTATATGCCTGATTATCGGTTCGGGCTCTGCTCAGGCAATGCCCAGCTCAGCCGCTACTGCCGCGCCACTTGCCGCCCAGTTGGCCAAGGTCGCGCCGGACCTGAATGCCGCTGTACTGAAAAAAGCCGTTTCAGCCATGCAATGTGCTGTGGCCAGTGGTGCTGATCCAGCCGCTCGCCTGGCTGTAATCGATTTTTCACTACCTTCTGCGCAGCAACGACTGTGGATCTTTGATCTGCAACGCAAGAGTCTGCTGTTGCAGGATCTGGTCGCCCACGGTTCCGGTTCGGGCGATAACTATGCTGCTGCATTCTCGAATATCGAGGGCAGCCATCAGTCGAGTATTGGCCTGTTCCGCACGTCGGAAAGCTATACTGGGCGCCACGGTTATTCCCTGCGCATGGATGGCCTGGAGGCGGGCATCAATGACCTGGCGCGGCAGCGTGCCATCGTGATCCATCCGGCCGATTATGTGGATCCGGCCTGGGTAGAGCGCTATGGCCGGATCGGGCGCAGCCAGGGCTGCCCCGCAGTGCGGCCTGAGGTGTCACAGATGGTGGTGGATAACCTCAAGGGCGGCCAGTTCATGTTTTCCTATTATCCGGACGAGCATTGGTTGGCGACCTCGGAATTCCTCAATTGCCCACAGCGCGGCACGCGTTTGGTTGCAGCCAGAAGCGAGTAACCATCCCGGGGGCCATCTCCGGGAGGGCTGAGTTCCATCTCGGCTGATGTTCTGGGAGTTGTCGAGTTCCACCTCGGCTGTGGGTGTTTCTGGCTGGCACTTTGTCGAGGTGGAACTCGACGTTCCCAGGGGTGCGCGTCCGGGAGTTGCCGAGTTCAATCTCGGCTGTGGGTGTTTCTGGCTGGCACTTTGTCGAGATGGAACTCGACGCCCCCAGGGGTGCGCGCCCGGGAATTGCCGAGTTCCATCTCGGCTGTGGGAGTTTCTGGCTGGCACTTTGTCGAGGTGG
>NZ_VTTI01000017.1 GCF_008641105.1 Halopseudomonas salina
TTCAGTTCAGATACATTTTTGTACATTCCATAGCCAATATGGCTTCTACTGTCGATGTATTTCATAGAGTGCTAACGTGTGAACTCATGGGCCGGTTTGTAGCCGCGAAGCGGCGGAGAAGCGGTCCCATGCAGTGATTGGTTATGCATTTTTACGCCACAGAAGGCTCTTGATGAAGATGGCCATATAGGTAGCGCTGAACAGCCAGGCCGCAAGCTTGAAAAACACGACAAAAGTGAACCATGCCGGCCTAGTGCCAAAATGCACTGATTCTGTAGTTCGAATGTTGGGTACTGATAAGGTCGTTGCTGCTTGAGCTAAATGGGCTCCCAAAAAGATTACGAGAAAAACGAAAATACAAAAATAGAGCCAGCCTTGCTTTCTGGAACGCATCAAGCTCTCAAAAACATCGCTTAGCATGGAGAGTCCGGACACGCGCGATGCTTTGACCGATTCTTCATTTCGTGCGCGCTTCTTCTTGCTCGGATGCCATTTCATAAATATGCATAACGTCCGGCACAGCGGCGAGCGTCAGCGAGTCCAGCCCCGAAGGGGCGATGCTGCTGCCGCTTGTTATGTTTCATTTCTGCCACCCTGATTGCGTTGCCTCACCTGTGGATGGATTTATTGTGTATGTGTTACCAAAGAAACGGCGACCGGTAATTATGCCATTGCTCTCTTTATTAAGCTCTACGAAGGAGTCTCTTTCAAAACCAGTAGCCGGCGCAGATACTCGCCAAATTATATTCATATTGTTATCAAAGCAGACGATATTTGAATTAGCCTCTTTGATTGGAATAGTCTTATCACCGGCTACATAAATTAGTGCCATCCGGTTTCCGCCATCGAGTTCAATAATTTCTTGATATTCCATGATGACCCTAGGAAACATAACAGTGATTAGACCGCATGCGGTGTTAATGCATAACGGATGGTTCGATATAACTCCGGGACTCCTTCGAGGGCACCGGAAGCCTTTTCCTAGCTATAACAACGTTTTAGCACCTACGCGATGCTTCCAGCTCGTATTCGCTTGACTTCGACATTCTATGAACCTATTACTACTGTATAAATACACAGCATTGGAGTCAGCATGGACAGCCCCTCTCCCAAGCCGCGCCTGCGCGATCAGTTTCGCGCGGTGATTCGTGTAAACCATTACAGCATTCGAACAGAGAAAAGCTACTGGTACTGGATCCGTTACTTCATTCGCTTTCATCAGATGCGTCACCCGCTTGAGCTTGGCCCGGCCGAGGTAAACGCCTTTCTCAGCTGGCTGGCAACTGATCGGCAAGTGGCTGCGGCGACCCAGAACCTTGCGCTGAACGCGATTGTATTTCTGTATGCGCGAGTGCTTGAGCATCCCCTTGGAGACATTGGTGAAACGGTGAGGGTCAAACGCCCTCCCCGCTTGCCTGTGGTGCTGACCCATGCAGAAGCGATGAGCATCATTGATCGGTTGGCCGAACCCTACAAACTGATGGCCTCGCTGATGTATGGCGCCGGCTTGCGCGTTGTGGAAACGTCGCGCTTGCGTATCAAGGATATCGATTTTGATCGGCAAATCATCACCGTGAGAGATGGTAAGGGTGGCAAAGATCGCACTACGTTACTCCCTACGGCGCTTATTCAAGCTTTACATCACCGCAATCAGCGCATTTTTTCCGACTGGAAAAGCCAGGACGGTTTTTTTGCCGTCCCGGTTTCCCTGCCTTTTGCGTTACGTCGGAAATATCCCTCAGCTTCGCGATCTCTTGAGTGGCAATGGCTTTTCCCATCCAACAATATCTGTCTGGATGAGGACGGAAACAGTGTTCGTCATCACGTGCATGTCAGCAGTATCCAGCGAGCGGTGAAGATCGCCGTCGGCGAAGCGGGTGTTGGCAAACCGGCTGGGTGCCACACCTTTCGACATACGTTCGCTACCGAGCTGCTGCGCCGCGGTAGCGACATTCGCACCGTACAGACCCTGCTTGGCCATGCGGACGTGCGCACTACGCAGATATACACCCATGTGCTCGGCCAGGGCTTTGCGGGTGTGCAGAGCCCTTTGGGCTGAACTGTGTTCAGGCACGCTACCGCCCTATCCTGTTCCCGGACAAGTGGAAGAAGCTCGTTATATTTGGTTTGAAAGGAGTGCAGGCTGTCCTTGCCTGGAGGCGGGATGGAGCTCGCATTCCGTTGCGTACCCTGAGAGTAATCCAGAGCAGCGGGAATTGTCCAAAGGGATTTTCGCTGGTTGTGAGTTGCGACCAAAAAGCAAAACCCCGGCGGGCGCCGGGGTGTTGGTTACTGCTCTGGGTGGCGTCAGCCGACCCAGACTCGGGCATTGCGGAACATGCGCATCCAGGCACCGTCTTCGCTCCACTCACTGGGGTGCCAGGAGTTTTGCGAGGCGCGGAATACGCGTTCCGGGTGGGGCATCATGATGGTGACTCGGCCGTCACGGGTGGTCAGGCCGGTGATACCGCGCGGCGAGCCGTTGGGGTTGGCCGGGTAGCGTTCGGTCATGCGGCCGCGGTTGTCCACGTAGCGCATTGCGACGCTATTGCTTGCTTCACAGGCGTCCACGGCTGCGCTATCAGCGAACTCGGCGTGGCCTTCACCGTGGGCGATGGCAATGGGCAGTTGCGAGCCGACCATGCCGCTGAGGAAGATCGAGGGCGATGGCTGGATTTCGACCATGGCGACCCGCGCTTCAAACTGCTCGGAGCGGTTACGCACAAAGTGTGGCCAATGCTCACTGCCGGGAATCAGTTCTCGCAGGTTGGAGAGCATCTGGCAGCCGTTGCACACACCCAGGGTGAAGGTATCGGGGCGGGCAAAGAAGGCGCTGAAATCCTCACGGGCCTGGGCATTGAACAGAATCGACTTGGCCCAGCCTTCGCCGGCTCCGAGCACGTCACCGTAGGAGAAGCCGCCACAGGCGACCAGCCCGCGGAAGTCTTCCAGATGCACCCGGCCGCTGAGTATGTCGCTCATGTGCACGTCAACGGCGGTGAACCCGGCGCGGGTAAAGGCGGCGGCCATTTCTACCTGACCGTTAACGCCCTGCTCGCGCAGTATGGCGATGCGCGGGCGCGCACTGCCACTGATGAATGGCGCAGCCACATCTTCGTTGATGTCGAAGCTGAGCATGGCTTGCAGCCCGGGGTTGGCGTCGTCGGCCAGCAGCTCGAACTCCTGATCCGCACAATCGGGGTTGTCGCGCATCCGTTGGATGTGCCAGCTGGTTTCGCTCCAGGCCCGCTGCCAGCTTGCCCGAGTGCCGGTGAGTACGTCTTCGCCGGCAAAGCTAAACCAGAAGTCCTGCGGCCCTTGCGGCTGGCCGATCACAGCGCTGCAGTCACCCAGGCCAGCGGCTGAAAGCTGGCTGAGAACGGCTTCGGTATCGCTCTGGCGTACCTGAATCACGGCGCCCAGTTCTTCATTGAACAAGGCAGCAGGCAACTCGCTCGCGGCGTCGGCCAGTACGTCGAGCTGGATTTTCAAGCCGCAGTGACCGGCAAAGGCCATCTCGGCCAAGGTGGTCAGCAGACCCCCGTCGGACCGGTCGTGATAAGCCAGCAGCAGCTCATCCTGATTCAGACCCTGAATCACAGCAAAGAAGGCTTTGAGGTCTTCGGCGTCGTCCAGGTCCGGTGCGGTCTGGCCGATGCTGTTGTATACCTGCGCCAGCGCAGAGCCGCCGAGGCGGTTCTGGCCACGGCCCAGGTCGATCAGGATCAGATCAGTATCGCCCTGGTCGAGATGCAATTGTGGTGTGAGCGTGGCGCGCACGTCCTGTACCGGTGCAAAGCCGGTGACCACCAGGGACATCGGCGAGGTCACGCTGCGGTCTTCGCCGGCATCATCCCAGCGGGTTTTCATGGACATGGAATCCTTGCCCACCGGCACGGTGATGCCGAGTGCCGGGCACAGTTCCATGCCGACGGCGCGCACGGTGTCATACAGGCGAGCGTCTTCCCCGGGGTGGCCGGCGGCAGCCATCCAGTTGGCGGACAGGCGAATATCGGAAATGCTGTCGATGCGTGAGGCGGCCAGGTTGGTAATGGCCTCGGCGACGGCCATGCGGCCGGATGCAGGCGCATCGAGCAATGCCAGCGGTGTACGCTCGCCCATGGCCATGGCTTCACCGGTGTGCACATCAAAACTGCTGGCAGTCACGGCGCAATCGGCGACCGGTACCTGCCAGGGTCCAACCATCTGATCACGGGCAACCAGACCGGTAATGCTACGATCACCAATGGTGATCAGAAAGCCCTTGCTCGCCACCGAGGGCAGACGCAACACGCGGTTCACTGCTTCTTCCAAGGGCAGTGCACTGGCGTCAAAGTCATCCGCGGGCTCGGCTTCACGCTCAACACTGCGGTGCATGCGTGGCGGCTTGCCGAGCAATACCGACAGGGGCATGTCGACCGGATTGTTCTCAAAATGGCTGTCGCTCAGAGTCAACAACTGCTCTTCTGTAGCTTCACCGACGACAGCGAAGGGGCAGCGCTCGCGCTCGCAGATAGCCTGGAAGCGATCGAAATCGCTGTTATCCACGGCCATGACATAACGTTCCTGAGATTCGTTGGACCAGATTGCCAATGGGCTCATGCCCGGCTCATCGTTGGGGACGTTGCGCAGTTCGAAACGACCTCCGCGACCACCATCATTCACCAGTTCCGGGAAGGCGTTGGACAGGCCACCGGCACCCACATCGTGGATGAAGGCGATCGGGTTCTTGTCGCCCAGCTGCCAGCAGCGATCGATCACTTCCTGACAGCGGCGTTCCATTTCCGGGTTTTCGCGCTGTACCGAAGCAAAATCAAGATCTTCAGCGCTGCTGCCGGTATCCATAGAGGAGGCAGCACCGCCACCGAGACCGATCAGCATCGCCGGTCCGCCGAGAACGATCAGCCTGGCACCAACAGTGATTTCGGCCTTTTCCACGTGGTTGGCACGGATGTTACCCATGCCACCGGCGATCATGATTGGCTTGTGATAGCCACGGATCTCAGGGCCGCGCGGGGAGTTGACGGTCTGCTCCCAGGTACGGAAGTAACCGGTCAGGTTTGGCCGGCCGAATTCGTTGTTGAAGGCAGCGGCGCCCAGCGGACCATCGATCATGATCTGCAGCGGCGTGACAATACGCTCGGGCTTGCCGTTATCTTCTTCCCAGGGCTGAACGAAGCCTGGGATGCGCAGGTTGGAGACGGTAAAACCGGCCAGACCCGCCTTGGGCTTACCGCCGCGACCGGTGGCGCCCTCGTCACGAATCTCGCCGCCGGAGCCGGTGGCAGCACCGGGGAAAGGTGCAATCGCTGTGGGGTGGTTGTGCGTCTCGACCTTCATCAGGATGTGCACAGGCTCTTCATGGGCGCGGTATTCGCCGCTGCCGGCAACCGGGAAGAAACGCCCGGCGACAAAGCCTTCAATGACTGCGGCGTTGTCCTTGTAGGCAGACAGCACGCCTTCGCTGTGCAGTTGGTAGGTGTTCTTGATCATGCCGAACAGGCTCTTGTCCTGCGCTTCACCGTCAATGTCCCAGGTGGCATTGAAGATCTTGTGGCGGCAATGCTCGGAGTTCGCTTGCGCGAACATCATCAGTTCGACGTCACTGGGATTACGCTCCAGCTCCTTGAAGCTGTCGACCAGGTAGTCGATCTCGTCATCCGCCAGCGCCAGACCGAGGCTGATATTCGCCTGCTCCAGTGCCTTGCGGCCACCGCCGAGAATGTCGACGCGCTGGAAGGGTTGCGGCTCAGCATGGCGGAACAGGTCGGCTGCGGCCTCGACGTTGTCCAGTACACGCTCGGTCATGCGGTCGTGCAGCAGTGCTGCGACCTGCTTGTGATCGGCGGCGCTCAGCTCCCCATCCGCGCTGGTCACGTGATAGGCGATACCTCGCTCCAGACGGACAACAGACTCCAGGCCGCAGTTATGTGCGATGTCGGTCGCCTTGCTGGACCAGGGAGAAATGGTGCCAAACCGCGGCACGACCAGAAACTGGCTGCCCCGCGGCTCTTCGGCAGGAACCGAGGGGCCGTAACGCAGAATACGCTCGAGCACTTCCAGCTGCGCCTCATCGAGTGCTTCGCGCAGCTCGGCAAAGTGCATGAACTCGGCGTAAACGGCGCTCACGCCGGGAACACGCTCCTGCAATCGGGCCAGGAGCTTGTCACGACGGAATGGGGAAAGGGCTGGGGCGCCACGCAGTGTATGCATGCTGGTTACGGCCTCGGAGAAGTGTAAAAAAGAAGGCACATAGGATACCCCAAGCTGGCGTTGGGGGCCATGGCAGGCTGATGACACATAGTCGAACAGCTGGCAGCTATGTCCGCCCTGCGCTTTTGCATATACTCACTCCCATGCCAGCAAAACTGACTCGATTAGCTCTGCTGCCGTTTTCGACCATAGTGCTTTTTACTGCATTGTTGTCGGGCTGCGAGCAACCCACTACCCACCTGGAGCAAATGCGCGACCAGGGTGTAGTTCGCATGGCTACCCGCAACACACCCACCACTTTTTACCAGGACCGCCACGGTAATACCGGGTTGGAATACGAGCTGAGCAAGCGCTTTGCCGACAGTCTTCAGCTGGACCTGGAAGTGGAAACCATCGACACCCTGGATGAGCTGTTCGAGCAGATGTCGGAGCCCACCGGTCCTCATATCGGCGCGGCCGGCATTACCGTCAACCCGCAACGTTCTGACCAGGTGCGCTTCTCCACACCTTACATGGATGTCACCCCCCAGGTGGTCTATCGCCATGGCGAGTCGCAGCCGCGTACGCTCGAAGATCTTTACGGCAAGCGCATCATGGTGCTCAAGGGCAGCACCCTGGCGGACCAACTACGTGATTTGCAGACCGAGCATCCAGACCTGGTATTTGAAGAGTCCGACCGGGTCGAGGTGGTTGACCTGCTGCGCCTGGTCAATGACAACGAGATAGACCATGCGGTGGTGTATTCCAACGAGCTGGTGGTAAACCAGGCGTTCTATCCGGCAGTGCGGGTGGGTTTTGATTTGTCCGAACCCCAACCTATGGCCTGGGCCTTACCCCCCGGCGAGGATGACAGCCTGCAACAGGCAGTGGATGTGTTCTTTGCCGGCATACGCGCCGATGGCACGCTGGATCAATTGGTTGAACGGTTCTACGGCCATGCCGACGTGCTCGACTACGTGGGAGCCCGCTGGTTCGCCCAGCACACGCTGCAACGCTTGCCACGCTATGAGACTCTGTTCCGTCAAGCCGGTGATCAGTACGGACTGGACTGGCGCCTGTTGGCAGCAATGGGCTACCAGGAGTCCTTATGGGATCCGGATGCCGTGTCGTTCACCGGCGTGCGTGGGATCATGATGTTGACGCTGCCCACCGCCAAATTCGTCGGCGTGACCAACCGTATCGATCCAAAGCAGAGTATTTTTGGCGGCGCCCGGTATCTGATCTGGGTGCGCGACCAGTTACCCGAAGACATCCCCGAGCCTGATCGCACCTGGTTTGCTATGGCCGCCTATAACGTGGGCATAGGTCACCTGGATGACGCACGCAACCTGACCCGCAGCAACGGCCGCGACCCCAATCGCTGGGTCGACGTAAAGGACCACCTGCCGTTGCTATCGAAAAAGGAGTGGTACACCAAGACCCGCTACGGCTATGCCCGCGGCGCCGAGCCGGTGCACTACGTGCAGAACATCCGCCGCTACCACGAGATCCTGCAATGGGTGACCCAGCCACAGGCCGAAATGGCCCAGGCGGATGCCGAGCAATATCATGCGCCGGGAATCCTGGACCAACTCCCGCAAAACTTTTAAGTCTTGCGGGAGTTAGTCCAGCTGCAAGCTTCAAGCGGCAAGCTGCAAGAAAACCCTAGACCAAACCTCTACCCCTGGATCTGAGTGGGCAGGGACAGCTTGCCGCTTGCCGCTTGCCGCTGTGTTTGGGCTTGGGGCTTCACCTCCGCCCTTTAAAAAACGCCCTGAGCACTTCCCCGCACTCCTCCGCCAAAACCCCGCCTTCCACTTCAATTCGGTGGTTCATCCAGGGCTGGTCGAAGATCTGCGCGCGGCTGATCACGGCGCCGGCGCGGGGTTCGCTGGCGCCGAACACCAGCCTCGAGACGCGGCTGTGAATCAGCAGGCCCGCGCACATGGTGCAGGGTTCGAGGGTGACGTACAGGGTGGTGTCCGGCAGGCGGTAGTTGCTTTGGGCCAGGGCGGCCTGGCGCAGGGCAACCATCTCGGCATGGGCACTGGGGTCGTTACTGCTGATCGGTTGATTGAAGCCCTTGCCGATCACCCGGCCCTGGTGCACCAGTACCGCGCCCACCGGCACCTCGCCTAGCTCCGCGGCAAGATGCGCCTCGGCCAGGGCCAGGCGCATAAAGTCGATGTCGGCGGGCTTCATCGGCGGTCGCGCTCAGATCAACTTGCGGGTTCTGAGCAGCTCTATCACCTCGGCAACGCAGGTCTCCAGATTCTGCTTGCTGGTGTCCAACACCAGATCCGCATCAGCCGGAGCTTCGTACGGATAGGAAACGCCCGGTATGGTGCCTTCGGCATTAGCTGCATACAGACCGGAAGGATCACGTTCCTGGCAGACGTCCATGGGTGTATCCAGATACACCATCAAGCAGCGCTCACCCAGAATGTAACGGGCCTGAGCGCGGCTTTCCGCGGTCGGAGCCACGAAGGCTCCCAGCGCGATCAGTCCGGCTTCGTTCATCTGCCGGGCAATACGTGCGCCCTTGTGCAGATTCTCGGCGCGGCCAGCGGCATCCTGTGTCAGCCCCTTGCTCAGATCCTGACGCAACTCCTTGCCATCGAGCACGTAGCAGGCACGGCCGCTGTCGAACAGTTTGCGTTCAACCGCATAGGCCAGGGTGCTCTTGCCGGCACCGGAAAGACCGGTAAACAGCAGAGTAACCGGCTCCTGGCCGAAACGCTGCGCGCGTTCGCTGGCAGTCACATGGGCGAACCCGCCATGGCGGCTACCGGTGGTGTTCTGACCCAACAGGCCCTTGGCGACAATCATGCCGGCGCCAACGGTGCCATTGGTCATGCGGTCGATGACGATAAACGAGCCGCTGGTGCGGTTGGCCCGGTAGTCGTCATAGGCAATCGGACGCTCAAGGGATAACTCGACGCGGCCGATCTCGTTCAGACCCAGTTCGGGCGCATCCTGTTTTTCCAGCGTATTGACGTCGATGCGGTGTACGATCCGGGTAAAGGAGCCCGGGCTGTTGCTGGTTGCTCGCTTGATATCGTACTTGCGGCCCGGCTGCATCGGCTGGTCGGCCATCCACACCAGATTGGCTTCAAACAGATCGCCGATCAGGGGGCGGTTGTCGATATGCGCGAGCACGTCGCCACGGGAGATGTCGATTTCGTCTTCCAGGGTCAGCGTCACTGCCTGACCAGGACCGGCGCTTTCCAGCTCTCCGTCGAAGGTGACAATGGATTTGACCCGACTGCTCTTGCCCGATGGCAATACGACCAACTCATCACCCTTGTGCACGACACCGGATGCCAGGGTGCCGGCAAAGCCGCGGAAGTTAAGGTTCGGCCGGGTAACCAGCTGGACCGGGAAACGCAGATCCTTGAGGTTGCGATCGGCGGCGACTTCAACGGTCTCGAGGATCTCCATCAGGGTCTGGCCGGTATACCAGGGGCTGCGCTCGCTACGGTTGACGACGTTGTCGCCCTTGAGTGCAGACATCGGCACGAAATGTACGCTATTGCCGTCGAGCATTTCCAAGCCCTTGGCAAACTCGCGGTAGTCGTCACAGATCTGATTGAAGACGCCTTCATCGAAGTCCTTCAGATCCATCTTGTTTACTGCAACAACGATATGCTTGATACCCAGCAAGGAGGCGATAAAGCTGTGGCGCTTGGTCTGGGTCTGCACGCCGTAACGGGCGTCGATCAGGATGATCGCCAGATCACAGGTCGAGGCACCGGTGGCCATGTTGCGGGTGTACTGCTCATGGCCGGGGGTATCGGCGATGATGAACTTGCGCTTGGCGGTCGAGAAATAGCGGTAGGCAACGTCAATGGTGATGCCCTGCTCGCGCTCGGCCTGCAGACCATCGACCAGCAGCGCCAGATCGACCTCTTCACCGGTGGTGCCAGACTTCTTGGAGTCGCGGGTAATGGCTTCCATATGATCTTCGTAGATCATCTTGGAATCATGCAGCAAACGCCCGATCAGCGTGCTCTTGCCGTCGTCGACGTTACCGCAGGTAAGAAAACGCAGCAGTTCCTTGCGTTCGTGCTGGCCGAGGTACGCCAGGATATCTTCGCTGATCAGTTCTGATTGGTGACTCATGTTCCAAGCTCCAAGCTGCAAGCGACAAGCGGCAAGCTGTCCGTGCAATTATTCAGTAATTCTATTAATCAAGCCTGTCAGCATTCGCGACAGCTCGCGTGTTTCATGGATCCAATGCGCGGCAAACGCCTGCTCCACGTAATCAATCTCTTGTCCTACCATCAGCTGCGTGCGCACTTCTGCGCAAGACCCTTTGGCAACGCTGAGAAAGTAACGCTTCTCTGCATTGCCAGCTCTCTCCATTCCCTCGGCGATATTGCTTGGAACGGATAGAGCAGACCGCGTCAGTTGATTCCGGAAGCCATAATCCGGGCAGTCTGCCAGCGCTCGATACATGGCAACCGAAAGCGCTTTGCTGCGATGCCAGACCTCAAGCTTTTCAAAATCCATCAGCAACCTCCATGTTGCCGTTATAAATCGTAAATACGGCGACTGCTCCAATCTGCTTGTCGCTTGCAGCTTGAGGCTTGCCGCTTTTTTAGCTACCGCTAGAAATAGCCCTGCCTCTTCTTCTCTTCCATCGATCCGGCTTGATCATGATCGATCATGCGGCCCTGGCGTTCGGATGTACGGGTCAGGAGCATTTCCTGGATGATTTCCGGGAGCGTGGCGGCGGTGGATTCGACGGCGCCGGTGAGGGGGTAACAGCCCAGGGTACGGAAACGAACCATTTTCATTTCCGGCTTCTGACCTTCTTCCATGGGCATGCGCTCGTCATCGACCATGATCAATGAGCCGTTGTGCTCGACTACCGGACGTTCGGCGGCAAAGTACAGAGGCACAATCGGGATGCTTTCCAGGTAGATGTATTGCCAGATGTCGAGTTCGGTCCAGTTGGACAGGGGGAATACGCGAATGCTTTCGCCCTTGTGTACTTTGCCGTTATAGACGTTCCACAGCTCGGGACGCTGGTTCTTGGGATCCCAGCGGTGATGCTTGTCGCGGAATGAGTAGACGCGCTCCTTGGCGCGGGACTTTTCCTCGTCACGGCGGGCACCACCGAAGGCCGCGTCAAAACCGTACTTGTCCAGGGCCTGCTTCAGCGCCTGGGTCTTCATCACGTCGGTATGCACGGCGCTGCCATGGGTGAAGGGGCCTACGCCCTGGGCCAGGCCTTCAGCGTTCTGATGCACCAGCAGGTCGAGATCCATTTCTTCGACCATGCGCTCGCGGAACTTGTACATTTCGCGGAACTTCCAGCCGGTATCCACGTGCAGGACCGGGAACGGCAGGCGACCAGGATAGAAGGCCTTGCGCGCCAGGTGGAGCATTACAGCGGAGTCCTTGCCGATCGAGTAGAGCATCACCGGATTCTGAAACTCCGCAGCCACTTCACGAATGATGTGGATGCTTTCCGCTTCCAGTTGCTTGAGATGAGTCAGTTTTTCCAGCATGGCGTACTCGCGATATCAAGGGGACGAGGCGCATCCCGTATTCAGTTGACGGCATTGTATCAAACGCCAAGCAATCTAATAAGGCGTGTTTTAATACCTTTAAAGCATATCAATATAGCTCGGGTCGCCTGCCGGTTACCGCTCAAACCGGGTTGTCGATATCGATAAATTCGTGGTGCAGGCCAAAGCGCTCGGCCAGATGCTCGCCCAGAGCCTTGACGCCATACCGCTCTGTCGCATGGTGTCCGGCAGCAAAAAAGTGGATGCCATTCTCCCGCGCTGCGTGAACCGTGGGCTCGGACACTTCCCCGGTCACATAAGCGTCGGCGCCTAGGGCGATAGCCCGTTCGATATAGCCCTGGGCTGCACCAGTACACCAGGCAATACGTTTGATGGGGCGGTCATTACCGGCGATATGCAAAGGCTCGCGCTGCAGCACGTCGGCCATATGACGTGCCAGCGCGCCACCCTCCATTGCTTCGGGCAATTCGCCGTAAAGCCCTACCGAACGGGGGTTGTCCGGTTCAAGCCCGCCAAGCACCTTCCAGCCCAGCAGTTTTGCCAGTTGCACGTTGTTGCCCAGTTCGCCATGCACATCCAGCGGCAGATGGTAGGCGAGCAGATTGACGTCTGCGCCAAGCAGCGCCTTGAGGCGACGATACTTGATACCGGTCACTGCCGCAGGCTCACCTTTCCAGAAGTACCCATGGTGCACTAGCAGCATCTGCGCGCCGGTGGCCACGGCAGCATCTACCAATGCCTGACTGGCGGTTACGCCAGTCACCAGCCGCTGTACCTGGCCTGCTCCTTCCACCTGTAGCCCATTGGGGCAGTAATCCTGGAACGCATCTGATTCCAGCAGGTTGTTGCAGTAATCGACCAGCGTTGACCTTTCCACCATGGGGGAGCCTCCTGTGTATAGAACCTGCGCGTATTGTCTGCGCTGTGAACCTGTTTGGCCAGTTCTGCACCTACCCGGCCACTCCCCGGCGCAATACCTGCATTTATGGGTTTGATCCCCTTATACTATGCAGCACTAACGGCCATTGGCTGCGGGCGGGATCGGGACTGTTTGATGAATGAATTGATGCGCGACTGGGGCTGGCCAGTGACCTGCGGCGTGCTGCTGGCACTCGTCTTGCTGCAGTATTACCCACAACCTCTGGGCATGCCGGCGAGTGATCCGGTTATCGAGATAGCCCCACCCGATAAGGATGAGAAGTCTGGGCAAGGGTCTTACCGTATAGCTGTGCAGCGTGCAGCGCCAGCAGTAGCCAATGTATACACAACCAAGCGCGTAGCCAATCAGATTGGGCAGCCTTTACTCCCCAACCCTGCCACCGGTGATTACTCAGACGCCTTACCCGCACCCACAAGACGCGACTCGAGTCTGGGCTCTGCGGTAATTCTCAGCCCAGATGGCTACCTGCTTACCAACAATCATGTGATTGCCGGTGCGGAGCAGATCCTGGTTGGCCTGCGCGATGGGCGCGAAGCCATTGCGACCCTGGTGGGGACCGATCCCGAAACTGATCTGGCGGTTCTCAAGATCAAACTCGGCGATCTGCCATCCATCTCGATCAGCGGCGCCGGTGAACAGCAGGTGGGCGACGTGGTGCTGGCCATCGGCAATCCGTTTGGTCTTGGTCAGACGGTGACCATGGGGATCGTCAGCGCCACGGGTCGCAACCAGCTGGGACTCAACACCTACGAAGACTTCATCCAGACGGATGCGGCGATCAACCAGGGCAACTCGGGCGGCGCACTGATCGATACCGCCGGCAATCTGGTGGGAATCAATACGGCGATTTTCTCCCAATCGGGCGGATCTCAGGGCATCGGTTTTGCGATTCCGGTGAAGCTGGCAGCAGAGGTGATGCAGGAAATCATCAAGAACGGCCGGGTGGTGCGTGGCTGGCTGGGGGTGGAAGTGCAACCCCTCACCGCTGAACTGGCCGAAGCGCTCAACGTGGACGCAGGCACGGGCCTGGTCATTTCCGGACTGTACCGTGACGGACCTGCGTCCCTGGCGGGCCTGATGCCGGGTGACGTGATATTGCGGATTGAAAACGAACCTGCGATTACCGGTCGACAGGCAATGAACCAGGTGGCCAGAGCCGACCCCGGTGAAACTGTAACCCTTGAAGTGCTGCGTGAGGGCAAGGCAATAAGCTTCGAGGCGGCAGTGGGCGTGCGGCCCAACTTCCGCCCCTGAGCGCTAGAATCTTAGAGCAGGTCGCGCAGAACGGCGATGAGCTTGCTGTTCTGCTCCTCGGTCCCCACGGTGATGCGCAGAAACTGATCGATACGCGGCTTCGCAAAGTGGCGCACGATCACACGCTGATCCCTGAGGCCTTTCGCCAGCGCAGCTGCATCATGGTCAGGATGGCGAACGAATACGAAGTTTGCCGCCGAAGGTAGTACCTCAAACCCCATGTCTTGAAGTGTCTCAGCAAGATGCTCCCGACTCTGGATGACCTTTTGCCGAGTATCTTCAAAGTACGCCGTATCAACAAATGCCGCCTCGGCTCCAGCGAGCGCCAGTCGGTCCAGCGGGTAGGAATTGAAGCTGTTCTTGATTCGCTCCAGCGCCTCAATGAGATCAGCATGACCCACGGCAAGCCCAACCCGCAGCCCCGCCAGGGAGCGTGACTTGGACAGACTCTGGGTTACCAGCAGGTTGGGATACTGATCGATCAGGCTGATAGCGGTCTGGCCGCCAAAATCCACGTAGGCTTCATCCACTACCACGACCGAATCTGCATTGGCTTTGAGCAGCTGTTCGATTGCACTCAACCCCAGTGCAATACCCGTAGGCGCGTTGGGATTGGGGAAGATAATGCCGCCATTGGGCTGCAGGTAATCGTCTACATTGATCCGAAAGTCGTCGGTCAGGGGTATGGTCTGTGCCTGTATTCCGTAGAGACCGCAGTAGACCGGATAAAAGCTGTAGCTGATATCAGGGAACAACAAGGGCTTGCCATGCTGGAACAGCCCATGAAACACATGGGCCAACACCTCGTCTGAACCATTGCCGACAAATACCTGGTTGCTCTGTACGCCATAGTAATCGGCGATAGCGCCCTTCAAACCCTCGGCGTCAGGCGCCGGGTAAAGCCGCAGGCTGTCATCAGGCACTGCGCGAATGGCTTCAATCGCCCTGGGCGAGGGCCCGTAGGGGTTTTCATTGGTGTTCAGCTTGACCAGATTGTCCAGCTTGGGCTGCTCGCCGGGCACATAGGGCACCAGGCTGGCAACGAACGGGCTCCAGAATCGGCTCACAGATCAATCCTCAATAAAATAGCCTCAAGCTGCAAGCTGCAAGCTTCAAGCGGCAAGCCGTCCGTGCATACTGCAGCGACGAGCGTCGGAACGGTTATTGGTGCTTGTAGCTTGCTGCTTTTGGCTTTTGGCTTGTAGCTTGTAGCTTGCAGCTTGCAGCTTGCAGCTAGGGCTTTATACGGTATTCCGCACTGCGCGCGTGCGCTGTCAGGCTTTCACCGCGGGCCAGTACCGATGCTGTTTTGCCCAGCTCGGAAGCACCCTCGGGTGAGCAGAAGATCACCGAGGAGCGCTTCTGGAAGTCATAGACACCCAGAGGTGAGGAGAAGCGCGCCGTGCCTGAGGTAGGCAATACGTGGTTCGGGCCGGCGCAATAATCGCCTACTGCCTCGGGGGTGTAGCGGCCCATGAAGATGGCGCCTGCGTGGCGAATCTGCGACAACAGGCTTTCCGGGTCGGCTACCGATAATTCCAGGTGCTCTGGAGCGATGCGGTTGGACACCTCGCAGGCGTGTTCCAGATTGTCTACCTTGATCAGCGCACCGCGATTCTCCAGGGAAACACGGGCGATATCGGCCCGCTCAAGACCGTCAAGCAGACGATTGAGACTGGCTTCAACGGCGTCGAGAAAATCCGCATCCGGCGATAGCAGGATCGACTGCGCATCCTCATCGTGTTCGGCCTGGGAGAACAGATCCATCGCAATCCAGTCCGGGTCAGTCTGACCGTCACACACCACCAGAATCTCGGAAGGGCCGGCAATCATGTCGATTCCCACCTGGCCGAACACCGAGCGTTTGGCTGTGGCTACATAGATATTGCCTGGGCCGACGATCTTGTCCACCCGCGGAACGGTCTCGGTGCCGTAGGCCATTGCCGCCACCGCCTGAGCACCACCCAGGGTAAACACGCGGTCTACGCCCGCCAGGCAAGCAGCGGCAAGCACCAGCTCGTTGATCTCGCCACGGGGCGTGGGCACGACCATGACCACTTCCCGTACACCGGCTACCTTGGCGGGAATCGCGTTCATCAACACTGACGAAGGGTAAGACGCTTTACCACCCGGCACATAGAGGCCGGCGCGGTCCAGCGGTGTAATCTGCTGGCCAAGAATGGTGCCGTCCGGCTCGGTGTAGCGCCAGGAAGGCTGTACCTGATGCTCGTGATACACACGAATTCGCTCGGCGGCAAACTCGAGAGCCGTTCGCTGTTCTGGAGTAATACGCTCCAGCGCCAGCTCCAGCCGAGCACGGTCGAGGGTCAGGTCTGCCATGGAGCTGACATCCAACCCATCAAAACGGGCGGTATATTCGATCAGCGCAGCATCACCCCGTGCGCGCACGGCAGCAATGATCTCTTCAACACGCTGGTTGACGCCTTTATCCGATACCCCTTCCCAGGCCAGCAACGTGTCGAGATGCTGGCTGAAGTCAGACTGACTGGCGTCCAGACGGGCAATTTTCAGCGGTGCATTCATCACATTCACCTTTTCAGAATAAGTGGGTTCGTAAGGGGCTTTCAGGCGGAGCGCTGCTCTACCGCAGCAGCCAGCAATTCAATCAGTGCCTTGATCCGGGCGTGCTTCATTTTCATTGCGGCCTTGTTGACCACCAGCCTGGAGCTGATGGTGGCAATCAGTTCCTGCGCCTCGAGGCCGTTGGCCCGCAGGGTGTTGCCGGTGTCGACCACGTCGATGATCTTGTCTGCCAGACCAACCAGAGGTGCGAGCTCCATGGAGCCGTACAGTTTGATGACCTCGACCTGACGGCCTTGTTCGGCGTAGTAGCGACGCGCCACGTTGACGAACTTGGTGGCCACCCGCAGACGCCCCTTGGGCTCTGGGGTATTCACCGGCCCGGCAGTCATCAGTCGGCAATTGGCAATTTTCAGGTCCAGTGGCTCATAGAGCCCCTGACTGCCATATTCCATCAGCACATCCTTGCCAGCCACGCCCATGTCCGCTGCACCCAGCTCCACATAGGTCGGCACATCGGTGGCGCGGATGATCAGCAAACGCACATCAGGATCAGTGGTTTCGAAAATCAGTTTGCGACTTTTGTCCAGATCCTCGAGCGGCTCGATGCCAGCCAGCTTCAGCAGCGGCAGCGTATCGTCAAGAATGCGACCCTTGGACAGGGCGATAGTCAGACTCTGGGTCATGCGTGATCCCTTGTTTGGCTCAGGAGACGCGGCGGATTATACCGCCAAGCATCTGCAACTTTTCCTCGATACATTCGTAACCGCGGTCGATGTGATAAATCCGGTCGACCAGGGTTTCGCCCTCGGCAACCAGACCAGCGATAACCAGACTGGCCGATGCGCGCAGGTCGGTGGCCATGACAGGCGCACCCTTGAGCTTTTCTACACCGGTAACGATTGCAGTATTGCCCTCGATGGTGATGTGAGCTCCCATACGGTTCATTTCCTGCACGTGCATAAAGCGGTTTTCGAACACCGTTTCTATGACTGTCGAAGTGCCTTCAGCCACCGCATTCATGGCAATGAACTGAGCCTGCATGTCCGTCGGAAATGCCGGATAGGGGGCAGTACGCAGATTGACTGCCTTTGGCCGGTTACCTTTCATGTCCAGAGATATCCAGTTCTTGCCGGTATCAATCTGGGCGCCGGCCTCAACCAGCTTGAGCAAAACCGCTTCGAGAATGGTCGGGTCGGTATCCTTGAGCTTGATGCGCCCGCCTGTTGCCGCCGCAGCGACCAGATAGGTACCGGTCTCGATGCGGTCAGGCATCACCGAGTATCGCGCACCGTGCAGGCTTTTCACTCCGTCGATGGTGATGGTGTCGGTGCCGTGACCGGAAATTTTCGCGCCCATGGCGATCAGGCATTCGGCCAGATCCACCACTTCGGGTTCACGGGCGGCGTTTTCCAGTATGGTGCGGCCGTTGGCCAGGGTGGCGGCCATCAGAATGTTTTCAGTACCGGTTACCGAGACCACATCAAAGAAAAAATGTGCGCCGCGCAAGCCGCCTTCGGGCGCGCGGGCCTTGATATAGCCCTCTTCCACGGTAATTTCGGCGCCCATGGCCTCAAGACCGCGAATGTGCAGGTCAACCGGGCGTGAACCGATGGCACAACCACCGGGCAAGGCCACCTCGGCATAGCCGAAGTGCGCCACCATTGGACCCAGCACCAGGATGGACGCACGCATGGTCTTGACCAGTTCGTAGGGCGCAACCAGCGTGGTGATGCGTGTTGGGTCAACCGCCACATTCATCCGCTCGTCCAACACCGGCTCAACACCCATGCGGCCAAAGAGCTCGATCATGGTGGTGATGTCATGCAGGTGCGGCAAATTACAGACTGTCACCGGTCCGTCCGCGAGCAGGGTGGCTGCCAGAATGGGCAGCGCGGAGTTTTTTGCCCCGGAAATGCGGATTTCTCCATCCAGGCGGTTGCCGCCGGTGATGAGCAGTTTGTCCATGTGCAATATGTTCTCTTGTCAGGCGCAGGACGCCAGGTAAGTGTGGCTTTGACGTGTTACCGCTTCAGGCGCGCTGATTCCAGGCGTCACGGGTAAAGAATTTCATGGTGACGGCATGAATGCTGCCATCCGCTATCTGGTCACCCAGTAGCGCGTAGATCTGCTGTTGACGCTTGACCGGACTCATTGCCGCCAGGGTATCGCTGATCACATTCAGCTGAAAATTGCAGCCCTCGCCTTCCACCAGCACTTCAGTGTCGGGCAATTGCGGCTCTATCAATTGTTTAACCTGTTCGGACTGCATGTATTTCCCATCCGTTAAAAAATAATTTTCAGACTGTCAGTGTGCCCAGCCAGTCTTCCAGCTCGCAGACCCGGGCAATACTCCGTAGTCCGTCGGGCACACTCTGTAAACGCAGGCTGCCTTCACGCCCTTCCAGGGCCCGCGCAGCAACCAGTATGAGTGACAGTCCGACGCTGTTGGTCAAGGTGACGCCGGCAAAATCAAGTGTAATATCGCTGGACTGTGCCTTGACTGCCTCCTCGATATCGGAGCGCAGACTCACCGCAGTGGTAAAGTCCAACACACCCTCGAGCCGAATCAGGCCGTTGTTGTCACTGACAATACTGGCGCTCAATTCTCTACCTCTTTTTCTACTGTCTTGGCGGACTGGGCAACCACGGTCCCCCAATTGTCGATAACGGCATCCAGATCGCCACGGTGGGACTGCATTGCCTGGGCGAACTGATCACGGAACAGCAAGCCCATGTTGATACCTTCCACTATGACGTTGCGCACCTTCCACTGGTCGTCAATAAGAACCATGGTGTAGGTAACGGGGTATACCATGCCATTGGAGGTACGAATCTCCATGTCGACACTAGTGCGGTCATCACCGTATTTGCCCCGACCTGTGGGTGGCAACACCTTGATCATACCGCTATCGAATTCCAGCAGGGCGTTACCGTAAAACTGCACCATGCTGCGCTTGAAAGTCTCGATAAAGCGGTCCATCTGCTCGTCGGTAGCACGGCCGCTGTAACGCACCGTCATCACGCTGCGCGCAATCCCACGGAAGTCGACCACCGGATTCATGATCTCGTTGAGTCCGTCAAGGAAGGCGTCCGTGTCCTGTTTGTAGGTCTCGCGGTTGGCGTCCAGAACTTCCATTACCCGTACGGAAGTGTCTTCGACCACTTCATGGGGCGTAAGCGCCGCGTGCACCGCAAGCGGAGCAGCAAGGGCCAGTACCAGCAGTGCTTTGAACATGGCTCGCATAATCATTCTCCGTATTAGTCTTCTTTACTGACGGTGCTGAGGAGGAAACGACCAATCAGCTCTTCCAGTACCAGTGCCGATTGAGTGTCCACAATTCGATCGCCATCCTTGAGCATGGTGTCCTCACCACCCACGCTGATGCCGACATATTTTTCACCGAGCAAACCCGCTGTAAGGATCGAGGCTGCACTATCAGAAGGCAAGGTGTTGACGCTGCCGTCGATCGCCATTTCGACCCGCGCTGTGTAACGGGTCTTGTCGAACTCGATGGCCGTCACCTGGCCGATGGTTACACCGGACATGGTGACCTTGGCACGGGGAGTCAGGCCGGCAATATTGTCAAAATGGGCATGAACCTTATAGGTATCAGCTCCCGGGCTGACGCTCAGCCCGCTGACCCGCAGCGCCAGAACCAGCAGTGCCATGATGCCAACCAGTATGAACAGGCCGACGGTCAACTCTAAAGTACGGGTACGCATGTTCGGTTTCCTTGCTGATCAGAACATCAAAGCTGTGAGGATAAAGTCCAGGCCGAGTACGGCAAGGGAGGCATAAACAACGGTACGGGTGGTTGCCCGGCTGATACCTTCCGAGGTGGGCTCGCAATCATAACCCTGGAATACCGCGATCCAGGTAACCACAAACGCGAAGGCCACTGCCTTTATGAGGCCGTTGATGATATCGCTGCCAAACTCCACGGAGTTTTGCATATTGGCCCAGTATGAGCCTGAATAAACGCCGAGCCAGTCGACCGCAACCATGGCTCCGCCCCAAATCCCGACAACGCAGAAGATCATTGCCAGCAGTGGCATGGACACGAAGCCAGCCCACAATCGCGGCGCAATCACATACTTGAGCGGATCGACGCCAATCATCTCCAGGCCGGATAACTGCTCAGTCGCTTTCATCAAGCCAATTTCGGCAGTCAGCGCGGAACCCGCACGGCCTGCAAACAATAGAGCAGTCACAACCGGCCCAAGTTCACGCAGCAGGGTCAAAGCTACCATCTGCCCCACTGCCTGCTCGGAACCGTAGGTACTGAGAATATTGTAGCCCTGCAGGGCCAGCACCATCCCGATAAAGAGTCCGGATACGATGATGATTGCCAGAGACAGTACGCCCACGGCATAGAGCTGTTTGATGAACAGGCTCCAGCCACTGCCAAAGTTTGAACGACCAGTGATGGCATGGAATAGAAACACGCCGGACCGGCCGATGGCTGCGATCACGTCCAGCCCGGAGGCACCCATCAACGCCAGGCGATCAGCGAGGGTCTTCATTTATGCTCACCCCGCTGCAACAGATCGCTGGTCAATTCGTCAGCCGGATAATGGAAAGGTACCGGTCCATCTGGCTCGCCGCGCATGAACTGCCGGATGCGCGGGTTACTGGACTCCATCAGCTCGCCCGGCGCCCCGTGGCCCAATACCTGTCCATCAGCAATCACGTATAAATAGTCGGCAATACTGGCGGTTTCGGTCAGGTCGTGGGACACCACAATACTGGTCAGCCCCAGCGCATCATTGAGCAACCGGATCAGACGCACCAGCACACCCATTGAGATTGGGTCCTGACCTACGAAGGGTTCGTCGTACATCAACAATTGCGGGTCGAGTGCGATGGCGCGCGCCAGCGCTACACGCCGCTTCATTCCGCCGGACAGCTCGTCGGGCATCAATGTGTGCGCGCCGCGCAAACCCACAGCCTGCAGCTTGAGCTTGACGATATCGCCGATCATGTCCTCGCTGAGCTCGGTGTGCACCCTCAAAGGAAAAGCCACGTTTTCAAACACACTCAGGTCTGTGAACAACGCGCCACTCTGAAACAACATGCCCATGTTCTGCCGGGCGCGGAAAAGATCGCCTCGTTTGAGCTTGGGAATATCCTGTCCGTTGACCAGTACTGCGCCGCTTTCGGGCCGCAGCTGCGCGCCAATCAACCGCAGCAAGGTGGTCTTGCCGCAGCCTGAAGGCCCCATGATCCCGGTCACCTTGCCGCGCGGAATACGGATATCCACACCATCAAAAATGGTGCGTCCGCTGCGCTTGAAGGTGACCTGTTTGAGGTCAACGATGAATTCTGAATCGTCGGTCATAAAAAAATCGGGCTTCCTGGCTACCGGCGCAAGGCGGGCAAAATGAACGCGCTAATATAACAGTTTGGTGTATCCAGCCCAAGTGAGGGCTGCACAATAAAACCGCCGCGCAATATTCGCCAACACAATGCCACCCTTGTGCGGACTTAACAGCGGCGGCAAGACTGGCAACGGATGAGTTAAAGGAGACAAGGCGCTATACTCTCACGCTTGCCAACAGACGAAGTGTGCATATGCCTGATTTTGATTTTACCGCTTCCGCGCGGCGTAGCATCGAGATGGAGCGCGACGCGGTTCACAGCCTACTTGAGCGCCTTGACGAGGGCTTCGTCAAAGCCTGTGATGCCCTGCTGTCATGTACAGGACGCATTGTTGTAACCGGCATGGGCAAGTCCGGACATATAGGCAAGAAAATTGCGGCCACTCTGGCCAGCACTGGCTCCCCTGCTTTTTTTGTGCATCCGGGCGAAGCCAGTCACGGCGACATGGGCATGATCACCCGGCAGGACGTGGTCATCGCCTTGTCCAACTCCGGCAACACTGCCGAAGTCGTCACATTGCTGCCGCTGCTCAAGCGTCTCGGGGTACCGCTGATCAGTATTACCGGCAATCCCGACTCGGTCTTGGCCAAGGCGGCTCTGGCCAACCTGCATACCGGTGTTGAGCAGGAAGCCTGCCCGTTGAATCTGGCGCCGACATCCAGTACTACTACTGCGCTGGTCATGGGCGACGCCCTGGCTATTGCATTGCTCGAAGCCCGCGGCTTCAGCGCCGAGGATTTTGCCTTCTCTCACCCCGGGGGCACACTGGGACGCCGATTACTGCTGCTGGTTGACGATATAATGCACGACGGTGAGCGGATGCCCATGGTTACCCCGCAAACATCACTGCGCGACGCGCTCCTGGAGATGACCCGCAAGGGCCTGGGTCTCACAGGGATTACCGATCAACAGGGCAGGCTCGCTGGCATATTCACCGACGGCGACCTGCGTCGCACACTGGATCAGAACCTGGATATCCACACCTCGAGCATCTCCCTGGTGATGACCCCGCAGTGCAAGACAGTGAGCCAGGGCGCCCTTGCTGCCGAGGCATTGAAGATCATGGAAGACGCCAAGATCAACGGGCTTTTTGTAGTTGACCCGGATGGCCGACCGGTGGGCGCATTGAATATGCACGACCTGTTGCGCGCGGGGGTAGTATGAGCTCGATCGAATCAGGCATGAGTGCTGACCTGAGCCGCCGCGCAGCCGGCATCCGACTGGCGATTTTCGATGTCGATGGAGTGCTTACCGATGGCCGGTTGTTCTTCATGCCTGACGGCACCGAATTCAAATCCTTCAATACCCTGGACGGCCACGGCATCAAGATGCTGATGGCTTCGGGCGTTGAAGTGGCGATTATCAGTGGTCGCAAGTCACCGCTGGTGGAAAACCGCGCAGCAAATCTGGGCATCAAGCATTTGATTCAGGGGCGCGAAGACAAACTCAACGCACTTGCCGAGCTACGCGAGATATTGCCCTTCGAGCTCGAGCAGATCGCTTTCCTGGGCGATGATCTTCCAGACCTTCCGGTCATGCGCCGCGTCGGACTGGGTGTGGCGGTGGCCACGGCTGACAGCTTTGTGCGCGAGCAGGCCCATTGCGTCACCCGTGCAGCAGGCGGCGCTGGAGCAGCCCGGGAATTCTGCGAAATGATAATGGGCGCGCAGGGCACACTTGGCAAAGCACGCGAGGCTTATCTCTGATGTTTGCTATCCCACGCTACTTACGCACTGCCGGACTGATAGGCCTGGCAGTAGCCCTGGCACTGGCCGTGGGGTATTTCAATATTCGGCCCTCCTCCTTCGACCAGGAGCCGCTGGTGACCGACCCGCTGCAACCGGATTTTTTCATGGAAAATACGCAGATACTCATGTTCAACGGACAGGGGACACCGGCATACCAGCTGCGTAGCACCCGGGCAACGCATCAACGCACCGATGACAGTACGCAGCTTGAACAGCCAAACCTGTTGTACTATCGCCCCGGCGAAGAGCACCCCTGGTTGCTGCAGGCGCAACAGGGCGCCGTAACCAAAGGCGGCAATCAAGTGCAATTGAACACCGATGTACTGCTGCAGCGGCAGGATCCCACTGAGCCCTCGGCACGCATGACCACGCAGGCTCTGACGCTGTTTCCCGAGCGTGATTATGCCGAAACGGCACAAAGCGTTAGAATCGAGACCGCTGGCAGCGTCACCACTGCTGACGGCATGCAGGTTTTTCTTGATGACGGCCGCCTGGAGCTGCTGTCCAACGTACGAGGTCAGCATGAGCTTCAATAAATTCCTGCCGGTGGTCGCACTGCTGCTGGTTGCCAGCCTGCCGGCAATGGCATTACCTCAGGACAGCAACCAGCCGATCCGAATCCAGGCCAACAGTGCCACCCTGGATGAGCGCCGCAACACTGCGGTCTACCGGGGCAACGTCATTATTACCCAGGGCAGCATGCGCCTCACTGGAAACCAGGTCACGCTGGCTACCGACAGTGCCGGTGCGGTGAGCAAGATCACCAGCACGGGAAACCCCGCTACCTACACTCAGACCCCCGGCGAAAACGACGGCGAAGTGAACGCCCGCGCGCAGACCATCGAGTACTTTGCCGACAGCGAACGCGTAGTACTGATCGACCAGGCACGCCTGGAGCAGCGCGGCAACACCTTTCAGGGTGACTTCGTCAGCTACGACATCAATGAACAGGTGGTAGACGCGGGACGACCGGCGGCGGGTGACTCGGGCGAACCGGGGCGCATCGAAATCGTGATCCAGCCCCGCCAACGCGATGAAGCCGCCAATCCATGACCGGGCCCGCCATGACCGAATCTGCTGCAACCGTCCTCGAAGCACGCCATCTGGCCAAGGCCTACAAGACGAGAAAGGTCGTTGAGGATGTGTCCCTGTCCATCCGCAGTGGCGAAGTAGTTGGCCTGCTTGGCCCTAATGGCGCTGGCAAGACCACCTGCTTCTACATGATTGTCGGGCTGGTGAAGGCCGACCATGGTCACATACTGGTAGACGGCCTCGACGTCACCCATCTGCCCATGCATGGACGGGCTCGCCAGGGCATCGGCTACCTCCCCCAGGAGGCATCCATTTTCCGCAAGCTGAGTGTGGCCGACAATATCATGGCGATACTCCAGACTCGCAAGGATCTGGACCGGCAGGGCCGGCTCGACAAGCTGAGCTCCCTGATGCACGAATTTCATATCCATCATCTGGCCGACAGCAAGGGCATGAGTCTGTCCGGCGGCGAGCGCCGTCGTGCTGAGATAGCTCGCGCGCTGGCAAGTGACCCCAAGTTCATTCTGCTCGATGAGCCCTTTGCCGGTGTGGATCCGATCTCGGTAAACGATATAAAACAGATCATTCAGCATCTCAGGGACAAGGGCATTGGCGTGCTGATCACCGATCACAATGTGCGCGAGACACTCGACATCTGCGACAAGGCCTACATCGTCAGCGATGGGCATATTATCGCCGAGGGAAACGCGCAGGCCGTACTCGACAATCAGCTGGTCAAGGATGTGTATCTGGGCCAAGAGTTCCGGCTATAAAAACAGGGTCGATTCAGGCATGCTAGCCTCAGGCCAGCCTCGCACCAACGCCAGTAATAGCGCATAAGGTAATACGTCCGATAATGAAACCTACGCTCGTCCTCAAGATGGGGCAGCAGCTGACCATGACGCCGCAGCTGCAGCAGGCCATCAGACTGCTCCAACTGTCGAGTCTCGACCTCCAACAGGAGGTTCAGGAGGCCCTTGAAGCTAATCCGATGCTGGAAATGGCTGACGAGGCTGACGATGATCATGGCGGCTCGGGATCAGATGGAGCCGACAACGACGATGCCCCCGCCGTCTCCGTACCCGAGCCGGTTGAAATGGACGCCATTGATCAGCACTCCCAGGCCGCCGAGGAAGGCAACTGGAATGAACAGATTCCTAGCGATTTGCCCGTAGATACCCAGTGGGAAGATGTCTATCAGACATCGGCAAGCTCGCTCCCCAGCGGCGATGATGATGACTGGGATTTCACTTCCCGCACCGGTACCGGTGAAACGCTGCAAAGCCACCTGGAATGGCAGCTGAACCTGATTCCTCTTTCGGAAACCGACCAGCTCATTGCACTATCGATCATTGATGCAATCAATGCAGACGGCTATCTGGAGGAGTCTCTCGAAGAGATCCTTGCCTCCATCGACCCGGAGCGCGAAGTGGAGCTCGACGAAATCGAAATGGTGCTGCACCGAATCCAGCAGTTCGAACCCGTGGGTGTAGGGGCACGTGATCTGAGCGAGTGCCTGCTGCTGCAACTGCGCCAGCTGCCGGCCGACACCCCGCTGCTGGAGCAGGCACAGAAGGTCGTGCGCGATCATCTGGGCTTGCTTGGCAGTCGCGATTTCAGTCAGCTGATGCGTCGCACACGGCTCAAGGAAGACCAGCTGGGTCGCGTTATCGCGTTGATCCAGACGCTCAACCCCCGCCCCGGCTCGGAAATAGCTTCGGGTGAACCCGAATATGTGATCCCCGATGTTATTGTGCGCCGCGACAGCAACCGCTGGATTGTCGAGCTGAATCAGGAATCTGTTCCCAAGATCCGGGTCAACAGCCAATACGCCTCCATGGTACGGCGTGCCGACTCCAGCACAGACAACACCTACCTGCGCAATAACCTGCAGGAAGCACGCTGGTTCATTAAGAGCCTGCAAAGCCGCAACGAAACATTGATGAAAGTGGCCACTCAGATTGTCGAGCACCAGCGCGAGTTTCTCGAGTACGGTGAAGAAGCAATGAAGCCCCTGGTGCTGCACGACATAGCCGAAGCCGTAGGTATGCATGAATCAACGATCTCGCGGGTAACTACGCAGAAATTCATGCACACGCCTCGGGGTATCTTCGAGCTTAAGTACTTTTTTTCCAGCCATGTCGGCACCTCTGAAGGCGGCGAATTTTCCTCCACGGCGATCCGCGCGCTGATCAAGAAACTGGTCTCGACAGAAAACCCGAAGAAACCATTGAGCGACAGCAAGATCGCTGGTTTACTGGAAGAGCAGGGAATTGATGTAGCCCGTCGTACCATCGCCAAGTACCGCGAATCGCTCAATATCGCTCCGTCGAGCGAACGTAAGCGGATTGTCTGACCGGCGGGCCTGATACGCAGAGCACGAAATACGGCATTATGGGGAATCGACTTCGTTTCCCTGCTTCATCAAGCCAATCAGGAGAAGTCATATGCAACTGAACCTAAGCGGTCATCAGCTCGACATTACCGATCCACTGCGCAATTACGTGAACGAGAAAATGTCCCGCCTGGAGCGACATTTCGACAAGATTACCAATGTTCAGGTCATACTCGAAGTCGAGAACTTCCGACAGAAAGCTGAAGCTATCCTGCATGTAGCCGGCGGCGAGGTAGTCGCCAACGCAGAGCACACAGACATGTACGCCGCCATTGACCTGATGACCGACAAACTTGATCGGCAGCTGATAAAGCACAAGGAAAAAAACCTCAATCGCCAGCAAGGCGTCAACGACCGCTAACCGCTAAGGCAACCGTAGCCAAAACCCATGCAAATTGATCACATACTGACCCCCCAGCGCACCTTTGCCGGTGTGCAGGGGGGCTCCAAGAAAAAGATGCTCGAGCTGATCGGCAAGATGATCGCCCAACATAGTCATCTTGATCCCGACAGCATTTACCAGAACCTGATAGCCAGGGAGAAACTTGGCTCAACCGGTTTTGGTAACGGTATAGCCATACCCCACTGTCGGCTGGAGGATTGCCATAAACCGGTAGGCGCGCTGTTCCAGCTGCAATCGAAAATTGATTTTGATGCACTGGACGGAGAACCGGTGGACCTTATCTTTGTGCTGCTGGTCCCACAGGAAGCCACCGAACAGCATTTACAGATACTCAAGATGCTTGCCGAAAAGCTTGACCAGGCTAGCCTGCGTGAAGCCTTGCGCGAAGCGGACGATGCCGATGAGCTTTATCGCATCATGACCGTTACAGACTCGGATACCTGAGCGCCATGCATCTTGTTGTAGTCAGTGGTCGTTCCGGGTCCGGCAAAAGTACCGCGCTGCACCTGCTGGAAGATAACGGGTTTTATTGCATCGACAATCTACCCGCGGGGCTGCTGCCAGACCTGGCACGGCAGGCCAACAAATCAGGCATGCAATTACCCAAGGTCGCCATCAGCATCGATGCAAGAAATCTGCGCAGTGACTTGCAGCGGTTTCCCGAGCTGTTGGCGCAGGTACGTGATAGTGGCATTACCTGTGACGTGATTTTTCTTGCTGCCACCGATGAAGTGCTGATCAAGCGTTTTTCAGAGACCCGCCGCAAGCATCCGCTCACCGACCAGAGCCACTCCCTGGCCGAAGCAATAGCGGCCGAGCTCCGTCTGCTTGAGCCTATCATCGACCTAGCCAACCTGAAGATCGATACCAGCCATCTCAATCTCTACCAGCTACGCGACACCCTGAAGCAGCGTCTGCTGGGTAGCCAGGGTAGTGCGCCGTCCGTTCTGATCCAGTCCTTCGGATTCAAGCGGGGCGTACCCGTTGATGCGGATCTGGTGTTTGATGTGCGATGCCTGCCCAACCCTTACTGGAAACCCGAACTGAGGCAGTTCTCCGGCAAGGATCAACCTGTTCGCGACTTTCTCGACGCCCAACCCGACGCCCAGGAAATGTTCGAGGACATACATCGATTTCTGAGCAAGTGGCTGCCGCGCTACGCCGCTGGTGAACGCAGCTACATGACCATTGCGATTGGCTGCACCGGAGGGCACCACCGTTCGGTCTATATTGCCGAACGACTTTTGCAGGCTCTGGGCAGCAAAACAGCCAACATGCTTATCCGCCACAGGGATATTCCCTGACCATGCTCACCAGGCGCACGCTGATTATCAACAAGCTCGGCCTGCATGCCCGAGCTGCAGCCAAGTTCGTTGGCGTAGCCAATCGACACGGCTGTGAAGTACGTATCGGCTCAACAGAAGAAGATCAGGTCAATGGCAAAAGCATCATGCAGGTCATGATGCTGGCAGCCGGCAAGGGCAGCGAAGTCTGCATCACCTGCCAAGGTGACGACGCTGAACAGGCGATGCAGGAACTGCTGGCATTGATTGAGGATTATTTCGAAGAGGGGGAGTGAAAGCGGCAAGCCGCTAGGCTCAAGCGGCAAGCTACAAGCGGCAAGCCTCAAGCTAAAAGCCAAAGCCAAAGCCACGCTGCGGCCTGTTAACTCTAATGGTGCGCTCCCTGCAACACCTGCTCCATTGTCTTCAGCACCCAACTGATTCCGTCATACCCTCGGCGGGAATCCAGGCGGATTCTTTCGATACAAACCTGAACCTCAACTCAGCCAGACTCCCGCTTGCCGCTTGTAGCTTGTAGCTTGCCGCTTGCCGCTGCTTTACTCCCCTCCCACCGTCATCCCGTCCACCAGCCAGCTCCCGGTCAGATTATTCCCGCGTCGCTCGATGTCCGATCCCACACAACGCAGATTAGCGAACATATCCTTCAGGTTGCCAGCTATGGTCACTTCCTGAACCGGGTGCTGAATCTGGCCATTCTCCACCCAGAACCCACCGGCTCCGCGAGAATAGTCTCCGGTAACGCCATTGACGCCCTGCCCCATCAGTTCGGTGACCAGCAGCCCCGTACCCATCTCCTGCAGCAAAGCTTCGAGATCGCCAGCGTTACTGGTGATGTGCAAATTATGTACGCCACCAGCGTTAGCGGTACTGGGCAGTCCAAGCTTGCGGCCGGAGTAGGTGCTGAGTACCCAACTGATCAACCTGCCCTGATCGACAAATGCCTGCTCGCGGGTGGCCAGACCATCGCCATCGAACGTCGAGCTGCCAAGTGCACGCGGCATATAGGGCCGCTCATCAATGCTCACCCAGGTTGGGAAGATAGGCTGACCCAATGCATCAAGTAAAAAGGTGGACTGACGATAAACCGCGCCGCCGGCGATCGCGCCAATCAGGTGCCCCAGCAGGCCTGCAGCCTGGTCCGCGGCGAACAATACCGGGACCTTGGCCGTTTTGATCGGTCTTGAGCCGAGCCGAGCCAGCGTGCGTTGCGCGGCCTTGCGTCCAAGCGCTTGCGGACTCGGCAGATTGCCCGCCTGACGGTCTACGTCGTACCAGTAATCGCGCTGCATGCCCTGGTCGGACGCGACAATCATCACTGCAGAAGCACTGTGCCGGGTACCCATGGAACTACCGATAAAACCGTTGCTGTTGCCATAGACACGGCAACCCTTCTGAGTGCTCACGTTAGCGCTGTCGCTGGTGAGCCGAGGGTCGGTTTCCAGGGCAGCAGCCTCGCAGGCAAGCGCTCGCTCGATGGCCTCGCTGGCGTCCAGATTCCAGGGGTGGTACAGGTCCAGGTCAGGCAGGTCTTGGGCCATAAGCTCAGGATCAGCGAGACCTGCAAAGCTGTCTTCTGAAGCATGCTGGGCAATACCCAGGGCTGCCTTGATCGCCGCACTGATCGCCTCGTCGGAGGTATCGGAAGTGCTAGCCGAGCCCTTGCGCTGCCCAACGTGAAGACTGATCGCAAAACCCTGGTCGCGATTGAATTCGACGGTTTCCACTTCGCCCTGACGCACCGCAACCGACAGTCCGGTGTTCTGGCTTACGCCTACCTCACAGGCAGTCGCACCCTGGCGACGTGACTCTTCAAGAATAAAGGCAACTCGCTGTTCTAGTTCCTGACGCAGGGTATCCTGGCGCAGCGCATGGGGATCTTCCTGTCGGGTGGGCTGGTAATCGGTCATGTAATCTCCTCTCAGGCGGGCATTGTACCGCGGACAGCCCCGCTGTGAACGGGTATCATGGCGCATTGAAAAGTAACCGCATGTAGTAACCAGAGGCGGGCCGCAACGAGGTGACCATGACAGACTTCTACGACGAGGAACAGGATGACGAGGGCGTCAGCAGATCGCAGCTCAAACGTGAGCGCGATGAGCTGCGCGCCCTTGGGCGCCGACTGATTGACCTCAAACCTGCCCAGTTGGCCAAGCTTAACCTGACCGACAAACTGCTCGCCGCTCTGGAAGAGGCGCCGCGTCACACCGCCCGCGGTGCGCTGAAACGGCATTTGAGCTTTGTTGGCAAACAGATGCCCGATCAGGATATCGATGCCATTCGCGCTTATCTGGATCGGCTCGACAGCAGCAGCCAAGCCCATGCCCAACATTTCCATCAGATCGAACGTTGGCGTGACCGGCTACTCACAGGTAATGCCGAGGACCAGGAAGCGTTCATGGCTGCCTACCCTCAGACTGATCGTCAGCAATTACGCCAGCTGATACGCCAGGCCGCCAAGGAAGCTGCCGAGAACAAACCACCAGCGGCATCGCGGAAGATTTTCAAACTGGTGCGCGAGACCGTCGAACAGGACCTCTGAGCCACTCACCTCCGCGCCGCACGCAAAAAAAGGCCGCGCCCTTTCGGGAGCGGCCTTCTATCTTGCCAATCGGGTCAACCCGGCAGGACTTATCCGGCCAGATCTATCCCTCCAGATCTATCAATAGCCCAGTGCGAAGTTCTCTTCCGGCATATCCATCAGGTTGTCAGCACCCGACAGCATCGCATCTACATGCGTGCGGGTACGCGGCAAGATGCGCTGGAAGTAGAAACGCGCAGTCTGCAGCTTGGCCTGGTAGAAAGCGGCATCGGAGGTGCCTTCAGCCAGCTTGGCTGCAGCAACCCGAGCCATGTCAGCCCAGAAGTAGGCCAGACAGGCGTAACCGGAATACATGCAATAATCGACAGATGCCGCGCCAACCATCTCACGGTCCTTCATCGCTGCCATGCCGATCTTCATGGTCAGCTCGCCCCATTCCTTGTTCAACGCGTTAAGCGGCGCTACAAACTCGGAAATAGCTTCGTTGCCTTCTTCGGTTTGACAGAACTTGTGCACGATCTTGGTGAAGCACTTGAGCGCTTCGCCCTGGGTCATCAGTACCTTGCGACCCAGCAGGTCCAGTGCCTGAATACCGGTAGTGCCTTCATACAGCATGGAGATACGGGCATCACGCACGTTCTGCTCCATGCCCCACTCGGCGATGAAACCGTGGCCACCGTAGATCTGTACGCCATGGTTAGCCGCTTCAAAACCGACTTCAGTCATGAACGCCTTGGCGATAGGAGTCAGGAAGGCCAAGAGCGCGTCAGCTTGCTTCTTCTGTGCTTCGTCCTGGCTGTTCTTGACGATGTCCACCTGCTGGGCAGTGAAGTACACCATGGCGCGGCTGCCTTCGGCAAAGGCCTTCATGGTCAATAGCATACGACGTACATCAGGGTGCACGATGATCGGGTCAGCCGCCTTCTCAGGCGCCTTCGGACCAGTCAGCGAACGCATCTGCAGACGATCACGGGCGTACTGGATGCCACCCTGGAAGCCGACTTCAGCATGGGCCAGCCCCTGCAGAGCAGTACCCAGGCGGGCAGTGTTCATAAAGGTGAACATGGCGTTCAGACCCTTGTTCGGTGGCCCGATCAAAAAGCCGGTAGCGCCGTCAAAGTTCATCACGCAGGTAGCGTTACCGTGGATACCCATCTTGTGCTCAAGGGAACCGCAGTTCACGCCGTTACGCTCACCCTTCTCGCCATTCGCGTCAGGCAGGAACTTGGGAACGATAAACAGCGAGATACCCTTGGTGCCAGCCGGTGCGTCGGGCAGGCGGGCCAGAACGATGTGGACGATATTCTCGGCCATGTCGTGCTCACCGGAAGAGATGAAGATCTTGGTACCGCTGAGCTTGTAGCTTCCGTCAGCCTGGGGCTCTGCCTTGGTACGCAGCATGCCCAGATCCGTTCCACAATGGGATTCGGTCAGGCACATGGTGCCTGTCCACTGACCAGAAACAAGCTTGGTCAGGTAAGTGTGCTTGTGCTCGTCAGTGCCGTGCTGCGCGATGGTGTTCATGCAACCATGTGACAGGCCAGGGTACATACCCCAGGACCAGTTTGCCTGACCAACCATTTCGCTGACTGCCAGACCCAGTGACTCGGGCAGACCCTGGCCGCCATGATCAACATCATGGGCCAGACTAGGCCAGCCGCCTTCAACGTACTGAGCGTAGGCTTCCTTGAAACCGGTCGGGGTCTTGACGCCCTCCGCGCTCCAGGTACAGCCCTCGGTATCGCCCACGCGATTCAGGGGGGCAATCACCTGCTCACAGAATTTGGCGCCCTCTTCGAGAATGGCGTTAACCATGTCCGGCGTCGCGTCTTCGCAGCCGGGCAGGCTCTTGTAGTGTTCTTCATATCCCAGGACTTCGTCACGGACGAAGCGGATGTCACGCAGGGGAGCCTTGTAATCTGGCATGGTACTTGACCTCAACGGTTGAAACGGGATTCAAGAGCAGCTGTTGGCTGCGGACTAGGTGCTGATTCAAACAGACGTTTGAAACATACGTTTAGACCTTAGATATGTCAAGCCCCAGTCATCCGCTGGCCCGGGAATTATTTGTAACCTGCCCGCGCCCACGCACCATTACTTGCAATGCACAAAACAACGGCTGAAGTACGAAGGAAGGGAAGCAGAAAGATACGGCAGATTCAGGCGCTGGCGCTGAAGGTTGCCTGTGCATACTGTGACGAGGAATCTATCTGGCGATAGGTGGCCAGCTCCCGGGAGCCGGACACCACCGGTGCGGCATCCGGCTGCTCTATGACATCAGTTTCTGCCTCACCGGACTCATTCCCGGAGGCAGCAGACCGCGGTTCAGCTTCCACGGTGCTGGAAGCGATTTCTGAGCGCGCCTGGGCAATCAGTTGCGCCGCCTGGGCGGCGACTACCCGGTCCTGTCCGGAGGGCTCGGCCGGTGCCAGCGCGGCACGCTGCACCTGTTGCATCTTGTTGATGGTCGCTGCCGGATCACCTGAGACAGGGGATATGTCAATCGAGACCGAACCACCCGTCGCGTAAAGACGCCCATCGGGTCCACGACTGTAATCGTAACTGACGCCACCCGCGTACTGACCACCGACGGCCATGTGCGCCTGCTCGTGGGCGCGAACCTCACGATCCCTGGCTGCCAGGTCCTGAATCTCGGCCTGCTCGATCATTTCCAGCCTGGCTTCTCTGCTCGCCAGCTCCTGGCGAACTTGCGCCTCGCGCTGCGAGCTATCGTCCGACTCTTTCGCAACGCCGCCCTCTCCGACTAGGGAACCCGGCAGATCGTTACGGATACCGGCAGATTGTCCACTTGGCGGATTCTCCCCCTCACCAGGGGCGGCAGTTGCCATACCTGCGGAAACTGCTACGGGAAACTGATCACCCGCAGAAAAACCGCGCGCGGGCTCCGCACGAGCGGACGGCGGTATGTAGGATGGAAAAGGAGAATACGAGCCAATGCTGCTCACGGGCGTTCCAATGGCCTGATTAAATCAGGCCTTCACGTCCAGAAGAGTGCCAAGCACTTCAGAAGCAGTATCGATAACGGAAGAACCCGCCTCGACCTCGCGCTGACCCTGTCGCATTTCGACCAGGCTGTCTACCAGATTGACCGGGCGGTTGCTGTCCACTGCGGTAGTAGCCGCGGGCTTGTCGATGGCAGGCTGCAGCGGTACAGCCTGAGAGGCAGCCGGATCGGCAGGGACGCCCACGCGCGCAATTTCTGCTGCGGCAGTCGACGCACGGTACTGACCCTGACGGACACTGTTCATGCCGGCTGACATCAAATCGAGACTAGCCATGAGCATAACTCCTTGGTGTGTTAACACTGCTATTGAAGCACAAAGCCACTACCTGGAATACCGGCCCGCTACCGCTTTCAGACCAGCGGTGTTATATCCAGAAAATCCGCCACAAGATCCGCGGTAGCATCTTCCAACCAGGGCACATAGCCCAGATAAGGCGCCTGTATCAACTTTTTCAGTGTAGCCAGATTCTCCTGTGGACGACTCATGTCAGGGTCCACCTGGTTTGCAACCCAGCCGGCCAGCTCGATGCCATCCGCCGCGATCGCTTCAGCCGTAAGAATAGCGTGGTTGATACAGCCCAGGCGCATACCCACAACCATGATGACCGGTACCCGGAGTTCGCGTGCCAAATCAGCCAGGGTCTGCTCCGGATTGAGAGGAACGCGCCAGCCACCCGCGCCCTCAACCAGGGTAAATTCGGCCTTGCGATCAAATACCTGCAGGCAACCACCGGCGAGGAGTTCGACCGTCAGATTCGCACCCTCTTCATTCGCTGCAATATGCGGTGCGATAGCCGCCTCCAGTGTGACTGGATTGATCAGCTCGTAGGCCAATGCCGGATCGCACTGGGCCTGCAGGGCCAAGGCATCTTCATTGCGCAGGCCCTCGCTGGTACGCTCGCAGCCAGCCGCGACAGGCTTGGCCGCTGCAGTGGTAAGCCCTGTGCGTCGAGCTGCACACAACAAGCCACAGGCGATGGTGGTCTTGCCGATTTCAGTGTCGGTGCCAGTCACAAAATAACGCTTGAGCATGTCATGACTCCTTGAACATGAGAATTTGCGCGACCTGATAGGTAGCGGGCAGCCCTTCGGGTTGGCGGAACGCTTCATAAGCCTGGGTCAGAGCGCGCAGTCGCGCGCGCCCGGTGAGGCCTCCCGGCCTGCCCTGATTGATATTGTGCGCGCCCAATGCCTTGAGCTCGCGGGTCAGTTCGCCTAGCTGGCCATACCGCAGCACGTGGGTCTCTAAGTCACAACGCCAATGCGAAAAACCGGATGCGGCCAGAATCTGTCGAAGCTCGTCAGAAGGCATAAATCGGTTGACGTGCACGAAAGCATCCACCGACTGCCAGGCACGTTGCAACTCGAACAACGTCCCTTCAACCAGAGTGTTAAAAGCAAGACAACCGCCCGGGCGCAGCGCCTGCCGCGCTTCTGCGATTGCCCGCGCAAGGTCGGGACACCACTGCAGCGCCAGACTGGAAAAAATCAGATCCTGGGAGGCCGGGCGCAGAGGAAGAGCCTCTGCATCAGCCACTACCCAGCGCGGTTGCCTGTCGAGCAGGGCATGTTCGGAACCATTGCACTGGCGGGCAAAACGTAGCATGCCCTCGGCCAGATCCAGACCTGCTGCGGCAACCGCAAAACGCTGCGTCAGAGCTCGGGTGAAATAACCCGTGCCCGCACCCAGATCAACGATCTCATGCGCCTGCAGCTGGGCGGGTATGCGTGCCAGCAGGTTACTCCCCGCACTCCGCTGAAAGGCTGCCGCCTGATCGTAAGTAGCTGCGGCGCGACTGAATGAATCCGCGACCCGTTGCTTGTCTATCGCTGTCTCAGACATTGGCGGTCTCCAGGAAACCGGCGATCTGATCGGCCAGCCAGAGGGGTTGCTCGAGCACGATCGCATGGCTGGCCTCTGGATGTACAACCACCCGCGCCACGCCTGGCTCAGCCAGGCGTTCCAGCGGCCCAGCCGCATCAGCGGGCACCAGAGCATCGTTAGCGCCCAGGCAATGCAGCATCGGCGCTACACTGCGCGATAGCGGCACACGATTGTCCACAACCGCCAGTAACGCCAGACCATTGAGGCGTTGCTGGTGATCGGCTCGGTCCCACTCCAGCAACTTACCCAGACTGCGACGCTGCGCACTGCCTTGCGTCACCAACAGTGCGAAACGCTTCAGCGTTTTCTCTGGCTCGCTGCGCATATCCGCGAAGAACTGCTTGAAAGTGTCAGACGGCATCGCGGTCGGCCAGTCGGCTCTCGCGACAAAACAGGCATTAGTGGCGATAGTAACTACCGCGCTGAAGCGCTCGGGAAAACGACGCTGCAGCTGTAGTGCGAGCATGCCTCCGAGTGACCAGCCAACCAGCACGCCCGGCTTCAGGCTCTCAGCCAGCGCGGTCAAATCCGGCTCCATGCTGGAAAGCTGGATTGCTGGCAGCGCATGACACCCCACTCGGCTGGCTGGCAAGCGCTCCAGCAGGGCATCACGCAGCGACTGCATTGTTGTTGGGGCCATCGCCCAGCCAGGCAGCAAGCTGATATCAGTCATGTGTCTGCTCCGGCAGTTTGGTCAGCGCATGCTTCAGGGCGGCTATCAGTTGCCCCACGTCATCCTCGCTATGAGCGGCGCACAGGGTGACGCGCAATCTGGCGGTGCCTTGGGGTACAGTCGGCGGACGAATCGCGGTAACCAGAATCCCCTGCTCACGCAGCGCGGCAGACAATGCCAGCGCGCGGGCGCTGCTACCCACCAGAATAGGCTGAATGGGGCTAGGGCTGTCCATCAGCTCCAGCCCGAGCTCGGCAACGCCGGCGCGAAACTGTGTAATCAGTTGCTGCAGGTGATCGCGGCGCCAGTGTTCATCGCGCAGCAACTGCAGACTGGCCAGTGTGGCGCATGCCACTGCGGGTGGCTGGCTAGTGGTGTATATGTATGGTCGGGCGAATTGAATCAATGTCTCGATCAACTCCTCACTGCCAGCAATAAAGGCGCCCGCGGTACCAAAACCCTTGCCCAAGGTACCTATCAATACCGGGACATCCCCCATGCCCAGGCCGAAATGCTCGACAATGCCGCCGCCGTTCCTGCCCAGGCAGCCGAAACCGTGGGCATCATCCACCATGACCCAGGCATCCTTGGCTCGTGCGGTCGCACACAGGGAAGGCAGGTCGGCAAGATCGCCGTCCATACTGAACACCCCGTCAGTCACAACCAGCGTATTTCCCACGGCCTTTTCCAGCCGGGATGCCAGGCTGACCGGGTCATTGTGCAGATAACGCGAGAACCGCGCGCCACTGAGCAGGCCCGCATCCAGGAGAGATGCGTGATTGAGACGGTCCTGCAAAATGGTATCGCCCTTGCCGACCAGCGCCGTCACCGCGCCGATATTGGCCATATAACCGCTGGACATCAGCAGTGCTCGCGGCCGACCGGTAAAGTGCGCCAGGGCTTCTTCCAGCTGATGATGTGGTTCGCTGTGACCGACCACCAGATGCGAGGCGCCGCCACCGACACCCCACTGGCGCGCACCCCGGGTGAATGCATCGATCACTTCCGGGTGGTTGGCCAGCCCCAGGTAATCGTTACTACAAAATGCCAATAATGCCTGCCCGTCCACCGTCACCCTAACGCCCTGGGGCGACTCGAGCAGCGGACGCTGACGATACAGGTGAGCGGCACGGCGCTCGGCAAGACGGGACGACAGGTCGAAGGACATATGGCTCACACAGCTGCAAGCGGCAAGCTTCAAGCAGCAAGCTGACCGTGCGCACTGATAGTCGAATTGATCGGGGACACCCTGAGGGTGCCGAGAGCACCCGCAGCTTGTCACTTGAAGCTTGAAGCTTGCGGCTGCTGTTTATCAGCCTGCCGCGTTAACAAACATTTCGCTATCACGCTGCTCGACCAGGGCTTGCTCGATCGCGGCCTGGTGCACTTCGTCGTCGTGCTCCTGGCGCTCTTCGGGCTTGATGCCCAGACGCTCGAACAGACGCATGTCTTTCTCGGCCTGCGGATTGGAGGTGGTCAGCAGCCGGTCACCGTAGAAGATCGAGTTGGCGCCAGCGAAAAATGCCAGGGCCTGGGTCTGCTCGTTCATCTGTTCGCGACCTGCAGACAGACGCACATGGGACTTGGGCATCATGATGCGCGCTACGGCCAGGGTGCGGATAAAATCAAAGGGATCAACATCCTCTTCGTTTTCCAGCGGCGTGCCCTTGACCTTGACCAGCATGTTGATCGGCACACTCTCGGGATGCTCTGGCAGGTTGGCCAACTGGATCAGCAGACCAGCGCGATCCTCAATGGATTCACCCATACCCAGAATACCGCCGGAGCAGATCTTCATGCCCGCATCACGCACATAGGAAAGCGTTTCCAAGCGATCACCGAATGTGCGAGTGGTGATGATACTGCTATAGAATTCGGGGGAGGTGTCCAGGTTGTGGTTGTAGTAGTCCAGCCCGGCGTCGGCCAGTGCAGCTGTCTGCTCCTTGGTCAGCTTGCCCAGGGTCATGCAGGTTTCCAGACCCAACTTGCGTACACCCTTGACCATCTCCAGAACGTAGGGCATGTCCTTCTCGGAAGGATGCTTCCATGCCGCGCCCATACAGAAGCGGGTTGCGCCAATCGCCTTGGCTGCAGCGGCCTCATCCAGCACTTTTTGCACTTCCAGCAGCTTTTCCTTTTCCAGGCCAGTGTTGTAGTGGCCGGACTGGGGGCAATACTTGCAATCCTCTGGGCAAGAACCGGTCTTGATCGACAGCAACGTTGAGACCTGCACCCGGTTGGCATCGAAATGCTGGCGGTGAACGGTCTGGGCCTGGAACAGCAGGTCGTTGAAAGGCTGACGGAACAGGGCCAGCACGTCTGCCGGTGTCCAGTTGTGGCGGGTTACTGAGGCTGTCATGAATTAGATCCTGGCGGTTGCACGGAAAACGGAGTTGGTTGAAGCTATGAGTCGCATGATAACGGCGGCAAGGAGGCTGTCAACCATTGAACATATCGCAGGTTTACAAGTGGTTAATTAATAGCCATCCGAGCCGTTGCCTGTTGTGCCTGGGCGACGGCGCCCAGACCACTAGCGGAATCTGCGACGCCTGCCGCACAGATCTGCCCTGGCTGCACAGCCAATGCCGACGCTGCGCCCTGCCGCTCCCCGTAGACAACCAGCTGTGCGGCAAGTGTCAGCTGCGCAACCCCACCTTTGCACAGGTGGTCAGCCCCCTGCTGTACCGCTTCCCCATCGACAGCCTGATTCCAGCCTTCAAATATCACGACCAACTGATCTACGGCAGACTCCTGGCGCGCCTACTGGCTGAGGCAGTTCATTTTCACTACAGCGAACATGATCAATCGTTGCCCGACCGGGTGCTGCCTATGCCGCTGCATCCAAAGCGCCAGGCCAGACGCGGTTTCAATCAGGCCCAGGAAATCGCCGGTCCGGTGGCCAGATATCTGCAGCTCCCACTGTGCAGGCATAGCCTGCGGCGGGTGCGCCACACCGCGGCACAACAGGGGCTAAGTGCCAATGATCGCAAACGCAATCTGGCCAACGCTTTTCAATCTCCGCCAACGGCGGCGGTTACCGGCCTGCATCTGGCTCTTGTCGATGACGTGGTGACTACCGGTACCACCGCCGACGCAGCCAGTCAGACATTGATAGAGGCCGGCGCTGCCAGCGTGAGCATCTGGTGCATAGCCAGAACCCCCTGAGCCATCCCCCGGCAAATCTCCACCGGCACCCTAGCTCTGTCGCTTGAAGCTTGCGGCTTGCGGTCATAAGCGCGAACATGACCGTCTATTCTTGCTGGCTGCTCAACCATGGACTCGCAACACCCCTTTGCTCTACTGACACCCGACACCGTGCTCGATGCGGTGGAGTCCCTTGGCTTTCTCAGTGATGCACGCACTCTAACGTTGAACAGCTACGAGAACCGGGTTTTTCAGATAGGTATTGAGGGCGCACAGCCACTGATTGCCAAATTCTACCGCCCTGTGCGCTGGAGCGATGAAGCCATACTCGAGGAGCATGCCTATTCGCTCGAATTGGCTGACAGGGACATTCCAGTCATTCCGCCGATGCAGGTCGAAGGCCGCACGCTGTTCGAGTTTGCCGGCTTTCGCTTCAGCCTGTTCAAGCGCTTTGGTGGACGCGCACCGGAACTGGATAATCCCGACCACCTGTTGATGCTTGGCCGTCTGGTTGGTCGCCTGCATGCGGTGGGAGCGATGCGCCCCTTCGAACACCGACCATCGCTCACTGTGCAGAGCTTCGGCCACGACAGTATTGCCTGGCTGCGCGACTCTGGCGTAGTACCCGAGAATCTGCGTCCGGCGTACTTCTCCGTTGCCGACGACCTGATGCAGGTGATCGACCAGCGCATGCAAGCAGTCCCGTACAAAACGATCCGGCTTCACGGCGATCTGCATGTAGGCAACCTGCTCTGGCGAGACGAAAGCCTGTATATGGTCGACATGGACGACTGCCGGCAGGGCCCGGCAATTCAGGATCTGTGGATGATGCTGTCTGGTGACCATAACCAGCGTCAGGCCCAACTGGCCGAGCTGGTAGAAGGTTACAACGAGTTTCACGACTTCGATCCACGCCAGTTGGCTCTGATAGAATCGCTGAGAACATTGCGTCTGGTACATTACAGCGCCTGGTTGGCACGTCGCTGGGACGATCCGGCCTTTCCGCGGCACTTTCCCTGGTTTGCCAGCGAGCGGTACTGGGCAGACCAGGTCTTGACCCTGCGCGAGCAGCGCGCGGCGCTTGATGAGCCGCTGCTTCGGCTGTTCTGATCAGACGGCATAAGAGATATCAATGGCCGTTTTCAGTCACCTTTTGACTGCATACACTGCACGCACTTTTCACAGAGGCACCGAGCATGTCCGATACCCTACTTGATTCACGCAACCTGGCCTTCGAACTCTACGAAGTGCTGGATGCCGAAGGCCTGACCGAGCGCCCTCGCTTCGCCGATCACAACCGTGAGACCTTTGACGCGGCTATCAATACTGCGCGCACCATTGCCGACAAGTATTTCGCGCCGCACAACCGCAAGAGCGACGAGAACGAGCCCAAGTACGTCGATGGTGCGGCCGAGCTCATCCCGGAAGTGAAACCGGCCGTCGACGCCTTCCTCGAAGCCGGCTTTCTGAATGCAACGCGCACCTTCGAGCAGGGCGGCATGCAGATGCCCAACCTGCTGTCCCAGGCCTGCTTTGCGCATTTCCAGTCAGCCAATGCCGCCACCTCCTCTTATGCAATGCTGACAATGGGCGCAGCCAACCTGATCGAGAACTTTGGTAGCGAAGAGCAGAAGGAGCGCTTCCTGCAGCCTATGATCGAGGGTCGCTTCTTCGGCACCATGGCGCTGACCGAGCCGCATGCCGGCTCGTCGCTGTCGGATATCCGCACCAAGGCAGAACCTGCCGAGGACGGCAGCTATCGCCTCAAGGGCAACAAGATCTATATTTCCGGTGGCGACCATCCGCTTTCGGAAAACATCGTGCACATGGTGCTGGCCAAGCTGCCCGATGCTCCCCCCGGTGTGAAAGGCATTTCGCTGTTCATCGTGCCCAAGTTTCTGGTCAATGATGACGGCACCGTCGGCGAGCGCAACGACGTTGCCCTGGCCGGTCTGTTCCACAAGATGGGCTGGCGCGGCACCACCTCAACCGCGTTGAACTTTGGCGAAAAAGGCGAGTGCGTGGGCTATCTGGTAGGCAAGCCGCACAACGGGCTGTCGTACATGTTCCAGATGATGAACGAAGCACGTATCGGTGTGGGTATGGGCGCGGTCATGCTCGGCTATGCCGGCTACCTGTACTCCCTGGAATATGCTCGTGATCGTCCCCAGGGCCGGCTACCCGATGGCAAGGACCCGTCTTCGCCACAGGTGTCGATCATCCAGCACACTGACATCAAGCGCCTGCTGCTGACCCAGAAAGCCTATGTGGAAGGCGCGTTCGATCTGGGCCTCTACGCTGCACGCCTGTTCGATGATACCGAGACCCTGGAAACCGAAGAGGAGCGCAAGACCGCCCTTGAACTGCTCGATCTGCTCACGCCGATCGTCAAGTCCTGGCCGTCCGAGTTCTGCCTCAAGGCTAACGAACACGCTATCCAGATTCTCGGTGGTCGCCGTATCATTAAAAAATATCCGGTCGAGCAGTATTACCGCGACAACCGTCTCAATCCGATTCACGAGGGCACCCACGGCATCCAGTCTCTG
>NZ_VTTI01000018.1 GCF_008641105.1 Halopseudomonas salina
TGCTCTCGGCAATATCAGTCCAGCAGAGTTTGAGCGCAGATGCGCATAACAGTGTCTACTTTTTGTGGGCAGGACCAGTTTTAAGGTAGCATCTACTAATGCCAACTTTCTTTAAAATTGTAGTGGTTTGCATAGCAATTAGCGTGACGCTGGTGAACGTAGTTTTGGTGACCGGCGACTCTGCAATGGAATCTTCTATTGCTCAAGCTAAGGACGAGAAACATTCAGAGTTAATCGAAAGTGGTGCTTCACAGAATGAAATTGACAAGGAGCTTATTTACGTTGAGAAAAAGATTAAATTGATCAATCAGTGGGAAAAATCTCAATTTGAAGATTTTGTGGCAGCCACAATGTTTGCAAGCATTTTGGGGTTCTTGGCTGGCGGCTTTATTTTTGCCTTTTTTGTTCGAAAGGTGTTCCGAAAAACGCAATTGGTATTGATATTTTTTGCATCATTAACCCCAGCGTTATGGCAAGCGTTTTTGTTTGGCACAGACGCAAGAGGTTTAACCATTCTATCTTCAATTGAATCAAAAGATTTCTCTTTCAATCCTTATGCAAAAGATGGTGGCTTCATTAGTCCTACAATGGCTTCTTGGCTCTTTATAAATCACCCTGAATTATATAATGAATGCGGAATGCTTTCCGAAAAGTTAGATCAATGTGATATGCCAATCATTTTTTACATAGGTAACACTCTTGAGTTTGGTAGTAGCGAAGTAACCGAGCGGCAATATAGCCTTCTAGAGGCGGCTATTAGCGACGGCGCTTCTTTAACTGAAGATTACGATGGCTTGGCACCTATACATCAAGCCATTCTATTCAATAACCCCCGTTATACCAAGCTGCTACTTGATTCTGGTGCCGACATTGGGCAGAGAATTAATAGGCCAGATAAATCTTACAATGGATATGACGCGGTAGAGTATTTGAATTATCTTGATCAGAAAGGCAAGCAAGACTTCAATCAATTGAAGTTGGTGATCAATGAGAAACTTAACAAACGCGTCAATTAGGACGCTCGCAAACTCGCGCCTATTACGCGGGCGTTAGCCATGTCATGGAGCCTCATACTTTCAGACAGAATGTTTACAAATAAAAATCATGGGGTTACGCACATGAAGTTTTTATTGGTATTTTTGATTTTGATACCATCTGTGGTTTTTGCAAGTAGTTCAAAGTTTCAGCGAGTTGCACAAGATGTTAAGGCGATTGGAACTTCTCTTTCTGCTCGTATAGGGATTTCCGTTCTTGATACTCAGAATGGAGAATACTGGGATTACAATGGCAACCAGCGGTTCCCCCTAACAAGCACTTTTAAAACAATAGCTTGCGCTAAGTTGCTCTATGATGCTGAGCAAGAAAAAGTTAATCCCAGCAGTACGTTCGAGATTAAGAAAACAGATCTAGTGGCCTATTCCCCTGTAGTAGAAAAGCAAGTAGGACAGGCAATCACACTCGATGATGCGTGCTTCGCAACTATGACTACAAGTGATAATACTGCGGCAAATATCATCTTAAGTGCTGTAGGGGGCCCCGAAGGCGTTACTGATTTTCTAAGACAAATCGGGGACAAAGAAACTCGTCTAGACCGTATTGAACCTGAGTTAAATGAAGCCAAGCTCGATGATTTGAGGGATACGACAACGCCTAAGGCAATAGCCAGTACTTTAAATAAATTATTATTTGGTTCCGTACTTTCCGAAACGAACCAGAAAAAATTAGAGTCTTGGATGGTGAACAATCAAGTCACTGGTAATTTACTGCGTTCAGTATTGCCAGTGGGATGGAATATTGCGGATCGCTCAGGAGCCGGCGGTTTCGGCGCTCGGAGTATTACAGCGTTTGTGTGGAGTGAGCATCAATCCCCAATTATTGTAAGTATCTATCTAGCTCAAACAGAGGCTTCAATGGCAGACCGAAATGATGCGATTGTTAAAATTGGTCGTTCAATTTTTGACGTTTATACATCACAGTCACGTTGATAAGGCTAACAAAGCCAATCACGGCGACAGCTTATCCGTTGCGGCTACGCCTCCACTACAAAGCTGCGCGTGTTGGCGACGTTATGCCCTTCTTTCAGTGTCCTTTGCCATACATTAACGCTTGACGTTATTAACGCTCTGCGTCACTATTTCTTTATGATCATATCGTTCAAGTGTAAGGATACCGAGAAGCTGGCAGGCGGGCGCCGCGTCAGACGCTTTGTCAATTTCGAGCGAGTTGCCTTGCGGAAGATCCGGCAACTCCAGGCTGCAAGTCAGCTTGATGATCTTAAAGTACCGCCCGGCAATATGTTGGAGCCGTTGCATGGTGACCGCCAGGGTCAGCACAGCATTCTAATCAACAGGCAGTTCCGGGTTTGCTTCCGCTGGACCAAGGCTGGTGCGGAAGATGTCGAAATTGTTGATTACCATTAGGAGGTGACTCATGCGCAACATTGAAGCTGTAACGCCAGGCGAGTTACTGAAGGAAGAGTTTCTTGAGCCAATGGGTATTTCTCAATACCGTTTGGCCAAAGAAATTGGGGTGCCTGCTCAGAGAATCGGCCAGATTATTGCTGGAAAGCGTTCGATAACCGCAGACACGGACCTGCGACTTTGTCGCTTCTTTGGTTTGTCCAATGGCTATTGGTTGCGAGCTCAGGCGGCCTACGACACTGAGATTGCGGAAGATGCCCTTGAGGATCAACTGAAGAACATTCGTCCGTGGAGTGCTGTATCAGAAATCGGGCACAGGGCATAACCAACGGCTGCACAGCGACCGATTTTCCGCCGCTTCGCGGCTACAAACCGGTCCATGAGTTCGCACGTTATGCATGACGTGCGTCTTGACGTACGTGCTTGGAAGCGTACACTTGGTGAAAAGTTGATCACGCAAGAGGTGCGTCATGACTGGAATCACAGCAACTGAGGCGCGCAGCAACCTTTATCGGTTGATTGACGAGACTGCCGAATCCCACCAGCCAATCGTCATTATGGGCAAGCGAAACAAAGCTGTTCTGATCTCGGAGGATGACTGGTCTGCCATTCAGGAAACGCTTTACCTACTGTCCGTACCGGGTATGCGTGAGTCTATTCGTGAGGGAATGGATACCTCCGTGGATGAATGCGATGAGGAGCTGAACTGGTGACATGGAAGTTGGTTTACACCAAACAAGCCCAGAAGGACGCAAAGAAGCTGGCCTCCAGCGGCCTCAAGCCAAAAGCCCAAGAGTTGTTGGCACTAATTGCAGAAGATCCGTATCGCAAGCCACCCCCGTTTGAGAAGCTTATTGGTGATCTTGCGGGTGCTTATTCACGCCGCATCAATATCCAGCACCGCCTGGTATACCAAGTGCTTGAAGAGGAGAAAGTGGTAAAAGTGCTCCGCCTCTGGAGCCACTACGAATAATGCATAACCAGTAGCTGTTGCCGGACAATTTCTCCGCCGCTCCGCGGCTACAAACTGGTCCGTGAGTTCGGGCGTTAGATCAGTAGTGATACCGGAGCTGGGCGATAAGCAAAGCGTCATCCGTGGCCTTGTAAACTATTCGGTGTTCTTCATTTATCCGGCGAGACCAGTACCCCGCAAGGCTGTGTTTGAGGGGTTCTGGTTTGCCAACACCTTCGAATGGTTCTCGCTTGGTCTCTTTGACCAGCTTGTTGATTCGGTTAAGAATCTTTTTGTCGGTTTTCTGCCAGTACAGATAATCTTCCCAGGCATTCTCGGAGAAGATAAGTTTCATTCAAGAAGTTCCTTCTCTTGGCCACCGCCTTGCTCCAGCTCGGCAGCGGAGTCCAGCAAACGCCTTGCGTTTCTTGGTGCGCGCAGGAGGTATGCAGTTTCTTGCAGGGCCTCGTAGTCATCAAGGGAGATCATTACCACGGACTGCGACTTGCTCCTTGTGATGATCACAGGGGAATGGTCTTCACAGACCTGTTCCATGGTTTTTGCTAGGTTGGTTCTAGCGGCTGTGTAGCTAATGGCATCCATAAGGCTTTTCCTGTACAGGATATTGAACATGATCAGGATACCGTACGTAAAAGGATTTAACAATCGACTGCATGGCGACCGATTCTCCGCCCCTCCGCGGCTACAAACCGGCGCGTGAGCAAAGCGTTAAAGCCAAAAAGCTGAGCCGTGGCACCAAGCGCCCATCCGTGCCAGAATTGGCCGATACGCGAACGAGAGGTTTCTTCCATGAATCTCCAGAAAATTGAAGACGAGGCGCTCCACCTTCCCAGGGAGGAGCGAGCCCAACTGATCCAGCGACTGGTTCTGAGTCTTGAGTCTCCGTCAGAAGAAGAGCTCAGGTCCGATTGCTTGCTTGAGGCTCGGCGAAGAAGCAAAGAACTCGATAATGGCTCAGTTCGGGCGGTGTCCGGTGAGGATGTCATGCGGAAGGCTAAAGCCCTGATCAAATGAATTATTATTTTCACCCGGCAGCGTAAGCCGAGTTTCTCGAATCAGTTGGCTATTACGAGTCAAAGGTTCCGGGATTGGGTGGTGCCTTCACGGAGGAATTTGAGGCCCTAGCCAGTTTACTTGGTGCGTCACCAAGAGCCTGGCAAGTCGAATTGCCGCCAGATATTCGTAGAGTGCCCCTTCACAGATTTCCGCTATCCATCCTTTACCGAGAGAAGCCTTATGGCTTTCAAGTTCTGGCTGTTGCCCATGACCGGCGACGTCATCAGTACTGGCTTGGCAGGCTTTGACAATTGGCTGCACACGTGCCGGGCGTTAGCGCGTAATTCAACTATCACCATGCGCTACAGGAACATCTTCCATGACCCTCTCCACCTGGCTTATCTATGTAACGGCGGTCGTTGTTCTCACCGTCACCCCTGGGCCTAGTGTGCTGATGTGCGTCTCTACTTCAGTCAACCACGGGGCGCGCAAAGCACTCATTGCTTCGCTAGGGAGTACAACCGCAATCGTGGGGATCATGGCGTTGTCGGCTCTTGGCTTGGGCGCAGCCCTTGCAGCGTCAGAGGTGCTGTTCACCGCCCTTAAATGGTTAGGCGCGGCCTATCTTGCATACCTCGGCATTTCGTCCATTCTTTCTTCCACCAGGGATATTGACGTCTCCGGCGCTGCAGTGGTGTCCACAAGAAAGCGCCTCTTCGCTCAAGGTCTACTAGTCGGAGCGAGTAATCCAAAGGCTCTTCTCTTTTTTGGCGCACTCTTTCCGCAATTCATCATCCCGAGTGAGCCTCACGCTCCGCAGTTTCTACTGCTCGGTGTCACATTCATATTCTTTGAGTTGATGTGGCTTACCATCTATGCGCTTTCAGCGTCCAGAGCCAAACATTGGCTCCAGCAACCACTTCGCGCCAAGCTTTTTAATCGAATCACTGGCGTCGTATATCTTGCTGCTGCTGGTCTGCTCGCAGGAAGCAAACGTGCGAGCGCCTAACCAAATGTTCAAGATGTTCGCTACGCTCTCTGGGACTGGCTAAAACCAGCCCTTAACCAGGTGTCAGCTGTGATTGCCACCCCTTCCTCGCGCAATTGAACGTGACCCCCGCGGCGGCATGCGGCAGTGCGAATTAGGCGCGAGGATGCGCTAGCCCTCCAGATCATTCCCCGGCCTCTGCCGGGGTTTGTGTTTTTGGGCGCGCATCACAGCCGCTGAAAATTATCTTGGACGTCTAATAGCCCCCTGGATTAATCTCGTCCTACGCAAAGGAATGCGAGCTACATCCCGCCTCCAGGCAAGAGTCGCCTGCACTCCTTTCAAAGCTGATTTAACGCAATTCTTCTACTCCCTCGGGAACAGGGCCGCGCGTAAGTGCGCCTGGGTTATGGCGAATAGAAAAAGGCGTTTCCATGCCGATCAAATTTAGTGGAGCCAAGACATGATTGACGCTGCCAGATTATTCGCTGCCGTTGCGCTTTTCTGTTTTGGCCTCTATCTGGTTTTCGACCTGTTTGTGAATGGCTTTGATTTCCTGGTCCTTGCCTGGGCCATAGGCTGCTTTGTCCTTGCCCATTACGTTAAGCCAAGGCGTGATAGCTCCGACAAATTTTCCGTTCTCGATTGTATTGAATTGGCAATCGATATTCCTTTCAGGGTGCTTTCTGGCGGGCTCCGTACGGTCTGCAAGCCTTTCAAAGATGATATCGATGGTTTTGATATTTAGAGGATAAGAAGAGCAGCACTATTGCGGGCTGGTAGAAGCAAACAATTAACGGATGGAACCCCTAAGGAGATACACCTATGAGCGAATCATTACTTGGCCGTGTTGCCCGGCTGGTTGGCGGAACTTTTACCTCGGTGGTCGATGCGACAGAGAATGTGGCGCCGGAGGTGGTGGCCCGTCAGGCGATCGAAGAAGTTGATCGGGCTATTGATGAAGTACGGGCGGAGATTGGGCGCAAGCAGGCCAATAGGCACAATGCCAACCGGGAGCTGTCGTCACTGAATAGGCGGGCGGAAGATCTCAAGGCTCAGATACAGACGGCCTTGCAGCAGGGGCGCGACGATCTTGCAGAAGCAGGAGTGAATGAACTTGTGGGCATAGAGGACCGGCTTCCTATTATCGAAAGCCTAGTGGCAACTACCCAGCAAGAGGAACAGGAACTGAACCGCTATTTGTCGGGGTTGCGTTCCAAGCAGGAAGAAATGGAGCGGGATCTGCAGGTTATCCGTGATCGCAAGCGCGCGGACGCGGGACAGCTGACGGGTGAAACTGGAAGCTCTGCCAGCGGCTCTTCAATCGAGCGCCGGGTCGAGAAAGCTGGAGGCGCAGTTGCCCGTGTTAAAGCCTCTGTCACGGGGTTGCCCACTGGAGCTGAGACCGGTGACGCTTCCGCGCGCGCCGAGTTGGAGGAGTTGCACCGTAAAAACCGGGTTGCGGAGCGGTTGGCGGCACTGAAAAAGGAAGGCTGAGGTGCTCGATCTACTATTGGCAAACGCCAACATTCCGTTCGCGATCGCGCTGACACTGATGGTGATCATCGGAGTGTTCGAGGGTGTGGGGGCCGTGGTGGGTGTCGGCCTGGGAAACATGCTCGATTCGTTCATTCCGGACTTCAGCGTCAACTCCGATTTCGAAGTGGCAGATGCAGGATCAAACTCGGCTTTGTCGCGGCTTCTGGGCTGGCTGAAGGTGGGCAAGGTACCCATTCTGATGTTGTTGGTGATCTTTCTGACCGCCTTTGGCTGTATTGGTCTGGCCATGAATTTTGCGCTCAACAGTGCGCTTGGCGTCATGTTGCCGGCACTGGTGTCCGTCCCCCTCGCTTTTCTGATAGCGCTGCCGTTCACGCGCTGGGGGGCGTCTGCCCTCGAAGCCGTCATGCCAAAAAACGAGACCTCCTCGGTGTCGCTGGAAACGCTCATCGGCCGTGAAGCTGTTGTCACCATTGGTCAGTCAAGCAGCGGCCATTCGGCCGAAGCGCGAGTGCGCGACCAACATGGCCAAACGCACTATGTAATGGTGCTGGCCGAGGAAGGGCACGGACCCTTCGGGCCAGGCATGCCGCTGCTTATAGTGCGGCGTGAGGGCAACCAGTTTGTTGTAATAAAGGGCGACTCCTCCGTTCTGGATAACGAAAAAAATCAAGGAATCAGATAATGGGAAATGCAAGTAACCTCGCTTTTGTATTGATTGTTGCAGGTGTCAGTTTTTTTGCTCTGTTAGTGCTCGGCGTCATTCTTGCGCGACTTTATACCCGCGCAAACAAGGAACGGGCGTTTGTACGGACAGGTTTTGGCGGGGAGAAAATAATCAAGGACGGCGGCGCCATGGTGTTCCCGGTGCTGCACGAGATCATCTACGTGAACATGAACACCTTGCGGCTGGAGGTGCGGCGGGCAAATGATCAGGCGCTGATTACCAAGGACCGCCTGCGCGTTGATGTGACCGCCGAATTCTACGTGCGGGTTAAACCTGATAACGAGTCCATTGCCACCGCTGCGCAAACCCTTGGAGCGCGCACGCAGCGTCCCGAGGAGCTCAAGGAACTGATCGAGGGTAAATTTGTGGATGTACTCCGGTCTGTGGCGGCGGGTATGACCATGGAACAACTCCATGAAGAGCGGGTGTCCTTTGTGCAGGAAGTTCAGACCAGCTGCGCCGAAGACCTGTTCAAGAACGGTCTTGAACTGGAATCTGTTTCCCTGACTGGCCTGGACCAAACGGCCAAGGAATACTTCAACGCGGAAAACGCCTTTGACGCTGAAGGTCTTACCAAGCTTACCGAGCAGCTTGAATCGCGCCGCAAGATTCGCAACGACATTGAACAGGAAACCATGGTCGAGATTCAGATGAAATCGACCGATGCCGCCAAGCGCAAACTGGGTATCCAACAGGACGAGGAATTTGCTCGCCTGGAGCAGACACAGCAGATTGAAAACCGTCGTGCCAGTCAGCAATCCGATATAGCGCGGGTGGGCGCAGAACGCCGTCGCGAAGCCGAGGAGGCGGACATCACCGCCAACCGCGCGGTGGAGCTGGCGCGCATTGCCATGGAAGAAGAAACCCAGAATCGCGACATCGAAAAGAGTAAACGTCTGGAGCTCTCCAAGCAGGATCAGAAAATTGCTGTCGCAGAGAAGTCGAAGGATGAGTCCCGCGCCGCGGCGGAGGCGGATGAAGCTCGCGCCCAGGCAGTCGCCAAGGAGGAGGGAGTAATCACCGTGCGTGAAACCGCACGTGCTGAGCGGGAAAAACGCATTGTCGTGATCAAGGCACAGGAAAGCGCCGAGCGCGAAGCCATTGGCGTGACAGTAGAAGCAGAGGCGCGCAAGGCAGCCGCTACTGATGAAGCTGACGCCATTCGTGTGACCGCCGATGCGGAAGCCGGCGCGATTAAAGTCAAAGCTGAGGCGGAGGCTGAGGGCGCGCGTCAGCTGAACGAAGCGAAAAACCTGCTGAGTCGGGAGCAGGTGGCGTTCGCCGAGAAGATGGAGATGATTGCCCAACTGCCGAAGATCATGGAGCAGGCCATGAAGCCGGCCGAGAAGATCGACAGCATCAAGATCTTCGATATAAGCGGCGCACCGGGTTTCAACGGTGGGGGCGCGGCTGAAGGCAGCAGCAACGGAGGTGGATCAAACCTCTCGGATCAGCTGGTTAATGCCATGTTGAAACATCGCGCCAACGTGCCACTGCTGGATTCCATTCTCAAAGAAGTGGGGCTTGAACACCTGGACCCACGCTCAATCATCGATGGCAAGGTGTTTGACAGGAAGGATTCGGAAGAAAATCCGAACCAGCATACGGGTACAAGCAAACCGACGCCGCCTCAGCCTGTGACCAATTAAGGAGTCAGTAATGAAAGCAATCAGATCTCTAATTGTTCTTGCCGCAGTAGCAATCGTAACCGGCTGCACGACCATGGCCGACTCCATCGCAGAGAAAGGAACAGGCCCCTACAGGATTTATGAAAAGCCTAAGTCCGAGGTGTGGGCTGCGACGGTAGAGGCTGTGCCATCGGTGGGTTTGAAGCTGGTTACAGCTAACGAGTCGTCAAATATGATTCTGGCTCAGCGGGGCGTCACCGCTTTCAGCTATGGTGAGAACGTCGCCATATTTATCGAAAATTACAATGGTAATCAGTCCCGGGTAGAGATCGTTTCCAAGCGGGCAATGGAAACCAACGTGTTTGCGCCTGATTGGTCCAGATCACTATTCGCTTACCTTGACTCCAAGCTCAAGTGAAATAGAGCGAATCCGATTGAATAGTGCGCTTATTGTCGACCGGCTACTGGAGCGTTACCCACCATGAAGTTGTTCAACTTCAGAAATACGATTGTTTTTGTATGTGTACTCAACTTCAGCGGTCTGGTGCTTGCGCTTGAGCCGGCGTCGGAACCCGACATCCGGTTCAGGTCGATTCTGTACTTTTACCCGGAGGTGAAGGCACCGGCCGACGGCGTAGTGGCAGCTTTCTTCGATAGATTTGAGATCGTGGGTGAGCTGCCTGCGGCGTCGACAAAGCCGGTGGTGACTTACCGCTTGATTGAAGACTTGCAGGACACTTATCCGGTGCCCGATCTGGATTACCTTGCCTATTTTGGAAGGGGGCTGGATAGGGAACAGGCAGTGCGAATTCAGAATGCCAGGGTTGGCCTGGTGGTTGATATTGCCTACCCAATGCCTATGTCTGTAGACGGCATGAAGGCGGCGAATCTGACGCTGCTGGAAATCGCCGAGGCTACTGGTGGCGTCATCTGGGATTCAGAAACGCGGGAGCTGTTTACGCCTGACAGCTGGCAGGCTAACAGAGTCGCCCCCTGGGATGGCGACTTACCCATTCTTGAAAAACACACCGTTATTCATGCCTATCAACATGCCGGAGGCGTACGGGCGATTTCACTGGGGATGGCCAAGTTCGGTTTGCCAGACATTGTGGTCAACGATTTCTCCTGGTCCTTGAATCGGTCCATGGGGAATTTGATCAACCTGGTTGCTCAATCGTTTCTCGAAGGGCAGTTCCCACAGGAGGATGGGACCCTGGGTATCAGTATTAATGAGCTTGCAGATACCCGGTATAAACAAGAGCTGGTGGCCAGTCTGGGCATTAACGCACAGCGTGATGTGGTGATTCAGACAGGAAAGGGCGTTCGGGAGGAGGGTGATCCCTATAACTATATTGTTGAATTGCTGTTCCACGACCAGGAGGGGCGTCATTCAAGCGAGATTCAGACCAACCTGCTTTCCTCGTTGTTCGGATGGGAGGATCAGGTCGCTTACGTTCAGCATAACGCAATGATAACTGCCGCGAGTGAATCAGCACGCCAGAAGCTGGACGGCTTGAAAGCGGACTTTAACGCCGGGCTGGCCCCGGGTGAATTTATTCTGCTAAAAGCTCCCTTCGATATTCCTGAGGGTGGAGCAGAGTGGATGTGGGTTGAAGTATTGTCCTGGGATGACGATGCCATATCCGGTTTATTAAAAAATGAGCCGGTGAATATCCCGGATTTGAAGGGCGGCTCTGAAGTGACTGTGATGCAGCAGGACATATTTGACTTCATTCGCCACTATGCCGATGGAACCTCAGAAGGTAACGAAACGGGCGAACTCATACTCAAGTATCAGAATTGATCCGACCGGATCAGTGCGTCGACATAAACGGATGTTCGCTGTTGTGCTGGAACAACGCACCTATCGCTGACGTATTTGATTACATTGAATAATTTCAACGTTTGAGAATGCGACGTAGGATTACCAGCTGACTTTCACCCGTTAATCGTCGTGGCATTCCGCTGGTCCAAATGTCTGCCCGGCTTGCTCTCAAAAGGCAGATTCCATGACTTCTCGATCTGATTCATCTTCGCGGACTAAATACGAGGTCCTGCGCAGTGGCAGCGACCCGGTGGTACTGGTACTCACCGTCGGTTTTATTCTGCTGTTTGTTGGCGCTTCAATTATCAATAGTGAATATGTGGCCGATTTGATTGGCCGCGGCTTCGCGTGGACGGCGACCTATCTGGGCTCCTTCTTTCAGCTCCTGTTGTTACTGACATTCTTTATTGCGGTGGGTACGGCTCTCAGCGGCGCTGGGCGGGCGCGCATAGGTGGGCTGGATCGACCAGAGATAGGCCGTTTCCGTTGGCTGTCGATGATCATGTGTACCTTGCTGGCCGGCGGTGGTGTGTTTTTCGCTGCCGGAGAGCCGGTTTATCATTTTGTGGTTACGCCGCCGGCGTTTGGTACGCAGGCGGGTACGTCTGCTGCCGTCGGGCCAGCTCTGGCCCAGTCGTTTACACATTGGGGGTTTCTGGCCTGGGCTGTGCTCGGCTCACTTACAGCCCTGGTATTGACTCGTGCTCATTACGATCAGGGCAAACCTCTGCAACCAAGAACGCTGCTGTATCCGGTTTTTGGTGAAAAGATGATCCAGGGGCGGGTTGGGGGTGTGATCGACGCTTTTTGTGTGATTGCCGTGGTGGCCGGAACAGTTGGCCCGATCGGGTTTCTGGCCACACAAATGAGCTTTGGTTTACACGAGCTCTTCGGCTTTCATGACGGGTTCGGTACCCAATTGACGGTGTTGGTCATTCTTGCTGCGGTGTACATGACCTCGGCAATGACCGGCCTGCACAAGGGTATTCAGCTGCTCAGCCGTTTTAATGTACTACTGGCGCTGGCCATAGCAGCGGTAATTTTCATCTTTGGTCCGACCCTGTTTCTGGTTAACAGCTACACCCAGTCGATGGGTGAATACGTGACGTCATTTTTTGCCATGGCGACCATGACGGCCGAGACAGCACCTGCCTGGTGGATGAAGTGGTGGACGGTGTTTTTCTTTGCCTGGTTTATTGGTTATACCCCGTTGATGGCGGTATTTGTGGCGCGAATCTCACGCGGCCGCACTGTGCGGGAGATGATCTTAGCGGTGGCTATTCTTGCACCGATCGCCACCACTATCTGGTTTACCCTGCTAGGTGGCTCGGGTATTTACCATCAGCTTGCAGGCACCTTCGATCTTACCGAGGCGTTGAATAATTTCCGTTTTGACGTGGCGACCCTGACTGTGGCGCAGGCTCTTCCAGGAGGCACCTGGATGGCAGCGGCAATCTTGCTGCTGACGACCATTTTTGTGGCCACCACCGGTGATTCGATGAGTTATTCAATTGCCATGGTTGGCGCCGGGCACGACGAGCCAAGTCCGTGGCTGCGTGTATTCTGGGGTGGGGCCATGGCTCTGATGGCGGCCATTCTTCTGTACATGGGAGCGGGTCAGATTGGGGTCCTGCAGCAGTTTATTGTGCTTACTGCCATACCCGTCTCGCTTATTATTCTACCTTCGCTTTGGACGGGGCCTCAGGCGGCGATGGCGATGGCCCGCGAGCAGGGACTGGTTTAGTCTTCTTGGGGGCAAGCAATTTTCGACTTGCCCACACACATTCCTCTGCCACGGCGAAATATTATGCCACTTGTTCTTTCGCGCGTTGTGCGTGCCACCTTGTCACTGATTGCTGTCGTGTTGCTTACAGCGTGCGACCCGCCACCGTTGTTGCCACCCGATGCCCGTTTGCCGGATGGCAGCACCTATACCGGCGCTCTTCAGGAAGGGCTTTTTCATGGCCAGGGTGCGCAGGAGTTTGCCAGTGGCCTGCTTTACCAGGGGCAGTTTCGTGAAGGGTACTGGCATGGCCAGGGGGAGCTTGAGTCGCCGGCTGGCTGGCGTTACGAGGGTGAGTTTCGTCAGGGTCTGATGGCGGGCCAGGGCGTTTGGGAAGACAAACAAAGCCGCTACGAAGGTGCATTTGCAGACGACAACTTCAATGGTCGCGGGCGTTATGAAGTCAATGGCAGCGTGTATGAGGCAGCGTTTGCCGATGGCATGCCTGTAGAGGGCAAACACATTACCGACTATGGCATTTACGAGGGTGAGTTTCGTGACTGGTATTACCACGGTGAGGGAACCTACTCTTATCCGGATACCCCGGAGGGTTCTGGAGCTTTGTCCGGGGTCTGGGAGTACGGTGAGCTTGTCGACGCCGATGAAAGCGCTCCAGCGGATTCACCCGCGCCGCTGACTGAGACTATTCTGGCTGAGGACCGTCAGCGACTGGATGAGCAGATCGACAGCCTGGCTGCCGAAACGCCTGGTGTATCAGATGCCTATTTTCTGGCGGTTGGTGGTGACGGGACCGAATCGGTTTTCATGCGAGATATTCAGGTGGCCAGAGCAGGGCTGCAGGAGCAGTTTGATGTCACCAACCGCGCCATCATGCTGCTCAATCACCGAGATTATGCGACCTACCCCCTTGCTACCCGGCCTTCGATTGCCACCGCACTCCAGGCGCTGGATGAACGGCTGAATCCGGAGGAAGACGTGCTGGTTGTGCATCTGGTCAGTCACGGTGGTAAAGACGGCCAGCTGCTGTTGCGCCAACCGGGCATTGATCTGCCCGGTCTGTCGCCACAGGATTTTGCCGAAATGCTGAATAGGCTGAACGTTCGTCGCAAGGTGCTGGTGGTTTCAGCGTGTTATTCCGGCCAGTGGATCGACCCACTCAAAGACGCGCACACGTTGATCCTGACCTCCGCTCGCTCGGACCGTACCTCATTCGGCTGCGGCGACGACTCGGAAATGACCTGGTTCACCAAGGCCGTGTATCAAAGTGTTGGCCTGTCGTTCGATGACCCTGATGCGATGTTTGAGCAGATCAACGAACAGGTGCGGGAGTGGGAAGAAGAAATCGGCATGGATGAAGACAGCTGGTCCTATCCCCAGTTCTGGCTTGGTGAGGATCTGCGGGCCTGGTGGGGGCTACGAACACCTGGCCACCACCGGCCATAACAGTTCCAATTACACCGTGCGTGAGAAGCGGCCTTTCTGTTCCTCGCCAAGATAGGCATCAAAGGTCATCGCTACGCTGCGCATCAACAGGTGGCCCTGGGGCAACAATACGAGGGCGTCTTTGTGGCGCTCCACCAAGCCATCACTTTCGTGCTCTGCCAGTAATGCCAGTGCATCGGCAAAGTACTCGGTGAATTTGATCTGATAACGCTGTTCGAACTTGCTGTAATCCACGCGCCCATGGCACATCAGGTCGGTGATCACATCTCGACGCAGCTTGTCGTCTTCGCTTAGGTGGTAGCCGCGCTGTACCGGCAGCATGTCGCTATCCATGCGCGCGTAGTAGCGTGACAGCTCTTTTACGTTCTGGCTGTAGCTGTCGCCCACCTTGCCGATTGATGACACGCCGATACCGATCAGGTCGCAGTCGGCATGGGTGGAGTAACCCTGGAAGTTACGCTGGAGGGTGCCATTGGCCTGGGCACGGCTGAGCTCGTCTTCCGGGAGGGCAAAGTGATCCATTCCGATGTACACGTAGCCGGCTTCGGTGAGGCGCTGGATGGTGAGCTCCAGAAGTTCGAGCTTGCGTTCCGGCGGCGGCATGTCTTCCATGCGAATCAATCCCTGCGCCTTGACCTGTTCCGGCAGGTGAGCATAGCTGTAAGCCGCTATACGATCAGGGCGCAGTTCGATGATTTTGGCTAACGTAACATCAAAACTGGCGACAGTTTGCAGGGGTAAGCCGTAAATCAGGTCGACACTGATTGATTTGAAGCCAGCATCACGGGCAGCCATGACCAGGTCACGGGTTTGTTGCTCGCTCTGGATGCGGTTAACAGCTGCCTGCACGGCCTCGTCGAAATCCTGAACACCGAAGCTGAGCCGGTTGAACCCGAGCTCTCGCAGCGTATGAATCTGAGCTGGCGCTACCGTGCGGGGGTCCACCTCAAGGGAGAACTCATGGGCGTCGCTGTTGTCCATATTGAAGGTGTCGCGCAGCGTCTGCATGAGGTCAGCCAACTGCTCGCTGGTGAAATAGGTAGGTGTCCCGCCGCCGAGGTGTAGCTGGGTCAGCCGGCGTGACGAGTCAAAGAGGCTTGCCTGTTGGGTTATCTCTCGTTTGAGGTAGGCCAGATACTCTACTGCACGCTCGGTCTTGTGGGTGATGATCTTGTTACAGGCGCAGTAATAGCAAAGACTTTTGCAGAACGGGATGTGGATATAAACCGATAACGGTTTGGGCGTCACATCGTTGTTGCTGGCCTTCGCCGCCGCCTGATAGTCGTCCACGGCGAAGGCTTTATGAAACTGCGGTGCCGTGGGGTAAGACGTATATCGAGGGCCCGGACGATCATATTTCTCGATCAGATCCCGATTGAAGCTCAATGGCTGGTTCATACCTACTCCGTATCTTTTGCTGATTGTGACACGGTTACCCTAGCGTCAGTGTGCGAACTCTACATCTGTACAACAGACTTTGGCAAAGCGGGCGAATGATCTGATTGACCTGTCTGCAACCGTGCCTGTTCGCCAGACTTTTCAGTGTGCAGAGCGCCGGGGCCTTATAGGACATTGAGTGAGATCTGAAATGCTGCTGTTCCCCTTTCGATAAGCCTCAACCTTGCAGGCAAACCATGCGATTAGCTGATTTTATCCGGACCGAAATAGAGCCCATTCTTCAGGACTGGGAAGCATTTGCAAAAACGCTTTTGCATGCTGAAGATATGGACCAGGTCGGATTGCGTGATCATGCCAGGAATATGCTGCTGGAGATCGCGGATGATCTTGAGTCGGTGCAAAGCGAGACTGAACAGGTAGCCAAATCAAAGGGCCATGAATTCAGAGACAGGGAGTCCTGGGCCGAGATCCATGGCGAGGACCGGCAGAGCAGTGGTTTCAGCGTTATCGAGACGGTGTCTGAATTCCGTGCCTTGCGAGCGAGTGTGGTCTCGCACTGGACCAAGGCGTACCGAGCCAAGACTGGCCAGCACATTGAAGATCTGACTCGTTTTCACGAAGCGATCGATCAGGCTGTGGCTGAATCGCTGGAACAGTATGCAACGGTCAAGGAGATGGAAACCCGTCTGTTTGGTGCCATATTGCTAGCCTCACCGGACCCTATTTATGTGCTGGATCTGGAAGGTCGGTTTGTCTATGCCAACAAGGCGACTGCAGATCTCTTTGCGCTCAGGCTCGAGGAAATCATTGGCAACTCTACCTTCGATCTGGGTTTTCCATTTGCTATGGATTTTCAGCGCAATCTGGAGAAAGTCATTGCCGAGCAGTCCACCCATCGTGGCAAGTTTGTTCATACCTTTGCCTCTGGGCATGGTGAGAAATTTGAATACCTTCTGGCACCAGTGCTGGACGAACATGGGAAGACAGAGGCCACGGTATGCATTTCTCGGGATATTACAGCCCAGACCCTTGCCGAAGAAAAAATATGGCACAGCGCACACCATGACCTGTTGACCGGACTGCCCAACAGACGCTTGTTTCTGGACCGCCTGGAGCAGGCGATCAAGCACTCGAGACGCAGTAACGCCGATTTCGCATTGCTTTTCCTGGACCTGGACGGTTTCAAGGATGTGAACGACTCCCTTGGTCACGATATGGGGGATCGGCTCCTGGTGGCGGTGGCCAGGCGTCTGAACGAGTGTGTTCGTGAGGAAGATACGGTGGCCCGTTTGGGGGGCGATGAGTTTACCGTGCTGCTGGTAGGTGCCAGTGAACAGGACGACGTTGTCACCGTAGCTCAGAATATCATTGAGCAGCTGGCCAAACCCTTCTGCCTGGATGAAGAAAACATCCGGATATCCGTCAGCATAGGGATTACCGTTTTTCCTCAGGATGCGGCGACCCCTGCCACGCTATTGGAAACGGCCGACAAGGCGATGTATAAAGCCAAGAGGGCAGGTGCGAATCAACTCTGTTTTTACCAGCCAGCACCGGTGTGAAAATGTTTGCCTGCTTTGTTTGTTGGCCAACTGAATGGGAAGGAAACCATGACACAAAGACTGATTCTACTCTTTGACGGTACCTGGAATGATCCGGAAGATCAGACCAATGTGTACCGACTCACGCGGCGTATCCAAGACTACGATGGCACGATCAGGCAACGTTTTTTCTACGATCCGGGTGTGGGTACCTCGAGCTTTGAGCGTTTTAGTGGTGGCGTGTTTGGCTATGGTCTGAGCAGGAATCTGCTGGAAGGCTACGAGTGGCTGGCAAAACGCTACAGCGAAGGAGAGGAAATCTGGATATTCGGCTTCAGCCGTGGTGCCTACACAGCCAGAAGCCTGGTCGGATTGATCCGCAAGTGCGGGTTGCTGCATATCGTGACCCCGTGCCTGTTGAAAAAGGCAGAGAAGATTTACCGCAACGACAGCCTGGCACCGGATTCCGAGGAGTGCAGGGCGTTTCGGGAAACCTACAGCCGCTCGCCCAGAATTCATTTTATCGGGGTGTGGGATACGGTTGGTGCGCTCGGAGTGCCCGGCACGCTTATTTCCGAACATGGGAAATTCGCCTGGCACGATACCGAGCTTTCCAGCATCGTGGATCGTGCCTACCACGCGGTGGCCCTGGATGAGCATCGAGCTACCTATGATGTGCCATTGTGGACCAGTGATGACGGTAAGCAAAAGCCCCGCAATCTTGAGGTAGAGCAACGCTGGTTCATTGGCGCCCACGCCAACGTTGGCGGTGGATACGGCTCGGATGATCGGCTCGCTGATATTTCACTGCAGTGGATGCTTGGCAAAGCGGAGAAGGCCGGATTAAAGCTTGACCGCTTTACTGCTGCAGAGGATGCCTGGAAAACCGAGCCGAGGGATTCATTCCAGGAGTTTCTCAAAGGCGGCTACGCCTGGTTCCAGAAAATCAGACGTGGCGAAGAAGAGGCTCGCTTCAGCCGCAGATATGCCGAGGATAAAAAAGGGCGCCCAGCAGTGAATATTTCCATCGATGAGAGCGTTTGGCAGCGATGGCAAGATGCCGGTCTCAACTATCGGCCACCAACGCTGACCGATGCGGGCCAATCGCCCCCTGAGCCGTTGGTTATAGGGCCCAATACAGAGAGCTGAAAAATGAAATTCCTGGTCTTTCTTGGCACGGTAAGAGACAGCACCCCGCCAAAGCCCCCGCGACTCGGGCATCGTGTGGCGTTAGCATGTCTGCAGTTTCTGAAAACCCGGTACGAGGGTCATCAGTTCGAGCTGGTGGATGCCCTTGATTATCCGCTTGATCACGTCTTCAAACCGCACTTTGCCTATCCGAAAAGCAGGGCTCCGGAGGGTCTTGATGCGCTGGCGGATAAAATCGAGTCCGCTGACGGCTACATCATGATCAGTCCGGAATATAACCACTCGCTCAGCCCGGCATTGGCGCACTTGCTCAACCATTTCGGTAGCTCATTGTTTGCCTATAAACCAAGTGCAATCGTGACCTATTCCGCCGGCCAGTGGGGCGGGATGCGCGCGGCGATAGCGATGCGTACCTTTCTGGCAGAGCTTGGCTGTTTGCCGGTGTCTGCGATGATCCACGTGCCTCGGGCACAAGAAGTATTTACCGAGGACGGTGGCCCCCAGCAAGAGGTGAAAATGGACGGCTGGTTTGACTATCTGGGCCGTACTTTCAATCAGCTGATATGGTGGGCCCAGGCAACCAGCGAGCATCGCTCAAGGGTTGATCCCCACCAGGAAATTGGTGACTTCAAGCGTTCGCCATCTCAGAGGAATGCGCCCTAGGCTTATGGGCGGCAGGCGGAAATCAGAAAAGCCTCCAGTCTGCGAAGACTAGAGGCTTTTCTTTGTGGAAGTCCTGTTATTGACCTCCATCTGCTAACGCAATCAGTTAGTCGAGATTTCGGTCTTTACGCCGTCTTTATCTTCAAACTTGAGGCTCAACCCTTTGTCCTGTTCGGCAGGGGCCTCAATAACGGTGGTGCTCGTTGTGCCGCCACTGCTATCGAATGCGCCGGTGTAAAATAGTACGCCGGCCCCAACAATGAGCAGTCCGACTACAATAATTGCCACGATTGCGACGCTGCTGCCATTAGTTTGGGTGTTTTCCATATGAACCTCGGGATCATCCTGATATCACAGCTTCCTTTGCAGAGTATCGACTCCGCTATGTGCTCAGGTGCCGCAGTATGCGCTTTAATCTGAAAGGACCAAGGGTTATTTCCGGACGGGATGGACAGAGGTCCCAAGCGCTAAAACCGATTCTGTCCGAGGAGTCACTCTGTTCTGGTAGTTCTGGCTGGCAGATTGGTTAAAACATGACTTACGTCGTATTTAAGGCCGTAATTACCGGTTATCTTGGGATTATGAGCCTTCTTGTTCGCTGGTTGATATCCGGCGACGTATAGCGGAGAAAACCGTGAGTACACATAATCCCAAGATCCAGGTTGTCCTGCGGGCGGTTCCCCGGGAAGCTTTCATTGCTTCTTCGGATCTGGCCCAGCATATGTCTGGTCACAGCATTCCTACTCGTTCTGCCTTGCAGCAGATCCTGACTGCGCTGCCTCCCATGGGCAGGAACCAGAGCGTTTTGTACGTGGGTGCGGGGTCTGGTTATGTACCGGCCGCCTTGTCGCATCTGTTTTCCAGGGTCCATGTAGTGGAAAAGGAGGCAGCGATTGCCGATATTGCAGCTACCAATCTGGCCAAGTTCCACATCAAGAACGTAGAGATCAGTATTGCGGATGTGCAATCGGGCTTTCACTTGGACGCCCCCTGCGACTTCATACTCAGTGGCACATTTCTCAAGCATCCCGAGGCGCTTTTGGGCCTGCTCAAGGAAGGTGGAGTGTTAATCAACCTTGAGCCTGAAGAGGGCCGGTCGCCCTCGCTGGTGCAATATCGTCGCCGGGAAGAACAGCTCGAGCGAGCCGGCACGCTGGGCTGGGTCGATTTCAGACGCTCTACGGCCGACGTTCTGATAGACCTGGGTGTCGCCGACGAACAGACCGTATCCAAAGCCCGAGAGGAAGCACTTGCCAGTGGCAAGCCCCTGATGCGGATTTTGCACAGGCTGGTTAATTATGAGGATGCCGAGCTTTATCGTCGACTTGCGGCGCAAAAGCGCAACGTATCCTTTATCGAACTGGAGAAGTTGCTGCCCAGCCTGGACGTGCGGCTTTTTGCGGGTTTCTCGCGGACTTTTCTGGACAAGCACCGCTTGATTCCCGCCTACATGGAAGGCAACGAGCTGGTGGTTGCCAGTGACGACCCGGATGCACGCCTGGATGCGATCGAAAGGCTCACAGAAGGGCATACCACCCGATTGCTGTTGGTAACACCAACCGATTTCCAACGCCTCTGGTCTCATCTGGCTATCACCCTGCGCGGCGACATGCTGGGGCGTACCCACCTTGCCGAAGTTGACGAAGCGGAGGAGGAAGAGGGGCGTGAAGAAGACGCACATAACCGTATCAGCCCCTATCTTGTTTCAATCTATGAGGGAATTCTGCTTGAGGGTGTGACCAACCAGGCAAGCGATATTCACCTGGAGCGCTATGATGATCGCATTCGTATACGCCTGCGTATTGACGGCGAACTGCATGACCTCAACCATTATCGATTGACCCCCGGTGAACTGCTGGGAATTGTCAATGTGATCAAGCTGCGGGCGGAGCTGAATATCGCCGAGCGCCGCCTGCCTCAGGGCGGACGCTCCATGTTGCGCTTTGGCGACGCGTCCTATGATTTGCGGGTGCAGACCCAACCTTCACTGCATGGCGAGCATGTGGTGATTCGTCTGCTACGTCAGACCGGCCGTGCGATGACCATGCAGGAGCTGGGAATGTCGCGCAAGATTTCCGGCCATTATCGCCGGTTGCTGAATAACCCCGCCGGTCTGGTTCTGGTGGTAGGACCGACTGGCTCAGGCAAGTCCACCACGCTGTATGCGGGTCTGCAGGAACTAGCCGATGATGGTCAGCGCAAGGTCATCACGGTGGAGGATCCGATCGAGTATTCCATCGACAACATTCAACAGACGCGGGTGCGGCCTGACATAGGGTTCAGCTTTGCCAATGCCATGCGTGCCTTCGTCCGCCAGGACCCGGACGTGATCCTGGTAGGCGAGATCCGTGACCAGGAAACGGCGCTGGAGGCTATGCGGGCGTCACAAACCGGTCACGTGGTGCTGTCCACGCTGCACTGTAACGACGCGGTGGACTCCCTTCAGCGGCTTTATGACCTGGGTGTGCACCCCAATTCGATTGCCAGTGAGCTGCTTGCGGTTATTGCCCAACGCCTCGCCAAGAGAATCTGCAAGGAGTGTCGTACAGAGGCGAAGCCAGACCCGGTCATCATGGCGGAGTTGTTCCCCGAAGGTGCACCTGCCGGCTTTCGCTGCTATGCCGGAACCGGTTGCCCAGCCTGTAACGGTAAAGGTACACGGGGCAGGGTGGCGGTTGTGGAGTATCTGCACGTGAACCAGGACATTCGCAACGCAATATCCCGTCAGCCGCCCATTGGTGAAATGCGTTGGCTGGCGCTGGATGCAGGCTTGAGCACCATGCGTGATAGCGCCCTTGATCATGTTATCGCCGGCACCATACCCATGTCGGAACTGCCACGAATTCTGCCTGAGGAGCGCATGGCTCCTGAGTCGCGCGGTGGCCGGAGAGAAGCCCAATGAGCAAGTATGAAAACAAGCAACGTCTGCCGGCCGAGGCTGAATATCAAGAAGAGCTGGAGCGCCTCAAGCAGCTTGACGAGCACCCGGTTCCTCCAGGTTGGCGCATGTCTCCGGTTGCGGTGGGCAAGTTCGTCGAGGGTGACAAGAAGCTGGGTATTGAGCGCAAATTTGTGTGTGAGCCCGAGGTGGTTACGCGCGTGGTGATAGCGTTGTGCACCAACCGTGGCGCCCTGCTGGTGGGCGAGCCAGGCACCGCCAAGTCGCTGCTCTCGGAGTTGATTGCCGCTGCCGCCTCGGGCGACTCGTCCCTGATGATTCAAGGGGGGGCAGTCAACAGCGTCAACCAGTTGCTCTATACCTGGAATGAAGCCTTGTTGCGCCAGCATGGGCCCTGTGTCGAGGCACTGGTTCCCAGCCCGCTGCTACGGGCCATGCGTGATGGCAAATTCCTGCGTTTCGAGGAAATTGCGCGTTGCCCTCAGACGTTGCAGGATTCGGTGCTCTCCATTCTGTCGGATCGGGTAATCAGCATTCCCGAGTTGGCTGGGGATGATGGCGTGATCTATGCCAGCGAGGGTTTCAATATCATCGCGACATCCAACAGTGTGGATGAGGGTGTCAACCGCATGAGCGCGGCTCTGAAACGTCGCATGAATTTCGAGCAGGTCAAGCCGATTGCGCGACTCGGCGATGAAATCGACGTGGTGGTTCGACAGACAGAAAAGCTTAATGCCAAGGCAGGTATTACCTTCAAGCCCGATCCCATGGTGCTGGAAGTGCTGGTCACGGTTTTCCATGAGCTGCGCAACGGTCAGTCGATCGCCGGGCGCAGTACTGACCGTTTGGCGGGCTCGGCAATGTCTACCGCCGAGGCAGTAGCTGTGGCCCACGCCATGAGCGTTCACGCCTTTTACTACGCCGACGGGCGTATGACGGTTGAAAGCCTGGTGCATTTCCTTCTCGGGTCCGCTCTGAAAGACAAGCCCGAGGATCGCCGGCGGCTCAGGCACTATTTCGATACGGAAATAGCCGAACGCAGGGGTGATCACTGGAAAGCGCTCTATGCCCAACGCCACCTTCTCTGAGGACTGGATTCTGTCTGCTGATCAGCCGCTTATACAGGTACCTGCCTTGCGTTCCAGGATCGCTAGAGCATCTTCCAGCCGACCGATACCGCTAATGCCTCCATGCTCGGCAAACTCGGCTGCAGCCTCCAGCTTGGGGCCCATCGAGCCGGCTGGCAGATCGAGTTCGCGGGCCTGGGACACCGTCAAAGCCGAAATCGGGCTGGCGCTATCCTTGCCGAAATCCCGGTATATTGCATCCACGTCGGTAAGCAGCAGCAGGGCGTCAGCTCCCAACTGTCGGGCCAGCAGCGCGGTGGCGGCGTCCTTGTCGATGACGGCTTCCACCCCGATCATGCTGCCGTCGTCCCGGCGCAGAACGGGGATGCCGCCGCCCCCAGCGCAGATAATGACTACATTCTGATCCAGTAACAGCTTAAGCACCCGCATGTCGGGTATTTCCAAGGGTTTGGGAGAGGGAACCACCCGCCGCCATTTATCACCGTCCTGGGCTATATGCCAGCCTGCAGCACGGGCCTTGGTTTCGGCTTCTTCCCGCTCGTAAACCGGACCGACGAATTTGGTGGGTTTCTGGAAAGCGGGATCGTTCTTGTCGACCAGTATCTGGGTCAGCAGGGTGGCTACCGGTCGGTCATGATCCAGTGCGTTCTCCAGTTCCTGCTCGATGATATAACCGATCATGCCTTCTGTTTCTGCGCCCAGAACGTCAAGGGGATAGGCTTCGTCTGGCTTGTAGGCTGCGCCCTGCAGGGCCAGCAGGCCGACCTGGGGACCGTTGCCGTGGGTAACCACCAGCCGGTGGCCGGCACGGATGATACCAGCCAGTGACTGAGCGGCAATTTTTACATTGGCACGCTGCGCCTGCGCGGTGAGCGGTTCGCCGCGGCGTAGCAGTGCGTTGCCTCCGAGGGCTGCGACTACGAGCATGTCATCACTCCCTTGTCATGATCCGAGGGTGGCGACGAGTACCGCCTTGATCGTATGCATGCGGTTTTCCGCCTGATCGAACACGATGGATGCGGGGCTTTCGAAAACCTCGTCAGTCACTTCCATGGCATCAATGCCGAACTCTGCCTGTATCTCCTTGCCCAGGGTGGTTTCCGTGTTGTGGAAGGCCGGCAGGCAATGCATGAATCTGGCCCTGGGGTTGCCGGTCTTTGCCATCAACGCTGCGTTGACCTGATAGGGCTGCAGCAGCTTGATGCGCTCGGCCCATTTTTCCTTGGCCTCGCCCATGGAGACCCATACGTCGGTATAGACGAAGTCCACGTCCTTCACGGCGGCATCGATATCGTCGGTAATCATGATTCGTGCGCCGGTGGTTTCGGCGATCGTCTGCGCTTCCTTCTGAATGGCCTCGGCAGGCCAACAGGCTTCGGGAGCGCAAAGGCGCACATCCATCCCCATCTTGGCACCACCGATGAGCAGACTGTCGCCCATATTGTTGGCGGCATCACCTATAAACACAAAGGCTACCTCGCGCAGGGGTTTGTCCACGTTCTCCTGCATGGTCAGAAAGTCGGCCAGTATCTGCGTGGGGTGGAATTCGTTGGTCAGACCGTTATAGACCGGCACTCCGGCGTACTGTGCCAGCTCTTCCACGACTGCCTGGCCGAAACCGCGGTATTCAATGGCGTCGTATACGCGGCCCAGCACCCGGGCGGTGTCCTTTACGGATTCCTTGTGGCCGATATGCGTGCCAGTCGGGCCCAGGTACGTCACCCTGGCACCCTGATCAAAGGCGGCGACTTCAAAACCCACCCGCGTTCGGGTTGAGTTTTTTTCGAAGATCAGGGCGATGTCCTTGCCGCGTAACTGCGGTACTTCGGTGCCCGAGTACTTGGCGGTTTTGAGGTCTGCGGACAGCTTGAGCAGAAACCCGATTTCCCGCGGGGTAAAGTCCCGCAGGGTCAGAAAATGCCGGTTCTTGAGATTGAATGCCATTGCCTTGCTCCTGACTTGTCAGACTGCGTCTCGTATGGTCGGGCAACTCATGCAGCGCCCGCCGCCCCTGCCCCGACCCAGCTCGGCACCGGGTATGGCAAGCACTTCTATGCCTGCCGCTTCGAGGGCGGCATTGGTGTCGTCGTTGCGATCGTAGCCAATAACGACTCCCGGACTCAGGGCAAGCACGTTGTTGCCATCATTCCACTGCTCCCGTTCCCGCTCGGCAGGGGTGTCGCCACCAGTGGCGATGACTTCCAGCGAGCTGTAGCCCATCACATCGGCCACCACATCGAATAACGGGCGGCTGTCCTGCCGGAATGACAGATGCTTGTCCCCTTGGCCGGGCCGCAGGTCATAACAGACCATCTGGTCGGCAACTTCCTTGAAGGTGGTCACCACATTGCCGCCACAGAAAGTAAACACCGTGTCCAGGTGCATGGCTGAGCGGGTCTTGGGAATCTGACAGGCGATCACCCGGTCGGCTGTGCCATTGTCAAAAAGGGCCTTGGCCAGTTGACCGATTGCCTGTGGCGAGGAGCGCTCGCCCATTCCCACCAGTACGGCGCCATTACCCACCGGCATGATGTCTCCGCCTTCCAGCGTGGCCAGGGCGTGGTCCTTGAGCGGATCGCCCCAGTGAACCTTGACCTTGCCGGCGAAGGCTGGATGGAACTGATAGATGGCGCTCATCAGCAGGGTTTCCGGTTTGCGCGCAGCCCAGTACATGGGATTGAGTGTTACGCCCCCGTAGATCCAAGCGCTGTTATCGCGCGTGAACAGAAAGTTGGGTAGCGGCGGCAGTACGAATCCGTATGGCCCCAGATGGTTGCCGAACAAACCGGAGGGGTCGAAGGGCAGATCGCCCACCTCCAGCCCGCCGATCAGAAATTCCGCCAGGGTTCGGCCGGGGAGCTCGTCCATCCAGGCGCGCAGGTCGGAAACCATGCCGACGCCGATATGATCCCAGGTAATACGGTGGTCCAGAATCCAGGCGCGGGCCAGGGGGATATCCAGGGTTTCTGCCAGCAGGTCGTTGACGTCCAGCACCTCTATGCCACGTGCACGCATGACATCGGCGAAAATATCATGGTCTTTCTGCGCCTGTTTGACCCAGAAAACGTCATCAAACAGTAGCGCATCACAGTTCGAGGGCGTCAGTCGCCGGTGGGCGAGCCCCGGCCGGCAAACGATGACCTGCCGCAGGATGCCGGTTTCAGAATGTACGCCCAGGCTATGATCTGTCATGTTGCCTCCGGTTCGGGTTATCAAAGGAACGCGCCAACACTGATCACTACAGTGATGAACACAGTCAGAATCAGCAGCAGAGGCCAGATAAACACCAGCCAGCGATCATAGGACACCCGGCCAATAGCCAGACCACCCACGACCACCGCGAAGGTCGGGTTTATCAGATTAACCAGGCCGTTGGCTGACTGGTAAGCGGTCACTACAAGATCACGGCCCACGTTGGCAAAATCCGCCAGTGGCGCGAGGATTGGCATTGACAGAACAGCGAGACCTGAGGAGGAGGGGACGAAGAAGCTCATGCCCACCTCTATCCAGAACATCAAATTGATAAAGGCCAACTCGGGTAATCCGCCCAGGCTGTTTTCGGCGCTGTGCAGGATAGTGTCAGCAATCATGCCTTGTTCCATGATGACGACGATGCCCCGGGCAAGACCCACTACCAGCGCAACCCCAAGCAGATCACGGGCGCCGTCGACAAAGCTGCCGGTGAGTTTTTTCTCTCCTAGTCGCGAAATCAGGCCAATCACGATGGCCGACCCCAGAAAAAGAGCGCCCATCTGAGCCATCCACCAGCCCTGGGACGAGACGCCCCAGATCATGACCACAAAGGTCAGAGCGAAGATAATCAGGGCGATTTTCTGAATGGCGCTTAGCTCGAAGTTGTCCAGCTCGTCATGGCCTTGCAGAAACAGCTTGCGGTGCGCATCTCTCTGTTTGGCGACCACCGACCGGGACGGGTCGGCCTTGACCCGCTTGGCATAGCGCATGACGTAGGCCGCACAAATGATCAGACCGCCAACCAGCAGCACAAAGCGCAGCATGATGCCGTCGGTGAAAGGAATGTTGGCGGCGTTGGATGCGATAACGGTGGCAAAAGGATTTATGGTGGAGCCTAGTACACCAATGCCGGCACCCACCAGAATGACTGCGACACCGGTGACGGCGTCATAACCGGCTGAAATGATGACGGGGATCAGGATGGCGTAGAACGCGAGCGTCTCCTCCGCCATGCCGTAGGTCGTCCCCCCCAGCGCGAATAGCGTCATGAGGATCGGGATCATCCATATCTCCCGGCCCTCCAGATGGTGCATGGCACTGCGTATGCCGGTATCAATTGCGCCAGTGGCGTTCATTACGCCCAGAAATCCGCCCAGGAACAGAACGAAGAGCGCCACATCTATGGCGTTGGCTGCATAACTGTCGGGGTCGTAGAACCCGGCCGTGGGGGCCAGCATGATGTCGACAAAGCCCTGGGGGCTGGGATCGACGGTCTGGTAGGTGCCTGGCACCGCAACTTCGCGCCCGACTTCCTCATTCATGGATCGCTCATACTGCCCCGCGGGTATGATCCATGTGAGCGCCGCGACCAGAATGATCAGAAGAAAAAGAATGGTATAGGCTGTAGGGAACCGTGATGCCAGGTCGCCTTCAGGGTTTGGTGGGGGCTGCTTTTCCTCGGTCATGAGCTTCTCCTTGCTGGGTGAAGGAATAATCATCCAGACTCAGAGTAGGCCTCATTTTGTGAACCTGACATGACCAGGATCAACCTGATTGCATGTTTCACGTCTTTGTAACCCAGTGTTGACGTCCTGCCCGCCGGGTATGCTGACGGGCAGGTTGTGGGTAGCAGCCTTACTGGGCCTGATCAGGCTCGGCCCACCGATCCTCGAAGAACCGGCAAGCGCCCGCATCGGTCAACTGAAACAGGTATAGCCACTGGTTATCCACCAGCCAGCGCACTTCATCATGGGCTGCAACGATCCTGGCGATGGCTGCGCGAGGGGCATTGACATACACACTCAGCCGCAACGGCTGATGCATCCAGGTCGTGCCGTTGTGCACGGACTGCAGGGGCAGTCCGATGCGCAGGTCCCCGCCGTTGCCCTCGAATACTCCCAGACTGCCACCCACTATGTTATGCAGCGTCTTGTTCCCGGCCCCGTACAGAAAGGGCTCGGTTACCGATGCGTTGTATTGCATGTTGATCCAATTGGTTACAAGCATGGGCGCCGTGAGTATCTGCGTGAGCAGGGCGTTATCAGGGTCGTCACGCCACTGATAATCATGCAGGAAGCTGCGCCCGGCAAGGTCCAGGTGCCGGGTCCTCTCCCTGGGTGCAATGATAAAGCAGGCATTGTTGGCCAGACCCCACTCAGGGCGTACCTGGGACCAGTCCCTGGCTCGCTTTGCCAGAGCCTCAACAACCGGCGCGCCACCAGTGTCCAGGTACCTGGACCGTTCTGTCGCGCATTGTGTTCTGGCCGCCTGCAACCACAGCATGATCTGCTGATCGGGCTGGCCGGCCAGTATCTGAATCTTATCGGTTGTGGTGTTATGCAGCGCTGGAAAAAAACGGCTGTTTACCGGGAGTTCCAATCCCCTGTCGGCCAGGGCCTGGCGAATGGAGGTGTCGTTTAACAACTGCGCAAGCAGACGCACGTTTACCTCGCCGGTTTGCCCGCCGCAGGCGCCACAATCCAGAGCCGAGGCGTGGGGGTTGTTCTGGCAGTCACTGCCATGTCCAACCAGTAACACGCGATTGGCCACCCTTTTATCCAGGCCCATGGCCTTGAGTATCCCCAAAGCCAGATCAGCTTGCGCAGCGGTAGACAAGGGTTGGCCGTCGCGATGCAGATGCAACCGGGTGGCAGGTTTGACTGCGTTGGCCGATGAGCGCCAGCCAAAGGTGTTACGGAGCAAGCCAAGGCTGTAGCCCATGCCCGATGATTCGACCAGGCTGAACCCGCCGTTGGGTGATTTGCCCATGGCCAGCCAACGGCTGTAGAGGCTGGTGGGTGTCGGCTCCTGATAACGCTGGATATCATCTATTACCTGCAGCTGTGGGGCCAGCAGACCCGGAAGTTGCGGCCGGTGATAGGCGCCGCTGTGATAGGCGATGGGCAAGCCGAAAAATCCGGCAAAGCCACGCGTCTCGATTGTCGGGTGCTGGGCCTCAAGCGCCCGCCGCATGATTTCCGAGCGAGTGTCGATACAGAACACAGCCTGCAGCGACGGCGCGTCGGCCGGCGCTGAAGGCGCATTGGCGGTCCCCCGCGGCTTTGTCAACTGGGCTTGCAGCCCGCTCTGATAAACGCGCTCGCTTGCCAACTGCCAGCAGTGCAGGTGTCTGGCGTGGGCGAGATGCGCTGCGCGCTGGCGGTCGGCTTGTGCCAGTTGGCGAGTCCATGCGCCGGTGACCGAGCCCGCCCATTGCCCAGGCTGACGCCACAAAACAAGTTCCCAGGCCAGGCGGGCGGCGAGCAGTTCCAGCAGGGTGTGGTCCAGTGCGCCGTGCATTCCGGCCTGCCAGCTGCGGTAGGCCGCGGTGCTGGCCCAGCCATTGAGGCTCAGAAGCAGCGCGTGGGCGTAGTCGGTCTGCCGCTCCGCTGGCACCATGAGTTCATCCATGGCTACGCTCAGTAGCTCCTGCGCCGTGTCAGGTAAGGCGTCAAATCGCCGGACCAGGTTGGGCTCGCCCATCAGAATCGAAAGGCCGTGATCCCTGCGGGTCTGAGATAGCCAGGCCTGGTAGAACCCAGACTGTTGATCGACGAAATATCGCCCGGCGAACTGGCTGAGTTGATGCTGTATTTCCTCGCGCCAGCTTATCTGCCGAGACAGGTCACGGTGATCATCGAACAGTTGATCGAGATTTTGCCAGGTGGCAGGCCGTACCGGATTCGCTGCAACAAAGTGGGCAACTGGCATCGGCATGCCCTGTTCGGCCAGCACCCTGGCTATGACATCCTGGGGAATGCTCTGGGCCCGGTATGCTTCGGGGTCGAGGAAACAGCGTACACCTGCCAGCCATGACAGCTCGCCGGCGACGACTTCCATCGGCTTATCCCGCATTGCCCACCAGGGATTGACCGCAATCAATTGATCCAGGGGCCAGTTGGGTGCGATGCGTTTGCAGGCGTTGCTCACGGCATCCAGTACCTGAGATGAAGAAGCTTTTTTTTCCGCTGCCATGGTCATGGACGTGTCTCCTTTGCGAGTACGGGGTTTAGCATCGGTGAGGGTTCCGGCAGCCGTGCGGGCCAGAGTCTCAGTGTCAGGCGGGTGGCCCACTCATCTAGGTAGAGTCCGGCGTAGAGGCTGCGATACAGGTCCTGATGCAGGGTGGTGTTGCGACCGAACATCACCAGCCATCCGCCGGCACCCAGGGCGGCAATAACGGTTGCAGTCCAGATCAGTGCCCAGTCACCTGCAGGGCTTGCCGCAGGTTCCAGATGCATTTGTGCGCCGGCTTTGAATACAAGGTGCAAGGCCACCAGGGCAACGATCATGCCCAGTGACAGTAGCCAGCCGCGGCGACGCCACAGACAGCCAAAACCAATACTGTAAAGCGCCAGGAGAAGCCATTCGGCTGCGCTGACTGGCAGGGAAAACCACTGGGTGAGAGTCAGGTAGGCAGTCATGGCGATGAGGCTGCCCAGCATGGCGGTGCGCAGCTTCAGACCGCCGCCGGGCGCCACCCGCGCCATCACTGAATGCTGTACCTGGCTGCCGGAATTCAGGAAGGAATAGGCCTTGTAGCAGGAATGGGCCACCAGATGCAGAATGGCTAGCGCGTAGAGACCCAGTCCAATCTGGAGCAGCATCAGCGCCATTTGAGCCACTGTCGACCAGGCCAGTGCGACCTTGATACTGATGCGTGTGACGGCAACCAGACCCGCAAGCACCAGGCTGGCGCCGGCAACTATCAAAAGTACGCCCGTGGCGACCGCAGCCAGTTCCAGGAGCCCGGCCAGGCGGAGCAGCAGAAACCCGCCCAGATTGACGACGCCTGCATGTAGCAGTGCAGATACCGGGGTGGGCGCTTCCACAACCTGAATAAGCCAGCCATGAAAGGGTAACTGAGCGCATTTGAGTAACGCTGTGATTACCACCAGGACGGCTGCAAACTGCATCGACAGGGGTAACGTATCCAGCTCCCGCCAGATTCCGTCCAGTGCAGTGATCGAGAGTGTCTGGTGCTGCCAGTAGATCAGGCCGATGGCAACAAGCAGGGCGAGATCGGCGAGCCGTGCGAAGACAAATTTCTTGTGCGCGGCCAGTGCAGCCCGCGCACGCTCCGGATAGAACACAAGCAGCTGATGCAGACTCAGGCTGATAGCTACCCAGGCGGTCCAGAGCAAAAGCAGGTTATCTGCCACCACCACAACGAGAACGCTGGCCAGCAGCGCATTGAGCCAACAGTAGAAGCGCGGCTGGCCTGGGTCGCCGGCCAGATACTGTTCGCTGAACCTGGACACGATCCAGCCCAGCCCGGTGACCAGTAGCAACATGATCTCCTGCACGGATGACAGCGTGAGTGTCAGCAGATTGAAGGCGGCGAGTATTGTCACTGCTACTGCCAGCACAAAAGCCGCCAGCGCGCTGGTGCTGCGCCAGAACCTCAGCATGGCAACTACATAGACGAGCGGCACTAGGGCGGTAACAACGATTGTAGATTCCATACGATCATCCTCCGGTGGTCTGAACGGAGTATCGATTGATCAATTCATTCTGTGAAATTCATAATAGGGATGGTAACGTTCTATTTAAAAGAACGCTGGAACGCTCATGAGCAGGCTCAACTACCGTCACCTCTACTACTTCTGGCACGTTGCAACGTCCGGTAATCTCACCCGTTCAGCCGAGCAGCTGCATGTCTCCCAGTCGGCCCTCTCCACTCAGATTCGTAGCCTGGAGGAGAGTCTCGACTGCCAGCTTTTCCTCCGAAGTGGTCGTAAACTGGTACTTACCGAGGCTGGTCAGCAGGCGATGCGTTTTGCCGAGGACATCTTTCATCGGGGCGAAGAACTTGAAGTCCTGCTGCGCCATGGCGTCAGCCTGGCGAACAAACGTTTGCGCATTGGCACTACCAGTCACATGTCACGGAACTTCATCGAGGAGTTCATCGGTCCTGCGATGTACGATTCCGAGGCCAGCATTGCGCTGATATCGGACAACCAGGCCAAACTGTTGAGTGACCTGACCCGGCACCAACTGGACGTGGTTCTGACCAACGCGCACATTGAGGTTAGCGATAACCAGGTATGGCAGATTCATCTTTTGTCTCGCCAGCCGGTCACCATAGTCTGTCCTCCGGCTCTGGCAGCCGCCAGCCTCAAACAGCACCCTTGGGTCTTGCCCAGCCGCAAGCACGGGATACGGGGTGAATTCGACGCCTTCTGTCTGCGTCAGGGGTTCCAGCCGACGATCAAGGCAGAGGTGGATGACATGGCGATGTTGCGATTGATGGCCAGGGACAGCCAGGCTTTTGGTCTGCTTCCCAGGGTCGTGGTGAGGGACGAACTGGCGAATGGCGTTCTGGTCGAGCGGGAGGCGTTGAGCGGAGTGGACGAGCGATTCTACGCCGTCACCGTTGAGCGGGTTTTTCAGCCGGAGTTACTGGATGTACTGTTAAGCCGATATCACTGATCCACATGCAGGTATTCAATAGTCGCCATCAGGCTTCATTTGATACCACTGATTCGACCGCGTGCGAGCACTACGCGTCCCTGTCTTTCAAGTTCTTTTAGCAGGCGACTTACCACTTCACGGGCGGTTCCCAGCTCTTCGGCAATGTCCTGATGCGTGGCATGGATTTCACCCTGGTTGGCCCTGGTGGCGAGCCATTGTTCGAGGCGTTCATCCATCCGCCGGAAAGCCACCTCTTCTACCAGCAGCATCAGGTCGTCCAGACGTAGGCCGTAAGAGGTCATGATTCCGGCCCGGAATGCGGCAGAGGCGGCCATCATTCGGTCAAACAGGCCTCGGGGCAGCATGATTGCTTCGCCGCTTTCTTCCACTACCGCTTCGGCGCGATGTCCGCGTCCGGACATGAGGCAGCCAATCGATAGAGTACATATATCGTTGGCGCCCATCCGGTACAGAACAATGCGGTTGCCTGATACCGCGGTCATCTGCACTTTCACCGAGCCACCCAGTACCAATGGCAGGCCGCCACAGGGATCGCCCGGACTGAAAAGGACCTGGCCGACAGGAAGTGGCATTGTCCGCAGTGTTTTTTCCGCTTCTTGCCTGAGCAAGGGAGGCAAGGTCTCAAGAATGGGGTGCTTCATGGTCGACTTCTGCCCGTCTGGTTATTGGTCAAATCCGCAGCCCTGGTATGTGACTTAGTCACCGTGTTTCCTGACGCATGCTCGCACAATACAACCTCGCACATCGTATAGAGAAGGGAGACACCGTAATGACAGTCAACATGGGAACAGCAGACAGAGTCATCCGGGCCATCGTCGGACTGGTACTTATAGCACTGGTTTTTTTAGGCCCGCAGACGGCCTGGGGCTGGATTGGCCTCATACCGCTGGTCACTGCTTTTATCGGCCTTTGCCCGGCTTATTCACTCTTGGGTATCAAAACCTGCAAGGCCAGATCCGTTCGTTAATCAAGGGAGCTCTTATCATGATCAGATTAAACACAGGTTTGCTGTTGGCCGCCCTGGCTGCAGCCACGTTTGTCCTGCCAGCCCTTGCTGATAATCACCAGAAGACCGCTGATTCTCAGGCGCCAAGCGCCAAGGCCCTGGTGATTCTGTCCGACAGTTCCGTCCAGACTCAGGGCATGGCCATGGTGTTGGGTAATACAATGTCAGACCAGGGCGCAGAGGTGCACGTCCTTTTGTGCGATCAGGCCGGAGATCTGGCCCTCAAGTCATACCAGGGTGTTGCCCTGAAACCAAAGGATCTGACCCCGGGGCAGATGCTGCGACGGCTGATCAAGGAGGGTGCTACGGTCAAGGTATGTGCGCTGTACCTGCCCAATAGTACACACAGCCAGGCGGATCTCCTTGAGGGTGTCAGCGTTGCCACTCCCCCTGAGATGGCCGCGCAGATGCTGGATCCCGCATTTCGTATTTTCAGTTTCTGATACTTAAATCGTTGTCGGGAGGTCGCGCCCCAGTGTGCCCTCCCGCATCTTTGCGCACTTAATGGTGTGATCAAGGACGATGAATTTTTGTTGGGTTGATGTCGGTAGACCATGGCAGGCCTGAATTCATCCAGCCATTGACTACCCGCATTCCCTGCTGAGCACCCTCAGCTGCCTTGTCGCCCTGGAAACCGTTCTCCACATACTTGACGTTGGTGAAGCCCTGTTCCAGAAGAAATTCTGCGCTGGGTTTGCCGCGATCTGAGCCGGACCGGCACATGGTGATAATCAGCGCGCTCTTATCCAGCCCTTTATGAGCCAGCGCCCTCTCGATGCCGGATACAAAATCAGGATTTGCTTTCATGGCAAAGTGCTTCTTGTCCTCCAGAAACTCGTATCGGTCGGCGAGTTTGAAGGGCACGTTGATATCCACTGCATCAGTAAAGCCGACAAACATGATCTCCACTGGGTCTCGCACATCCACGAAGAGGATCTGGTCTGCCTTTTCTTTCGTAACCTGCCAGGTCTGTTCGGGTGTCAGGGCTTCGGTCTGTGCGGCTGAAATCGTTGTAGAGAGTAATGTGACAATAAGACTCAACAATAGATTTTTCATAATGATCTCCGGTTTCGCTTTGCGTATGTTTGAACCATAGCAACCTGAGCGTGTTTCTATTTGATCTGGAGCAAGCGGTTGAGGTGTTTTGATGGCTTCGATCACAGCAAAAGGTAAGCAAAATGTACAAACTGTGTTTTTACGTGCCGGAGTCACATCTCGAAGCCGTGAAGCTGGCGGTATTCGGGGCAGGGGCAGGACATATCGGAAATTACGAGCATTGCTGCTGGCAGACCGGGGGTACGGGGCAATTTCGTCCGATGCCGGGTAGCCAGCCGTTTATTGGCGAGTCTGGTGCGCTTGAGAGAGTAGAAGAGTTCAGGGTCGAGATGGTCTGCGCGGATAAGTCAATTCAAACGGCTATAGCCGCGCTGCGACAGGCACATCCCTACGAGGAGCCGGCATTTGATTGCTGGTTGTTGGCAGAGTTCTAGATTGCCGGCTAGGAGAGTCTGAGGTTCGCGGAGGGCGCTCACGGATTGCAGATTCAAGGTCTGATTTCGACCAAGGTACCGTCGGGTACCAGGTCCCAAATTTCACGCATTTCCGCGTTTGTGAGTGCTATGCAGCCGTTGGTCCAGTCGAGGCCCTCGAAATACCACTCGGGGTATTCTTCGTCTATGGGTGTACCGTGGATCATGATCATACCGCCCGGGTCGACGCCCCGCTTGTAGGCTGCAGTCTGATCTTTCAGGTTGGGATAATCCAGGTGCATGCTGAGGTTGTAGTCGGCGCTTCTGTGACGCCAGTCGAAAAAACCTCCTGCTTGTGCCCCACAGGTTCGCGACCCAGTGAGATGCGGTAGGCGCGTATGACTTCGCCCTGGCTGATAAC
>NZ_VTTI01000019.1 GCF_008641105.1 Halopseudomonas salina
CGTCAGGGGGCCAAGGGCCGTCAGGCAAAATCCAAGGCGCGCATGCAGCGCTTCGAGGAGCTGCAGTCGCAGGAATTTTTTCGCCGGTCCCCGACTGGGCGACAAGGTCATTGAATTCAACAGCGTGAGCAAGGGGTACGGTGATCGCGTTTTGATCGACGACCTGAGTTTTGCAGTACCCAAGGGTGCGATTATCGGTGTGATCGGTGGTAACGGCGCCGGCAAGTCCACCCTGTTCCGGATGATCACTGGGAAGGAGCAACCTGACAGCGGCAACATCGATATCGGTGAAACGGTCGAGATTGCCAGCGTTGACCAGAGTCGAGACGAACTGGATGGCAAGAAGACTGTCTGGGAGCAGGTCTCCGACGGCTTCGACATGATCAAGGTGGGTAACTATGAAGTGCCCTCCAGGGGTTATGTAGGGCGTTTCAATTTCAAGGGCGCCGATCAACAGAAGTTCGTCAAGGATCTGTCCGGTGGTGAGCGTGGACGCCTGCACATGGCGCTGACACTCAAGAAAGGCGCCAACGTGTTGTTACTCGACGAACCTTCCAACGATCTTGACGTAGAAACCCTGCGTGCACTGGAAGAGGCTCTGCTCGACTTCCCCGGCTCTGCCATAGTTATCTCTCACGATCGCTGGTTCCTCGATCGTATCGCCACACATATCCTCTCCTACGAGGATGAAGGGAAGGTCACCTTCTTCGAGGGTAACTACACCGAGTTCGAAGCCGACCGCAAGAAGCGTCTTGGCGAAGCTGCCGCCCAACCTCATCGGGTACGCTACAAGAAGCTGGCCTGAGCTCAGGCAGGCTGCCGGCTTTCTGCCGGCAGCCCCCCTCCTTTTGTTGCCAGGTGTTTACTGCGGCCAATGGCCCCGATTGCTCTGCTAGAGTCTTGGCATTCATAAAATCCAAGAGGCCGGCATGAGTCAGACCCTGAGCGAGTACATAAAGGAAATGCAGCAACGCGATGAGGATCAGCCGGAGTTTCATCAGGCAGTGGAAGAGGTTCTCACCAGTCTCTGGCCCATGCTGGAAGAAAATCCCGAATATTTCGATAACGGCATTATCGATCGCCTCATAGAGCCCGAGCGCACCATCATCTTCCGCGTTCCCTGGGTAGACGATGCGGGGAAAGTGCGGGTCAACCGTGGCTATCGGGTGCAGATGAACAGCGCTATCGGCCCATACAAGGGAGGGCTGCGTTTTCATCCTTCGGTGGACCTGGGAGTGTTGAAGTTTCTCGCCTTCGAGCAGGTTTTCAAGAATGCGCTTACCACTCTGCCGCTTGGCGGCGGCAAGGGCGGTGCAGACTTCGACCCAAAGGGTAGAAGCAACGGCGAGATCATGCGTTTCTGCCAGTCGTTCATGACTGAGCTATCACGCCATATCGGCGAGGACCTTGATGTCCCAGCTGGCGATATCGGCGTCGGCCCACGGGAGATAGGCTATCTCTATGGTCAGTATCGTCGCCTGAGCAATCGCAACACCTCCGCACTCTCTGGCAAGGGCCTGAGCTACGGCGGTAGCCTGTTGCGCACCGAAGCGACCGGCTACGGGGTCGTGTATTTCACGCAAAGGATGCTCAACACCAGGAGCATAGGCATCGAGGGGCAACGCATTGCAGTTTCCGGTGCAGGGAACGTCGCCCAACACGTCGTTTACAAACTGCTGCAGCTCGGCGGTATCGTTGTGTCAATGTCCGACTCCACCGGCACGTTGCACAGCCCCGACGGATTGACGGACGATCAATGGCAAGCGATCGTGGAGCTGAAAAACAGCAAGGGCGGTAGTTTCAAGGATCTGGACCAGCACAACGGCCTGCATTTTCTGGAGAAGCAAACTCCCTGGCACCTTGAATGCGATATTGCCATTCCCTGCGCTACGCAGAACGAGCTGAATGGCGACGATGCCCGCACACTACTCGACAACGGGTGCCAGTGCGTGACTGAAGGAGCAAACATGCCCTCGACCAATGAAGCCGTCGAGGCTTTCCAGCAGGCACGCATCCTGTTTGGCCCCGGCAAGGCAGCCAACGCCGGCGGAGTTGCCGTGAGCGGACTGGAAATGGCGCAGAATGCGATGCACCTGCACTGGAATGCGAAGAAAATAGATGAACGCCTGCAGGAAATAATGAGCTGCATTCATGAGTCATGCGTGGAATACGGCAAGCAACAGGATCATATCGACTACGTGAAAGGCGCCAATCTGGCGGGGTTTGCCAAGGTAGCTGAGGCAATGCTTGCGCAGGGAGTGATCTGACAATGCAAATTGCAGCTATAGTGGAGGGTACACGTATCATGCCAAGGCAACAGCCATGAGTGACGACCGCCGCCGTTTTACCCGCGTCCCCTTTGACGCACAAACCAGTCTGCGCCAGGACGGTGTAGATATCGATGTTCAATTGGTCGATTTGTCGCTGCACGGGCTACTGGTGCTCGAACCCAAGGACTGGGCGAGCCTCAGCAACACTGGCCAGTTCGATGCCGTCATCGAGCTGGCAGAAGGGAGCCAGATACGCATGGACGTGCACCTGGCCCACGCAGAGGAAGGCTTGCTGGGATTCGAGTGCGATTACATTGATCTGGACTCGATCAGCCATCTCAAACGCCTGGTTGCGCTCAATACGGGTGACGAAAAACTACTGGAGAGAGAGCTCGCCGGCCTGCTCTGACCCCTCTGTCAGTCGAAAATAGCCGATAACGCTTCATCAAGCCGCGTTACGGCTACCACCTGCATGCCCTTGGGACTCTCTTTCGGTGCATTCGCCTTGGGCACTATGGCGCGGGTGAAACCGTGCTTGGCCGCCTCCTTCAATCGTTCCTGCCCACTGGGCACCGGCCGAATCTCCCCTGACAAACCCAGCTCACCGAACACCATCAGATCCATGGGCAGCGGACGGTTACGCAGGCTCGACATGACCGCAGCCAGCAATGCCAGATCGACCGCAGTCTCCAGCACCTTGACGCCGCCCACCACATTAACGAAGACGTCCTGATCATAGGTAGCTACGCCGCCATGCCGATGCAGTACGGCTAGCAGCATGGCCAGCCGGTTCTGGTCCAGACCCAGGGTCACCCGCCGCGGGTTGCCCAGGTGAGAGGTGTCAACCAGGGCTTGAACTTCCACCAGCATGGGCCGGGAGCCTTCCCATGTGGACATCACCACGCTGCCGGGGATGGGCGTGTCGTAGCGCGAGAGAAAAATCGCCGAGGGATTTGAAACCTCCTTCAGGCCCTTGTCGGTCATTGCAAATACGCCCAGCTCGTTGACCGCCCCGAAACGGTTCTTGACCGCCCGCAGCATGCGCAGGCGCCCATCGGATTCGCCTTCGAAGTACAGTACCGTGTCTACCATGTGCTCGAGTACCCGCGGCCCCGCCAGGGAGCCCTCCTTGGTCACATGCCCCACCAGAAAGATCGCCGTCCCGCTCTGCTTGGCATAACGCACCAGAAGCGCCGCACTTTCCCGCACCTGGGCAACGCCCCCGGGGGCCGATTGCAACTGTTCGGTAAAGATCGTCTGGATGGAATCCACCACCATCACCCGGGGTTTCTCCACCCGCGCTGTGGCAATAATGCTTTCGATACAGGTTTCGGTCATTACCCGCAGACGTTCCTCTGGCAGACCCAGACGTCTGGCGCGCATAGCCACCTGCTGCTGCGACTCCTCACCGGTTACATACAAGGCTGGCATAGTCTCGGCGAGTTGACACAAGGTTTGTAACAGGATTGTCGATTTGCCGATACCCGGGTCGCCGCCTATGAGTACGACCGACCCCGACACCAGGCCACCCCCCAGCACGCGATCAAGCTCGGAGGATCCGCTGGGCTGCCGGGGCACTTCTTCAGTGGACACCTCTGCCAGCGTCCGCACCTGCGCAGCCTGCCCAGCCCAGTGGCCGCTCCGCCCGGTTGCTGGACCAGTTCCACCTGTTGGCGTGGTGTCCACCACCGTTTCCACCAGCGTATTCCACGCCTGACACTCACCACACTGCCCCGCCCACTTGGAAAATGTCGCGCCACACTCGGTGCAACCATATATGCGCTTGTTTTTTGCCATAGAGCTCCCCGGGGACGGAACAAAGATGCTATTTTCAAAACAGATGGGCGTGTCGTTAAGCCGTCCGGCCTGACAGGCCAATGGCCAGCATTGTTATCGACTATACTCTGCCCGTATGTGAACAAGAGACCATTGTATGCCGACCCAGATCGAAATTCCCAAACCCTGCAAAGCCTGCCAGGACAACGAGCCACTCTGCTTTGACTTCACCATGGCATTTCAACCTATAGTCGACACCCGCGACAATAGCGTGTTTGCCTATGAAGCCTTGATACGTGGCACTGATGGCGCGGGAGCAGCGAGCATGCTGTCCAAAGTCAATGAAGACAATCGTTATATCTTCGACCAGTCATGCCGGGTCAAGGCCGTAGAGCTCGCCTCGAGATTGCAGATTCCCTGCTATATAAGCATCAATTTTCTGCCCAACGCAGTGTATCAGGCCGCAACCTGCATTCGCGCCACCCTTGAAGCCGCACGACGCTACAACTTTCCGACCAATCGGTTGATATTCGAGATCACCGAGAACGAAAAGCTGGTCGACAAGGAACACCTTAAAAGTATCATCAAGGAATACAAGCGCCAGGGCTTCAAAACTGCGATTGATGACTTCGGCGCCGGTTATTCCGGCCTGAACCTGCTGGCCGAGTTCCAACCAGACATCATCAAGCTGGACATGGACATTGTCCGCGATATCGATCAGGACCCTGTCCGCCAGGCCATTGTGCGGGGGATTATCGGCGTCTGCGAGGCGCTGAGTATCGACGTTATCGCCGAAGGAATCGAGAGTCTGGAAGAACTGACCTTGCTCCAATCGATGGGTGTTTTCCTGTTTCAGGGTTTCCTGTTTGCCAAGCCCGGATTCGAGCATCTTCCCGAGATAAGCTGGCCGGCCAATGTCTGATACTGCCAAAAGCAAAAAATCCGGGAAGGACTCCGTCGCCAAGCTGAATGAGCAATTGCTTGAAGCGCAATTCGAATTACGCAAAGCAGGCAAGGGCCCCATCCTGCTACTGATCGGTGGGAATGACCATGCCGGCAAGGCAGAGATTATTCATACCTTCTATGCATGGCTGGATAATCGCTTTCTCAATACTCGGGCTTTTACCCTGCCCAGAGGGCTGGAAAAACAGATGCCGCGCTTCTGGCGCTATTGCCGGACGCTTCCGCTGGACGGCGAGATCGGCTTTTATCTGGGCTCCTGGTATCACCAGCCATTGAGGGAGCTTTGCACGGGCCAGATCTCCGAGGAGCAGTTTGCCGAGCAGATGCAGGATATCCTGCGCTTCGAGCAGTTGCTGGTGCATGAGGGTGCGAGCGTGCTCAAAGTCTGGCTGGAGTATGACGATACAAAACCCGGCACCAGTGATTCACCGCCCACCACAACGGTGGCGATGCGTGAGTGGAGCGATCTTGAACCTGCAGAGTTCCAGAAAGTGCATAGCGCCGCAGAACTGATGATCGACCTGACATCCACCGAGGGCGCTTCCTGGAGCCGCGTATGCAGCAACAATGCAGAGCAACGGGACCTGTTTATTGGCCAACTGGTTCTTGATGCCATCCAGTCAAAATTGCAGGGTGAGAAACAGAGCGCTCGGCCCCATAGCTGGATTTCTTCCAGCCACGCCCGACTGGACGAACTGGATTACAGCCCTGCGCTGACCAAGGACGAGTACAGCATTCAGCTCGAGTATTATCAGGACCTGCTGCGTCAGCTGGTGAGACACCCCGACTTTTCCGGCCGCAGCCTGATGCTGGTATTCGAAGGCACGGATGCGGCGGGTAAAGGCGGCACCATACGACGCATAACAGAGTGCCTAGACCCACGCTTTCTGCGCGTGCATGGCACCCGAGCCCCGACTGATGAAGAAAGACAACAGCCTTATCTGATGCGTTTCTGGCGGCGCATTCCCGCCCCCGGGACCATTGTTGTATTTGATCGCAGCTACTATGGCAGGGTACTGGTCGAGAGAGTCGAAGGTTTTTGCAGTGCGGCACAGTGGCAGCGCGGCTACGGCGAGATCAATGATTTCGAGCACCAGTTGCGCCAGAGCGGCACCCTGGTTATCAAGTTCTGGCTGGCGATCACCCCCGAAGAACAGCTCGATCGGTTCAAGGCCCGTGAGAACTCGCCGCTCAAACGCTACAAGCTGACCGACGAAGACTGGCGCAATCGCAAGCAATGGTCCGCCTACCGCGAAGCAGTGCACGATATGCTGGAGTTCACCAGCCCCGCTGAAACACCCTGGCACCTGATATCCAGCGAAAACAAACGCCACGGCCGAATACAGGCATTGAAAATTGTTTGCGAAAGCCTGCAACACGAGCTCAAATAGATGCTGCTACCGCTCCAGGGAAGCACTACACAGGAATAGTTGCCATGCGTTTACTACATGAGTTCAAAGCGTTTGCAATGCGGGGAAATGTTGTCGAGATGGCGATTGGTATCATAATCGGCGCCGCCTTTGGCAAGGTCGTTTCGTCTTTTGTCGCCAACGTGGCAATGCCGCCGCTGGGCCTGCTGATCGGCGGGGTCGATTTTGCCGATCTGGCCATTGTATTAAGGCACGCCCAGGGTGAACTGCCAGCGGTAACGCTAGGCTACGGATTGTTTATCCAGAGCATCGTCGATTTTCTGATCGTCGCAGCGGCCATCTTTGTTGCCATCAAGGTGATGAATAACCTCAAACGCGAAGAGGTGGAAGAACCTGCCCCGCCACCCGTGGAAACACTGAGCAAGCAGGAAATACTGCTCGGTGAGATTCGCGATCTGCTCCAGCAGCAACGCCGGGAGCCATAGCAGTACCGAGGACGCCAACTGGGGTATACTGGGCCCCAGTTGTTTGTTCCTCTTCATTTAAAGCGGCATCCCCATGCAAACTTGCACCACCGCGTTTGGCTCACTGGAGCTAGAGCGCTACCCCGTCACCGAAAATCCTACCCTTCAGGCATTCGATACTGCAGATGTGTATCTATTGCAGACGCTTGCTGAACAGCCTGGGGCAGACCTGCCGGTGCTGGTCATCAACGATCATTTTGGAACCCTGGCATGCGCCCTGGCAAAAGCCAACCCAGCTCTGAAACCCCATAGCTGGAGTGACTCCGAGCTGGCCAGGCTGGCACTGGAAGCCAATCTGGCGCACAACCAGCTGGAGCCCGACGCGGTGGTTTTCATCGACAGTCAGCAGGCGCCGCAGGGACCCTACAAGCAGGTTCTGATCAGAGTGCCGAAAAGTCTGGCACTGATGGAAGATCAATTGTCCCGCCTGCGCGAACACCTGACCGATGATGCGACCGTGACTGCCGGCGCCATGCTCAAGCATCTGCCCCATGCGGCGGGTGACTTGCTGGCAAAACATATTGGCCCTTATCAGGCGTCGCTGGCGTGGAAAAAAGCCCGGCTTCTGACCGCCACGTTCGATGCGAATCTGGCGCCAGCCAAAGTTGATCTGACGACCGAGTATTCCCTGCCGGGTGTGTCAGTGGAGCTCACCAACCTGCCCGGCGTATTCTCCAGGGATAAACTGGATAACGGCACACGGCTCCTGCTCGAAAGCCTGCCGACCGCTGTAGGCGATCAACGCATCGTCGATCTGGGTTGCGGGAATGGCGCGCTAGGTATCAAGGCCGCTCAGCTCAACCCCGAAGCCCAGCTGGTGTTCATTGATGAGTCCCACGCGGCAGTTGCCTCGGCAAGGCTCAATTTTGCTCGCGCATTCCCCGAGCGGCAGGCCGAGTTTCTGGTCAGTGATGGACTCAAGGATATGCCACCCGCTAGTGTGAAGCTGGTGCTGTGCAATCCGCCCTTCCATCAGCAACAGGCGGTAGGTGACGAGGCGGCCAAGCGACTGTTTACTCAAAGCAGTGAAGCACTGGATGCCGAGGGCAGCCTGATGGTGGTAGGCAACAGGCACCTGGGATATCATGTGAAGTTGCGGGCCAATTTCGACAAGGTCGAGCAGTTGGCTGCCAACCCCAAGTTTGTTGTGCTCAAGGCCAGCCGATAACACCTAACCCGCTGGAGGTTGACCCTTCTGGCGGCGGCAACGTTCGGAACAGTATTTGACGTCGTCCCAGCAGCGTTGCCATTTCTTGCGCCAACTGAAAGGCAGCCCGCATTGCACGCAGACCTTGCTCGGCAGGTCTGCCTTTTTCCTCACAGGGCGTCGCCCTGATCCAATCGCTTGAGCAATGTCTCGCCCCAATCCCACAGCGCCTGCTGGTTCTTTTCTGTCATGCGGTCCAGGGTGCCATAGATCATTTTCATCCGGTGGTTGCCCTTGAATTGATCGCGGTGGCGCATAAGGAAGTGCCAGTACAGGGAGTTGAAAGGACAGGCCTTTTCACCGGTCTTCTCGGTGACCTTGTAGCTGCAACCCTGACAATGGTTGGACATACGCTTGATGTACTGGCCACTGGAGCAATAGGGTTTGGAGCCCAGATAGCCACCGTCCGCATGCATAACCATACCCAGCGTATTGGGCAACTCGACCCAGTCAAAGGCATCCATGTACACAGCCAGATACCAGTCGCATATCTGTTTTGGCTGGATGCCTGCCAATAGCGCAAAATTGCCGGTCACCATCAGGCGCTGGATATGGTGAGCGTAAGCATGCTCCAGAGTCTGGCCTATGGCTTGTTGCATGCAACGCATGCGCGTTTTACCGGTCCAGTAGAACTCCGGCAGATTCCGGGTGTTGCCCAGCGTATTCTTCTCGGCGTAATCGGGCATCAGTAACCAATAAATACCGCGCACATATTCGCGCCAGCCGATTATCTGCCGAATAAACCCTTCAGCCGCGTTCAGCGGTATATCGCCAGCCTGATAGGCTGCCTGTACGTCGAGACATACCCTGCGGGGATCCAGCAGACCAATATTCATCGCTGCGGCGATGCGCGCATGGAACAGAAACGGCTCGTGATCCGCCATCGCGTCCTGAAAATCGCCAAAGCGCGGCATGCCCTGTTCGAGAAAAGCGTCCCAGAGACTTTCTGCTTCCTTGGCTGTAACTGGATAATCAAAATACTCCAGCACCCCATAATGGTCTGCAAAGTGTTCGGCGACCAACGCCTCCACTTCGCAGGTTATCTTGTCCCGGGGGAAGTGCGGCTGGACCGGTATACGAACGTCTGCGGGCAACGCCTTGCGATTGTCCGAATCAAAATTCCAACTGCCTCCTTCGGGGCCCCCATCGGCATCCAGTAAAAACTGATGCTCTTTACGCATTTCGCGATAGAAAAACTCCATGCGCAGCTGCTTGCGGTCCCCAGCCCAATCTGCAAAACGGGCATGGCTGCACAGAAACCGGTCATCCTCAAGCACTTGCAACTCGGACCAGGTCTCTTTCAGGGCATTAAACGCATCCAACAACCGCCATTCGCCGGGCTCGCAGAGCAAAATGGATGCGGGCTGGAGACGCTTGCGCGCGCGTTCCAACTCCCCTGGCAGGGAACCCGTGTTGTCCTTGTCATCAAGTTTGATGTAATCAACGCAGAACCCTCGCGCTTCCAACTCCACGGCAAAATGCCGCATGGCAGACAGGATCAAGAGAATCTTCTTGGGATGGTGGGGCACATAGCACCCCTCCTCCCGAACCTCCGCCATGAGGATGCGATCAATTTCGGGATCTGCATCACGCAGGGTGACGAGGTCATGGCTGAGCTGATCACCCAGCACCAGAATCAGATTACGCGTCATGTGTGCAAGGGATACGTAAGACGCATGGGGGGCGCCTTGGGTGCGTTACTCTGCCCCGCAGGGCCTATTTCGTCGTAGACATTGTGGTGAATCAGATCAATGGTCTCCAGCGGTATCTCGACAAGCGTTCTGCGCGCTTCCTCGAAGGAGCGGAATGTCCAGGGCCGTTTGTCACCGGGCTCTTTTTTGAGAATCTCCTGGCGACTTTCCAACACCGCCTCGACAAGGTAAATGGAACCCTCATGGGAGAGTACATTCAGTTCAATAATCTGACCTTCACTGGCCATTTTGTGCAGTTCGTCGAGCGTCATCAAATCACTCCGGGGCAGGCATTTGAAAAACTATACCGTTGCCCCGGATGATGCTCCATTCGCAGGTGTTACATATTGTCCTTTTTCACTGACAGGGTGCCTTCGGCCTTGGCGATCTTGTCCAACAGGCCCATGCCAAATGCCGACACAACGAAGGTCATGTGAATGATCACGTACCACATCATCTTGTCGTTGGGGATGTTCTGCGCGTTCATGAAAACCTTGAGCAGGTGAATCGAAGAAATGGCCACGATCGAGGCGGCCACTTTCATCTTCAGCGAGCTCGAGTCCATTTTTCCCAACCAGCTCAGCTTTTCCTGACCTTCCTTGATATCCAGCTGGGAAACAAAGTTCTCGTAGCCGGAGATCATCACCATGACCAGCAAACCGCCCACCAGGGCCATGTCGACCAGCGACAACACCACCAGAATCAGGTCCGCCTCGGCAATGGCAAACAGATTGGGAAGCAGATGCACCACCTCCTGAAAAAACTTGACTGCAAGGGCAAAGAGGGCAAGCGACAGACCCAGATAAATTGGTGCCAGAATCCAGCGGGCAGCATACAAGACGGTTTCCAGTGCACGTTCCATATTCGTTGATACCTTTCTCAGTCAGGTTGCCCGCGTGTCGGGCAAGTTGTTCACAAATACTGTGGATAACTCTGTGGGTAGCCGGATATAAGTAGTGCGCAAGCCCGAGTAGAGCGGCTATCCGTGGCAGAGTACAAAAAACAGCCAGAATAATTGACTAGTAAATTCAAACACCTGTTGGCCACCATTTCATGCAGGCTACAGCTGGACAAAGACCATTTTTACTGAAGCACCTCCCCCTTGATGCACCTCACGGTTTTGAGGTATTGACAATTTCGGAATCCGTCTGCGACTTGAATATACTCCACACGATCTGTGGATAACTCTGTTAGTAAACATGGGAAACAATGCTGCGCGGCATGCCTGGGCTGGCATGCGCGCGATTGTTCATCGAGTGATCAAGTTCGACTGGCTGGTTTCGACACCTCAGCCTCGTTGGAACCGGACTCATCGTCACGCTGTAACTCTGCAATCTCTCGCAGCCGACCAACCACTCGTGCGTTGATGGTACCTTCAGGATAATGGCCTGAATCATCGGCTATGCCGGTTTCCTCGCCCGCCAGCAAACCCATAGCCTGGTCTACCTGACTGACCGCGTAGATATTGAACATGCCTGCCTCCACCGCATCAAGCACGCTCTGATCGAGCATCAGGTTAGGGATGTTGGCCCGCGGGATGATAGCACCCTGTGTGCCGGTCAATCCTCGTGCCAGGCACAGACGAAAGAATCCTTCGATCTTTTCGTTAACACCGCCCACAGCCTGCACCTCGCCAAACTGGTTTATCGACCCGGTAATGGCAAACCCCTGCTTCAAGGGCGTTCGCGACAGAGCGGACATCAGTGCACACACCTCTCCCAGGGAGGCACTGTCGCCATCCACGTAACCGTAGGACTGCTCCAGGGCAATACTGGCAGAGATTTCCAGGGGAAAATGCTGAGCGTAACGACTACCCAGATATCCGGTCAGAATCATCACACCCTTGGAGTGAATGGGCTGCCCGAGCTCCACCTCTCGCTCGATATCGACAATGCCACTGCCGCCGGGGTAAACGGTGGCACTGATTCGCGCTGGCACACCGAATACGGAATCTCCCACCTCCAGCACGGTGAGGCCGTTGCACTTGCCGACCTCGGCACCATCAGTATCAATCAGAATGACGCCGGAGAGCATATCCTCACGGATTCGCGCGCTGACGCGCCCGGTACGGGCTTCCTTGGCTTGCAGGGCTCTTTCGATATGCGCAGTGTCGATGAGCGGATCGCCTGCCAGTTGCCGGGTAAAATCAGCTTCTGCAACCAACTGGAAAATATCGCTGATACGCGCAGACAGCCGCTTCTGGTGCTCTGCCAGACGCGCGCTATGGGTCATGACTCGCGCGACAGCCGCGGCAGTAAGCGGCGCGATCCCCTCTTCCGAGGTCCGCGTCTTGAGCAGCTGAGCCATACTTTCGATACTTTCCGGGGTTCGGGGCAGATCCTCATCAAAGTCCACCAGAACGCGAAACATTTCCTGAAAATCCGGATCCAGGTCCTGCAGTGTGTAGTAGAGATGACGCGAGCCAATGATGATGACCTTGACGGCCAGCGGGATGACCTCGGGCGTCAGCGTCACAGTGGTCAACCGCCCCATATCGGCCCAGGGTGATTCCATCTTCAGTTGCCGTGACTGCAGAGCGCGCTTGAGAGCGTCCCAGACAAAAGGCTCACCCAGCAGCTTTTCCGCCTCGAGCACCAGGTAGCCGCCATTGGCCCTGTGCAATGCGCCGGGGCGAATATGCCGATAGCTGGTAATCAGGGCGCCCTGCTCGGAGCTGTATTCGATGCGCCCGAAGAGGTTGTCGTATGACGGATGGGGCTCATGCACCACCGGAGCGCCACCTGTATCGGCATGACCTACGATCAGGCTGGGGCAGTACTGTTCGGTAAGCAGCTGCTTTTTATAGGCCTCGGGGCGGGGTTCGAGTGCACGCTCGTCAACCAGCAGCTCGACAACGGTTTTCAAGAGGTTCTGGCGGACCAGGTTCAGGTAATCACAGACCGCCTCGTTGCCACTGTATTGCTCCAGCAGCGGCTCGAGGATCGGCTTGATCGCATCGGTGATGGTCTGCTCATTGAGCTCGCGTAGTTGATTACTGGATTCACGCTTCCATTGCGGCAAGCTTGAAAGTGCTTCGTTCAGCACCTCCTCAAGGGTGGCTATGTCCACATGAAAACGCTCGCGGACGTCCTCGGGGAGCTGCGCAAACTCGGCTTCGTCCAGTGCCTTGCCATCTTTCATCGGGGTGAAGGCGATATTCTGGGCGTCGCGATACACCGCAATATTCTTTTCCAGCGCCTTGCGTTCAACCGAATCGATCGCACGGTCATAGCGTTGATTAAAGCCCCGATCAATCGCGCTTTTTTTCTGCTGGAACGCCGGGTGCTCGAATACCGCCGGGAAAGTAGCCAACAGATTATCTATCAGCTTGTTTATATCTTCGAGCAGCCCGCTGGCTGTGCCAGGCGAAAGATTCAACGCCCAGGGCTCGCGAGGCTCGTCGAAATTATTTACGTACAGGCAGTCCTGGGGCGTTATCTGACGCTTGGCTTCAGCCTTCAGATAACGCATTACGTAGGAAAAGCGCCCTGTACCAGGCTCACCCATAACGAATACGTTGTAGCCCGAGCGGTGCATTGCTACCCCAAACTGCAGAGCCTCTACCGCACGATCCTGCCCGAGAATACCCAGAAAAGGCTCCAGGTCGTCAGTGGTAGTGAACCCCAGACTGTCCAGGTCGATTGGTGCGGTAAGCTGAGCGGGCAGCAGGCGAAGAGCATCGGCGTTGTTGGTCATCAAGCGTCCTTCGGGGTGGTTTGCATGCGAAGCGGCATTGTTGCCCTGTCAGCTTCCGCTGACAAGGGCAAAGCAGCGTTTGACTTGACGACCGAAGGTCCAATCGCGTTCTATTAGAGTAAATACTCAAAGACAATAACAAGGTGGCGCAAGCATGCCCTTCACTGTGCAGGAATACATTGAAAGCGATGCGACTGGTCTTGCAGAGCAGATCGCGACAGAAACCACCTCCGCCGGGGAGCTGCTGGATATCGCGCTGGAGCAGTATCATCGCCTCAACCCAAAACTCAACGCCGTCTGCCAGCCGATGTTCGAGCTCGCGCGTGACCGCACACAGCAGCAACTGACAGGGCCGCTTGCTGGGGTTCCCATCCTGATAAAGGATGCTATCCAGGACTATGCCGGGCTACCAACCGGTAACGGCAGCAAGGTTTTCAGCCGGATCCCGGCAACGCGACATTCACACATTGTGCAGCGTCTGCTCAATGCCGGCGCGGTGATTATCGGCAAAACCAACACCCCCGAACTGGCCCTCAAGGGCGTTACTGACCCCCAGGCCTTTGGCCACACCCGCAATCCATGGGATTTCACGCGCACCCCTGGCGGTTCCAGTGGCGGCTCGGCAGCGGCGGTTGCTGCCGGTATGGTGCCACTGGCTGGCGCCAATGATGGTGGTGGTTCGATCCGTATTCCCGCTGCCTGTTGCGGCCTGCTCGGGTTAAGACCCAGCCGCGGACGCGTCTCGGTGGGGCCCGCCCATGGCGAGATTTGGGAGGGTGCCTCAAGTGATCTTGTTGTGTGTCGCAGCGTACGCGATGCTGCCTTGTCCATGGACATTCTGGCGGGCCCGAATCAGGGGGATCCTTTTGTAATCACCTCACCTCAGACCTCTTTCCGCGATCTGGCTGCGCGTGACCCTGGGGTATTGCGTATCGGCTACACCACTCGATCGCCAGTAGATACGCCCGTTCACCCCGAAGCGGTGCGCGCCGTCGAAAATGCCGTAAAGACGCTGCAGTCATTGGGCCATGAAGTGGTCGAGGCGGAGCCCGATTACAACGGACAGGCCCTGGCCCGGTGCTACCTGAACATGTATTTCGGCCAGGTCGCCGCGACCCTGGATCAAGCGCGGGAAACGGGTGCACGGGATGAAGACTTTGAGTTACTGACCCGCGCCCTGGCCGCATTCGGACGCGGGATGACCAGCGCGAGCTATATCAACAGCCACCGTCAGTGGAATCAGTTCAGCCAGGCTCTCGGGACCTTTTATCAGCAACATGATCTGTATCTCACACCGACTATTGCCCATCCGCCAATACGCCACGAACAGGCCGAGCTTCCGGCGGGCCAGACTCGAGCCCTGCGCTGGTTGCTGGCTAGCGGCTTGTTGCCCATCCTGGCTCGCTGGGGAGCGATGGATAACATGGTGGAGGATATGGCTCGAAAGAACCTGACCTATGTACCCTTTACCCAGCTTGCCAACCTGACAGGCACGCCGGCAATCAGCGTACCACTGCACTGGACCGCCGAGGGACTGCCCCTGGGCGTCCAGTTCTGCGGACCCAGCGCCAGCGAGCCTCTATTGTTGCAGCTGGCCAACCAGTTGGAGCAAGCGCAGCCGTGGGCGCACAGGCGCCCTGAAATGAGCAGGATCAACCAATAGATCAGGAACCTTAATAATTTGGTACCGGACCAAGGGACTTTACCAACTCCCTGACCAGCGGCTTCATGAAGAAGCTGCTTTCCGGCATCAGGTCCACTCGCACATCACGGTTACGCAGCTCTTCAGCCACCACGGGGCCCACTGCAGCGACCTTCAATTGCCGCAACCCGTTGATCAGCGCCTGCTCACCGCATTGCCGTCGGCCTATCTGAAAGAGTCTGCGCACCTGGGTAGCGCTGGTAAAGGCAACCGCATCAAGCTGGCCATCCAGAATCGCTGCCACCAGCTCCTCCACCCGCGCGTCTTCCACATCGTCCGCATAAATATAGGGAGCCACGCTACTGGCGATGGCTCCGGCCTCACGCAGAAAATCAATCAGGGGCAGGTTGGGCTCGGTGCCATACAACTGCACCGCTACGCGCCGGCCTTGCAGATTTTCCTGTTGCAATGTGCGGATGACCCCCTCGGTCGTCGGCTCCAGAGCAACGAGATCAGCCTTCAGGCCGACACTACGCAGCGCAGTGCCAGGCTTGGGTCCGCGGGTAAGTTTGCGTACCTGCCCCAGCCTGGCAATGAAATCCTCACGCAAGCTGCCCCCCGCGCGCTCCGCCGTACCGAGCAAGCGCCGCAACCCCTCGCCGGTAAGCAGAATAAGATCATCCCATGGCTCGTCCACAAAGCCTTGTAGCCAGCCAGCTATAGCGTCCTGGTCGGGTGCGTCGTGAATGGATACCAGCGGACAACGCAGCACCCTGGCACCCCGGATTACCAGCATGTCAGCGAACAAATCCAGCTCACGACTTTCCGGTAACGCAATATGCCGCCCGGCCAGAGGCTGCGTCTCGACGATTTCGTTCATGTCCACTCCACCTGCAAAAGCACTATTGTGCCTACTTCTCCCACCCTCGACGATGAATGATTTCATCCAGGGTGCGACTGATAGCGGTGCAGTTGCGGACCATCTCGATTTTCTCCCAGGTGGAACGCTCGCCCTCATACAGTAGCCGATCCATTGCTTCACGCGAGGGCGCAGCGAGCAGTCGAACGGGATGGTCCCAGCGGTTACGCAGGAATATATTGATATCGGCCGTGTACTCCTGACGCAACACCCCGTAGGCCAGATGCTGCATCAGGTTGATCACCGGCGATTTGATACGGATATTGTCCCGGCCGAACTTCATGGCTTCAGCCGTGGTGCTTTTAATCAGGTTGGCCTGGTAATTGATAATCGCCCGCAAGGCAGTGGGCGGCGCGTCTGGATCAGGGGTTATCGCGAGCGCAGCAGGGTTGGTCATGCTCGATATAAAGTGATTCACACCGAATAGACGCGCCAGACGCTTGGCTGGCAGATCATCCGCAAAGGAGCCATCAATCCACTTCATATCCGGCAGATAGGGAACGGTTTCACCGTGGGCGTTTCGGCACATCAGCGTGACAGGGGGATAGATACCATAGATCGCGCAGGAGGCCATCACCGCGGAACGGATAAGCACGTTCGGTGAGGTCACCGTGTTAAGCAGCCGAGGGGCCTGCCGCCGCTCCAACCCGGTCACGGTGATGTTCAGTTTGCGGCCTGTCAGCTCGAACGCCTCCTGAAAGGTCAGATCAGGAATAATCTTGGCCAGATACTGGGTCAGGTTCTCGGCGTCCATCTTGGGTCGTGGGTTGCCAAAGAACGACAATGCAGGCCGAATGGCAGAGGTTTCCTCTATCTCGTGATGCAGACTGTCCAGACTCAGGCGGTGCTCGAGTTCCTCATCCACGTGGGTACAGGCAGTCGCAGCCAGGATGGAGCCGGCACTTGAGCCGGAGATGATTTCCGGTAGCAGTCCCTGATCAAACAGGGCTTTCAGCACGCCCGCGTGGAAAAAACCGAGAACCGCACCGCCACTGAGCATCAACGCCGATCGACCAAAGCAGTGGCTGGCCCGCAAAAAGAAATCCTGCTTCTCTTCCAGAGAAATGATGCTGTCGTCCACCTCATCGAGATCCTTCAGGGCACCACAGGTTTCCTCGATGAATTCGGTTATCAGATCCTTGGTGCCGAACTTGGCCTTGTTATACATCGACGGCTTGCCCATGCCGCCAATATTGCCGTGTATGCCCTCGTTCAGATCAAACAGCAGATCGTGATATTCGCCCTTGCTGCGTAATTCGCGCAGGCGATCCAGACGCTGACGAATGCCCAGATAATCATAGCTGTCGGAGGCGTCCGTCTGTTTCCAGTCCTCCATGCCGTTTTGTGCATCCCAGGCAGCGGCCAACCCCGCCCATTGTTCATAGGTCTCCGCCTGCTCCATTTCTCGCAGCAGGGTTTTGCTACGGACTTTTTCAAATAGTTTCATTGCAACCTCCGGTATGGCTGGCGCCTCTGGCGAGGCGCTCACCGATTGATGTTTCAGCTACCGTCCTGCTTTCTCTGCTCCGTCTGGCTGCTCGATGGCTCTACCACCAAAGCCTGTGCGGCTTTCGAAGACGCGGCACTGCTGGTTGGCACCGCCTCAAGACGCTTTTTCACTGGTGGCTCGACAGCTGGATCAGCCGTTTGAGCAATGGGGTTGGGGGCGGCCTTCTTGCGCGTTGCCTTGGGCTTTCCGGATGCTGGCGTCTTGGCTGCAGGTTTGGTGGCAGCCTTGGTAGCGGATTTGGCTTTGACCTTGGGCAGGCCATCTGCTTTTGCCGGGGTCGCCAGTTGGTTTTTTTCTGCTGCTTTGGCTGCCTGCACCTGACTGGCGGCTGCTTCATAGGCCCTCGCTTCAAGTGCCTCGGTGGCCTGCAGATATTCCTCGGTGGACTCCTTCATGCATTGAATATAGAAGTCCATGTCAGGCACCACGCCCCGATCAGCGACCACGCCCAGATTAAGTCGCTCATAGATGCCGGTCATGCCATGACTTATCGCCATACCATCACAGACGGGCACGAGCGGGAAAACCTCGCGAATTGCCGCACCAGCAAAGTAACGGGTGGTATTCCCGGGTATACCTGGCACATTGGTGATCACGGTATTGATCAGCGGTACTGCGCTGGTCACGTGCGTCTTGTTCTGCACCCAGGCGCCCAGGGCACGCATGGCCGGCGGCATCATGTCACCGGCTGAATTACTCAATTCGCAGAGTATTTCCTTGGCGATCGGAATGCCCCTGGCCGTGCGCGCCTGAACAGCCTGCAGGCGTTCCACCGGATCAGCCATATTGGTCCCGATGGCGATATACATCGCCGATATGAGATTGCCTCCCTCAACCTTCGAGTCCTCTGGACGAATCGACACAGGGCACATGGATACCAGGGAGTCCTTTTCGGGCAACTGGTTATGCTTGGCGAGGTAACGGCGCATCCCGCCCGCGATGATTGCCAGCAATACGTCGTTCAGGCTTGCACCCTTGTGCAACTGACGCATCCGCTTGAGCTCCGGAATGATCCAGGTATAGGCACCATAGGAACGGTGCGGTGATACGGCGGTATTGAAGATGGTCTTGGGCACCCGACGCTGCTCTGGCAGACCCTCCTTGCGAAACCGATTCGCCAGCTCAAGACTCTTGCGGGAGAAGTTGAATCCTGCCTTCATGCTGCGAAATGTCTGGCCGACCATGCGCGGTGCTGTTCGAGCCCACATCTCCATGCGGGTCGGGGCACGCTCGGCAACTTCAACCCGATCGCGGCGGCCGTATTCATGCGCGGAGGTTTCTTCCATCAACGCGGTACTGAGCTCCAGGCTGGACTTGCCGTCAACGTAGGCATGATGAAAACGGATCAGCACTGCAAAGCTGTTCGGCGGCACACCCTCGACGTTGTTCACGCCTTCTATGATGTACACCTCCCATGGCGCACGTTCCATGTCGACACTACGGGACATCGTACGCGCGGTAAAAATGCACAGCTGCCGCCAGTCACCGGGCTGGGGCAGACCCACATGCCGCACGTGATATTCAAGGTCAAAATTCTCGTCCTCCAGCCAGTAGGGATCATCCAGCTGAAAGGGCGCCTGCTCGAGCCGCCGGCGGAAGTAGGAGGTTGTATTCAGGCGGTCGGAAATGTACTGCAGAATTTCCTTGTGGCGCACGATACCGTCTGGCGCAGTGCTCTGATCGCAGAGCCAGAGGCTGCCAATCATCATTGGCTGGTTAGGAGCTTCGAAGTAGTAGAAATGCGAATCCATGGGTGTAAGTTGCTTCATTGCAATGGTCCTCGTGCGCCAAGATGGGTGTAAAAGTTTCATGGTCAATTTCCATGATTGACTCTTTCAACCGGCAGTGTATTGACTCCAATCAAAGATACACGCCAATAAATGCAAGGCATATGACAAACGGCAGTTCTAATAGAACAATCTAACCATGAGACACATCCGAACAATGCAATTATATGACCATGTAGTCACTTTTCCGATAAAAAGATTAGCTCAGGGAGTTGTCAAAGGTCGGAATAGTAAAAAGAAGGGCTCTGGCACGGGACTTTGCAACTGCAAAAAATATTCAGTTCAGACGAGATTGGAAAGGCAAAAAGGGGCATGGGAACGCTATGCAAACGCACCAGGGGGAAGCACGCAGTGACTGACTAACTGCCCTGCAACAGTGCAGGCTGGAGCGTGCAGGTCTCAGACCTGCACGCTCTCGGCATCAGGAGTTGATTGTTGTCTGGCGTGACCCACGGAACAGAATAACCAGTAGCGTCACCGCAGTAAGTGGCATGACGTAGTAGAGCATCGCGCTCGACAGACCGGGTACACCACCAGCGCCCCCGTCAGTGGTCACAACATGTACGTTGTAGACGATGTAGTACGCCATGAACAACAGGCCTTCCCAGCGATTGATGCGCAGACCGCTGATGAAGATCGGCAGACATGCAAGCGCAACCGCGAACATGACCAGCATATCGAAGCGCAGTACGGCTTCAGACACAGCGATGCCTGCCGGCGCGAGCATCGAAGAAACCCCAAGCACCGCCAGCAAGTTGAAAATATTACTGCCCACCACGTTGCCTACGGCAATATCACGCTGACCCCGGATGCTTGCAATAACCGAGGTCGCCACCTCGGGCAGAGAGGTGCCAGCCGCGACAATGGTCAACGCTACCACACGCTCGGAAACGCCCAGACTGGTAGCCATGGCTACCGCGCCACCTACCAGCCAGCGCGCTCCCAGCACCAGCATGACCAGTCCACCGAGCACCAGCAGAATATTGATCAGCGCCGAGCCACTCTGCTCTGGACCTGGCACACCCAACTCGCTGGCGTCATCTGGCCGGTTGGCACGGCGGCTGCTGATAATCAGAAACAGTGTATAGGCCACAATCAACACAAACAGCAGGATGCCATCGAAGCGCCCGAGAGAACCGTCCAGTGCGAGCAGTATTACCAGCAGACTGGCGCCGACCATGATCGGCACGTCAAGCCTGATCAACTGGCGTGAAACCACCAGCGGCGCGATCAAGGCAGACAGACCGAGAATGAACAGCACGTTGAAAATATTGCTACCCAACACGTTACCCAGCGCGATATCGCCCTGCCCGCTTAGTGACGCGCCCGTCGAAACTGCCAGTTCGGGTGCACTGGTACCAAAGGCGACTACCGTCAAGCCAATGACCAGCGGAGAAATACGAAAACCGGCTGCCAGACGCGAAGCGCCTTTTACCAGCACTTCGGCACCAGCAACCAGCAACACCAGTCCGATTACAAACAATACAATTACCATCAAGGTCATGATTGCAGCCCCTCCTGCAGGGCGATCGCCAGCGATTGCGGGCGCATCAATCTAGCACGCGCCACGTCTCGCGCCAGAGGCGGTACAAAAGATTACGTGGGGCGCTTTGGCCGGAATCTCGGGGCCGGTTATTACTCCCTATTGATCCTGTGATTCCGGGCAGACGCAGCGGTCCAGCTCAGGCAAGCTATGCTGAAACCAAAACTAGCAGGGAGTCCCATTTCATGACCGCCAGCAACCAGACTTTTGTCGTTGACCAGGCCAACCTCGACCAGTGCACCACGCTGGAAATGCCACAGGTGAATGCGGATCAACTCGTCGAGGGAGAAGCGCTATTGACGGTCGACCACTTCGCCTTTACTGCCAACAACATTACATACGCCGCCCTGGGCAAGCGATTCAAATACTGGGATTTCTTTCCGGCAGAAGCACCCTGGGGGCAGATACCGGTGTGGGGTTTCGCGGATGTCGCAGCGTCCAAGCACCCTGAAATCAAAACCGGCAGCCGGGTGTATGGGTACCTGCCCATGGCCAATCAGCTGGTAGTCAAGCCAGGCAAAGTCAGCAAGAGCAGCTTCGTGGATACCTCCGAACATCGTCAGCATCTTGCTCTGGCCTATAACCAGTATCTTTTCACCGATAGCGATCCGGCCTATCGGCCCGAACATGAAGCGTTGCAGATGCTGCTTCGCCCACTCTTGATCACCTCATTTCTATTGGATGACTTTCTGGCAACCAAGGACTTTTTCGGCGCCGACCAGATCATTCTCACCAGCGCTTCGAGCAAGACCGCTTTAGGACTGGCATTCATGCTCTCGCACCAGCGCAAGACCCGCGGCAAGCCGCTGACAATTACCGCTTTGACTTCAGCGGGTAACCTGTCCTTTGTCGAAAGCCTGGGATATTACGACCGCGTTGTCAGCTACGACGACATTGATCAACTGGACAGCAACCAGAGCACGGTCTCCGTCGACTTTGCCGGAAACGGCGAGGTGTTAACCGCACTGCACAAGCACTTCAAAGACAGGATGCTGTTCAGCTCGCTGGTCGGCGCAGCTCACTGGGATCAACGCGGTGGGGACAAGGATCTGCCAGGGGCCAAACCTGAGGTTTTCTTTGCGCCGGGCTATTGGGAAGTTCGCGGCAAGGAGCTGGGCAATGCGGCATTGATGCAACGCTTCGCTGAACTCTGGGCACCGCTGGTAGCATCAGTCGAAAGCTGGATGAAGATCACCACTGTCGAAGGGCAGGAAGCCGTTCGCAAGGCTTACCTGGACACACTGCACGGCAATATTCAGCCAGATCAGGGCCTGATCCTCAAGCCATGAGGCCTTAGAGGCAAGTCCGTTACGGCGGGCTTGCCAGATTGGACGTCAGGAAAACCTTGATATTCTTCTGCTGCCGCACGTAGGAAGGGGGATTCCCGTACCAACGTTTGTAGATTCGTGTGAATTGCGCCAGATCGGCAAATCCCGCCTCCTGAGCCACCTCCGTCAACGACATACCAGTATCCATGAGCCGAACCACCCTCAGATGCTTGAGCCAGTTCTTGTACTCGCGAAATGATAAACCGACGTTCTGCGTGAACACCCGGGACATGCGTGTATAACTGACCCCATTGCGCTCGGCCAGCTGTCTGAGACTGATGGCAGGATCCGAGCGTATCAACGCGGTCAGTTCTGCAGCAGAGGGCTTGGCACTCCCCACCGCAGACCCCGGCGCCAACAATTTGTGCATATGCGCCGATACCGCCAGGGTCTGATCCACATCTGCCCGCCCTTCATACAGTGCCATTAATTCCGCGTTCACAGCGTCCATCAAGCCCCGGTACACAGGCCTGAACCCGCTTGGCGGGAGCGTATTGACCAGGTAAGCGTAAAGGGGCGACTCGGGCATAATATAAAAACCCACCAGACCCGCACCCTCAGCGATTATCTTGCGCCGCAACAATGGCCCCGCCAGCAGAGCTCGGGCCTCCACACGCTGATTGCCAAAATCCACACTGAAGGGCTCTGCATAAGCGCTGATAAAGAGTACGCAGCAGTGAGTCTCCACCCACACAGGGCGGTCCAGCGGGTTGCAATAGAAAAACACCTGCTGCGAAAAAATATACAGCCGGTTTTCCTCAGCGGTACCGCGGCCACGATTGTGGTGGGATTGCACGTAATTCACGTCCCCTGCCATCCCTGAAATCTCCATAACTGATCGAGGTATCCTGCCAAAAAGCCAGCAAATGGGCCAATACAAATGACCATTCAAAGTAGAGTTCTATCCCCTGGCTCCCTACTTCTTTTCAAACCAACAATGGATCCTCCCCTCCACAAAAGTCATCCTCCCCCACCCACAAAAGTCATTCTTCCCCCCACAGAAAAGCCATCCTCGCCACCCATAAACGTCATCCTCGCGAACGCGGGGATCCATGTTGACCGGTACTAACCGGGCACATGGGTTACAGATCAAACCGGGCACATAGGTAACAGGTGATAGCGTATTGGCCTC
>NZ_VTTI01000002.1:0-126401 GCF_008641105.1 Halopseudomonas salina
GCGGGGATCCATTTTGATTTTGAGAAAGCGGGGTTGAACATTGCGTTGGGTTGGGGCGGTCCCGTTACTTCTTTTCTTTTTTACCCAACCGCACAGCAATAACATCACAGGGCGCGCCGTGCAGGACGTCGTTGGCTGTGGAGCCTAGTAGTAGCGCGAGACCGTGGCGGCCGTGGCTGCCGACGACGATGAGGTCACAATTCTGTTCTGTCGACACCCGGTGGATCTCGTGGCGGGGATGGCCGAAGGCGATTTGCAAACGGTCTTCCGGAAGCCCATAGTCGCCGGCAAACGCCTGCATCCTCTCTCTGGCCTGGTCGAATTGCTGCTGTTGCAGCATAGACAGGTCCATGGGCACATCACCGCCATAGGCCATGGCGAGGGGCTCGACCACATGCAGGAGCGTCAGTTTGGCATCCAGTGCCTTGGCAAGGGCCATGGCATGGTCGGCTACCGAGCGGCATTCATCGATCAGGTCGACGGCGACCAATACGTGGGAATAGAGCATGCAGGTTTCTCCTGTTTTTCAGCCCGATAGTAACAGTCTTTTTCGCGCAGTCCAGCTCTGCAGCGGCCTTCTGGGCGACAGCGCAATATCCGCCCCAGCGCCGGGCGCGCGCCTGTGACCTGGGTAATAGTGGCGGTGGTTGCTGCGATACTGGTTGCGAACCTGCTCAAACTGTTGCCCCGTGGGCGTATGCTGCATATACAGCGTCTGCGTGAAGCGGCGCGCAAGCTTGGCTACAGAGTGGAGCGGCAGCCTGAAACGGCAGCTGGTGCCCAGCTGGAACATTGCGTTGGCTATAGACAGTCACTGGAGCGCTGTTCAGTACAGCAGGAGTTCAGTTGCGAGCGGGATGGGCAAGGCTGGCGCTGGTTACTGGGTTCTGCGGACAACGCGCTGGCGCTGGCGGTACTGGATACATTGCCGCAGGCTGTGCAACGCATTGACCGTCAGTCTTTCTCGGTGTTGGTATTCTGGATCGAGCCGGATTCCATAGCTACGCTTGAACAGCTGGATCTCGCATTGGCTCCTTTACGCCAGTCGCAGGCGGGCTGACCGCCGGTCCTTGTCTCGATCCGTTCTAGGTATAGCTGCTAATTATCTGAATTTAAAAGATAAAAAAATGAAATATGCTCATTTCTAACAGCCGGGCAAGACGCGCCCATGTCTGCTTTAGATTGACAACAGCCCGGATTTGCACGAAGGTGTGCGCACCCGAATCAAACGAGCGTATGAATTGTTCGGCATTCTCACCGAGCAAACGCCCCGGGAACTATCATGGCATCCTCCGATGAGCTGCTTCAGCCAACGCTGCGGGCAGCGTCGGAATTGCTTTTTCTCAAGTGCTTACACAGCGTGGAGATCAGTTGATGATTTACGAAGGTAAAGCCATCACGGTTCAAGCCCTTGAAGACGGCATCGTCGAGCTCAAGTTCGATTTGCAGGGCGAGTCTGTCAACAAGTTCAATCGTGCGACCCTGGCGGAGCTGCAAGCTGCCGTCGAGGCCATCCAGTCCGATAGCAGCATCAAGGGCCTCATCGTCACCAGCGGCAAGGACGTGTTCATTGTCGGTGCCGACATCAACGAGTTCGTTGACACCTTCCAACTGCCCGAGGCAGATCTGGTCGCCGGCAACCTCGATGCCAACAAGATCTTCAATGCCGTTGAAGACCTGAAAATCCCCACCGTTGCTGCCATTAACGGCATGGCGCTGGGTGGCGGTTTCGAAATGTGCCTGGCCTGTGACTACCGTGTCATGGCCGCCAGTGCCAAGGTCGGCCTGCCTGAAGTCAAACTGGGTATCTACCCGGGCTTCGGCGGTACCGTACGTACTCCACGTCTGATCGGTGTCGATAACGCCATCGAGTGGATCTGTGGTGGTACTGAAAACCGTGCCGACAAGGCCCTGAAAATGGGTGCTGTTGACGCTGTTGTAGCCGACGACAAGCTCAAGGCAGGTGCTCTGGATCTGGTCAAGCGTGCCATCAGTGGCGAGTTGGACTACATGGCCAAGCGTCAGCCCAAGCTGGAAAAGATCAAGCTCAACACCATCGAGCAGATGATGGCGTTCGAAACTGCCAAAGGTTTCGTTGCTGGTCAGGCTGGCCCGAACTATCCGGCGCCGGTTGAAGCGATCAAGACCATCCAGAAAGCCGCTGCCCATGGCCGCGAAAAGGCACTGGAAATCGAAGCCGCTGGTTTTGCCAAGCTGGCCAAGACCTCCGTTGCCCAGGCACTGGTCGGTCTGTTCCTGAACGATCAGGCACTGAAAGCCAAGGCCAAGCAGTATGACAAGCAAGCTGCAGACGTGAAGCTGGCCGCTGTACTGGGCGCAGGCATCATGGGTGGCGGTATTGCTTACCAGTCTGCCGTCAAAGGCACGCCTATCCTGATGAAGGATATCCGCGAGGAAGGTATTCAGCTGGGTCTGGACGAAGCGTCCAAGCTGCTGGGTAGCCGCGTTGCCAAGGGCCGCTTGAAGCCTGACCAGATGGCCAAGGCACTGAATGCGATCCGTCCGACCATGTCCTACGGTGATTTTGGCAACGTCGATATCGTCGTTGAGGCCGTTGTCGAGAATCCCAAGGTCAAGCACGCTGTGCTGGCTGAGGTGGAAGGTCATGTACGTGAGGACGCGATTATCGCTTCCAACACTTCGACCATCTCCATCACCTATCTTGCCCAGGCGCTCAAGCGTCCGGAAAACTTCTGCGGCATGCACTTCTTCAACCCCGTGCACATGATGCCCCTGGTTGAAGTTATCCGTGGCGAGAAGTCCAGCGAGAAGGCGATTGCCACTACCGTTGCCTACGCCAAGAAAATGGGCAAGACCCCGGTTGTCGTCAACGACTGCCCCGGCTTCCTGGTCAACCGCGTACTGTTCCCATACTTCGGCGGCTTTGCTCGCCTGGTAAACATGGGCGCCGACTTCCAGCGCGTCGACAAGGTCATGGAAAAGTTTGGCTGGCCCATGGGCCCGGCTTACCTGCTTGACGTTGTAGGCCTGGACACCGGGCACCACGGTCGTGATGTGATGGCTGAAGGCTATCCCGATCGCATGGCTGATAACGTGCGCACCGCCGCTGACGTCATGTATGACGAAGGTCGCCTGGGTCAGAAGACCGGCAAGGGCTTCTACGCGTACGAGATGGACAAGAAGGGCAAGCCGAAGAAGGTTGTCGATCCGCAGTCCTACGAGCTGATCAAGCCAGTGGTTCAGGAGAACCGTGAGTTCACTGACGAGGAAATCATTGAGATCATGATGGTTCCGCTGTGCCTTGAGACCGTTCGCTGCCTGGAAGACGGCATCGTTGAAAGTGCTGCCGACGCCGACATGGGTCTGATCTACGGTATCGGCTTCCCGCCCTTCCGTGGTGGTGCGCTGCGCTATATCGACACCCTGGGTGTGGCCGAGTTTGTGGCCATTGCTGACAAGTATGCCGAGTTTGGTCCCATGTACGCGCCGACTGAAAAGTTGCGTGAAATGGCCAAGAACGGCAAGAAATTCTTCGGTTAACCGCGGAACGCACAGAGCGAGAGTGAATCTATGAGCCTGAATCCGAGAGACGTCGTTATTGTCGACTTCGGCCGCACCCCGATGGGCCGTTCCAAGGGTGGCATGTACCGTAATGTTCGTGCCGAGAACCTGTCCGCCGACCTGATCACCGGTCTGCTGGCACGTAACCCGAAAATTGATCCCGCAGAAGTGGAAGATGTGATCTGGGGCTGTGTAAACCAGACCCTGGAGCAGGGCTGGAACGTTGCCCGCATGATCTCCCTGCTGACGCCGATCCCGCACACCAGCTCCGCGCAAACCGTGAGCCGTCTGTGTGGTTCTTCCATGAGCGCGCTGCACACTGCTGCCCAGGCGATCCAGACCGGTAACGGTGATGTGTTCGTGGTAGGTGGTGTGGAGCACATGGGCCACCTGAGCATGATGCACGGTGTTGATCCAAACCCGACCCTGTCCCTGTACGCTGCCAAGGCGTCCGGCATGATGGGTCTGACTGCGGAAATGCTGGGCAAGATGCACGGTATCAGCCGCGAGCAGCAGGACCAGTTCGCCCTGCGTTCGCACCAGTTGGCGCACAAGGCAACCCTCAATGGTGGCTTCAAGGATGAGATCATCCCGATGCACGGCCACGATGCTGACGGTTTCCTGAAAGTGTTCACTGAAGACGAGACCATCCGTCCCGAGACTACCCTGGAAAGCCTGGCGGCCCTGCGGCCGGCGTTCAATCCCAAGGGCGGTACCGTGACAGCCGGTTCTTCTTCGCAGATCACTGACGGTGCTTCCTGCATGATCGTGATGTCTGCCGAGCGCGCCAAGGCCTTGGGTCTTGAGCCGATGGCGGTTATCCGTTCAATGGCTGTTGCTGGTGTTGATCCGGCGATCATGGGCTACGGTCCGGTCCCGGCTACCCACAAGGCGCTCAAGCGCGCTGGCATGACCATGGATAACGTCGATTTTGTCGAGCTGAACGAAGCCTTTGCTGCCCAGGCCCTGCCTGTGTTGAAAGACCTCAAACTGCTGGACCAGATGGAAGCCAAGGTCAACCTGCACGGCGGCGCGATCGCACTGGGTCACCCCTTCGGCTGCTCCGGCGCCCGCATCTCCGGCACTCTGCTGAACGTGATGAAGCAGAATGGCGGCACTGTTGGTGTCTCGACCATGTGTATTGGTCTGGGGCAAGGCATCACTACCGTATTCGAGCGTGTCTGATACGGTTGTGGTGTGACCAGAAACCGGGGCCTAGTGCCCCGGTTTTTGTTTGTGGGTTGCAAGTTTGGTAGCTCGGTGCGGTTGCTGGACTGCTGATTGTTTGAGCTCTGTGTGCGGCGCCGACGACCAAGGGCCTGTGTTCGGCACGCTACAAGCCATCCATGGGGCTCGTCGATGGCCGTCCCTGGCCATCGACGGCACTCACACAGGCCCTTGGTCGCCGGCGCCAACTTAAATCGAGCCTCCTGCACGGAACCCGTTCTTTGGGTTCGTTCGTTGGTCCAGGATCCGAGTCAGTATCAGCGCAGCGCCCCGAAGGCCTTTGCGCGACCGTCGGAGCACAGGGACGTGCGACGACGAGCCCCAGGGATGGCTAGTAGCGTGTCGCGCAAAGGCCTTTGGGGCGCTGTGCCGAGCACATAAGATGCAGAATCAGTATCGACTCCACACTCTACGCTAACCTATAAGCCGCCGAGCCAAGTCATAAGCAAACAAGGAACACGACATGTCACTAAAGCCAGGACTCTACCGCCACTATAAAGGAAAGGATTACCAGGTCGTGGGTGTGGCGACACACTCGGAGACAGAAGAATCCCTGGTGGTGTACCGCACGTTATATGGGGATTTTGATCTGTGGGTGCGGCCCCTGGACATGTTTACGGGCAACGTCGTGCTTGACGGCGAGCCTACGCCACGCTTTACCTTTATCAGCGAAGACGTGTAGGCTCTGGCCCTCCGTGGGTCTGTGCGAGCTTCCAGACGCCGCGGCGCATTACTCCATGTCCGACAGGACATCCAGATTCGATAGAGCTAGGAATACAGTTACCCATGGGAAAAGCACTGGTCATTGTTGAGTCTCCCGCCAAGGCGAAGACGATCAACAAGTATCTTGGCAACGACTTCATCGTCAAGTCGAGCATTGGTCACATACGCGATTTGCCCACCAGTGGCAGCGGCAAGACCGAGACCAAAGCCAAGGGCGGCCGCAAGGCAGCTTCTGCCGCTCCCGAGGTAGACAAGAAAACCAAGGCACGCATGCAGCTGGTCAAGCGCATGGGCGTCGACCCCGAGAATGGCTGGAAGGCGCACTACGAGATCCTGCCGGGCAAGGAGAAGGTCGTAGAAGAGCTTCGTCGCCTGGCCAAGGACGCCGACGCCATCTATCTCGCGACGGACTTGGACCGCGAAGGGGAAGCTATTGCCTGGCACCTGCGCGAATCCATTGGTGGTGATGAAAGCCGCTACAAGCGTGTGGTGTTCAACGAAATCACCAAGAAAGCCATTCAAGGTGCGTTTGCCAAGCCCGGCGAGCTGGACATCAACCGCGTCAATGCCCAGCAAGCGCGGCGCTTTCTGGATCGCGTCGTGGGCTATATGGTCTCGCCTTTGCTCTGGCAGAAGATAGCCCGTGGCCTGTCGGCCGGTCGTGTTCAGTCGGTGGCAGTGAAGCTCATTGTGGATCGCGAGCGTGAGATTCGCGCGTTCATACCTGAAGAGTTCTGGGAAATTCACGCATTGCTGGATACACCGCAGAGCGATTCGGTGCGTTTTGAAGTCGCCAAGCACAACGGCAGCAACTTCCGCCCGGTCAACAAGGCTGAGACCGATGCCGCCCTGAAGGTGCTCAAAGACGCTGACTACAGCGTTGCCAAGCGTGAAGACAAGCCGACCAGCTCCAAGCCCAGCGCACCTTTTATTACCTCTACGCTGCAGCAGGCGGCGAGTACGCGCCTGGGCTTCGGCGTGAAGAAGACCATGATGATGGCTCAGCGCTTGTATGAAGCGGGCTACATCACCTACATGCGTACGGACTCGACTAACCTCTCCGCCGATGCGATTGCCATGGCGCGCGGCTATATCGAAACCAATTTCGGCGAGAAATACCTGCCTGAAAAGCCCAACATGTACAGCAGCAAGGAAGGCGCTCAGGAAGCCCACGAAGCGATCAGGCCGTCGGACGTCAAACTCAAGACCGGCGATCTCAAGAGTATGGAAAAAGACGCTGAGCGGCTTTACGAGCTTATCTGGCGTCAGTTTCTGGCCTGCCAGATGGTGCCCGCCCAGTATCTGTCCACGCTGATCACCGTTGAAGCCGGGGATTTCGAGTTGCGCGCCAAGGGTCGCATCCTCAAGTTCGACGGCTATACCCGGGTAATGCCGACCCAGGGCAAGGGTGGCGAGGACGAAGTGCTGCCCGACATGAAGGTCAAGGACAAGCTGGCGCTGCAGAAGCTCGATCCCAAACAGCACTTCACCAAGCCGCCAGCGCGCTACTCCGAAGCCAATCTGGTCAAGGAGCTGGAGAAGCGCGGCATCGGCCGGCCCTCTACCTATGCGTCCATTATTTCGACCATTCAGGATCGGGGTTACGTCTCTCAGAATAACCGCCGGTTCTATGCCGAGAAGATGGGTGACATTGTTACCGAGCGCCTGGCAGAAAGTTTTCCCAATCTGATGGACTACAGCTTTACCGCGACCATGGAGGAGTCCCTGGACGAAGTGGCCCAGGGCGGCGTGGTCTGGAAAAAGGTTCTGGATAATTTCTATGCTGACTTCAGCCTCAAGCTGAGTGCCGCCGAGTCGGCCGAGGAAGGCAAGGGCATGCGCTCCAACGAGCCGACCCTGACAGACATCAAGTGCAAGGACTGCGGCCGGCCGATGATGATTCGCACCGCGTCAACCGGTGTGTTCCTGGGTTGTTCGGGCTATGCATTGCCGCCAAAGGAACGCTGCAAGGCGACCGTGAATCTGGTGCCTGGTAACGAAGTGGCCGCCGATGATGAAGAGGGTGAGTCCCGTGTACTGCGTAACAAGCGTCGGTGCCCGGTGTGCAGCACCGCGATGGACAGCTACCTGGTAGACGAGCAGCACAAGCTGCACGTATGCGGTAACAATCCCGACTGCCCCGGTTTCGAAATTGAAGAAGGTGCTTTCAAGATCAAGGGTTATGATGGTCCAAGGTTGGATTGCGATAAGTGCGGCAGCGAGATGCAGCTCAAGACGGGTCGTTTCGGCAAATACTTTGGCTGTACCAATAGCGAATGCAAGAACACCCGCAAATTGCTGAGAAATGGCGAGGCTGCGCCGCCGAAGATGGATCCGGTGCCCATGCCCGAGCTGGCCTGTGAAAAGGTCGATGACGTGTACGTGCTGCGCGATGGCGCTTCGGGCATGTTCCTGGCCGCCAGCCAGTTTCCGAAGAACCGCGAAACCCGCGCGCCATTGGTGAAGGAATTGCTACCGCATCGCAAGGAAATCGATCCCAAGTATCATTTCCTGCTGGAGGCGCCGGTAGCGGATCCGGACGGCGTGCCGACGGTTATTCGTTACAGCCGCAAGACCAAAGAGCAATATGTTCAGAGTGAAGTCGACGGCAAGCCCAATGGATGGCGCGCCTATCATGACGGCAAGCGCTGGGTCGAGGATGACAAGCGGCCGAAAGCCAAGAGCTGAGGGTTGACCCATGGCCAATGAAGTCTATACCCGTACCAACCAGGCTTTGTATTTTGCCCGCCTGGCGATCGAGTCTTGGTCCGAGGCTGAAACCTCGGATGCGCTGTCTGCCTTCACTATGACGCGCTACCACCGCGAGCATGCGTTGTTTCATCTGCATCGTGCCGTACTGGCGGTTGCCCATGAAGTTGCTGACCGCTATCGCTGGCCGTTGTTGGAGGTTCGCTCGCTGGACATGATGCTCGACCCGCAGACCGTTGAGCGTTTCCCAGGGCCTGAACTGGCTGAACTGAGCGAGCTGGCCAAGGCATCGGACACCTGGCTGGGGCGGCTGCTGAAAGGGTGGGATATCCTGAATCTACCGCCGCGACCAGAGGAGGCCAAGGCGCCTGCCGATGACCTGATTGCGGTCAGCGCAGTCAAGGCATCGGTTGATTGGTCTCTGGTCGATGCACGTGAAGCTCACACCGCTCTGACCGAGCGCGTTGGCTGCTACCGTGAAGGGATGGTGGAGTGGTAGCAGTCCCTGCGATTGCTCGCAGCATTGTGTTAAGCTGCGCGGCCAATCAACAGGAGACCCGACATGTCCTCTTCATCGTTTCTGGAGATAGTAGAGCTGGAAAATGGCAAAGTAGCTCTGCGCCGCTCCAATGAAGAAGCCGAGCCCCTGGTGGTCATCGAGTTTTCTGCTGACGCTCAGGACTTCCTGCAGGGCCATTACATCGAAGTTGCCAAGGCAATGATCAGCGCTGGTATGCAGGTTGCCGGTCAGGTGATGGAAGAGGGTGAGCCCTATTCGGAAGGCCGTATCCTGCACTAGGCGCACGCCCTTGTGATGCTTGAAGGGGGTTGAGGTGCTATTCACAACCCCCGTTTGCTACTTCGCTCAGCGCTTTTACGCCGCCAGACAGCTATCCAGACATACATTCAGACTCTGACAGCGACCTTTGCCAGCGGCCAGGCGTAACTGCTGACTTGCACGCCCACTCTGACCGTCTGTTGCCAGCCAACTCACCACAGTATGACTACAGCCGAGGCTGAGTAATTCACAACAGAGTTCAAGGCTGTCCATTCCCGGTTTGCATCTGACGATCAGTATCCGTTCCGGATTGAGCCCCGCGTTACGCAGCCACTGGTGGCTTACCGTTTCGGGGGGGTCAAGCAGTGTCAGCCAACCAGGTGCATCGGCCTGGCTTAGATCGCGCAGGACTGGTGCCAGCCATTGCAGGCACTGCCTGGGAGCGCCATTGAGGCGGATCTCGCTGAAGGCGTCTTCGGGCTCGGCGTGGCGCGTCGGTCGCGTGCTGGCCAGCGCCGGCTTTGACGGAAGTGCGTAGCGGGACGCCATCAGAGCATTATGAAAGAGCTCCGGTTGTACGGCGGTACTGATTGATCGGTGATGGTCGTGGGAATACAGCATATTGAACCCCTCTAGCGGCGTATTACGCCGACACTCAAGCCTTCGATGGTCAGTTCCTCTTCACCCAGATCAACTTCTATCGGTGCAAAATCCGGGTTTTCTGCGTGAAGCAGAACCTTGCGGCCCTGTTTCTGAAAGCGTTTCACGGTAACTTCATCGCCAATGCGGGCAACCACGATCTGCCCGTTACGGGCAACGGCGGTGCGATGAACTGCCAGCAGATCGCCGTCAAGAATGCCGACGTCGCGCATACTCAGACCCTGCACCCGAAGCAGGTAATCGGCCCGGGGATGGAAAAACCCCGGGTCTATCTGGCAGTGATCCTCGATATTTTCCAGTGCCAGCACCGGCGCGCCTGCTGCTACCCTGCCGATGACGGGTAGCCGCCCCTCGGGGGTATCGATATCCTGTTCGGGTAGACGTATGCCCCGGGACGCACCCGGAATCATTTCAATTGCCCCTTTACGGGCCAGGGCGCGCAGATGATCTTCCGCCGCGTTGGGCGATTTGAATCCGAGTACCCGAGCTATGTCTACACGGGTAGGGGGATAGCCGTTGGCATCCATGTACTCCTTGATGAAGGCAAGGATCTGTTGTTGTCTGGCGGTCAGTTTCTGCATCCGGCTCTACCTGTTTGTATATACAGTAACTGTGATTATATACAGTTGTTAGTGGAGGGCAAGGGGCAGTCTCAATTCTGTCAATGACCTGGTTTCGTTTTGGCTGCTTGACACTGAATGCGTTTGAAACGTATGTTTGAAACAAATGTTTACTAGCGGAATCGCCCATGGCCCAGTCTGATACTGTCGAACGCATTCTTGATGCAGCCGAGCAACTCTTCGCCGAGAAAGGTTTTGCAGAGACATCGTTGCGCCTGATCACCAGCAAGGCGGGGGTGAATCTGGCGGCGGTAAATTATCACTTTGGTTCCAAGAAGGCCTTGATTCAGGCGGTATTCGTGCGTTTTCTGAATCCCTTTGTCAGCAGCCTGGAGCAGGAACTCGACCGTCATCAGCAGCAGGGCAGTGCTTCTCAGCTTACCCTGGAACAGTTGCTCGAGATGCTGGTGAGACAGGCACTGACCGTGAAGCCGCGCAGCGGCAACGATCTGGCGATTTTCATGCGCCTGCTGGGGCTGGCCTTCAGTCAGAGTCAGGGTCATCTGCGCAAGTATCTTGCAGAGGTTTATGGCAAGGTGTTTCAGCGTTACATGCAGTTGGTGTTTACTGCGGCTCCGCAATTGCCGCCAACCGAGCTTTTCTGGCGGGTGCACTTCATGCTGGGTAGCGCTGCGTTCACGATGTCGAGCATGAAAGCGCTGCGCGCGATTGCCGAAGCGGAATTCGACACTCAGACAGGTATTGATCAGGTGCTCAAGCTGATGGTGCCGTTTCTCGCGGCGGGCATGCGCGCAGAGAGCGTCATGCCGTCCATAACCGCCGGGACCCAAACCCGGTCCGTCCCCGAACCAGTCTGATATTCCCCGATCGCTATTGTGTCTGTGAGTCAGCAGTACTATTGCCTGCTGGCTTTGGTTTCCCCTCTGCGCCGGTTTCCTAGCGCGGGCTGATCCGTTATCGTGTGAGCACTTTTAACGGAGGTGGCTATGTCGCTGGATCTGATCCTCGTCTCACTGGCTTCCCAGCGCCTTATCGGGCTCAGCGGCGGGATGCAGGTGTGCGATTATCCTGTTTCCACTGCGCTCAAGGGTGCAGGGGAGCAGGACGGGTCCGGATGTACTCCGCGGGGCGTGCATCGGGTCAGGGCACGGATCGGTGAAGGCCAGCCCTTGGCCTCGGTGTATATCGGTCGTCGTCCGACGGGTGAGATCTGGTCCCATGAACTCGCCCGGCAGCACCCACAGCGCGACTGGATTCTTACCCGGATATTGTGGCTGTGTGGCGAGGAGTCGGGATTCAATCGAGGCGGCAGGCAGGATTCCCAGCGCCGCTATATATACCTGCACGGTACCCCTGACGACCAACCTATGGGTGTGGCGCTATCCCATGGCTGTGTGCGCTTACGTAACAGCGACATGCTTGTGCTATTCGATCTCACGCCAGTAGGCTGCCGCGTTGAAATTCACGAGCAGGCTTTAGATCTGCTCATGCCCGCAAAGACTTGAACGGAGTAACACTGTTGAAACAAGGCACCCTGATGCTTGATGTGGCCGGTACCTGGCTTGATGCGGCTGATCGCCATTTGCTCAGACAGCCCGAGGTGGGCGGTATCATTCTGTTCGCTCGCAATACCGAATCACCGCATCAGGTTCGTGAACTGGTGCAGTCAATCAGGGCCGTGCGACCTGATATGCTGATCGCAATAGACCAGGAGGGTGGACGGGTACAGCGCCTGCGCAATGGCGTCGAACGCTTGCCGGCGTTGCGCCGTATTGCAGCCCTGGCCAGCTCCGGGGATATGGGCCAGGCTGAGGCGGCGGCGAGAAGTGCTGCCTGGGTAATGGCTACCGAGATGCTCGCCTGCGGTATCGATATCAGTTTTGCACCGGTTCTCGATCTGGATCATGGCCGCAGTGATGTTATCGGTGACCGTTCCCTTGGGGGTGACCCCGAGCAGGTGGCCAATCTCGGCCGAGCTTATATAGAGGGTTTGCACACAGCAGGGATGGCGGCGACCGGTAAACATTTTCCTGGCCACGGCTGGGCGGAAGCAGACTCCCATACGGATTTGCCGGTTGATGAGCGCAGCGAAACGCAGATCCGCGCAAGCGACCTTGTGCCTTTCAGGGATCTTGCCGCATTGCTGGATGGCATTATGCCGGCCCATGTGGTGTATCCGGCGATCGATGAGCAGCCGGCTGGCTTTTCCCGACGCTGGCTGCAGGACATTCTGCGCAGCGAACTGGGCTTCAGCGGGGTGATCTTCAGCGACGACCTGACCATGGCGGGCGCCCATGTTGTAGGTGGCATTACCCAGCGAGTTGACGCTGCATTGTCATCGGGTTGCGACATGCTGTTGGTATGCAATGATCGTGGTGCGGCCGAGGAGGCTCTGACGCATTGCCAGCAGATCGGCCTGAATCCCCCAGAGCATCTGGCAGCCATGCTTGCACGCCGCCAGCCGGGTATTGACTATAAAGCTGACCCACAGTGGTCTTCCGCGCTTCACCTGTTGCGCGAAGTGGGATTGCTTGGGGAGCATGCATGAATGACTTGATCGACAATCTGCCTCTGGACAACCTGCCGCTGGCCGGGCAGCTCTGGGTCTACAAGGTTTTTGCCATCGTGTTCGCGTCGCTGATATTGGCCTACGTGGGCAAGCTGATACTCGACCGACTGGAAGCCCGTGCCACGATCAGTCCGAACGTCTGGGATGACGCGCTGGTAATCGCGCTGCGCCGGCCGCTTTGGGTACTCATATGGAGTATGGGACTGTTGTGGGCGGCGCGGATAACGGCATTGGAGATGGACGAAGACTTTGCGGACGTGCTCGAGAGTGTCCAGAGCGTGCTGCTGATAGGTTTGCTCGCCTGGTTTCTGCTGCGTCTGGCGAGTCGAGTCGAGGAGCGCCTGGTTGATTCCCGTTATCTGCAAAAGCCCATGGATCAGACTACTGTCAGCGCTATTGGCAAGTTGTTGCGTATTTCGGTAGTTATCACCTGCGGTCTGGTCATATTGCAGACGCTGGGGTACAGCATTGGTGGCGTGCTTGCCTTCGGTGGCATCGGCGGTATCGCGGTGGGTTTTGCCGCCAAGGATCTGTTGGCAAACTTTTTTGGTGGTTTGATGGTCTACCTTGACAGGCCTTTCTCGGTGGGCGAGTGGGTACGTTCGCCGGACAAGGAGATTGAAGGCACGGTCGAGCATATCGGCTGGCGTCTGACACGCATACGGACCTTCGATAAACGCCCTATTTATGTGCCGAATGCGATTTTTACCAACGTCGTTCTGCAGAACCCGTCGCGAATGACGCATAGGCGCATATTCGAGCATATCGGTATCCGTTATGACGACATCCAGCACATGGAGCCCATCGTCAAGGCTGTCCGCGAGATGCTCAAGGAGCATCCGGATATCGCCCAGGATGTGACCCAGATGGTCTATTTCGACCGGTGTGCGGCCTCGTCTGTGGATTTTTTCATCTATTGTTTTACCAGTCCTGTGTGGGCTGAATTTCACCGGGTGAAGGAGGATGTATTGTTGAAGATTCTGGCTATTGTGTCCGAGCACGGGGCGCAGGTGGCGTTCCCCACATCGACCCTGCATGTGCCTGACGGGCTGACGCTGCGTAGCGGTGAAGTCGAGCCTCCGTCTGCCAACCAGGCGGGTAACCCGCCGCAGGTGGGTTCATGAACGCCCTGGCCATTATTGGCGGTACTGGTCTGACCCGACTACCTGGCCTCAAGCGTACCGGTGAAGCCAGTTCGGAAACGCCCTTCGGTACTGCTTCGGCGCCCGTCATCAAGGGTCTCATGGCCGGCCGGGAAGTGTTCTTCATGGCGCGCCATGGGGACCCTCATCGTATACCGCCCCATCGGGTCAATTATCGGGCCAATCTATGGGCTCTCAAGGAGGCGGGCGCTGATGAAATACTGGCAGTCAACGCGGTCGGCGGCATTCATCCGGCCATGGGAGTAGGGCATTTTTGCGTACCCCATCAGTTGATCGATTACACCTGGGGCCGGCACAGCACTTTTTTTGAGGACGATCTGGATGAGGTCACGCATATCGACTTTACCCATCCCTATGATGAGGGCCTGCGTCAGCGGCTGATTGGCGTGCTGGCGCGAGTCGGCGTGGCGCACAGTGCCTATGGTGTCTACGCAGCGACTCAGGGCCCCCGGCTGGAAACTGCGGCGGAGATCAGTCTGCTGGAGCGCGACGGCTGTGACATAGTCGGCATGACTGGAATGCCTGAGGCGGCGCTGGCCCGAGAGCTGCAGTTGCCCTATGCCAGTCTGTCACTGGTAGTCAATCCCGCTGCAGGCAAGGGCAAGGGCGTGATCACCATGGCAGATATCGAAAAAGTGATGGAGAGCGGCATGGAGCAGGCGCGGGCTGTCATCAATGCGATGGTCGCCGGCGCCTGAGCCAAGTTCCTTTAGCGACTGTTAACCCGGACCAGCATGCCCATGCTCTGGTGGTCGAGATAATGCACCTCGTTCAGACGCAAGCGACGGGACTGGTGCAGTTTCTCGCTGACAATACTGTCGGCCTGGCCATCCTGGCTGCGAGTGCCAGTGTGCCGCCAAGCCTTTACCTCGAGCGCCATTGATTCCTCGGCGCGCTCCAGACCAAGCACCGCTTCGACGGGATAATGCTCGCCCAGCGTTTCCCCCTGGTGTATCGCTACCTTCAGGTTACTGTCAGCCGGCTGGATCCAGGCCTGATGCATGAGTATTCGGTAGCCATTGGCCGCGAGCTTGTCCGCCTCCCTGTCCATGCGAAGCTGGGTTACGTCCAGTTTGCGCACATCACTGCGGGCGGTATCTTCGAGCATCACAGCGTCATTGGCCCAGTTGTAGTCGGGGGCACGGTTGCCGCTGATCGGGGCTGAGGGTTGGGCGAACACAATGGCCTCGACCTGGTAGGTGCCCGCATCCTGGGCCTGGACGGTGCTTGCCAGAACAGAGATAGCGACGAGTGCGGGCAGCTGCAGAGTGCGAATAACGGAGTTCATGAACGTTTTCCTTTCCCTTTGGATGGCTGGGATTGCTGCGGTGGTGCTTCCAGACGGTCAATCAGTGCCTCAACCGTATTCAGGCGCAGATCCGATGCTCCCATGGGCGCACTGAAGCGGAACAGGGTAGCACCCTCAAGTTTATACCGATTGGGCTGATCCTGGATCAGTTTGACCAGCGTCATCGGGTCAACCTGGGTGTTGCTGGCAAATTCGAGACGGCCATGCTCGGGCCCGACATCTATTTTGCTGATTCCCAGAGGAGTGCAGCGCAATTTCAGGGACGTAACGCGGAACAGCGTCTTGGCTGCCTCAGGCAAGAGGCCGAACCGGTCGATCATCTCCACCTGCAGATCCTTCAAAGCCTCGTCATCGGTGGCATTGGCTATGCGCTTGTAGAGAATCAGGCGGCTGTGCACGTCTGGCAGGTAGTCATCCGGGATCAGAGCCGGTAGACGCAGGTTGATATCCGGCCCGCCTCCCAGAGGCTGATCCAGGGACGGTTGGTTGCCCGACTTGATTGCCTTGATAGCCCGATCGAGCATGTCCATGTACAGGGTAAAGCCGATGGCCTGGATCTGACCGCTCTGGCCGTCGCCCAGCAGTTCGCCGGCGCCGCGGATTTCCAGGTCATGGGTGGCCAGGGTGAATCCGGCTCCCAGTTCCTGGGCTGCGGCAATCGCTTCCAGACGCTTTTCGGCGTCGCTGGTCAGCTTCTTGCCGTGGGGCGTGAGCAGGTAGGCGTAAGCCTGGTGGTGGCTGCGGCCGACACGACCGCGTAGCTGGTGCAGCTGAGCCAGGCCGAATTTGTCGGCCCGCTCGATAATGATGGTGTTGGCGTTGGGTACGTCGATACCGGTTTCGATGATGGTGGTGGTCACCAACACGTTGAACCGCCGGTGATAGAAGTCGCCCATCACCTGTTCCAGCGCGCGTTCGGGCATCTGTCCGTGGCTGATACCGATGCGCGCTTCGGGCACCAGTTCAGCCAGGTCTGCGGCGCATTTCTCGATGGTCTGCACCTCGTTGTGCAGGAAGTAGACCTGCCCACCGCGGAGCAGCTCACGCAGGATGGCTTCCTTGAGCACCGGCGCCTGTTGCTGCATGACGAAGGTGCGCACGGACAATCGGCGTGCCGGTGGCGTGGCGATAATCGACAGCTCCCGCATGCCCGACATGGCCATATTCAGGGTGCGCGGAATGGGTGTGGCGGTTAGCGTGAGCACATCCACTTCACTGCGCAGGGCTTTGAGCTGTTCTTTCTGGCGGACGCCGAAGCGGTGTTCTTCGTCGATGATCATCAGTCCCAGGTTTTGAAACTGGATGTCGCCCTGCAGCAGTTTGTGGGTACCGATCATGATATCCACCTTGCCCTCGGCGAGTTCGCCGATGGCAGACTTGATTTCCTTGGTGGACTTGAAGCGCGACATGACCTCGACCTTGACCGGCCAGTCAGCAAAGCGGTCGCGAAAGCTGTTGTAGTGCTGCTGAGCGAGCAGGGTGGTGGGTACTAGTACCGCAACCTGCTTGCCACCGTGTACCGCCAGGAAAGCTGCGCGCATGGCGACTTCGGTCTTGCCGAAGCCGACATCGCCGCACACAAGCCGGTCCATCGGCTGTGACTTGACCATATCGCTGATTACCGCTTCGATGGCTGCTTCCTGATCGGCGGTTTCCTCGAACGGGAAGGCATCGGCGAACGCCTGATAGTCGCGTTCCGGTGCACTGAAACTGAAGCCCTTGCGGGCACCTCGGCGGGCGTAGACATCAAGCAGTTCGGCAGCCACGTCGCGGACCTTTTCGGCCGCCTTGCGCTTGGCTTTTTGCCATTGTTCCGAGCCCAGGCGGTGTAGCGGGGCGTGTTCGTCCTCGCCACCGGTGTAGCGGGCGATCAGGTGCAGGTTGGCTACCGGGACATAGAGCTTGGCTTCGTCGGCGTATTCCAGGGTGAGGAATTCGGCCTGCTGGTCTTCAACGGTCAGATTGACCAGGCCCAGGAAGCGGCCGACGCCGTGGTCGATATGCACCACCGGTGACCCTTCGCGGAGCTCGGTCAGATTGCGAATGACCGCATCGCCCAGGTCGGTGGCCTTGCCGCGACGCCGGCGCTGCATGACGCGCTGGCCAAACAGCTGATTCTCGGCAATCAGTGCGATGGCGGGCGAGCCGCAGAGCATGCCCTGGTCAATGGTTGCCACCATGATCGAGTGCGGCGCAGTGCTGGCGAGAAACTCTGGCCAGCTTTCCACCGTGCCCGGCTTGACCTCGATGCGTGCCAGCAGGTCGAGCATCGCCTCACGGCGTCCGGCGCTTTCCACGACGTACAGAATTCGCCCTTCAAAAGAGCTGGCAAAGGATTCAAGGGCTGCAAGGGGCTGATCCAGCCGATTGTCTATTGGCAGCTCAGGCGGCGGCTGGCAGCTGAAGTGAATGTTACCGGCGGCGGGCCCGATGGATTCCTGGTGACAGACAATCCGTGGAAAGCGCTTGATCAGCGCGAAACAGTCCTCGACGCTGAGAAACAGCTCCGCCGGTGAGAGCAGCGGACGTGTCTTGTCGACGCTCTGCTCCTGATAGCGGTTACGTACGTCGGTCCAGAAGTGTTCGGCGCTGCCCTCGATGCCAGGCAGACTGAACAGCAGGGTATTGTCTGGCAGATAATCAAACAGGCTTTGCAGTTCTTCAAAAAACAGCGGCAGGTAGTATTCCACCCCTGCTGGCACCAGCCCCTCGCTCAGATCCTGATACACCGGGCAGCGTCGGTAGTCGACGTCGAAGCGCTCACGAAAGCGGGCGCGGAAGCCGGTCAGGGCTGCCTTGTCCAGCGGAAATTCCTTGGCGGGTAACAGATGGACCCGCTCGACCTTGTCGATCGAACGCTGGGTCTCTGGGTCGAAGGTGCGCAGGGTCTCGATTTCATCGTCAAACAGGTCGATGCGCAGGGGCAGGCGGCTGCCCATCGGATACAGATCCAGCAGCGCGCCGCGCACGGCGTAGTCGCCATGCTCGTATACCGTATCGACGCATCGATAGCCGGCCGCGTCCAGATTCAGGCGCATCTTGTCCATATCCAGCTGCTGGCCCAGCTCGAGCATGAGCACCGAGCCGCCGAGGAAGGAGCGTGGCGCGATGCGGTGCAATAAGGTCGTCATGGGCACAACAAGAATGCCCTGGGTGACCGACGGTAGCTGGTAAAGCGTCTTCAGGCGCTGGGAAATGATGTCCTGGTGCGGCGAAAAACGGTCATAGGGTAGAGTTTCCCAGTCCGGGAAGCTGAGCACGGGCAGATCTGGAGCGAAGAACCGCAGCTCCCGTTCCAGTTGATCGGCCATGGCCGTATCAGTGGTTATGACCAGACTCAGGCCCGGGTGCAGCAGGGCGCCCTCGGCTATGGCTAGCGCCCTGGCGGCTCCGGTCAGGTTGCCCCAGGCCGTCTTGCCATGGCCGGCGAGTGCATCGGCAGAGGCAAGAATGGTTTTGTTCGCAGGCATGCGTTGACTGTCCATCTGTAAAAAACGCCAAGTGTACCTGTGTACGCATGACTATGCCGCGGTTACAGCGCTTTTCCCGGAATCATTGCCTCGGTGCCAGAACAAAAGCATAATATCGGCCCTTTAGAGCCCATGACCTGGAAGGAAAAGACGTGACTCAAGCCCAATATGACCAATGTCTGGAAAACTGGACGGATCGTGAATCCACCGCCGAAGCGATGATTCCGCTGATCGGCCGTCTGTACCGCGAGCACAACGTGGTCACCTCGATCTATGGTCGGGGGCTGGTGAATCGTTCTGTTATCAGTATCCTCAAGTCCCACCGCTTTGCGCGTCAGATCGACGATACCGAGCTGTCAGTACATGACACCTTCCCGCTGATCAAGGCTCTGCTGGATCTGAACCTGGGTCCTGCCTCGATCGATCTGGCCCGCCTGGTTGATAAGTTCCGCCGTGAAGGTGGGGATGATCTGGACGCTTTCCTGCGCACAGAGCTGGCTGATGTGATCGGGCACAAGGGCGAGCGCCGCCAGGGCCGTGATGTTGTGCTTTACGGCTTCGGACGTATCGGTCGGTTGTTGGCGCGCATCATGGTCGAGAAGATAGGTGTGGGCGACGGCCTGCGTCTGCGCGCCATTGTTGTGCGCAAGGGTGCAGTTAATGATCTGGCCAAGCGTGCCAGTCTGCTGCGTCGCGATTCGGTGCACGGTTCCTTTCAGGGCACGATCAAGGTGGATGAGGAAAACAACACCCTGACGGCTAACGGCATGATCATCCAGGTGATCTATGCGAGTAACCCCAGCGAAGTCGATTACACCCAGTACGGTATAGAAGACGCCATTGTCGTAGACAATACTGGCGTATGGCGTGATGCCGAGGGTCTGTCCCAGCACCTGAAGTGCCCGGGCGCATCTCAGGTAGTTCTTACCGCTCCGGGCAAGGGTGACCTGAAGAACATCGTTCACGGCATCAATCATGCGACGATTTCGCCGGACGACAAGATCATTTCTGCTGCGTCCTGTACCACCAACGCTATTGTCCCAGTTCTCAAGGCGATCAACGACAAGTACGGGATCGTCAACGGTCATGTGGAGACTGTTCACTCCTACACCAACGACCAGAACCTGATCGACAACTTCCACAAGGGCAACCGTCGTGGTCGCAGCGCTGCACTGAACATGGTCATCACTGAAACGGGTGCTGCCAAGGCAGTTGCCAAGGCGTTGCCGGAGCTGGGCGGCAAGCTGAGTGGTAACGCGATTCGTGTACCTACGCCCAACGTGTCCATGGCCATTCTCAATCTTAACCTTGAGAAGGCAACTGATCGTGATGAGGTCAATGAATACCTGCGTTACATGGCGCTGCATTCTGACCTGCACAAGCAAATCGATTTCACCAATTCCCAGGAAGTGGTTTCCAGTGATTTCGTGGGTTCACGCCATGCCGGTGTGGTGGATGCCGAGGCTACCATCTGCAATGACAATCGTCTGATTCTCTACGTCTGGTATGACAACGAGTTTGGTTACAGCTGTCAGGTTGTGCGGATTCTGGAAGATCTGGCGAACGTCAATCCCCCGGCTTTCCCGGTCTGAGCAGACACTGCTTGCTTGTGCAGGTAGTGAGTAATAAAAAAGGCGCCTCTGGCGCCTTTTTTTTGAACTATTGATCCATTTTAAATCAACGGGTTGCAGTCAGTCTTTCGCGTAGGTCGTCAGACAATCCGTTTTCCCTGAGCCAGATGCCAACATATGCTCTAGCCAGTTGACTGTCCTCTGAGCTGAAAGACTCCACTCCGTTGTATTTCAAACTAAGGGAGTGGGCTGCATCAAGGGTAAGTGCGTAACGATCACCTGCGCTGATGTCGGTAAATGTGGCGTGCAGCTCGTCAATCATGGGCCGCAGCTCGTCAAGGGTTGGCTTGTCGTACTGCCGTTCCAGAGCTACCCAGGCTGCCTTGATGACGTCCTCGCGATCAATGTTCCGGTAGTAATACAGCTCCAGATGCAGGGGTTCTCCTGCCTTTATCGGGTTTTCCAGTGGCTGTTGTGCTGGTGTCAGCAGGGCGGCGCTGTAAACGTCCACGAACAGGTATTCCAGCAAGCTGGCATTGCGCAAGACCAGCTCCTGATTGCCAACTTCGATGCGTTGCGGGAAGTCCGCTTCGGCCAGGCGCTTTTCGCTGGCGGCAAGGCTGAGTGGCAAGAGGCAACAAACCAGCGCCAGGGTACGTGCAATCATCTTTTCTACTCCGTTTTCGGTGAGTCAATACGCCCATTAACTACTCCGGCTGAATTATGGTCAATTCACCCGGTAACGGATTGTGTAACAGCAAAAAACCTGAAAAAACCAAGACCTTGAGTAGCATTGACAGGTCATGGTCTTTATACTTGACGGGATTTTTGATGAGGGTTCGTGGTCACATTCTGCTGGGTTTTGTTTGCCTCCCGAAACGCTCGGCGGCCCCTTTGCTACGCCGGATGCCCGATCCGCCCTTGACGATTCCAACCAGTGATTAGGCTATACGTATGATAAAAATCAAACGGGGCTTGGATCTGCCAATCACCGGCTCCCCTGAGCAAATCATGGATGACGCGCGCCCGGTGCGCAGCGTTGCCGTGGTCGGTTTCGACTACCACGGTATGAAACCAACCATGGAAGTGAAAGAGGGTGACCGGGTCAAGCTAGGCCAGATTCTTTTCAGTGACAAGAAAACCCCCGGCGTTATCTACACCGCACCCGCGTCAGGCGTAGTCAGTGCGATCAACCGCGGCGAGAAGCGTATCCTGCAGTCGGTGGTAATCGACGTCGAGGGTGATGAAGCGGTCAGCTTTACCGCCCACGAGGAAACGGCCCTGGCGGGCCTTGATCCCAAGCATGTACGTGAGCAATTGATCGAATCAGGTATGTGGACAGCATTGCGGACACGGCCCTACAGCCGTGTGCCTGCTGTTGACAGTGAGCCGCACTCGATTTTTGTAACGGCTATGGATACCAACCCGCTGGCCGCTGACCCGGCCCTGGTGTTGAAGGAATACGCAGGCGCATTCGAGAATGGCCTGAAGGTGCTTGCGCGCCTCGGACGAATCTGGCTGTGCCGCGCCGAGGGCGCGTCGGTACCGGGTGAAAACCTCGATGGCGTTCGCTGCGAAAGCTTCGCCGGCCCCCATCCCGCAGGCTTGCCTGGTACGCACATCCACATGCTCGACCCGGTCAGCGAGAGCAAGACTGTCTGGCAGGTCAACTATCAGGACGTTATTGCTATCGGTCATCTGTTTACCGACGGCAAGTTATGGACTGAACGTGTGGTTGCACTGGGAGGCCCGATGGTCGAGCGTCCACGTCTGCTGCGCACACGTCTGGGTGCCAATCTTGATGAGCTCACCGCTGGCGAGCTGCAGTCAGGTAATAACCGTGTTATTTCCGGGTCGGTCTTTGGTGGTCGCCTGGCTCAGGGTCCGGTCGCGTACCTTGGTCGTTATCACCAGCAGGTTTCCGTACTGGCCGAAGGCGATAACCGCGAAATGATTCACTACCTGCGTCCCGGGGTGAATAAACACTCGGTATTGAATATTTTCGTCTCCAAGTTGAAACCCGGCAAGCAATTCGATTTTACTACTACTACAAATGGCAGCCCGCGGGCCATGGTCCCACTCGGTAACTACGAGATGGTCATGCCGCTGGACATCCTGCCAACGCAACTCTTGCGCTACCTCATCGTCGGTGACACTGACATGGCCCAGAAACTGGGCTGCCTGGAGCTGGACGAAGAAGATCTGGCCCTGTGCAGTTACGTGTGCGCTGGCAAATATGAATATGGCCCGATTCTGCGTGACAACCTCACGCTGATCGAGAAGGAGGGTTAAGCCATGGGTTTGCGTGCATTCCTCGACAAGATCGAGCACAACTTCGAGAAGGGTGGCAAGCACGAAAAGTTCTACGCCCTCTACGAAGCGATCGACACGTTTTTCTACCGTCCCGGTAGCGTAACTCGCACCACTGCGCACGTGCGCGATGGTCTGGACCTCAAGCGCATGATGATCACCGTATGGGTATGTACTTTCCCGGCGATGTTCTATGGCATGTACAACATTGGTTATCAGGCCAATATCATCTATGCAGCCAACCCCGAGTTGCTCGCAGCTCAGGAAGGCTGGCGCATTGGCTTGATCGGGTCGCTGGCAGGTTTTGACGCAGCGAGTCTGTGGGACAACCTGATTCATGGTGCGGCGTTCTTTCTGCCGGTGTATGCCGTGACCTTTCTGGTCGGTGGTTTCTGGGAAGTCCTGTTCGCCTCGATCCGCAAGCATGAGGTCAATGAAGGCTTCTTCGTTACTTCTATCCTGTTTGCGCTGATTCTGCCGCCAAGCATTCCTCTGTGGCAGGTCGCGCTGGGTATCAGCTTCGGTATCGTGATCGGCAAGGAAGTCTTCGGCGGTACTGGCAAGAACTTCCTCAACCCGGCGCTGACGGGCAGGGCGTTCCTGTACTTTGCCTATCCTGCGGCCTCCTCCGGTGACGCTGTCTGGACTTCGATTGATGGCTACGCCGGTGCAACCGCACTGAGTCTGGCGGCTTCCGGTGGCGTCGAAGCGATCATGTCACAGGGAATCAGCTGGTTTGATGCCTTTGTCGGCAACATCCACGGTTCAATAGGTGAAACTTCGACCCTGGCTATATTCCTGGGCGGCGCCGTACTGCTGACAACCAAGATCGCCAACTGGCGTATTGTGGCAGGCGTGATGCTTGGCATGATTGGTTTGAGTCTGTTGTTCAACATGCTGGGCTCCACTACCAACCCGATGTTCTCAGTGCCCTGGTACTGGCATATGGTGGTTGGCGGCTTCGCTTTCGGCATGATCTTCATGGCCACTGATCCTGTATCTGCGTCCATGACCAACCAGGGTAAATGGATCTTCGGTGGCCTGATCGGTGTCATGGTTGTACTGATCCGTGTGGTCAACCCGGCCTTCCCCGAGGGCATCATGCTGGCGATTCTGTTCTCCAACCTGTTCGCTCCCCTGATCGACCACTTCGTCGTCCAGGCCAATATAAAGCGGAGGCTTGTACGCAATGTCCAGTAATAGAGAATCCGTCAGCCGCACCATCATGGTGGCGTTGCTGGTCTGTCTGGTGTGCTCGGTGGTTGTTTCGGTTGCCGCCGTGTCGCTCAAGCCGGTGCAGATAACCAACCAGTTGTTGGACAAGAAGCGCAACATTCTGTCTATCGCCGGTTTGTTGGAAGAGGGCGTTAGTGTCGAGGAGCAGTTCGAGAAAGTGACTGCTCGTCTGGTTGATCTGCGCACTGGCGAGTTCAGTGATGAAATCGATCCGTTGACCTACGATCAGCAAAAGGCTTCCAAGGAGCCTGCGCTGTCTCAGCAACTTGATGCTTCCGAAGATATTGCCAGCATCCGTCGCCGTGCCAACTACGCAACCGTATACATGGTTGAGAACGAAGATGGTATCGAGACCATGATTCTGCCAATCCATGGTTACGGCCTGTGGTCGACCCTTTACGGCTTTATTGCCCTTGAGGGTGATCTGCAGACTGTTGTGGGTCTGGGCTTCTACCAGCACGCGGAAACGCCCGGTCTGGGTGGTGAAGTCGACAATCCGAACTGGAAACAGCAATGGACCGGCAAGGTTGTCTACGATGAGCAGGATGATGTTGCTATCCAGGTCATCAAGGGTAGCGTGGATCCGGGTATGGCTGACGCCGAGCACAAGATCGACGGTCTTGCCGGTGCCACCTTGACCAGTCGTGGGGTGGAAAAATTAGTTCAGTTCTGGATGGGCGAGAATGGCTTTCGTCCGTTCCTCGATAATCTCAGCGCGGGAGAAGCGTAATCATGGCTAAAGCAAGCGCCAGACAGGTGCTCTTCGACCCAATTTTCAGCAACAACCCAATTGCCCTGCAGATCCTCGGGATCTGCTCGGCGCTGGCGGTTACGACCAGCCTGAACGTCACCCTGGTGATGTGTCTGGCACTCACCTCGGTAACCGCTTTTTCCAACCTGTTTATCTCGAGCATCCGCACCTACATCCCCGGCTCAATCCGGATGATCGTGCAGATGGTGATCATTGCGTCGTTGGTAATCGTGGTAGATCAGGTTCTCAAGGCCTATGCCTACAACATCAGCAAGCAGTTGTCGGTTTTCGTTGGTCTGATCATCACCAACTGCATCGTGATGGGCCGGGCTGAAGCCTTTGCCATGCAGAACCCGCCACATATGAGTTTCCTTGACGGGGTCGGTAACGGCCTGGGCTACAGCTTCATACTTATCGTGGTTGCCGTGATTCGTGAGCTGTTTGGTGCCGGCAAGCTGCTCGGCTATGAAATCCTGCCGTTGGTCAACGTGGGTGGCTGGTACCAGCCCAACGGTCTGCTTCTGCTGCCACCGTCTGCGTTCTTCATAATCGGGCTGATCATCTGGGCGCTACGCTCCTGGAAGACTGAGCAGGTGGAGGAGCCGGATTTCAAGATGGCACCACAGAGCCGTGCGTTGAAGGAGGCTATGTAAGCCATGATTGAACACTATATAAGCCTGATGGTCCGGGCCATTTTCGTTGAGAACATGGCTTTGGCCTTCTTCCTCGGCATGTGTACCTTTATCGCTATTTCAAAAAAGGTGCAGACTTCGCTGGGTCTGGGTATTGCGGTAGTGGTGGTATTGACCATCACCGTACCGGCCAACAATCTGATCTATACCTACTTGTTGCGTGATGGCGCGCTGGCCTGGGCCGGTCTGCCCAATGTGGACCTGAGCTTCCTGGGTCTGCTCAGCTACATCGGCGTTATCGCTGCACTGGTGCAGATTCTGGAGATGTTGCTGGACAAGTTTGTTCCCTCGCTCTACAACGCGCTGGGTGTATTCTTGCCGCTGATCACCGTGAACTGCGCCATTCTCGGTGCGTCCCTGTTCATGGTCGAGCGTGATTATTCTCTCGGCGAGAGCACCGTTTACGGGTTTGGTGCCGGTGTGGGCTGGGCGTTGGCGATTGTTGCGCTTGCGGGTATTCGCGAGAAGCTCAAGTACAGCGATGTTCCTGATGGCCTGCGCGGTCTGGGCATTACCTTCATCACCGTGGGGCTCATGTCCCTGGGGTTCATGTCGTTCTCCGGCGTGCAACTGTAAACAGGAGCTGTAACTGATGAACATGGAAATCTTTCTGGGCGTGGGGATGTTCACGGCGATCGTGCTGTTTCTGGTTGCCGTGATCTTGATCGCTCGCTCCAAGCTTGTCACCAGTGGCGACGTGACCATTGAAATCAATGGCGAGCGCACCATTACCGTGCCTGCCGGTGGCAAATTGCTGAACACCTTGTCGAACAACGGCATTTTCCTGTCTTCTGCCTGCGGCGGCGGCGGTACCTGCGCCCAGTGCAAGTGCATTGTCGAGGAGGGCGGCGGTTCCATGCTGCCCACCGAGGAGTCGCATTTCACCAAGCGTGAAGCCAACGAAGGCTGGCGCTTGTCCTGCCAGGCCCCGGTCAAGCAGGATATGAAGATTGAAGTGCCGGAAGAAGTCTTCGGCGTGAAGAAGTGGGAATGCACCGTTGAGGCCAACCCCAATGTGGCGACCTTCATCAAGGAACTGACGCTCAAACTGCCGGAAGGCGAGAACGTCGATTTCCGTGCTGGTGGTTATGTGCAGCTGGAATGCCCGCCGCATACCGTGCATTACAAGGATTTCGACATTCAGCCGGAATTCCGTGGTGACTGGGACAAGTTCGACATGTGGCGCTTTGTGTCCAAGGTTGATGAAACCGTCATTCGTGCCTATTCCATGGCCAACTACCCGGAAGAGCGTGGCGTAGTGAAGTTCAATCTGCGTGTGGCTTCGCCGCCGCCAGGCCGTGACGATCTGCCCCCGGGCAAGATGTCCTCCTGGTGTTTCGCGCTCAAGCCCGGTGACAAGGTCACGGTCTATGGTCCCTTTGGTGAGTTCTTTGCCAAGGATACCGATGCCGAGATGGTCTTTATTGGTGGTGGCGCCGGTATGGCGCCCATGCGTTCGCACATCTTCGATCAGCTGGGCCGCATCAAGACCAAGCGCAAGATCTCCTTCTGGTACGGTGCGCGCTCGCTGCGTGAAGCTTTCTATGTCGAGGAATTCGACAAGCTGCAGGAAGAAAATGAGAACTTCAAGTGGCATCTGGCCTTGTCCGATGCGCTGCCGGAAGACAACTGGAATGGTCCAACGGGCTTTATTCACAATGTGTTGCTTGATAACTATCTGAAGGACCATCCGGCCCCTGAGGATTGCGAGTACTACATGTGTGGTCCGCCAATGATGAACGCTTCGGTTATCAAGATGCTGCAGGATATGGGTGTCGAACCGGAAAACATCATGCTTGATGATTTCGGCGGCTAGAGTGCTACTTCGAAACCTTCGGCCCGCTATTGTTGTTGCCTTGGCAACAGCTCTGGCGGGCTGTTTCAATTCTACGGTGCCGGTTTCGGAAATTTCCGGTAGCACCATGGGTAGCACCTATTCGATCAAATGGGTTGCGGCGGATGGTTCTCCCGGTCCGGAAAAGCTGCAGGCCAGTCTGGAAAACCAGTTCGACGAATTTGATGCTGAGGTTTCTACCTGGCGTGACGATTCGGATTTGGCGAGATTCAACGCACTGCTTGCTGGTGCCTGTCAGTCCATGCCGCAATCGATTCTGGATTTGGTCGGTTTTGCACAGAGGCTCAATAGGGACAGCGAAGGCGGTTTCGACGTGACCGTTGGCCCGTTGCTGGAAGTCTGGGGCTTTCAGCGTGGCGACGGAATGCAGGTCGTGCCTGTGCAGGCCGAGATTGATAAGGCGTTGCAGAATGTAGGCCAGCAGCATTTGCGCATCGAGAAGGACCAGTTGTGTAAGGACAATGACCTCAAGGTTGATCTCAGCAGCATTGCCGCAGGCTATATGGTTGATCGGGTTGCGGAACACCTGCTGTCACTGGGAATCAAAGACTATATGGTCGAGATTACCGGCGAACTCAAGGCGGCCGGGGTCAAGCCGGGCGAGAATCCTTGGCGCATTGCCATAGAGGAGCCGCGTGATGATGAGCGCACAGCGAGTCTGATCGTTGAGCTCGACGGTTATGCGGTATCCACTTCAGGTGACTATCGTAATTACTTTGAATACGAGGGGCAGCGTTATTCGCACACTGTCAATCCCAGGAGCGGATGGCCGGTCATGCATAATTTGACTGCAGTGACCGTGATGGATCCCTCTGCCATGGTGGCTGATGGGCTTTCCACCGTATTGCTGATTCTTGGCCCGGAGAAGGGCTGGGAATATGCACAGGAAAACAATGTTGCGGCACTTTTTGTGCTGCGCGAGGGGGCCGAGTTTGTTTCCCGGCCCACACCCCTGTTTGAGGCTCTGGTAAAGAGCGAGGAGTAACCTATGGTCTGGTTTCTGGCATTCCTGTTGATGACTCTGGTCGTGGTTGGCATGTCCGTGGGCGTAATGATGGGTCGCAAGCCTATTGCCGGGTCCTGCGGTGGTATTGGTGCGACTGGACTCGACAAGTCCTGTGGCATCTGCGGCGGGGACGTCACAAGGTGCGAAGAAGCAAGTGAAAACGCGGGTATCGAGCCGCGGGCCAAGCGTGCAACCAGTGATCTGGGATATGACGCGACCAAGGTCGACTAGCTTCATCGGTTTTCAGATGAGAGCATACCCTCGAGCACAACAAGGAACTTACTGAATGGCTGTATACAATTATGACGTAGTGGTACTGGGCTCTGGCCCAGCTGGCGAGGGCGCTGCAATGAACGCGGCCAAGCACGGCCGCAAGGTGGCTGTGGTTGAAGAGCGTGACTCTGTGGGTGGTAACTGTACCCATCTGGGCACCATTCCGTCCAAGGCATTGCGTTATTCTGTCAAACAGATCATTCACTTCAATACCAATCCGATGTTTCGCACCATCGGTGAGCCCCGCTGGTTCTCATTTCCAAACGTACTGAAAAGTGCCGAAAAGGTCATGGCCAAACAGGTTACCTCCCGGACCAGCTATTACGCCCGCAATCGGGTCGATGTGTTTTTTGGCAAGGGCAGTTTCGCCGACGAGAACACCATCGAACTGGTCAATTCCGCAGGTGTGGTCGACAAGTTGATCGCCAAGGAAGTCATCGTTGCCACGGGCTCCAGGCCGTATCGTCCGGCGGACGTGAACTTCAGTCACCCGCGCATCTATGACAGCGACACCATCCTCAAGCTTAACCATACTCCACGTACCCTGATCATTTACGGTGCGGGTGTTATTGGTTGTGAATATGCATCAATCTTCTGCGGGCTGGGCGTAAAGGTAGACCTGATCAACAACCGGGACCGGTTACTCAGTTTCCTTGACGACGAGATCTCTGATGCCTTGAGTTACCACCTGCGTAACAACAGCGTATTGATCCGGCATAACGAGGAATACGACAAGATTGAGGGATTGGACAGCCAGGGTGTTGTTCTGCATCTAAAGTCTGGCAAGAAGCTCAAGGCCGATGCGTTGCTCTGGTGTAACGGCCGTACTGGTAATACTGATGGGCTAGGCATGGAAAATGTCGGGTTAAAGGCCAATAACCGTGGCCAGTTGAGTGTGGATGAAAACTACCGCACTGATGTGCCGAATATCTACGCTGTCGGAGATGTGATTGGCTGGCCGAGCCTGGCCAGTGCGGCTTTCGACCAGGGCCGTTCTGCCGCGGGTAATATCGTAAGCAATGACGCCTGGCGTTTTGTGGATGATGTGCCCACAGGTATTTACACGATTCCGGAGATCAGCTCGTTGGGCAAGACCGAGCGTGAGTTGACCGATGCACAGGTGCCTTACGAAATTGGACAGGCATTTTTCAAGAGTATGGCGCGCGCGCAAATTACCAGTGAACAGGTGGGTATGCTGAAGATCCTGTTCCATCGCGAAACTCTCGAAGTTCTGGGTATTCATTGCTTTGGCGACCAGGCATCGGAAATTGTGCACATCGGCCAGGCCGTCATGAACCAGAAAGGGGAGGCGAATACCATCAAGTACTTCGTCAACACCACCTTCAACTACCCGACCATGGCTGAAGCCTATCGGGTTGCGGCGTTGGACGGATTGAACCGACTTTTTTAGGCACTATGCTCGTGTGTGCAACGAAAAAGCCCCGTAACCGGGGCTTTTTTATGCCCGCTGCTTGAGGGTCTCGACTGCCAGGTGCGGCAGGTCGGTAATCAGGCTGTCTACGCCCATCTCTGCCAGGCGCTGCATCATCGCAGGGTCATTCACTGTCCAGACTGATACATGCAGACCCATGGCCTGGGCTTTTCGTATACGTGCAAGCCTGCATAATTTCCAGTTCAGGATCAGATAGCGGCAACCGTACCGACGTGCGCTCTTCAGGGGATCAATCAGGCCATACTCTTCGACCAGCCCGGTGGGAAGCGAGTAATTGTCCTGGCTGGCCGTTTTCAGCAAGGTGCGGCTGCTTGAGGTAAGGACTACCTTGTCCTTCAACCCGAAACGCTGGACCAGTTCACTGACAGCGTCCAGCACAATACGTGATTGGCCGCTGGAGCCACTCTTGACTTCAAGCTGGTAGTGCTCGAACTCTGGGCAGGCCTGGAAAAGCTGCTCCAGGCTGGGTATTGGGCAAGGCTCCGGCCAGGATGGACCATCCCGGCGGGCGTCCAGGCGCATCAATTCAGCAGCAGTATGTTTGCTGACCTTGCCGCCCAGGCCTGTGGTGCGCCTGAGGGTAGGGTCATGAATTACCATGAGTTGACGGTCTGCGGACAGATGCAGGTCAAGCTCGACACGGGTGACGCCGGCGGCCAGTGCGCGTCTGAAGCTTGGGAGGGTGTTTTCCGGTGCTTCGCCGCGGGCACCCCGATGGCCGTAAATCAACGTCATGGGGTCAGCGCGCTCCCCGATTGGCGATGGCGAACGCTATCGATGACCCTGTCGTATTCAAAATAAACGCTGTAGCCGGGATAGTCCCAGCGGGTAATCGGTGGTTGCCCGACAGCGGCATGTCGAGTGCTCGGCTCGCCATGGCGCTGGACCACGGAGCCTTTGGTCTGACCCCGCTGGGGCATAGCAGACACATTGTCGGTTGCCTGGTGGCCGAGTGGAATGACCAGGGTGTCTGCTTGCAGGGGTGCTGCGCTGAGCATCATACCTAGCATCAGAGAGGTGGCACATAGTGTCGAGGTTAGGTGTTTCATCATGGTGTCCTTTCCTGGATTGAGGCTTGAGTCTTGTTGGCACGGATTTCCTGAGCCTGTTTTTGCAGTATATGCCGGGCAAGCATCTGACGCTGATTATCTGCCAGGGTGTGAAAGCTCACGGCAATGATCCAGTTGTCTGACTCGGTATCAGGCTCACAGCGAATAACCTGTGACGGCAACACCAGCCCAAGTGGTGAGGGCAGCAGCACCATACGTAGCGCCAGCCAGGCACCAATCTCGAAAGCCTCCGGATAGGCAAAGGAAATACCGCCTTCACTCAGGGTAACTTCCTGGGGATCACCGATTTCATCCACCAGCTGTAGCGCCAGAGCGTTACTTAGCAGATCGACTCGCTTGTTGATTATCTTCAGATAGTGCGCCAGGGCTCGGTCACGCTCGGCTATCTGACGCAGCAGATGCTGCGATTCGTAGTCCAGGGTATGGAGGTCACTTAACAGGCTGAAAAGTGGTGATTGCTCCTCGAACGCAGCCTCTTCAATGTCCGCACTGCTCACCTTGCGCACATCCAGGGCGAGGCTGTCGCGAATTCTGAAGAAATCCCGCTTGTCGTCTGTTGAGTCTTCTTCTTTGTCTGTCATTTGACCCGCCTGAGCCTTTGCGAAGCGCTGAACAAATATGCTTTTCAGTGTACCATGCCAATCCGAACTGCCATTCAACGGGCACGGCCCTTCAGGTAACCGTTACTTCATGTTCAGACCCTTGCCATTTTTTATCGGCCTGCGCTATACCCGCGCCAAGCGCCGCAATCATTTCATTTCCTTCATTTCCCTGATCTCCATGCTGGGGCTGACCCTTGGCGTGCTGGTCATGATCCTGGTGCTGTCGGTGATGAACGGCTTTGACCGCGAGTTGCGGACCCGCATTCTGGGTATGGTGCCCCATGCGACCGTCAGCTCCCAGCAGCCGATCAACGACTGGCCTCTGCTGGCCGATACCCTGCTTGAGCATCCCGATGTCGAAGCAGTGGCGCCTTTTGTCCAGCTGCAGGGCATGCTCACGCATGATGGCAGTGTAGCTCCTGTTCTGGTGAACGGCATTCTGCCGGACAAGGAGGTAGATGTGTCCATTGTTGGTCAGCACATGACCCGTGGCACCCTGGGCGACCTGCAGGACGGGGAGTTTGGCATTATCGTCGGTGAACAGATTGCCAGTCGCTTTGGCGTGGGGATTGGCGACAAGCTGACCTTTGTTCTGCCAGAAGCATCGGTAACCCCCGCCGGCGTGTTTCCCCGCCTCAAACGTTTTCATGTGGTGGGCACCTTCAAGGTCGGAGCGGAGCTGGATGGTTCCCTGGCGCTGATCCATGCCGGCGATGCTGCACGTTTGTCGCGCTGGGAGCCCGGTCAGGTGCAGGGTTTGCGTGTCAGGTTGGGTGATCTCTTCCAGGCGCCCCGTGTTGCCTGGGAGCTGGCATCCTTGCTGCCGGGTGACTACTACGCGCAGGACTGGACCCGTACTCACGGTAATCTGTTTGCCGCGATCCGGATGGAAAAGACCATGATCGGCCTGCTTCTGCTGCTGATCGTCGCAGTGGCTGCATTCAATATCATCTCCACTCTGGTCATGGTGGTCACCGACAAGAAAGCGGACATCGCTATTCTGCGAACTCTTGGCGCATCGCCTGGCACCATCATGGGCATATTCATGGTGCAGGGCTCCGTGATTGGTGTGGTGGGAACTCTGGCTGGTTGTGTCCTCGGGGTACTTGCGGCGTTGAACGTGTCGGCGATGGTCGCTGGGCTGGAAAAACTTTTCGGCATCCAGTTCCTCAGTTCCGATGTGTACTTCATCAGTTACCTGCCGTCCCAGCTTATCTGGAGTGATGTTGTGTTGATCTGTGCTGCGGCTCTGGGCATGAGCTTCCTGGCCACACTGTATCCGGCCTGGCGCGCCTCGCGCACCGAGCCTGCGGAGGCATTGCGTTATGACTGATTTTGTCCTGGAATGTCGGAACCTGAGTATGGAATATGCAATCGGACCGCAGCGCCTGCGTGTACTCGATGGCATAAACATGCAACTGGTAGCCGGTGAGCGCGTGGCCATTGTCGGCAGCTCGGGGTCGGGTAAAACGACACTGCTCAATCTGCTCGGTGGGCTGGATACGCCCACTGAAGGAGAGGTTTGGCTGGCCGGCAGGCAGATGTCCTCACTGCGCGAATCAGAACGTGGCAAGCTCCGTAACAGCGGGCTGGGTTTTGTCTACCAGTTCCATCACCTGCTGGCGGAGTTCAGTGCCCTGGAAAACGTATGCATGCCGCTGTTGATTGGCAACACGCCTATCAGTGAAGCGCACCAACGCGGGCAGCAGATGCTTGAACGTGTTGGTCTTGCCCAGCGCGCCGGACACAAGCCGGGCGAATTGTCAGGTGGTGAGCGTCAGCGTGTGGCCATCGCACGGGCGCTGATCAACGAGCCGGCCTGTGTCCTACTCGACGAACCTACCGGCAATCTGGACCAGCACACGGCAAGAAGCATTCAGCAGTTGATGCTCGAACTTAGCCAGAGTCTCAAGACCGCCTTCATGGTGGTTACCCATGACCTCGCACTGGCGTCACAAATGGACAGGGTCCTGACCCTGGTGGAAGGTAAACTGGCGGCGCGCGTAGAGTAAAAACGTCAGTTCTGATGACGGCGTCGCATTTTACGCCTTTGCCAGTTGCGCCCGACCCATATTCGCCAATACAACATGGTGGCGGCATACCCCGCCACGGCGAAGACGGCCCCCAGAAGAACGGAACCGAGAAGCAGCGGCTGCCAGATATGGTGGATTTCGCTGGCCAGCCAGGTCATTGATAATTCCATGGGCATGCTGCGTTCGGGTGCGCCCAGAAGCATGGTTCCGATCTTGTATTCCGCAAAGAAAATCATCGGCATGGTGACCGGATTGGTCAGCCAGACCAGGCCCACCGAGACGGGCAGGTTGGCACGTGCCGGCATTGCAACGCAGGCTGAAACCAGCATTTGCATTGGAATGGGTAGCATCGAAACGAAAAGCCCGATGGCCATTGCCCGCGCAACGCTGTGGCGGTTGAGATGCCATAGGTTTGGATCGTGCAGCATGCTGCCCATAAAGCGAAGCGATTTGCTTTGCTTTATGCGTTCGGGACTGGGCATGTAGCGTTTCAGGAACCGACGCGGCATTACTATGGTAGCCAGGGAAATGTCGCTCAATTATGCATGGAATGTCAGGCGCAGACTACTGCCTGACTGCAAAGGAAGGCCGTACATTGGATGTATTCCGCCGCCCACAACTCATGGTTATCCTGCCGGGTTTTTTTCTGGGCCTGATCAGTCCATTGATGCTGGAGCAGTTGCCATCGCCCTGGCTTCTCGGGGTGTTGAGCCTGCTGATTCCGGTAGTCTGGCTGAAGGGCCCGGATAACCGGCTGCTTGCCGCAGGTCTGACTGGTCTGGTCTGGGCAGTGCTGGTTCATCATCTTGTATTGCATGAGCGGCTGCCGGACCGGCTCGATCAACAAACCCTGTCGATCGAGGGGCGTATTGCAGGTCTGCCCGAAGCCACCCTAACCGGCTGGCGATTTCAGCTCGCGGACGCACGGATAGTTGACACCGGTGAATCCCTGCCTTTCATGCGTGTTCACTGGTACGCCGGTGAGCCCGTGCTGCAGGGCGAGTACTGGCGGTTCGAGGCGCGGGTGCGCCGTCCCCGCGGCATGTCCAACCCCGGTGCATTCGATTACGAAGCCTGGCTTTATGCCCAGGGTATTGGCGCCCTTGGCAGCATACGCAGTGGTCAACGGCTGGACGGCATGCGGTATGGAGGCGTTGACGGAATGCGCAGTCATATCCGTGACCGATTGCTGCAGGCCCTGGGGGCTACCCCGGGTACTGAAAGGCTGCTGGCATTAATTGTTGGTGACCGAAGCGTGCTCAGTCGGGAGGATTGGCAGGTACTGCAGGCAACCGGCACCAGTCATCTGATGGTGATATCCGGCTTGCACGTAGGTCTGTTCGCCGCGGCGGTGTTTGGTCTGGTTACGCTTGCGGGTCGACTGGGCATATTACACCTGCCCTTTGCGCGTATCTGGCTGGCAGCGCCCCTGGCCATCTTTGCCGCTGCTATTTATGCCGCACTTGCGGGTTTTGCCGTCCCCACCCAGCGCGCCTTGCTGATGGTGGCCATGGTGTTGCTGGCCCGGTTGCTTTATCGCCAACCCGGGCCCTGGTTCTTCTGGTTGCTGGCCATGTGTCTGGTGGTGATGATAAATCCTGCTGCGCCCCTGCTGGCTGGGTTCTGGCTATCTTTCATGGCGGTGGGTCTGTTGGTTTTCGGGATGGCTGGCAGGCTCGATCAAAGGGGGCTCTGGTGGCGTTGGGGTCGCGCGCAGTGGGTTATTTTTATCGGTCTCTGGCCCTGGTTGCTGTTATGGGGGATGCCCGGCAGCCTCATTGCGCCGTTGGTGAATATTCTGGCAATCCCATTCGTCAGTCTGCTGGTGGTGCCCGCTGCACTACTGGGGACGCTGCTGGAGCTTGTGCTGGGGGTCCCCTGGCTTCTCTGGTTCGCTGCCCAATTACTCGATGGATTATTTCTTGCGCTGGAGCAGGCAGCTAGCTTGCATGTCCCCACGTACCTGGCTTTTCCTGGCTGGATCAACTGGCTGCTGGGCGTAGCGGGTATTCTGGCCCTGCTGAGCCCGTTATCGCGGTTGTTGTGGTTGCCCGCTCTGGCGTGCGTGCCCGTGCTGCTTGCAGCACCGCAACCAAGGCCGGTCGAGGGGGAGTTCTGGGTAACTGTCCTGGATGTGGGGCAGGGGCTGTCAGTGTTGGTGCAGACCCGACAGCATGCGCTTCTTTACGATGCGGGTGCGCGGCTTTCCAGCGGTTTTGATCTGGGTGAAGCCGTGGTGCATCCTGCCCTTGTATCCCTTGGGGTAACCGATCTGGACAGGCTCCTGGTCAGTCATGCAGACAATGACCATGCAGGTGGGGCGCAGGCAATAATTCGGCACATGCCCGTGGGCCGAGTAGTCGCCGGTCAGATTGAGGATCAGAGCCCCCAACTGCAAGCGATTGCCTGCCAGCCAGGTGAGAGCTGGAGCTGGAATGCGGTGACATTCGAGATCATTTACAGCGCACCGGCTCCCGCGCCAGCCAATGAGCGATCCTGCGTCCTGCGCGTGACGACGGGCGACAGTGGGGTGCTGTTAACCGGTGATGTAGGCATACGCGGTGAATATCAGATGCTTGCCCATGATCTGTCTGCGAATCTGTTGCTGGCCCCGCACCATGGCAGTCGAACCTCTTCTTCCTATGCGCTGATTCGTGCGGTGGATCCAAATTGGGTGGTATTCAGTGCCGGTCACAGGAACCGCTTCAACCATCCGCATCCAAATGTTGTGGCGCGCTATCGGGAATTGGCCGTCGAACCTGTTTATACTAGCCGCGCCGGTGCTGTTCGTTTCGTGTTTGACAAAGACCACGGCGGGCGCCGTGACTGGAGCTGGAGAGACAGCGCCAGGCGCTTCTGGCATGAATAACAAGAGCGCGCAGGGAGCAGCTGGCCCTGTGCTAGAGTATGCTGACTTTTGGGGAGGGATCGCTTGTGTGGGAACTGATCAGTGCGGGCGGCTGGCTGATGCTGCCGATTATCTTGTCTTCGGTTATTGCTGCCGCCATCGTGATAGAGCGTCTTTGGGCACTGCGCAGCGCGCGTGTGGCGCCTCCGGCGTTACTTGGTCAGGTCTGGCAATGGGTGCGTGAGGGCAAGCTGGACGCCGAACGTCTGAAAACCCTGCGTAGTGACTCGCCCCTGGGCGAAATCATGGCGGCCGGCCTGAACAACTCCAAGCACGGTCGGGAGATCATGAAAGAAAGCATCCAGGAAGCGGCCGGCAAGGTCATTCATGAGCTCGAACGCTACCTCAATACCCTCGGTACAGTCGCTGCAATTACGCCGCTGCTTGGTCTGCTGGGTACGGTAATCGGGATGATCGACGTGTTTAGCGCAATCATGATTCAGGGTACCGGCAATACCGGCGTGTTGGCAGGAGGTATCTCCAAGGCATTGATAACCACCGCTGCGGGCCTGACCGTAGCCATTCCGGCCCTGTTTTTTCATCGTTTCTTTGTGCGTCGGGTGGACGAGCTGGTGGTGGCCATGGAACAGGAGGCGACCAAGCTGGTCGAGGTTCTGCAGGGCAATCGTGAAGTGGAAGCGCCGATCGCTGGCCCCGTGAGCAAGGAGCCGGTTTCACGCGTTGGTAGCACTCGCAAGGGAGCCAGGACGTGAATTTCAGGCGCCAGAGACAGGAAGAGGCCAGCGTCAATCTCACGCCCCTGATCGATGTAGTGTTTCTGCTGCTGATTTTCTTCATGGTTTCAACCACCTTTACCCGCGAGACCCAGCTCAAGCTGGATCTGCCGGAAGCGGTGTCCGGCGAGCAGGTGGAAAATCGTGACCAGCAGCAGATCGAACTGACCATATCGGCCAGCGGGGATATTGCAATCAACGACAAGGCGCTTATTGCTCCCGGGGTGGATACGCTTAAGACAGCGCTTCAGCGCGAATCGGCTGGTGACCTGTCGTTGCCCTTGATTATTACCGCAGATGCGCAGACGCCCCATCAGTCAGTGATCATGGCGATGGACGCGGCAGGTCAACTGGGCTTCACCCGGTTGAGGCTGACGACGACCCAGGCGGAGGCGGGCGAAGGGCAGTGAAGGGATTTTCCCTCGAGCAGTTCATGCTCCGTGCCTGGTATGGACGGCAGAGTTGGCTGCTGGCCCTCAGGCCCTTGTCCGCGTTTTACGGCTTGGTAGTAACCAGACGTCGCGCAGCATACATGGAGGATGCTGCGCGTGTCTGGCAGCCCCCCGTGCCGCTGATCGTGGTGGGTAACATCACCCTGGGTGGTACCGGCAAGACCCCCATGTGCATCTGGCTGCTTGATTATCTCAAGGCCCAGGGGCTACGTCCCGGTCTGATAAGTCGTGGCTACGGCGCCTCCCCCCAGTCAACGCCCTGGTTGCTCGATCCCGACCATGACGACGCGGTGACCGTGGGCGATGAACCTTTGTTAATCGCAAAGCGCTGCCAGGTGCCCGTGGTCATTGATCCGGATCGTCCGCAGGCGGCGCGGCACCTGCTGGCCAGCGCGCAGGTGGACGTCATCGTCAGTGACGATGGCCTGCAGCATTACCGACTGGGGCGCGATCTGGAAATACTCATGGTCGATGCTGCGCGGGGGCTGGGCAATGCCAGATGTCTGCCGGAGGGGCCGTTGCGTGAGCCTGCCAGCAGGGTGAAGTCGGTAGACTTCGTGGTGCGCAATGGTGCCGTATCTGACAGTTCCACGGATTTCGGGATGCAGCTCAAGCCGGTGGCGCTGGTCAACCTGCTGACGGGTGAGCGCATACGGCCTGAACACTGGCAGGGCAGCAAACAGGTGTCAGCGGTGGCAGGAATCGGCAACCCCGAGCGTTTTTTTATCAGTCTTGAGCAGCTATCCTTCGAGGTGGAGCGGCACATTTTTTCCGATCATGCACATTATTCGGTAGCCAGTTTTGCTGCTTGCGATCTGGACAGGCCCTTGATCATGACCGAAAAGGACGCGATCAAATGCACCGGCTTTGCCCGACCCAACTGGTGGTATCTGTGCGTAGAGGCGACCATGAGTGACGCCTTTGCCAGCCAGTTGCAACAGCGCCTGGCCACTCTCAATCCGAGGCCTGCCTGACTGGTCTGGCTACTCGGCATTTTCTTTTCATTTTCTCAGGAGTTTTATGATGGACCCCAAGCTGCTTGATATCCTGGCGTGCCCGATCTGCAAGGGCCCGCTGGTACAGAACGCCGACAAGACCGAGTTGTGGTGCCGCGCCGATGGTCTGGCCTATCCGGTTCGCGATGGCATACCGGTCATGCTGGAAGGCGAGGCCCGTGCCCTGGATGCCGATGAGCGGCTGGATACCTGAACATGTTCCACGTCATCATTCCGGCTCGATATGCTTCCACCCGCCTGCCAGGCAAGCCCCTGCTTGATATTGGCGGCAAGACAATGATTCAGCGCGTGTGGGAGCAGGCCGGCAAGAGCCAGGCCTTGAGCGTGACCGTGGCCACCGACGACGAGCGCATAGCTGAGGCCTGTCGTCAGTTCGGCGCCAACGTTGTACTGACCAGAGCCGATCACCCCTCGGGCACCGACCGGTTGCAGGAGGTGGTGACGTTGATGGGGCTTGATGCCGAAGACTGTGTGGTCAACGTGCAGGGCGACGAGCCGATGATCCCCCCCAGCTTGATTGACCAGGTGGCAGCAAACCTGCTCGCGCACCCGCAGGCCAGCATTGCCACTCTGGCCGAGCCTTTGACGGATATCGAATCGGTTTTCAATCCCAATGTGGTGAAGCTGGTGACCGACCAACAGGGCTTTGCCCTGTACTTCAGTCGCGCGCCGATCCCCTGGTCCAGGGATGCCTTTGCAACCGAGCCGCGCAGCATCCCTGAGGGAATGACCTTCCGCCGGCATATCGGCCTGTATGCCTATAAGGTCGGATTTCTGCATGATTATGTCCAGTGGGCACCGAGCCCCCTGGAGACGGCAGAATCCCTGGAACAACTGCGGGCACTCTGGTTTGGCTGCCGGATTCAGGTTGCTGATGCCTGTGAGGTGCCGGCACCGGGCATTGATACCCGGGACGACCTGGAGCGGGTACGCGCAATGCTGGCCGGATCCTGATGTTCGCCGTGCGACAGCAGGTTGACCTGCGGGCCTACAACTCCCTGGGTATTACCGAGCGCGCCGAGCATCTGGTGGAGATCCACAGCGATCGGGAGCTTGTGGCTGCACTGGATATGGCGGCTGAACATGCCTGGCCGGTCACTGTGCTGGGAGGCGGCAGTAACGTCGTTGTTACCGGATCGCTGCCTGGTGTGGTCATAATCATGCGCAGCCGCGGCCGGCGGGTTTTGCGGCGCGCGCCAGATGCGCTGCTGATCGAGGGTGAGGCCGGTGAGAATTGGCACGACCTGGTCAACTGGACGCTGGATCTGGGGCTCTGCGGGCTGGAAAATCTGTCACTTATACCGGGCACGCTGGGCGCAGCTCCGGTCCAGAATATCGGCGCTTACGGTGTTGAGTTACAGGATGTCTTTCATAGTCTGGACGCACTGGACCGGGTGACCGGTGAGATCCGACAATTTGACCGTGCAGCTTGCCACTTCGGCTACAGGGAGTCCGTTTTCAAACAGTCGCCCGGGCGCTATGTGATCTTGCGGGTGCGGCTGATACTGCGCCGTCATGCTCAGGTTCGTGTCGACTATGCCCCGCTGGACACTGCCTGGGAAGCGACCGGCCTGCACCGACCGGATCCGCGTGTTGTCGCCAGTCTGGTCTGCCATATCCGCCAGTCCAAACTCCCGGATCCCGCGGTGTTGGGCAATGCGGGAAGCTTTTTCAAGAATCCGCTGGTAACCCGGCACCAACTGAATGCGCTCAAGGCCCTTTATCCCGACATACCGCACTACCTGCAGCCGGATGGTCGATACAAGGTTGCAGCCGGATGGTTGATTGACCAGGCTGGCTGGAAGGGTGTGCGCGCTGGCCATGTGGGCGTGCATGCACGACAGGCGCTGGTGCTGGTAAATCACGGTGGCGCACGGGGAGAGGATATTCTCTCGCTGGCCAAGCGTATCAGCGATGATGTCCATGCCCGGTTTGGCCTGGAGCTGGAAATGGAGCCGCAACGGCTGGGTTGAAGACTTTGCCGATGTTTCAAGGGTCACTCAGACAAAAAAAGGGGATGCATCAAGCATCCCCTTTTTCGTTCGCCGTCCCCTATCAGAGCTTGGGCTTATCTTCCTGGTCTTCCTGCTGCTGACGCAGATCATGGGTCTCGGGATGATCTTCATCACCCGTCGCATCCGCGCTAGCGGGTGACTCGACCGTATCGATCGGCAGGTCAGCCTGTTGCGGATTGGCTGGACGCTCCCGTTCGGAACGCTCGGGCTGCGGACTGTCGGCTTGCTCGGCTGGCGCCGACTGCTCTTCGACTGCAGGCTGCTGAGCGACCGGGTCTACTACCGGTGCGGGCTGATCGGGCAGGGGTGTGACATCCTGAACCGGCGTTGCCGTTTCCATTGCTGTTTCCGGCTCCTCGCTGGCTGCCTGCTGTTCAGCCAAAAGCTTGGCTTCCTGCTGGCGGCGGCGAATTTCCCGCGGATCGTTATAGGCGCGTCCGCTTTCTGTTGGCGGATTCACCGGCTCCACAGGCTTCACTGGCTCGGGCTGAACTTCCGTCTGTGCGGCAACCGTTTCTTCCAGTGCCGGTGCTGGCGCTACAGGCTCTGCGTGTACCAGAACTTGCGGTTCCTGCTCGGTTGGTTCGACCGCTGCGGCGGTAATCTGGACCGCAGGCTCAGTGGGCGCCTCATTGACGGATTCAGCCGGTACTGCCGTTGGCTCTGCATCAGCGGCCTTGATCTCAGCCACTTCCTCGACAGGAGCCGGAGTGGCTTGCTGCTCGGTTGTATCTTCATCAACCGCCTTGGGTTGCGACTGGCTGAACGCCTGAACCGCATCCTCAATGGAGGACTCAAGATCGGATGCGGCCTGTTTCAAGCCGGCCTCTACAGGATCAGTCACATCACTCAGGCTGCCAGGTTGCTCCTGCTCCTGCTCGGCTACCGTTTCTTCCACACGGGCAACCGACGCTGCAGCTGTGGCTGCCACTGCGACAGCGCTGTCTGCTACAGGCTGGCTCGGCTCGTTGCTCGGCAGTTCGCTGGAAGGCGTCTGCTCGCCTTCCTGGGCGCCCTCGGAGCCGGCTGTAGTGTCATCCTGATTAACGCGGCTGCGACGATTATTGCGACGACGCTGGCTATTACGCGAGCGACGCTTGGGGCGATCGCTTTCGCCTGTCTCATCCGTGGTGTCCAGATCTGTCTGATCTTCAGCGATCGTCTGGTCTTCGTTTGCCTTTTCCTCGACAGGGCGACGCGAACGACGCTCGGCAGGTGCTTCGGAACGGCCTTGATCAGGAGTCCGGTCCTGGTTCTGATCTGGACCCTGCTCCTGCGCCGCTTGCTTGGCTTCAGTCGGGGTTTCCGGCGTACCGCGGCGGCGGCGGCGGGTAGGCGTTTCCCCCGACTTGGTTTCCGTTGCTACCGGAGCGTCACGCTTCTCGGTCTGGACCGGCGCCTCGGCGCGAGCTGCTGGAGCTTTGCGCTCGGGACGTTCGCTGCGCTCAGGACGCTCGGCGCGTTCTGGGCGCTCATTGCGTTCTGGGCGGTCACTGCGTTCGGTACGGGGGCGGCGGCCACGACCACCACGGCGCTCGTCACCACCTCGCTTGTTGTCACGTGGGGCGGGCTTGCTGGCAGAGCGCTCTGCGGGCTTGGCCGGCTCTTCGCGTGCTGGCTCTTCTTCAGAGGCGAACAGGCTCACGAGTGACTTGATCAAACCCTTGAACAATCCCGGCTGCGCATCGTGAATCGCCTTGGTGGCAGCCACGGGAGCTGCGGCGGCAACAGGCGTTGGCGCAGGGCGTGAGGGCGCCAGCGTCTTGACTGCTGCTTCCTGACGCACGATAGCCTTGGTCTGGCTGACGGGTGTGGGCTCTTCGGCAACGATTTCGCTGCTCATGGTGTAGCTGGTTTCGCCATTGAGAACGGCTTCATGGTCGTCGCGCAGACGCTGAACGTCGAAGTGCGGGGTTTCCATGTGCTCGCTGGGCAGAATCAGCAGGCGTACCTTGGTACGCTCTTCGGTTTTGGCCAGCGCTTCGCGCTTTTCGTTGAGCAGGAAGGTGGCTACAGCGATCGGCACGTGGGCGCGAACTTCTGCGGTGCGTTCCTTCAATGCTTCTTCTTCGATAAGGCGAAGTACCGACAGGGACAGGGACTCGACGTCGCGGATGGTGCCTCGGCCATTACAGCGTGGGCAGACAATACCACTGGTCTCGCCCAGGGATGGGCGCAGGCGCTGACGGGACATTTCCAGCAGACCGAAACGGGAAATCCGACCCACCTGAACACGGGCGCGGTCGGCTTCCAGGCTTTCCTTGACGCGCTCTTCAACGGCCCGCTGGTTTTTGGCAGGGGACATGTCGATGAAGTCGATCACGATCAGGCCGCCGATATCACGCAGGCGTAACTGGCGGGCGATTTCTTCAGCCGCTTCCAGGTTGGTCTGCAGTGCAGTCTCTTCGATATCGGCACCCTTGGTGGCGCGCGAGGAGTTGATATCAATGGAGACCAGAGCTTCGGTGTGGTCGATCACGATGGAGCCGCCGGAAGGCAGTTTCACTTCGCGTTCGAAGGCGGTTTCAATCTGGCTTTCAATCTGGAAACGGTTGAACAGCGGTACGGTATCTTCGTACAGCTTCACCTTGCTCGCGTACTGCGGCATGACCTGGCTGATGAAGTTCAGCGCTTCTTCCTTGACGGTCTCGCTGTCGATCAACACTTCGCCGATGTCCTGGCGCAGGTAGTCGCGGATGGCGCGGATGATGACGTTGCTTTCCTGATAGATCAGGAACGGGGAGGCGCGCTCATCGGAGGCGCCCTTGATGGCACCCCAGAGTTGCAGCAGATAATCCAGATCCCATTGCAGTTCTTCAGCACTGCGACCCAGGCCGGCGGTGCGCACGATCATGCCCATGTCGGCGGGAACGTTGAGGCTGTTGATGGCTTCGCGTAGCTCGTTGCGCTCTTCACCCTCGATGCGACGGGAAATGCCACCGGCGCGCGGGTTGTTGGGCATCAGCACCAGGTAGCGACCAGCCAGGCTGATAAAGGTCGTCAAAGCTGCGCCCTTGTTGCCGCGCTCTTCCTTGTCGACCTGGACTATGACTTCCTGGCCTTCGCGCAGTACTTCCTTGATGTTGACGCGGCCTTCAGGCTGCTTGGAGAAGTATTCGCGGGAGATTTCCTTCAGCGGCAGAAAGCCGTGGCGGTCAGAGCCGAAATCAACGAATGCAGCCTCGAGGCTGGGTTCGACACGGGTGATCTTGCCTTTATAGATGTTGGCTTTCTTCTGTTCACGTGCTCCGGATTCTATATCCAGATCGTACAGGCGCTGGCCATCTACCAGGGCGACGCGCAACTCTTCGGGTTGAGTTGCGTTGATCAGCATTCTTTTCATGAAGTACCGTTGTGTTTCCAATGCTGCCCGGATCACACAATGACGGCACCTGCGACTCGTATGACAGGTGTCAGGGGTGTTTCTGCTTGGGCCAACCTTGCCCTTGTTCAGATTTCATGTCGCTGCCACAGGGCAGGGCAATACAGTCTGTTACGGCGAGTACAGATAAACCGTTTCTGGAAGTCTTTGAAAAAGCCTGCGTGACTATCTATCCAACCATGCCACGACAGCGCCGGATGCCTACCCATGCAAATATGCTGCATGCCTGGGATGACGTTTCAGGTCGCCGGTGACCATGTCAGCGCGGGGGCCTGTTCAAAAACTGCCTTCGGGAGGAATCAGCCGGACTGGGAACGGGGACACATTGCAGGGCAACTGTCAGCGCTCGTCACATGATCCTGAAGCTGTGCATCTCCACCTGACACTTACCCATCTTGATCGGGTGCCGCTCATCGCTTTGTCGGGAGCGGGTTTATATTCTGGCTGCCAACTGGCAACCAGCGTGTCGATCAATGGTGCTTGCCGGCCTACTGTTTGATAAACGCCTGGCAAAGCCCCAAATGTCGTTGTTTCTGGGGGCTGCGCGATGGTGATGCGCCTGCTGTTTCCCCGGCTGCCTGTTACGCAGCTTTAGCGAATATAACAGCATTTTTTAAGTGCTTCAATTGCAAGAAAAAATGTATCATGCGCGGATGAATGAAAGCACAACTCCAGCAGCTCCCCCCGTACAGTTTGACCTCATCTCCGAGGACCTCGCGGGGCAGCGCATCGACAACTATCTGATCACTCGTCTCAAGGGCGCGCCGCGCACGCTGGTCTACCGGATCCTGCGCAAGGGCGAGGTGCGCGTCAATAAAGGAAGGGTCAAGCCGGACTACCGTTTGCAGGCGGGTGACAGCATACGTATACCGCCAGTACGCTTACCGGAACCCAATGAGCCAGCGCTGGTCGGTCAGGGCATTCTGCAGGCGTTGGAGCAGAACATTCTGTATGAGGACAAGGGGCTGATTGTTATCAACAAGCCCGCGGGTCTTGCCGTGCACGGTGGCAGTGGCCTCAATTTCGGTGTGATCGAGGCGATGCGCCAGTTGCGTCCCGATGTGCCGCAGATGGAGCTGGTACACCGGCTGGACCGCGACACCTCCGGCTGCCTGATGATCGCCAAGAAGCGCAGTATGCTCCGTCATCTGCATGCGGCATTACGCGGTGATGGCGTGCGCAAGTGCTATCTGGCACTGGTGCGCGGCCATTGGCCTGCTACCACGCGAAAAGTTCACGCGCCTCTGCAGAAGAATAATCTGCGGTCCGGCGAGCGAATGGTCGAGGTAAATGCCGAGGGCAAGGAATCTCTGACCGAGTTCAGCGTGGTTCAGCGCTTTGGCGATTTCGCCACTTTGGTGGAAGCTCGTCCGATTACCGGCCGTACCCACCAGATCCGTGTGCATGCTCGGCATGCCGGTCATGTGATTGCTGGCGATCCGAAATATGGAAGCGACGAATTTTCCCAGCAGATAAAAGAGCTGGGGGGTAAACGGCTCTTTCTGCATGCAGCCTCGCTGCATGTCGAGTTGCCCGACGGCACTCAGTTGGACGTGAAGGCCGAGCCTGGCCGCATGTGGGATGACACCCTGCGCAGGCTGGCCAATGCCTGAACTAAAAACACTGATCTTTGACTGGGATGGAACGCTGTGTGACTCCATCAGCCGGATTGTCGAGTCCATGGTGGCTGCGGCGAAGCTGACTGGTCTGGACGTGCCTTCCGAGCGGGCGGTGCGCGATATCATCGGCCTGGGTCTGCCCGAAGCTATAGCGATTCTGTTTCCTGGTCTGAATGAGCCCTGGTTGGTGGAGAAGCTGCGTCAGGAATACAGCGAACATTATGTGGCGCTTGAGCAGCAGCCAGCGAACTTGTTTCCCGGCGTGTTGGAAGCGCTGGACAGCTTCCGCTCGGCGGGGTTCAAGATGGCAGTGGCCACTGGCAAGAGTCGTCGCGGCCTGGATCGCGTTCTGGCTGCTCACGACTTGACGGGGTTTTTCGATATGACCCGCTGCGCCGATGAAACCCTGAGTAAACCGCATCCACGCATGCTGGAGGAAATTCTCAACCGACTGGAAACGCCGGCCAGTTGCGCGTTGATGCTCGGCGACAGCGAATTCGACATGCGCATGGCCCATGGTGCGAGGGTGCGGGCTATTGCCGCAACCTACGGCGCACAGTCCCGGGAACACCTGTTGCAAAGCCGCCCCGAGCATTGTATTGATGCTTTCAACGAATTTCCGGGCTTCGTTATGCCCGCGTCAAAGGCTGTGTAGCAGCAGAGGATAGATGATGTCACAGGATAAATGGACCGATGGTCCCATGCTCAATCGTGATCAGGCTCAGGCAGGCGCGAATAACGTCAAGGCCTGGGAACTGATCGAGCGCACCATGCTGGCTTCGGTCCAGGAGCAGCGCAGGGCGCGGCGTTGGGGTATCTTCTTCAAGCTGTTGATATTCATCTATCTGTTTGGCGGCATAGCATTGTTTTCACCTTTATTATCGATGGAAGGTGCCGCTTCCCTGGAGCCGCACACAGCCGTAATCGAGTTGCGTGGACCGATTGCTGACCAGCAGGAAGCCGGTGCCGATAATCTGATTACCAGTCTTCGCGAGGCCTTCGAAGACGAAAATACGCGCGGAATTGTGTTACGAATTAATAGCCCGGGCGGCAGTCCGGTACAATCCGGCTACGTGTACGATGAAATTGTGCGGCTCCGTGGCCTTTACCCTGATACGCGCGTTTACGCTGTCATTACCGATCTGGGGGCCTCCGGTGCCTATTATATCGCGGCTGCAGCTGATGAGATTTATGCTGACAAGGCGAGCCTGGTTGGATCCATAGGTGTTACTGCCGCGGGGTTCGGTTTTGTTGAGACCCTCGACAAGCTGGGCGTCGAGCGCCGCATTTATGCCTCCGGAGAACACAAAACCTTTCTCGATCCTTTCCAGCCCGAGAGGCCTGAAGAAACTGAGTTCTGGCAGGATGTGCTGGGAACCGTGCATCAGCAGTTTATCGATCAGGTCAAGGCGGGTCGTGGTGACAGACTCAAGGAGCACCCTGATATGTTCAGTGGTCTTATCTGGTCTGGTGAGCAGGCATTGGAGCTGGGTCTGATCGATGGCTTTGGCAGTACCTCGCAGGTTGCGCGTGAGGTGGTAGGGGTGGAAGAGTTAGTGGATTTCACTCACCGGGAGTCAGCATTCGAGCGTTTCGCTCGTCAGATAGGTGCGAGCATGGGCAATACGCTTTCGACTCATCTCGGTCTGAGTGCGCCTTTATTGCGTTAGGCGTACTCAGGGCAGGCTGAAGCCCTCCTGCATGAGCATGTCGCACAGCCTGATCAGAGGTAGCCCGATCAGGCTGTTGGGGTCCTCTCCACGCAGTGCGCGAAACAGCGTGATGCCCAGGCCCTCCATCTTGAAGCTGCCAGCGCAATCATAAGGTTGCTCGCGCTGCAGGTACCTGTCGATCTGCTCATCAGAGAGGTCCCGGAAAACTACGTCGAAAGGCTCTACGGCTATCTGATGGCTACCTGTCTGAGTGTTGAGCAGGCATAGTGCGGTTGAAAATCGCAGGGTTCTTCCGCTACAGCGTCGCAACTGTTGAGCAGCAGCCTGGTGGTTGCCGGGTTTGCTTACTGGAATGCCATCCAGCAGCAGCACCTGATCTGAACCGATAATCAGATGATTTGGCCAGGCCGGTGCGAGAGCTTGTGCCTTGGCAAGTGCCAGCCGCTGGGTCAGCTCTGCGGCACTCTCGCCGGGCGTAGGGGTCTCGTCGATGTCCGGGGCGGCCCATTTGAAGGGCAGGCCCAGGCGGGCGAGTAGCTCGCGGCGGTAGGGTGAGCCCGAGGCAAGTATCAGCGGCAGCATGGGTCTGTCCTGCGAGGATTGAATGGTCGACTATCCTAACCTCTGTGGCCAAGCCTTGCATAAATCTGCAAATAGTTTTGACAGCGGGGTGCATGATGCCTAGAATTGCGCGCTTATGTCTGGACCCATACCCGCACACATAGAGCCGCGCAAGCTGGTTGACCGTGAAATCGTTCTCGAGGGAACGGTGGCTGCCGTCAAGATGCCCAGGTTGAGCGCGCTTTTGGACGCCCCCGCAGGGGACGTTCAGGTCAAGCTCGCTTTCGCACGGGACGAGCAGGGTATTGCTACTCTGCACGGGCACTACCAGGCCGAGGTTGCGCTGATTTGTCAGCGTTGTCTCGAGCAGGTCGTGGTACCGCTCGATAGTCAGTGTGACGTGGGTTTTGTCGAAAGTGATGAGGCAGCCAAAAATCTGCCGAAGCACTACGAACCGGTTATTGTGGATGATGAACCCCTGGATCTGCATGCGCTGATCGAGGACGAACTGTTACTGGCTCTGCCACCAGTTCCGATGCATCCAATGGAAACATGCGAGCATCCTCCGGGCTATACCCCTGACCCGGTGGACGTTGAAGAACCGGCTGAAAAGCCCAACCCCTTCAGTGTGCTTGCATCGTTAAAACGTGATACCTGAAAAGCTTAGGAGCTTATCGCCATGGCAGTACAGCAGAACAAAAAGTCTCGTTCAGCACGCGGCATGCGCCGTTCACACGATGCGCTGTCTTCAGCAGCACTGTCTGTGGACAGCACCACCGGCGAGACTCACCTCCGTCACCATGTGACCCCAGATGGCTTCTACCGTGGCCGTCAGGTTGTCAACAAGGACAGCGAAGAGTAAGTCTTGTCCACGTCAATCCGCTTAGCGATTGATGTGATGGGCGGGGACTTCGGTCCCCGTTGCATTATCCCTGCGGTAGCCCGTAGCCTCCGGCAGATACCTGATCTGTACGTGCTTCTGGTTGGTGATGCCGAGCAGTTGGCGTCCCTATGTAACAAACATCGGCTTCCGTCCGGACGCATACGGTGTATTCCTACCACGCAAATCATTCATGCCAGCGATTCTCCTGCCAGCGTTCTGCGCCGCAAGCCGGATGCATCCATGCGCGTGGCTATCGAACAGGTGCGTGACGGGCATGCTGATGCCTGTCTGAGCGCCGGTAATACCGGTGCGCTAATGGTCCTGTCGCGCTCCATTCTTGGCACCCTAGATCAAATCGAGCGCCCTGCGATCATGGCTGCGCTGCCGGTGGCGGGTAAAGCCTGCTATCTGCTTGATCTGGGTGCCAATGTGGATTGCACTGCGCTGCAGCTCGTCCAGTTTGCCGTGATGGGGTCCGAGGCCGCACGTGAGTTATCCGGGCTGCAGGAGCCGCGCGTTGGTTTGTTGAACATAGGTAGTGAAGTCAACAAGGGCAGTCAGCGGGTACGAGAGGCCAGCGAATTGCTGCGCCAGCACGCCTCGCTTAATTACGTCGGTCACGTGGAGGGCGACGGCCTGTTCCGGGGTGATGCGGATGTGGTGGTCTGTGACGGTTTTGTGGGCAATGTGGTGCTCAAGGCCAGCGAGGGGCTGGCCAGTTATATGCAGGAAGAGCTTCGCCAGGCGCTGACAGCCAACCTGTTATTGCGTTGCCTTTCACCCCTGTTGCGTCTCGCCCTGCGGCCCATGAATCGGCGGCACGATCCCGGTTGCTACAATGGCGCTAGCTTGCTTGGTCTCAAGGGGGTCGTGGTCAAGAGCCACGGAGGTGCCGACGAAGATGCTTTTACAGCGGCCATTGACCGCGCAGCCCAGGCCGGCCGAAGCAACCTTCCTCAGCATATTGCCCGTCGGCTCGGGTCGGCCGGACCTGGCAGCCCGTGACATATGGGCGGGTTAATCTGTGACCCGTGCAGGTCCGTGGCCATCCAAACAATTACTAGCAAATGGCTAACAGCGAATATGACAATAAACGAGGATGATGGAATGTCTCAAACCCTTGCATTTGTTTTTCCCGGTCAGGGCTCGCAGGCAGTTGGCATGCTTGCCTCGCTTGCTCAGGAGCACAGCCAGATCACCGAGACCTTTGTCGAAGCCTCCGAGGTGCTCGGCTATGATCTCTGGGCGCTCTGTCAGGATGGGCCGGAAGCCGATCTGAACCGTACCGATCGTACTCAGCCGGCGATTCTGGCGGCCTCCGTCGCGCTCTGGCGCCTCTGGTGCTCAACTAATCCTGTCCGCCCGGCATATGTTGCTGGCCACAGCCTGGGTGAGTATTCCGCTTTGGTGGCAGCAGAGGTAATCAGCTTTGCTGATGCGTTGCGACTGGTCGAGCGTCGCGGCCAGTTGATGCAGCAGGCCGTGCCTGAAGGGCAGGGCGGTATGGCTGCCATTCTGGGGCTGGAAGACAATCAGATTGTTGATATCTGTGCTCAGGCAGCCCAGGGAGAAGTAGTCAGCGCTGTCAACTTCAATGCGCCGGGCCAGGTGGTTATAGCCGGTCAGGCCAGCGCTGTTGAGCGCGCTATTGAACAGTGCAAGGCAGCTGGCGCCAAGCGTGCTATTGCGCTACCGGTCAGCGTGCCCTCGCACTGTGCCCTGATGAAGCCGGCTGCAGAGCAGTTGAGCACTGATCTGGACGTACTGAGCTGGCGAGAGCCGCAGATCATCCTAGTGCAGAACGTATCGGCCCGGCCTGCTGCTGACCTGGATAGCTTGCGTCAGCAGCTGGTTGAGCAACTTTACAATCCGGTACGCTGGGTGGAGAGCATTGAATGGATGGCTGCCCAGGGCGTTACCGATTTGGTCGAGTGTGGACCCGGACGCGTTTTATCAGGCTTGAACAAGCGCTGCGTCAAGGGTATTGGTACCCACAATCTTGATTCGGCAGAGGCTTTCACCGCTGCCAGCAATACGTTAAAGCAAGGAGCCTGACTATGAGTATCGAAGGAAAAGTGGCACTGGTTACCGGCGCCAGCCGGGGTATCGGGCAGGCAATCGCCCACGCGCTCGCTGCCAAGGGAGCGATCGTTGTTGGCACTGCAACCACTGATTCCGGTGCAGCCGCGATTGCCGAAAAGCTCCATGCTGCCGGATACCAGGGTGCAGGAATGAAGCTGGATGTGCGTGATCCTCAGTCGGTATCCGAGGTGTTGGAGCGCATCAGCAAAGAGTTCGCGGCTCCGGCAATTCTGGTCAATAATGCGGGCATCACCAGCGATAATCTGCTTATGCGCATGAAAGATGACGAGTGGGACGACGTCGTCGGTACCAACCTGGGCTCGGTCTTCAGGTTGTCAAAAGCGGTACTGCGGGGTATGACCAAGGCTCGCTGGGGGCGTATCATCAACATCAGCTCTGTGGTGGCGGGCATGGGTAACGCCGGTCAATCCAATTACGCAGCATCCAAGGCGGGCATGGAAGGCTTTACCCGTGCCCTGGCCCGCGAGGTTGGCTCTCGCTCGATTACGGTCAATGCGGTGGCGCCGGGCTTTATTGACACCGACATGACCAAGGCATTGAATGAAGGCCAGCGCTCTGCGATGCTCGAGCAGATCCCGCTGGGTCGTCTTGGTCAGGCCGAAGAAATCGCCGCAGCAGTCGAATTTCTGACTGGTGAGTCGGCCGGTTACATTACCGGCGCGGTTATTCCGGTGAACGGCGGCATGTTTATGAGCTAAGATGTAACCCCTCTGGCATGGGCTTTTGCGCCCTCCAGACTGGAACAGATTTTACGCGGTGAGGGCCTGCTGGCCTTTACCTCTTTGAGATAGAAACGATTGATGCTTGAAATAACGTAAATTGTTTCTATAAACTACGCGCAGTCCGGCTTTCCGGAACTGCAACCAGGAGTGAGAACAAGGTATGAGTACCATCGAAGAACGCGTCAAGAAAATCGTTGCCGAGCAGCTCGGCGTCAAAGAAGAAGAAGTGACCAACAGCGCTTCTTTTGTTGAAGACCTTGGCGCTGACTCGCTTGATACCGTTGAGCTGGTCATGGCTCTCGAGGAAGAATTCGAGACCGAGATCCCGGATGAAGATGCCGAGAAAATCACCACCGTTCAAGAAGCCATCGACTACGTGAATGCTCACCAGAAGTAATCACAAAGTCAGCTGACTGAATACAAAAAAGCCGCAGTTCTTTCCTTGAACTGCGGCTTTTTTGCATCCATTTCACCATGAGCCGCTGCTTACTTCGGTTGCTGTTATTGCCGAGTGCGCCCTTTATGCGGACAATACCGTCCGATTGCCGCGAGATTATGTACTGTCTCGTCATCCCTGAGAGTTGAATAAGGAGCATCCTGTGTCGCGCAGACGCGTCGTGGTAACCGGCCTTGGCATGTTGACCCCTTTGGGCAACACGGTGGACAGCAGTTGGCAGGCAGCCCTGGCGGGCAAGAGCGGTATCGGGCCTATCGAGCATATGGATGTGAGTGCCTTTGGCACGCGCTTCGGCGGATCAATCCGCGAGTTCGATATCGAGCCGTACATGGCGCCCAAGGAGGCGCGCAAGCTTGATCTGTTCATCCAGTATGGTATTGCTGCCTGCATCCAGGCGCTCACCGACTCGGGCGTGGAGGTTACCGACGACAATCGCGACCGGATCGGCGTTTCCATGGGGTCGGGAATTGGTGGCCTGACCAATATCGAGAAGAATCACGAGTTGTTGCTGGCCAGTGGGCCGCGGCGCATTTCACCGTTTTTCGTGCCCGGCTCGATCATCAACATGGTTGCCGGTTACTTCTCCATACAGTACGGCCTGCAAGGCCCGAACTATGCACTGACTACAGCCTGTACCACAGGTACCCACAGCATCGGCATGGCCGCCCGCAATATTGCCTACGGTGAAGCGGACGTGATGATTACCGGTGGTTCGGAGATGGCTACCAGTGGTCTGGGTCTGGGGGGGTTCAGCGCTGCCCGGGCACTCTCCACGCGCAATGATGCCCCGACGGCTGCCAGCCGGCCATGGGACCGCGACCGGGACGGTTTTGTCTTGTCCGATGGTTCCGGGGCACTGGTGCTCGAGGAGTACGAACATGCCAAGGCACGTGGCGCACACATTTACGCCGAACTTATCGGCTTTGGCATGAGCGGCGATGCCTATCACATGACCGCACCCCCGGAAGATGGACGTGGTGGTGCAAAGTGCATGACCAATGCACTGCGTGATGCCGGTGTGGATCCTTCGGCAGTCGGTTATATCAACGCCCACGGTACCTCTACCTCGGCAGGCGACTTGGCGGAGACGCGCGCGGTCAAAACGGTGTTTGGCGACCATGCTCAGGCATTGGCGATCAGCTCCACCAAGTCCATGACCGGCCATTTGCTTGGTGCGGCCGGGGCCGTCGAAGCGATTTTCAGTATTCTGGCTCTGCGTGATCAGGTAGCACCGCCAACCATCAATCTCGATAATCCCGATGAGGGCTGTGATCTGGATTATGTGGCTCATGAGGCTCAGCAGCGTTCTCTTGAGGTCGTGGTGTCCAATTCATTCGGCTTTGGTGGCACCAACGGCAGTCTGGTGTTCCGTCGTCTCTGATGGCGGACCCAAGTCTGGATAATTTGCAGTTGCCGCAAACGATGGTCAACGGTCAGCAGCGTAGCGAGGTGTCGGTGCTGGACCGAGGCCTTGCCTATGGTGACGGCCTGTTTGAAACCATGCGCGTCGTTGACGGACGCATTGCGTTGCTCGACTACCATCTGGCCCGGTTACGTCGTGGTCTGTTGGCCCTGAAGATGGATGCAGATCAGACTGCCATTATCTCGGAGCTCAATGCGCTGGCGGGGCAACTGGGTGATGGTGTTCTCAAGATGACCCTGACCCGGGGGATTGGAAAGCGGGGCTACGGCATTCCTGCACAGGCCCAGCCCACGCGCATCTGTCAGAGTTTTGCCCCCACGGGTTACCCCATTGAAAATGCCCGCACCGGTATCAGGTTGTTCGAATGCCAGACACGCCTGGCCGTTCAGCCCCTGCTGGCCGGAATCAAGCACCTGAACCGTCTCGAGCAGGTGCTCGCGCGAAGCGAATGGTCCGATTCCATCCATGCTGAGGGTATGGTGCGCGATACACTGGGGAACGTGATCGAATGCACCATGAGCAACCTGTTCATGCTTCACGGAGAACGCTGGGTGACGCCTGATCTGTCCGGGTGTGGAGTGCAGGGGGTCATGCGTGATTACCTGATTGACCGGTTGGGGCAGGCCGGTGAGTCGGTTGAAGTCAGAAAAGTCGACTTTTCGACCTTGCTTGAGAGCACCGAAGTATTCTGCTGCAACAGCCTTTACGGTGTCTGGCCGGTAATTGGCCTGGCGGATACAAGCTGGTCGATCGGATCCCGAACACGCCAGGCGCAGCGTCTGGCAGAGCAGGTGATAAAGTGAAGTTGATTCTGCGTATTGTCCGTTTACTTATTGTTTTATCGGTTTTTTCTTTTCTTGCTGTGGGGCTTTGGGCGTATCTGACCCTTGAGGATGTGCTGGAGCAACCTGTTCGTGTGGATGAGCCCGTCAGTCTGGATGTAGTGCCGGGAAGTACACCAGCCAGGGTTCTTGCGAACCTCGAGAATGACGGTCGGATTGATCGGGCCCAGTGGCTGCGTCGTTACTGGCAATGGCAGATGCCCGATTCGGTGCTGCAGGTCGGGGAGTATCAGCTTGAGCCCGGCATGTCAGCTGCGGAGCTTCTGCGCCGGCTGGATGCCGGTGAGGTAGTGCGACGCAGCGTGACGCTGGTTGAAGGCTGGAACTTCCAGCAGGTTCGCGCACAGCTGGCCAAGGCGGAGCGCCTTGAGCAGTCACTGGATCCGCAGGCGAGCAACGAGCAGGTCATGACGACATTGGGTCTGGAGGGGGTACATCCGGAGGGTCGGTTTTTCCCCGATACCTACCAGTACACCTTCGGCATGAGTGACCGTGACATTCTGCTCAGGTCCTACCAGCGCATGGAAGAGGTGTTGGCTGATGTCTGGCAGAAGCGGGCTGACGATCTGCCGGTCAAGACGCCCTACGAGGCGCTGATACTGGCCTCGATCATCGAGCGGGAAACAGGGGTGCCGCAGGAGCGTGGCGAAATTGCCGGTGTCTTTACCCGACGCCTGCGGATTGGCATGCGCCTGCAGACTGACCCGACGGTTATCTATGGCATGGGCGATGCCTACCAGGGCAACATCCGGCGCAGTGATTTGCGCCGACCCACTGCCTACAACACCTACACTATTGACGGATTGCCGCCGACACCTATCGCCATGCCGGGCCGCGGAGCGCTGGAAGCGGCGGTGAATCCGAAATCCGGGACTAGTCTCTATTTCGTTGCCCGCGGCGATGGCAGTCATGTGTTCTCTGACTCCCTGCGCGAGCACAACCGTGCTGTTCAGCAATACCAGATACGGCAGCGGGCCGAGAGCTACAGGTCGAGCCCGGCGGCATCGGGCGGCACAGGGGAGAGTGCAGAATGAGCGGGCTGTTCATCACGTTCGAGGGGCCGGAAGGGGCAGGCAAGTCGACCAATTTGCAGCTCTTTGCCGCGGCGTTGCGCGAGTCTGGCTGTGATCCGCTATTGACCCGCGAGCCGGGTGGTACGCCGATTGCCGAGAAGATTCGTGAGGTGCTGCTTAGCCACCACGATGAGCCCATGTGCTCGGATGCAGAGCTGCTGTTGATGTTTGCGGCGCGTGCGCAGCATATCGATCGTCTTATTCGTCCAGCCCTGGACAGGGGCCAGGTGGTGATCAGTGACCGGTTTACAGATGCTACCTATGCCTATCAGGGCGGTGGCCGCGGAATAGCGGTCCAGCGTATTGCCGCACTTGAGGAATGGGTCCAGGGCCCCTTGCGTCCGGACCTGACTGTTGTTTTCGATGTGCCCGTTGCAGTTGGTATGCAGCGAGCCCGGGCGCGCAGTGAGCTGGATCGTTTTGAAGTGGAGCAAACGGCGTTTTTCGAGGCGGTTCGTCAGACCTACCTTGAACGTGCCTCGGCAGATCCGGGCCGTTACCGGATAATCGACGCCAGTGGTACGCTCGATCAGGTTGCCCAGGCTATGCGGCCTCTGGTTGCTCAGGTCTTGGAGCAATGGCATGCCTGAGATCGCCTTTCCCTGGCAGCAGGAGGTCTGGTCGCAGTTGACCGAGCAGCAGGAGCACGCCCACGCCTACCTGTTCAGCGGGTTGCCGGGCGTAGGTAAACGGCGCTTCGCCCATGCGTTTGCTGCTTTTCTGTTATGCGAAAAACCCGCCCAGGGCATGGCATGCGGGCGCTGTCGCAGTTGCCTGCTGCGCGAAGCCGGTACCCACCCGGACCTGCTTTTGATCACGCCGGAGGAGGAAGGCAAAGCAATTCGTGTCGATGCTATCAGGCAGTTGGTCGACTTTATGGGGCAGACAGCGCAGCAGGGAGGTAGCAAAGTCATTGTTCTGCATCCAGCCGAGGCGATGAACCAGAACGCGGCCAACGCCTTGCTCAAGTCACTCGAAGAACCGACTGCCGCGACCTATCTGCTGTTGGTCACCGATCAGCCGGGGCGGCTGCTGCCAACAGTGCGCAGTCGCTGCCGCGCTCAGCGGCTGCCGACTCCCGCGCGGGAATCAGCACTCGCCTGGCTGGCAGAAAGCGTGCCTGAGTTAGGTGCCGAACAGCGACTGGTACTCTTGCAGATGGCAGCAGGTGCCCCCCTGCGCGCAGCCGCGTTGCATGAAATGGATGCGGTGCAGTTGCGCATGGGCGTGGTTGACAACATTAAGGCATTACTCAAGGACAAACAGTCTCCCAGCCAGGTAGCCGAAAGCTGGGCAAAAATTCCCCTTGAACTGCTGATCGACTGGTTTTGCAGCTGGACGCTGGATTTGCTCAAACTGCATACGGGTGCCATTACGCACGCGGAGAACGGCGACATGGATGTGGTGCTTGGTTACATGGCCAAACATGTTCAAGCGCAAGAGTTGATGCAGTGGCAGGACTGGTTGCTCGCCCATCGGTCGATGACCCTGGGCAAGGCGAACCTCAACCGGGGGCTGTTTCTCGAGACCTTGTTGCTAGAGTGGAAACAGTTGCTGAAAAAGCGTTAACCTGCAGACATTATTGATCAGGATGAATCTAACATGAGTAATCCGACCGCCCCCGGTCCGCGCAACGGAATCCTGTCCCTGACCATCAAGGACAAGTCGGTTCTGTACGCGGCCTATATGCCTTTCGTGAAGCACGGTGGGCTTTTCATTCCGACCAACAAGAGCTATCGGCTCAGCGATGAGGTCTTCATGTTGCTCAACCTGATGGATGAGCCCGAGAAGATCCCGGTGGCTGGAAAGGTTATCTGGATCACACCAAAGGGCGCCCAGGGTAACCGGGCAGCGGGAATCGGCGTGCAGTTCAGTGATCAGGACAACACCGCGCGCAGCAAGATCGAAACCTACCTCGCTGGCGCACTCAAGTCCGACCGGCCCACCCATACGATGTAATCTGGGTTTCCATGCTGATTGACTCTCACTGCCATCTCGACCGTTTGGATCTCACCTCCCATGCAGGTTCACTTGATGCCGCGCTGGATGCGGCGCGGGCCAAAGGCGTGGGCAAGTTTCTCTGTATCGGCGTGGATGCTGCCAATGCCTCGGTGGTAAAGGGGCTGGCGGAGCGTTATTCCGATGTGTACTGCAGTGTGGGTGTGCATCCTCTGGATCTGGCCGATGCACAACTCACCGAGCTCGACTGGCTGATCGGGGAGCTTGATCACCCGCGGGTTGTTGCCATTGGCGAAACCGGCCTGGATTATCATTACCAGCCTGATATGGCGGAACAGCAGAAACGCTCTTTTCAGTGCCATCTGACAGCTGCCAGGCAGACCGGCAAGCCGGTGATCATTCACACTCGGGCAGCGCGGCAGGACACTCTGGATCTGCTACGCGAGGCCGATCTGGCTGAAACCGGCGTGTTGCACTGCTTTACCGAGGACTGGGATATGGCGCGCCAAGCGCTGGACCTCGGTTATTACATTTCCTTGTCGGGTATTGTCACCTTTCGCAATGCCGACGCACTTAGAGATGTAGCGCGCCGTGTACCCAATGATCGGCTGCTGGTTGAAACCGACTCTCCCTATCTGGCTCCGGTCCCCCATCGGGGCAAACCCAACGAGCCCCAGTTTGTCTGTGAGGTAGCCGCATTCGTGGCGGATATCCGCGGTGAGCCCCTCGACACACTATGGCAGAACACCACGGATAACTTTCATCGGCTGTTTCCTCTGGCCAGGTGATCTGGCGGTCAGACGCAAAAAAAACCCGAATACTGGGGGAAGTATCCGGGTCAAGACCATTAGGAGTGTTGCGAGGTCGGGCGTGGCCCAACCATTTCAGGCCTTGCGCCTGGGGGAGCGCGTCAACCTGATGTCTTCAGTATTGCCCAGATTCCGCAGTCCGCCAGCCCTTTGTTCCCCTTTCATAAACCGATTTGGAATACGCGCACGGCATTTTATCGTCAACTGTTGTTAGCTCGCGGTCGGGCAGTTTTTTTTGCTGTAACTATACTGTCACGGTCATGACTTAGTTTCCGGGAACCAACGACGATAAAAGGAAGTACATCATGCGTTTGAAACAGATGCTCGTACCTGCCGTAATCACCCTTGCCATGCCGTTTTCCGCCATTGCTGAAGAGCTGCGTTTGCTCACCTGGGGCGGTTATGCCCCCGAGGAAGTGATCAGCCAATTCGAAGAGCAAACCGGCATTGATGTGCAGGTAACCCTGTCCAACAACGAGGACATGATTTCCAAACTGCGTGCCACCGGCGGCTCGGGTTTTGATCTGGCGCAGCCCAGTCAGGATCGGATCACCAGTGCCCAGCAGGAATATCGGATCTACAAGCCGATGGACACCAGCAAAATAGACTCCTCCCTATTTATCCCCTCCATGCTGGCAGCCACCAAGGCCAACACCGAACTGGATGGTGACATCTATGCGGTCCCCCATGTGTGGGGCACAACGGGCCTGATTGTGCACGACAGTGTACGGGGTCAGGTGAACAGCTTCGCAGACCTGTGCAAGCCGGAATTGGCAGGCCGGGTCTCCTACCGCTTGCGTCGGCCAATGCTGATCGGTATGGCGTTCTCCATGGGCGAGGACCCCTTCGCGGCCTACGACGATCCCGTAGCCTATGAGGCAATGATGACGCGTGTGCAGGAAAAGCTGATTGCCTGCAAACCCAACGTGAAAACCTACTGGACCGGGGGTGACGAACTGATCAACCTGGTTGCATCAGGCGAAGTGGTTGCGGCCAAGGGCTGGGATGCAGGCGGCTGGAAGCTCCAGGCCGAGAATCCGGAAATCAGCTTTGTGGCGCCTGCCAGCGGTGCGCTGGGTTGGATCGATACCTTTGCATTGCCGCGTCGTGGGGCCAATGATGAAGCGGCCTACAAGTGGATCAACTTTGTTATGCAGCCCGAAATTGCGGCAATGATTACCCAGTCGGCGGGTAATTTCACCGCATCCCGGGGCGCTGAAGCCTTTGTCGATGCAAAGCTGAAAAACAGTTTCGAGAGCAGCTTCGACGAAGCGGCACTGGAGAATATCAAGTGGTATCCACCGGTTCCGCCGGGCCTGGAAACCATTGAAGGGCGTATTCTCGATCGCGTTAGCGCCGCGAACTGACATTGATTCCGGTCTTTTCGTCCGGCGCAATGCCGGGCGATCAGGATCCTTTGCAACGGAAATGCCATGCCTTTCACACCCGATACCCCCCTGGACCTTGAGTGCCACCAGCTGTACAAGGCGTTTGCCGGCCAGGCGGCGGTAGATAATATCTCCCTGAGTATTCCGGCCGGTTCCTTTTTCTCCATTCTGGGACCCTCGGGCTGCGGTAAAACAACGCTGCTGCGCATGCTTGCAGGCTTTGTCGAACCCGATCACGGGGACATCCGCATCAAGGGCCAGTCCATGCGGGGAGTACCGCCCAACAAGCGATCTCTGAATATGGTGTTCCAGCATCTGGCTCTGTTTCCGATGATGAGCGTCGCGGACAACATAGCCTACGGGCTGAAACGTCGCGGTGTTGCCAGGAAAGATATTGCCCGGCGGGTGAATGACGTACTCGAAAGGGTCGGGCTGCCCGACGTGGGGCAGCGCAAGCCGGACCAACTCTCCGGTGGGCAAAAGCAGCGCATTGCCATCGCCCGCTGTCTGGTGCTGGAGCCGGCGGTGTTATTGCTGGATGAACCCCTGGGCGCCCTGGATCTGAAGCTGCGCGAGCAGATGAAACTGGAGCTCAAGCAGCTGCAGCAGACCTTTGGCACCACCTTTGTCTATATCACCCACGACCAGTCCGAAGCCCTGGTCATGTCTGATCAGGTGGCCGTGATGAATAAGGGCCGCTTCGAGCAGGTAGCAAGCCCGCAAACCTTGTATTACGAGCCGGCCACCCCTTTTGTGGCGGGATTTGTTGGCGACTCAAACCGGCTTCAGGCACGTGTGGCGGCTCCGGGTCGGGTCACCCTGGCCAGTGGTCAGGCTATTCAAGCCACCGCTGCAGGAGCTCTGCCGATCAGTGTGGGCGACGCCGTTTCACTGTTTGTGCGGCCTGAAGGTATCAGCCCGTTTTTACCGGGTGAGACATGCCGGATGGACAACTGCCTGAATGCTCAGATCAATACACTGTTATTCGATGGCGCCAACAGTCGTATCAGTGCGACGGTGGAGCAGGGCGTCGGGCTGACCGTCCGGCTTCCCCAGACCCCGGAGTTTGCCAGGCTGAAACCGGGCGATCGTCTGCAGTTGGGCTGGATGAGTAGCCAGGCGCAGTATTTTGCGGCAGATGCTCCATGAGAGGGAACAAGGCATCACATGGCGGATTGGGCCTTGGTGTATTCCTGCTCATGTTGCCGTTGTTATTGTGGCTGTTGCTACTGATTGTGTTGCCGCATGTGGATATGGTGCTGGTGTCCCTGCGTGAACGTATCGGTTTTGCCGAGCATCGTTTCAGCTGGATGCATTACGAGCTGTTTTTCACCGAGTCGCTGTACTGGCGTACCTTCGTGCGTACTGCGTTTATTTCAATTTTTACCACGTTCCTGACGCTGGTTATTGCCTTTCCGGTGGCCTGGTACATTGCCAAGCTGGTGCGTGGTCGCAGGCGCTCGCTGCTGTTTCTGGCATGCCTGGTGCCTTTCTGGGTCAGCGAACTGGTGCGTACCTATGGATGGATGATCCTGCTGCGTGAAAGTGGCGTGATCAGCGGCTTGCTGCAGTGGAGCGGCCTGGCCGCCGGGCCGGTGGAGATGCTCTATAACGATGTGGCGATCATGGTCGGGTTGGTCTACGCCTCGATTCTGTTCATGCTGGTTCCCCTGGTGACCACGCTGGACAGCCTGGATGACAGTCTTGTGGAGGCGGCCTACGATCTGGGCGGCAATCATCTGAGCGTTGCGCGCAACATCGTCATCCCCCACGCTATGCCGGGTATTGTTTCCGGTTCGATCGTGGTGTTCATGCTTTCGGTAGGCAACTATCTCACGCCGGTACTGCTTGGTGGCAAGGACAGTATGTGGTTCACCGAGCAGATTTTTACCCAGTTTATTACCCGATTCAATTGGGAGCAGGGCGCCGCATTCGGTGTGCTGCTGCTGGTGCTGTCATCGCTGATTGTGTGGCTGGGCCTGAGGTTGAGCCGGCAATCCTTTGCGGAGACCATGCGATGATCGCCTCGTTACCGCTAACCCGACGATTTCGCTGGATCTATGCGGCCTATGTGCTGGTGTTCTTCATTTACCTGGCGGCACCGCTGATCGTTGTGGGCGTGTTTGCCTTCAATGACAGCAGCTTTCCGGCTCTGCCCTGGAAAGGCTTTACGCTCGATTGGTTTGTGGCCAATACCCCTGAGCGCACAGGGTTGTTCCATGATCGCGCCATTTTGCGCAGTGTTGGTACCAGCGCTCTGGTCGCCAGTTGTGTCACGGTGCTGGCTGTCAGCCTGGCCACACTCAATGCCTTTCTTTTTGAGCGCCACCGTTTCCCCGGCAAGAATCTGCTGTTCATTCTGATGCTGCTACCCCTGGTTATCCCGGGTGTGATTCTGGGTATATCCATTCTGATTTTTGCCAGTCGTATCGCCAACTATTTCGACTTCAATCACGATATTTTCCTGGATATGCTTAGGCCCGGGCTGCTGCTGGTGGTGTTGGGTCAATTTGCCTTCCTCAGCACCATCGCCACTCTGGTCATATCAGCGCGGTTGCGAACCTTCGACATACAGCTTGAAGAGGCCGCCCGTAATCTGGGTGCTTCACATCTGACTGCCGTTCTGACCGTCACCTTGCCGTTTCTGGCGCCGGCAATCATCGGCGCAGCGCTGATCTGTTTTCTGATGTCGTTCGAGAACTTCAATACCACGCTGATGCTGGTTGGCTCCGATGCGCCGCTGACCATCACGTTGTTCAGTCGCCTTCGCGAGGGCGCTACGCCGGTACTCAATGCTGTCTCTCTGTTGCTGATGCTTGGCTCGATGGTGCTTGCGCTGGTGGCTGTTCGTGTTCAAAAAAGGGCCTGACAGTCAGCTTTCAAGCAATCATGGGAATTTGGTCATCAAGTTGGCATAATGCCGATTTTGCCGGTAGGGAAGTGCATAATCGTCATGCAGAAAGAATCACGAAAGGTCCGCGAGTTTCGGCGTCGCGAGCAGGAAATACTCGATACCTCCCTGCGCCTGTTCCTTGAGCAGGGTGAAGACAGTGTGACGGTTGAAATGATCGCCGACGAAGTGGGTATCGGAAAGGGCACCATCTACAAGCACTTCAAATCCAAGGCTGAAATCTATCTGCGTCTGATGCTCGACTATGAACGCGATCTTGCCAGTCTCCTGCATTCCGAAAGCATCGAGCGAGACCGCGAAGCCCTTTCTCGCGACTATTTCGCCTTCCGCATGAGCGATCCGGAACGCTATCGTCTGTTTGATCGTCTGGAAGAAAAACTGGTCAAATCCAATCAGTTACCTGAACTTGTTGAAGAGTTGCACAAGATCCGCGCCTCCAACTTCAACCATCTGACCGGGGTTATTCAGGAACGTATTGATGATGGCAAACTGGAGAATGTGCCAGCCTACTTCCATTACTGCGCGGCCTGGGCTCTGGTGCACGGCGCCATGGCGATGTATCACTCACCGTTCTGGCAGGATGTGATCGAGGACAAGGAAGGATATATGCAGTTTCTGATGGATATAGGCGTGCGCATGGGCAACAAGTCCAAGCGCAAGAAGGAGCTGGAGTCGGCCGAAACATAGCAGCCCGGCGAATAGCCGGGCTGCTGTGGGAGATTGAAAGGTCAGGTTAACGAGGTGCCGCCGCCAGGGGTGGGGTTGCCCAATAACCGCAGCGATGATATCCGAGGAAGTTGAGGTTCGAACCACTGCCAGGGCTCGACACGTCCAGGGTATTGATTTGACCGGCGGATACTTGCGCCCAGTTGGGGGCTACACCGTCGGTGCTGTTGGGGTTGCCATCCTTGGCGAATTGGGCCCAGTAGCCCACCATGTCGCTGGCCAGTGCATCCAGTTCGTCTTTATCGCCCGTATAACGATCGCGCATCACCTGCTCCGGGTATAGAACATAGGGAATCTCGCCGGCGTGTGTTGCCCCCAGTGGGAAGCTCGCCGCAGGTACCAAAGTCCAGGGCGCATTTTCGTCGCGGAACCAGTACTGGTAGGTATTCATGTTGCTGTTCGCGAACGTGCTGGCCTGTGCATAGCTGTTGCAGGCGAAGTTGGAGTCGGTCCAGATCGCCGACAGTGCCAGCGATAGTCGATTTGCCCCGGTGGGGTACTCATTCAGATAGTAGGTGGCGATGGCATCGGCATCCAGGCCTGAATCTTCAAAAAGATCAGCGACGCGTGTGCGGTATTCGGCCTCGCCCAGGACATCAAGCGGGTCGCCTGTGAGTTCATCCAGAGCGACGAACAGGGTGCCTTCATCCTGGTTGCTGCCGATCATGATGTCCAGATCCTGATTGAATGAACCGGTGGCCAGCGCAGTTTGTATGCTCACAGGCAGCAGGTCGGTAGTTGGATCGGAGTTGGGAATGACCTGGGAGCCCTGCACAGCCAGGAAACTCATTGCCGGCAGAGCGCGCAGACAGGTTGCAGCCGTTGCCCCATCGGCACAGCCCAGCGCGGTGGCAGCGGTTTCGCCAGTCGCTTGCGCGTCAACCTTGCTTTGTTGGAAGGCGGCGTAGGAACCGCTTTGTACTATTGCGCGCTGGAACAGATTTTCCTCTTTGGCTCGTGGTGAAGCGATATGGCTCATCACGCTATGACCGCCAGCGGATTCACCAAAGATAGTGACATTGTTCGAATCGCCGCCAAAGGCAGCAGCGTTTTCCTTCACCCAGCGCAGCGCCTGTTGCTGGTCCATCAAGCCGAAGTTGCCTCCGTCTGACTCCAGGTTGGGGTGAGCGAGAAAGCCCAGCAAACCAAGACGGTAGTTCAGGGTAACGACGATAACGTCTTCTTTCACCAGTCGAGTTGGATCATATTCACCACCGCCATTGCCGAATACGAAAGCCCCGCCATGAAGCCATACCATTACAGGAAGATTCTCGCCGGACTCGGGCGCATACACATTGAGATAGAGACAATCTTCATTTCCGGCCGGCGCTCTGACAGCGAGATCGATCTGAACACAGCTGCTACCGAAGGCGTCGCTCAACTGCAGTGTTTCCGACCGGTCCTCCGCTGGCACTGTTGGCGCAAATCGTAGTTCACCAACCGGCGGTTCAGCATAGGGTATGCCGCGGAATACGCGGATACCTTCCACACCCTCGAGTGTGACGCCCTTGATAGCCCCCTCGGTAGTAGTGACAGTTAGGGGGTCGGGGGTAGCCACTGCTTCACTACCACCGCCACCTCCAGAGAGGCAGCCGGTAAGGGTTACGGCGAAAACGGCGGCGGCGAGCCCTGTCCGGCAAAAGCCGGCAAAAGGGAGGCTGGATCGATTCATTGTTTTATCCACTCAGATTGGTTTGTTCTAATTCGAAATATGGCTCGAGTCGAGTTAAAACGATAAATCAATCACACCGCAGGCGCGAAACGTATACGGGTGATCCTACCTTGAGGTTTTTCGTAGTAGACTGCAGGGTCGACTCGTCACCCCCCCCCTCCAACGGAGAAGTCATGTCTGCCCAGTCGTTCCCCGTCAGTTACATAGAACCCGTCTTCCGTCCCCCCAGTGAAGCCCATTCGCTGATCCTGCCGGTTACCAATGGCTGCTCCTGGAATCAGTGCACATTTTGTGAAATGTACACAGATGAGCAGAAGAAATTCCGTGCGCGGGATGAGAAACAGGTGCTTGAAGAGATACGGCGCAGCGGCGAACAGTTGATTGTTCAGCGCGTCTTCCTGGCAGACGGGGATGCCATGGTGCTTCCCACGCGCCGGCTGTTGACCATTCTTGAAGCTATACGTGAGCACATGCCGACGGTGGAGCGTGTGACTTCCTACTGCCTGCCGCGCAATCTCAAGCGTAAATCGGTCGAGGAACTCAGAGAGCTGCGTGAGGCCGGATTGGCCATGCTCTATGTGGGCGCCGAATCAGGAGATGATCAGGTGCTTGAGCGCGTCAACAAGGGGGAAACCTACGAGTCCACCGAGCAGGCACTGACCAAGGCTGGGGAGGCTGGCATCCTGCGTTCGGTGATGATTCTCAATGGTCTGGGCGGAAAGAGCTTGAGCGAGCAGCACGCGCGCAACTCTGCCAGACTGATGAATGCAACTCAGCCTGAATTTGTTTCGACGCTAGTGGTCAGTTTTCCTCAGGGGATGGAACGCTATCGTGATCGCTTTCCCGATTTCGAACCCCTGGACCAGCAGAGTCTGTTTCTTGAATTGCAACAGTTTATCCAGGAGCTCGACTTGCGCGACAGCGTCTTTCGCAGTGACCATGCTTCCAACGCTCTGGTGCTCAAGGGCACGCTGGGGGCGGACAAGGAGCGAATACTGGAGCAGGTGAAGAACGCCATCGAGCGGCCCGAGCGGGCGCGTTTGCGACCGGAGTGGATGCGCGGTCTGTAATAGGCTCCATTGAGCCACCAGGTAACATGCCGAGGAAATCAGGATGCGCTGGACAGCAATAGCCATTTTACTCACCGCCCTGTTGGCACTGACCGGCTGCGTCAAGCCGTCCGACATGCAGAAAACCGCGCGTTACCATTTGGGTGACGCAGGGTTGATGGATAATTACACCATCACCCGACAGGCCAACTGGAGCCTGCAATCCGACTCCAGTCTGTTTATTGCCCAGGGGCATTTCGTCCCGGTGGGCCATCCCTATGCACGTCCGAATGTTGTCGCCGAGGAAACCTTTGCCGCGGCAGTACAGGTGTTTCCCCTGATGCGTCGTGCGGAGACACCATTGGGATTGGAAGAGGCCCTGGATCAGGCATACGTCCATGGCATGGACTATCTTCTGTACACCCGCTTTGCCAGTGCCGAAGATCAGGTCGGAGACCGTGAACACTGGGAAGATTCCCGTCGCCTGGGTGATGTTGGTGTTGATCGCGCCACCCTGCATCTGATTCTGATGGAAACGGCTACGCGCCGGATGATCGATCATGCCGTTGTCGCTACGCGCGGCGGTTTCCTGCAATTTTACCAGTCCGAGCCAACGGATCTGCTGCGTCCGCCGCTGGAAGACTACACCCGGCAATTGCTCGGCCGTTGAATAGAGGTAACACCATGACCCGACGACCACCACCGCACCAGTCGCTGCTCGACAGCATCCCCGGCGCCAATTCGACCCGTCGCCCGCAACCGGCTCCGGTTGATCAGTGGGATCCGCCGGTCAGTGGCGAAATGGATCTGCAGATTACCCGCGATGGCACCTGGTACCACGAGGGTGATCCAATCAGTCGCAAGGCTTTGGTGCAGTTATTTGCCAGCATTCTGCGTCTTGACGACGATGGCCGTTATTATCTGGTGACGCCCGTCGAGCGCTGGGCTATTCAGGTCGATGACGCGCCATTTGTGGCCACCCTGCTCAACGTGGAAGGTGAGGGCGAGAGTCAGAAGCTGACATTCACTACCAACCTTGAAGATACAGTCGAAGTAGGAAGTGACAATCCGATTCGCGTCGAGCTCGATGCAGGCACTCAGGAGCCCTCACCCTACGTGCTGGTGCGGCGCAATCTGGAGGCACTGATCGGACGCAATGTTTTCTATCAACTGGTCGAGCTGGCCGTTGAGCGCGAGCACCAGGGCACACTTTGTCTGGGCGTCTGGAGCAACGGATGCTTCTTTCCGATAGACGGCAACCGCGCCTGATATTTCCCCGAAATCCTCGCCGGCCGGTCTGGTCGGCGCTCCCCGGCCACGTCCTTTCTGGCTCTCTTCAAGTCAAGCGGAAAAAGTACTTTTTTGTGGTCTGCCAGATATTGATATTTACCATATCTGGGTCTAGGATTGCTCGCTATGCACAACAAGTAGTGTTTCTTCCCCGTAAACTCCCAGGCGCCATTGGGCGTTGACAACGTGGTTTTACGGGGTGTAGCCGAGTATTTCAGGAGATAATAATGAACCAGACAGCCAAGGTGCAGCGCCTGCACAACACGGTCACCGACATCCCGATGCAGCCAGCCTCCGAGGATATCTGGGATACCAAGTACCGGTTGAAAACCAAGGATGGGGTAGCGATCGATTCGACCGTCGACGAGACCTATCAGCGCGTTGCCCGGGCTATTGCCGATGTGGAAGAGCCCTCTGTACGTGAGCACTGGTACGAGCAGTTCCTCTGGGCGTTGCGTCATGGCGCGATACCCGCCGGCCGTATCACGTCCAATGCTGGCGCTCTGGAGCACAAGCCCGCTACCTCGACAATTAACTGCACGGTATCGGCTACTATCGGCGACTCCATGGACGACATCCTGTCCAAGCTGCACGAGGCAGGCCTGACGCTCAAGGCGGGTTGCGGTATCGGTTACGAGTTTTCCACACTGCGGCCCAAGGGCGCATACGTCTCCGGCGCCGGTGCGTACACCTCCGGCCCTCTGTCGTTCATGGATATCTACGACAAGATGTGCTTCACCGTTTCCTCCGCCGGTGGCCGCCGCGGTGCCCAGATGGCGACCTTCGATGTTGGCCATCCTGATGTCATGGACTTTATCCGCGCCAAGCGTGAAGGTGGTCGGCTGCGTCAGTTCAATCTGTCGCTGTTGATTACTGAAGATTTCATGCAGGCAGTGGCCGACGATGCCGATTGGAAACTGTCCTTTCCGCTGACCCAGTCTGAGGTCGATGCGGATGGTCTGGATCTGGCCAATGATGATCAGGTGATCTGGCGTGAGCTACCCGCCACCCAGCGTTACCTGACCCGCGAAGATGGTCGTGTGGCCTGTCGGGTGTCCAAGGTGCTGAAGGCGCGTCGGATCTGGGACATGATCATGACCTCGACCTACGACTTCGCCGAGCCCGGCTTCATCCTGATCGACCGCGTCAATCAGATGAACAACAACTGGTTCTGTGAAGAGATCCGCGCTACCAACCCCTGTGGTGAGCAGCCTCTGCCGCCCCATGGCGCCTGCCTGCTGGGTTCGATCAACCTGACCCTGTTTGTGCGCGATCCCTTCACCGAGAAGGCCCGCTTTGACTGGGATGAATACCGCAAAGTGGTAGATGTCTTTACCCGCATGCTCGACAACGTGGTCGAGATCAACGGCCTGCCTCTGGAAGAGCAACGTGCGGAGATTTTCCGCAAGCGCCGTCACGGCATGGGCTTTCTGGGCCTGGGTTCAACCATGACCATGTTGTGCATGAAATATGGCGAGCCCAAGTCGCTGGACTTTACCGAGCAGGTCTCCAAGGAGATGGCGGTGCAGGGCTGGCGCACAGCGCTGCAGCTGAGTGAAGAAAAGGGCGCAGCCCCGATCATGGATGAAGAGTTCACCGTGACTGAAGCCATGCTGGTCAAGCGTCCGGAAATGCGCGCCGACGGCATCAAGGCCGGTGACAGTCTCAAGGGCAAGATTCTTTGGGCGAAATACAGCCGTTACATGCAGCAGATTGCCGGTGAAGATGCGGAGCTGGTTGCCGCCTTGAGCGAGAAGGGCGCACGTTTTACCCACCACAGCTCGATTGCGCCCACGGGCACGATTTCCCTGTCGCTGGCCAATAACGCGTCCAATGGAATCGAGCCAAGCTTCGCCCACCACTACTTCCGTAACGTGATTCGCGCAAACAAGAAGTCCAAGGAAAAGGTCGACGTGTTCAGCTTCGAGTTGCTGGCTTACCGTCACTTCGTCAATGCCGATGCATTGCCGAGCATGGAGGCGGGTACCCGCAACCTGCCCGACTATTTTATCGCCGCTGACGACGTCAAGCCGACCGAGCACGTGGATGTGCAGGCCGCAGCGCAGAAGTGGGTGGACTCGTCCATCTCCAAGACGGCCAACGTACCGACCGATTATCCCTATGAAGATTTCAAGGATATCTACCGCTACGCGTTCGAGAAGGGCCTCAAGGGCTGCACCACTTTCCGCTTCAACCCCGAAGCCTTCCAGGGCGTTCTGGTCAAGGAGCAGGATCTGGCTAACACCACTTACCGCTTCAAGCTAGAAGACGGCAGTTTTGTTGAGGCCAAGGGCGGTGACGAGATCGAGTATGACGGCGAGATGCACAGCGCAGCGAACCTCTACGACGCCTTGAAAGAAGGCTATTACGGTAAGTTCTGACACATCGGAGCCCCGTGCGCGGCTCCCCGCTAACGAACAGTAAAGAGCCCGGCCAGAGCCGGGTGAGGATCAGGAAATGGCATTGAAGATAAGCAGCAAGATTGTCGACTACGCGGTAGTCAAACCCGATGAGCCAGTTGCCCCACTGGAGGTGATCGCGGCGCCTGACGAGCAACTGGAAGAGATGCACGAGAAGCTCAAGCGTCCCGAGTTTCTGGAAGGCTCGACCTATAAGATCAAGACGCCGACGTCCGAGCACGCGATCTACGTCACCATTAATGATGTTATTCTCAACCACGGCAGCGATCATGAAATTCGCCGACCCTTCGAGATTTTCATCAACTCCAAGAACATGGAGCACTACCAGTGGATTTCAGCCCTCACGCTGATTATCTCTGCCGTTTTTCGCAAGGGTGGTGATTGCACCTTCCTGGTGGAAGAGCTGCGTAGTGTGTTCGACCCCAAGGGTGGTTACATGAAGCGCGGGGGTCGCTGGATGCCCTCGCTGGTCGCCGAGATCGGTGATGTGCTCGAGCAGCACCTGACGCGCATCGGCATGATGACCAACGAGATGGACGAGCATCAGCGTGCTTACCTCGAACAGAAGCGGGCCGAGTTTGTCAGCCTCAAGCCCCAGGGCCAGGCTGCTTCCGATTGTGACGACAGCACCGAGTCCTACCCGCCTGGCGCACAGATGTGCGGCAAGTGCCACACACAGGCGGCAGTGCAAATGGATGGCTGTCTGACCTGCCTCAATTGTGGTGATAGCAAGTGCGGTTGAGCCCTTTCGTGTCCTGACCCGATCATTGGCATAACCTGATCGAGACTAGTCTAAAGCCCCTTTCCAGGGGCTTTTTGCTATCTGATTCAGCTGTTTTCAGAAATATTCAGATGCATGCCGGCTACAGGTATTCGAACTTCTCCCCCAACAGGGGGGTGAAGTTACGCCTTCTGCGCGCCTAGGATCGACAGTGCCCCGTGATCCGACGGTGGCTTCAGCAGGAGGCGATCCATGCCCAGTATCCAGATCAACGATACGACTATTCACTATCTGCGAACCGGCGTTGCGGGCGGTCCGCGACTGCTTCTCAGCCATTCACTGTTCTTTGATCTGAGCATGTTCGAGCCTCTGATCGAGCTGCTCAAGGATCGCTTTGAGATTGTTGCCTACGACCACCGGGGCCAGGGCGCCAGTGGCCGTAAGGGCGCGCTGGACATGGACAATCTGACCCGCGATGCAGCTGCGTTGATCGCGGCCCTGGATTTTGGTCCGTGCCAAGTCGCAGGCAACTCCATGGGCGGCTTTGTCGCCTTGCGCCTGGCTGCGCGGTATCCGCATCTGGTGGCCGGGTGCATCGTGATGGGCAGCAGCGCGGATCTGGAGCACAAGCTGGCTGCCTTCGAGCCCTTGGTCGAGGATCTGGCGCGTAATGGACCAGCTGACCATATCGATACCCTGATGCATATCATGTTTGGCGACGACATTTTTTCGGACCCAGCCCGCGAGCCGCTGTTAGCCCATTGGCGCAGCAAGATGCTTGATCTGGATACTGGCATCGGTGCAGCCGCCCGGGGTGTTATCCATCGCCAGAGTGTTCTGCCAGAGATTGCCTTGCTGGAGGTGCCTCTGCTGGTGCTGGCTGGTGAGCAGGATCACGCCTATTCAATAGAACTTTCCCAGCAAATTGTGGATACCAGCGGACACGGTGACATGTACGTGATTCCCGGTGCCGGGCATTCGGTAGCGCTTGAGGCGCCAGAGGCAGTTGCTCAGCGTATTGGTGACTTTGCCGAAGCCTGAACAGACCCAATCACCTAGAGAGAGAATGCAATGACAAGAATAATAAAGCGCAATACGTGCCTGGTCGGCGTTGCTACAGCCCTTGCAGCCGGAATGCTTGGCTGGTCCGTCAGTTACGCGGATGAGCCCGCTGGCGCCGTGGCCCACATGCCCGCAATGGCAAGCGGAGAGTGGTTGAGCTACGACCGCACGCTGGCCGGCCAGCGCCACAGTCCTTTGACCGATCTGAATGAACAGACAGTCGGCAAGCTGGGCCTGGCATGGTCTATAGATCTGGATAACAACCGCGGGCTTGAAGCAACACCGCTTTACAGCGACGGCGTGCTCTACACCTCACTGTCGTGGAGCCGGGTGATGGCGGTTGACGCCGTATCCGGGGAGATTCTCTGGAGTTTCGATCCAAAAGTGAACAAGGCCAAGGGCAGGCATGCATGCTGTGATGCGGTAAACCGCGGAGTGGCTCTGCATGAAGGCAAGGTCTACGTGGGTACGCTGGATGGACGGTTGATCGCCCTGGACGCCAAGACCGGTAACGAGGTCTGGAGCCAGCAAACGACCGATAACAGCCAGCCCTACACCATCACTGCTGCGCCCCGCGTGGTCAAGGGCATGATCATGATCGGCAATGGCGGTGCCGAGTTCGGCGTGCGCGGCTATTTTTCTGCCTATGACGCCCAGACAGGCGAGATGCGCTGGCGCTTCTATACTGTGCCTGCTGATCCCTCCAAGCCGGTAGAGCACCCTGAGTTGCTGGAAGCGGCCAAAACCTGGAGCAAGGATACCGACTGGTCACTGGGCGGCGGCGGTACCGCCTGGGACAGTATGGCTTACGATCCGGAGCTTGACCTGCTGTATGTCGGCACTGGCAATGGCTCGCCCTGGAACCGTGAAATTCGCAGCCCAGGCGGTGGAGATAACCTGTTTCTATCATCCATTCTGGCTGTACGACCGGATACCGGAAAACTGGTCTGGCACTACCAGGTCAACCCCGGCGATACCTGGGATTTTACTGCGACCCAGCAGATCACCCTGGCCAACCTGGAGATCGACGGCAAGGAGCGTCAGGTATTGATGCAGGCGCCCAAGAATGGCTTTTTCTATGTGCTTGATCGCGCTACGGGTGAACTCCTGTCGGCAGAAAAATTCGGCAAGGTGACCTGGGCCGAACGCATCGACATGGCCACTGGACGTCCAGTGGAAACACCCGGTGCGCGCTACGAGGAAGAAATGATAGTCATGTGGCCAAGCCCCTTCGGCGCGCATAACTGGCATCCGATGTCCTTCAACCCCCAGACCGGTCTGGTCTACATTCCCTACCAGGAAGTACCGGGCACCTACAGTAACGAGGGCAAGGGTTTCGTCAAGCGTGAGGCATTCAATACCGGTGCGGGATCCTCGGAAATCACTGAACTGCCCCGAGAGTATACTTCCGGCGCACTGGTGGCCTGGGACCCGGTGAAGCAGGAGGCGGCCTGGCGCGTAGAGCATGATAATCACTGGAATGGTGGTACCTTGACCACGGCGGGGAATCTGGTGTTTCAGGGCACTGCGGCCGGCAAGCTGGTTGCCTATACCGCGGACGAGGGTGAGCAACTCTGGGACTTTGACGCGCAGACCGGCATCATCGCCGCACCGATGACCTTCAAGCACGGCGATGATCAATATATTGCATTGATGGCCGGTTGGGGTGGGGCCGCTGCCTTGTTTGGCGGTGATGCGGCGGTAGCCACCGGCGTACGTAATGTCAGTCGCATGCTGGTATTCAAGGTCGGGGGCCAGGCCACATTGCCGGCGTTGGCCGAACCGCCAGCATCAGAGCGTGTGCCGGAACCGGTCATAGCAGCGAAGGCTGATGTTGAGGCAGGCAAGCTGTTGTATGCGCAATATTGCGCGGTCTGTCACGGTGCGGGTGTAATTGGCGGTGGCGTGCTGCCGGACCTGCGCCATTCGGCCGAGCCAGTGCGCGCCGCCTACCAGGCCATCCTTCTGGAAGGCCTGCTGCAGTCCCAGGGTATGCCCAGCTTCGCCACCAGCCTGACGCCTGAGCAGGTGGATAACATTCGGCTGTATGTCCTGCATCGGGAGTACGAGACCTACATGCAGGCGATGCAGGTGTCAGCCGAGTCGACTGGGGAGGGATCCACTGCTGCCGAGTAATTACTCTAATATCAGTAATCCTTATGATAGGCTCGTTTAAAGCGCTTGCGCTTTTCTCGGGCCTGTTCACTGTTATGCTGAAAACAGGCCTGTATCGATGCCAGGCGCTGTAGTTCAGCCAATAACAAGAGGCCGGTAAAACCCGGCCCGTGTGAACCAGGATGACTGACCTTATGAATATGAAAGGCGGTGCCATAATTCCTATAGCCGCCGGCGACGTGGGGAATGAATCCACAAAGCCAGGCAACGACGTACCCCTGCTGCTCTCCACCAAGCTCATACCGCCACGCCTGGGGCGAGGTATTCTGCCCCGGTCGCGTCTCGAGGATATGGCGGCTCAGGTAGCCGAAAGACGTCTTTCCTTGCTCAAGGCGCCTCCCGGATTCGGCAAGACAACCCTGGCGACTATCTGGGCAGATCGGCTTGGCTCCCAGGGTCATACTGTTGCCTGGTTGTCACTGGACGAGGAGGATGAGTCAGTCCAGCGTGTGCTTTTCTACCTGGCTGCGGCTCTGAATCAAGCTGCGCCTGAGGTTGGGCGGGCCTGTCTGAGCCTGCGTGCCGAGCTGACCTTTTTCACCATGGAAACCCTGGCCAGCCTGCTGATTAATGAGCTGACAGGCTACGGCCGGCCCGTGGTGCTTTTTATCGACGATTTTCATCGTATCAGCGACAGCGTTCTGGTCGGTGCATTGCGTTTCTTTCTGCAGCGGGCTCCCGATCTGCTGCACGTAGTGCTCATTGGGCGCCGCGAACTGCCCAACGCCTTGTTGGAACACCTGTATGCCGATGACCTGCTCGAGGTGGATGGCCATCACCTGCGGTTCATTCTGGATGAGACCCGCGACCTCCTGAAGAAGGCCGGTGTGGAGCTGGAACAGGCTGGCGAACTAAGCGCGATTCAGCAGGGTTCGGATGGCTGGATTGCTTCCTTGCGTGCTTTCCTGCTGACGCCACAGATCAATCCTGGTGGTCGGCCGCGACTGGCCACGCGCAGCATCTGTATTCTCTTTGATGAGCTGATGCAGTCTCTGGAAGCCTCCAGTCGCGAGCATTTGTATCAACTGGGATTGCTCGACAAGTTCAGTGTTGGTCTGCTTACCGAGTTGTTCGGAGCGCCTCGGGCGCGCCAAATGTTGACCCTGTTGCAACAACGCCAACTGTTTATCAGCGCTCTGGACGAGAGTGAAAACTGGTTCAGCCTGCACCCGTTGTTTCGCAGCTACCTGAAGAAAGAGTGCATCGAGCAGGATGAGTTGGCTGCCCGTGACCTGCTACTGCGCGCGGCAAGCTGGTTTGCACTGCACGAGTATTGGCTGGACGCGATTCGTCTAGGGCTTGAAAGTGGCCATACAGAAGCGGTGCGGGAGTGGATAAACCAGTGCGCAATGGAATTGCTTGAACAGGGAGATTTCACCACTCTGGTCATGCTTGAGAAGCGCTGGAAGCTTCAGGAGTTCGACGCCCCAATCCAACTGAAAATGGCGCGGGCATGGGCCATGGGGCTCGCCCTTGAAGTGGATGCTGCGCAGACATTGCTAGCGGAAGTGCAAAGCCGGACGGGTCCTGAAAGTACGCTCGAGAAGCGTCCTCTGTATTGGGAAATGCAGGCCCTCAATGCCATGTTGCTGGGTCTGGCAGATCACAATGAACGCTCCGGAGCGCTTGCAGTCAGCTGTTTCGAAGCCGTGCCGCTTCGTCCCTGGGTGACGAACGTACTGCTCAATCTGATGAGTTGCAGCCATTACCACGCCAGCCGCTGGGATGCGTTTTACACGCTACCGCCAAGTCTGCTGGACAACAGTCCGACACCGAACCTGCTGTTCCATGATTGCTATCGGCAATCGATTCATGCCCTGGCGGAGTCTGCCCAGGGCCGTATAGGTCCTGCAACCGAATGTCTTCACATTCTGCTGGCGCGGATCGACCAGACCTTTGATCTCAGCCTCAATCGACCCAATCCGGCTCTTGTGGCGTTACCTCAGGCCTTGTTGGCGCAACTGGCCTACCTGCGCGGGGACAGCCAGTTGGCCGAGTCTTATCTGGCCCAGTGCATGGATTTTATCGCCATGGGTGGATTCCTCGACTGCATGGCCGCGGCCTATTGCACCAGTGCGCGCCTGCAGTGGCGGAGAGGATTCGCGACCCGTGCCCGGCGGACCCTCGAGCAGCTCGATGTATTGGCAACACAGCGCAAATGGACGCGATTACGCGCCAGGGTACTGCTGGAGCGGACCTGGTTGAACCTGCGCGATGGCAAGCACCGCGAGGCTATTGCGTGCAGCCACTATCTGGTGGAACTGGCTGCCGAACAGGGCGAAGACGTGAGTCTGGATCGCCAGGTGTACGCACATCTGGGTGCGCTCTGGCTGGCCGTCAATGGGCTGGAGTCGAAAGCTGGCCTTTTGGCAAGTAGCGCTGCTTTACTTGCCGAGCTTGAACAGAGGCAGTTGCAGATTATGTATGCAGAAGTTGCCCTGGCGACAGGTGTGTTGTGTTGCATACAGGGTGAAAGAGAGCGCGGCGAAAATCTGCTTGGCAAAGTACTTGGCGTCGTGCGTGAGACCGGGGCTATCAGTGTGCTGCAGGATTTACCCGTAGCGGATCTATGTGGTGCTTTGGAGGGCAAGGTGTCGGATGAATGGTGGACCGGCGCTCAGGGGTGGTTCAGCGAGAATCTGCCCGATGAGGGAGCGGTAACCGTGTGCAATGCAGCTCTGCTTGAGTTGACTGTGAAAGAGCGCCAGGTAATGCACTTGGTGGCCGAGGGCAAATCGAACAAACAGATCGCACGTGACCTGAACGTAACACCAGAAACCATCAAATCCCATATGAAAAGTATCTTTGCCAAACTCAAGGTAGATAACCGTGCTCAGGCAGCAGTGATGCTGCAGACTGGTTGAGGGGATTTGCAGGACGGGCAGGGAGCCTGTGCAGAAGAGGCGTTGTACTTTTCGGGTAAATAAACCGCCGCCCGGCATGACCGGAGCGGCGGTTTTTTTCTAGCGGATACCCGAGGCGCGCAGGGCGTTGGGGGTGTAATCGGCGGACGATGCCTCGAAGTTGGTGTCGTAGTTCTCACGCTCTTCGTTGGTCATGCCCAGTGCCACATAGCGGCCGTTCTGAAGGTCATACAGGGTTTCGACTGCATAGCTGGGGATCTTTTCGTCGTAACGCTGCAAGGCGATAGCTTCTGCTACACGCCAGAGGCCGCCACGACCGTCGTAGTGATCCAGAGCCGCCACTTGCCAGTTATCCTCGTTGATGAAAAAGTGACGTTTGGCGTAAACATGGCGCTGGCCTTCTCGCAGAGTGGCCTCGACCTCCCATACGCGGTGCTTTTCGTAGCGCACAAGGTCCTGATTGATATGGCCGGCCTGGATAATCTGGTCGTACTTGATATCCGGCGAAGCGATCTTGTAGTTGTTGTACGGAATCAGCATCTCGCGCTTGCCAATGAGCTTCCAGTTGTAGCGATCTGGCGCGCCATTGTAGAAGTCGTAATTGTCGGAGGTTCTGGTGCCGTCTGAGCCGAAGGCTGGACCGTCATAGGCCACCTGGGGAGCCCGGCGCACGCGACGCTGGCCGGCGTTATAGATCCATGCCAGACGCGGTTCCTTGACCTGGTTGATAAACTCGTGCACCAGTAATACGTCACCGGCCAGACGCGAAGGCGAGAGAACGCGCTGGGTAAAATAGAACATCAGATTAGGGTTGGTTTGTGCGTTGTAATCAGTCAGTGCCGTTGCAAAGGTAAATTCATCCTTGAATACCACCATGGTATTGGAGCCGTTCGCCTGCGGCGTGGCCTGTGCGATGGTGCGGCTGAAGCTGCCACCGCGGTAGCGGGTAATATGGTTCCATACCGCCTCGACACCCGTTTTGGGGATCGGGAAAGGGTAGGCGGTGTCAAAATTCTCCAGGCCGTTGCCACCTTCCACTGTCACGGTATTGACTGCGTTGCGCGCCACTGCTGCGAACACTTCATCCGGCACGGTGTTACTGCGCCGCGACGGATAAACGTGCATGCGATAGGTCTCGGGATAGCGGGCAAACATGGCCAACTGGCCGGGGCTGATCTGGTCAGCATATTGCTCTACGTTGTCTGCCGTGACGGTGAACAGCTTCTGATCATCAGCAAAGGGGTCCGAGAAAAAGCCGTTCTCGCTTACGGATGCTGCATCGGTTGGCAGGCCGCCAGTCCATTCTGGAATAGTGCCCTCGGCGTTACCCGCGCGCTCGGCGCCCATGGGCGTGAGCGTTGTTTGCAGTGTCGCTGCCTCTTCAACCGATACTGCCGCCGATACCGCCATTGCCAGGCTGCTCAAAGCAAGCACGGCAAAGGTTTGGCGACCCAGGTTCTTGATTACTTTCATATTGTTCTCCATCCAGGTCAGAAGTTCGCACCAACGCTCAGCGCAATAAAGTCACGATCGACCATGGCGTTGTAATCGCCATCGAAGAAGTTCGTGTAATTGATGCTGGCGTTGTATTTGTTGTTATACAGGGCATTCAGGCCGATGCTGGCGGCCTTTGATCCTTCGTTGAAGTTCGGGCCATAGCCCTCCACGTCCCAGGCAAAGGCGACGTTGGGTGTCAGTTGAACACCTGCAAAGCCACGGTACTCGAGTGATGCCACGGTGCGCAGGCCCCAGGAATGCTGCGTGTAGAAACCTTCGTCGTTGCAGTATTTGGGTTGGGAGGCGTTGAGCGCTGTTTCACACAGACCGGGTATCGGCAGTTCGCCGGAGCCGTAGAGCGAATCACGGCCAAAACGCAGCTCGGTGGGGCTGCTCTTGATACCCCCGATGTGGTTGTAACCCACTTCACCCACCATGGTCAGACGGTCAGCGCCCCAGACGTTGTCAATGAAGTTGATAACGGTGACTTGTGCCTGGGTGACGGGCATACGCTTGTAGCCCGGCAGGTCAGTGCCCGGGGCTGCCGGTACGCCGAATACGGATCCGCCCACACCCTGGGAGTTGACTGGAGAAACCGGATTGCCAGCCGCGCCAAGTGCAGCACCTACCAGATCGTTCGTGCTGATCTGCAGTGGCTGATTAGGGCGATAGCTGACTTCACCCGATACTGACATGCCGCCCAGGTTAGTCTGGAAGCTGACCCCATAAAGCCGGATATCCTCTGGGTACTCGATGTAATAAGCGGCGTCGACCGGGATCTCCCAAGCATTGGTATCATTGTTGAAACCGAAGCCGCCCGGATTAGCAGCGCCCGTGCCAGCGGTAGTACTGAATACCGGATTACGGCTGTGATAGTTCATCGCGAACAGGCCGAATTCGGTCTGGTTGAGACTGTCTACGTACAAACGGAAGGCAACACCAAACTGACCGCTATCACTTGCTTCCCGATTTTTGGTTCGCGGTACGTAAGCGAAGGGGTTCAGCGGTGAGTTTGCTGCTGCTTGAGAGCCGCCAATACCTACCTGACCGCAACCCTTGGCCACCGAGTCGGTAAACGAGAAGAAGGTGCCACAGTTGTCCAGTACGGTGGGATCCCATTCGAGCTGGTAGAAGGCTTCCATACCCAGGTTGTCGGTCAGACTCTGGGAAACAAAAAGCATGTTGACCGGAATCAGGCCTTCCTTGATCTCGGCGCCCGGGCGGCGGAATGCCGCTACGTCAATCGGGTTGATACTGTTTACGCTGTTCTGAATGAAGGTACTTTCACCCCAACTGACCACCTGCTTGCCTACGCGAACGGAGCCTGGCAGGTTACCGATGTTGTAGTTGTGATAGATGAAAGCATCCAGAATCTGGCCGCCGGATGACTTGGCTGCCTGGCGACGTCCGCTATCATTGACATCATAGAGTTCGCGACTGCCGTCCTTGGTTTCGAAGTCATACCAGTATTTGCCCCGCACAAACACGCCGGTATTCTCGTATTGCAATGAGAGGTCATGGGTGGCTTTGAAAATGGTCGAGAAGGGTTCGCCTTTCTTGAAGTTCAGGCGGCCATCATCGGAGTTGGCGGCGTTGGCTTTGCCTCCGTTGTTGACCCAGATCAGATCGTCGTCGATGTCGCTGGTGCCAATGCTGGTGCCTACCGACATCTGTGAATCGAACTGGCCCTGTATTTCGCCGAGATCAAATCGGGCTGCATGGGCGGGTAGGGAAAGGGCTATTGCTACAGCCACGGTCAATGGCTTGAGCAAGACATTGAAGCTTTGCGTTTTTGTTGTTCTAGTCATGGTATTCCTCGCGCCGGGCGCTTGTTGTTATTGGGAACCCTTGGCAAGTGCATGCTGGCTTTATGTTCAGCCTTCCTGATGGCCCGCCATGCAGGCCACCGCACTCCTTACGACACTAGTCGCCTGTATGGTCGTGATGTACCCCCCTAATGGGGGGGAAGGCTCCCCCGGATTCAGCGACAGTCGTGTTGGGCTCTGGTGCAAAGGTTACAAAGCAGTGAGTAAACCGGGATAATGCGCGCCATCAGACAAGGAGAAATATCAATGCCCCTAACCGACGCGCAGATTCAGTTGGCTATTGTCAGTGCAGTGCTGTTGCTGGGCTGGGCGTTGACGGCATGGCTACAGGTGCGCCGCCAGGCAGGCCTGCAACGCGAGCTCGAAGAGGCTCGGCGCCAAACCGAGCAACAGCGCGAGCTCTGCCAGCAACTGCAGCTTGAAGCGCATCAACAGCACAGTGAACGCGCGGGACTCCAGGTACGTCTCGAACATCTGCACGAAAATGTCGAATCCCTGCGCGAACAACACCGGCAGGGCCAAACGCGACAAAGTGAGCTGGAGCGGCAGGCCCATGACTGGCAGGTGCGGGCTGAAAAAGCCCAGACGCTTGGCGAGGAGCAGAGCCGCCAGTTGGAATCGGTTAAACAGGAGCGTGATGCGTTCAACGCTCGACTGCAGGAATTGCAGGCCAGCCATGAGGCTCTGGGGATTGAGCATTCCACCTTGCAGAATACCCTCGAACACCGTCAGCAGCATTTTACCGAGCAACAGCAGTTGCTCAAGGACAGTCGCGACCAGCTCAAACTGGAGTTCGAACAGCTCGCCAGCCGGATATTCGAAGCCAAGGGGCAGGCATTCTCGCAACAGAGCCAGCAGTCCCTGGATAACCTGCTCAAACCCTTCCGTGAGCAGATCGACCAATTTCGCCTCAAGGTCGAGGACATACACCACAAGGACACGCAGCAACAGGCGACCCTGGCCAGTGAGCTCAACCACCTCAAGGAGCTCAACCGGCAGATTACCCAGGAAGCCCATGATCTGAGCACGGCTTTGCGTGGACAGAAGAAAACCCAGGGCAACTGGGGCGAGCTGATCCTGGAGAACGTGCTGGAACGTTCAGGGCTGGTGGCAGGCAAGGATTTCAAGCGCGAAGTGAGCATGACCAACAGCGAAGGCCAGCGTCAGCGTCCGGATGTGCTGGTCTACCTGCCCCAGGAAAAGCATCTGATCATCGACGCGAAGGTGTCACTCAACGCCTACACGCGATATATCAACAGCGAGGACGATAGCGAGCGCCGCATCGCCCTGGCCGAGCACGTGCAGGCCATCGGCCAGCGCATTCGTGAGCTGTCTGATCGCAACTACTTTGATTTGCCCGGCTTGAACGCGCCGGAGATGGTTTTCATGTTCATTCCGATCGAATCTGCCTTTGTCGAGGCGCTCAGGGCTGATGAGACTCTGTTTCAGAAAGCCATCGAGCAGAACGTGCTGGTCGCCACGCCCACTACCTTGCTGACCAGTCTCAATATCGTTCGCCAGTTGTGGCGCTTCGAGGATCAGAATCGCCACACCGCAGAGCTCGCCGAGCGGGCTGCCAAGGTGCACGACAAGCTGCGCACCTTTCTGGGGAGCATGGATGGCATCGGCAAGAGTCTGGAAAAGGCGTCTGATGCCTATCAGAAGGCCTGTGATCAGTTGGTTGGTGGGCGTGGCAACCTTGTGAAACAGGTCAATGACTTCAAGGATCTGGGTGTATCGGTCAAGGCGGAGCTGGGCGAAACCTGGCGCGATCGGGCAGATCTTGAACTGGGTCATGACGTTCCGGGCGACATCAACTGATCAGAACTCGATTCGCCCTGGCCAAACCCAGTGTATAGACTGAAAAAAACAGGCGCAGGGGAATTGGATGAATGTGCTGAAGCAGGGCGCGCTATTTGTACGCGCCAATCTGTGGATTGTGCCGCTGGTAGCGATGTTGATCTGGGTGCTGTTCCGCTTTCTCGATCCAGCACCGCCACGGCACATCGCAATGGTGACAGGTGGTGAGGGTGGCGGTTATCACCAGTTCGGGCTGGCGCTCAAGGAGCGCCTGGCCGAGGATGGGGTGACGCTGGAGCTGCACAGCACCCGCGGCTCAATGGATAATCTGGAGCGGCTTACCGCTGATTCTCCCGACGTGCAGCTGGGGTTGATCCAAAGCGGGACGACCCGCTTGATAGAGCGCTCCAGGTTGAAAAAGCTCGAAGGCCTGGCTGCCTTGTATCATGAGCCCCTGTGGCTTTTTCAACGTGCTGGTCTGCAGGTTGAACGGCTGTCTGACCTGCACGGCAAGCGTTTGGCGGTTGGCAGCGAAGGCAGCGGCACCTGGGCCGTGGTGGGCAGTCTGTTCGAGGCCCATGGCGATGCGGGCAGGCTCCAGAATCTGGACGGCGGGAATTGGCAGAAATTGCCTGGCAAGGCTGCCGCCGAGGCGCTGCAGAATGGCGAGCTTGACGCGGCGTTCTTTGTTCTGCCGGCGGACAATGAGCGCATAGCCAGTTTGATATCCGACCCCGGTCTGGAGCTGGTGAGCCTCACACGGGCGCGAGCCTACGCGGCCAGGTTGACCTTTCTGGACCACCTGACCGTTACCGAGGGATTGCTGGATATCGCTGGCAACGTGCCGCGCCAGGATCTTGAGTTGCTTTCGCCCGTGGCTACCCTGATCGCCAACGAGACTTTTCACCCGGCATTGACTTCCCTGGTGCTGGAAGCATCACGCGAGGTCCTCAGTGAGGGCAACCTGCTCGATCCTGCTGGCGCCTTTCCCGCCGCCAAACCTCTAGAGCTGACCCTGACTGGTGAAGCGGACTATTACCATCGCCAGGGCGTGCCTTTTCTGCAGCGGTATCTGCCGTTCTGGATAGCGTCAATCGTTGATCGCTATGTGGTGTTGCTGATTCCATTCATCGCCATCATGGTGCCTTTGCTGCGCAGCATGGGACCGATCTACAGCTGGCGTATGCGTGCCCGCGTATTTCGCTGGTATGCCCAGCTGCGGGAGGTCGACAAGCTTATTCACCAGGGCCGGATACAGGGCGTGCTTGAGGAGCAGGTCGAACGCTTGCATCGACTGCAGGATGAGCTGACCCAGGTCGATGTTCCCCTGTCCTATGCCCATGAGCTATACAGCCTGCATTTACACGTGCGCTACATGATTAACCGTTTGGAAAGCATGCGCGCCAGCTCTCAGGAATCCGCTGCGGACGACGAGCTGGAATGACGCATGACAAACTCCTGCACCTGATCAACCACCGGCTCCCACCATTGCAGCGGGTCTGCCATCACCACAATGATCGTCAAATGGTGCAGTGATTCGTAGTAATGGGTTTCAACCGCAGTCCCCGCGCTGCGCAGCTTTTCGGTCAATTGGCCGGTGTTTCGCTGGGGATCGACCAGCTTGTCAGGTGTGGCCGCCATCAACAGCGCCGGTGGGCTCTGAGGCCTGGCATGGTAATAGGGCTGGGACGTCTCTGGGGTGTCGGGATGATGGAAGATGGGCTTGACGTCCGGATTGATGATTGGCAGAAATTCATAGGGGCCGGACAAGCCGATCCATCCAGCCAAATGTTGCGGACTCATGCCGTGTTCTCCGAGCCAGCGTTCGTCCAGGGCGAGCATGGCCGCGTTATAGGCCCCTGCGCTGTGCCCCATGACGAACAAGGGTTGGCGTCGGGTTTGCCAGGTATCCTGTTGTTTGCGCACCCAGGCGGTCGCTGCGGCGCTGTCCTCGACAAAGGCGGGGTAGGTGACCTCCGGATACACCCGGTAATCAGCTACCACGGTGATGATGCCGCGTGACGCCAGGGCTTCGCCGACAAAGGCGTAATCTGCCCGATCACCGTTCCGCCAGCTGCCGCCATAGAAAAAAACCACTACGGGCGCTTCGGCCACGCCCTCCAGTGGCATATAGACATCGAGCTTTTGCCGATCATTCTCACCGTAGGCCTGGTCTGGCAACAAAATGTAGGTGTCATCGGGCACCAGAAGATTTACCGGCGCAAGGGGTGAACAGGCGGTGCTGAGAACTGCCAGCAAAGCCAGTAGAATTTTTGCCGAACGAATGGACATGGTGCACGATCCCTGAACTTGACGTAGTTTTGACTGTGAACTTTCACTGGTGCAAGGCTTGAGAATGGATCAGGGCGCAGTGAGTTCAATCGACAAGCTGTTACAAGTCGTTGCGTGCGCCTTCTATCCGGCCGGCAGCAAACCTAACATGCCTTGACTATATGTAGCCTTGAGCACCCAGAAGCTTTGAATAAGGATCGAACATGAAGGATGTGTTGAATCGTGCGCTGGCGGCTGTAGATCAGGTAGTGATGGGGAAGGAGCATGCAGTAAAACTGGCCGTAGCCTGCATCCTTGCTCGTGGCCACCTGCTGATCGAAGACCTGCCTGGTATGGGCAAGACCACGCTTTCCCAGGCTTTGTCACGGGTCATGGGCATGAGCTATCAGCGTATCCAGTTCACCAGCGATCTGCTGCCCGGCGACATTCTCGGCACCTCGGTTTTCGACCGCAATACGGCCCAGTTTGTCTTTCATCCAGGGCCGATTTTTGCCGAGTTGGTGCTGGCCGATGAAATCAACCGTGCCACTCCAAAAAGCCAGAGCGCATTGCTGGAGGCGATGGAGGAGTATCAGGTGACGGTTGACGGGGCCACACGGAAACTGCCGGATCCATTTTTTGTTATAGCTACCCAGAATCCGGTGTCCCAGGCTGGTACCTATGCCTTGCCCGAGTCTCAGCTTGACCGGTTTCTGATGCGCCTGTCCCTGGGCTACCCGGGGCCAGCCGCCGAGAAAGCGCTGCTCCTGGGTGAAGATCGCAATGCCCGTCTGGGTCGCGTGGAGCCGGTGCTGGACCGCGCGACTCTCAAGAGCCTGCAGGAGAGCGTGCCGCAGATCACCGCCAGCCCGGCAATCATTGATTACATACTCCGGCTGGTTAACCGCACCCGTGAAAGCCAGGTATGTGCCTGGGGCCTGTCGCCGCGCGCCAGCCTCGGTCTGTTGGCCGCGTCCCGCGCCTGGGCAATGCTCGAGCATCGCAGCTACGTGATCCCCGAGGACGTGCAGGCCGTATTGCCGTCGGTAGTCAGCCATCGCCTGCGCGCCAGTGAAGATCCGGCAGGCCACGGCGGTGGCGGTCTGGCCCAGTGGCTGCTGAATGAGGTGGAAGCGGTTTGAAGTCCGTGCAGCAACGCGCCAGGAGCCTGTTCGACAGATGGCTCACAAGACGCATTCCGGCCGCTGCGCGGATGACCCTGTCACATCGGCAAATCTTCATTGTGCCCACGCGCGCCGGGCTGGCGCTGCTGCTACTGCTGCTGATCATGTTGATCGGCGCGATCAACTATCAGAACAGCCTGGTGTATGGGGTGACTTTTCTGTTGGGCAGTCTCTTCTGGGTGTCGTTACACCACACGTACCGCAACCTCGCAAGTCTGGAAGTACATGCCGCAGGCAGCAGCCCGGTGTTTGCCGGAGAAATGGCGCCCCTTGATCTGAATCTGCTCGCACCACGGCACGAGCACCAGGCCCTGGTGTTTTCCTGGCCGGATGCTCAATCACGTCAGATCGACATAGAGCGCAATGGCGAGTCGCGCATCACCCTGTACTACCCTAGCAGCAAGCGTGGGTGGTTGAAGCCCGGGCGATTGCGAATCGAGACCCGTTATCCGCTTGGCTGGTTTGTTGCCTGGAGCCTTGTGGACCTGGACTGGCAGGTGCTGGTCTATCCACGGGCTATCAGTTTGCCACTTCCGGCGCTGGCCCTTGGAGGGGAGGGGGAAACCGAACAGCTGTTGGCCGAAGGTACGGACGATTTTCAGGGGCTGCGCGACTATCAGCCCGGCGACTCGCGCCGGCGCCTGGACTGGCGGGCTTATTCCCGCGGCCAGGGCCTGCACAGCAAGGTTTTTGCCGAACCGGCGGGAACAACGCACTGGCTTGATCTGGCCCACACGCCCGGTGCCGATATGGAGCAGCGCTTGAGCCACCTCGCTGGTTGGGTCATGCAGTTGGAACAGGCAGGCCAGCCTTATGGTCTGCAAGTGGGTGAGACGCGCATCGATCCTGGTATAGGGGTGCAACACCGCGATCGCTGCCTGCGCACCCTGGCATTATTCGGGAGCGGGCAATGAAATCGACAACACACAAGACCCACACCCTTATACCGCGAAACAGCCTTGCCTGGCTTCTCACTGCGCAGATTGTCGTGCTGCTGCCGCATCTGCCGCGTTTGCCGTTGTGGGTTACCGTCATATGGGTTGGGTGCGCCCTCTGGCGCGTGCAGATCCAGCGGATGCGCTGGGCTTACCCCGGAATCATATTCAAGACCCTGGGGATTGTGGCTATTGGGGCCGGCGTCTGGCTTACCGAGCGAACACTAATCGGCCTGGATGCAGCGGTAATGCTGCTGCTTCTGCTGTTCATGTTCAAACTGCTGGAGATGCGCAACCCCCGTGACGCGATCGTGGTGATCTACCTGGGTTTCTTTATTGTCGCTACCGCGTTTCTGTTCGACCAGTCGATCTTGCTGGCGCTGTATCAGTTGTTCTCCCTGCTGGTTCTCGTTGCGGCGCTGGTAGGTCTGCAGCAGACGGCGGGGCGTAACGACCCATCCCGTGCGCTGCGCACCGGGTCGGTGCTGTTATTGCAGGCGGTGCCGCTGATGCTGGTGCTGTTCTTTCTCTTCCCGCGTATCGGGCCGCTCTGGTCTGTGGATACACCCGGCGGCCGTGCAACTACCGGGCTTGCAGAAAGTATGGCGCCGGGAGACATAGCCGATCTTGCCCGGTCAAGTGAGCTGGCTTTTCGTGTTCAGTTCGATGAAGAGATTCCCGCCCACGATACGCTCTACTGGCGTGCACTGACGCTATCGAGCTTCGATGGCCGCAGGTGGAGTCATCTGGATTTTGCCTCACGTGCAGAGCCCGGTAACTGGGAGCCGCTTGGCGAGCCCATGGGTTATCAGGTAACCACGCGGGCTACCCAGCAGCCCTGGGTGTTCAGCTTGCGCGGAGCCACTACCAAGGATAAAAGGCTGGTACTGACCCGGGACTTCATGCTTCGCTCCCGCCGGCCGCTCAGCGATACCACCAGCTATCGGGCCACCTCCTACCAACAGAGCCTGCTTGAGCCACAAGGGCTGACCGAAACGCAGCAGCGCCTGTACACGATACTCCCGGAGGAGGTAGACCCGCGTAGCAGGGCCTTTGCAGCCGAACTGCGCAACCAATACCCCGATGACGCCGAGCTGGTCCAGGCGCTCCTGCGCTATTTCAATTCGGAACCGTTTTTTTACACCCTGCGACCCGAAACGCTCGGAGTGAATACCAATGATGAGTTTCTCTTTGATTCCAGGCGCGGTTTCTGCGCCCATTTCGCTGGTGCCATGGCTTTCGTGCTGCGCGCTGCGGGAATTCCTGCGCGCATCGTCGCTGGGTATCAGGGTGGCGAGATCAACCCTGCGGGAAACTATGTATTGGTGCACCAGTTTGACGCCCATGCCTGGGTTGAGGCTTGGCTGCCCGGTCAAGGCTGGACGTCGGTCGACCCTACCTTTCAGGTGGCACCGCAGCGCATCGAGCGCGGCATCCAGCAGGCACTTCAGGGCGAGGGCAGCTTTCTCGAGGACTCGCCACTCTCAGCTGCCCGCTACCGGGATATCAACTGGGTCAACAGGATCCGGTTGCAATGGGACGAGATCAATTTTCAATGGCAGTTGCGCGTGCTGGGATTTCAATCCGACAGCCAGGCGGGATTCTTTCAGCGCTGGCTGGGAACCACTGATTGGCAACGTATCGGTGTGATTCTGTTGGCCTGTGCCGCTTTGGTCATGATCCCCCTGGCATTGTGGACGCTGCGCCCCGGGCGCATGCCGCAGGATCCAAGGCGTCGATCCTGGGCACGGCTGGATCGACGGCTACAGCGGCTGGATTTGCAGGCCAAACGGGGCGAGGGACCGCGTGACTGGCAAGCACGCTTGAGTAGTGCATTGCCCGGCAGCAAAGCGGAACTGGCGGCGTACTTCGATGAGTATGTGCGTCAGACCTATGCGAGCGAGAGCCGAGCTGATCGCACCATGCAGGGGCAGCTGCACAATCTCGAGCGCATGCTGACCAGGTCTTTGCCTCGCAGGTTGCCACCTGGTCGCATCGCATCCCTTGATACGGACGACTTGCCCGGACGTTCCACCCGCCTATAATGAGGCTTGCCGCCACCCTGGCGTTTTCAATCTTGCAGCGGAGCACCCATGCATCCTTTCAGCGCTATCAAACCGCCCCCCCTTGCAGTCGGACTCGGGCTTGCCGGATTGATCCCCTTCGTCAGCGCAGCCCTGGGACTATGGGTGACCCCCGAGGCATGGCGGGAGCGGGTGATGGAGGAACTGCTCAATTACGCTGCAGTGATTCTCGCTTTCATGGGGGCGATTCACTGGGGCCTGGCCATGCGCGCGGACGAGGCCAGCGATCAGGCCCCAGTGCAACTGGGCCTGTCGGTCATACCCCCACTGCTGGGTTGGGTAGCCTTGAGCCTACCCATCGATTTGGCTCTACCCGTGTTTTTTGTCGCCTTTGCCGGACTGTATTTTGCAGACATCTGGGCGGTCAACCACGGTCTGGCGCCGGTCTGGTACCCGGCATTACGCAAGCCACTGAGCTTCGTGGTAATCGCTTCACTGCTGATTGCCTGGCTGGCAACCTGGGTGAACAGATAGCCGGTCGATCAGGATTTCTTGACGAATTCGGACTTGAGCTTCATCGGTCCGATACCGTCAATCTTGCAATCAATATCGTGATCGCCGTCTACCAGGCGGATGTTCTTCACCTTGGTTCCGACCTTGACTACCAGCGAAGTACCCTTGACCTTGAGGTCCTTGATCACGGTGACCACATCGCCATCCTCGAGCGGGTTGCCATTGGCATCGCGGATGACCGCCGCGCCGCCAACTGATCCGGATTCGGCTTCGGCTGACCATTCATTGCCGCATTCTGGGCAGACCAGCATCGCTGCATCCTGGTAGGTATACTCGGACTGGCACTGGGGGCAGGGTGGTAAATCACTCATGGGGTACCTGGCTATTGACTGGTTGGGAGGCGGAATGATGACCAGTCAATCGGCCTCTGTCCAATCGAACTCCATTTGCCGTGCAGTGGCTATCGCCAGATCACGGCCCGCCAGGCGCTCGACTAGGTGCAGGCTCATGTCGATCCCGGCGGAAATGCCGGCGGAGCTGACGACTCTGCCCTCGTCCACCCATCGCTGGTCTGACAGTACCGTCACCTGCGGAAATTGCTCGCGCAGATCGTCGATGTCCTCCCAATGCGTCGTGGCGCGGCGGTTGTCGAGCAATCCCGCCTTGGCTACCAGAAAGGCACCAGTGCAAACCGAAGCTACCAGACACTGCGTAGCGGCTTCCCTGATCCAGCTGATGACGTGCGGCTTTTCCAGTTCATCGGTGACCACGCCGCCGGGAATAACAAGCAGATCCAGATGGGGAGCATCCTCCAGGGAGTGGTCAGTGTGCACCAGTAATCCGGCCCGCGCCCGAACCGATGTGGTTTCAGCAAGCAAGGTTACATTGAATAACGGCGGGTCCTGGGGATGGGAGCGTGCCCACACTCGTGCTGCAGTGGTAAGGACTTCGAAGGGGCCGGCGAAATCGAGCACTTCCACGTCCTCGAATACGAAAATACCCACCTGCACCGTTCGTACTTCGTCCATGAATGTCTCCACTATTTCCTGATGGCCAACAGGCAAATCCCCACTACACTGGCGACGGCGCCACCGATGAAATACCACATGGTGTTGTCGGTATACCGGCCGGTTACTGTCTCTACCAATTGCTCCCCCACCGATTGTGATGATTGCCAGCCAAAGAACAGCATGATCAAGCCTGCGACCAGTAGAGCGATACCCATTATCTGCTGTGTTTTCATTATTGGAGCCTTATCCCTGGTGTATTGTGCCCGGGCAGTATTGCACGACCTGAGAGTGGCAAGAAGCCAGTTGCAAAAAGCTACGTCATCAATACAGCGGTTACCAGCTTCGAGTGGACATTCGCACAGGCGAATGTGTAGTGGCCGAAGTCCTGCTGCGTTGGCGCTACCCTCCTGGTCAGCCACCGAAGTCGGTGAAGGCTAATACCCCGGCGCCGCCTACATAAAGCGAGAGCATGAGCACGCTCTCGATCCCTATAGAATTGCCAGCAGGACGATCTGCATGATGTTCTGCACTGACGCGACTGCATGTTCCAGATTGATCCGCGGGTAGCTTATATCCGCCAATCCGAGAAACGCTGTTTGCACTGCAATCCCGCCCAGGGCATTGCTGATGGCCAGGGAGGGCCTGCCATCGAGGGCAGCGGTTATCGACGTGGTGAGCCCCGGGAGCGAGGTGACCATGCCCAGGAACACGCTGCCTGCCATGGCCTCGCCAATACCTGTGCGGTCGGCGAAGCGATCAGCGAGCCCTGCCAGCCAGGTGCCGGTGAACAGGATCACCACGCCAGCGAGGGCAAACAACCCGATGTTCTGCCACAGGGAGAGCGTTCCCAAGTCCATTATCAACTCCTTTGCTCTGAGCGCTGAGAGTTTGGACCGCCCGGCGGCCTGGGGGTTTCACCCGCTATCGGTACGGTTGCTGATCTTCATTCACAGTGAAAGCGGTGAACCCTCACCTTATTCCGACGTCACACCTAGAAGACATCCGAGGCAAGGAGGACAGCATGAGCGAAGACCACAAGCATCCTGGCGAGAACAACCTGCCGCACAAACCCACCCCGGACCAGGAGGAGCCGCTGGAGAACCTGGAGGGGCCCGTCGACGGGGAGAATCTCAACCAGGTGGACCCTGCCAAGCTACGCGAGAACCTGGAGGAAGAGGACAAGGACGATTGATGAAGGTGTGTGGGTAGGAAGCCCGCTTTTCAGCGGGCTTTTTGCACCTGTTGAGCCTGACTCGTCTCTCGGCAAACTACTCGGGATGGAGCGTTCTGGTGGGTAAAACAGCCAAAGTCATGCTGATCGTGCTGGTGCTACTGCTGTTGGCTGCCGGTACCCTGGTGTATTTCGTGCCCGAATCCCAATGGGCGCGCAACTGGATCGAGGATCAGGCAAGCCAGCGACTGGAAGGCCGCGAAGTGAACATAGCGGATATCTCGGTCGAGTGGGGCTGGCCGCCGGTATTCACGATCGAGGGCATTCGCATTGCCAATACCGAATGGGCCGAACACGAGTATATGGTCAACATTGACACGCTTGAGTTTGCACCGGCGATGGGAGATCTGCTGGGCGGTAAAATTGGCATGCAGCGCCTGATTCTGGAGCAACCCCGCGTGCATCTGGCCCGGCGTGCGGACGGCACGACCAATTGGGGTGAATTGACCAGCGAAGATGACAACGAGCCACCCATGGTGCCCGATACGCTGGCGATCGAGGACGGGCGGCTGACCTATCAGGATGCGCAGTTGGACGCGTCAATCGAAGCCAGCGTTGCGACCCGAACAGCGGCAGACAGCGATCGGCGTCTGATGGTTAGCGGGGAGGGCCAGTGGCAAGGCAAACCGCTGCATTTCGATGCCTGGGGCGCGGCCCCGCTGGAGGCGCTTGACGAAGAGGACGCCTATCCACTCAGGCTCGAGGGCAATCTGGGCGAGCTGCAGGTGCGCTTCGATGGCCAGGCGCGTGATCCGCTGCAGCCGCAGGTCATGCAAGGCAGTTTCGAATTGTCAGCACCCGAGGAAACGGAGCTGGCAACCATGTTCGGCTATCCGGATCTGGCATTCCCGTCCTTCCAGCTGCAGGGCCGGCTGGAGCGTGACGGACCGCGCTGGATGCTCGAGGAGCTGCAGCTTGAATCTGCCGAAACCGATATCGACGGCGAGATGACCCTGGTCCTCGAAGACCCGCTGCGTCTGGATGCGCAGCTGCACGCAACCAGTCTGGACCTGAATCGCTGGAACGTCCTGGAACGATTAACCGCCGAGCAGCAACAACCTGAAAGTGAGAACAAACAACCACTTGCCGAGCGTCTCGCCGATCAATTCGAGATGTTGCGAGGCCGTGAAATCGAGTTGGCGTTGAAGGTGGACGAGCTGCTCTACGGCAACCATTCACTGCGCAATCTGACCCTCACTGCCAGCCTCGACGAGCGAGAACTGAATGTCTCTGAACTGCAGGCGCAACAGGGCGACGGACAATTTCAAGCCAGTGGATCGCTGCTGCTGGAAAAGGATGATGTGACCGGAGAGATCAATGCCCAGGTCGAGCAGTTTCATCTGGGCGATGCGCTGGAGCCAATCCGCTCGACCGACCTCGGTACGCTGGATGGCGACCTGCATATACGCTTTCGCGAGGGCGTGATGACATTGCACGAGACCGAGGTGGCCTATGACGCTCCGGCCCAGCAATTCAGTATCCAGTTGCAGGCGGACTCCAGGCAGTTGCCCGACGACCCGGTGCCGGGCCTGCAGGCAAAGGGCACCGGCTTTCGCAACGGCGAGCCCTTTCGATTCGATCTTGAGCTCGGTCCGCTGCTTGATCTGACCGAGGCCCAGAAACCCTATCCGGTGAAAGGTACGCTCGCCTCTCGGGATACCACGCTCTATGTAGACGGCACCCTCGTCAGGCCGCTGGAACTGGCGTCGGTGGATACGCAGTTCCGGCTCGAAGGACCCAATCCCGACCGGATCAACGAGATTACCCAGTTGAGCCTGCCATCATTGCCGCCTTATCACATCGAGGGACGGCTGCGCTGGGATGACCCCATACTGCGTCTGACCGACTTCAGTGGCGGTTTTGGCGAAAGCCAGCTCTCGGGAGACCTGCGGCTGCGTACCGGAGAACCGCCCAAGATCTGGGCGACACTGTACTCGGAAAGCCTGGATTATGATGATCTGCGTCCGCTATGGGGCAGCCCGCCCGGTACCGGCGAAGGAGAAGTGGCCTCGGCAGAACAGCGCCGTGAGGCGCGGCGGCAGGAAGAGTCCGGTCGCTTCTTTTCCGATGAGCCCTGGAGTCCGGAGGCGCTGCGCCGCATGGACGCAGAGGTCGACCTGACCGCTGCCCACGTGTATGCCAAAGGGCTGCCTTTGCAGGAACTCGAGATGGAAATGGACCTGCAGGATGGGCAGCTCAATCTGCGGCCTCTCAGATTTGGTCTGGGCGGCGGGACCGTGGACACTGATATCCGCATCGACGCCGGTGGAGCTGAGGTGACAGGCCAGCTTGATGCGTCCGCCACTGGTGTGAACCTCAAGCCGCTGCTGCGCGACGATTTTCCAGACGTTGCCCGGGATTCGGCTGGCATCATCGGCGGGAAGGCGGATATGAGTTTCACCGGGCTATCGATGGCTGATTTCATGGCTGGCGCGGATGGCCAGCTGGAACTGGCAATGTCAGGCGGGCATCTGGATATGCTGGCCCTGGAACTGCTGGGCCTGGACGCAGGGGAGGCCCTGGTGGCCGCCCTGGCCGAGGCCGATCAGGTGCCGATCCGTTGTGCCTACGTTCGGCTGCAGGCCGATGGAGGGATGGTGGACCTGTCGCAGTTGTTCATGGATACCGACGACAGCAACTTTACCGGTAAAGGATCTATTGACCTGAGCACCGAGCAGATCGATATGGAGCTCGAGGGCCACCCCAAGGATGTCAGCGTATTTACCGCCAACTCTCCGGTAATGCTGCGAGGCACGCTGGATTCTCCCAGTGTCGAGGTCACCAGTACCGAGCTGTTCGCCAGGGGGGTTGCCAGTGTTATCGGCCTGGCGGTGGCTCCGCCACTGGCAATTCTGCCCTGGGTGGACGCGGGTATGGGCGAAGGCGTCGGGCCGGGGTGCCGCCAGGTATTGAGTGAATATGAGTCAGCGCGGTGAAAGCGGAATTTCAATGTAGCAGCAGACTGCTCATTGCAGACAATTTTTCACAATTGACCAGTATCAATTTTTCCCGATCAGCCCACGCGTAGCCTTGGGACACGGGCAACCAGATTGCCCATCCCCGGGTTAATGGAGTTCTGATCATGAAAACCTTCCTTTCCCTGCTCATGCTGTGGTTTGTCGCAGCATTCGCAGTGCCGGCTCTCGCCGAGCATCCGCGCGGCAGCGCAGACGTAGCCTATGTTCCCGATGTGACCTTCACCCTGCGCACTGATATCGCAGATGGCAAGCTGGTCTATGTCAGCGAGGCAGGGCCCACCAAGGGCCAGGTCAACCCCGATCTGAAGGTCGCCGAAGGCGCAGTTGTACAGATCAACGTGGTCAACGGCGATGGCGCGCTGCATGACCTGGCCATTCCAGAGTTCGACGTCAACTCCGATCAGATTGGCGGCAAGGGCTCTGCTACCGCAGTTGTGTTCCGGGCCAACAAGAGTGGCGTATTCGAATACCTGTGTACCTTGCCGGGGCACAAGGCGGCCGGAATGTTCGGCAAGCTGATTGTGGGCGATCCACAGGAGCAGCCGGAGAATGAATTCCCCGATCTTTCGAAGAATCCGAGCCAGGTGGGCGAGCCGGTTGGCAAGCGCGGACCCAAGGAGGTCAATATCGATCTGGAAACCACCGAGGTACAGGGTCGCCTGAGTGATGGCAGCAGCTATAAATTCTGGACATTCAACAACACCGTCCCCGGCCCGATGATTCGCGTGCGGGTCGGCGATACCGTCAATGTCAACATGAAGAACTCGATCGACAGCGCCCACATCCATTCAGTGGACTTCCATGCGGCGACTGGCCCTGGCGGCGGCGCAGCAGTAACCCAGGCGGCTCCGGGTCAATCCAAGAGCTTCTCGTTCAAGGCACTCGCGCCGGGCCTGTATGTCTACCATTGCGCCACGCCTATGGTCGCCCAACACATCACCAACGGGATGTACGGCATGATTCTGGTTGAGCCCGAGGGTGGTCTGAAGCCGGTCGACAAGGAGTTCTACGTGATGCAGGGCGAGCTCTACACTGCTCAGGCCCATGGTTCCGCAGGTCTTCAGGAGTTCTCGCTGGAAAAGATGCTGGACGAGAATCCCGGGCACATGATGTTCAATGGCTCCATGGACGCGCTGACCAAGACGTACAAGATGGAGTCCAGTGTTGGCGACGACGTACGGATCTTTTTCGGCGTCGGCGGCCCGAATCTGATATCGAGCTTCCATGTGATCGGCGAAATCTTTGACCGGGTATATGATCAGGCCTCCCTGACCAGCCCGCCGCTGACCGACGTACAAACTACCCTGGTGCCCGCTGGTGGCGCCACCATGGTGGAGTTCAAGACCGAGTACCCGGGCAAATACACCCTGGTCGACCACGCCCTGGCACGGGCAGAGAAGGGCCTGGTCGGTTTGCTCACCGTAAAGGGTGATGCGGATTCCGAGATCTTCCACAGCGAGGAGAAGGCAGCGGAGAACGCTGGTCACTGAGGGACTCTGCACAGTAGTAGGTAAGCACCGGGCCTGTCTTTACAGGCCCGGTTTCATTTCAGCTCTGGAACGGTCCGGCTCTGGCTGTCGTTGCTGGTCAGACGATGGCCGACCGGTGCCCACCACTGCGGTAGCAAGCTGCGCACTGCGCGCTGGCCAAAGCGATCATCCAGAAGAAATATCACGCCGCTGTCCTGCGGCGTGCGTATGACCCGGCCGGCCGCCTGAACAACCTTTTGCACGCCGGGAAACAGATAGGTGTAGTCATATCCGGTCCCCGCACCGAACATGCTCTGCATGCGACTTTTTATCTCCTCGTTGACCGGGTTTACCTGCGGCAGGCCGAGGGTGGCGATAAAGGCCCCGATCAATCGATCGCCGGGCAGGTCGATGCCTTCGCCGAAGGCACCGCCGAGCACGGCAAAGCCAATGCCGCGCGAATGCGGGGTGAAGCGTTTGAGAAAATCCTCGCGCTCGGTTTCACTCATGCTGCGTGACTGGACCCACACCGGGACTTCCGGATGGGCGCTGGAAAATGTCTCGAACACCTGTTGCAGATACGCGTAGCTGCTGAAAAACGCCAGATAGTTACCGGGTTGTCGTTCATACTGCTCGGCCATGATCTGGGTGATCGGCTGCAGACTGGTCGCGCGGTGTTGATAGCGGGTAGACAGATTGCCGGTAATCCGCACGTCCAGCTGCGCAGCCTCAAACGGCGATTCCACATCAAGCCACTGGTAGTCCTCGGACAGGCCAAGCAGATCGGCATAGTAACCGGCCGGACTCAACGTGGCTGAGAACAGGGTGCTTGAATGGGCCGCGGCGAAGCGCGGTGCCAGAAAAGGCGCGGGTACCACATTACGCAGACACAGGGTGGACAGGGTACGGGTGCCGCTTGAGGGCAGGCGGGAAATGTCAAACAGCGAATGCGGCCCGTAGGCTTCGGCCAGACGGCAGAAAAGCATGGCGTCGAGATAGAACCGCAGCAGGGCTGAGTCGTTGCCGTTGGGCTGGTCGGTCAGATGATCGGTTATGGCGCCAACTGCCTTCTGCAGGCTGATGATGAACAGGTCGGCGATAGCAGGATATACCTGATAGGGCGCTTCCTGATCCCGGTGCAACTGGTTCCAATGCCGGCCAACCCGGTCCAGCGCGCTCTTCAGTCCGGATGGAGCTACCTTTCGCAAGTCATTGAATCTGTTCTGATCCAGCTCTGCGGTATACATGCTCCGGCCACGTTCGATTAGATTGTGCGACTCATCCACCAACAGGGTGACGCGCCAGTCGTTGATCACCGTCAGACCGTAGAGCAGGGCGGTCATGTCGAAATAGTAGTTGTAGTCGCACACCACCACATCCGACCAGCGGCATAGCTCCTGGCTCAGATAATAGGGGCAGACCTGGTGCTCCAGTGCGACTTTGCGCACCGCCTGCTGATCCAGCCAGCGTAGCGCCAGGGCTGCCTTGCGTGCGGCAGGTAAACGATCATAGAACCCCTGGGCCAGCGGGCAGGATTCGCCATGGCAGGCGCGATCGGGGTACTCGCAGGCCTTGTCGCGAGCGACGTGTTCGAGTACGCGCAGGGGCATGTCCGCTTCCTGGCTGCGCAGGGTAGCCAGTGCGTCCAGTCCCAGACGGCGACCAGGCGTCTTGGCCGTGAGGAAGAACAAGCGGTCCAGTTGCTGGTCGGGAAAGGCCTTCAACTGTGGGAACAGTGTAGCCAGTGTCTTGCCGATACCGGTCGTGGCCTGGGCCATCAGCGTTTTACCATCCCGTGCTGCCCGGTATACCGCCTCGGCCAGTTGCCGCTGGCCGCGGCGATAACTTGGGTGCGGAAAACTCAGCTGCCGCAGGCTCTGGTCGCGTTCGACCCGGTGGGCTGATTCCTGCTCCGCCCAGGCCAGAAAGCGCGAGCATTGCAGCTCGAAGAACTCGCGTAGCGCCTGCGCCCCGAAACGCTCGCGCAGCACCGTTTCCTTCTGGCTGATGACGTTGAAATACACCACCGCGAGATCTACCTCCTCCAGATCCAGCTCCGCACATAGCAGCCAGCCGTAGATCTTGACCTGCGCCCAGTGCAGTAGTCGGTGATTGTGCGGAATGCGGCTGACATCACCGCGGTGCGTCTTGACCTCTTCGAGCAGATTCAGGTCGGGGTCGTAACCATCGGCGCGGCCGGCGACATGCAGGTTTTCATAGGTACCGCTCAGCACCACCTCACACAGGTAATTCTCACCTCGCCGGGATGCCACAGTCCGGTGCCCGGCCATACCCTCCTGGGCGGTGGGCGCCGGCGTGAAGCGCAGGTCGAGATCACCCTCCTTGGCGGTGAATTCACAAAGGCTGCGCACGGCAACGCGATAACTCATGCCTCGGCCCATTGCACATGGCACACATCCACGGGCATACCGTGCTGCTCACAAAAGGCGATCCAGCGGCGCTGATTGTCCTGCAGCCGATCACCGGGGCCCTTTACTTCGATCATCCGATAGCGTTTTTCCTGGGGCCAGAACTGGATCAGATCCGGCATGCCTGTGCGGTTGGCGCGTATGTCGCGCAGCATGCGCTCGAACCACTGCTGCAGGTGCGCGGGAGGCAGGCACAGCAGGGCCTGGTCCAATACCTCCGGACTCAGCCCCCAGTAGACAAACGGCGACTGAATACCCTGTTTTGCCATGTAGTTGTTGCGAATCACCTGCGGGTAGGTACCTGCCTGCAGATGCGCCAGGCAACCGCGAAACAGATCTTCCCGGCGCCGGTAGAAGTCGGTGCTATGCAGATCCACAGGGGCGCTGTGGAAGGGATGAAAGAATGCGCCTGGCAAGGGTGCGAATATCGCCTCCCAGCAGAGCAGACCAAAGAGGCTGCTGATCAGCGCGTTTTCCACGTAATACACAGGTGCCTGGGGCGTGGCGAGTTGCTCACTGACCGCGCGCTCAACCGAGCCGTGTTCGGGGCGCAGGAGCAACAGATCCATTCGCTTATGATCCTTGACCGCCGCAGCGCGCTGACGTGGTTGGCCCAGCTTGCGCGACAGCCTGCCCAGGGCTCGCTCGACCAGTTGCAATTCGCTCTCACTCTCCGGATTGGCCATGGCCAGCGTTGCCAGGGCATGGGCTTCTTCGTGATGGGCGAGTTTTTCGAGAATGCGCACGCGTCGCTGCCTGGCTCCGGCGTAATGGCAACGGCTGTATAGTGCGAGTGCGGATACCAGCGCGCCCTCACGTTCCAGTTGCCGCGCCATTCTGTAAAGCAGCTTGCCGTGACGCTCCTGCAGATAGGGATTGGGGCTGGAGAAATCGCCGACCTGCTGCTCAACCTGTTGAACTGGCCTGCCGGCTTCGAATGCCTCACGACAGGCATGCAGATGCAGGAAATCGTCAATATCCCTCCTGCAGCGAAAGCCGCGGGATTGGGGTGGAATATCCACCGCCTCATAGCGAAAGATCCCCAGATCGGCGAGTACAAACTCGGCCCAGGTCTGGTTCAGATTGCCGAAGAACATCAGCCGCAAACGATCACACAGATCATTGATTGTGAGGCTGTAAATGGTCTCTTCGCTGCCTGCGCACCACTGGGCAAAGGGCCTTGGTTCGGTATTGAAGCCTTCAGTGCAGGAGCCGCTCAAGGCTTCGAAGATGGCGCCCTTGGTGCTGGTGCGCAGCGTTGCGGCTGCGGGCAACTGAGCCACAAGCTCATCCTTGCGCAGCAGCGAGAAAAGCTCGCCCATATCGATTTCGCCATCGGTACGTAGCCAACCTAGCGCGCATAGCGGCGCAGCGGCCTGGGCTGTGGGACCAATTTCACTGTAATTCAGTTTGCTTGCACGAAAGTGCACACCCTTGCGCATGACCAGGCGCACCAGCAATGCCTGGGCCGGAGTGTCCAGCCCGTCAAATTGCCTGATGAACGCCAGCTCATCCGCCTCCAGCAGATCGCTGTAACGCTCACGCACCCAGGCAAGGGCAACACGGAAGTTGTCCAGGTAGTACAAGGGGCTGAGTTCAGGGGGAGTGGGAATCGACATCATCAAAGTCTACTAGTTATCTATCCAGTAGTCTGCTCTCTGGCCAGCGTCTGTTCAAGCGCCTGGTGCAAGAGCAGGCAGTCCCTAAGGGATGGGGAACCGAATGTGTACGTCGCAATTGGAGTAGAGTGCTGCTATTCGGGCTATACGCCATGTCGCCCGTAGAATCGCCAACGAGAGGTCTGCTTTGCGCATCATGTTGTCTGTGTTCACTTTCCTTATCATTCTGAGCAGCCTCTGGGCCGTTCTGGCCCTGTGGTTTCAGGCGCACTGGGGCATCGCCGGGCGCTACCTGTTTTCTGGCCTGTGGGTTGTCGGGTCACTTCTTCTCATCTGGCTGGCGTGGAAAGGGTCGGCGTGGCTGGGCATTGGCATCTATGTCATTGCCTTTGCAGGGCTGCTGTTCTGGTGGAATAGCCTCGAACCTAGCCACGACCGCGACTGGGCAGACGATCTGGCGCATATCACCACGGGAGAGGTGCAGGGCAGCACTGTTGTTCTGCACAATGTCCGTAACTTCAGCTGGCGCAGTGATCAGGATTACGACACCGTCTGGGAAACGCGCCAGTACGATCTCAACCAGTTGGCGTCGGTGGACGTGGTGACGTCCTACTGGGGTATCCCGGCCATTGCCCATATTCTGGTGTCGTTCGGTTTCAGTGATGGCCGGTTCATTACCTTCACCGTGGAGGTCCGGCGTGAGCAGACCGAGGTGTTCTCCGAGCTTGGCGGCTTCTTCAAGCAATTCGAGCTCGCCATCATCGCCAGTGACGAGCGTGATGTGATTCACGTACGCACCAATGTGCGCGGTGAGGATGCCTATCTGTACCGCGTCGAATTGTCCGATGCCGCCATGCGCTCGCTGTTTCTTGCCTATGTGAATCAGGCAAACCGGCTGGCCGAACAGCCGCGGTTCTATCAAACGGTCACCGCCAACTGCACCACACTGGTGTTCAAGATGATGCAGTCGATTGTCGACGGCTTACCCTTTGACTACCGGCTGCTGCTTTCTGGGTATTTGCCGTCCTATATCCAGAAGATGGGCGGTTTGCAGCCGGATGTGGCCATGGCCGAGTTGCGCCAGGCTGGACGCATTACGCTTCGGGCCAGGGAGGCTGGGCACAGCAAGAACTTTTCCAGGGTAATCCGACAAGGCGTGCCGGGTTGGCGATAGGTGGCGGAACCTTCGGCAAGGGTGTGTGCTCGAATAGATAATAATCTCTGAATGAGCACCACACCATGAATCACATCAGCCACCCGCTGCTTCTCGCGGGATTACTGGGAATCAGCATCAGCCTCGGCGTCCAGGCGCAACAGGCGCCGATCGTTGCCGCTGAGGCAGAACATATCGTTGCCGACCCGGAAATGCATGCCCAGGAACGCATGGAACGTTCCATAAGCCTGGTCGAGTCACGTGCCAATATCGAGCGAAGCCGGGGTATGCGCGGTGCCGCGGAACAGCTGCATCAGGTAGCGGACCTGTTGCGCAAAGCACCGCAGACCGGAGAAACGGCGCAATTGGCCGCCGAAGCGGTCATAGCGGTAGAGCGTGGCGCAATTACTGAGGCGATGGTGCTGGCCGAGAGCGCGGCTATGCTCGCAGAACGCACCGCCGGGCACTAACCGGGGAATTCAATTGCGAACCCGTTTGGCAGTATCGCTCATCATGATGCCCGCCCAGCGCGTCTGGGGGGAGGAGTCCAAGGCCAGTTTGGCAATCATCGTCAGCGGCACCGCCAACAGCATGCCTATGGGGCCGAATACGTAGCCCCAGAGTAATAACGAAATCAACACCACCAGTGGTGACAACCCCAGGCTGCGACCCATCAGGCGCGGCTCAAGGACGCTGCCGATAGCCGTATTGACCGCCACATACAATGCCAGCACCAGCAACCCTTCTACCGGGCCGATACCCATCATGGCGATGAGAACTGCGGGTATCGCAGCAATAATCGAACCGATCGTAGGAATGAAATTGAGCAGGCCGGCTACGATCGCCCAGAGCACGGCAAAATCGACGCCCATGAAGGTCAGTCCGATACCCACGATGACCCCGGTTGCAGTACTTGCCGCAGTCTTGATCACCAGATAGCGATACACCGAACGCAGGAAGCGTCTTCCGCGCACACGTGCACGCCTGCGCCCCGGAAAGGCAGCATTGAGCTTGCCGGCAAAGGTGCGTTCTTCCAGCAGAAGGAACATGAACGCCAGCAACACCAACAGGGTGCTGGCCGTGAATTGCCCCAGCCCACCGGCCAGATCCCGGGCAACCCCGGTAATGGTCGCGGTCGCCGGCAGCGGCACGGTAGCGGGCAAAAGCTCGGCAGGCAGACCCCGTGCGGCGATCATTTCCCGTAGCTCAACCGTCCAGCCGACAAACCGCGCCTGATAAAACGGCGCCTGGGTTGCCATGCTCTCAGCCGCACCCTTCAGGGCCAGAAATAGCAGGAAAAAGGTCAAGCCCACCACCGAAAACAACACCAATACCGACAACGGCCCGGGCACACCACGCCGCTGCATCCAGCTCAACGGCGGCGCACAGATAATCGCCAGAAAGGCCGCCAACAGAAAAGGCGTAAGAATATGGCTGATCGCCTTGAGGCCACCCAGCACAATGACCAATGCCGCAGCGCCGAGCAGCCATTGCACAGCTGTGGAGTAGGATCGGTTGGTTTGGGGCAGATAGGATTGCATCTGGGTTCCTGGATGAGAAAAGAATGCCGCCATCTTAATGGGAAATCACTCGAGCCTATAGTGTGGAACGCATCGAAAATGCGACTCTGTATCTATATTTGTTCTAAGGATAGGAGGTGAAACATGCCAAACATAGACACTTTTATGCGCGCCACCATAGACGAAGCCCGTGCCGGCCTGGCCGAGGGGGGAATCCCGATTGGTTCGGTTCTGGTACACGACGGCAGGATCATTGGCCGTGGGCACAATCGGCGAGTCCAGCAGGGCAGTGCGATCCTGCATGGTGAGATGGATGCGCTGGAGAACGCCGGTCGCCAACCCGCGTCCGTATATGCGTCCTCCACGCTCTATACCACGCTGTCGCCATGCGCGATGTGCACCGGGGCGATTCTGCTCTATGGCATTCCGCGGGTGGTAATCGGTGAGAACCGGACATTCATGGGTGAAGAAGCGCTACTCCGGGAGCGGGGAGTGGAGGTGGAGGTATTGCAGGACCCGGAATGTATTGAGCTGATGCGGTCGTTTATTGCGGCCAACCCCGAACTATGGAACGAGGATATCGGTAAGGAGCAGCATTGACCTGGGATTTTTTTCTGGCGCTATCGTCAGGCTCGACTATATTTTTCTGTAACAAATCAGTTGTCGGGTCTAGGGATGCGGACGATTCAGGTATTTGTTCTGGCAGTGGAGGCCATTACCCGGTTCGTGGGCCGGTGTTCGATGTATCTGATTTTTGTCATGATGGGCGTTCTGCTCTATTCCTCCCTGAGTAAATCCTTCTGGCAGCCTGCGGTCTGGACCCTTGAGTCCGCGCAATTTCTGATGGTGGCGTACTTCCTGCTGGGGGGCGCCTATTCCATGCAGCTGGATGCCCATGTGCGCATGGATCTGCTGTACAGCCGCTGGGCACCTCGCACCCGCGCAATGATCGACTCAGTCACCATACTGCTATTGATTTTCTTTCTGGTGTTCCTGCTTTACGGCGGTATTTCCTCGACCAGTTATGCGTTGGAATACGATGAAACCAGTTATTCAGCCTGGTCACCGCCGATGGCCCCGATCAAGATCGTGATGTGCATCGGTATCGGATTGATGCTGCTGCAAACCGTTGCGACGCTCTGCCGCGACGTGGCCCAGGCAGTGGGGAGGCCATTGCGATGAGTCACAACGCCATTGCGCTGCTGATGTTCTCCAGCATGATGGTGTTGTTGTTGACGGGTAAACGGGTATTCGGTGCCATTGGCTTTGTTGCGGTGGCGTCCGCACTGCTGCTCTGGGGTGATGGCGGTTCGGAAATGGCCTTCAGCTCGGCGATGAAGCTGATGAAGTGGTACCCGCTGCTCACCCTGCCGCTGTTCATCTACATGGGTTACATGCTCTCCGAATCCGGGCTGGCGGAAGACCTGTATCGCATGTTTCATGTGTGGATGGGCCCGGTGCATGGTGGTCTGGCGATTGGAACCATTGCCTTGATGGTGGCCATCTCGGCTATGAACGGTCTGAGTGTGGCGGGCATGGCGATCGGCGCCAGTATTGCGCTACCGGAACTGCTGCGCCGGGGTTACGACAAGATCATGGTGACCGGCGTTATACAGGCGGGGAGTTCGCTGGGTATTCTGATTCCGCCCAGCGTTGTGCTGGTGCTCTACGGCATGATCGCCCGTCAACCGGTGGGTCAGTTATGGTTGGCAGGCGTGTTTCCGGGCCTGCTGATGGCCGGATTATTTATCCTCTATATCGCGATCCGTTGCCGGCTGCAGCCGGAGCTCGGGCCCCCACTGCCGGAAGAGGAGCGTCAGCAGATTACCTGGCCGGAAAAATTGCGTCTGTTGCAGGCGGGTATCGTGCCGCTTTTCATCTTTTTTGCCATGACCGGTCTGTTTCTGCTGGGTTACACCAGCCTGGTAGAGAGCTCTGCAGTGGGTGCGGCCGCTGCAACCCTCGCTGCGCTGGTGAAAAGACGCCTGTCGCGCAAGGTATTTGAAGAGACTCTGCGCCGTACCCTGGCGATCAGCTGCATGTTCATGTGGATCATTCTTGCTGCATTGTGCTTTGGCGCGGTATTCGATGGCCTGGGTGCGGTCCGCGCTATTGAAACCTTTTTCCTTGAAAACCTCGGGCTTGGGCCTTGGCAGGTGCTGATTCTGATGCAGCTGTCGTTCATCGTCATGGGTATGTTTCTGGACGACACGGCGATGCTGGTGATTGTCGCGCCGCTGTACATACCCCTGGTTGGCGCACTGGGGTTCGACCTGATCTGGTACGGCGTGCTCTATACCATCACCTGCCAGATTGCCTATATGACGCCGCCGTTCGGCTACAACCTGTTTCTCATGCGCGCAATGGCGCCACCGGAAGTCAGCCTGCGCGACATCTATGTATCGGTAACGCCTTTCGTGCTGATCATGATGCTGGCGCTGATTCTGGTGATGGTTTTCCCCCAGATAGCCCTCTGGTTGCCCGAGTGGCACTACGGCGACTGATTTAATGCGGCCCGGCTTTGTGAGTGCCGGGGTCTTGGCTGGACAGATTGACGGCAGCGCACGCCGCTGCCCGACAGGGACACTGCACCGACCATGCTGGCCGTTGCAGCGCAATGTGGTGGTACGAAGTGGTTGTACAACCCTAAGACATCAATGGAGAGACCAGCATGACTTCGAGACGGAAATTTCTACAGAACGCAGCAATTGTCACCGGTGCCGTCGGCGCTTCAACCCTGGGCAGCGCCCATATCTACGCCCAGGAGCGCAAGAAAATCACCTGGCGCCTACAGACCTACGCCGGCCCCGCGCTGGCCGAGCACGTCATCAAACCTTCTATCGACGCCTTCAACAAGGCAGCCAATGGCGAGATGGAAATCGAGCTGTATTTCGCCGACCAGTTGGTGCCCACGGGTGAGCTGTTTCGCGCGATGCAGCGTGGCACCATTGATGCGGTGCAGAGTGACGACGACTCCATTGCGGCGCCGGTAGACGTATCGGTTTTCGGTGGTTACTTCCCCTTTGCCTCGCGATATAGCCTGGATGTGCCCACCCTGTTCGAGCGGTACGGCTTGAATGAGATCTGGGAAGAGGCCTATGGCGAGGTAAAGGGCGTGACCTGGCTGGGGGCGGGTGCCTGGGATCCCTGCAATTTCTCGACGGTCAAGCCGATCAGGTCACTTGAAGATCTCAAGGGCAAGCGCATCTTTACCTTCCCCACTGCGGGCAAATTCCTCACCCGTTTTGGCGTGGTGCCTGTCACGTTGCCCTGGGAAGACGTGGAAGTGGCCCTGCAAACGGGCGAGCTGGACGGCATTGCCTGGTCCGGTATCACCGAGGCCTATACGGTCGGCTGGGCTGATGTGACCAACTACTTTCTGACCAACAATATTTCCGGTGCATGGTGCGGCTCCTACTTCGCCAACGAGGAGAAGTGGAACGAGGTGCCCGAGCATCTCAAAACCCTGTTCAAGCTGTGCATGGACAGCTCCAATTACTATCGGCAGCACTGGTATTGGGGCGGCGAGGCGCAACTGCGGGTCGGGCGCAGCAAGCTGGAGCTGACCACTATTCCGGATGCGGAGTGGGCTACAGTGGAAGCAGAGGCGATGAAGTTCTGGGATGAGATTGCCAAGACCAGCCCGCGCTGCGCCAAGGTGGTGAATATCTTCAAGGAATATAACGCGCTGATGGCCAAGGCGGGGACGCCGTATCGTTGTTGAGGGCTTGCAGTAGTGCCATGCGCGGCGGCTGAAGCCGTGCGTGGCCACTGGCATGGGAAAATGGATTCCCGCATGCGCGGGAATGACGGTGCAGGTAGGGGACGAATATGCTCAAGCCCAGGGAAGTAAAAACCGCTGACGATGCACGGCGTATCGTCGAGGAACGCGGCATCAGCCATGTGAAAGTCGGGCTGTTCGACAACGATGGCGTTATGCGTGGCAAATACATGAGCCGCGAGAAGTTTTTCTCCTCGCTGGACCATGGGTTTGCTTTCTGCGATGTGGTGTTGGGCTGGGATGTGAAGGATCAGCTGTATGACAACGCACAGTACACCGGCTGGCATACCGGTTACCCGGATGCGCCGGTGCGCATCTTGCCACATAGCTGCCGCGATATTCCCTTCGAAGAGGGGATGCTGCTGTTTCTTGCCGAGTTCGACAAGCAGGCAGAGGCGGTTTGCCCCCGCGGTACCCTGCGGCGGGTGATCGAACGCTGCCAGGGCATGGGGTACGAACCCTTTGCCGCCCTGGAATACGAATTTTTCATGTTCAATGAAACGCCCGAGTCGGCCCGCGCCAAAGGCTACCGCGATCTGACGCCTTTCACCCCGGACTGGTTTGGTTACTCGATGATTCGCAACTCGGTGCATGCCGAGCTATACCACGACATTCTCGCGATGGGCGAGAAAATGGATTTTCCCATCGAGGGTCTGCATACCGAAACGGGCCCCGGAGTGCTTGAAGCAGCGATTGGCGTAGACGGTGCCGAAGCCGCGGCAGACAAGGCAGCCCTGTTCAAGACTTTCATGAAGGTACTGGCCCAACGCCGGGGCATGATGGCCACATTCATGGCCAAATGGTCGGGAAAATACCCTGGTCAAAGCGGCCATATACACGTTTCGCTCCGAGATAAAAATACATATAAATCAGCATTCTACGACGCAAATGAAAAGCACTGCATGAGCAAGCTGCAGCGGCATTTTCTGGCTGGTCAGCAGCGGCTGATGCCGGAAATGCTGTGCATGGTGGCTCCCACACTGAACAGTTACCGCAGGATGATTCCGGGCTTCTGGGCGCCGACCGATGCGACATGGGGAGTGGAGAACCGTACGGCCGCACTTCGCGTGATTCCGGGTAGCGACAAGTCTCAGCGGCAGGAATATCGTCTGGGATCAGCCGATGGCAATCCCTACCTGGCATTGTCGGTTGCGCTGGCTTCCGGGCTCTACGGCATCATGCATGGATGGGAGCCGACAGATCCGGTGGAAGGCAATGCCTACGCCATGACTCACGCTCCGGAGCTGGCTTTGCCACGCACTCTGTGGGACGCAGCGCAACGCCTGCGACAGTCCGAGGCAGCCCGTGAGCTGTTTGGTGATGCCTTTGTCGAGCATTTTGCCGCCAGCCGGGAGTGGGAAGAGCGTGAATACCGTCGCCATGTGAGCGATTGGGAGCTGGACCGTTATTTCGAAATTATCTAGGAGCCTACGATGACCAAACGTCTGCAAACCCTGTCGCCGATTGATGGCTCGGTTTACGTTGAACGTGACCTTGCAACCGCTGAAGAAATCCAGGCGGTACTTGAATTGGCAGTCGGTGCCCAGCGCCGCTGGCGGACGGTTCCGGTGGCTGAACGTGTGGCTATTGTCCGCAAGGCCGTGGCTATATTCAGCTCCCGGGAAAGCGATCTGGCCATTGAACTAAGCTGGATGATGGGACGACCGATCCGCTTTGCCGCTGGCGAGATCAAGGGCTTTGTTGAGCGTGCGACCTATATGGCAGATATCGCCGAAGCCAGCCTGGCCGATCTGCAACTGCCGGCAAAAGAGGGCTTCAAGCGTTTTATCCGCCGCGAGCCCCTGGGGGTATCGCTGGTTATTGCACCATGGAATTTTCCCTATCTGACGGCGGTCAATGCGGTTGTTCCAGCTTTGCTGGCGGGCAATGCGGTGCTGCTCAAGCACTCGGCGCAAACGCCCCTGTGCTCAGAACGCATGGTGGCTGCGTTCACCGAGGCCGGTCTGCCGGGCGGTGTTTTTCAGTTTTTGCACATGGATCATGCCGATACCGAGACTCTGATTCAGTCGCCGGGCCTGGCTCATGTGGCTTTCACCGGGTCTGTGGGCGGTGGCGAAAAAGTCGAGCAGGCCATGGCCGGCCGGTTCCTATCCAGTGGCTTGGAGCTTGGGGGCAAGGATCCGGCCTACGTGCGCGCCGATGCTGATCTAACCCATGCAGTCGAGACCGCGATGGACGGGGCCTTCTTCAATTCCGGCCAGTCCTGTTGCGGTATCGAGCGAATCTACGTGCACGACTCGGTGCACGACGCCTTTATCGAGCAGGCGGTTGCGCTGGTCAACGGGTACAAGCTTGGGCGTTCCGATGATCCGGATACAACTCTGGGTCCGGTGGTAAAGCCTGAGTCGGCCGCCTTTATTCGCAGTCAGATTGCCGATGCCATCTCACAGGGAGCAAAGGCATTGATTGATGAAGCGCATTTTCCGATGGACGAGGCGGGCAGTGCCTATCTGGCGCCGCAGATCCTGACTGACGTCAATCACGGTATGCGCATCATGACCGAGGAGTCCTTCGGCCCCGTGGTGGGCATCCAGCGGGTAAGCAGCGACGAGGAGGCGATCGCCTTGATGAACGACAGTGAGTATGGCCTGACCGCGGCGATTTTCAGCCAGGATGTGGATGTTGCGCTGGCGCTGGCTGATCAGCTCCAGACCGGCACGGTGTTTCTAAACCGCTGCGACTATCTGGATCCGGCGCTGGCCTGGACCGGGGTGAAGCACTCGGGCCGGGGCTGTACGCTGTCGAGTGTGGGTTATGAGCATCTCACCCGCCCGAAATCCTTTCACTTCAAGATTCTTTCGTGAGGCCTGTGATGGACATGCAGCAATACAAGATGAACTGGAATTACCCGACCGCGGTGCGGGTGGGGGCCGGGCGCGTGGCTGAACTCGCCGATGCCTGTCGCGCCCTGGGCATGAGTGCACCTCTACTGGTGACAGACCCTGGACTGGCGGCTTTGCCGATGGTGGCCAGGACAGTGCAGCAGTGCAGGGAGCAGGGGCTGCAAGTGGAGGTGTTTTCGGCGATCAAGGGCAATCCGACCGGCCAGAATGTGATGGATGGTGTAGTGGTTTACCGTCTCGGGCATCACGATGGCGTTATTGCCTTTGGTGGAGGCTCGGCTCTGGATGCGGCCAAGGCGATAGCGCTGATGGCCGGACAGGATCGGCCCTTGTGGGATTTCGAGGATGTGGGCGATAACTTTTTGCGTGTAAACGAGGCTGGTATGGCCCCTGTGGTTGCCATCCCGACCACCGCCGGCACCGGCTCGGAGGTTGGCAGAGCATCCGTTATTACTGATGAAGCCGCGCAGCTCAAGCGGATCATTTTCCATCCGAAAATGCTCCCGGCTCTGGTTATTCTCGACCCGGAATTGACCACGGCTTTACCGCCGGGTATCACCGCCGCCACTGGCATGGACGCACTGTCGCACAACCTTGAAGCCTACTGCTCGCCACTGTTTCATCCGATGGCTGAAGCCATTGCGCTGCAAGGCATGCGCTTGATCAGAGACTACCTGCCGCGGGCTGTAGCTGACGGCAATGACCTGGAAGCCAGGTTGAAGATGCTGGTGGCCTCCAGTATGGGCGCGACGGCGTTTCAGCGCGGTCTAGGCGCAATGCACGCGCTGGCGCATCCGCTCGGCGCCCTATACGATGCGCACCACGGTACGCTCAATGCGGTGCTGATGCCTTATGTGCTGGTAGCCAATCGCGGCAGTATTGAAGATCAGATGGAGGTGTTGGCGCGCCACCTGCAGTTGCCGAAACCCGGGTTCGACGGAGTGCTCGATTGGGTGCTCAAACTGCGCAGCGATATGGGCATTGTCCATACTCTGGCCGATCTCGGTATAGACGAAAGCCGCGCAGATCTGATTGCGCAGATGGCGATTGTCGATGGGGCTGCAGGTACCAACCCCATCGCCCATGATGAAAAAAAGTATCGAGAAATATTCATAAACGCAGTTAAAGGTGTGTTGTAAGTACATGAAAATAGGTCTTTTACAGTGTGATGATGTGGCTGAAGATTTGCAGGCCGCCCATGGTAACTATCCGCAAATGTTCGAGGACTTGCTCCGGGGTCAGATACCGGGCCTGCAGTTGACGACCTACCGCGTGATGGACGGGGAGTATCCCGAGCGTCTGGATGAGCACGATGCGTATTTCACTACGGGCAGCAAGTTCGGTGTGAATGATGGCTTGGTCTGGATCGATGTGCTTGAGGAGTTCGTGCGTCAGTTATGGCACCAGCGCATTCCCCTCATTGGCGTCTGTTTCGGCCATCAGCTTATGGCCAAGGCGCTTGGCGGCGAAGTCGGCAAGTCTGAAAAGGGCTGGGGTGTAGGGGTGTCATTCAATCAGGTGGTCACGCGCAAGAGCTGGATGGACCCCTGGCAGGAAAAGCTGGACTTGATCGTCAGCCATCAGGATCAGGTAATGCGCCTACCCGCCGATGCCGCTGCCGAGGTGTTGGTCAGCAGCATTTTCTGCCCCTATTACGTTGTGCAGTACGATAACCATTTCATGAGCGTGCAGGGCCATCCGGAATTCTGCAAAACCTATTCACGGGACCTGATGGATATGCGTCGGGGCGCCATACCTGATGAACGGTTGCGACAGGGCCATGCGTCACTCGATGCCGAGGTGGACGCGGACGTGATGATGCGCTGGGTGCTCAACTTTCTGACGCAGGCTGCGCAGCAATCACCCGCGGCATGAAAAACCTTGGCATGCAGCCCTCAGCCGGTAAACTTGGCGCATGATCAATTTAAGCCACGATGTTCAATTGGGTGACTGGGAAGTGGATATAACGGCAATCCGCTCCCAGGGTGCGGGCGGCCAGAACGTGAACAAGGTCTCCAGCGCCATTCACCTGCGATTCGATATCAACACCTCCAGTCTGCCGCCCTTTTTCAAGGAGCGGCTCCTGAAGCTGTCGGATCAGCGGATTACCAAGGACGGGGTCATTATCATCAAGGCTCAATCCTACCGGACCCAGGAAATGAACCGTGATGATGCGATCAAGCGCCTTCAGGAGCTGATCAATGGGGCGGTGGCGGTGCAGAAGCGCCGCCGCCCCACACGGCCTACCAGAGGCTCCCAGGAGCGACGCATCGAGGGTAAGAAGATCCGCGGCAAGGCCAAGTCGTTACGCGGCAAAGTGGACCTCTAGCGCGCAGGACCGAGCCTTGTCTCAGTCCTGCTCGTCAGCCTCGCGTATACGCTCGCGGCGCTCGCGTTCTTCTTCCATGACTGCCTTGATTTCCTGAACGACGGAATCCACGTCTGCGGCGGTCTCGTCTTCCTTGAAATAGCCGGTCAGCTCGGTGTCGGGCGTCAGCTCGCCATCTTCGTACAGGGCCCACAACTCCTTCGCATACCGGGTTGCCAGCAGATCCGGTGCGTACTGACCGTAGTACTGAGTCATGTTGTTCACATCGCGATCAAGCATCGACTGGGCATTGTTATTTGCCGCTGCATCTACTGCCTGGGGCAAGTCGATGATCACCGGGCCGTAGGCATCCACCAGTACGTTGAATTCGGACAGGTCGCCGTGGACCAGGCCGGCACAGAGCATCAGCTTGACGTACTCCATGACCACCGCATGGTCCTCGCGCGCCTGCTCTGCGTCCATGGAGACATCATTCAGCCGCGGCGCCACGCCGCCCTCATCATCGGTCACCAGCTCCATGAGCAGCACGCCCTCAAAGCAGCCGTATGGCTTGGGTACCCGTACCCCCGCTGCATCGAGCTTGTACAGGGCGTCTACCTCAGCGTTCTGCCAGGCTTCTTCCTGTTGGCCTCGACCGAACCGGGAGCCTTTTTCCATGGCCCGCGAGCGTCGTGAGTTACGGACCTTGCGGCCTTCCTGATAAAGCACGGCCTGTTTGAAGCTGCGTTTGGCAGCTTCCTTGTAGACTTTCGCGCAGCGGATCTCCGAACCGCAACGCACCAGAAAGACGGCCGCTTCCTTGCCACTCATCAGCGGACGGATCACTTCGTCGATCAGGCCATCTTCAACCAGGGGTTCTAAGCGTTTTGGGATTTTCATAGCGCCCTTATACCTCAAAATGGGGCGTTATGGGTAATGGGAAATGGGTCTGTGGCAGTGCTCGACCACCCAGACCCGGTAACAGTTTTCAGCTCGGTGTCTGCAGGTTCCGGTTGGCAGCGCCGGGCAGGCAGACTCGCTCCTGGCTGCGGGCGCTGTCGATCTGGTAGCTGGTCGACTTGATTGTGTCGACAAACTGCCATTGGGCATGTGCTCGCTCGGGGGTAAAGGTCACCAGCATGTAGCCGCGCTGTGCGGCATTCAGGTAGTCCAGCTGGTCTACCAGAATGGTGAGGACCTGTTCAATCTGCGGAATCTGCGCAGCGGGTACCCCGAGGTATTCTTCAAGCCCGGGAGATGACACCGACGCGGTGGCGAACTCCACACCCACTGATTGCCCGGCAGCCGTAGTCAGATTGTTTGCCCAGGCGTTGTGTGTGTCGCCGGCCAGCACGACCAGGTTCTTGTCCATGGAACGGGCCATTTCCAATACCAGCTCACGCTCATAGGCATAACCGTCCCAGGCATCGAGATTGTAGGGCACTACGGTAGTGATACGTGCCCGCTCTGCGTCGGTCAGCGTCGGGTCGTTGGCCTGCAGGCGCAGCTTCAGGTTGACCAGCTCCGAGAAGGAGGCCACCAGATTGCTGTTGGCCGGGTCAAGCAGTCCGCCGAGTAGTTCGGCCGGGAGTAGCATGCGCCCCATCAACACTTGCTGGCCGAGCACCTGCCAGGTGGCGTTTGAGCTGGCCATACGGGCTTCGAGCCAGTTCAACTGGTCCTGACCGAGCAGGGTGCGATTGCGGTTGGTTACGTCCGCGGTGAAAGCGGCGGTGTCAAAGCCTGCAGCGCCAATGTAGTTGCCATAGGACAGTTGCTCGTTGCGACCGATGATACGCGTATCAAGCATGTGCAGGCTGACCAGGTCGCCAAAGTCAAAGCTGCGGTAGATGGTTTCTACGTCGTCCGAATTGGCTGGGCGAATGGGCATCCATTCGAAGTAGGCCGTCAGCGCTGCGAGCTTGCGCTGGGAGAAATCACCTTCGCCGTCGTTGTGATTCTCTGCGCCATCGGTCCAGGTATCGTTGGCGACTTCGTGATCATCCCACACGGCGATAAAGGGGGCGGCAGCATGCAGGGCTTGCAGGTCGGTGTCGCCGCGGTACAGGGCGTAGCGTTTGCGGTAATCCGCTAGCGTGAGTAACTCTCCGTTATTGTCCGCACCCAGGGTCCGCCCCAGTGCTACGGCATCTTCGCTGGCGTAACCCCCTGCAGCGTATTCATAGATGTAGTCCCCCAGATGCACGACGGCGTCCAGATCAGCCTGGCGGGCCGCTTCAGCGTACACATGGAAGTAGCCTGCCGGGTAGTTGGAGCATGAGAGCACGGCAAAGCGTACCTGGCCGATACTGCCCGCTGGCAGGGTTTTCATCTGGCCGGCCGGTGATCGCGTCCCCGCTGCACTGAAGCGGTAGTGGTAGGTCTGTCCGGGCATCAGATTAAGCACGTCGACCTTGACGGTGTAGTCGCGGCTGGCTTCGGTCTGGGTGCTGCCGTTGTGCAGCAATCGGGTAAACTCGGCATCCTCGGCGACTTCCCAGCTTACCTCCACGGGTCCTTGCTGGCCTTCTTCCGGGCTCACCCGGGTCCAGATCAGAATACGGTCTTGCAGGGGGTCACCGCTGGCTACGCCATGGGTAAAGGCAACGCCGGGAGCTGCCGGCTGGTCATTGCTACTGCTACCACTGCTGCTCAGGCAACCCTGCAGGCCGGTAGAAATGGCCACGGTGCCCATTGTCAGTGCGGATATCCGCAAGAAATCACGCCTTGTCATGCCTTTCATCGTCCTGCCCCGCATACGGTTGGAAAGAGCACGCAGTTTGCCGAGCACATATGACAATTGTTCTGTGTTGCCCCTGACGCAGGTTTACAGGAACCACTCTGCGATGGCTGCCTGGGTTATGGCATCGCGCTGGGAGGGTCGTGGCACCCAGTTGCGCCAGGACTGGCTGGCGCCGAGCAGAAATTCGAACAGCGGCAGATGCTGACGCAGAACGCGGCGCTTGCGATGGGTGATCACCGGGTTGAAGTAGCCAAAGTAATCCAGCATCTGCCGAGGGTTCTTGCGTACCCACAGCCAGGATCCCATTTCCAGAGTGAAGGGCAGAAATATATTGCCGGGATGCTGTTCTACAGACTCGTCATACAGGTAGTCCCACAGATCGCCATGGGTTGTGTACTGCACCGATTGGGGTTCGATGATGTAGGGGTGATGATTGGGGTAGGTGTTCTGATACAGGCGCTTGAGCGAGAGCACCTCGGCAATGTGCTGGATGGGTCGATGGCTGCGTGCATAGCTGCACCAGAGACGATCCTGACGCCCGAATCCACTGTGGCAATCGATACTCATGGAGAAGGGCGCAGTGAGTAGTCGTTTACGCACGGTATCCACCAGCGCAGCAGACTCGGCCTGCATGGGCTCTCCCTGTTTACCCCTGTACCAGGGGAGGCGGGCACTGATCCGGTGCCCACTGACCAGCCAGGGTGCTGCCCCCATCGCATCGATTGGAGCGTTACGCATCAGGTCCACACCGTTGAGGTTGCTACGCTTGTGATGCCATATGCCGCCGGGGTTGATCATCGGCATGAATACCAGGCGTATGCGCTCAAGCTGGCGCCGTAGCTGGTCATCCCAGTCCAGGCGATGGATCAGGCTGTGAAGCCAGGACAGCAGCACCTGGGTGCCGATACGCTCAACCCCATGCACGCCTCCAAAGAAACCGATCACGGGTACCAGGGGCGAACGGCTGCCCATTTCGATCACTTTGATGGGTATTTCGATCCCGTTGATATCCACCCGGTGCACGGTTTGCCAGCGCAGATGCCGCGCACCTGTGTGCAATAGATTTTCCAGTTGCAGGTGCTCCGGAAGGTGACGATGAATCTGCTGCTGGATTGACTCCGTAGACTGTGTGGGCATGAATATCGGGTATCGCTGGGGATTGTTACCGAAGGATGACATTCGAGCGTTGCAGGCAGATGACAGTTTCAGGGGCGCATTGCCAACAGCTCTTCGGCCTGTTGGCAATCCGCGCGTTCGCGGGTATCAGAATCGGGTAAAATCCCGGCTCAATCCACTATCGCGCCATTGATGATGGCGCGCAGCTCCTGGCGGATCTGGTAGGTGGAGGAGGGTATGAGTTGGGTCATGAAGATCATCATCAGGTCTTCTACCGGATCGATAAAGAAATTGGTGCTGGCCATGCCACCCCAGCCGTATTCACCTACCGAGCCATTGGTGTGGGATTTGGCTACATCGGTCTTGACCGAGAAGCCCAGTCCGAACCCCGAGCCCTCGTAGGGTGTTTCACTGAACGCGCCCACCGAGACGGCGGGCAGGTCCTGGTTGTTCGGCAGATGGTTCAGACGCATGAATTCCAGCGTTTTGCGGCCAATAATGCGTTCGCCCTGAAATTCACCGCCACTGGCCAGGGCCTGGGCGAAGCGGTAATAGTCATCGACGGTGGAGACCAGGCCGCCGCCACCTGACAGGTAGCCATGGCTGCGGGTAAATACAGACTGCTGCGGATCATCCTGCAAACTGAAGGTGTCGCCGGGTTGATACTGATAACAGGCGGCAAAGCGTTCTATCTTGTCTGCCGGCACAGTGAAAAAGGTGTCCTGCATACCCAGCGGTTTGAAAATATGCTCGGCGAAATACTCTTCGAGGGTCATGCCCGACAGTACCTGAACCAGATAGCCAACCACGTCGGTGGATACCGAATAATTCCAGGCGCTGCCCGGGGAGAACTCCAGCGGCAGGCGTGACAGCTCGTCAACCAGCTTCTCCAGCGTCAGGCCGGCGCCTCCGTCGAGTTTCAAAGCGCGGTAGGCTGCGTCCACATTGGTGCGGTTCATGAATCCGTAGGTCAGCCCCGACTGATGCGTCAGCAGGTCGCGGATGGTCATCGGTCGCTGGGCAGGGGTTGTCATGAACTGGGGATGCACACCGGCCTTGTATACGCGCAGATTGGCCCAGGACGGAATGTATTTGTGCACCGGGTCGTCGAGGAGAAAACGGCCTTGCTCATACATTTGCATCAGCGCGAGGGAGGTCATTGGCTTGGTCATCGAATACACCCGGAACAGGGTGTCTCGCTGAACGGGTTTGTTGCGCTCCACGTCCATCAGACCCTGGGCATGCAGAAAACATATCTCGCCTCGACGAGCGACCAGGGTAAGGGCTCCTGGCAGCTTGCCCGGCTGCAGGTAGGCTTGATCGATATGGGTCGCGATACGGTTCAGGCGATCGGTGTGCATCCCGGCGATGATGGCTGAATCAGACATGCGTTTATCCATGGCTCTGGTTATTAGAAGTTTTGATACTACCTTTTATCAGGGCTTTTCGGGGGCTTGACGGTGTGCTGAATGATCAGTCAGAGCGCTGAGTGATCTACTCGTTTCGAGGCTGTAAAAAATACTTGATGAAACGGCTTCAGACCCCTTGTGTAAAGGGCTGGAGACACTGTACAAGTCGTTCACCGCAGCCATATGAGTAAAGCAATGCCATGAACACCCCCTCGCCCTGTCTGAATTGTGGCGCCTGTTGTGCCACTTTCAGGGTTTCATTCTATTGGGGAGAGACCGACGCCACTGAAGGCGGTCTGGTACCCGGCCATCTGACGGAACAGATTTCACCCCACCTGAGCTGTATGCAGGGCACCAATCAGCCGATTCCGCGCTGCACTGCATTGCTGGGTACCGTAGGCGAGGGCGTGCGTTGCAATATCTACGAGCAGCGGTCCTCCAGCTGCCGGGAATTTGCCTGGCATGGCGAAGACGGTCAGCCCAACGCCGATTGTCAGCGGGCCCGAGCTCGTCACGGGTTGCCGCCGTTGCCATTCATGCCCCTTGAGCCGCAACTGGTTCCCACGCTGATCCCCATTGTGGCGGCCTGATCAGAGCGGGTTGGTGTAGTCTGCGACGACGCTGTGCACCATGTAGAGCTTGCGCAGACTGGGTACGGTAAGCACGAAGGGATAGATATCCGACTGGCCCATACTGCGTGCCAGCACGTTGAGGACGCTGCTAAGCTGTACCCAGCGATTGATGAATGACAAAAAGGCTGTCTGGTCATCATTACCCCGTGCACATCCATCCAGTTGGCTTTTTTTGAACTGGTCAGGCTTGAGCTCTAGGTTGTCCAGTCGGATCCCGAAGTCCAGAGCCACGTTCAGGGTGTCAGTCATGTGCAGGTAATGTGCCCAGGTTTCTGCCCAGTCTTCCCATGGATGGGAGGCGGCATAGCTGCTGATGAACGTGTTGTTCCAGTTGGGCGGCGGGCCTTCGTTGTAGTGTTTTTGCAGTGACTGCTGATAGTCCTGGCGCTCGTCGCCGAAAAGGTTACGGAAAGTATCCAGCCAGGGGCTGTTCTGCACCAGCCGGTCCCAGTAGTAGTGGCCGGATTCATGACGAAAATGACCGACAAGTGTCCGATAGGGCTCGTGCATGTTTTGCCGTACTTGTTCCCGATGGGCAGGGTCAGCTTCGATAACGTCGAGGGTAATCACGCCATCCATATGCCCGGTCATGACAGCGGGCCCACCTTGCTGCTGACGTAATAGTTTGAAGCCCAGACCTTGCTCAGGGTCGAGCGTCTGGGAAACTGTAGGTAATCCGAGCATGACCAACTGGGCAATCAGCCGGCGTTTGGCTTCCTCTGTTCGGTGCCAGTATTCGGCATTTTCCGATACGCTCAGATCGGGAACGACCAGGTTCAGCGCGCAAGCGGTGCAAAAGGGCGCTGTTTGCGGGTCAGTAATCAACCAGTTGCACTGGGCAGCGCTGGTGAGATTCTGGCAGCGGTAGAATAGCTTGCCCTTGAGCGGGCCAGCCGTCTCCACTCGCCACTGAACGCCGTCTTCGCCTGCTTTCAGGGCGCAGAGCATCCCTTGCTCGGGGTGGTAGCCCAGCTCGGCTCCACAGCGCAGGCAGTGGGTATTGTCAAAGAATATCGCCTGGCCACATTGGCACTTCTGCACGTGGCCGTTAGGGTGATAATCGAAGAGCTGGTGCCCTTCGCTACGGCTTACCAGCTGATCAAAATAGCTCATTTCGCAATTGCTTCCGGTATGGGGCGGCGTTACCTTGACTGGGTCTGGCTCTGGCTCTGGCCCTCGCTAGCACTCTGACCCTGATTCTGGGCATTAGTTTGCCCAGGTTCCTCCGGTTGGGCGAAGTAGGTACGGCGTATCGCCTCATGAACCTCGTCAAAGTCGATCTGTATTTCGTCAACGAAAGCGTGAAGCAGATCAGGCTCGGCCGCCATCCGAATAATTTCCGCATTGGCAATATGCGTTCTGCAGTTTTCCACTTCTTCAAGGGCTGCTTCGTGCATTGGCAGACTCTTCAGCGCTATCGCCAGCCGCTCAAGGCTGCACGCTACGGCGCGTGGAAAGCGTCGATCCTGCAAAAGATACTGCAGGACATCCGGTCCGCGGATGCGCAGTCGAACATGTTGACGATACATCTGAAAGCCACTCAAGGACTTGAGCACGCTCATCCATTGCAGGTTTTCGAAGGGCGTCAGGTCATCCGGGCTGCGCGGCAATAGGTTGGCTGAGCGCACGTCGATGATCCGGGTGGTCATGTCTGCGCGTTCAAGCTGGCGGCCGAGCATCAGGAAGGTACGTGCCTGCGTATAGCTGAGCATACCTTCAACCAGACCGTTGACCGTCTGGCAACTGCGGATGACCCTGCTCAGGAAAGCATCGCGTCGCCGCGGGGTGATGCCTGCTTCAACCTGTTCCTTGACGTTGAGATACAGCTGATTGATTTCTTCCCATATTTCGCGAGGAATGATCTCGCGGGTGGTGCGCAGATTTTCCCTGGCGGCAGCCAGGGAGCTCAAAATCGAGCCGGTATAACGGACGTCGCCACACATGAACGACAAGACGTTGGCTTCGTCCCTTGTGTCGTACAATTCATCGAACAGCTCGTCATTGCCGGTAATGGCAATAATCTCGCTCCAGCCCAATTTTGTCGGCTTTGGCAGGTCTAACAGCAGGTGACTATTCACGCTGAGCAGGCGGGCTGTATCTTCCGCGCGCTCAACGTAACGAGCCAGCCAGTAAATGTTTTCTGCAACTCTTGAAAGCATAATCAGTTCCCCGCCAGGTCGACGATCCAGGTGTCTTTGCTGCCGCCGCCCTGTGATGAGTTCACCACCAGGGAGCCCTTGGTCAACGCAACTCGGGTCAGTCCGCCGGTGGTGACCCAGGGGCTTTCACCGGAGAGAATGAACGGACGCAAGTCCACATGCCTTGGCTCCATTCCATCGGCGCAGAGTGTAGGTGAAGTCGACAGGCTCAGTGTGGGTTGCGCCATGTAATTGCGTGGATCAGATTTGATCAGCTCGGCGAACTTGTCCCGTTCCTTTTTGGTCGAGTGTGGACCGATCAGCATGCCGTAGCCGCCCGACTCGTTGGCGGGCTTGACCACCAGTTTGTCGAGGTTGGCCAGCACGTATTCTCGATCCTTGTCGAACATGCACAGGTAACTGGGCACGTTGGGAAGCAAGGGCTCCTGATCGAGATAATATTTGATGATCGCCGGTACGAAGGCATATACCACCTTGTCATCGGCCACCCCAGCACCCGGCGCATTGGCCAGGGCCACATTACCCTTGCGCCAGGCGCGCATCAGGCCGCGCACACCAAGGATGGAGTCAGGGTTGAACACCTCGGGGTCAATGAACATGTCATCTACGCGGCGATAGATCACATCGACCCGGCTCAGGCCGTCGATGCGGCGCATATAGACACAGTCGTCCTCGCCAACCACGAGATCCGAGCCTTCGACCACTTCAACGCCCATCTGCTGGGCAAGATAGGCATGCTCGTAATAGGCGGAGTTGTAGATCCCGGGGGTCAGAATCACTATGCAGGGGTCGTCACCGGGCCGCGGAGACATCGACGCCAGCATGTCGTATAGCTGGGAGGTATAGTCGTCGACCGGCTGGATACGACCTCCGGCGAACAGCTCGGGCATGACCCTTTTGGTGACATTGCGGTTTTCCAGCATGTAGGACACACCTGATGGAACCCGCAAATTATCTTCCAGCACATACAGGGTGCCATCGTTATCACGCACCAGGTCGGAGCCGCAGATGTGCGCCCAGACGTTATGCGGGGGATGGACGCCGACACACTGCGGCCTGAAGTTGACTGACTTCTCCAGAATTTCGGCTGGGAATACCTTGTCCTTGATGATCTTCTGATCGTGGTACAGGTCATCAATGAACATATTCAGCGCCTGTACTCGTTGCTTGAGACCTGCTTCGGTCTTCTGCCACTCGCTCAGGGCGATAATCCGCGGCACGATATCGAAGGGCCAGGCCCTGTCGATCATGCTGCCTTCGGTGTAGACGGTGAAGGTGATCCCCATCAATTGTATGGCTACTTCGGCAGCTGTCTTGTGTTCGGTTATTTCCCGTGAGTCGAGCTCTGCCAGGTACTGGCATAACATGGCTGCTTCTGGTCGGGGTTTGCCAGGCCCTGCGATCAGCTCGTCGAAAAAGCCTTTGGAGGCGTAGTTTTCCCAGTTAACTTTGCTCATTAGGCTACTCTGTCCGCTCCGTGATGTTGGTTTCCAGTGATGCAATTGCTATACCAGCGTGTGACCGGCGATGCCGGGGGCCTCTCCGACGGATAACATAACGGTAACCTCTGGTTGGTATCAGACTAGCACCAGTTAGCAACGTGCGTCGGGCATTCCTGCATGAGTCAGGTTTTATCGGGCATTTGGCACAGGGGTTGCTATGCTGGAAGGGATAACTATTTCTGATCCGGGAAGCGATTCATGACCATCCGTGTTGCACTCAAGCATTCGACCCGTTACGACTTTGACAAGCCCGTTGCGGTCGCCCCCCATCAGATCCGTTTGATGCCTGCGCCCCATTGTCGCACGCCGATAGACGCCTATAGCCTGAAAGTGAACGGTGGCGAGCACTTCATCAACTGGCAGCAGGATCCCTTTGGCAATCATGTGGCGCGGGTGGTTTTCCCCGACAAGATTGACCACCTGTATGTGGATGTTGAGCTGGTTGTACCCATGACGGTGGTCAATCCCTTCGACTTTTTCGTTGAAGAATACGCCGAGTACTTTCCATTCAGCTATCCCGAAGCCCTGCGCAAGGAGCTGGGACCCTATCTGGAGAAGGAGGCCAAGGGCCCGCTATTGAAGGCCTGGATGCAGACGCTGTCCATGGAAAAACGTCCGATCACGGATTTTCTGGTGTCGATCAATCAGCGACTCTCAGAGGATGTCGAATACCTGATCCGTATGGAGCCCGGCGTACAGACCGCAGAGGAAACACTGCAGCTCAAGCGTGGTTCCTGTCGTGATTCGGCCTGGTTGCTGGTAGAGATTTTCCGGCAGCTGGGACTGGCGGCGCGCTTTGTTTCCGGCTATCTGATCCAGTTGACGGCGGACGTCAAAGCGCTGGATGGGCCCTCGGGTACCGAGGTGGACTTCACAGACCTGCACGCCTGGACCGAAGTGTTTATTCCCGGTGCTGGATGGGTAGGTTTGGATCCCACCTCCGGTTTGTTCGCCGGGGAAGGGCATATCCCACTTGCGGCTACGCCTGAGCCGTCCAGCGCGGCCCCTATTACCGGTGCCTCGGAGCCCTGTGAAGTCAGTTTTGACTTTGCAATGAGTGTGACCCGCATTCATGAAGACCCGCGGGTCACCAAGCCGTATACGCAAGAGCAGTGGGAGCAGATTAAATCCCTGGGTGACCAGGTCGACAGGCAATTGGTTGATCAGGATGTGCGTTTGACCATGGGTGGTGAGCCCACTTTTGTGGCAATCGACGATATGGATGCACCAGAATGGACCATTGCAGCACAAGGTCCGACCAAACGAGCCTTTGCCGAAAAGCTGCTCATGCGTTTGCGCCCCCACTACGCCCCGCAATCGCTCATCCATTATCAGCAGGGCAAATGGTATCCGGGTGAACCCTTGCCGCGCTGGGCGCTTGCCTGTTACTGGCGTCGGGACGGGAAGGCCATGTGGCAGGATGACCAGTGGCTGGCGGACATCAATGGCGATTATCAGGTGGACGAGGAGCAGACCCGCGCTTTTGCGCGGGAACTGGTCAAGCGTCTGGGACTGGACGAGCGTTACCTTATTCCCTGCTACGAGGATGCCTACTACTACCTGTGGCTGGAACAACAGCAGCCGAGCGATGTGGGTCTTGCCGATAATGACCTCAAGGATGATGAGGCGCGCGCGCGTCTGGTGCGTTTGCTCGAACGTGGCCTGGATGAAATGACCGGGCTGGCCTTGCCCCTGGCACGGGACGCGAAGAAGGATAGCTGGCAGAGCAGCAAGTGGCCGGTACGCAGGGAAAATCTCTATCTGGTGCCAGGTGACTCGCCCATGGGGTTGCGCTTGCCGCTCTCGGCCCTGCCACTGCGCAAGCTGGAGGAGCCGCAACCTCGCTCTCTATTTGAGGCGCCACCAGCCCTGGCTGACATTCACGGTGAAGTGGCCAGTCGCTACAGCGAGTCGCAGGCCGCAGCCGCTGAGAATGACGGCCGGCACCACCAGGGACAAGGCCAGGACTGGCAGGAGCAACTTCCCGAGTTGGCGGAAGAGGGCGTGATTGGCACTGCGCTGTGTCTGGAGCCGCGGGATGGCAAGCTGTTTGTGTTCCTGCCGCCACTGACGCAGCTTGAAGAGTATCTGCAACTGCTTGCCACTATTGAACAGACAGCTGCCCATCTGGAATTGCCGGTATGCATCGAGGGCTACGCGCCACCTTCCGACACGCGCATTGAAAAATTCATGATCACACCGGATCCGGGCGTTATCGAAGTCAACGTGATGCCGGCAACCAACTGGCAGGATCTGGTAACCAATACCGAGATTCTCTATGAGGAAGCCAGGCTCACGCGCCTGGGCAGTGAGAAGTTCATGCTGGACGGACGCCATACCGGGACAGGCGGTGGCAACCATGTGACACTGGGTGGCAGCACGCCGACCGACTCGCCGTTTCTGCGTCGGCCGGATCTGCTGGCCAGCATGCTGATTTTCTGGCAGCACCACCCGAGCCTGTCCTATCTCTTTTCCGGCTTGTTTATTGGCCCTACCAGCCAGGCACCCCGTGTTGACGAGGCCCGCCACGAAGCTCTTTACGAGCTTGAGATAGCCTTGTCACAAATGCCCGAGGGTGAGGTACCCCAGCCCTGGATTGTTGATCGACTGTTGCGCCACCTGCTGACCGATATTACCGGCAATACCCACCGCGCCGAATTCTGTATCGACAAGCTTTATTCCCCTGATACGTCAACCGGCCGCCTTGGTTTGCTGGAGCTGCGCGGTTTCGAAATGCCGCCACATCCCCAGATGAGCCTTATGCAACAGTTGTTGATTCGGGCCCTGGTTGCACGTTTCTGGTCAAAGCCCTATCGCAAGCCCCTGGCACGCTGGGGTACCGCTCTGCATGATCGCTGGATGATGCCGCACTTTATCTGGGAGGATCTGTGCGAGGTCCTGGCGGATCTGCGCGAGCATGGTTTTGCTTTTGATGAAGAGTGGTTCGCGCCATTTCTTGAATTCCGTTTCCCCCGGGTTGGGGAGGTGCGTTATCAGGGAGTGGGTATAGAACTGCGCCAGGCTATCGAACCCTGGCATGTACTGGGTGAAGAGGTCAGTGGTGGCGGTACCGCGCGCTATGTGGATTCTTCAGTTGAGCGGATGGAAGTACGGGTGCAGGACTTCAATCCGGCGCGTCATATTCTTACCTGCAACGGCTATCAGATCCCCTTGCAGGCAACCGAAAAGCCCGGAGAGGCGGTAGCTGCGGTACGCTATCGTGCCTGGCAGCCGCCCTCGGCAATGCATCCCATGATTCAGGTGCACGCACCTCTGGTATTCGATCTGGTAGACAGCTGGAACAATCGATCCCTGGGTGGCTGCACCTACCACGTGGTGCACCCGGCTGGCCGTAACTATGAGACCTTCCCGGTAAACGCCAATGAGGCTGAAGCAAGGCGTATGACCCGTTTCTGGTCCCATGGACATACTCAGGGCGCCTTTGGTCGCATTGTGCAGGCACCTGGCCAGGAATATCCGCATACTCTCGATCTGCGCCGTGCCCGCGTGCCCGTCACTGGTTTATAATTCTGCCGGGCCGCGGTACGGGCCCCTCCCTATCTATATCAAAGGGCATACGAGTCTAGCTCACGTATGCCCCTGCTCTGCCGATACAGGGATGTCCCCTCGGAGAGCTCTTTTCAGGAAGCAGTTATGCAGCAGTCGGGCAGTCTGGATCACGCATTGAAATCGCTGCTCGGCGAATATCCGGGTCACCCGGAGCATGACGAGCTACTCGATCGCGACCGGCAGCCCCGTGCCCACTGGCAGGGGTTGATGGATGAGTTCGCTGCACTTGGCACCGATGCACTGGTTGCGCGCAGTGAAGAGGCTCAGAGCCTGCTGCACGAAAACGGTGTTACCTTTAATCCCTACGAGGATGACCCGGGTCAACTGCGGTCCTGGCAGCTCGATTGCCTTCCCTGGGTGATTGATACCGCCGAGTGGGAGGTCCTCGAGGCAGGTCTCAAACAACGTAGCCGGCTTCTCGAGCACTTGCTGGATGATCTCTATGGCGAACGCAAGGTTATCAATGAAGGCCTGTTGCCTCCTGAGCTGGTGTTCACCCATCCTGGTTACCTGTTCGCCGCTGCCGACACGCCTACTCAACTCGATCGTCCATTACTGATCTTCCATGGCACCGATGTAGTGCGTGATGAGCGCGGTCGCTGGCAGGTACTCGGAGATTCAACCCAGTCTCCTGCCGGCGCGGGGTACGCGCTGGAAAACCGCATTACCTTGAGCCGCGCATTGCCCAGTATCTACCGCGATGCACCAATCAAGCGCCTGGCCGGCTTTCTGCAAGCCCAACACCGGTGCCTGGCAAGCATGGCCAGCGCCCAGAAAGAGCAACCCAACATCGTCCTGTTGTCACCGGGCCCCGGTAGCGCTGGTTATTTCGAGCATGCCTGGCTGGCAAACTACATGAACTTCTCACTGGTGGAAGGGGATGACCTGGTAGTGCGCGACGGCCAGGTGTCAGTACGTACGCTGGGTGGCTTGACCCAGGTCGACGTGATTGTGCGGCAGATAAATGATCCCTGGTGTGATCCGCTGGAATTGCGGCCGGACTCCCTGCTGGGTGTGCCAGGCCTGCTTCAGGCCGCCCGCAACGGCGAAGTGCGCATTGCCAATGCGCTCGGAGCCGGCGTGCTGGAACATCCCGCTCTGGCAGCCTTCATGCCTGGGTTGTGTCAGCGTCTGCTCGGCGAAACCCTGCTGCTGCCTTGCCGGGAAACGCTGTGGTGTGGTGACCGGCTGGATTTGCAGGAGGTTAACAAGTCCCTGGATGCGTGGATTCTGCGCGACATCTCCCAACCGGGTAAAACCTTTCGCGCAGACCAGATGTCCCTCAAGGAGATTCAGGCTTTGCGGCACGACATGGAACGTCGGCCCTATCTGTTCACTGCCCAACGACCGGTGCTATCAGCAGTCACTCCCGGTTTCAATCCGGACACGCGGGAGGTAGAACGTCAGCACACGACACTGCGGTTCTTCAGTCTGGTGGAACCTGATGACCTGGATAAACCCGTCTATGAGCGCAGTTATCGGATCATGCCTGGCGGCCTGGCCTGGGTCGGGGAGCCTGGTCTGCCCCTGATGCAAAGCCGCACCGTAAAGGACGTTTGGGTGCTGGCGCCAGTGCCGCAGCCGCACATCAGCATGTTGCGGCAAGCTCTGGGCCCTATTGTGGTAACCAGAGACGGCAAGGACCTGCCATGCCGTGTTGCCGAAAGTATGTTCTGGTTGGGACGTTACGGAGAGCGTCTTGACGCACGGGGTCGTCTGCTGCGCGAGGCGCTTGGGCGCCTGCTGCAGAATGACAGACAGGAAAATGGTGCAAATGTGCTCCCTGATCTTCTGGTTGCGCTGGGCGTTGCCCCAGATGTAGAGGACGAAGAGGCGGAGCTTGACGCGCTTGCTGGCCACAAGCGATTTTCGGCGGAATACCTCATGGCACGCGATCGATTGATGCAGTTATTTGCCGAAGACCAGCCTGATGGCATGCCTGCGCTATTCGGCCACTTTGTGCGTAACAGCCGGGCAGTACGGGATCATTTGGGCGATGACAGCTGGCGCGCAATCAACAGCATGCGGCAACGCTTCAATGGCGTTTCCAGGGCCAGGGGAATCGTTGCCGGGCAGCGCCATCTGGAAGCAACGGTACTCGACCTATCGGCTTTTTTCGGCTTGTGCAACGAGACAATGCCTCATCATTATGGCTGGCGTTTTCTCGATATGGGCCGCTTTATCGAGCGCACCCTGAGCAGTCTGGAGCTTCTCAAATTGGCGCTTCTGACCGCAGCACAGCCGGGTATTCCGCTCTGGGAGGTGGTGCTGGCGACCACCGACAACTTCACTGTGTACCGCCGGCGCTACCGTTCACAGCTGCATCCTTCGGCCATTCTTGATCTTCTGCTGTTTGATGAGGCCA
>NZ_VTTI01000002.1:126411-132316 GCF_008641105.1 Halopseudomonas salina
ATCCAAGATCCATCGGTTACATGCTCAAGCGGCTGGAGCGTCAGGTCGAGAAATTGCCTTCGCCGGGCAACTCGCCGTATCGCAACCTGGAGAAGCGGCTGATTATTCAGGCGACCAGCCGATTGCACCTGGTGGATATCGATATGCTTGCCGATCTGGAGCATTCCGAGTCCGCCCGAGAAGCTCTGACATGCTTGCTGGATGATCTGATCGAGCCCATGTCTGCGTTGTCGAATGCAGTCTCCCACAGTCATTTCAGCCATGTCGAAGCGCCTCGCCAGTTGGTCACCATGCAGCATGGCAACAACACCCGAGTAGAGTAAATTTCCATGAGATTCCAGCTGCGCCACACCACGCGTTACGAATACAGCAGCTCTGCCAGTCTAAGTCATAACGAAGCTCGCATTCTGCCTCGCAATCTTGCGTGGCAGCATTGCAGCAAGTCGCAAGTTGAAATTTCTCCCGCGCCCGTACGTATGCGCGAGCGTACTGATTTCTTCGGTAATCGGGTGGTGTATTTTTCCCTCGAGGCGCTGCATGATGAGCTTCAGGTTAGCGTCACCAGTGAAATAGAGACGCGCCCACGACCGACCCAGGACTTCTTCTCGACCATCGCCTGGGAGCAGGCGGTCAGGGACACCACAGCCGACCCGCGATTCAGCAACCGTGATTGCCTGGATGCACGCCTCTATGTGCTCGACTCACCCTTTGTGCATCAGCATGAAAGCCTGGCGCGCTATGCGCTGGATAGCTTTCAGCCCGGACGCAATATGCTGGATGCGGTACTGGATCTGAATCTGCGCATATTCAACGAGTTTGCCTACGACCCGGACTCTACAACTGTCGCAACGCCACTCAGCGAGGTGTTGGCCAACAGAAGGGGGGTGTGTCAGGATTTTGCCCATCTGGCTATTGGTTGCCTGCGATCGCTCGGCCTGGCTGCACGCTATGTGAGCGGTTATATGGAAACCCTGCCGCCGCCTGGCCAGGAGAAGCTGGTCGGTGCCGACGCTACCCATGCCTGGATAGCCGTTTTCATCCCGGGCTGGGGCTGGCTGGAGATAGACCCCACCAATGGCTGCACCCCTGATGAGCGCTATATCATCCTCGGCTGGGGTCGCGATTTTGCCGATGTCACGCCCCTCAAGGGGGTGATGACCGGAGGCGGTGAGCACAAACTGACTGTGGCAGTGGATGTAATCGCGCTGAAAGACGAACTCGACCTGGTGGCTAACGCGTTCTGACACCCGGGCGGTTCGAGCTCCTGCTCGTACGCAGGTATCAGCCAACGCGAATGTTCCAGACTGAGCTTCTGAGCCTCTGCAACGCTTTCATCGAGCAGGAGCTCGACGATCCCAGGATGCTGAGACTTTCCCCAAGTAGGAATGCGTCGTTCCTGAACGCAAAAACCCCGGCCTAGGCCGGGGTTTTTGTTGGTGCGTACAGCAGATAGTGCGGCTTACATATTCGGGTAATTCGGGCCGCCGGTACCTTCTGGTGCTACCCAGTTGATGTTCTGCGAAGGATCCTTGATGTCACAGGTCTTGCAGTGCACGCAGTTCTGGGCATTGATCTGGAAGCGCTTCTCACCATCGTCCTGAGTGACCACTTCGTATACGCCGGCCGGGCAGTAACGCTGCGCTGGCTCGTCGTACAAAGGCAGGTTGGTGCCGATCGGGATGCTGGGATCCTTCAGGGTCAGGTGAACCGGCTGGTCTTCTTCATGGTTGGTGTTGGAGATGAACACCGAAGACAGCTTGTCGAAGCTCAACACACCATCAGGCTTGGGATAGTTGATCTTTGGCGCTTCGGAGGCCTTCTTCATGCACGCATAATCGGGCGTCTTGTCACGCAGTGTCATCGGTATCTTGCCACCGAAGATGTTCTGGTCGACAAAGTTGAACGCACCACCCATGAGCGCGCCGAATTTGTGGATCGCCGGGCCGAAGTTGCGTGAACCGAACAGCTCTTCATACAACCAGCTGGACTTGAACTTCTCCGGGTAGGCAGTCAGTTCATCTCCACCTTCACCGCCTGCCTTGAGCGCTTCAACGATTGCGTCAGCAGCGAGCATGCCGGACTTCATTGCGGTGTGGTTACCCTTGATCTTGGCGAAGTTCAGGGTGCCCAGATCGCAACCAATCAACGCGCCGCCGGGAAAAACCATCTTCGGTAGCGAGTTCAGGCCACCCTTGCAGATCGCGCGAGCGCCGTAGGAAACGCGCTTGCCGCCTTCCAGGTACTGCTTGACCACGGGGTGATGCTTGAGACGCTGGAATTCATCGAAGGGAGACAGGTGCGGGTTGGCGTAGGACAGGTCGACGATCAGACCCACCAGTACCTGGTTGTTCTCGGTGTGGTACAGGAAGGAGCCGCCGGTGTTTTCGTTGCCGGTCACTTCCAGGGGCCAGCCTGCCGTGTGTACAACCAGACCTTCTTCATGCTTGACCGGATCAATGTCCCAGATTTCCTTGATACCGATACCGTAATGCTGGGCATCGGCCTCGGAGTTCAGGTCGTAACGCTTGATCAGCTGCTTGCCGATGTGGCCACGGCAACCCTCGGCGAACAGAGTGTACTTGGCACGCAGTTCCATGCCAGGGGTGTAGAAGCCTTCCTTCGGATTGCCTTCACGGTCGACACCCAGGTCACCGGTCAGAATACCGCGAACAACGCCATTCTCATCGATCAGCGCTTCCTGTGCGGCAAAACCGGGATATACCTCAACGCCCAGATTCTCCGCCTGTTCGGCCATCCAGCGGCACAGGTTACCCAGGGAGATAATGTAATTACCTTCGTTGTGCATGGTCTTGGGGACCAGCATGCCGGGGAGCTTGACTGACTTGTCTTCGCCGGTAAGCATGTAAATGTCGTCACGGGTAACCGGGACATTCAGCGGAGCGCCAAGCTCTTTCCAGTCAGGAAACAGCTCGTTTAGGGCGCGTGGCTCGAACACGGCGCCGGAGAGGATATGCGCACCCACTTCGGAACCTTTTTCTACTACACATACGCTGACTTCCTGGCCGGCTTCGGCGGCTTGCTGCTTGATGCGACAAGCGGCGGCGAGACCCGAAGGCCCGGCGCCCACGATGACAACGTCAAACTCCATGAATTCGCGTTCCACTATGTATCTCCTACTCTAGGCCAGATCTGAAATCGATTATGTGAGTGATCTTCCGTGATCGTTTAGCCGGAAAGTATAACAGCCTGCCGTACCTGCTCCAAATGCGTAATAAGAACGGCATATGTTATGCAATGCGACCTTTGGGTCAGGTTAGGGGGAAGGACTCGAGTCGGTAGCCATTTTCGTCCACTTTCAGACACCATCCTGCGGTGTCCCAATCGCCAAGCACAATGCGCTGCGCCGGCTTACCGTCTATCACTAGTTGATGAATGGCGGGGCGATGAGTATGGCCATGGATCAGGGTCCGCACCCCGTGTCTGCGCATGGTTTCGGCTACCTGGCCGAGGTTGACGTCGGTTATATCGCTGGGTTTCTGGCGGGTCTGCTCCCGGCTTTCATTACGCAATTTACGTCCGATCTTCCGGCGTTGGGCCAGCGAGAGGTTACGCAGAACGAACAGGCTTACCGGGTTGCGCAGCAAGCGCCGCATCTTCATGTAAGCCAGGTCGTCGGTACACAGGCTGTCGCCATGCATCAGTAACACCTGCTCACCATTTATTTGCACGATATGGGGGTCGGGCAGCAGTGTGCAGCCCGCAGCACGGCAAAAACGCCTACCCAGGAGAAAATCCCGGTTGCCATGCATGACATATATACGGGTCCCTGTCCCCGACAGCTTTGCGAGGGCATTGATGACCTCGTTCGCCAGCGGACTCTGCTCGTCGTCGCCCAGCCAGACCTCGAAAAAGTCGCCGAGAATATACAGCTCATCGGCCTCGCGGGCGCGGGTGTCGAGACAATGCAGAAACGCCCGGGTTATATCCGGGCGTTCTGGTTGCAAATGCAGATCTGAAATAAACAGATAGCGCATTGATCTGCCTTATTCGGCCAGTTCCGCGCGCTCGATGATGACGTCTTCGGCGGGTACGTCCTGGTGGCCGGCGCGCATGGTAGTGGGAACCGATTTGATCTTCTCGACCACATCCATACCTTCGCTCACCTTGCCAAATACCGCGTAACCCCAGCCCTGCACGGTTTCCGCGCTGTGGTTGAGGAAGTCATTATCAGCTACGTTGATAAAAAACTGCGCGCTGGCAGAGTGCGGCTCCATGGTGCGGGCCATGGCGACAGTGCCGATGCTGTTGCTCACGCCATTATTGGCTTCGTTCTTGATCGTCGCGCGGGTGTCTTTCTGCTTCATGCCGGGTTCAAAACCGCCGCCCTGAACCATGAAGTTGGGTATCACGCGATGAAATATGGTGTTGTCGTAATGGCCGTCGCGGACATATTGCTTGAAGTTCTCGACCGTTTGCGGCGCCTTGTCTTCGAACAGTTCCAGGGTGATAACGCCGTAATTGGTGTGCAGCTTAACCATTTGCTCAGTCCTCGGGCTTGATTTGAATTCTGCTTGGCGCCAATACGCATACTGCGTTCAGGCACTTGACACTTTGCGGTATGATAAGCGTTTTGGCCAACATGGCCTAGCCAAAATCCGTGACGCCCCGGCGGCTTCACCCGTACCGAGTCTTGCAAATCCTATGAACAAACCGGAAACCACCGCACCCGCACACTTCCTGCGCCAGCTTGTACGCGCCGATCTGGAGAGCGGCAAACATGACAGGATTGTCACCCGTTTCCCGCCTGAACCCAACGGCTACCTGCATATTGGCCATGCGAAGTCGATCTGTCTGAATTTCGGCCTGGCCGACGAATTTGGCGGTGATTGCCATCTGCGCTTTGACGACACCAACCCTGCCAAGGAGGAGCAGGAATACATTGATGCTATCAAGCAAGATGTAGAGTGGCTGGGTTTCCAGTGGAAAGGCAATATTCGTTATGCCTCGGATTATTTCGATCAGCTGCATGCCTGGGCGATCGAGCTGATTCGCGCGGGAAAGGCTTATGTCTGCGATCTCAACTCCGAGCAAGCGCGCGAGTATCGCGGGAACCTTACCGAAGCGGGCAAGAACAGCCCGTACCGTGACCGTAGCGTCGAAGAGAACCTCGATCTGTTTGCGCGCATGACCGCCGGCGAGTTCCCCGATGGTGCCAAGGCTTTGCGGGCCAAGATCGATATGGCCGCGCCGAACATGAATCTGCGTGATCCGATTCTCTACCGTATCCGCCACGCTCACCATCACCAGACCGGTGACAAATGGTGTGTGTATCCCAGCTACGATTTTACCCACGGCCAGTCCGATGCAATCGAGGGTGTGACCCACTCGATCTGCACCCTGGAATTCGAGGATCACCGTCCCTTGTACGAGTGGTTCCTGAGCAATCTACCGGTGCAGGCCCAGCCGCGGCAGTATGAATTTGCCCGTCTCAACCTCAATTACACGGTCACAAGCAAGCGTAAGCTGAAACAGTTGGTGGATGAGAAGCATGTAGACGGTTGGGACGACCCGCGCATGTCAACGCTAAGCGCCTTTCGCCGCCGCGGTTATACCCCAGGCTCCCTGCGTGATTTCTGCGAGCGGATCGGCGTAACCCGTTCCGATGCGGTGGTTGATATGGGCGTGCTGGAATTCTGTATCCGCGATGACCTGGATGCCAACGCGCCGCGCGCCATGTGCGTTTTGCGTCCGCTCAAGGTAACCATTACCAACTACCCCGAGGGCCAGGTTGAAGATTTGCACCTGCCACGTCATCCAAAGGCCGATATCGGTACCCGCGAGCTGCCGTTCAGCCGCGAGATCTACATTGACCAGGATGACTTCATGGTCGATCCGCCCAAGGGCTACAAACGCCTGTTGCCCGGTGGTGAAGTGCGCCTGCGTG
>NZ_VTTI01000002.1:132326-145494 GCF_008641105.1 Halopseudomonas salina
GCAGTTATGTGATCCGCGCGGATGAAGCGGTAACCGATGCCGATGGCAACATCGTAGAGCTGCTGTGCTCCTACGACCCGGACACGCTGGGCAAGAATCCCGAGGGCCGCAAGGTCAAGGGCGTTATTCACTGGGTACCGGCTGCGCAAAGTCTGGAGTGCGAAGTGCGTCTGTATGATCGCCTGTTCCGCGCGCCCAATCCTGACAAGAGCGAGGAGGGTGGCACTTTCCTGGAAAACATCAATCCGGAGTCACTGGTGGTGCTTGCCGGTTGCCGTGCAGAGCCTTCGCTGGCCAGCGCGGCTGCCGAGGAACGCTTCCAGTTTGAGCGTGAGGGTTATTTCTGTGTCGACAGCAAGGACTCGAAACCAGACCGTCTGGTGTTCAATCGCACCGTAACGCTGCGCGATTCCTGGGGGCAATAATGGTTCTGTCGATCTACAACACGCTGACCAAAACCAAGGCGCCGCTGATGCCGTTGGAAGACAATCATGTGCGGCTGTATGTATGCGGTATGACCGTCTACGACTACTGCCATATTGGCCACGCACGGGTGATGGTGGCCTTTGATGTGGTTGCCCGCTGGTTACGCTTTCGTGGCTACAAGCTGACCTACGTGCGAAATATCACTGACATTGACGACAAGATCATCCGTCGTGCCAATGAAAATGGTGAGACCTTCCAGGTGCTGACCAATCGCATGATTGCGGCGATGCATGAAGATGAAGCCCGGTTGAGTGTATTGAGACCGGACATGGAACCCCGAGCCAGCGATCATGTGCCAGGTATGCACAACATGATTCAGACTCTGATCGACAAGGGTTATGCCTACGCACCAGGGAATGGTGACGTGTATTACCGGGTCGGCAAGTTTGAAGGCTATGGCAAGTTGTCCCGCAAGAAGATCGAGGATCTGCGTTCGGGCGCCCGGGTAGAGGTAGGTGAGGCCAAGGAAGATCCACTGGACTTCGTGCTTTGGAAGGCCGCCAAGCCGGGCGAGCCCAGTTGGTCGTCGCCCTGGGGTGAGGGGCGCCCAGGCTGGCATATCGAGTGCTCGGTGATGTCCAACTGCTGCCTGGGGGATACCTTCGACATCCATGGTGGCGGGCCCGATCTGGTGTTTCCGCACCATGAAAATGAGATCGCGCAGAGCGAAGCTGCAAATGAAAAGCCCTATGCGATGGCCTGGATGCATGCGGGTGCGGTGCGTGTCGATGGCGAGAAAATGTCAAAGTCACTGGGGAATTTCTTCACCATTCGGGAGGTGCTGGAAAAGTATCACCCTGAAGTGGTGCGCTATCTGCTGGTCTCCAGTCAGTATCGTAGTTCGATCAATTATTCGGAAGATAACCTGAAGGAAGCTCGGGGCGCGCTTGAGCGGTTCTATCATGCGCTCAAGGGGTTGCCTGACGCTCAGGCCGCGGATGGCGAGGAGTTTGTCGAGCGTTTCGGCGCGGCGATGGATGATGATTTCAATACGCCCGAAGCCTGCGCTGTGCTGTTTGACATGGTGCGCGAGGTAAATCGCCTCAAGGACAGTAATCCGGCCTCCGCCGCAGCCCTGGCAGCGAGGCTACGTGAGTTGGCCGGGAATCTGGGGCTGTTGCAACTGGATCCTGATATGTTTCTTCAGGCTGGTGGGAGCGGCAAGGTCGACGCGGCCGAGATTGAAGCATTGATCAAGGCGCGGCTTCAGGCACGGGCAGACAAGAACTGGGCCGAGTCTGACCGCATAAGGGATGAGCTGACAGCCAAGGGTGTAGTGCTCGAGGATGGCAAGGGTGGTACGACCTGGCGTATCAAGGACTGATCTGACCGTCTGGTTCAGAAGAAAACGGCAACCTTGTGGTTGCCGTTTTTTTTGCTTTGTAGTTTTCCAGCATCAGACCTAGTGCCAGATATCGTTCTTTATCTTGTCCTTCAGCTCGGGGAAGTCCTTGAGCTTGAAGGTAGGTACGAGGCCTTCCTTGCGCTGCGCCAGATAATCCTTGGTCAGTTTCGCTACGGTGCCCGATAGCAGCACTATGGCGATCAGGTTTACCGTAGCCATCAGGCCCATGGACGCATCCGCAGCGTTGAATACGGTGGATACTGCCTGCATCGAGCCCCAGACAACCATGCCCAGCGCAGCCACGCGCAAAATGGTAAAACCTGTTCGATTGCCCATGCCCAGGAACGTCATCGCGTTTTCCGCATAGGAATAGTTGGCAACGATCGAGGTAAAGGCAAAGAACAGGATGGCGATAGCGATAAAGTAAGTGCCGGCAACGCCAATATGCGAGGCCATTGCCTGCTGGGTCAACTGTGTACCTGTGACGCCGGAGCCTGGTTCCAGCACACCCGATAGCAGAATCATTACTGCTGTGGCAGTGCAGATCACAATGGTGTCGATAAATACACCTAGCGCCTGAACCAGGCCCTGGGAGGAGGGGTGATGGGGCGCCGGCGTAGCAGTGGCTGCCACGTTTGGTGCCGAACCCATACCGGCTTCGTTGGAAAACAGACCGCGTTTGATGCCGTTCAGCATGGCGGCGGTAACCGAGCCTGCGACACCACCTGCGGCTTCTTCCAGCCCAAATGCGCTTCTGACGATAGTGGCCAGAACACCAGGAACGTCAGTAATGTTTATGGCCATTACTACCAGAGCCATCAATACGTAGGCACCGGCCATGAATGGCACGATTATTTCAGCGAACCGGGCAATCGAGCGCAATCCTCCGAAAATCACCAGGGCCGCACCGGCAGCCAGGGCGATACCGACCCACATCTTGGAAAAACCGAAGGCACCTTCCATGGCATCAGCGATGGAATTTGCCTGAACCGCGTTGAATACCAGGCCGAAGGAGATAATCAGACATACGGAAAATACGCCGCCGGCCCAGGGGGCATTCAGTCCCTTGGAAATATAGAAAGCAGGTCCGCCTCGGTATTGACCCTCACCATCACGGATCTTGTATAGCTGGGCCAGGGTGCTTTCCGAATAAGCGGTTGCCATACCCACGAGTGCGACCATCCACATCCAAAAAATGGCTCCCGCCCCACCCAGATACAAGGCGACTGCCACGCCGGCCAGGTTGCCCGTGCCTACCCGGGAAGCGAGGCTGGTTGCCAACGCCTGGAAGGGTGAGATTCCGTTCTCGTCGCTCTGGCGGGATCCCTTGATTGCACGGATCATCTCACCAAAATTGACGAACTGCAGAAAGCCCAGCCGGACAGTGAAGAACACGCCCACAGCCAATAGCCCGTAGATGAGGATGTAACCCCAGAAAAGGTTGTTGAGAAAGTCAATTATCGTTGTCATGGCTCTTCCTGAGTGGATAGATTCGCAAGGAGTACTTTTTAACCCTAGTCTTCGACAGACAATCCGCCAGCCTTGTGGCTCATTTCTTCGATATGCGCCATATACGCCGTGGTAAATGGCTGTATACGACCTGTCTTTTGACAAACTGTCAGCCTACTATCGTACCCATACATGAGAACGTGGCTAAAGCCCCGCCTGCACCAGGAGTCGATATGAGCCTTACACCCGCCAACCTGCAGATTCGTCCACGCCGCATGGATTTCAGCCTGCCGGATCCATTACCCCGCCATTGGCATGGAAATGATCCATTCAAGACCCATTTTTTCAATGCGATGTCGGTCCTGTTTCCAGACGGTGAGCGCTACTTCATCGATTCGGTACGCCAGTTCCGCAACCAGATCACCGATCCGGCGCTGCTCGAGCAGATTCGTGGATTTATTGGTCAGGAAGGCCACCACAGTCGCGAACATATCGACTACAACAACCGTCTGCGTGCACTGGGCTATGATGTCGACCGCCTGGAGTTGCCGGTGAAACGGCGCATACGGTTCGTGCAGAAACAGTTTTCACCTGATCGTCAGTTGGCCGGCACTGTCGCGATGGAGCATTTTACGGCGATTCTGGCCAATGCGCTGCTCAGTGAGCCGGAGTGGATAGACCAGGCCAGCCCCGAAATGCAGCGACTCTGGCGCTGGCATGCGTTGGAAGAAACCGAGCATAAAGCAGTCGCTTTTGACGTTTATATGCAGGTATCCGGTGACCGTAAAATTCTGCGCAAGGCAATGCGTCAGGCGACCTTTTTCTTTCTCAAGGATGTGACCAAAGGTACGCTGCATATGCTCAGGAAAGACGGAAAACTGACTCCATCAACATGGTGGAAGGGGCTGGTCTGGTTGTGGGGGCCCAAAGGGTTTTTCACTCGCCTGATTCCCGCCTACCGCGATTTCTTTCGTGAGGATTTCCATCCCTGGCAGCATGATAACGCCCAGCTGATGGACAGGGTCGCAAGAGAGTTCGAGCCCCTCCCGGCCTGAGCGCTAGACTCGCCTCCTAACAGTGCACCCTATCGCAAACAACCCAGACGATGGTCTATGATGGACCATCTTCTGTTGCGAAGGATGCGTCATGACTGTTCAGCTGTTTGTTCCCGGGGAAACCCGACTGCACGAGAAACGTGTGGCACTGGTGCCAGTGGTCGCAGAAAAACTCACCAAGCTCGGCATCGAGATCAGTTTGCAACCAGGGGCCGGCGAAGCAGCCAGGATACCGGACGCGGCTTATGAGAAGGCGGGGGTGAGGGTCGCCGAGCCACCCGCTGGTGTTGATCTGGTGTTTCGCGTGCAGCCACCCTCGATAGAAGAAATCGAGCAGATGAAGCCCGGCACAGTGCTGTGCTGCTTCGTTTATGCGCACCGCGAGGCGCCCATCGTCCAGGCCCTGCGTGATCACAGGATTACCTGTTTTGCCATGGAGCTCGTGCCGCGCATTACCCGTGCGCAGGCCATGGACGCCTTGTCTTCTCAAGCTGCTCTGGCAGGTTACTACGCCGCATTGCTAGCAGCGACCAATCTCAATCGTATTCTGCCAATGATGACGACGGCGGTGGGCTCACTGCGCCCGGCGCGGATTCTGGTCATGGGCGCTGGTGTGGCCGGGCTGCAAGCTCTGGCCACCGCCAAGCGGTTAGGCGCGATCGTTGAGGGTTACGACGTGCGCCCGGAAGTGAAAGAGCAGGTGGAATCGGTGGGTGGCAAGTTTGTGGATACCGGGGTGTCAGCCAGCGGTACCGGCGGTTATGCCCGCGAACTTACGTCGGAAGAGCAGGCCAAGGTGGATGAGGTGCTTACGCGCCACATTCAGACTGCGGACGCTGTGATCACTACGGCATCTATACCCGGCAGACCCAGTCCGAAAATCATCAGTGAATCCCAGATTCGCGGTATGAAGCCCGGCTCGGTCATTATTGATCTGGCAGCCGAAGGAGGCGGTAACACGCCGCTCACGGAACCGGGCGACACGGTGGAGATCGGACCGGTCACCATCGTTGCACCCCTGAATATTCCCAGTCACCTTGCCGAACACGCCTCTGAACTCTACTCGCGCAATCTGCTTGCTCTGATCGGTCTGATGGTCAAGGACGGAGAGTTGAACATTGACTGGGAAGATGAAGTTCTCACCGGTGCCGTGTTGACTCACGATGGCGAAATCAAGAATGAAGCTGCCAGAAAAGCAGTCGAAACCACTACGGGGGCATAACCATGGATGCTACAACCACCATTACCGGGTTTGTTGCCCTGTATATCTTCATGCTCGCGGCCTTCACAGGTTACGAGATCATTGGCCGGGTGCCGGCAATTCTGCATACGCCGCTGATGTCCGGCTCCAACTTTATCCACGGCATTGTCGTGGTCGGTGCAATGTGGGCGCTGCTGAATGCATCAACGCCGCTGGAGCAGGTGATCGGGTTTTTCGGTGTGCTGTTGGGCGCCGGCAACGCTGCTGGTGGCTACGTGGTGACCGAGCGGATGCTGCAGATGTTCAAGAGCAGCGACAAGCGCGCTGACAAAACCACATCGACGGACAAGGAATAGGTCATGGATACCACGCTGATTATTGAAGCGGCCTATTTCGTTGCGGCCCTGCTGTTTATCTATGGTCTCAAGCGTATGGCCAGCCCGGTGACCGCACGCTCCGGCATCCTGGTCGCGGGCTGGGGCATGGTGCTTGCTGTAGCTGTCGCGTTTTTATACGGCCTGGACGTTAACGAGAAGGCCCAGCCCCATGTCTGGGTAAACCTCACGTTAGTGGTTATCGCCCTGGGGATAGGTGTGGGCTGGGCCTGGTACAGTGGCAAGAAAGTAGCCATGACCGACATGCCGCAGATGGTGGCCCTTTACAACGGTATGGGCGGCGGCGCGGCGGCCGCGATCGCGGCAATTGAGTTGTTCTCAGGCAATGCCCAGTCCCACGGGATAGTGGTAACCATTCTTGCCGTACTCGGTGGTCTGATTGGTGCCGTGGCGCTGTCAGGTTCATTGATTGCCTGGGCCAAACTGGACGGGCGAATCAACAAGACGGTACGCCTGCCAGGCCAGCAGGCTATCAATGCCGCTCTGTTTTTCCTCGCACTGGCAACTGGCGCTGCAATTACCACCGCAGGGCTGGCTGGTGAAGTCTCGATAACGCTGGTAGCCGTGTTCTTCGTTATCTCGCTGGTGCTGGGCGTGATGCTGACCAATCCCATTGGCGGCGCGGACATGCCTGTGGTGATTTCCCTTTACAACGCCTTTACCGGTCTGGCCGTAGCGTTCGAAGGTTTCGTGTTGCAGAATCCGGCAATGATCATTGCCGGTACGGTGGTCGGGTCGGCTGGTACCTTGCTCACCCTGATGATGGCCAAGGCGATGAACCGCCCGGTATCCAATGTGATCTTCAGCCAGTTTGGTGAAACCGACGACGGTGGTGATAGCGAAATAGAAGGTAGCATGAAGGCGGCAGAGGCATCCGATGCGGCCATCGCAATGTACTACGCCAACAAGGTCATCATCGTTCCGGGTTATGGCCTGGCAGTGGCCCAGGCGCAGCACAAGCTCTATGAGTTTGTGAAGTTGCTGCAGAAACAGGGCGTTGACGTGCGTTTTGCCATTCACCCGGTTGCCGGACGCATGCCTGGTCATATGAACGTGCTGCTGGCTGAAGCGGGTGTGCCCTACGACATCATCTTCGATCTGGAAGACATCAATGAAGATTTCGCCCAGGCTGATGTGGCAATCGTATTGGGCGCCAACGATGTGGTGAACCCTGCAGCCCGGACCAAGAAATCCAGCCCTATCTACGGCATGCCGATTCTCAACGTGGATATGGCGCAGACGGCGTATGTGGTCAAGCGTGGCCAGGGCAAGGGGTACTCGGGTGTAGAGAACGAGCTTTTCTACGCCGACAACACCTCGATGGTCTACGGTGATGCTCAGAAGGTGATGGCGCAGATGATCGAGGCGGTGAAGTCGCTGGGGTGACCGGCAAGCTGCTAGCCGCAAGCTTCAAGCTTCAAGCTAGAAGCAAATAAAAAACCCGGCATTTGCCGGGTTTTTTTGTTGCTGGTGCTGGTTTCTGACGCCTTACTTGCAGCTTGCAGCTTCTAGCTGGGAGCGCAGCGACTATTTGGCGTTATAACCGAAGATCGATTTGACCTCGAGGAAGTCCTCGAAACCATAATGGCCCCATTCGCGGCCAATCCCCGACTCCTTGTAACCACCAAAGGGTGCCTTGTTATCCAGCGGCGCGCCGTTGAGGTGCACCATGCCGGTACGGATGCGGCGGGCAACATTGCGCGCACGGTCCAGGTTGCCGGAGGACACGTAGCCGGACAGTCCGTAAACGGTGTCGTTGGCGATGCGAACGGCGTCTTCTTCATCTTCATAGCCAATGATGGAGAGCACTGGCCCGAAGATTTCTTCACGGGCTATATGCATATCATTGGTTACGTGGCTGAATACGGTGGGTTTGACATAAAAGCCGGTTTCCAGGCCCTCTGGACGGTCCGGTCCGCCAGTAACCAGCCTGGCGCCTTCTTCCATACCGTCCTTGATCAGTCCCTGGATCTTTTTCCACTGATTTTCCGAAGCGACAGGACCAATAACAGTATCACTTGCGTTCGGGTCGCCAGCCTTGACCTTGGCAGCTACCGCCTTTGCAATAGCGGCAACTTCATCCATGCGGCTGTTAGGTACCAGCAGGCGCGTGGGGGCGTTACAGGACTGCCCTGTGTTGTTCATGCAGGACATGACCGCGTGGCCAACCATCTTTTCAAAGTCAACATCATCCAGCAGGATGTTGGCAGACTTTCCACCCAGTTCCAGTGCCACACGCTTAATGGTGTCGGCGCCGGATTTCATGACCATGCGGCCGGCTGCAGTAGAGCCAGTGAAGGACATCATGTCGATGCCAGGATGAGAAGACATGGCGGCGCCCACGGTGGGGCCATCGCCATTGACGAGGTTGAAGACGCCTGGTGGTACACCGGCTTCTTCAAGAATCTCAGCCAGAATCAGGGCGGACAAAGGAGCCACTTCCGAGGGCTTGAGCACCATGGTGCAACCGGTGGCCAGGGCAGGTGCGACCTTGCAGGTCATCTGGTTCATGGGCCAGTTCCAGGGAGTGATCAGACCGCAGACACCAATCGGCTCCTTGACGACCAGCGTGGTGCCCATTTCTTCCTCGAACTTGAACTCCTTCAGCGCGTCCAGTGCTGCCGAGAAGTGGCCGATACCAGAGGGCGCCTGGGCAGTCTTGGATAGTTTGGCCGGCGCACCCATCTCGATGGAAATGGCTTCGGCTACATCGGGAAGACGCTTCATGAAAACTTCCATGACGCGTTCCAGCAGCGCAATACGCTCCTCACGGGTGGTCTGGGAAAAGGTGGCAAATGCATTTCTGGCAGCTTCAACAGCCAGGTCAACGTCTTCCTTGTTGCCCAGGGCAATGTTGGCTGCGACCTGTTCGGTAGCCGGGTTGATCACGTCGATGGTGTTCTCGCCCTTGGGTTGTACCCATTGGCCGTTGATGAAGAATTCGTGGTAATGACTCATTGATGGACTCCTTTTCATGTAATTCGAATATCCCTGTGACGATAGCATTGTCAGGCTGGATCTATCAGCCTCTTTATGTGCAATCTGCTTACCAATGATGACGGGACATCGGTTGGCCTGATGTGGTCATGGCAGTGTCAGCGATTCCATTGCTGCTGTCGGGATGTATGAGCAGATGTCAGCGCCTTCTGAATGCGGGTAAATACCCTTATAATGCGGGCCTTAGGTCAGGGGTAATACTTGACTAAAACGCTTGGCTATTGCATAGTGTCTGCACGTCCAACCGGCTCGGGATCGCTAATGCGTCTGACAACGAAAGGCCGCTATGCGGTAACTGCCATGCTGGATCTTGCCCTCCACGAAGATCAGGGGCCGATCACGCTGGCAGACATTTCACAGCGTCAGGGTGTCTCCATTTCATACCTCGAACAGCTGTTTGCCAAGCTGCGCCGGTGCAAGTTGGTGGAAAGCGTGCGTGGCCCAGGCGGCGGCTACCGGCTAGCTGGCGGCCCTGCCGCCATTAGCGTGGCGCAGATTGTGGAAGCTGTTAACGATTCGATGGACGCCACCCGTTGCCTGGGGCGCGGCGATTGCCAGCAGGGCGAAGTCTGTTTGACGCATCATTTATGGTCGGACCTGAGTGATCGATTACACGATTTTCTAAGCGACATCAGTCTGGCAGACCTGGTCTCACGTGAAGACATTCAACGGGTCCGCATACGCCAGGACACAAATGGATGCGCCAGTACCTCCGCAGCAAAAGCAACAACGTTGGAACGTATTATCTGAAACGGTCACCAGAACCGTCCGATTCATGCAGTGCAGGCCCAGCGTCGGTCCGTACTGCTGCCTGATATAAGCAGCAACAGATGGTCTTCATCATCCGTTGCCTGACTGAGGTGATACCGTGACTGAGCAAGTCGAAAGCCTTATTAAGAGTGATTATGCAGCTGGATTTCACTCCAGCATCGAATCCGATACTCTGCCTCCCGGCCTGGATGAGAGCACCGTACGCTTCATCTCCGAGAAGAAAGGTGAGCCCGAGTGGTTGCTGGAGTGGCGCCTCAAGGCGTTCCGCGCCTGGCAGGAGATGGATGAGCCTACATGGGCCCACGTGCATTATCCGGAAATCGATTTCCAGTCGGTGTCCTATTTTTCTTCGCCCAAGAGTATGGCTGATAAACCCAAGAGTCTGGACGAGGTCGATCCCGAGCTGATCCGTACTTATGAAAAGCTGGGTATCCCACTCCACGAGCAGGAAATGCTTGCTGGCGTTGCGGTCGATGCGGTTTTCGACTCGGTATCCGTGGTCACTACCTTTCGTGCGAAGCTGGAGGAGGCGGGTGTCATCTTCTGCCCCATCAGCGAGGCGGTGCATCGGTGTCCTGAGCTGGTGAAGAAATATCTGGGCAGTGTGGTCCCCCAGAAGGACAACTACTACGCTGCGCTCAACTCCGCGGTCTTCTCCGATGGCTCCTTCGTCTATATCCCCAAGGGCGTGCGTTGCCCCATGGAGCTGTCGACCTATTTCCGCATCAACGAAATGAACACCGGGCAGTTTGAGCGCACGCTGATCATTGCCGAGGAAGGCTCCCATGTGAGCTACCTGGAAGGCTGTACGGCGCCTATGCGCGATGAAAATCAGTTGCACGCTGCGGTAGTTGAGCTGGTTGCTCTGGACAACGCGACCATCAAGTATTCGACGGTGCAAAACTGGTACCCGGGTAATGCCGAGGGTAAGGGTGGGATCTACAACTTCGTCACCAAGCGAGGCATCTGCCACACCAATGCGAAGATCTCCTGGACACAGGTTGAAACCGGCTCGGCGGTGACCTGGAAGTACCCCAGTTGCATTCTCAAGGGGGATAACAGTGTTGGTGAGTTCTACTCTGTCGCGTTGACCAACAACTTTCAGCAGGCCGATACCGGAACCAAGATGATCCACCTGGGCAAAAACACCAAGTCCACGATTATCGCCAAGGGTATTTCCGCGGGCCAGAGCAACAGCTCCTATCGTGGCCTGGTGCGCTTTAATCCGGGCGCCGACGGCGCGCGTAACTTCACCCAGTGCGACTCCTTGCTGATTGGTGACCGCTGTGGCGCGCATACCTTCCCGTACATAGAAAGCCGCAACCCTACCGCTGTGGTCGAGCATGAGGCTACTACCTCCAAGGTCAGCGATGATCAGATGTTCCTTTGTCAGCAGCGCGGTCTGGATGCCGAGAAAGCAATCTCGATGATCGTCAATGGCTTCTGTCGTGAGGTGTTCAAGGAGTTGCCGATGGAGTTTGCGGTCGAGGCAGGTAAATTGCTCGAAGTCAGTCTGGAAGGGTCGGTGGGTTAAACCCGACTTCCAGTCTACTTTGGTTGTATAAAATTCACACAGTTATTGGGCACCAAAAATGCTATCAGTCAAAGGGTTACACGCTAAAGTTGAGCAAATAGATATCCTCAAGGGCCTGGATATCGAGATCAAGCCGGGCGAAGTCCATGCGATCATGGGACCCAACGGATCGGGTAAAAGTACCCTCGGTAATGTGTTGGCCGGGCGCCCGGGCTATGAAGCGACTGCCGGTTCAATTACCTATAAAGGGCATGATCTGCTCGAAATGGATACCGAAGAGCGTGCTCGCGAGGGCCTCTTTCTGGCATTCCAGTATCCGGTTGAAATTCCCGGCGTCAGCAACATGGAGTTCCTCAAGGTTTCCCTGGATGCACGACGCAAGCACGCGGGGCTGCCAGAACTCTCGGCGATGGATTTCATGAAGCTGGCCCGTGAAACCAGCAAGCGGGTGGACCTGCCTGCTAGCTTTCTCAAGCGTGGCGTTAATGAAGGCTTCTCCGGCGGTGAAAAGAAGCGCAACGAGCTGATGCAGATGATGCTGCTCGAGCCAGACCTGTGCATTCTCGACGAGACCGATTCAGGCCTGGATATTGATGCTCTGCAACTGGTTGCCGACGGCGTAAACAGCCTGCGCGACGGTAAACGCAGCTTTATTGTGGTGACCCACTACCAGCGTCTGCTGGATTACATCGTCCCTGACCATGTCCACGTGCTTGCCGGTGGTCGCATCGTCAAATCCGGCGACAAGAGTTTGGCACTTGAGCTGGAAGCCAAGGGTTATGCCTGGCTTGAAGAAGAGGTGGCCTGATTCCCATGACGGATTTCCAGAACAGGGCGATTGAGCTCGCAGCCCAACAGCAAAGCCCCGATTGGCTGACCAGTCTGCGCCGCAAGGGTGCGGACAACTGGACCGCCGCAGCCTGGCCCACGCGCAAGACCGAGAGTTGGAAGTACACACCTCTGGCGCCACTGCAAAGCGCGTCCGCAGGCACCTGGGGTTCTTCAGAGGGTGTGGAGTGGAAGGAGGATATTGAACCGATCGAGGATTTCGATGCGACCCGGCTGGTCTTCGTCAATGGGCAGTTTGTCCCGGCCGAATCGAGCCCATTGCCTGCTTCTGTCGTGCGTTTTGCCGATGCTGATGCGGACCAGCGCGCGCTGGTACAAGAGCACCTGGGCTCCGTAGTGGACTCCAGTCGGCACCTGTTTGCAGCATTGAGTAACGCCTGGACCGCAGACGGTCTACTTATTCACGTTGCCAAAGGCGAAAAGCTCGCCAAGCCGGTTTATATAATCAACGTGTCTACTCCAGGCGCCGAGCCTGTAATCAGCAACCAGCGGGTACTGCTGGTTCTGGAAGAGAACAGCCAGGCCGAGTTGATCGAGCATTATGTCTCCAGCGAGACGCAGCAGAATGGCTTCGTCAACTGCCTGACAGAGGTTGTGGTAGGCAATAACGCGCAAATTCAACATTACCGCATCAATCTGGAGCAGGAAGACCTGCTGCACGTGGGCGGAGTGCACGTGGATCTGCATCGCTCTGCGCGGTTCTATGGCTTTACCATCGCTCAGGGCAGCCGCTTGAAGCGTATCGATTACCAGGTCAACCACCGCGGCGAAGGTGCACATCTGGAACTGCACGGTGTGTATCTGCCGCGTAACAATCAGTTGATCGACTATCACACCAACGTTGAGCACTGTGTGCCCCATTGCACTACCAACGAAGTTTTCCGCGGTATTGTTGGTGACTCATCCAAGGCGGTTTTCAACGGGCGTATTCATATCCACCCGCACGCGCAGAAGACCCTGGCTGAGCTGAGCAACAAGAATCTGCTCACCTCGCACAAAGCCGAGATCAACACCAAGCCTGAGCTTGAGATCTACGCGGACGACGTGCGTTGCGCCCATGGCGCGACCATAAGCCAGCTCAACGAG
>NZ_VTTI01000002.1:145504-224039 GCF_008641105.1 Halopseudomonas salina
ACGTCCCTGTTCTATCTACAGAGCCGCGGCGTATCACATGCAGAGGCCATGAGCATGCTCAGCTTCGGTTTTATCAACGAGCTGCTCAACGAGGTGCCGGAGCCTGCGATCCAGCAATATCTCCGCCCGCGTCTGGCCGAGCTGTTTGGTCGCAAGAGCGGCAAGATTGGACAATTGGCCCATGACTGATTTGGCGCTGAAGACGGGTACTGCGTTCGATGCCGAGCGGGTGCGCCTGGACTTTCCGATCCTGAACCAGGAGGTAAACGGGCATCCGCTGGTTTATCTGGACAACGCCGCTACCACGCAGAAGCCCAAGGCGGTTATTCAGGCGATTGTCGATTATTACCAGCAGGACAACAGCAACGTTCATCGCGGTGCCCACGCCCTGGCCGAACGCGCTACGGAGAAGTTCGAAGCGGCCCGCAACAAGGTGGCGCGTTTCATCAACTCCCCTGATGCCTGTCAGGTTATCTGGACCCGGGGCACCACGGAGAGCATTAATCTGGTAGCCGCCAGCTGGGGCAGGGCTAATCTGCAGAAGGGCGATCGGATTCTGGTGTCAGCGATGGAGCACCATTCCAATATTGTGCCCTGGCAGATGGTCGCGGCCGAAGTTGGCGCGACAGTTGAAGCTATCCCGGTGGATGGTACTGGTACCATCGACATGCAGGCTTTCGAGCAGATGCTCGATGAGCGTGTGCGCATGGTTGCCTGCGGCCACGTATCCAACGCCTTTGGCAGCATCAATCCGGTTGCGGACATCGTAAAGCTGGCCCACGACCATGGTGCGCTATGTCTGGTCGATGGCGCCCAGGCGATCAGTCACTGGGCGGTTGATGTGCAGGCGCTGGATTGTGACTTTTATGTCTTTTCGGCCCATAAGCTCTTCGGCCCCACTGGCCTTGGTGTGCTTTATGGACGCAGGGAATTGCTTGAAAGTATGAGCCCCTACCAGGGTGGCGGGGAAATGATCGAGTCGGTCAGTTTTGATGGCACGACCTACAACCAGCTGCCATACAAGTTCGAGGCTGGCACACCGGATATCGCCAGTGTCATCGGCATGGGCGCGGCAGTGGATTATGTTGAAGCGCTGGATCGTGAAGGCGCTGCTGCACATGAAGACGCGCTGCTTGCCTACGCACAAAAACGTGCACTGGATACGCCCGGTATGAAACTGGTTGGCACGGCCAGGAACAAGGTTGCGGTGATGAGCTTTCTGCTGGAGGGTGCCCACCCGCACGATGTTGGCATGCTGCTCGACCAGCAGGGTGTTGCGGTGCGCACAGGAAATCACTGCGCGCAACCTATCATGGACCAGTTCGGTATCCCGGGCACTATTCGCGCCAGTTTCAGTATTTACAATACCTTTGCCGATGTTGATCGTTTGTTCGAGGCATTGGCCAAGGTCAGACAGTTCCTATAGGAGTCATGCATGAGCGTTGAATCCTTTGATCCGGGCAGCCAGGTGGTAACAGTCACGCCCGCTGCACTGGAGCATTTCCGCCACCAGCTGGCGACTCAGCCCGGACGATCAGTCCGCCTGAGTGTGAAGAAGAGCGGTTGTACCGGTTTCATGTACGTGATCGATATGGTCGAGGAGGGCGCCGAGAGCGACCTGCATTACCGTCTTGATGATCAGATCGAACTCTTCGTAGACAGTGAGAGCCTACCGGTTCTCAGCGGCACGCAAATTGATCTGGTCAAGGAAGGCATCAACAAACAGATTCGTTTCGTCAATCCCAACGTCGTCGACCAGTGCGGTTGCGGTGAAAGTTTCAGCGTGAATTAAGGCAGACGTTCAGATGGAAAGACGTATGGTGGTTGCGCAGGCAGATTGTCCCGCGCGCCGGGTTCCGGATGGCACACCGCTGACCATTCCCAAGGACACCTTTGTTACCATAACCCAGGCACTGGGTGGCAATTACACGGTGACCTATAACGGCCAGATGGTCCGAGTTGACGGCACCGATGCGGCCAGGCTTGGCCTTGAGCCCGAGTTGCTCAGTTTCCCCGAGCCAACTGACGACCAGATTCATGAAGATCAGGTATGGGAAGCGCTACGCACGGTATATGACCCGGAGATCCCTGTGGATCTGGTAAATCTGGGGCTCATCTATGCTGTCTCAGTCGACCAGGAACATCGGCGTGTGGACATTCGCATGACCTTGACTGCGCCCGCCTGTGGCATGGGACCGGTTCTGGTCGGTGATGTGGAATACCGGGTGCGCCGTGTGCCGAATGTGGAGGCCGTTAAAGTGGATCTGGTTTTCGATCCGGCATGGTCCCGTGAAATGATGAGCGAAGAAGCCCAGCTTGCCACCGGCATGTTTTTTTGAGGAATTGCAGCACATGAGTCAGTTTGGCACCGAAGTCACCAGCGACGATATTATCGATACGCTGTCATTCTTCGACACATGGGAAGAGCGTTACAAGTACATAATCGACCTTGGTCGCGAGCTTCCAGCGCTGGAAGACGCTCAGCGTTCTGACGACCATATTGTGCGTGGTTGCCAGAGTCAGGTGTGGCTGGTCGGTCATGAACGGGACGGTCGCCTGTATTTTGATGCCGATAGCGATGCTTTTATCGTCAAGGGTTTGTTGGCTGTGGTATTGGCTGCCTATAACGGCAAAACCCCACAGGAAATCCTGGCCTTCGATATCGAGCAGTATTTTGCCGAATTGAATCTGCTCAAGCACCTGAGCATGACCCGTGGCAATGGCCTGAAAGCCATGGTCAAGCGCATTCAACAGAGTGCCGAAGCCAGCCTCTGACGAGAGTTCAGCGTCGGTGTCGCGCATGCACTTAAAAGCGAAACCGGACTGAGTCTATACGCAGATAATGTACCGTAACGAGTCATTTTCCTAAGGGATACATCTGCCTCTTGTTTGAGACTGTATCTGGATGTAATGTTCGCACTGCGAAACAATCCTGATCACGGTCGGGTTGAACAATAAAAACAGGCAGTACCTCAATGCACAATATCTGGATGCGTCTGAAGGACGATTTTCAGTTATCCATCATCACCCTGGTAGGGTTTTGCTCCCTGATCGGCATAACCCCCTATACCGTTTTCCGCTTGCTTGAAGGTAATCTGGTTGTCGGCTTGGTTGATGCGTTTCTGGTGTGCAGTACCATGCTCGCGGTGCTGTACGCCTGGCGAACCGGTAACACGCTGCGGCCAGGTCAGTTTTTGGCTGTGGTCTATTCGATTGGCACCTTCCTGGTTGCGATGAAGCTGGGCGTTAACGGGCTATTCTGGTTTTACACTCTTATTCTGTTCAACTTTTTTGTTGTGCCGCCGCTGCAGAGTGCCTTGGCGACCTTCAGCTCGCTGCTGGCCATCTGCATTTATGGCTATCTGAATCCCGGCGTGGTGTTTGAAAGTCATTATCAGATGACCTCGTTCTTTGTGACCTGTCTCATCGCCAGTTTTTTCGCCTCGGTTTTTGCCTACCGTGGCCGGCGTCAGCGTGTGCAACTGGTCGAGCTGGCCACACTGGATCCGCTGACTCGTGTGGGCAATCGCAGGGCGATGGATTCGGAACTGGAAATCGCCCTTGCCGAGCACCGACGGTACGGAACCCGCTACGGTATGCTGGTGTTGGATCTTGATCTGTTCAAGGAGGTCAACGACAGTCATGGGCACAAAGCCGGGGATCGTGTACTGATCGACTTTGCCCGCATCATCAAACAATCCTGTCGGCAATCTGACAGGTTGTTCCGCATGGGCGGTGAGGAGTTCGTTCTATTGCTTCCCAAGCTCTCCCGCGAGGGGCTGGAGAAAACCGCCGGACACATCCGCATGAGTGTTGCCGAACATCTCAAGGGGCCTGGTGGGCCCGTCACAGTCTCAATCGGCGGCTGTGTACTGGACCAACATGCCAGCGTTGATGCATGGATGCATGAAGCTGACTTGTGTCTGTACGAGGCAAAGGACGAAGGGCGTGACCGGTTCGTTATCAGCCCCGGGAATGGCTCTGAAAAGAAAGGAGAGCCGATGACCCAGACTGAAAACGAACTGAGTCTGTAATTCGCTCAGGGGTAGTTGCTGAACCTTGTCTGAGTGCCGTCCGCTTCAATTGCGATTACGTCGTAATTGTCTACTCTATCGCCTACTTCCATTCCGGGTGAGCCCACCGGCATACCTGGTACGGCAAGCCCCAGCAAGCCGGGCTGACGCTGCATGCGTAGGATGTCGGCGGCTGGGACATGGCCTTCCACAAAGCGTCCGTCAATAACTGCGGTGTGGCAGGAGCCCAGCTCCCGAGGCACACCTTGTTGTTGCTTGATCCGGCCCATATCACCTTCCAGGTGATCGTTCACTGCGAAACCGTTTTCCTCCAAATGGTCAATCCATGCTGAACAGCATCCGCAGTTAGGGTCTCGGTAGACGTCGATGGCGACAGGGTCGGCAGCGTATAACCAGCTTGCACTCAACATGCTGCCAGCGAGTATTGATGTCAGAGCTATGAGTTTCATGGGGCTCTCCTGTGATTTTTCCCAGAGTACGGTTTCCAAATGACTCTGGCAATCTTTGGGCGCAGGGGCTCGCCGGGGTTGAGCAAGATCTGTGTTGCCCGCAGTTACTGGTTCCCCTTGGGCCCGCCGGAATGGCCGGGCAATATCAGCCAGGCGATCAGGCCCGCGACCAGTGCCCAGAATGCAGCTCCGATCGAGAAAAGCGTAAAACCTGATGCGCTGATCAGAAACACGATTAGGGCGGCCTCTCGCTCCCCCGGCTGCTCCATTGCTTTTGCAAGCCCGTTGGCTATTGATCCCAGCAATGCCAGGGCCGCAATACTGATAACCAGTACGGGCGGGAGCGCCATGAACAAAGCTGTCAAATTGCCCGCGAACAGGGCTACGACAGCAAAGAAAACCCCGCACCAAAGTGCCGCCGTATAACGCCGGGCAGGATTGGAGTGTGATTGCTTGCCGGTGCATATAGCGGCGCTGATTGCCGCCAGGTTCAGTCCGTGTGACCCGAAAGGCGCCAGCAAAATCGTAGCGATTCCTGTCAGTGACAATATAGGTGCCGGATCGGGCTCGTATCCGTCAGTTTTGAGTATTGCCAGTCCCGGCAGGTTTTGCGACGTCATGGCCACGATATATAACGGTAAGCTGATACTGATGACGGTGCCCAGTGACCAGCTGGGTGTTGTCCATACTGGCGCGGTCAATGCCCAGGTGACCTCGGGCATATCCAGCATGCCCGCAAGCCATGCCACTAGGGTCCCGGTTATCAGTGCAATCAGTACCGCATAACGTGCCAGCCAACGTTTACCCAACAAATAACTGGCAAGCATCAAGACGATCAGAGCGGTGTGTTCGCTGGTACCATCAAACATCTGGCTGGCGATACGAAACAGAATGCCGGCCAACAAGGCGGCCGCCAGTGAAGTGGGAAGCCAGCGCATCAGGCGCGCTACGGTGCCGCTGATCCCGCTGACAAGAAGCATTAACCCACATACCATGAATGCACCTATCGCCTCACCGTAAGTCACACCCGGAAGGCTGGTTATCAGGAGCGCCGCGCCGGGGGTGGACCAGACAACGACCAGGGGCATCCGGTAACGCAGAGATAGCGCCAGGGTGCATATCGCCATGCCGATGGAGAGAGCCCAGATCCATGAAGCGATCTGCTCCGGGGTCAGACCGGCTGCCTGTCCCGCCTGGATCATCAACACGACAGAGGAGCTGTAGCCGGTCAGCATAGCGATAAACCCGGCCGTCAGGGTGGACAGGCTCGAGTCGCGCGTTACGCCATTGAGGATTGAAGGAAAGAAATTGATAGAACGCATGACGGGCCTGTGCCGGACCAGCTTGGATATGGTCCGCAATCATAGCCGCATCCACAGACCTGGCTGAGCTACAGCCAGGCCGTCAGATAGCGCAACAGTTACCGGGTTTCCTGTGCAAGGGGCGCGTCAGTCGTGCAGAGAGAAGCGATAGTCGTGACGCTCAAGGGGCGGGTCACCCGCACCAGCTTCATAGGTATCGACTACCACCTGGCCGTCAGCGTACAGCGACACAATGCGAAACATCGGAATGTGCCGCGTTTCATCCGGAATTTTGGTCCTTTCCAGTCCAGGTATGTGCAAATACTGCACGTGACCGATCTTTTTCGAGTGATCGACGCGGTCCATGTCCATATGCAGATCACCGGAAATCAGCACCGCCAGATTTTCCATACCAAGAACACTGTCAAAACTACCGTTGGTGATGCCCTTGTCCGCATTTTCCGGATAGGCGCCGGCCTGGGCGCCGTGGACGATCAGAAAAACCGGCTTGGGATACAGATGTTCAATCTGTTCAGCCATCCATTGCACACCGCTGTTATCAAAGTCACGGCCGTGATCCGGTGAGGCAAATACCAGGGCAACCTGTTCCCGCTCGACGACATAGCGGTCGTTACCTATGTGAGCTTTGCCGGCGTTCCAGCGATTGGCATATTGAAGGAAGCGGGCAACGCTGGAATGGTGCTCCTCGTTTCCCATGATGGGATAGAAGGGCAGGCTAAGTCGCTCGAGCTCCAGGCTGGCGTTGTCGTACTGAATCAAGGTGCCCTTGTGAGCGATATCACCAACGCCAATGACGAAATCCATGGGCTGTTCTGCAGCCAGACTATTGACGTGATCGACGGCGCTGGCCAGCCCGGGGAATTCAGCCAGGGGTTTGGGCTCGGCGTCACCCAACACAGCAAAGCGCAGTACGGGTTTTGAGTCATCTGTCGGACTGGCTTGTAGTGTGCTTGGGCCAACTAGAATCAAGGCCAGGATTAAAGCTAGAAATTTAGTAAAAATACTCATATAACTCCATGAATCTATTAGTATTAGTATCAAGTGGATGATCAGGCTCCGATCACGCCACCATCATCTCGGCTGATCAGAACCGTGGTACTGCGCGGGCGGGTTTGTCCATCGCTGGCGGGATAACTGATGCCCGGATGCTGTACGTTGATCCACATGCTTCGGTAATCCGGCGTCCAGGTAATACCGGTGATTTCTGCACCCGATGGGCCAACCAGAAAGCGCCTTACCTCGCGGCTGACAGGATCAGCGCACAGTAGCTGATTGCACCCGGTTCTTGCGGTGTGGGATGCCTGGTCATCCGAGTCGGTCTGAATCCAGAGACGACCGTCAGCGTCGAAGGCCAGACCGTCAGGGGATGAAAAAATATCGCCTTTGATATTGCCGGTCAGATGCTCAGCGACGGGCTGGCCAGAGTCATCCAGCGTGCCGGGTTGATCCCCGGCAAGCAGAAAGAGCTCCCAGGTGAAAGTCGTGGCAGTAGGGTCTGCGTCGCTTTCGTTCCAGCGGAGGATTTGGCCGTGCAGGTTATCGGGACGCGGGTTAGCCGCATCCACCCGGAAGCAGGATCCGCGTTCACTGTTGTTGGTCAGCGTCACATAGACTTCACGGGTTTGTGGATGAACGGCCACCCATTCCGGTCGATCCATCGGGGTGGCCTGCAGAAAATCAGCGGCGCCGCGGGCGTTGAGCAATACCCCTTGCTGGTCGACAAACCCATTCTCGGCAGTCAATCCATTTTCACCCCAGACCAGGGGTAACCATTGGCCTGACCCATCTGCATTGAACCGCGCAACATAGAGAATCCCGGCGTCGAGCAAGCGCCTGTTGGCGGCGGGCTGAGCCGCGTCGAATCGTCCCTCGGGCACAAACTTGTAGACGTATTCACCGCGGCTGTCGTCGCCGGAGTAGCAGGCCATGCGTCCATCGCCGCCAAGTGACAGCACCGAACACTCGCGCCCGAGGCGCCCCATAGCCGTGCGTTTTACCGGGGTTGCGGTTGGATCGAAGGGGTCGATTTCTACCACCCAGCCAAAGCGGTTGGGTTCATTGCAGTGCCCCAGATGAGGCTGCTCGGCATAGGGCGTGGCGTCAAATCGTGGATCTACCGATTCCCAGGCGTAATAGCGGCTGTTCTGTTGATTGCCGATACCGTAGCGTCGATGCTCGTCACGCTGCTGATAGTCAACACCATCACGATTGACGAAGTAGTTATGAAAATTCTCTTCGCATGCCAGATAGGTGCCCCAGGGCGTAACGCCCATTGAGCAGTTGTTCAGTGTGCCCAACACCTGCACACCAGCAGGATCACTGGCCGTCTTCATGCGGTTATCACCGCGTAACGGTCCGGCCAGGTCAATCGGGGACATGGCTGTCACTCTTCGGTTGTAACGGGATTTACTCACCCGCTGCCAGATACCGTGCTGGTCCCTGCGTACCTCGATGATGCTCAACCCGTGGGCCGCCTGCTCCTTGCGTACCTGATCCATGGGACGCTGTTTGCGCCCGGTATCGTCTTCGAAAAACGTCATCCCCCCGGTGTGCAGAGTCGGGTTGATGTATTCATGGTTGATAACCAGCAGACCATGATCATTGTGCGCATCGGCGAAGGGAAAGAAGTGCATGCCATCGTGGTTGTCGCCCGCCTGTTGCATTTGCGCCTGCCAATCGTCAGAGGCATCCGGCCGCCAGGTCGGGGCTTCCTCCAACACTGCATCGCCCCAGCTGAAGAAAGCTCTGGCGGAGTAACCCGGAGGCACGATGACCTGATCGAATGCGGCGGACGTTTGCGCGGCTACTCCCTTGAATCCCAGTAACGACGTTCCCATGGCCAGCGCTTCGGTACCCCAGAGCAATCTGCCGCCCAGAAAGCCAAAGGCTGCCAGGCCCAGGCTACCTTTCAGCAGATTACGGCGACTCTGGTTGACCAGGCTGTTCAGCGTGGGAGCCTTGCTCGGGTTGATGCTTTGATCGTCTGCTGCTTCGAGATCGGCATGGTAATGCTGGTGGTCCTGTCGCATGGTCATTGCTCCAAACGAAAACGGAAGGTATTGCGTACGCCGGGCACCGCTACAGCAACACCGTTTACAACCCGGGGCTGGTAACGAAAGCTCTTTGCGGAGGTAAGTGATGGTCGGGCAAACACCATGTCATCACAGCCGCCTTCGACCACCACCGGGTCCTTCACCTTGCCCTGTGCAGTCACGGTGTATTCCACGGTGCAGTCACCTTCCTTATGCCGATCCAGTGCCCGTTTCGGGTAGGCGGGAGGTTTCTTGCTGATCGGCTGATACTGGCTCAGGGTGTCTGCTGCCGCTTTGCTTTTTGCCGCCGCCAGGCGTTGCTGTTCAGCTCTGTCTAAAGCCTCATGGTGCGCTTGTTCGGCAGCCAGTTGCTCGAGCCGCTGCTGTTCACGTCTTTGCTCCTCCTTGAGGCGTTGTCGCTCGGCGATTCGGGCCTGCTCCCGGCGCTGTTGCTCGGCCAGTTTGGCTTCCTCACGCCGCTTCTCTTCCTCGACTCTTTTTCGGGCAATGGCGGCATGATCGATTTGAGGCTTTACCGGATCGGGCACTTTCACCTCGGCGGGTGGGGATGGCGGAGGCGGGGGTGGCTCCGGAGCCGGTGGTTCCGGCAGCGTAATCGGGGGCGGTTCGGGAGCCGGTGCGGTGTTGATCGTCACCAGTTGCGTCCTGAGCACCCGTTCCGTGGCCACCGCGGGCGCCTCAGGCGACCAGTTGCCGAGCAGCAGGGCAAAGACGCTTCCATGCAGTGCCATGGTGGCGACCGCAGGCCATGCAAAATGGCCGAGCCTGCTCGGGGGCGAGGGGTGAGATGGCGACTGGGTAGTCGGTGGCAGCATGGCAGTCATTGTCTCAGGGGGCCTCCGTAATCAAACCAAGCTGAACAACGCCGCTCTGCTGCAGAGCGGCCATGCCGGCGACCACCAGACCGTAGCCGGCCTCGCTATCGGCGCGTATGAACACCTGTGTTTCGGGATTGGCCGCGACCAGCCCCGAGACCCGGGCGGACATGTCCTGCAGGCTGGTGGCGCTCTCGCTGTAATGCTCGGTATCAACCGTCTCGCCCTGGTTCCAATGGTAGGTGCCGTCAGCTTCAACGGAGAGGGTGACGATGGATTGAGTCTCATCGGTTGGCAGGGCCTCACTGGCGACCTTGGGCAGTTCGATCTGTATGCCCTGGGTCAGCATGGGCGCGGTGACCATAAAGATCACCAACAGCACGAGCATGACGTCGATATAGGGCACCACATTCATCTCGGCCTTCGGTTTGCGTTTGTGCCTGACTGGACGCATGGGTTACCTCTGGCCTGGCGTGTGCAAACGACGGTGGAGCAGGGTGGCCAGTTCGTCGGCTACCGTGTAATAGCTGGCGATCAGATCTTCACTGCTGGCGGCAAAGCGGTTGTAGGCGATCACCGCGGGTATCGCAGCAAACAGGCCAATGGCGGTGGCGATAAGCGCCTCGGCAATTCCGGGGGCTACGGCCGCGAGGGTCGCCTGCTGAACCTGGGACAAGCCGATGAAGGAGTTCATGATTCCCCATACCGTCCCGAACAGGCCGATGTAGGGGCTGACTGAACCGACGGTGGCGAGAAAGGGTAATTGTTTTTCCAGCCGTTTTTCCTCACGGGCAATTGCGGTCATCATTGCCCGTTGGGTCCCTTCCATAACCGCGGTTGACTCGGTGCCGGGATACTGACTGAGCTGCTGGTATTCACCGAAGCCGGAGCGAAATACCTGTTCGGCGGCATTACGGTTCTCGGTTGAATTGGAAAACAACTGATCGAGATTGCCTGCTGCCTTGAACTGATTCTCGAACTGACGCAGCGAGCGTCGGGCAGATGCCATGAGCGTGCTGCGTTGTACTATCACGAACCAGGACGCGACGGACGCCGCGACCAGAACCAGCATGACGATCTGTACCAGCACACTGGCTTCTTCTATCAATCCCCAAATGGACATAGTGTCTACCGTTGTAGGCATGGCTTTGTGTCTCCGTTAAGGGGCCGCCATTGGCAGCCCGTACACCTATTGAATGATGCTTGTGTGACGATCTGTGGACAGGTTCAGTCCAGACCCAGCGCCTTGGCGACGTCCTGCCAGGCCACATATTTGTAGTTCTGGTTGCCCTCTGGCATACGCTTGCGGCCGTCCTGCAGGACCAGCATGCCTTTGCCCCAAGCGCTGCCCAGATTGCTCGAGTTGATTTCCAGTCCGTCGGTTTCCGACACGCCATCAATTCCCCCTTCGGCGTTCAGACCGACCCGGAAGGCGCCGCGTACGGTGTAGGGCGCTTCGCCGTCGAGCACTACAAAGCTGTCGTTGCCCTGACTGGAAATCACCAGATAGGGATGCTCCGGATGCTGGTAGAACGCCAGACCCTCGATGTCGTCCTTTACCAGACCGCCAATCCCGACTACCTTTTGTAGCGTTGCAGGCGCATCGGCGCCGGCGTCCAGCACCCATACCGCCTCGTCTTCTTCACCGATAAACAGCTTCTGGCGTTGATCATCGGCAACGCAGCCCTCGGGCTGGGTCTGGGTGGCGAACTCGCGGACCAGCTCGCCTCGGACCTGCTGGACCTCTGCGCTCAACTGGTACTGCAGAAACCGGCCGCTCTTGCTATTGGCAATGGCGTAGATGAGGCCCTCTGGCGACTGGCTCAGGCACAGGCCGTAAATCTCGCTTAAAGGTGTTGGAATCTGGCCTATGTCTGTCAGTTCGCCGCTGGACTGGTCAATGGCAAACAGATGCAGACTGTTTCTGTCGCGATTACTCGCCACGGCCAGGTCAACCAAGCCCCCATTGAAGGTAAAGTTGCGACGCACATCGACGTTATTCAGCCGGCCAACCGCGAGAAACTGCAGCTCCTTGCCCTGCAGGTCATAAACAGCCAGACCCGCGCGCTTGTCGGTGCCCAGTACGCGACTGCGTTCCGGCTGGCTGGGATGGACCCATATGGCTGGATCGTCAGCCGCATCGCCGGCGCTGGGTATAGCGTCGGTATGTATCCGGGGTAGCAGAACCGGTAAGGGAGCAGCTAGTTCGGCTGGTTCGGGACGCCATTGCAGCTCTCCCGCAAACAGCGCCGTTTTGCCATCGTTGACCAGCAGCAGGTCAATGCCATTTTCGGTTGGCCGGCTGGTGACTCGTTCAGGTTCTTCAAGCTCGCTCAGGCTTATGGGCGGCAGTGCGGACCAGTCGTTGCCGGTCTGCTGGTAGCGGTGCATAAGAGCGGCTTCGGCATCCAGCACCAACAATCCTCCAGGCACGGCAGTCACACCCGCTGCGCTTGCGGCTATGGAGCCAAAGGGGGCGACCATGTCAATTGCTGCACGGCTCAGTTCTGCCTCGGGATGTGCCCCGTAGGCCCAGACACCAACGGTCTCTTCGTTGACGAAGAGCAGATGTTGCTGGTCATCTACTGCGCAGAACTCGCTTTGGGGTGGCATGCTCAAACGCCGGACCGGCAAAGCACTGTCGAGCAGGCGCTGGTCGCTCGCTATCAGCCACTGCTCTCCAATACCTTCCTCTCCGAGCAGAAAGAGAAACAGATTCTCTTGCTCGTCTCTGTACAGGCAAAGGTTTTCAACCTTGTACTGGGTAGCAGGGAGATACAGCGGCTGTCCGAAGCTTTGATCCTGGCTATTGAATCTGATCAGCATGGGCCTGGCGGTACGGCTGTTCACGCTGGCCAGAGTAAGACCGCCCGCGTGTGAACGCACATCCAGAGTGGCAAAACGGCCGGGCAGATGCGCTTGGACCTTGCCCTGGTCATTCATCAACCACAAACCCTTGTTATTGGCGGCGGCACGGTCCAGGTCGCCGTTGTCGGCATGTTCGGGTATTAAGGTCCAGCTTTCTGCGTTGCCAGCTGACTCGGGTTCCCACCCTGTGAGTGTCAACCGTGGTTGTTCTGTGGGCAGGGCGCTGGCGTTAGCAGTTGTGCCGGAGCCTTGATCTTCCTGCGTCTGACTTTCAGCAGGTGTGCATCCGCCAAGCAATGCTGCACTGGACACCAGCGCGGCGGCCAGTGTGAGTGTGAAGCGATTAATCATCATTTGTTCTCAAAAAAATCAGGATGTCCCGGCCCTCGGGGCCGGGGCGATAGGGCCTCAGAACTGGCTGAGCGTCAGGCCCAGCTTGTAGCTCGGACCGTACTCTTCGTACTGGGCGTTGAAGCGGCGGCTGCCGGTGTAAACGTAATAGGATTCATCGGTCAGGTTCTGCGCCTCGAAGAACACCTGGAGGTTCTGGGTCAGGAAGTAGCTGGCGCTGAAATCGACAAACAGCTGATCATCGACCTGGAAGTCATAGCGTTTATCAAGCACGTTACCGACCTCGTCGAGGTAGTCGGACTTGTAGTTGCTCGACAGGCGCAGGCTGAGCTTCTCGTTCTCCCAGCCCAGGGTCAGGTTGCCTGTGACATCCGATTGACCGGGCAGGCTGATGTCGCGACCCCTGCGCGCGCCGAGATCCTGGTCGAACTGGTCTATGCGGGCATTGGAGCGCGTGAAGGTCGAATTGGCATTGAGCAGGAATCCGTTCCAGGGGCTGGGCAACCAGTTGAATTTCTGGGAGTAGGCCAGTTCAAGGCCATAAACTTCCGCCTCGTCGCCGTTGACCGAGGTTAAAGCTTCATCGAAACCCACATAGTCACCGGTACCGGCGACGTTTGCGCTGTAGATGAAGTTTTCGATGTCCTTGTAGAAGACGAAAGCTGACACAGCCCCGGCGCGGCCCATGTAGTGCTCGATCCCCAGATCGAAGTTGCTGGCTTCCAGTGGGTCAAGGCCCGGGTTGCCAAACTCGGCCTCATCACCGTCCAGCACGAATCCCGGAAACAGTTGACCGAAGGTCGGCCGCACGACGCTGTTGGTCCAGGCCGCACGGATCTGGGTTTTGGAATTGAGCTGATAGATGGCGTGCAGACCGGGCAGCCAGTGATCGTAGTCGTTGGAGGTGTTGCTGGCTTCGAAAACACCGTCATTCAACCCGGTGCCGCGGGCATCGAGCTTGGTACTCTCGTACCGTATGCCGGCAATGATACGTAGCGCGTCGATATCCACAGTATTCATGATGTAGGCGGCGTTGATGTCTTCGTCGATATCGAAATCGTTGATCCGTGATTCTTCCTCGTCGTAGAAATCGTCACGCGCCAGGCCGCCAATCAGGTTCTGTACCGCGTCCGGTGAAGCGCCTGGGCCAAAGCGACCCAGACCGTAATCGGTATTACCGCGGCTGAAGTTGGTCATGTTGAGCTGATCATCCGTAAAGCCCAGCTCATCAAAGTCTTCATAGACCCAGACATCCAGATCGTTGTCCTTTTGGCGCCGGCTGGCCTTGGCACCAAACTTCAGCTGGGACGGCATCATGCTGATGTAGAAATCCCGGGTCAGGTCCAGGCGAATGTTGCGTTCGGTGTCTGTGGTGGTCTGTTTTTCCTGCTCTACTTCATCGAGTGTGAAGCTCGATGGGTCGTAAAAGCTGTCTTCGATACTCAAGCGGGGTTTGCGCGTGTCGGTAAAGCCGGCATTGATAAAGTCATCGTTACCGGCGAAAGAGGCGTTGGCCAGACCGTCCGGGCTTTTTTCACTTGCCTGGCTGTAACCGGCCTGGGCGGCAAGAGTCCAGTCACCCAGGTGCCGTTTGCCTCCCAATACCAGGCTCTTGACCTCCTGAGTCTCCTCGCGTGCCTTCAGTTCGCGTGCCGCCTCGGCGGTGCCTGACTGACCGCTGCCTTGCGGATCTGCAAATTCAATTACGCTCGCCTGGCGGACTTCATCGTCCTTGTAGCGACTGTAAAGTGTGCGCAGATACACTTCACTGTCTTCATCAGGACGGTAATCAAAGTTGAGGCCTAACCCTGTTCGCTCCCGGGTAATGTCGTAGCGACGCTGCTCGAGCTCCTCGAGCGCTGGGCCGTTATCGAAATCCCAGGCTCCTCCGGTTTCGACATTGTCGGAGCCGAAGTCCCGCTCCTGCCAACTGACTGCGGCGGCGAACGCAAAATTGTCCACGCCGTCGCCAAGGCTGTAACGGTCACTGAATGAGCCAGACAGCTTCGGGCTGGTCTGACTGGTATTTTCATCGTAGCTTCCTTCGGCGTTAATGCTGTAGAACTGCTCGTCGTGGTCGAAACCAGACAGGCTTTCCACTTCGATAGTGCCGCCCAGGGAGTTGGCATCCATATCGGGGGTGAGTGTCTTGACGACGGAAAGCGACTGGATCAACTCGCTGGGCAATACGTCCAGCGCCACTGCGCGGCGATCGTCTTCGGGGGCGGGTACCAGCGTGCCGTTGATCGTCACGCTGTTCAGGTCCGAACCCAGGCCACGAACCCGAACGAAACGTCCTTCGCCCTGATCACGTTCTACCGAGAGGCCGGGTACTCGCTGCAAAGCTTCTGCAGCGTTGTCATCGGGTAACTGGCCAATAGCGTCGGCATGTACCACGCTTTCGATCGAACTGGAGCGGCGCTGTTCTTCAAGCGCTTGCTCCAATTGGGCTGCCTGGCCGATTACCTCGACGATCTCGGGCTGGTTTTCCGCCGCCCAACCCTGCGCGCAGGCGCTGATGGCCAATGCCATGACGCTGATTCTGAATCCATTACGAGTAACAATCTGCTTTCGGCCTGACATGGTTCTTCCCCCGGTTGATTGCCATGGAGCAAGGAGCTGCTTGCTCTGTTGCCAACGGACCTTAGGGAGCCTGGATGTCAGTTTGGTTACAATGCTTGCCGGCGCGCCCCGTTTTCGGGGGTTGTGGGGCAATTTCCAATCAGTTTTGAGCTTAATTGACTCGTCAGAACAGGAAAGAGTAAACGGTTCTACAGGCCTGCGTGGGCGCGTTGGGGCGGAGTGCGGCATTCAGAGAGAAAGATGCTGCGTTCGTGCGAGCTGAATTGACCCCCCACGCTGCAATCTCCCTGTCATCTGCCTCTGTTGTTCTGGGCAGCATGTCCCAGTCGGAGGCCTCCATGCCCTCATTGTTCGCATTTCACCGCATCAAGCTATTGGTGCTGTTTCTGGTAGCCAATCTCGGGCTGATCCTGCATTTGTCCCTGGGAGCAGTGAAGCCTCTGTCCATCTGGGATCCGCTGGACGTGGCGGGCGAGGGCGGGTCGGCGATACTGGTGCTGGTATGGATATGTCTACTGCTGAAAAGTCGACCTGCGGGTCGTGTTACCACACTCCTGTTTGCCGGTCTTGCCTGCTTGTTCTTTTCCCTGTGGATGGATGTGATTGATGAGTTCATCCAGTTGCCCGACAGCGTACGTTGGGACGGATGGCTTGAGTCCGGGCCGATGCCGGTGGGTTTCGTGCTGCTTACGTTGGGCATCTATCACTGGCACAGTGAGCAACTGGCGATCAACCTGCAGATGCGCAACCGTGAACGGCTTTACCGTGAGCATCGCGAGTTCGACACACTGACCCCGCTGGGAGGCGCGACCTATCTCAGAAACCAGATCGGGTCGTCCATTCAGCAGGCAGAAGCAGACCGTCAACCGCTATCGCTGGTCATGTTGGATATGGATACATTCAACACGATCAATCGCGATTACGGACAGGCAGAAGGTGACCGCGTGCTGCAGGTGGTCACGCAATTGGTTCTACTGAACCTGCGTGAACACGATCTGCTCTGCCGCCTGGCCGGCGACCGCTTCGTTATTGTCCTGCCCAATACATTGGAGTCGCAGGCAAAGGTAATGGCAATGGAGGTGTCACTGGCCATTGCGCACCTGGCCTACAGAACCACCGGACAGGGTGAGCGGCTTGTGCTGAGCGCCACTACGGTGGCGGTGATGGCGCGACAGGAAAGCGCGGAGGGTCTGCTGGAACGCCTGAACCTGCGCATGGCACAGGCCAAGCAGATGCCTCTGGCCCGCAGCGCATGAGCAATGCACCTGCCAGACAACGGAACTGGTACGAACGCGATGCGCGCTTCATTCCGGCCCATCACCAACCTGCCAGTCTGCTTGATCTGGCGTTGGGACGCGGAATTGACAGTCACCGACTGCTGCGGGGTACCGGACTGTTTTACCAGGATATTCTGGGTGGTCGGCAGTCGGTTACCGCCGAGCAGTTTCTGCGACTGATCGACAACGTGCGTCAACTGCAAGGCGGAGATGATTGCAGCTTTCTGTTCGGCCAGCAGTTGTTGCCCGGCCATTACGGGAATGCCAGCCACGCCCTGCGCCACGCCCAGAATCTGCAGCAGGCCCTGGAGCGTCTGGTGCTTTTACGCCGGCGCCTTTCGCCTCTTCTGACCCCCCGTTTCAGGCTGGATGACCGGTACGCTTATATCCATTGGTTCGATAGCTGCGGGGTGGGCGGACGTGAAATCTTCCTGATGGAGGCGTGCATGACAGCGGTTACGGCCATGTGTCGGTGGCTCTCGGGCGGGCCCTTGCCATGGCAATACCAGTTGCGCCATCCGAAACCCGGTTATGTCGAACAATATTGGGTACATCTGAGCGAGGAGGTGCGGTTCGGTTGCCCGCAAAACCTTATGCGTCTGCCGCGCGAATTCCTGGTTCGGCCCTGGTCCAATGTGTCCGTGACGGTAGGGCAGGTAGCCGAGCAGGCCAGCCTTGAAGAGTTGGCAGCAGCTGATGAAATGGCCCCAAGCATGCTCGATATCCTGTTCGAATATCTCCATGAACATATCCGGCAGCCCCTTGGGCTCGACCGCCTGGCCGAGGCACAGGGGATGAGCGCGGCAACGCTCAAACGCAAGCTGAAGCGACACGATACCCATTTTCAGCAGCTGCTCGATCAGGTCAGAACCTATGTGGCATTGGACCTCTATGTGAGCAAGGGCTTTAGCAGTGACGAAGTGGCGGCTTATCTGAACTTCAATGACAAGGCCAACTTCCGTCGTTCTTTCAAGCGCTGGACAGGGCTGTTGCCCAGCGATTTGCCGGGCAGCTTTGCCTGAACAGCATTGTGAACCAGCAGATCATGCTGGCGCATCGAGGTTGCTGGTTTCCCCCGGTGCCAGTGTTAACGCAATATTCTCGTGCCACTGCGCGAGCGTGCGTGGATCGCTGCGGTCAGCTTTCAGCGCTGTAAATGTCCGGGTTGCCCCCTGAGCCGCAAGCCAGTCGTCCAGGTCCTCGGCGCAAGCGCAAAAGCGCTTGTAGCGCCGGTCACCCAGCCCCAGCACTGCATATTCCAGGTGACTGAGATCCAGTGATTTGCAAAGGAAACGCTGAAAGAACTGCCGCGCATTTTCCGGCGCCGCACCCTGACCTGTCGTACTGACCACCAAAAGCATCCGCCGACACCGGCGCAAATGTCCTCTCTTGACGCTGTTCAACGGTAGCAGTTGCGCCGTAGGGGGTGCTTCGCCAAGGCTTTGTATCTGGGCAAGTGTGGCTCTTGCCAGTGTCTCGGCCGTACCGTTCTGGCTGGCGTAGGCGACTAACCATGGCGCCTCGGCGGGCGCAGCCTTCCTGCGGGAGCAGTGCCAGGACCAGAGACAGACAATCACCCAGAGCAACGTGACCAGAAGGGCCCAGCCGACGCGTTCGGCGCCGACATTTTGCATCACATTCAATATTGGCATGGATCAGAGCGCCAGCACTTCCAGCGTGGCACTGTAACTGGCCCGTCGACGGGTGACTGGCGGTGTGACTCCCGCCTTCGTGTCGTATTCCGCCTCTAGCCAATACATGCCAGCCGAAGGCCAGGTGATTTCGATCCTGCCGTTGGCATCCGTTTGCATCGTCATTTCACCCAGTTCATCGCGGTAACGGTTTCCGCCGGGAATGATCGTCACCTTCATATCGGCAGCAGGTTTGCCGTCCAGGCTGAACGCAAACTCGGCGGCTTCGCCAGCGTAGAGATCATTGGGGTGAGTGATGGGGGTTAGTTCAAGGCCTTTCCCCGTGAGCTCGAATACGCTATCGCTAGGGTTGCCGGACGTCACGAACACTTCCATGCGCGAGTTGCCCTGGGTAACCTCGAGGTCCTCTACCGAGGCTGGCAGATTGGCTTGCAGATCCTTCAGCTCACCCATCCAGCGGGCGCGTTCGCCTTTGTCAGTATAGGTGGCCATGTGGCGACCGCTGGCTACAGCCAGTTTGTAGGTACCTTTCTGGGTCAGATGCACGTCGAAGGTAGTGCGATAGCGGCCGGTTTTGCCGTTCAGTCCTTCCACCAGCGTGCCGTCAGGTGCGCTGATAAGCAAAGGCGAGGGCGCCCGCCCGTTTTGCGTCTCAGTTTTGGCAGCCGCTTCACCGATACCGGCCAGCCGCAGGGGGAAGTGCTCGAAGTAGAAAAGATCGTTTGAAACGGCGGCGTCGACGGTTATCCAGGGGTCTTCACCGGACAAGACGGTAGCTGACGGCAGCAACCAGGCGCGATGGGCCTGCGCTGGCAAAGCCAGGCAGATGGCAGTTGCTACTAGTGTGTATTTCAGAACTTTGTTCATTGATTCATTCCTTTTGGAGGCCCAGGGTTTCACCCGGAAACCGGCTGTTGTTGTATCAGGGGGTCAGCGTCAAAGTGACTCTTCCCAGTTCGTTGTCGCCCTGGATGTTTGAGGTGGTTGTTTCTTGCGGTGGCCACTGGAAAGGCAGGCGAAGCATTTCACGGCCGCCTACTTCGCGTGCCGCCTCGACCACCAGTTCGTAGTTGCCCGGGGCAAGCTCGGCGAGCGGAAGCCTGGTGTTATCCAGCGTTAACCTATGGGTGCCCGGCGGCCGGGTGGCGGCGCTGAGACCGTCGATCGGCAGGTCAAGGCTGCGGCCACTGCGGCGCCACCATTGGCGTAGATCCTTTAGCCACTTCTCGCCCTCCTGCTCAGCCAGCTTCAGGTCGTACCAGAGGGCGATATCTGCCGCGTGGCGGTTGTCCTGCTCCAGCCACAGGGCGACGTAGGGGCGATGGTATTCGGCGGCATCGAGCCGGGGGATCTGCACCTCGATATTCATCTCGGCGGCGGCAAGAGGCCCGCTGAGCAGAGCGCAAAACAGGGTCAGTGACTTGTGCATCGATTATTCCTGTCAGTGGATGAGCAAAAACATCAGTAGTAGGGGGATCAGCAGACCCAGGCCGGTCAAAGGCCAGGTTGTGGGGCGGCTGGCGACCTGACGTCGCAGCAGCAATAGCCCAGTCAGACTGAACAGCACGCAGACAGCAGCAAACACGTCAATGAACCAGCTCCAGGCAATGCCGGTATGACGGCCCTTGTGCAGATCATTGAAATAGGCGATCAAGCCGCGGTCAGTGTCCTCGAACAGCAAATCACCGGTTTCCAGATCCAGACTCAACCAGGCGTCGGCGCCGGGCCTTGGCATGCCTATGTAGAGCTCGCCCGGATTCCATTCAGGCGCGCGACCGTACAGACTGGTGTTGATCTGTTGCTCGAGAAAATCCTGCAGCCGCTGTGGTAGCCCCGCTTCGCCGATTGAGGCTTCGCGGGCCATAACCAGCAGCTCTTCGGGCAACTGCGTTTCCACCGTGGTGATGGCGTTGCGGCCTTCAATTTGCCCGGCATGGTTGAGGGTTATTCCGGTTACCGCGAACAACAGCAGACCGGCCAGGCACAGTGCCGAGCTTATCCAGTGCCATTCGCGCAACGATCCCAGGGTGAAACGCTTGTGCATGGGTTTTCTCTAGGGTTATAGGAGCCAGCGCCGGCGAACCGGCTGCCGGGTCCCGGCTCGATCAGAAGCTGTAGTTGGCCGACAGCCAGAAGCTGCGGGCTTTTTCGGTGACGTTGTAGTCGTTGCTGCAAGACCAGGTGTCCAGACTGCCAGTGCCGTCATAGGTCGGTTCACAGTTGCGGCCCGCCATGTCGCGATCGAGCAGGTTGTTGATCCTGCCATTGATGGTCAGCGCATCCGTTGCCCGGAATCGTGCACCCAGGTGATAGATGTCATAGGACTTGTAATACAGCTTGCGGGTCTGCGGTTGCGGCCCGGCGGTGGTGGCTGTGCCCCTATAGCGCTCATCCCGTACCTCGGCGATCAAGGCCAGGTTCAGCCGTGGTAATACGTCCCAACCCAGTGTGGCGTTGAACATGTGCTCCGGCGTGTTGACCAGCGGCAGGCCCTTTTGAGCGCCACTTTTCTGTTCGCTGTCGGTGTAGGTGTAGTTGCCGCTGAGGGCGACGGCGCGGGTGATATCCCATTTCGCAGCCAACTCGATACCTTTGGTATCAGCTTTGTCGACGTTGGTGCTCTGGCTGAAACTGTTGTAGCCGAGCTCGGCCCAGCCGGGCCCTACATCCACGCAGCCACTGCTCAGGTACTTCACCCCATTGGCGTCGTAGCAGTTGGGCACGGCGTCGGCTCGGGCGATCTTGTCCTTAAAGCGGTTGAAGAACAGCGTGGCATTGATGTTGAAGTTGTCCAGGTTGTCGTAATACGCCGCGACTTCATAATTGGTGCTGGTCTCGGGCTGTAGATCTGGCGAGCCGGCGAACGGGCTGACGCCCTGACCACCGAAACCGACGATCCCCGGGTACAGTTCATTGGGTTTGGGGGTCTTGTAGCCGGTACTGACACCGCCCTTGAGAGTCCACTGATCGTTGGTGCGCCAGGTGAGATAGCCGCGCGGGCTGATCTGACTGCCGAAGATGTTGTGATGGTCGTAGCGGGCACCCAGGGTCAGGGTCAGGTCATTGAGCACGTCCCAGTTATCCTCAGCGAACAGCGCCCATTGTTTGTGATCCTGGGTCGTGCCTGACTGATAGCCAGCGCCGTTCATGCCAAATACACCATCTTCCATTTCGGCAAACAGGTACTGCCCGCCGATGGTGAGATAGTGGGCGCCGAGCTGGCTGGTCAGCTTGGTATCGAAGATGGTGTTGCGGATTTCCAGCTCCCGGCGCTCCCTGGGTAGATACTCAGCCTCTAGTTGAGCCCTGATCGGGTCGGTCAGTTGCGGCGTGTTGGTACCCTGGTCGGCAACCGCCTGATCCCAGATCACCTGCAAGTTTTCCCTTTCCTGAACGGTCAGGGGCTGTGAGCGGCCCAGGTTACTGCTTGTGCTGCGTGTGAGGCTGGTTTCGCTCTGTCCGATATTCCAGCGGCCGGAGTGTGCGAGGACGAACTGCTCCCGCTCCACGCGCTGGTATTCGGTGTACCCCACACGCGGCTGGACAATGCCATTGCGACCACGCCATAGGCTGTCTACCGAGTCGAGGGTGCCGGTCTGGCCTTCGGTGTTATCGTAGCGCTGCTTGGCGACGTCGTATTCGAGCTGGAAGTCGTGGTTCTCGAGCGCTGTGAGATTAAGAGTGAATCCGGCATTCCAGTTCTTTGCCGCAACAATTTTCTTGTCACCAAAGCTGCCGCTGTCGGTAAAAGGTGTGCCGTCGCCGTTGATCAGATTCTCGACGCTGTAACCTGGGTCACTCTGCTCGCGGTCATACAGGCTGCCCCGCAGACCGAGCCCCAGCACACCCTCTATCAATGGGCCACTGGCGAACAGGTCGGTTTTCTGATCATCGCCAAACTGGGAATCCTCCTGCAGGGTGTAGCTCTGAGTTATAGCTCCCCCCCAATTCTCCTGCACCTTACGGGTAATGATGTTGATCACACCCCCCATGGCATCAGCGCCGTACAGGGTCGACATCGGCCCGCGGATAACCTCGATACGCTCTATAGCCTCCATGGAAGGCATGTACATGAACTGGCTATTGCCGAAGTTGTTCGGTCCAATATCGCCAATGTCGCTCTGACGCCGGCCATCAATCAGGACCAGAGTGTAGTCCTTGGGCAGGCCGCGCATGGTGATGCTGATATTGCCGTTCTTGTCCAGATCGGCTCCCACGTCGACGCCTTCGACATCACGCAGGGCGTCTGCCAGACCGGCGTATGGCTTACTCCTCAGTTGCTCTCGGCTGATCACGCTGATGCTTGCAGGTGCATCGGCAATCTTCTGTTCATAGCCCGTTGCCGAGACTACCGTCAGATCAGGGAGCTGGTAGGCGTCCTGCTGGTTAGCCAGTGCAATACTCGAGGCCAGCAGGGCGGCACCGCCGAGCAGGTGGCGGGTTGTGTTCGTGGGGCTGAGCGTGAAGATCATTCCGGTGTATCTCCCAGGGCCAAAGGGCCATTTAGAGTAATCAGTTTGGCTAATAGGAATAATTATCATTATTACTGTGAGGCGGATTTTATGGGCCATGTGCCGAAAGTTCCACTGCCTGGGCCGCAACACGAAGTTCCGTAAACTGGAACGCATGCGATATATTCACATTTGACAATGGTTATCATTAAATGCAGGATTCGGAGCTGCCAATCTCTCCGTGGACTCCAGGGGCAGGGCGCTTCCAGCGACGATTCGAAGGAACCAGACATTTTGGTAATGCACGACTTCAATGAAATAAGCGTATTTGCCGCGGTAGTCGAGCAAGGTGGATTAACGCCTGTATCCCATAGCATGGGTTTGCCAAAATCGACGCTGAGTAGACGTATCAGTCAACTGGAGGGCAGGGTTGGCCAGCGTTTGCTACTGCGCCACTCCAATCGCATGGTGCCGACCGAAGCCGGTAGCCTGTTTTACGACTACTGTCGTCAGTTGATGGATCTGGCAGAACAGAGCCAGCAGTCGCTGGACGATCTCCGGGAAGAGGTCAGTGGGCAACTCGTGCTGCATGTGCATAATGCCTTCGAACGTGGCTGGTTGCCGGCGGTAGTCGATGGTTTTCTGGCGCTGCACCCGGGCATTCATCTCGAACTGGTTGTAGCCGCGGGCTCGCCTGATGCCGGTCGGGGGGGAATAGGTGATCTCTGGTTATGGTTGGGGCCGGGGCAGTCGTCAAGTCTGCGCTGTGAACAGTTGGGACGCTGGGAAACTGCGCTGTACGCCAGCCCCGGGTATCTGGCCTCCCATGGCATACCTGAACGACCCGATCAGTTGGGCCGGCATCGCTGGGTCAATCTACTGGACGCGGGTTCACGCCCGGTGCTGCTGCAGCACGAGAGCGGTAGAGAGTATCTCTTTACCCCGGCACCATCGCGATTGAAGGCCAACACGCTGGTATTGCAAGCCGATTCATTGGTGCGAGGGCAGGGCATCGGCGTCTTGCCTAGCTGGTACGCGAGCCGCTACGAGCAGGCTCACCCGGGTAGTTTTGTGAAGTGTTTGCCGGAGTGGCAACCCGCGTCTTTGCAGGTAGGCCTGCACTACAGCTTTGGCCGGCCTGCCCGAAAGGTATCCGCTCTGGCTGAATGTCTGCGTCGGGAGATACCTGCAGAATGGATAGACTGAGCGCTCCTGATTATTTCAGGCGGCGCTCGATACCCATCTCCACAAGGATTTTTGCAGAGATTTCCTCGATGGAGAAAGTCGTGGTGTTAACGAAGGGAATGTTTTCGCGCTTGAACAAGCTTTCCACTTCGCGTACTTCGAACTCGCACTGGCCGAAGCTGGCATAACGGCTGTTGGGGCGGCGCTCATGACGAATGCTGGTCAGTCGGTCCGGATCGATGGTCAAGCCGAAGAGCTTGTGTTTGTGGGCTTTGAGTGCTGAGGGCAATTGCAGCCGCTCCATATCCTCTTCGGTCAGCGGATAGTTGGCTGCCCGAATACCGGATTGCAGCGCCAGATACAGCGAGGTTGGAGTCTTGCCACAGCGCGAAACTCCTACCAGGATGATATCCGCCCGGTCATAGTGTTCCGTGCGAGCGCCGTCATCGTTGTCCATGGCGTAGTGCACCGCATCGATACGCTCTTTGTACAGACCGCCATGTTGTATCGAATGTGATTTGCCCACAGAGTAGGAGGAGCCGTCACCGATTTCTTGCTCCAGGGGCGCCAGGAACGTGGAAAAAATATCGATCAGGTAGCCGTTAGAAGCAGCCAGTTCGTTGCGAATATCCTTGTTGACCACAGTGTCAAAAATGATCGGTCTGATGCCGTCCCGCTCGGCAGCTGCGTTGATTTGTTGTACCATGTCCCGCGCTTTTTCCACGGTGTCGACATAGGGTCTTAGCAGCTTGATGAACTCGACGTTCTCGAATTGTGACAGCAGGCTTTGCCCCAGCGTTTCGGCGGTGATACCGGTACCATCGGAAATGAAAAAAGCGGTGCGTTTCATGCGCGAGGCCTTAAGATGTTGGTGTCTGAGCGCGAGGATAGCGAAGTTGCCCCTGTCTCGATGGGGCCATTGTGGCGCATTTGTGTCAGTCCGGCCAGATACCAGCGCGGCAGCGCTGCCAATTCATTGATTTACGGAGAGATCACCTTGTTAGAGTACGTAGTGTCCTTCGAGCAACTGGGTGTTGACGATGTCGAACGGGTTGGCGGCAAGAACGCTTCCCTGGGTGAGATGATCAGCAACCTGGCTCACGCCGGCGTTTCCGTCCCTGGCGGTTTTGCCACCACAGCGCAGGCCTATCGCGACTTCCTGGAACAAAGTGGTCTGAATGAGCGCATTAATGCCTCGCTGGACGCGCTGGATGTCGATGACGTTACCGAGCTGGCTCGTGTAGGCGCGCAGATTCGGCAATGGATCATGGACGCGCCTTTTCCTGAAGCCCTCGATGCAGCTATCCGCAAGGCCTTTGCCGAACTGTCCGGCGACAACGACAATCTGTCTGTGGCAGTGCGTTCGTCTGCTACCGCAGAGGACTTGCCCGATGCCTCTTTTGCCGGTCAGCAGGAAACTTTCCTGAATATCCGTGGTGTGGATAATGTGATTCGCGCAGCCAAGGAGGTATTTGCTTCCTTGTTCAACGATCGCGCGATCTCCTACCGCGTGCACCAGGGCTTCGATCATAAACTGGTCGCCCTGTCAGCAGGTGTGCAACGCATGGTGCGTTCGGAAACCGGCACGGCGGGCGTCATGTTTACGCTGGATACCGAGTCGGGGTTCCGGGATGTGGTGTTTATCACTGGCGCCTACGGTCTGGGCGAAACGGTGGTACAGGGTGCAGTCAACCCTGACGAGTTCTACGTTCACAAACCTACGCTGGAAGCGGGTCGTCCAGCCATCCTGCGCCGCAACCTGGGTAGCAAGGCGATCAAGATGATCTACGGCGCCGACGCCAGCGCGGGTCGCTCTGTACAGACCGTTGACGTCGACAAGGCCGAACGTGCGCGTTTTTGTCTGAGCGATGAGGAAGTAACCGACCTGTCGAAGCAGGCACTGATTATTGAGAAACATTACGGCCGTCCAATGGATATCGAGTGGGCCAAGGACGGTGACGACGGCAAGCTGTACATCGTTCAGGCGCGTCCGGAGACGGTCAAGAGCCGCAACAACGTCAACGTGATGGAGCGTTACCTTCTGAAGGAGAAGGGCAAGGTGCTGGTCGAGGGTCGCGCGATCGGTCAGCGCATCGGCGCCGGCTGTGTACGCATCATTCACAACGTCACCGAGATGGACAAGGTCCAGCCCGGCGATGTGTTGGTCTCTGACATGACTGATCCGGACTGGGAGCCAGTGATGAAGCGTGCCAGCGCAATCATCACCAATCGCGGCGGCCGGACCTGCCATGCGGCGATCATAGCGCGCGAACTGGGTATACCGGCGGTGGTAGGAACGGGTAATGCGACAACCCAGTTGCACGATGGTCAACAGGTAACTGTTTCCTGCGCTGAAGGTGATACTGGCATGATCTACGAAGGTCAGCTGTCCTTCGACATCCGCACAAATAGCGTCGATGCGATGCCAGCCATTCCGTTCAAGATCATGATGAACGTGGGCAACCCTGACCGTGCCTTCGATTTCGCCAATCTACCCAATGAAGGCGTGGGTCTGGCGCGGCTGGAATTCATTATCAATCGCATGATTGGTGTGCATCCCAAGGCCCTGTTGAATTTCGCCAGTCTGCCGACGGACGTGAAGGACAGCGTCGAGAAGCGTATTGCCGGTTACGCTGATCCGGTCAGCTTCTATATCGACAAGCTTGTCGAAGGTGTCAGTACGCTGGCTGCCGCATTCTGGCCCAAAAAGGTGATCGTGCGTCTGTCAGACTTCAAGTCCAACGAGTACGCCAACCTGATTGGCGGTCGTTTATACGAGCCTGAAGAAGAGAATCCCATGTTGGGTTTCCGCGGTGCCTCGCGTTACATCAGCGAGTCGTTCCGCGATTGTTTTGAGCTTGAATGTCGGGCAATGAAGCGCGTGCGCGACGAAATGGGTCTAACCAACGTCGAGATCATGGTGCCTTTCGTACGTACCGTGGGCGAAGCGCAACAGGTAGTCGAGCTGCTTGCCGAAAACGGGCTCAAGCGTGGCGAAAATGGTCTTCGCTTGATCATGATGTGCGAGCTACCGGCCAATGCGCTGCTGGCTGACGAATTCCTCGAGCATTTTGATGGTTTCTCGATCGGCTCCAATGACCTGACCCAGCTCACTCTGGGGCTGGACAGGGACTCGGGTATCATTGCTCACCTATTCGACGAGCGAAATGCCGCTGTGAAAAAGCTGCTCAGTATGGCGATTTCTGCCTGTATTGCCGCGAACAAGTACATAGGGATCTGCGGGCAGGGGCCATCCGACCATCCGGATCTGGCGCGCTGGTTGATGGATCAGAAAATCGAAAGCGTTTCCTTGAATCCCGATTCCGTCATGGATACCTGGTTCTTTCTTGCCGAAGACCAGAAGTAAGGTCTTTGGCTGGATCATGGCTTACCGAAGGAGAAACATGTTATGCACTACATAACCCCGGATCTTTGCGACACCTATCCTGACGTGCTGGTGTTGGAGCCGATGTTCAGTAATTTTGGTGGCCATGATTCCTTCGGCGGCCAGATCGTCACCGTCAAATGCTTTGAAGACAATTCCGTGGTCAAGGAGCAGGTTGCTCTCGACGGACACGGCAAGGTCATGGTGGTTGATGGTGGTGGCTCCATGCGCCGTGCACTGCTGGGCGACATGCTCGCAGAGCAGGCGGCCAAGAACGGCTGGGAAGGTATTATCGTCTATGGCTGCGTGCGCGACGTTGACGTTCTGGCTCAGACACCGCTGGGCATCCAGGCGCTGGCAAGTCATCCCATGAAAACAGATAAGCGCGGTATAGGTGATTTGAATGTTGCGGTCACCTTTGCCGGGGTGACCTTCCGGCCCGGTGAGTACGTGTATGCCGATAACAATGGCATTATCGTATCCCCCAACGCACTGCAGATGCCTGACTGAGTTGATGACCCGCTTTTTTTAGCGGGTTTCTTCCTTCGCTTCTCAACTATGCCCGCCAGTGACAGGTATGCCAGAGGTACACATGGAAGATCCGATCGAGCAACGTCTGCGTGAACTGATGCAAGGGAATCAGGCAGAGGATTGCGAAAGTGTTGATGACGCTCGAATGGAGCGGGTGCTGCACAGGGTACACGTCCGCAGTGGTGTATTTGATCTCCTGGGCCTCTTTGCCAACTGGGGTTGGGTGATTTCAGAGGGCGGCTCCCGCGGCTTGCGGCATGCGCGTCCTGCCCGGCGCGGCACGAGTGCTTCCTCCGACTCTTCAAATAATCAGAGTACCTAGTATGCAACTTGATACCTGGGGCCAGAGCTTTATGGCCAGCATGGCGGCACTGTGGGGGAATATCGCGGCTTTTATTCCCAATCTGCTAGCAGCGCTGCTGATTGTGCTGCTTGGATTTATCGTGGCGAAACTGGTCGACGCATTGCTCAGCAAAGGGCTGGCTCGACTTGGCCTGGACCGGTTGATGAGTGGTGCGGGTGTTACCAAGTTGCTGAGCAGGGTCGGTATTGTCATGCCGGTCTCGGCGCTGGTAGGCAAGATTCTCTACTGGTTCATCGTTTTGATGTTCGTGGTTTCTGCCTCGGAGACCCTGGGTCTGGCCAGGGTCTCCTCTACGCTGGATGCCTTTACTCTCTATCTCCCCAAGGTATTTGGTGCAGCTCTCATTCTGTTGGCTGGCCTGCTGCTGTCGCACCTTGTCAATGGCCTGGTACGGGGTGCTGCTCAGGGTATAGGGATCGACTACGCAAACGGTCTGGGAAGACTTGCCCAGGGCCTGCTTCTGATTATCACTGTTTCTCTGGCGATTGGTCAGCTGCAAATAGAAACCCAATTGCTTAATATGGTCATCGCCATTGTGCTGATTTCCTTCGGGTTTGCCGCAGCACTTGCCCTTGGTCTGGGTAGCCGCTCGGTGGTCAGCCAGATCATCGCCGGCATTTATGTCCGGGAGCTCTACCAGGTAGGCGATCGGATCAGCATGGAGGGGCTCGAGGGCGTAGTGGAGGAGATTGGCACCGTCAAGACTCAGGTCATGGATGATGACGGTCAGTTGGTATCTGTCTCAAACCGCACCTTGATTGAGCAGCGGGTTGCGCGCTGACAATTTCCACAAACCCACCAAATCACTCACCGTGGTGAAAGCGTATTTTGACCAGTCAAAATAAGACGGCGCGCTACAATCCGCTCGAGCTCACGGATGAGGAGCTGGTTGAGCGAGCGAACCGGGAACTTTTCCATACTACTGTTGCCTATGAGGAACTGATGCGCCGTTACCAGCGCACGTTGTTCAACGTGTGTGCCCGTTATCTGGGCAATGAGCGTGACGCTGATGATGTTTGTCAGGAGGTTATGCTCAAGGTGTTGCATGGATTGCGTCAGTTTGAGGGAAAAGCAAAGTTCAAAACCTGGCTTTACAGTATTACGTATAACGAGTGCATCACGCAGTATCGCAAGGAAAAGCGCAAGCGTCGGTTGCTCGATGCGCTGAGTCTGGATCCGCAGGAAGAAGAAAGCCCGGAGCTGGATGCAGTGCAGGTGACCGACCGGATCAGTCTGGATCGCTGGCTGGTGCATGTTAATCAGGTGGATCGCGAGATACTTGTTTTGCGTTTTGTAGCCGAATTGGAGTTTCAGGACATAGCGGACATCATGCGGATGGGGCTAAGTGCAACTAAGATGCGATACAAAAGAGCATTAGAGAAACTCAGATCACACCTTGATAATCCTTTTTGAACGGTTTTTATTTGCTTTTCATTATTTCTGTTATACTCCAGCGTGAGTTTTACGCAAGTTAACGTCCTAAACGGATTGATGGGGATTTACTAATGAAATTGAAAAACACTCTGGGTATCGTTGTTAGTGCCGCGATCGCTGCTTCTGCCATGCCTGTCATGGCTCAGAGCGCCGGTTCAGTTGAAGTGGAAGCGTTCGCCAAGCGCTACTTCACAGGTAGCTACCGTGACATGAGCGACGGCACTCTGGTGGGCGGCGGCATTGGTACGTTCCTCACCGATGATGTTTTGTTGAACGTTAACCTGGGTACTTACCGTGACAGCCTCGAGTCTGACGTTACCGGTGAAGATATCGACGGCCGTCTGATGACTCTGGAAGCTGTTTACCACTTCGGTGAAGGCGCTATCCGTCCTTACCTCTCCGGTGGTCTGGGTCACCAGGAACTGGACGGCGTTGGTGGTAGCTTCGACGATCGCACCACCATGGCACTGGTCGGTGCTGGCGTGAAAAACTACCTCAGCGAAAACTTCTACGTGAAAGCTGGCGTTGATGGCATGTACGCCATCGACACCAGCGAAGTTGAGTGGATGGCTGGCGTTGGCATGGGTCTGAACTTCGGTGGTGCACCGGCTCCTGTTGCCCAGGCACCTGCTCCGGCACCTGCACCTGCTCCGGCTCCACAGCCTGCGCCTGAGATGCAGAACGTTCGCGTTGAGCTGGACGTCAAGTTCGATTTCGACAAGGCGAGCATCCGTCCTGAGTACCGTAACGACATCAACAGCCTGGCTGAATTCATGAAGACCTATCCTTCGGTTACTACTACCGTTGAAGGTCACACTGACTCGGTCGGTTCCGATGCTTACAACAAGGGTCTGTCCGAGCGTCGCGCTGCTTCAGTACGTCAAGCTCTGATCAACGAAGGTGTTGAGGCTTCACGCATCAACTCCGTTGGCTACGGTGAAGAGCGTCCAATCGCTGACAACTCTACTGACGAAGGTCGTCAGATGAACCGTCGCGTTGAAGCTGACGTCGAAACTCAGGTTGAAGTTCGCTAAGAACTCAATCTGTAGTACAAAAAAACCCGGCTTCGGCCGGGTTTTTTTATGTTTGAGCTGGCGACAAAATCGCTTTTAGATGTAATTGACGCCGGGGAAGCGCAGGCGGAAGTCTTCCGGCATGTGTGCGACCTTTGACGTGGTGAAGTCGTAGAACACAAAGCCGGACTTGGCAAGGGCAACCAGTTCGCCGCCTATCGCCTTGGTGATGCGGAAAATGATATCTCCACCGTATTTGTTCAGATCCATCATGCCTACCTCAAATATCAGCGCATCCCTGGCGAAAGCCTCGCGTTTGTAGGTTGTTGCAAGGTCTGTGACGATGATGCCGGTATCCATATCACTGACTTCTTCGATGCCGAACTGGTACAGGAAGCGTGCCCGGGCTTCGGAGATCATCGATACCATCGAGTCGTTGGCCAGATGTTTGCCGGCATTTATGTCGGTGATGCGTACCGTCAGTTGAGTGGTAAAGTAAAACTGATTGTCTGGGAATTCAAGTTCAAGACGTGCCATGCGGAGAGAACCTTTAACGTCGGGGAGGGCTGAAGCAAAAATCAGCGCGCATTGTACTCAAGATGTTGTGGTCGAGACACCCGAAGCAGACGTGTGGCAATAAAAAAGGCCACCCGAGGGTGGCCTTTCTCCAAACACCTGGACCGAAGTCCAATCAGATGGTTATCAACCGAACTGATTCATGGTGTTGTCTTTGCCGCCAGCCTTCAGAGCCGCTTCGCCAGCGAAGTACTCTTTATGGTTGTCACCAATGTCGGAGCCAGCCATGTTCTGGTGCTTGACGCAGGCGATGCCCTGACGCAGTTCCTGGCGCTGAACGCCTTTCACGTATGCCAGCATGCCTTGATCTGCGAAGTACCCTTTGGCCAGGTTGTCGGTAGACAGCGCAGCGGTGTGGTAAGTGGGCAGAGTGATCAGGTGGTGGAAGATACCTGCTTCACGTGAACCGTCAGCCTGGAAGGTGCGGATCTTCTCGTCAGCGATCTGAGCCAGTTCGGTTTCGTCATACTCGACGCTCATCAGCTTGGCGCGATCGTATGCGGAAACGTCCTTGCCTTCTTCAGCCATGGCATCGAATACCTGCTGACGGAAGTTCAGGGTCCAGTTGAAGGACGGGCTGTTGTTGTAAACCAGTTTGGCAGTCGGGATCACTTCGCGGATGCGGTTAACCATCTTGGCGATCTGGCCAACGTGAGGCTTTTCGGTCTCGATCCACAGCAGGTCGGCGCCATGCTGCAGGGAGGTGATGCAGTCGAGAACAACACGGTCTTCGCCAGTGCCGGCGCGGAACTGGAACAGGTTGCTTGGCAGGCGCTTGGGACGCAGCAGCTTGCCATCACGGTTCAGAACGACGTCGCCGTTCTTCATGTCGGCAGCAGAAACTTCTTCGCAATCCAGGAAGGAGTTGTACTGGTCACCCAGGTCGCCCGGCTCCTTGGTTACTGCGATCTGCTTGGTCAGGCCTGCACCCAGCGAATCGGTACGAGCAACGATGACGCCGTCATCAACGCCAAGCTCAAGGAACGCGTAACGCACAGCGTTGATCTTGGCCAGAAAATCTTCATGGGGAACAGTTACCTTGCCGTCCTGGTGACCGCACTGCTTCTCGTCGGAAACCTGGTTCTCGATCTGGATGCAGCAAGCACCAGCTTCGATCATTTTCTTGGCCAGCAGGTATGTGGCTTCGGGATTACCGAAACCGGCGTCGATGTCGGCGATGATCGGCACAACGTGAGTTTCGAAGTTGTCGATCTTGGTCTGAATTTCAGCTTCTTTGGACTTGTCGCCAGCATCGCGGGCGGCGTCCAGATCCATGAACAGCAGGTCCAGTTCACGTGCATCAGCCTGGCGCAGGAAGGTGTACAGCTCTTCGATCAGGCCGGAAACAGCAGTCTTTTCGTGCATGGACTGGTCAGGCAGCGGGCCAAAGTCGGAACGCAGGGCGGCAACCATCCAGCCAGACAGATACAGATAACGCTTATTAGTGGTCTTCAGGTGCTTCTTGATCGAGATCAGCTTCTGCTGCCCGATGAAGCCGTGCCAGCAACCCAGTGATTGGGTGTAGACGGAAGTGTCGGCGTCGTACTCGGCCATGTCCTTGCGCATGATGGCGGCAGTGTACTTGGCGATTTCCAGGCCGGTCTTGAAGCGGTTCTGGGCGCGCATGCGAGCCACGGATTCTGGGTTGATAGCGCTCCAGCTGTTACCGGCAGTTTCTTTCAGCGCGGCTACGGCCTTGATGTCGTTTTGATAAGCTGACATGGTCAATCCTTCAAAGTTTGCGTTTGGTTGAGCACGAATATTCCACCCAAAACCCACATGCTAAAGGTCGTGCATGGGCGGTGCACCGCTGCGCGTCTGAACAGGACTGAAAGAAATGAACCATGAGGAGGGGTATGAGCAGGTGAACGATTGCAGCTGCTATCGCGAACGTGGTCGCGTTTGCCAGGAGAAAAGGATGTATTCCCAGGGCAGAGCAGTGGTATTTCAATCATTCAGACTGACGCTAAATCGCTTCCCCGTCCCTCAGGACAACTTCGTTCCAGTCGCAACCTCGTCGAACTGCCTTGTGGGCTGTTGAGACACTGACCGATCCGATGGTTAGGGATGCGGTCCGGAGAAATCCTTTCGGAATCTCTGGCTAGCGGGAGCGACGCAATGATGCGACTTGGTTGGCAATAAGTCAATCGCGTGTAGTGATTTTTTCGACCAACTACACGAACTTGAGGTAGGTTTGAAGCCTGTTACAGACGCTCGACCATCAACCGGATGCTGCTGTCATTCTGGTTGCGGGTGGTGGTGCGTCGGCCGATATCTTTGTCGTTGCTGCGCGCAGTGTCGCCCAGGCCCCCAATACTGATCCATTCCCCGACGCGTCCGGAGACCACGGTATCAGCCTGTTGAACGTCTACGATGCGCTTGTCATTCGGGTTAAGGCGATCATTATTGGCACTAAGGATTACTGTAGCCTGATCGCCATTGAGTCTTACCGTGGCATAAAAACCCTGCGTCACGTTGCGGTACTGGGTTTGCTGGACGACCCGTCCATATACATCCGTAGCAGTGCTGGTCAGAGGAACGCTCTGACCCGACTGTATAAGCACCGGATAACCCTCACTCGCCGTTAGACGACGGATTCCATCATTCTGACCCCGTGTCTCACGGCGAATGATGCGTGTCTGATTACTGCCGTCACCTACAACGATATCGCCCGCTGCGGTTTCAACACGGCTGTTAATCTGGAAGCCACGATCGCCGCTCAATGCGCTGCCGCTGTTGGCTACGCTTATTCTGATTTGCGCTGGCTTGCGATCCAGGTTGGCGAGCAGGGTGCGTATCTCTTCCAGCCGCTCTGGTTCGGCGCGCACAATCAGCTGATTGCCATAGGCAGACACGCGCTCGTCTTCGCCGAGCATGGGCTGAATGGCCGGGATCATGCTGTCGGCCATGCTGTACCCAAGGCTGAATATCTCGGTTTGTGGCGCCGCCTGCAACGGGCCAGACGCTGCCAGAGCGAGAAGGAGCGCAGCTGCTTGTTGCCATTTTGGCATTTTCATAACAGAAATCTCCTGATAGCAGAATCACTCTGGCTGCTGGCCCATAAATCTTCGAAGGTACCCTGCCAGCGTCTGACCTGGTCTGGACTGTTATACCGGATGAAGCCCTCGCGGCGAATCGATCGCGGCAGCATCAGGACCCCGCTGTCATCCACAAGCATATAGACCTGTGGTCCCTTGAGGCGTTCAGGATGCTGTTTGCGAATCTGCAGCAAGCTGGGGAATCTGTGCATCAGGTTGACCAGAGAGTGGCCTTGGAGGAAAGGTTTGGTAGCTTCATGCAACAGAATCTGAACGCGGGCCTTGGGTTGACGAGCCACCAACTGCTCGACCGCGTCGATAACCTCGCGCCTGTTGAATAGCCACACGGCCTGATCGGCGGCATAGATGAATACACGGCGGCGGGCCTGTGCAAGCATCCAGAGCAGATGGTCCTGTGTCTGCTGCTCGTCTATTTCTATAAGGTCGCGATGCTCCCCCAGTTGCCAGGTCAGATTCAACTCGCGCGTGACGGCCGCAGCCTCTTGCGGGTTGTGAATACTGAAACGCCCTGGGGAGACGAACTCAATGGGCGGCATGTCGTTGCAGGGGTTGTCGCGACGCATGGCATAGTGCGCAATACCTGCTTCCAGATATTCCGCGGAACAGACCTGAAAGCCCAGCCGCCGATAGAACTCAAGCGCATAGCTCTGCGCCGAGAGCAGCAGGGTATGCATTCCGAGCGCCTGGGCGTGCTCCATGACGGCGAGCATGAGTGTCTCGCCCAGATTGCGGCCACGCCACTCTTGCAGGATGGCAACCCGGCCGATATGACCGTCATCAAGTAGTCTTGCCGTGCCGACAGGCTCCTGATCACAGGTGAGAAGAAAATGAGTGGCAACGGGATCGTCCGAATCCCATTCAAGCGATTCGGGGATCTGCTGTTCAATAATGAAAACGGCCCTGCGAATATCACGCAGGGCCTCGGTGGTGTGCCAGTCAACTACCTGAACTTCAATCTCATTCATCATCTCCCTCCAGCAGGAGGTCCCCTTTAGTCAATAGCTGCTCCAGCAGGGTCCATGCCTCCTCGTCAGCCTGCCAGCCAAGCAGGGTTTCGCTATCAAAATAGTCGTTGTTACAGACTAGTTGAACAAGAGGCAACAGGGTAGCTGGCAACAGACAGTGTTCACCGCTGGCAAACAGCAGCAGGTGATCATCTGCTTCCAGACGGTAGGCCAGCCGGGCGCTGGGGTTTCGCATCAGTCCATAACCATTGCGGAGTTCCTCCAGCAGAGTGCCGGCCGGTAGCTCCTGTGGCTGGATCAGCTCTGGGTAGCGTGGCTCAGTCATGTGCCTGCCGAACCAGGCGGCCAAAGCGGACTTGTCGTTGACCAACTCAAGGACAATGTTCTTGAGTCGTTCGATGCTTTGATCATCTATGGCGGCCGGGTCGGCGACGGGTGTGGCATCTGGATCGCCATAGCGTTGGCTGTCACCCAGATACTGACCCAGAAAGTCAGTGAAATGCAGCAATATGTCCTGGTGGCTGGGCGCCCGGAAGCCGACGGAGCAGGTCATGCACTCATCCTCGGCTATTCCGTAATGAGCTACGCCAGGCGGAATATAGAGCATGTCGCCTGGCTCCAGTACATACTCCTGCAGCTCCTGGAAGTCACTGAGAATGCGTAGATCGGGATGGTCGAGCAAGGGGCTCTGATCATCGCAGTTCTGGCCGATCTTCCACCGGCGGCGGCCATGGCTTTGCAGCAGGAAAACGTCGTAGTTGTCGTAATGCGGCCCTACACTGCCACCAGGGGCCGCATAGCTGATCATGACGTCATCCAGGCGCCAGGTCGGCAGGAAAATGAACGCTTTCATCAGCTCTGCCACTTCCGGCACAAACTGGTCCACAGCCTGGACCAGCAGAGTCCAGTTCTGCTCGGGCAGGGTCTTGAAGTCGTCTTCGCTGAATGGGCCGCGGCGGAGTTCCCAGGGGGTGGCGCCCTGGGTCAGCACAATTCTGGATTCGACCTCTTCTTCCAGAGCCAGCCCGGCCAGCTCATCGGGCGAAAGGGGGTTGTCCAGCTCTACAAAGGCCTGACGAATGAGCAGGGGTTTTTTCTGCCAGTATTCGCGCAGAAAAACGTCCGGGCTTATGCCGCCCAGCAGGGCGGTAGGGTGCGGCAGAGACATGGGTCAGACCTTGTTGAGTGATTGAAGCCGTCAGATCCGTTTCGCCTGAGCGATAGCACTGCCGATATAGTTGGCAGGCGTAAGGGCTTTCAGGTCAGTCTTGGCTTGTTCCGGTATTTCCAGTGTATCGACGAATTCCTGCAGCGCCTGGGGTGTAATGCCTTTGCCGCGCGTCAGTTCCTTGAGTTTCTCATAGGCATCCGGCACGGCATAACGGCGCATGACGGTCTGAATAGGCTCGGCAAGTACTTCCCATGTGGCATCCAGATCATCAGCAATACGTTGAGCATTTAGCTCCAACTTGCTGATTCCCTTGAGAGTTGATTCATAGGCGATCAAGCTATGGGCAAAACCAACACCCAGGTTACGCAGCACAGTGGAGTCGGTCAGGTCGCGCTGCCAGCGGGAGATAGGAAGTTTGCTGGCCAGGTGCTGAAGAATGGCGTTGGCGATCCCCAGGTTACCTTCGGAATTCTCGAAATCGATCGGGTTGACTTTGTGCGGCATGGTGGAAGAGCCAATCTCGCCGGCAATGGTTTTCTGTTTGAAATATCCCAGGGAAATATAGCCCCAGATATCACGGTCGAAATCAATCAGAATGGTGTTGAAGCGCGCGGTGGCATCATAGAGCTCGGCGATGTAATCATGCGGCTCGATCTGAGTGGTGTAGGGGTTGAAGTCCAGTCCCAGGGTTTCTTCCACGAAGCTCTGGGCGTTGGCTTCCCAGTCAATCTCCGGATAAGCCGACAGGTGGGCGTTGTAGTTCCCTACGGCGCCGTTGATCTTGCCCAGCAGGGGGACGGCCGCGATCTGCTTGATCTGACGCTCAAGACGGTAGACCACGTTTGCCAGTTCCTTGCCCATGGTTGTGGGCGAGGCAGGTTGGCCGTGGGTGCGCGACAGCAGGGGCACGTCGGCGTGGGCTACAGCGAGGGTGCGGATCTCGTCCGCAATGCGCTGCATCAACGGAAGCATCACGTCATCGCGACCGGCGCGGAGCATCAGCGCGTGGGACAGATTGTTGATGTCCTCGGAGGTGCAGGCAAAGTGGATGAATTCATTCACTGCCTTGAGCTCGGGCAGGCTTTCCACTTGTTCCTTGAGCAGATACTCAACGGCCTTCACGTCGTGATTTGTCGTGCGCTCGATTTCCTTGATGCGCTCGGCATGTTCAGGCTGAAAATCGTCGACCAGCTTATTGAGCAGGGCGTTTGCTTCATCCGAAAAGGGACCGATCTCGGGGATCTGCGGATGGGCCGCCAGGCATTGTAGCCACCTCACCTCGACCTGAACGCGAAAACGGATCAGACCATATTCGCTGAAAATAGGGCGCAGGCTGGCTGTCTTGCTGCCGTAACGGCCATCAACCGGGGATACGGCGGTCAGGGAGGAGAGTTGCATAGGTTTTCTCGTCAAAAGATGGGGCGGAAAAACGCCAGATGATACACCAGATCAGCCGGCTTTGGCCCGGGTGCCGGGCAGGAAGATGCTGATCATGGTTGAGGCAAATATGAGAGCGGCGCCAATCCAGGAAGAAAGACCGGGCATCTCACCCCAGAGGAACCAGGCGAAAATGCCGGAAAAGACAATCGCCAGATAGCTCAGGGGCCCGATTTTTCCGGGCGGTGCGAGGCTGTAGGCACGTGACATCAGTAGCTGACTGACAGTGGCCACCAGGCCAATTGCCACCAGCATGCCCAGCTGTCTGGAGTCCAGGGGTTGCCAGGCCCAGAGCAAAGGAATGGCTGACAACAAAGAGGAGAACAGGGCGAAATAGAATACGATCCGGGTGGCCGGCTCGGTATTGCTCATTGCGCGGATGGATACAAAGGCACAGGCCGCGAGCAAGCTGGCTCCCACGCCGGCAAGAGCGTTGGGGTCGAACAGCGCTCCCGAGGGTTTGGCGACCAGCAACACGCCGGCAAAGCCCAGCAGAACCATGAAGATCATGCGTAAAGTCAGTGATTCGCGAAGCCACCACCAGGCCAGGAGTGGTGTGAATACCGGCGCGGCGTAGGTGAACAGCATCGCGTCGGCCAGGGGCAGGTGGGCGATTGCATAGAAAAAGCAGTACATGGCGCCCAGGCCGAAGAAAGTACGCAGAAAGTGGCTGCGCAGGTGGTGGGTACGGAAGGGGCCGAAGCCCTTGACCAGTATCATTGGCAGAAAGAACAGCACGCCGAGCAGATTGCGAAAGAACACCACGTTTTCATTATTTACCGTGGTTGATACTTCGCGTATGAGGATACCCATCAGCGCAAACATAAGCGCTGAGCACGCCAGCAGAATCGCACCTTTGCGTGGCTGGTCAAGCCTGACCAGCTCAACCATTGAGTACCGACCGGGTGGCTTCCAGTAGTTTCTTGCGGGCGATGAGCAACTGCCAACGATGCCCCCCGAGCTGCCGCCACAACCTGGCAGAGCGGATTCCCGCAAGAAGCAGGGCCCGGATCCGGTTGGCAATATCCGGCTGCTGCAGGTAGCGCATATCACCATGCACCTGAATGCGTAGCCGCAGTGTGCTGAGGGTGTCCTGGTAAATACTTCCGAGCGAGGCTGCAACGTTGTCGTGCATGATGCCGAAATGTTCAACCTGTGAGTTGGCCTGCTCAAGTCGTTGACCGAGCACGCTGAGCATGTCGTCGCGTTTGCTCAATTGCCGTTCCAGGGTCAGAAGATTCATGCTGTAACGCAAGGCATCGCGTTGCAGGGACGCGGTATCACGCTCAAGCATGGCTTGCAGGGCCTGGATACCACGGCGGATGTCGTGGTGAGATCCGCCGTAGACTGCGATGACGTCATCAGGGGAGCGATTGAGGATGCTGCCCAGAAGGCAGGTGACCGGGCCTTCGCTGACCTGACCGGTGCGCGCCAGTTTGTCCACCTGAATGGCTGCTTCAAAAATCGCACCAAGGGCTATTACCTGCTCTTCGGCGTTGGTCATGCTGCGTCCTTATCAAATGCCGGAACGGCGGTTTCGATCACGCCACCACCCAGGCAGACATCGCCCTGATAAAGCACCACGGATTGTCCCGGAGTCACGGCGCGCTGAGGTTCATCGAAACGAATCAGGTAGCCGTCGGTTGTCCGCTCGAGTGTGCAGTCCTGGTCGGGCTGGCGATAGCGGACCTTGGCAGTCAGGCGCAACGGCGCGGATACCTCGAGTTCATTGACCCAGTAGATGGCCGAGCAGCCCAGCGCGCTGGAAAACAGGCGAGGGTGATCATTCCCCTGGCCGACCACCAGCACATTGCGCTGCAGATCCTTGTCCAGAACGTACCAGGGGTCATCGCTCGCGCCCTGCAGACCGCCGATACCCAGACCCTGACGCTGCCCTATGGTGTGATACATCAGGCCGTGGTGTCTGCCGATAACCTTACCTTCGGTGGTTTCTATATCACCGGGCTGGGCCGGAAGGTATTGTTTGAGAAAGTCGCTGAACCGACGCTCGCCGATGAAACAGATACCGGTGGAGTCCTTCTTGCGTGCGGTTGCCAGTTCGTACTTTTCGGCGATACGCCGCACCTCGGGCTTTTCCAGTTCACCTACCGGAAAGAGTGTGCGCGTGATCTGTTCGGCACCGACCGCGTGCAGGAAGTAGCTCTGATCCTTGTTGGTATCCAGGCCACGCAACAGCACAGTCTGGCCGTTCTGTTCGTCACGACGCACATAATGGCCGGTGGCAATAAGGTCTGCGCCGAGCATCAGGGCGTAATCGAGAAACGCCTTGAACTTGATTTCCCGGTTACAGAGGATGTCGGGGTTGGGTGTGCGGCCAGCCTTGTATTCCTCCAGAAAATGCTCGAATACGTTGTCCCAGTACTCAGCGGCAAAATTGGCGGTATGCAATTTGATGCCCAGGCGATCACTGACGGCCTGGGCATCATCCAGGTCCTCGCGGGCGGTGCAGTATTCGGTGCCGTCGTCTTCATCCCAGTTTTTCATGAACAGGCCTTCAACCTGGTAGCCTTGCTCAAGCAAAAGGGCTGCAGAGACGGATGAATCCACACCTCCAGACATACCGACGATCACGCGGGTCTGGGCAGGTGATTTGCTAGCTGAGATAGTCATCTTAACGAAATAGGTCCAGTGAATGATGAGGCTTGGTGATGTAGTCGACTATACAGTCCAATACTAGGGGGCTGCGCAGGTCCGCGCTGCGTGCGCGCACCTCGTCCAGCGTCATCCAGAGTGCACGAACAATTCCCTCGTCCAGCTCCATCTCGGGATGTTCCTCCAGCAACTGACCCGCAAAGCAGCTGCGTTGATAACAGATGCCATTGGCGGCCTTGAATAGATAGATACCCAGCACGCTGGTAATCTCGACAGTGCAGCCGGTTTCTTCGAGAACTTCGCGCCTGGCAGCGTTAATAAGACTTTCGTCTTCTTCCAGATGACCGGCTGGCTGGTTTAAAACTAGCCGCCCGTCACGGTGTTCCTCTACCATCAGAAATCGGCCTTGATTCTCGATTATGGTGGCAACAGTCACGTGGGGTATGAAACGCATGTAGGGCTCCTGAGCAGGGTGCATAGGTTAGCCTATATCTACAGCAGAGGTGAAACACACTACCCGTCCGATGGTATGAGCTGACTGGATTTGGTGGTAAAAAAGACTAGGATTCCTGAACACGGACAAGTAGTGGCTATGTAGTGACACTACATAATAGGCCGGACATTGCCGACAGGTTGGTAAAAGGGCGTAAAGAGTGTTTCCAGATAATGAAGAACTCGCCTATCCACCGAAAAGGGCGTGACTTTTTGTAGGAAAACTACAACAATGTGCGCCATCAGTACTACCGTATTCTCTGATCTCGGGTTACCCCGCGGGATCATTCATGACAACGACAACTTAACGGAGTCAACAATGGGATACCAAAAGATCCAGGTGCCGGCTAGCGGCGACAAAATTTCCGTAAACGCCGACCAGTCCCTCAACGTGCCAGACAACCCGATTATTCCTTACATCGAGGGAGACGGGATCGGCGTCGATATTTCACCAGTGATGATGAAGGTAGTCGACGCAGCAGTTGAGAAGGCCTATAACGGCAAGCGCAAGATCTCCTGGATGGAGGTTTTTGCTGGTGAGAAAGCTACTCAGGTCTATGATCAGGATACCTGGCTGCCGGAAGAGACCCTGCATGCAGTAAAGGATTATGTTGTTTCTATCAAAGGCCCCCTTACTACTCCGGTAGGTGGCGGGATCCGCTCCCTGAACGTTGCCCTGCGTCAGCAGCTTGACCTGTATGTGTGTCAGCGTCCGGTTCGCTGGTTTACCGGCGTACCTAGCCCCGTGAAGAAGCCGGGCGACGTCGACATGGTCATCTTCCGTGAAAACTCCGAAGACATCTATGCAGGCGTTGAATTCAAGGCCGGCACCCCTGAAGCCAAGAAGGTGATCAAGTTCCTGCAGGAAGAGATGGGCGTAACCAAGATCCGCTTCAGCGACATGTGCGGTATTGGCGTAAAGCCGGTTTCCGAGGAAGGCACCAAACGGCTGGTACAGAAAGCACTGCAGTACGCCGTAGACAATGACCGCAAGTCAGTAACGATCGTGCACAAGGGCAACATCATGAAGTTCACCGAAGGTGCCTTCAAGGAATGGGGCTACGAAGTGGCTCGTGACGAGTTCGGTGCCGAATTGCTTGATGGCGGTCCCTGGATGCAATTCAAGAACCCGAAAACTGGCCGCAATATCGTAGTCAAGGACGTGATCGCCGATGCGATGCTGCAGCAGATCCTGCTGCGTCCGGCTGACTACGATGTGATCGCCACCCTGAACCTGAACGGCGACTACCTGTCCGACGCGCTTGCTGCAGAAGTTGGCGGTATTGGTATCGCTCCGGGTGCAAACCTGTCTGACACCGTGGCCATGTTCGAAGCTACCCACGGCACTGCGCCCAAGTATGCTGGTCAGGACAAGGTAAACCCCGGTTCACTGATCCTGTCTGCCGAGATGATGTTGCGCCACATGGGCTGGATTGAAGCTGCTGACCTGATCATCAAGGGCACAGAAGGCGCAATCGCCAACAAGACGGTTACTTATGACTTCGAGCGTTTGATGGACGGCGCTACGCTGCGTTCGTGCTCCGAGTTTGGTGACGACATGATTGCCAGCATGGGCTGAAATACCCAGGCAGTGCAATAATGACAAGGCCGGCTAATGCCGGCCTTGTTGTTTCTGCTTTCTGGCCTCCAAGGGGAGTCAGTGTTGCGCGGCATGTGCCTCTTCTGTTCTGCTTTCACTCTCGGGACGAATACCGGGCTCCGCCACCTCATGTGACTGAATATTGACCGCATGCAGCCCCTTGGGGCCCTGAATAATCTCGAACCGAACGGGTTGCCCGGCCTTCAAAGTCCGGTAACCGTCCATCTGAATTGCTGAGTAATGAGCAAAGAGGTCTTCATCCCGGCCTTCGGCTATAATGAAGCCAAACCCTTTGGCGTTATTGAACCATTTCACCTTGCCGTATTGCATGCCACATCCCTCGTGCTGCCCCAGGTTGGGGGTTTTGTGTTCGCGGTGTTGAGCTGCTTGGCGCTGTAGTGGTAACAGATGACCGCCGTGCAATGCTCGTTTACACTTTTTAACACTGAATCAAAGTAAGTCAAGTCAGCCTCTGGCAAGCTGAGTAGTAGCTCACAGTTTGTCACCGGGCTTTTATCCAATAGCCTGTAATCAGCGATGTTTCTCATGTTTGCAATGACCAATTATCAACTAACCTTGAACCAGAGACCGGACGATCCAGAACACGAGGATGACTCCGGTCTGGCGGTGGAGACCAGCAAGCCGGAGCTCAAACCGCCTTCACGCTACCAGGTCGTCATGATGAATGATGACTACACCCCGATGGATTTTGTCGTAGAAGTGCTTGAAACATTTTTCTCTCTTAACCGAGAGGCAGCTACACAGATCATGTTGAGGGTCCATACTGAAGGAAAGGCGGTCTGTGGGGTCTTTACCCGCGATATCGCGGAGACCAAAGCCGCACAGGTCAATGAATATGCCAGGGAATGCCAGCACCCGTTGATATGTCAGATTGAACGGGAAGCGTAACAAAGCGGCCACGGCCGCATGATGAGGTGGCACCATGCTCAATAGAGATCTCGAGATCACCTTGAATCTGGCGTTCAAGGAAGCGCGCAACAAGCGGCATGAGTTCATGACCGTAGAGCACTTGTTGCTCGCGTTGCTGGATAATCACGCCGCCATAGATGTTTTGCGGGCCTGCGGTGCCGATATCGAGCGCCTGCGCCGGGAGTTGGTCGAATTCATCGACTCCACCACGCCGCTGATCCCGAAACAGGATCATGAACGTGAAACCCAACCCACGCTTGGCTTTCAGCGCGTTTTGCAACGGGCGGTTTTCCATGTTCAAAGTTCCGGAAAGGGTGAAGTCAGTGGCGCTAACGTGTTGGTCGCTATTTTCAGCGAGCAGGAAAGCCAGGCGGTTTTCTTTCTCAAGCAGCAGCAGATTGCCAGGATCGACATAGTCAACTTCATCTCCCATGGGATCTCCAAAGTGGGCGGGGAAGCTGATCAGGTTCCGCCGGACAGCGAGAGTATTGATGACGAGGGGGGCGAGACGGTTGGCAATACCAATCCCCTCGATGCGTACGCCACTAACCTTAATGAGCAGGCACGGCTGGGGCGGATTGATCCATTGGTAGGACGCGCCCACGAAGTGGAACGTGTCGCGCAGATTCTGGTCCGCCGCCGCAAGAACAACCCGCTGCTGGTAGGCGAAGCCGGCGTGGGTAAAACCGCCATTGCCGAGGGTCTTGCCAAGCGTATCGTTGATGGTGAGGTGCCCGATATTCTCTCTGAAGCGGTTGTCTACTCGCTGGACTTGGGCGCGCTGTTGGCGGGGACCAAATATCGGGGGGACTTCGAGAAGCGCTTCAAGGCACTTCTGAAGGCGCTCAAGAAGCGGCCGCAAGCCATTCTTTTCATTGATGAAATCCATACGATTATCGGTGCTGGTGCTGCCTCGGGCGGTGTCATGGATGCCTCGAATCTGCTCAAACCGCTGCTGACATCCGGCGAAATGCGCTGTATAGGTTCAACGACCTATCAGGAGTTCCGCGGTATCTTCGAGAAGGATCGGGCATTGGCACGGCGTTTCCAGAAAGTGGATGTGATCGAACCCTCTGTGGAAGATACCATTCAGATTCTCAAGGGCCTGAAAAGCCGTTTCGAGGACCACCACGGCATTGGTTATACCGATGAAGCGCTCAGATCTGCTGCGGAACTCGCTTCACGTTATATCAACGACAGACATATGCCGGACAAGGCCATCGACGTGATTGACGAGGCGGGCGCTTATCAGCGGCTAAAGCCTGTTTCGGAGCGTCCGGCTGTGATCGACGTGGCAGAGGTGGAAGCCATCGTTGCCAAGATCGCGCGTATTCCTCCCAAGCATGTCTCTTCCAGTGACAAGGAGCTACTGAAGAATCTGGAACGCGACCTGAAGCTAGTGGTTTTCGGCCAGGATGAGGCCATCGATTCGCTGGCTTCAGCCATCAAGCTGTCTCGTGCCGGGCTTAAATCCGCTGACAAGCCGGTGGGATCCTTCCTGTTTTCGGGTCCAACGGGTGTTGGCAAGACAGAAGTTACCAGGCAACTGGCAAAGAGTCTTGGCGTCGAGTTGCTGCGTTTTGACATGTCCGAGTACATGGAACGGCACACGGTATCGCGTCTCATCGGTGCCCCTCCGGGCTACGTGGGATTCGATCAGGGTGGTCTGCTGACAGAGGCCGTGACCAAGAATCCTCACTGTGTACTCTTGCTCGACGAAATCGAGAAGGCACATCCTGAGGTTTTCAACCTGCTGCTGCAGGTAATGGATCACGGCACCCTGACGGACAACAATGGGCGTAAGGCGGATTTCCGCAATGTGATCATCGTGTTGACTACCAATGCCGGGGCGGAATCGATGGCTCGTGCTTCAATTGGTTTTACTCAGCAGGATCACAGTACCGATGCCTCCGAAGTGATCAAGAAAACCTTCACGCCGGAGTTCCGTAACCGCCTGGACACCATTATCCAGTTCGGACGTCTTACCCATGACAGCATCAAGTTCGTCGTCGACAAGTTTCTTACCGAGCTACAAGCCCAGTTGGAAGATAAGCATGTTCTTCTGGAGGTCGATGAAAGGGCTCGAGACTGGCTTGCCGAACATGGCTATGACCCATTGATGGGAGCTCGCCCTATGGCGCGGCTAATTCAGGACAAGATCAAACGGCCTCTGGCCGAGGCGATCCTGTTCGGGGAATTGGCAGATCATGGCGGTACCGTCAACATCAGCTGCAGGGACAACGAGTTGGTGCTCGACGTGCTTGAGGAGGAAATGGCCTGAGCGCCTAATTTCGAGTAGCTGGTTGTTCAGGTTAAAGAAGGCCCCGCTAAAGCGGGGCCTTTCTGTTTTCGTATTGGTAGTCAGTCCTTGAAATCGGCCCAGACCGGAGCGTGATCAGATGGCTTTTCCATCCCCCGTATATCGTAATCAACGCCAGCATCCACACAGTGTTCGATCAGGTTCCTGCTTGCCATGATCAGATCTATACGCAGTCCGCGCTTTGGATCAGCCTCGAATCCGCGGCTGCGGTAGTCGAACCAGCTGAAACGATCGTCTACGTTCGGGTTCAGGTGGCGAAATGTATCAATCAGCCCCCAGTCCTTCAGTTTTTTCAGCCATTCACGCTCTTCTGGCAGGAAGCTGCACTTACCTGTGCGCAACCAACGTTTGGCGTTATCCGCCCCTATGCCAATGTCGATATCTTCAGGGGATATATTTATGTCGCCCATCACCACGACACGCTGATCCGGAGTGAATTGCTGCTCCAGATGGGCCTGCAGATCGGCGTAAAAGCGCGTCTTGGCAGGGAACTTTAGCGGGTGATCGCGGCTCTCACCCTGAGGGAAATAACCGTTGAAGATGACCGTCTGCTCACCATTCTTACTCATTATGGCGGCGCTTATCATGCGCTTTTGCGCGTCCTCACCGTCCCCCGGAAAGCCCTTGTTCACCCACAGGGGCTTTTCCCGGGTCATCAGGGCAACGCCATAGTGGCCTTTCTGGCCATGGAAATGAACGTGATATCCAAGGGAAGCAACGTCATCGAGGGGAAACATGGAATCGTCGACCTTGGTTTCCTGTAAGCCGATCACATCAGGCGCATGTCGTTCGACTATTTCCTTCAGTTGATGAGGTCTGGCTCTTAGCCCGTTGATATTGAAGGAAACGAATTTCATTGCTCATCCTGTTCAGGTTGGACCGGGTGCCGGTCTGTAAGAAGATGTATCTTGTGCCGGACATGGGTAGCCAGCATGTTAGCATCACTTTTGGCCTATTTGTCGCTGGAAAAACTACATGCTTCGTCCGTTACTGCTGATTTTGCTGACCTTTTTTTCCATGGCAGCGCATGCCGGCCTCGAAGTGAATGTCGAGCCGGAAAATGAGCAGGTAGAAGACAATATTCAAGCCTTTGTCGGTGAAGTGGAAGCTTCCACAAGGCGCGAGATGGAGCGACTAGCCGGGCACAGCAAGGAGCAGGCGATTGATGCCGCGCAGGCGTTGGGGTATTACCAGGCCGAGATCACCCATCGAATAACGGGCAACCGGACTGACCCGGTCCTGGTGCTGGAAGTGCAGCTGGGTGAGCCTGTCCGACTCAGGGAAGTGGATATTCGCGTCGAAGGGGCCGGCATGGGAACCGAACCTTTTGATCTGCAAGGGGCCCAGAGAGGGCGGTTGCAACCGGGCGACGTGTTGCACCATGGTCACTACGAAGCGATCAAGAGTTACATGGCTAATCAGGCCCTGCGCTTTGGCTATTTTTCGGGCCAATTCAGCCAGCAGCGCCTGCTGGTCAACATCGAAGACAACGTCGCCGATATCACGCTGGTCTACCAGACTGGCGAGCGCTTCCGTTTGGGCGACGTTGTCTTTTCCGAAACTCCCTTCGACGACAACCTGCTGCAGCGTATGGTGGATTTTCGGACCGGTGCGCCATACGACGCCGACCTTCTTGCCAAACTGAATCGAGATCTGCTTGCCAGCGGATACTTTGAGAATGTCCTGGTTTCAGCGCCGGCCTCACGGGCCGAGGAAGGGCTTATCCCGGTTGAGGTGCAGATTGCTGAACGTAAGCCGCATTCCCTCGGGCTGGGCGCGGGTTATTCAACCGACGTGGGTGCACGAGGGCGCATCAGCTGGACCGAGCATTGGGTCAATGCCCGTGGCCACAAACGTGGAGCGGAACTCGAGCTTTCCCTGCCCCGACAAGCGTTAACCGGTTATTACCAGATTCCGCTGACACACCCCCAAACCAATTCAGTGCGCTTTTTTGGTGGATGGCAGAACGAAGATATAGATGATATCGAGAGCCAGAGCTTCACCGTCGGGGCGCAGCATGAAAAGCTGCTGGACAGTGGATGGGAGCGGATCGCCGGTCTGCGTCTGGAGCATGAACGCTTTAGCCTGGGTAATGACTCCGGACAGAGCACACTCCTTATCCCGGGGGTGTCTTTCCAGCGCACAAAAAGCGTCGGTGGAATTGATCCAAGTCGGGGCTACAGTCTGATGCTGGACCTGCAAGGAGCAAAGAAAGGGGTAGTGTCGGATGTCGACTTCGCTCGTGTCTTTACCACAGCCAAAGGCCTGTATACGTTTGAGGAAAACCACCGGTTTCTAGCCAGGGTCGGTCTGGGCGCGGTATATACCGATGATTTTGAACAGATCCCACCCTCGCTACGTTTTTTTGCCGGCGGCGATCAGTCGGTGCGAGGCTATGACTATCGTAGCCTGTCGCCGACCGATGATTCCGGCGAGCGAGTCGGAGGCCGGTTTTTGCTCGATAGCAGTCTCGAGTATCAATACGAATTCATTCCCAAGTGGCGTGCGGCTACCTTTGTAGACCATGGCAACGCCATGGACTCCCTCGCTGCGGCTCGCAAGACCAGTGTCGGCGTGGGTATTCGCTGGGTATCTCCGGTAGGTCCTATTCGGGTGGATCTCGCTCAGTCCATCAGTGACTCGGATGAGGGCTTCCGTATCCACTTTTCCATGGGGCCGGAACTATGATGCTGTTCGTCCTCAAGGTACTGTTCAGAGGCTTGCTGGTACTGCTGCTCATCCCTTTGCTGTTGGCCTTGTTGCTTATGAACGAGTCAGTCAATCGCTGGCTGTTCGAGCGTATACAGGGGCTTGAACCCCGACTGGAACTTGGGCTTGAGGAGGGGCAGCTGTGGCGGGGCTGGGATTTCGATCGCATAGTCTGGCGTGACCAGGGGATCGAGGTTGTGGTTGAGGATGTCCGCTTTGCCTGGTCGCCCGAATGTCTTTTTGGTGCGCGTTTTTGCGTCGATGAACTGGATGTGGCCAGCATCCAGATGACGACGCAGCCAACGGATGAGGAGCAGGTGGAGCGTACCCAGATCACGCTGCCGGATATCCGGTTGCCGGTTGGCGTTCAGATCGAGCAGCTCCGTGTCGGTAGTTTGTACGTCAACTCCAATGAACCTCTACTGACCAATATCGAGCTGGCAGCGCATCTGCGTGACTCCGAACTGGTCATTCATCGCTTTACCGGCACAGGTCCCGATCTTGACTGGCAAATGAACGGCGACATCCGGCTGGTCAATGGTTGGCCACTGAAGATCCATGCACTGCTGAACCTGCCCCCGGTCGATCAACAGCCCTGGGCGCTTGATCTGCGTCTGGGCGGAAGTGTTACTGAACTGGATGTCGAAGCTGCCAGCAAAGGCTTCCTGGAAGGACGCCTGAGCGCACAGCTGCAACCCCTCGACCCGCAGATGCCGGCTACCCTCGCGTGGCGGGGCGATCGTTTTGTTGTACCTGTGGAATTGCCCAGAGAGCTTGTTATCCGCCAGTCGTCACTGGACGCGCAGGGCAATATGGAGGAGGGGTATCGAATTACCGGCGGTGCCATCCTGCCTGGTGAGGGCGGCGACATAGAGCTTGATCTGGCTACCATCATCAACATGACAGGAATGGAAGATCTGATGTTGGCGCTGTCCGTCGTCGAGCAGCCAACTCGCCGTGTGGCGCTGACCGGTAGCGCCAGTTGGGAAGAACAGCTTGTTGGGGAGGTCGAGCTCGATCTGGCTCAGTTTCCGTGGCAGTGGCTATATCCGCAGGAAACCGGTGAAATTCAACTCGAGCAGCTATCGATTGACGCCACTCTGCGTGACATGCAGGGCCAGGGCAATCTGCACGCACAACTATCTGGTGTGGCCGGGCAGAATGTCGATCTGAGCATGGCCGTATCCGGAAACCCGGACGAAATACGTGTGGCTTCGGCTGAGATGATCACCGAGGCTGGCTCCGCCACTGCAACCGGCATCTTGCAGTTGGTCAATGGCCTGGCATGGGATGCCCGTATGGTGCTCGAAGGTATCGACCCTGGCGCCTTCGTAGACGATCTTCCAGGGGACCTGAACGGAACGGTTGCCACTACCGGCAGCCTGGTGAACGAGCAACTTGAGCTGGATGCCGAATGGGCGCTGGAAGGCACATTACGGGCCAGACCCCTGGAACTGACTGGCTCGGTGAGCAAGGGAGAGGATTCCTGGGTGCTGGAGGATCTGCTCTTTCGCCAGGGCCGCAATAGCGTTACGGGTAGCGGGCGAATCAGCGACAACATCGACGCCCGGTTAAATGTGCGGATGCCTGAGCTGGCTACGCTCTGGCCGGGACTTGGCGGTGCACTCAATGGTGATATCAACACCAGCGGGCGGCAGACAGCGCCAATAATTGATGCTGACCTGCGTGGCGAGCGTCTGGCTTATGAAGGGTCACGCATTGCGGACCTGACGCTGAAAGGCAAGGTGACTCTGTCCGAGGCGATGCCTGGTGATCTGACTCTGACCGCCCTGAAGATTCGCAGCGGCGACACCCGAATTGGCGATCTGTCACTGACCTTAAAGGGCAACCGTGCGGCCCATCGACTTGCAGTCGAGCTGGAAAACGGTATCGCCGGTATTGATGCCGAATTACGGGGCGCATTGAGTGATGATCGTTGGCAGGGACTGCTCAGCAGTGCCGACATCGAATATGGTGTGCTGGACTGGCAGCTGGTTGACGCAGCCAGGTTGACATACCGGCTTGACCCCGCTCAGTTACGCATTGCCGAGCACTGCTGGCGGCATGCGCAAGCGCGACTGTGTTTCAACGGGGAGCAACGCCTGTTGCCCGATCGCCAGCTCGATGTTGCGTTGACCGATTTTTCCCTGTCTTCGCTCGAGGATCTGCTTCCCGAGGGCTTTGCCTGGAACGCGGACCTCAATGCCAATCTCGAACTCAAGCAGGCGGTGGGCGGGGAACCTGTCGTTGACTTGAGCTTGCGTAGTGTCGACGGCATGGTGGCGATTACTGAAGCGGAACAGACTCTGGCGTTTCCCTACGATCTTCTGGATATCAACACCCAGATGCGAGCTGGCATCGCTCGCAGTCGTATCCAGTTGGCCAGCGAAGGCTTCGGGACGCTGGATATCCAGGCAGATGTAGATGATCCGGTAGGCGAGCAGATTCTCACCGGTCAGTACAATATCGAAGGCCTTAAACTGAATATCCTGAGGCCTTTCCTGCCTCAGGTAGACACCCTGCGTGGTGAATTGAGTGGCAGCGGCAGGCTTGCCGGAGCCTTGCGTCAACCGGAGATAGTCGGAAGGCTGCAACTGGTCGAAGGACATGTCAGCGGGCCCGAGCTGCCCGTGAGCCTGGAGGAGCTTGAAGTCGAGATTGATATCAATGGCCAGCGAGCTGTGGTGGATGGCCAGTGGACCAGTGGCGATGAGGGCGAGGGGAGTCTCACTGGCTCCATCACCTGGGCTCCGGAACTTGATCTTGATCTGGCCTTGAAGGGCAGTCGGCTACCAGTCATTGTGGAACCCTACGCCGACCTGCGTGTCAGCCCGGATCTGCAGGTAACGCTGGCTGACAACAAGCTGCGAGTCAGGGGCGAGATAGCAGTCCCTGAGGGTGATATTACTGTACGTGAATTGCCCGAACAGGCGGTGAGGCTGTCTCCGGACGTGGTTATTGTCGGTGAAGAACCTGAAGATCAAGCTCCACCGCTGGACATCGACGCACGAATACAACTGGCAGTGGGTGATCAGCTGCGCTTTTCGGCCTTCGGCCTGAGCGGGCGTCTGAGCGGGCGCATCATGGTCGAAGAAGATATGAATGCGACCGGCGATCTGAATATTCTGGATGGCCGTTTCCGGCGCTATGGTCAGCGGCTCAGCCTGCGCCGGGCACAAATTCTGTTTGCCGGTCCGATTTCACAGCCCTTTCTTAACATTGAAGCCATTCGGCGCGTTGACGACGTCGTCGCCGGTTTGCGCCTGACCGGGCGTGCCGAGGCGCCGCAGACCGAAGTCTTCTCCGAACCAGGCATGCCCCAGGAGCAAGCCCTGGCCTATTTGATTCTGGGTCGCCCCCTGGGAGCAGATGGCGGCGACAGCAACCTGGTAGGTCAGGCAGCCTTGGCTCTGGGCATGGCCGGTGGCGCCCCGCTTGCCAAGAATCTGGCCAATACACTTGGCATAGAGGATTTTCAGCTGGAAACCGAGGGCTCAGGTATTTCGACACAAGTTGTCGCAGCGGGCTACATTACGGAAAAGCTCAGCCTGCGTTATGGTGTCGGGGTGTTCGATCAGGCGAATCAGTTGGCTATACGCTATGATCTGACTCGCAGGTTATATCTTGAGGCGGTGAGCGGCTTTGCCAGTTCGCTGGATTTCTTCTACCGTATCGATTTCTAGGGCCGCCACGGCGGATGTCGGGCGGTCATTTGCCATGCAGGTTCTGCATGGTTTCCACAAGTACAAAGGAGCTCTTATGTCTAGCGTTACAATGCGCGGTAATCCAGTTCTGGTTGGTGGTGATTTCCCCAAGGCGGGTGACAAGGCTCCGGCGTTCAGTCTGGTGGGCAAGGACCTGTCGGATGTTGAACTGTCGAGCATGGCTGGCAAGCGCAAGATCCTCAACATTTTCCCCAGCGTTGATACACCGACCTGCGCTACCTCGGTGCGTACCTTCAACGCCAAGGCCAACGATGTGGAAAACACCGTTGTCGTCTGCATCTCGGCTGACCTGCCATTCGCCCAGGCGCGCTTTTGCGGTGGTGAGGGTCTGGATAACGTGATCAATCTGTCCACCATGCGCGGTAGCGAATTTGCCCATAACTATGGTGTAGCGATTGAGGACGGCCCGCTGGCTGGTCTGACTGCCAGAGCGGTAGTAGTGCTGGATGAGAATGATCAGGTCCTGTACAGCGAACTGGTACCCGAAATTGGTCAGGAGCCGAACTACGAGCAAGCACTGGGTGCTCTGGCTTGATATAGTCGCGGGTCAGAATAAAAGAGCCGGGGAGCGAAAGCTTCCCGGCTTTTTGCTATCTGATTCAGCTATTGAGTTTGGCTGTAATTTTGGCCACATGTTCGCCCTGGAAACGGGCGATACTCAGTTCGCGCTCGTCCGGTTGCCGTGAGCCATCGCCACCCGCCAGGGTCGATGCGCCGTAAGGTGTGCCGCCACTGACCTTGGAGATATCGAACAGCTCCGGTGTGCCGTAACCAATGGGTACGATAGTCATGCCGTGATGGGCGAGGGTGGTCCACACAGATGTGATAGTCATCTCTTGCCCGCCGCCCGTGCCGGTGGACGTGAATACGCTGGCAACCTTGCCGAACAAGGCGCCCTTGGCCCAGAGACCTCCAGTCTGATCGAAGAAGGTCCGCATCTGACCTGACATATTGCCGAAACGTGTGGGCGTGCCAACGATGATCGCATCGTAATCGCCCAGTTCTGATGGGGACGCCTGGTTACCAGCCAGATCCGTCTTTCCGCCGGCATTCTTGAAAGCTTCCTGATCCATGGTTTCGGGGATATGTTTCAGCGTGACTTCAACGCCTTCTACACGACGAGCGCCTTCGGCTACGGCCTGGGCCATGGTTTCGATATGACCATACATGGAATGGTATAGAACGAGTACTTTAGCCATTGATTGCTCCTTGAGATGAGTAATTTACCAAACCATGATGCATCGGATTAACGGTTGTTAAAAATCAAAAAACGGCACAAAACAATCGGTACTGTCGATGTATTGACTTCGCGCATTACCCTACCAGCCAGCCTAGCCGAAGATTTCTACCCTGACCTGTAATCCACCAGAATGCGCTGGCATAAAGCGGACTAATCCGGAATACCGCTCTACCACGTCCCGAACAATGGCCAGGCCCAGACCGTGACCAGGTGTCTGCTCATCCAGTCGCAAGCCACGCTGCCCCAGTCTGATCATTTCAGTGTTCTCTACACCACTACCATCGTCGCTGACCGTGATAGAGATCATCTGGGGGGTCTGTTCCAGGGAAAGCTCAATAAAGCGTGTTGACCACTTGCCGGCGTTATCCAGCAGATTGCCGAGTATTTCGTTCAGGTCATGTTCCTCGACCGGCCACCGACTTTCCTCTGCAAGGGACGTGGATAGTTCGAAGGTTTTTTCCGGGTAAAGACGGCCAAGCATCCACAAGAGATCGCGCGCCTGTTTGACGGGATAGGCGCTCTTGCCGACCTGAGGTCCGGCAAATCGACTGCGACGCATTTCTGCTTCGAGCTGCTTGTCAAGGTCACCCAGGCGCACAGCCATCTGTTGCCGTAGTGAGTCATCGAGTGGTCGGTTGGTGTCCTCGAGAACCTGCCTGACCGCGGCGATGGGTGTTTTCACGCTATGGGACAGGTTGGCCAGCGCCTCCCGGGAACGTTCCAGGCGCTGATCCAGAGAGTCGAGTAATTGGTTGAGCTGTTGAACCAATGGGCGAAACTCATCTGGCGTCTTTACATCGATTCGCGAAATCTCACCGGTTTGAAGTTGCTTCAAAGCCACTTGGAGTGCTGCTGCCGGGCGCATGGAGAAGCTGATGCCAAGCCAGATCACTCCGGCCAGCAGGCCGACTAATAACACCGAGACTACGGCGGTCCAGGCATGCAGCTCCGCCTGACTCAATTTGAGGGCATCCATATCCTCCGAGACGATAACCACAATCGGCGTGCCCTGGATTTCAAACGACCGCCGATAGGCAAGAATGTCCGCCGGTGCGTTATCTGCCGTTTTATTCTGCACTCGGATGCTGCCCTGTTTCCCGGATTGAATCAGTGGCCTGAGCAGCGGTGCCCAGGTTTCGGGCGAGATGACGGTGGTGGTAGGGGAGTGCACGGCAAAGGCATGGTGGAAGACTTCCTGAAAGTAATCACCGGTTTGCAGTGCACCTACCACGCCATCGACTTCCTGCAGCTGCAATTGGAGAAAGGTAACCTCCTCCATAAGCCGGTGTTCTATAAAGTCCCGTGACATTCTGTCCAGCAGAAAACCATGCACTACCCAGGCGATAGCCATCAGCCCGATTCCGGCTGGCAGCAGTATGGCAAGCAAGGCACCCTTTACCGATGTTGGTCCCCTAAACAGTATCATTGAACAGGTACCCCTGACCGCGCCGCGTTGAGATGGTGTCTGTGCCTACAAGTTTGCGCAGTCTGCCGATGTAGGCCTCAATGACGTTGTCACTTGGGCTTTCATTGAGGCTGTAAAGCTGCTCTATCAGCTGCTCCTTGGAGAACACATGACCGGGCTGGCTCATCAAGCAGCGCAGAAGGCGGAACTCGGTGCCCGTCAGGCTGTGCTCGATACCGTCGCCCATTTTCAGGCTCTGGCGATGTTCATCAAGCTCAAACCGACCCGCTGTAATCAATGAGCGCACTCTGCCTTCGCTGCGCCGGACTATGGCATTGAGCCGCGCTATCAGTTCTTCGGACTGAAAGGGCTTGGCCAGATAGTCGTCGGCCCCCGCCTTGAGTCCATTTACCTTGTCCTGCCAGTCACTCCGTGCGGTCAGGATCAGGACCGGAAAGTCTGCTTGATTCGCGCGCCAGTTACGCAGCACATCCAGACCGCTGCCATCCGGCAGGCCCAGGTCCAACACACACACCCGGTAATCTTCCTGTTTGCCAAGCAGCTCGGCCTCTCTGGCTGTGTGAGCGGTATCGACGCTGAAGCCAGCCTTGGCCAATTGGCTGGCAAGTCCTTCTGCCAGCAATAAATCATCTTCAACGAGCAGTAGTCGCACGGGCGGCTTCCTCGCGGGATTGATGGAGGTTGACAGTGTCTCCCATCAACCTGAAACCAGACTGAACTGCAATTAATTCACCATTTTCAGAAAGGATTCAGGTTGATGGGTGATGGTGCACTCATTCAGACCAATGAGAGGAAGGTGTCATGAATCCAGCCAGATTTGTAGTTGCAGCGGTAGCTTTATCGGTCTCGAGTTTTGTTTTTGCCGCGGGTGGTCACCATGGTGCCCACGGCGAGGGAGTCAATATCGGGGAAGTGGGCAAAGCCTCGGATGCTGACCGGACTATCACCGTACAGATGCACGACAACTACTACGAGCCCGAGTCGATCGCGGTGAAGCCGGGTGAAACCGTGCGGTTTGTGGTCGAGAACAAGGGCAGCCTGGTTCACGAGTTCAATATCGGAACGGCAGCCACCCATGAGGCCCATCAGGAAGAAATGATGATGATGGTCAACCATGGCGTGATCGACGGCGGCACCATCCACCACGACATGATGGAGATGGATATGGGTAATGGCCACTCCATGAAGCACGATGATCCCAATAGTGTGCTGCTTGAGCCGGGTAAGAGCCAGGAGCTGGTCTGGACATTTGCCGAAAGCGGCACTATCGAATTTGCCTGCAATGTCCCGGGCCATTACCAGGCAGGCATGTATGGCGAGGTGGTATTTGACTGATCCCGTTTTCTCACCGAGCCCATCAATTCAATCAGTAATGTCTGGAGCAAAACCATGAAGCGAGCCCTGCTGCTGGGTTTTTTCAGTTTGTTGGCGCCTGTGTCGGTACTGGCCGGCGAATACAATCTGATCGTGGACCGGGTCCAGATCGATACCGGGGATTTCGTCAAGGAGGGCATAGGCTACAACGGTGCTTCGCCAGGTCCGATCCTGCGCTTCAAGGAAGGAGAGAACGTCAGGATAAAGGTGACCAACAATCTGGCGGAAATGACTTCCATACACTGGCACGGACTCATTCTGCCTTTCACCCAGGACGGCGTGCCCGGCTTCAGCTTTCCCGGAATACGTCCGGGAGAAACTTTCACATACGAGTTTCCGATCACACAGGCCGGCACCTATTGGTATCACAGCCACTCGGGCTTCCAGGAGCCTGACGGTGCATTTGGGGCCATCGTCATTGAGCCCGAAGGGCGTGAACCCTTCCGCTACGATCGTGAGTATGTGGTTCAACTAACCGACAAACATCCACACTCGGGTGATCGCATCATGCGTAACCTGAAAATGATGCCGGACTATTACAACCGTCAGCAGCAAACGGTGCCCGAGTTTTTCTCTGATGTTGCAGAGAAAGGATTGATGAGTACCGTCCGCGATCGCATGGACTGGGGTGATATGCGGATGATGAAGGCGGATGTAGAAGACGTGCAGGGCTTTACAGGCATGATCAACGGCTTGGGCCCGGAACAGAACTGGACCGGTCTGTTCGAGCCCGGTGAACGTATTCGTCTGCGGTTCATCAACTCATCGGCCATGACCTACTTTGATGTGCGCATTCCCGGTATGGAAATGACCGTGGTGCAGGCAGACGGTAACAACGTCCGGCCGGTTACGGTCGATGAGTTCCGCATTGGCGTTGCCGAGACCTATGACGTCATCGTTCATCCGAAGGACGCCCAGGCCTACACCATCTTCGCCGAGTCGATGGGCCGCTCGGGTTTTGCTCGGGCGACGCTGGCACCAGAGAAGGGTATGCAGGCACCGATTCCCGAGATGCGCGAGCCGGCACGTCTGACCATGGCTGATATGGGCGGAATGCCGGGTATGGATCATGGTTCCATGGATCATGGCTCTATGGACCACGGCTCAATGGGTAGTGGGAGCATGGGCTCTCAGGATGATATGCCGGCAATGGATCATTCCACCATGGATGGAATGGAGGGTATGGACCACTCGAACATGGCAGGTATGGATCACTCCAGCATGGCAGGTATGGGCCATTCGGCCATGGGCGCAGCGGACGCTCCCAGCGATGCCTTCTATGCCGACGGTAGCGGTATTACGCCTGTAGCGGCGAACGGCGGCAAGTTCCTGTCCTATTCGGATCTGCGAGCGCAAAAGCCGCTGTATGCAGACCGGGAGCCCACGCGTGAAATTGAACTGCGGCTGACGGGCAATATGGAGCGATACATATGGAGCATCAATGGCGTCAAGTATGAAGACGCAGACCCTATCCGCCTGCAATACGGTGAGCGGGTGCGCTTCAAGTTTGTCAATGAAACCATGATGACTCATCCGATGCACCTGCATGGCATGTGGTCGATTCTTGACGTCGGGGCAGGGGAGTGGGATCCGATCAAACACACTATCAACGTTCAGCCAGGCACCACCGTCTACATGGAAACCGAAGTGGATGCGCCGGGGCACTGGGCTTTCCATTGCCACCTGTCTTACCACGCGGCGGCGGGGATGTTCCGCAAGGTGATTGTCGAGGGTGCGCCTGATTCTGCGCCGATTGAAACTTCAAACGAAGCTGACGCAGGGGGTGATGCATGAGTCTTATCCGAATCCGGAAACCTGCCAATGTGGTGGTGTTGATGCTTCTGTCTGGTGCCGTTGCGGCTCAGGCGCACATGGTCGACACCACACAGCGTAAGGATCCTCTCAAGGTATGGGGCGTCCAAGTCGAAGAGCTGGAGTATCGTTACAGTGATGACGGCGAAGAGCTTGGTGTATGGAATGCAGATGTTTTCTACGGAACAGACGAGCTCAAGTTTCGCTGGCTGACCTCGGGTGAGTACGCCATTGAAGAGCAGTCCTACGAGGGGCTGGAAAATCAGTTTGTGGCGCAGGTTCCGATTTCCACGTTTTTTGATGCCAAGGCGGGTGTGCGTTTTGATACGCCCGAGGTTCCGGATCGCACCTATGCGGTGCTGGGCATCACTGGCCTTGCGCCGCAATGGGTGGAAGTCGATGCCAGCTTTTATTACAGCAATAAAGGCAACACTTCAGCTGAAATTGATGCCGAGTACGAACTGCTACTCAGCAACTATTGGATTCTTGCCGCTACATTCGATGCGACAGTGGCCTTCAGTGAAGATCGCGACATTGGTGTCGGCAAGGGTCTGGTATCTACAGAGACAGGCCTGAGACTCAGTTACGACCTGGTCGACCGCGCTATTTCTCCCTATGTGGGCATAGTTCATGAGAAGAAGTTTGGTGATACAGCCGACTTCGCCAGGGCTGATGGCGGTGGCACCGAAGACTGGTTTGCAGTCATTGGAGCCAGACTGGTCTTTTAATCTTTTTCCAGAATCATGAGGGGTATTCATGAGCAAGGGGCAGGATAGAAGCACACATTACAAAGAGGGCAGTCTGAGTTTGGCCGGCACCGTCATGCTCGGCACCGGGGTCATGATTGGTGCGGGTATTTTTGCGCTTACCGGTCAGATGGCAGAAATGAGCGGAGCCTTGTTCCCTCTGGCATTCCTTGCAGCCGCAGTGATTGTCAGCTTCAGTGCCTATTCGTACATCAAGATTTCCAACAAATGGCCGGATGCCGGCGGTATCGGGATGTATCTGCACAAGGCTTACGGCAACAGCTTGCCTACCGCCTTTAATGCCCTGTTGATGTATTTCTCGATGGTGATAGCCCAGAGCTTTCTGGCCAGAACATTCGGCTCTTACACCATGCAGCTGTTCGGCGGCGACGAGAGTGGGCGCATGGTACCTGTTCTGGGGGTCGCGCTTATTCTGGCGGCCTTTGTGGTTAACCTGCTGAGCAACCGTTTTATTCAGGGCGTTGCTTCCATCATCGGGGTCTTCAAAATTGGTGGGATTCTGATTTTCGGTATCGTCGGAGTCTGGGTCGCAGATAGCATCAGCGTCGATTTCTCCAGCCCTGGAGACGCCGGAACGATGGGCAATTTTCTCGGTGCCACTGCACTGGGCATCCTTGCATTCAAGGGTTTCACCACGATCACCAACAGCGGATCGGAGATAAAGAATCCTCGCCGCAATGTTGGCCGTGCCATTGTGATTTCCATATTGGTCTGCGTGGTCATCTATGCGCTGGTCGGCTTCGCCGTTTCCAGTAACTTGTCCCTGTCAGAAATTATCGAGACCCAGGACTATTCCCTGGCGGCCGCCGCACGACCGGCGCTGGGCGAATATGCAGTCTGGTTTACCGTGGCGATTGCGATGTTGGCGACGGCTGGCGGTATTGTGGCGAGTATATTTGCCGTGTCACGCATGTTGGCAATGCTGACTGAAATGAAGCTGGTACCTCACAGTCACTTCGGGATGCCGGGCAGCATTCAGAAACACACGCTGGTCTACACCGTGGTGCTCGGATTACTCCTGACAGCATTCTTCGATCTTTCAAGAATTGCAGCCCTGGGTATCGTGTTCTACCTGATCATGGACATAGCCATTCACTGGGGTGTTATTCGCTACTTGCGCGACGATCTGAAGGCGGTGACCTGGGTTCCGGCTGTTGCCATTGTGCTCGATCTGCTCGCGCTGGGCGGTTTTGTCTGGGTCAAGCTGAACACTGACCCTTTTGTAATCGGCGTGGCTGTTGGCGGCATGACCCTGATCGCCATTGTAGAGCTGATCTTTCTAAAAAAATCTGGACCTTCGCACCAAGAGCATCACTGAACGCACTCAGCAAGGGAAATAATTGCATGATCTGGATAATCACCAAATACGCAATCACCGCTGCACTGATAGTGCTGATTTCTGAAGTGGCCAAACGCAGTGACAAGCTAGGAGCGTTGATCGCCGCATTACCCTTGATTACGGTACTGGCGATGATCTGGCTGTATGTGGAGCAACAACCAGCGGAAAAGATCAGCAAGCACGCCTGGTATACGTTCTGGTACGTATTGCCTACTCTGCCGATGTTTCTGGTTTTTCCGTTTTTGCATCCACGCCTTGGTTTCTGGTTGTCGCTCGGTGCTAGCGCAGTTATCACCATTGTCTGTTTTGCTGCGCTGGCCGTCATCATGCGACGATTTGGCGTTGTGTTGTGGTAGCTCCTGACTGCAGGTTCTCAACCGGAACGGACATTTCCTGACTTAATGGTCCAGGAACTATAGGTAAGGGCTGTCAGTCCATTGTGGCAGACAGGGAAGGGCGAACCTTTGCCTTGCACCCACCTATCAGATCCGGAAGGAGCGACCATGTCGACTATCACCACCATCAATCCCGCAACTGAAGAAGAACTCCAGAGCTACGCTGTCATGTCCGAAAAGGAAGCGACAGACCGTTTGGAGGCCTGTCACGCAGCCTTCCTGGAATGGCGCGAACTGACGCCCCAGGACCGGGCACCCTATCTCAAGAAGATTGCGCAAAAACTGCGCGACAATACCGATGAACTGGCTGCATTGATGACCAGTGAAACGGGCAAGCTTCTCAAGGACGGCCGAGTAGAGGTAGAGCTCTGTGCAGCCCTGTTTGATTACAGTGCGCAACACGGCCCCGAGTTGTTGGCCGATGAGGAACGTGAACAGGGCCTCAATGGCAAGCGCGGCATCGTCACCTATCAACCCATTGGCGTGATCTATTCGATTCAGCCCTGGAACTTTCCCGCCTATCAGGTGGTTAGGGTGTTGGCAGCTAACCTTATGGCAGGTAATGGTTGTGTGCTCAAGCACGCCAGCATCTGCACCGGTTCTGGCTTGCGTCTGCGTGAGATTTGCATTGAAGCCGGTCTGCCAGAAAACCTGTTCCAGGTCGTCGTGATTAACCATGACACCAGCGACAAGCTGATAGCTCACCCCAAGGTTCGTGGCGTTACGCTGACCGGGAGCGATGGGGCAGGGCGACACGTCGGGGCGTTGGCAGCCAAGTCGTTGAAGAAAACCGTACTTGAGCTCGGATCAAATGACGCTTATCTCGTCCTTGAGGATGCCGATATTGAAACCGCGGTGAAATATTCGGTGATGGGGCGGCTTTACAACAACGGTGAGACCTGTGTTTCCGCCAAGCGGTTTATCGTGACAGACAAGGCCCATGACGCCTTTGTTGAAGCGTTCGTGGCGCAGATGAAAGCTATCACCATGGGCGACCCCACGAGCAAGGACACCCAACTGGGCCCGCTTTCAAGTCAAGACCAGTTTGATACGGTTAAAGAGCAGGTGGAGATCAGCGTCGCCAAGGGTGCAAAGATTCTATGTGGTGGAGAGGTGCCAGAGCGCAAGGGTGCCTATTATCCTGCCACCGTGCTGACGAATGTCACACCTGGAATGCCGGCCTACGATGACGAAATCTTCGGCCCCGTCGCAGCCATCATTCGCGCCAAGGATGATGAAGACGCCATGCGCCTGGCTAATGACAGCCGCTACGGTCTGGGCGGCGGGATTTTCTGCAAGGATGAGGAGCGTGCAATCAAGCTGGCCCGCAATCACTTTGATACGGGCATGATCCGCATCAACTCCTTTGGCGCTGCTGATCCGAATATGCCCTTTGGCGGGGTCAAGGATTCTGGATATGGGCGCGAACACGGGGGCTTCGGCATGAAGGAATTCGTCAACGTAAAGGCGATTTTCCTGCCTTGAGTACACCGGCAAGTCGAGATTTCACTTTATTCAATTCCCCATGGAGGCTCACCTTATGAGCATGACTATTCTTGTCGCCGGTGCAACCGGTAAAACGGGCCACCAGGTTGTTCAGAACCTGGTTGACCAGGGCCATAAGCCGACGGCACTTGTGCGTGAAGGCTCTGATACCAGTGCGCTCCCCAAGGGTGTAGACGTGCGCCGCGGCGATCTGACAGACCTGAAATCCGGAGTATGCGAAGGCATGGAGGCGGTGATCTTTGCCGCCGGTTCTGGTTCGGCAACCGGTCCTGAAATGACCGAGAAAGTCGATCGGGATGGGGCCAAACGCCTGATCGATCTGGCCCGTGAATCAGGTGTGAAACGCTTCGTTATGCTCAGCTCGGTTGGCGCGGATCAGGCTAATCCTTCAGGCAAGATAGCCCCGTATTTGAACGCCAAGCATGCAGCGGACGAGCATCTCAAGAACTCCGGTTTGACCTACGCGATCCTGCGCCCGGTGGCATTAACCAATGAGGGACGAAGCAGCAAGGTGATATTGGGCGAGGGCGTCGACAAGTCGGCAAAGGCGTCCCGTGCGGACGTGGCCCATGTGCTGGCCGAGGCAGCCACTACCGGTCGTTATGACGGTACCGCGCAGAATATGCAGTCCGCCTGAGCGCCCTGCAGCCGCGTATCGCGCGGCTTTCAGCTTCATTTCGAATGAATAATCCATATCCAGAGGAGAAGAATCCATGTCAGAAATCAATGGCAAGGTCGTCATCATAACCGGCGCAAGCAGCGGACTTGGTGAAGCTACAGCCCACCGTCTGGCCAAAAGTGGTGCCAAGGTAATGCTGGCTGCGCGCCGCGAAGATCGCCTAGTGGCCCTTCGCGACGCTATCGTCGAACAGGGTGGCGATGCTATTTACAAGGTGACTGACGTTACCGAACGCGAGCAGATGGAGTCATTGGCTCAGGCCACCAAGGATGCCTATGGACGGATCGACGTGCTGATCAACAATGCGGGCCTGATGCCCTTGTCGCCGCTGGACAAGCTCAAGGTCGACGAGTGGGACAAAATGATCGACGTTAACATCCGGGGTGTTCTCTACGGCATCGCTGCGGTGCTGCCAACCATGCGTGAGCAGCACGCCGGACACATCATCAATCTGTCATCGGTAGCCGGGCACAAAGTATTTCCATCCTCGGCGGTTTATTCCGCGACCAAATATGCGGTCAAGGCCATATCAGAAGGCATCCGTCAGGAAGGTGAAGGGGAAATTCGGTCAACCAATATATCCCCGGGCGCGGTAGCGACCGAGTTGACCAGCACCATCAGCGACTCGGAGACAGCCAAGAATGTAGACGAGCTTTACGATATGGCCATAGACGCCGACGCGATTGCCCGCGCCATTGCCTTCGCTATCGAGCAACCAGCCGATGTGGACATCAACGAACTGATAATCCGGCCCAGCAAGCAACCGCTGTAACCTACGGCCTGATAGGGTGAATGTCCGATCCGGAAGGTACAGGCATTCGCCATAACCAAACGCCGTCACTGAACAATCGAGTACTACGTATAATCTATATTATGTTAAATAGCGTGTTATTTGATTTGCGTCATGAACAGATCGTCAGCAGGTTTGTATAACAGACGTCAGGACAGATTTATTCGGACTCATCCCGCTTTCGCCGATGGCATTACGGGATAAGTCTCGCCCGCGGTTGTACTTATGAGGACGCGTAAATGAAGAAGCTGACGTTAGCACTCGCTTTTGGCACTGTGTTGCTCTCCGGCGCAGCATTGGCCCAATCAACTGGGGACAGCAACGAGCCTATCTATGGTTCGCAGATCATGACTGATCAGGAGCGCATCGAGCACCGGGGTCTTATGCGTGACGCCCCTACTCAACAGGACCGTGAACGTATCCGCACTGAGCATCATGAACTCATGCGTGAACGAGCCCGTGAACGGGGCATCACCCTTCCGGATACGCCTCCTGCAAGAGGCGGCATGGGCCAAGGCATGGGACAAGGAACTGGTATGGGCCAAGGCATGGGTCAAGGAGCTGGCAAGGGGCAAGGACCGGGTATGGGTCAGGGCACCGGCCAGGGACAAGGGAATATGCGCAACAAGATGGAATCAGATGCTCCCTGATTGCAACCTCTGTTCTGGGCTGCCTGAGCAGCCTCCCAGCTGTATATTCGACCAATACATCAAATGGCAGTAATTGATCACTAATTGGCAACATATGCCAGTCGCAGCACGCCTTTAAACAGGCAGTCTAGGAATGTGCAGAAAGCTCACTCCAAGAGAACAATAATATGGCTGCTGAACATCTCGATGTAATCATCGTTGGCGCGGGTCTGTCCGGTATCGGCATGGCCTGCCACCTCACCCACACTTGCCCCGATAAACGTTTTGTTGTGCTCGAAAAGCGCGCTGCCATCGGCGGCACCTGGGACCTGTTTCGCTATCCCGGCATTCGTTCGGATTCGGATATGTTCACCTTCGGCTACAAATTCCGTCCCTGGAACGAGCTTCAGGTGCTGGCTGGTGGCGACTCGATCCGTGAGTACATTCGCGAAACAGCTGAAGAATTCCGGATAACTGACAAGATCCGCTTCAATACGGCTACTGAAAGCGCTGACTGGTCCAGTGAAGATAAGCGTTGGACTGTTAGTACCACTGACGTTGCGACCGGAATACAGAAAGTCTACACCTGCAATTTCCTGGTTGGCTGCACTGGTTACTACAACTACGAGTCGGGCTATCTACCCGAGTTTCCCGGTGTGCAAAACTTCAAAGGCACCTGCATCCATCCCCAGCATTGGCCTACTGATCTGGATTACGCCGGTAAAAAGGTTGTGGTGATCGGCAGTGGTGCAACGGCTGTTACTTTGGTACCCGCCATGGCTGATACCGCCGGGCACGTAACCATGCTGCAGCGCTCCCCTTCCTATGTGTTCTCCGTTCCGGGTCATGACAGAATTTCCGAGATTCTGGGTAAGGTCCTACCGCAGAAATGGGTCTACAACATGGCCCGCAAACGCAACATCGTGATGCAGCGCTGGATATACAAGGCGGCCAAACGCTGGCCGGAGAAAACCCGCAAGGTACTGCTCAATGGCGTCAGCAAGAAGCTGGATGACCAGGGCAATATGAAGCACTTCACACCCAGCTATAACCCCTGGGATGAGCGGCTCTGTGCGGTACCCGACGCGGATCTGTTCGAAGCCATCAACAAGGGCAAGGCCTCGGTCGTCACCGATCACATTGATACCTTCACCGAGAAAGGCATCCGGCTGAAATCGGGGCAAGAACTGCAAGCGGATATCATTATTACCGCTACAGGCCTGCAGATGCAGATGTTGGGCGGTATGCAACTGAGCCTGGATGGCGAGCCCTGCCCGCTCAATGAGCAGATGACCTACAAGGCGGTGATGATGCAGAACGTGCCGAATATGGCCTGGATTCTGGGCTACACCAATGCACCCTGGACCCTCAAGGCGGATATGGCATCACTGTACATCTGCCGACTGCTCAAGCACATGGATGAAACAGGTAAACAGGTTGCGGTCCCTGTGGACAAGCATGGCCACGCTGAAAAAGACTCCATCATGGGGTCTCTGCAGTCCGGATATGTACAAAGGGCCAACGGTATTCTGCCACGCCAGGGCCGCGCCCTGCCCTGGCGGATTCTGAACAATTACGAGCTCGATTCGGTGCTGTTACTCAAGGAGTCGCTCGAGGACGGTATTTTGACCTTCGATCCGTCCGCCACTACCAAACAGGCGGCCGACCAGGCTGCTTGACCTCCGGAGATCCCTATGACACAAGCATTGAATAATCTGACTGTTCTAGGTGCAGGCGTATTGGGTGGCCAGATTGCCTGGCACAGTGCATTCAAGGGCAAGCAGGTCGTTGTATACGATCTGTTTGAAGAGTCCCTGCAGCGTTGCCAGCTTGCTCATCAGCAGTATGCCGCTATCTACCAGGCTGAACTGGGTGCGAGTCAGTCCATGATCAGTGAGACCCAGGCTCGTCTCAGCTACAGCTGCATTCTCGCCGATGTCGTTATCAACGCCGATCTTGTTATAGAAGCAGTACCGGAAATCCCGGAAGTAAAAACTGCGGTCTATCAGGAGATGGCAGCATTATTGCCGGCACACACCCTGGTAGCGACCAACTCATCAACATTGCTACCTGCCCAGTTTGCGAGCGCTACCGGTCGGCCGGAAAAATACTGCGCGCTGCATTTTGCCAACATGATCTGGAGCATGAACCTGGCAGAGGTGATGGCCCATGCCGGCACCGCCGAAGACACGCTACGGGCAGTAACCCGGTTTGCCATTGAAATTGGCATGGTGCCCATCCCGATTCAAAAAGAGCAGAACGGCTATGTACTCAATACCTGGCTGGTGCCTTTATTGAGCGCCACTCAGTCGCTAATCACCAATGGCGTATCCACCCCTGAATACATCGACCGGACCTATCTGATTGCCAATCGCGGATGTGCTGTGGGGCCTTGCGGCATCATGGATATTATCGGCATGAAAACCTGCTACGACGTGATGAATTATTGGGGTAACGAGAAACAGGATGCCCAATTGCTGGCCGATGCCGTCTATATCAAACAGCATTTTGTAGACAAGGGAAAACTGGGTCTGCAGACCGGGGAAGGCTATTATCGTTATCCGAATCCGGCTTATCAGGCTTCAGACTTTCTTGCAGTTCCGGATATGGATGCCTTGGAAGAACTGGTCGCCTTGGTTAAGCCGCAAAGCCTCGCTGCTGCGAGCTGAGCACGCCAAACTGTCGTCTGCTGCCACTTTCTGTGGCAGTATTGGCGCGCTTCATCTTAATCCCACATTTTAGTCGCCAGGGGAGCCTGTCCGTCATCCGCACAGGCTGAGAATCAGTGGGCTGTCTGCAGCCCGCCCAAACCCTGGAACCTGATCCGGATAATACCGGCGGAGGAAGTGCGACATGCCTTACCTGACCCTCGCCGTGCTGGGCGCGGCGCTTCTGTTATTCGTCTGGCTGGGCCTGCGTGCCCGACGCAGCCATGCTGAACTCGATGATTTCCTGACCGCTCGCAACAGCCAGGGCGCCCAGGCACTTGGGCTGTCGTTTCTGGCCTCGGGTATGGGCGGCTGGATTCTCTTTGCGCCGCCGGAAGTGGGGGCTCTGGTGGGGCCTGTGGCACTGGCTGGTTACGCTATTGGTGCTGCCCTGCCCTTTATTGTATTTGCATTCTGCGGACCGGCTATTCGCCGTTATCTACCGCAGGGCAGCAGCATCGGCGAGTTTGCCCAGGCGTGTTATGGCGCTTTGGTACGTCGCTGGGTGGCAATGATCTCGTTGCTCTACATGTTGTGCTTCCTGATTGCCGAACTCACTGCCATTGGCGCAATTACCGCCATGTTGTCCGATGTGAATCCCGCATTGGTCATTCTGGGAGTAGCTGTAGCCACGCTTATCTACACTGCCGGCGGTGGTTTGCGGGCGAGCTTGATGACGGACCGCTGGCAAGCTTGGCTATTATTGGCACTGCTTGTAGTCGTAGGTGCTGTTGCGTTGCAGCGTCTACCCGATATGGACTCATCCTCAATGCAGCTGCCAGGCATTCCGGTGGGCAGTGCCTTGGGCGTCGCGTTGACGCTGATCATCGCCGTCACGGCTGCAAATCTCTTTCATCAGGGCTACTGGCAACGGGTCTGGTCTGCCCGTGATGGTGCATCACTGGGTCGGGGCGCTCTTCTCGGCGGCCTAATAACGGTCATTGTAGTGGCGATTGTAGGTGGGCTGGGTATTGCTGCAGCAATGAGTGGCACCGATCTGGGTAGCCCTCCGATTCCATTTTTCGCATTGCTGATGGATGCGTCTGCGTGGTTGACCATACCCGCGCTGGTACTGGCACTTACCCTGGTTGCTTCTTCAGTGGATACCCTGCAGAACGCGATTGCCTCGCTGGCGGTTACGGAAAAGAAAGGGCTTTCGCTGACCAGTGCGCGCTGGATCACCGTTTTACTTATGGTTCCGGTAGTGCTCATCGCCTTGCAGGGAATCTCGGTGCTGCGACTGTTTCTGATCGCTGATCTGCTCTGCGCCACGGCGGTGGTACCGGTATTGATGGGGTTGTGGAAACGCATGGGAGCGGTAGCTGCCATAGCCGGTTGCCTGGCCGGGCTGTTGGGCGCCGTACTGCCAGGATGGGTTACGGGTGGGTCCTTTTCATCGGGCCTGCTGGCTGCCAGTTTTCCGGGTGCGATTCCGACACTGGCACCTTTTCTGGGCGCCCTGCTCGCGTCCAGTCTGGTCAGTATTGCGGTGGCACTGATCATGCCCGCCTCACGAAAGTGAGGCGGCAGGCGTCCCTCAAACGTGGTGACTGATTCTCGTACTCAGACTGTGGGTCTCACCAGGATCCAGAACACGCCTGTCGTGCCCTGCGTTAGCTGTTTCGATGCACAGCATCTCCCGGTAGCCGTCCTCTGGAAAATGACCAAGACGCCGAGACTTTTTCACCCAGGGGTTCCAGATGACTGTCGAGCCGCTTCCCGAACCTGCGACGGTGATGGTCTCGCCAGCGTCCTCAAGCTGCACGGCGCCAATGGCCCCATGGTAGATCCGGTCTACCTCCTGCGAGAAGCGAACCGGCCCCAGCTGTACTTCCTCTTTGCCGGTCAATTGATCCAGATAGCTGGCCTGGTCCAGACCCTTTATCTCGACCTGTGTGATATCTGAAACAGGCAGGTAGGCGTGTAAAGCCTGCCCGAGGATTTGTGCTTTGCTGCCCGTATTGGTTGAGGTCAGTGTCACCTGCAAGTCGCTTGCCAGTATGAACTGAACCCCCAGTTTCCAGTGTTCGTCGGGTATATGAATGGCCATTTCAGACTGCGGAAGCTCGAGATTTATCTGTACTGCTTCATCCGTGACCACGACTGATTCCAACTCCCAGAGCCCCGTGCGAGCAATGCCATGTGCAGGGCCGGAGCGCTCGTTGCCAAACCAGGGCCAACACAGGGGAACTCCCCCTCTCAGGGGCTTACCCGGTACCTCCGGCTCCTGCGGGCTTAACCAAAGCAGCGGTTTTTGCCCGGCTGGCAAGCAGCTGACCAAGTGCCCTCCTTCCAGCGCTATTCTGGCTGAAACCCGCGGGTGTGCAACCTCTATGAACTCGCGACCGTTGCTGTTGCGCAGACGCGTCACACCTGCGGCGAGTTGCTGTGTTTCCTGCCGGCTTGGCATGATCTTCAGTCCTTAATAGCTTATTTGAAACTGAGCATAAGGTAACAATGCTGATTTTACAGCGTTTTGTGAGTGAACTAATCTGTTTGAATAGTGTCGCCGACTGCGGTGGGTGACTGCACCTTCGAGGTTGGCATTGAAATATGGCGTCAGCCCGCAATGCTGGAGAACTGCATGCTCGACAAGGCCCGCCTGACAGGCACTCTGCTGACGCTGTCGTTGATACTTACCGCCTGCGACAGTACTGAGAACTCAGCGGCTAAACTGTTATCCCCCGATGAAACCGGTGTATTGAAGGTTTCAACCCGCAACGGTTCTACCACCTATTACACTGATCGCTTCGAACAGCCCGTCGGCCCGGAATATGACCTTGTAAATCGCTTCGCCGCTGCGCAGGGTTGGGAAGTCGAGTGGGATGTGCAGTTCTCCACCGCTGCGGTACTTCGGCAGTTGGAAGAAGGCCGATCGCACTTGGGTGCTGCCGGGCTTACCAAGTTGGCTTCGCGGGATGAGCGCCTTACCGCAGGTCCGATGCACCACAATGTGCGCGAACAACTGGTTTGCCACCGGGAAATCATTCTGTTGCCCACGGATGCCGCCAAGCTCGAGGGAATTGATATAGAGGTAGCCGCTGACTCCAGTTATGTGGAAACCCTTGAGCAATTTATCAGCGCAAGGCCGAATGTCAGCTTCAGGCAAACGGAAACCCGGGGGACAGAACAGCTTCTTGCTGCGGTATTTGAAGGAGAGCTCGACTGCACCGTGGCTGATTCCAATATTGTGGACATCAATCGTCGGTCCATGCCGGAATTGGCTGTAGTCATGGATCTGTCACCTGAACAACAGATTGGTTGGTATCTCGCGCCGGGTAGCGACAGCCTCGCAGCAATAGCAGCAAGCTGGATGAGCAGCGAAGCTGGTTTGGCAGCTATTTCCGCGGTAAACACCCGCTACTACGCCTACATTTCCGAATTCGATTTCGTTGACCTCAACACGCTGGTCATGCGGATGGAAAATCGATTGCCACAGTATATCGACCATTTTGTGAAAGCTGAGCAGGACACGGGAATCCCGGCTGACCTGCTGGCAGCTCTCGCCTACCAGGAGTCCCACTGGGACCCCCATGCGCGTAGCCCTACAGGAGTCCGAGGACTCATGATGCTGACGCAGAATACAGCCAGATCCTTGGGCGTGACCAACCGGCTGGATCCGATTCAGAGCATTGACGGAGGCGCGCGCTATCTGGCCGGGCGATACGAATTGTTATCCGAAGAAATACCCGACCCGGATCGTTATTTCATGGCGCTCGCCGCTTACAACGTAGGTCGTGGTCATTTACTTGACGCTCGGAAGCTGGCCCGGGAGCTAGGCAAAAATCCTGACTCCTGGTCCGATATGCGTGAGGTGCTCCCCCTGCTTGCTGACAAACGCTACTACCCAAGCCTGCGTTACGGTTACGCTCGCGGCTATGAACCGGTTCACCTTGTACAGCGCGTGCGAAATTATCGCGACGTTATCAGTAGCGCATTCCAGTAATTCACTCTTCAGCTATAACGTAAAAAACCCGCTGACTAACGAGCACAGGCCGTTAGTCAGCGGGTTTTTTAATTTGCCTTGATCAGGTGCTTTCTACGCGAAAGCCAACCTTGAGAACCACCTGATAGTGCGCAACCTTCCCATTAGTCACGTGGCCTCGGGTTTCCTGAACTTCAAACCATTCTACATTTTTCACCGATTTACTTGTCTCGGCGATCGCGTGCTCGATGGCTTCTTCGATGCTGGTGGTAGAAGAGCCAACAATTTCGACTTTCTTGTAAACGTGATGGTTGGACATGTAGTACTCCTTGCTTGCTGTGCATGTTCACTGAGTATGGCAAAAGATATTCGGGTTAGTTCAGAACACACCACGCGCGGGTTAATGCACCATGTTGCCACGAAGGACGAAAACCAGTGGGTCGGGGCTGAGGACTGCTTGATGCGAACACTCTTATAGAACAGCGGTCCCACGAGTGTTGCAGCCACCTTTTACACGGACTGGCATTGCAAAATCACATTTCCGGCATATAATCGGAAACACAAATCAATCTCATTATGACCCAAACGGGTACAGGGAGTTCTAATTCATGGCAGTTCATTTTCCACTCAAGGCTTTGGCGCTTGCAGTCTCCGCGACCTTCATCCTGACCGCATGCAACAACGATGATGACTATGCTCCCGCTGCACAGGCCAGTGATTCGCCGGCAGTAGAGACTATGGCTGATGCCGAGCCGGGCGCGGAAGTGTTCCCGTCTGATGAAAACGAAACAGCTTCCGCCAGTGTCGATCACCAGGCGGTTGCAGCGCACTATGCTGATATGGCGCACGCCAATTATCAGGATGCGCTGAAAACCGCACGGACCCTCAACGAAGCCACTGATGCTCTGATTGCGGAACCCACTGAAGAGAATCTGGCAGCAGCCAAGCAGGCCTGGCTGCAAGCCCGAGTGGCCTATCAGCAATCCGAAGTCTTTCGTTTCGGCAACGCCGTTGTCGATGACTGGGAGGGCCAGATGAACGCCTGGCCACTGGATGAAGGCATGATTGACTATGTCGCCGCCGATGATTACCAATACGAGATGGGTAACGAAGGTGCTACCGCCAACATTATTGCCAACCAGGAAATCAACGTGGGAGGCGAAACGGTTGACGTCAGCACCCTCACCCCGGAAATCCTGGCTAACCTGAATGAAGCTGGCGGTTCCGAGGCCAATGTTGCCACCGGTTATCATGCAGTTGAATTTCTGCTTTGGGGCCAGGATCTGAACGGCTTTGAACATGGTGCTGGCAGCCGTCCGGTTACTGATTATGCCAAGGGCGAGGAGTGCACCAATGGCAACTGTGACCGCCGCGGCGAATATCTTGATGCGGTCACCGATCTGTTGGTCAACGACCTTGAGTGGATGGTTGGCCAGTGGGCGCCAGGTGAAGGCGGCAACTACCGGCAAGAACTGCTTGCCCTGCAACCACAGGAAGTCTTCCAGAAAATGCTGTTCGGGATGGGATCCCTCTCCCTGGGCGAGCTGGCTGGCGAGCGCATGAAAGTTGCATTGGAAGCCAACTCCTATGAAGACGAGCATGACTGCTTCAGTGACAACACCCACAACTCGCATTTCTATAATGCCAAGGGCGTGCAGAATGTTTACCTGGGCACCTACACCACCACCGATGGCGAAGAAATGTCTGGCCCTGCCCTCTCCGATCTGATGGCAGACCGTAATCCGGAGCTTGATCAGAAACTGCGCGGCGACCTCGAGCAGACCATGGCAGCTCTGCAGCAGATGAAGGACGCTGCCGAAGCGAGCGACGAGCCCATGTCATTCGACATGATGATTGCACCTGGTAATGAGCAAGGCGCAAAGATCGTCAACAAGGCTATCGCTGCTCTGGTTGAACAGACCGGTACCATCGAGCAGATCGCCAACGAGCTGGGCCTGGATTCGCTGGAGCCGGACGACGCCGGGCATTCTTTCTGATTCGCCGGACAGTTCGGAAACAGCGGTAACAATTGAAAGCCTGGCGTATCGCGCCGGGCTTTTATTCTTTCAGTGACTACATAGACCTGCATTCATGAACTCACTTTTTCACTCGTCGGGTGCAGTTGCACCACGACTAGCATGCGTAACTCTGCTTATTGCCCTTCTGGCCGCTGGCACAGAGGCTCACAGTTATCCGCTCCAGGAGACCCCCCAAACGGGCGGAGAAGGAACGGTTGAGCAATCCGATCACAATGCTTTCTCGCTGCCCCAGGGCAATCTGTCCATGACCAAGCGACTTGATTTCAGTGTGGGCAACAGTTTCTTCCGTAATCCCTGGGTTATTGCACCCTCCAGCACAGCAGCCCGAGACGGTCTGGGCGCGCTGTTCAATACCAACTCCTGTCAGGGTTGCCATATCAAGGATGGCCGTGGTCACCCTCCCCTGACCGATGAAGCAAGCATCTCCCTGTTCTTGCGCCTGGCGATGCCAGCCGATCCAGAAAAAGATGTCGAGATCCTTGAGCAGCACGGCTTTGTCCCGCATCCGGTTTACGGTAGCCAGTTACAGACCGCCGCTATTCCGGGTTTCAAGCCAGAAGCCGAGTTGGTAATCAACTGGACCCAGCGTGAGGAGTTACTGGGCGATGGCACCAAGGTGACAATGCGCGTGCCGCATTATCGAATAGAAAACCCACAGTACGGACCACTGCCTGCCGATTTGTTGACGTCCCCGCGGGTGGCCCCGCCCATGATCGGCCTGGGTCTGCTGGCGAATATTCCAGAGGAGCTGATTCTAGCTGCGGCCGACCCGGATGATACCGATAACGATGGTATCTCGGGCCGGGCCAACCGCGTGTGGGACAAGGCTGAAAAAACCACTGTACTTGGCCGTTTTGGCTGGAAAGCCAGTGAACCAACGGTCATGCAGCAGAGTATGGGTGCTTTTGCGGGTGATATGGGCCTGACTTCCGCACTGGTTCCGGGAACCGATTGCACGCCCAGCCAGGGCTGCGATGCCGCCCCCCATGGAGGCGAACCCGAGGTCAGCGATGAAGTGGCTGGGTTTATCGATTTCTACGCCAGCAGCCTTGCGGTGCCGGCCCGCCGTAACATGGACGACCCACAAGTTATGGCTGGAGCCAAGCTGTTTAATCAGAGCGACTGCGCTGCCTGCCACACCCCACGGCATGTCACTGGCGAGGCAGCCGGCCGGCCTGATTTGAGTCATCAGACCATATGGCCTTATACCGACCTGTTGTTGCACGACATGGGCTCAGGTCTGGCAGATGGCCGTGATGAATTTCTAGCCAATGGCAATGAATGGCGTACACCGCCATTGTGGGGTTTAGGTCTTGCCCAGGAGATCAACCCGCGGGCGGGCTTCCTGCATGATGGCCGTGCAGAAACGCTGGAACAGGCGATCCTCTGGCATGGTGGTGAAGCTCAGGCGTCGGCTGATCGCTATCGGTCGATGACGGTTAAAGATCGCTCTGCTCTTATTCGCTTTCTCGAGTCCCTATGAACATCACTTTATGGAGTATCGACATGCGTTTGTTTCACCGCTCGAGAAAACTGCTGGTGTATCTGTGCGGGTTGTTTGCCATTTCTCTCAGCCAGCTGGCCATTGCCCAGCAACACGCCAAACCCCAATGGCACGCGGACCTGAATACAGGCTACGAGGCGTTTGTCATTAGCAGCGAAGCGCTGCAAGAGCGCGCCCGGGCCTATTGCCAGGCACCGGACAATCATCAAGTAACGACGATTCGCGATGCGTGGTTGAGCGCCTTTTTGGATTGGCAGCGGATTCGGTTTGTCGACTTCGGTCCAATCGAGCAAGACAACATTGCCTGGCAATTGCAGTTCTGGCCGGATTCCAAGAACCTGATCGCCCGCAAGACAGACCAGTGGCTGCAAGGTGAGCAGCTCATTGATGCGGCATCAATTGCCAGCGACAGTGTCGCAGCCAAAGGGTTTCCCGCCCTGGAATATGTATTATTCGACCCACGTGTCGTCAACGCCGGTCACGCACTACCCGCCAAACGCGCCTGTGACTTTCTGCAGACGGTAAGCGCACAGATCCACACCAACGCCATGCGGCTGCAAGCTGGCTGGACAAGTTTCGAGCTGCATTTCCTAAGCCGGCCAGAGTATGTTCACACCACCGTTTTGGCCGCCATGCACAGCCTGGAAATCCTGCGCGACAAGCGCCTTGCGGCGCCCATGGGGCTAGGCAGCACGACCCGGCGCAATCCGTATATTGCCGACGCCTGGCGCAGTGGTGAATCACTGGCCACCATGCACGCAACGCTTGCTGGCCTGCAGACCTATTTTTTACCCGGGCTGGTTATCCTGTTGGAGGAACGCAAGCTCACACCGCTTGCGGAACAATTTCGCAAGCAATTGAGTGCCACCTTGGCACGTCTGGAAAACATGCCTGCAGCCCTCACGCCTTTACTTGAAAGTGACGACGGTTATCGTCAGTTGCAGCTGCTCTATATTGATGTTGATCGCCTGACGACGTTGCTTAACGGCAGTATTGCCAGCGAACTGGGCATCATAAAGGGCTTCAACTCGAGCGACGGAGACTGATACCCGTGATCAACCGTAGAGCTTTGCTGCGCGCGGGTCTGGCCAGTGTGGGTGCCATGGCCGCTTTCTCTGTGATGGGGGCCGCAAGGTCAGCGACGCAGAGCTCTTCTGCCCGGCCCGGCCCACTGTATCTCAGTGCCCTGGATGATGCAGACGGAGGGCATTTCATTGCCGGTTTCTATGAGGACGGCGTGATTGGCTTTCGCCTGCCCGTGCCGGAGCGTGGGCATGGCGGTTGCAGACGGCCACTTGCCAACGAAGTCGTCATGTTCAGTCGCAGGCCCGGCCGCCATTTTCAGGTAATTGACTTTCAGGCAGGTACCATTGTTCGGCAGATCGAGGCAGAAAAAGATCATCACTTTTATGGGCATGGCGTTTTCAGTCCGGACGGTAACCTGCTGTACGCTACCGCCAATCATTACCCCAGCGGTGGCGGAAAGATTCTGGTGTACGACGCGCAACACGCCTACCAGTTGCTGGGCGACCTGGACGTCGACGGGATTGGCCCGCACGAGATTCGTCTGCATCCGGACGGCCAGACTCTGGTGGTTGCCCTGGGTGGCATCAGGACGCATCCCGACTACGATCGCATCAAGCTCAATCTGGCCGACATGCAGCCCGCGCTATTGCTGATCAATCGCGACAGTGGTCATATTTCCCAACGACACGAGCCATCCCACCACCAGCTCAGCCTTCGCCATCTGGATGTGAGTAAGGAAGGGATTGTTATCGCCGGGTATCAATTTGAAGGCCAGGCATGGGAAACACCACCGCTGATTGGGCGGCTGGATTGTGCCAATAGCGAGTTTTCCGAGATCAAACTGCCTGCAGAGCAGCAGAGCAAATTACGCAATTACATTGCCAGCGTGGCCATTGATCCTGCGAGCCATATCGTGGCGGTGACTGCGCCGCGTGGCAATCGCGCTTTGCTGCTGGATTATATGACCTGTGAGACCCTGGAAACGGTAGAGATCGACGACGTTGCCGGTGCTATTGCCGACCGGCGCAGCACCTTCGTGTTTACCTCAGGCATGGGCGGCATCTATCTCAATCGGGCAAGTCGTGTGACGCGGATCGAGGCCAGTGATCAGCGATGGGACAATCATCTAACGTCAACTCGCACCTGACATCAATACTGCCTGGATAAAACTAGCGGCTGGCAACCATTTTTTCGATACAGGTACGGGAAGCCTCTGGCAACTGGGTGAAGTGCAAGCCGGTCCAGTACTGCCCCCCGGCGAGGCTTTCCCGGTTCCAGAGGCTTTCGGCATCAAGAAAGAACTCGGTCAAGCCGTTGAGCGTCATTGGCAGGCTCACCTGCAGCGCATAGTGCTTGTAGAGATCAATAGGCCGATCGCTCAGCAGCATAAGTCCTTCGGCATGCAGATCTACAACCCTGCCCAGGTGGTTACCCGTATCCAGATCGTACACCTCGAGACTTGTGCTCACTGTTTTTCGTTCCAGTTTTCGTTTTTCGTACATATTTGACTCAATGGTCAAGGTAATAGTCCATGTTTTTGCCCGCGGTGCCTGACCCATACAGTCTGCTGGAAACTGATGCTGGCTAACAGCCATGCGCCAAAGAATTAACGTTAACTACTCCGCAAATCTCGCCATAATTCTGACACCGCCCAAGTAATGGCACAATGACATATTCGTATCTTTGAGTAATTTGCGATGTCGTTGTAGCGACGGCTGGCTGGCCAGGTTACTCTCGATCAATCAACCTTTAGAGAAACAGTGCATGTTACACAAAACACTTTCCAGTCTTTTTTGTGCCCTACTAATGGTAGGGCCTGCTCTGGCCCATGACTACCAGGTTGGGGACCTCCACATAGCCCACCCTTGGGCGCGCCCCCTTCCCCCGGTCGTGCCTTCCGGCGCCGCCTATATGGTCATTGAAAACCGCGGCAACAATCAGGAAATCCTGGTCGATGCCCATTCGCCGATTGCAGAAAAGGTCGAGGTACACGAGCACGTTCATGTGGATGGGCTGATGAAAATGCAGAGGGTTGATCAGCTAGCTATTCCGCCAGGTGCTGAGGTTGTCTTCAAACCCGGTGGCTACCACCTCATGATGTTCGGCCTGAAGCAACCGCTCGAAGCGGGCGAGCGTTTTCCAATGACCCTGGTCTTCACAGATGGCGGTAGTATCGAGGTGCAGGTAATGATTGAAGAGAAGCCGCCCAGCACCACGGCGCACGACACTCACTCGGCTGATATAGAGCGGAGCGAGCATCAGCACCACTGAATCAGTCTTTTTCAGCGGGCTTGCGATCCAGTAGATGAAAACGTGGCAACCCCAGATGCCAGCGGATTGCTGCGAGCCGGATGACCAGCACCGTAGCTACTGCAATTGCCACATCCAGGTCGGCTGGTGTATCCAGTCGGTATAGACCGATATACACCAACGACCCGACGATGCAGGCTGTTGCATAGATCTCTCGCTGAAAAATCAGCGGGATCTCGTTGCAGATGATGTCGCGTATTACGCCACCGGCCACGCCGGTCATCACGCCCATGATGACGGCGGCACTGACTGGTACCGATTGTGCCAACGCCACCTGCGTACCGATCACGGTGAAAATCGCCAATCCGAACGCATCCGCGACCAGCAGGCCGGTTTCATGGATTGGTCTTGTCAAGCGAACCCAGGCAATGGTGCCAAGTGCCCCCAGAACCGCAACCAGAATATAGAGATCGTCACGAATCCAGACAACCGGATGGTTGTCCAGAATCGTATCTCTCAGGGTTCCCCCTCCCAGTGAGGTGATAAGCGCAATTACCAGCACCCCGAACAGGTCCATGGACTTGCGTCCAGCCATCAATGCGCCAGAGATGGCAAACACGGCGACACCAAAAAGATCAAACGCGTAAAACCAGCTCATGCCCACAGCTCCTGTCGGCTCAGTCGGGATCTACACGCGTAGGGACCCGCATCGTCACGAATTCTTCAGCGGCTGTGGGATGGATACCCAGAGTGGCATCAAAC
>NZ_VTTI01000002.1:224049-367140 GCF_008641105.1 Halopseudomonas salina
GTAGGGACCCGCATCGTCACGAATTCTTCAGCGGCTGTGGGATGGATACCCAGAGTGGCATCAAACATGGCCTTGGTCGCTCCCGCCTTGAGTGCAATCGCCATGCCCTGGACGATCTCCCCCGCATCCGGGCCAACCATGTGAACACCCAGTACCCGGTCGGTCTGCTTGTCGACGATCATCTTCATCAGGCTCTCTTCCCCCCGTCCGGCCAAGGTGTTGCGCATCGGGCGGAATCGGCTTTCGTAGACAGCGAGTGTGTAGCCCTTGCCTCTGGCCTGCTCTTCAGTCAGCCCCAGAGCTGCCACGTTGGGGATGCAGAACACCGCGGTGGCGATATCGTCATAATCCACCGGGCGGTATTCGTCGGGCTTGTACAGGCGCCGCACAAGCGCCATGCCCTCAGCCAGCGCGACCGGTGTCAGCTGCATGGTATGGGTAACATCACCTATGGCAAGCACGGCGGGATCGCTGGTCTGATAATCCTGGTCGACATCGATGAAACCCATATCGTCCACGGTGACTCCGGTATTCTCCAGACCCAGTCCGGCAATATTGGGGCGCCTGCCAGTGGCGTAAAGCACCAGATCGGTCTCCAGTGTTGAGCCATCGGACAGCGACAGCGACAGCACTCCGTCCTCGCGGCGCTCGACGGAAAGCACATCGGTGTTAAAGCGCAGATCCAGCTCCTTGGCCTTCATGGTAGTAGCCATGTGTTCACGGATGCTTTGATCGAACCCGCGCAGAAACAGGTCTCCACGGTACAACTGAGTCACCTCGCAGCCGACGCCCTGGAAGATACTGGCGAACTCTATTGCGATATAACCACCGCCTACCACGGTTACCCGTTTTGGGAGGGTTTCGAGGTAAAAGGCTTCGTTGGAGCTTATGACATGTTCGCTACCAGGAAAATCCGGGATGTAAGGCCAGCCGCCTGTGGCTACCAGAACACGCTCGGCGGTGAAGGTCTTGTCACCTACCGCAACGGTATGCGAGTCCACAAAGCGTGCACGCCCATCAATAAGCGTGACCCCTGCGCTGGAGAGCAGATTGCGGTAGATGCCGTTAAGCCGCGTAATTTCGCGGTTCTTGTTTTCCAGCAGGCGGCTCCAGGTAAAGCTGGTTTCGCCAATGTTCCAGCCATAGCCATGGGCATCTTCCATGTCTTCGGCGAAATGCGCAGCATAGGCGAACAGTTTCTTTGGCACGCAGCCAACGTTGACGCAGGTGCCTCCGAGGTACAGGTCTTCGGCAACGGCAACTTTCGCCCCATAACTTGCGGCGAGGCGGCTGGCCCGCACGCCTCCTGACCCGGCCCCGATTACAAAAAGGTCAAAATCAAAATCGCTCATGTTTCCGCCTGGCTGCTGAAAAAAGATGCCACAGCATAACGCATCGACAGGCTGTTTTGCCCACGCATTAGCCCACCAGATGGTTTGTCACCACGGGATCATGATTCGACCTGTTTCTCGCCCTTGTCCTTGCCCTCCGTCGAGGCATGTTCAATAGTGGCATTGAGCTCTGCACCCAGGAGTAATACCGCTGAGGAGATGTAAAAGAACAGCAGCAGCACAATCATCGCTCCGATCCCGCCGTACATGGCGTCGTAGTTGCCGAAATTGCTGACGTAGAAGCCGAACCCCAAGGAAGCGACTATCCAGATGATCACAGCCATTATTGATCCTGGAGTGATGTAACGAAATTTCTGTTCGACGTCAGGTGTGAAGTAATACAAAAGGGCAACTACTAACATCAGCAGCATGATAGCGAACGGCCAGCGTAAAACGGCCCACAGCGTAACCGCCATATCACCTAGCCCCACCCAGCTACCTATCCACGCTATCAAGCCCGGCCCCACCACCATCAGTGCCGTAGCAGTGAGCAGCAGCAATGCAAGCCCGACGGTGTATGCCACGGAAAGCAGATAGCGTTTCCAGCCCGGTCTGGTTTCAGACACGTTGTAAGCCTTGTTCATTGCGTTCATCAGCGAGCGGATGCCGTTTGACGCTACCCAGATTGCCACCACAATGGCTACCGAGAAGATGCTGTTCTTGCCGCTTTGCAAATCAGTAATCACAGGATCCACGATCTCTAGTGCTGCCGATGGAAGCACCAGCGCCGCCTGCTCACGTAACCAGCCGAAAAAATCCTGTAGGTTGAGAAAGCTCAGCATGGCTATCAGGAAAAGCAGAAAGGGAAAAAGCGCAAAGAGTGCGCGGTATGAGAGTGCCGCGGCGTAAGTGGGCATATCATCGGAGATGAAGTTCTTGAAGGTACGCTTGATCAGCGTGAAAGTACTCGTTCCCTGCAGATCCAGAAATGCCATTGTCGTCCCTCGGTACATGAATCGTCTCTAGGTCTGACGATAACATCAAGCAAGAGTTCTGCGTTGCCAAAAAGACTGGTGATAAGACAGAAGAGCGGGGTTTATATAACCACATCAGTGTAATTTACCCTGATGCCTCGTGGTGTATCTGACCATTAAGTTTAAAATGTTAACAAACTCATGGGGTTAAGTAGCGGCATGAAATATGCTTAAGGTTACAGGGAGAAGCGAAACTTCGCTTCAAGATCCAACAAAGGACTATCAGTAATGCCTAACCACACTCTTGGCTTATGCCTCGCGATTGTAATTACGGCTCTGCCGCTCAGCCTGTCCCATGCCGAAGATAATGCCGGTGCTCATGCCCATGGTGGGGAAACGCACCAGCAGCAGAGTGAAAGACCAAATGCTCTGCAATTGAACAACGGCAATCAGTGGCAGACCGATGGTCCGTTACGCAAGGCCATGGCCAGATTAAGAAACGATCTGCAGCCACTGGCGCTGGATATTCATCAGCGTCGGCTCTCAGTTGATCACTACGACGCGATTGCTGCCAGCGTGAATGACCAGGTGACCTATATGATTGACAATTGCGAGCTGGAGGCCCAAGCGGATGCACAACTGCATGTGATCATTGCCGAGCTAATGGCTGGAGTCGTCTTGATGCAGGGCGATAAGCACGGGCAGGCTCGTAGCGATGGTGCCATACGGGTGGTGGAGGCGTTGAACAGCTACGCAACCTACTTCAATGACCCGACTTTCGAAAAGCTTGATCACTAACTGCTCACTCTCGATAGCCCGCGACCTCAGTCAGGCTCGGCGGACGGACAGCCACTGAGAGGGTTCATGCCGTTACCATGCTGGAAGAGTGCAGGCGGGCTGCACTCGCCATTGCATACAGAGTTTTCCCAGGAAGCCGGTTTTTTCAGTGCATGTCATGCCCATGCTGCGAGGACGCGGACTGCTGCAATACTTGCTGATCTATCTCTTCAAAGCGCAACATTTGTCCGCCATGTTCGTCAGCGAGTGTCTGCGCCGCAGCTTCGTCTGCAAAGCTGGCCAGACTGGCGCCCATTGCGCTCTTCAGCGGAATGCCGATGACGTAAAAGGCCTGGGTTGCGTCGATCAGGTGCGCATCATCTGGCGAGCTCCATGTGCTCTGGCCCATGTCGTGAACGAACAGCGAAACATCACTGATGCGGTTTTCAGGCTGCAGCCACCAGCCGAACATCTCGGCAGTCGAGCAAAACTTGCGCACGCCATCATTGCCCACGCCCTGCCCTTTCGGCCCCTCGAATTCGCTGATCACCATCCCACAGACATGGCACTCGTCTTCCTGATGGAATGCCACAGGTTCGCGGGCGACCTGCTCGACATCTTCTTTGCCACAGGCCAGCAAGCTCAAACCCAACAGGGCAATTGCAATCAGGCGCGCGCTGCGCCCTTCGAGATAACTCATCATCCAGATATCCTCATAGCTACACAACACGTCGACGGAATAACCAATAAGCCAATAGCAGGGAAACACCCACCCAAACCACCAGGCAGGCCCACAACAGCCAACCTGATATGGGCAGATCATCACCCAGGGTGAGTACACCCACGGCGCTGCTGCCAACTTCAAAGCCGGACAGATTGATCAGGCGGTAGATGTCGGTGGGGTTGAATAATAAAAGCCAGGGCAACAGGTCCGGATTGAACTTGCCCTCGCTGATAACAAGTACCGCCAGCAACGCAAGATCGAATACCAGCACGAACACGAACCACACCCCAAGGGCCAGACCCGCCGCGGTCGATTTTTCCCGGGCAAGGCTGCTCAACACGTAGGCCAGGGCCAGGAACACCCAGCCCAGCAGCGTCGAAGAGATCATGAAACGTCCGAATGCCCACATCAGCAGGCTCAGTTCCACATCTTCGACCAGGACACCGATGGCCACGGCAGCGCAGCCAAAACCGATCAAGGTGGCCAGGGCCAGGATCAAGCCATGCCCGAAAAACTTGCCCAGGAGTATCTGTCCGCGGCCGAGCGGATAGGTCAGAAGCAACATCAGCGTACCACCCTCCTCCTCGCCGACGATCGCATCGTAGGCCAGCATCAAGGCGATCAGTGGCATGAGAAAGGTTGCCAGACTGGCGAGGCTAGCAATGGTCGCCGGAATAGACGTAAAACCCACCTGCCCTGAAGCCGCTGCGCCAAACCAGGCGATGCCTACTGCCAGCAATGCGAACACCAGACTGATCGCCAGCAACCAGCGATTGCGTAGCCCGTCGCTGAGTTCCTTGCGCGCGATATTCCATATCTGGTTCATGCCGTGACCTCGCTGGCCTGATCCATATAGTGGCGATAGAGGTCGGTGAGCGAGGGCTGGTGAATTTCGATGTCAGTCAGTGTTTCTCCGGCGAGCAGCTCACGTAACAGGTCAAGCTTCTGATCCCCGCGTGCAACTACTTCGATACCGTCGTTACCAAGGGGCGTGGCAATATGACCAGCTGCGTTCCACCGTTGCAGCCATGACTCCCGATCGACCACACCGCTGACCCGGATACGCTCGGGCAGCGCAGCCTCCTGGCGCAAGCTGGTCAGGGTGCCCACTGCCTGCAGGCGACCACCTGCGAGGATGGCACCTCGATCGATATGCCGTTCGACGCCCGGCAGTACGTGGGAACAGAGAATGACGCTGCAGCCCTGTTGGCGCAGGCCATCGATCAGGCTGTACAGATCCTCGGTGGCAACCGGGTCCAGCCCGACAGTAGGCTCGTCCAGTAACAACAACCGGGGCTCGCCCAGCAATGCTTGCGCCAGGCCCAGGCGTTGGCGCATACCTTTGGAATAGGTGCGTACCTTGCGATCGGCCGCGTGCCCCAGACCTACCTGCTCCAGCAAATGGTCGGTCTGGCTGGTGTGAGCACCTTTGAGACGGGCAAAGTGACGCAATGTTTCGCGCCCACTCAGTTGTGCATAGAAAGTGACATTCTCGGGTAGATAACCGAGTGTGCGACGAACCTGCGGATCATTCGGCTCGCGACCCAGCACCCGCACTCGACCTTCGGTGGCGTTGAGCAGGCCAAGAACAAGTTTCATGGTAGTGGTCTTGCCTGCCCCGTTATGTCCGAACAGGCCGAGCACTTCACCTTCGTCCAGGGTCAGGCTAAGGTCTTCGAGCACGGTCATGGTGCCGTAGCGCTGGGTGAGATTCTGGATTTCAACAGCATTCATCGAGTGGTTTCCTGAATCAGCGCCGGACTGTCGGCCGGCAGCTTCATTAGCGGATGACTATCCTGCACGCCCGGTGACTTGGTCACCGGGAAAACTCGCTGCACCCAGCGCAACAGTTCAATGGCCGGGCTGTTCATCAACAAGCGCACCTGCGGATAGAGCCAGAGCAGTCTGTCGATATTGTCGTTCGGTTCGTAGGACACATCGCCGATACCGTCATCATCACGATCCCAGCCCAGATAATCGCTCCAATAGTTACCCTGCCCCTCCACCGACCATTCCTGGGTTCGGGTAGCGACATATTTGACTTGTTGCTGGTTACCCACAAAGGCATTGCGACTGATCTTGTTGTCCTCAGAACCAGCAGTAAGATGTATTCCCAACCCGCTGTTTTCAAAATAATTATTCTCAATGGTATTGAACAGGGAGTTATAGATGAACAAAGCCTTGCCTTCCGCGCCCGAGATCATGGCATCACCATCTCCCTGGTGTGCATCGGATACGAAGTTATCGCTTATCGTGGAGTAGGTGATGTAGTTCATCAGAATGCCGTAATTCTGATCGTGCTCGGAGCGATTACCGGTGACCGTCAGTTGACGGCTCTGCATCAGCGCATAGCCGGTACGGGTATTGCGCGTGAGATTTCCGATTACCGTATTGTCGTGGGAAAACATGTAGTGCACGCCATAGCGCAGATCTTCCAGCGTATTGCCCTCGATCTGATTGCCGTTGGAATTGCCGATATATACGCCGTCGCGGGTGTGGCGCACATGGTTATCGATAATGCGGGCACCCTTGGTACTGAACATATGGATGCCATTGCCACGGTTTTGCGAGCGAACCGTCTCGTCTCCTTCAATGTCGTTGCCGATCACGCTGACATCACTGGCTTGATCGATCCAGATGCCAAAACCGGGCCCCCGCAGACGGTTGCCGCGCAGGGTCACGCGATCCGCGTGTGGATGAATGAAAACCCCCGCATCCAGATCGGTCAGGTTCGCTCCCCACTCCAGCAAGGTGCAGTTCTCGAGCGTGACGTCCGGGGCTTTGATCTCGACGATATGGCCGGTGCCCTGGCCTCTTAGTATTGCGCCATCTTCGCAACGCAGATGGATAGGCTGATCAATCAGAAACTGACCCTGATACTCCCCTTCAGGGAGGATCCAGCGGTTGTCACTGTCGGCAGACAGTGGCAAGTCAACAATATTCTGGGGAGCCGCCTGGGCAACTCCGGAAACATACAGTAATGCACATGTAGCACTAAAGCGCGATACCACTCTCGCCAGTCTTTTCGGCACTGCTGTTACCTTCTTTGGGCGCCATAGAAAAACAGCCCGGCGATTTCGCCGGGCTGTTAAGCATGCTGACAACGTGCTTATCAGGCGGGCTCGACCAACATCCGGCCAGTCATTTCCATGTGCAATGCGTGGCAGAACCAGCTGCAGTAGTACCAGTACACACCGGGTTTGTCGGCAGTAAAGGTAATAGAGGAGGTCTGCTGCGGACTGATTTCCATGCTCACACCATGGTTGACCATCACGAAGCCGTGGGTCACATCCTCGATCTGGTCGATGTTGGTGATGGTCACAGTGACCTCATCACCCTGCTTGACGGTGAACTCTGTTACACCGTAAGCCGGCGCAAAGGACGTCATGTAGACGCGCACCTTGTTGCCGTCGCGGATCACCTTGTTATCGGAAGTCAGGCTGATGCCGTCCTTTTCCGCCCGTTTGACCGTCTCGGCAAAGAACGGATCATCACGATCCCAGATCTTCTTGGTCCGGATCTGATCACGACGCGCCAGAACACAGTCATGCGGCTCGGCAAAGGCAGGACCATCATGCACCAGCTTCATTTCGTCACCGGAGATGTCAAACAACTGGTCGTTCTCTGGGTGCAACGGACCGGTTGGCAAGAATCGATCCTTGCCGAACTTGCTCAGCACTACCATCCATTGACCATCTGCTTCGGACGTTTCAGTCAGCGACGCATGGTTATGACCGGGCTGATAGTGCACATCAATCTTCTGCTTGATGTACTTCACGTCTTCGCCGTTATACGCACGAATAGCATCTGCCATGTTCCACTTAACCACCTGGCTATCAATGAACAGGGTGGTATAGGCATTTCCACGGCCATCAAAAGTCGTGTGCAGCGGTCCGAGGCCCAGTTCAACTTCAGCAACGATCACCTCACGTGGATCTTCGAACTTGTCGTCGAACAGATCATCGAGTCGGTCGATAGCGATCATGCTGACCGTAGGTGACAGCTTGCCGGCTGCTACAAAGTACTTGCCATCAGGCGAGGTGTTGCAGCCGTGGGGGTTCTTCGGCACGGGGATGTACCGCGTCAGCTCTGAGCCGGCGCGGCCGTTCACAACTGGCACTTTCGAGTCGCCCAGGGTGATAAAGTCGCCTTTTTTGACCGCAGCTTCGATGCGAGCGATATTGAACACCACTACCCAGTCGCGTTCTGCGCGCATCATGCCGCCCAGATCAGTGGCCTTTTCCGAGTTGTAGCAGGTAGATGCTGCGTATTTGCCGGTAAAGTCTGAGTCGGTATTGTCCAGGTTACCATCAACGATAACCTGGAAAGCGACTTCCATACTCTCGGCATCGATCACGTTGAACATGGTGTAGACATCATCGCCAGTCATGTCGAAGTTGCTGCCGTCGTTCGGGTGCGGAATGAAGTACTCGGCATTGGCATAAACGTACTTGGTATACGGCACTTTTTGTAGCCGCAGGCCATGAATCGCCTGAACGTTGGGGATCGTGGTGATCTTGTCGCACTTCATGATATCCAGGCGGATACGCGCGACGCGGCTGTTGGCCTTGTCGTTGATGAACAGGTATTTGCCGTCGTACTTGCCATCGGTCATGGAGAGGTGCGGATGGTGACAGTCCCCATTCAGAAACTTCGCACCATCGCCCAGGATCTTTCTGCTTTCGTTGGTAAGACCCCAGCCGGTGGCCGAATCAACGTTGAAAACGGGGATGCGCATCAGCTCGCGCATGGACGGGACGCCCATGACCCGGACCTCACCCTGATGCCCGCCGCTCCAGAAACCATAATACGAATCCAGTTCGCCTGGCGCGACATGGATCTTGGACTTGCCCTTACCCTCCTTTGCGGCCTGGGCGAAGGCCTCGCGGCTCATGACGGAACTGCCCAGCGTCGCTGCGCCGAAAACTGCTGCGCCGGTCATGGCGCTGGCACCGAGGAAGCCGCGGCGGCTTAGTCCTTTGGACTCAATTATCTCGCCTGCTTTATCTTTGTCGCTCATCTTGTGCTCCTTGAATACTTTATATTCGGATCCTGAACGTTAAGATTTCTGCTCGTTCAGGGTTCAACCACATGCACAGGTATCAGCTCGGGTATGGGCTCCTTCTTCCCATTTCGGGCGCGCTTTTTCTTGAGGATCAACGGCGGACATTTTTCGTCGTTGTGATAGGTCATCTGACAATCCAGACAGTAGTGGCACTCGTTATGATTGATGTGTCCATCCGGATGAATGGCCTGGATCTCACACTCTTTGGCGCACAACTGGCAGGGGTCACCGCACTCCTTGCGACGCTTCAACCAGTCAAACAAACGGAACTTTGAAGGGATGGCTAGCGCTGCGCCGAGCGGACAGATGTAGCGGCAGTACACCTTGCGAGTGAATATGCTGATCACCAGCAGGATCACCGCATACAACACAAACCACCATTGGCGATCGAATTTGAGAGTGATGGCCGTCTTGAACGGCTCCACCTCGGCCGCCCGCTCCGCGACTGACATGGACTCCAGCGATATGGCAAAGAGGACCATAAGCACGATGTATTTGATCGCCCAAAGCCGCTCATGCACTGCGAAGGGCAGTTCATACTGAGGCACTTTCAGTTTGCGTGCTGCTTCGTTGATCAGCTCCTGCAGAGCGCCGAAGGGGCACAGCCAGCCGCAAAACACCCCGCGCCCCCAAAGCAGGATGCTGCCTGCAGTGAAGACCCACAGGATAAAGATGATCGGGTCGGTGAGAAACAGCTCCCAACGGAAGTCATCAAAGACCGCGTGAACAAAGGTCAGTACGTTGACTATCGACAACTGACCCAGCGCATACCAGCCGAGAAACACCACGGTGAAAACCAGATATCCGCGACGTAGCCAATGCAGCATGGTTGGGTGCTTGGTGAGTTTGTCCTGGAAGAACAGGATCCCGAGCAAAACCAGCAGTGCCGTAATGACCACGGCGATCTGCCAGCTTTGTTGATACCAGATATTGACCCACATAGGCCGGTTGGCTTCTTCGATGGCAGCCAGCTCCTGCTCAGTGGGCAGCGGCCGCTCGAGGTAATCCTCAGGAAGCTGGTATGCAAGCTCGAAGCTGCTGAACATACTGCTCACCGGCCCGGTCTGACGGCGAACCAGCAGCTCTAGGGACCGATAAAGATGGACTTCTCGTCAAAATCGGGCGTACCAGCGGCATACACATCCGACAGACGATCATGATCCAGGTCGCGAAAACTCATCATTTCGCCGAACTGCCGCAACTGCAAACGATCAAAGATGCCACCGCGGACGTAACCGGAACCCTTGTAGGAGTAATCTCCACGTCCCATCACAGCGATGGCGTGTTCACCAGGTTCGAGATCTTCCATCAGAAATCGGTACTGGTTGTCACCCAGCAAGTTGCGACCAATGGTAGGCGGGTTGAGATGCGCAACGTACAGATCAATGAAGGTCGTGTCGGCCTGATCTGGGCCTGCTTCGTCTATTCCCTCTGCAGGCGTACCGCGAAAAGCTTCGTCGATCTGACCATGGGTTAGACGCAGGCGGCGGATTGCTCCATTCCCGGTGAGAGTTTCCCAGTCCGCTTCCTGATATACATCATCTCGAACAGTGGCCGGCCTGGTTCCGACACCACTTGTCTCTTCGACCAGCCCCAGGGAAACCGCCACTGTATGCGCAGTGCCCATGACAATTTCATTGACCACCATGACGGTCACTGTAGCGCCGCTCACTGCATCCACAGTGACCGCGTTTTCATCTCTCGAGCGGCCGACCACTACACGCTGGTTGACGGAGACGCCGGTATACTTGGAGGTAAAATCGTGCAATTTTTGCTCGGGGATGCCGATGAGCAAAATGGGCTCATGATGCTCAAGTACATAGGCATCAACGATTACGCCCAACGGATCCAGGATCACATGGAGATTGATAGGTTTGCCGGAATAGGCGGGAATAGTAGTGACGTCAATACTCTGGTAGCTATAACCCACCACCTCCTCGCCTGCATACAAGGTACGGACGTTGTACTCACCTTCGGGCTCGGAGATGACATCAACGTCGGGCAACGCAGTATCAATGCGCTGTTGCACAAGCTCGGTGGATTCCTGGGCGACAGCAGCCTGGAATGCTCCCAACGCAAGAAAAACGCAGACGGCAGTTCTGCATAGCCATGCAGAGCTGAGAAGGTTGGTCATTCAACGAGACTCCCGTTGCGGTGAGGGGACTTGCGGGGCGATCAGTGTAGGTCCAATCCAAACTTTTAGAATTGATATTGATCAAAAACGATTTTTTACTTGTTATCGTCTTTTTTCGCGTCAAATCACCGTTTTTCGCGAAAATTGCATTTATGGCCCGCTGTTCAATGTTCGATGTTCGATGTTCGATGTTGAATCAGACTTGGGCTTTTTATCGCTTACAGGTAGGGACCGCCGGAAAGCGGATACGTTCAGGAGGAATGTTCGAGAAGTTGGTTTCTGGGTGCTGGAGCGCTATAAAGCAGAAATAATGAAACGGGATAATTGATGCCGGAGAAGAATAACCAATGGTGCCCGGAGCCGGAATCGAACCGGCACGGAGTTGCCTCCGAGGGATTTTAAGTCCCTTGCGTCTACCAGTTTCGCCATCCGGGCTAGCAGGTACTGAATGCTACTGAATAATGGAGGCCGAGGTCGGAATCGAACCGGCGTACACGGATTTGCAATCCGCTGCATGACCACTCTGCCACCCGGCCTCAGAGGAAAACAGCTACGTTGTGGGTGAGTCAAACGTAACTTTTATCGATACCGGCAATCGCAACAAAAACATCTCAGATATTAACTTATCTTGTTGATAAGACTGATAATTTTCAAGCGTGCCGCAATCGATGGGCTGCATTATGTATTAATTTGGAGGGCTTGGCAAGCATGCCCTGAACTCTAGAGGCAGACCTGCTTGTACAACGGCTCGCCAGGCTCAAGCTGCCGCATAGCGGACACTCGCAAGGATCCGTCCTCGGCCATTGGCACAAGTTCCCGAGTATCACAATTGAGCAGGTGGGTCTGGTGCGAGACCAGGTCCACGTATTCCTTGTCGAACGTGTAAAGTATGAATTGACGAACACGCTGCTCATCACGGTCAGTCCGGATGATGTTTTCGGTGTCCAGTACAGTAAAGCCTACTGTCATCGGGAACAGATAAGTCCAGGGACGCCAGAACACGCCTTCCTGATCCAGAGCTATCACCTGCGACGCTGCAGGTAACTGGCTTTGTTTATGCTCGAACCAGGAATACTCATAGTAGATCTGGTAAGCCAGCATTCCCGCTCCGGCAAATATTGGAACTATCCATGTCGGCAGTTTCTTTCCAGTCAAACCGCGCAACAGGAAAGCGATCCCCGCCGCGCCCAGGCCTGCTACAGCCAATGCAAATAAATGCCAGATCATAAATTCATTTCCCGGAAATAAGGCGGGCTCCCATAAGGAAGCCCGCTCAGGTTCAGCCAGTTGCAGAGCGTGGCCCTGCAGGTCTGGCTTGGATAGTACTCAGTGATCCAGCGCGGTGCCAGCTCCTTTCGGGTAGCGGACGCTCTCTACCAGATCCTGAATTTCCTGCGGAGGCTCCTCTGTCGCGTAGGCTACTGCGAATGCGACGGCAAAGTTGATCAGCGCACCAACTGCCCCGAAGGCCAAAGGCGAGATGCCAAACACCCAGTTCGCTGGAATGTTTTCCAGGGTGTTGGTGCCTGGGATAAAGAACCAGCCCAGATAGATGAAGATGTACACGGTGGTGGCGATCAAGCCGGCCAGCATGCCCAATACCGCGCCCTTGCTGTTGATGCGCTTGGAGAAAATACCCATCATCAGTACGGGGAAGATGGTTGCCGCGGCAATACCGAACGCCAGTGCGACCACCTGTGCAGCAAATCCGGGTGGATTGATACCCAGGTACGTGGCAATGATAATGGCTACCGCCATGGAAATACGGGCTGCCAGCATTTCTCCTTTATCCGTGATATCGGGTTTTATGATCTTCTTGATCAGGTCGTGACTGATTGCCGATGAAATCGCCAACAGAAGACCCGCAGCGGTGGAAAGCGCCGCTGCAATGCCCCCCGCCGCAATCAGACCGATGACCCATCCCGGCAGGTTGGCGATCTCAGGGTTCGCCAGTACCAGAATGTCGTTGTTGACGACCAGCTCACTACCCTCCCAGCCACGCGCTTCGGCTGTTTCAGCAAATGCAGGCACATCGTTGTACATCTGGATACGACCGTCATTATTCTTGTCTTCATAGGTGACAAGCCCGGTTGCTTCCCATGTCCTGATCCATTCTGGCCGTTCCTCGTATTCCAGTGATTCGGCGGTCGGACCTTCAGGATAGACAGTGTCGATCAGGTTCAAACGGCCCATGGAGGCGACAGCGGGTGCAGTGGTATACAGAATCGCGATGAATACCAGCGCCCAGCCGGCGGTCCAACGCGCATCGGCGACCTTTGGCACAGTGAAGAAGCGAATGATGACGTGCGGCAGACCAGCAGTACCGATCATCAACGACACAGTGAACAGGAACATGTTCAGCTTGTTGGAGACGTCAGCGGTATAGTCCTGAAAGCCAAGCTCATTAACCACTTGATCCAGTTTCTGCAACATGGGCATGCCGGACTCCAGATGGGTTCCGAACAGACCTGTCTGTGGTAATACATGACCCGTCATTTGCAGCGAAATAAAGATCGCGGGAATGGTGTAGGCAATGATCAGCACGACGTACTGGGCAACCTGGGTGTAGGTAATACCCTTCATGCCGCCCAGCACCGCATAAGCGAATACCACTGCAGATGCGATAATCAGGCCGGTGGTGCTGTCGACTTCAAGAAAGCGCGCAAATGCCACGCCTGCACCGGTCATCTGCCCGATAACGTAGGTGGTGGAAATCACCAGAAGACAGATGACTGCTACTACCCGCGCCGCATTGCTGTTGAACCGATCACCGACGAAATCCGGCACGGTGTATTTGCCAAATTTGCGCAGGTAGGGAGCCAGCAACATCGCCAGGAGCACGAAGCCGCCGGTCCAGCCCATCAGGAATGACGAGTTGACATAGCCAACCGAGATCAGGCCAGCCATTGAGATGAAAGAGGCCGCAGACATCCAGTCAGCTGCCGTCGCCATGCCGTTCGCGACGGGATGCACGCCGCCGCCTGCGACATAGAATTCTTTAGTCGATCCGGCACGCGCCCATATCGCAATGAAGATATAGACAGCGAAAGACCCGCCGACGAACAAGAGGTTGATAACGAATTGGCTCATTCCGGTTACTCCTCCAGGCCGTGTTTTTTGTCCAGACGATTCATTTTCCAGGCATAGAAGAAGATCAGGAAAACGAACGTCAGGATTGAGCCCTGCTGGGCAAACCAGAAGCCAAGGTCTGCGCCACCGACCGAAATGTCAGATAGAAAAGGTCGTAACAAGATACCGAAACCGAATGAAACCGTAGCCCAGACTGCCAGGCATCCGTAGATCAGGCGTAGATTCGCCGACCAGTACGCCTTGCCTTTTTCTTTATCATCCATCGTATCTCTCCACTTTATTGTTATTACCGATTTGGGAAATTCCACTAGCTCGGAAGGGTTCCGTGCTAGCGATTCTGCAAAATTCGGCCTGACAATAAATCCCCGACATTAGTCTTAGGCTGAATTGCGCGCGTAGGGAGAGATCTGGAGGTCTAGGGGGGGGCTAGAAACTGCGCGAAAGAGACAACGAAAAAAGCCACCCTAAGGTGGCTTTGATCTGTATCTGGAGCGGGAAACGAGACTCGAACTCGCGACCCCGACCTTGGCAAGGTCGTGCTCTACCAACTGAGCTATTCCCGCTTTGCAACGGCGCCTATTCTATCTTGCTGCGCCAGCCTGTCAACTCATTGATTCAGAAAAAGTTATTTGTCGCTTTTTTGATCAGAATGCATACTCATATGAGGCCATGCGGCTTTTAAATACAGGCACATGGACCACAAAGTGAGCACGGCGGAGATCATCAGCAGTACATAGCCCAGGATCACCCAGCTCGAAAATGTTGGGGGATTGGCCAGCAGCACGATCAGCGCGACCATTTGCGCGGCCGTCTTGTACTTGCCAAGGTTGGAGACGGCTACCTGTGCCCGCGCGCCTATCTCCGCCATCCATTCGCGCAGCGCCGAGATAACAATCTCGCGCCCGATAATTACCATAGCTGGTGCGGTAACCCAGAAATTGGCGTGGGCTTGCACCAGCAGAACCAGGGCCACGGCGACCATCAGCTTGTCTGCCACCGGGTCCAGGAAGGCGCCAAAGGCGGTGCTCTGCTGCCACTTTCGGGCCAGATAGCCGTCCAGCCAGTCAGTCAGACTCGCCAAAGTAAAGACCGTAGCGGCGGCCAGGTAGCTCCAGTGCAGAGGCAGGTAATACAGCAGGATGAAGATGGGGATCAGCGCGACCCGCAACAACGTCAGGATATTGGGAATGTTCATAAACTTTCGGCGACCCTCTCTTGATCATGCATTCTAGTCGCTATGCAGTGATGCATAAATCTGTTCCGCAAGTTTTTTGCTGATGCCTGGCACCTTGACCATTTCGGCGGCACTGGCACGACGCAATTCCTGCAGGCCACCAAAGTGACGCAGCAACTCCCTCCGGCGCTTGGGCCCCACGCCTTCAATACCCTCAAGTGGTGAGGTGTTGCGTGCCTTGCCACGACGGGCGCGGTGACCAGTAATGGCAAATCGGTGGGCCTCATCGCGGATATGTTGAATCAGGTGCAGCGCGGGTGAATGTCCGGGCAATACCAGCTCCACCTGCGGATCGTTCAGATAGAGCGTTTCCATACCAGCCTTGCGAGTAACGCCCTTGGCCACACCGAGCAGCGTCAGGTCGTGGATAGCGAGTTCCTTGAGCACCTCCAGAGCCATGGACATCTGGCCCTTGCCGCCGTCGACCAGCAGAATATCGGGCATCTTGCCCTCGCCCTCCTGGATCCGACTGAAACGTCGTACCAGTGCCTGGCGCATCGCGGCATAATCATCGCCGGCGGTGACGCCCTCGATATTGAATCGGCGGTAATCGCTCTTGATCGGTCCCTGGGGCCCAAAGACCACGCAGGAAGCAACTGTTGCTTCGCCGCTGGAATGGCTTATGTCGTAGCACTCCAGCCGCGTGGGCATTTCATCCAGCTTGAGTGCTTCCTGCAGGGTTTCGAAGCGCACTTGAATATTCTGACGATTGGCCAGCATGCCGGTCAGCGCCATATCGGCATTATTGACCGCCATGGTTTGCCAGCGGCTGCGAGTACCGCGCACGCGATGGCTGATGACCAGATTGTGGCCGCGGGCCTGGGCAAGGGCCTCGGCGATCACGGGCAGGTCTTCGTGCGTGTCGTTGACGATAATCTCGCCAGGCAGTTCACGCTCGGCGCCGCCCAGATAGAATTGCGGCAGAAAGGCTGCCAGCACCTCCCCAGGCGTCTGTTCAATGGGTACCCTCGGGAAATGGTTCTTGCTCCCGAGCACCCTGCCCTGGCGCACCATGATGACATGCACGCAGGCCCCGCCCGGGGATACAGCCGCAGCGACTACGTCGACGTTGCCTTGCTCGGTGTCCATGCTCTGTTGATCTTGAACACGTCTTAGCAGCCCGACCTGATCGCGCAGCTCGGCGGCGCGCTCGAAATCCAGGTCCTGGGCGGCCTGCTCCATTGCCCTGTTGAGTTCATCGGTCAGGGCATTGCTTCGGCCCTCGAGGAACATCACCGAATGACGTACATCTTCAGCGTATTCCTGCTCGTCTACCAGGCCAACGCATGGGGCCTTGCAGCGGTTGATCTGGTGCTGCAGGCATGGCCGGCTGCGGTTGCGATAATAGCTGTCTTCGCATTGGCGGACTTTGAAGGTCTTCTGCAGCAGGCTGAGGCTCTCGCGAATAGCGCCGGCGCTGGGATAAGGGCCGAAGTAGCGGCCCTTGAGTTTCTTTGTGCCGCGGTGCAGGCCCAGCCGTGGAAAGCTGTCCTGGCTAGACAGAAAGACATAGGGGTAGGATTTATCGTCACGTAGCAGAATATTGTATGGCGGCCGCGATGCCTTGATCAGGCTCTGCTCAAGGAGCAGTGCCTCGGTCTCATTTGCGGTAATAGTGGTGTCGATCTGCTGAATGCGCGCCACGAGAGCAGCAGTCTTGGGGCTCAGGCCAGTCTTGCGAAAGTAACTGGCCAGGCGTTTCTTGAGACTTTTTGCCTTGCCCACATACAACAGCTCGCCTTTGACGTCGAACATGCGGTAAACGCCGGGCTTATTGCTCGCAGTCGCCAGAAAGGCGCTCGGATCGAATTCGGTAATTTGCTGCATCAACGGGGTATGGCGTCGATCATGCCGTGGCGAATCGCCAACAGGGTGAGCTCTACGTCACTGGTGATGCCGAGTTTCTCGAACAGTCGATAACGGTAGGTATTCACGGTTTTCGGGCTGAGACACAGCTTGTCGGCGATAGCCAAAACCTTTTCGCAGCTGACAATCATGAAAGCGATCTGCATTTCACGTTCGGACAGACTGTCGAAAGGCGATTCACTGGCGGGGGCAAATGATTTGAGTGCCAGCTGCTGGGCAATTTCCGGGCTGATATAACGTTGTCCGCTGGCCACCTGGCGGATGGCCGTGACCATTTCATCGAGCGCCGCGCCCTTGGTTACATAACCGGCTGCGCCAGCCTGCATAAGACGCGTGGGAAAGGGTTCTTCGTGGCAGACAGTGACGGCGATAATGCGCAGGTTCTTGTCATGCAGCAGCAATTTCCGGGTGGCTTCAAGGCCGCCAATACCGGGCATGCGCACATCCATAAGCACCACATCGGGCTTCAGCGCGCGAGCCTGGGTCACTGCGCTCTCACCGCAGTTGGCCTCCCCTACCACACTCAAACCGGGGACGTCGCCGAGCATGCGGCTGATGCCCATGCGTACCAGATCATGGTCGTCAACAACCAGTACCTTGATCAAATCCCACCCCTTGCGCAAATTGACGGTCGGCGTTTGTGCCTGCCGGGTTTCCGTCTCCGGGCAGCTTTGGCAGTGTTTCCTGCCGCTATTCGTAAGCCGCTACCATAGCAAATCGACGCGCAGAGTGGAACGATTCTCAGCCGGTGCGGCTCTCCTCCATCTGAGGGTCCAGTTGGCCCTTCAGCTCCTCGAGGCAGGCCGGATCATCAATGGTAGAAGGCGTCACAAAGGCTTCGCCGCTGGCAATCTGGCGCATGATTCTGCGCAAGATCTTGCCTGATCGGGTTTTAGGCAGACGTTGCACAATCAGGCTGCGTTGAAAGCACGCCAAGGCGCCTATTTCCTTGCGCACCATGCTCGCCAGTTCGCCAGCCAGCTGTTGCGGGTCGATGTGCACGCCATTTTTGAGCACCACCAGGCCCAGGGGTAATTCGCCTTTCAGTTCGTCAGGAATACCGATTACCGCGCATTCGGCCACGGCTGGGTGTGCGCCCAGCACCTCTTCCATTTCACCGGTGGATAGCCGGTGCCCTGCCACGTTGATGATATCGTCGGTACGACCCATCACGAAGACGTAGCCGTCCCTATCGACGTAGCCGGCGTCACCAGACACATAGAAACCGGGGAAGGTATTCAGATATCCCTCGCGAAAACGAGCCGGATTACCCCAGATGCCGGTCAGGCAACCTGGGGGCAGGGGCAGACGAATGGCAATGTTACCCTTCATGCCAGCGCTTACGGGTAGGCCCTCATCGTCCAGAATGCTCAGCATGTAACCAGGCATCGGCCATGTGGCGGACCCCATCTTCGGCGCCTGCAGTTCGTAGCCTGCGGGGTTGGCAGCAATTGCCCAGCCTGTTTCTGTCTGCCACCAGTGATCAATGATCGGCCGATCAAAGTGCTCCTGAAGCCACGCCCAGGTGGGTGGATCCAGGCGTTCGCCGGCCAGGTACAGCCGCTCGAGGCGCGTCAGATCGAATTGCCTGGCCAGATCGGCATCCGGGTCCTCCTTGCGAACCGCGCGGAAAGCGGTTGGCGCAGCAAACAGGGTTTTCACGCCATACTCGCTGCAGACCCGCCAGAACGCGCCGGCGTCCGGTGTGCGTATCGGTTTGCCCTCGTAGATCACAGTGGTGCAGCCTGCCAGCAGCGGGCCGTACACGATGTAGGAGTGACCCACCACCCAGCCCACATCTGACGCGGCCCAGAATACATCACCCACGCCTACATCGTAGACGGACTGCATGCTGTAGCGCATGGCAACCGCATGGCCCCCATGGTCGCGGACTACCCCTTTGGGTTTGCCGGTGGTGCCTGAGGTATACAGAATATATAGAGGGTCGGTTGCCATTACGGGTACAGCATCGGCGGGTTCTGCATTGGCCAGGGCCTGGTGCCAGTCCAGGTCGCGGTCGGTATAAAGCTCGGCCTTGCAGGAGGGGCGCTGTAGAACCACGCAGTGGCGAACCGGATGCCGCGCCAGCTCGATCGCAGCGTCAACCAGGGGTTTGTAGGCAATAGTCCGATCAATTTCAATACCGCAGGAGGCTGTCAGAACCACATCTGCCCTGGCATCATCGATGCGTACCGCAAGTTCCGGTGCAGCAAAGCCACCGAATACCACGCAGTGCACCGCTCCCAGGCGCGCGCAGGCCAGCATGGCAATGACCGTCTCGGGAATCATCGGCATGTAGATGATGACCCTGTCGCCTTTCCCTACACCGAGCCCACGCAACATGCCGGCGCATTGAGCGACTCTACGGGTCAGATCCGCGTAGGTGATGGTTGCCTTGGTAGAAGTGACCGGTGAATCGTAGATAATGGCGGCCTGGTTGCCACGGCCGGCCTGCACATGGGCATCCAGGGCAAGCCATGACGTATTCAGCCTGCCGTCCGCAAACCATTGGTGGTTACCTTCGGCATCCTGCGCGAGAATGGTGGTTGGCCGGGTATGCCATTCCAGTTTTGCTGCCTGGTCAGCCCAAAAAGCTTCCGGGTTCTCACTGGCCTGGTGGTAGGCTTGCTGGTAGTTTTGTGCGGACATGATGACTATTCCTCTTGTTTGCCGCCATGATTCGCTCCTGGGTCGGTGAGGGGAACTAGACTTACGTCGGGTGGGCTGAAACTGCCCACCGGCGCACAATAGCCACACATGCAAGAGGGTCTTGCCCGTGATAATAAGTCTTTAACTGCCCGGGTGACAAAGAGTCCATGAGCAAAGACACAGTGTTCGCCGAAGCCGGTAAAACAGCGGTCATGCAGAACGTGCATGGCACTATGACGTTTCTGCTCGCCTATCCGCCCTTCAATCAGATGGAGACCAACCATCTGGCATACCTGGTTGAACACTGCCAGCTGCGTTTCTATGCCCAGGGTGAAGCCATCATCCGCCCCCAGCAGGGGGCAGTGACACATTTCTATATCGTCAAGCAGGGCCTGGTGCGCGGCGAGCGTCTGCTCAGCGGTCAGGACGAACCTGAGACCACCTTTGAAATCAGCGTTGGCGAGTGTTTTCCCCTGGCGGCACTGATTGGTGAGCGCGCCACCCGCACCGAGCATCTGGCCGGTGAAGATACCTTTTGTCTGGCTCTGCCGCGCAGTGAGTTCGCACGCCTGTTCAGCCTCTCTGCGCCCTTCCGCGACTTTGCCTTGCGCGGGGTCAGCAGCCTGCTTGATCAGGTCAACCAGCAGGCGCAGCAGCAGGCTGCTGAAAACCTCGGCGCACAATATTCGCTGGACACCCGTCTTGGCGACCTGGCCGTACGCAGCCCGGTCTGTTGCGCCGCCGAACTGTCCATCCGTGACGCGGTTAAAGCGATGGATGATGCCAGCGTGGGCAGCATTGTAATCGTTGATGCCGCGCATAAACCCCTGGGCATTTTCACCCTGCGCGACCTGCGCCGGGTAATCGCCCAGATCGATATAGATCTGGAGGACCCGGTAAGCGGCGTCATGACTCCATCGCCCCACTACCTGGCTCCTGGTGCTTCGGCCTTTGATGCCGCCATTGCCATGACCAGTCTGCATATCGCGCATATATGCGTGGTTGAGAAAGAAAAGCTCATCGGCGTGGTGTCCGAGCGGGACCTATTCTCCTTGCAGCGCGTAGACCTGGTGCACCTGGCCAGAACCATCCGCCAAGCCACCAAGGTCAGTACTCTAGCCGCCCTGCGCACCGATGTACGCCAGTTGGTAGAGAGCATGATGGCCCATGGCGCCTCGTCAACCCAGATCACCCACATTATCACCCTGCTCAACGACCATACGGTGTGCCGGGTGATTGAACTTTGCATTCAACAGTATGGCGATCCGGGCTTCCCCTTCACCTGGATGTGTTTTGGTAGTGAGGGTCGTCGCGAACAGACCCTGCATACCGATCAGGACAACGGCATTCTCTTTCAGGCCGAAAGTCCCGCACAGGCAGCCAGTTACCGTGAACGTCTGTTACCACTGGCGCGACATATAAACAATGCCCTGGCGGAGTGCAGTTTCACACTGTGCAAGGGCAATATCATGGCCAGCAACCCCGAATTGTGTCTGTCGGAGCAGGAGTGGGATAAACGCTTCGATCAGCTGATCCGTACCACTACACCAAAGAACCTGATGGAGTCCTCGATTTTCTTCGACCTGAGGGTCATATGGGGCGAGCCTGAGGGCACGCGCAGGATATTTGACCGGCTGCTCGACAAGATCCGCGACAACTCCCTGTTCCAGCATATGCTGGCCCAGAATGCCTTGACACAACGGCCGCCCATCGGGCGCTTCCGTGATTTCGTGGTGGCTCGCAGCGGCGCCGAAAAAGACACCCTGGATCTGAAGAAACAGGGGTTGATGCCCTTTGTGGACGGCGCGCGACTGCTGGCACTGGCCCATGGCATTACCGACTGCAACACGCTCGAGCGCTTTCAGCAACTGAGTGCCCGCGAGGTGATTGACGCCAAGGATGCCGCCGCATACGAAGAGGCCTATCACTTCATTCAGCTGATCCGCATGCAGCAACACCAGTTGCAGGATCGGCAAGGTCTGCCTTTCAGCAATAGAATTGACCCGGACACCCTCAACCATCTTGACCGGCGCATCCTCCGCGAATCCTTTCGCCAGGCCAAGCGCCTCCAGGCCAGCCTGGCCATCCGTTACCAGCTATGAATCCGTTTGACTGGCTCTCACGCAAGAGTGGCGCTCAACTGACCGAAGCTCAGCAGGCCCGCAGGGAACATCTCCCCCCTGTGCAACCGCTGAATGACACTCCCCTGGAGAAAGCGCGGTTGGTCGTCATGGATCTGGAAACCAGCGGCCTGGATACACGACGCGACAAGGTCTTGTCGATCGGTGCGGTGGTTATCGAGCAGGGTGCCATCGACATGGGCACCCAGTACGAATGCACGCTCTACCGTGAAAACCACAAGGTAACCGAAGCCATTCTGATCCACGGTATCGCGCCCAGCGAGATAGCCGAAGGCCGGGACGCCGCCGATGCGCTGCTGGATTTCATGGAATTCTCCGGCCAGTGCGTATTCATGGCTTTTCACGCCCGCTTCGATCAACGCATGCTGCGGCGCAGCTTGCGCGAGGACCTGGGGCATCGACTGCAGCATGTGTTTATTGATATCGCCGAAATGTCGCCCATGCTCTGCCCTGACGCGCAAGTTGGCCGCGGCGGTCTTGATGACTGGCAGGCCCATTTTCGTCTCAATAACACTCAGCGGCATAATGCGGCAGCTGATGCACTGGCCACCGCTGAAATCGCCTTGATCCTGTTGAGCAAGGCGCGCGCCCAGGGAATCCCCAATCTGGCCGCCCTGGAGAGTCGCCTCGGCCACTGGCGCAAGCTCAAGCACGCCCGTTCGGGCGGAATCTAGCCTTATCGAAAAAAACTGAACCCCAGGGTTGGACACGGGTCGGAACGGACGATAGTCTTCGCGCCCCTGCCAATTCCGGAGTTCCAAATGATCAACAAAACACGCCTTAGAACCGCCCTCGCCCTAGCCGCTGCTGCGGCCTCCACACAGGCTATGGCCAACGGTGTGGCCGTGAACGAGCAAAGTGCTAGCGGCATGGGCACGGGTTTTGCGGGCCGGTCGTCTTCTGCACAGGACGCCAGCACCGTATTTGGCAACCCTGCTGGCATGTCGAAAATCGAGCGTACCCAGATCAGCGGCGGCTTTGCCGTGATCGACGCCAGCACTGACATCAGCAGTGTACAAAGCCCGGCTACCGGAACCAACGATGGCGATATGGTGCCATTCACCGCGATTCCCTTTGGTTATTACGTCAAACCCCTTAGCGACAACTGGCATTTCGGTCTGGGCGTCTACGTTCCCTTCGGCGTGATCAGCGACTACGAGAACAGCTTCCAGGGCCGCTACCACGGACTGGAAAGCGAAGTGCAGGTAGTTACTGTGCAGCCTACAATCAGCTACCGGATCAACGAGCGGGTCTCGGTTGGTTTCGGGCCCACCATCAATCGTATTGAAGGCACCCTGACCCGTGCGGTAGCTGCCAGTCCGCTCAACGATAGTTATGTGGATATTGAAGGAGACGACGTCGGGTATGGTTTCAATGTGGGCGTTCTGGCTGATCTGACCGATAGCCTGGCACTGGGCCTGACCTATCACTCGAAGGTTGACTACACCCTGGAAGGCGACACCCAGGTGTCTGATTTCCCTATCCCGGTTAACGGTACCTACGACGCCACGCTGGACGTCACCACTCCGGAGTCGATTGACCTGTCGCTGACCTATGCACACAACGAATACTGGACGCTGTACGCCGGTGCTACCTGGACCCGCTGGAGCCAGTTTGATCAGTTGGTTATTGAAAACCCCTCTGCCCCAGGGCGGTTCGGCAATATCGAGGAGGACCTCAATTGGTCTGACACCGTAGCCTATGCATTAGGGGCTGCCTACCAGATCACTCCAAGTGTGGTGTTGCGTACTGGTGTTGCCTTTGATCGCTCGCCAACCAACGATGCCGACCGTACGGTACGTATACCGGTCAGTGATCGCACGGTTCTGTCATTGGGTGCTGGCTGGGAGGCCACTGATAATCTGACATTGGATGTGGCCTATGCCTATTTGCACGAAGATGAAGGCAGTGTCAGCTACTCAGGATCCGACACCAGTCCCGCCTACACCGCCGATTACCGCAACAGCGCCCATGGTCTGTCAGCCCAGGCGACCTATAGCTATTAATTAATAGCGTACACAAAAACGCCCCGAACCAGTCGGGGCGTTTTCATTCAACCTCGAACTTCGGTGCGCCAACAAAGGGAGCGTCCGGGCTGTAATGCATCACACCGCCTCTCGGCGGGCACCTTTAGAGCGGACGACCTATCAGGACGGGTTGCCGGCGGGAAGTAGATCAGCTAGCGCGCCCAAATTGTTCTTGAATGCCTTGGCAAACACATCACGATTTTGCGCCAGGTAAAGGCTGACATCTTCAGCGGTCTGCTCGGTCAATGACGGTACCGCAGTCTGCAGCACTTCACCGAGCGCTTCAGCCAGTTCTAGCATCTTGTCGTGACGATCAGCTTCGGCTTTATCCATGAACAACTGCTCCGGGTCTCTGCTACTACGATAAACAACTTCAACGGCCATACTCATACCTCTGGCTTGATAGTGATATCCGTTCTGTCGCTTTGATCAGACCGGCCGACACAGGATACTGTATGTGCGTACAGTTATCACCTTTTTGTCGTGTCACTTTTTTTGGCGCCTTCAGTCTCAATTGCCTATGCTTTCTCCAACTGGCTCACAACAACAACCCAGCAAGCCGGTTCAGGACACAGCTCATGGCACAGCATCTGTATCTGTACGAGGGCATCAGCGAGCGACTGCGCTGCCATATTCGACAGGGCAATTATCGATCGGGCGAACGACTGCCTTCGGTACGATCGCTCAGTCGACTGTTCAATGTCAGTGTGAACACCATCACCCAGTGTTTTCGACAATTGGAAGCTGACGGCTTTATCGAAGTGCGTCCCCGTTCCGGCGTATTTGTTGCGGACGCGCTCCCTGCCCCAGCCCGCCCTGACAATATTGCGCATTTCCCGTTGCTGCCGGTAGAGGTCTCCCTGAGCGAGGACATACTTCATTTCATGGAGCCCCATGCGAGATCCGAACTTGTGCGCTTCGGAATCGCCCTGCCCAGCCCCCAGTTGATAGCAGTGGACCGCATACTCAAAACCATGCGCGAGGTTACCCGTACGCACGCACTGGAGTCCTGGGACTATACCCATCCCCATGGTCATGAGCGCTTTACCCATCAGCTCTCCCGGCGAAGCATCAACTATCCCGTACCCATCGACCAGCATGAGCTGCTGGCTACCAACGGGTGTATGGAGGGAATTGAACTGGCTCTGCGCGCGCTGACGCAACCCGGAGACACTGTGGCCGTGGAGACGCCCACTTACTATGGCACCCTGCTCGCGTTAGGCGTCATGCGGCGACGTGTCCTGGAGATCCCGACGCATTACCGGGATGGTATATGCCTGTATTCACTGGAACAGGCATTCAAACGGGGACAGGTCAAAGCCTGCCTGCTTTCGACCAACGCCCAGAACCCCCTGGGCTTTACCATGTCTGCGGAGCGTAAACGCAGGCTGGTCGCCCTGGCGGTCAAATTTGACGTACCCATCATAGAGAACGATATCTGGGGCGATACCGTATTCACCGGAGAGGCTTTACCCGCCAAGGCCTATGATGAAACGGGCATGGTGATCTACTGCAATTCGTTTTCCAAAGCACTGATGCCCGGCTTACGACTTGGCTGGGTTGCGCCCGGGCGTTATCACCGCCGTATTCGGGAGCTGAAACAGATCAGCAACATCACCACCGCTTCGGTTCCACAGATAATGATGGCGCGGTTAATGGAAAGCGGGTTTTACACGCAGCACATACAGCATTTACGGGGCCATCTGGCAACACAGACAGAACAGACCTCGAAACAGATCCTCGAATGCTTTCCCGCCGGTACCACAGCCAGGCAACCTACCGGTGGTTGCGTTTTATGGGTTGGATTACCTGGCGGCAGGGATGCGCGCCAACTCTTCGATCTGGCCTTGGCTGAGGGCATACACGTATTCCCCGGCAGCGTATTCTCTGCCGGGCCGAGGCATAGTGATTTCCTGCGGTTGAATGCCGGCAATCCGCTCAGCGAGCAAAACAGCAGGGCCATCCAGCGTCTTGGCGATATCGCAGCGAGGCTTTGACGCTTCGGGTACTGGCCCTGGACTCCTCTGTGTCAGTCAAATGCATGGATCTGTACCTGTTCCGCTCCACTCCCCGGGCCTAGCATGATGATTCCAAAAACCAACAAGAAGGCTCCGGCCCAGAGGGATCTGCACCATGACACCTTTCAGAAGTTACGCATTACCTTGCGCCCTTGGCGCACTTACAGTGGCACTCACAGGCTGCCTCGGTGGCGGTGGCGGTTCAAGCTCCGATATTGAAGACCCTGCGGCGTTGTCTATAGCGGTGCTCTCCAGCAGTCCTGACCAGGTCACCGGGAACTCGGTACTGCTGGGCGTCGAGGGTGATGTCGACCTGACTGAACAACAGGTGGCAGAGCTGGAACTGTGGGTTAATGACCAGAAAACCGAGCCGACACGTGTCACGCGGCGCAACGGCCGCATCGAGGTGCTTATTCCGGGCCTGAGCGAGGGTGAAAACCGGATAGAGCTGCACCACACCGAGCGTGGTCCGCTGGACTCGATGGCTGTGTCAGCGTTTCCAGAAACTGGTCCGATTTTCTCTGGCCCGCAGCAATACCCCTTTGTCTGCACAACAGTCAGCGAGTGGGACAAACAGCCCTTGGTCGATACCAATGGCGATACAGGTTTTCCGGTATTCGAGGGAGGTACACAGATCGGCCTAAGCCGTGATTGTTCGGTTGAGCCCTTCGTGACATTTGTTTATCGCACTACAGGCGGCAGCTACCAGCCTCTACCGGGCGACGGTACTCGCCCAGCCGACATGGCCAGCACCACCCTGACCGACGGCCGTGAAGTAGATTTCGTCGTGCGCTGGGAGCGCGGAACGCTGAACAGGTTCCTTTACAGCTTTGCCACCCTTGCCACCCTGGGAGATGCCGCAGATGCGGCAGCGACTGATAACTGGAATGGCCGGCTGCTGTTCCAGTTCGAGGGAGGTGTTGCCATCGGCCACACCCAGGGCCGAGTCAGCGGTCGAGCTTTGGCACCAGAAGTTCTGGGCAAGGGATATGCCGTCATCTACTCTTCCGGCACCCGAACCAATGCGCATTACAACCTCCAGGTTGGCGGCGAAACTGCACTCATGGTCAAGGAGCACTTTATCAAACGCTTCGGTGTGCCGGACTACACCGTGGCCATCGGTGGCTCGGGCGGCGGAATCCAGCAGTATGTCTACTCCCAGAACCACCCCGACCTACTGGATGCCGGTGTGCCGCAGTACGCCTATCCGGACATGGTCACCCAGACCATCCATATCGGCGATTGCGAACTTCTGGAACACTACATGGACGTGACTGACCGCAACAACGCACGCTGGCAAACCACCGAGAATCGCTCTTTGCTGGTAGGGCTGAATGCGACAGATGACTATCCCGATCCCTTCGCCGACGCCAAGACCATGTTGGGTTACGCAACGGCACCCGGAATGTCCGAGTGTATTCCTGCATGGCGCGGCTTGACACCCCTGGTCATGAATCCAATGTTCGGACAGGTGGCCAATCAGGCCCAGATGGAACCTGCAGGGGTAATGGAGCAGGTTAACTGGACTCACTATGACGACCTGCGCAATATCTACGGCGTAGATGCCCAAGGTAATCCGCGAACACTGTTCGATAACGTCGGTGTTCAATACGGCCTTGATGCGCTGACCAGCAATGAGATATCTCCTGAGGAGTTTCTCAAACTCAATTCGCAAGTAGGCGGCTGGAAGCAGCCGGAGGACATGGTTCAGGAAGGTTTTCCCTTTATCGGCACCATCGCCGATGTAATGAATGATCCTACCAAGTTCGACCCCTGGAGCCGGCGGAACATGTTACTCAGTCCGGATGGTATCGCACCTGCGCCGCGCACGGAGGGTGATCTGCTGGCAATCCGGGCAGCCTATGAGTCAGGAATGGTATTCGATGGTCAGCTGAATATTCCCGTAATTGAATGGCGGCATTACCTGGAAGAAGTGCTCGACATGCACAACAGCCATCAGTCGTTCTCCGCACGCCAGCGTATCCGTAACAAAATGGGCCATTCTGATAATCAGGTTATATGGTTTACCGATACTCGCCCGACCGATACTTCCGACCCGGCTCGTCCTCGCCCTCGGGAAGAATTCGATCACACCTGGCTGGCCCTTGAGGTGTTGCACGAATGGCTTGAAAACATCGAACAGAATCCGGACCAGACCATCGCTGAAAACAAGCCAGCCGCTGCAGTGGACAGTTGCTTTGAAACGCAGGGCGATCTGATTGCATCCGGCACCGACGTATGGGACGGAATAATCGACAACGACCCGGAGGGCCTGTGCACTAGCCAGTTCCCTACCTATACCACCTCACGCATGGAGGCCGGCGGGCCGATAGAGGGCAGTATTTTCAAGTGCACTCTCAAGCCGATCAGTACTGCGTTGAACGATGGTACTTATGGAAGCTGGGTGCCTGACACCGCGGAGATAACGCAACTGAATGCCATTTTCCCCGAGGGGGTTTGTAACTATAACGAGCCTGATCAGGGCCGCCCACAGAACTGAAATACCTACGCTGGTTGAGAAACAAAGCCCCGAACTTCGGGGCTTTGTTTTTATGGCTCGCACCGCAATAGTGCATAGAATGCATCACTTTGTTACAGTTAGAGCTGCAGCGAACCTGGTAGATCCCCGAAAGGAATCCTTTGAAAAAACGATATTCACCGCGCGACTGTGTCTATTTCCAGTCCCGGGGTCAGGCGCGACTGCGTGTCTGTATGCATATGCCCTTAAGCCAATAATGTTCTTCACGCTTACTACAAGAGAATGCAAATGACCTACACCCTGGAAAACTGTCTCGCGAATATCAAAAAGCGTGATCCCGACCAGCCTGAATTCCATCAGGCTGCGGAAGAAATACTCAGCTCTCTTTGGGAGTTTCTGGAATCACATCCCAAGTACTTGAAAAGTGGCATTATCGAGCGTCTCGTCGAGCCAGAGCGGGTGATAATGTTCCGGGTGCCGTGGATGGATGACAAGAACCAGGTCCAGGTCAATCGGGGCTTCCGGATACAGATGAACAGCGCCATAGGGCCCTACAAGGGTGGGCTGCGCTTTCATCCATCGGTAAATCTGAGCGTGCTGAAGTTCCTCGCCTTTGAACAGGTTTTCAAGAATGCATTGACAACTCTGCCAATGGGCGGTGGCAAGGGCGGATCGGATTTTGACCCCAAGGGCAAGAGTGACGAAGAAGTGATGCGCTTCTGTCAGTCGTTCATGACGGAACTCGCGCGTCATATCGGTGCAGATGTGGATGTGCCCGCTGGCGACATCGGAGTTGGCGCACGCGAGATTGGCTATATGTACGGGCAGTACAAACGTCTGCGCAATGAATTCACTTCGGTGCTGACTGGCAAGGGCCCCACCTACGGAGGCAGCCTCATCCGTCCGGAAGCGACCGGCTACGGCTGTGTGTATTTTGCGCAAGAGATGCTCAAGGGCCGTGATACCGGTTTCGCAGGCAAACGCGTCGCTATTTCGGGCTCCGGCAACGTTGCCCAGTACGCTGCGCAAAAAGTGCTGGAACTCGGTGGGCAGGTGATTTCCGTTTCCGACTCTGGCGGTACCCTGCACTTCGTCGAAGGTATGACGTCTGATCAATGGTTCGAGCTGATGGCGCTCAAGAACGAACGTCGCGGAAGGCTGGAAGAAATGGCCAGCGACAACGCTGACTTTTACCCCGGACAGACGCCCTGGCATTTGCAGTGTGATATCGCCCTGCCCTGCGCCACACAAAATGAGCTTGACGAAACCGACGCTCGTGCTCTGGTCCAGAATGGCTGCATATGCGTGGCTGAAGGTGCCAATATGCCGTGCACTCTGGCTGCCGTCGATGTGTTCATGGAGCACCAGATCCTGTTCGCGCCGGGTAAAGCCGCTAATGCTGGCGGCGTTGCCGTGAGCGGGCTGGAAATGACTCAGAACGCCATGCGCCTGCATTGGACTGCCGGTGAGGTAGACGAAAAGCTGCACAGCATCATGAAGTCGATCCACAACACCTGCGTGCATTTCGGCAGGGAACATGATGGATTTATCAACTATGTCAAAGGGGCTAACATAGCAGGCTTCGTCAAAATTGCGGACACGATGCTCGCTCAGGGCGTAGTCTGATATCCAGCATTTTCCTGTGTATTGGCCAGCAGCATGTTTGCTACGCGGCTGGCCAATACATCAATGGTAAAAGGCTTGGTCAACAATTGCATATGCGGACCGAGAAAATCGGTCTGGTTGATGGCGCTCTCTGCGTAACCGGTGAGAAAGAGAACAGGCAACCTTGGTTGCAGCTGCTGAATAACCTCAGCCAACTGCCGACCGTTCATTCCCGGTAGCCCGACATCGGTCAACAGCAGATCAACGCGGTCCATGACGTAAAAGGATTCGAGCGCCTCATCGCTGTTGCGAGCCACCGTAACCTGATAGCCGAGCTCTTCCAGCACTTCCTTGTTGATCAGCCTCACCGAATCGTCGTCTTCAACCAGTAGTATCGACTGACCGCTACCTGCTTTAGCCAACCTTTCAATAGGCGCTGAGTCCTTGTGAGCCTGGTAGTTTTCCGGCAGGCAGATGGTTACGTTGGTACCCCTCTCCGGCACGCTGTTGATTGTAAGGTAACCATGACTTTGCTGAGCAAAGCCGTAAACCATGGACAGACCTAGCCCTGTGCCCTGACCAATCGGCTTGGTGGTGAAGAAGGGCTCCATGACCTTGTCCTGAACATGGTGGGGTATTCCATACCCGGTATCTTGCACATCAATACACACCTGCCCCTGCTCAGCCTCATTGGACTTGATAAGCCGAGTGCGAATGATCAGGGCTCCCCCCGCAGGCATTGCGTCCCTGGCATTGATGACGAGATTGAGAATAGCGTTTTCCAACTGATTGCCGTCGGCGTGGATCCATGGATCCTCACTACAGAGCTCCAATGTGAGGGCGATCTGCTCGGATACCGTTCTCTGCAGCAGATCCTTGAGAGTCGACACCAGACGGTTGATTGGCAAGGGTTTGGCGTCCAGTGGTTGGCGCCTTGAAAAAGCCAGCAATCGTTGGGTCAAGGAGGCTGCGCGCTGTGCAGAGCTGTTGGCCGCGTCCATAAACCGTTCAATGTCTTTGGTTTGGCCTTTAGCCATGCGAATCTTGATCAGATCAAGCGCGCTGATAACGCCCGTGAGCATATTGTTGAAATCATGCGCGATACCCCCGGTCAACTGGCCTACCGCCTCCATCTTCAGTGCCTGGCGGAGCTGGTCCTCGGCTCGTTCGCGCTCATCACTCTCCTTTCTGAGTCGCTCAATAGCGGCATTGAGTTCGCGTGTTCGCGCCTGTACCTGAATCTCGAGCTCCTCATTAAAACGGCGCAGAGACAGCTCAGCCTGCTTTTCTTCGTTTATATCCAGAATGACCGACGCGGCTCCAAGAATATTGCGCTGCTCGTCGTACAAAGGCACCGCGCTTACACGCATCCAGGACTCGGAACCACTATCAAGTTTGTGGCAAAACTCCACACCTGTCGCGGCCTCGCCTCTGAGGGCTCTGGCGCCGGGAAACATGTTCGGCTCCAGCTTTTTACCCTCTGAATCACGAGCGATCCAGCGTGCAGCGCTTGACGGGTGCTTTGAAGGAATAATTCCACTGGGCAGATACTTTCTGAACAGCGGATTGCTGATGATTGATTTGCCCTGACTGTCCATGAAACTGATACCGACGGGCACGTTTTCCAAAAGCGTTGTCAGCCGGCCGCGTTCTTCCGCGAGTTCAGCCAGGCGATCACGCATCTCGAACTGACGCTCACGTGAACCCCAGGCAGCATCAACTGCACTCAATAACGATGCGGAACTCAATGGTCGCTCCAGCACGATCACGTAGCCGGCGGAGGCAGGCAAACGGCGTCTGGCAACATCGGTATCACGCCCCAATCGACCTTTGTTAGATGCCAAGAGTATGGTCGGAATATCAGACCAGCTGGGCTGGCGACCCAGCGCCTCGTCCAGCGCAACGACTCCGCCCAGCAGGGACTCTTCGGTCAGGATGACCAGCCCCGTACCCGCGCCGAGCTCTGCTGCAAGGGAGTTGATATTGGAATGAACCTGAACATAGTACTTACCTGAGAAAAGCTTGTTCAGGCTGGGCGCATCCCCTTTGAACGGTGCAACAATTGAAAGGGTCTTCGCTTCAGGTCGTCTTTCAGAAATCACGCTGCCTCTCTTCCATGAGGTGTTCTTCGCCAAAATATTCCGGGGTGCCCGTAAGTACGCCGCGGAATGTTATCAGTGGATCGCCAACGCGTACGCCATGAGAGTCAATCCGCAATTCACGAATAGCATCTTCATGGGCGCCAGTACGGTGTTTGAGTACTGAAATCGCTTTGCGAAGCCTCCCTTGGGCTTCGAAATAGCGAATCAGTATGACTGAGTCTGCTATGTAGGAAACGTTGAGGCTGGTGGACATCGAGCCTATGAGCCCATGCTGTGGGTTTATCAGAAAGGTGACGACCCCCAACTGGCTCAGATAGGACAGCACCTCATGCATCTGCAGGATGAGCTGCTGCTCCTGAGGCATAGCGGCCATATAGCCATTAAGACTGTCAACTACGATCATCCTGCTGTTGCGTTCTTCTACTTCGGTGCGCACTCGCCAGGTAAATTCACCGGGGGAGATTTCTGCCGGATCAATCTGCTGGATTACCAGCTGACCATTTGCTACATACCTACTGAGGTCGAGCCCCATGCTGTCCGCGCGATTGATGAGCGTGGCTACCCGCTCATCGAATTCGTAGATGGTGCAGTTTTCCCCCCTTCTACAGGCAGCTGCCAGGTATACGAGTGCCAGAGTGGTTTTGCCGGAGCCGGCCGGACCGGTTACCAGAGTGCTGGTACCCCGTAGGGGGCCACCAACCAGCAAGTCGTCGAGCTCTTTTATCCCGCTACAAACTGATTCAGTGCTGAACTTGACATGGTGCTTGGCCGCAATGAGACGAGGGTACACCTCCAATCCACCTTTCTTGATAGTAAAGTCATGATAGCCAGCTACGAAATCCACTCCTCGCAGTTTCTGTACCTGCATGCGCCTGCGAGCGGCCCCGAACTCCAGGGTCAGCCGTTCCAGGGTAACAACACCATGGCAAAGACTGTGCAAGTGATTATCACGCTCCCCGTTAGAACCTGTCATATCGTCTACCAGCAGAACGGTGATCTGCTGACCAGAGAAATACTGTTTGAGCGCCAAAACCTGGCGTCGGTAGCGCAAGGGATCCTGAGCAAGCAGGCGCATTTCTGACAGGCTGTCGAAGACCAGTCGCTTTGGCTTGAGCAGTTCTACCTTTTCCTCGATCAGCCGAATGGTATTGCCTAGCTCGGCCTCCCAGGGATGCAGGATGGATTGCTCATAGCTTTGGCCCAGCACTTCAGCAGTGGAAGAAAACTCGAACAGATCAATACCATCGAGTGTCCAACCATGTGAATGCGCCACACTTTCAAGTTCTTCTGCCGTTTCTGAGAGGGTGATGTAGAGCACGGGCTCGCCGGCGGCAACACCCTCGAGCAGGAACTGTAAGCCAAGTGTTGTTTTACCAGCACCGGGCGTGCCCTCTAAAAGATAGAGCCGGTTTTGGGGCAGTCCGCCCTTGAGAATTGCGTCAAATCCGTTGTTGCCGGTGGAGATGACGGGGTATGTTTTTGCCATTCGATATCCTCAAAAGGGACGCAGCCCCTCGAGAGCAACGTACTAATCTGCTGTTGGGCAGCTGTTTTCTGACTCTGAAACCATCCGAGCCACTTTATTGGCGTATTTTATCAGCCAGTATGGTTAAAATCTTCGCGGCTGTTAGGAAATGTTTCAGAGCACTGGGCCAGCTCGCACCTTCAACATCTAGGACCGCAAATCGGCATGAAAATTCAAGATATGTCACCTCTATTGCCTAACGTGGAGGAACGCTACCGGCTGCTGGTCGACTCGATCATCGACTATGCCGTTTACATGCTCGACCCAGACGGTATCGTTGCCAGCTGGAATTCTGGAGCGCAGCGCTTCAAGGGATATGCCAGCGAAGAAATAATTGGTTTGCCTTTTTCCTTGTTTTATACCGAGGAAGACAGACTTGCCGGCTTGCCCAAGCGTGGTCTTGAAATTGCCGCGGCGCAGGGGCGCTTCGAGACGGAGGGCTGGCGGGTCAGAAACGACGGCTCGCGGTTTTGGGCCCACGTGATTATCGATCCGATTCGCGACGAGGTGGGCTCTATCACCGGATTTGCCAAGGTCACTCGTGATATCACCGAGCGCTATCAAACCCAGCAGGAGCTCGACCGCGCACGTGAAGCTTTGTTTCAGGCGCGGAAAATGGAAGCCGTTGGTCGTCTCACCGGCGGTGTCGCCCACGATTTCAACAATCTGCTGACCATCGTCTTGATCAGTCTGAACCTGGCGAAGAAACGAGCCCCTGACTCCCCTGTACTTGACCTGATTGACAATGCTATTCAGGGCGCCGAGCGCGGTGCTGCCATGACCCAGCGGATGCTGGCCTTCTCCAGACACCAGCCACTAAAAATAGAGACATTGGTAATTGCCGACCTGTTGCAGGGGATACAAGGTCTCATTCGGCAATCCATTGGGCCCGTTATGCGGATTCATACAAGAATCGCGTCTGCCCTGCCCCGCATTCATGGCGATCGTAACCAGTTGGAAACGGCCCTTCTGAATCTGGTCATCAATGCCCGCGACGCCATGCCCGGGGGCGGCGAGGTATTAATCTCGGCCCGTCTACCCACCGCTTTCGATAGCGTTGAAGCGGTAATGGAGCCAAATGAATATGTTTTGCTGGAGGTTGTCGACACCGGCGACGGTATGGATGAAGAAACCGCTCGGCGGGCCATCGAACCGTTCTTCACCACAAAAGACGTTGGCAAGGGTACCGGGCTTGGGCTGTCAATGGCACACGGCATAGTCGAGCAACTGGGTGGCAAGCTGATGTTAGAAAGTGTTCTGGGAAAAGGTACAACAGTCCAGCTGTGGCTGCCGATTAGCCATGAGCTGACTGTGCAGGCCGGTCCATCCAGCATTGCTCAGTGCGCCTCTGCTACCAAACCATTACAGATTCTCGTAGTTGACGACGACGACCTGGTGCTGACCAATACCTGTGCGCTTCTGGAGGACATGGGTCATCACACTTTTCAAGCTTCCTCTGCGGACGTAGCTCTTGAGATGTTGAAGAATCTCGAAGTCGCACTGGTCATTACGGACCACGCCATGCCCAATACCACTGGCAGACAACTGGTGGAAAGCCTGAAAGTGTCCAACCCCAAGTTGCCGGTAATTATTGCATCGGGTTACTCGGACATTACCGAGCGGGCTGACCCAGGCATACCCACATTGGCCAAGCCCTTTGATGAGGCCGGTTTATCCAGAGTTATTTGCCAGGCGATGGAGAAGGCAACGACCCTTGTGTCTCGCGGGGTAATACCTTGAAGGACGACCATCCAGAAGGAGCTGGAAACACGCCCGCAAGCAGTTCTCAAACCATGCAAAACCGCGATCAAAGCGGTGAACAGGCGATGCATGAACGTTATAGGCTGATTGCTAAAGCCACCAACGACGCGGTGTGGGATTGGGATCTTGTGACCAATTACGTCTTGTGGAATGAGGCGTTGATGCACGCCTACGGCTACACGGCAGAAACCATTACTCCGACCGGAGATTGGTGGATTGCCCAGATTCATCCGGTCGATCAGGCCCGTGTTGATGCGTCGATCCATACCGTCATTCATAGTGAAGAAACTGCCTGGAGTGAGGAATACCGCTTCCGCCGGGGAGATGGTACGTATGCAGAGGTCCTCGATCGTGGACAGGTGATACGGAACTCGAGCGGCCAGGCAATACGTGTTATCGGCGCCATGCTCGATTTGACTCAGATGCGAATTGCAGCAAATGCGCTACGCAGAAGCGAAGAACGCTTCAGAACGATACTGGAAACCGTTGAGGCAGGGTTTGCCATCGTTCAGGTCAAGTTCGACAGCCAGGACAGGCCGGTTGATTACCGTTTCGACGAGATCAACCCTGCGTTCGAGAAACAGGCGGGCGTAAACCTTCAGGGTAAATGGGTCACAGAGTACGCCCCTGATCTGGAGCCCTTCTGGTTTGAGATTTACGGAAAGGTGGCCATGACCGGCGAGCCCGCCAGCTTCGAAAGTTACGCCGAAGCGTTCGCCCGGTGGTTCGATGTACGCGCGGTTCGCGTCGGCGATCCGGCGGATAGGCAAATTGCGGTCATTTTCAATGATGTCACTGAGCGGCGGAATGCGCAGGAAAGGTTGCGCGCAAGCGAAGCCCTGGCCCGAGACAATGTAGAGCGTGTTCAACTGGCGCTGTCCGCTGGCGCCATTATTGGTACTTGGCACTGGGATCTGGCTACCGACCACTTCAGCATCGATGACGGCTTTGTGAACGCCTTTGGTCTTCCCCCCGGAATCAGTCGACACGACCTTCCTCTGGTAGAGGTGGTAAAGACAGTGCATCCCGATGACAGCGCTGGTCTGATGAACGCAATCGATGAAGCCATCCTGCGGGGCGGCGCCTATGCTCACCAGTACCGTGTGCGTCGGGCAGATGGGAAATACTATTGGATAGAAGCAAACGGTCGGGTTGAGCATAGCGCCGAGGGCGTACCTCTGCGCTTTCCAGGGGTCCTTCTTGATGTAGAAGAGCGACGCGCTGTCGAGGCGGAACGTGACAGGGCACTGGCAGCGCTACGAGCTTTGAATGACACCCTGGAACAACGCGTTGCAGAGCGTACCGATGAGCTGATGCAGTCCGAGGACAAGTTGCGTCAATCGCAGAAAATGGAAGCAGTCGGTCAGCTCACAGGAGGGCTGGCCCATGACTTCAACAATTTGCTTGCAGGTATTTCCGGTGCGCTCGAACTGATGTCCAGACGGATCAATCAGGGACGTACCGACGAGATAGGTAAATATATCCTGTCGGCACAAGGGGCAGCCCAACGTGCAGCTTCTCTGACCCACAGATTGCTCGCCTTTTCGCGTAGGCAAACGCTGGATCCTCGTGCCATTGATGTGAACACCTTGATTGCCAGCATGGTCGAATTGATCCGCCACGCTGTAGGACCGGGCATCCTCGTGAAAACAGTTGGCGCGGACAATCTCTGGACTACGTTGGTTGATGCAGGGCAGCTCGAAAGCTCTTTGCTCAACATTTGCCTCAATGCGCGAGATGCCATGCCTGATGGTGGCCGTATTGTTATTGAAACCAGCAACAAGCATTTGGAGGGCCTGACGGCGCAAGCTGCCGAGATACCACCGGGTGAGTACCTTGCACTTACTGTAACTGACTCCGGTGTTGGTATGACACCGGACATCCTTGCCAAAGCTTTTGAGCCTTTCTTTACCACCAAGCCAATCGGTCAGGGGACAGGGCTGGGTCTCTCGATGATTTACGGTTTTGCCAAGCAGTCAGGTGGGCAGGTACGTATTGAATCGGAGGTTGACCAGGGCACGACCATAAGCATTTACCTTCCCCGCCATCACGGTCCCGCTGCGAAAGTCGGTCAACAACTGAAAAACGCTCCCGTAAACTTTTCCAAAAGTGGCGAGACCATCCTTATCGTCGATGATGAACCAACGGTAAGAATGTTGCTTCGTGAGGCGTTGGGCGACCAGGGATACACCCTGATCGAGGCGGCTGATAGCGTCGCAGGGCTCAAGCTGCTGCGTTCCGACATCAACATTGACCTGCTGATCACCGATGTCGGACTCCCGGGCGGTCTGAATGGACGGCAGATGGCCGACGCAGGCCTGGAAAATCGGCCTGGCCTCAAGGTGCTGTTTATTACTGGTTATGCGGAGGCTTCTGTTCTTGGTAAAGACGATCTTGGAGCTTGTATGCAAGTGCTGACCAAGCCCTTTGCCATCGACGCGCTCTCTGCTCGGGTTCAACACCTACTGTTTTCGGACCCCGCGGATCGGGGATCCGTGTTGCAAACGCCCCCTATTTCGTAATTGGGTCTGGAAAACAATTTCTTCTGCAGACCACTCTATAGCGCGCCAAATGTCTCCAGGTTCGACTCAACCCATCAATTGGGGACCAGTCAGTTGCAAAAAAAGATATAGTTTTTCCGCATTTTGGCCACATATAGTTGCTGATACCCCATCGCGAATAATAGCAAGGATGCAGCCAATGACCTTCAGACCCCCCGCCTTGTTAGCGGTCATCAAGGAATCAGATTTTTCAGTAGTCATAACCACTGGCGAGCTGGAACCTGCAGGGCCGGTCTACGTGCATGTTAATGATGCTTTTACACGCATGACGGGTTATTCACGAGAGGAGCTTCTGGGTGCAGCACCCAGCCTCCTGGAGGGTCCGGACACTGATCGCACAGTTCTGGAGCGACTCAAGTCAAACTTGCGTGCCGGCGACTCTTTTGAGTGTCAGGCGTGGAATTACCGGAAGGACGGTACGCCCTATCTGGTTGAGTGGACCATCACGCGTTTACGCCATGATGGAGAAGGTTTGGATTATTTTTTTTCCGTGCAGCAGGAAATAACCAACCTGAATCCTGCTCAGGACAGGCTGGAGGGCCAAACTCGGCGCTTGAATGCACTTTTGAATTCAAGCGGAGCCAAGCACGATCCTATTACTGGCGCCTTGAATCATCGCAGTATGCTTTTGCGGCTACAGCGTCTCATTGATCAGACGGCAGAATCCGGCTCAGTGACCGGCCTTGTGTCCTTGCAGTTCAGACGCCTTGACCGCATTGATCGAGCCTTTGGCGTGGAGACAATCAATCATCTCCTGAGCGATATCGCCAAACGCCTCGGTAACAGACTTAAGCCGGAGGAATCGCTGGCCCGTTCCCATGATCACACCTTCGCGGTAATCATCTCTGCGGAAGCCGATGCGGCGAACGATGCGGATCATCATCTGATGAAGCGAGCACGCTCTTTCATTGCGGCTGTTACTGAAAAGGATTTTGAAATTGCGGGTGAAGTTCTACGGGTCGAGGTGAGCGCGGGTATTGCCCGCGCGCCCACAGATGGCCGCCACGCGCGAGAGCTGGCACTGCTTGCCGAAGAGCTTGCTGAAGGGGCCGCCAATACAGACGCGGATCCTATTCGCTGGGCTGATCACAGCATAAAGGAAGCGCAGCGCCAGGAAATCAAACTTGAAGGCGATCTGCAGTCTGCCGTCTCCGAAAAGCAATTGGTGCTCTTTTATCAACCAGTTATGGATTTGGAAAACGGTAAGGCAGTGGGGGCTGAGGCCTTATTGCGCTGGCCACTACCTGAAGGGCAAGCCCCGATAGGTCCGGACTGTTTTATCCCGCTGGCCGAGCAGCTGGGGCTCATGGATGAGCTGGGAGGACAAGTTTTCGAAGATGCCTGCCTTCAACTTCGAAGTTGGCAAGCGCTCGAGGGCAACGCGGCATTCTGGATTTCGGTCAATGTAGCACCCTCTCAACTCCGGGATCCGAATCTGGCCGCCCGCTTTGTGGATATCTCGCGATCTATAGGCGTGTCGCCAAGATGCATGAAGCTCGAAATAACAGAGAACGCATTGGAATTCGACATCAATTGTGTGCGACAGGTGATCGATGACCTGGTTGCAGCTGGTTTTTCTCTAGCCCTGGACGACTTCGGTACCGGTTACTCTTCTCTGGGACGTCTGATCGATATCCCGTTCAATCTGATCAAGGTAGATAAGGCGTTTGTCTGGCAATCACCCGACGGACGCGGCGCCGGTGTAGTTGCGAGTCTTGCGCAGCTGAGTCGTCACCTGCATATCGAGGCGCTTGGCGAGGGGGTCGAGACCCCTGCTCAGGAAGCTTTCTTGCGGTCGCTCAACTACCGTTTCGCCCAGGGCTTCTATTATGCCAAACCGATGGCCGCGGCTGACTTTGCGGTGTGGGCCGGATGGTTGCCCGATCAAGCCCATGTTGGAGTTGCTACCACCTGATGATTCGCCCAATCGTCCAGATCAACAGCAGAACGAAAAAAGCCCCATTTCTGGGGCTTTTGACTACTGATATGGCGGAGGGACAGGGATTCGAACCCTGGGTAGGCTATTAACCTACGCCGGTTTTCAAGACCGGTGCATTCAACCGCTCTGCCATCCCTCCACGGCCGGCAATACTACCGGAAACCGCGCGCTAGTCAATGCCCAAGGTAGCTAAATGAAACGCTTTAACATTTTCAAGGCCTTGATTTGCAACATCGAACAGGTATGATCGAGCGCATATCAAAGGATCAACCTGCTTGCCCACTCCTGGAGATCGACTATGAACATGCAAGATCAGCAAACCACCCTGCAGCATTCGGGTGTAAACGAGGCCGAGGTCAGTAAGCTGTTCCGCAACACCTATGCTCTGCTGGCCATGACTTTGGCGTTCAGTTCCATTGTTGCAATGGTTTCAATGGCGTTGAATCTGCCGCGGCCTAATATCATCATCATGCTGGTGGGGTTTTATGGCCTGCTCTTCCTGACCTCGAAGTTCCGTGATTCGGGCTGGGGTCTGGTATTGACCTTCGTATTTACCGGCTTCCTGGGCTACACCACTGGCCCCATATTGAACGCTTACCTGTCACTGCCCAATGGCGGTTCACTGGTGGCTATGGCATTGGGCATGACTGCCATGGTGTTCCTGGGTCTGTCTGCATACGCGATTCTGACCCGCAAGGATTTCAGCTTCCTGTCCGGCTTCATCATGGCTGGTTTTGTCGTATTGCTTTGCGCAGTCGTGGCCAGTATTTTCCTGGACATCTCTGGTCTTTCACTGGCGATTTCTGCTGGCTTCGTGTTGTTTTCATCGGCCATCATTCTTTATCAGACCAGCTCCATCATTCACGGTGGCGAAGACAACTACATCATGGCGACCATCACCCTTTTCGTTTCTATCTACAACATTTTCCTGAGCCTGCTGCACATTCTGGGCGTTGTTGGCGACGACTGATCGATTAGTTGGTTACAATGAGGCCCGCTCGATAGCGGGCCTTTTTTGTTTTTGAACGGTTCTGACCATGAATTTTGCCATTGTCCTACTCTCCGGTCCCCAGGATCCAGCTGCCCGCAGCGCACTGAATTTTGCCCGCGCAACGCTGGATGCCGGGCATCAGATCAGTCGGTTATTCTTCTATCGCGACGCAGTCCATCTGGCTACCGCGCTGGCTGTACAGCCCCAGGACGAAGCGGACATCTACGCGGATTGGAGAGCCTTCATTTCAGAGAACCAGCTTGATGCCGTTGTATGCATTGCCGCCGCCCTGCGCCGCGGCGTGCTCGATGACGCGGAGGCTTCACGCTGGCAGCGGCCTGTAGCAAACACAGGAGCGCCCTGGGAGTTATCCGGCCTTGGACAATGGGTCGACAGTCTGCAAACAGCTGACCGTACCGTGACGTTCGGAACCTGATATGAAAAGTGTGCTGATCATTACCAGTCGACCGCCGACGCATATCGCCGCCCGGGAAGCCCTCGATCTGGCCCTCGCCTCCGCCGCCTTTGGCGTGCCGACGGGGTTTCTCTTTATGGGTGATGGAGTACTGCAATTGCGCAAGGGCCAGGATGCCAGCCTACTGCAGCAAAAGTCCCTGACCGCCAACCTGGGTGCTTTGGACATGTATGGAGTAGAAGACATCATGGTTTGCCGTCACTCCCTGGCCGAGCGCGGCATGAACATCAAACAATGTTCACTGGCTGCAGACTGTGTGGATAGCGCTCAAATCGCTGTTTTACTGGAACATTACTCGGAGGTTGTCTCCCTGTGAGCGCGCCGTTGCTGCATATTCTCCGCCATTCGCCGTCCGCTAACAGCTCGCTGGCCAGCTGCAAGCGGGTATTGGCGAGCGGACAATCAATCTTGTTCACCGAGGACGCAGTTTACGCTCTTCTACCCGGTTCTGCGGCCTTGAGCAGCATCGGTCTGCTACCGGGCGATGTGCGCCTGTATGTGCTGGAGACGGACCTGCTCGCTCGAGGTCTGGCGCTCGACGACCTGCCCTCGCGAGTGCAACCCACAGGCTACGCCGGTATGGTTAGACTCTGCGAACAGAGCAGCAAGGTGATCAGCTGGTGACGCAGACAATACAGATCGGCTCGAAGAATGTAGCGCTGGATCAGGAAGGCTTTCTGGTCGATCTGAACGACTGGTCGCAACCCTTGGCGGCTGAGCTGGCGCGCCTTGAGGGCATCGATCTTACCGAAGAGCACCTGGAGGTGGTTCTGGCACTCCGGCAGTTTTATCAGCGCTATCAGCTTTCTCCAGCCATGCGGCCGCTGGTCAAATATATTGGCCAGGAACTGGGCGCCGAGAAAGGTAAGAGCATCTATTTACTCAAGCTGTTTCCCGGCAGCCCTGCCAAACTCGCAAGCAAGATTGCCGGTCTGCCCAAGCCTGATAATTGTCTGTGAAGATTAGGTATCAAGGCAGTGTTGTTAGAATAACCAGCTCATCGCCAACCTGAAGCTTGAGCGGAATATCCCTGGGAGGATTAAGTTGCAGACGTCGGCCCTCGCCGTCAGGGGCATTCCGGTAGATGCCCAGAGCGGTTTCGCCTTGCAAACCAGCCACAGCTTCCAGATCGGCAAAGGTATTGACGCTCTGCATCGGGTATTCGCTCTGGTCTCGATAAAGAATTTCGGCTCCGCCCACGGTAAAGAGCTCCTCGAATACCAACCCAAGCTCGCGTCGTTGAGCAACTTGCGCCATGAGATGACTGAGAATCATCGGACTTATGATACTTTCGCTGCGGTTACGCACCACCAGCTCTTCATTTGCAGGATCACTCAATTCCAGCAACAGCTGAGGTCGTTTTCTGCGCTCCTTCAGCAACTCATCCACTGCCATATAACCGACCATGGCTCTAGCGTCGGCTTCTTCACCCGAGTCGAGCCGGTCGCTTGATACCAGCAGAATACTGTCCCACTCGGTTTGCAGTATCTTTCTCAACGTCGTCTCGGCCATGAAGTCCGCCTGCAGGTGATTACATGGCACTCGCTGAGCCTGCTCACTGTATTGCACCAGCTCCTCACGCTGGGCCTCGGCGTCCAGCGTTGAAACCATCATGAGCCGGAAGTTCTGTTCACCATAGGTTGCAAGCTCGTGCACCAGAGCTGGCAGACGGCGGTTCCAGCCCAGAATAAGTACTGACTTCTTGATTGCATTCACAGCAACCAGGTCCGAATTAATCTGCTCTTTCCGCTCCCAGGCCCTGGTGAGACTCTCACTTACCTGTATCGGATCAGCATCCTCATACTCGCGGGCCAGCATTACCAGGCTGTCACCCGCTCGCAGGCGTTCGCTGGTCGGTGCGTTGAGCATCGGGATTGATCTCTCCCCTTCCCTGCGCACCAGACCGAGAAGCACTGCACGTGGACATCGTGAAGCAATTGCCGCTAATGTCTGCCCCTCACAGCCAGCACTGGAGCGCAGGTAAATCTCGTTGCCATCGTGCACCGACATGACTTCGCCGTAGAATTCCGGGAGGCCAGGATGCAAGATGGCCTGTGCCATCAGACGGCTGACTATTGCGTCGCTGGCGATAATTTCCAGTGGCCCCGGGTAGGCCCGGCGCATGACGTTAAGTTTGCGAACGTCTTCGATCTCGGCAACGACATAAGGTAAAGGCTGACCGCTATGTTGGCCTTGGGCGTGTAGGGTCAATAAAGCCTTGATGGTTTCCATATCGCCGGTCACAAGCGTACTACCGCCCTGTGACCGCCCGGGAATCATGACCACGGCAGCCTGCAAACAGGCGACCCGGTGCAGTGCGTCGGGGTGCAGCGGCGTACCTGAGCGCAAGATGATGTCCTTCACCCTTCGACCGACGCCGGGTGTATCGCGCAGCTCCTGACTGCGCTCGGTGTTGACGATATCGGAGAGAATGACCAGCCGCAGGCGGCGAGTATCGAGAGATTTGAGCAGACGCTGAATACCTCCAGCGGTATCCATGATTTCCTGCACCAGGGGAATGGTCCGGTTTGTCCAGCCCAGGATTACCACGTGATTGCTGATGGTGACCGGTGTCAGGCCCTGTTCCAGCACCCCCATCTTACTGATCAGCCACCGGGTCATGATGGCTACCAGTGTACCCATGAACAACACATACCCGACAACGGTCAATACAGTTGAAATGACTCGACGCCAGGTTCCCACATCGTCGCCAAGATATCCGGGATCGGTAAGTCGCAGAAATGCCCACCACACCGAATCTGCCAGGGGCATGTCAGCCGCTGCAGAGGGCCAGGCCAACCAGCCACCAATCAGCGAAATCAATCCGATAAAAAGTGCTACCACCAGCAATTGATAATGCACCCCTTTGATTAACTGGCGCTCGAGGATGTAGCGCAGGCGGTCTACCAGCGTGAAGGGCAGCATAAGAATTTCCGAATAGGTCAAAATCTTACAAGCGTACATAAAGCCTGCTAGATTGACTATCTGCAAGCCTGCGGCCAAATTATGACAACGGAATTTGATGGATAACCTGCAAAACATCTTCGCGCTTTTTGCCATTGCCTTTTACTGGCTGTTCTCGGCAGCGGTCACTGTCCGTGTCATCACCCGCCGCAGACCCGTAAGCGGCACCCTTGCCTGGTTGCTGGTTATTTATGTAATACCGCTGATCGGCGCAGTGCTATATCTGATGATTGGTGAGATGAATCTGGGGCGCCGACATGGCAGGCGTACCAGCGCGATGATCGACCCTTACCTGCACAACATCAATCAGCGTTTTGTACGCCCCGGTGCTGAATTGCCCGGTGGCCCCCTGGCCCTGGGTATCCACCAGTTGCTGATCGCGCGAAACGGGGTGAGTGCGCTGGGGTATTCGAATATGCAGTTGCTCGCCACGCCTGAAGCTATTTTTCAGCAATGGATGAGTGACATCGAGCATGCCACTGAAAGTATCCGGGTGGTGACCTATATTTGGCACCCTGGGGGTCGGGTTGACGATATTACCCAGGCTCTTATAGCCGCGAGCCAGCGTGGCGTTCGGGTATCGTTGCTTATTGACCACGCGGGCAGTCGGAAATTTTTCCGCTCACGCTGGCGTAAAAAAATGGTTGAGGCGGGTATAGAGGTGGTGCCGGCTTTACCGGTGAAGCTGCTTCGTGCCCTCGCTCACCGTATAGATCTTCGCATGCACCGCAAACTCTGGATCATTGACGACCGCGTCGCCTATACCGGCTCGATGAACATGGCCGACCCGCTGAGCTTCAAACAGGGCGCCGGGGTCGGTCAATGGATCGACCTCATGCTGCGCTTTGATGGTCAGGCAGCCCCCGGTTTGTCCAAGGTCTTTGCCTGGGACTGGGAAGTGGAAACCGGCCTGCGCGATCTGCCACAGCATTACCCCACCTCAGAGAGCTGGCCCAACTGGCTTTCTGTTATTCCCTCTGGCCCGGGAGTCGGGGAAGACCTTATCGGCCAGGCAGTGCTCTCTGCGATCTATCGTGCTAATACCAGTATCACCATTTGCACTCCCTATTTCGTGCCCTCAGAGGCGATCTTCGATGCACTACGCCAGGCAGCAAGGCGTGGTGTTGACGTAAACGTGCTACTGCCCAAGCATAACGACTCAATCATGGTGGGATGGGCCAGTCGCTCCTATTTCGAGCTGCTGTTGGAGTCGGGTGCGCGAATTCACCGGTTTGAAGGTGGTTTGCTGCATAGCAAGGCAATGCTGATTGACAATGAAATGGCGTTGGTTGGCAGCGTCAACCTGGATATACGGAGTCTCCAGCTCAACTTCGAACTGACTGTTACTTTGTTTGGCGGGCCACATACCGCCGCCGTTGGGCACTTGATTGATGCCTACCTTGAACGCAGTGAACTCCTGACCCTGGCCTCATGGAGAGGACGTAGCAAAAGAGCAAAGGTGCTCGAACGGCTGATGTTCTTCATGAGCCCGCTGCTCTGAGGCTCCTACAGAGTTGCCCAAGAACCCAGTTAGAAGTTGGCTGAATTTCACAAATGAGACTTGTTATCATCAAGAATGGCTGATAAATTCCAAATGCGACTGTTTATCATTCATATTGAGAGGTACGTAATGCGCATTTATCTGCTGCCCCTGACCCTGACTGCCGCTTTGATGTCCCCCACCATTGCCCACGCAGAAGAGGTAAATCACTACCAGGCCAAATCAGCTGATACGCTGGAGCAGGCTTTGGTCAACTTTACCGAATACAACGACCGTCTCAAGCGATTGCTGGCCGGCGATCTGAATGGTAGTGACCTGGCCCAGGTCCACGAGCTCACCTACACGCTGGAAAATGCGCTGGCAAAAATTGACGCAGAAGTTGAAGACATGGCCGAGTCACTGGAAGAAGTTCATTTGGCATCCGAACGGGCCGACTCCGAAGCAGTGCGTAAGCATGGCACTGCCTACCTTGGAGCAGCAAAAAAACTGATTAACTAGCTGTCATTTGAAACTGAGGGTGCCTCAGCGGAGTCGCTGACTCCGTGGGGCATTCTGGTCTCTGTGTCCTTTACAGGTAGGGGTTACATCTGGCTTTCAATTGGCAGCCACCCGAGCAACCAGGCCTTGAAACGGCGTACATTCCCTGCCTCTGGTTCTGATGTCCAGTGCCTGTTCTGCGCGTGCCATTCCAGACTGCCCTGCTCGCTCAGGCGTACTTCGAAGGCATAGGCATCGGAGGTCCAGCGCATGAACAACTCCGCCAAACGTTCTGCAAGCTCCCTCTGATAAACCATCACGCCAGCTTCCGTGTTGAGTTTGATAGAACGTGGATCGCTATTGATTGAGCCAACAAACAGCTTGTGCCTATCAAACACAAAACTTTTTGCATGCAGACTCGCCTCGGACTCACCGATAAAAGCGCTGGGGTCCGGCTGCCGGCTGCTCCTGGGCTGCAGTTCCCAGAGCCTCGCACCACCTTGCAGCAAGGGTTTGCGATATTGGGCGTAGCTGCTGTGTACCGCCAGTACATCGGTTGTAGCAAGTGAATTGGTCAACACCGATACCTTTGCTCCCTTACTCACCATTGCGGCCAGCAACTCCACACCGCGCTCACCAGGAATAAAGTACGCTGATTTCATCAACAACTCGGAGCGTACATCCTGTAAATGATCAGCCAGGATACGAGCCAGAAAAGGCTCCTCGCTGCGAATGGATTGGGCGTTGGCCTTGCCTGGCGGATCTGCAAGCCATTCGGATTCTCCCCAATACAGCTGCAGGCTGCCTTCCTTCAGGGAAGTGCTGAAAGATGATTGTTCCATTGCCCGGGTATAGGGCTTTTGCTCTTCCCGTAGCCGGTGTGATACCAAATTTTTGCGGGTAATATTCAAGGCGCCCTGTTTGCCGTTCTCATGCACCACGCTGGCAGGGATAGCGTTAGGGCTGTTCCAGAAAGCATCAAAGCTAATTGACGCCTCCTGACCGATCGGGCCAATCCCCAATAGATCAATATCCTGAAAGTCCCTTTCACTCAGTGCGAAGTATTCATCACCGATATTACGTCCGCCCGTGATTATCGCCAAATTATCGGCAATCATGAGTTTGTTGTGCATGCGATTGTTGATGCGGCCAAATTCAACGATTTTACTTGGCATGCTGAGCCAGGGATTACGGATTCGCACTGGATTGAACAGTCGCAACTGGATGTTGATGTGCCTGTCCAGCGTGGTAGCAGTCTCGTCTGATAAGGCATTACCCACATCATCCAGCAAGATACGCACACGGACGCCGCGATCCGCTGCCGCAAGAATCCGTTCGGCGACGAGCCCTCCGGTGACGTCGTTGTTGTAAATGTAATACTGGAGGTCGAGGCTGGTACGGGTCGTATCGATCAGGTGCAGTCGTGCCGATAACGCGTCGACACCTCGATCAAGCATGTAAAAGCCGGACATGGCCTTGCCCTCGGCCGGTTGCTTTCTCATGTAGGTGCCGAGCAAGCCGTGGGCTGGAGCATCAATACGGTAGCTCGGGGGCACATCATGGTCGGGCAGCGGTGTGGCGCAGGCCGTCAAACCCGCAAGCAGCGCACAAACGCAGCCGACCATTACATATTGTTCAAGGCGCATGGCGCTCTCATTATTATCGGGTGATGATCCTATCGTATCACCCGACCGGACACTCCCCCTATTCCGTTACTACCAACTGGTATTCCGTGCGCAAACCTCCGCGTGTATGCACAACCACATAACCGCGCCCGGCTGGCGTGAAACCCTGCGTCAGTGCTGCGCTGTACAGAGCACGCCAGGTACCCTCCACATCGTTACGCTGGGTATCAAAGTCAACGGTAAGTACCTGCTGGGCGTCAACTTTATCCATCACAAAACCGCTCACTGAAGGCACCCCAGAGGCATCTACTGGAAAGCTTACAGTCACCGGCAAGTTGTCCGGAGTTACCGCTGACAGGTCCGCGAAGACCAGCGTGAGAGGGCCATCTATCTTGACCTTGCCACGGCGGGTCGCAGCCGTGCCGACGGTACGGGCCAGCGAGCCAATATCATTACGCAAACGTTTGGGCGAAAGATTGTATGCACGGCCAAACAGGTCCATTGCAGGACGTTCGACGAGGGCGATCTCATATATCACCCCATCATCGCGCAGCGGCAGAATGTCCCCGGCACGGATATTCACCGGCTTTTGCTGACTTACCGGCAGCGGCTTGTAGACCTCCCTGCAAAGAGGCTCCTTGAATGCAGCACGCTCGCTATCGCTCAATTTTGGATTGGCATCCAGAGCATTGCAGACCTGCTGGTGATAACCCTTCCATAGCTGCCGTGCCGCGCCCGCATCAAGCAAAGTGGTAATCATGCTCGCCTCCGCTTCCCGTGCAGCCATCAGCAGTGCCGTTCGCCGGCCACTTGCAGCCTCTTCCCTGTCGGGGCCACCCACACCTAGCCCCGGGGACTGAGTTGTCTGGCGATGCACATCGGCGCCGCTACCGAGCAGCAGCCGGGCACTGTCCAGCTCATTGAGCTGTGCCGCCGCCATCATCGGTGTCTTGCCCCAGGCATTGGCGTCATTCACATCAAAGCCGGCATCCAGCAATAACCGCACGTTTGCAGGCGTCTCCAGGGCGGCAAGCAATGCCGGGCTCGCGTCGGGGCCCAGTCCGCGTTGACGACCCAGCGTATCTGTTTCGTAGGCGATAAAATCCCGCACCACGTTCTGTGGTGCGTTGTTGAGCAAGACACTGTACAGCGTGGCGAAATTGCGTCCGCGCTCCAACTCACCCGCGGCCGGTGCCATCGCAAAACGTGGCTGATAATTCGCGCCAGGGGCTAACGGCAAGCCAGGAGCTTGATCCGGTGCACTCAGATTCTCAGTGGCCCGGGCAAATGTCTCGTGGAACAGCAAATCAGCCGAGGCGCGTGCCTCCGAGTCCGAAAGGCCTTGAGCAGCAAACATTTGCACCAGCTCATTGTGAGCTGGCTGCAGCATGGGCATCACCCGCCGGTACATTGCCTTGTTGCTAAGGCTGCGCTCCGACCAGGCAAAAAACGCATCCATTGCCGCATCGTTGCGTTGCCGTACAGCTCCCTCACGGCCGAAACGGCTGAGTGCATCGGCACCCAACAAAGGCAGGTTAAGCAATGTCCACTGACGTTCTTTCCAGGTCTGAAAATTATCGCGACGCTCGTGCTGCGCGTAACCCGGCAAGGGATCCCCCGCCAGCTTGTCGAGCTCGGCCTGCAGCTGTGCGTAGGAGGGCATTCCCGCCAGGGTGTTGGTGCGCGGCGGCGTCAGATAGGTCTGGAACAGACACAGCGGCTGCACCGTCTGCCCCTGCAGCTCGTACAACCCACTGTAAGCCGACTCACCACGCGCTGCAGGCGAATAGAAGCCCCAGGTTTCGTTAACCATAACCAGTGTGCGCCCGTCTAGGGTAAATACGTCGATCGAACCATAGTCTCCCGTTTGCGATGACGAGGCATGGGCGCGGCCGCCATAATTGGGCTGCTGGGCGATCCACTGGGGCATGGTGCGGTGGCCGAGAATCGCCTGACCATTGACGATCAGCACACGGGAGCGATTCTCGTAACCGGCATAAGGCCCGGCGTTGTAAACATCAACCTGGATTTCGCTGCCGTTGATATTGGCCGAGGTTTTCGGGGCGTGAGTGCCTGCCAATAACGTCACACCTGCCAGGCGCGAAGCTGAAGGGCGGCCATGCCGCGCCAGATCATTATTCAAATCGGCCGTCATGGCTGAGCACAACGCGGGATCGCGGCTGTCTGCCAGCCGGTAAGTTACGTAGGAGGCGTAGGCATGGGGCTTGCTTTGGGCCTGGGGTTGAGCTTCTGGCCAGGATGCCAGCTCCCGGGAACGTTGCCGATACAGCGATTGCAGGCAGCCTATCGCCTGACTATCGGCTTGTATTTCGGTACTGCTCTCCTGGCCCAGGCCGCAATGCCCTGCCCTGCCCAACAGCCATTGGCGATGATTTGCTTCAAGCAACAGAGCCCCGGCCATATCTGTCGCCTGTACCCGGGCCCGGTGCTGTTCATGGAGCTGGCGGTCCGCCAGTGACAGGTCATCACTGGCGCAGATCTGCCGATGCACTGGCGGCAAGGCGCCGCCGCATTCGAAGCTGGCCTTGGTTGTAGCGCGCTCGGTTGGCAAGCTGGGTGGCGGTGGCGTGTTGTCCACCGGGCCGGCAACGGGTTGTCCGGCACAGCCACTGAGAAAGGCCACCGAAACCGCTGTCGCCAATAGCGCAGCGTTGGAACGTGTTAGGTATAGCATCGAGCGACCTCCTGTTACTTGATGAATATGACGGTGCCATAGATCGTGTACTGGCTCGCGCCTTCATTGGGTGGCGGTGGAAACGGTGCTGCCTGAAGCACCGCACGTTCAGCAGCCTGGTCCAGCACATCGTCGCCACAACGGTCTATCTCGTAGGACACCATCTTTCCCTGGGCATCAACTACCACCTCATAGGGGATACGGCATTGACGCTTGAAGTCCTCTGGATCGCCCTTATAGCCCGGTGGCGGTTTGTATGAGGAGCCGACTGGTCGCACAATTTTCGCAGTCACACGACCTTTAACCGTGTCGGCATATCCCGATGGCGCCATACGTGCACGTGTTGGCGCGTTGGCCGGTGGTGCAGGTGGAGCGCTCCATTCGGTATTCGCTCCGAAAGAGTGCACAGGTGGCCCAGCGGGCTTAGGTGTCGCTGGCTTAACGACCGGCTGGGGGCGCGGTTTGACCGGTTCGGGTTCTGGCTCAGGTTCTGGCTCAGGTTCAGGTTCAGGTTCAGGTTCAGGCTCGGGTTCTGGCTCGGGTTCTGGCTCAGGTTCAGGTTCTGGCTCGGGTTCTGGCTCAGGCTCAGGCTCAGGCTCAGGCTCTGGAGGGATTTCAACCAGCTCAATTGCCACCGCCTCAGGTTCGATGATCATCGGTCTGGCGAGGTGTCCGCTCGCAAGCCATGCCACCAGCGCAGCATGCAACGCCAGTGACAGCGCAATCACCAGAATCCGTGCGGCCCAGCCCAGCTTTGTCGTAGAGCGACTCATCAGGGTTCCAGCTCTTCCGATGCAACCAGGCTGATACGCGTGTATCCGGCCTTCTGCAGCGTATTCATGACGCGCATCAACGTCCCGTAGTCAACCGCTTGGTCACCACGCAGGAACAATCGTGTGTCCTGTTGCCCTGAGGTCACACCGCGAACAAGCGCCTGTAGCCCGTCGATGGTGACTTCCTGTTCCTGCACGAACAGCAGACCGTCAGCTTGCACGCTCACGTAGACCGGATCTGCAGGTGGAGAGCTGGGCGCGGCAGCGTTGCTGGGCAAATCTACCGGCACATCCACTGTTGCCAGCGGAGCTGCCACCATGAAAATGATCAGCAATACCAGCATCACGTCAACAAAGGGCGTGATGTTCATCTCGGCATTCTGCTGGTAATTGTGTCTCTTAACCGTAGGCCCTGAATTGAACTGGATCGACATGATCAGCGCACCTCGTCCAACTGACGGGAAGTGGTTGCCAGCATCTCGGCCGAGAAGTTATCCAGGCTGCCGACAAAATGATTAATGTCACGGGCAAACTTGTTAAAGATCATCACCGCGGGTATTGCCGCGAACAGGCCCAGTGCCGTAGCCAGAAGTGCCTCGGCGATACCAGGAGCAACGATGGCCAGGCTGGCGGTTTTCATTGTGGCAATACTGGCGAAGCTGTTGAGAATGCCCCATACGGTACCGAACAGACCGATGAAAGGAGCAGTTGCGCCTATGGTGGCAAGTACGCCCATCATGCTGCCCAGGCGCGCCATGTCACGCTCCTGCGGGATACTGGCAGTCAGGGACATGCGCTGCAGCAAGCGATTTATCTGATCGGCATCAGCCTTGCGATCGGACCCGAAACGACGAAGCTCGCCCTGGGCTACCTGCCACATACGCCCCATGGCGCTGGAGTCGGACTGCTCGTGCATGGCCGTTTTGTCATCATTGCGGAACGCTGCCAGAAAACGCTGGTTGGCGCGTTTTGCGCGGGCAAAAACGACTAGCTTTTCGAACAGGATCGCCCAGGTCGCCAGGGAACAGAGCACCAGAAAAATCATCACCGCCTTGACCACCACATCGGCCTGGAAAAACATCTCCTTCACACCGAAACGCTCGGCTGGAGTCATCGTCGTCTGGGTAGGCGCTGTTGCGCTCTGTGCTGGCTGGCTCAATTGTCCAGCTTCAACGGCCGGAGCAGCTGTGGCGGCGTTTGTCTGTTGGCTCGCCTGCTCCTGTTCGGCCTGGGCAACCACCAGATTGGCAGTCAGGCCGGTCACGCCCATAAGAATCACGAGTGCCGCAAGACGCAGACGGGTCTGCCAGCGGTTGGCGGGGGCGTGAGGGTTGGTGGTCTGCATAGAAAGCTCCATTATCTATTGTTATGGGTAGAGGTAGTGGGGACATCAGGTTCAAGTGTTTCCAGCGCAAGGATGGCGTGCAGCGCCGCAATATAGCCGGCGAAGGCTTCGCGACCCTTGGCGCTCAGGCAGACCCGTGTGCGCGGTTTCTTGCCTGCAAAATCTTTTTTGATAAGAACGTATTGGGCGCTCTCAAGGGTATTGAGGTGCGCTCCCAGATTGCCGTCGGTGGTGTCGACAATCGATTTCAGAGAGACGAACTCGAGCCATTGATTTGCGCCCAGCGTATTAAGGGCAGCCATGATCTTCAGGCGGATAGGTTGGTGGATGATCTCATTGGGTGTCTGCATTACAGGCGCCTCAACCAGATGCCGAAAGCGATGAAGCTGCCACCGTAGACAGTGGTCATCCACCACCAGAAAACCGGTTGAAAGAATACAAACCCCGTCATCAACAGTACGGCCAACCAGCCACCGATAAACAGATAACGGGGCCGCATCTGTACGCCGCGCATCACATACAAAGCGGACACAAACAAAGGGGCCACCATGGAGCCCTGCTCGGGGGTGAGCGGCCACATGACCACGTGGATAAGAACCATAAAGGTGAAAATAGCGCCGATCAGTACCAGGTAGCGCCAACTGATACCCGGTATCTCGCTGGCCGCGCGGCGAGCCAACAACATGCCAGCGCCCATGGAGAGGGGAACTACGATGAGCCAGATTAACAGAATGAAAGCTGGGAAAAATCCCGAAAGAGCAAAGCCAACCGCGTGAGCCAACCCCCACAGCAGGAGCTGGTCGGACTCTGCACGGTAATCCTGGAACCCGGCGGCGCGTGCCTTGATGGCATCAATCTCGCGCAACGCCCGTGCGGCTTCTTCAACTGAAGGCGGCATGAACACTCTCTTGTTTTATTCTTTGCAAAGCACTCTATTGAACAGAGTAGACAAAAACAAGAGGTGTGCCGAAAAAATAAATCAGCTGATTATGTCGTATTCACCGCCGCGTTCGAGTGCACGCTTGTAACCCGGCATCCCATGTATGCGCTCGAGATAGGCGATCAGGTTTGGCCAGTTCTTATCCAGGCCGCCACGAGCGGCGGCCGCTTCCAGGGGAAAGCTGAGCTGGATATCAGCAGCGCTGAATTGATCGCCGACGAAATATCCTGTCTTGGCTACTTCCGCTTCCATGTAATCCAGATGTTGACGAATCTGTGGTTCGATAAAGCTGCTGCGCACATTCCTGGAAATACCCTTGGCGAAGGGTTTGGCAAAGAACGGCATTTTTGCATTCTCGACCTTGTTGAAAACCAGCTTGAGCAGTAGCGGCATCATCGCCGAGCCTTCGGCATAGTGAAGCCAATAGGTATATTTCAGCCGCTCTGGGGTGCCCTGCTCCGGCGCGAGCTTACCCTTGCCGTACTTGCCGACCAGATACTCGATAATTACACCAGACTCAGCCACTACCAGATCGCCATCGGTAATTACAGGCGACTTGCCCAGCGGGTGAACTTTCTTCAATTCAGGCGGTGCAAGACTGGTTTCGGGGTCGCGCTCATAGCGTTTGACCTCATATTCAAGACCCAGCTCTTCGAGCAGCCAGAGAATACGTTGCGAGCGGGAGTTGGCCAGGTGGTGGACTGTAATCATCGACTTGTCTTCCTGATAAGTGGCTTGAATTGAGACAGACTATGCCATGAAAAAGCGTTGAAAGTCTTTGTAGCAGGATTATCCCCAAGGGCGTGCCAAGGCGTGAGAACATGCATGCCGCACATTCGGAGAGAGCATATGACCACCACCAGAACCTCTAACACCAAACGTATCCCCGGCTGGATAAAAGCCCTGTTCATTCTGGTATTGCTCGGCTGCGTCAGCCTTGTTGCATGGCAACAGCTACCCCGGGCAGGCGTCTCGACAGACCTCTCCGTTATCGGTATGGATAAGCCTGCCCTGGTCCTGACCCGGGATAACAACCTGGTTGGCGGGGGTGAAGTACTTGATTTGCTCCGGGAGGCTCAGCCTCAATATGGCGAGCGTGTATATCTGCGCGTAGCCCATCAGGGTCAGGAAGACGGCCGAGCTTTTGCCCGGGATCACAACTCCAGAGATGGTGATCTGGTTCTATTGGACGCCGAGGGTGAAGTCATCTCAGGGCCTGTGCTGCCGCAATCCTATGCTGACGTTCAAGCGCTGCTGGCTGAGATTGAATGACAAAGGCAATCAGCCTGCAACTCGCGTAGAATATTGCGCCTTCTATCACTACCGTTGTCGCATCCATCGAGATGAGTCCATAGGGATCTCCGGCCATGACTGAACGCTTGCCACCGCGCGCGATTGCACTACTGCCATTGCTGCTGTTTCTGCTGATCTTCCTCGGCAGCGGCATCTATTACACCGCCATCGGCACCGACTTCGCGTTCTATCAAATCAAGGCGCCGGTCGCGATACTGCCCGCGATCATACTCGCCGTACTTCTCGCCCGTGACACCCTGAACCGCACATTGGAAGCCTTTGTTGCCGGCGTGGGCGACAGCAATATCATTACTATGGCTCTGGTTTTTCTGCTCGCCGGCGCCTTCGCTACAGTTACCGAAGCCATCGGCGGCGTGGCTGCCACGGTCAATATGGGTCTGAGCTTTATTCCCTCGGCATTCGTACTTCCGGGCTTGTTCCTGATCGCCGCGTTTATCTCTACAGCCATGGGGACCTCCATGGGCACTATCGGCGCGCTTGCACCAGTAGCTTTGGGTTTTGCCGAAGCGACCGGACTCTCTATACCCCTGGCCATGGGCGCGATCATCGGTGGCGCGATGGCGGGCGATAACTTGTCGATCATCTCCGACACCACCATTGCCGCTACCCGCACCCAGGGCGTGTCCATGCGCGACAAATTCAAGCTCAACCTGCTAATCGCCCTGCCCGCCATGGTACTCACGCTGATTCTGCTGTTTATTCTCGGCGACACCACCGTAGAGCCCGTCATCGCCGACTATCAGTTGTTGCTGGTACTGCCTTACGTTGCCGTACTGGTGCTCGCGCTCAGCGGACTGAACGTACTCGCAGTACTCATGACCGGCATTGTGCTGTCAGGCCTGACTGGCTTGTTCATCGCAGATAAATACAGCGTGGCGACCTGGGGCGGAGACATCTATCGCGGTTTCGAAGGCATGCTTGAGATCATGGTGCTGTCGATGTTCATTGGCGGCCTTTCGGCCATCATGAAACGCGAAGGCGGCCTGGACTGGGTTCGCGAGCGTATTCAACGCATCGCCGGTGCCATCGGCAAGACCGGCAAGCGCACGGGCGAAGCTGCTATCGCCGCTCTGGTCAGCATTACCAACCTGTTTGTCGCCAATAACACCGTCGCCATCATCATCAGCGGTAGCGTCGCGAGAGAGCTTGCGGAAGACTACGAAGTCGACCGCCGCCGCAGCGCAAGCCTGCTCGATATCTTCTCCTGCGTCATCCAGGGTCTGATCCCCTACGGCGCCCAGATACTGCTGGCCGGCTCCCTGGCCTCCATCTCGCCACTGGCTTTGGTGGGCCAGGTCTACTACTGCTGGCTCCTGGCAGCCATGGCCATCGCCGCCATCATTTTCGGCTTCCCCAAGCCCAAGCCAGCTTCAAACTAGACCAAAAAGTTCCGCCCCCTGGGAACGCTTCCGTCATTCTCGCGAAGGCGGGAATCCACCTCGGCCAAAGGCGCCCGCCATAACCACGCAAGTCGAGATGGAACTCGACCCTCACAGAATACCTCCCCAGGGAGGCTTCTACCCTCCCCCGATCAAGCCCATCTCCATTGCCTTGAGCACTGCGCGCGTTCTGTCACGCACGCCGAACTTGGACAGAATGGAAGAAACATGGTTTTTTACTGTGCCTTCGGTCAGGTGAATCGCGCTGGCGATTTCTCGGTTGGAATAACCTCCGGCCATATAGCGCAACACATCCAGCTCCCGTTGCGTCAGCGCTTCCGGGTTAACCACATGTTCGAAATCCTGAGCTTGTCGTTGCAGACCGTGGATTACACGCCGGGTTACCAGCGGTTCGATCAGCAGCTCCCCTGCCGCGACCCGGATTATGGCCGAGCTAAGCTGCTCCAGACTGACATCTTTCAGCAGATAACCGCGGGCGCCCAACCTGGCGCATTCGAGTAGCTTGGCATCGTCATCAAAGGTGGTGAGTACGATTACGGAGACACCCAGCCTTTGCTGATGGATGCGCTCCAGTACCTGCAACCCGGTCAGTCTGGGCATTTGCAGGTCCAGCAGCAGCACGTCGACCGCATGCTCGCCGAGTGCATGCAATACCTGTTCACCATCACCTGCCTCTGCGACAACCTCCACGGCATCACTGAATCCCAGCAAGCTGCGAAAGCCTTGCCGCACCAGCGTCTGGTCGTCCGCTATCAGTACCTTGATCATGCTGGTATCACAATCCGATAGTTGAGCCCGGCTTTGGTGTCCAGCTCCACACTGCCGCCCAAGGCAGTAATCCTTTCCTGCAATCCCCTCAGCCCATGGCCCCAGGTGAGCGATACAGGGCTTTGCGCGTCTTCGGTTGCGGTCATCAACCATTGATTTGGCTGCTGCTCAAGGCTGATGGTCAGGCGCTCACAATGGGAGTGCCTGTTGCAGTTGGTAATGATCTCCTGCGCCGCACGAAACATGGCATCCTCCTGTTCGTAGCTGAGCTTGTAGGCGGCCTCATCTATATTCATTTCCATTACAGGCCGCGCGGTTTGAGCCAGGCCTGCAATCCGATCGCGCAGGCTTGAGGGCGATACATCGCGCAGGTCGGCAACGACCTGACGCACGTCTGACAGAAGCAGCTTCGCCAGCCCCTGGGCCTGGCTGATGTGATCCCGCGCGCCGTCCTGAGTCATGTGGCGGGCGACTTCCAATTGCAGGGAAAGCGCAGTGAGGTGGTGCCCCAGGGAGTCGTGCAGGTCCCGCGATATCCGCAGGCGTTCGTCCTCCAGCGCCCTTTCTGTGAGCAGTTGTTGAGTGGCAAGCAGCTGCTGATGCACCGAGTCCAACTCTTCCCTGGCGGCCCGCTCCCGCATCACGCTGTGGCTGGAGAACAGTGCGAAGACGGCAAAGCCCAGATTGGTCAGGGAGAACAGCCAGACACTCGAATCGCTGCGCAGGGAGATAACGGCCACCAACAAAAAGTGGACTGCGACCACCACACCCAGAGATCTTAGAACTGATAGGAAGTACGGCAAGGTGCCGGCAAAAATGCACATCAAAATCAGCAGCAGCTGCGTAGGCTGAAACCAGCAGGCGAAAAATAGAGCCACCGGCATAGCGATCAGTCCTGCGAGATCTATCCGGCCTGCCGGCACAGCCCAGGCGGTAAACATCGCGATCAGAAAGCCCAATAGCGCCAGCCCCGCGAACAGCCGAGCACCGCCTTCCAGGCTATCGATCTGCTGGACGAACAAGGTGAAATAGCCGATCACCAGCCAGGTGAGCAACGCGGCAAATTGCAGCGGACCGAGTAATGTGTGATCGAGCCAGGCATTCAGTTTCATGCCAGAAGTATTGCATACCTGCGGGCTATCGACCCCTGCCAAAAGTCATGGTCACAGGTCGTGACTTTCGGCACGGGGCAAGGCCTGGAAGGCTGAGTATCGTCAACCCGTCAATGCACTGCTATCACTGCAAAAAGGGAGTCGACGATATGACTACGCTTTATCAATATACGCTCTGGTTGCACGCCAGTGCAGGCATGCTCGGACTTGCCCTGTTCTGGATCCCGATCATCGTAAAGAAAGGAAGCAAGAACCATAAACGGATCGGTCGCTGGTACCTCAACCTGATGATGGCAACCGGACTGACGGGGCTGCTCATGGCGCTGATGATGTTCTTCGTGCCCCTGGCAGTCAGCCCGCCACCAGCGAACCTTTCCCCCGAGCAGATTTCTGAGCTGGCCGCGAGTACGCAACAACGGGCCGCTTTCTTTTTTCTACTGGCATTTCTGTTGATTGCCTCCGCCCAGCGCGCCACCCTGGCATTGGTGGCCAAGGCAGACCGGCAGTTGCTGCAACGTCCGATCCATCTGGTCGCGCCGACGCTCCTAGTTATTTCTGCTGTTTACCTGGCCTGGTTAGGGCTCGCCGATTCTTCGGTCTTGTATCTGGTGTTTGCCGGCCTGGGACTGTTCATTGGCACCGGTCAATTGTGGTACGCGTTCAAACCGACATTGGAGCGTGGGGAATGGCTACTGGAACATATCCGCAGCACCCTCGGCAGCGGCATTGCAGCGCACACTGCCTTTTTTGTGTTCGGTGCGGCATCGGTCATGGAAGAGTTGTTCAGCGGCCAGATGATGTTGCTGCCCTGGATACTGCCAGGCGTTGTGGGTGGTACCGCCATCGCTCTGCTCACGCAATCTTACAAACGCCGCCTTGGCAGTAGTCGTAGCACCCGGTAAACATGGTTTTAAGCTTCAAGTTCTAAACTGTAAGTCTAAAAAGGGCTGCATGGATGTCCGCACTACGATCACTTGTTATTACCCTGATGCTGCTCCTGCTGGCGACGCAAGTCCACGCCCAGCACGAAGCAGAGGCCTGGCAGGCATTGCGCGAGGGCAAGGCCGTGCTGATGCTGCGCCATGCCCTCGCCCCCGGAACCGGCGATCCCTCACACTTTACTCTTGGCGACTGTTCAACTCAGCGCAATCTCAACGACCGCGGCCGCCAGCAGGCTGCAGCCTGGAACCCCTTCCTCGCCCGGCACGGCATCAATCAGGCGCGGGTCTACACCAGTCAGTGGTGTCGCAGCCGTGATACAGCCACAGAGATGGACGTGGGTGCCGTAACAGAGTGGCCGGCACTGAATTCGTTTTTTCAGAACCGTAACCAGAGTTCAGCGCAAACCCGAGAGACCATAGACCAGGTCAACGCACTGAAGCCTGGCCTGCCTGTGGTGCTGGTGTCCCACCAGGTGAATATAACGGCCTTGACGGGCGTATTCCCGGCCTCCAATGAAGGGGTGATTCTGGCTTTACCGTTGTCGGATAAGCCAGAAGTATTGATAAGTGTAGTGCCCGACTGAAAGCGCCTAGAGTTGTTTCAACAGTTTGTTACTCGGGACGCGCTTTGGGTAAGGGCACAGTACGAATATGAATGTCCCGCTGAGGAAACGGGATTTCCATATCGGCTTCCTTGAACGCGCGGGTGACAGCCGAATGCAGCTCATGGGACAGGGGCATGAAGTCCAGGAGGTCTTGCACAAACACCCGTACTTCGAAGTTGATTCCGCTCTCCCCCAGACCCACGCAAAAGACCGCGGGGGCCGGGTCATTCAGGACCCTTTCGTTGTTTTCCGCCACCTCAAGGAGGAGATCCCGGACCTTGTCCACATCTGAGCCATAGGCGGCAACCACTTGAATGATTACCCGTGTAATGGGGTCTGTCAGTGTCCAGTTGGTGAGATCCTGGGTCACAAAGGTCTTGTTTGGAATAATCTGCTCCTTGCGATCCCAATCCACCAGGGTGGTAGCCCGGATACGGATCCGGGACACGGTGCCCGTTGTCCCGCCGATAGTCACCGTGTCGCCTACGCGAATCGGGCGTTCAAACAGCAGAATGATGCCGGACACAAAGTTCGCTACAATCTCCTGAAGCCCGAACCCCAGGCCCACACCCAGGGCAGCAATCAGCCACTGCAGCTCCGACCACTGCACACCTATGACTGCCAGCGCCACCACCACGCCAATGAAAACGATGATATAGGTAACCAGGGTCGTGATCGCATACCCGGCACCAGGCTCCAGGTTGACCCGGCTCAACACCATTACCTCCAGCGTACCCGGCAGGTTGCGAGCGGCCAGGAGGGTACCAACGCCGGCCAGCAACCCCAGCAGCAGATCCCCCAGAGTGATGGCCACTGAACCCTCGCCTTCGGTGTCGCCGCCAATACTCCACAGCGTGATGTTGTCGAATATCTGTAGAGCAGGAATGACGTCGGCCCAGAAGCCCCACAGCACATAGGCGGCAAGGGTCACGACCAGTATCCGTACCAGTGACTTACTTTGCTGACTGATGTCTTCCAGATCCATTTCGGGCATGTCGAGCGAGATGGGTACGCCCTCCCCGGAATTTTCCGCAGCTTCGCGGGCTTCGGCCATTTTACGTTCGGCGATGCGCTGTTCCCGCAGCCGTTTGAGGGTCATCCGTCGCTCGCGTACGGACAAACCCCGCAGGCCCAGGTAGTACAGCAAGATCGTGAAGGCCACCCAGCAGATGCTGATAAACATCAGCCCTTGTAACTGTACCGCCGTATAGTAATACCCCTCGAGGGCTGCCACGGCGAGCGCCAGGGGCGTAGCTACGGCGAGTAGTTGCGCGCCTTTAAGGAATTTGCGGTCGAGTGCGGCTTGCAATACAGCTCTCGTCACCCTCCACGCAAACCAGGCCATTGCCACCGAGGTAATAATAAACAGCAGTCGCCCAAGGCTGTCATCGAAGGTGGCGCCTTCCTCAATACCCATTGTCGGCAGGACGATCACTACCGGAACAAGCACGGCTAACAGTATCGGGATCTGTAGCCGAATCGCCATCAGCGACGGACTGTTCCATTTGAAGTGGCGCTCACCTAGCCCGCCCCGACGGGCCACAGAGCGCAGGGCTTCCAGTAGCAATGTAACGAAGGCGGCTGAGCTAAAGCCCGAGGATAACGCGGAAAAAAAGCTATTGCCTTCCATGAGCATCAGCGCCGCGAGGGAGAAAACCAGGACCCCAGGTAATGCCAGGATGAAACTCACGCCCCCTGCAGTGAAAGTGGCGGCCATGCGATCGCGGCCGACGTTGCCGACGTCCTGCCCGCTATCCAGCAACTTCTGCCGCAGGGCCCGGCGACGGGCCAGCAAGAATATCAGAGCGGCCAAAACAGCCAGTATACGAATGCCTCGCTCGGCGAAGGAGTTACGCAGCGCCTCGGTGAGGGCTTGCAAATGAAAATTCGATACAAACCAGCTGGCCCCCTGATACAAGCCCTTGACGGTCTCAAGCCCTACCCGCTCCGTGCTGGGAAGCCAGAACAGCCGTTGTTGCAGCAGCTCCTGATAGGCGCCGAAACGCTCTCGCAGTTCGGTCACGGTGTTGTAGTAGTCGTTGAGGACATCGATGTGTTCCGTGATCGCGCCGTGGAGCTGGGTGATCAGCTCCTGGCGTACCTGTGGCGCGCCATCTTGAGCATCGTTATCGCTGATCGCCTCATACTCCTCAAGCCGCAGCTGTTCTTCACGGGCGGCTGACAATCGGGCGCTGATACCATCAGTCAACTCAACAGCAATAGTCTGGCTTTTGAGCCGATCCAATCGTTGACGCAGTAGACGGGCATACTCAACTGTCAGGTTCAGCCCTGCTTTCTCAAGCCGCAACTCGAAACTGCGGTACTCGTTGTCCAGACGTTCAAGCAAAGTCTGAGCGTGGGACAATCGGCGGCGGGAGCCCTCCAATGCAGCCTGGCGGTTCTCCAGTGCGTCGCGCAAAATCTGAATTTGCTGGGGATCATCAGCAGACTCTGAAGTCGGAAGATCGCTCTCCAGATACTGCTCTGGCTCTTCTTCCAGTATTGGCTGGACCGGATGGGCGGACGGTTCAGGCGGCGGTTCCTCTGACGACTCCTCGGATTCCCGGTCGTCATCGGACTCTTCGCTGGCACTCTGTTCCTGTTCTGCGCCAGAGGCCGCATTCAACAATTCAGTAACCGACCCCATGGCGGGAGACACCAATAGGCAGCTCAGGAGGAGACTGGTGAATAGGAACAGGAATGTAGAAGGAGACCTTCGTGAAGCCATGGATAGCGGTGCCTTTTCAACTCAAATCACCGCAGTGTAGCGGATGAAACACACCAGGGCCTGCTTGTCTTCTGTCTGTTAGAGGATCTTTCTGACGTCCGAACATTTAATAAAAAGTAATTCCCACCCCCCCTGCTATCCGGTGATATCAAAAAGTGATGAACTCTTCTTGTCTGCGTTCAGCCCTTCCAGGGTGTCACGCATCCGTTGGCTAGCCTGACGTTGAAGCTGCTCGTCGCTAATAGTCTGCGTGGTGCTGTTCATGTCAGCGATGCGCTCGGCGATTTTATCGTCTACATTGGTTTTCTCTTCAGGGGGCAGAGCATCATAGTCTTCTTCGGTTAACCCCATTTGCTGCAACACGCTGTGCTTGATCTTGTCTGCGACGGACATAGCCATGTAGCGGCTGAATTCCTCTGCGGCGTTGTTGTCAGCGTCTGCACTGGTCTCGACCTCGGCTTGTGCGCTTGCGTTTGCTTCGCTCACTGTCTGCATGACCTGGCGGAATTCCTCTGCAGAGGTGTTGCGACTGCTGTTACTGGAGCCGGTCAGCGGTGCCTGATGATTGTTGGCGATAATGTTGATAGCGCTCATGGAGTCCCCCTGCCACGTTGTCGATTTATTCACACTTGCGATAAAGCTTTGAGGTGAACTGCATAAATCAGGCCAGCCAGTTTTAGCGCGTAAACCCGCTCTGCACTAGGATTGTGTAGAGATCTCAGTGGGCAAGGGGGCAATGCTTTGCCGCATTCGGCAAAGTAGGAACCATGAATGGTCGTATCAAACGTCACCAGCACATTTAGGGACGTTGACGATCTGTATCAACCGGGGCGTCCGGCTGGACATGGCCGGAGCAGATTATTAACGGGGGAAGCCAGTTGTATACTGATCTTCAGAACAGGGTATCGCTCGGGTCGAGCTTCTGCGGAAAGAACGACAGCGGGGGATGGGTGGCTTTCCATTCTGCGGCAAACTCGCGGGCTTGTTCAAGTTGTTCCGCGGTCATTTTCTCAGCGTATTGCGGAAGCTCTTTCTCAATCGTTTCTTTGTTTAAAAACCCACCACCTTCTAACTCGAGAAAAAGTAAAAGCAACCCATATCCTTTCACCATATCTTTTTTATAGCCGTCGTACCTTGGATCAATCAACATCATGCTGTACTCATAAACGCCAGAGACGTAACCCGTTTCGGCGACTTTCTCTATCCAATATCTGTAACCGCTATAGTCTTTTTCGATCAGAAGTATCGTCGCATAATCTTTCATGCTTAGGGGATACCCACCTTCCGCAGAAGCCTTGTACCACTTCTTTACAGCTTCTTGACGACTGCCGGGCCACAAGTAAAGCCCCATGCCATCTTCGGTATACCCAGCTAGCCAGTATTGCGCCAATGCATGGCCTGCTTCTGACGCTTTTTTAAGCCACTCCCGATCAAGCGTAATTTTATACATTAAATACATGGCTTCGGGATCGCCTTGCGCGGCCCCGCCTTCATTTAATTGGAGCGCTTCAGCGAGCCATTGCTCTGGGGTTTTGGTACCTTCTGAACAATTGCCCATAACTGCACATAGACCATCACCACTGCGGCCTAAACGAATCATGGCGTAGCTATTGTCCTGCTCAGCAGACGCCTCCAACCAACGGTATGCCTCTGGGGTCATAAAACGATTGTTCTTGCGCAGGGCTTCAGCCAGAAGAAATTGCGACTCCGCATCCCCCGCCTCTGCTGCAATGGTCAAATACGGCTCAGCAGATATCGCTTTGAACTGACGATATAGAATGCTGCCATGTTCTTTGGCGGCCTGCTGCTCTGGCGTTAATTCCGCCCAGACAGGACAGACCGCAAAGCACATAAGGATGAGCAGCCAACGCTGTGGTTTAGTTGTTCGTTCTCTCATATATCCCATTTCTCACTGAGGTTCATAGCTTACGGAGGGGCTACCAAAAGACAGCAAGCTTTCACGTCTTTTGCAACTGAGATCTGCTTGAGCGCCTAGCAATTTAGAGTGTCGCTGATAGCTGGAACGCACGATTGCATGATCTCGAGATGTTGAACTATCTGGACCTGACTCGATAAACAAATCAAGCCTCAAGCGATTTTCACAATACGCCTGCCCGGTATTTTTAGGCAGCACGCCATACTGATTCATCCGCATACAAGCCTCTTCAAACTGGTGCTGAGCTGCGGGTACGCTGTTGCTTTTTTTAGCGTTATCAACTACCCAGCCCAGAATACGAACAATCGCCCCTTGCTGGTCTAGCTTTGCCTTTCTTCTTTGTTGTGCATCTTCTGAATTATCAAACACAGCATCAAATGATAATGGCTCGCTAACTAGGGTCAGCAACAGAGGCCCTAGCGCAGCGGGCACCGCCTCGACACACCATTTCCGCAGTTCTTCGGCATTTTGGTATTGATTAATCGAGCTGGCTATCCTCCCTGCCCGCCCTGGCCGTGTCAGCAGCGACTCATAGAGGGACATAATCATATCCACCTGTATTACCCGACGGTGGGCCATCCACATTGACATCCCCAACAGCAGCTCGGCATCCAAACCCACCGCGCTCAGCACGTTGATCTTGGAAATAAGATCAGCCGCTTCCGGGTCAATCCAGTCAAGCGGGCGGCCGTGATTGCGGTGCAGTTCGCGGCGATAAATATTGATCAGCTCAACCATTCCCTGATAGCTGACCGCGAAGCTGAACTCGCCACTTACACCAGCACCGGCCATAGCGGCAGCTTTGAGCTTGAGTACGAGCCGCCCATTATGTAACGACAGCATGGCGTTGGCTTCGGCGCCCAAACCGATGGCGCCGCCTGCCCCAACGGTGAGGTCTGCCATGCTAAGCCATTGATTGGCGTCGCTGGTTTCAACAGAACCGGCTTGTCCGCCGGGAATGGTACGCATGGCGGCCAGGCCTGTAGGTGGCGCCCAATTGAGCGCGCCCGTAAGCAGAATGCCCGCTTGCACTCCGGCAAAAAGATTGAAGGATGCCTGTGCGCCCTCTTGCACATTCACGCTAGGCCCCCGGCCGGTGGCGACGGGGGCGCTGGTATGCGTGCTCTCGCGCGATACCTTGCGTGGCGATTGTTCTTCGTCCGGCCGCGTTATAGGCTCTTCGCCGAGGCGCGTTGCAGGTTCTTCGGCGCTCAGGGCGGTTTTCCCCCACAGCGGGCCGTTGGGCGTGATCTCTATTTTGGCTACAAGCAGCAGAGAGGCGCCGGCGTAACCCCAGGCTCGCGCGGAGAGGTGCATGGAGTAGCGGCCCAAACTCATCGGCAACATCTCACCAGCATGGTTTTGATAGTGAACGGTAATCTCTTTGGCAGCGCTGCGGGCGGGATAATCAACGCTGAATATCTCGACCTCGCCGCGGGCAAGGTCGATACTCAGAGACGCCTGTGCTGATGCCTGGACTCCTTCTGCAACACTGAAACTCGGGCCTTCTGCTGAGGCTGAGCTGTGAATATTGCTTTGCGGCGGTGTAAGACAACGCACCAGTTGCGCCTGAGGACTGGAATCAAACAACCGCATGTCATCGCGAATGTCGGCACTAAACAGAACCTGTTTCAGTCTGAGTCCCCAATCCGCTCGCACGGCGGCATCTTCCAGCGAATCAACCTTGAGCTTTTCCTGCTGGAGATAGGCATAAAACTTCTCCATCTCAAACCAGCCGTCTTCATCAAACCAGTCGCTTGCCTGGTCATCAATCTTGAACCCACCCGCATTTTCCAGCCAGGCTTCTAACAAACTCTGTTCGCTGGAGCGTTTGCCTGATGTATCAGTTGGGATGCGCTGGATACCTTTTACAACGGCGTCCACCGGCTTGGTTTTGATGTCTTTCTTCAGTTGCTCTGCGATGCCTTCAAGGTTAAACAAACTGAGCGCTCTGACCGGGCTTTCAGGGTTATCAGGCAAGCTCATTTCGCTTAGTGGAAAGCCGGCGCGCACCAGTCGCTCTGCCGGTTGCGGCTGAAAATGTTCAGGCTCCCACAGCAAATGACGCTGGGTTTCTCCGTTTTGTACATTGAGCTCAGCTTGGCGCTTGAGATCCTTCTGTACTTGCTGCAACGCCTCCCACTCTGCTCTTTCTGCAGCCACGAGACCCGCAGGCGCATGCATGTTGCTGCCGGTAGATTCTACCCAGTTACGGTACTTGGTTTGCAGGCGGTCATTCACTTCTTGCTGCTTGAGCTGGGCATCCAGATACTGGCGAAAAACTGTCACACCGGCAGTTACATCCTCCTCCGATGCCGGGATCAAGGCGAACTCGGGTAAAGCCAGACCGTAATCGGCCACTTTTATAATGCTTTCGACGTAGTCGATGAAATCGAGTTTGCCACGTGAGGCGCGCAGCCAGGCGCTATAGGACTTGACCTTGCCGCGGCACTGTTTCGTGCAGTTCTGCACTGCCTGGTGCCGCGACTTTGCTTTGGCCAAGGTATCAGCCAGCAAGGCCACATCGTAGTCCGGCAGTTGACCTTCGTTCATCACCTGGCTGCGTTTACTCAAATAGTCCTGCACACGCCGGCGGGCTTCCATGGCTTCTTTCGAAAACAGGGCGCCGTTCTCGTAGGTGTAGCCCTCCTTCTTGGCCTGGAACAGAGCCTTTGCCTCCAGCCGCTGCCATTCATAGTGCAGCGCATCCAGCCGTGCAGTGGCTTGACGCACCTCGGCCAAGGTTCTCTCGAGATGCCGCGCAGCTGCTCGGCCCTCTGCAGTAAACGGGTTGCCCATCGGTGGGCGGTTAAAGGGAGAATCCGGCAGTTCTCGCGCATCAGAGAGGCGCTGCCATGCTCGGCTGCGATTCGCTATTTCCGGAAATTCTGCCTCTATTGCCTGCGCGCGCTGTAGATCCTCGCCTTCCAGGAAATTGGTGAGCTTTGGCTCCATGAAATACTCGAGCAAGCCCAAATCATCCAACCCCCGCTTGCGTTCCTCGGGCGACATTTCTGGGGAGACGCTGTCGGCCAGCTCTTGCAAAGCTTCCTGGATGGCTTCGGAAAGCTTTTCTGGGAGAAGCCAGAACTGCCTTTCTTTCGTGGCGTAAATAGCTGTCGCGTAGGTTATGGCGCAGGGCGGCAATGCTTCCTCGCCGGGTGCCTTGCAGCTATCCGGCACCGACGGCTCCTTACCGAACGCAGTTGCATTGTGTGAGCTGTCGTTTGAAGCGGGCGCCGCCGCTGCGGCAGGCGATGCTGCGGTCTTCACAGCTGATGCAGCAGAAAAAGAGCTGGGTGCAGGTACGCTAAGATTCCAACCAGCCCTGACGTAGTCTGCGTTCTGAATGAATCGGTTAAGCCGTTGCAGCTCATTGGTCGTCGTACCGTATTGAGCCGCAATGCTGGTTAGCGTTTCCCCACTTACTACCAGGTGATTAGCAAGTTCCATGATGACTCCATTCATCCTGTGCGCTAGCCGCATTATTCAGGGGAACGACGGGCAGATCCGCCAGTCGCTGCACCTTGAGATAGGCCGCTCCCTGTGACTCCAGCACCCCAATAACATCCGGCCTGGCCTGGAGCAGTGAACCGCAGATTAACTGGCTTAGCTTGAGCAGATGCCGTCCTTGACTAATCCGGTGTTCAGATAAAAAAGCGAGGTTGGCGACTATCCGCTGCAGGCTCTCACCTTGTGGTCGTCCAAAGTGCTGGAAGTGCTCATCAACCCAATACACCCAAGCAAACATATGCTGTGCCACGGAACACTCGGGCGATAAATTGAAGCGTGTAGATGGCGGAACTGAGGGCCTGTCCGTGCCTGCGCGCCACGCGATCCAACGCTTTGAAGTCGCGCCCACGTGCTTTGGTGCCGGGCTCAAAACAGCGCTCCAAGGACCTATCAACTGCGATGACGCCATCTCTACTGTGCTGGCCAGAGCAGCCCAAAGTTCAGCGCGGCAATAACTCAAAATGCTCTGACCACCGGTTCCATCATTGGCTTTCAGCAGCCAACGCGCGTGCGTCAGTGCTTGCTGCATGTCACTGGTGACTAGGCAGAGTCCGGCGTTGCGCTCGATACACAGATCAGCAGCGAGTGCTTTTAACTCAGGGGTACTCGCACCACCAACCCAAATGGGCCCCTGCTCTGCCAGTGCTTCAAATTCTGTGCCTATAAATAAATTGGTCGGTTCCAACGGTTGGCCTAACCCATAAAGACGCGCCAAGGCATCCGGCTGACGAGCTTGGTCGATGATGAAACACAGCGCTCCACTATGCCCTGCGCCAAGCTCCTGAATTTCACTACGCGGGCGGTTCAGAAATGAATCTATTGTCAATTCACGCATGGGCAATCCCCTCGACTACAGGCGCCGTTGCTTTGCTTGCCACACAGAGGAGTGATACCTGAGTCACTTAATCTGCGTGGTAGCGGAGCCAAGGTGTCGCCCGCGTGATCGGTAGCGGCGCCTTTTGCGATACCTGGAATTAGAGGTGCCGCCCCACTCCCCTTACCCGGACTACCCCCGGAATTCACCTTCACACTGGGCCCGACCAGAGTGACACCACTCGGATCGATCTTGATAAAGCTACCACCCGCTTTGAGAGTGATTTCACTGCCCGCTTCGATGACCATCTTCTGCCCGGCCTTCAGGTGGATCTCGCGACCGGCCGCGACCATGTAACCTTTGCCAAGACTGACATGCTGAGTTGAGCCGACGGTCAGGTGATCATTGGCCTTTATTTCGGTTTTGCGATCGGCATGTGTGGTGTGGTGCTCTTCTGCCATGAGCTCGGTGTAGCTGTTGGCTTCTACACGATCGTGGCGTTGGTTGCCGACGCGGATTTTCTGGTTGTTCTCGATGTTCTCGTCCCAGTCGCGCTGGGCGTGGATGTAGATCTGTTCCTGGTCCTTCTTGTCTTCGATGCGCAGCTCGTTGTAGCCGCCTCCGCCCGGTGAGCTGAGGGTCTTGAACACGCTGCGTGTCTTGTTGGCGGGTAGTTCGTAGGGGACTGGATGCGTCTTGTGGTAGAGGCAGCCGGTGACCAGGGGTTGGTCCGGGTCGCCTTCGAGGAAGGTGATGAGTACTTCCATGCCGACCCTTGGAATGGCGATGCCGCCGTATTGGTTACCGGCCCAGCCTGAGGCTACGCGCAGCCAGCAGCTTGTACGTTCGTCGCCCTGGCCTTCGCGATCCCAGTGAAACTGCACCTTGATGCGACCGTATTGATCGCAGTGGATTTCTTCGCCCTTGGGGCCGGTGACCACGGCGGTCTGGGTGCCCAACACTTTGGGTTTGGGGTGATCGAGTTGCGGGCGGTAGTGGACATCCCAGGGTGCGGCGGTGAACTGGTTACGGTAGCCCTGGGTGAATCCGTCTGGTTGTTTGGTATCACTGGTGACGGATTCTTCCAGTACCTGGGGCTGTTTGCCCTCGTGCTGGATTCCCACGACTAGCCAGAGGTCGTTCCATTCAGTGCGCGGATGCTCTGACAGCGTCAGAAAGTGGCCAGTGACCAGAGTGGGCACATCACTTTTGCCCTCGGCTAGACGGTAATCGCTGCGGTGCCGTTCCAGGCTGCGCTTGGCCAGTTGCTTGCCGCGGGCGCGTTCGGTGAAGCGGCCGGGGTAGTCGTAGTCTTCCAGGTCGGGCAGCGGAGTGGGTGCCTCTTCGCCTTCTGCTCGCTGTTCGGCCTTGTGCGCAGCCTCCATCAACAGATGCGGCTTCTCAAAATCGTAGTCGCGGCGGGTGACGCGGCTGGGGCGGGTTTCGATACGCATGGCAAAGCGTTTGATGACGGGCTCATCGGCGACCAGGCCGCTGTCTTGAATGTAGGCCGTGGGGCGGTCCAGCTTGGGAAATCCGGTCTGATCATCGCCGAACACCAGCAGGTGGTTATCGACGCTGTGTTCAAAGTGATAGTGGATGCCTTCTTCTTCGCACAGGCGCTGGATAAAGTGCAGGTCGGTTTCATCGTACTGGGTGCAATAGATCCGCTGCGGGTACTCGCTGTTGAGCTGGAAGCGGTGGGCGTCGGCTTGAATGCCGTGGTCGTTCAATACCCTGCTAATGATCTCGGGTACGGACAGATGCTGGAAGATGCGTTGGTTGGTGCGGTGGCCCAGGTAAGCCAGATGCGGCACCAGGTCGATGTGGTAACGGGTCAGCCGTTTGCCGGCATCGCCCTGGGCGACGCGGTGGATCAGTCCGTGGATGCCCTTGCCCTGGCCGGCGAAATTAAAAAACGCGGGCTGTTGCAGCAGTGCTTCAATGTCGAGATCGGGGCGTTCGCTGACCAGTTCCAATTGAAAGCGGTAGGGCTGGCTGATGGCTTCGGTGCCGGTGAAGGACAGCACCTTGAAGTCATGGGCGTGGCCGGGGATATCGACTGTGAAAGCGGCCGTGTTGGCAGGGGTGAACATCCGATGTTCCTTGTGCTGGAGTTGCTGCGCGCAGATTATCGCAGATCAGCAATATCGAAAGCGTGAGCCAGTCGGCAAAACGGCGAGCTGAAAAGATAAACAGATCAAAGGGATAGGTGTGCAAGAAGTTGCGCAGTGGTGGCTGATGAGAGTGATAAACCCAAAGTCAAAATGGGTTCCCGCGTACGCGGGAATGACGGGTTTTGGGGCTGAAGCGAGGGGTGTGTTGTGCGCCACCTGATCAGTTCAAACGCAATTCCGCTTGGATCCCCGCCTTCGCGAGGATGACGTTCGCTGAGAGAGCGGAGTCCTGTCTGGTGGCATCGAGGATGAGCCAGAGCTCGTCGTCTTGAGTGCCGCGCACCTCGTCATTCCCGCGGGCACTTCTCCTCGCCCTCGCCCTCGCTCACCCTCACCCTCACCCTCACCCCGTCATTCTCGCGAAGGCGAAGAACCATTGGTTCAAAGGGCGGGTTTATGCATTGTGGAATAACGGGGGCCTCCTAGATCCGCTTGCCCCGGCTTCAACCGTTAGCCAGCGGATTCTGGTCGTTTAACCCGGAACCAAAGTGAATACAGCGCCGGCAGAAACATCAGGGTAATCAGCGTACCCACCAGGGTGCCGCCAATCAGCACATACGCCAGCGGGCCCCAGAACGCATCCAGGGTCAGGGGCACAAAGGCGAACACGGCGGCCAGTGCGGTCAGCAATACCGGGCGAGTCCGGTGTACTGTGGCTTCAACTACCGAGCTGAACTGATCCATACCTGCCGCGAGGTTGTCATCGATCTGTTTGGTCAGAATCAGCGTGTTGCGCATAAGAATGCCCGCCAAACCAATCAGGCCAAGTAGTGCAACAAACCCAAACGGCTGGTTCCCCACCAGCAGCGCCAAAGTGGCGCCGATCACTCCCAGTGGCGCTGTTGCCAGTACCATGAAGGTGCCTGAGAAACTGCGCATTTGGAGCATGATCACGATCATCATCAGTCCCAGCATGATGGGCTGCACCTTGCGGATGGAATCCTGGCCCTTGGCTGACTGTTCAACCGCGCCACTGATCTCAATGTGATAGTCCGGTGAAAGCGATTCGCGCAGCGACTCCAACTGCCCCCAGAGCGCCATGGTGACGTCCGGTGGCTGGCCATCCTGCACATCCGCCTGCACCATGATGTAGGGCTCACGGTTGTAATACTTGAGTACCGGCTCCTCACTGACGAATTCGATTAGCCCTGCCTGCTGCAAGGTAATGGTCCGACCATCGGCCGTGCGCAGCGGCAAATCGGCAAAGTTGTCCAGGCCCTCCGGCGCACCACGGATCATCAGTTGTACGCTGCGTGTATTTTCGCGCAGCACGGTGACTGGCTGGCCACCCCACTGCACCTGAAGCTGTTCCGCCAGCTCCAGCGGTGTCAGCCCGATCGCCAGCAGCCTTTCGTTGTCGAGACGCAGGCGAGCGGCGGGCACGCGATCGCCCCAGTCCAGGTTGGCGTTGATGATCTGCGGATGGGTAGCCATCACATCCCGGACGTCGTTGGAGACCCTGCGCAACACATCCGGATCAGGCCCCATGACACGGAAGCTGACCGGCCAGGCAACTGGCGGGCCGAACACCAGTTGATGTACTCGCACCCGAGCTTCTGGAAACTCGCCGGCTGCTACCCGCGCCTGCATGTCTTCTATGATGCGATTGCGGCCCTTGTCGTCTTCGGCAATGGCGATAACCTTGGCGAACGCGGGGCTTGGCATCTCGGGATTCAGGGAGATGAAAAAGCGTGGCGCGCCGGCACCCACATAGGCTGCGAGGGAGCGCACATCTTCGTGCTCGACCAGAATCGACTCTACCCGGCGGGTCACCTCGTCGGTGGCGGCAATGCTGCTGCCCTCGGGCATGAATACTTCGACCAGCACTTCGGGGCGGTCAGATGACGGGAAAAACTGCTTCTGGACCGGCCCGCTCATGCCCACCACAGAGAGAATGAACAGCCCTACCGTGGCCGCCACGATGGTCTTGCGATAACGCACGCAGCCTTCTATCAGATTACGAAAACGCTGATAGCCACGCGTCTGGTAATGCGCTGAATGACTATGCGCTGGCTTGGTGCTGGGTTTGAGCAACATCACCCCAAGAAAGGGGGTAAAGACCACGGCGACCAACCACGAGGCCAGTAGCGCAAAAGCCAATACCCAGAAGATATTACCGGTGTATTCGCCCACCCCGGAACGGGCAAAGCCGATGGGAACGAAACCAATGGCGGTGACCAGCGTGCCTGACAGCATCGGCGCAGCGGTTGCAGTCCAGGCATGGGCGGCGGCGCGGGTCTTCTCCCAGCCCTCCTCCATCTTCACCAGCATCATCTCGATCGCAATAATGGCATCGTCCACCAGCAGGCCCAATGCGATGATCAAGGCGCCGAGCGTGATGCGATCCAGGTTCATCCCGCGGATCAGCATCAGCAGGAACGTCAGACCCAAGGTGAGCGGCACGGCGATACCCACCACCAGCCCTGGACGCAGCCCCAGACTGACAAAGCTCACCAGCATGACCACCAGCACAGCGATCATGAACTTCACCTGAAACAGCTCGACCGCACGGCTGATGGCCTCGCCCTGGTTGGTCACCTGACGCAGTTGCAGGCCCAGGGGCATCTGCGCAGACAGTTCCTCGTATTGGGCCTGCAAGCGATCGCCCACCTCAAGGCCATCAACGCCCTTGTTCAGCACCACGCCGAGCATCAAGGCATCCTCGGCGAACGCCCGGACCATATAGCTTGGTGGATCTTCGTAGCCGCGGGTGACATCAGCCACATCCCCAAGACGGATCAGGCGGTCGCCCAGGCGCAGCGGCACATCCTCGATAGCGTCCAGATCGGCCAGATCAGCATCGACACGCCAATACAGACGGGACCCTTCGGTTTCTATCAGGCCTGCCGGCATCAGGCGGTTGTAGGCGTCCAATGCCTGGCCTATCTGCTGCGCATTGATGCCCAGTTGAGCCATGCGGTAGGAGTCCAGATCAACAAACACCCGCTGTTGCTGTTCGCCGATCAGACGCACTTTCTGCACGCCTTCAATGCGGTTGAAAATATCCCGCAGCCTTTCCGCCTCCTGTACCAGATGGCGTTGAGGCAGACCCGGTGCGGTCAGGGCGTAGAGGGAGAAGTACACATCGGAGAAATCATCATTAACGAATGGACCCTGCACACCCGGGGGCAAAACGCGCGCCTCGTCCTGCATGCGCTTGCGCACCTGGTAGAACACCTCGGGCAGGTTTTCCGAGGGGGTGTAGTCCTGGAAAGTCACCAGCATGTCGACCCGGCCGGGTCTGGCGGTGGTCTGGATCTTCTCGAACCATTCAACCTCCTGGATCCGTTTCTCCAGCGGGTCGGCTACCTGATCGCGCATCTGCTCGGCAGTCGCGCCGGGCCACGTGGCTGATACCACCATAGCCCGCACGGAAAACGCGGGGTCTTCGGCACGGCCAAGGGCGAGAAAGGAGTACACCCCGGCCACGGCTATGAGCAAGAGAAAGAACAGCGTGACCGAGCGCTCACGCACCGCGATCGCAGACAGGTTAAAACGCAACGGATCCCGACTCATGGCAGGGCCTCAACCTTCTGGTTCGGCTCCAGCAGGTGGGCACCCAAAGCGATGATACGCGTTCCTGAAGGCAGGTCGCTGTGGATGTACGCGCGCTCTGTATCCATGCGCACCAGTTCAACTGGCTGCCAATTGACCTGGCCGTTTTCCAGCACCCAGACGCCCATACCTGCACCTTGATCAATCAGAGCGCCAACGGGCACGCGCTGCAAGGCTGAACTGTCGCCATTGGTTGTGGTTGGCAGAATCAGTGTGGCACTGCTGCCCAAGGGCCATGCTGCCGGGCTATCTTCGATACTGTAACGGGTGCGCCAACTGCGCGATTGCGAGTCGGCCGAACCGGCCACCTCTCTGAGTTTTGCCTCGGCTTTCATATTGCTGCCATACAATTGAACCTGGGCCTGCTCCGGCAGCTGCTCACGGCGCCGCTCGGGCACGAACACCTCAATATCCCGGGGGCCGTCATAGGCCAGGGTTGCGACCGGCATGCCTGCAGTAACCACCTGCCCGACCTCACCACTGACTTCCAATAGAACTCCGTCGGCCGGCGCTCTCAACTCGCCGTACTCGTTGGCACTGCTAGCCTGAGCGAGGGCCGCCTCGGCTGCTTTGGCGCTCTGGCGGGCGGCGCGAGCCTGGGCCCGGGCGTCCTCGAAGGACTGGGCGGGGACCAGACCCTGCTGACTCAACAAGTCAAGACGGTCACGATTGGCTTCTGCGTTCTCAGCCTGGGCGCGTGCAGCCGCGACGTTTGCACGGGCAGCGGCGAGTTGCTGACGGATGTCGCGCGGATCAAGCCTCATCAGGACATCACCGGCTTTTACCTGCTCACCCGCCTGAGCCAGGCGCTCGTTGATCTGGCCGGAAATAAGAAAGCTCAGCGCCGCATCACGGCGCGATTGCACGGTACCGCTGAGCGTCCAGTGCTGTTCCTCGGCACTCTGGATCTCTGCTGCGCGCACCTTCACTACCGATGCTGCTGTCTCGTTCTCTTGCTCGGCACCGCAACCTGTAAGCAGTGTTATTGTCAGAACTGAAAGGAGGAGCGCACGCATAGCCGAGTGACCTTAGAAGCCAATTTATTTGGGCGTATAATTACAGAACGCCATCGTTCCGTAAATGGTTGTATTCCGTTAATCTTGTGATGAGTGTCGCAGAGGATTACGACAGAATGTATGCCCCGATAATCGCAGCGCCCCTACGCAGAGGTGAGCAAATGGGTGAAAAAGAGGTGCAATCGGCCAGCCCTGGCAGGCCGGTGGATGCAGAAAAGCTGGATCGTATACTCGATGCGGTGCTCGACTGTTTCGCAGACGGCGACATGCACTTCACCATCGAGGGTATAGCCAGGCGAGCTGGCGTATCGAAAGGCACTATTTACCGCAGGTTCGATAACGCAGAAGCGTTGTTGCGCGCAGTGCTCGAACGTCAGCATCAGGAAATGGCCGGGTTGGGTCCCCTGCCCGTCAACACGATTGATGATCTTCGCGAGCAATTGATTGTGTTAGGCACACAATTGCTCGCCTTTCTTACCAGTGACCAGGGTGTAAGGATCATGCGGACGGTCATCACCCACGGCGCCCGTCATTGCGAACATGGCGAGCTGATCTACCGGGATGGCCCCCGGGCTTTTGTGGCCCGCGCGGCGGCGTGCCTGGAGCGGGCTGCGGAGCTGGGAGAAATCAGGGTAGATAACCCTATGCATACCGCTGAGCAGTTGATCGGCATGTGGAAAGGTAGCCTGGTCCACGGTTTGCTCATGAACGGCTGTCCTGCTCCCGGGGCAGAGGAGTTGCGCTTTCGGGTCGAGTCAGCTGTCAATCTGCTATTGACCGCGTTGAAAGCGCATCAGCAGCAGTGACACAACCTACTCCTGACTCCCCTGTTCGACCCAGATCAACTCATCCGTATTGAACCCCAGCTCGTCAGTCCGCTCTACAAAACGTTGCTTTAGCTCCTCGCTGACCTCCGGAGAACGAGCTAGCAGCCAGAGGTAGCCGGTATCCGGCCCAGACACCCACGAATAACTGTAATCTTCCTTATCCAGTTCGAAGATGCCGTAAGCACCATAAAAAGGCCCGAAGAACGACACCTTCAGATAACCGGTATTCTCGTCCTCGACAAAATACGCCTTGCCCTCTGCTTCTTGCCACTCGTCCTTTTCCTTCGAATAACCACGATTGATAACGCGGATGCCGCCATCATCCCGCAGGCTGTATTGCGCGGTAACCTGGCTCAACCCCTTTTCGAAAGAATGATCAAGGCGCGCGATCTCGTACCAGGTGCCCAGATAGCGATCCGCCTCGAAATCAGAAACCGGCTTGACGTTCTCGGGTAATTTGACGCAACCGCCCAGTAGAATGGCGAGAAAAACGGGCATGAGCTGTCGGATATTCATTGGTCACCTATGATGTCTGTAGTTTTATTCCCACGGAGTGTAGCAATGTTCAGTGATCTGACCGTATCAAAGGGCTCTTATATCCCGAGTGTCACCCTTCCCGCTGGCCTTTCCACCGTCGCGTTCGCCGCGGCTCTGTGCAGTACCGGTATCCAGGCTGAAGACAATGTGCCCAGCTACGATGCGCAGCTGTCCGGTTTCGAGTACGCCTATCCGGTAGAGCGCTTCACATTTGACTCGCAGGGTCAAAAGCTGGAAATGGCCTACCTGGATGTTCCGCCCGAGGCTGACCAGGCCAACGGCAGGACGGTCGTGCTGATGCATGGCAAGAACTTCTGTGCCGGCACCTGGGAAGCGACCATCGCCCAATTGCATGAGTCGGGTTACCGCGTCGTCGCGCCAGATCAGGTCGGCTTCTGCAAGTCATCCAAACCCGAGCATTACCAGTTCACTTTTCATCAGTTAGCCAATAACACGCACGCTCTCCTGGATAACCTGGAGATCGAACAAGTCACCGTGATGGGGCACTCCATGGGTGGCATGTTGGCGACCCGGTACGCACTAATGTATCCGGAGAGCACTGAGCAGCTGGTCCTGGTCAACCCGATCGGGCTGGAAGACTGGAAGGCCCTGGGCGTGCCCTATCAGACCGTGGATGACAATTACCAGGGCGAGCTGCGCAAGAACGCCGAAGGCATCCGCGCCTACCAGAAATCGACCTACTACGTGGATACCTGGGAGCCTGAATATGATCGCTGGGTAAATATGCTTGCTGGCATGTACGCCGGTGAAGACAAGGAGCTGGTCGCCTGGAACCAGGCGTTGACCTCCGACATGGTATTTACCCAGCCGGTGGTCCATGAATTCGGCAAACTGCAGGTGCCAACTTTGTTGATCATAGGTGAAAAAGACAACACCGCTATCGGCAAAGCCCAGGCGCCGAAGGACCTGCAAAAGGAGCTTGGCCGTTACGACGTTCTGGGTGAGCAGGCGGCCGCAGCGATTCCGGAGGCAACGCTGGTCGAATTCCCCGACCTCGGCCACTCGCCTCAGATCCAGGCGCCCGAGCGCTTTCATGAAGCGTTGCTCAAGGGCCTGGCAGACAAATAGCCAACACCCGCCTCAGTAGCGAGCTGGTCTGAGTATTTTCAGACCAGTTCGGTTTTCTCACGTCGCGCTTTTTGAATATCCTTCCATGTAGCAACGCCGATCACTGCCAGAATAGCCAGTGATACCAGCGGCCAGATCAGTACATATGATCCCAGTATGAATGTTTGCATCTTGATTTCCTTTGTCTGGCCGGTGCGCCGAAACGCACCAGCGTATGAAACTGATCAGGTTCAGGCCTGGACACCAGGCTTGACTGGATCGTAATTGATTACTTTCTGATCGATCTGCGTGAAATCAAATTCGCTGGAACTGAGGAGGCTGACAACCACACAGACTATCGTGCTGACGCCATACGCCATCAGCGATGCGAGTAGAACTGTGTAGTCGCGCAAGAAACCGACGCAGAAAAAAGCCAGCGCGATGGCGGCTATCGTGGCGACAATCATGCCCACACGGCGCCCACCGAAACCGAAAGCCATCAGGCCGAGCACCACACCGCCACCAACCGCCGCCAGCAATTCGAATAACACCGGAATCACGCTGACCATGGGCAACAACTCAAAGCGAGCGATGCAGAACATCAGCAGGCCGGCGATCACCGCCGAGGTAAAAGCTGCATTGGTGACCCGGTTCCAGAAGCAACTGGCGATCACCGGGAACACAATGGCGCCCCAGAGCGCGCCGACGAATACCAGCATGATCAGAATATCCATCGAGAAGCTCGCGAGAATCACACCGATCAGCGTCGCGACAATCATGGTCAACCTGCCGATAAACAGCATTTTGGTCGGATCTGGCTTGTTCTTGGCGATATTCTTGCCGTAGACGTCGGCCATTACGATCGCTGACATCGCGGATAGATCCGAATCCGCGGTCGAGGACAGCGAGCCGATCACCAGAATGAAGAACAGCCCGATAAACACCGGCGACAGGTACATCGAAACCATTTGCGGGATCAGGTTGTTCATGTCGCCATCAATAGGCTCCATGCCTGTCATCAGCGCCATCAGGCCGATCATGCCCAGCCCGATCACGATCGCACCGTAGCCGATTGTTGCGGTGATGAATGTAGGCTTGATGTGGTCTTCGCGAACCGCGAACAGTCGCTGCGAGATGGTCTGGTTACCGATCGCGTAAGCCAGCACCGCCACAAAGAACGGAGCGCCCTGGTTGAGGATCGCGTCCATCGAGAACAGATTGGCCTGTTCTGGCGTGAGCAGGCTCATGCCATCGGACAGCGTGCCCGGCCCACCGAGGGCGAAGAGCACCGCAGGGATAATCAGGATTGCCACCGCCATCATCGCCATCAACTGCGCAAAATCGGTAAGCACCGATGCGCGAAAGCCCGACCACAAGGTATAGGACAGCACGCCGACCCCGGCGATCACCACCCCTGCCTGGAACGACAATGGAGAAAGTACCGAAACCAGCGCACCGGAGGCCGTAAAGTTGACCATCAGACTGATGATACTGCCCAGGATATTGGAGGACGCCAGAATCAGCTGGCTCGAGGACCCATGGCGGGCGTGAATCAGCTCACCCAAGGTGTGTGCGTTGGGCGCCAGTTCCCTGAAGCGACGGCCGAAAGGATAGATAAACAGAATCATCAGCGCGCCCCACAGCCCGTAATGCAGGGGGCCGGAAATGCCGTAGGTATATCCCGAGGTGGCGGCGCCGTAGAACGAGGCGGCCCAAATCCAGGTGGCGGTCATGCTGGCAGCGCCAAGCCCGAAGCCGATCTGATGGTTGGATACCATGAAGGCGTCGGTATTTTCTTTTTTCTTCTTGATTAGCAAGGTCAGCAGATAGGTGCCGCCGTAAAAGGCGACCAGCAAGGCAAGGACGGTCAGCGTCGAAAACTGATAGAAACTTTCTTTGTTCATTGAATACCCATAGGCTTTGCAGCCCGATCATCCTTCGTGGCAACCAGAATTCCATACGGAGCGGCAGCCACAGGACGTAAGCAAAAACAGAACATCTTTCTAGTTATGTCTGTAGCGAGATGAAGGTTGCGGTTGGCAGCCTCATAGTGCGAAAGTCGGCATCGAAAACGCCGTGATAGTGCGGCCGGAAGCCTCTCCGGTGACGGCCACCCTACTCCCTCGAGCTCGCCCCGTCCACGTACGAATATCCACAAGCAGCCACCAGCAGGCGCCCAAACCTTCTGACACGGCTACGGCAAGACAGCATCGGCTGCTGTCTGCGGGCACCACAGCGGCTACGCTGTGCGACAGAAACGTGTTTCCTACTGAAGGAGTAAAAAATGCTTATCGATCTGACTGGCAAGACGGCAATCGTTACCGGTTCAACCGCAGGTATCGGCCTGGCCATAGCCCACGGACTGGCTCGATCCGGAGCCAGCGTAGTGGTAAATGGCCGCACCGAGGCCCGCGTACATACTGCGGTAGAAGAGATACGGGCGGCCTACCCCGACGCCAATGTGCGCGGCGTGGCGGCGGATCTGGCGACAGCATCCGGCTGTGAAAAATTGGTCAACGCCGAACCCCATGCCGACATTCTGGTGAATAACCTGGGCATTTTCGAAGCAGTGGATTTCTTTGAAATCCCGGATGATGACTGGCAGCGCTTTTTCAACGTGAATGTGCTTTCCGGCGTGCGGGTATCCCGGGCCTACGCACCTGGCATGGTCGAGAATGGCTGGGGACGGATCGTTTTCCTGTCTTCGGAATCAGGTATCAACATTCCGACCGAAATGATCCATTACGGCTTTACCAAGTCGGCCAACCTGTCGGTCTCACGGGGTCTGGCCAAGCGCCTGGCTGGCACTGGCGTAACCGTCAATGCGGTTTTGCCCGGGCCAACTCTCTCCGAGGGCGTCATGGCGATGATCGAGCCGGCAGCAAAGAAACAGGGCATCAGCACCGAAGAAGCCGCGAGCCAGTTCGTCAAGGCCAAGCGTCCCTCTTCAATCATCCAGCGAGCGGCTACAACCGAAGAGGTCGCCAACATGGTGGTCTATGTCTGCTCCCAGCAGGCTTCCGCTACCACAGGGGCTGCCATGCGCGTCGAAGGAGGAATAGTCGATACGCTGACCTGATGACGTCAGAGCCAGCCTTTTCGTCGGAATACCAAGAGTAATCCAGCGGATACCACAGTCATCACTACCCACACTGCCGGATACGCCCATCGCCAGGCGAGTTCCGGCATGTGTTCGAAGTTCATGCCGTATACCCCGGCAATAAATGTCAGAGGCATGAACACCGTAGCGATAATGGTAAGTACCTTCATCACCTCGTTCATCCGGTTATTGATGCTGGACATATACAGATCCAGCATGCTGACCAACAATTCGCGAATGGTGTCGATTGTGTCGAGAACATGCACGCTGTGGTCTTGTACGTCGCGCATGAACAGTCTTGTTTCCTCGCTGATCAGCGGATAGTCATCCCGTGAGAGCTGGTTCAGCACCTCTCGTAGAGGCCAGACTGCTTTGCGCAGCATCAGCATTTCCCTCTTGAAATGGTGTATGCGTCGCAGAGTAGTGGGTTGAGGCTCGATAATGAGTTGATCTTCAAGCGCCTCGATTTCATCACCCAGTTTTTCCAGCAGCACAAAGTAATGGTCGACTACTGCGTCGAGGAGCGCGTATGCCAGATAGTCGGCTTGCATGAAACGAATACGCCGTCCTTCCCGCAGCCGTGCGCGTACACCGTCGAACATGTCATCAGGCAATTCCTGCAGCGAGAACACGTAATCCTTGCCAAGGATCAGGCTGATCTGTTCGGAATAGATCTGATGGTTGGTTTGATCGAACCGGAGCATGCGCAAAACAATGTAGAGATAGCCGTCGTAGGCTTCCACCTTGGGTCGCTGGTCGGTATTGAGAATATCCTCCAGTACCAACGGATGGAGACCCAGTAGCTCTCCCATCTCCTTCACCGCTGCAGCTTGGTGTACGCCGTCCATGTCCAACCACTTCACTCCGGGTAGCGCGAGCAGCTCATGACACGTCTGCGGAGTAACGTTCTCCCTGATCTGGAGATTCTCTTGGTCATAGACAACCACAGAGGTAGTGCACTCGAACTGCGCGTGGTCACCGATATGCACCAGAGTGCCAGGCGCCGCGCCGAGCTTTTTCCCACGTTTGACCACCAGCTTGCGCGGCATTTGATCTACCTTGTGTCGGTTGATATTTGCGGCCACCCAGGCTGCGCAAGCAGGAGTCAGTCCACTTTTGAAGCAGCGTCCGGCTTGAGAGAATACATCTGCTTATCGGCAAGCTGGAAAAGATTTTCCGCATTGGTGGCATCATCGGGATACACCGCCATACCAATACTCATACCGACTGATATGTCATGCCCCCCTATTGGCAAGGGCTTTATAACCTCAGTCAGCAATTTGTGCTGCAAAGTCTGCATGGCTTCCCTACTGCCCACCGACTCCAGCAGAAGTACAAACTCGTCACCGCCAACGCGCGCTACCGTGTCAACTTCACGCAGATGCGCCTTGAGGCGTTGGGCAACCTCTACCAGAACCTGATCACCGGCCATGTGACCAAATCGATCGTTGATCTGCTTGAACCTGTCCAGGTCAGCGACCATCAGAGCAAATCGTTGGCCTGTTCGCTGGGAACGCAATTGCGCCTGCTCAAGGCGATCGTTGAGCAATTTCCGGTTGGCCAGGCCGGTCAACGCATCATGATTTGCCTGTTCTTCAAGCAACACCTTGTTGCGCGTCAGCTCTTCATTAGCCTGTTTCAGTTCGACCGTGCGTTCGGTAACCCGACTTTCCAATCGTCGTTCACTTTCGCGCAGTGCATCAACCATCTTGCGATTAACGGCTAACGCCTCCTGCTGTGCAAGATCCTGTGCTCTTTGCATGCTGTTTATGCGATCAGCCAGCGCCAGCGAAAGGAGCAGCATCTCGGCGGCGGAACCAAACATCAAGGCGTTTGAAGTAAAGCCGTTGGAGGGCAGAAGGCCCAGGTTGTGCGATGCCATGACCAGTATGCTGACCAACAGGGATACCCAGGCAAGCACGAAGAAACGGGCACCTGGCTGCCCCCGATACAGACTGACTCCGCCGATGATCAGTGCGCTCAGAGCAAATAGCAGAGAGGTGACATTAACGATTACGGCACCGGCAAAGTAAGAAACGAACAGGGTAATCAGAAAGCACAGGGCAAACACCACGCCGAGTAGTGGCATAACCCAATGCATGTAGAGACTGCGCGGGGTAGAGCCAAGGAATCGCTGTGCAAACAAGGTCCCGAAGAACCCTGCAAGCGCCACACCGCCGGTAGGAGACAGGTGGGTCAACATGGCGTTGCTTGGCCACAGAAATTGCCCTGTCAGGCCGGCAAGACCGGCTTGCCCCAGAGCCAGGAAGCCGACAAAAGCCACATAGATCAGATACAGCTTGTCGCGCAAAGAGAGAAACAAAAAGAGGTTGTAAAACATAAGGCCGCCCAACAGCCCATAATAGGCACTGAGAAACGTATAGCTGAACTGATCCTCTGCCCATAATGCGTCAGGCTGCCAAAGGCTTACTGGCACTGACAGGGTGCCCGCAGACGATGTTTTGATAAATATCTGGTAGCGGGTATCCGGCTCAAGCTGCAGTTCGAAAAGATGATGCCGATGGGGGAATCGCTTGTCGACAAAGGGTACAAGGTCCCCGGCATGCTGACGAAGGTAGGACGACCCCTCAGGCGCAATGTACAGGTCAACACTGTCGAGTGATGCATGGGCAACTTCAAGAATCCAGCGCTCGGGTACCGAATTGCCAGTGGTAAAACCCTGATAGAGCCAAACCTGCGCGCGGGTTAGACCGAAGTTGGTGACAGAGGCCGATAGCGTATCGGCTTTGCTGAATTCACCCTGTGCCTGCAGCTGGATGGCTTGCTCCAGGGTAAGCCCGACACCATGGTGCTGGAGAGCGGAGAAGTGCGTGGACAGTGAATAGTGCGGCTCATTGTCTATCAGAAGCTCAGTCTGCGCAGGGGCATGCTGAGCGACCAGATATGTAAGGCAAAACACACAGAACAGCAACGTCCGCCTGGCGTCCCAAAGAAACTTGCGCTGCCGGACTCCCTCAATTATCTGCACGCGAACTCCGTTTCATGCCTTCAATCGACGACGTCGAATGGCGGCTGCGGATAGTATCAATCTGCCATTCATTACTCGCTACTACTTTAGTCTAGTCCGTTGGGTTTGACGATTCCTGGTTGGAGCGCAAAACACCCTTTGTATCAATCTCCACGGCATCGGGCGCGAACCATTTCAGTTTGTCGTGCAGGTGGACCACCTCACCCACAATCAGAAGTGTCGGCGGCGTGATGTTGGTGCTTTCCACCAGGCCAGGCATGGTGCTCAAGGTTCCGATCAATACTTTCTGATTGGCGGTTGTGCCCTGCTGCACAAGCGCCATCGGGGTATCTGCACCCCGGCCATGTTTGATAAGTTGCGCGCAAATCTCGGGCAGACCCACCAGGCCCATGTAGAACACCAGTGTCTGGCCCGGCGCAACCAGGCTCTGCCAGGCAAGATTACTGGTCCCATCCTTGAGATGCCCGGTAACAAAACGCACGGACTGAGCATAATCACGATGGGTAAGCGGTATACCGGCATAAGCGGAGCAGCCATTGGCGGCGGTAATACCGGGCACCACCTGAAAAGGCACGCCATGGGCGGCGAGTTCTTCAATTTCTTCGCCTCCACGTCCGAAAATGAACGGGTCCCCGCCCTTGAGGCGCAGAACACGCTTGCCCTCACCTGCCAGACGCACCAGTAACTGGTTGATCTGTTCCTGAGGGACAGTATGTTCGGAACGGGCCTTGCCAACATAGATACGCTCTGCATCACGGCGGCACAGGTCAATGATCGCGGTAGGCACCAGGCGATCATGCAAGACCACGTCTGCCTGCTGCATCAGCCGCAATGCGCGGAATGTCAGCAGGTCCGGATCGCCCGGGCCGGCGCCAACCAGATAGACTTCACCGCGGTAGTTCTGCCCTGCCTGATCCGCCAGTCGACTCGCCAGCAGTTCTTCCGCGGCCTCATCCTGACCAGCAAAAATGCGCTCAGCCACGTCACCCTGGAATACGTCCTCCCAGAAAACGCGGCGCTGATTGATCCCCGGGAACGCAGCCTTTACCTGACTGCGAAAGCGCTTGGCCAGTTGGGCCAGCTTGCCGTAGGTATAGGGAAACAGCGTTTCGATTCGCGCCCGGGTCAGTCGCGCCAGAACTGGCGCATGACTGCCACTGGAAATGGCAATAATCAGCGGCGAGCGATCGACTATGGCTGGAAAGATGACCGTGCACAGATCAGGTGCATCTACAGCATTGACCGGCAGAAACCGCGTCTGAGCATCAGCCGACACCCGAGCGTTGAGAGGCTCGTCGTCCGTGGCGGCAATAACCAGTTGGGTTCCGTTCATATCGTCCGGTTGATAACCGCGCTCAATGCACTCACCGCCACCGCTGTGTACCAGCTCGGCCAGCTGCTGCTCAATCTCGGGAGCAACAACGCGTAGCACCGCTCCGGCCTCGCTGAGCAGTCGCGATTTGCGCAGGGCAATCTCGCCGCCGCCGACAACCAGTACCAGGCGGCCCTGCAGATTATGGAATAACGGCAAATATTCCATGTCAGCCGATCTGTCCAATGCCGGGCATATAGGGCTGGAGGACTTCGGGGATCAACACGCTGCCATCGGCCTGCTGGTAATTCTCGAGGATGGCTACCAGGGTACGACCAACGGCCAGACCGGAACCGTTCAGGGTATGCACCAGTTCCGGCTTGCCGGTTTCCGGATTCCGCCAGCGGGCCTGCATGCGCCGGGCCTGGAAATCTCCACAGCTGGAACAGGAGGAAATTTCCCGGTACTTGCCCTGGCTGGGGATCCAGACCTCCAGGTCGTAGGTTCTGGTCGCACCAAAGCCCATGTCACCGGTACACAGCGCCAATACACGGTAAGGCAGGTCCAGCAACTTGAGAATATTCTCGGCGTGGCCGGTAAGCTCTTCCAGAGCGTTTGCAGAGTCCTCAGGTCGGACGATCTGTACCATCTCGACCTTGTCGAACTGGTGCTGGCGAATCATGCCACGGGTATCACGGCCTGCAGAGCCGGCTTCACTGCGGAAACAGGGTGTGTGGGCGGTCATGCGCATGGGCAGCTTGTCAGCGTCGATAATGCTCTGACTGACCGTATTGGTCAGGGTGACCTCCGCGGTGGGAATCAGATACAGATCACTTTGCTCCTCACCACGCGGAACACGGAACAGGTCGGCTTCGAACTTCGGCAGCTGGCCCGTACCCTGCAACGCATCAGCCTGCACCAGGTAAGGCGTATAGAGTTCCTCATAGCCGTGCTCGTTAACGTGCACGTCGAGCATGAACTGGGCCAGCGCCCGGTGCAGACGCGCAATCGGGCCACGCATCAATGCAAAACGGGCCCCAGACAACTTTGCTGCAGTCTCGAAGTCGAGGTAACCGTGCTGCTCGCCCAGGGACACGTGATCACGCGGATCGAAGTCAAAGTCGCGGGGTGTGCCCCACTGGCGGAGTTCAACGTTATCAGCCTCATCCTTGCCCACCGGCACGGATTCTTCTGGCAGGTTGGGCATGCTCAGCAGCAGCGCATCCAGTTCAGCCTGAATTTCCTCAAGCTCCTGTTTGGCATCGCTCAGCTCGGTGCCCATGCGCTCAACATCCGCCAGCAGCGGCTGAATATCCTCGCCTCGGGCCTTGGCCTGGCCAATGGACTTGGAGCGGCTGTTACGCTCCGCCTGCAGGGTCTCGGTACGGGTCTGAACTGTCTTGCGACGCGCTTCGAGACTTTCCAGCTGTGCAACGTCGAGTACAAAGCCGCGTGTGGCAAGGCGCTCGGCGACCATTTGGGGTTGGCTACGGACCAGTTTAGGATCAAGCATGAGTCATCATCTTATGGTTGCAGGGTGGCAGCCTGACTGGTTATCGCACCAGCGTCAGGCCGGCCCAGGTGGCGAGCAGACAAACGCACACACTGAGCAGAATGTATCCGAGGGCCATCAGGCTCTCGCCGTTTTCCATCAAACGCAGCGCGTCGAGGGAGAACGTGGAAAATGTAGTAAAGGCGCCAAGAAAACCGATAAAGAGTCCCTGGCGCAGGAGCGGCGCAAATTCCGGCCGGCTCAGCCACAGGCCATAAAGTATACCTATGATCAGGCAGCCGATCAGGTTCACGGCAAAGGTTGCCAGCGGAAATGCCTTTGGCCAGGTCAGCATGATCCACTGCGCGATGCCGAAGCGGCTCAATGCGCCGAGCGATCCGCCAAGAGCGATTGCCAACAAACTGCCACCCATGGGTACCTACCTCCTTTTTGTCCCGCTAGCCGCATCCAGGCTGCGCAGATATTCCAATTTCTGCCCGATCTTGAGTTCCAGGCCACGGTCAGCCGGCTCGTAGTAGCGCTTCGGCTCCAACTCCTCGGGAAAGTAATCTTCCCCGGCCGCATAAGCCTGAGGTTCATTATGCGCGTAGCGATAGCCCTCGCTGTAGCCCAATTCCTTCATCAGTTTGGTCGGCGCATTGCGCAGGTGCAGCGGCGGCTCGTAGGACGGCTGGCTGGCGACATCCTTCATTACGGCATTGAACGCCTTGTAGACCGCGTTGCTCTTGGGGGCGCAGGCGATATAGACCACCGCCTGCGCAACCGCCAGCTCACCCTCCGGGCTACCCAGGCGCTCCTGTACATCCCAGGCATTGAGCGCCAGGGTAAGCGCCCGGGGATCCGCATTGCCCACCTCTTCACTGGCCATGCGCACCACTCGGCGAGCAACAAACAGGGGATCGGCTCCGCCGTCAATCATTCTGGCGAACCAGTAGAGCGAAGCATCGGGATTGGATCCGCGCACCGACTTGTGCAGCGCAGAGATCTGGTCATAAAAGGCCTCACCACCCTTATCGAAGCGGCGCCGGGTATCGTTGAGCAGATCGCTGACAAGGGCGGTATCGATGGTACCGCCGTCATCGACAAGATCAGCAGCAATTTCAAGCAGGTTCAGCAGACGACGGGCGTCACCATCGGCCGCATCAAGCAATATGCCCCGGGCCTCGTCACTGACCGATAGCGCATGCCGCCCCAGGCCGCGCTCGACATCCGTCAAGGCACGATCGATCAGGATCGACAGCGAGTCTTCATCCAGCGCCTTGAGCACATAGACCCGGGCGCGGGACAACAAGGCGTTATTGAGCTCGAAAGAGGGGTTTTCAGTGGTGGCACCGATAAACAACAGGGTGCCATCTTCCACATAGGGCAAAAAGGCATCCTGCTGCGACTTGTTGAAGCGATGCACCTCGTCAACAAACAGTATCGTCTGCCGGCCGCTTTGCGAAGCCTGCTGACGAGCCACTTCTACCGCCTGACGGATATCCTTTACCCCGGCCAGCACCGCCGAAATACTCACAAAGTGCGCATCAGCCAGGGTGGCAAGCAAACGCGCCAGGGTGGTCTTGCCTACCCCCGGAGGTCCCCAGAAGATCATCGAATGCAATGCGCCCTGCTCCAACGCTACGCGCAGCGGGCGACTCGGTCCGAGCAGATGCGCCTGGCCGGTGTATTCGTCGAGTGTCGCTGGCCGCATGCGTGCGGCCAGCGGCTGATGCGTTCCCCGATCGGGGAAGAGGCCTGCCTCACTCACTGATGACATCGACTCCCGGTGGAATCTCGAAGGTGAAATCGCTTTGCTCAACGGATTCGTTGACCTTCACATCGCGGAACAGGATGTTGGTACGCTGACCTACCGCATCACTCATCTGCATGTCATTGATCTTGCCGTCCAGAAACGATAGGCGCAGATTGTCAAACAGGGTGTCGTTCGCCTTGGGAGTCAACAGGAACTCGGAGACACTGCCGCTCTCGATCACGGTAATGACAAAGTTTTCCTGTAGCTTGCTGACGTCGCCTGACAGCAACAACGCCGGTGTATGAGTCAGGCGTTTATCCATTTTCTGGATGGTCACCTGTTCCAGGTCGGGATCGTAGAGCCATATCTGCTCGCCATCAGACACCAGCAACTGCTCGGCAGGCGGAGCGGTATGCCAGCGGAACATCCCCGGACGCTTCAGGACCAGGCTACCTGTAGCCTCCTGCAGGTTGGCGCCGTTTGAGCTCAGCGTCATCTGGGAAAAGTCGGCGCTCATCGTATTGGCGCGCGACAGCAAGGTATTAAGTCGTTCTGCAGCCACAGCCTCTTCATTGGCCTGGGCTGCAATGGGCAGAGTCATCAGGCAAAGCGCCGCAAGGCTTGAGCGCAAAAGGTTTTTGATCATGATCAGGAGTATTCTCCGCTGAGTAAGGGTGGACCGCGTCAATCTCGTACTGGAGGCGGGGCAATCACCTCCCGCGAACCGTTGGTGTTCATTGATGTTACCACTCCGGCCATTTCCATGGATTCAATCATGCGAGCGGCTCTGTTATAGCCAATTTTGAGTTTGCGCTGTACGGCAGAAATAGAGGCCCGGCGACTTTCAGTGACGAAACGCACAGCCTCGTCGTACAGTGCGTCTTCCTCGCTGTCACCGCCACCCATGCCACCGGATGTGTCAAAACTGCCGCCCGCGCCATCGTCTGCGCCGTCGAGTATGTCCTGAATGTAATCCGGCTCGCCTCGTTGTTTCCATGCGTCAACCAGACGGTGCACCTCATCGTCGGACACGAAGGCGCCGTGTACACGTACCGGCAGACTGGTGCCCGGCGGCATATAGAGCATGTCACCGTGACCAAGCAGCTGTTCTGCCCCACCCTGGTCTAGAATCGTGCGCGAATCGATCTTGCTTGATACCTGGAAGGCCATGCGCGTCGGAATATTGGCCTTGATCAGGCCGGTAATCACATCCACCGATGGACGCTGGGTTGCCAGAATCAGGTGAATACCGGCGGCGCGGGCTTTCTGAGCGATACGCGCGATCAGTTCTTCCACTTTCTTGCCGACAATCATCATCATGTCGGCGAATTCGTCGATCACCACCACAATCACCGGAAGCGTTTCCAGTTCGGGCGGGATGTCTTCCATGGATTCGCGGCGGAACAAGGGGTCGGTCAGCGGCGTGCCGGCTTTTTGTGCATCTTTTATCTTGCGGTTGTAGCCCGCCAGATTACGCACGCCCATGGCGGCCATGAGCTTGTAGCGGCGCTCCATCTCGGCCACACACCAACGCAGGGCGTTCGCAGCTTCCTTCATGTCGGTAACAACCGGCGCGAGTAGGTGCGGAATACCCTCGTAGATCGACAGCTCGAGCATCTTCGGATCGATCATGATCAGCCGCACTTCCTCTGGTGGTGCCTTGAACAGGATACTCAGCAGCATCGCGTTCACGCCCACTGACTTACCCGAGCCGGTCGTGCCGGCAACGAGCAGGTGCGGCATCTTGGCCAGGTCAGCCATTACCGGATGACCACCAATATCGTGACCCAGAGCCAGGGTTACCGGCGAGGTGGCCTCGTCGAACTCACGGGTCTGTAGCACCTCGGACAGGCGTACAATCTCGCGATCCTCGTTGGGGATCTCGATACCAACCGTTGTCTTGCCGGGGATGACCTCGACCACCCTTACGCTGATGACCGCAAGGGACCGGGCCAGATCCTTGGCCAGGTTGGAAATCTTGCTGACCTTGACGCCGGCAGCTGGTTGAATCTCGAACCGAGTAATCACCGGTCCGGGCTGGACTTTCTCAACCTCGGCTTCCACGCCGAAATCCTTGAGCTTGAGCTCCAGCAACCGTGACATACCCTCCAGCGACTCAGCAGAAAACCCCTTGGTTTTTTTCAGGGCCGGATCAAGAAGTGAAATGGGTGGCAGAGAGCCTGGCTCAATAGAATCGTTGAACAGCTTCGACTGTTTTTCCTTCTGTAGCCGTTCGCTGGACGGGGCCGGCTTGATATCCGGCGGTACGATCTCAGGCGGCTGGCGACCATCGCGGGACGCCTGGTGCTTGGCCAGGGACTCCTGGCGCCGAGCACGGGAAGCTTCAGCTTCGCGCTGTTCGGCCGCACTGAATACCGGTTCGCTGCGTGCGGCGGGCTGTTTCGTCGGTCGCGCCGGCAGATCACGTTCTACGGCAGCAGAAGCGCGACGAGCTCGCCAACTGTGCCAGGCACGTTTGAGCAGGTCGAGCAGATCCAGGGTGATCTTGCCGGTCAGTTCCATGACGCGAAACCAGGAAAGATTGGTAAAAACCGTCAGACCAAACAGGAACAGGGTCAGAAAAAGTAAAGTGCTCCCCTGCATATTGAGGATTGGTCGGGCCATCTGGGACAGCAGCTCCCCGAGAACACCGCCCCCGCCACCGCCATCTATATTCGGGAAGTTATCTGGCGCACTACCATGCAGCGCAGCCAGAGCAGTGCCGGCCAACAAGGTCAATACAAAACCAATCAGACGCCAGGAGAACAGCCAGCCATTCCAGATAAAGGGCAAATGACGGCGGCGGAACATCTGCCAGACTTTCACCGCCACAATCACCGGAAACAGGTAAGCCAGATAGCCCAGGGAGAGCAACAACACATCAGCAATCCAGGCACCCATGCTACCGCCAGCGTTACCCACTTCACCGGTGCCGCCGCTACGTGTCCAGCCCGGATCAGAGGTGTCATAGCTCAACAGCGCCATGCTCAGGTACAGGCACAGGGCGATCATCGCCAGCAGTGCGCCCTCGCGAAGGCGCAGTGTCAGCTGTTCACGCCACACGGGCGGGGCTTTGCGGGCTTTGGTATCCTTCAAAAGACTGGCTTCCGTCGTTGTTCAGCCGAACATTGTACGATGTCCGGGCGGGGAATTCACAACTGCCTGGACGCGCGGCAGTCAGGTTTCAGAAACGAGTATAAGCGTCGGGTCTCACCGGTGGATGGTATTGGATCACATATTGAAATTATATTCATGAATCACAATAACTTATATCAGTATCTTGATAAACTGTTTAAACATTCAAGATCGTGGCTCCCACGTTCGGAACAAGGTGCTGACTGATGCCACAGCTTACATGGCTGCGCTCCGACAGCCTGGCTTTTCCGCCCCACAACCGGGCACTGACCGAACCTGACGGATTGCTTGCAGCGGGCGGCGACCTGTCGCCAGAACGCTTGATAGAAGCCTACAGTCGGGGCATTTTCCCCTGGTACCAGGACGGCCAACCGCTGCTGTGGTGGTCTCCCAATCCACGCACCATTCTGCGCCCTGCCCACCTGCATATATCGCGCAGTATGCAGAAATTCATGCGCACAGCTGACCTCGAGATCACCTTGGACCGCAGTTTTGCCGAAGTGATCCATGCCTGTGCACAACCGCGAGATTATACCGACGGCACCTGGATCACCTCGGAGATGCAATTTGCCTACTGCCGGCTGCACGAACTGGGCATCGCCCATTCCGTCGAAGTCTGGCAAGAGGGCCACCTTGTGGGAGGCCTGTATGGGGTTGCACTGGGGAAAGTGTTCTTTGGCGAGTCCATGTTCAGTCGCCGCAGCAACACATCCAAGGCTGCTTTCATATATCTGGTCGGAAAGCTCGAAAAATGGGGCTTCCAATTGATTGATTGTCAGATGCCAACCGAACACCTGTTCAGTCTGGGAGCTGAATCTATCAGCCGGAATGCCTTTCTGGCAAAACTGCAACTGCTTTGCCCTGCGCCCACTATCGGACTCTGGGGCGCTGATGAGTTGTAGCTGGCCGAGCAACGCTTATACTGACGCATACGCAGCATCGAACATACTGTCGAGCAACCGTCCATGACCAACCTCGCTCATCTGAAATTTTACGCCACGCATCCCCATGCCTGCAGCTATCTGGAAAATGAGCGCGCAACCACCCTTTTTCTCGATCCGCAAACACCCATTGACGTAGAAACCTACAGCCATCTTTCGGAGCTGGGGTTCCGGCGTAGCGGTGATCATCTTTACCGCCCCCACTGCCAGGCATGCAGTGCCTGCATCGCATCGCGCATACCGGCCGCAGACTTTTCACCAAGTCGCCAGCAAAAACGCATCATCAAACGTAATGCCGACCTGCAGGTAACAGCTCATCCGCCCAGGGTGACTGACGAGATATATCAGTTGTACGCTCGTTATATCGAATCGCGCCATGCAGATGGGGATATGTATCCACCGACCCGCGAACAGTTCGGCTCCTTTCTCGTCCGGGACTGGCCCTTCAGCCTCTTCTACGAATTTCGCCTTGATGGGCAACTGCTGGCCGTGGCAGTTACTGACCATATGCACAATGGACTTTCAGCGGTTTACACTTTTTTTGATCCGCAGTACCCACGTCGTAGTCTTGGGCGGTTTGCCATCCTCTGGCAGGTCGCGGAAGCCCGGCGCACCGGACTGCAAGGCGTTTATCTGGGCTACTGGATAAAAAACTGCCGCAAGATGAGCTACAAGACCGAGTACCGGCCGCTGGAAATGCTAGTCAATCAACGCTGGATGCGTGTGAATTAAATGCCTCCCCAAGCTACTGATCACCAGCAAAAGCGGTGATGAATCGCCCAGCTGGCTAAATAAAGCCGATCAAACTTGGTTGTTGGGCGATTTTCAGGCACAATTGCTCACCTTTTTTGCGGGCGCTGCATTGGTGTCCCGCTGATATTCCGTAATTTGAGAGGCCTTTGCTTAATGGCGAAAGAAGACAGTATTGAAATGGAAGGCACCATTGTAGACACACTGCCGAACACCATGTTCCGCGTTGAACTGGAAAACGGTCACGTCGTTACTGCCCACATTTCAGGCAAGATGCGCAAGAACTACATCCGCATCCTGACCGGTGACAAGGTACGCGTCGAACTGACGCCCTACGACCTGACCAAGGGTCGCATTACCTACCGCGCTCGTTAATCCGGGGCGCTGCTCCCGGCAGTTCCGGCCAAACCGGCCAACGCCAACGCCAGATCTGATATGCGCACCCGTTAAAGCGGGTGGGCGTTCGCTTGCGCGCATTCCTTGTTTATCCACATTGTTTGTCCACATCAGAACGCAGCCACAAAAAAACCGCTCACAAGGAGCGGTTTTTTGTTTCCGGCCGGAGCCAGGTGAAGCTTAGCGCTTCATGTACTGACCCAACTCGATCTTGCCAATCGCGGCGCGGTGTACTTCGTCCGGACCGTCGGCCAAACGCAGCGTGCGCTGCATGGCATACATGTGTGCCAGCGGAGTATCTTCCGACACACCTGCACCACCGTGCATCTGGATAGCACGGTCAATCACGCGTAGCGCAACGTTCGGTGCGACTACCTTGATCTGGGCAATTTCGCTCTTGGCGATCTTGTTGCCCACGGTATCCATCATGTAAGCGGCGTTCAGAGTCAACAGGCGAGCCTGGTTGATCTCGATGCGCGACTCGGCGATCAGGTCGATGTTGCCACCCAACTGAGCCAGACGCTTGCCGAATGCCTCACGCTCTACTGAACGCTTGCACATCAGTTCCAGTGCGCGTTCGGCGGCACCGATGGAGCGCATGCAGTGGTGAATACGACCTGGCCCGAGGCGACCCTGAGCGATTTCAAAACCACGACCTTCACCCAGCAACACGTTTTCGTAGGGAACGCGAACGTTGTCCAGGGTAACTTCAGCATGGCCGTGTGGCGCATCGTCATAGCCGAATACCGGCAGCGGACGAATCACTTTCACGCCGGGGGTGTCCATGGGCACCAGAATCATCGAGTGCTGCTGGTGACGAGGCGCATCGGGATTGGTCAGACCCATGAAGATCATGATCTTGCAGCGTGGATCGCAAGCGCCTGAAGTCCACCACTTGCGACCGTTGATAACCCACTCATCGCCTTCGCGGCGGGCATTGGCCTGCATATTAGTGGCGTCAGATGAAGCAACGCCAGGCTCGGTCATGCCAAAGCAGGAACGGATTTCGCCAGCCAGCAGCGGCTTGACCCAACGCTCCTTCTGCTCTTCGTTGCCGTAGCGCACGATGGTTTCCATGTTGCCGGTGTCAGGCGCGCTGCAGTTGAATGCCTCGGAAGCCAGACCAGAACGGCCCATCAGTTCAGCCAGTGGTGCGTATTCAAGGTTGGTCAAGCCAGCGCCCAGTTCGGACTCGGGCAGGAACAGGTTCCACAGGCCAGCAGCGCGAGCCTTGACTTTAAGCTCTTCAACGATGGCGGTAGGCTGCCAGCGATCGCCTTCGTTCACTTGCTCGTGGAAGATATGCTCGGCCGGGAATACATGTTCCTGCATGAATGCATCAACGCGTTCGCGCAAGTCTTTAACCTTGGGGGAGTATCCGAAATCCATAGTTGCGTGCCTTTTTCAGTGACAATGTGTAAGCGACACCAACGATGCTAGATGAGGCGAATCGATTTATCTAACCTATTTTCCGCGTGTATTAACATTCATAAGCAATATATACTTCGCTTATGATGCCTCGGTGATGTCTCGTCTTGAGTCACGCCGTCCCACGCCCTATGAAGGATGATGTTGCGATGAACCTCAGTAAAGTCGACTTGAACCTGTTCATTGTGTTCGACGCCATATATACCGAAGCCAACCTGACCCGCGCCGGTCAGATAGTGGGTATTACCCAGCCCGCAGTGAGTAACGCCCTCGCCCGCCTGCGTGAAACTTTCAACGATCCGTTATTCGTACGCACTGCCCAGGGCATGGTGCCCACACCCATGGCGCAGAACATCATTACGCCGGTCCGTCATGCGTTGCAACTGCTGCGGGTCTCTGTGCAGGAGAGTCGCAGCTTCAATCCTGACGAAGCCACCAAGACCTATCGCATTAGCATGACCGATCTGTCCGAGGCGGTGATTCTACCGAACCTGGCTTCCCGGATCCGTCGCCTGGCCGTCAATATCAATATTGACAGCTTTCTCACCAAGCGCCGCGAAACCACCAAGGAACTGGCGGCCGGCCGTCTTGATTTCGCCATCGATGCGCCGTTGAATACCGATACCCAGGTCCGTCACGTCAAATTGTTCGAGGACCGCTATGTCTGTGTGATGCGCAAGGATCATCCCCTGGCGACCAAGAACAAGATCACTCTGGATGACTATCTGGCCCAGTCGCACATCCATATCTCCAGCCGTCGCAACGGTCTGGGCCATGTGGACCTGGCCCTGGGCAAGATCGGCATCCAGCGTCGCGTGGTGCTGCGCTCGCAGCATTACCAGATGGCGCCTCTGGTACTCGACTCCACCGATATGGTGATGACCGTGCACGAGCGTTTTGCCCGCCGGCACAACCTGCATTACGTCGAGCTGCCCATCGATGACGTACCCCCCATCGAGACGCACCTGTTCTGGCACGAGAGTACCGACCAGGATCCGGCCAACCGCTGGATGCGTGAACAGATCATCGAGCTGTCCCAACAGCTCGAACGAAAGATGAACAAGGAGCGCGACGCAGCTCTTGCAGCGTCCTGATTTCTGTTTCAGCCCCGGCGCTTCATGTGCCGGGGTCTTCCCCTAGCCCACCTTAACCTCCCATTGACAGGCTGCGTCAACAGCTTTACGTTAACGTAAAGGTCAAATTGAAGGTTTCCCCATGCAGCCCCTCACCTATTCTATTTCCGACCTCGCCCGCGAACTGGACATCACCACCCGCGCAATCCGTTTCTATGAAGAACAAGGGTTGCTGAGCCCGGAACGTCGTGGTCAGGAGCGCGTTTATTCCGCCCGTGACAAGGTCAGCTTGAAGCTTATTCTGCGCGGCAAACGCATCGGTTTTTCCCTGGCGGAATGCCGTGAGTTGATAAGCCTGTATGACCCCATGGGCGACAACCAGAAACAGCTCAATACCATGCTTGGCAAAATCGCCGAGCGTCGGGCGCAGCTCGAGCAACAGATGCTCGACATCCAACAAATGCAGATCGAGCTGGATACCGCTGAGGAACGCTGTCATGCAGCACTGACCCGAACACTGTCCGGACGCCCGATCAGCGCCTGATCATCTACTACAAAAATAAAAGGTGATTTCATGCATTACACCTCCCTGAACTTCGCCCTGGGCGAAACCATCGACATGCTGCGCGAGCAGGTACGCGCCTTCTGCAGTGCGGAACTCGCCCCGCGCGCAGCCAGCATCGACAGCGACAACCAGTTCCCCAATGAAATGTGGCGCCGCTTTGGCGATCTCGGCTTGCTCGGTGTCACGGTGCCTGAAGAGGATGGAGGCGCCGGCCTGGGCTACCTGGCCCACGTGGTGGCCATCGAAGAAATTAGCCGCGCCTCGGCGTCTGTGGGACTGTCCTATGGCGCGCACTCGAACCTGTGCGTCAACCAGATCAACCGCAACGGCAGTGCCGAGCAGAAAGCCCGGTATCTGCCCAAACTGATCAGTGGCGAGCATATCGGCGCGCTGGCCATGAGTGAACCGAACGCCGGCTCCGATGTGGTCAGCATGAAATTGCGCGCCGACAAGCGCGGTGACCACTACGTGCTGAACGGCACCAAGATGTGGATCACCAACGGCCCCGACGCCCATGTCTACGTGATCTACGCCAAGACCGAGCCGGAAAAAGGCCCCCACGGCATTACCGCGTTTCTGGTCGAGCGTGACTGGCAAGGCTTTTCCCGAGGCCCGAAGCTGGACAAGCTGGGCATGCGCGGCTCCAACACCTGTGAATTGATATTCGACAACGTAGAAGTACCAGCTGAAAACATCCTGGGCGGCCTGAACCTGGGCGTTAAGGTCCTGATGAGCGGCCTGGATTACGAGCGCGTAGTGCTGGCAGGCGGCCCGGTGGGCATCATGCAGGCGTGTCTGGATGAGGTCGTACCCTATATTCATGACCGCAAGCAGTTTGGCCAGAGCATCGGCGAATTCCAGTTGATCCAGGGCAAGGTCGCCGACATGTACACGCAGCTCAATGCCAGTCGTGCCTACCTGTATGCCGTGGCGCAAGCCTGTGACCGTGGCGAGGCTACCCGCAAGGACGCCGCCGGCGTAATCCTCTACACCGCTGAACGCGCCACCCAGATGGCCCTGGACGTCATCCAGATTCTCGGTGGTAACGGCTATATCAACGATTACCCCGCCGGTCGCTTGCTGCGCGACGCCAAGCTCTACGAAATCGGCGCGGGTACCAGCGAAATCCGACGCATGCTGATTGGGCGGGAGTTGTTTAATGAGACACGCTGAAACCAGCTTCAAGCCTCAAGCTGCAAGCGGCAAGCAGTCAGTGTGGAAGCTTATTGATAGGGCCACGACGGGCAGCTTGCGGCTTGTAGCTTGTAGCTTGTCGCTGCGCATGGGGTCAGGGCAATGAGCGTGCTCAATACCCAGATACACCCCGGCTCCCCCGATTTCGCGGCCAACACCAACGCCATGCGCCACCTGGTCGATGAGCTGCAACAACTCCTGACACAAATCAGCCAGGGCGGCGGGCCCAAGGCGCAGGAGCGGCATCTGTCGCGGGGCAAGCTGTTGCCACGGCAGCGCATCGATGCCCTGCTTGATCCGGGCTCGGCGTTTCTCGAGATTGGCCAGCTTGCCGCCCACGAGGTTTATGGCGAAGACGTTCCGGCGGCAGGATTGATTGCGGGTATTGGCCGGGTGGAGGGAGTGGAATGCCTGATCGTGGCCAACGACGCGACGGTCAAAGGCGGCTCCTACTATCCGCTCACGGTAAAAAAGCACCTGCGCGCCCAGACCATTGCCGAACAGAATCGCCTGCCTTGTATTTACCTGGTCGACTCCGGCGGCGCCAACCTGCCCCGTCAGGATGAAGTCTTTCCTGACCGCGAGCACTTCGGCCGCATTTTCTATAACCAGGCCAATATGAGCGCCAAGGGCATTCCGCAAATCGCGGTGGTGATGGGCTCCTGCACGGCCGGTGGCGCCTATGTGCCGGCGATGGCGGATGAAGCCATCATGGTGCGCGAGCAGGCGACGATTTTTCTCGCCGGTCCGCCGCTGGTCAAGGCTGCCACTGGCGAAGTCGTCAGCGCCGAGGATCTGGGCGGGGCCGACGTGCACTGCAAGACCTCAGGCGTGGCTGATCATTACGCCGAGGATGACGAACACGCACTGGCCATTGCGCGGCGCTGCATTGCCAACCTGAACTGGCGCAAGGCGGGTGAGCTGCAATGCAAACCGGCACTACCGCCCCGCTACCCCGCTACAGATCTGTACGGCATCGTGCCGGCTGACGCAAAACAGCCCTATGACGTGCGGGAAGTCATTGCCCGGCTGGTGGACGATTCGGTATTCGACGAGTTCAAGGCGCTGTACGGTAGCTCATTGGTGTGTGGTTTCGCTCATCTGCACGGCTATCCCGTTGCTATAGTCGCCAATAACGGCGTGCTATTCAGCGAGTCAGCGCAAAAGGGTGCACACTTTATCGAGCTGGCCTGCCAGCGTGGTATCCCGCTGGTCTTCCTGCAGAACATCACCGGCTTTATGGTCGGCCAGAAATATGAAGCCGGCGGCATTGCCAAACACGGTGCCAAGCTGGTCACCGCAGTTGCCTGCGCACGGGTACCCAAATTTACCGTGATCATTGGCGGCAGCTTCGGTGCCGGCAACTACGGCATGTGCGGCCGCGCCTACGAGCCTCGTCTGCTGTGGATGTGGCCCAATGCGCGCATCTCGGTGATGGGTGGTGAGCAGGCCGCCGGTGTGCTGGTGCAGGTCAAGCACGAGCAAGCCCAACGCAGCGGCGACACCTTCAGCCCCGAACAGGAGCAGGCGCTACGCCAACCGATACTCGACCAGTACGAACACCAGGGCCACCCCTACTATTCCAGCGCACGGCTCTGGGACGACGGCGTCATCGACCCGTCCCAGACCCGCGATGTGCTGGGGCTGGCTATATCAGCCGCGTTGAATGCACCGATTGAACAGACACGGTTTGGGGTATTTAGGATGTAGGGCGCGCCTTCGGCGCGAGCTTCAAGCTTCAAGCGGCTCGCACGAACGTGTTGATTGCGAGCTAAACGCAGGGAATCAGCAGGCCTAGCCAAACGACTATACATTTGCACGCCCTGCTTGCCGCTTGAAGCTTGCGGCTTGCGGCTTACGAGAAAACAGAGACCGAAATGCCCGACTTCAAAACACTACAGCTCGAATTCTCCCCGAACGACGTGGCCACACTGTGGCTCAATCGGCCGGAGAAGAAAAATGCTTTCAACGCCGAGATGATCCGCGAGCTGTTGCTGGCATTCGATGAAATCGAAGCCCGGCCCGGGTTGCGTTTTCTTCTGCTGCGTGGCCGTGGCAAGCATTTTTCCGCCGGTGCCGATCTGGCCTGGATGCAGGAAAGCGCGAAGCTCGATTACAACGCCAACCTCAATGATTCCCGCGAACTGGCACAGGTGATGGCCAGCCTGTTCCAGCTCAAGCTACCCACTCTCGCTATCGTTCAGGGCGCGGCCTTCGGCGGCGCGCTGGGGCTGATCAGTTGCTGCGACATGGCCATTGGCGCCGAGGACAGTCTGTTCAGCCTTTCCGAGGTGCGCATCGGCATTCTGCCGGCGGTGATCAGCCCTTACGTGGTCAAGGCGATCGGTGAGCGTGCGACCCGCCGCTACGCACTGACCGCCGAGCGTTTTGATGGGAAGCAGGCGCAACATCTCGGCTTGCTTGCAGCCACTTATTCCGCTCAAGAGCTGGACCAGGCGGTGAACGATTGGACTACCAACCTGCTGCAAAACGGCCCCGCCGCGATGCGTGCGACCAAGGCGCTGCTGCAGGAGGTCAAACATGGTGAACTGTCGCCGGCCCTGCGCCGTTATACCGAGGCAGCCATCGCCCGCGTACGGGTAAGCCCTGAGGGCCAGGAAGGTCTGACCGCGTTTCTCGATAAACGCAAACCGTCCTGGCAGGAGTACTGAAATGGGTAAGCCGCGTGAGATTTCAACTTCCCCCATCACCTGCCTGCTGGTAGCCAACCGCGGCGAAATCGCCTGCCGGATCATGCGTACTGCAAAAGCCATGGGCATCCGGACCGTGGCGGTGTATAGCGATATCGACCGCCATGCGCGGCACGTGCTTGAAGCCGACATGGCAATCAACCTTGGCGGTGCCAAGCCGGCGGACAGTTATCTGCGTAGCGATCTGGTGCTGGCTGCCGCCCGGCAGAGCGGCGCCCAAGCGATTCATCCCGGCTACGGTTTTCTTTCAGAAAATGCCGAATTTGCCCGGGCCTGCGCCGTTGAGGGCCTGATCTTTATTGGTCCGCCGGCCAGTGCAATTGATGCCATGGGTAGCAAATCCGCCGCCAAGGCATTGATGGAGACCGCTGGCGTCCCCCTGGTACCGGGTTATCACGGTGCCGATCAGGACCTGGCTACCTTCCGCACCGCCGCCGAACGCATCGGCTACCCGGTTCTGCTCAAGGCCGTAGCCGGCGGTGGCGGTAAGGGTATGAAGGTAGTCGAGGGTGAGACCGATCTAGCCGAAGCTCTGGAATCCGCCCAACGGGAGGCGAAATCCGCCTTTGGCGATAGCCGCATGCTGGTCGAGCGGTATCTGGGCAAGCCGCGGCATATCGAGATCCAGGTATTTGCCGATCAGCAAGGCAACTGCATCCATCTGAACGAACGTGACTGCTCGATCCAGCGCCGGCACCAGAAAGTGATAGAAGAAGCCCCCGCCCCCGGCCTGTCAGCAACACTTCGTCAGGCAATGGGTGAGGCGGCTGTGCAGGCCGCGAAGGCAATCGATTACGTGGGGGCCGGCACGGTCGAATTTCTGCTCGATGAGCAGGAACGCTTCTACTTCATGGAGATGAATACCCGGCTGCAGGTCGAGCACCCGGTTACCGAAGCCATCACCGGCCAGGACCTGGTGGCCTGGCAATTGCGCATTGCCCAGGGCCTGCCATTGCCAATGCAGCAGCACGAGGTTCCGTTACAGGGGCATGCGATAGAGGCCCGCCTTTATGCGGAAGATCCGCTGAATGATTTCCTGCCAGCCAGTGGTACCCTTGAGCTATATCGCGAATCCCAGCCGGGTGTGGGTAGACGGCTGGATGGGGGTATCTGCGAGGGCGACGAAGTATCACCCTTTTACGATCCAATGCTGGCCAAGGTCATCGCCTGGGGCGAAACACGCGAAGCTGCGCGGCTTAAACTGTTGGCTATGCTCCGTGAAACCGCCATTGCCGGCGTACAGACCAATCTGACGTTCCTTGGTCGCATCATCGATCACCCTGCCTTTGCCAACGCAGAACTGGATACCGGATTCATCCCCCGCCATGCCGAACAGCTACTACCGGAAAAGACAGAGCTAAGCGGGGATTTCTGGCAACTGGCTGGCGCCGCCTGGCTACTTTGCCTACCTCAGATAAAGCGCACGGACGACCCCCAATCGCCCTGGAGCACTTTACCCAGCGGATGGCGCAGCGGGCTCCCCACCACCAGCCGGCTGCACCTGCAATGCGGTAACGATGAGCGTCAGCTGAATAACGTCAACATAAGCGGCAGCAGCTTTGATCCGGCCAGTGGCCAACTGACCGTTATCCATGACGGTGTTTTGCAGCGCCATGCAGTCGTTGTTCGCGGCCAGGCGCTATTTCTGCAATGGCAGAACGAGTGGCTCAAAATCGAACAGGTTGATCCCATCAGCCGCGTCGATCAGGCCCAGCAACATGCGGGTGGCTTGCAGGCACCCATGAATGGCAGCATTGTGCGTTTGCTGGTCACTACCGGTGACCAGGTGGAGGCCGGAGCGGCACTGCTGGTGGTCGAAGCAATGAAAATGGAACACAGCATCCGCGCTCCCCATGCCGGCACCGTCACCGCGATATTTTGTAGCGAGGGAGAGCTGGTTAACGAAGGCGCTTTGTTGGTCGAACTGGAGGCAACCCCATGAATATGCCGCAATCCGTGCGTCTGGTCGATGTCGGGCCGCGGGACGGTCTGCAGAATGAGTCGCAGGCGATCGCCGTGACTGACAAGGTGCGCTTGGTAGACGATCTGAGCGCCGCAGGTATACGTCATATCGAAGTCGGTAGCTTCGTATCGCCAAAGTGGGTGCCACAGATGGCCGGATCGGCCGAGGTATTCGCGGCGATCAAACAGCATTCCGGCGTCAGTTATTCCGCCCTGACGCCGAACATGAAAGGTCTGGAGGCCGCCCTGGAAGCCGGTGTGCGCGAAGTGGCAGTATTTGCCGCAGCGTCCGAGGCGTTCTCCCAGCGCAATATCAATTGCTCGATTGCTGAAAGCATCGAGCGTTTCGCACCCGTGCTGGAAGCCGCGCAAAAGGCGGATGTAAAGGTACGCGGCTATATCTCCTGCGTGCTCGGCTGTCCCTACCAGGGTGAAGTACCGGCTGACCAGGTCGCCAGTGTTGCCCGCGAACTCCACGCCATGGGCTGCTACGAGGTATCCCTGGGCGACACCATCGGCACCGGCACACCTGGTGTAACCCGAGCCCTGATCGAAGCAGTAGCCAAGCACGTACCACGCGAGCAACTGGCTGGGCATTTTCACGATACCTACGGCCAGGCGTTGGCCAACATCTATGCCAGCTTGCTGGAGGGGGTGAGCGTATTCGACAGTTCAGTTGCCGGACTGGGCGGCTGCCCCTATGCCAAGGGTGCCACCGGCAATGTGGCGACCGAAGATGTGCTGTACATGCTGAACGGCATGGGAATCGAGACCGGTATCGATCTCGATCTGCTGGTGAACGCCGGTGCGCGCATCAACTTGGTGCTGGGCAGAGAAAATGGCTCAAGGGTCGCGCGGGCCATTCTGGCGGCGCGATAGTCCGGATCGGGCCCTATTTTCGCGCCGGGGCCAGTGGGGCCGGCGGCCCCGCCGGGAAGGGTCCGAAAACCACCAATCCCTACTTAAGCCACCTCCTCATCAACCGCCTCTACCACCTTGTTTTTACTCAATAACCCCTTAGCCAGAACACCTAGCGTCATCACCGCCGCCTCGGTTTCCCGATTCCACGGCACACCACAGTTCAATCGCAAACAGTGGTTGAACTGTTCCGAATGACTGAACACCGCACCGGGCGCAATACTGATGTTGTGCTCCAAAGCCTGCTCGAACAGTCTTTGTGCGTCTATATCGCCAGGCAGGCTGATCCATAAAATGAATCCGCCTGCAGGTCGGGTGATCTGCGTACCCTCGGGGAAATATTGCTGCACGGCCAGCTGAAAGCTGCTCAGATTTTTACGGTACTCCTGTCGCAAATAGCGCAGATGCCGATCGTAACCGCCATTTTCCAGATACGCCGCCACCGACATCTGACTCACACTGCAGGCTGACAGCGTGGTAAAGGTCTGGAGCTTTTCGATGGCGCTCTGATGCCGCCCGGCGATGACCCAGCCCGTTCGAACGCCCGGTGAAATGGTCTTGGAAAAACTCGAGCAGTACATCACGGTGTCCGAACAATCAAAGGCCTTTAGCGCCTTGGAACGTCCGGGCTCGAACATCAGCTCCCCGTAGATGTCGTCTTCAATGATCGGCAAGCAACGCTTGGCCATCATGGCCACCAGCTTCCGCTGCCGGTCCTCGGGCATGGTTGCACCCATGGGATTGCCCGCACGTGCGGTGAGAACAAGCGCCTTGATTGGCCATTTGTCCGCCGCTTTTTCCAGGGATTCAAGGCTCAGGCCGCTATCGGGGTCGGTCGGTATTTCTATCACCTTCAGCCCCAACAGATCGCAAAGCTGCACCAGTCCGTAATAGCTCGGAGCCTCCGTAGCAATCAGATCGCCGGGATTGGTAACCGAGCGCAGGCACAACTGAATAGCTTCAACGCATCCATTGGTTATCACGATCTGGGACGGATCGACAACCGCGCCGGCATCACGCATGCGAATAGCAATCTGTCTACGCAGTGGCTCGTAGCCGGGGCTGAAAATGTAGCTGTAGGCTTTTTGGCTGTGAAACCGCGTGACCTTGCTCATCTGTTGGTGGAGAGCCCGCAGCGGCAGATACTGGCTCGAAGGCACGGCGGCCCCCAGTGGAATAACACCCTCCCGGCGGGACTGATGCAAAATCTCGCTGATAATGCCGCTACGAGTCACCGCATAGGGCTGTTCGACCCGTGCGATAGGTGGTGTCGGCGCAGTCAGCGCGGGCGTATTGTGGACGAAATAGCCAGACTGGGGCCTGGCCCTTATCAGGCCCTGATCTTCCAGCGTGGCATAGGCGTGCAACACGGTGGCGTGGCTGACCCCCTTCTGGGTGCTCAATTTCCGCACCGAGGGAACTCGCTCACCGGGTTTGTAGAACCCTTTGCGTATGTCATCGGCCAGTTGTCGGGCGATCTGTTGGTATAAAAGGCTGCTCATCACTGTTCTCCTGCATGCCTTTTTACCTTAATGGAGCGGTAATCTGGTCAGCACCATACAGTTGCGGGGAAAAATACCCCAACAGCATACCAGCGACAGCAACTGTGCGGGAGCAGTGCAACGGGAAACGAACTGTTCCGTTATTCGTTGACTATCGGACCAGGCACTGCGCCTGACGTAACCAGCTGCTGCGCCCAGATCTCGCGGTATTTTTCCAGCAACTGTTGGGGTACACCGGAACGGGAGAGGTCAAACATGGCCTGTGCCAGGGCTGCCCGAAGATCGGAAGAATTGCATGCCGAATTATGCGACAGGGTCAGGTACAGTTGCTCAGTCATGAGGGAGCCGTCGAGCACATCCAACTTGTCTGCAATGCCCATCTGCTGAGCGATAGCCAGGCCCTGATAACGCTCGTAAATCACGTAATCGGCCCTTCCACGCAGCAGTTTCTGGAAGGATTGCTCCACCGAAGGTACTGATTCGATCTGCAGATTATCCGCTGCGAAGCGGTCAAATTGGTTGCCGAAGCTGTTGTTGAGCACGGTGCTGCCGGTCTTGCCACGCAAGTCTTCCCAGCCACTGTATGGAAAGATTCCGTCGGAACGCACAAAGATGACACTGGGCACGTCCGCATAGGCGGGATGGATGTAATCCATATAGCCCAGACGCTGGCGGGTAAGAAACGCACCGGCGAGCATATCCACACGACCGCTTCGCGCTTCTTCCTGGGCACGTGACCAGGGCCCGACATTCAGCATGTCCAGCTTGACATCGCTCTGTGCAAGAGCCTGCTCAAGAAGCTCGGCCCCGGCGCCGATCAGCCGGCTATCGTCTTCAGGATCGACCCAGAGAATGGGTGGGTACTGGGGGTTGCCGGTTGCCACTATCCGCTCGCAAAGCGGAACCGCAGCAAAGGATAACGACGGTATCAGGACACTCGCGAGCAAAACAAACAGCTTTGCGGCTCTGGGTAACATAGGGTTTCCGGTCATTGGCTGTTGCATTGAAACTCCTTGAAAATGTCCAGACCTGAATGCTGCATTCACCCCCATTATAGACGGGTCATGACCGGCTTTTCAGGCGAGTTTGGCTGAACCATCAACTGTACCGCTGTGAAAGCGAAACTCCGAATCATCTTCGATCATAGCCTGGCCTTCTATCACAGCGAATTCGGCTATGCGGTCCTCGATCGGTGCATCGGCATATTGCCGCGCAAGAGTAAGGTAATCGCGATAATGCCGGGCTTCGGATTTGAGCAATGAGCGGTAGAAATCGCCCAGTTCCTCATCCAGATGCGGAGCCAGACAGGCAAACCGCTCACAGGAACGGGCCTCGATAAAGGCGCCGATAATCAGGGTATCCACCAGACGTCCAGGCTCGGTCGTGCGCACGTGCTGGCGCAGACGTTGGGCATAATGGCTGGCAGAAAGACCCCGATAAGCGATTCCACGACGCTGCATGATTGCGGTCACTTGCTCGAAGTGTCGAAGCTCTTCACGGGCGAGACGTGACATCTTCTGTAGTAGCTCGGGCTTGTCAACATACCGGAACATCAGATTCAGCGCCGTTGAAGCTGCCTTTTTCTCGCAATTGGCATGATCAATCAAAAGCTCGGCGGGATGGGCCAGCGCTTGTTCCACCCACATTCCGGATGTTCGCGAGGGAAGGAAATCGATAAGTTCTTGTGGCAGGGTCATGGAGGTCACGATAGGGAGTTAATGTAGCGTAATCAGCGCATTATCCACGACTCGCGAGATCCTTGCACTCAGCAGGTTTGATCCAAATCAACAGCGTTCAGGAAAAAACAGGCTACATTGGTGGTAGAAATAAAACTGGTTAAATCAAAAAACAGGGAGAAAGGCCATGCAAGCAATCAAGCGGATCCTGGTTGTGATCGATCCGACACAAACCGAACAGCTGGCGTTGATGCGCGCCAAACTGATCGCGGGGGTCATTGAGTCGGATTTGCACCTGCTCGTATGCGAGAACCGCAACAGCCACCAGCCTATGCTGGACAAGCTTTGTGCCGAGCTCAAGGCAGAAGGTTTCAAGGCACAAGCGACTCAGGCGTGGCACAACAATTTGACCGACACCGTCGTGCACGTGGCAGCCTCCGAAGGTTGCGGCCTGGTCGTCAAACAGCACCTGCCTGACAGCCCCTTGAAAAAGGCTCTTCTCACGCCGGACGACTGGAAGCTACTGCGTTACTGCCCTGCTCCGATCCTGCTGGTAAAAACCACAGCTTCCTGGATGAAAGGTAGCGTCCTGGCAGCCGTAGACGTCGGCAATCATGACGACCAGCACCATGTACTGCATGACACCATCGTTAGCCACGCCGCGGATATCGTCGACATGATCAACGGCAGCCTGCATCTGGTCAGCGCTCACCCGGCGCCAATGATGTCCGCCTCGGATCCGGTGTATCAGCTGCGCGAAAACATTGCAGCACGTTACCGCGACGAGTCAGAGCGCTACATCAGCGGTCATCAGCTGGATGATGGTCATGTGCATATCGACGAAGGTCCGGCTGACACATTGATTCCGAAAGTAGCCAAGCAGATCGGTGCCAGCGTTACCGTCATCGGTACTGTAGGCCGCAAGGGCATTGCCGGCGCACTGATCGGCAATACAGCCGAGGTCATTCTTGATCAGTTGGAAAGCGACATCCTGGTCCTCAAGCCCGAAGACACCATGGCGCACCTGGAAGACCTGCTGGAGAAATAAAGGCAGCGGCAAGCTTCAAGCTTCAAGCGGCAAGTTAAAAGCAGGGGGCGGAGCAGGAAGCTGGAAGTTTTGGCTCTGGCTTTGGCTTGTAGCCTGTCGCTTGCAGCTTGGGCTTACGGCTTGCTGCTCAGCCGGAGGTGTTTCCGGCCGCATACCTTTGATAATAAGCTTCCGACAGGCTGAAATAGTCCCTGTCGATCTCCTCGCGTAGCTGCTTCAGTGTGAGATCCGTATAGCCCTGTCGTGCCCGCATGCCACATTCTTCAAGTGCTGGAGCATCAGCGCGGCTCAACAGACGCCAGGCCTGGTACGCCATGGGCTGGCTCTCGTTGAAAAGCATCTGCTTGGCTGCCATCGCTTCACGTAGTTGCAATGCAGATACGACTTCTATCCGCGCCAATACTATCTGCCCGAGCAACTGTTCCAAGCGGCTCCAGACCGCAGCTTTCTGCACAGGCTGGTAGCGATTCCAGTCGATAATCTCGTGGCTGAAGCGTTTGCAGCCGCGGCACACCAGATCGCCATAGACTGTCGAACACAAGCCTACGCAGGGTGTTTTGCTGGTGTAAGAGGTTTCTGTCATGGCCGGCTCCGCGTTGGCGGCCTATGGTAAATCAAGTGTCTTCCTGACCCCAGAACCACCACTGACGATTTTATAAGCGTCTGATACGAAGGTCACAGAGCCCTCAAGCTTAACTTTGCCGGGCGCTTACTGTAGAATCGGCCCGCCGTTAGGGCTGCGTGATCCGTTACCAGCTTGCCCGCCAGTAGCAACAGGCCGAGCCTGCTCCCCAGCCCTAAGTCCGGCATGCAGGGGAAGCACTGAATAACTCCCTTTTCGCAAGATGCTTATTCAGTGCTTCCCTGGTCCGTGAGGATGACCGTTCCGCCGCAAGCAGAACAGACTGATGAGGGTAATAACTGTGCTAGAAGCCTATCGCAAACATGTAGAAGAGCGCGCAGCCTTGGGCATCGTGCCCCAGCCGTTGAACGCCGAACAAACCGCCGGTCTGGTTGACCTGCTGAAGAATCCACCGGCTGGCGAAGAAGAGTTTCTGCTCGACCTTTTGACCAACCGCGTACCCCCGGGTGTTGATGAAGCCGCCTACGTCAAGGCCGGCTTCCTGGCTGCCGTGGCCAAGGGCGAAGTCACCTCCCCGCTGCTGACCAAACTGCGCGCCGTTGAATTGCTCGGCACCATGCAGGGCGGTTACAACATCGTCACCATGGTTGAGCTGCTCGACAACGACGAGTTGGCCGCTGCTGCTGCCAAGGAACTCAAGCACACCCTGCTGATGTTCGACGCCTTCCACGACGTCGCTGATCGCGCCAAGAAGGGCAATGCCCACGCCAAGGAAGTCATGCAGTCCTGGGCCGATGGCGAGTGGTTCACCAACCGCCCCGCTGTTCCCGAAAAAGTCAGCCTGAGCGTATTCAAGGTACCTGGCGAAACCAACACTGACGACCTGTCCCCGGCTCCTGATGCCTGGTCACGTCCTGACATCCCGTTGCACGCGCTGGCCATGCTGAAAATGGCCCGTGACGGCATCGTGCCTGATGAGCAAGGTTCCGTCGGCCCGCTGAAGATGATCGAAGAAGTCAAATCCAAGGGCTTCCCGGTTGCCTACGTAGGCGACGTCGTGGGTACCGGTTCCTCGCGTAAATCAGCTACCAACTCGGTTCTGTGGTTCTTCGGCGACGACGTTCCCTACGTACCGAACAAGCGCGCTGGTGGTTTCTGCTTCGGTAACAAGATCGCGCCTATCTTCTACAACACCATGGAAGATGCCGGCGCCCTGCCGATCGAGTTCGACGTCAACGAAATCAACACCGGCGACGTTATCGACGTTTACGTTTATGACGGCAAGGTCTGCAAGCACGGTACTGATGAAGTTATCACCACCTTCGAATTGAAGACTCAGGTGCTGCTCGATGAAGTACGCGCCGGCGGCCGTATCCCGCTGATCATCGGTCGCGGTCTGACCGACAAGGCTCGCGCCGAACTGGGTCTGCCCGCTGCTGATCTGTTCCGCCTGCCCGATGTACCGGCTGCCAGCACCAAGGGTTTCACCCTGGCGCAGAAGATGGTCGGCAAGGCCTGCAACGTTGAGGGCGTACGCCCAGGCACCTACTGCGAGCCGAAGATGACTACCGTTGGCTCCCAGGACACCACTGGCCCGATGACCCGTGACGAGCTGAAAGACCTGGCTTGCCTGGGCTTCTCCGCCGACCTGGTGATGCAGTCCTTCTGTCACACCGCGGCTTACCCCAAGCCCATCGACGTGACCACGCACCACACGTTGCCTGACTTCATCCACAACCGTGGTGGTGTTGCCCTGCGTCCTGGCGACGGCATCATCCACAGCTGGTTGAACCGCATGCTGCTGCCCGACACCGTCGGTACCGGTGGCGACTCGCACACCCGTTTCCCCATGGGCATTTCCTTCCCGGCCGGTTCCGGCCTGGTAGCCTTTGCCGCTGCCACCGGCGTGATGCCGCTGGACATGCCGGAATCGGTTCTGGTGCGCTTCAAGGGCGAAATGCAGCCCGGTATCACCCTGCGTGATCTGGTCCATGCAATCCCCTACTACGCGATCCAGGAAGGTCACCTGACCGTCGAGAAGAAGGGCAAGAAGAACATCTTCTCCGGCCGTATTCTCGAGATCGAAGGTCTGGACCACCTGACTGCCGAGCAGGCATTCGAGCTGTCCGACGCCTCTGCAGAGCGTTCCGCTGCCGGTTGCACCATCAACCTGAGCGAAGAGTCGGTTGCCGAGTACCTGAAGTCCAACATCGTCCTGCTGCGCTGGATGATTGCCAACGGCTATCAGGATCCGCGTACCCTGGAGCGTCGTGCCCAGGCCATGGAAGCATGGCTGGCCGATCCCAAGCTGATGAAGGCCGATCCGGACGCCGAGTACGCTGCGATCATCGAGATCGATCTGGCCGACGTGAAAGAGCCGGTTCTGTGTGCTCCGAACGATCCGGACGATGCCCGTCTGCTGTCCCAGGTCGCTGGCGAGAAGATCGACGAAGTGTTCATCGGCTCGTGCATGACCAACATCGGTCACTTCCGCGCGGCTGGCAAGCTGCTCGAGAAGAACAAGGGTGCCCTGCCGACCCGTCTGTGGCTGGCCCCGCCGACCAAGATGGATCAGTTCCAGCTCACCGAAGAAGGCTACTACGGCATCTACGGCAAGGCTGGCGCGCGCATGGAAATGCCCGGCTGCTCCCTGTGCATGGGTAACCAGGCACGCGTAGCTGCCAAGTCCACAGTCGTATCCACCTCCACGCGGAACTTCCCGAACCGCCTGGGTGATGGCGCCAATGTGTACCTGGCCTCTGCCGAGCTGGCTTCGGTTGCTTCGATTCTGGGTCGCCTGCCGACCGTTGAGGAATACATGGGCTACGCGGCTGAGCTCAACAGCATGTCTGCTGATATCTACCGCTACATGAACTTCAACGAAATCGAGTCCTACCAGAAAGCCGCAGCGTCCATTCCGGTCACTGAGCTGTAAGCACTCCGCAGTACAGAAAACCCCACTTCGGTGGGGTTTTTTTATGCCTTGAACATCTACACCTGTCGGTAGTCCAAATGAGCGAACAAGACTCTCAACCTGAAGGAAACAAAGCTTATGAAACAGTGGATTATGGCGTTGGTATGCGGCTTTGGCATTCTGACCCTGGCCGGCTGCGCCAGCGATTATCTGATCACTACCAATGATGGCACTATCCTCGAGGCATCCGACAAACCCGAGATAGATGAAGACACCAAAATGCTGCGCTACAAGGACAACGAAGGCCGGATGCACCAGATCCCACAGTCCGATGTGGATCAGATCCAGGAACGTTGATTCCGATGCTGCAACCTTAGCGGGCGCGAGGCTTCATAAGGTCGCGCCCGCTTGCATGTCACTCCCAACAGCGCCGCTTGCGATGCCCTACCCTGCGGGCGAGAGTGTGTTTCTAATTCACAACAACATCCACCAGGGTGCTTTTTTCTGCTATGAATAATGGTAGGTAGAAATTGCAGGGTAAAGGAAAAAACAAGGCTATGGACAGGATCAGATTATCCGGGAAGTTTGTGTACCTGACCCGTCACGCCAGAGCAGCCGTTGCTCCCGGATGGCGCACCCGCAAGCTGGCGGCGACGATTCTAGCTATCATGATTAGTCTGCTTTCTACCTTGGTGATTTCCGCACCGCAAAAGTCGCTGAATATCGGCGTATACCAGAACCCACCCAAACTGTTTCTCGATGACAAAGGCAAACTGTCAGGGATTTTTGGCGATCTTTTCAATGAAATAGCCAGTCGTGAAGACTGGACCATCACACCTGTGCCCTGCGAATGGGACCAGTGCCTGAACCTGCTTGAAACAGGGGCAATCGACATCATGCCGGATGTCGCCCATAGCGAGTTCAGGGCTCGGACACTGGACTTTCATGACACCCCTGCCCTGCATAGCTGGTCGCAAATTTATCAGCGAGCCCGTGGAGGGATCCGGGCGATTCCCGACCTGGATGGCAAGCGTGTCGCAGTGCTGACCGGCTCGGTCCAGGAGCGCTACCTCACTCAGCTTGCTGACAATTTTGGTGTAACCGTAACCTGGATGTCAGTCAGCAACTATGCAGCGGGTTTTGCGCTGCTGGCGAATGGAGAAGTGGATGCCGCAGTAAGCAATCATCATTATGGAGACAGGCAGGCAATCACCATGGGGATCGAGGCGACACCGATCATCTTTCAACCAGCCCGGCTTTTCTATACCGGCTCAGGTGGGCGCCACCTGAACGAGCTGGCGGCAATCGAAGCGTACCTTATCCGTTGGCAGGCAGACCCTGACTCGCCCTACCATGAGATCCTGCACCGCTGGAGCCAGCGCAATAGTTTGCTGGCGATACCGCCCTACATGATCGGTCTTTTGCTGCTGCTGGCCCTTGGACTGGTGATCGCGCTCATATTCAACCTCTTGCTGCGCCACCGCGTCGATCTGCACACGCGTGACCTGAAGACCAGTAAACAACGGCTGAATACGATCCTCGACAGCGTTCAGGCGCATATCTACATCAAGGATGAAGAGTTGAGATACCAGTACGCAAACCAGCGACTCTGCGGCCTGCTGGGCAAGACGCCAACCGAGGTTCTTGGCAAGACGGACAGGGAACTGTTCGAAAGTGAAACGGCAGAGCGTCGCCATTACAGCGACCGACTTGTCCTGGAACGGGGCGCGCGTTCAGCTAATGAGGAGCTAAGCGAGCTCTGCGACGAAGGCACCCAACGCACCTTCATCTCGGTAAAAATCCCCCTGCGCGACGCCGATGACCGGGTATACGGCCTATGTGGCATCGATACCGAGATAACCGAATACCGTAACATCCAGAAAGCCATCCACCAGTTGGCTTTCTACGACCCGCTGACGGATCTGCCCAACCGGGGTCTGTTTCTCGACCGCGTGCGCCACGCACTGGCCAACCAGGAACAGACCGGTTTTGAGGGGGCCTTGCTGTTCATTGACCTGGATAACTTCAAGAACCTCAATGACAGCCTGGGTCACGAAAAAGGAGACCAGTTGCTCAAGCTGATCGCCGATAGGCTGCGCGAAGGCATGCGCCCTACCGATTCCCTGGCTCGTCTTGGCGGCGATGAGTTTGTTCTTCTTGTTGAGGGGTTACACCAGCAACTGAACGAGGCCGCGGACCAGGCGAAGATTCTGGCCCAGGTCACCATGGACCGAATAAGTGTACCTCTGCAGATTGGCAGAACTAGCCATGTTGCCACGGCAAGTATCGGTATAGTGATGTTCTGCGACGGTCTGAACAATCCCGAGGAGCTGCTCAAGCGTGCTGAGTTGGCCATGTATGAGGCAAAACAGCGGGGTCGCAACAACCTGCAGTTCTTCAATCCAATCATGCAGGCTGAAGCCAGCCGCCGCGCAAGCATAGAGGCTGATCTGCGCAAGGCAATCGAGCTCGATCAGTTGCAGCTTCACGTACAGCCCCAGGTGGACCACACAGGCAGGATCCTCGGGATGGAAGCATTGCTGCGCTGGACCCACCCTGACGAAGGCCTTATTCCCCCGGGCAGTTTTATCCCTATCGCCGAGTCCAGCGGGCTGATTATCAGTCTGGGCGAATGGGTGCTGCGCGAAGCCTGCACTCTACTTGATGAATGGGCACAATCCCCGGAAACGGCAGACAGGACGCTGGCGGTCAATATCAGTCCCAAGCAGTTCCGTCATCCCGGATTTGTGCAAACCGTCCTTACGCTGCTCGATGAGAGTCATTTTGATCCAAGGCGACTGGAGCTCGAGCTCACAGAGAGCCTCCTGGTCGAAGATGTACAGGACACTGCAGAACGGATGCGCATACTGGGCGAACGCGGCGTGCGCTTTTCTCTGGATGATTTCGGTACCGGCTACGCCTCACTCGGGTATCTCAAGCGCCTGCCGTTATTCCAGCTGAAGATAGACCAGTCCTTTGTCAGGGATGTGTTGACCGATCCAAACGACATGGCCATTGTCAGCACCATCGTCGCCTTGGGTAACAGCCTGGATCTGCGGGTAATCGCAGAGGGGGTGGAAACCGAGGCGCAGCGCGATCGACTTCTGCAGCTGGGCTGCCTTTTCTATCAGGGTTATTATTTCGGACGACCCGCTCCAGCGGTCCGGCGGGTCGCCTCCGCCTGAAAACTGCTCGGCACAGCAAGACCAGCGGCAGGTTTCAGCTATGGCATGCTGCCACCCAGGCGGCTAGAATACGCCGCTTTCCGCTTTCGTATCCGGCCCACGCCGCGCAGCCATGAGGTTCAGCATGTCCCAGGTCCCCTCGACCAGTCCCAAAGTCGGTTTTATCAGTCTTGGATGCCCAAAGGCCCTGGTAGACTCCGAACGCATTCTCACCCAACTGCGCACTGAGGGTTACCAGGTGGTCCCCACCTATGAGGACGCTGACGTAGTGGTGGTCAACACCTGCGGCTTTATCGACAGCGCCAAGGCCGAATCTCTGGATGCGATTGGTGAAGCTATCGCCGCCAACGGCCGGGTCATCGTCACAGGCTGCATGGGTGTAGAGGAAAGTGCTATCCGCGATGTGCACCCCAGCGTCATGGCAGTTACCGGCCCGCAGCAGTACGAGCAGGTAGTTAACGCGGTGCATGAAGTGATTCCACCGCGCACCGACCACAACCCGCTGCTTGATCTGGTACCGCCCCAGGGCGTCAAGCTCACTCCGCGCCACTACGCCTATTTGAAAATCTCCGAAGGCTGCAACCACAGCTGCAGCTTCTGCATCATCCCCGGCATGCGCGGCAAGCTGGTGAGTCGCCCGGTGGGCGATGTGCTCAACGAAGCGCAAGGCCTGGCCAAGGCCGGCGTGCGTGAGCTATTGGTTATTTCCCAGGACACCAGCGCCTACGGCGTGGATATCAAGTACCGCACCGGCTTCTGGAATGGCCGTCCGGTCAAATCGCGCATGACCGAAATGTGTGAAGCACTCAGCGAGCTGGGCATCTGGGTCCGTCTGCATTACGTCTACCCCTACCCACACGTGGATGAACTGATTCCTCTGATGGCCGAGGGCAAGATCCTGCCGTACCTGGATATCCCCTTCCAGCACGCCAGTCCGAAGATTCTCAAGGCGATGAAACGTCCTGCGTTTGAAGACAAGACCTTGGTGCGCATCAAGAAATGGCGCGAGATCTGTCCAGAGCTGACCATCCGCTCCACCTTCATCGTTGGCTTCCCCGGCGAGACCGAAGAAGACTTCCAGTATCTGCTCGACTGGCTGACCGAAGCCCAGCTCGATCGTGTGGGCTGCTTCAAGTATTCCGACGTTGAAGGTGCTCAAGCCAACGCGCTGCCTGATGCCGTGCCGGAAGAGGTGAAAGAGGACCGCTGGGAGCGATTCATGGCTCACCAACAGGTGATCAGCGCCGAGCGCCTGCAACAGAAGATCGGTAAGACCATTCAGGTGCTGATCGACGAAGTGGACGAAGAAGGTCCCATTGGCCGCTCGATGGCCGACGCGCCGGAAATCGACGGCAATGTCTATATCAACACCGAACAAACCCTGCAGCCCGGCGATATTGTCAGCGTCACCGTATTCGATGCCGACGAATACGACCTCTGGGCTGAGCTGGCCTAGAGCTGATCCGGAAGGGTCGAGGGCCACCTCGACCCACTTGCTCGAGGCACCTGTTATCCCCTTCCAGGCTCTTGGCAGTTATGCAGAACTGCGGCATTATTTGGCGATAGCGCGCTCGCTTGTCTACACCCTCCCTTGCGGCATGGATGTCCGATAAACCGCCTGCTCCGACTAACATGCGAAAGGACTCATCCATGCCGCACCCCTTTGCAGCTGCCGTTATCTGTGCTCTTACCCTTCTTTTCGTATCCGCCTGCAGCACCCCGGTACCCGTCCAGATTCAGCTGGACAACCCGATGAGGGTGGGTGGAGAGGTGCAAAGTCCGAATCACATCAATGCTGCGAAAGGCTTTCTTCACAACATTGGCGCAGGCGACCTGGCTCTGATAGGTCTTGCCGAAGACCTTGCCACCCGAGCCAGGGAGGAGCCCGGCATGGCTGAGCTGGCACAGCGAGCCTTTGCCGGCGTCAACGATGAATATTTCGAACAGGTGTTCGCAGAGGTCTACGCGCGCCATCTCAGCTACTCACAACTGGTCGAGCTCGAGAAACTTTCAGCCAACGACGGTGTACAACGTTTCTTTCAAGCTCTTTTGCAGGCCGAGTTGGCAGGCGAACCATTTGATGATGAAGCATTGATGCGCCAGATGAATGCCGATGAAATTACCGAGATCCTGGTATTCGCTGAGAGTAACGGCGGGAAAGCGCTCATTCAGATGCAGCCTGAAATCAATCGTGAGCTATTGGAGGTCTCGGGAGTCTTGGGCGAAGCCCTGATACGTCAGTACATCCAGCAACAAAAAGCACTCATGCTCAACGATGAAAACGTTGAAACCCAGAGCAGTGAGACTATGCCCACCACACGAATCCAGACCCTGTAGAGACTGGGACCTGCCGCTCCGTATTTCACGACGAACCACAGGGTTCCTGGACAAATCCGGGTCCGGAATCTAGCGGCCCTGATCGAGTAGAGAGACGCCCAGCTTGAGTGCGGTGTCGGTGACCACGTCTACGGGGGTGCGGTAGCCGTTGGCCATCCAGTGCAGTGCAATATGAATCACACCCCCCAGAATGCCCGCCTGCAACAATCCGTTAAAACGCTGACCGGGCCGGGCGAGTAAGCGGGCGATGTCATCGCTGGTCGCCTCCAGTGCTTTTTCAATTGCCTCGTCCACCGCGGGACTGATGCCGCGGATCTCGATCAGTAGCAACCGTGCAATGGTCGGGTTTTCCTTCAACCGCTGAAAATACGCCAACAGCATCGCTCTGCTGCGTACCACAGGATCTGCACCGGCGGCTTCGGCAGCCGCCATATTGTCTTCACGCATCCAACGTGCGGCTTGCTCGTAGCTTGCAATCAGCAGCTCATCGCTATGGGCGAAGGACTCGTAGAAGTAACGCTGGGTCAGGCCGGCCGCATCACACACCTGCTTTACACCCGAATGGCGGTAACCGTTCTCTCCATATACCCGTATGGCCGCATCGATCAGCTGTTGGCGTCGCTGCGCCTTGCGCTGTTCTACAGCCGAGCCGCGATAGCGTCTCTTCGGCTCAGGTTTTTTTTCAGCCGGCGCTGGGTTTGTGGTTATATTCATGAACTGAATTCTGACAACAGGGATTGCCAAATCTTATATGACAATTTAGATTGTCACCACCACCCATTGTCGGGATATTCCCATGAGCACAGCACAACAACAAAAATTCCAGCCCTCGCCACTGGACGTCCTTATCATCGGGGCCGGCCTCTCCGGCATCGGCGCCGCCCGCGCCTTGACTGATCAATGCCCGGACAAGCGCTATCAGATCCTCGAGCGCCGTGCCGCCATGGGCGGCACTTGGGACCTGTTCCGCTACCCCGGCATCCGCTCTGACTCGGATATGTATACGCTGAGCTACAGCTATAAACCCTGGACCCACCGCAAGTCGATTGCCGATGGTCCGGACATCAAGCGCTACATTGAAGAGATCGCCGAAGAGTCGGGTATCACCAACAATATCCGCTTCCAGCGCAAGGTCCTCTCTGCCGCCTGGTCCAGCGATGAAGCACTCTGGACCATCACTGCCCTGGCCACAGACCAGCAGGGTGAGGAACATGAGGAAGTGGTGAAAGCGCGCCTGCTCTCGGTCTGTGCTGGTTATTACAGCTATGACGAAGGCTATCGCCCGGACTTCCCCAATGAGGCCGACTTCAAGGGCCAGATCATTCACCCACAATTCTGGCCTGAAAACCTGGATTACAGTGGCAAGCGCGTGGTCGTTATCGGTAGCGGTGCCACGGCGGTAACCCTGGTACCAGCGCTGGCCCAGACCGCCGCCCATGTCACCATGCTGCAGCGTTCACCCAGCTACGTTGTATCCCGTCCGCTGGAAGACGGCTTTGCCCGCGGCCTGCAGAAATGGGTGCCCATGCCCGCGGCACACGCCCTGACCCGTTGGAAAAACGTATTGCTGGGCTCATTCTTTTACCGGATCGCTCGCAACAAGCCGGAAATGTTCAAGCAGCGTCTACTGCACATGGTCAAGACCCAGGTTGGCCCAGAGCTCGATATGAAGCACTTTACCCCGTCCTATAAGCCCTGGGACCAGAGGGTCTGCGCCGTGCCAGACGGCGACCTGTTCCATGATATTCGCGCTGGGCGCGCCTCGGTGGTAACTGACACCATCGACACCTTTACTCCGGACGGCATCCGCCTGGCATCAGGTGAGGAACTCAAGGCCGACATCATCATTACTGCCACCGGCCTCAAGCTGAATGCACTTGGTGATGTACAGGTGAGCGTGGACGGCGAGCCCGTTGCCTTTGGTGAACACACAGCTTACAAAGGCATGATGCTCAGTGACATTCCCAATCTGATCCTGACCTTCGGCTATACCAATGCCTCCTGGACACTCAAGGCGGAACTGACTTCCAACTACACCTGCCGCCTGCTGCAGTACATGGATCGCCATGGCTACAAGATGGCCGTGCCGCGCCGTGGCGCAGATGTGCAGGACGCTCCCTTCCTCAACTTCACCTCCGGTTATGTTCAGCGCGCAGAGGGCATGCTACCCAAACAGGGTGACCGCAAGCCCTGGCAGGTGCATCAGAATTACTTCCAGGACAAGCTCACTATTCAGTACGGCCGGGTTGACGACGGCGTCATGCAGTTCCAATAAAAAGGATAATAAAAGCCATGCAAGTTAATGATTGTGTTGCAGTACTTACCGGCGCTGGCAGTGGAATAGGCCGGGCTCTGGCCATCGCCCTCGCCCAGCGCGGCTGCCATCTGGCCCTGGCCGATGTAAACGCTACCGCCCTGGCCGAGACCGCTTCCCAGGCAAGAGCGATCGGCGTCAAGGTCAGTGAACATCCGCTCGATGTCGCCAATCGCGCGTCTGTGGCCGCCCTGCCCCAGGCGGTGATGGCCGAGCACGGCAAAGTAGACCTGATTATCAACAACGCCGGGGTCGCCCTGGGTGGTAATTTTGACGAAGTCAAAACCGAGGACTTCGACTGGCTCATGGGCATCAATTTTGACGGAGTGGTGTGCATGACCCGCGCCTTTCTGCCCCTGCTCAAACAGCGGCCAGCCGCCCGTATCGTCAACATTTCCAGCCTGTTCGGCTTTATTACCCCCGCAGGCCAGACCGCCTATTGTGCCAGCAAGTTTGCGGTACGTGGTTTCTCCAATGCCCTGCGCCTGGAGCTGCAGGCTGGCCCTGTGGGTGTGACAGTGGTACACCCCGGCGGTGTAGCCACGGCCATTGCCACCAGTGCACGCCCACCTGAGGGTGTTGATCAGGCCGAGCATGCACGCAAGCTCAAACAGGCGGAAAAACTGCTGCGCATGCCACCGGCCAAGGCCGCGGAAATCATCCTGCGCGGGATTGAGCGCGACAAACCCCGCGTGGTGGTTGGTAACGACGCAAGAGTACTGTCATGGCTTGAACGCATAATGCCCGTCAACTACTGGCGTTTGTTGCCAGGGCTTGCCACGCAGAAGGTCTGATGACCCTCTGCCCCCTGACATCTGCACCTCGGAAAGGACTTAAACGGTGAATTATCTATTCAGCTTTATCCTGATCTGCCTCTTTCTGTTTCTAGGTGGATTATTTCTCTTCACACTATTTGTAGCCATGCGTGTGCGCATGGGTCTTCCTCCGGAGGGCCGCTTTGTCACCATCATGGGCAACCGCATGCACTACCTAGAGCAAGGCAAGGGCCAGCCCATACTCATGATCCATGGCCTTGGCGGGGTAGCGCAGAACTTCAGCTACAGCGTCATGGGTCAGATGGCCAAGACCCACCGGGTTATTGCCATTGACCGTCCGGGCAGTGGTTACTCGGTACGGCATCCACAGTCATCCGCCTCCCTGGCCGTCCAGGCTGACGTGGTGGCAGGTCTGATCGACGCCCTGAAGCTCGACAAGCCGTTGATTGTTGGTCATTCACTTGGCGGCGCAGTCGCCCTGGCCACCGCATTGCGGCATCCCGAAAAGGTTTCCCGACTGGCACTGGTTGCACCCTTGACCCACATGCCAACGGAGACCTCAAAGGCTTTTGCTGCGCTGGCTATCACCTGGCCCTGGCTGCGCCGTCTGGTGGCCTGGACGCTGGCCACACCGATGTCGATCCTGCAGCGGGAAAAGGTACTGGATATTGTTTTTGGCCCCGAGAGCGTGCCCAAGGACTTTCCGGTACGTGGCGGCGGCTTGCTGGGTTTGCGTCCGAGCCAATTCATCTCCGCCTCGGAAGACATGAACGCCCTGCCCGATGCCCTGCCGATGATGCAGCAGCAATACGCAACCATGACGTTGCCGGTGGCCGTTCTTTATGGTCGCCAGGACCGTATCCTGGACTACCGCGAGCAGGGTGAGGCCATGGCAGCGGCAGCGCCCAATGCCGCGCTGGAGCTGATCGATGGCGGGCATATGTTGCCGATTACCCAACCAGATGTGACTGCAGACTTCATTCGACGCCAGGCAGCCCTATAAAGCAGCCTGGCGCTTCCTGCTCGTTTGCAGGGTGCGCCAGGTTGACCAGGAGTAAAGACCCAGTGCCAGCCAGATCAGCGCAAAACTGGCTATCTGAATTCCGGTAATCGACTCCCCGAACACCAACAACGCAATCAGAAACTGCATGCTCGGATTGATGTACATCAGAAATCCGACAGTTGCCAGCCGTAACCGCCGGGCTGCTCCGGCAAAAGCCAAAAGCGGTATCGCGGTAATCACCCCACTGGCCATCAGCAACATAGTGGTGCGCACATCGCCATCCATGCTCGACTGCCCCATCTGAAACATTCCCGCCAGCACCAGCAACGCCAAAGGCAGCAATAACAGCGTTTCCACAAACAGCCCCGACAGACCATCAAGCAGTATCTGTTTGCGCAGCAGGCCGTAGGTACCAAAGCTCAACGCCAGAATCAGACTGATCCAGGGCATGGTACCCAGCACGACAAGCTGCAGCAGTATGGCTGCTCCCGCAAGCAGAACAGCCACACCCTGCAATGGCTCCATTCGCTCGCGCAGTATCAGCATGCCAAGGGCGACGTTCACCAGAGGAGTCAGGAAATAACCCAGGCTGGCCTGTAGTACATGGTGGGTCTCCACCGCATAGATGTAGACGCCCCAGTTGATCGCAATCAGCACAGCGCAGCCCAGCACTCGGCCCAACCGACCCGGCCGGGACAGCGCTTCTCTGACGGGCTGCCAGCGGCGCATGAGGGTGATGACCACGGCAAGGAATACGCAGGACCAGATGATGCGATGGATCAGCACTTCAAAGGCCGGCACCCCTTCGAACAAGGCGAAGAACAGGGGGAAGCAGCCCCAAATCGTGTACGCACCCACGCCGTAGGCTATGCCCTGGCTGTTGTCTGAAAGCTTTGCGACCATACAGGCCTCGATTGGGGGCGGTCAGGAGAGATTGTGTTTCTGATCCAGAAGTAGTCGCACGCGGCGGCTCAGTTCATCCAGGCTGAAGGGTTTGGTCAACAGACGGGTATGGGGTTGTCGGGTAGCTTGCTCCAGGCTCTTGTCCGCAGCAAACCCGGTGACGAATAATACCTTGAGTTCAGGCAATCGGGAACGCAGCTTTTCCGCCAGGTCACGGCCACTCATCGAACCGGGCAGACCCACGTCTGTTACCAGCACGTCCAGAGATTCCATGCTCAGCGCCTGTGCCAAGCCATCAGCACCATCAACGGCTGCTATCACCTGATATCCCAGGTCTTCCAGAACCTCAACCATCAGTTCCCGCACTGACTGCTCATCATCGACCACCAGAATGCTTTCCCCCTGGGCCGTGGGCGTTTCATGGGTATCCGGCTTGCCTTCAATCACCGTCTCCTTGCCCGCCTGGCGTGGAAAATACAAAGTAACTGTGGTGCCAAGCCCAGGTTTACTGTGGATTCTTGCCTGCCCCCCAGATTGCTGGGTAAAACCGTAGACCATGGAAAGACCCAGGCCGGTTCCCTCGCTGATGTTCTTTGTCGTAAAAAACGGGTCGAAAGCCCTGGCCGCCACATCAGGCGCCATGCCTTCACCGTTATCGGTAACCGAAACCCCGATATAGTCGCCTGGCGGAAGATCGCGCAACAACGCCAGCTCGCCATCAATGACGTGATGGCTGATCTCGATGACCAGGTCACCTCCCCCAGGCATCGCATCCCGGGCATTGATCGCCAGATTAACCACGGCATTTTCCAACTGGCCTGGATCACAAAGAATCGTATCCTCGCACCCCAGGCGACATTCAAGATGAATACTCGGACCCACAGTACGACTTATCAGGTCCTCCAGCTCGGCTACGGTTCTGGCTGGCTGAATGATGCGCGGTGCCAATGACTGTTGCCTGGAAAAAGCCAGCAGCCGATGGGTTAATGCCGCAGCCCGTTTCACTGACGACAGGGCCATTTCACTGTATCGCTCGAGCCCTTCAGTGCGACCTGAACTGACCCGCATGTGAATCACCTCAAGGCTGCCACTGATACCCGCCAAAAGATTGTTGAAATCGTGGGCGATACCGCCTGTGAGCTGTCCCACCGCCTTGAGCTTTTCGCTTTGTAGTAACTGTTCCTCGGCCTTGCGGCGATCCGAGGCTTCGGTATTCAGCGCCTCGACGGCCTGCTGCAGTTCGATTGTTCTCTCTGCTACCCGCTGCTCCAGCTCGGTTTGCCCCCGCCTCAAAGCCTCACGGACAAGTATCTGTTCGTTGATATTGGTAAAAGTACCTACCCACTCGATCAGATGCTCGCCATCTCCCTCCACCGGGGTGGCGCGTGCTTGAAACCATTCATAACAGTTATCACTGGGGTTCCAGACACGGCAATCAAAACTGATAGCACCGTCCGATGCGGCATGGCCCCAACCCTCCATGGCTACCTTGCGATCATCCGGGTGCAAAGCGTCCAGCCAACCCAGTCCCATACTGCTTTCCGGGGTAAGTTGAGTGTGCTCCAGCCACTGGCCGCTGGCCCAGGTCCAGTTACCGCGTGCAGCAGAGCGCCAGACCAGCTGGGGAATCGCATCGATAAGAGAACGGAGTCTGCGCTCGCTCTGGCCCAGAGCTTCTTCCGCTACTTTGCGTTCCGAAACGTTGATTACAAATTCGAAAGCCAGGTCTTCATTAAGCTTCTTCGCAGCAAACAGCGCCCACCACCGGGTGCCATCCTTACGAATGTATTGTTTTTCGTAGGGCGTGGTTTCGCCGCGCGCCTTGAGTTCGGCAAAGGCCCTGTTTGAATCGAGCATCCACTCCGACGGCGTAAGACGCTGCCAGGTGAGGTCGCCGGCGAGAAGCTCATCACGGGTGTAACGGGACATCGCCAGAAACGCATTATTGGCATCGATTATGCGACCGCTCATGTCGAAATAAATGACACCAATCGCTTCTACATCCAACGCCCTGCGAAGACGATATTCGCCCCGCCCACTAGACAGTTCTTTCCAGAGGTCCAGTTGCGGGCCTGCATCCGAAACAGCTTCCGTTACAGCCTGAATACCCGGAGAAGGCGGCTGCGCTTTATCTTCCTTTGGTGTATCCGTCATTCGCCTACCGTATCTATACCAAGCGAGCCAAATACTGGAATTTAGCCATTGACCCAAGAGGAACACAACCTTCAACGGGGATACAGTTCATAGCTCACCCCCCCTGGAAAGTGATCTTCAAGCGCATATCTGGGACGCCAACGTCGCTCGAAGGTTCGACGCACGATTGCACTTTATTGATCCAGCTTGAATCGCCGCAAACGTAACGAATTGGTCAACACGAAGATGCTTGAAAGACTCATTGCGCCAGCCGCCAGCATCGGATTCAGCAGAAAACCGGCTACCGGATAGAGCACGCCCGCAGCGACCGGTATCAACGCGAGGTTATAGCCGTACGCCCAGAAAAAATTGCCCAGAATGGTGCTGCGAGTCCGTCGCGATAACGCGGCAGCATTGACGATGCCGCGCAGATCACCACGCATCAGGACTACGTCACCCGCCTCGATAGCCACATCAGTACCCGTGCCTATGGCGATCCCCACATTGGCCTGCGCCAGCGCGGGCGCATCGTTGATGCCATCCCCCACAAAGGCCACACGCTTACCCTGTTCCTGCAAACGCTTCACTTCCTCCGCTTTTTCCTGGGGCAACACTTCGGCGAGCACACGCTCGATACCTACCTGACGCGCTATCGCCTCCGCGGTAATCCGGTTATCGCCCGTCAGCATGGCAACCTCCAGCCCCATGGACTTGAGTTCCGCCACAGCCTCGACCGAGCCCTCCTTGAGCGGATCCGCCACCGCGATGATAACCGCCAGACTGTGATCCACTGCTGCATAAAAAGGCGTTTTACCCTGTTGTGCAAGCGCCCTTGCCTGCTCCTCGGCAGCTGCCAGGCCAATGCCCAGGCGCTCCATATAGCGATCTGCGCCAATATGAATCTGGCGTCCGGCCACCTGTGCCTCGATGCCATAGCCCGGCTCGTTGTTGAAGCCGGAGACGCTGGGCAGCGTCAGGCCGCCAGCCTTCGCAGCGCTGACAATGGCTTCGCCAATCGGATGTTCGCTTTGTGCCTCCACAGCCGCCACCCAGCTCAGCACTTCATTGTGATCGCCCTCCATCACTACGAAATCAGTAAGCTCCGGGCGTCCCTGGGTCAGGGTGCCGGTTTTATCGAGCACCACCGTATCCATCTTCGCCAGGGTTTCCAGAGCGGCGCCCCGTCGGAACAGCACACCCATCTCCGCACCCTTGCCGGTGCTGACCATAATTGCCGTGGGCGTTGCCAGCCCCATTGCGCAGGGGCAGGCGATCAGCAGAACACTCACACCGGTCACAAAGGCAAACGACAACGTTGGCTCGGGGCCAAACAGGTACCAGACCGCAAAGGTGATGATTGCGATCAGGATGACTATGGGTACAAAAATACCGGCTATCTTGTCAGCCAGTTGCTGGATCGGTGGCTTGTCAGCCTGAGCCTGCTCGACCATCTTCACTATCTGCGACAAGACGGTATCGCCGCCTATCCGCGTCACTCTGAACACCAGGGAACCGTTCTTGTTGATGGTACCGCCCACTACCTCGGAGCCAACTTCCTTGGATACGGGCACCGGCTCACCACTGATCATCGATTCATCGACGTAGGACTGACCTTCCTCCACCTCCCCGTCTACCGGGATTCGATCGCCCGGCCGAACCTGAATCCGATCCCCTGCCACAACGCTCTCGATCGCGATTTCCACCGGCTCACCGTCGCGTATTACCCGGGCTGTCTTGGCCTGCAGGCTGAGCAATTTCTTGATGGCTTGGGAAGTACGCCCCTTGGCTATATGCTCGAAATAGCGGCCCAAGAGAATCAGGGTCACGATCACTGCGGCTGCTTCGAAATAGCTGCCCGCGGTGCCGGCCGGGAATATACCCGGCGCCAGAAAGGCAACAACGGAATAGAAATACGCCGCGCTCGAGCCAATCATTACCAGGCTGTTCATACCCGGATTGAAATGCTTGAGCTCGGCAAAACCGCTGCGGAAGAAGCGTGCGCCAGCATAAAAGAGCACCGGCGTGGTCAACAGCCACTCGATCCCCATCCAGCCGCGATGGGACATGATGCTAGTAAAGAAGGTATCCAGCCCAGGCAACATCTTGCCCATGGAGATAAATACAATGGGGATGGTCAACGCTGCAGCAAACAGCATCCGGTTACGCAGCTCCCGGCCTTCGTGATCCTGGGTATCCACCACAGAGCCGGTCGTTTCGGCCTGCTGCGGCTCATAACCCGCACCACGTATCGCCTGGTGCAATTGATGCAGCGTGACCATCTCGGGCAGAAAGGTCACCGAAGCCTTCTGGGTGGTGAGATTGACGCTTGCCTGCAGCACGCCAGCCAGTTGGCCTATGGCCTTCTCGACCCGTGACACGCAGGAACCACAGGACATACCCTGCACCATGAGATCCACGCTCTGGGTGACCGGCGTGTAGCCCGCGCCCTCAATTGCCCGGATCACTGCCGCCGCATCGGTTTGCCCGTCAAAAGTCACCTGGGCCTTTGCTGTTGCCAGGTTAACCTGGGCGCTGGTGACGCCAGGCTCGCTGGCCAGTGCGCGTTCCACGCGGCCCACACACGAGCCGCAGGACATGCCGTTGATGCCGATTTCGATACTCTCACTCATAAAAACTCCCACCTACGTAATCAGGCATTGTCTGCAATGGCTTCGACAATCGGGCAACCCGCAACCGCGCCTTCGCCGGAACACTCATCAACGGTTTTTGCCAGCACCGCTTCTATGCGGCGCAGGCTCTGAATCTGACTCCGAATCTTCTGCAATTTCTCCGCGGCAATACGCTTGGCCTCGGCGCGATCACCGTTGGCATCCTGCAGCGTCAGCAGCTCACGTACCTCATCCAGGGTGAAACCCCATTGCTTGGCATGCACGATGAACTGCAAGCGATCAGCAGCCTCATGGGGATAGCGCCGATAGTTGGATTCGGTTCGCCGCGGCTCCGGCATCAAGCCCTGCTGCTCGTAGAAACGGATAGTTTGCGTCGCCACTCCGCTGGCAGTCGCAAGCTCGCCGATGCTGAATGTTTTCATCAATCCTTCTCCTATCTGGAGGTCAACATCTACACCATAACCTTAAAGACAACTTTAGGGTCAAGCATCTTGTCGAACTTGCCGGGCCGATGAGCTGTCCAAGAAGAACAGCAACCCTGGTTCATATGTATTCAAGAGAGGTCACATCATGAAAACAGCGACACCTTTACTGTCCACTGCGGCATTGGCCCTGGCACTGCTGATAGCATCACCGGCCTTTGCAGAGGATGAGAACATGACGGAAGCAGAAGCCCAGAGCTACTCCCGGGACTTGCTTGAGCCCGAAGAGGACCGCGCAGGTCTGGACAATATCCGTGACGAGCGTGAGGAGGTTCGTGATGAAGATCGCCCAGAGGAAGACAGCGGCGATTACCCGGATGACAACTCAGAGATAGAGATCGAAGAACAGGACTGACAAGCAACCTGCAGCCGGCTAATGTGCCGGCTGTTGCCTACCCTACGCGGGTCGACAATTTGTGCACCCCGACAACATCCCCGTTCCATATCATTTCGTAATGCGCGGTTTGCACCACAGATGAGACCTGTCTGGGGGTCAGCAAACCCCAGCACACGCCGCCAGCCTGCCTGACCGAGTGATACCGAATGCCGGTCGCGCCCGCGGCAAAGGCGCTGCGGCCCAGCATACGGGCAGCGTCGTAGGCGGTTGGCGAATACACCGGATCCGTGTACGGAACACTCAGCGCATCCAGAGTACCGGCCTCGTCAAACCGCGCGGTCAGCCCCCTGAAAACAAAGCGCTCATAGCGCAGGGCCGGCACATTCGCCCAATAGACCTGCTGGTGATAACGCACCTCGGCTATCGCGGTTTCCATGCAGTCGGCCAGATACAGCACACCGAAAGATCCATCACTGAAACGCGACCCATCAGGATTTACATGGGTAAAAGGCGCAGCAGCGTAGGAGCAGCCCTGAATACCAAAAGGAATGTCGGCCCTGGGGATCAACTCCAACCGCCCTGCCTGGTTCGCCAGGCGCGGATTGGTCAGGGCCTGCAGCGCGTAAAGCTCCTCGAACTCATCGGCGCTGGCCACATCATCAAATATCGCGATGGGCGGAAACTTCGAATTCACCAGGCGATAACCACGCACCAGCCCCGCTGGCAGGACTGGCAGATCCCGTACCGCTACCACTGACTACCACGCAGCACGTCAATGCGGCGGAAGGTTTCATATACAGCGACAATATCTCCCCCGCCCATGACTTCCAGTGGCGAGCGGCCCAGAAAGAACGCATTGTCGTTCGGCATCCGCATAAAACCGTAGAGGTTGTCGGGGTTGTCGAAGATCGTGCGCAGCGCTGCGTGAATGTTGAGCACAAAGCTCACACGGGTCAGTTGGTCACGGTCCAGACTGATGGACGCCAGGCCATCCTTGCGCTTGGCCCGCGCGTAGGTGCTATGCGACACCCGCAATATTGCCTCACCCTGCTCCCCGGTTGCGCCCCATCTGTCGAGGATAGCAACAGCGGTGCGCAGACCCGTGGCCGATGCTGTCTTGTCGGGGTTTAAAGCTGGAGCTGCTTGCATGGAATAACTCGATAAATAAATGTACTCACAGATACTAGTTCTGGTTTTTTATATTTGCAAATATAAATACAGCTCTATTTTTGTTCGCGCATGGATAGATCGCACAAGCAATTCCCGAGACCTGACCCGAGTTGCTCAAGAGGACAACGGCCCCTCATTCTGTCGAACTCGACAACAAACTGTTTCAGAGCCTGGAAGAGGTCTTGGCGATCCAGCGCGCAAACAATACAATCGTACAACCGGCGCCTACAGAGCAATGCCTGTTGGGACTGATTTGGCCGGATCACTAATAATAACAAAAGCACCTATTGCCGCTGATCAGGAAAACCGATGTCCGATAATGCACCAACGGACCGCATGAAAATCGACGTAGCCGAGCTGACTATAGGCATGTATGTGGTCGAGCTTGATCGTCCCTGGACAGAGACCAGTTTTCTGTTCCAAGGTTTCCGTATTCGTCAGCAGCAAGAAATTCGCTTACTCCAGCAGATATGCAAATACGTGTGGGTGGATTCCAGGCGGATCCGTGGCGTTAAAAAGCAGACAATCGAAAGTCATGCCCAGTCCGTAGACACACAGCCCATCATTAGCAAAATCAGTTTTAGCCACGAAATTGAACAGGCCTCACCCGCCTGGAATACAGCGCGGGAGGAATCTTTACGCATCCTCGAATCAGTCAGGCTGGGCCAGGAGCTGGACGTCACGGCGGTCAAGGCCGTGGTCAAGGAATGCGTAGACAGCATTCTGCGCAATCCCGCAGCGATGCTATGGCTGGCCCGCATCAAGAACAGCGATCACTACACTGCCGAGCACTCCCTGAGAGTTGCCATGCTCGCCATTGCTCTCGGCAAGGAACTGGGCCTGGCCTCTTATCAGTTGGAGCAGATAGGCGTCTGCGGCATGCTGCATGATGTGGGCAAACTCAAGGTACCTAGCGAAATACTCAACAAGCCCGGCGCCCTCACCGCCGAAGAGCTGCGTGTGATGCAAAGCCACGCCATCGAGGGCCGTAGACTGTTGATGAGCAACGAACAGATTACGCCCGCCACTGTCGATGTCGCCTACTCTCACCATGAACGCCTGGATGGCAGAGGTTATCCGCGCGGCCTGGATGCCGGCAAGATTCCCTACTTCGCCAAAATCATTGCCGTCGTTGACGCTTACGACGCCATCAACAGTGACCGGATCTACAGCAAGGGACGGTCCAATCTGGAATCACTGAGAATACTGCATGACTCAGCCAACAGCCATTTCGATGAGGGCATTGTCGGCCACTTCATTCGCCTGATGGGCATCTACCCGCCGGGCGAAATTGTCGAGCTGGCAAATGGTGAAGTCGGCATCATCATAGGCTGCGCACCCGGCAACAAACTCAGACCGAAAATACTACGCGTACTCAACACCAAAAAGGAACTCTGCAAGGAAGTGGTCATCGACCTGGCACTGACCACAACCGACAGCGGAGGAAAGTCTTGCCGAATCAAGGAAGTACACAGCAGCGGCGCATTCGGCATTGATATTGATGCGTACCGGCGCAAAGGGTTGCTTATCCCAACCGACCTGTGAAGCGAGCTCGGAACGCTGTTGTCAGGCTGAGTCGCGCCGCCAGACCGTCGCCAGCCACGGTTGCTGATCGCGCGGCAAGCCAGCCGGCCGGTAGTAATGCTCAATCTCGATAAAGCCCGCGGCCTGCAAAAATGCCCTCCAGGTGTCCAGCCGGTAATAGGCGGCATACCTATCCCCCGTCCAGCCTTCCTGATCATCGCCCCGAGGGTTGGAGCAGAACAGCACCCCGCCGGGCTTCAGGGCCTGGTGTAACTGGCGTAATGCAGCCGGCAAAATCCTGCTGGGAATATGAAATAGTGTTGCGTTCGCGAAAATTCCGTCAAACCACTGCACTGGCAGGTCCAGAGCAAGAAAATCCTGCAGCCATACTTCGCAGCCAGTGTCCTGCCGTGCCATCTCGACGAAGCGCTCGCAACCATCCAGCCCAACCGGCACGTGCCCCATCGCCTTGAAAATACGCAGATCCCGCCCAGGCCCACAGCCCAAATCCAGAATCTGCAGCGGTGCAGGTGTGTGAATATTGCGCAGCAATGCATCAATGTTCTGGCTCACATCGTGATCCCTGGTACCCTCGCGAAAGTCTTCGGCATTCTGCTGATAATGCTTGATAGTCTCTCGTGCCAGCATGTTCAAGTTGGAACGGGTATCACCAGCGAATTGCGCATGGTCAAAGCGTTTTGGGTCGCGGATATCAGACATGGACTGGCTTGGCTCCTAAGGGGCAGAGAGCCCAGAGTAACGCGCCGGAGATCTTGATGGCCAACGGCTAGTGAGCGCAGCCACCAATCATCTGCAGCTGGCACACCATAACTGGTCCCACCTGGTGGTGTAACTGGGGCTTTTCAGTTCCCGCTTCATACCCCAGCCTGGCGCGATCGGTACCCGAGCCGGACGCAGCGTGCCCCTGCCCCATCGGCCGTTGATTTCATCCAGCACACTCATGACCTTTGCGGCGGCGACAGGCTGCACTTCAGCAAAGAGGTCATCGGTAAACTCCCCCCGCTGTCTCAAGTCCAGAAGCATGATCTCGGCCTTGGCGTAGGCGTGACCCGCGCGAAAGATCGCGTCCAGCCCCTGCAGTGCAGCGCGAACAATCAGCCGGGTATCGTCGGAGGGGTATGGCAATTCACAGACAATGCCCCTGGCAAACTTGGCTTCCTCGGGATTGAACATGCCGGTGCGAATCGCTACCCGAATCCGCTTACACAGCGATCCTTGGGCCCGCAGCTTCTCGCAGGCCCGTGCAGCGTAGGTAGCGACCGCCTCCCTGATAGGCTCTATTTCGTATAAACGCTGACCGAAAGCCCGGCTGCTGCAGATTTCCTGCTTGGCGGGCGCAGCTTCTTCCAGCGCCAGGCACGGCGTACCCCGTAGCTCCCTGGCGGTCTTTTCGATCACCACAGAGAACTGCTTGCGTAGCAACCAGGCGTCCGCCTGCGCCAGATCCCACGCAGTCTTGATCCCCATGGCAGTCAAATGCTCATTCATCCGCCGGCCCACACCCCATACTTCGTCAACCGGCATCACCTTCAACAGCTTGTCGCGCCGCTGCGGATCACAGATATCCAGCACACCGCCATTCTGTTTTTGCCAGCGCTTGGCACCGGCATTCGCCAGCTTGGCCAGTGTTTTCGTTTGCGCAATGCCCACTCCGGTGGGGATACCCGTCAACTTCAATACCTGCGCGCGGATCTCACGGCCCAGCTTCTCCCGCTGATCAATTCCTGTCAGATCGGCAAAAGCTTCATCAATCGAATAAACCTCGAGCGCCGGCACAAGACTTTCGATCACGGTCATTACGCGCTCGCTGATATCGCCATAAAGGGCGTAATTGCTACTGAAGGCCAGAACACCGTTGCGCTGCAACGCACCCTTGATCTGATGATAGGGCTCTCCCATCTTCACAAAGGGCTTGGCATCTGCACTCCTCGCAATAACGCAGCCGTCATTGTTGCTTAGCACCACGATTGGTACCCGATTCAGGTCCGGCCGGAATACTCGCTCGCAGGACGCGTAGAAGGAGTTGCAATCAATCAGCGCAAAAACCTGCTCAACCATGGCTACGGTGCCTCCGGATGCTGTCGGTGACTACGCCCCAGATCAGCAGGTCATCGCCCTCTAGTACATAGCGTGGAGGGTATTTGGGGTTCTCCGAGAGCAGAATGACCTCCTCCCCGCGCAGGGCTAATCGCTTGACGAAGGTCTCGCCATTGATCGCTGCAATGACCACGTCGCCATGGCGGCCGGACAACGCCCGACTCACCACCAACACATCCCCATCCAGAATGCCTGCCCCCGTCATGCTGTCTCCATCGGCACGCACAAGATAGGTGTGCGGTGCATCGATATCCAGCAGCTCATCCAGTGACAGGGTCTGCTCCATATGGTCCTGGGCCGGGGACGGGAAGCCGGCCGGAACGCGAGCGGAAAAAAAAGGCAGCTCACTCTCGGAGATGCCCACAGGGCCTAAAATGGTGACGGTGCTCATACTCAATAACCTTTCACGTATGCTGTATATGCATACAGTAAACGAAATCAGGGATCGAGGGTCAAAGAAAGGTGTAACTGACAGACAGGCGGAACAACATCGTGCGACGCTTGACGCAGTCTCAGGCACGGATGCGCTATCTAAGCTATGACCCCACCTCTCACGGAGGCAGCATTTTTGCTATCTCTTTTCGAAACTAAATCTATTCTTTAAATACGATAAACATCACGCTATTTCTGGCAAGCTGGCCTACTGGATATAGTAGACAAGTGCTTAAAGGCAGCGGACATACGATGCACGACAATTTTCTCGATAAGCTCGCGACTACAATCACTGACAGCCAGGACCTGGAGAGCCTTGCGCGCCCTCTTTTGGCGATACTGCAGGAAATTACCGACCTGGAGTCGACTTTTCTGACGTCGGTCGATCTCCAGCGAAATGAGCTGACACTGGTTTACACCCACAACACCAGCAGCCTGCAGATTCCTGAAGGGCGCATCAATCCCTGGTGCGATACCCTGTGCAAAAGGGCCATGGATGATGGCGTCATTCACACCGACGCGGCGCATCAGCTATGGCCTGACAACGCCATCGGTCGAGAGCTGGGGATTGTCACTTACCTGAGCGAGCCACTATGCACCAGCGACGGTGAGCTCTACGGCACCCTATGCGGGGCGAGCAGTTCACAGCGCAAGATCAGTAGCAGGAGTCGTCGATTACTGTCCATGTTTGGCCGATTACTGATCCAGCAGATAGAGCGCGAACGCCTGATAGCCCAGCTGCAAGTGGAGAATCAGCGGTTCAGTAAAGCCGCCCTGCAAGATCCATTGACCAGAATACCCAATCGCCGGGCCATGGAGCAGGAGCTCACCCGCACTCTGGCAAATGCCTCACGCAACCAACTGCAAACCCACCTTGCCTTTATCGATCTGGATGATTTCAAAGCCATCAACGACCGTTACGGACATGATTTCGGCGACCGCTTTCTGCTTGAAATCAGCGCCAATCTGACAAACAGGCTGCGGGAAGGTGACTTTGTTGCCCGCTACGGTGGTGATGAATTCGTGTTCTTTTGCGCTACAGCCCAAGGCAGTAGTGAAAGCCAGCGTCAGGCAATAACTGATCGCCTGAGATCGCTGACGCAGGGCCGTTTCAAAATCGAAGACATTGAACTGGACTACGCAGGACCCAGCATAGGCGTAGTCAGTGCCTTGCCTAACGAGTCCGGCAACCAACTGCTGGCGCGCGCCGACCGGGTAATGTATGACCAGAAAGCCGCTCGAAAAACCGCCTCCGGCAGCGAGCAGCAATGAACAGAGTCGAGTTGGTCAGACAATCGGTGGAACTGCATCTAAACGACATCCGTGACCTGCTGGCAATGCGGCTTTCCTTTCCGCCTGACCAGATGGTGGTCAGCATCGAGAAAGAAATCCAGGACCTGTACACCTACCCCGAAAGACTTGAAACGAGCCACCGGGATGAGTGGCAATCCATTGCCGTCAAGGCTCTGCATCGGCATGGCTTTACAGCCGCCGGGCAAACGGATCAGCAGAGCCTGGATGCCTATCTCGGATTTCTCCGGGATGAAATGATTCCACGGTGCATTCAGGATCACCTGAAGCTGTTCCAATCACTGGACGAAGTGCTGGCGATACAGCAATCGGAGAATACGATCATCTTTCCTGATCCGAGACGGCGGGCCTTGATGCGGATGATCTGGCCAAAAGGTAAATAATACGCCTCGGAGTGTTCGGCAGTCTTACCTCGGCTGATCCACTGCCGCCAGGTTCATCTCCGCAAGCACTCTGTCTACCGCCGCCAAGGCGCCCTCCATATAACCGCCCTGCTCAACCGCAGCCTCACTACCAATCAAACGCATCTTGTCTCTCCACAACGCGGCAAACACAAAGCCGGCATCCAGGGCACCATGCTCGCCAGATGAGACCCGGTCCTGATCGGTCGCTGTATAGGGGTCGGCCGCCCAGTCATAAAAAGCATCTTCAACAGGATCTGCTGCCTGCTCACCAAATAACCGCATCAGTTGCGCACGACAGGCAGCTTTAACCTCAGACGCTGTCAGGCCTGTCCGTTGAGCCGCATTGATCCCGAAAAATCCGAACAAGGCAGCGCCCTTTTCGTTTCCGGCATCATGAATCTCGGTCAAGGGACCTATGCGACTGAAAGCGTCACCCGATAGCCCAGCCTCACGCCAAAACGGCTTGCCATAGTGAGCAACATATTTGGCGTGAGCAGCCATCCAGGTCGGAACCGCCATAAGCATCTGCAAATCACGCTCAGGCAGAGAGGGGCTGAACTGGATACCGGCTGCCAGCCGAGGCGGCAGCGCCAGCCATATATGCGTGTATGTCTGTGATGGGTCCGGGGTATCAGCAAACACGAGGCGTATTGCCTGCCCGTCCAGACTCGCGGCCTTCAGTGCAGCGCTCAGATGCAGATGTGCCGGCGGTAACAGGTCCGTGAGTGCAGCCACCAGTTCACAGGTGCCACCCTCGACACGCATTGACGTATTGCCGGACAAATAGCCTGCGCGCCGAACCACCCCGACGGCACGGTCCTCCAGCATCGTCGCTCCTGCAGTGTATTGCTCAAACACCGGCAAACCCAACTCAGTCACCAGGGCGTGCATACGTGGTTGAAAATCCGGCCAGAACCAGGACGGACCAAGATCAAAGCCACCCGATTCAGTAGCAAGGATGCGACCGCCAAGCCGATTACGCGCTTCAAAAAGATCAAAAGCCACACCCAGCCGGTCCAGACGGTAAGCAGCATAAAGCCCCGCCAGGCCCCCGCCAATAATGGCAATTCTTGCTTCAGTCATGGATCACCTCGGACGGGAAAAGAATGGACTTTGGCTGATTGACGATCTGATGACACCTTGCTTAATCCAGGCCGTCGATCTTAATGCAAACAGTGAAAGCTGCAACTCAATCGCCCAGGCATGGAAATTTCCAGCAACCAGAAACTCCACAAGCCAATCCCACTCTAAAGTAGGGTAATAGTCGTAATACGGCATCTAAACAGCATCTGCGCCCCAGCGATGTGGATGACTGAGAAACTGCAAAAGAGTGAGGACGATATGGAAGATCCAAAAACAGTTGTAAAAAAAGAGCCACGCAAGAGTCTGATCGTGCTTTTTGTCATGAGTATCATCAGCATAGTGCTCGGTGCCATCATCACATTTGCTTCAAGCGGCAATCAGAACGGTATGGGAGGCGGCGCCGGATACGTCATGATCATCGGCGGCATCATCGCGATGGCTATTTACATTTACGGCCGCAAGACCGGTCGGCCCTGAACACGGGGGCCAGTATTGTCTTGCGACCCGCACTCGAAACTGCAACCAGCCACCGGCATGGCTAGCGTAAATGTATGTAAAGATACCTTTACAATGCAGTTTTTATGTTCATTTTACTGTCTGATGAGTAATCCCCGCGCTGCAGGATGCACCCGACGCTGGTATGTATGCGGTCTGCCCAAGGCGAGACAATTCAAATGAACATACTTCGTAGTATCGCCCTTGTGGGCATTTCAAGCCTGTTGCTTGGTGGCTGTGCCAACAACCCCTATGCCAGCCCGAACGACTCCCTGCACCCGCAACATGCTCAGGTATACCCCGCGCAGCCACGGGTGATAGTCGTGCAGCCAAACCGGCAAGCCTATGGCCAATCGTCGCGCATCTACAGCCAGCAGGGTCAAGTGCAGCAATACGACTACTACCCTGGCACACAGCGTCAGCAGCCGAGGCACTCTCAGCAGTGGTCGCAGCAATATCAACACCCCAGGCACGGCCAGCAGCCCCGACATGACAGGTACGACAGGCACGACAAGTACAACCAGCACCGTGATCGCAACAAGTACGACCAACACAATGATCGCTGGTCGCAGCACCAGCGCCCCGATCAACGGCGTAATGACCAGTACCAACGCCCGGATTATCGCGCTCAACAGGAGCGGTACAAGGAGCAGCGTAACCGGGAGCGTGAGAATTGGGAGCGTAACCGCGACCGCATGCTCGACAATTCCAGGCAACAGCAGCATCAAAGGGATCCGCGGAACGATCAGCACCGTAACTACGGTAGCGGTATTCGCCAGCAACGGGCAGAGCGCTATTAATCAGCCGCGCAACTTTCCTGAGCGCAAAAAAAGAGGGCGCGATGCGCCCTCTGGTTAGCCACTTATGGAGTGACCGGTTTTACATCCTGTCTGTCCACCATATCCTTGCCCAGTCGGGTCCAGGTCAGCAGGAAGCACAGACCGCTGGCAGCATACAGGCAGGCCATTATGACCATGGAGGTTTGCAGGCTTTGCGCGTAGACCTGGCCACAAACGTCCTGCAGGTTCTGGTCGAGCTGACCTAGCACGGCGGGGTGACACTGATTGCGCGCCAGTTCGCCAGCCGCGACCCCGAGCTCTGCGACGCCGGAGTTGAAGAAGATGTCGGAGACGGCACCAATGAACAGCGGGCCGAAGCCATAGCCAAGCAGGTTGACGAGAAGCAGCATCACTGCCGTGGCCATGGCGCGCACGCGCATGCTGACCACACCTTGGCCGATCGTGTACTGAGCGGCCAGGTAGCCGTACTTCACAAAGCCGCCGATGACCAGGCCGATTGCAGCGTAGAGCAGGTTGTCAGTGGTGAAGGCGAAAATGTAGAAAGGAACCGACAGTGTCAGGCCCATCGCCGGTACCCAGGCGATGGCGCCCGGGTGCTTCTTGTAGATCCTGGTCGCTAGCCAACCGGTGGCGAAGGTGCCTACCGCCGCGGACAGGGCTACCGGGGTGTTGATCCATATCGCCGCCTGACCAGCAGTGATCTCGTAGGTGCGAACCAGAAAGAGCGACTGGAACGAAGAGATACCGTAACCGCAGAACGCGGCAATGGTGGCGCCGGCGGTCATCAGCCAGAAAGCAGGCTTGCCCATCAGCTCGTGGATAGCCTCGCCCAGGCTTGCGCGCTCTTTCTGCTCGGCTTGCGCCGGATCGGTGTAGCCGCGTGGCGGCTCCTTGACCGTCAATTTGAAAACAAGGGCGACCAGCAAGCCCGGCAAACCGACGACGAAAAAGGCGGTGCGCCAGTCGAACATGTCGGTAACCCAGCCGCCAATCAGGTTGGCGAACATGGTGCCAAGTGTTACGCCCATGGCGTAGAAGCCCAGCGCCTGGGATCGTTCACGCGGGATAAAATAGTCAGCGATCAGGGAGTTGGCTGGCGGCGTGCAGCCCGCCTCGCCGATACCCACGCCGACGCGACACATCAGCAGGATCCAGAACGCGCCGATGGTTACCGAGCCGATGGTGACTTCCGTCGCCAGGCCGCAGAGCGCCGTCATCAGCGACCACAAGGCCACGCAGACGGTCATGATCCACACACGATTGGCGACGTCAGCAAAGCGCGCTAGCGGAATGCCCACGGCGGTATAGAGCAAGGCGAAACCGAAGCCAGTGAGAAGGCCAAACTGAGTGTCGGTAATCCCGAGGTCCGGCACCAGATCGGGGCCTACAACCGCTAGCAGGGCGCGGTCGACGAAATTCAAGATATAGATAAGTGTCAGCGCAAAAAGCACATAATTGCGGTACGACTTGGAGCCGTAGCCGACCAAGTGGCCTTGGGCTCCCCCTACTCCGGCAGTGGTGCCTCTCATGGATAATTCCTTTCTAAGTACGTTGTTATTAGTAGACGCGGACTGTAATCGCGCGCCGATATTACTCGCCCACCAAGCTCGCTAGTGTATCCACATAACGGGGCCGTTGCCGCACAGAATTTTTGAGTCTGACTCACGGGTCATATTTCCCCAATGCGTGACAAAACAGCGCAGCGGCCGAGCTGTCTGGCCCGCGAGCTAGACAGCTATCCTGAAGACCTGACGCCTATCCATGAAGGAAATGGCAATGTATCAATGCGGAGTGATACTGAAATTCAGTCAAAGACCCTATGCAGACAATTCATGCGTCATCAATGTTCAATCTGCCCCCCGATTTTGCCCACCGATTTCGTTATTCCAGGAAAAACAGTAATGAGCCCAAACCGGTCACCCTTTTGGGTGTTGGTTTTTCAAAGACCACGCTTATAGACTGCCGCAATTACACGTAGCCAGAGTGCTACTCGGCGCAATCAGCCCATTATTTCGAGCACCGACCATGACCCCGACAGACACTTCTTTCAACAAGCGCCTGATACTCTCTTTGCTGATTTTAGCTGTCTGCATAATAGGCATCAGCCTGATCTGGCTGAACGTCGCGCGTCCAAGCAGCTCGGTGGCAGATTCTGTTAGTCAGGAGCACCATGACCCCCGCTTGCAAATCGACAAGCTCCTTGACCTCGCCAATCGGAATCGGGAGCTCGCCCGGGCTGCGGTGCAATACAATCCGAGCAACTCGGAAGCGCAATTTATTACCGAACCCTTTTCATCCCTTCGTCCGCAGCTCGAGCGCAACCTGCAGGAGCTGAATGAGATTACAACCGCCTATTCAGCTTCTGCCGTGACCGACCAAGAGCGGCTATTGCTCAACACTGTCGTCACTGACCTGCAGGCTTTAACCGAGAAAGGGCTAAAACCTGTGTTCGAGGCGGCTGAAAGCAACCGTTTCGAGGACGCCATACATTTGTATTACCGCGAACTGGAACCCGCTTTTTCGCAGTATCGCAAAAGTATCGATTTACTCAAACGGCTGCATCCTGAAGCAGTGGTACAAGGGTAAAGGCCCGATAAAATACGGTTTTCTGTATGGCTTAATGAATACCCATACAGTTGGCGTAATAGCTAGTCGTAGCCGGCCAGTCAGAGAAAATGCCGATCACACCCACCTCCCGAGCCAGAACGTCAATCACGTTCATCACATCACCGTCATTATTGATGGCGTCGGTCACACTCTGGTAGTACCAGCCGCCACCCTCCTCCAGCGGACCACTGCGCTCTACGGTCCAGGCGATCATGTCCAGGCCGGCGGCACGGGCGTTCCGGGCGTACTCTGAAGGCACCATCTCCTGCTGGTCATTGAGGGTAAGCAGCTTCCAGATGGCCGGGGCGATGATTCTCACACCCTGGGCCTTGAGACTCTCCATATAGGCCAGCGAGGAGGTTTCCGGGGTAATGGCCTCCTGGTCCAGAAACACTGCCTGGCGGCCGAACTCAGGCGTCTCGTTCACCCAGAACAGCACGTCGTCCAGCAGAAACGACTGCGGCCACACGTCCCGTGGCGTGACGTCGGCATCGATATAGTCCTGAATCATCTGGCGAGCATAATCCTGCTGCGTGTAATCGCCCTCGTAGGGCATGTCGACCACCGGCGTCTTCAGCTCCGGTGTCATCTTCACCCCCAACGTCTTGAACAGTTCGATACTTTCCCGGTGGCTCAACAGCCTGCCCCGGCTGGCGTAAAGATCGGTACGCCAGTTGGCGGTGCCACCCACGTACTCCTCGGGCGTGGTCGCCATGGCATTGGAGGCGTCCATCTTGCCTTCCAGCGATTTGAACTCCTCCAGAGTGATGTCACTGGTACGGCACTCAGCCTTGGCAGGCAGGCCGGATGCTGGATCCGCGGGTACAAAGGGCTGGGTGCACTTGGCGTTCAATTCGGGGATGGTGACAATATTGGTAGTGGTATGCAGGTCATTCTGGGCATGGCGGCAGACCAGCTCGCGGTCGGCGGTAAACGCCACGTCGCATTCCACAATGCCAGCACCCATCCGAGCAGCTGCCACATAGGACTCCATGGTGTGCTCCGGAAACTGCAGCGGCGCCCCCCTGTGCCCGATGGAAAAATCCGAACGATTCAGGCCCTTCCCCTCACAGCGCTCGAGCCTTTCCTTGAGGGGGCCTTCATCCATGTCGTCCACCAGCCAGGCCGGACGTGGGCCCAGCTGAACACCAGCGTGCCGCTGACTCAGGTCGTTGACACTATCCCGATCCCGGATATGAGTGGCACAACCCGGTAATACACATAAGCCCGCCAACAGAATCGCTACACCTGATCTGCATGCTGTCATGGTTTCCTCCTGGCAAGGCCCAAGTGGGAAATATCCTCAGTATCTACAAACCACATGACATGGGAGTGATCATTCCACGCAACTGTCTTCGTCAGGCCATCAAGCCATCCCTTATGGCCCATAAATCGTCTTATCAACACATATAAAAGGCGCCATAAGCGCCAAGATACATTGCGTTTATTCCGCGGTGCATCTTTTTCTGCGTCCGGCCCGTAATGGCTTATGTCCGAGACAGTTGCGAACAGCGAGACGGTTTGCCGCTCTGGTGAAGCAGGGCCTGATCCGCCCTCTCCAGCGGACAGCATCAAACAAAAACAAAATCAGGAGAAGCAAATGTCCCATCTATCGAGACGGTTAGTAACCGCAACAGGTTCATTGCTGGTACTTGCAGCCCTACCTGCAGCAGTCAGTGCCGGCCTGCTTGGCGGCCTTCTGGGCACATCCAGTGATTCCACCAACAGCACGTCCACCACACCGGCAGCATCAAGCGCCAAGGGTAGCTTCAGCCTCCCCTTTGCCGAGCCGACCATCATTGTGGATGGACAGGTCATCGAAACGGATGAAAAGTGTATTACACGCAATGATGGTATGGATGAATGCAAACCGGCTGCCGGCACCATGGCACTGCTCAAGGACGGACGGTTGTTGTATCTCAATGCCCTGGAAGGCACCGAGAACGTCGAGCTTTCAATCGTGGCCGAGTTTGGCGAAGTGTCAGTCAATGACCAGACCCGCGTCCTGTCGCTCGACGATAACGATACCCCCTCCTGGCTCAAGCCCTCTCCGCTGGATGCCGGAGCCAACCCGGATGGAAACGACAGCACCACCCTGCTAAACGGCACCTTTCTTGACGGTCTGATAGATACCGCTGACAACACCAGCGACAACGATGGTGCTCTGTTCTGCTCCGACGTGATCGGACTGGCAAACGGCAACGTCATGGCGGTCGGCGGCACCGACTACTATTCAGAGCCAGGCATTGACGGCCTGCCCCTGGGCGCGGCAGAGCTAGAGGGCATAAAAAACTCGCGCATTTTTGATCCTGAAACCAACACCTGGACTCAAAGCGGTGACATGCACTTCGGTCGCTGGTACCCCTCACTGGTGACACTGGGCAATGGCAACGTGTTCGTTGCCAGCGGCGTAACCAAGCTGCTCAAACCGGTCTACCCGGAAGATCCGATCAACAGCGGGCGCAACGTCGTTCAAACCGAAACGTACAATCCGTGTACCCGGACCTGGACGCTGAACCCGACAACCGCAGACCGATCGTTTCCGCTGTATCCACGGATGCACCTGCTACCCAACGGCCACGTGTTCTACAACGCCGGCGGCCAGGCCTTCAATCCCTTTGGTCAAGGCTACGACCAGGCGCTGTGGAATATCACCGCCAGCTATAACCCCGCCACGCAGCGCTGGACGGACATTGGCTATGCCGGACTGCCGCTTCGGCTGGACGAGGTCGGCCTGGGCCAGCTCGGCAGCACCTTGAACATCAGCAACCTGTCCCTTTCGCAGGCAACCTCCTTCCTCGGCGATGTGCTCTCCGCCCCCGAGACGCTCATAGAAAACGGTCTGGATCTCGGCGTGTCTGACGAAAGCTTGCAGATGGCTATTGCCGGAGGCATGCGTGGGTCAACCTCGTCCACCATGCTGCCGCTCAAGCCCAATGCCAACGGGGAATACACCGACATCGAACTGCTCACCGCGGGAGGGGTGCCCAGTTATGGTGTTTTGACCAACCCGGGCGGTTATCTGCCCACTGCCCAGAGTCGTATCGATCGCATCAGCACCAATGGTGATCAGATCGACTATGAGTCCCGTCTCACAGGCCCTCTGAATCAGCCACGCTGGTACGGCACCAATGTGCTAATGCCTGACGGCAGCGTTACCGTATTCAGCGGCGGCGACCGGGACGGTGTAGTAGGCCCAGGGCTGGAGGGTCCTATCCGTACCGCAGAGCGCTTCGACCCAGAAACCGGTACATGGACAGAGATGGCCACTGGTCACCGGGCCCGCACCTATCACAACACAGCCGTGCTCATGGAAGACGGTCGTGTAATGGTTGCCGGTCACTCGCCGATCAACACCGCCTACCTGACCTTTGTGGACCTGCAGGGCCTGGGACTGGCCCCCTATGACGGCCGTGATCCGAGCTTCGAGATCTACACGCCGCCCTACGCAATGCGCAGTGACCGCCCGCAGATTCAACGTGCGCCGAGCAGTCTGACCATCG
>NZ_VTTI01000002.1:367150-441552 GCF_008641105.1 Halopseudomonas salina
GAAATCGCTTCAACATCAAAGTGGATCAGGCTGACCAGGTCGACAAGGCACTGCTGATCAGAAGAACGGTAATGACCCACCTGATTGACGGCGATCAGCGCGCGATCGAGCTGAATATCGTCAAGGGCCCTGGCAACAAACTGACGCTGACAATGCCAAACAATCACAATGTGGTGCCTGCTGGTGAGTACATGTTGTTTGTCAGCAAAAACACCGCAGAAGGTCGCGTACCTTCGGAGGCAGCACCGATTACGGTGGTCAATAGCAGTCTGGCTTGCATGGCGCCGGTGATGGCCTCAACCGACGTTGTTACGGCTGACGGCATTATCGAGTCAACCCTCGACATCCTGTAATCGCAAGGAGAAACAAATGATCATCGAACAAACAAGAACCGCCTGTACGGGTCTCGTTTTGTTCGGCCTCGCGTGCCTGTCAGCCTCCGGGCTGGCAGGTGCGCACGGCGCCCTCGAACTGGACGATGTGCCAGAGGGGTTCGTCAAGGCCAGCATTACGGCCCGACCTGATATCCAGGGCCTGAGCAGCTTGATTCTAAGCGCGCCCAGGCCGGGAATAATGCTTCGCTATAACGGAGAGCAACCCTTGACCGTGCTGGGTGTAGAGGGCGAAGCCTTCTTGCAGTTCACACGCACCGGTGTATCGGTTAATACCGCCAGCCCGAGCTGGGGGGCATCAAACGACAAGCCAGCCGCCTTGGCCTCGGATGGAACAGCGAGTGACACCAGCGCAGACCCAACCTGGGTCACTTTGTCTGACTCAGGCAGCTTCAGTTGGCTTGATCCAAGGCTCAATACCCTGGCTGACGTACATCATGAAGCAGACACCCAGAAAGAATGGTCGATTACCCTGCGCGGAGCCGACGGCGAACTCGACCAGATCCGGGGTACCTTGATGTTTACGGCGTATAAATAGGTGACAAGCCGCAGTAGTTGAACAGAAGCCCCTGCATTACAGGGGCTTTCCACAGGCCCTGTTTTTACCTTTATAACAAAACCTCAGAGTATCGGGCTCCGGTGGAGCAATCAGCGTAAGGCCTTGTATTGCCCCGCCCTGCTATCTGGCATAACCTCGCTCACAACAAAAACACCGCCGGGAATCAGAATGAAAAAAGCCATTTACGGAGCGTTCCTGCTGGGCTCAAGCCTCCTGCTCAGCGCCTGCTCAAGCGGGCCATCGGAAGACGACGTCAAGACCCTTTTGGAAGCCCAGATGAACCAGATGTCCGGGATGCTGGGTGAGATCGGCGGCGAGAACATGTCCAGCATGCTGAAAGTCGACATCCACGCCGTCACCATTCATAGCTGCGAAGAACAACGCACCAATGTCTACCTCTGTGATGTGGACGTGGATGCGACAACCCCTATTACCGGTCGCTCCGTACAACGCTCGGAGGTGTTAATGGCCAAATCCAAAGACGGCTGGGTGCCAGCGCAGTAACGCCAGAGCACATGCTTAAAAGGTTCCCTGACCTCAAAATACCGCTCCATCCGCACCTGCCCCCCAGGTGCGGGCTGCGGATTCGCTTGAAATTCTCCAATCAGATATGTCGAGGTCTTCGACACAACACTTCGTCATGTCGAAATATTCCTAGAAAATCGACATGACAAACGAACTAGATACAGGTGAGCCCGGACTGACAGTCCTTGCCCTACTCGATTGACACCCCCTACCCAACCGATACACTCGCTTGAGACGGAGATGTCATTACATGGATTACTACATCGAACGTGCGGACGAGCTCTTTGCTGCCTACCAGGCTGTAGACCCGGAGGTCGTTCATTCTGCCTGGCGGCACCTGTTGCCAGCCCAACCTGGCATAGCCTGTGATATCGGCGCGGGTTCCGGACGGGACGCATGCTGGCTCGCCAAGCTGGGCTGGACCGTCACCGCCGTAGAGCCCAGCGAGAAACTTCGACAGCTGGGCCAGGCCAGCACCACAGCCCAACACTGCAGGCCCGGCTCGGTAACCTGGCTGGATGACGCCCTCCCCGACCTGAAACGCTTGCGCTCGCTCGACCAGCGTTTCCAGCTGATCCTGATCAGCGCCGTATGGATGCACCTGCGGCCTGACCAGCACGAGCGCGCCATGCGCATCGTCAGCGACCTGTTGGCCCCAGGCGGCATTCTGGTGATCTCGTTGCGTATTGGCGAAGACAAAGAAAAGCGCTTTCATCCAGTCACAGCCCAGCAAATCCAGATACTTGCCCAGGGTCGCGCCCTTGCCCCAAAGGTGATAACCCGGCAACCCGACGCCACCCGCCCAAGCATCGAGTGGGACTGCATGGCCTTTGTGTTGCCCGACGATGGCAGCGGCAGCCTGCCGCTGCTCAGACATATCATCGTCAATGACAATAAATCCGCCTCCTACAAACTCGGCTTATTACGCGCCCTGATCCGCATAGCCGAAGGCGCACCCGGCATGGTCACCAGGCGGGACGAAGCCTGGGTGGAGATACCCTTCGGTCTGGTTGCGCTCTACTGGCTGAAGATGTACATGCCCCTGGTGCTAAAGCACAACCTGATCCAGACCCCGACAGCCGTCCATGAAAACCAAACAGGCTACGGCTGGGCCAGCAGTGGTCATTTTTACAAGCTGAACACCCTCTCCCCTTACGATCTGCGTGTAGGTGCCACATTCGATCCAGAGACCTCGTTGAACCTGATCGCGACCCTGAAAAATATCTGCACCAACATCGAAGCTATGCCTGCCAAATACATCACCTATCCAGGCCAGGACAAACCGGTATTCGAGTGCAACCGGGTCTCCAGACGGATTCCAAAAGGCAGTTGGCAATGCAACAAACAAACGCTGAGCGACTTCGGCACATTCAGAGTGCCGACCTACCTATGGCAGACCTTTTCCCAGCACGCCTGCTGGCTGGAGCCCGCCATACTGAGTGAATGGACCCGGCTGATGCGCTCGTGGAGCATGCAGTACGATCCGAGCGTGTACGAACGCGCCTTGCAATGGAATGAAGACAGACGCGATACCGCCGAAGTCAGAAGCCGTATTGCGGCAATGCAGCTAGGTGGCCGCGACATTTCGTGCGTCTGGAGCCAGAAACAACTCCGTCCCGACCGCTACGCGGTGGATCACTGTTTCCCCCTGGGCCCGTTGGTTCAATAACGACCTGTGGAATCTTGTGCCCGCAGCAGAAGCCATTAACAGCAAAAAAGGCGACAAGCTTCCCTCCGCCCTGCTCCTGGAGAACTCAAAAGAGCTGATCCTCGATTGGTGGGGCGAAGCCTATGTTTCGGAGCCGAAATTCTCGGAGCGGTTTTTGATTGAGGCTGAAGCTGCGCTGCCGCTGGTTACGCCACAGAGCGGGTTGGATGAGATATTTGCGGCAATGCAGCATCAGCGGGCGAAGTTGAAGGCCAGTCAGCAATTAGCGGAGTGGTCGCTTACCTGAATTTCTGTTGCCTATCAAAGTAGGTAATAGCGAGCTGGCCTGACGACGAGCGCAATTGACCTAAAATCTGGAATCTCATTGACGCCCGTACGGGGCTATAAGGAATAGTAAACATGGCGAACGGACCCTGGACCCAGGAAGAAGTCCGCTTAGCGGTCGCTGATTACAAGAGAATGCTTGTACAGGAGCTCAATGGGCAAAAATACAGTAAAACCCACCACCGGCGAGCCTTGCAGGTACTTTTGCAAGATCGGTCAGAAGGCTCCATTGAGCGTAAGCATCAAAATATCAGCGCCGTCTTGCATGAACTCGAGTGCCCGTGGATCGTCGGTTACAAACCGCTTGGTAATTACCAAGCGCTGCTCGTCGAAGCTGTCGTAGAGACGCTAGTAAACGACCCAATATTCGACCAGGCCGCACGCCATGCTAGCGAGCAACCTGCAATCGTCCCAATGGGAGTGGACTTTGACTGCTGGATTGAGCAAACGCCGCAGCCAATAGAAATCAACGAATCCGCCTATCAACCGAGATTTTTGGCCACAAAGCGCGACTACGTGGCGCGAGAAGCCCGAAACCGCGCGCTTGGTCTTGCTGGGGAAGAATTAGTGCTTAGCTACGAGCAACAGCGTTTAGAACGCAGTGGCTTCGGATCGCTTGCTGGCAAGGTGGAACACACTTCAATTAAGCGAGGAGATGGTGTCGGCTATGACATCCTCTCGTTTGAAACCGACGGTAGGGAAAGGTTTATCGAAGTGAAGACCACTGCGTTTGCAAAAGCAACGCCCTTCTACATCAGCCGCAACGAGGTTGAGTTTTCCAAGGTGACGTCCGAGCGTTATCACCTCTATCGGCTTTTTGAATTCAGGACGAAACCAAGAATGTTCGCTCTGACAGGAGACATGCATCAGCGGCTCCGACTTGATCCGGTCACCTATCTTGCGTCGTTGGGTTCGTGACAGGCTTCGGCACACAAGGGATCCGCTAGGGCTAATAAATTTCCGTGGGCAACGACAGTCCGCTAACGGCCCAGAGTGTGTAAAAACGCTGTCTCAAACCCTTGCTATGATTTCTCGGGATTTCATCGCAAGGATCGTCCATGAAGCGCTTCATTCAAGGTGAGCATCGAGGCCAAAGCAACTTACTGCCCGAGAGCCTCGACGACTACGTCAACGATACCAATCCGGTGCGAGTGGTCGATGTCTTTGTCGACGAACTCGACCTAGTGAAGCTGGGTTTTGAAAGCGCCATCCCCGCTGATACTGGTCGGCCTGCTTATCATCCCTCGATCCTGCTGAAGATCTACATCTACGGTTACCTCAACCGCATTCAATCCAGCCGACGCCTTGAACGAGAAGCGCAACGCAACGTCGAGTTGATGTGGCTGACCGGTCGCTTGATGCCTGATTTCAAGACTATCGCTAATTTTCGAAAGGACAACGGTAAGGCTATCCGTGGCGTCTGCCGTCAGTTCGTTGTGCTCTGTCAGCAGTTAGGGTTATTCGCCGGAAGCCTGATTGCCATCGATGGCAGCAAATTCAAGGCGGTCAACAACCGAGATCGCAATTTCACCAGCGCCAAATTGAAGCGGCGGATGGAGGAAATCGAAGCAAGTATTAATCGGTACCTGACAGCGCTCGATGCTGCTGATCAACAGGATCGTCCAGCCTCTGACGCCAATGTCGTGCACCTGGAAGAAAGAATCGCCAAGCTGAAGGCGCAAATGAAAGAGCTTCAATTGATCGAAACTCAGCTCAATGAATCACCGGATAAGCAGGTATCACTGACGGATCCAGATGCCCGCTCCATGATGACTCGCGGCACAGGAATCGTTGGCTACAACGTGCAGACAGCGGTCGATACCAAGCACCATTTAATCGTCGCTCATGAGGTGACCAACGTCGGGTCCGACCGCGATCAGCTCAGCCCTATTGCCAAGCAAGCCCGCGAGGCGATGGGAACAGAAAAGCTGTCGGTGGTAGCTGACCGTGGGTACTTCAAAAGCGGGGAAATCCTGGCTTGTCACGACGCAGGTATCGTCACCTATGTACCCAAGCCAATGACCTCCGCAGCCAAAGCCGATGGGCGACTCAACAACGACGCATTTATCTATGACGCGGCGGCAAACGCATACACTTGTCCGGCTGGCGAGACTTTGATTTGGCGTTTCTCCAGCGTTGAGAACGGCATGAAACTGCATCGGTACTGGAGCTCAAATTGCCAAAGCTGCGCATTGAAATCGCAGTGCACGCCGAGCAAGCAGCGGCGAATTCGGCGCTGGGAGCATGAAGCAGTGCTGGAAGAAATGCAGCACCGGCTCAGCAGAGCACCCGAGATGATGAAGGTTCGAAAACGAACCGTTGAACATCCCTTCGGGACGCTCAAACAATGGATGGGCGCGTCGCACTTCCTGACGCGAAAGCTCAATGGGGTGAGTGCTGAGATGAGCCTGAATGTGCTCGCTTACAACCTGAAACGGGTGATGAAAATCATAGGCACCGTCAGCTTGCTAGAGGCCCTGACAGCGTAAAAGCCCTGGCTTTACTCGCCTACGCTGCCTCTGAGAGGGCTCCAGGGCGTTGCTGGATTGTCTCATGCCCCCTTCGCAGTGGTCATAAGCTTGATCAGGTTCTCAGCTCGAGAAAGGCTCGCTATAGACCGTGACGGAAATCCGTTCTGGCGTTTTTACACACTCTGGGCCAATAGCGGTCATTAGCTGTCTACATAAGCCGAGGCTATTCACATAGCGCTAATACGTAGCCGTCAGTCGATGTTCAAAACAATGGACGGCATATCCTTTACGTGGCTTACCGGCTGCCAGTCAGGAGAAAAATAGCTAGGGCTGTAGCCAGCGATGCGAGCTGGCGGCCTCTGGATCAATGCTTGACTAAAGATACGAACCCATCTATTTTTATTTGGCGCGCTACTGCAGTCGGCTATAGAGCTTGATGCTCACGGGCTAATCACCCATCCGCTCCCCTCTGCTGCACGGGAGGTTTCAACTGCAGGCCAGAATCCAATCTGGTGCGTAACCCATGAAACCTAATCCTGATATTGGGAAAAAACCATGTGCAGAATTGATGCCGAATTCGGCAAGTACGACCTTGACGAAAAAGCCGACCCCTCCGAGCGTTTTACCCAAGCCCTTGACGAATATGAAGTCGTCGGGCAACTCCGCTCATTGCTAACTAACCACTTCGCCACCACCTGGCAGCACGTATTCACATCCGCTAACAGACTGGAAGAGGCGTTAGACCTTGCTCGAAGCCAAGCGACGATGGAGGACCAAGCCGCTGCCGTAATCTCATCCGGCCCGCTGGCAGAGCGCCTGCGCATGCAGCTACTATTCGTCCTCATACATAAAGATGTCACTGGACGCACCTTAGAAACGCTCGATTTTGCCAAAGACGTAGCCCAAACCGTCTTTCCGCACTCCCCTTACAAGCTGTTTAAAAAGCTCAAACCCGACTCACAGCACGGTTGGTTCATAACCGCGCTGTACGGAAACGAGTACTTTCTCCACAGCGCAGTATTCGATGACCCAGCGCTTATTGCAGAAGGTGAGTGGGAAAGGGTGCGGGTGCTCTGGTCGTGCTTGCCCGCGTGGTCACACGACGAGCAGCAAATCCCGACTGAGTTGGCATCAATTTTCAGCCCTGATGCCAAAGCTCTGATTTCAGTTGCGTCAACACAGCGGCATGCTGGCCCGCCAACACCTGCAGCACACCAATGGCTTCAGCGGGTCAGGTTTCTAGAGGCTTGGGTTAAATCCGATGCTGCTGCCGGCAGACTCCGTAACCCGCACGAAGGCGTTTTTCAAAAGCTATATACCGAGAGGGAATCACTACGGTCTGACCTAGAGGCGCTACGTTCAGGCGACAGCGATGAAAAGGACCTGTACAACTCTGCCACAGATTGGCTCATAAACTTGGAACTGCAGCTAAAGGAAACCCTAGCGATCCACATGGAGCTCGCCGATGCAGATGAAGGACAGCTTGCTGACTGGGCTTTACAGCTTGATAACTGTGTCTCGGGGCGAATCATTGAGCTGCCAAGCGGTGAGTGGGATGTAGCCGAGCAGCAGCACCTTCGCAGGCTACTCTCCCTGCTCACTTCCGACAAAGCCGAGGCTTGGGTTCAGCAATCTGTCCACAGCGATGTAAAAGCAACACTACAAAGCAGACTGGACTCGTTCCCAACACTATCTGATCAGAGAAGCAGAAAGTGGTGGGCATCGGACTATTCGGCCATATGGAAAGCCAAGTTAGAAGCCGAGATCCATGCCTTGGGCGTCAAAGATGCATTGGCCGTTCTATCCTGCAGGCTTTTCCGGCTTCCCAGTGAAGCAGTATCTCGAGAACTTCACCCTTGGTGGGATAGCCTGCTCGAAAAGTTGATTCACGACCCCGAGTTTCCACTGGCTCTAACCCCGCAATGGACTGTCCATGCTATTGGTAGATTGAGTGACGAGGTCGTGCTGCCTTACATCGACAAGAGCCTCGGACTGCTGCGCAGCCGACTGTCGAATGCGGCAGAGCCTGATCTGAACAACCAACTCGATGCACTGTTGAGCATGCTATCGCACCTAGACCCGCGGAAAGCACTTCGACATCGCCTGATGCTCATGCGCTCGTCGTACGTGCCGTTCGCCGACGAGTCACTATCACGCTTCAGCTCACATCACAGCGACAAGGCTGTCAGTTGGTACAGCCCACTGAGTGAGCAAGCTAGGAACTTTCACGCAAAAAAACTCAGCGGGACGCCTTATGTTGACCGACAGGAATGCGAAAAAGCTGAGCTGGAGAGCTACCAGTCATTCGCCCTTGATCTGATCGAGTTTTGCCTTAGCCGCCTGCGCCTGCGCAAAGGCGAAAAGAAGCCCGAAGATGAACGGTACGCCGATAGCCAGGTGACCGAGCAATCGGCTATCTGGCGTCAAGGATATTTGAAGGCGCTGCTGGAAATCGGCCTTGACCCTAACGGTAAGGCGCACAAAACCGTTTTTTTTACCCGGCAGTTCGACCCTGATGAAAGCGTCCGCGATGTCGCGAAAGAGGCTTATCGAGCCGTGCGCCGGGAAACCAAAAGTAAAAAAAGCGTTCAGGACTACAAGCGTGGGCTGATCGCCGCTGAATGGTGGCTGCTAATGAGTCAGCGACGCGCACTCGGTCTTCCCATAGACCCAGAGGGAGCCCTCAAGACACGGCGCAATATGATGCGTAATCCGTAACCACCCGCAACAAGAAAAGTCACGGTGTACCGGAGCCTGATGCTCCTACTCTGACGCCTCGCGTCCGCCATGCAGAACCTTTTACCGACCGCACCACTGCGGTCGCCAAGGAGTTGACGTATGTCCAAAGATAATTTGATTTTTCCCATCAGCCCTGTAAAAGCAGCTCCCGTCCACGTTGACGCTCTGACTATCAACTGGCACGTGACGGAGGCCTGCAATTACCGCTGCCAATACTGCTACGCGAAATGGACGGACCACCCCTGTCCCCGCGAGCTATTTCACGATCGCGACCGCAGCCAGCACTTGCTGGTGGAGTTGTTCCAGTATTTTCAGCCGACAAACACCAGTAATCCTCTGCGTGATGCCCTCTCATGGCGCACTCTGCGCCTGAACCTGGCTGGCGGAGAGCCATCGATACTCGGAGAGCGCCTGCTAGACATCACCCGCGTGGCCAAACAAGTAGGGTTTGAGGTTTCACTTATCAGCAATGCTTCAAGGTTGACATCTGACGTTATAAAGCAGCTTGCACCGCAACTGACCTATCTAGGTGTCAGCCTAGACTCCACGGACTCTGGGACCAATCTTGCAATAGGACGGGTAGAAAGAAGCGGGCAAGGGCTGAGTCTAAATGAGCTGACCGCGAACCTGGACTTTGCTCGTCAAGTTAACCCCGCACTCAAGATCAAGATTACTACCGTCGTCAACGCCTTAAATGCCGATGAAGACTTGAGCGGACTAATCACACGAGTTCGCCCAGAGCGCTGGAAGGTGCTGCGGATGCTACCAATAGTTGATGCCACTCTTGCCGTTAGCGACGAGGCCTTTGCAGCCTTTGTGGAAAGACATGGCGCTTTCCGATCAATCCAGTGCGTCGAGGACAACAGCGACATGTGTGAGTCGTACCTTATGGTCGACCCTTATGGCCGTTTCTTCCAAAACCAAGCAGCTGGGAAAGGAGGCTACCTCTACAGCCAACCGATTTTACCTTCCGGTGCCGCCGCAGCATTTTCCGAAATGCGCTTCAACCCGGCCGGCTTTCGCTCCCGTTACACAACAGCACCGGGGGAGGCATCATGAGGAAGTACTGCTCAGACAAAGACTTCGACCTCGTCATACGGTGCCTAGTGCGACACGGATGGGGTTATCAACGTGGCGGCAAACACGGCAAGTTGACTCACCCCTCTCTCAGGCGGCCCATTACGGTTTCTATTTCACCCAGTGGCCGCCGTAGTTTGCAGCGATTCAAGCAAACTGTTCTGTCTACCCACAACTGTACTGGAGTAACTAAAAGCCAGATGTAACATGTCACCGGGCGGGCGCAGGCTTCTTACCAGCGTCCGCCCGGCAGCGTTCCAGAGTTTTGTCACGACTCAGCCATCAGCACCGGCCGAGCAGGGCAGCTTGTGGCTGCATACTTCCAAGATGTTGCCGATAGGCTCTTCTTGTAAACCATGCGGTAGAGGCTGAATCTCTCTAGATTCGTAGACACCCTTGAGGGCCGTTTCTGTGCAATTTTTATCTGTCGTCATCGGCTGCTTCTGGCCGATAGCAGCCAGTCATTCAAACCAAAACCACAACGAGCTCCGCCAACACTCTCACCTCATCTTTCTCCTCAGCCCCAACACAATCGGCTGAAACGAACTATCCGTCGACTCCGGTACCAGCGTGCAATCAATGGGGTCAGTGTCATTGTTTTCTTAAAGATCAAACGCTCTGACCCCATTGATTCGCGGAATTGCTATTGCACTACTCCCTGTACTCACATCCTGCCCCGACGGTTGAACCAATCAGGCCCACTTCATTCACCCATGCGTTCAAGCCGACGCCTTGCGACCCCGCTTGGTCTTGGGCGCCGCAGCCCGTTGCGCCTTGATACGTTCCAGCAACACACTGGCCGGCTCATCATTCGGGTCCTGCGGCACCAGCTCACCGCGAAAGGCCTTGGCTAGAATGCTTTGGGTCAGCCGATCAATCCGTGTTTGCGCGATTTTGACCCGGGTCTCCAGCTGGTCGGCGAAGGCGAATAGTTGTTCTACGCGGCTAACGATTTCGGTTTGTTCTGCTAATGTAGGAACTGGAACCTCGATGTCCTTCAAAACTGATGCCTTGATACCCTTAACTGTTGTTCCAGTTGCACGGCGCAATAACTCTTCTTGCAACAGTGGCGATTGCAAAGCTATAGCTCCAAAATTAGACAAAAAGCCTTCATGAAACTGGAGGCATATTGCACGCTGTGCCAATGCAAACTTCTCAGTTATGTCGATTACCGCAATATTGCCTAGCGGTGCTTCAGTTGTTATCAGAACATCACCAACCAGCGGAATCCCTCGTGTCATCCACCCCTCATAAGCTTCAGGACGTATGAACTCTCGAGGTTCTCTCGATATATACCCCGACCTGATGTTTTTTGCGGTAATGAGTGGAATTCCAGTCCCGACCTTTTCTGGGGTTTTCCCTCGATAGTCGATGAAACGTGCAAGCAAACCTAGCCTATTAACCGGGTAGGCGAAGTCCAGATCCTTATATTTGCTAGAGTCATCCTTGCGCCACTCCTCCGTCAACCGCCCGGAAACAGCAGCGGCGAGGACGGATTGGCGGAAGCGTTTGAGCAGTGCGGGGATGCCGTCGACGCGGGCTTTCAGGGTATCGACCTGGGCCAGCAGTTCGTCGAGTTTTGCGGCGATGCGGGTTTGTTCGGCGAGTGGCGGCAATGAGGTTGGTGCTGTAGAAAAAATGCCCTTGTTCACGATGGAAATCGTTGTTGCAGAGGATTTGGCTTCGAGCCATGGCTTAAGTGTTTTGCAGTAATGAAACAGGAACTTTGGATCTATTCGTTCATGCGGAATTATTGCATTAATCTGCTGATTGGTAGCTGAGGTTGTCGTGGTTAAGCCGACTTTCCCTAGATTTCCAATGCAGGTCACTACGATGCTTTGTGACGGTAGGCTTGGAATCTCGGCGGCGCCGTCAGCAGTTAGATAGGTTTCAGTCCTGAAGATCGGGCTGGCAAAATCGAGGTCGCCTGGCTTGATGAAGGGTATATCCCCGCCATAAAAGCGTGACTCTTTAGTACTCGGCGTTTTTCCCGTAACGATCTGGCCAATATCTGACAATTGGCAGGCAGCCCATCCCGTCGGCAACCCACTCATCCCCGCTCCCCCGCTTGTAGCCTATCGCTTGAAGCTTGCAGCTCCGCCTCCGGCGCCTCCAGCCCCATCACCTCCGCCATCAACCGCTTCTGCGCCACCACCTCGTCCTCGGCCCCCAAGGCCTTCATCAACTCCTCCAACTCATGCAAGGCCTCAGTCAACTCCGCCATGGCCTCACCGGCCAGCACTTCTGGCGCGGGCAGGTCGGCGGCATTTTCACTGGAGGCATCCTTGAGCCAGCTGATATCCAGCGAGTCGCCGCGCTCGGTAATCTGCTCGCGGGTAAAGCAGCGGAAACGGCTGAGTTCACCAATACCCTCGACATTCTCGGCCCGCGGGCTGTTGCCGTTCGGGTCATCGCCATAGGCGTCTTCAAAGGGTTTAAGGTGCGCATCACCAAAGGGCGTACGCTTGCCGAAGCTGGGCATATTGCTGCGCAGGTCATAGATCCATACGCGTTGGGTGCAGCCCTGTTCCTGACGCGGATCACCCGGGCTGCCCTTCTGGAAGAACAGTACGTTGGTCTTGACGCCCTGGGCGTAGAAGATGCCGGTGGGCAGGCGCAGGATGGTGTGCAGGTTGCACTTGTTCATCAGGTCGCGGCGTACCTCGGTGCCCACGCCGGCCTCGAACAGGACGTTATCCGGCAATACCACGGCGGCGCGGCCACCGGGTTTGAGGTTGCGGTAGATGTGCTGCATAAAGGCCAGCTGCTTGTTGCTGGTTTTATAGGTCAGGTCATCCCGGGTGTTGCTGGCCTCCCCGCCTTTGCTGGTACCAAAGGGCGGATTGGCGAGGATAATATCGGCCTTGGGCAGGGCCTTGCCGGCATCGCCGAGGGCGTTGCCCAGGTGCACTACACCTTCGTCGTCGCCTTCCATGCCATGCAGCAAGCAGTTCATCAGGGACAGGCGGCGCGTGTTGGGGACCAGTTCTATGCCTACAAAGGCCTTATGCTTCTGGAAGGCCGCATCCTTGGCGCTCAGCGCCAGGTAATCGTCGGTCTGCTCGCGCATATATTGGTCAGCAGCAACCAGAAAGCCCGCGGTCCCCGCGGCCGGGTCCTGTATTACCTCACCAATCTGCGGTTTGAGGCAGCGCACCATGCTGTTGATCAGGGCGCGCGGGGTAAAGTACTGCCCTGCCCCGGATTTGGTTTCGTTGGCGTTCTTTTCCAGCAGGCCTTCGTACAGATCACCCAGGCCGTCTTTGGCGGCGGTGAACCAGTCGATCTGGTCCAGGGTCTTGATCATCTGTTCCAGGTGGCGCGGTTCGCGCAGGCGAGTTTGCGCGTCGGCGTAGATGGCGCTGATCAGTGGGTCTTCGTGTACCAGATTATTGTCCGCATCTTTGCCGGTGGACAGGCTTAGCAGGATCCGCTTGTAGTCGTTCAGCAGGTTGATACCAGACTTGCCGTTGATATCGGTCCAGCGACAGCCTTCGGGCAGCGGGTGCTTTTTCAGGGTGCCGGCTTCGGTGTTCTCGTGCACCATTTTGATAAACAGCAGCAGCACCAGCTCGGTGACGTAGTCGCTGTAGTTGATGCCGTCGTCGCGCAGCACGTCGCAGAGGTTCCAGAGCTTCTGGACGATGTCGTTGTTGTTCATGGTTTTCTCAATTGGTTGGAAACTGGGGGGCTTCGCTAAGCAAGCGGACCAAGGGCTGATTGATGTAGTAGTTGCTGCGGCCTACCTTTTCTTTGACCAGAAGGCCGTGCTCCACCAGTTGATCAAGGTATTTGGTTGCAGTAATGCGGGAGACTTGCAGGTCTTCCATGACAAATTCGATTTTGGTGTACGGGTGGTTGAACAAGTTATTGAGCAGCTCCTGCCGGTAAATTTTGGGCAGCTCGGCGCGCATCCTTTGCTTATATTCCGTCATCAGGACTTTCATTGCCTGTATCAGCTCGATGGTGTGCTGCGATGTTTCGATCAGCGCGTCGAGCATGTATAGCAGCCAGGGCTCCCATTCTCCGCTTTCACGCACCTGCTGCAATTGCTGATAATAAGCGGCCTTGTTACGAATAAAGTGACGACTCAGGTATAGCACCGGCAGGTTGAGAAGGTCTTTGGCGACCAGATATAGCAGATTGAGGATGCGCCCGGTGCGGCCGTTGCCATCGTAGAACGGATGAATGCTTTCGAACTGGTGGTGAATGATGGCCATTTTTACCAATGGATCTGCATCACATAGACTGTCATCGTTGATGTAGGTGACTAGATTCGCCATCAATTTTTCTATGATTTCTGCGTGCTGCGGCGGAGTGTAGATAACTGCGCCGGTCGCGGCATTTTTCAGCTCGGTACCTGGCAGCCGACGCAAGCCTGCCTTGTTGCGTTCGAGCAGCTGCTGAACGTCAATAATATCGTTTAGTCGAAGTAACCCGGTCTGCCTGACGCCAAGAAATCCCTGCCTAAGTGCGTAGGCATAGTCTTGCACTTCCTTGGCGGCAATGGGGGTAACAGCCTCAACGTTCAGGTTAGCTTTATACAGCTCATCGTGCGTGGTAACGATGTTCTCGATCTCGGAGCTGTCTTTTGCCTCCTGCAGGGCCAGTGTGTTGATCAATATGGCTTCGTTTGGAATGGTGGCGGCAACGCCCTTGAGTTCAGCCAGATAGCGATGAGCCTCGGCGGTTTTTTTCAACACCGCACGGGTCTCAAGGCTACTCAGATTGCTGATCGGGAGTTCTGGAATGCTGTATCCGCTCATGTAACAGGCCTTGATCCATGGACTGGTTTTTCAGATATAGATTTTGTTGGATTTTATACATGTCGCGGAGAACATGCATAGAAATCGTTATTTTCTATACATATCAATAGGCTCATGTATAGAAAATGACGCCACCCTTTGCCGATTGCCCGGCTTTTCAGCCCACTTCTGGCCATATGGCTTTGTTTAGCTCCACCAGCAGGCTGTCCAACTGACTATTCAGAATCTTGTCCAGCTGTTTGGCACCCCCGTGCTCCGAGAATCGGCTGTTCACAAAGTCGCGATCAATGATCACTTCGTGCACCAGCTGTTTGGCCAGGCGTTCCAGCCATTTGCGCTGCGCGGGCAGCCATTTATGGCTCTGGTAAATACGCTGCATGGCCTGGGCTACCCGCTGCTCAAAGGGCACCAGGGCCTCGCCCAGGGCGGCGCGACGAATATGGCCGACGATGCTGGCGGCGATATCCTGGTTGGTCTGGTTGCGGACGGCGGTTTGCAGCTTGGCCTCGCTGTACCCGGCGCCATCGAGTAGTAGTTTGATCTCTTTGAGCTGCTCCCGTGTCAGGTCGCGCGGCTTGTTGACCACCACTGCCAGGGCTGCATTCTGGTTGAGTTGTTCGCGGATAAACCGATTGAAGCTGTCCAGATAGTCCTCCGGCTTCTGATGCACGCCATAGCTTTGCGTGCGCTCGCGGATCTCGTCGGGGTGTTCGGAAATAACCGGCTGGCGGTCGCTGCCAAGTAGGTTGTTGACCTCGTTCAACTGATGCAGCAAGCCATTGTGCTGGGTGATGAACTGGGCGGCCTGCTTGGGACCTAGCTTGCGCAAATGAGTGTGAAGCGTTTTCGGCTCTACGCCCCATAGATCCTGCAGTTCATCAAGCTTGTGTTTGACCGCCGGTTTGGTTTCGGCCTTTTTCTCGGCTTTGCGCAGCACGCGCATGACTTTCTGGCTTAGCTGGCTGAGCACCACGTCGGCATGGCTTTCACCAGCGCTGTCCCCTGGTGCGCTGAGGGCGCGTTCCAGTTGCTCGGGGTTGGTGATCTCCTCCAGCAGCTGTTCCAGGCTGATATTCGGATCCTTGACCAGCGGCTTCATGGTATTGACGTCGCTAAGGGCGGCGTAGATATCCACTGGGTCGTAGATGCGGAATACGGTTTTGCCGATCTCGTCACAGCGGCGGGTGGCACGGCCAATCATCTGTTCATACAGAATGCGCGACTTGACCCGGCGCATGAATACCAGATGGCAGATCTTCGGTACGTCGATGCCGGTGGTCAGCAGGTCTACGGTGATGGCGATATTCGGGTAACGCTCGTTCTTGTACTGGCGGATCAGCTGCTCGACCTTGTCGCTCTGGCCGGTGATCTTGGCTACTGCGGCCTGGTTGTATTCGCCGTTATAAAGCTCCTTGAAGGCCTCATCCAGCAGTCGTTTGACCATATCGGCGTGCAGGTCGGTGGCGCAGAAAATCAGGGTCTTCTCATCAGCGAACGGATCCAACTCCTGTACCAGCTGCTGACAGATCACTCGATTGAAGTTCTCGTTGATGACGCGACGGTTGAAGGCATCGACCTCGAAATTCAACTCGTCATCCAGTTCGGCGCTTTGCACTTCGCCGGTCTGGGTATTGATAGCGCTGACCTTTTCGCCCTTGGCGAAGGTAATACCGTTTTGCGTCAGCAGGGTTTCATAGCGAATGGGCGGCTCGTGATCGATCAGCCAGTCCTCGGCGACGGCTTCACGGTAGGTGTAGATGTAAACCGGCTTGCCGAAAATCTCGCTGGTGTGTTTGGCCGGCGTGGCGGTCAGGCCGATTTTCACCGCGTCAAAGTAGTCCAGTACGCGGCGGTAACTGGAGAGGTATTGGCTGGCATCACGGGTGGCCAGTTCGCCCTCGGTCATTTCCTGATCCAGGGTGTAACCGCGGTGGGCTTCGTCGATGATAATGCAATCAAACTGGTCCACCGGCGGCGGGTTGTCGTTCATGAATATGCGCTTGACCATGGCCTGCACGGTGGCGACCTGGATGCGGGTTGCGGCCTCGGCGGCCATGTCACCCAGCTCCGCGACGTTGTAGATCTGCGACAGCGTCTGATTCTGTTCTAGCGATGCTTCGTTGAAGGCGTCGATAGCCTGTTGGCCCAGAGCAGTACGATCTACCAGAAACAGGATGCGTTTGAAACGCTCGGTTTTCAGAAAGCGGTACATCAGCCCGATGATGGTGTGGGTTTTACCAGTACCGGTGGCCATGGCCAGCAGCGCCACACGAATTTCTTTAGCCAGTGTGTTTTCTACCGCCACAATGGCCTTTTGTTGATAGGCGCGCAGTTTCAGGTAACCGAAAGGCTCGGCCTGCAATTGGGCTTGCGCGGCCTCTTTACTACGCGTTAGCAAATCGCGCAGGCCCTCTGGGCTGTGGAAGCTGGGCAGCGCTCTTCTGGTATTGGCCGGGTGCCGCACGTCCCGAAACCAGGTACCTGACTGTTCTGCCAGCTGCTTAACAAAGGGGCGCCCGTTGCAGGAGTATACGAAAGGCACTTTGTAATGGCCGTCTTCGTCATCGGGCCAAGCAACGGTCTGCCCTGCCTGCTCCCAGGCGCCAATAAGCGGCGCGGTGACGCTCAAGCCCTTGCTGTAACGCTCGGCCTGGCCAATCTTTCCGGCAACATTGGTGTTTTCCTTTTTGGCTTCCACCACGGCGATCGGTGTCAGGCCAGCAAACAGCAAATAATCGGCGCGGCCGTTCTCGCCTTTGTACTGGGTTGGCCATTCGGCTATGGCGAGGTTCTTGCCCTTCTCCGGGCGGGCTCCGCTCTTGTAGGTGAGGGCTTCACTATCAGCTTGCCATCCCGCTTCAATCAGCTGCTGATCAATCAAAATGCGGGTGAGGGCTTCATCCAGAACAATATGCTGGGTGGCGGCTTGCGTGTTGCGGCTGAGTGTCTGGCGTTGAGCGGTTTGTGTCTTGTCATCCTGTGACGTCAGTTCAGCTTGAAGGGCTTTGATACGGGCTTCATAAGCCTGCTGTTGCTGATTGAGCGCCTGCTCATGGGTGGCAGCTTGCTGGGCCAGGGCTCGCGACTCTTCATCCATAGCATGGGCCAGGGCTTCGTATTCGTCCTTCTCTTTGGCGATCAGCTCATTGAGCTGCTGGCTCGAATCAAGGCCCATATTGGCTTGCTGCAGCTCGTATTTCAGCTTGCTAATTTCAGTCTGCAGGTTGCGCAACTGTTCGCTGGGATCAGCAGGCGGGATAAAGGGGCCGGGCTTGAAGTGCACACCGGTTTTGCCAAAGGTTTGATGAAACCAGATGGCCAGTTTGCGGGCGACTACCAGACCGCTGATGGCTTCCTTGTGCAGCGTCTTGAATTGGTGCGTGGCTTTGTTGCCCTCGATACGCAGGGTATGAAACAGCTCGCGCACCACCGGTTCCAGCTTGAGCTCACGGTTGATCTTGAACAGCAGATCGGCCTGGCTGGTTTGATCGTCGAACTCGATACCGGCCCGGGCAGCAAGGTGCTGGGCCAATGCCTCACCCAGCTGACGCAATTTGATCAGAGTGGTGTTGGGGTCGCCAGCAAAGGCCCGCTCGGCGGACTGGGCAATTTCGACAAAAAGCGGATCGTGTTCTGCCAGAAAACCAAAATTGCTGGTGGGTTCAGGCGATGTCATCAGTAAGAAACTCCCTTTCAACCTGAAAGCTCGGCCGTTCCAGTTCGGACACGTTCTCTCCAAAATCCTTGTCAGCACGAATACGTTACCGAACAACACTCAGGTAGCCGGTTTGTTATGTGATCCACTTTGCATTATCTGAGGTCCGTTGTCTCTAGGGACAAACATAAGCGGCTTGATCCGGGCGCGGATCGAGCGCGATCTAGTGACTAACAGACCTCGCCGTAAAAGCATTTCGATTTAGGCACTCATCCTAGCTGCCTGTTTCCGAATTATGGCTATTGGTCCATACTTCATATCATTACGCATCAACACGGAGCCAAGGATGGCAATGATCAGTACCTTAATCATGAAAACCCCAGAACCTCTAAGCCCTTTGCTCGGCGTTGGTCTCTACAGCCTGCCCGAAGCTTCCAGTTACACCGGTATTCCGGCGGATCAGATCAACCGCTGGGTCTTCGGTTACCGTGCGGGCGGAAAAAGCCACGCTAGCCTATGGCAACCTGCACTAGGAGAGCTCGAAGAGAAAACCCTGAGCTTTCATGACCTGCTTGAAATCCGTTTTGTGCATGCTTTCCGTCAATATGGCGTCAGTCTGCAGTCCATCCGAGCGGCTGCCGGTCATGCACGAGAGTGGTTTGACCAGCCCTACCCCTTTACCTGCAGGCGCTTCCAAACCGACGGTCAGAGTATTTTTGCCACGGTCATGGAAGAGACCGGTGACGAAACTCTTATCGATCTCGTAAAGCGCCAATATGCCTTCAGGCAGGTTATCAGCGCCTCGCTTTACGCTGGCATCGACTATGACAGCGATGGCGAGGCCCTGCGCTGGTATCCTCTCACACGGAGCAAGGCCGTGGTGCTTGACCCAGCGAGACACTTCGGCAAACCCATTCTTGCCAAGTCCGGTGTGGATACAGAAACCATCGCCGCCGCGTACCAGGCCGAAGACCAGAATATCCGCAGGGTCGCCCTGATTTACGATCTAACCCCTGCCGAAGTGGAGGCAGCCATCAGGTTTGAGCGCAAGGATGCCGCGTGAAATTTCTTCTCGATAACAACCTGCCACCACCTCTGGCCAGAGCATTGGAAGCGGCGCTACTAGGAGAAGAGTTAACTATCTCGCATCGATTTACCTTGATGTAGCTTTAATGGCTACAGTTGTAGCTTAAAAGGCAATACATCAAAACCGTCATTACTTCTTGCTGGTCTAACGGTGAACATGCGCACCGTCCGAGCCGCACCCAACACCAACCACACACCCCAACCGAATCTCCGCATCCTCCGGCTGCAAGGTGCTGTGCTCAATGCCGAAGCGCTCCCGCAGCACAGTCTGCATTTGCGGTAATACCCTGTGCCACTGGGTCATGGCATCCAGGTCCACATGGGCGGCCATGGCATGGCTGGTGGAGGACAGGCTCCAGATGTGCAGATCGTGAACGGCGCGCACCCCTTCTATCTCTGACAGAGCCTGGCTGACGTCGCCTGGCTCTATCCCCTGTGGTACGCCTTCCATCAGCACCCGGGTGACTGCGCCCAGCAGCCTGACAGCAGACACCAGGATAAGCACACACACGAACACCGACAGAATCGGGTCCATGATGGCTGGGCCGCCAAAGTAGATGATCGCCCCTGCAGCTACCGCAGCCACTGAGCCGAGCAGATCGCCCATCACGTGGAGCAGCGCGCCACGTACGTTCATGGTTTGCTCACCGCGCATCAGTACCCAGGCGACGATGATATTGACCAACAACCCCAGCCCGCCGATCAGCAATACCGTGCCCCCGTCTACCTCCGGGGTATCGAGCATCCTGAGGATAGCTTCGTAGGCGATATACACGATCACCAGAAACATGAAAATCACGTTGAACAGCGCGCCCAGCACCTCCGCACGTTGCAGCCCGAACGAATGCCTGCGTGAGGCGGGCTTGTTGGCGAGCCAGGCGGAAAAGGCACCAACGGCAAGTGAAAGCGAGTCAGTGAGCATGTGCCCGGCATCAGACAACAATGCCAGCGAGTTGGCCATCAGCCCTGCAAAAACCTCGACGATGGCGAAAGCTGTAGTAAACACCAGGGCAAAAAGCAACGTTTTGCCGGTGCCGTGGTTATGGTTGTGATGGGCATGACCGTGATCGTGGCTGTGTTCGCTCATGATTTCAGCGCCAATATACGGCGCGCTCCGTTGAGTACAATAAGGCCTACGACTGTACCGATCACCAGGTCAGGCAGATTGGAGCCGCTCCAGAGCACCAGCACTCCGGCGGTGATCACGCCCAGGTTGATCAAGACGTCGTTGGCCGAGAATATCCAGCTGGCTTTCATATGCACACCGCCGTGGCGATGCTTGTGAATCAACAGCAGGCAGATGCTGTTGGCGATCAGGGCGACAAAGGCAACGGCGATCATCGCGCTGGATTGCGGGTCGCTGCCAAACAGGAATCGACGCCCTACGTCAAGCAACACGCCCAGGGCCAGGACCAACTGCAATACACCGGCAAAGCGCGCCGCATTCATCTGATACCTGGCAGCACGCCCTACCGCATAAAGCGCGAGACCATAAACCGCGGCGTCGGCAAACATATCCAGGGAGTCGGCAATCAGACCGGCAGACTGGGCGATGAGCCCTGCAGTCATTTCAACAACGAACATGACAGCGTTGATGCCCAGCAACCAGCGCAAGGTACGTGACTCTGCAACCTCGGTGAGTGCAGAGCCTTCCGCTTGCTGCACCTGATCGGCGTTGGCAGGCTGAGTCTGCAGGAGCTGAGCCCCGAGGTTCAGGGTCGCCAGTTTGGCGGAGATCGGATCTACCGGACCATCATGCAGTACGGTCAGTTGGCGATCGGCCAGATCAAACAACAACGCCTGAACCGTATCGGAGCCGTTAAGTGCCAGCCGAATAAGGCGCTCCTCTGATGGGCAATCCATTTTGGGGATCTTGAACAAGCTTGCCCACTGGGCAGAACCTGCGTGCACGGTATTTACCTGGGCAACAGACTCACTCGAACAGCAGCAGGGGCTGGCAACACTGTCGTCCTTCACTCACTTGCGTCCTTTTCCCGGATTCGATTGCGCCATTAAAAACCATATAGCTACTGGAGGGTCAAGCGGTGCATATCGGGCTGTTCAACCGCGCAGGGTCAGATACAGCCGCAAGTCGAGTTCCAACTGATGGTAGTCGGGCTCCATGTGCTGGCAGAGTTGGTAAAAGGCCTTGTTGTGATCCTTTTCGCGCAAATGCGCCAACTCATGCACCACGACCATGCGCAGCAGCGGTTCCGGGAGGGATTTGAGGAGTGCCGAGACCTTGATCTCGTTCTTGCGCTTGAGCTTGCTGCCCTGCACCCGACTGACAAACTGATGTTGACCCAGGGCGTTGTCGATGACGTGCATGCGCGTATCGAAGAAGACCTTGCTGACCGGTCCGCTGCTACGCATATGTTGCTGTTTGAGGCGCTGGGTATAGTCATAGAGAGCAGCATCGGTCTGAACGCTGTGCCCACTTTCCGGCGGGTAACGCTGCTCAAGCCAGGTGCCCAGCTGATTATTGTCGATCAGCCGCTGCACCTGCTGCCTGACATCCGGACTGTACCCGTTGAGGTACTTGAGCGCTGTCACCCTACTGGATTGCTCACGCTTTCAATCTGGCGCTTGACCGTCATCGGATCATCAATCGCTTTGAAGATCACATCGCTGATACCGCGACCGGTGATTTTGACGGTGCCGTAACCAAACATGCGTCCGCCAATACCCTGGTCGATCTCGACCGTTTCGATTGACTGCAGCTTCATTTCATCGGTTTTGCGACTGATGATGCCGCGCTTGAGAATGACGCGCTTGTTGGTCACGCCCTGCTCCATGTGCTTGAGTTTGAGGTACTCATAGAGCGCTAACAGCAAGGTGATACCCAGAGTCGGTATGGCCAGTACGATCCAGAGGATCATTGGCAAACGGGCGAACCAATGCAAAGGGAAAAGTGCTTCGACTTTCTCTCCCGCTGACAGGGATTCTTCGATATAGGTCATGTAAAGGGCTCCGTAGGCGCATTGATTCTGGGTCAGGGGGCGAGTTTACACCAGATTCGTCGCGCCCCACTCCCGGACTACGTCTTCACACGCATTGATCGAATAAATGTGACTAGAAGTAAACAGGGTTATCACACATAGGGAGTCGGATCATGGGTACATTTAGAAGCTACCGCGCGCCTGGCCCAAGCCCAGGGCGCAAGCGTATTGATAACCAACGAATGATCGCCACGGCGCTGGATAAATCCGAGCGACTGGACTGCGTTTTTCTGAATGCGGGCATTGCGCTCAGTGATGAATTCATTGATAAATAACCAGCCCCCACCGGAGTCTTGCCATGATGCGCCTACCCGTTGTGCTTGTATTTTTTGTTGCCCTGCTGGGCCCTGTAAGTAGCCAGGCAGCCCCGCCCGTAGCCCGAGACATGCTGCTGCGGAACGTCTATGTGTTTGATGGCACATCCGCCGAACGCAGCAGCGCGCCGATGCATGTACTGGTGCGCAACGGTAGAATCGACAATATCAGCAGTACCCCCATCGAATCCGCAGCGAATGATGGCCTCGTGGTCTTTGATGGCGGGGGCCGTACGCTCATGCCGGGCCTGATTGATGCCCACTGGCATTCAGCCCTGGTCAGCCCATCCTCGATCGGCGCAATGACTGCGGATATCGCCTACATCCATCTCCTCGCCGGTCGGGTGGCAGATGCCACTCTGATGCGTGGATTTACCAGCGTAAGGGACATGGGTGGGCCGTCCTTTGGCTTGCGCCGCGCCATTGAAGAAGGGCTGGTAACGGGACCGCGCATTTTCCCCTCTGGGGCCATGGTTTCCCAGACCGGCGGCCATGGTGACTTCCGGCTACCCCACGAAGTACCCCAGGCGCAAAACGCTCCCTTGAATTACGCCGATCGCGTTGGCGTTACGGCGATTGCCGACGGGTCCGATGCGGTACTGAAGCGGGTGAGAGAACAATTGATGCTGGGCGCCACGCAGATCAAGCTGATGGCCGGTGGCGGCGTTTCTTCAATGTACGACCCGCTGGATGTGACCCAATACACTGCGGATGAATTGAAGGCAGCGGTCGATGCTGCAGAAAACTGGGGCACCTATGTCGCCGTGCACGCCTATACCTCCCGTGCAGTCACCATGGCGCTGGAAGCGGGCGCGCGCAGTATTGAGCATGGGCAACTGGTAGACGAGGACACCGTGCGGCTGATGGCAAAAAAAGATGCCTGGTGGAGTCTGCAACCCTTCATCGACAACGAGCTGTCCAACCCGAAAACAGGTGCGGCGCGCCTCAAGCAACAAATGGTGCAACAGGGCACCGATCGCGCCTTTGAATTGGCGCGCAAGCACAAGATCAAGGTCGCCTTTGGCACCGATATGCTGGGCACCGGCAATCTGGGTGAAAGCCAGAACGCGCTTTTGGTGTCCATGCAACGCTGGTATACCCCTGGCGAGGTTCTGCAAATTGCCACCGGTAACAATGGCGCGCTAATGAGCCTGGCCGGTCCACGTTATCCGCTGCCCGCGCCGCTGGGCGTCGTCAAGGTCGGCGCTATTGCCGACCTTTTGCTGGTAGAGGGTGACCCGACCGCAGATCTCGCGCTGATCGCTGACCCCGAGCAGAATTTTCGGATGATCATCAAGCAGGGAGTGATCTATAAAAATACACTTTAGGGCAAGAGCATGGCTCCTGAAACGCGATCAGGGGCCTCTGAAGCGAATCAAGTGCATACATGTTCATGGCACCGGGCTAGTATTGGACACACACCCACCAGCAGAGCAATTCTCACTTGGCCGACCATCCAGGCGCCTTAGAAGAACACAAGAATCTTCACTTGGTACGCATACTGGCTTTGATGCTTTCGCCCCTGTTGCTGACTGCCTGTCTCGACAGCGGTGGTAGCAGTGCATTATTAAAGAGCCCGGCGCCGGACAGCGGAAACAAACCCAATCTGATTCTGATAATTGCTGACGATGTGGGCGTCGATCAGTTGAGCAGTTTTGGCTTTGGCGGTACGCAGCCGCCAGCCACGCCTACCATTGGCAACCTCGCTGCCACTGGTGTGAGCTTTTCCAATACATGGTCCATGCCTACCTGTTCGACCACGCGTGCAGCCCTGTTCAGCGGCCGCTATCCGCCGCGGACCAATGTGAACACGGCGATCGTTTCTACCGATTTGGTCAACTCGCAGACCTCACCCTTTGAAAAAACCCTGCCTCACGTTCTGGCAGCCGAGGGTTATGTCAGCGCCTATATTGGCAAGATTCACATTACAGGTTCGGATGTGAATCCGGCCAACCACCCTTTTGGTGATGAAGCGATCAGGGCCCTGGGGTTTGATTATTTCGCCGGTTATTTTGACGGTGGCCCGCGCCCGATCGATGTGACGGCAGGGTTGGACAACCTCGATAGCAGCGCCGCCCCCTTCAGTTGTGGCTTCGTACCCCTGGCCTCTGATCATCCCCAGGGCGCCGATACCGGGGCCTGCTATCAGCCAAGCGGCAGTTGTGAATTGCTGACGACTGGCAATGCATCCGTACCCGGCAAGGTGTGCCTGGAGCGCGGCGGCCTGTTTGATCCCGGCCAGCAATGCGCTGCGCAAATACCCACTTATCTCGACTTCACCCGTCAGAATGCCTATTACACCGCCGAAGTCGTGATCAGCGACGAGAACAGTTCACGGCGCCTGGACGTGGATGACCCCGCCTCAAGACTTTATCGCACGCAACTGGAGTCCAACCTTGCCATCGACTGGATGCAGGCGCAGGCGGACGACCAACCCTGGATGCTTTCGCTTGGCTACTCGGCCTCACACGCACCGCTGCAACCAGCACCCGCCAGCCTGGCACCCGTAGCCGGTGCGCTAGATACCGGCATTGACTGTGACAACGACGCAGACACCCGCCAGTTGATGAATCAGACCATGGAAGCGCTGGATACCGAGCTACGCCGTGTGCTGCTGGCGGCAGGGGTCTTTATCGAAAACGATGATGGCGAGTTGGAATACAACCCAGCGAGCAATACCGTGGTGGCCTTTGTGGGTGACAACGGTACCTACGGCCCGGTAGTCAAGGAGCCATTCCTGCCTGCCCGCAGCAAGGGTACGGTTTACCAGGGTGGTATCTGGGTGCCGTTGATCGTCACTGGCGCCACCGTCGAACAACCCGGCCGCTCGGTGGGCGCTATGGTCAACTCCACCGACCTCTATCACCTGTTTGCCACACTAGGCGGTGCTGACCTGAGCGCTCCGGCCGTTGCTGACCGACTGGATGCCCAGCCAATGGACAGCTACCTTGCCAACCCGGATGCGCCGCCCGTGCGCGACACCAATTTCTCCATGTCGGGACGCAACCTGGCTGACAGTATTCCGCAGCCCTGCGTGCTCACCGACGTCAATATCTGCCTGCAGCTGTTCCCGCAGAAAGGCCTGTGTCTGTCCGAGGGTGGCACCTGGTATGGCGATGACGGTGTGGTGCCCGGCCAGTCCTTTAGCTCCTGCTGCGCGGTAAACACCTACCGGGAAAACGGCGGCGAAGCGCCTTTCGATATTCTTGCCGAAACCCAGCGAACGGTGCGCAATGATCGCTTCAAGGTGCTGCAGCTGGAAGAACCCAACTGTGCAGCGGGTGATGGCAGCCTCACGCTGCGCAACCAGTTATATGAAATAAACGAAAGCGGCTCCCTTCAGGGTCTGGACAACTTTGCCACCCAGGATCTGCTGACCCGCCCAGCGCTGACCTCGGACCAGCAGCAGAATTACGAAACCTTGCTGGCGGAGCTGGACAGCATAGTCACTAGCGAACCGCCCTGCCCTGGCGATGGCAATCTGGATCGGGTCGTCAACCAGAAAGACCTGCGCGACTGGGCGGTGTTCGCTCAACTTAACCAGGGACGCTCCAGCTGGTACGACTTCAACCTGGATGGCCTGACTGATGCCGCGGACCGGCAGATCATCGAGGACAACCTCGGTCTGGAGTGTCTGTGACCGGCCATGCAATAATCAATACCTGCAGCTCAACTAGCACTTACGCTTGGAAAAGCTCGAATAATTAGAAGAGATTCTCATGAAATCAACACTAGGCGTCAAAGTGCTGCTGTTGGCTGGATTATTTGCCCTTGCTTCCTGCCGATCGGACTCAGGGGGTGACAACTCCCCTCCTGTCAGTGGCGCCGAGACCCCGAACATTCTGTTCGTAATCATGGATGACGTGGGTGTCGATCAGCTCAGCACTTTCGGCTACGGTGGCGCGGAAGCGCCGAGCATGCCGACCATCGGTGCTATCGCTGATGCCGGGGTGCGTTTCCGCAATACCTGGTCGATGCCCGAGTGTTCCCCGGGGCGCTCCGCTCTGATGACCGGGCGCTATCCCTTGCGGACCAATATCAAACTGGCCATAGGCCCTAACGACCTGGCCAATTCGCAGACCGATCCAGAAGAGATCACCGTTGCCAAGCTATTGGAGCCGGCCGGTTATACCAGTGCGATGTTTGGCAAGTATCACCTGGCTCAGGCAGGGTTCAACGAGGCCGGTAACGGCGCGCCAGCCCAGAGTGGCTGGGGGACGTTTTACGGCTGGGTCGACGGGGTGCCCGACTCGATCGATACCACGGCTGGCGGTGTTGCCGCGCCCGGGACGTACAACTGCGGATACATACCGGATGAAACCCAACCCAACGGCGCTAGCTATGGGGCATGCTATGTGCCTACCGATAGCGGTAGCCAGTGCACGGAAATCGTCGGTGCCAGCGCACTGGGAGATTCCGCCGGCCTGCAGTGCGTGTCACGCGGCGGCGTGCTGGTACCCCAGGCGACCTGCCAGGCTGACGCACCCGCCGAGGTGAATTTCCAGCAGGCCAATGCACATTATGTTTCGCCTCTGGTGGTGAACGCAGGGGGCAATGTGCTCGAGGCGCCCTTGAGCGATACGCGCGGGCGCGGCTACCGTTCGACCATTGAGGTGAATGCGGCGATTGAATGGATCAACGCCCGCAACAGTCAAGCCGACCCTTGGATGACCACCCTGAGCTTTAGCTCGGCTCACACGCCGCTGCAGCAACCGCCTGCCGAGCTACTACCATCCGGCATCAACGCAGAATTGACCAGTGACTGCAGCGACTCGCTGAATCAGCGCCGCCTGTCCGATGCAATGATCGAAGCCATGGATACCGAACTGGGCCGTTTGCTGGTCGAAACCGGCATCGCTCAGGTACGGCCTGATGGCTCCCTTATCTATGATTCGGCCGCGAGCAACACCATGGTGGTTGTGATTGGCGATAACGGCAGCTTCGGCCCTGTAGTCAAGGCGCCCCTGGACCCCAACCGCGCAAAAGGCAGCACTTATCAGACGGGTGTCTGGGTACCGTTGATTGTCGCCGGCCCCATGGTGGAAGCACCTGGCCGGGCCGTGGAGCATATGATCAACGCAGTTGATGTGTTTCAGCTGTTCGGCGAGACGGCCGGTATAGACGTATCTGCCGCGGTACCGCGTGGCGTGGACTCGGTAAGCATGCAGCCCTACCTTGCAGACCCCGCGCAGGAAAGCCTGCGCGAGTACAACTTTACCCAGGGGGGCCTGAATATCCAGGTTAACGGCGGGCGCAACGGGCCCTGCGTATTCTTCGGCAGCTCCTGCTCACACACCCCCATCAGCAAAAGTGTGTGTGAGGACAACGCTGGCGTCTGGTGGGGTCTTGGTGCCGACGACCCAACGGTTCTCAAGGGTGCTCTCACCCAATGCTGGGAAGTCAATCAGGCCATCTACGATAACGATCCTGCCAATTACGACACCAACCGCATTGTCATGAGCCCGACTGGCACCCAGGCGGTGCGCAATGACGCGTTCAAGCTGGTGCGTAATCAGGCGCTGGATTACGACGTCACTACCGACACTGGGGTTGAAGTGGTCTCGGAAGAGTTCTATGCCATCGATCAGAATCCGATCCTGCCACAACTTGACAGGGCCGGCCTTGAACTCGATACGCAAAATCTGAACCCACAGGAGCAGAGCAATCTTGCGCTCTTGCAAACGGAGCTCAACACCGTTCTGGCTTCACAGCCAAGTTGTCCCGGAGACGGTAATGGCGACGGCGTGGTGGATGATCTGGATCTGAGCGCCCTGGCCGTCGTGCAGGCGCGCTGGGGTGGGTCCAGTACCTATGATTTCAATATCGATGGTTTTACCAATGACCTGGACCGCGACATCATCAATGCCAATCTTGGTCCTTGCCCGCAACCATGAGTAGGCGTTGGACCTGGCCGCTGGTCCTCCTGCTGTTAGGTGCAGCAGCGACGGCGTGGTGGGCAGTGCCCTCGCCCACTGCACCAATACCTGAGTCTGAGTCTGAGTCTGAGTCTGAGTCTGAGTCTGAGTCTGAGTCTGTAGCCGAGCACAGCACCGCCATAACCCCGCCCGAGTGGGTTAATGAAGCCCAATGCCAGAGCTGCCATGCCGCGGCTTTTGCAGACTGGCAAGGCTCGCACCACCAACTGGCGATGCAGCCGGCCGCCGAGCATTCGGTCCTCGGCGACTTCAGCGGGCAGCAGATCGACAGCGATACAGAGAGCAGCCGGTTTCTACGCGACAACGGAGCCTTTGTTATTCAGACCCCGGGGGCTGACGGCCAGCCCGTAGACGCCAAGGTGGCCTACACCTTCGGTATTGAGCCACTGCAGCAGTATCTTCTGGAAATGCCCGGCGGCCGTTTGCAGGCCCATGGCATGGCCTGGGATACGCAGCAGCAGGCCTGGTTTCATCTGTATCAGGACCAGGGTGTGGACCACCAGGATCGCCTGCACTGGACTGGTAGCGTACAGAACGCCAACTTCATGTGTATCGAGTGCCACGCCACTGACTTCAAACGCAACTACGATGCCGCCACCGACACTTTCGCCAGCCGCTGGCAAGCCCCGGGCGTGGGCTGCCAGAGCTGCCACGGTCCTGCGTCGGGGCACCTCGAATGGGCCGCAGACACTCCAGCAACCGAGCCCGATCAGCAAAATAACTCCATGGGGTTCGCCACCAGCCCGAGCATTGCATCCACTGAAGAAGTGGAAGTCTGTGCCCGCTGCCATAGCCGTCGCTCGCCGCTGGATGACGGTTACCAACATGGCAATGCATTGATGGACGACTTTCTGCCGAGCATTCTCAGTGCGGACCTCTACGAGGTAGACGGCAAGATCAAGGCCGAGGTGTTTGAATACGGCTCCTTCAAACAGAGCAGGATGCACGCCGCCGGAGTGGTCTGCTCCGATTGTCACAACCCGCACAGCGGTGAGCTACGCGCATCGGGCAATGGCGTATGCACCCAATGCCACAACAGCAATGCGCAGCCGACCCGGGCCGCAATTCAGGGCGGCGGCCTGCAAGCAAAGAACTATGATTCACCAGACCACCACAAGCACCCAAACGGCTCGCCAGGCGCGCAGTGCATCAATTGCCATATGCCCGGCAAGCTTTACATGACCAACGACTTGCGCCATGACCACAGCTTCACCTCGCCCAACCCGGCGCAGGCACTGGAGCTGAGCCATAGCGATGCCTGCCTGGGCTGCCATCAGCAGGTCGAGCCTGGAGAGCTAGTCGCGCAGTTTCTGGCGCAGTATCCCGAGGCGCTGCCACGCGATGGCGGATATGCTCAGGATATGGCCGCTGCACGTGGCGGCAAGCCTGGCGCTGCAGCCGCCCTATTCAGGCAGCTCGCCCGTGACGATCAACCGGCTATCAGAGTGGCCACGCTGGTCAGCGAACTGCCCCGCTACCCTTCCCTCGCTGGACTACAGCAACTGGCCCGCGCAGTGCGACATCCTGATCCCAGCGTGAGGGTGGCGGCCATCAACAGCTTGCCCGCGCTTGCCAGCGAAACCCAACTGCGAGACCTGCTCGCGCCGCTGGCAGCCGATCCCGTTCGTGCCGTGCGTCTGGCAGCTGCCTGGCAACTGGCCCAGTTGCCCGCGCAGACACGATCCGGGCTGACTGCCTGGCCGGCACTGCGCGCTGAATACGAGCAGGTGCAGAACAATCTGCTGGAGCGCGCTGACGCGCACTTCAATCTGGCCATGCTGTATCAACTCAGCAGCCGTGAAGATAAGGTTGAGGCTGCCCTGCGCGATGCACTTGAACGCGATGCAGGTTTTTTCCCCGCCATAATCATGCAGGCGCAATGGCAGGAGCAGTACTTTCGCCTCCCGAAACGGGGCCTGACGCTGCTGCAACAGGCCATCGCACGGCATCCAGACGAACCCAGCCTGCACCACGCGCTGGGGCTCGCTCTGGTACGCCAGGGCAACCTCGCCGAGGCCCTGCCAGCGCTTGCCCTGGCCCTGGCCCAGCAACTGGGCTCTGATAACGCCGACTACGCATACGTGCTGGCAGTCGCTCTGCATGACAGTGGCGAGCGGGACAAAGCGCTGCGGCTACTGGAAGAGAACCTGGCTGCCGATCCTGCCAACCGCCAGGTGCGGCTGGCATTGGTCAGCTACCTGAGTGTGCAGGCGCCGGCAAAATCGAAGGCACTGATGGAAGAGCTTCGAGCGCAGAATCCTGATGATCCGGCAGTTCAAAAGTTGCGGTAGCTATGGCCGTAAATATAGATTCTGCATCCACTGCAGACAAAGCGCTCTAGCTCGCCTTTTTGAGCACATGAATAAACCTGTCACCTTTTGCTGCGCAGATTATCCAGATCACGCAGCTCACTCATTGCTGCAATCAGGGCGTTGAGCGCTGGCTGCATAAGCGTCAGCCCCACGTGATTTGCACCTTCAACAAGCGTAACCGGCACTCTCCTTTCAGCTGCACCAAACACATCGACAAACTCCGCCGGATAAAACATCTCGTCCTGAGCTCCAACTAGCACCTGTGTAGGCTGCTGAATCCCCTTTATCACCTCGACGTAATCGGCCTGTGGTCGATAGTTCTCTGCAAGGTTGAAAGAGTATTCCGGCGTCAGCGATTGACGTGCTTGCTCACTCAGGGCGTAACTCACTACAGGCAGGTGATTGAATTGCTTAATACCCATCTGGTTCAGAATGGCTAGCGCCACATAGCGAGGCAGACCCACGTTCACCCAGCCGCCGCTGCCCGAGCGATAAGTGGGAGCCTCATGACTGACGAACGGAGCGAGAAGCAGATAGTGATCAAAAATCGCGGCATGCTCACCGCCCGCTACACGTAAGGCGAAGCCGCCACCGGAAGAAAAGCCCACCAGAGTGACCGGCGCAGCCGGCTGTACTTGCTCCATGAAGTCCTGGAGGTCGTCCTCGAGCTGGCCCACATAAGCGACGTGCCCCTTGGCCCCCGAAGCGCCATGCCCGCGCACATCCAGAGCATGCACGGCAAAACCTGCGTCTACCAAAGCCTGTGCCATCAGATGCATGCTACGACTGTCAGCGGATGAGCCGTGGAGCAGCACCGCACTGCCCTGCGGATTCGCGACGTCATATCGGCGAAACCCCAGATTCTGGCCGTCCCGAGCGGCGTAGTTGCTTAGCTCGGGTAAGCCGGAATAATCCACTGAATCAAATGGGTTGTTTGCCGACGCCATAACCGACGGCGCGGAGGGACCGCCGAAAACGACCGACAATACCAATGCACCAACAAAAGACACTACAACGACCGCCAGCGTGGCGAGCAGAGGCTTTTTCATGACTTATTCCTTTATGTGAAAAACAGCTAGTCCGTGCTCAAGATGTGAACTCTATCACAGGCTGGAGACAAGTTAGCAATTCAGGATTTAGTCATATACTGATACATAGTTATTTTTTATCCCGCTCAGTGCGAGGTATCCGCACCGGCGCTGCAGTTGATCCCAAACAAAAGGCCAATCATTTATGATTGGCCTTTTGTTGGCTATTGGCAGGAGCTGATTGATTCGAACTCCCAGCCCTTACCTCCTACCTACACACCTGTTGCTGGTTAAACCATGTACTCAACGCTTGGCCACCGTAGATGATGACGGAATTTTGAAGGTCCACAGCATGCCGCCCTGGTTGAAGTCCTTGACGATCTCGGCTACCTGGCCGCCCCACAACGGCACCGCGCCGCCCCAACCTGAGAGCACGGATACGTATTGTTCGCCATCCATGTCCCAGGTGACCGGGTTGCCGATTACGCCAGAGCCGGTGTTGAACTCCCACAGCTTTTCTCCATTTTTGGCGTTGAAAGCCATCAGGTAGCCTTCCGGGTTGCCGGTAAAGACCAGGTTACCTTTGGTGCTCAGTACCCCACCCCAGAGTGGCGCCGGGTTCTTCACGCGCCAGACTTCCTTGCCGGTTCTGGGGTCCATTGCCCTTAGAACACCAATGTAGTCATCGTGGATAGGTTTGATGGTGAAGCCAGCGCCCAGGTAGGCGGCACCCTTTTTGTATGCGGTGCTTTCGTTCCAGATATCCATGCCCCATTCGTTGGATGGAACATAGAACAGGCCGGTATCCTGACTGTAGGCCATGGGCTGCCAGTTCTTGCCCCCAAGGAACGCAGGAGCCGCGTAAACGGTTTTCCCCTGATCACCCGATTCTGTGGGCGCACCTGGACGGTGATCCTCGCTGTAGATTGGCCGACCGTTCTTGTCTAGCCCTTTGGCCCAGGTGATGGTGTCAACAAAAGGAAAACCTCGGATAAACTTGCCATTAGTGCGGTCCAGCACATAGAAGAAACCATTACGATCAGCTGTCGCGGCAGCCTTGATTTCCTTGTCGCCCTCCTTGTAGTTGAAGGACACGAGCTCGTTTACTCCGTCGTAGTCCCAGCCATCATTCGGCGTGGTCTGAAAATGCCATGTGATGGTGCCGTCGTCGGGGTTGAGCGCCAGTCGTGAGGAGCTGTAAAGGTTGTCGCCCTTGCGCATATGCGAGTTCCAGGGCGCGGGGTTACCGGTACCGAATAACAGCAGATTGGTTTCAGGGTCATAGAAACCGCCCAGCCAAGGCGCACCACCACCGGTCTTCCAAAGATCGCCGGGCCAGGTTCTGTTGGCTTCGCCACCGGAAATACCTGCCTCGATGGCTTTACCGTCCTTGTAGGTATAACCCATGTGACCTTCGATGGTCGGACGAGTCCAGAGCAGCTCTCCGTTGGTCGGGTCGTAGGCTTCAATCTTGCCAACAACCCCAAATTCACCACCCGACACGCCGGTAATCAAGCGGCCGTTAACTATCAGCGGCGCTGCGGTAATGGCATAGCCTGCCTTGTAGTCGGCTACGGTCTTGCGCCATACAACCTTGCCGGTGTCCTTGTTCAGTGCAACCAGTTTGGCGTCAAGCGTACCGAAGATCACCAGATCATCGATCAAGGCAACCCCGCGGTTGATCACGTCACAACAGGGCATGATGCCATCTGGCAGGCGGGCGTCGTATTGCCAGAGTTTCTTGCCGGTGCGGGCATCGACTGCAAACACACGAGAATAGGAGCCGGTGATATACATCACGCCGTCCTTGATCATCGGCTGTGCTTGCTGGCCGCGCTGTTTCTCACCACCAAGCGAAAAGGCCCATGCAGGCTGCAGCTGGCTTACGTTGGTGTCGTTTACCATGGTTAGTGGGCTGTAGCGCTGGCCCTGGGTACCCATGCCGTAGGAGACAATGGAGTCGGTTGTGGTCGCGTCGTTGGTGATATCGTCATAGGTGACGCCAGCGACAGCCAAGCCGGAAAAACTCATGGCGGTTACCAGGGCGGTCAAGGCGAAGGATGAGCGGTGTGTCATTGCTGCTACCTCAAAGATGTATTGTTGTGATGGTCGAGTCAGCGAAGAACCGGGAAATTTTCCCGCCTCAGGCCCTGATTGTTCGCTGCGAGGATCTTCTCAACAATGCAACCCAGGGGTGATTTACCTCATCACTTGGTAGCAATACCCTGATCGCGGGCACAAAAAAGCCGGCTGGCATGGCAAGACTGCCATGCCAGCCGGCAAGCATGAACCGGTTCAGATATCGGCGTAATAACTCGGTAACATGTAACGCAAACCATACTCGGCATAGAGCGCTGCCATGCGTCCATCCAGCACCATGGCTTCAGTGATATCACCCAGGGCATAAGCCAGCTGGCGGTTGGAGTCATGGACTGCCATCCCCAGATCCCAGACCTGTTTGCCCATATTCGGATAGGCATTTTCGGTCAACTGCATGCCGGCCTCGGCATTTCTGGCAAGTAGCCAGTCAATCTCGGCCTGCGTGCCCATCACCGCGTGTACCTCCCCAGTCTTCATAGCCTCGAAGGCGAGAGCCAGGTTGCGATAATGGCGGGTCATTTTGCTTAATTGACCATTCATGACACTGGCCAGGTAGAACGAGGGAATCGAATCCTCTTCAACGCCAACAGGGTGATATTGAAAGATCGCAATGCTGGGCACCGCGTCTATCTTCTTCGGGTTATAGGCAGCTTGCCAACGCTCCTGTTGATACGGGCCGAACATGTGAACCAGCTCGTGAGCAGGCAAGCCAAGGTCATCACGCATTGTGCTGTACGCTTTGTCGTTGGGTGCCCGCAACATCACATCGGCGATCTGACCAGGGCGCAGGTAATGACCTTTCCAGAGGTGATTGCGCAGGTCACCGTCAAAGGTTTCGTCCGGCTTCATCCATTGCAGCCGCAACTCCAGGTCAAGCTCTGCAGCCAGCACCTTGGCCAGCTCGACGTCAACGCCTCGAGGCTGACCATCGTGCATAAAGCTATAGGGTGGGTAGTCTTCATAGACGGCCACCTTGAGATAACCGGAATCGATAATTTCATCATGGTCGCGGATATGCGTGATGTTGAACGCCAGCGCCGGCATGGCCATCAACAAGCAACACCATAAGCCCACAATCCTCAGGGAAAGCATGCTTTATTGCTCTACCGCAACAGTTTCCAACCAGGTACGAATTGCCCACAGAGCTTCCTGGCTGAGCACGTCGCCCATACGCGGCATATACACCCGGCCGTCGCGTACAGCGCCATTGACGACCCGCTCCTTGAACCACTCATCACCGTAATCACCGGTCTCAAGCTCTCGTAAATCGGGCGTCATACCCCCAGAGATGGCTTCCAGTCCATGGCAGGACGCACAGTTCTGGTTATAGGCAGAAGCACCTATTTTTACTGCTAGGTCATGTTGCGGATGATCTCGATAGGGGTTGGTTTCAAGCCACTCCTCGCCGAGTTTCTCCAGGTTTTTGGTATCCACTGACTGTGGCGTGACGTTGCCGTGCGCCAGGGACTGGCCAGAAGCCAATAGTAATCCCAGGGCGCTTATCTTCAGGGCTTGTTTGAAATGCATCATTAGGCTCACCTCTCGGCCGTGTCAGGCACGGATCATTATTTGAGTATCCGAGGGCCATGGTAGGAACGGACCGACCTGACCCCAATGCTGCTTTGGTGGCCGCAAATTAGTCCGTTGGTATTAAACACTTCAGCCACCGCACCGGATTCTCAAGCCAGGCAAAGCCGCTTTTAACAGCTAGAACAGCCAAAAGCATTGATTTGCTCCGTCCAAAGTAGCGCTCCAATTGAGGGCATCCCAAGCGCCAGCTACCCGGGGTTTTTTCCCGCAAACCCCGGGTCATTTTCCGTATCACCGAAAAAGACGACTGACCAAGATGGGGACGTGGACCAGCATTGCTGCCCTAATCCAACAACAAGGAAACACTGCCATGAAAACAAGAAAGTTAACTGCTCCAAGCCCTCTCGCCCAGGCCATCAAATGTCTGACAATGGCTGCCAGTATCAGCCTGGCTGCGCCCTATGCCATCGCCAAACCTGTCACCTGGGACGATATTGCCAACGATCACACCTCAACTCATAACGTGCTGCAATATGGCATGGGGACCAACGCCCAGCGTTGGAGCCCGCTGAAACAGGTCAACCGGGACAACGTTTTCAAACTGACGCCGGCTTGGTCTTTTTCCTTCGGCGACGAAAAACAGCGCGGACAGGAATCCCAGGCAATTATTCATGAAGGCATTATTTACGTAACGGGCTCCTATTCACGTATTTTTGCACTCGACGCAAAGAGCGGTGCCCGTTTGTGGAGCTACTCGCATCGGTTGCCCGACGACATTCGCCCCTGCTGCGACGTGGTAAATCGCGGCGCGGCAATCTATGGGGACAAGGTCTTCTTCGGTACCCTCGACGCTGGGGTAGTGGCTCTGAACAAGGACACGGGCAAAGTGGTCTGGCGTAAAAAATTCGGGGACCATAAGGCTGGTTACACCATGACTGGCGCCCCAACCATCATCAAGGACCAGAAGTCCGGCAAGGTCATGCTGATTCATGGATCCTCCGGTGATGAGTTCGGCGTAGTGGGGAAACTCTTTGCGCGCGACCCTGAAACGGGTGAAGAACTGTGGATGCGGCCGTTCGTTGAGGGCCACATGGGCCGTCTTAATGGCGAAGAGAGCACCCCTACTGGCGACGTAAAGGCGCCGTCCTGGCCTGATGATACAAACTCGCCCACCGGCAAAGTTGAGGCCTGGAGCCAGGGTGGAGGTGCCCCTTGGCAGAGCGCCAGCTTCGACCCGGACACCAATACCATTATTATCGGGGCTGGCAATCCCGCGCCCTGGAATGGATGGGCGCGCACCTCAAAAGACGGCAAACCGTCCGATTACGATAGTCTCTACACCTCAGGTCAGGTCGGCGTTGACGCCACCACCGGCGAGGTCAAATGGTTCTATCAGCATACACCCAACGACGCCTGGGACTTCTCCGGCAACAACGAGCTGGTGCTGTTTGATTACAAGGACAAGGACGGCAAAACGCTCAAGGCCACCGCACATGCTGATCGTAACGGCTTCTTTTATGTCGTGGACCGCAATAACGGCAAGTTGGCCAACGCATTTCCCTTTGTGGACAACATCACCTGGGCAAGCCACATCGATCTGAAGACCGGCCGACCGGTAGAAAATGAAGGGCAACGCCCTGCCCGGCTCAAGCCTGGCCAGGAGCGCAGCGAAGCGGTAGAGGTATCACCCCCTTTCCTCGGCGGCAAGAACTGGAACCCCATGGCCTACAGCCAGAATACCGGACTGTTCTACGTGCCAGCGAACCATTGGAAGGAGGACTACTGGACCGAAGAAGTCAGCTACAACAAAGGCTCTGCCTACCTCGGCATGGGTTTCCGGATCAAGCGCATGTATGAGGATCACGTCGGCATTCTGCGTGCAATGAACCCCACTACAGGCAAGGTCGAGTGGGAACACAAAGAACCCTTGCCCCTCTGGGCTGGTGTGCTGGCGACAGCAGGCAATCTGGTCTTTACCGGCACGGGTGACGGCTATTTCAAGGCCTTCGACGCCAAAACTGGTGAAGAGGTCTGGAAGTTCCAGACCGGCACCGGAATCATCTCACCGCCGGTTACCTGGGAATTGGATGGCGAACAGTACATCGGTGTTACCACCGGCTACGGCGGCGCGGTACCACTCTGGGGTGGCGAGATGGCTGAGTTGACCAAGCCCGTTGCGCAGGGCGGCTCGTTCTGGGTATTCAAGTTGCCTGGCTGGGATACCAGCAGCGCCAAGCGTTGAACCTCTAACTCCTTTAACCCTTGAGGCACGCCCGGCAAGACCGGGCGTTGCCATAGGAGCTGCGACAATGAAATCACTATTTGCCACAAGCTTTATCGTTCTAGGGATCATTGCTGCCCAACCTCTTGCCGCGCAAGATGCCGACTTTGCGGAGGAGGATGTGGTTACTGTCAACGGTTGTGCTTTGATGCCAGGCACACGCTGTCCTGGCGTTGACCTGCGTAATCTTGACCTGCGCCATGTGGACCTGCGCAAGGCCGACCTTGTTGGTGCAGACCTGCGCGGAGCAGACCTGCGACATGCCCGACTGGATCAGGCGAAGCTGGACAATGCCCGGCTGGACGGGGCCAATCTCAACCGGGCGAGCCTGCAACAAACCGCAATGCGTGGTGTAAGCGCCGTGGGTACAAGCTTTGTTGGCGCTCAGGCCTGGAACCTGACAGCCCAGGGAGGGCATTTCAAGGATGCTGACTTTACCGGAGCCAACCTTGAGTTTGCCCGCTTCAGTGGTGCCAGCATGCACGATGCCACTCTGCGTGCTGTGAACCTGGAGATGGCCTGGTTGCCCAAGGCGGATCTGAAGGGTGCAGATCTGCGCGATGCCAATCTGCAGGAGTCAAAGATGAATCACGCGAATCTGGAATCTGCCGATATGACCGGTGCCCGACTGCATTACGGCACCTTTCTCAACATGCACATGAGCAACTGCACTGCCTGCCCTTTTGACTGGGAAAAGTGACATATACTGACGTGCTCAGGCCACCTGCACTCGAATTACTCCTGTATCGATAGCCAGGTGGACCAGTTCGGTGAGAGAACTGACATTCAGTTTCTGCTTGAGCACGGTCAGATTATTCGAAACCGTTTTGCTGCTGATGCACAGATGACTGGCGATGCGCCTGGGTGGCGTGCCCTTGGCGAGCATGACAAAAATCTCGAACTCCCGCTGAGTCATGCATTTCAGCCGCGGGTCCAGGGTGTTGTCGGGACCAGCACAGGCCAGCTGCGTAGCCAGTTCCTGTTCTATATAGCGTTGCCCACCCAGGCAACGCCTCACCGCCTCAAGCAACACATCCGGTGCTGCGCCTTTGGTGATGTACCCCAGTGCGCCAGCAGCCAATGCCTGGCGCACCAGCGGTAACTCATCATGCATACTGAAAAACAGAATGCGCAGTGAGGGCCACCGCAGCAGCAGACGCCGGGCAGTTTCGATGCCGCTGATGCCCGGCAATCCGATATCCAGCACCACCAGATCAGGCACCTTTTGTTGCGCGGCGCTGATGGCCTCTTCTCCACTGGCGGCCTCACGGATGTCAGCCTGGGTGAAAGTCATACCCAGCAGGCTGGTATAGCCTTGACGCACAATCGCGTGGTCATCGACCAGAAGAATATTCATGCGGCGAGCCCCTTCAGTGGAATAGTGAGCGACACCAATACACCCACGCCTGGGCTTGAGGTGACTTGCAATGCGCTTTGCAGACAGCGAGCGCGTTCGCGCATTGATCGCATGCCCACTCCGCAGGATTCGTTTTGGTCTTTCAGACCGTCGCCGTTATCCCGCACACTGACTTGCAGCACGTTGCCCTGAAGTACCAGCCGCACCCATACCGAGCTGGCTTTGGCATGCCGAGCGACATTGGTCAAAGCTTCCTGCAATAGACGATATAAATGCGTGCGCTGCTCTGTTGCCATATCAGGCAAAGGGTTATCCAGCTCCAGCACACACTGGATGCCCTGTTGTTGCTGCCACTGCCCTGTCAACTGACGTAGAGCCTGTTCCAGCCCTAACCGGTCCAGCACGACTGGATGCAGATCCTTGACCAACGCCCTGAAGCCACGCTGTAAACCATTGCATGCCTCTAAAAGATGTTGCGCGTGCTGCCGAATCAGATCGGGCTGACCAGATGATTCGCCAAGCATATAGGCCTGGGCCCGGATGCCGGTCAGGTATTGCCCCAGATCATCGTGCAGGGCGTGAGCCAGGTGCATCCGCTCCTTCTCCTGCAGGGTCATCAATGCACGGGTCAGTTGCTGGTTGCTTGCTTCTGCCCGCTCCAGGGCCGTGGCCATGAGATTGAAGCGGTTGGCCAATTGATTCAACTCAGTCTGGCTGCTAGGTGACAGGCGTGCCTGCAATTCACCAACCCCGATAAGCTCCAAAGCTTCAAGCAGATGCCGGTATGCTCTTAGCCCACGACGCAACGAGAGATGGATGACTACCAATGACAATACAAGAGCAACAGCAAAAACGCCGAGCAGCAGGAGCAACGACTCCCACACCTCCTCAAGCTCGTCGACTGGATCAGGACTGACCAGCCATCGCTGGCCATCGGCAAAGTCCAGAGATACAGGTGCAAATGACTTATCTATCACCGGCTGCATCCAGCGCAGCAACCACCCTGGCACTGCACCAGAAGTTTGTTGAGCAATATCATGGCCGACACTGCCAGTCTTCGCGATGCGCACATGGCGGAGATCATCGAGAACCTCAACCGCGGGAGAGACCCGCCGCTGAGCCATGTTTTCGAGCAAGCTCAGTGCCATTGCCCGGCCGCTCTGCAGCTCACGCACGACATCCTTTTCAGCCTGCCTGAGCAACACACCCATGGTGACCAATAACACTATGCTGAAGGCCACACAAACCCAGGCCGTCAGGCGAGTTGCAGTCGAAATAGAGCGCATTGGCTAATTCCTGGACGAATCTAATACAGTCCGCCCTATCGTACGGTTTGAACAAAACCTCGGAATAGTACCTTGGTACTGGCCGATTGGTACTTTCTTCGGATTTACCAGGCACCTGCCAGCTTCCATGCTGGACTCAAGATAAAAGGAGTCCACATGCGCTCAACGGTTTTGTATTCCCTGTTCTGTTTTATGACAGTCATCAGCGCCAGTGCAGTGGCCACGAGCAGTCAGGTCCAGACGCTGACGGTCAATATGGCTTATGTCAGCTGGACTCCAGACCCAGGCCCGATCATGTCTAACGTCATTCCTGAACCGCCCGATGCGGGCCTGCAGGGTGCGCAGTTGGCATTGGCAGACAACAACAGTACTGGGCGCTTTCTGAAACATGACTATCAGTTGCTGGTCGCCGCTGAAGCGGAGTTGCAGGCTACTCTGGATGCCGCAAGAGCGCTGCATGCTCAGGGCGTAAGGCTGTTCGTCATCAATTTGCCCAGCCAGGCGCTGTCCGAGCTGGCAAACGAGTTTTCCGCTGATAGCTTGCTGATCAACGCCGGCAGTCACGATGACAAGCTGCGCACTGAGCAGTGCCTGCCGAACGTACTGCATACACTCCCCAGCCGCGCCATGCTGACCGACGCGCTGGCGCAGTTTCTGACCGTACGCAAACTCACGCGCTGGCTGCTGATCAGTGGCCCCACGGATGACGACCTGGCCTATGCCGCCGCTTTGAAACGCTCCGCCAAACGGTTCGGCCATAAAGTCGTGGCTGAAAAAGTCTGGAGTTTTGATACCGATCTGCGCCGCACCGCACAGGCGGAGGTCCCCCTGTTTACCCAGACCTCCGAGTATGACGTTGTGGTAGTGGCTGACGAGCGCGGTGATTTTGGTGAATACATCCCTTACAACACCTGGTATCCAAGACCAGTAGCTGGCACACAGGGCCTCACCCCACTGGGCTGGCATAAAGTGGTCGAAACCTTCGGCGCTGCCCAGTTGCAAAAACGTTTTGAACTCCAGGCTGGCCGCTGGATGAATAGCCTGGACTTCGCCGCCTGGCTGGGTATTCGTACCTTTGGTGCAGCTGTCACCACACTCAATAGCACCGATCCAGCGGCGATCAAAGCGCTGAGTCTGTCCGACGATCTTCCGCTGGACGGATTCAAAGGCAGAAAGCTGAGTTATCGCGACTGGAGCGGACAACTTCGTCAGCCCATCCCCTTGGTGCAACCCCGCGCACTGGTAAGCAACTCACCACAGGAAGGCTTTCTGCATCCCGAGACCGATCTTGACACTCTGGGGTTTGACCAACCCGAGAGCAAATGCCGGCTGCTGTGAATCTGGCCCGGTCACCCAAAATCCCAAAAACAAGAACCTGGAGTACCCATGTACAAGAAAAGCCGTCACACCTCTGCTGTACTCGCGCATAGTCTGCCGATCAGGAAGTTCAGTCTGTCACTGCTTGCAGGCGCTTTGTTGACCAGCACGTTCAGTCTGACTGCCCTGGCCGAGACGGCTTACGTTACAAACGAGAAAGACAATACCGTTTCTGTTATCGACCTGGACAGCATGCAGGTAGTGGAAACCATCGATGTGGGACTGCGTCCGCGCGGGGTCTTGCTCTCGAGCGATAACAAACTGCTGTATATCTGCGCCAGCGATTCGGATCGGGTACAGATCATCGACCTGGCCACCCGCAAGATAATCAAGGAACTGCCTTCAGGCGCTGACCCCGAACAATTCGCTCTGCATCATAACGATCGCTGGCTGTATATCTCCAATGAAGATGATGCACTGGTGACGGTAGTTGACGTTGAAACCAGCGAAGTGCTTGCACAGATCGATGTAGGTGTCGAGCCCGAGGGCATGGGCGTCAGTCCTGATGGCAAGTGGGCCGTCAATACCAGTGAAACCAGCAACATGCTGCACTGGATCGATACCAGCACCAATACACTGGTAGCCAATACTCTGGTAGATCAGCGCCCTCGACATGTGGAGTTTACCAAGGACAGTAGCTTGCTTTGGGCGTCGGCCGAGATCGGCGGTACGGTCAAGATAGTCGACGTAGCCAGCAAGGAGGTCACCCATACCATTGAGTTCGCGATCAAGGGAATTCATCCGGATCGCGTCCAGCCGGTCGGGGTCAAGCTGAGTGACGATGGCCGATACGCCTTTGTTGCTCTGGGCCCTGCCAATCATGTGGCTGTAGTGGACGCCAAGACCTATGAGGTGCTTGAGTACATTCTGGTAGGCCGCCGCGTCTGGCACATGTCGTTCAATACCGACCAAAGCAAACTCTTGACCACCAACGGTGTAAGCGGAGATGTCTCGGTCATCGATGTGGATTCGTTGAAGGCAGTCAATACCATCAAGGTCGGCCGCTATCCATGGGGCGTGGTGGTCACTCCTTGAACGCCTTGCAAGTTGATCAGGTCAGCTTCAGTTTTGGCGACAAGGTCGCACTGGACCAGGTCAGCTTCGGCATCGAGACGGGCCGGCTGAATGCCCTGCTGGGCCCCAACGGCGCAGGTAAAAGTACCCTGATAGCCTTGTTCAGCCGGTTATACCGGCTGCAACAGGGCGATATCCGGGTTGGCGGGGTGTCACTTCGGCGGCAGCCCCGCCAGGCACTGCGGCAGCTCGGGGTGGTGTTCCAGCAGAGCACGCTGGATCTGGATCTCAGCGTACATCAGAACCTCGCTTACCATGCCGCCCTGCATGGCCTGAGTGCCCGTGCGGCAGCACCGCTCATAGAGCAGGAGCTAATGCGTCAATCATTGTTGGCGCACCAGCACCAGCGCGTACGCGAGCTTAATGGGGGGCACCGCAGGCGAGTGGAGATTGCCCGAGCACTGTTGCATCAGCCGAGCATTCTGCTTCTTGATGAGGCCAGTGCCGGCCTGGATCCTGCGAGCCGTCTGGCACTGAATCAGCATATTCGTACTCTATGCGCCGAGCAGCGGATTACCGTTGTCTGGACGACCCACCTTATGGACGAAATTGCGTTGAATGACCCTGTTGTAGTCCTGCATGGCGGGCGGGTCCTGGCGGCGAGCAGCGCTGAAGGCATTATTGCCAAGACCGGCCACACCAACCTGAATGACGCTTTCCGGTACATGACCCAGACCGCCGGGGCATCAGCATGAGCCCGGCAGCTTATCTGGCTTGCCTTAACGGCGTACTCAAGCGTGAGTGGTTGCGCTTCTATCAGCAACGGTCGCGTTTTCTCAGCGCCCTGGTACGCCCACTGCTCTGGTTACTGGTCTTTGCCGCCGGTTTTCGCGCAGCGCTGGGTGTCTCGATCATGGCGCCTTACGCCACCTACATCACTTACGAAACCTACATACTGCCTGGGCTATGTTGCATGATCGTTCTGTTCAATGGCATGCAGGCCTCGCTCTCAATGGTTTACGACCGTGAGATAGGCAGCATGCGGGTGCTCCTGATGAGCCCCCTGCCCAGACCTTTTCTGCTGATCAGCAAACTGGCTGCCAGTGCATTGATCTCTCTGATTCAGGTTTATGCGTTTCTTGCGATTGCCTGGATGTTTGATATTCAGCCACCGCTCTGGGGTTTGCTGGCGGCTGCCCCGGCACTCCTGCTAGCGGCGCTGCTGCTAAGTGCCCTGGGCTTGTTGCTGTCCAATGGCATACGTCAGCTGGAGAACTTTGCTGGCGTGATGAACTTTGTCATTTTCCCGATGTTTTTTCTCTCATCGGCACTCTACCCGCTGTGGAAAATGCGCGAGTCCAGTGAATGGCTCTATTGGTTATGCAGCCTCAACCCCTTCACTCACGCGGTCGAGCTGGTGCGCTTTGCCTTGTACCTGCAGCTCAATGGTCAGGCGCTGGTCGTATGTCTGGTCCTACTGATGGTGATTACCAGCGCCGCAATCATGACTTTCAACCCGCAACATGCCGCGGTGCGGCGTCGACCTCAGGGTGACTAGCGCAGGATGACAACGAAATTTACTACTTTAGTACTGCTTTAGTGTGCCAATGTATCATTTGCAATACAGTCGGCACGGGTTGTAATGCTCAAGTAGCAATGCCAAATCACTAGAAGGCTTTCTACTGCGAGCCGAAAACATAAAAAAACAACAACAAACAGGTTGAAACTGGCCATGTACAAGATACTGATAGCCGACGATCATCCATTATTCCGTGAAGCCATCTGCAATGTCATCACGACGGGATTCGCTGGTTCGGAGCTTATTGAAACCAACGATCTGGACAGTGCACTGGTCATCGCCCAGGAGCAGGACGACCTGGATCTGATCCTGTTGGACCTGAACATGCCTGGCATGCATGGCCTGAACGGCTTGATCACGCTGCGTAACGAGTCGCCTTCCATTCCGGTGGTGATTGTCTCTGCCGAGGAAGACAAGCAGGTGGTGTTGCAGGCGATCACTTATGGCGCCGTGGGTTTTATTACCAAGTCCTCACCACGGGCGGAAATGACCAGGGCCATCGAGCAGATAATGGCCGGGAATGTATACCTGCCCTCAGACATCATCCGCTCCAATCGTGTGATTACTCGCCGGCACCCGGAGGAGCACCCTGTATCCCCTGAGCTGCTGTATGCCCTGACGCGCAAGCAACTGCTGGTTCTGGAACGCATGGCCAAGGGCGAATCCAACAAACAGATTGCCTATCACCTGGAGATTGCGGAAACCACCGTCAAGGCTCATGTCTCGGCGATCTTGCGCAAGCTCAATGTACACAATCGCGTGCAGGCAATCCTGTCCGCGAGCGATGTCGATTTCAGCTCCTATCTGAGACGCTGAACGTCCCTTGGCTGGCCCGCCTGAGTGGCCAGCAAGTGCCCCATTGCGGTCTTCAGTTTCAGCGGCTTCACGGGCTTGTGCATCAGCACATGCCCCAACTCGCGCACCTGAAGCTTGAGGTCGTTACTGTAGTTTGCCGTTATCAGTAGCACTGGCAGTGGATGCCCCCGTCTACCGTTGATAGTGGCGACCACATCCACTCCATTGACCTCGTTATCCAGATGGTAGTCGGCTATCAGCAGGTCAGCGTGGGCATGGAAGTTGTCAACCTGGCTGGCGAGGTCTTCTTCAGACAGTGCCGTTACTACATGACAGCCCCACCCTTCCAGGAGCGTACGCATTGCTGCACAGATCGATGCATCATTATCCAGCACCCAGACGCGGGCATCCTGCAATCTTTGCCCCTGCATCATCGGCGCTGCGGAAGGTTGATCGAGCCTTGTCTGCAGCTGACCGTAGGGTAGATCGACCGAAAATACCGAACCCCGCCCTTCCCAGGAGCGCACACGGATGCGGTGACCCAGCATTCGCGCAATCTTGTCCACAATTGCCAGCCCCAGGCCCAAGCCGCGGTCTCGGGTGTTTGCGCTGGGATTTACCCGTTTGAATTCCTGGAAGATCTCGAGCAACTTATCTTCTGGGATGCCCATACCGGTGTCCCATACTTCAATGCGCAGACCGTGGGCCTGGCGACGACACCCCAGCAGCAATTTTCCGGATTGAGTATAGCGAATCGCATTGGTGAGAAAGTTTCGGAGAATGCGCGCCAGCAACTGTGCATCACTACGCACGACCGCATCGCTGCCGACAAAATGCAATTCAAGGCCCTCCACGCCTGCTATCTGGCGATACTCGTTGGCCAGATTATCAAGCAGCTCAGAGAGCTTGAAAGGGGCGATATCGGGCTTGATAACGCCGGCGTCCAGCTTGGAAATATCCACCAGTGTCTCCAGGAGATTTTCCACATCCTCCAGGGAGTGACTGACCTGCCTGATCAGCGGGGCACTTACCTCAGGCACCTCATGCTCAAGTAGCGCACCGGTAAACAGACGTGCTGCATTGAGAGGTTGCAGCAAGTCGTGACTGACTGCCGCCAGGAACTTGGTTTTCGACATATTTGCCTGCTCGGCCTCACGCTTGGCCTCCCGCAGACGTGACTCAACCTGGGCCCTTTCACTGATTTCCTGTCGCAGTTGGGTATTGAGCTCGGTCAGTTCCTGCGTGCGTTCGAGGACACGCTGCTCCAGGTGCTGATAGGCTTCGCGCAGGGCTACGGCGGTATGTCGTCGTTCAGTGATATCGCGGATCAATACAAAGATACCGATCACCTTGCCCTGCGCATCGCGGTTGGGCACATAGGATCGCAACAGATACCGCTCAAGATTCTCCGCGTTGCATTCGTCGAATTCAAAGGTGACGCTCTCGCCCTGAAATGCACGCTCTATATAAGGTTGCAAGCGCGCAAACTGCTCCTGGCTATGAATCCGACGCAAGCTCTTGTTCTGGCTCTCGCCACGCCGCCAACCGTACCACTCGTCATACACCTTGTTGGTGAACTGATAGGTCAGATCCTCGCCCACATAGGCAATCAGTGCGGGTACATGATCAGTAATCAGCCGGACCCAGCGCTCGCTCTCCAGCAAGGCCTTGGCGTAAAGATCACGCTCGGTAATGTCAGTATAGGTATTGACGTAACCGCCCGTCGGCATCGGGTGAGTGCGCACTTCCAGCACCTTTCCGTTGGCCAGACGCTGCTCGCAGGTCAGTTGCTCGCTTCCCGAAATGCCGTATCGGCCCGGAACAAACAACTCCAGCTCGCTTTCATCCATCACCTCGGCAAAAGGCCGGTGGGGCTCAATTGGCGCCAGCCCGGCCAATTCAAGGAAACGCCCATTCCAGACCTCGATACCGCCTTGCTCGTTGATCACTGCCACGCCCTGGGACAGACTGTCGACTGTGCGCTGGAGCAGCCGGGTTTTCTGCGCCAGAGCCTTTTCTCGTCGCGCAGTTTCTGATTGCTTGAGATCGGTGATATCCGTGTACATTATTACCAGGCCGCCTTCACTGGTCAGCCGCTCACTGACCTGTACCCAGCGTTGGCCGCGCAGCTGATACAGAACATGACCGTCAGCTGCCGCGTCGACCTCGGTTACCAGTCCAGTGCTTACCGCAAGACGCTTGATCTCGGACAAGGACGTTCCAGCCGTGACCTCCGCTCGCGTGCCTTTCCAGAACGCGGCAAAACGGCTGTTGAAAAGGACGATACGCTCGTACCTGTCAAACAACACTAATGCATCAGAAACGCTTTCTATGGCATCTGAAAGGTGATGGTGTGCGCGCTCAGCGTGCGCCCGAGCATCGATCAGCAGTCGATTGCTGGCCTGGAGTTCAGCCATGGTTTCGTTCAAGGCATGGGTTCGCTCCCGTACCTGCTCGGCCAGTTCGACCGAGTGCTGGAACGCCGCATAGCTTTCGGTACGTTGACTGGAACTGGATTCCACGCGCTCGATCAGTGCCGCATTGATGCGCCGCAGCTTATTGTTCTCGGCCCGCAGTCTGCGCACTTCCGCGTTATCAGAAGACTCCTGAGAGGATGCAAGCGGTTCAGTCAGGTAGGGCAAAGGCCACCCCGGTAAACGTCTGGTTGATGTGCATACCGTTGTATTGTTCGCCGTAGGTATTGAATCCCACTACCTTGCTGCTTGCCAGAAAGGCAGAAAGCGCCTGGTCTTCGCCGCGCAACTCGGCTTCCTTGCGGCGCAGAAAGCAATCGCAGCCGAGAATCAGCACCGGCTCGCCCAGGCGCTGACGTAATATCTCAAATTGAACCTGTAAACCCGGCAATAGAGGTCCAGGACGCATCGCGGTCAACACTATTCCGGTGTCTACCGCGCAATAAAAGGTCAAGCTCAGGTCGGCATTGACCCTTTGAATCGAGCGCACATAGAACTGGTCACGAATACGTACAGCCAGAGCGTTGAGAGCAAAGGTGGAAAGGTTCAGATCCTCTACTGCCACCCCGACCAGACGTGCGTATTCCTCGGCCGCAGGCTCTGCATTGAGCTCCAGAACAGTGCGCGTATCGCTGTCTGCCGCGGTAACAACCAGCTTGTTTTCCATCGGCTGCATGTGGTGCGTGGTGAATACCTCGAAATCCAGCCAGGTATTGAACATGATTACCACTGCAGCCCCGGTATGGAAGACGCCCTGGTAATACACATGGGTATGACTCAGGTGATTATCATCACCCGCAGAGCCACCAAAATTGGGAATGCTGCCCAGGGCAGTACTCAGGGTCGACAGCACCACCTCCTCCCGGCTTGAAAGCCCGTCGAGCAAGGTCAGGGCAAATGTCTGGTCCTTGATGGGCGCAAGGCCGATACCCCGGCAATGGCTGAGCATCTGGTCAACAGCTGACTGCGCGTCGACCAGCGTAAAATTGTCCAATGCCTGAATCAGGGTGCAATCCACAGCAAAGGCGGACGAGTCAAAGCCAACAGCACTGATACAACCTCGCCCATACCCATCGGACGTTATCTCACCAGCGCTGGTGCAGCCGATGACCATCACCCCGGAAAAAACACGCTCCAGCGCCTCGGCCAGTGGCGCCAGCGAGTATTCCGCAGAACAGAAAAACAGGACGCAACCAAGCCCCGGATGCCGTAACTGATCCGCCAATTCGGCAGCGGCCAGCTCAGGATCCTGTACGCAGGTCCTGGCTGTGAGAAAACACTGCGTCACTGTGCGATGCATGAAAGGCTCCGTGGCTGGTTCATCCGCCATAACATCGATTCTAGTCAGGCGTAAAGTCGATCAACATGCTACTTGAGTACTGTCTCAGCACGCCTTAAGACGCAAACAAAACAACCGAAGCCAGGCTTCGGTTGTGTATGGAACTGCCAAATTACCTACCAGCTGAGCACAACACCCAGGGCAATGGTGTCTGTCTCCTCAATGGTTTGCTTGGTGGTGGTGTTTTCTATCTCGAACTGATTGTATTCGGCAACCAGTGTCAGGTTGTCATTGATGCTGTGGAATACACCCAGACCACGAGTCTCATAATCCGCCTTGAAACCCAGTCCGTTGCCATCATCCTCGGTCTTGCCAAACGACAGGGCCACGCGTGTCTTGTCCGCAAATTTGTAGGATCCCTGCAGCAGGTATCCGGTGCTGTCGATCTCACGCAGAACCGGCTCCCCAGCGTTGTTGGTGAAAAACGGGTTGACCCCTTCGGCGTCAAAACCCGAAGCTGTCAATGACATGTTCCCCATCTTCGCCTGCAGACCGTAACCCAGACCCTGGGAAGTGACTGAATCAACGGTGGAGTCGGTATTTTCGGATTTCTGATGCATACCGTTTACCCAGCTGAACAAATCAACGCCACCCAGTTGCGTCTGGTAGGTAATCTCTGATTCAAAGCGCGGCGTGTCCTGGTAGTTCTTGCCCACAACGGAATCATCGGTTGTGTCCACAGGATCCATGATGCCGACCGCAACCCGGAAACCACTCATGATCGGAGAGCGGTAAGTGATCTGTGCCGTGGGAAACGGATAGGGGTAGCCGGTACCGATATTACCGAAGGACACACCGCCGCCATCGACCAGGCCCAGGGTGTCGCTCACCTGACCGTAACCGGAAAGAAATTCATCAACAAAAATGTTCGAGCGGGAAAACAAGCCGAAATCCTTGCCGACCAACACCTCGCCCCATTCACCCGCGACGGTGCCGTAGAATTGCCGTACGTCGATTGCGGTGCTGGTGCCATTGGTTTCGCCATCATTGATGGTGACCCAGAACGACGAACGTGCACCCATCGTCAGGTTGTCCATCTTCTTGCCCATGTTGAAACCGATATAGTTGGGCAGGAAACCCATCTTCACCCGGGATTGGTCCCGGTCCAGGGTGTCATTGATATTGTCTGTGTCGGTCTGAACGTAGAAGGCGTTGACGTAGCCGTCTGCGGAAAAGGTGGTGCCGTCTTCGTCATACAGAGTGATTGCTGCACTGGCCGGGGCGCTCAGGATGGTTGCTGCGAGGGCAGTCAGTACTGGGTAGACCGATTTTTTGTTTTTCATTTTTACTCTCCGATGTGATCCATGGCTGACGGATTAGAACGTCCAGCCGATTATCGGAAAGCTGCGGGCCAGGCCCTATTGTGCCTGGGGAGCAAAACCGGTGCGCTTTGGTTGTGCCTATAAAGCGCCGGTACTACTGTGCTTTTGCAGGTGTACCTGGTGCGCTACCTTGGTATTGGTTTCGCTGGCCAGACGCAGGCGCAACGCTCTCTCCCAGAGTTGCGACTGAACGACCTGCCATTGCTCCGCTCGCATACCTCGCAATACTTCACACTCCGCCTCAAGACTCTGGCCTTCACGCCCGAGCAGTGTGCTCCAGCACTCTTCAAACATGCGGTCAGCGGCGCTTTGCTGAGCCTGGAGGGCCTGTGCCAGGCGCTCAGCCTGGGCCTTTATGAGGGCAAAAGGCATAGCCGCTACCAGCTCTTGCTGCTCGAGGAGAAACTCGTCCACTGCGCGGGTTATCTGCTTGTGGTCATGACTGGGAGATTGGACCAGAAACAATAACCCAGGTACTCCCGAAATCGGATGATAGCGAGCTACAACCCAGTAACCCAGTTGCTGTCTGGTTCGCAGATCGTCAAAGAAGGGGCTGGCCAGCAGTTGCTGCAGAAGCCGCCAGCCAGCGCGCTCAAGCACACCACCACTGGGCGCCTGACAGTACAGCAACTGGCATCTATCCGGGGCCAGCACGGGAATAGAGAGTGACTCGATACCTGCTTGCAATACTCTGGGACGAGGTTCAGCCCAGCCAAAGCTCCGCTTCAGGCCCGGAAACCCTGATGCCATGAGGTAGCCGTCGAGCGTGCTCGCATGCAGGCCAGAGGGTTTCAGCCAGAGCAGTTGTGCCTGCTCGCTTAGATGGCGCCACACATTCAATGCCGTTGTCGCAGTCATCTGATCATCCAGACTGAAGCCACACTCTGCAGCGTCGGCAAGCAGCCATGCATCCAGCTCCGACAGGCAGCGATAGGCCGGCAGTTGCGCAGCCTGCTCCGCCTGCCAGCAGTAAAGTCGATGACAGGCAAGGTCCAGCAAGCCGGGCGCAGGGGGCTGTGTGATAGCACCGATTACGCTACGCAGAATGCCTGGCACAGAGCTATCCGTCCCATCTGCCAGGCCTGATAGCGTCAGGCTGAGCACGCCAGCGTCCTGCTGCCAGGCGATCCTGACGCCTGACAGTTCTGCGCGGCGCGCAATGGGCTCGATCTGCAAAGCCCAGCACGATTGCAGCAAATACCGCTGCGCCCGGGTGCTCTGCCCCATAGGCCAACACCAGGCCAGACGTGTTTGTACCTGCTGCCCTGAGTGTTCGGTGTGGCCGTCTCGAGCAGGCAAGTCGTGCTGCCGAAACCCCGGCAATTGCGTAATACAGACTATCGGGTTGTTGCTGCCCATCGCACAGTCGAAATCGGGCCCCTGGTCAGATTGTAATGGCGCTTTCAGAACCGGCGCACGCCATGTCAGTTCACTAAGCGTATAACCGGTGCCGGTCCATGGTGTTCTCTCAGTCCATGTGGCATTGCGGCGCGGCTGTACAAGCAGCAGTCTGGTCGGCTGCAGCTGGTCCAGCAGGCGCCGCCAACGCTGGGCATTGACGGGTTGCCGGTTTGCCGTTGGTTCAAGCAGATGGTCAACCGGTAAGCGCATCAACCGGTGTGCAAGATCCTTGAGCCACTCGACCGGGTCACCCTGGCGCCCCCGGGCAAAGGCCTGATCCAGCAGGCAGGTTCTGGCTGCAAACGGCCAGCATTGCGGGTCCACCTCCAGCAGCCAGTTCAGCCAGCTCTGCCATGCATCCAGCAATTGCTGGTAATTCTCCAGCTTGAGTAGTGGTTCAAGTTCGACGTAGAGCAACGCCTGGTTGTCCGCCATCACCTCAATCCGGACATGCAGTTCGGCAATCAGGCCACACTCACGCAGCCAACCCAGGGCACCCGCGGGACCAGGACTGGCGATCCACTCACACAACCACGCGCCACTGCTGTCGTGCTCCAGCCAGTCGAGTCCGGTCAGCGGATAGACCAATTGCCATCTGGGCGACCCCTGTGCTGTCTCACGCTGAAGGCGGCAGGGCAATCTTTTGGGGTCAAATAACGGCGGTCGACAACGTTTCGGTCGCCCGCCCGGTATTTGCCGGTCTGCAAATGCAATGGCCAAACTGAGTAACGCTGCGGGCGTTTGCTTGGCATGAAGCACCAGAAGCATGTCTGCCGCGCGATAATACTGCTGATGAAAGCCCCGCAAGTGCTGCACCAGATCAGCGTCAGTGCCGGTGAGGCTTACTGCGTTTCCGGCGCTGAAACGGCTCATCGGGTGTGCCGGATCAAGAGCTGCAGCCATGGCTGCCTGCTGATGCAAGGCATCATCTGCCAAACGCGTATGAAATTCCGCGTCTATGACCTGACGCTCGGTACCCACCAGGGAGGGTTCAAACAACGGTGCGCAGAGCATGTCGCCCAGCTGCTCAATACAGGGTGATAGCCCATCGGGGCCAACGCTGAAAAAGAAGCGGGTAATTTGTGCCGCGGTGCTGGCATTGAAACGGCCCGCATAGCGATTCACAAGTGCGGGGAAAGAGCCGGGATGCGGATAACCCTCGGAGCCCATGAACAACATGTGTTCCAGCAGATGGGCCAAGCCGGAATGGCCGCCTAGCTCGTCTTCACTGCCCACGTCTACCTGGGCTACACAGGTTGCAAGACTGGCCTCAGGGTCGCTGATCAGCAGGCAGCGCAAACCATTGGCATGCTGATAAAGCCGATAATCACGACCATCGCGGGGAGTGGCAGCCAGAGGAATACAATGCACTGAGCGCTCCTGGGCGGATCTTGGCAGCCCAGAGTAACCCCGCAAGCCGGGCTTTTATTCCCAAATGCCACCAAAGTAGTAATGAGTGACACTAAAGCACTAGGTGCGGTTACTCCTTGAGCATCTGCCCGAGCATCGCGCGTAGCTTGGCTGCCTTCAATGGCTTGCCAAGCACCGGAATACCCAGCTCACGGAGGGTCTGCTGACAGTGCTCACTGCGATCGGCTGTGATCATGATCGCCGGTACCACCTGCTGCCAATGCTCGCGCAAGCTACTTACCGCGTCGCAGCCGTTGCGGCCCTCATCCAGGTGATAGTCGACCAGAACCGCATCCGGGACGGATCCGCCAAGTTGTTCCAGCGCGGCTTCATGGTGAACCGCCACCCGCACATTGGCGCCCCACTGTTCCAGCAGGTCGCGCATGCTATCGAGAATGATCTGTTCATTATCTATTACCAGCAAAAGCCGTCCCTGCAGCGGTGCAACAAGCTGCTCCAGAACCCTGGCGGAGGGCAGCGGCGCGGCTGGCGCCATGGTAGCCAACGGGACACTGACCGAAAATACCGAACCCCGGCCAACTCTGGAGCGCACCGTCACGCCGGCCTCCAGAAGCGTGGCGATACGTTCGACAATCGCTAGCCCCAACCCCACGCCTTTGCGCTTTCCCTGCAGGTCTGACTGCGGAAGATTTGCCGACTGGGAGAGCTGATTGAACTCCTTGAAAATCGCGCGAAACTGCTCGACAGGTATGCCGCGCCCGGTATCCCAGACCTGTATTTCCAACCGACCGCCCTGCCTGCGAGCCCCGATCAGCACCCCTCCCCGATCCGTATAACGGATGGCATTACTCAGGAGGTTACGCAAAATCCGGCTGAACAGCCGGTAATCGGTATGCACCGCGCAGTCCGAGGGATGCATGCGCAAGCGGATGCCATTGAGGTCGGCCAACCCCTGAAACTCGGCAACCAGCGGCTCGATCAACTCCGCAAGACTATAGTTGCCGAGCTCCGGCTTGACGTTGCTCTGATCCAGACGGGCGATATCGAGCAGGTCGGTGAGCATGTCCTCGGCGCTTTCCAGCGCGCAATGGGAACGCTCGACCAGTTGCGCCTCGTCTGCCGGCAATGTCCGCTCACGCAGGGTCGACATCAACAAACGCGCTGCATTCATCGGTTGGAGCAGGTCGTGACTGGCCGCAGCGAGGTAACGATCCTTGCTCGTATTGGCCTGCTCAGCGGCATCCCTGGCTTCGCGCAGCGCCCGTTGAACCCTCTCACGCTCGATAATCTGGTGGCGTAAATCCGTATTCAACGCTTCCAGTTCCTGAGTGCGCGCCTGCACTCGCCGCTCCAGATCCTCGTTCAGCCGCTGCATGCTTGCCTGGGCGTTCTTGCGCTCGGTGATGTCGGCGACAAACCCCTCGACCACAGGCCCCTGCGCATCGGGGCGAAGCAGCATATTGATGCGTACATCCAGGTGCCGTCCATCGGCGCGAACCAGGCGCGTTTCGTATCCGGCCAGCTCACCCTGGCTCAACAACGCGCGGGTGATGGCCTGGAGCTCCTGGTCGCCATCAACAAAAACAGCTGCCCAACCCTTGTCGTGGCCAGCAATCACGGCTTGTGCATCGGGATAGCCGAGCATGCGGGCCAGGGCCCGGTTGACCGACAGAAATCCCTGGTCGAGCCCCGCCTGAAAGATACCGTGAAGCGCATTCTCGAACAGCCATTTGTAGCGATTGCGCTCGGCTTCCAGGTCCTCCAGTCGCGCCAGCAATTCGGGATAATAACTCTTGCGCGACGACTGGGAGCCCAGCCCCAGCAACCCCGTCAGTACTTCCCGGCGTGGGTCAGAGGGCTTCTGCATACACAACCTCGACGTCCTTGAGGCTGGACTCACGGGGATTGGTCAGGATGCAGGGGTCATGCATTGCGTGCATTGATAACATGGGAAGATCCGACATGCTGACGCCATGCATGGCCAGGCTCTGCTCGAAGCCCACAGCCTTCTTCAGATCGATCAGGTGTTGTACCAGCCGTTGCCGGATCTGTGGCGTTGTGAGGCCGCGAGTATCGATACCCAGGGTTTGAGCCACGACCTTGAATCGGTCGGGTGCCGAGGCATAGTTGAATGCGACCACGTGCTCGACCAGGATGGCATTACACAGTCCGTGGGGCAAATCGAGAAACCCCCCGAGACTGTGCGACATTGCATGCACTGCGCCAAGGATCGCGTTGGAAAATGCCAGTCCGGCCTGCAAGCTGCCAAGCATGATCTTTTCGCGCAGGGCAATATCCTGGGGGCTCTGGATCATCGCCACCAGATTGCCATTGATCAGACGCATGGCTTCCAGGGCGTGGGCGTCCGTCATCGGACCACTGCCGGTTGATACGAATGCCTCAATCGCATGAACCAGTGCATCGACTCCGGTACAGGCGGACAGAAACGGGTCCATGGTCGAGGTGGTTTCCGGATCGATCAGCGACACATCCGGGACCACGGCCTTACTGATGATGGAAAACTTTACCTTCTCCTGCTGGTTGGAAATGATCACGAACTGCGACACGTCGGCCGAGGTTCCGGCCGTGGTCGGCACCATGATCAGCGGCGGGATGGGCGCGCGTATGGTGTCGACGCCCTCGAAGGTGAGAATGTGCCGATCATGCGCCACCACGATGCCGATTGCCTTGGCACAATCCATGGGGCTGCCGCCGCCTACGGCAACAATCACGTTGCAACCGGCGGCTCGATACACCTCGGCGCCGAGCATGATCTCTTCGACACGTGGATTGGCGGATACCTGGGTGAAGAGCACGTAATCAATACTCTGCTCCTGCAGGCTCTGCTCGACATCCGCGAGCCACCCGGCAGCCTGTACGCCAGGATCGGAGACCAGCAAGACCTTTTTAGCGCCAAAGGTGGAGGCGTAGTTGGCGACGGTCTTGCGCGCGCCGGCACCAAAGATAATCTCCGGCGTAACGAACTTGCGTAACTGACTTATATCGTAGGACATGGCGATTCGACTGGCTTGTTATTGTGGGGCAAGAGTACCTGATTAACCGCCGCACCATAAGCATATTGCCCTTGAATCGGCCTCTTCCTACCCATCTGGAAGCCGCTTGGCAGGCGTACTAAGACCTAAGTATCTGCCGGGTTACCTGCAAGTCGCATGGTCGTCAAACGCCCTGCCCCGCAACATTGAAAAAAACCATAAATCCGGGATCAGCCATGCAAGCGCATTCAGTTCTGTCAGTTGCTCTGCGGGCAGCGTGTCTGCTTTGGCTCTTTTTCAGCCAGACACTCTACGCATCAGTTGATAACAGCGAGATTCAGGCACTGTTTCCCAAAGCCACGCGTATCGAACCAAAACAGGACAACCCTCCTGTCTACAGTGTCTATCAACTGGATGACTTGCTTGGCTACGCTTTCGAGTCCCAGGACTATTCAAGTCTCCAGGGCTTTTCAGGCAAGCCGATTCGTCTGCTTATCGGGCTGGAGCCACAGGGCATTCTGGTTGGCGTAAAAGTGCTCGAGCATCATGAGCCGGTATTTCTGCATGGCCTCGGGGAGCAGGCACTCTTTGACTTCGTCGAGCAATACCGCCAGCAGGACATCCGTACGCCGATCGTGGTTGGCGGCCGCCAGGCCACAACAGTGGATGGTACCTCCATCACTCAATTCGACGGAGTAAGCAAGGCCACTGTATCGGTGGTGATTCTGAACGAGACAGTACTGGTCTCAGCGTTAAGCGTCGCTCGCCAATTGCTCGACGACTTTGCCGGCAGCCCGCTGGCCACCCCACGATCTGATCTTTTCGAACCCCTGGATTGGCAACAGCTACTGGATCGGAGTTACCTGCAGCACTGGGAAATTTCACAGGCTGAGGTGGAACAGTCCCTCAATCAGCACATCGCCTATTTTCCCGACCTGGATATTGAAAGCCCCGAGCAACCTTTCAGCGAGTTGTACTTCGCCTACCTGAACACCCCCAACACCGGCCGCAACCTGCTTGGTGAAGCTGGTTTCGCACGCCTTACCAGCGAACTGAAAGCAAACGAACAGGCATTGCTGGTGATTTCCAGTGGGCTATACCCCCATGTCCCCGACGACTTCATTCCCGCCAGCGCGCCGAGCCGCCTGGTGCTGACGCAAAATGACAAGGCGATCGAACTGCACGATATGAACTACAACAACGGCGACATCCTGGGATCGCTGAATACGCCCATCAGCGAAGGTGTAGCCCATATTTTCCGGATCAAACCCCATGCCGGTTTCAACCCGGCAGAACCGGCCAGCCTGCAGTTGAATGTCAGTCTAAGGCGCAATCCGCTGGTTGAGAGCAGCGCACCCTTCACCCATCCCCTAACGCTGGATTCCACGCTATTCGATATCCAGGCTGCGCCTGCCGTACACAAACCAGTGCCTGTCTGGTTGCGCATGTGGCAGGAACGCGGCTGGCAGGTCGGGTTAACGCTGCTGGCTTTGGTCCTGTTGAGTATGGTCTTCATGTTCCAGCATCGTATCAGCCGCCACGGCCAGGCCTTTCATGTATTCCGCGCAGGTTTCTTGCTCTTTACCCTGTTATTTCTGGGTTTGTATGCCCAGGGTCAGCTCTCGGTAGTAAATATTTTCACTCTGCTGCTCGCCCTCGGACCTGACTTCGACTTGACCGTATTCCTGATGGATCCGGTGATTTTCATTCTTTGGAGTTTTACCTTCGTCAGCCTCTTCATCTGGGGACGGGGGCTGTTCTGCGGCTGGTTATGCCCATTCGGCGCGCTGCAGGAAATGCTCGGCTGGATCGCCAAAAAGCTAAACATCAAGCAATTGAAAATAGCTGATCCGTTGCATCAGAAACTGCAATGGATCAAATATGTGATTCTTGTCGGTTTGGTGCTAACGGCATTTTTATCATTGACGCTGGCTGAACGCCTTGCCGAGGTTGAGCCCTTCAAAACCAGCATCACCCTGTTCTTCATGCGCAGTTGGCCGTTCGTGCTGTATGCGCTGATATTGCTGGGCATGGGATTGTTTGTGCACAAGTTCTATTGCCGCTACGTCTGCCCCCTCGGCGCAGGCCTGGCAATGCTGGGCAAGTTTCATCTTTTCTCATGGCTCAAACGGATCGACGCCTGCGGCAAGCCTTGCCAGCACTGCAAGAACAGCTGCGAGATCGGCGCAATCAAACGTGATGGCAGCATCGACTACGGCGAGTGCATTCAGTGTCTGGAATGCATTGTCATTCTCAATAATGACAACCAGTGCGTGGCCACCATCAGTGCCGAAAAGCAAGCTCGCAAAGCGCGCAAACGCCTTGAGCAACGGGACATTATTGCGACCGATACGCCCTGGCGAGATGCGGCTACGCCGACCCAGGGCTGAATCCGCCCGTCTACCCTCGAGGGCTTGCCCATGCGTCACAGCCTTACTCAAACAACCGGAAAGCAACAGACTGAGGAAAGAACAGGCATCGGGCTACTTGTCTGGCGCCTGCGTCTTCTGGTGATAATGAACGCCGCAGCGGTGATACCGTTACTGCCGTTACTTCCGCAAGACCAGGTGCATGCCGAGGGGCATCCAACTGTTGCGCAGGCAAAAAGTCAGACAGAGCGCATCTGCACGCTCAACCTGGCAGCCAGCGCTGATAAAATGCCAACTCTTGCTCCAGCACGCTGCACAGTGTTTTTGCCTCGCGAAACCCATGACGTTCCTCTGCAAAGGTAAAGCACTCAACAGGGACGCCATGCGCTCGCAGTGCAGCCACCATGCGCTCGGTTTGCTCCGGTAGAACCACACCATCCTTGAGCCCCTGGAAAAAGATAACGGGTGTGCTGATTTCAACTGCGCGTTCCAGTGGCGAGCGGGCTAAGTAACGTTCGGGCTGACTCTCAGGATCGCCGATCAGCCAGTCGATATAGTCAGCTTCGAACTTGTGAGTATTTGCCCTGAGCCTTAACGGATCGCTGACCCCGTATAAACTGGCCGCTGCACGAAAACGCCCCTCGGCAGCTAGCAGGCTGCACAGAGTGGTGTAGCCCCCGGCACTGGAACCCCGAATAAACACCTTGTCGGGAGCTATATAGCCCTGCTGTACAAGATATTCGATCGCTCCGAACACGTCTTCCACATCGACCACACCCCACTCACCGCGCAGGCGTTGTCGGTAGGCTCGACCAAATCCCACGCTTCCCCGGTAGTTCAGATCGACAACGGCGAAGCCACGCTGCGTCCAGTACTGGATGCGATTATCAAATACCGCATAGGTCGCTGACGTTGGACCACCATGGGTAAAAATAACCAATGGCGGTAATTCTGAGGGGGAGGAATGACGACTATTGTGCGGCGAATAGAAAAAACCGTGAGCGACCTCACCATCTGCGCTGGGGTAGGACACTGATTGCGGCTGCGATATCTCATCTTCTGCCAAGGCGGGCATGATCTGTCGTATGACCTGATGCTCATGTGTCAACAGGTCTATTCGCAGTATGGCAGCGCTGCAGTGCACAGAGCCTGCCACACAGAATAACCATCGACTGTTCGCCACCAGCGCGCGGAAGCGCTGGTACCCGTGCGCCAACCGGCTTTCCTCGGCAGATTCAGCGTGGCGCAGCGCCAGGTGTCCGAGACCCTGTTCCAGCCAGCTGAGCGCCCACAAGCCCCCCGGCAAGCCCAGCACATGCCGCGGATTAAGCTGCCAGGGCGCTGGAGCATGATCGGCATTCCGGGCAGGCAGAGGCTGCAGGGTGTTGTTGTCGAGTACGCGCCAGGGCCGCCAGAAGCCATTCCTGTCGGTCAGGCACACCAGTGTTCCAAGTGCATCGAACTGTGGTTGCTGAAATGCTTCGGGGTGACCTGCTTCAGCCTGACCGCAGGAGCATACAGTGCGTTCCTGGATGCCCCCCTGTTGGTCGAGTACGGCGACCATAAGGCGCGTTCGGGTCCAGGCCAGGTCCGGCCGGTCCCACTCGACCCAGGCCATGCGGGAGCCATCGGGGCTGATACAAGGGCTATTATAGAAATCAGCGCCTTCGGCGACTATGCGGCGCACGCCCTGGGGGCTGATTGACACTAACCGGTGCTCTACAGCAGCGACGCTATGACACTCTTCGATTGCGATGAGATGACCGCGTTGGGAATCATAGACAAGTGCTCCGTACCGGCAATCGGGACGCTTTGTCAGTACCTGACAGTCCAGATCGAGCAAGGATTGGACATAGATCTGTTGATCGTATTCGTTGACAAAAAACAGCTGGCCTCCATGCAGGCAAAGCGCACCACCACCGTATTCATAAACACGGCTGCGGGCGCTGAAGCCATTTGGCGTCAAGCTACGCTGCCCACCCGGGGTCCATTCATGGACCAGATTGCGGCCGTCCTCTGGATGGAATTCAATCCAGAGCAGCCGCTCCTCGTCACAGACCAGATCGGCGTAATCACTTGCCGCTGCGACCGCTTGTGCGGCAGTGAACGAACTGGTCCAGAACCCGGGACGTTCAGCCTTTGCAGATGATTCGCGAGGTTCGCTCATTACGGAATGTCAGCACCTCTATTGGCGGTTGGGGCAACTCGGCCTCAGAGCGAGCAGCCAGTATCTTGTCGTGATGCGGTGATTTACTGCAGACCGGGTCTGCCTGGGTTGCATCTCCTGTAAGCATATACGCCTGACATCGGCAGCCACCAAAATCCTTTTCCTTTTCGTCACAGGAGCGGCAGGGTTCGCTCATCCACTCATACCCACGGAAACGATTGAATCCGAACGAGTCGTACCAGATGTGCGACAAGCTGTGCGCGGTAACGTTGGGAAAACTCACCGGCAATTGCCGAGCACTATGACAGGGTAATGCCGTGCCATCAGGCGTAATGCTCAGAAAGATATTGCCCCACCCATTCATGCAGCCCTTGGGCCGCTCTTCATAATAGTCGGGGGTCACCAGAATCAGTTTGCAGGGGTGATTTTCAGCGGCCAGTTTAAGGCGGTATCGCTGGGTAACGGTTTCAGCATGGTCAAGCTGGGCCTTGGTGGGCAACAGGCCAGCCCGGTTCAGGTGCGCCCAGCCGTAATATTGGCAGGTAGCCAATTCAACGAAATCCGCCTCCAGTGCCAGACAGAGCTCGATAATTTTCTCTATCTCGTCGATGTTGTGCCGATGCGTCACGAAGTTGAGCACCATAGGGTACCCGGCCGCCTTCACGGCGCGCGCCATCGCCAGCTTTTGCTCAAAAGCCTTGCGCGAGCCAGCAAGCAAGTTGTTGATCTCGGCATCGGACGCCTGAAAACTGATCTGGATGTGATCGAGCCCCGCCTGCTTGAACGCGTTTATCTTTTGCTCGGTCAGGCCCATACCCGAGGTTATCAGATTGGTATAGAACCCGAGCTCACGCGCCGCGCCGATCAACTCGACCAGGTCGTCACGCACCAGTGGCTCGCCACCGGAGAACCCGAGTTGCGCTGCACCCAGCGCCCTGGCCTGAGTGAATACGTCTACCCATTGTGCTGTAGTCAGTTCATCCTTGTGATTGGCGAACTCCAGCGGGTTTGAACAATAGGGACATTGCAGCGGACAGCGATAAGTCAGCTCGGCCAGCAGCCACAACGGTGGCCCCTGCTCTGCAACCAGCGGGCTGTCAGCGGACCTGGATCCAGTGTTGTGCATTGGCCACCTCGATAAAGGCGAGGATGTCTTCATCCAGGCCTGGAACATTCGGAAAACGATCGGATAGGCTGTCTATGATGCCTTTGATTTGCCGCTCGCCGTCGATCAGCAACAGCACCTGGGCAGCACTCTCGTTCAATTTGACCATCCCTTCCGGGTACAACAGAACGTGGCTGTTCTGGATTGGCTCCCACTGCAGACGAAATCCGGGACGCAGTACTGGCACCTGGCTTTTCTGAAAGTCGATCACAGTTCTATTCCCCTATGCCAGACAGCTTGTGTTGTAACCGTGTGATAGGGCGCGCGGCCCAGTTCGTAGGCCATGGTCATGGCATCAAGCATGCTCCAGAGGATGTCCAGCTTGAACTGCAGGATATCGAGCATGCGCTGCTGAGCGGTGTGGGTTTGATAATGGCTGAGCGTGATGCGCAAGCCATGCTCGACGTCGCGCCGCGCCTCACTCATGCGTTTACGGAAATACTCATATCCGCGACTGTCTATCCACGGATAATGCGCCGGCCAGCTATCAAGACGTGACTGGTGAATCTGCGGCGCAAACAGCTCGGTCAACGAAGAACTGGCCGCTTCCTGCCAGCTCGCCCTACGGGCAAAATTGACATAGGCATCTACTGCAAAGCGCACGCCCGGCAATACCCGTTCCTGCGACAACAGAATGTCCCGATCCAGGCCTACAGCCTCGCCCAGTCGTAACCAGGCTTCAATACCACCCTGCCCGTCCGCCTCGCCATCATGATCTACAATCCGCTGTATCCATTCGCGACGGGTAGCCGAGTCATTGCAGTTAGCCAGAATCGCCGCATCCTTGAGCGGAATCTTGATCTGGTAGTAGAAGCGATTGGCAACCCAGCCCTGAATCTGCTCGCGGCTGGCGGTGCCGTTATACATGGCTACATGGTAGGGATGATGAATATGGTAATAGGCTCCCTTGGCCCGCAGGGCCTGCTCGAAAGCATCGGCGTTCATTGGTTGGGGCTGCAAGATGGACTCCTTAAAGCGTGATGTGCATGCCGTCAAAAGCGACTTCAATTCCGTGCTGGGTCAGTTCGGCCCGCTCAGGCGAATCCTCATCCAGGATAGGATTGGTATTATTTATGTGGATGAGTACCTTGCGAGAGGCCCGCTGCTCATCGAGCAAGGCAATCATCCCGTCAACGCCGCTCTGCTGTAGATGCCCCATTTCGCTACCCAGCTTGTCGCCCACGCCAGCGAATGCCATTTCGTCATCACGCCACAAGGTGCCGTCCACCAGCAGACAGTGGGCGTCAGCCATCACTGCCCTGACTCGATCATCTGGACGACCCAGACCTGGTGCGTAGAAAAGGACGCCACCGGTATTCAGATCGCGCACCAGTAATCCGATGTTGTCACCAGGATGGGGATTGTTACGATGCGGCGAATAGGGAGGCGCTGCGCTGCGTAACGCAATGGCGGTAAAACGCAAAGCAGGACAAACGGGAATGCTGAACTCTCCAGCCAAAGGGATCGGATTCCATTGCAAGCCCCCATTCCAGTGCGCCAACATCTTGAACAGGGGAAAACCGGTGCTGAGATCCTCATGTACCATGTCGGTACACCACACCTGGTGTGGGCAGCCCTCGCGCAAGGTCAAGAGGCCTGTTACATGATCGATCTGGCTATCCATCAACACAATTGCACCGATTGCGGTATCGCGCACAGCGCGCGCGGGCTGCAGCACCGGAGTGCTTTCCAGCTGAGCACGAATATCCGGCGACGCGTTGCAAAGAATCCAGTTGATACCGTCGTCCGACAAGGCGATAGAAGATTGGGTGCGCGGCTTGGCGTTCAGGGTGCCCTTGCGTACTCCGTCACAGTTATGGCAATTGCAGTTCCACTGCGGAAAACCGCCCCCCGCTGCTGAACCTAGTATCTGAATATGCATGGGTTTTCCTGAGGCTCACCGAATCGGTTTGATCTGAGAAACACCCCGGCAAGCCGGGGTGCCGACTGCTCAACGATTAGCAAAGTACATGGTGACTTCAAAGCCGATACGCAGATCGGTAAAGCTCGGTTTAGTCCACATAGGTCGATCCTCTTGTTTTACGAGTGAGTCATGTCGGTCAATGCCGACAGATTCAGTTAAACACCCGCATTGAACTCCAAGAATGGTACTTTGGAACTAGATTCGGCCCGATTTGGTAGGGCCTGAAAGTGCCTGATCTGGTTACAGTTATCCGCCGGGCATAAAAAAACGCAGCCGAAGCTGCGCAATAATGGAGACCACCCACAGAATACGCCCGCCCGGGGGGAGCAATCCCGGGCGAACGCAACAGGGACCTAGAAGAAGCCCAGTGGATTGGTGTCGTAGCTGACCAGCAGGTTCTTGGTCTGCTGATAACTGTCGAGAATCATCTTGTGCGTTTCCCGTCCGACACCTGACTGCTTGTAGCCGCCAAAAGCCGCATGGGCCGGGTACAGGTGATAGCAGTTAGTCCATACTCGACCAGCCTGGATCGCACGGCCCATGCGATAGGAGCGATTGTTGTCGCGCGTCCAGAGCCCTGCACCAAGGCCGAACTCGCTGTCATTGGCAATCGCCAGTGCTTCGGCTTCGTCCTTGAAGGTGGTGACGCTGACGACCGGACCAAATATCTCTTCCTGGAATATGCGCATCTTGTTGTGACCCTTAAGCAGGGTCGGCTGAATGTAATATCCGTTGTTGATGCTGTCTTCCAACTTTTCTGCATTACCGCCAATCAGGAACTCGGCGCCCTCCTGACGAGCAACCTCCATGTAAGACAGGATCTTGTCGAACTGCTGCTCGGAAGCCTGGGCACCGACCATGGTTTCCGTATCCAGTGGATTACCACGCTTGATGCTCTGGGTGCGTTTGATTGCCAGCGCAATGAATTCGTCGTACATGGATTCCTGGATCAACGCCCGTGATGGACAAGTGCAGACTTCGCCCTGGTTGAAAAACGCCAGGACCAGACCCTCCACAGCCTTACTGATAAATGACTCTTCCGCCTGCATGATGTCGGCAAAGAAGATGTTGGGAGACTTGCCACCGAGCTCAACCGTGCAAGGAATAATATTTTCCGCAGCAGCGTGCATGATGTGCCTGCCAACCGGTGTGGAGCCAGTGAAGGCGATCTTGGCGATGCGCTTGCTCGTAGCCAGTGCTTCGCCTGCTTCACGTCCGTAGCCGTTGACCACGTTAAGAACGCCCGGCGGCAACAGGTCACCGATGATCTCCATCAGTACCAGGATACCCAGCGGCGTCTGTTCCGCCGGCTTGAGCACGATGCAATTACCCGCGGCCAGCGCTGGCGCGAGCTTCCAGGCAGCCATCAGCAGTGGGAAGTTCCAGGGAATGATTTGACCCACGACGCCAAGCGGTTCATGGAAATGATAAGCGGTGGTGTGCTCATCAATCTCCGCCAGCGTTCCTTCCTGGGCGCGAATACAACCAGCGAAGTAGCGGAAATGATCCGCTGCGAGCGGGATGTCGGCGTTCAATGTTTCGCGAACGGCCTTGCCGTTGTCCCAGGTCTCGGTAACAGCAAGCTTTTCGAGATTCTGTTCAATGCGGTCAGCTATCTGCAGAAGAATATTGCCACGAGCCTGCACCGAGGTTTTGCCCCAGGCTACCTTGGCTGCGTGAGCGGCATCCAGAGCCTTTTCGATATCTTCGCCAGTGGAACGGGGAATCTCGCATATAACGCCACCCGTCACAGGCGAGAGGTTGGTGAAGTACTGCCCTTTGACTGGCGCGACAAATTCACCATTGATGAAGTTGCCATAACGCTCTTTGAAAGAAACGACAGAGCCCTGAGCTCCGGGATTTGCATAAATCATGATTGTTATCCTCTGCACGTTGCCTGGCTCCTCACGAGCCAAGTCTTGAAACGATACTAGTTACAGCAGAGGGTCCCCGGGTATGCCTCCTTGGCAGGGTGGGGTTCGTTATTTAGTACTACTAGCACCAAAATGAGTTCAAGCGGATCAGCAACAGCCAACTCTGGGGCCAAAAACAATACGCATAAAAAAGCCCAGTCATTTCTGACTGGGCTTTTTCATCAATATCCATCGGGACGGGCGTCGCAACGACGACTGAGCGTTACCACGCAGCGACAGAAGCTGGCCATGGTAGCCTGATTCTACTTCTGAACCCCGTCAGGTATGGAGCGATTACCACTTCAGGCCGAAGCAGTAATTGCCGTGTCTGGATACCAGGCATCCACCAGCGGACTGACTTCCACTTTGCTCAGTTCGCTACGGCCTTTGAGCCAGCTCTCTACCGCTGCACGCTGTTCTTCGCTGACAGAGCCCCGCTCGGCCAGGCAGACCAGGCCGAAATCTTCACCGCCAACATAGTTCAGGCCGTTGGCTTCCAGAGCCTGCAGAATGAACTGATCGAGGAAGCTATCGATCTCTTCAACACCAAGGTCATCCTTCAGATCCAGGTTCAGCTCGAATCCCAGTTCCTGAAACTCATCAACACAGAGCTTTTTGCGCAAACGACGCGAACGGGTGGTAGCCATGGAAAATTCCTCTTTGGATGATTTAAGCAGGGAGAATAACAAGCTTGAAGGTCGGTCAGATTACAAGATACAGGGCAAACAGTTTGCCGGGAGTCGCCCTTCAGCTCCCAGAAATGAAAAAGCCCAATGCGTCAACATTGGGCTAAATCACTGAATATTGGTCGGGACGGAGTGATTCGAACACTCGACCCCTTGCACCCCATGCAAGTGCGCTACCAGGCTGCGCTACGCCCCGACTGTGCTTCGACTTTGTCTGTCGAAGCGGGTCGCATAATACATTAACTATCTGATACGAGAAAGTTTTTTTTCATTATGCGGGTAAATCAATGGGTCCGCAGAACCTGCAGCACTTCTTCCAGTTCGGTGATGGTCTGGCGGATCAATTGCTTGTAATGGGTGACGTCTTCCTTTGCTTCATCACCGGACAGACGCTGACGGGCGCCGCCAATAGTGAAGCCCTGATCGTAAAGCAGTGCACGGATCTGACGGATCATAAGCACGTCCTGACGCTGGTAGTAGCGACGGTTGCCGCGGCGCTTGACCGGCGACAGTTGTGGGAATTCCTGCTCCCAGTAACGCAATACGTGCGGCTTGACCGCACACAGCTCACTCACTTCGCCGATGGTGAAGTAACGCTTGCCGGGTATGACTGGTAGTTCGTCGTTATGGCTGGGTTCCAGCATATGCTTCTACTCGTGCCTTGAGTTTCTGTCCGGGGCGAAAGGTGACCACACGCCGGGCGGTAATAGGAATTTCTTCACCGGTCTTGGGGTTGCGGCCTGGCCGCTGGCGCTTGTCGCGCAGGTCAAAATTGCCGAATCCCGACAGTTTGACCTGCTCGTTGCTTTCCAGGGCGTTCCGAATCTCTTCGAAAAACAGTTCTACCAGTTCCTTGGCTTCACGCTTGTTGAAGCCAAGTTCCTCGTAGAGACGTTCCGCCATTTCTGCTTTTGTCAGAGCCCCCATAGGCTATTTCCTTAGTGTGGCATTGAACCTTTGCTCCAGAGACGTAAGCACTTTGTCCATGACAGCGTTCACCTCATCATCAGTAAGAGTGCGTGACGAATGCTGTAACGTCAAGCCGATTGCCAGACTTTTTCTATGCGGATCAATACCTTTACCTTCATAGACGTCAAACAACCTGAGGTTCTTCAATGCTTCGCCCGCATTGCTTTGAATGTCGGCAAGCAGATCTGCGGCCACCATTGTCTTGTCGACGACCAGAGCGATGTCCCGACGAACTTCAGGGAAACGGGACAACTCAGCGAAACGCGGCAGGCGCCCCTTGATGATTTTGCCTAGAGCCAGTTCGAATACGAACACGGCACCTTGCAGATCCAGCTCGGTGGCCAGTTGTGGATGCAACGCACCCAGCCAGCCAACTGTGTGTCCGTCGCGGGTGATACGCGCGGTCTGACCCGGATGCAAAGCAGGGTGCTCTGCGGGCTCGAAGCGGTACTGATCACCCGCACCGCCCTGCCCCAGCAACGCCTCTACATCGCCCTTCACATCATGGAAGTCGAGCTTGTCGCTACTGTTGGCCCAGCCTTCGGGTGCACGGCTGCCCGTGGCGATACCGGACAGCATCGGTTCCTGCAGCAGTTGGCCATCGGCCTGGGGCACGAAGCGCAGACCGCTTTCGAACAGGCGGACGCGGCCCTGCTGACGGTTCTGGTTGTACTGCACGGCCTTGCTCAGACCTGGCCACAAGGACGTGCGCATAACAGCCATGTCGCTGGAGATCGGATTAGCCAGGGCCAGGGGCTCGATCTGCGGGTCGAACAGTTTGTTCAGACCCGGCTCGACGAAGCTGTAGGTAATGGCTTCATGGTAACCGCGAGCAACCAGCAGGCGACGCAGTACCGGCAGCTCGCCACGGGTTTCCGGCTTGGCAGTCAGGGTCAGCGCTGCGGTGGGCGCACTGACGGGTAGACGGTTGTAGCCATACAGGCGGGCCAGCTCTTCGATCAGGTCGACCTCAATGCTGATGTCGAAGCGGTGGCTGGGTACATTGATCTGCCATTGCTCGGCGCCATCGGCGTTGATCTGCAGTCCGAGGCCTGTGAGGTAGCCGGTAATATCGGCGTCGCTCATCTGCATGCCCAGCATTTGCGTGATGCGCTCGTTACGCAGGGTGATGTGCTTGAGCGTAGGCAACTGCGCCTGCTCAACCGCTTCAACGATCGGACCAGGCTCGCCACCAACGATTTCCAAAATCAGTGCGGTGGCGCGCTCGGCTGCTTCGCGCTGCAGCTGCCAGTCGACGCCACGCTCGAAACGGTGTGAAGAGTCGGTGTGCAAGCTGTAACCGCGGGCTTTGCCGGCGATCGCGATGGTGTCGAAGAACGCGCTTTCCAGGAACAGATCGGTAGTCTTCTCGCTGACGCCGCTATGCTCGCCGCCCATGATGCCGGCCATGGCCAGCGGCCGTTCGTGGTCGGCAATCACCAGGGTGTCGGCACGCAGGGTTATTTCCTGGCCATCAAGCAGTACCAGTTTCTCGCCCTCCTCGGCCATGCGCACACGAATACCGCCGCGGATCTCGGCCAGATCGAATGCGTGTAGCGGCTGACCCAGTTCGAGCATGACGTAGTTAGTGATATCGACCACTGCATCAATGCTGCGGATATCGCTGCGACGCAGGCGCTCGACCATCCACAGGGGCGTCGGGCGGGACAGGTCGACATTGCGAATCACGCGGCCGATATAGCGCGGACACGCCTGGGGCGCGAGCAGCTCGACCGCGCGCTGTTCGTCATTGATTGCGGGCACGGCTGGAACGGTCGGACGGCAGACCTGCTCGCCGTAGTTGGCTGCGACTTCACGGGCCAGGCCGGCGATCGACAGGCAGTCACCGCGGTTGGGAGTCAGGTCGACTTCGATAATAGCGTCGTTCAGACCCAGGTATTCGCGCAGATCCTGGCCTGCGGGTGCATCCGCGGGGAGTTCGTACAGGCCGTCGTGATCGTCGGACAACTGGAGCTCGGCAGCGGAGCACAGCATGCCCTGGGACTCGACGCCGCGCAGCTTGGCTTTCTTGATCTTGAAGTCTTCACCCAGTACCGCGCCAACAGTGGCGAAAGGTACCTTGATGCCGGCACGCGCATTAGGCGCGCCGCAAACAACCTGGTGCTGCTCACCGCCGGCGCTGACCTGGCAGACACGCAGCTTGTCGGCATCGGGGTGTTGTTCGGCGCTGATGATCTCGCCGACTACCACGCCACTGAAGGCCCCGGCGGCGGGCGTGACGCTATCGACTTCCAGACCGGTCATGGACAGGCGCGCTACCAGCTCATCGCTGGAGACCGGCGGATTCACCCAGGTGCGCAACCACTGTTCACTGAATTTCATTGTTGGTTCCTGCTTTCAAAGGGATTGGCGGGTGCGTCGCTTAGCGAAACTGCTCGAGAAAACGCAGATCGTTATCGAAGAAGATGCGCAAATCGCCCACTCCGTAACGCAGCATCGTCAGGCGCTCGACGCCCATGCCGAAGGCAAACCCCTGATATTTTTCCGGATCGATACCGGACATGCGCAGCACATCCGGGTGCACCATGCCGCAGCCCAGCACTTCCAGCCAGTCGGCCTTTTCTTCACCGTTCTTGACCACGGTGCGGCGGATATCCACCTCGGCGGAAGGTTCGGTGAACGGGAAGAACGAGGGACGGAAACGCACTTCCAGGTCAGCTTCGAAGAACTCGCGCAGGAACTGCTCGATGGTGCCTTTCAGATCAGCAAAACTCACGCCCTCGTCGATCAGCAGGCCTTCGACCTGGTGAAACATGGGTGAGTGGGTCTGATCCGAGTCGCAGCGGTAGACACGGCCCGGACAGATGATCCGGATCGGCGGCTGCGTGCTTTCCATGGTACGTACCTGAACCGGTGAGGTGTGGGTGCGTAGCAGGGTGTTAGCGTTGAAGTAGAAGGTGTCGTGCATTGCCCGGGCCGGGTGATGGCCGGGAATGTTGAGTGCTTCGAAGTTGTGATAATCGTCCTCGACTTCAGGACCTTCCTCGACGGTATAACCGACGTGGGCAAAAATCTGTTCAATCCGCTCCATGGTGCGCGTAACGGGATGCAGTCCGCCGCTGACCTGGCCGCGGCCTGGCAGGGTGACGTCAATCCGCTCGGCAGCCAGCTTCTGATCCATGGCTGCTGCTTCCATGCTGCTCTTGCGGGCATTTAGCTCGCTCGAGACCTTCTCCTTGGCTTCATTGACCATGGCGCCTACTTTGGGGCGCTCTTCGTTGGGGATATTGCCCAGGGTCTTCATTACCTGGGTCAGTTCGCCCTTCTTGCCAAGGTATTGCACACGTATCTGTTCCAACGTGCTGACATCATCGGCCTGTTCGATTGCCTTCAGGGCTTGGCCGACCAGGGCGTCAAGATTTTCCATTTACAGACTCCAGAAACAAAAATAGGGGAAGAGCGATGAGGCTCTTCCCCTATTAATGACGTTGCCAACCGGAGCCAGGCTCCGGTGATTGTCGTAACGAGGGCTTAAGCCAAGCTAGCCTTTGCTTTTTCGACAATCGCGGTAAACGCCGCTTTTTCGTTCACAGCCAGATCGGCCAGAACCTTGCGGTCGATTTCGATGGACGCTTTCTTCAAGCCAGCGATCAAACGGCTGTACGACATACCGTTCATACGCGCACCAGCATTGATACGGGCAATCCACAGAGCACGGAACTGACGCTTGCGCTGCTTGCGGTCACGGTAAGCATACTGACCTGCCTTGATGACCGCCTGCTTGGCAACACGGAATACGCGTGAGCGTGCACCGTAGTAGCCTTTGGCGAGTTTCAGAATTTTCTTGTGACGCTTACGCGCCATTACACCACGCTTAACACGAGCCATTCTTTATATCCTCAACCTTGACTTAACGGAGACGCAACATGCGCTCGACTTTTTGCACATCAGCAGGGTGCAACTCGGAAGTACCCCGAAGTTGACGCTTACGCTTAGTGCTCATCTTGGTCAGGATGTGGCTCTTGAAAGCATGCTTGTGCTTGAGACCGTTGCCGGTCGCCTTGAAGCGCTTTGCAGCACCCCTTTTGGTCTTCATCTTTACTTTAGCCATGTTCAATTTCTCCGCATAGAGCGTTAATAGATAACCGCAAGGCCTGGCGATGCCCTGGAGGTTACTTTTTCTTCTTGGGTGCGATGACCATCATCAGCTGACGACCTTCCATTTTCGGATGCTGTTCGACGGTGCCGTATTCCAGCAGGTCTTGTTCGACCCGCTTCAACAACTCCATCCCCAGCTCCTGGTGGGCCATTTCGCGGCCGCGGAATCGCAATGAAACCTTGGCTTTATCCCCATCACTCAGGAAGCGTATAAGGTTACGTAGCTTGACCTTATAGTCCCCGTCTTCCGTCCCTGGTCGAAACTTTATTTCTTTGATCTGAATCTGTTTCTGATTCTTGCGCGCGACGGCCTGCTGTTTCTTCTTTTCGAAGACGTGCTTGCCGTAGTCCATGACTCGGCAAACCGGCGGCTCTGCATCAGGAGAGATCTCAACCAGGTCCATCTTGGCCTCTTCTGCTGCGGCCATGGCTTCCTGAATGGACACGATACCGATTTGTTCACCTTCGGCACCGATCAGGCGGACTTCGCGCGCCGTGATGTTCTCGTTGATCGGCGGGCGTTGTGCGGCTCTTTTGTCTTGTCTCATCTCGCGTTTAATCTTTATAGCTCCGAATTCTGGCGGCCTCGTTGTGCAACGTCACGGGCGAGGTATTCGGAGAACTCGGTAACAGTCATGGAACCCAGATCTTTACCCTCCCGTGTGCGCACGGCCACAGTGTGCGATTCGACTTCCCTATCTCCAATTACCAGGAGGTAAGGTGTCTTGTGCAAAGTATGCTCGCGAATCTTAAAGCCAATTTTCTCGTTTCTCAAGTCCGCAGTGGCCCGATAGCCCATTTCATTGAGACTTTTCTCCACTTCGGAGCAAAAATCGGCCTGATTGTCGGTGATATTGAGAATGGCGGCCTGCGTTGGAGCAAGCCAGGCAGGAAAATCGCCAGCGTAATGTTCGATCAGAATACCGATGAATCGTTCAAAGGAACCCAGGATCGCGCGGTGCAACATGACCGGAGTCTTGCGTGCGCCGTCTTCGGCTACATACTGGGCGCCGAGGCGACCTGGCAGCATGAAGTCCAGCTGCAGAGTTCCGCACTGCCAAACGCGGCCAATGCAGTCCTTTAAAGAAAATTCGATCTTCGGACCGTAGAACGCACCCTCGCCCGGCTGCAGATCCCATTTCAGTCCGGCCTTGTTCAGGGCAGATTCGAGACCCTTTTCAGCCTGATCCCAGAGCGCGTCGTCACCAACCCGGCTTTCCGGACGGGTCGACAGCTTGAGCTCGACGTCGTCGAAGCCGAAGTCCTTGTAGACCTGCAAGGTCAGCGCTATGAAGTCGGACGCTTCGGCCTCGACCTGCTCATCGGTGCAGAAGATGTGCGCATCGTCCTGGGTAAAGCCGCGCACGCGCATCAGGCCATGCAGGGAGCCGGAGGGCTCGTTGCGGTGGCAGGAGCCGAACTCGGCCAGACGCAGCGGCAGCTCGCGGTAGCTCTTCAGGCCCTGATTGAACACCTGTACGTGGCACGGACAGTTCATCGGCTTGATGGCGTAGTCGCGGCTTTCCGACTCGGTGGTGAACATGGCGTGGGAATAATGCTCCCAGTGGCCTGAGCGCTCCCAGAGCACCCGATCAACGACCTGAGGGGTCTTGATCTCTTTGTAGTTGGCACCGCGCTGGATCTGGCGCATGTACTGCTCGAGCACCTGATAGATGGTCCAGCCATCCGGATGCCAGAACACCATGCCCGGGGCTTCTTCCTGAGTATGGAACAGGCCCAGGCGCTTGCCGATCTTGCGGTGATCACGTTTCTCGGCTTCTTCCATACGCTGGATGTAGGCAGCCAACTGCTTCTTGTCGGCCCATGCGGTGCCGTAGATGCGCTGCAGCTGCTCGTTCTTGGCATCGCCACGCCAGTAGGCGCCGGAGATGCGGGTCAGCTGGAAGGCCTTGAGAAAGCGGGTGTTGGGCACGTGCGGACCGCGGCACATGTCGACGTATTCTTCGTGGTAGTACAGGCCCATGCTCTGCTCGTCGGGCATGTCTTCGACCAGACGCAGCTTGTATTCCTCACCACGGGACTCGAACACCTCGATGACCTGGTCACGCGGGGTGACCTTCTTGATCACGTCGTAATCGGTGGCGATCAGCTCACGCATGCGCGCTTCGATGGCGGCCATGTCTTCGGGGGTGAAGGAGCGCTCGTAGGCGATGTCGTAATAGAAACCGTCATCGATTACCGGGCCAATCACCATCTTGGCGGTCGGGTACAGCTGCTTTACAGTATGACCAATCAGGTGAGCGCAGGAGTGGCGGATGATCTCCAGCCCCTCTTCGTCCTTCGGCGTGATGATCTGCAGGGTCGCATCGGTGTCGATGGTGTCGCAGGCGTCTACCTGCTTACCGTTGACCTTACCGGCCAGAGTGGCTTTAGCCAGGCCTGCGCCAATGGATTGCGCGACCTCGAGTACGGTAACGGGGTGATCGAACGATTTCTGACTGCCGTCGGGGAGAGTAATAGTGGGCATGTGCCGCTCCTTCTCAGTGGTGACCCCTACGCAAGGCCACATGATGGAAAAGTCCGTCCGGAATGCCTGATGCTGCAGTTCAGACCAGCTAACGATCGCCGGCGCCCACACGGGCTACTGCACAGGCGCCCCGAAGGGCGCTGAAACAAAAAACCCGGCCACAGGGGCCGGGCTTTTAATTTGGTAGGCACGAGCGGATTCGAACCGCTGACCCCCACCATGTCAAGGTGGTGCTCTAACCAACTGAGCTACGTGCCTGCAATGGCCGCGAACTTTACGCAGCACGCCGAACCTTGTCAAGCGGTAAGTTACTGAATATCTGCAAGTTACCTGAAGGGCGCGGTGCGCGGCTCAGGGCCGGCGGAACGTTTCTGGAGCGGAAGGTCAAAATGGTTTCCCGCGTGCGCGGGAATGACGGGGTATTGGGGCGGGCAGCGGGAGTCTGTCTGATAAATGTTGAGCCGGTCACATAGGTAACACCACAAACCGGCCACATAGGTAACACCTATGTTGGCCGTATTACTCGTCCCC
>NZ_VTTI01000020.1 GCF_008641105.1 Halopseudomonas salina
CACATACCGTCATTCCCGCGAAGGCGGGAATCCAAGCGGTGTCTAGCCAATACCCCTGCGCGCCCTGATACTCTGTCGCCATTCCCGCGCACGCGGAATCCATTTTGACCTTCCGCAGTTCCGGACCAGCTCCGCGCGCGCCGCACCACCCAATGGATCCCCGCCTTCGCGAGGATGACGATTGGTCCGAATGCCTAGCCCCCCGCCATATCCTCAAGCTCCGCCCAGCGCTCCATCGCCTTATCCAACTCGGCCTGTTTCAACTCCATTTTTGCCAGCACATCGGTGGTTTTTTCCACGGACTGCTGATAGAAGCTGGCTTCACTCACCTGCGCCTGTATCGCCTTAAGCTCGGTTTCGAGCTTTTCCATCTGCGCGGGCAAGGCATCGAGTTCGCGTTGCAGCTTGTAGCTCAACTTGACCTTCGGCTGGGCCGGGGCTGCTGTTGGGGCAATGGCGGGCGCTGCCGGGGCGGGTTCCGGAGCAGCGGGCGCCTCAGGGGTATCAGGTGCCATGGCCCCGGAATCCCATTCGGCCAGCGACTCGACCTTGCCGCCCTGGCGCAACCAGTCGGCGTAGCCACCTACGTACTCGCGTACCTTGCCGTGACCCTCGAACACCAGCGAGCTGGTCACCACGTTGTCCAGGAAGGCCCGGTCGTGGCTGACCAGCAGCACGGTACCGTCAAAGCCGGAGAGCACTTCTTCCAGCAACTCCAGGGTTTCCACGTCCAGATCGTTGGTCGGTTCGTCGAGCACCAGCATGTTGGCGGGCTTGCTGAACAGACGCGCCAGCAGCAACCGCGCCCGCTCACCACCGGAGAGCGCCTTCACTGGTGTGCGCGCACGCTCGGGCGAGAACAGGAAGTCACCCAGATAGCTGATCACATGGCGACGCTCGCCGTTGATCTCGATAAAGTCGCGGCCCTCGGAGATGTTATCGATGACCGTCTGCTCCAGGTTCAACTGGGCGCGAAGCTGGTCGAAGTAGGCAACCTCTAGCTTGGTGCCGTGCTTGACGGTACCGCTGGTCGGCTCGAGCTGACCGAGCAGCAACTTGAGCAAGGTACTCTTGCCCGAGCCGTTGTTACCGATCAGACCAATCCGATCGCCGCGCATAACGTTCAGGTCCAGATTGCGTACCAATGGCACGTGACCCAGCCAGGCAAAGCTGACGTTATCCAGTTCGATAACCCGCTTGCCCGAGGAGTCTGCCGTCTCCAGCTGGAAGCTGGCCTTGCCCTGACGCTCCAGGCGCTGGGCGCGCTCATTGCGCATTTCCTTCAACGCACGTACGCGACCCTCATTACGGGTGCGGCGAGCCTTGATTCCCTGGCGGATCCAGACTTCTTCCTGGGCCAGTCGCTTGTCGAACAGCGCATTGGCTGTAGCCTCTGCAGCGAGCTGCTGCTCTTTATGCTCCAGGAAGCTGACGTAATTGCCCTGCCAGTCGATCAACTGCCCGCGATCCAGCTCCATGATGCGTGTAGCAAGCGCCTGCAGGAATTGACGGTCGTGGGTAATAAAGAGCACAGCGCCGCGAAAATCAAGCAGCACCTGTTCCAGCCAGGCAATGGTATGGATATCCAGGTGGTTGGTCGGTTCGTCCAGCAGCAGTACATCAGGCTCGGCGACCAGTGCCTGGGCGAGCAGCACGCGGCGACGCCAGCCACCGGACAGCTCGGACATTTTCTTGTCTGCCGGCAGACCCAGTCTGGTCAAAGTGGTCTCTACCAACTGGTCCAGCCGCCAGCCGTCCTTTGCTTCCAGACGCTCCTGTACCTTTTCCAACTGCGCCAGCTCGGCGTCGCCCATCTCACCGGTAATCAGGTGGTGATATTCGGCAAGCAGCTCGCCGACGCCTGCCAGACCGCGGGCGACCACGTCGTAAACGATGCTGTCATCGGCCTTGGGCAGCTCCTGTGGCAGCTGGCCGATCTTCAGACCCGGCGCATACCAGATTTCCCCCTCATCAGCGGGCTGTTCGCCGTTGAGCAGCTTGAACAGGCTCGACTTGCCGGCTCCGTTGCGTCCGATCAGACACACGCGCTCCCCGCGTTCAAGCTGGAAGCCTACCTTCGACAGCAGCGGATTGAGCCCGTAGGCCAGGGATACATCGGTAAACGAAAGCAGCGCCATATAACACCTTTTGATTGTTCAGGACGGCATTCTACCTGCTGTGCTCGGGCGCTGCATGCCATAGTTGAACACTTTGTCGACGCCCCCTATGACGGTGCCTGACAAACAGCTAAGCTTGAGATTCGTTGCGGAATGTCAGTCGACCGCACACCTGGATTGCCCATTTTTCGCTCCACCCCGCTCGGGACCCATGATGCAGCTCTATTTTCCCGCACTACTGAAAACCCTCACCGCTCTACTGTTGGCAACCCTGCTGGGCTCCAGCCTGCCTGCGCAAGCGGATATCCAGCAGCAGCGGCAGACCTATGACCAGGCCATGGCCGCTCTCAAGGCCGGCCAGCAGCAGCGTTACGCCAGTCTGCTTGCAGGCTTGCGGGATTACCCTCTGTATCCCTACCTTTTACTGGAATCGCTTCAAACGCGAGTCAAAACGGCACCCCATCGGGAAATCGAGGACTTTCTGGTCTCCCATGGCGACCTGCCCTTTGCTCAGCGCCTGAAGAATGACTGGCTGCGCCGCCTGGTACGCGAGGGCGACTGGAGCCGTCTGCGCAAAAACTACGACACCGCCAGCCAGGCTGCCGAATTTGACTGTCAGTTGGCGTTGCAAAGCTGGCGTGAGGGCAACCAGAGCGCCGCCATGAGCCGCGCAGCCGAGCTCTGGACCGTAGGCCGCTCCCAGCCCAACGCCTGCGATCCGCTCTTTGACCGTTGGCGTGAGGCCGGCGGCCTGACCGAAGACGTCGCCTGGGCACGCATCCGTGAAGCCCTGCTCTATCGCCAGGACGCGTTGGCACGCTATCTGGTGCGCTACATGCCGGGGCAGACGCCCCTTGCCGAACTCTTCGTGAATACGGCCACCGGTCCCGAAAAACTGGTCGAGAGTGAACGCTACCGCCCCAGCGCGGGTCAGCCCGCCGACAAAATGGCGGATATTGCAACCGTATCGCTGCGCCGCCTGAGCCGCGACGATCCCGCACGGGCTCTGGCCTTCTGGCCCTATTACAGCGACCTGCCCTATAAACAGGAAGACCGTCTGGCCATCACCCGAGACATCGGTGTGCGTATGGCCAAAAGGCATGCACCCGAAGCGTTGGCCTTCATGGCCGCCAACGATCCCCAGATGCTGGATGACCAGGTCACCGAATGGCGTATCCGCCTGGCCCTGCGTACAGGGCAATGGCAAACCGCTCAACAATTGACCAGCAACCTGCCCGCCTCACTGGGTAACCAGAGCCGCTGGCGTTACTGGCAACTGCGCAGCGCCCAACTGGCGCGCCCGGAGGTCGGTGAGCTGCGCCACGATTACCAGGAGCTGGCCAACGAACGGGACTTCTATGGCTTTCTGGCCGCCGAGCGCAGCAACCAGCCCTACGCCCTGCGCCACCAGACCGCTCAGGTTGAACCAGCCGTATTTGCGCGGGTAAGCAAGGCCGGCGGCATACGCCGCGCCAGGGAATTCTACGCGCGCGGCCAGGTGGTCGATGCACGCCGCGAGTGGTACCACGTCGGCAAGATATTCAGCCGCGAGGAGCTGATTGCCCAGGCCATGATGGCCCGCGAGATGGAATGGTACTTTCCAGCTATCCGCGGCATCAGTCTGGCGCAACACTGGGACGATCTGGATATCCGCTTCCCGATGGCCTACCAGGAGCCGATCCGCGCCCAGGCTGCCGCCCGCCAGCTGAATTCAACCTGGGTGTATGCCATCACCCGCCAGGAAAGCGCCTTTATGGCCGATGCCCGCTCCCACGCCGGTGCGACGGGTCTGATGCAGTTGATGCCAGCTACCGCGCGGGAAACTGCCAGACGGTATGACATCAGCCTGGGGCACCCAAATGAACTGCTGATTCCTGAGCGCAACATTGCCCTGGGCACCGCTTACCTGTCGCAGTTGAATAGCATGTTCCGGGGCAACCGGGTGCTGGCCTCGGCAGCCTATAACGCCGGCCCCGGCCGCGTGCGCCAGTGGACTCGCGAGATGCCCACTATCCCCTCCGATATCTGGATCGAGACAATCCCCTTCGACGAGACCCGCACCTACGTGCAGAGCGTGTTGAGTTACGCGGTGATCTACGGTCAGAAGATGGGTATTCGCCAGCCGGTAATGGAACAGCATGAGCGTTACCTGGAAGCCTACCGGCCTTAGAAACAACAACGCCCCGTGCAACGGGGCGTGTAGTTGGTGACTGAGCACGTAGCGCTCAGGGCAGCTCAGGCATCGATCAACCTGAGCCGCTCGCGGACCACTTCTACCAGTTGGTCGGGCTGGAATTTGGAGAGGAAGCCGTCGCAGCCGACCTTCTCGACCATCGCCTTGTTGAAGTTGCCCGACAGCGAGGTATGCAGCACCACGTAAAGCGCGCTCAAGCGCGGGTCCTTGCGGATCTCCGACGTCAGACGGTAGCCGTCCATCTCGGGCATCTCGGCATCGGTGATCACCATCAGCAGCCTGGACGCAATATTCGGGTCTTCATCCGCCCACCCCTGCAGTCGCTTCAAGGCCCGCAAGCCGTCGGTCTCCACGTGCAAAGTCAGGTCCAGTTGCGAGAGGGTTTCCTTGAGCTGGGCGATACCGGTAGGCGAATCATCCACCAGCAGCACTTCACGCCCACGCGCCTTGTTCAACAGCGCCTCATCCAGCAGGCCATCACTGACCTTGGCATTAAAGGGCACTATTTCAGCGAGCACTTTCTCCACATCAATGATTTCGACCAGCCGGTTGTCGTCGAGGCGGGTGATCGCTGTCAGATAATGGGAGCGCCCTGCACCACGGGGCGGCGGCAGTACCGCATCCCAGTTCAGGTTCATGATGCGATCGACGCTGCCGACCAGAAAGGCCTGCACGGAACGGTTGTATTCGGTGACGATGATAGTGCTTTCAGGCGTGACAGCCTGGGGCCGCATGCCGATGGCGCCGGAAAGATCAATAACGGGGATAGTCTGACCGCGCAGGTGAATCACACCCACCACGTGGGGCGCGCGCGCCGGTAGCTGAGTCAGGCGGGGCAGCTGCAATACTTCGCGGATCTTGAATACGTTGAGAGCAAACAGTTGCTGTCCGGCGAGCCTGAACAGCAATATTTCCAGGCGGTTCTCGCCTACCAGCCGGGTGCGCTGATCTACTGTATCCAGAACTCCGGCCATGACAAACCTCACTGATGAATGCTAGTTGATATACCGCACAGTATATCCCTTATCGGCCGTCATGGCGGTTTCTGAACCCGGCTTTAAAGCGCTTAGTAAAAGGCGTTTTCCTTCACGGTGTGGTCCGTTACATCGCGTACCCCTGTGATCTCGGGAATCCGCGCAATCATGGTCTTTTCGATGCCTTCCTTGAGGGTCACATCCACCATGCCGCAACCCTGACAGCCGCCGCCGAACTGCAATACCGCAACGCCGTCTTCGACCACGTCAATCAACTTGACCTCGCCACCGTGACTGGCCAGACCGGGGTTGATCTCGGTTTGCAACAAGTAGTTGATGCGCTCATTCAGCGGGCTGTCATCGTTGACCATCGGCACCTTGGCGTTCGGCGCCTTGATGGTCAGCTGGCCACCCATGCGGTCGGTGGCAAAGTCGACAACAGCGTCTTCGAGAAAGGGCTCGCTGACAGCATCGATCCACACCTTGAGAGACTCAAGCTCGATCGTTCTGTCTTCGGGTTTCTCCTCACCTGGCTTGCAATAGGCGATACAGGTTTCCGCATAGGGCGTGCCCGGCTGCGTGATGAACACCCGTATCCCGATACCGGGCGTATCCTGCTTGGCCAGTAATTCGGCCAGATACTCTTCCGCTGCCTTGGTGAGGTGAATGCCTGCCATTATAGTGCCTCGTATTCAATGTCTGTTTGACGGCATTGTACGGGATCAAAGCGCGCGGATAAAGACATACCTTTTTGGTAGGGTATTATTGGCTCAACTGCCCATGGCTGAAATCAGCGCCTGATTGAATGCTGGCAGGTCATCGGGCTTGCGGCTACTGATCAGCGAGCCATCAACCACCACTTCCTCATCGACCCAATGGGCACCGGCATTACGCAGGTCATCTTCCAGCGAGGGCCAGCTGGTCATGCGCTTGCCCTTGACCAGATCGGCAGAGGCCAGAATCCAGCCACCATGGCAGATCACCGCAATGGGCTTGTTATCCCCAGCCGCGTCGCGCAAAAAAGTACGGGCCTTTTCATTGATCCGGATGTTGTCGCCATTGATCACACCGCCCGGTAGCAGCACCGCGTCGTATTGATCGCTGCGCACACGATCGAAAGTGGTATCGACCTTGAATGCATCCGCCGGATCCGTGTGATTCCAGCCCCGCACCTCACCGGATTCGTCCGAAACAATCTCGACCTTTGCACCCGCTTTCTCGAGCGCGTCCTTCGGACTGGTCAGTTCCACCTGCTCGAAACCATCGGTTACCAGAATTGCAACGCGCTTGCCTTCAAGGGAAGTAGCCATGTGTAAACTCCTACAGAAACAGAATGTCTTTCCTGTGACCGGCGACAGGCCGAAAGTTCCTGTAGCGACTGGCCACAACTTGCCATACACCTGTTTACCACCTGCCCGGCGCTTATCTGTTAAACTTGCCGGCTTTGCGTACACCTTCGGAGCCACCATGTCTGAGCGTTCTGCCCGCCTCCAAGCACTTCATTCTGCCCTGAGTCAGCGGATTCTGATTCTCGACGGCGGTATGGGTACGATGATCCAGAGCTACAAATTCGAGGAGACGGATTTTCGTGGTGAGCGCTTTGCCGACTGGCCTTCGGACCTCAAGGGCAATAACGACCTGCTGGTATTGAGCCAGCCCGACGCCATCGCGGCGATGGAGAAGGCCTACCTTGACGCCGGCGCGGACATCATCGAGACCAACACCTTCAACTCCACCCGGGTATCCCAGGCCGACTACGGCATGCAGGACCTGGCCTACGAGCTGAACGTCGAAGGCGCACGCCTGGCTCGCCGGGTCTGTGACGAGAAAACCGCTGAAACGCCTGACCGCCCACGTTTTGTTGCCGGCGTACTGGGGCCGACCAGCCGCACCTGCTCCATCTCTCCGGATGTGAACAACCCCGGCTATCGCAACGTGACCTTTGATGAGCTGGTAGCCGACTACATCGAGTCGACCAAGGGCCTGATCGAGGGCGGCGTCGACCTGATTCTGATCGAGACCATCTTCGACACCCTGAACGCCAAGGCGGCGATCTTTGCGGTGCAGGAAGTCTTCGAGCAGCAGGGTTTTGAATTGCCGATCATGATCTCCGGCACCATTACCGATGCCTCCGGCCGCACCCTGTCGGGCCAGACCACCGAAGCCTTCTGGAACTCCATCGCCCACGCCAAGCCGATTTCAGTCGGTTTGAACTGCGCATTGGGTGCCAAGGATCTACGCCCGTACCTGGAAGAGCTCTCGAACAAGGCCGACACGCATATTTCCGCGCACCCCAACGCGGGCCTGCCCAACGAATTCGGCGAGTACGACGAAACGCCCGAGCAGACCGCAGCGGTTATTGAAGAGTTTGCCGAAGCAGGCTTTCTGAACATCGTCGGCGGTTGCTGCGGCACCACACCCGAGCACATCCGCGCCATTGCCGAGGCCGTAGCGAGCTATCCGCCGCGGGCCATACCGGACATCCCCAAGGCCTGCCGCCTATCGGGTCTGGAACCCTTCACCATTGATCGCAGCTCGCTGTTCGTCAACGTGGGTGAGCGTACCAACATCACCGGTTCTGCTCGTTTTGCCCGGCTGATCAGGGAAGACAACTACACCGAAGCCCTGGAAGTCGCGCTGCAGCAGGTCGAATCCGGCGCGCAGATCATCGACATCAACATGGACGAAGGCATGCTGGATTCGAAGGCGGCCATGGTCACCTTCCTCAACCTGATTGCCGGCGAACCGGATATTTCCCGCGTGCCGATCATGATCGACTCCTCCAAGTGGGAAGTCATCGAAGCCGGACTCAAGTGCATTCAGGGCAAGGGCATCGTCAACTCCATTTCCATGAAGGAAGGCGTTGAGCAGTTCAAGCAGCAGGCGCGCCTGTGCAAGCGCTATGGCGCGGCAGTGGTGGTCATGGCCTTTGACGAGAAAGGCCAGGCCGACACCGAGCAGCGCAAGCGCGAGATCTGCAAGCGCTCCTACGACATCCTGGTCGACGAGATCGGTTTTCCGCCCCAGGACATCATCTTCGATCCGAATATCTTCGCCATCGCCACCGGCATCGAAGAGCACAACAACTACGCAGTCGACTTTATCAACGCCTGCGCCTACATCCGCGCCGAGCTGCCCCACGCCTTGACCTCGGGCGGTGTATCCAACGTCTCGTTCTCGTTCCGCGGCAACAACCCGGTGCGTGAAGCCATCCACTCGGTGTTTTTGCTGCACGCGATCCGCGCCGGCCTGAACATGGGTATCGTCAACGCCGGCCAGCTGGAGATCTATGACGAAATCCCCAAGAAGCTGCGCGACATTGTTGAAGACGTGGTGCTCAACCGCAATCCGGAAGCTACCGACGCCCTGCTGGCCATTGCCGACGAGTACAAAGGCGATGGCAGCGTCAAGGAAGCCGAGACCGAAGAGTGGCGCAGCCTGGACGTGAACAAGCGTCTGGAGCACTCCCTGGTCAAGGGCATCACAGCCTGGATCGTCGAGGACACCGAAGAGGCCCGCCAGCAATGTGCCCGCCCGATCGAGGTGATCGAAGGCCCGCTGATGGCCGGCATGAATATCGTCGGTGATCTGTTTGGCGCCGGCAAGATGTTCCTGCCCCAGGTGGTCAAATCGGCCCGCGTCATGAAGCAGGCCGTGGCCCACCTGATTCCCTTTATCGAAGCAGAAAAAGGCGACAAGCCAGAAGCCAAGGGCAAGATCCTCATGGCCACAGTCAAGGGCGACGTGCACGACATCGGTAAGAACATCGTCGGCGTGGTACTTGGCTGTAACGGCTATGACGTGGTCGATATGGGCGTGATGGTCCCGGCAGAAAAGATTCTCAAGACCGCCATCGCCGAGAAGTGCGACATCATTGGCCTGTCCGGTCTGATTACGCCCTCGCTGGACGAAATGGTGCATGTTGCCAAGGAAATGCAGCGCCAGGGCTTTTCCCTGCCGTTGATGATCGGTGGCGCGACCACCTCCAAGGCGCACACCGCGGTCAAGATCGACCCGCACTACAAGAACGATGCAGTGATCTACGTGACCGACGCCTCGCGCGCAGTCGGCGTGGCAACCAGCCTGCTGTCCAAGGAGATCAAGCCGGACTACGTGGCAAAAATTCGCGCCGAATATGAAGTGGTCCGCGAGCGCACCGCCAACCGCCGGGCCCGCACCGAGTACCTGAGCTACGAGCAGGCCCGCGCAAACAAGTTTCAACTGGACTGGGATAGCTATGAGCCCCCTGCCCCGTCCTTCACCGGCACACGCACCCTGGACGATATCGATCTGGCAGAGATCGCCGAATTCATCGACTGGACGCCCTTCTTTATCTCCTGGGATCTGGCCGGCAAGTATCCGCGCATCCTCGAAGATGACGTGGTGGGTGAAGCGGCCCGCTCCCTGTTTGCCGATGCCCAGGCCATGCTCAAGCGCATGATCGACGAGAAGCAGATCAAGGCCAAGGCCGTAGTTGGATTCTGGCCGGCCAACCAGGTTGACGATGATGATATTGAACTGCAGGACGCCGACGGCCAGCCCCTGGCCAAACTGCATCAGCTGCGTCAGCAGAATGTGACTCCGGACAAGAAGCCGAGCATGAGCCTGGCGGACTTTGTTGCGCCAAAGGACTCCGGCAAACAGGACTATATCGGCGGCTTTATCACCACAGCCGGTATCGGTGCTGAAGAATTGTCCAAGCAGTACGAAGACAAGGACGACGACTACAACGCCATCATGGTCAAGGCCTTGGCTGACCGCCTGGCAGAAGCCTGCGCCGAGTGGCTGCACCGCAAGGTACGTACCGAGCTGTGGGGCTACATCGAGCAGGAAGACCTGGATAACGACGCACTGATTCGCGAGAAGTACCAGGGCATCCGTCCGGCGCCGGGCTATCCAGCCTGCCCGGATCATACCGAAAAGAGCACGCTGTTCAGTCTGCTGGACCCGGAAAGCAACTGCGGCGTGACCCTGACCGAGAGCTTTGCGATGTTCCCGACCGCGGCGGTTAGCGGTTGGTTCTTCTCCCATCCGCAGTCCAAGTACTTCGCCGTCGGCAAGATCACCAAGGATCAGGTCGAATCCTACAGCGAGCGCAAGGGCGCTCCCTTGAGCGTCACCGAACGCTGGCTCTCGCCGAACCTGTCCTACGACAACTGATCGGCTGATGTCGATCCTGCCAGGCCGCGACAAGCTCAGAACCATCACCTTTCTGGGCTTGCCGATCATGGGCGGCATGCTCAGCCAGAGCCTGCTGAATCTGGTGGATGCGGCCATGGTCGGCAGTCTGGGCAGTGCGGCTCTGGCCGGCGTGGGTCTGGGCAGTTACATCAACTTCATGGCGGTAGCGCTGGTCATGGGTCTGGGCGCCGGCGTGCAAGCCATGGTGGCGCGGCGGCGCGGCGAGGGTAATACCGCGCACCTGGCCCGGCCGCTCAACGAAGGCCTGCTGATTGCCCTCATCCTGGCGATACCCCTCACACTGATTGGCTGGTTTCAGGCGGCCAATATCATGGCCTTTCTATCTGCAGACACCGCGGTGCAGGAGATCGGTACCGGTTACTTCCAGTGGCGGGCATTGGCCATATTCGCGGTAGGGGCCAACTTTGCCTTTCGTGGTTACTGGAACGGCATACGCCAGACCGGACTGTATCTGCAGATTCTGATCGTCATGCATCTGCTCAACGTGCTGATCAGCTACGGCCTGATCTTCGGCCGCTTCGGCTTACCCGAGCTGGGCGCAGCCGGCTCGGGCCTGGGTACCTGTATTGCCATGTTTATCGGCGCCGGTATGTACGTGGCCATCACCTGGCACAAGGGGCGTCACCACGGATTTTTGCGCACACGACCGCGCAGTCGTGATATCCGCGCCATGCTGCGCCTGTCAGTTCCCAACTCCCTGCAGCAGTTCTTTTTCGCCACCGGCATCACCACTCTGTTCTGGATCGTTGCGCAGATTGGCACCTCCGAACTGGCAATCGCCCACGTATTGGTCAACCTCTCGCTGTTTCTGATCCTGCCGGGCGTCGGCCTGGGTATGGCCGCCACTACCCTGGTCTCCCACAGCCTGGGGGACAGCAAACCCGAAGAAGCCTACCGCTGGGGGTGGGATGTGGCGCGCGTTGCCGTGTGTGCGCTGTTTGTGATGGGCATGCCCTTCTGGCTGGCACCCCATCTGGTGTTGAGCCTGTTCACCCAGGACCCGGAGCTGCTGGCGCTCGGCGAATGGCCCTTGCGGGTAACCGGCATCGGCATGGCGCTAGATGCCACCGCCCTGGTGCTCACCCAGGCCCTGCTGGGCGCCGGCGCAAGCCGCACAGTGATGGCGGTGAATCTGGGCAGCCAGTGGCTGGTATTTCTGCCGCTGGCGTATCTGGCCGGGCCGGTACTGGGCGGCGGGCTACTGACCATCTGGATACTGCAAAGCTGCTACCGCGCCGCCAACTCGGTCATCTTTGCACTGGTCTGGCGCCGCCGGCATTGGGCAGACATTCGCATATGACGCCCGATGTGCGATCATCTGACAAAACACAGGCCGGAGAGACTATGAGCACTGGGAGCACGGGTGATCAGCAGGATCAGAAAAAAGAAGAGCACGAAGGCGGCATGACCTTCGGCCAGACCTTCATGAGCGTATTATGGGCAGCTCTTGGTGTGCAGAGCAGCAAGGCGCGCGAGCGCGACTTCACCAAGGGCAAGCCTAGCCATTTCATTCTGCTCGGGATCGGCTTTACGCTGGCTTTCGTACTGATTATTGTCGCAGTGGTAAATCTGGTGTTGTATCTGGCGGGACTGTAGCGAAGAGGCTCATTTGCCTGGCGATGACAAACCCGAACACTTCGCCCGGAGCCGGGCGAAGTCGGAATTCGCTTAGTGCTGGCTAACCCAGAAAACGGCAGTCGCCACGGCAATCAGAATCAGCGCCACCGCCGCAAAGGCATCAAGGTGGCTATCGGTGTTATTACCTGAATCCTGCATTTCTTGCTCGTTCATGGCCATGTCCTTTCTTGTTTTTGTAAACAACTTTGGGTCTATACAGGCGATACGTTAAGCTGGTGATGGCGTAACTGTCAAACATGCGGAGCATTAGTGCATATAAAGGCTGCACAGGGCCGACAAACCCTTCCAAACTGATCTAAACATATACATAAACATTCCTTTTGTGCATATCGAAAATTTGCTATCTTCCCGCCTCAAGTTTCGGCCGAATGGGTAGAGCTGCGTCCTTTTTCGCGCTCCCCAACCTTACTACCGACAGGTTGTCAGAATGTATATCTACGACGAGTATGACCAACGGATTGTCGAGGAACGTGTAGCACAGTTCCGCGATCAGACCCGCCGCTATCTGGCCGGCGAGTTGACCGACCCCGAATTCCTGCCGCTGCGCCTGCAGAACGGCCTTTACGTTCAGCGTTATGCACCCATGCTGCGTATCGCCATTCCGTACGGCCTGATCTCCTCCACGCAGATGCGCAAGCTGGCTTTTATTGCCCGCGAATACGACAAAGGCTACGCCCACTTCAGTACCCGCCAGAACGTACAGTTCAACTGGCCTGCCCTTGAAGACGTGCCGGATATTCTCGCGCACCTGGCCGAAGTACAGATGCACGCCATCCAGACCAGCGGCAACTGCATTCGTAACACCACCACCGACCAGTTTGCCGGCGTGGCCGCAGACGAGCTGGTGGATCCGCGCCCCTGGTGCGAGATCATCCGTCAGTGGTCGACCTTCCACCCGGAATTCGCTTTCCTGCCGCGCAAGTTCAAGATCGCCGTCAACGGCGCCACCGAAGACCGTGCCGCCATCGGCGTGCACGACATAGGTTTGAACGTGGTCAAGAACGATGCTGGCGAAATCGGCTTCCGCGTGCTGGTTGGCGGCGGTCTGGGTCGCACGCCCATGGTAGGCAGCGAGATCAATGCCTTCCTGCCCTGGCAGCACCTGCTCAGCTATCTCGACGCCATCCTGCGTGTTTACAACCGCTATGGCCGTCGCGATAACAAGTACAAGGCGCGCATCAAGATTCTGGTCAAGGCCCTGACCCCGGCCGTGTTTGCCGAGCGTGTGGAAGCCGAATGGCAGCACACCAAGGATGGCCCGACCACCCTGACCGAAGATGAGCTCAAGCGCGTCGCAACCCACTTCAGCGCGCCCGCTTACGAAACCCTGCGTGGTGACGACGACGCCTACCTGGCACAGCGTCAAGCGGACAAGGGCTTCAACAACTGGGCCCTGCGCAACGTGCACGCCCACAAGGTGCCCGGTTACGCCGCCGTTACCCTGTCGCTCAAACCGACCGCTGTTGCACCCGGTGACGCTAACGATCGCCAACTGGACGCTGCTGCCGAATTGGCCGACCGTTTCAGCTTCGGCGAGCTGCGCGTGACCCACCAGCAGAACCTGGTACTGGCCGACGTACGCCAGGCCGACCTGCACGCACTCTGGCAGGCCGCCAAGGAACAAGGCTTCGCCACGCCGAACATCGGCCTGCTGACCGACATTATCTGCTGCCCCGGTGGCGACTTCTGCTCCCTGGCCAACGCCAAGTCCATCCCGATTGCCGAAGCCATCCAGCGCACCTTCGATGACCTGGATTACCTGCACGACATCGGCGATCTGGACCTGAATATCTCCGGCTGCATGAACGCCTGTGGCCACCACCACGTCGGCCATATCGGCATTCTGGGTGTGGACAAGAAAGGCGCCGAGTTCTACCAGGTCTCCCTGGGTGGCGAAAGTGGTCGCAACGCCGCTATCGGCAAGATCCTCGGCCCCTCCTTCGCCGCCGAAGAAATGCCCGCCGTGGTCACCAAGGTAGTGGATGTATACCTGGAGAAACGCACACCGGAAGAGAACTTCATCGACACCTTCCAGCGTATCGGCATGGACCCCTTCAAGGAGCGTGTATATGCAGCAACTCATTAAGGGCGAAGCACTGGTCAGGGAAACCTGGCACCTGCTGCCAGCCGACACCACCCTGGATGGCATGTCCAACTGTGACGACCTGATCGTACCGCTGGCCCTGTGGCTGGATCACGCCCACGCCCTCAAAGCCCGCGATGGCGGCCTCGGCGTGTGGCTGAACAGCGATGAAGAAGTGGAAGCCATTGCCGACGACCTGGAACACTTTCAGGTCGTCGCACTGAACTTCCCGGTATTCAGCGACGGCCGCAGCTACTCCAACGCCCGCCTGCTGCGCGACCGCTACGGCTACAAAGGCGAAGTCCGCGCCATCGGCGACGTACTGCGCGATCAGCTGTTCCTCATGAAACGCTGCGGCTTTGATGCCTATGTGATTCGTGAAGACCGTAATGCCGAGGAAGCCCTGCAGAGTCTGAAGGACTTTTCAGAGGTGTATCAGGCGGCTACTGATCAGCCACAGCCGTTGTTTCGTCGGCGGGGTTGATACCTCCGAACTAAAGCCGGGGCGTTCTGCTCCGGTTGTTTTACCCCTTCCCCTCTAGATAGAACCCAACTGCGCTGCGGATAGCTGCGGGCGGTTGTTGGCTATGGGCGGGGATTTTTCGTTGCGCCCGGCTATAAAACCGTAGCACTATGCCAGTAGCTGCTGACGCGCAGTCCCCTCTTTGGTGGCATGGATGCCCTTGGTCTTATACTTCAAGCATTCTCTCCTTCATAAGGTAACTGTTAGCGTGAGATAAACAGTTTATTGTTTAGCTAAGCGAGAAGACCTGCCCGGACTAACGTACTGGAATACCCGCTAACTGCATGCAAGTGCATTTAAGCTAATCGCCAATCGCCATACTCCAATTAAAAATGGACAAAGAATGGAAAATTACGAAAAATACGCTGAGCACACCAAGACTAGAGATTGGAAATCCATTTGCCAACTAAATGACGTTGAACTCGACTCTTTTGGCACGAGAAAAGAACTGAATGTCCTGCCAGAGTATTTAGAAAAAAATGAAACTGTTTTTGCTTTAACATCAGGAGTCATGAAACAGAGCGATACATCCAATACATTCGATTTTGGAACCAATACATGGCTTGTTGCGCTCACAAGCGACAGATTTCTTTTTCTTGATGCAGCGATGCTTACAAGTTCTGTCGACTCTCAGAGTATTCGCCACGAGCGTGTACAAGCTGTCTCGGCTTCTCAAGGCTTTGTGTTAGGGAAAATATCTATTGATCTAGGAAACAGAATGCTGGTTATTGACAACTGCCACAAGTCAACTGTCAAAGCCATGGCGAGTCTTGCCAACAAGTGGATTAAAGAGCTTAGCGATAAAAAAGACATCTCAAACAATGTAATTCCAGCATTGTCGCAAACGCCCCTTTTCGATTTATTAGAGAGGTTGGAAAAGTTCTTCACTTTAGGCGCTTTGTCAGATGAGGAGTTTAAAGAGGCCAGGGCGAAGATTTTAGATTCTAACGAATTTAAAAAAGAGAAAGAGAAGCTCTTATCCTCTATAACGTGATTAGGCGTAACTGGGGCCAGATGAGCACTTCAGGGTCACTTCATTCGACCAGGGCAAGTATCTGGTTAATAATCACGATCTATTAACTACAAGGACTTTACTTTGAAAAATATTATTCTCGTCACGATGCTAACCTTAGCCGTTGCAGGATGCGATAAGGTCGAAGAAGATACCGCGCAGACAAACCAGCCCCCGTCTATGTGCGGAAAGGATACGGATTGCAAGGGGGATCGGATTTGCGAAAGCGGTCAGTGCATTTCACCTGGATCGCAGACTTTAGACGCCCCGATTTCCGAAGCGGCAGCGCCAGCAGCTCCAAGCATTGAATATGAAGCCATACTGATTTCTGGTGATACGGCAGGCCCATTCGATACGGCCTATATGGATCTTGGCACCGCTCTCAATTACCAATCCAGAGCTGGTGTAGCAAACCTCATGGAACAGGTTGTAGAAGATCCCGAAGCTACAGGCTATGTTAAAATCGAAAAAGTTTATGCATTCGGACCAGATAGATACGTTTTGGTTGTCTCAACAGGCGAAAGTGGCAACTCCTGCCCGGCGACGACATACGTCTTCAGCTACGACACTAAAGGTGAATATGTTGATAGCAAAGCCAGCATTGATGGCTGCTCAGAGACTGTCGAAGCCTTTGCTGAAGGGAATAAGTTGAGCATCAAGAAAGAAGGCGCAACCACCGTCATATACAATGGTAAAGTCAGCTAACTCCAAGCAAGACTGAAAAATTTATTGCAAAAACGAAGTGGATATATTTGTTTAACGCTTTTATTTCTTAACAACTATAGGGATACTCAATGTTACGCTCAATTTCGGTTATTATTTTAATGTCTACTTTTCTTATCTCCGGATGTTCAACACTGGCAGACGCGCAAGCTGCAAAAGGACAAGGTACTACTAAAGTTTACGAGAAAGATTTTGATACTGTGTGGCAATCGACAAAGGAAGTGGTAATAAGCTCAAAACTAGACTTAGTGTCAGCAAATAAAACAGAAGGGAAGATTTTGGCTCAAAGATCCATGACCGCCTTCAGTTACGGGGAGAACGTTGCAATCTTTGTTGAACCTATTCAAAGAAATACCAAAACACGGGTTGAGATCGTAAACAAAAAGACTGTCGCAGCAAACCTTACCGCAGCCAATTGGGAAGTAGCTTTATTTAGAGCGCTTGATCAAAAGCTTAAATGAGCCACCACAGGATTAAGGTGCCGGATCGGGGTCAGATACCTTGCCACCCTATTGCCCTCATCCCTTGTCCGAAGATGATAATATCCTGACCTGAATAAGCCACCCCTCGGCACTAATGGATCCATAATGAAAACGATATTCTTTATTATTGCACTCGCAACATTTGCGCCATGGTCGTACGCTGCAGATGTGTTCTGTGACACTGGCCGCATTCACCCTATCGACGACCAATTCGCGCTTGAGTTGGAGCAAAGCGGCGGAACCACGGTGGATATTCGTAATGCCCAAGGAAACGCTCATGAAGGCTGGGACAGAGAATTAAATCGTGTGTATCGCGAGCTGATGGACATTCTCCCTGCTGAAGAAAAATTGTTATTAAGAGACGCACAAAGAGCATGGCTTAATTTTCGTGACACAGAAGCGAGATTTTGGTGGTCTGAAAATATTTCAGGTGGAGGTACTATGCAGCCAATTAATGTTTCTGGCTATGGCATAGAACAATTGAAGGGGCGAGTATGCCAGCTATCTAAATACGAGCAGGCAGCAATGCATTTTTGATCGAGGAGTAACCGGGATCTGGTCTTGCCTTTTGCCCTCCCCCGCATCGGTGGTTGCCCGGCGCTGAATTTATCGGGGAAGCCGGGGGTCATGTCTTGCCTTTTGCAATGCCGGGACGGCCGGTATGGCAAAAAGCCAGACCTGACCTTGATCACCACTCACATTATACGTCTCGAGCCGGAGCGTTAGATGGCCGTTTCGATAAATATCTATCAAAAAAGAAGAAATAAATGGGACATAAAATAAAGGGGACAGATTTATTTTAAGAAATAAAGGGAACAGATTTATTTTCTAGTTTTTTTGGTGATGCATACTCACATGAACGGAAATATTCTTAAAAAAAATGGTTCACCAGCATCTTATGGAAACGATGATATGTTCGATGGCAAGCACATCTCACCACAGGCAGTGGAGCCAATAATGAATCGATATGGAATAAGAACGTTCGCCGGTTTTATTCACCCTCGATCTTGGTTGTTCTTTATAGCCTTGTTGGCGGGAACGCAACAAGTAGCAGGCTTGGAACATAGCGTAGGTAGAATGACCGCCAAAGACGTTTTTGAAGACGCGTCCCTGCGGCGGATCGCAGAAGCTGCTTGCCGAGGCGACGCAGAGACCGTTAACCTTTATGCCAGCTCCGGCGTAAATCCAAACGGGTCAGGGTTGGAAGGGCTTACACCTCTGGCGTGGGCCGTGAGTTGTGATAGCGTCGAGGGTGTCCAAGCGCTCCTTAAGGTTGGGGCAGACCCAAATCAGGCCATAGGCGATGAATTTAGTTCTGTAGTGTACATTGCGGCAGGTCGCAGTGACCCAGGGCCGCTCAAGGCATTGCTGGAAGCGGGGGCCGAAGCTAACGTTTTTGATCTAAAATCCGAGCGCACCGGGCTTACGCAAGCATTGTCACGCGGGATCGAGGCAGATGATTGGCGGCATTGGGAATTGCTGTTGGAAAAAGCAGATATTAATCGTCCCATGGACAAGTTTGGGGGGACTATTGCGACTTACGCCGCATCCTTCAATCAATTCGAGCGCGTTGTCCAGCTACTAGAAAAAGGCTACAGCTACCGATTGCGCCAGCTAGGTAGATACGTGGAAGTATCAGAAGGCCGAGGCGAACCTTTTGCTACCTGGCAGAAAAAAGCTATCCAGATTCTAAACAACCGTGGAGTTGTGTTCCCCGTCGGACCTATCGCTCCTGAGCTTCTCTCAGAAGTAGAGCTGCAGCGACTGCCACCGCGCTACCAGGAGTAAAGGGGACAGATTTATTTTTCTAAAGAGAATAAATGGGGTCAGATGAACATTAATCGCAGAGCAATACGCCTTTGTTTAGTTTTTATAAATTTTGCTGACCCATTCCAATAGTCAGGATCTTGAGTCATATGAACCGATCCGGTACTGGCGAGGAAAGCAGTCGTGGTACCTTGGTAAGGCCAAGCAAACCACTATACAAGACCCTGTATGACCTAGCCAACTGTTACAACGAGTCAGCAGAAATCATACTCTCCACGATTATCACTACCAAGGCAACAGAGTTCATAGCACCTGCAATAATGTGTCGCAGCTTCGCTATCGAGCTTCTACTTAAATTCTTCATAGCCATAGAAAAGCCCGCGGCTCGATCTAAATCCGATCTTGGTGAAATTGAAGACAATCTCCGAGGCCATAAATATTCAGAACTATTTGATCGACTGGATAATACCTATCAACTATTAATCGTAGAATGCTTTTCGGACCTCGCGGTCCAGAATACTAGTAAAGATTTGTTCCGCGAGCACTTAATTAATCTAGGGGACGACCCCTTTGTTAAGTGGCGGTATATCTACGAGAGCCCAACGACCAAACATATTGACATTAAGCTATTAGGCTTGATAGCAAAATCGCTCGGATTAGTAGCCTACAAAGAGACCCAACGCAAAATCTCTTGAACAACAGGAACCTGGTAATTGTGGTCAGATGAAAATTCTCGGTAGAAACACTCTTTTATCCCAGCCTTCTCCTATCAATTGCGCCTTAAATATTAAAGGAAGGATTATCATATGGAATCTGTGAAGAGGACCCTACAGATAGGCGGTATTGAAGTGGAGGCGTGGTATTCTTCCGAGCCACCTGATGGCTATATGTACTCGATAGATATCGCCCCACAGTCGGAAGAAAAGCTGTACAAAAAATTTCATTTGATGCGCTTAAGAAACGTCTCCCCCACTGAGCTTCCGGAGTCGTGCAGTATTGTTTTCCAGAGCCCGAGATCTGAGTTTAAGAGAGTCGACTTCGTTAAAATTAACAAAAAACAAGGGCGATGCGAACTAGAAATCATACTCTGCATCGACTTTCGTGATTGGGAAATGAAGGAATCTGTACCTAGCTTTGTTGACAGGTATTGCGATGCTCTAAAAAACCGCCTCCCCGGCGCTCCGCGGCCCACTAGATTAGAAACACTTCCGCTCCGCTGAGTCCCAGCTAGACTTCTTCTGCTGGACAGTGATCGTTAGCTCTTTGGAGGCTTAGTCCCCGTCAAAAAACATGATCCAGGGGAAGCTGCGGACCCGTTATTGGTGGCGCCTTTTGGCGACCCCGTTTAGGAATGTGATCTGATCCGAGTCCCCGTCCAGTACTTCTTTGCTGGAGGATTCTCATGAAGAAGCTCAACTCAGTACGTAACGGTTTACCGGTCATCAATGACCACGCAGCCGGCATAGATATCGGATCTCGCTTCCATGTCGTGGCGGTCCCAGCCGACCTTGCTGAGCAACCTGTGCGAACGTTTAGAGCGTTCACAGCTGACCTCGAGTGCATGGCTCAATGGTTGGCCGATATCGGGGTTACTACCGTAGCGATGGAGTCCACAGGGGTGTACTGGATTCCCGTCTACGAGATTCTGGAAAGCCACGGTTTGCACGTCGTATTGGCCAACGCCCGCGATGCTCGAGCCGTTCCTGGTCGCAAGACCGACGTTAATGACGCGCAATGGATTCAGCGCCTGCATGCCTGCGGCTTGCTCCGTGCAAGTTTTCATCCGGATCGTGAGATCGCTGCTTTACGTAGCTACCTACGCTTGAGGGAACGGCATTTGGATTACGCTGCCGCCCATATCCAGCACATGCAGAAAGCGCTTACTCACATGAACATCCAATTGCACCATGTAGTAGCAGATATTACTGGGGCCACTGGCATGAGGATAATCCGGGCTATTGTTGCTGGTGAGCGGAGCGAAGCAGCATTGGCAGCCATGCGTGATACTCGCTGCAAGTCGAGCATTGAGACTATCCAGAGCGCTTTGGTTGGCAACTATCAGCCAGAACATGTCTTTGCTCTGACCCAGGCGTTAGCCATCCGAGTTACCCACAACCAGTAGACACCTTCTATAGTTAGGTAGCCCCTAGCAGGAGGTGTGTCATGACCAAGAAAC
>NZ_VTTI01000021.1 GCF_008641105.1 Halopseudomonas salina
TAGGATTCAGCGCAAACCTTGGTCAATGCCGCTGTCAGAGTGGTCTTGCCATGGTCGACGTGACCGATGGTGCCCACATTAAGGTGCGGTTTTTTACGTTCAAATTTCTCTTTAGCCACGGTAGATAGCCTCTTTGATTAGCTTGGGTTCAGTTAGCCTTGCTTCTTGATGATTGCTTCGGCGATGTTAGTTGGCGCCTCGGAGTACTTCGAAAACTCCATGGAGTAGCTCGCACGCCCCTGGGACATGGAGCGCACATCCGTGGCGTAACCGAACATCTCACCAAGTGGGACCTCAGCGCGGATCACTTTACCGGAAACGGAATCTTCCATTCCTTGTACCAGACCGCGACGACGATTCAGGTCGCCCATCACATCACCCATGTAGTCCTCGGGTGTCACAACTTCGACATTCATCATCGGCTCGAGCAGCACCGCGCCGCCCTTCTGGGCCAAATGCTTGGTGGCCATGGAAGCAGCGATCTTGAATGCCATCTCGTTCGAATCGACATCGTGAAACGAGCCATCGAACAGTGTTGCTTTCAAGTTCAGCAGAGGATAACCGGCAAGAATGCCGTTCTTCATCTGCTCGTCGATACCCTTCTGGACAGCCGGAATATATTCACGCGGTACCGAGCCACCGACAGTTTCATTCACGAAGACAAGACCTTCCTCGCTTTCGTCGGATGGCTCAAACCGGATCCAGACGTGACCATACTGGCCGCGACCACCGGATTGACGCACGAACTTGCCTTCGATTTCGCACTTGTTGCGGATCGCTTCACGATAAGCCACCTGCGGCTTGCCGATATTGGCTTCCACGCCAAATTCGCGCTTCATGCGATCAACCAGAATATCCAGGTGCAGCTCGCCCATACCGGAGATAATGGTCTGACCGGACTCTTCATCAGTGCGCACACGGAATGACGGATCTTCCTGAGCCAACTTACCCAGGGCAACACCCATCTTTTCCTGGTCAGCTTTTGTTTTCGGCTCAACTGCTACCGAAATAACCGGCTCAGGAAACTCCATGCGCTCAAGGATGATCGGATGATCCTGTGAACAAAGAGTGTCACCCGTGGTGACGTCCTTCATCCCGATGAGAGCCGCGATATCCCCGGCCAGCACTTCCTTGATCTCCTCGCGGGCGTTTGCATGCATTTGCACCATACGACCCACGCGCTCTTTTTTACCCTTGACTGAATTCAATACAGCATCGCCAGACTTCAGCACGCCGGAATACACCCGAACGAACGTCAGCGTTCCCACAAAGGGATCAGTAGCGATCTTGAATGCCAGCGCAGAGAAGGGCTCGGAATCATCGGCATGCCGCTCATCGAGCCTCTCCTCGTCATCAGGGTGAGCACCCTTGATAGCAACAACCTGGTCAGGCGCAGGCAAGTAATCGATAACGGCGTCAAGAACCAGGGGCACGCCCTTGTTCTTGAACGAAGTACCACAGACCGCAGGAACAATCTCGCAGGCCAGAGTGCGCTGACGCAGCCCCGCCTTGATCTCGTCCTCGGTCAACTCGCCACCTTCCAGGTACTTGTTCATGAGCTCTTCATTGGCTTCGGCAGCAGCCTCGACCATCTGCTCACGATACTTCTGCGCCATCTCCAGCATCTCGGCGGGAATGTCTTCCTCGCGAGCGGTAAGGCCGCTGTCCTCATCGCTCCAGTACATGGCTTTCATGCGCAGCAGGTCGATTTGCCCCTCGAAGTTTTCTTCGGCGCCGATAGCCAACTGGATCGCGACAGGCGTATGACCAAGCCGCTTCTTGATCTGCTCGACTACGCGCAGAAAGTCTGCACCCTGTCGGTCCATCTTGTTCACGTAAACGATACGCGGCACACCATACTTGTTGGCCTGACGCCATACCGTTTCCGACTGCGGTTCAACACCGGAGGTACCACAGAACACGACGACTGCGCCGTCGAGCACCCGCAAGGAGCGCTCTACTTCGATAGTGAAGTCGACGTGACCGGGCGTATCGATGATGTTGACGCGGTGACGCTTGTATTGCTTCTCAGAACCTTCCCAGAACGCCGTGGTAGCAGCAGAGGTGATGGTAATCCCTCTCTCCTGCTCCTGCGCCATCCAGTCCATGGTAGCCGCACCATCGTGCACCTCACCCATCTTGTGGTTGACGCCGGTGTAAAAAAGAATCCGCTCCGTCGTAGTAGTCTTGCCCGCATCAACGTGCGCGCAGATACCAATATTCCGGTACAGATTAATGGGGGTTACACGAGACAAAATATTCTCCTGAGTCGTTAGAAGCGATAATGGGAGAAGGCTTTGTTGGCTTCAGCCATACGGTGCACATCTTCACGCTTCTTGACTGCTGCACCCTTACCTTCAGCAGCATCGACCAACTCGCCAGCCAGACGCAGAGCCATCGACTTCTCGCCACGCTTACGGGCAGCGTCAACCAACCAGCGCATCGCCAGAGCGTTGCGACGGGAGGGACGCACTTCAACCGGAACCTGATAGGTGGCACCACCTACACGGCGGGATTTAACCTCGACCAGCGGTGCAATGGCATCGAGCGCGCGCTCGAACAGCTCGACTGGATCTTCGGTCTTGGTACGCTCCTTGACCTTGTCCAGGGCACCGTAAACGATGCTTTCGGCTACGGCTTTCTTGCCGCTTTCCATTACGTGGTTCATGAACTTGGCGAGAATCTGGCTGCCGTACTTTGGTTCTGGCAGGATCTCACGTTTTGCTGCTACGCGACGTCTTGGCATGATAAGCCCTCAAACGGTCTTCAGGTTAGCCCGGGACTTGCCCGACCTTACTCTTATCGACTCAGGATAAATGAATTCAAAAATTACTTAGGACGCTTGGCACCGTACTTGGAACGGCCCTGACGACGATCCTTGACACCGGAGGTGTCCAGAGAACCGCGAACAGTGTGATAACGCACACCTGGCAAATCCTTTACACGACCACCACGGATCAGCACAACGCTGTGCTCCTGGAGGTTGTGACCTTCACCACCGATGTAGGAAGAAACTTCGTAACCGTTGGTCAAACGGACACGGCAGACCTTACGCAGAGCCGAGTTCGGCTTCTTCGGCGTAGTGGTGTATACACGAGTACACACGCCACGACGCTGCGGGCAGTTCTGCAGCGCTGGCACGTCGCTTTTTTCAGCAACGCGCTTGCGCGGCTTGCGAACCAGCTGGTTAATTGTCGCCATCTAGCAAAACTCCACTGATGTCTATCAGACATATTAAATAAAAAATGGCAGGACACAGCGTCCCACCAATTTTAGGGGTACGGAATTCTATAGAGCCCGCCCCCGCTCGTCAAGGTCAGCGGCGCCCGCGGGCGCCGACCACCTTATTCAGTCGTTGCCCGAATTCAACGCATCGGACAGCGCCTGCTCGATCTCTACTGCACTGACCTTCGCCGGCTTGTCGGCCATACGCTGACGCTTGCGCTCGGCGTGATAGGCCAGACCGGTACCGGCTGGAATCAGACGACCTACTACTACGTTCTCTTTCAAGCCGCGCAGATGGTCGCTCTTTCCAGTGACGGCCGCTTCGGTCAGTACCCGCGTGGTTTCCTGGAAGGAAGCCGCGGAAATGAACGATTCGGTCGACAGCGATGCCTTGGTAATACCCAGCAGCACGTGCTCGTACTTGGCCGGGAATTTATCCTGAGCAACCAGGCGTTCGTTTTCTTCCAGAGCGCTGGTCAGTTCGATCTGATCGCCCTTGATGAAGTTCGAATCACCGGTCTCTGTGACTTCAACCTTACGCAGCATCTGGCGAATGGTCACTTCGATGTGCTTGTCGTTGATCTTCACGCCCTGCAGGCGATATACGTCCTGAATCTCGTTGACAATGTACTTGGCCAATGCACTGACACCCAGCAAACGCAGGATATCGTGCGGGTTGCTCGGACCGTCGGAGATGACTTCACCCTTGGTAACCTGCTCACCTTCGAACACGTTCAGGTGACGCCACTTCGGAATCAGCTCTTCGTACTGCTCGCTGCCATCGGTCGGAGTAATGACCAGACGACGCTTGCCCTTGGTTTCCTTACCGAAGGAAATCGTGCCGCTGATTTCCGCCAGAATGGAAGATTCCTTCGGGCGACGGGCTTCAAACAGGTCGGCAACACGTGGCAAACCACCGGTGATGTCTCGGGTCTTTGACGTTTCCTGGGGAATACGGGCAACAACGTCACCCACGTTCACCTTGGCACCATCGGACAGATTGACCAGAGCGTTGGCTGGCAGGAAGTACTGGGCAGGCACATCAGTACCTGGCAGCAACAATTCCTTGCCGTTTTCGTCGACCAGCTTCACTGCAGGACGGATGTCCTTACCTGCTGCCGGGCGATCCTTGGCATCCATGACTTCAAGGTTGGTCAGACCAGTCAGCTCATCAGCTGTACGCTTGATGGTGATGTTCTCTTCCATTCCAAAGAAAGCCACAGTACCGGATATCTCGGTAACGATGGGGTGAGTGTGCGGATCCCACTTGGCAACAACCTGACCAGCGGCAACCTTTTCACCTTCCTTGATGGAAATGAAGGCACCGTAAGGCAGCTTATAGCGCTCGCGCTCACGACCGAATTCGTCAGCTACGGCCAGTTCACCGGAGCGGGATACGGCCACAAGAGTTCCGTCGGCACGCTCAACGTGCTTAAGGTTGTGCAGACGAATAATGCCGCCGTTCTTCACCTGAACGCTGTCAGCAGCCGACGTCCGGCTTGCCGCGCCACCGATGTGGAACGTACGCATGGTCAGCTGGGTACCTGGCTCACCGATCGACTGGGCAGCAATAACACCCACGGCCTCGCCGATGTTGATCAGGTGACCGCGAGCCAGGTCGCGACCGTAACAGGTACGACATACGCCATAGCGGGTTTCACAGCTGATGGGCGAGCGCACAATGACTTCGTCGACGCTGTTCAGCTCGAGGAACTCGACCCACTTCTCATCAATCAGGGTGCCGGCCGGAACGATAGTTTCTTCCGTGCCGGGTTTGATCACATCACGGGCAATGGTACGACCCAGTACGCGCTCACCCAGCGGCTCGACGATATCGCCACCTTCAATGTGCGGCGCCATGAGCAGGCCGCGATCGGTGCCGCAATCAGTCTCGGTGATCACCAGATCCTGGGCTACGTCTACCAGACGGCGTGTCAGGTAACCCGAGTTCGCTGTCTTCAGAGCCGTATCGGCCAGGCCCTTACGGGCACCGTGCGTGGAGATGAAGTACTGGAGTACGTTCAGACCCTCACGGAAGTTGGCGGTAATCGGCGTCTCGATGATTGAGCCGTCCGGCTTGGCCATCAGGCCCCGCATACCCGCCAACTGACGAATCTGGGCAGCGGAACCCCGGGCACCGGAGTCAGCCATCATGTACATGGAGTTGAAGGACTCCTGCTCCACTTCGTTGCCGTCACGATCCAGCACGCGGGTGGACTTGAGGTTGTCCATCATCGCCTTGGAGATCTCGTCGTTGGCCTTGGACCACAAGTCGATCACCTTGTTGTACTTCTCACCCTGGGTCACCAGACCCGAGGCGTACTGATCTTCAATCTCTTTCACTTCTTCGGTGGCCGCATCAATGATGCGCGCCTTCTCATCGGGGATGACGAAGTCATTCACACCAATGGAAGCACCAGAAATGGTCGAGTAGGCAAAACCGGCATACATCAGCTGGTCAGCGAAGATAACGGTTTCCTTCAGACCCACCACGCGGTAGCACTGGTTGATCAGCTTGGAAATCGCTTTTTTCTTCAGGGGCTGATCGACCAGCTCATAGGGCAAGCCCTTGGGCAGAATCTGATACAGCAGGGCCCGACCGACCGTGGTATCAACGATACGGCTTTCTGTGGTCCAGCTCTCATCCTTGTGCTTGATGGTTTCGCTGATGCGTACTTTTACCAACGCGTGCAGATCAGTCTGACCACTACGGTAAGCCATCTCCACTTCGTTAACGTCGGCGAAGCGCATGCCCTCGCCCTTCGCATTGATACGTGTACGGGTCATGTAGTACAGACCCAGTACCACGTCCTGCGATGGCACGATGATCGGCTCACCGGAAGCCGGCGACAGGATGTTGTTGGTGGACATCATCAGTGCACGCGCTTCCAGCTGGGCCTCGAGGGTCAGCGGAACGTGTACAGCCATCTGGTCGCCGTCGAAGTCGGCGTTGTAGGCAGCACAGACCAGCGGGTGCAACTGGATTGCCTTACCTTCAATCAGAACCGGCTCGAACGCCTGGATACCCAGGCGGTGAAGGGTCGGAGCACGGTTCAGCAGTACTGGGTGCTCGCGAATTACGTCAGCGAGGATATCCCATACTTCTGGCAGCTCGCGCTCGACCATCTTCTTGGCGGCCTTGATGGTAGTCGCCAGACCACGGTGCTCCAGCTTGCCGAAGATGAACGGCTTGAACAGCTCGAGTGCCATCTTCTTGGGCAGACCACACTGGTGCAGACGCAGGGTAGGACCAACCACGATTACCGAACGGCCGGAGTAGTCGACGCGCTTGCCCAGCAGGTTCTGACGGAAGCGGCCCTGCTTGCCCTTGATCATGTCGGCCAGGGATTTCAGCGGGCGCTTGTTGGTGCCGGTGATGGCACGGCCACGACGACCGTTGTCCAGCAGGGCATCAACCGACTCTTGCAGCATGCGCTTTTCGTTCCGCACGATGATATCGGGCGCAGACAGATCCAGCAGACGCTTGAGGCGGTTGTTACGGTTGATCACACGGCGGTACAGATCGTTCAGATCCGAGGTCGCGAAACGGCCACCGTCCAGGGGTACCAGCGGACGCAGATCCGGCGGCAGCACGGGCAGTACGGTCATGACCATCCACTCGGGCTTGTTTCCCGAACCGTGGAACGCTTCCATCAGCTTCAGACGCTTGGACAGCTTCTTGATCTTGGTCTCGGATGTAGTCTGCGGAATCTCTTCACGCAGCACGGCAATCTCGTGGACCAGATCCATGTGAGTCAGCAGCTCGAAGATCGCCTCGGCACCCATGCGGGCATCGAAGTCGTCACCGAACTCTTCAAGCGCTTCGAAATACTGTTCATCGTTGAGCAGTTGACCCTTTTCCAGGGTCGTCATGCCCGGCTCGATAACCAGGTAGGATTCGAAATACAGCACGCGCTCGATATCGCGCAGCGTCATGTCCAGCAACAAACCGATCCGGGAAGGAAGCGACTTGAGGAACCAGATATGAGCGACCGGTGAGGCCAGCTCGATGTGACCCATGCGTTCGCGACGGACCTTGGCCAGAGCCACTTCCACGCCGCACTTCTCGCAGATCACACCACGGTGTTTGAGCCGCTTGTACTTACCGCACAGGCACTCGTAATCCTTTACCGGGCCAAATATCTTGGCGCAGAAAAGGCCATCACGCTCAGGCTTGAACGTGCGGTAGTTGATGGTTTCCGGCTTCTTGACTTCGCCATATGACCAGGACCGGATCATTTCCGGTGACGCCAAGCCGATTCGCAGTGAATCGAACTCTTCAATCTGTCCCTGGGACTTAAGCAGGTTCAGTAGATCTTTCAAGGCCTATACTCCTCGCAGTGTCTCAATGGCGGGATACTTTCACCATTGAGACATGGGCAGTTGGTGGTTACTCGGATTCCAGTTCGATATCGATACCCAGCGAACGGATTTCCTTGATCAACACGTTGAAGGATTCAGGCATGCCTGGCTCCATACGGTGATCCCCGTCCACGATGTTCTTGTACATCTTGGTACGGCCATTCACGTCGTCCGACTTCACAGTCAACATTTCCTGCAATGTGTAGGCTGCACCGTATGCTTCCAGGGCCCAGACCTCCATCTCACCGAAACGCTGACCACCAAACTGCGCCTTACCACCCAACGGCTGCTGGGTTACCAGACTGTACGAACCGGTGGAACGGGCGTGCATCTTGTCATCGACCAGGTGGTTCAGTTTCAGCATATACATGTAACCAACAGTCACCGGACGATCAAAGCTGTTACCGGTACGACCGTCGATCAGCTTCATCTGACCTGTATCGGGCAAGTCGGCCAAGCGCAACATATGCTTGATCTCATGCTCCTTGGCACCGTCGAATACGGCCGTCGCCATGGGCACACCACCACGCAGGTTGTTCGCCAGGTCGATGATTTCCTGATCGCTGAGCTCTTCGAGTTTCTCCTGGCGACCACCAACCTTGTTGTAGATCTCGTCGAGGAACTCGCGCAGCTCGGCAACCTTGCGCTGGTCTTCCAGCATCCGGTTGATCTTCTCACCCAGCCCCTTGGCCGCGAGGCCCAGGTGGGTTTCGAGAATCTGACCTACGTTCATCCGCGAAGGAACACCCAGCGGGTTCAGCACGATGTCGACCGGCGTGCCGTACTCGTCATGGGGCATGTCTTCGATCGGCATGATGACCGAGATAACACCCTTGTTACCGTGACGACCGGCCATCTTGTCACCCGGCTGGATGCGGCGCTTGATAGCCAGGTAGACCTTGACGATCTTGAGTACACCTGGCGCCAGGTCGTCGCCCTGCTGCAGCTTGCGCTTCTTGTCTTCGAACTTGTCGTCCAGCAGCTTACGGCGGTCAGACAGATACGCCTGCGCCATCTCCAGCTGCTCGTTCAGACTGTCTTCGCTCATGCGCAGTTTGAACCACTGTCCATGCTCGATGCCGTCCAGAATTTCATCAGTCAGCTTCGCGCCCTTCTTCAGGCCAGCACCGCCTTCAACTGACTGACCAACCAGCGCTGCACGCAGACGCTCGAAAGTAGCTACTTCGACGATACGGAACTCTTCCTGCAGATCCTTGCGGATCTCGTCGAGCTGTTCCTTCTCGATCGCCAGGGCGCGGGAATCGCGCTCGACGCCGTCACGGATGAAGACCTGAACGTCAATGACCGTGCCCTTGGTACCAGTCGGCACGCGCAGGGACGTATCTTTAACGTCAGACGCCTTCTCACCGAAGATGGCTCGCAAGAGCTTCTCCTCAGGAGTCAGCTGGGTTTCACCCTTGGGCGTGACCTTACCGACCAGGATGTCGCCAGGGCCGACTTCGGCGCCGACGTAGACCACACCAGCCTCATCCAGCTTGCCCAGTGCCGATTCACCGACGTTGGGGATGTCGGAGGTGATTTCCTCCGGCCCCAGCTTGGTGTCGCGGGACACACAGGTCAGTTCCTGGATGTGGATGGTGGTGAAGCGATCTTCCTGCACCACGCGCTCGGAGACCAGAATCGAGTCTTCGAAGTTGTAACCATTCCAGGGCATGAACGCGACGCGCATGTTCTGACCCAGGGCCAGTTCACCCATGTCGACGGAGGAACCGTCGGCGAGGATGTCATTGCGTACGATGACATCACCTTTCTTCACCAGCGGACGCTGGTTGATACAGGTGTTCTGGTTGGAACGGGTGTATTTGGTCATGACGTAGATGTCGACGCCGGCTTCGCCAGCTTCGATCTCGTCATCGGCCACGCGCACCACGATACGGCTGGCGTCGACAGAATCGATCACACCACCGCGGCGTGCGGTTACGCACACACCCGAGTCACGGGCAACGTTACGCTCCATGCCGGTACCGACCAGAGGCTTCTCAGCACGCAGTGTGGGAACGGCCTGACGCTGCATGTTCGAACCCATCAAGGCGCGGTTGGCATCGTCGTGCTCGAGGAACGGAATCAACGACGCAGCAACCGATACTACCTGGCGCGGCGACACGTCCATCAGGGTCACTTCATGTGGCGCCTTGACAGTAAATTCGTTCTGGTGACGCACTGCTACCAGGTCATCGGTCAGCTTGCCGTCTTCAACCTTGGCGCTAGCCTGGGCGATAACGTGATCGGATTCTTCGATCGCTGACAAGAAGATGATCTCGTCGGTCACCTGGGCATCGCGTACACGACGGTACGGGCTTTCCAGGAAGCCGTACTTGTTAGTACGGGCGTAGGTAGCCAACGAGTTGATCAGACCAATGTTCGGGCCTTCAGGCGTTTCGATAGGACATACGCGACCGTAGTGGGTCGGGTGTACGTCACGCACTTCGAAGCCGGCACGCTCACGGGTCAGACCGCCCGGCCCAAGAGCCGAGACACGGCGCTTGTGGGTGATTTCGGACAGCGGGTTGTTCTGGTCCATGAACTGGGACAGCTGGCTGGAACCGAAGAATTCTTTCACTGCCGCCGCAACCGGCTTGGCATTGATCAGATCCTGCGGCATCAGGCCTTCGCTTTCGGCCATGGACAAACGTTCCTTGACCGCACGCTCAACACGCACCAGACCAACACGGAACTGGTTCTCGGCCATCTCGCCAACCGAGCGCACGCGACGGTTACCCAAGTGGTCGATATCGTCGACAACGCCTTTGCCGTTACGGATGTTGACCAGGGTCTTGAGCACTTCGATGATGTCTTCCTTGCTCAGGACACCAGCGCCTTCGATCTCGTCACGGCCAATACGACGGTTGAACTTCATGCGGCCAACAGCAGACAGATCGTAACGATCGGTGCTGAAAAACAAGTTGCCGAACAGGGTCTCGGCAGCATCCTTGGTTGGCGGCTCGCCGGGACGCATCATGCGATAGATTTCTACCAGCGCTTCAAGCTGGGTAGTAGTGCCATCAATGCGCAATGTGTCGGAGATGAACGGACCACAGTCAATATCGTTGGTGTACAACGTCTCCAATCGCTTGATGCCAGCCTTCTGCATCTTGGCAATCAGATCAACCGAGATTTCGACGTTGCACTCGGAGATAATTTCACCGGTGGCGGGATCCATCATCGGCTTGGCAATAGTACGGCCAAGCACGTAGTCAAATGGCACTTCCAGACTGTCGATACCTGCTTTCTCAAGCTGGTTGATGTGCCGTGCTGTGATACGACGGCCCTTCTCGACAATAACCTTGCCCTTGTCATCCTTGATGTCAAAGGTCGCAATCTCGCCGCGCAGGCGCTGGGGTACGAGCTCGAGCTGCAGGTTTTCACCCTTTACCTCGAACACGTTGGTGTCGTAGAAGATGTCCAGAATTTCGTCGGTCTGGTAACCCAGCGCACGTAACAGCACGGACGCAGGCAACTTGCGACGACGGTCGATACGAACAAAAACCGCATCCTTGGGATCAAATTCAAAGTCCAGCCAGGAGCCGCGGTAAGGAATCACGCGGGCCGAGTACAGCAGCTTGCCGGAGCTGTGCGTCTTGCCACGATCGTGGTCGAAGAACACACCCGGGCTGCGATGCAGCTGGGAAACGATAACACGCTCGGTACCGTTGATCACGAAGGTACCGTTCTCGGTCATCAGGGGGATTTCCCCCATGTAGACTTCCTGCTCCTTGATGTCCTTGATCGCCTTGTTGGAAGACTCACGATCAAAGATGATCAGGCGCACTTTCACGCGCAGCGGGACCGCGTAGGTCACACCACGAGAGACACATTCCTTGACGTCAAAGGCAGGATCGCCCAGACGATAACCGACATATTCGAGTGCCGCATTACCGGAGTAGCTGATAATGGGGAACACAGATTTGAAGGCCGCATGCAGACCGATATCACGAACCTGCTCCTTCGCCACGTCCGATTGCAGGAATTCCCGATAGGAATCCAGCTGAATCGCCAGCAGATAGGGCACATCCATCACATGCGGCAGTTTGCCAAAGTCCTTGCGGATACGTTTTTTCTCAGTATATGAGTAAGCCATCAGCGTTCCCCAGCTTGGTCACCTGCTTGATTGGCTTTCCCCTGCGGGGAAAACCAGAAAATGCTTGCAAGTCCTACGCCTTGCTCACCCCTCGGGGTGCCTTCCCGTCGGCTGCTTCACAGAAGCTCACCAGAACGGAAAAAGGCCGGTGGCACACAGGCCACCAGCCATCAATCTGACCGTTAAATCAGACTGTCGACACAAGGTCGCACAAGCTTACTTGAGCTCAACCTTGGCGCCGGCTTCTTCCAGGGTCTTCTTGGCAGCTTCTGCCTCGTCCTTGGAGACGCCTTCCTTGATGGTGCCAGGAGCGCCGTCAACCAGTGCCTTGGCTTCTTTCAGGCCCAGGCCTGTCAGCTCGCGAACAGCCTTGATCACGTTCACTTTCTTCTCACCGGTTTCGGTCAGAACAACGTTGAACTCGGTCTGCTCTTCAGCAGCAGCGGCAGCCGGGCCGGCAGCTGGGCCAGCAGCGGCAGCAGCGGAAACGCCAAACTTCTCTTCCATTGCCTGGATCAGTTCAACAACCTGCATTACTGACATTTCGGAAACGGCGTTGATGATATCTTCGTTGGTCAGAGCCATGACTCAAATTCCTGTATTGGTGGACGATCCGGAGACCGTCAAAATAGGGTGTGCGAATGAACGAGCTTGAAGCGCCTATCAGGCAGCTTCGGCTTCCTTCTGATCGCGAACAGCAGCCAAGGTACGAACGAACTTGCTGGTGGCGCCTTGAATCACGCTCATCAGCTGGCTAATAGCCTCGTCGTAAGTCGGTAGCGTAGCCAGAATGTCGATCTGTGAAGCTGCAAGGAAGTTGCCTTCAAAGGCTGCGGCCTTGATCTCGAATGCGCTCTGACTCTTGGCAAACTCTTTGAACAAGCGGGCAGCAGCACCGGGATGTTCATGGGAGAAGGCGATAAGAGTCGGACCTGTAAAGACGTCGTTGAGGCACTCGTACTGAGTTCCTTCAACAGCGCGACGCATCAGTGTGTTACGCACAACGCGTACGGTCACACCGGCATCACGCGCATCTCTGCGCAGACCAGTCATAGCAGCAACGCTCACACCGCGGGCATCAGCCACAACAGCGGAGAGCGCACCTTTGGCAGCTTCGTTGACTTCAGCGACGATGGCTTTCTTGTCTTCGAGCTTAATTGCCACGGGTTTTACTCCTGGATTTACCATTGATCGCCCGAAGGCGACGTGTATTGGTGTCTGATCCAGCCTGCACTGAATCGGGAGCACCATCTGCGTAGGCTGGGAGAAATGCTTCCCCTTTTTGAGACTTTCGCCACCTACGGTCTTGGATAGCCCCCGCGATGGCAGGGACCCCAAAAAGTAGCGCTCTACCCAGAGGCAGAGCGCTGTTAAATCAGATAGTCAGGGAAGCGTGATCGATCTGAACCCCGGGACCCATAGTGGTGCTCAGGGTTACGCGCTGCAGATAGACACCCTTTGACGTGGAAGGCTTGGCCTTCTTAAGGTCGGCGATAAGGGCTTCAACGTTTTCCTTCAGCTTGACGGCATCAAAGCCGACCTTGCCGACTGAACAGTGAATGATGCCATTCTTGTCGGTGCGGTAGCGAACCTGACCGGCCTTGGCATTTTTCACGGCAGTGCCAACGTCAGCAGCCACGGTGCCAACCTTGGGGTTAGGCATCAGACCACGGGGGCCCAGCAGCTGACCCAGTTGACCAACAACGCGCATCGCATCAGGAGAAGCGATAACCACGTCATAGTTCAGGTCGCCGGCTTTCATTTCAGCAGCCAGATCATCCATACCCACCTTGTCGGCACCGGCGGCCAGAGCAGCCTCGGCGTTGGCGCCCTGAGTGAACACGGCTACGCGTACGGTCTTGCCAGTGCCATGCGGCAACAGGGTGGCGCCACGTACGACCTGGTCGGACTTGCGTGGGTCGACGCCCAGATTGACAGAAACGTCAACCGACTCGACAAACTTGACACTGGATACTTCGGCCAACAGAGCGGCGGCATCTTCAAAGGCGTACGCCTTGTTTGCCTGCACTTTCTCGTTGATTGCCTTTTGACGCTTGCTCAACTTAGCCATTTACACACCCTCCACAGTAAGGCCCATGCTACGCGCGGAGCCGGCGATGGTACGCACAGCGGCGTCCATGTCGGCAGCTGTCAGATCAGCCTTCTTGGTAGTGGCGATCTCTTCCAGCTGTGCACGAGTAACAGTGCCTACTTTCTGGGTGTTCGGGCGAGCGGAACCGCCCTTCAAGCCAGCAGCCTTGAGCAGCAGGATGGCCGCCGGAGTACTCTTGGTTTCAAAGGTGAAGCTACGGTCACTGTAAACGGTGATGATCACGGGTGTCGGCAGACCAGGTTCCATGCCTTGGGTCTTGGCATTGAACGCCTTGCAGAATTCCATGATATTAACGCCGTGCTGACCCAGAGCCGGACCCACTGGCGGACTAGGGTTAGCTTGACCAGCTTTCACCTGCAGCTTGATATAAGCATTGATTTTCTTAGCCATGTTTCTTTCTCCAATGGGTATTAGCGCCTTGCGGCTCCCCGGTTTAACACATCACACTGACAACAAAACCCCGCACCGCCATTGGCGCTGCAGGGTTCAGGAGGACGTGGGCAATCAGCCCTTTTCTACCTGGCCGAACTCGAGCTCGACTGGGGTAGGACGACCAAAGATGAGAACAGCCACCTGAACACGGCTTTTCTCGTAGTTCACTTCTTCCACCACACCATTGAAGTCGGCGAAAGGACCATCAGTAACGCGAACCACTTCACCTGGCTCGAACAGCGTCTTGGGCTTGGGCTTATCCGTGCCTTCGGCAACGCGGCGCAGGATAATATCCGCTTCCTTGTCAGTAATTGGCGCAGGCTTATCGGCGGTACCGCCAATGAAACCAAGTACCCGGGTAGTGTCTTTCACCAGGTGCCAGCTACCTTCGTTCATTTCCATCTGGACCAGAACGTAGCCAGGAAAGAACTTGCGTTCGCTCTTGCGTTTCTGACCGTTGCGCATTTCCACTACTTCTTCAGTGGGCACAAGGATCTCGCCGAACAGCTCTTCCATTCCGGCCAGCTTGATACGCTCCTGAAGTGAGCGCATGACGTGCTTTTCATAGCCTGAAAAGGCATGCACTACGTACCAACGCTTAGACACGGATCACCCTTAACCAATGAACTGAGAAATGATCCAACCCAGCAAGGTATCCAGCCCCCACAAAACAAGGGCCATCACCAATACAACCGCTACTACAATAAGGGTTGTCTGAGTCGTTTCCGGACGGGTTGGCCAAACCACCTTGCGAATTTCAATGCGCGCTTCTTTCAAGAGCGCCCAAAAAGCCTTGCCTTTGGATGTCTGCAGCGCTACAAAGCCTGCAACCAAACCCAACACAACCAGTGCTAGGGCACGATACAAAACAGGTTCGGCGGCAAAATAATGGTTTCCATAAACCCCGGCGACAACAATGATCGCCACGACAATCCACTTGGGTACATCTAGGCGGTCGTCGTAAAGCTCAGCTTTGGTGCTCATGAATCATTAAATCCTGTTTTGGTAGCCAGAAAATGAAATCTGGCAGGCCAGGAGGGAATCGAACCCCCAACCTGCGGTTTTGGAGACCGCCGCTCTGCCAATTGAGCTACTGGCCTGTAATCGCAGTCGAGCCGGCAATAGTACCGGCTCGACAGTTCAAGATCAAATGCTAATTAAGCAATAATCTTGGCAACCACGCCGGCACCAACGGTACGGCCGCCTTCGCGAATCGCGAAGCGCAGACCATCTTCCATGGC
>NZ_VTTI01000022.1 GCF_008641105.1 Halopseudomonas salina
GGCAGACAGCCAGCTGGACCGGTTCAGTTCCAAGGCCAAGAAAGCAGGCCTTTCGCTGCTGGCTGCATTCTCGGTGGTCGCCGTATCATTAAAAAACAAGCAGAACGCTCTGGCGACCGGCCAGATGGTGCGACTGGCGGAGCTGTCGGGCACTACTGCGGAGAAGTTTCAGGGCTGGGCGTTTGCTTCTAAAGGTCTGCGCATCGAGGCGGACAAGCTGGGCGACATCTTCAAGGATGTGCGCGACAAGGTAGGCGACTTTCTGCAGACCGGTGGCGGGCCGCTGGCTGACTTCTTCGAGAGCATCGCGCCGCAGGTGGGTGTGACGGCTGACCAGTTCCGCGATCTGAGCGGCCCGGATGCGCTGCAGCTGTATGTATCCAGCCTGGAGAAGGCCAACGTCTCGCAGAACGAGATGACGTTCTACATGGAGGCGATCGCCAGTGATGCGGCGTTGCTGCTGCCCCTGCTGCGCGACAACGGCAAAGAGTATGAGCGCCTGGCACAGCAGGCCAGAGAGCTTGGCCTGGTGATGAGTGAGGACGTGGTGCAGGGCGCCAAGGCGTTCGAGCGTTCCGCTAATACGGCGAGCGCTGTGTCTGAAGGCTTGGGGCAGCAACTGACCGCAGAGCTGGGCCCTGCGATGAACATGTTTACCGGGGTTTTGGTTGACACATCGCGCGAGGGAAAGATCGCCACCCGGGTTGCCGCGCTGCTTGGCGCGGTAATCAAGGTTTTGGGTACCGCTGTACTCATCGCTGGTGATGGCTTCGGCGCCCTGGGGCGATTCATTGGTGGTACGGCAGCAGCCGCGGTATCCGCAGCAAAAGGGGACTTTACCGAAGCTGCGGACATCATGCGGCAGATCGGGGAAGACAACGCCCAGGCCACTGGCGAGATGATGGGCAAGATTGCCAAGCTGTGGGACGGCACCTATGAACAGGTTGGCGAGACGGCGTCCAGCGTAGCCGACCAGCTCGAGCAGAGCGAGAGGCGCTCCACGGCTGCGGTGGTTGGTGGCACCGAGGCAAAGAAGAAAGCCTATACCGACATGGTCGAGCTGGCCAAGGGCAAGATCAAAGAGCTGACCGATGCTGAGCGCGATGCCAACAAGGACGTGGAGAAGTACCGCGACGAGCGCCTGGATATTGAGAAGCGCTATGCCGAGGCGCTGAACCAGCTCGCCGGTGGCGGGGCGGGTGAGGCCAGCTATGGCAATGCCCAGAAGCTGAAGGTGAACGCCCGCAACGCCCTGCAGGCCGGGGACTATGAGGACGCCCAACGGCAAGCGCAGGCCGCACTCAAGATGCTGTTGGAGCTGCAGCAGGCCGGGGAGAACACTTACGGCTTTGCCGGGTTTGCGAAGGAGCTGCAGGACATTGAGCTGAGCGCAAACAAGTTTCAGCAGACCGATGCTGACGAGAAGCTGAAGGCGATCAAGGCCGAGCTGCAAGAGTTGAAGGATCTGACCGATCTGGAGATCAAGCCGTATATGTCTCCGGAGGCGATCAAGACCCTGGAAGACCAACTGAGCAAGCTGGGCAAGCTGCTGGGTGATGCATTCGTTATTACCCCCACGCTGGCGGTGCCTGAGTCTTCTACGTGGAATCTCACGCCTGATCGCACCACCAACCCCAAGGGCTATGCCACTGGCACCCCCAGCGCTCCGCCCGGTCTTGCCTGGGTGGGTGAGCGCGGGCCGGAGCTGGTGGCCTTTGGCGGTGGCGAGCGGGTGTTCACGGCTGATGCCAGCCAGCGCTTGGCCAGCGTGCTGAAAGGGCTGCGTGCCACGCAGGATGACATGGGCCTGACCTCCGCCGCGATGGATGCCGCCGAGAACGACTTCTCCGCCGGCGCGGCTATATACCTGCCGGACGGTCGGCAGGTGAATGCGCGGTTTCAGCAGGGCGGCCTGGACGAACTGGCCACCTATGTGCGGCTCGCGAAACTGAGAAAGGGGTGAGCATGTACCACTTGATGCTGGGCGGTGTGCGAATAGCTCACCAGAGCGGCTGGCCAAACGTGACCTATGAGCCAGAGGGCGGTACCTCCAGCGTGCGCCTGAGCGAGGGCAAGCTGGTGGAGATGTCGCACTGGGAAAAGATGCGCATCTCGATCAGTGGTAGCGGGCTGATGGGTGCGGGGCTTGAGGGTGTGGACTTCCGCTCTGACCTGGACCTGTGGAGCATCAAGGCCATGCGCCTGAACACGGCCAGCCTGACAGCTACGCTGACCACCGAGGTGAGGCCCGATGCGCCGGTGTGGTGCGATGCCCTGCTGGAGGATGGCCGCGAGCAGCGCACGCCGGTCACCATGGATGGTCGCGTGGCAACCATCACGCCTGTGGCGGATGCCGTGCAGTACAGCATTGGCTGGCTGCCTCGCTTTACCGTGCGCTGCCGCCGCCCGACTGAAAGCAGTGAAACCCGAACCAATGACTGGCAACTGATCTGCCTTGAGGTGTAACGCATGCTGAACAGCCTCCCGCTCAACAGCGCGCCGCTCAATTCTGTTGCCGTAAGCGATAGCCAAACCATAACCATCCAACCAGGTGGCAGCTTTACCTGGCGCTGGGCCGCCACGCTGGCGGGCGTTGATGTATCGGCCACCCTGGCCGGGCCAATGCGGATCGAGGCCGTAGAGGATGGCGACCGGGTAGCCACGTTTGATCTGTGGCTTGGCCCGGACCCTGTGACTATTGCGGATTACGCCGGCATGGCCGTGACGCTGGACTTTGTGGTGATGGGCGATCCGGTGTTGGCTGTGCGGCTTTTCACTGGCTCACTGGTGCAGCCCGAGTTCGATGTGCTCACCCGCGTGCTCAGCTGCACGGCCACCACGCGCCTGGCTGACACCATCGAGGCCATGCCGATTGAGCTGATCGACGCGCTGGTAGCGGGCCAATGGTCCGTGGATGTATTTGAAGAAACCGCCGGACGTTCGCGCTGGGAGTACGCGCAGGAGCGACTGAGCACCCGCACCGCCAGCCTGTGCGCTGGGCGGGACGGGCAGCCGCGCATTGTGGAGTGGTACCCGGCGGGCACTGCCTATGAGTTCGCCCCCGGCAGCACGGCATACCAGAGCCTGGATATATCGCTGGCCAGCCTGAGCGACACCACCAACGTGGTCGAGCTGGAGATGGACTACCGGTATTCCCGGTACCGAGAGCGCGGGCAGAGCTATAGCTGGCTGAACCCCGCGACGGGCGGCAATACCAGCATCACCGGCTTTAACGCATGGCGTGCCGACAGTACAGAGCTGCCTGACATTCAAATGGTGACGGACGCGGTCGAGAGCGCAGGGTGGTTTATTACCGCGTCAGATTGGTACCGCTTGCCCGGTGACCTGCCAGAGCTGCCGCAGCCCTGGTACAACAAAAATATTGATCTGCTGTTGGGGGCTGACTTCACCACGGCGTTCCGCTGGAGCCAGCGCGCCGTCGAGGCTTACCGGTTCCGGTTGGAGGTTGCGGCCGCCGTGGCGGCGGTGGGAGAGGTCATCACCCGTGACCGCGTGGTGCTGGATACCGACACGGATGCGGACGCGCTGTGGGAGTCCAGCCGCACTAATCCTGCCGCGGTAACAGGCGACGAGCCTATCGATCAGCTGCCGCGCCGCGATCAGCCCCGGCTTGATGTGGCAATCAACACCGCGCTGGCTCGCGCCAGGTCGCAGCTGCTGCAGGCTCAACGGGGTAACCGCGTGAGCTGGCAAGTGCCACTAGGCCATGCGCTGGACGTGGATATCGGCCAAGGCATCAGGTTGGCTGACCGCGCCACTGCGACGGGCGTTGTGGTGGGGCTAACCGCTGAAGGCGACCAGGAGACCGGCTCAGCCATGCTGACCATCACCCTGGCTGTGAGCCGCGGTGAGGCGGAAGCGGTGGCTGATGTGCTGGCCCCGCCAGATCCTCCGGAGTTTGTGGACGTGGTAGCGCCTATCATCAACCCGGTGCTGCCCACGCAACTGATCAAGGATTCGTCCAGCCCGCCCTATAACGAGGAGATGCCCGGGTTTGCCGGCAGCTACTCGATTGGCACCTGGCCTCCGGAGAATCGCTACCCCCGCCGCTTTGCGATTGACGCACCGGAAATACCTGAGCAATGGCGGGACGAAATCACCGCGGAGCGCGCCGTAGTTATCCGCGTTGCGCCCCCTGTTGATGTGCTGGAGATATAAATGGCTACCCCTACTGAACGATCCACGGGCATTCGTGAGCGCCTCAGCGCGCGTTCCAACGGCCTGAGCAGTCGCACCAATGCGCGGGCGGACGGCATACAGGAACGACTTGATGCTCGCCATCAGCGCAAGGCGGGCGAGCTGGTACAGAACCTGCTCGACATGGCCAACCCTGGCAAGCCGCTCCCCACACTCAAGCGCGAAGAGCCCCGCGGCGGCATCCCCCAGCGTCGCGGTTACAGCGAGGTGAACCAACAGCCCGGCACAGGCGGGCAGGGAGGCATTGCCGGCCCCCTGCAGGAACTGGACATCGACCAGCGCGAATACTACGCCCCGCTACTGAGCAGTGACGGCCTGTTTGCGCTGCCGCAGATCAAAATGCTGCAGATGACAGACGGCGGCGGCAATCCGTTCCAGGTGCAGCTGGCTGATCCGCACCCGCCAGAGCCTACGCCATGAGGCGGGCGTTGATGTGGCCCTGGCATGGCCCCGTCGCGAATGGCGCCATCACCCTTACTGATGAAAGCACACGACCTTACCCGCAACCCATCGACACCGTAGGCCCCGACATTTACGCCGGCCCCGGCGATACCCATCTGATCACCGTGCCGGGTATTGACCCCATCACACCGGAAGAAGAGGCTGTTGCGCCCCCTGGCGGCGAGTGGTGGGCCGGGCAGGCGCTGATTACCGGTGCCAGCTTGTACGGCCAGGCGCTGCGAGGCTGGATCTACCAGGCCGAGGACGGCAGCCGCTGGCGTGTTCATATCCGCAATGCGGTGGTGAGTGCCTCGGACACGGTGGGCGAGTTTGTTACCCGGCGCTTTGGCGAGTGGCATGTAGAGCCGCAGGAGAAGGTGCAGGGGTTTGCGTTGGGCTATGGTCGTGCAACAGGGGCAGATGCGGCCAAGGTGTTTGCTGACCTGCGCTCATCCGCCAACGGTGTATTGCGCCTGCATAGCGTCAGCTCCACTGGCCGGCATGCCGTGTTGGCCCTGGCAGCGTATCAAAGCGCCAACGTCTCACCTCTGGACAAGAAGCCGCGGCCCTACCGTTTCTACCTGTGCAGCGTGACGGGTACCGGCGCCGATCTGTTGGTGAACGTCAGCCTGCTTTATGACATCGCGGACATTCGGCCAGCCAGCATATTCACCGAGCCGCCCATTGATAACCGTATCCTGGGTTATGTGCTGGGCCCTGAAGTGGCGCGCTCCCCGGCGACGGAAGACGGGGTGTATGTGGGCGACCGCGTGACCTATGATTTTGCAACCGAGGTGCTGACCGGGCCCGGTGGCGGCACGGACGTACCCCGCGCCGGCGAGTACACCGAGCATTACCGCTGGATGTGGGCTGTGCGCTTTGCTGATGAAACCCCGGTGCCGGTTTACTTCCACCTCGGGCTGGTCAGTCAGGTTACGAACAACGGCCTTCAGTGGGAGACCGCCACCCAGCGCGTGCAGGTTGAGCGCACAGACGGCACCACTCAGATAGAGGTATTGGGCCTGGCTCAGTTGGCTGGTACCAGGGTGGCCAACACGGATGCGGTATTTGAAACAGAGGGCGCTGCGCAGAACTGGATTCAGCCGCTGCCCTGCAGCGTGACCAGTACCGTGTCTGGCGATGTGGTCAGCAATGTGTATCTGGTGGGCAGCGAGACAGCAACGGTCGGCGGCCAGGATCTGGAGAATCTAGGCAGGCCGCCTGGGGCGCTGTTGACCGGCGACAACCTCAGCCGTCGCCCGATCGCGCAGGTATTCGCTGGCCCGAAAGACTCGCAGCTGGGCTCTGAAATCAACGTGCAGTACCTGCTCGACCTGTTCAGCAACAACTGCATGGGCCTCAGCACGCGCAGCACCAGCACCGCCGGCAGCTATGTCGGCGCCCTGACGCCAGACGGACTCAAAACCAGCACCGGCACCTGGTCCGAAACCAACCTGTTGCAGTACGGCAGCTACAACCCCAAAACCGGGCAGATCATCATCGCCGCCCCCACGCCCGTCAACTGGATATAACCATGCAGAAATTCGCGAACAACTGGGCGACTGTGCTGAGCGCGCCCCTGGCCAGCACAGACAACACCCTGACCGTGCCCACCGCCCAGGCGGACAAGCTGACGTTTGCCTCTGGCGATTACTACGACCTGACGATTGACCCGAACGGTGACGCCCCTGAGATCCTGCGCATCACCGGCAAGAGTGGCGGGGTGCTGACGATTGGCTCACGCGCTCGCGAGGGCACTGTCACGCCTGGCAGCTGGGCGGCGGATACCGTAATTGCTTGCACTGTGACGGCGGCATTTGCTGAGCTGATACAGCAGGGCGGCGCCTCCGCAGGATCGCCTGCGATTTTGGTAGACGAGGAGGCCGGTACTTTTGCCGTGCCCGCGGGCGCTGCCAACGTATGCGTATTTATGGGCCTGGGTGATGTTGTTTTGGATCTGCCTGTCCCGTCTGCGGGGCAGGGTCATTCGTTCGATCTGTATGTGTCGGGCGGCGCCGAAGCTGGGGATCTTCGATTGCGACTAACCGGGGGGCCGATTTCTATTCTGGGTGGGCCGGCATTTCAAAGCGGTAACGACCTGAACGGGGACTTGGTCATCACTCCCAGCAGCGATTATTTCTATGGCCGAGTTGTATTGAGTAGCGCCTCTACCGAGGTGTCGTTCGGCCTGTTCCTACTGACCTCGGACTCTGCGTGGTTTGCCCTGACGCCCCCGGACCCGCAACCCAACTGAGCAACAACCCGCCTACAGTAACGGAGACACCCATGCAGCCTACCCAGCTCGCACTTGTGATTCATAAGGGCGCGACCTTCCGTGCCCTTCTGCGCGTCATGCAGCCGACGCCCGAATACCGCGATATCACCACCATCAGCCCCACCGCCCCGTTGCGCCTGACCGTAGACCACGGACTGCCGACCGACTGGCCGATCTGGATCGAGCTGGTCCGCCAGTTGCCAGCCCTGAACCGTGCGCTGCCTCAGGAGAGGCCGCACTTCGCGCGGATGGTGGATGCCGAAACGCTGGAGATCAGCACCATCAATGCCACTGGCAGCAAGGCCTCTGGCGGCCAGATCGTGTACTACCCACCCCTGCCGCTGACCGGTGCCACTGCAGAGCTGACCCTGTATGAGAAGGGCGCGGCTGTGGGCACCTTGCCGGTGACCGTGGATGCGGGTGGCTGGGTAGATGTGGTGCTGACCGATGAGCAGACCGAGGCGCTGGAGTGGAGCGCGCTCGAGTACACGCTCGACGTGCAGCTGGGATCGACTGACGTGCTGCGGGTTTATGCGGGCAAGGTGACTGCCATTGCGGCAGGAACTGCTCCGGCCACCTGTCAGGGCTTTGCTGTGATTGGTGGGGACCGTGGGCCTGCCGGGCCAGCAGGCGAACCCGGCCCGGCCTTCCAGGTCGACGCCACTGGGCTGCTCGCTGATCGCTCCGCACACGACGGCGAGGATCTGAACTTCTCGTACCTGGCAACGGACAACGGGATGCTGTACTTCCGGATCGCTGGTGGCGGATGGTCAGACGGCACACCGTTTCAAGGTCCGCCCGGCGAAGCCGGACCAGCAGGCCCGATGGGTCCGGCTGGGGCCCAGGGCCCGGCGGGTGCTGATGGTGCGCAGGGCGCGCCAGGACCACAGGGTCTGCCGGGCCCGGAAGGACCAGTTGGGCCAGCAGGCCCGCCAGGTGCTCAGGGTTTGCAGGGTGAAGCCGGCCCCCCAGGTCCGGAGGGGCCGATTGGCCCGCAAGGTCCGCAAGGTGAAACCGGTGCGGGCCTCGCAATACTGGGTAGTTTGGATTCGATCGCCGAGCTACCCGGCACAGGCATCCAAGGCGATGCCTATATCATCAATGGCGACCTTTGGGTGTGGGCGACTGCGTCTTCTGACTGGGTCAATGCTGGAAACATTCAGGGCCCGCAAGGTATACAGGGCGAAGACGGTGAATCAGGCCCGCAAGGGCCAGCCGGGCCGCAGGGCATCCAGGGCGAAGTGGGGCCGACCGGGCCGACCGGGCCCGAGGGCCCGCAGGGTGTTCAAGGTGTTCAAGGCCCAGCAGGCTCCGCAGGTCCTGCCGGAGAGGATGGACGAGAAGTCGAGCTTCGCAACGACGGGACCCACCTCCAGTGGCGTTACTTGGGGGATGTAACATGGATAAACCTGGCGGCGCTATCGGATCTGGGTAGCGGCGGTGGCGGCGGTGGTTTTACTGCGGTTTATGGTAAAGCGACCAACTCGGCAAACGTAAGTGTTCCAAGCGGAACATTCACTGAGGTCACGCTAAACACCACAGTGCATGAAGCCGGTGGTGAGATACATAATCCAGCGTCAAATCCCGGACGCCTTACGGTCCCGGCAGGCCAGGGCGGAGCATATATCATCGGTGCGGGTGTCTTTTTGTCGGCTAGCAGTTCAGGACGTCGAGTGCTCCGGGTTCAGAAGAACGGCAGCTCTGACATAGTGCGGCAAGATATTTCACCTGTAACTGTACCCACTGCTCCTACTGGGCTTGTTTGTAGTTCTGTCGTTACTTTAGCGGCTGGAGACTACATCACATGCCAGGCATTCCAAGATTCCGGCAGTACCTTACAGGTTATGGTATTGGATTTTTCTCCGATGCTCTGGATGGCGAGGGTAGGATAATGATGGCGAGCATCGTACTGACCGATATTGACCACTGTTCAGGTATAGCCGTATTAGCAGGCCAGCCAGATATTGAAAAATACTGGTTGTCAGGAAATGTTCTGTTTGTGGCTGATGTGCCCCAAGAATCTCTTGAACAGGCTCAAGCACAGTACAGCCCATTTCAGTCGATGAAGACGCAAACGATAGAAAAAAATAACTCACTTTTTGAGCAGGCCATGCTGGCCTTGACCGCAGACTACCCGCCAAGCGAAATCAGCAGCTGGGAGCGGCAGCGGGCCGAGGCACTGGCATGGCAGGCGGACCATGCCGCACCTACGCCATGGATCGACATTGCTGCCCAGGTGCGCGGAGTGCCGCGCGCGGAGTACCTGCAGCGCACTGTCGCCAAAGTACAGTTGTTCGCCCAGGCCAGTGCATTTCTGGTTGGGCGGCGGCAGGCGATTGATGACGCGATAAGGCGGGCCACTACCATGGCAGAGCTTGAAGCGATCCGGATCGACTACACGCTGCCGGGGGCCGCGTAAGTTCTTCGGCGTTGCTCTGTTCGGGCCATGGACCCATAACGCGCTGTGCCGGATCAAGATGGCACGCATCCAGCTGGAGCTGCAGGCGTACAAGGTTCACGTCAAGATCGGCGTAGGGCCGGGGCTGCCGTATCGGGACCGTGAGTTCGCGATCAATGCGATGGTAGGGCATGGAATGGATGCGAAGGATGCGCGGCGGGCGCTGGGGTAGGCCTAAAAACCGGGACTGCTTAACCCGGCACAACAAGGATGCCGCCTTTGAACACGGCACAGGGATAGTAGCGTAAGCGGGTAGGGCGGGGAGTGACGGGGTTCACGTCTCTGACTTGGGGGAAATTTGGTGCGATAGATTCCCCCAGAATCCCCTAAGCACGCTATAGCATCATCAGGATAGATGCGGTTCTAGGGCCTTGCAGCATATCGCAGTCCCGCAGAATAGGGGGTGCAAACGGATTCGAAATCCGTCCCCCAGAGATTCATTCCCATCAAATCAAATCGTAGACAAAAAAGGATGTTGCTGAAACAGGACCGAGGTCATGCATTGCCATTTGTGTGGGCAGGGAACTGGTCGGGTTTGGTCTCGGCTTTTTTGGCTACATGGGTGTTGAGCTCTGTAAAGTACTCGTAATGGGAAATAGAGGCTTCTTGCAATAGCGCGATTAAGTCCAGTGTAATGCACGTCGCCATGCCTATCTCAGCCATTATCTTTTCTCGCATGGCTCCATAGAACCAAAGCCTCAAGGGGTCTTCTGTCGTTTTGAAAAAGGCAAAGCAGTTGTAGGTAGCGATCCATAGAGTTGTTAGTTCCGTCTGAGCTTTGCCGTAGCTGTATCCTGAGGTTAATTCCTCGGTTATATCTGAGTCAGAGAATGTCTGGTACGCCCCTATAACATCCTTGCTGTCTTGCTCGCTTAGACGTCTCAGCAGGGTTTGAAGAACATTGTCTAGCCTTTCGCGTGACGTGTTTTGTACGTGCTGCTCATGCAGGAACGATTGCTGCTCCCGTTGCAGGGTGTGTTGAGCTTTAAGGGTTTGGTGTTGCTGCCAAAGGATCCCAAGGGTAAGTAAGCCTAGCAGTGGTGCGTAAATCCCTGCCATAGCAGAACCCATCTCTGCCCACTGCCCATGGTCTGATGTGATCCTCCAGCCAAAGTGCCAGATGTAGATGGCGATCGGCGCGAGCAGTGCGGCACCGGCGGCAAGAATGGCTAGGGCGAGCTTGAAACGTTTCATGCGGGGCTTCCATGCGGTGGCAGAGTTGCAAGCCTAGCATGCAGGGCTGTGGACAGGTTGTCCCCAAGCAGTTGAGGTCAGATGAGGTTTAATTGCATCCTGCAGCGGCTGGTTTGCGCTGAAGCTCGCCACTACCCATACTCGTTGGATATTAAACGGGTGGACGAATCATGCTAAAAGCAGCAAGGGCAGAGCTGAGAGCGGCGAAAAATGCGCTCGAGCACATGAGTAATGCGGAAAGTTTTGAAGAGTATGAAGACTATTGGAGACAGCTTTTGAACTGTCTTGAGAAGTGTTGGAACAAAGCTGAAAGAGGTTGTCAGCATGTTCGGGATCAGTTTCAGCCATGGCAAGGCAGAACCCAAAACCTACGGAAAAAAGACATGCTGCTTCGCTATCTGAAGCAGGCGCGGGATGCGGATAATCACTCTATTCAAGAGCTTGCGGAGCACAGGCCGGGCGGAACAGGGCTCGGATTTCCGAACGGCTCAGGCCATATTAAAAGGCTGGAAATAGTGAACGGTGAGATTGTCCATTACGAGGGCGATCCTGTAACCCTCACGCACTATCCTTCCAGGCTTCTGGTAAAAAGCGTCGTTAATTCCGGCAAGTGGTATAACCCGCCAACTAGCCATCTGGAAAAGCCTTTGAACTCGGCTGACCCTCGGATTCTAGGGAAGCTTGGGATCGAGTTTTACGAGCGATTCATAGATGAGGCTGAAACGAAATTTTTCTAACTGACTAGCAGATTGACCGGGGTCAAGGCATGACCGTGGTCAAATCTTGCCTTTTGCCTGAGTAATCGGCTGGTCCTGGTTCGGCGATGCGGACGAATCGTCATAGATTATTAGCTCTTCCCGCAATACAAGGATCTCCCTAGGGGCGTCGATACCAATGCGAGCGCACTGGCCATCGGTGTCGAGTATCTCAAGTATCACGTTGTCGCCTATATAAATGCGCTCGCCGATCCGGCGGGTGAGTGCAAACATGGTCTGAATTCCTTTTCAAAAAGCATGAGCATGCCATCGGCCGGCTCGGTTGTCTGCGAACGGGATCTCATTCTGGCCGGCACAGCCAGCTTTGAGCATAAGCCGCCCCGTCGACGAGCTCAATGCCGGAGATTACAAAAGCGTTGGGCGCCATGGATTGCGCGCTCGCGTCCAGTAGGTCAGGTATCTGCGGTTCATTCAGCGGCATCGCGCCCTTCAGCATGGCGATGATGGAAGCGCGGCCGAGTGCACAGCTCTCGTGGTTGATGCGCACGTCACCGCGGATCTCTTCTGCTTTTCGTAGTTGGTCGGGGGTGAGCGGTACGCCCTGGGCTCGCATGCGCCTAACGAGAAAGATCATAGTGTTGGTCAATATGCTGTATGGATGTACAGCATATTGAATGAGGCAGGAAAATCAATCTGTTTGATTCTGGGCAGCCCGGCTGCGTAGGCGGTCTGCAGCCGGGCCTGTTCGGCTGGGCTTATCCTCCGTATTCGTGATGGATGACCTGATCTTTCTCGACATCCTGCAGGCTGTCCCACTCGCAGTCTTGGGGTTCTGCTGAGGCGTCGAGTGGCGGGTAATAGCCGCTGACTCGCCCGGCCCAGGTGGCTCCTGATTGTGATTTGAGTGTTATCTGGATTTGCCCTTGGTGCTCGTCTGACTCCACGAAGACGCGGTCTCCAGACTGAAGGCCGCGGTCAATTTTTGCGTCTTGATCCATTCCAGTCGACATCGTAGTGGCTTTCTTAAAGATCATGCTGAGTGCTCCTGCGTTTAGAGGGAGCAGGTGACGCTATGTGACTGAATGAGGGGTGCAATGGTTAATAAGTGCTTTGCAAGCTCGATGAGGCTGGTGAGGAGCCTGGTCAGGAGGATCAGCCTTTTGAGTGTGTGTTCGTTCATAAGTACCTCAGATTGGCGAGAGCGGGATGCTTTCTTCCGGCTAGGGTGACTTTTTATTTCCGGCTGCTGATCGGTCGGAACCCGACTCAATATGTGCCCGCTTCGGCGGGCTTTTTTATGCCTGCAATTCAGGAGCAACCCATGCAAACGAGAACACTCTTCATCAGCGCCGGCCACTCCGACGCTGACCCTGGTGCTGTGGGGAATGGCTATACCGAGGCCGATATCGTGCTGGAGTTTCGGGACCTGCTCGCCGGCGCGCTGCGCGCCCGGGGTGTTGAGTTCAGCAAGGATGGTGAGCCCGGCCAGAACCTGCCGCTGTCCAAGGCATGGCGGCTGGCGGCCACGCAAGATATTGCCCTGGAGTTCCACTGCAACGCATTCCGCGCGGCAACGGCCACGGGCGTGGAGACACTGAGCTGGCCAGGCCAGATGGATCTCGGCGGGCGC
>NZ_VTTI01000023.1 GCF_008641105.1 Halopseudomonas salina
CGCGTGCGCGGGAATGACCGTGTTTTGGTGGCACCTAGGCGTGAATCCATTAGACCGCCTGGATTCCCGCCTTCGCTGGAATGACGGGGTATTGGTCGTCATCCTCGCGAACGCGGGGATCCATTGGCGGGTTGCGGAAACCGCAGCATCAGACCTGAATCAGCAACGCCCGCAGCTTCTGTATCTCGTCCCGCACCCCGGCAGCTGCCTCGAATTCCAGATCCCTGGAGTGGTGGTACATCTTCTCTTCCAGTTTACGGATCTGCTTGCTGATCTCGGAAGGCGAACGTAGCTGGTTGGCACTGTACTCTGCCGCATCCTCGGCCGCCTTGAGCTTCTTGCGCTTGTTGCTGCGACTGTTGCTGCCCGGCACCACGGCACCCTCGAGGATGTCTTGCACGCTCTTGGTGATACCTACCGGCGTGATGTTGTGCTCGAGGTTGAAGGCGATCTGCTTCTCCCTGCGCCGTTCGGTTTCGCCTATCGCCCGCTCCATCGAGCCGGTCATGCGGTCGGCATACAGAATAGCCCGGCCATTCAGGTTCCGCGCAGCGCGACCGATGGTCTGGATCAGCGAGCGTTCGGAGCGCAGGAAGCCTTCCTTGTCTGCGTCCAGAATTGCCACGAGAGAAACTTCAGGCATATCAAGCCCTTCGCGCAACAAGTTAATGCCGACAAGCACATCGAAGACACCGATTCGCAGGTCGCGGATGATCTCAACACGCTCTACTGTATCGATATCCGAGTGCAGGTAACGCACCCTAACCCCGTGGTCACTCAGGTAGTCGGTCAGATCCTCAGCCATCCGCTTGGTCAGGGTGGTGACCAGCACGCGCTCCTCTTTTGCAGCACGCAGGGCGATCTCGGACAACAGGTCATCGACCTGACTGGTAGCCGGCCGGACTTCGATCTCGGGATCAACCAGACCGGTGGGGCGTACTACCTGCTCCACTGTGCGCCCGGCATGCTCAGCCTCGTAGGGGCCAGGGGTCGCAGAAACGAAAATGGCCTGGGGCGAGATCAGCTCCCATTCATCAAAACGCATCGGCCGGTTATCCAGGGCCGAGGGCAGGCGGAAGCCATATTCAACCAGCGTCTCCTTGCGCGAGCGGTCGCCCTTGTACATGGCCCCTACCTGCGGCACAGAGACGTGGGACTCGTCGATGATCAGCAACGCATTCTTGGGCAGATAATCGAAGAGTGTTGGCGGCGCCTCACCATGATTCCGACCAGACAAGTAACGCGAATAGTTTTCGATGCCGTTGCAATAACCCAGCTCCATGATCATTTCCATGTCGAAGCGGGTGCGCTGCTCCAAACGCTGGGCTTCAACCAGTTTGTTCTGACCTTTAAGTACTTCCAGGCGTTCGGCCAGCTCGATCTTGATATGTTCCACAGCGTCGAGCAGCTTTTCCCTTGGCGTTACATAATGTGATTTAGGATAAACAGTTACGCGCGGAACCTTGCGTAGAACCTCACCCGTCAGCGGGTCGAAATAGCTGATCGTTTCGACTATGTCGTCGAACAGTTCAATGCGAATTGCTTCCAGATCGGATTCGGCCGGGAAGATATCGATAACGTCTCCGCGCACACGGTAGTTGGCCCGCGCCAGCTCCATATCGTTGCGGGTGTACTGCAGTTCCGCCAGGCGCCTCAGCAGCGCGCGCTGTTCGAGGTGATCACCTCGGTCAACATGCAGGACCATGCGCAGATAAGAAGCCGGATCGCCCAGACCGTAAATGGCCGAAACCGTGGCGACGATGATCGCGTCCGGACGCTCCAGCAACGCCTTGGTGGCGGACAGACGCATCTGCTCGATGTGATCGTTTACCGAGGCATCCTTCTCTATAAAGGTATCGGACGACGGTACATAGGCCTCAGGCTGGTAGTAGTCGTAGTAGGAAACGAAGTACTCCACCGAATTATTCGGGAAGAATTCACGAAACTCGCCATATAACTGAGCGGCCAGTGTCTTGTTGGGCGCCATGATGATCGCCGGGCGCTGCACCTGCTGAATCACGTTGGCGATGGTGAAGGTCTTCCCTGACCCGGTCACGCCCAGCAATGTCTGGTGCGAGAGGCCCGCCTCCAGCCCTTCCACCAACTGTGCGATGGCGGTCGGCTGGTCGCCGGCGGGTTGAAAACGGGTCTGAAGCTTGAATTGGGTCATCTATGCGGGGTTCCGACTGCGAAAAATCAGCACGTACTATAGCACCGCCCCACGCTCCCTTCAGTGGTCGCCGGTCGGACAACCATTTCACCATGCTGCGCTTGCGCTGCACTCGCACCTTTGCATCGGTCTGTCTATAATGGGCGCCGAATCACCCACTCACCTGCCTCGAGTTTGCCTATACCATGACTTTGTTTTCCCCTGTTGAAATGGCTCCACGCGATCCGATCCTCGGCCTGAACGAAGCCTTCAATGCCGATAACCGGTCTGAAAAGGTCAACCTGGGTGTCGGGGTGTATTACGACGAAAATGGCAAGGTGCCTTTATTGCGCGCCGTATGCGCGGCCGAAGAGGCCCGCGTTGCCGAGCAAGGCCCCCGCCCCTACCTCCCGATGGAAGGCTTGGCCTCCTACGACGCCGCCGTTCAGACATTGCTGTTCGGTGCAGAATCGAGCCTGCTGGAATCTGGCCGCCTGGTTACCGCACAATCCATTGGCGGCACCGGTGCGCTGAAGCTGGGTGCCGACTTTCTGTATCGCCTGCTGAACAAGCGTCTGGTTGCCATCAGCGATCCGAGCTGGGAAAACCATCGCTCGCTGTTCGAGGCTGCCGGCTTCGAGGTAGTGACTTATCCCTACTACGACCCGCAGACCCACGGCGTAAACCTGGAAGGCATGCTCGAAGGTATCGAGAAATTGCCTGAAGGAAGCGTTGTGCTGCTGCACGCCTGTTGCCACAACCCCACCGGCGCGGATCTGAGCCTGGCTGACTGGACTCGCGTGATCGATGTGATCCAGCGACGAAATCATGTGCCCTTCATCGACATCGCCTACCAGGGCTTTGGTGACAACCTGCAGGATGACGCCGTCGCCCTGCGTCTGTTCGCCGAATCGGGTTTGCCACTGTTTATCTCCAGCTCGTTTTCCAAGTCATTTTCGCTGTATGGCGAGCGTGTCGGGGCCCTGACACTGGTGACCGAGAGCCACGATGAAATGCTCAGCACCATGTCGCAGCTCAAGCGCGTGATCCGCACCAACTACTCCAACCCACCGACTCACGGTGCCAAGGTGGTGTCCGCGGTACTCAACAATGTCGAGTTGTACGCGAAGTGGGAAGAAGAGCTTGCAGAGATGCGCGATCGCATTCGCATCATGCGCAGTTCCCTGGTCGAGAAGTTGGCCGCCGCCGGCGTAACCAAGGATATGAGCTTCATCGAACGCCAGCGCGGCATGTTTTCCTACTCAGGCCTGACCAAGGCACAGGTAGCACGACTGGCTGATGAATTTGCGATTTATGCGGTGGGTAGCGGGCGCATCTGCGTGGCTGCGCTGAACACCGGCAACATCGACCACGTTGCCAACTCGATGGCCGCTGTGCTCAAGGACGACAACTGAGTTGCGAGCTGCGGACTTTTCACCTAGTCACTTCAAGGCGTTGACTTTGATCGACTTTTTGATAAAGTACGCGGCGTCCGATCCGCGATAGCTCAGTTGGTAGAGCAAATGACTGTTAATCATTGGGTCCCAGGTTCGAGTCCTGGTCGCGGAGCCAAATTCAAAAGCCTGTGCTGATGTACGGGCTTTTTTGTGGGCGGAGGTTGGTCATTCCCGCGTACCAACCCGTCATTCCTGTCCCCACACCCCCGTCATTCCCGTCACCCCCGTCATTCCCGCGAAGGCGGGAATCCATATTGACCGGTACTAACCGGGCACATGGGTTACAGATCAAACCGGGCACATAGGTAACAGGTGATAGCGTATTGGCCTC
>NZ_VTTI01000024.1 GCF_008641105.1 Halopseudomonas salina
GAACTAGCGTCCACGCTTCAAAGCCTCCCACCTATCCTACACAAGCAAATTCAAAGTCCAGTGCAAAGCTATAGTAAAGGTTCACGGGGTCTTTCCGTCTAGCCGCGGATACACTGCATCTTCACAGCGATTTCAATTTCACTGAGTCTCGGGTGGAGACAGCGCCGCCATCATTACGCCATTCGTGCAGGTCGGAACTTACCCGACAAGGAATTTCGCTACCTTAGGACCGTTATAGTTACGGCCGCCGTTTACCGGGGCTTCGATCAAGAGCTTCGCCGAAGCTAACCCCATCAATTAACCTTCCGGCACCGGGCAGGCGTCACACCCTATACGTCCACTTTCGTGTTTGCAGAGTGCTGTGTTTTTAATAAACAGTTGCAGCGGCCTGGTATCTTCGACCGACGTGGGCTTACGTAGTAAATACTTCACCCTCATCGGCGCACCTTCTCCCGAAGTTACGGTGCCATTTTGCCTAGTTCCTTCACCCGAGTTCTCTCAAGCGCCTTGGTATTCTCTACCTGACCACCTGTGTCGGTTTGGGGTACGATTTCTAGTTACCTGAAGCTTAGAGGCTTTTCCTGGAAGCATGGCATCAACCACTTCTCTTTCTAAAAGAAAGATCGTCATCAGTTCTCGGCCTTGATCTCCCGGATTTACCTAAGAAATCAGCCTACCACCTTAAACACGGACTACCAACGCCGTGCTGGCCTAGCCTTCTCCGTCCCCCCATCGCAGTAACTACAAGTACGGGAATATTAACCCGTTTCCCATCGACTACGCCTTTCGGCCTCGCCTTAGGGGTCGACTCACCCTGCGTCGATTAACGTTGCGCAGGAACCCTTGGTCTTCCGGCGTGGGAGTTTTTCACTCCCATTGTCGTTACTCATGTCAGCATTCGCACTTCTGATACCTCCAGCCAACTTCTCAATTGACCTTCACAGGCTTACAGAACGCTCCTCTACCGCTCATCCTAAGATGAACCCGTAGCTTCGGTGTATGGTTTGAGCCCCGTTACATCTTCCGCGCAGGCCGACTCGACTAGTGAGCTATTACGCTTTCTTTAAAGGATGGCTGCTTCTAAGCCAACCTCCTAGCTGTCTAAGCCTTCCCACATCGTTTCCCACTTAACCATAACTTTGGGACCTTAGCTGACGGTCTGGGTTGTTTCCCTTTTCACGACGGACGTTAGCACCCGCCGTGTGTCTCCCGTGCTCGCACTCGCTGGTATTCGGAGTTTGCATCGGTTTGGTAAGTCGGGATGACCCCCTAGCCGAAACAGTGCTCTACCCCCAGCGGTGATACACGAGGCGCTACCTAAATAGCTTTCGAGGAGAACCAGCTATCTCCGAGCTTGATTAGCCTTTCACTCCTATCCACAAGTCATCCGCTAACTTTTCAACGGTAGTCGGTTCGGTCCTCCAGTGCCTGTTACGGCACCTTCAACCTGCCCATGGATAGATCGCCCGGTTTCGGGTCTATACCCTGCGACTAAACGCCCTATTAAGACTCGGTTTCCCTACGCCTCCCCTAGACGGTTAAGCTCGCCACAGAATATAAGTCGCTGACCCATTATACAAAAGGTACGCAGTCACGGAACAAGTCCGCTCCCACTGCTTGTACGCATACGGTTTCAGGATCTATTTCACTCCCCTCACAGGGGTTCTTTTCGCCTTTCCCTCACGGTACTGGTTCACTATCGGTCAGTCAGGAGTATTTAGCCTTGGAGGATGGTCCCCCCATGTTCAGACAACGTTTCACGTGCGCCGTCCTACTCGATTTCACGCTAAAGAGCTTTTCGTGTACGGGGCTATCACCCACTACGGCGGCCATTTCCAGGACCTTCCACTAAACTCTAAAACGCTTAAGGGCTACTCCCCGTTCGCTCGCCGCTACTTGGGGAATCTCGGTTGATTTCTTTTCCTCGGGGTACTTAGATGTTTCAGTTCCCCCGGTTCGCCTCACACACCTATGTATTCAGTGTGTGATACCCAGCTTATGCTGGGTGGGTTTCCCCATTCAGAGATCTCCGGATCAAAGTCTGTTTGCCGACTCCCCGGAGCTTATCGCAGGCTACAACGTCTTTCATCGCCTCTGACTGCCAAGGCATCCACCGTATGCGCTTATTCACTTGACCATATAACCCCAAACAATCTGTCGTTAGCCGAAGCTAGCGCCGATTATTCAAAGCGATATGTCATGACATGATTCACGACAATCCGGAACTTGCACTTGAGATCACAAGTTACCTTAGCCATAACGCGAGCAGTGAAACTCTCGTTATGTCTATATTTCTATCACCTTCCCACATTGTTAAAGAGCGACTGGCACAAAGACCAGACATCAACAATCCACTCGGAAACTTCCCGGTGATTGTTCATGTATGAACTCTGGCGTCTAGCGATATACGGTGTCTTGGTGGAGCCAAGCGGGATCGAACCGCTGACCTCCTGCGTGCAAGGCAGGCGCTCTCCCAGCTGAGCTATGGCCCCTTTTTCAAGACCTTCCACACCTCGACAATTGGTGGGTCTGGGCAGATTCGAACTGCCGACCTCACCCTTATCAGGGGTGCGCTCTAACCAACTGAGCTACAGACCCAATTGCCCGGGGACGCTCGAAACAGATAAGCCTAGACCTAGCTGCTACGGGTGAACTGTAGCTTGAGAGCTAAAGACCCTATCGCTTTCTAAATGAATCAAGTAATTCGTGTGAGTGCTTGACCGAGCGGTCAGTGATCTTTCGATTAAGGAGGTGATCCAGCCGCAGGTTCCCCTACGGCTACCTTGTTACGACTTCACCCCAGTCATGAATCACACCGTGGTAACCGTCCTCCCGAAGGTTAGACTAGCTACTTCTGGTGCAACCCACTCCCATGGTGTGACGGGCGGTGTGTACAAGGCCCGGGAACGTATTCACCGTGGCGTTCTGATCCACGATTACTAGCGATTCCGACTTCATGGAGTCGAGTTGCAGACTCCAATCCGGACTACGATCGGTTTTATGGGATTAGCTCCACCTCGCGGCTTGGCAACCCTTTGTACCGACCATTGTAGCACGTGTGTAGCCCTGGCCGTAAGGGCCATGATGACTTGACGTCATCCCCACCTTCCTCCGGTTTGTCACCGGCAGTCTCCTTAGAGTGCCCACCATTATGTGCTGGTAACTAAGGACAAGGGTTGCGCTCGTTACGGGACTTAACCCAACATCTCACGACACGAGCTGACGACAGCCATGCAGCACCTGTGTCTGAGTTCCCGAAGGCACCAATCCATCTCTGGAAAGTTCTCAGCATGTCAAGGCCAGGTAAGGTTCTTCGCGTTGCTTCGAATTAAACCACATGCTCCACCGCTTGTGCGGGCCCCCGTCAATTCATTTGAGTTTTAATCTTGCGACCGTACTCCCCAGGCGGTC
>NZ_VTTI01000025.1 GCF_008641105.1 Halopseudomonas salina
CTGCAACGTCATCAGCGAGACCCTTGATATCGCCAACCGCGGCGCGAAGGGCGAGGCCAGCGGGCAGCACAGCCGCCTGGCATTCGTGAGCCGTGGCGGCGGGATCATTGTGGAGCTGTTCTTTATCAGCAACCCGCAGGACGTGGCCCGCTACCAGCGTTGGAAGCTGCAGCTTGCGGAGGTGCTAGCCGAGCTGCTGGCAGAGGAGGTGATGTGTGCTGACTAAATACAAGTTGCTGCTGCAGATCGGCGTGGCATTGGCTGTGCTGGTTGTGATCGCGGCCGTGGCCTGGTGGATCATCAGCCCCCGCATCGAGTTGGAAACCCAGCGGGCCGACCGTGCCGAAAGCGACCTGGCCAAGGAAAAGGAACTGACCGAGGTGCAAGCCCTGGTGCTGGAGGGGCAGCAGCGCGAGATCGACCGCGCCGCAGACATCGACCGCAGCATCAAACTGCTCGAGCAAACCATCACCCGCCAAGCCACCCGGCAAGAGCGCGCCATCCAGGAGCTAAAACGCAATGATCAAACCATCATGGATTATCTGGCTGAGCCTGTTCCTGCTGACCTCGGCATGCTCTACGCCCGCCCCGACACCACAGACCCAACCGCCTACCGTGCAGCGCAGCCAGTGCAACCTGGTGCCGTGCCTGCTACCGGGGAGGCCGCCGCTGGTGGTGAATGAGGATTGGCGCCGGGCGTTGGATGAGGTGGAGGGGGCGTTGGAGAGTTGTGCGCTGCAGGTGAGGGGGTGTATTGGTAAGGAGTAAGCTGCCGCGTCGCTGAATGCGCCATAATTCGATAATAATTCAGGAACCAGCTTCTGAAATAGTCGAAATATTAAAGAGCTGGATCGACCTCCCCGGGGCATGATAGCTGATACTGCGTCTGCGGAATCGGATGTCTCCATGTCCCGGGAGCTAGAAGCTCTTGAGAAATAGTGTATCTGTCGTAAGACTCGCCGGTCATGTAAACGGTAACACCGTAGGCGGTAAGCCAGGAATAATCTTGAGTGTCGCCCCGGGGCCACAATTGACCAACGCCAAGATAGTCGTCTAATAGTTTAATAAAAAACTTATCGTCTGTTTCAAATTTAGTTTTTTTGGGGCTGCTGTTTTGAAATGAATCGCCGGAGTCCAAAAGCAGTTGCTCTATATAGTAATCCCTTTTGACGTAAGAAATTTGATAAATCACTTTCTTGTTTTCAAGTTCTGGTAGCTCGGCATAATAATAGATAATTGAATCAAATAGCGCATGGTCTACTTTTACTATCCAGTAATCATTATTAGATTTTTCTATTTTTTCATCTTTATGGATTTTTTGTACTCTTGTTATCTCATCAAAAATTTTTATGCTTGGAAAACTTACAGGATATGGATTGCCCATATCTAGAATCCGTCCAAGCTCTAGCTCGGTAATTTTTTCTTGTTGGCTTTCTATTATCTCTTTTAATGCCGATGCGTCTTTTTTTAGGGATGACCGTTCAGAGTCAATATATTTATTATCGTTCCTTAATGAGTTTAGCTTCTCTTCAAGCTGGAACTTCTCCGAAGTTAGTGAGTCAACAGTAATTCTATGGTCATAGTTAAGCTGTGCGTTGAGCGATGGAAATAAAAATTGCACTGCAAATCCAATGCCCGCAGCACCCGAGGCTATAGAAATTATCACAGGGCTACCTTTCCAATCCATGTCGCTTTCCTTTTGCAGCTTTTTAGTTCAGTACTCATAATTGACGAGCTTTGGTGTTCGTAAACCCTTTCATATAAGCAAGTCTGCTAGAGCTGACTCATACTCTCTAATAGCTCGCCACTTGTCCGGAAGGGCTGCGTCCGGATTATTAGCATAATGTTTGTTGGCTACGCCAGTCTGCCCGTGGTCCTGCAGCAGATCCCGCAGGTGCGGCTCGATGCCGGCGCGCTGCATCACCTGCTTGATGGTGCGGCGCAGATCCCTGGGCGTAAATGGCTGTACGCGCTTGCCGGCTTCCTTTTCGATCCAGGAGGCTTCGTCATCGATGAACCTGACGATCGCGTTGCGGGGTGTGCTGATCACCATGGGCGCATCGCCTGTGTATGACCACGGCCATTCATGCTGGCCGGTCAGGGTACGCACCTCCTCAAGGATCCCGATCGCGCGATCGGTGAGCGGCGTCATGTTCACCCTGGCTTTGCCTCGGCCCTTCAGGCTGGGCGTGCTGAATACCTTCCCCTCGATGTCATACGCTGACCATGGCGCCTGCATCATCCGGTAGGGCCGCTGGCCTCCGGTGGCGATCATGAACTGCACCAACAGCGTGACCAGCTTCCCTACCTTCTTTGCCTTCACCAGGTTGTGCCAGAAGTGACGCAACTCCTCATCTGTCAGCGCTCGATCGTGAGCGTTCTCGCCTTCCTTCTGCCGTCGCAATGCCGCCACCGGGTTGTGTGTCAGCCCGAATGATTTGCGGCTCTTCCTTGCAACGTCATACTCCGCCTGCAGCCCCATCTGAAATGCCGCGTGTAGATACGTGCGCGCTCGGTTGTACTGAGTCTTCGCGCCACGCTCCCAGAACGGGGAGAGCAGCGTCATGCAATGGATGGGTTCGATATCGCGGGCTTTGAGGGCCACCACTTCTGGATGTTTTTCGATGAAATCCTTGGTGATGATGCGCTCGATCTCCTTGGCCGACACCACGGCATTGGCGTGCAGCTCGGCCGTATAGTCCTCGAGGAGATCTTGCAGGGATCCGCGCCTGGCTTCGGTCGCTGCTTTTTGCAGAGCTTCAGCCTCGGCCGCGGCTTCATCGGTGGCACGCTGCTGCAGTTGGGCTTTGAGATTGGGGTGTTCCTGCCGCAGGCCGGCCAGCTCGGATGCCTTGGCCCGGCATTCAGCCAGGGTCATCACGCCGTAGGTGCCGATCTTGATTGCCTCGGCCTTCCCCTCGAAGTGATACTGGTAGTACGCCTCGGTTGCACCAGACTCCCTCCGGCGGAAGAGCAGGGCACCATCACCCCGACCGCCGACCCGCTCCGACACTTTCCCCTTCAGCGTTTTAACTTCCCGATCCGTCAGCCTGGCCATATTGGTCCCTGTTTTGGTCCCTGTTTCTACTCGGTTGGCATCATATCTGGCTGTACACCATCGGACAATCGCAGGTCGTTAAGTGTCTGTTTTGTATAGGGTGTAGGCTTTTCAGGCGGACAGGGCTGTCCGTGAAAATACGCGCCGATCAACGCCTCCTAAGCGGTAGGTCCCCGGTTCGAATCCGGGCTCGCGCACCA
>NZ_VTTI01000026.1 GCF_008641105.1 Halopseudomonas salina
CCGCTACTCGGCCACCCGCCCCACACTGATTCGCTTGCAGCTTGCAGCTTGCAGCTTGCAGCTTGCAGCTTGCAGCTTGCAGCTTGCAGCTGCTCTCTGTCGGCCTATTACCACATTACCCATTCATTCTGCCAAGCGGCGGCGGTATCATGCGTCTCTCAATCAGAAGATAGACGGTTTCCATGCTCACCACCTTGCTTAAATTGATGTCCGACGGGCGTTTTCATTCCGGGGAAGCGCTAGGTGCCAAGCTGGGTGTCAGTCGGGCAGCGGTCTGGAAAGCCTTGAGGCCTCTCGAACAAAAGGGGTTTCCTATCCAGCGGGTTCGTGGAAAAGGCTATCGGATCCCCGTTGGGGCGGTGTTGCTTGAAGAGGAGGTGATCCTTAACCATCTTCCTGCCGACTGCAGAAACTTCTGGAGTTGGCACCTCTATCAGGATGTCGACTCAACTAACGCCGAGGCACAGCGACTCATGTCCGAGTTCGGTCGTCGCCGTCTTGTATGTGTTAGTGAGCAGCAAAGTGCGGGTCGTGGTCGGCGGGGCCGCGCCTGGGTTAGTCCCTATGCGCAGAACATCTATTTGAGTGTTACCGAGCCCTTTGATACCGGTGCTCAAGGCCTTGAGGGGCTTAGCCTGGTGGTGGGTATAGTCCTGGCAGAAACCCTCCAGGATTGCGGCTACGATGGTGTTGAGTTGAAGTGGCCCAATGATATTTTGCTTGACGGTAAAAAGCTCGCCGGGATTCTGATCGAGATCGCGGGTGATCTGACTTCTGACTGTGTCGTGGTCATCGGCGTGGGGATCAATGTGTTGATGCGGGAAGAGTCAGGAGGACCTATTGAGCAAGCCTGGACATCTTTACTTCAGTCTTCCCCTCAGGGCGAACTGGACAGGAACAAGCTGGTCGCACTTTTCACGGCAAAATTGCTGAAAGCAATAGAAATATTTCGACACAGTGGTTTCGAACCATTTGTACCGGGTTGGCAGCAGCTAGATGCCTGGTTTGGTCATATGGTGAATGTTGTGTCTGGTAGTCATGTAATTTCAGGGCGTCACTGTGGCGTTACTGAGCGTGGGGCTCTCAAGCTTGAGACGGATGATGGTTTGGTGCTGGCCAATGGGGGCGAAGTCAGCCTGAGGAAACAGGATGCTTCTTGAGTTGGATTGTGGGAACACGCTGATCAAGTGGCGCCTGGTGGATCGCGAGGGGCGAGTAAGGGATAGGGATATGGCGCCTGACCTGGTTGAGCTGCAGTTGTTACTCGGGGGCCAGGAGCGCGAGATTCATGCTTGTCGGCTGGTGAGTGTACGGTCTCCCGAAGAGACACAGGTCGTCATGGATCAATTGACCAGTTGGCTCAAGCTGCACCCTATGTTGGCCAGAGGCAGTCTCGAACTTGCCGGAGTTCGTAATGGCTATGCAGACTTCAGCAAGCTCGGGATGGATCGTTGGCTGGCACTGGTCGCAGCTTACAATCGGTGTGGCCGTGCATGTGTTGTAATTGATCTTGGGACAGCCATTACAGTTGATTTTGTTGATCCTGAGGGCCAGCATCTGGGTGGCTATATTGCACCTGGCAGCAAGCTTCTGCGCAACGGTTTGAAGAGGCATACACGCCTCATACGCTATGACGAAAGTTTGCTGGGAGATCTGCTTTTACCCACCCCGGGTAACACAACCGCGCAGGCCGTGGAATATGGCTGTGACCTCATGTTGGCTGGCTTTGTTCGCGAACAGAGTCGTATCGCGCATCAGCTTCTGGGTGAAGACATGCTGGTAATACTGACCGGAGGTGATGCCGAGCGGATGGCTGAAGCCCTGCAAGGGGACTGCGAAGTGATAAGTGATCTTGTTTTCGAAGGACTTGCCTTGGCTTGTCCGCTCGGGGAAGCATGATGCGCTCGGTATTTCTTTTTCTACTGTTGTTGAATGTCCTCTATGCGTTGTGGCAATTGCAGGACGATAAAGCCGTGCAAGCGCTCTACGACTCTGCTGATGTGCCTTTGGAGGGTCTCGCCTCTGAGAGTGCCGGAGAGTCGCTAGTGCGTCATGAGTCCACTACCTTGCCGGCCACTCCTGCCAGTCTGTGCGTCAATCTGGGGGCCTTTAAAACCTCGGAGAAAGCCGAGCAGTTGCGTCAAAGGCTTCTGGCTTTGTCAATACAGTCAAAAGTTATCTCCAGGGAGGTGGCAGATGCGCTCGACTATTGGTTGATATTTCCAGTACAGGGAGGGTCGCCTGAAGCCATTCAGCGATTGAAGTTGTTGCAGGCCCAGGGTATTGACAGTTTTCTGATTAGTCAGGGCCCGTTGGCTGGGAACATATCTCTTGGGGTGTTCAGTCGCGAGGATTATGCACTTGCGCGACAGGCCCAGTTGCAGGCCGAGGGTTACGGCGTTGAGGTGGAAGCGCTTGAGAAGGTCTCCGCCGAATACCTGGTACAGGTTGATGCTGACGCCAGAAGGTTAGTGGATCAATCGATGCTGGCCCGCATGCGCGAGAGCTTTCCCGGGCTGCAGCATCAGTTCGATCCCTGTGATCCCGTTGCGTACTGAAAGCGCTTGGCCTATCATATGCGCCGCGTTGCGACTCATTTTCTCCAGATTGGGTGGCACCGAAAATCACTTTCAGCATACAAGTAGCGGTTTTTGCTAATAAATGTGTTGACAGTGTGGCGCCAAGTGAAGAAAATGGCGCCTCTTTTACGGAGGGGTTCCCGAGCGGTCAAAGGGATCAGACTGTAAATCTGACGCGAAAGCTTCGAAGGTTCGAATCCTTCCCCCTCCACCAGATTTCGCAATAAGCCAGTGCTAGGCGGGTATAGTTCAACGGTAGAACCTCAGCCTTCCAAGCTGATGGTGCGGGTTCGATTCCCGCTACCCGCTCCAATCTGGCTCTGCAACAAGTCTGAATGCTCATGTAGCTCAGCTGGTAGAGCACACCCTTGGTAAGGGTGAGGTCAGCGGTTCAATTCCGCTCATGAGCTCCAGTATAGAGGCAGATATGCGAATATCTGCCTTTTATTTAATGGTCGCGTGACACGCGCATCGTACTCACGAATAAGGGGTCTCTCGATGGCTAAAGAGAAGTTTGAACGTAAAAAACCGCACCTTAACGTGGGCACCATCGGTCACGTCGACCATGGCAAGACCACTCTGACAGCGGCATTGACCAAGGTTTGCGCTGAATCCTA